>NZ_JAWKUS010000007.1:0-11249 GCF_041398465.1 Hyphomonas sp. | reverse complement strand
TGGCACCACCAGCTGAAGGACGAGCCGGGCGTCGAAATCATTGCCCAGCGCCTCCAGAGGCTGGACAAGATCAGTTTGCCGTTCGGGCTGGAAACGGATTTTGCGGGCCATGCCGGGTTCGCGCTCGGAAATGTGCGCACTTATGTGAATACGGGCCTGACGGCGCGTATCGGATGGGATCTCGATTCAGGCTTCGGCCCGCCGCGCATCCGCCCGGCATTGGCCGGGGCAGGGGAGTTCATTCCCGGTACTGACGAAAACCCCTGGGGCGGGTATGCCTTTATCGGTGTCGATGGCCGCGCCATCGCGCGGGACATGTTCCTCGATGGCAATCTGTGGCGCGACTCGGCCAGGGTCGAAGACCGCCGGGCGCTTTCCGGCGACCTTCAGGCCGGGCTCGTGGTGCACTACCGGGATGTGCAGGTTGCCTTCACCTGGGTGAACCGGACGGAGCAGTTTGCCTATCAGCAGGGACCCCAGCAGTTTGGTGCCGTCTCGCTCTCGGTGGCCTACTAGGCCGCACGCACAGGAGCGACGAGGGAGAAGTCGCTCCCATAGCCCTCTGGGGTTTTGCTACATACATACCAATAGTATGAAACCGAAAGTTATTGGCCGTCGAAATGCCAATAAATGCTGGGCATCTGGCGCTTCGTAATATACATACCGCATCGGAGTTGGCTGGGCCGGATTTCGGGACTTTCTTGTGTCCCTGACGGGCCCGGCGCAGACTGCAGGAAAAATTTCCGGAGGAAGAAAATGAGACATGCCGCCCTGGCGCTCGCCGCGCTGATCAGCTTTGCCGCCTGTTCGAAACAGCCTGCGGAAGCCCCGAAAGCCGACGCCGCACCGCCCGCAGGTGTTGCGACGGACGCCACCAAAGCAGCCAATGCGGCGCTGGCTGACCGCCTGCCGCTGGCCCAGCCGGGTGACTTCGAAGACGCGGAACGCGGCCTGCTGGCGCAGATTCAGGACGATATTGTCGATGAGAACGGCAATGTCGTCTGGTCCGTTCATGCGTTCGACTTCATCGATGGTGCGGCGCCCGACACGGTCAACCCGTCGCTCTGGCGCCAGCAGCAGTTGCTCGGCAAGCACGGCCTGTTCGAAATTGCCGACGGTCTCTATCAGGTACGTGGCTACGACCTGTCGGTCATGTCGGTGATTCGGGGCGAGACGGGCTGGATTATCGTCGATCCGCTGATTTCCAAGGAGACAGCTGCCGCATCGCTGAAGCTCGTCAATGACACGCTGGGCGAGCGCCCGGTCAGCGCCGTGATCTACACCCACTCACATATCGACCATTTCGGCGGCGTGCGCGGCATCATTTCGGAAGCAGATATTGCGGCAGGCGTGCCGGTGCTGGCGCCGATCGGGTTCACCGAAAACGCAGTGTCCGAAAACCTGCTGGCCGGCAACTACATGTCCCGCCGAGCGATCCTGATGTTTGGCCGGACCTTGCCGAACGGGCCAACTGCTCAGGTCGGCGCGGGCCTCGGCCCAGCGACGTCGGCCGGCACGGCAGGGTTCATTCCGCCGACAGAAGAAATCTCTGGCCGTGGTACAAAGCGGGTGATTGATGGTGTCCGTTTCGAATTCATCGATGCCGCCGGAACGGAGGCGCCAGCGGAATTCATGTTTTACCTGCCTGACTTCCGTGCGCTCTGCACCGCCGAAGTCGCCACTGCGACCTTCCACAATGGACTCACGCTTCGCGGAGCCAAAGTGCGGGACTTCCTCGAATGGAGCCGCGTTCTGGACTATGTCCTGACCAATTATGCCGGCAAGTCCGACGTGTCCTTCGCCTCGCACCATTGGCCGACGTTCGGGCAGGCGAATGTCGAAGACTATCTTCGCGGCCAACGCGATGTGTACCGCTACACTCATGACCAGACGGTCCGCCGTGCGAACGAAGGGCAGACCCAGTTCGAGATCGCAGATGATATCCCCGAGCCGACTGTCCAGGAATCGCATTTTGATACCCGGGGCTATTACGGCACGCTGAATCACAATGCCAAAGCGGTCTACCAGTACTATTTCGGCTGGTGGGATGGCGTACCCGCTACCTACAATGCCTGGCCGATGGAAGAGCGCTCCAAGCGCATGGTCGCCCTTGCGGGGGGCGAGGACGCCGCGCTCGTTTCCGGCGAGAAAGCCTTCAATGACGGCGACTATCGCTGGGCCGCTGAAGTGTTCAATGCGGTTGTTTTCACGAACCCTGAAAACAAGGTGGCAAAGGACTGGCTCGCTGCCACCTATGAGCAGATGGGCTTTCAGGCCGAGTCTGGCGCATGGCGTGATTACTATCTGACCGGCGCGGCTGAGCTGCGCAAGGGCATCCCGGAAAGCGGCGCCGGCCGGGTCGCCAGCGCTGAGTTCGTCGCCGGCGTGCCGACGGTGGAACTCTTCAATGCGCTGGCCGTCCGCTATGCCCCCGAGAAGCTGAACCGCGATCCGTTCACGTTGAACTTCGTGTTCCCGGATACTGAAGAGACACTGATGCTGGATGTCGGCGTCAACACGGCCTTCCCGCGGGCGGGGTCTGCGTCCGGATCGCCGGCGGCCACGCTGACGATTTCTCGCGCTGCGTTTAACGACCTGATTCTCCAGACACGGAGCTTCCAGGACATCGCGAAAGCAGGGGAGGCGAAAGTGGAGGGCGACCCGAGCGCGCTGCTCGCCTGGTTCAGCACACTGGAAACTGCGCCGTTCTGGTTCAACGTCGTCGAACCGTAAGGCGTATCACCGGCCTGCAACGGGACTGATTCCGTCTCATTGCAGGCCGGTGCGGCTTCCCCCATATTGACTGGGCTGAGTCCCGCCATTCTGGCCGGACTCCTGAAAGATGCCTTTGGCCCATGGTCCCCGACCTGACTTTCCTGACCCCCGAACTCCTGCAGGCTTTCTTCGCCGTTGTGGCGATCGACCTCGTGCTGGCTGGCGACAATGCCGTTGTCATCGGCCTCGCGGCGGCAGGGCTGGAAAAGCAGCAGCGCAGCAAGGCGATCCTGATCGGAATTATCTTCGCGACGGTCCTGCGCATTGCCTTCGCGCTGGTCGCGGCAGAGCTGCTGCTGATCATCGGCCTCCTTTTCGCAGGCGGCGTGCTGCTGCTCTGGGTCGCGTGGAAGATGTGGCGGGAGCTCCGGGAAGAGGCGGCCCACAACGCTGAAGAGGCCCTCGCTGGCGAAGACCTGAATGCCGACGGCACGGTCGCCGGGCAGCGATCCGGAAAGACCCTCCGTCAGGCGGTGACGCAGATCATCATCGCCGACGTTTCCATGTCCATCGACAATGTGCTGGGCGTTGCAGGTGCGGCACGGGAACATCCGGTCGTGCTGGTCTTCGGCCTCGCGCTATCGATCCTTCTGATGGGCATCGCGTCCACCTTCATCGCGAAAGTGCTGAACCGCCACCGCTGGATCGCTTTTGCGGGCCTCGCCATCATTCTCTATGTAGCGCTGCACATGATCTGGGAAGGCGGCCACGAACTCTGCGCTGAAGGCCTGCCTATGCTCGGCCTCGACACGCCCGGCGTTTGCCACTGATCATTGTTCCTCTTCTCGGCGGGTAAATGGCTGTGGCCTGTGAATTGCTTGGCATAGTAGCTGCCCGGCTACGTTGCTACGGTAGTTGACCGGATGGGAAAGCGTCTTGGCCAATGTCGACATCATCATTCTGTCCTGGAATCGCAGCGACGATACGCTGAGAGCGATTGATAGTGCCTGCGCGCAACAGGGGGTGGATGTGAAGGTTCTGGTGGTTGACCAGGGCTCCAATCCGCAATCTGTTCAGAAGCTGAAAGCTCACTGTGCAGACCTGCCCAATGTGCAAATTCGGTTCAACGAAAAGAATACCGGCTGCCCTGGTGGGAGAAATCAGGCGAGCGCCATGGGGACGGCAGACTTCATTGTCGGTCTCGACAATGATGCGGTTTTTCAGGATCCGTACGTTTGCGCCCGGGCAGCGGCCTTGATGGACTCAGATCCCGATCTTGCGGCGATTGCATTCCGCATCAACGCCGGCGACACGGAGAATGCGGATTTGAACGCCTGGGCTTATCAGCCGCTCGAACCAGAAGAAGCTGTGGGCCGGAATTTTGATGCCCACAATTTTGTCGGCGCGGGGCATATGATCCGGCGTTCCGCCTTTGAACAGGTCGATGGCTATGATGCCCGGCTCTTCTTCATGCATGAGGAATTCGACCTCTGTTACCGTTTCATCAATGCGGGCTATCGCATTGCCTATCGCGGTGACCTGCCCATTGGACATGGCTCAGCCGCCGAGCAGCGCATTCTCTGGAAGAGCGGACGGTTCCGCTATCACCTCCGGAACAGGATTTATATCCAGGCCAAGACAGAAGGGGTGAGTTATCGGTTGTTCGAGGAGCTGATTGTGATGGCCGCAGGTGGCGTCCGGTCAGGATTTGTCTGGGCAGCGCTCTCAGGCACCGCTGAAGCGATCGGCTGGCTCCCGGCGGCGCTGGCTGAGCGAAAGAGAAATCCCTACTGCAAACGTACACAGGCCGCGACCGAATATATCCGGCAGGCTGCCAATCATGGCCTGATCGATTGGGGGCCGCAGATATGGGACGGCAAGAACCCGTTTTACCGTCTTTACGCCCGGCTGCGCTGGCAGACCGATTTGACCAATCTGAAGCAGATCTGATTCCGCCACGAGGAATGCCCGCATGACCCGTACCAATGCAGACAAACAGCGCCTGATCGTCATTGGCCTCGATGGCTATGAAGACAGGATCGCTCAGGTCATGATGGCAGAGGGTGACTTGCCGAACATGAAAGCTGTGTTCGACGCCAGCGCATCCATCGATCTGGATCATGGCCGGAACAAACTATCCGGTCTTTCCTGGGAGCATTTTGCCGTTGGCCAGGCGCCCGAAGTTTACGGCCGGTTGTCAGCCGTCGACTTTGATCCGTCTACATACATAGCGTCTCAGACGCTGACGCGCACACCGCCCTTCCTGAAACGGGCAGGGAGCCGGGTCGTCGCACTGGATGTACCTTACTTCGATCTGGCCTCCATCCCTGACATGCATGGCTTTGCCAATTGGGGCGCTCACGATCCGGGCGTGACACCATTTGCGCGGCCCGCGACGCTGTTGGACGAAATCAACGAAAAGTTCGGACCCTACAAGGCCGCCGACGACATCTACGGCTTTGTCTGGCCGGACGCCGAGAAGGCCGAAGCGGCAGGCGCCCGGCTTGCCGCCGCCTTGCGACAGCGCGCGGACATCACCAGGTGGATGCTCTCCGAACGGACGCCGGACTGGGACATGGCGATCACCGTCGTCAGTGAGCTTCATTCCTCTATCGAGCCCTTGTGGCATGGGTTCGATCAGGACCACCCCTTGCACAATCTGCCCAGCGCCAGGCCGGCCGGTGAGGGATTGCGGGAGGTCTATCGCGAACTTGATCGCATGGTCGGCCAGATGCAGGAGGCATTTCCGGATGCCGCCATTGCGCTGTTCTGGATGCACGGCATGGGATCCAACAACGCGGATGTGGCGTCCATGCTGCTGCTTCCGGAGCTTCTCTACAGGCACGCCACGGGAGAGACCAATTTTGAAGCGCCGGCCCGGTGGCAGAACCTGAATGGCCTCATGCCGCCGCTGCAGCCGGGGGAGCGCTGGGAGCAGGCCGTCACGGATGAGATGGGCCACGCCGAATTGCGCCGCCGGCCGCTGATGAGCCGGGTCAGGCGGAAACTCAGCCGGTACATTCCGGGCGTGTTCGGATCGGCCCCGCATCCGGAAGTGTTTCTCGGCTGGATGCCTGGCATGCATTACAGCTTCGCATGGCCCGACATGGAGGCCTTCGCGCTGCCGTCATTCTATGATGGCCGCATCCGCCTGAATGTTGTCGGTCGGGAAAAGAACGGAAAGATTGCTCAGGATGAATACCCAGCCGCGCTGGATCGCATTCGCGACCTCCTGCTCGCGTGCCGGGATGTCCAAACCGGCGAATGCGTCATCGACGATATCTATTTTACCAGCCGGGATGACCCGATGGCTGTTCCGGACAGCACAGGCGACATCGAGATTCTCTGGGCGGGGGAGCCTCTGGGCTTCCGGCATCCCGAACTCGGGACCATCGGGCCCGCGCCAATCCGCCGGACCGGCGGACACACGGGCGGTCTCGGCCGCTTTTATCTGAAGGCAAATGGTGTTCTGCCAGGGCACCACGGCAAGGCCGATGCGCTGGATGTTTCTCCGACAATGGATGCGTGGCTTGGATTGCCGCCTAATCCGGAACTGACAGGCGAGAGCTTTCTTGATCAGCTCAGCCGCTAATTCATCTGGCTACGGAAGAAGTTCGCAATCATCGGGCCGAATTTGTCGCCCTTGGCGCCCAGCCGCTTGTTGAGGCTCTTGTGGGAGCGCTTCTTCGCCAGCACGGCCTTGGCGTCATAGCCATGATCGCGCAGCGTTTTGGCCAGCTCCTTTGCCCGGTCAGGTGAAACCGGACGGTCGACATAAAGGATCAGCATCGGCGGAATGCGCCGGCCATCCATCACATGCAGGGTCGGGGAGGCTTCGCGCCAGACCGTTTCCTTGCTTCCGAAAGCCGGCCTGTAGAACCGGGGCAGTTCGCCGTATTTTTCGCCCGTGCGCACCAGGTTGTAGGAGGCGCCATCCAGCGGCACCGTGCCCTTGATGACGCCCAGGCCCAGACCTTCGGCGCGCAGGTATTGCGGATCGATCGAGACCAGTGCCACCGAATGTGCGCCCGAGGAATGACCCATCAGGAAGATCGAATCCGGGTCGCCGCCATAATCGTCGGCGTTGCGGTAAAGAAAGGCGATGGCGCTGGCGAGGTCTTCAACCTGGGCCGGGAAGGGGTGGTCAGGTGCCAGACGGTAATTGATCGAGACGTAGATGAAGCCTTCATCGGTGAAGAATTCCGACTGTTTCTCGCCAATGGCATTCTGCTTGTTGCCATAGGTCCACGCGCCGCCGTGCACCATGATCACGATGGGCAGGTCTTCCGCCTCGTCCGGGGCGTAGATGTCCATGGTGAAGTTGCCGTCGCTGACCGCGGGCATGTGGTTGTAGACCACATCGCGATACACGTCGGCTGCCGAAGCCAGACCCGGCACGGCGATCCAGGCAAAAAGACACAAAAACGCGGCAGATATGAAACGCATGGCGGATACCTTCCATACAAGAAGCCTGTTTGGAACACCATGCGTCAGCAAATTCGTTGAATCTTGAGGCAATGGAATGTCTTCCCTTGGAGAGTTGGGCTGGTCCGATAGAATGAAATTGTGACGGCAGCGGGGCCGCCGACTCGCAATGACAGGGGAATTTGCATGCACGAAGGAAGCCACGAAATCCTGATCAAGGACGCACTGGTCTTCCTGATTGCTGCCGGTTTGGTTGTGCCGGCGCTTCGCATGCTGAAACTTCCAGCCGTCGTCGGCTTCATTCTCGCCGGTGTGGCGCTTGGCCCATGGGGGCTCGGTTCGTTTTCGCACGCCTGGGCGCCGCTCGGCATGTTTACCATTGCCGAGCCCGGCGCAGCTGCACCGTTCGCGGAGCTCGGCGTGCTGTTCCTGTTGTTCCTGCTGGGGCTGGAACTGTCGGTGGAGCAGCTCTGGTCCCTGCGGCGCATCGTGTTCGGCGCAGGCATTGTGCAGGCCGCGGCCAGCGCCATCCTGCTGGCGATTCTGGCAACGGTTTTCGATTTCGACCTGACAGCCGCCATCGTGGTGGGGCTTGCGCTGGCATTGTCGTCCACCGCTGTCGTGATGCAGCTGATGACGGCGAACCATCAGGCCTCTGCACCGGTCGGGCGTACCGCGCTCGGCGTGCTTTTGTTTCAGGACATCCTGGTTGCGCCGATCCTGATCTTCGTCGGCTTTGCCTCGTCGGACGTCGGGGCGAACCTCGGCACCGTCCTGCTGGAGGCGGCGGTACAGGGCGTGCTGGCGGTCGGCATCCTTCTCGTGATTGGCCGGTTCCTGCTGCGCCGCCTGTTCCAGATGGCGGCCGATGCCGGTGGACGCGACTTCCTGATGGCGATCACGCTGCTCACCGTTGTGGGCGCAGCGGTTTTGACGGCGAGCGCCGGCCTCTCCATCGCCCTCGGCGCTTTCCTGGCTGGCCTGATGCTGGGCGAGACCGAATTCAAGCACCAGACCGAGGTGGACCTCGATCCCTTCAAGGGTCTGCTGCTGGGCCTCTTCTTCATGACCGTCGGTCTTGGGTTGGACCTCGGCGTGATCGCGCGGGAATGGCCGCTCGTTCTGATGGGCCTGATCGCGCTGCTGGTGGTGAAATACGCCATCGCATGGGCGGCGGTCCGGATCTTCGGACGCAGCCCCGACCTTGCGACCGAGACGGCAGGCCTGCTCGCGCCGGCGGGGGAGTTTGCCTTCGTCGTGCTGGCGGCGGGCGCTGCGGGCGGTTTGATTACGGGCGATCAGGCAACGCTCGTTTCCGCGGTGGCCGGCCTCTCCATGCTTTTAATCCCGGTCACATGGCGCGGTTCACAATCCATCGTCCGGCGTTTGCACAGCAAGGGTCATAGCCACGCGACGACACTTCCGGCCGAAAAGGCGGAACTGGAAAACCATGTCATCATCGCCGGGTTTGGCCGGGTGGGGCAGGCGGTGGCCCGCATTCTGGACGAAGAGAACACCCGCGTGGTGGCGCTGGACAGCCGGCCGAACACCGTCGCGCGCCTGCGTAAGGAAGGCTGGAGCGTTTATTTCGGGGATGGCGCCCGCAAGGAAATTCTCGACAAGGCAGGGCTCTCCGGCGCGGCGATGGTCGTGATCACGATCGACGACCCGCAAGCCGCTGAACATATCGTGCGGGCCGTGCGCCGGGGGCGCCCCGAAATCCCGATTCTCGCCCGCGCGCAGGATGCAGACCATTCGCGCAGCCTGTTCCAGGCAGGGGCGACCCATGTTGTGCCGGACGCCATCGAGGCCGGTCTGCAGATGTCGGCCAGGGCGCTTGAGCAGTTCGGTTATACGCCCGACACCGTCCGCTCCCTCATCGGCGCGGAACGCGATGCCGAATACAGGAAGGCAATGCTGGAGAAAGTCTGAGGCGTCTCGCCCCCTTCCGCCTACACCTTCTGGTGGTGTAATAGGTATGCATTCGCGGATAGCGGGGCAGGCCAGCCATGACATCTTTTACGCAAAAGGCGGCGCCGCCCGCGCCAGGCTTTTCAGATCTCTACACGCCGAAACTGCTGACCGTGCTGCGAGAAGGCTATGGGCTCGGCCAATTGCGCGCCGACGCGATTGCGGGCCTGACGGTCGCCATCGTCGCCCTGCCATTATCCATTGCTATAGCCGTTGCTTCAGGGGCCAGCCCGGCACAGGGGCTGATCACCGCCATCATTGGCGGCTTCCTCGTTTCGCTTCTGGGCGGCAGCCGGTTCCAGATCGGCGGGCCGGCGGGCGCCTTCATCGTGCTGGTCAACACGACCGCCACGACCCATGGCATGGACGGGTTGATCCTGGCCGTGTTGCTGTCTGGTGTGATGCTGGCACTCGCGGGCTGGTTGCGTTTGGGCACTTTCGTGAAGTTCGTGCCTTACCCCGTGACGGTCGGCTTCACCGCAGGCATCGCCATCATCATCGGCTCCAGCCAGCTGAAGGATCTGTTCGGCCTCACCCTCGCCGGGGCGGAGCCGGGGCCATTTCTTGAGAAGCTACCCGTGCTCGCCTCGGCGGCCCCGACAGCGGACTGGCACGCTTTTGCGATTGCGGCAGGTACCATGGCCGTGATCTTCACGCTGAAGCGCTTCCGCCCCGGTTGGCCGGGCATCCTGCTGGCGGTCGTTCTGGCCGCGCTGGTGACGGCATTGGCAAAGCTCGACATCGCCACGATCGGCACTCGTTTCGGAGCGATGCCGGCGGGTCTGCCTATGCCCCATGTTCCGGCGCTCTCTATCGCCAAGGTCACGGACGTGCTGCCCGCCGCGATTTCCTTCACCCTGCTGGGCGCCATCGAATCGCTGCTCTCGGCAGTTGTGGCCGACGGGATGACCGGTCGGCGCCACCGCTCCAACTGCGAACTCGTGGCGCAGGGCGCGGCCAATATCGGCTCGGCCCTGTTCGGCGGCATTTGTGTCACCGGCACGATTGCGCGCACGGCCACGAATGTGAGGGCAGGGGCGCATGGCCCGGTCGCCGGCATGCTGCACTCGGTCTTCCTGCTGGGCATGATGATCATTGCTGCGCCGCTGATTGCCTACATCCCGATGGCGGCGCTGGCGGGCGTGCTGGCGGTGGTCGCCTGGAACATGTTCGAGAAACACGCCTTCTGGCGCCTGCTGAATGCCTCCAAAGGCGATGCGGCGGTGCTGCTTGCCACTTTTGGCCTCACAGTGTTCCGCGACCTGACCGAAGCGATTATCGTCGGCTTCGCTCTTGGCGCGGCTCTGTTCATCCAGCGCATGTCGCAGGCCGCGACCGTGGAACTCGGCGCGCCGCTGGTCCGCCCGGACGAGGCCGACGATCTGCGCGAGCGCGTCCCCTATGACGAGGCCACCAGCACCCGCCGTGATGTGATCGTCTATCGCATTTCCGGCGCCTTCTTCTTCGGCGCGGCGGCGACCATTGGGTCTGTGCTGGACCGGATCGGCGACCAGCACCGCGCCCTGATCGTGGACTTCTCACAAGTGCCATTCGTTGATTCAACGGCGGCCCACACGATCGAGGGGCTCGTCGAAGCCGCTCATCGCCGGAAGATCGCCGTCTGGCTGACCGGCCTCAGCCCCGCCAACGAAGCCGCCCTCGCGGCTCATGGTGTTGAAGCCCCGCACGTCTTAGTGGAACCGGACATCCGGACCGCACAGACAAAGGCGCTGGCCATGCTGGATGGAGTGTGAGCCGCGCGCTATGCCTTGCTGCGAGACAGAGAGATGGCCTGTATCTCCTGAATCGTCCCTTGTGTATCCATGGCAACAATCGTGAGCGCGGTGATCCGGCCTGACACATCGATGCCGAATGTATTCAGTGAATCGCATACCTTCCCGGCGGCTTCGACGCTGGCAAACCGGCCGATCGTTATGTGCGGGACATAAGGAATGTCGGCCCGCAGCAGCCCCGAGAAGGGGCCGGTGTGCAGCTGGTTCCGCAGTTCCAGTATGTCACCGTCACCTGTGTCCGGAATGAGGAAAGCGTAGCCGGTTTCATCCTGGTGGTCTGTACCAGTCACGGCACGCGTGCATGCGAAAGGGAAGGGGGCGACAGCCTCGGCGACAGTCCGGACA
>NZ_JAWKUS010000006.1:0-154788 GCF_041398465.1 Hyphomonas sp. | reverse complement strand
ACTGGCCTATTCAGTTCGTTAATGGCCGCCGGAAGCCTGCAGTTCGAGGATCGCAGCGGCCACACGGGCGATATCCGCGGACAGTTCCGGGTCGTTCGGCAGGTCCCGCGTCAGCTTCCGGTGAGCGTAGAGAACGGTTGTGTGGTCTCTCCGCCCGAAGGCGCGTCCGATCTGCGGGAAGGACTTATGGGTCTGCTCCCGGCACAGGTACATGGCGATCTGGCGTGGATAGACAACGGAGCGGGCCTTGGAGGGGCTTTCGAGGTCGGCCTTCGACACGTTGAAGACCTTCATCGCCGCCTTTTTCACCAGTTCAATTGTCGGCGCCCGCACTTCGCCTTCCATGCGGCGGATGACCCGTTCCAGCATGTCGGAGGTCGGTGTCATCGTGCCGAAGCCTGCTTCAGTGAACAGGTTCCAGACCGCGCCGGTCAGTTCCCGGCCGGGGCCGCGAATGCCGGTATGGATCCGCTCGATCAGGGCTTCGTCGAGGACGAATTCCGGATGCGCGATCTCGATGTGACGGGCCAGGCGGCGGATGATATCGCGCCGCATGTCTTCGTCCGGCAGCTCCACCTCGACAACAGTGGCACCTTTCAGCTCGCTCATCATCCGCGGCGAGAAGCCAGCCAGCTCGCCCGGCGTCTTGTCGCCTGCGAGGACGACATTGCCGCCCTGGCCGGTGACTTCACGGATGTTCTGGAACAGCTCGGTCTCGGTGCCGGGCTTGCCCGAAATGCGGTGCAGGTCGTCGATCAGCAGGATGGACGCGGACCGCAGACGCTTTTTCAGGGCGCTGGTGTCCTTCGCTTTCACGCCGTCCGTATAGGCCGACAGGAATTCCTCCGCCGTCAGGTACACGACGGTTGCGTCAGCATTGGTTTCCAGGGCGCGGCTGCGCAGTGCCAGCAGCGTGTGCGTCTTGCCCGTGCCCTGTGGGCCGGAGATCAGGTGAACCTGTGTCCCGACCGGCTGACCATCGGCCACCCGCTTGGCCAGTTCCACGGAAATCGCATTGGATTTGCCGGTCACCAGCGTGGCGAACGTCAATTCCGGTGCGCCGGAAGATGCGCGTGGGCCTTGTGCCGCGTCGCCGTCATTGCCGCCCGCTCCATTGCCAGACCCATTGCCGGCGCCGCCCGCAGCCGCTTCCGGCTCAGCTTCGGTCCAGGGATCCTCGACGATGGCACGCAGGCTGCTGCCTGCTTCCTTCCAGCAGACGAGCCGGATGTCGCGCCGGGCATCGTCATGCTCCTTCCAGATACGCTGGAGGATGTGGCGGTGATCTGCCGACACACGGTCATAGGAGAGACGATCACGCGCGGCGATGACGATCTTGCCGTCAACTTCCGCGATCAGTTTCAGATCACCGATCCACCGCTGAAAATCTGCGGTGGAGAGGACCTCCTTCAGGTGTTCCCGGACGGCCTGCCAGATTGCCTGGCCGGGAAGACTGGAGATCTTCTTGTTGGTTTTGGAATCTACGCTGGCTGGAGTGTCAAAGAGTCTGTTTCGGTCCATGCCGAGCCCCATTTTTTTGTTATCTGTTACAGCCACCAAACCGGCACGCAACACCCCTGTCCAGTCACCCGAAACTGGCCCCGAAAATACTCCGTACAGGGATGTTTATCGTTGGTGAGCTCAAGGTACCGACGGGTGGTTTCAAAGACAAGTGTATCTTTTTTTCGACAACCGTGATTGGCGTGTTGACTCTTTCCACAGCACCCTTGTGAGGCGAAAAAAACCTATATGGCTCAACGGTTTTTTCCGTTCAAACCTGCCTGCATTTTTTTTCCAGTGAGCCCTCGCGCACAAAAGTTCACTTTTGTTCTGTCAACCTGGCTTCATCAATATTGGCTGTGAAATTCGTGCCAATTACTGGAAATATTTTGTAACAGTTTTGATCGTCCCTTTCGATTGCGCATTCACGCAGGCCGAACACGTTGAGTTCTGCAATTTCGCATTTCTGTAGGTTATTCCGACAAACGTGTGACACACTTTCGAGCAGAGCCTGACCGCGAATTGGGCGAAGCGCAAGGTAATTCGGAATGCGGATTTTTTACCGGATTTCGGGTGCAAAAAACCCGCCGGGCGAGGCGCCGGGCGGGCTTGTTTCTTGCCGGTGGTCCGGAAGGATTTGGCCTCAGGCCATTGCCTTCACGCGGGCAGCCAGACGCGAGACTTTACGCGCAGAAGTGTTTTTGTGCATGACGCCTTTGGTGACGGCACGCATCAGCTCCGGCTGGGCAGCCTTGAGCGCATCTGCGGCAGCGGTCTTGTCGCCCGAAGCAATGGCTTCTTCGACCTGACGGACGAATGTACGCACGCGCGAGCGACGGGCCTTGTTGACCTCGGTTCGGCGCTCAATCTTGCGGACCATCTTCTTGGCGGAACGGGTATTAGCCATATCAAACTCCTGTTGCCCGAGAGGCGACCCTCAGGCTGAAGGCGCGGAGATACATAAAGGCCGGTTTGGCGTCAACCGGAGAGTCCCGTCCAATACGGGAAAAATGCACCTGCCGGCTCTTGTCGTTACTTGTCGCGGAAATGGGCCGAGCGCTTTTCGACATAAGCGGCCATGCCCTCTTTCTGGTCCGAGGTCGAGAAGAGGGACTGGAACAGGCGCCGTTCGAACTGGATGCCCTGCGAAAGCGGGGTCTCGTAGGCATAGTTCACGGCTTCCTTGGTCATCATGGCGCCGGCCATGGGCATGGAGGCAATTGTGCGGGCAAGGCTGCGGGCTTCGTCCATGAGGTCTTCTGCCTTCACCACCCGGCTGACCAGTCCGAATCGCTCGGCCTCGCCGGCATCCATCAGGCGGCCTGTCAGGCAGAGTTCCATCGTTTTCGACTTGCCGATTGCCCGCGTCAGGCGCTGGGTGCCACCTGCGCCGGGCATGACGCCGAGGCGGACTTCCGGCTGGCCGAACTTGGCATTGTCGGCCGCCAGGATGATGTCGCACATCAGGGCGAGCTCGCAGCCGCCACCCACTGCATAGCCCGAAACAGCGGCGATAATCGGCTTGCGCAGGCGGGCCGTCCGCTCCCAGTTCCGGGAAATGAAGTCCTCATAATAGGACTCCGGGAAGGTCTTGTCCTTGATTTCCTTGATGTCGGCGCCGCCGGAGAAGGCTTTTTTGGAGCCGGTCAGGATGACACAGCCGACCTTGTCTTCCTGGTCGCAGCGGTCGAGCGCGCTGGTCAGGTCGTTCATCATGGCTTCGGACAGGGCATTCAGTGCGTCCGGACGGTTCATCTGGATCACGGCGACGCCGGTATCCTCGTCAAACTCGGTAAGAAGCGTATCGTAGGGCATGGAAAGGGTATCCTTTCGGTGGCCGCGAACTGTCCTCGGGACAGCACAAGGGCCCAGTATGGGGATGTCTTGGTTAAGAAGGGATTGGCATGGCCGGACGCGCCGGCGGGTACCTCTTGTGGTTAACCTGGCATTACAGGCCGGTCATGAATTCGAGGCGCGCGCTATAACGCCGCCTGATCGGCTTGTCACCCGGTGGAGTCAGATAGCTGTAAAAGGCCTGCATATTGGCCTGCGGCGCCGCAAACCCTGTGCCAGTTTCGCGCGTACACTCTATATGAGTAACATGAGCGATACATCCGGCCCTGCTGGCGGCCCGCCCTCCGATCCCGAACGCAACCGCTTCACCGGGCGCCTGACCCGCACCGCAAAGGTGGGGGCTAACCTGTCCGGGGCAGGGCTGACCTTTGCGGCGCAGAGCCTGTTCGGCGGAGACCAGGGTGATGAGAAGATCGCAAAGGCGCTGGCCGCCGCGCTCGGCAAGTCAAAAGGCCCGCTGATGAAAGTGGCGCAGCTGCTGTCCACCGTGCCCGATCTCTTGCCTGAAAAATACGCTGCAGAGTTTGCACAGCTGCAGGCAGAGGCCCCGGCCATGGGCTGGCCGTTCGTGCGCCGGCGCATGCGGGCGGAACTCGGCGGGGACTGGCAGGGCAGGTTCGCGGACTTCGGCCACGAGGCCTCCCACGCCGCCTCGCTGGGGCAGGTGCATGCCGCAACGCTTCACGATGGCCGCAAGGTCGCCTGCAAGCTGCAGTATCCGGACATGGCGAGCGCCGTGGAGAGTGATGTCGGCCAGCTGAAGACCGTGCTCGGCCTCTTCAGGCGCATGGACGGCTCCATCGACCCGACTGCCATGGTGGAGGAGATCACCGACCGCCTACGCGAGGAACTCGACTATGCCCGCGAGGCGAAGCACATGGAGCTCTACGCCCTGATGCTGGCGGAGAAGGACTTCGTACAGGTGCCGGAACCGGTGGAGGAGCTCTCTACCGACCGCCTCCTCACCATGACATGGCTGACCGGCGAGCGCCTCACCGCCTTCGAGGACGCCTCGCAGGAGACCCGCAACCATATCGCCGAAATGCTGTTCTGGACCTGGTGGGGGCCGTTCAACTCCCACGCCGTGATCCATGGCGACCCGCATCTCGGCAACTATCAGGTGACCGGAGAGGGGACGGGCCTGAACCTGCTCGACTTCGGCTGTATCCGCATTTTCCCGCCCACCTTTGTGGAAGGCGTGGTCGATCTCTATCGCGCCCTCCAGAAAGACGATTTCGACGCGGCCTATGCCGCCTATGAAAAATGGGGGTTCGTGGGCCTCTCGAAGGACCTGGTCGAAGTGCTGAACATCTGGGCGCGCTTTATCTATGGACCGCTGCTGGACGACCGGGTGCGCAGCGTGGCCGATGGTGTGACTGCGGGCGAGTATGGCCGCAAGGAAGCCTTCACGGTCCGCAAGCTTCTGAAGGAGAAAGGCCCGGTGAAGATCCCGCGCGAGTTCGTCTTCATGGACCGCGCCGCCATTGGCCTCGGCGCGGCTTACCTGCGGCTCGGTGCGGAGCTGAACTATTGCCGCCTGTTTCAGGAAAGCCTTGAAGGCTTCTCGGTGGAGGCCGTCACAAAAAGACAAGCCGACGCGCTGGCAGCGGTCGGCCTGAATTAAAGCGTATGGGCGAAGGCCCTAGTTCATCTTGAACTTGATCGGGATCGATTTCGGCCCGGAGACGAAATTCGCCTGAACCCGTGTCGGCGTGCCGGCGAGTTCAAGGGACTGGAGGCGCGGCATCAGCTCTTCCCACAGGATGCGCATTTCCATCCGGCCGAGATGCTGGCCGAGGCAGACGTGCGCACCATAGCCGAACGCAACGTGCTTGTTCGGCGTACGGTCGATCTTGAAGGAATAGGGATCGTCAAACACGTCCTCATCGCGGTTGCCCGACGGATAGGACAGGAACAGCCAGTCATTCTTCTTGATCTGCCTGCCGGCGACTTCCGTGTCAGCGGTCGCGGTGCGCATGAAATGCTTCACCGGCGTTTCCCAGCGGATGGACTCTTCTACCATGGACGGGATCAGCGAGAGGTCGTCCTTCAGCTTGCGGAACTGGTCCTGGTTCTCGGCGAGGGCCCAGAGGGCGCCGCCAGTCGTGTTGGACGTGGTGTCATGCCCGGCCGTGGCGGCGATGATGTAGTATGACATCGCTTCGAGGTGGCCGAGCGGCTTACCGTAGACTTCCCCATTGGCAATAACGCTGGCGAGGTCTTCGCGCGGGCTCTTGCGGCGGTCTTCCGTGACAGCGGCGAAGTAGGCGAAGAAGTCGGCCACCGTTTCCTGGATACTGGCGATGCCCATTTCCGTGTCGGCAATCGACTGGCCTGAACGGTTCTGTTCGGGGTCCTGCGCGCCAAAGATTTCCTGCGTCAGCTTCAGCATGCGGGGTTCGTCCTCTTCCGGCACCCCGATCACATCCATGATGACATGAAGCGGATAGAGGAAGGCGACATCCTTGGCGAAGTCGCACTCGCCGCCCTTGTCGGCCATCTTGTCGATAAAGCCACGCGCGATGCCACGAATCCGGTCCTCCAGCTTGCGGAGGTTCTGCGGCATGAACCAGCCCTGTGTCAGACGGCGGTACTGCATGTGATCCGGATTATCCATCTGCACCAGCGAGCGCAGCAGGTTGGGCGAGCCGCCCATCATGGCGCGCACTTTTTGGTCCGCTTCGATCGTGGTCAGCGTGGCGGAGCGGTCTTCGTTATGGAACAGGTCGTTCTGACGCTCGATGTTTTGGATATCGGCATGCTTGCTGACCACCCAAAACGGATCGAAGCCTTCGACCTCGGCAACATCCAGCGGTGCGTTCTTGCGCAGCCAGGCAAAGGCCTCGTGCGATCGATCCCAGTCGGCATAGGCCTTCGGATCAACAACGGCTTCGGCGATATGGGCGGGTATGGTCATGCTTTCCTCCGGTGGTGGGAGCAACTTCCGGCTCCCGGTCGGAACAGCATCTAACATATACTTGCTATACAGCCAACAAATATGTTAGGCGGATTCATGCCTCACGCGTCCACAGCCTCACCGACCGATCATCCCACCGCTCAAGGCGGGCGGCTGACACAGGCCGAACGGCGTGAGCGGTCCGAACAGGAATTGCTGGAAGCGGCCATGCGGGTCGTGTCCGCCAGCGGCGTCGCCGCAGCCACTTTCGACGCCATCGGCAAGGAGGCGGGCTATTCCCGCGGCCTCGTCACGCAGCGTTTCGGGTCGAAGGACGGCCTGATCCGCAGTCTTATCACCGCCTTGCATAGCTGGCAGCGCGAAGCGCTGGAGGCCGCTGATGTGGAACGCATGGACGGCCTCTCCGCACTTTGCGCCTTCGTTGAGCTGCATTGCCGGTCGCTGGACGGACAGGAACAAGACAAGGCCTATTACATGCTGCTGGCAGCGGCGGTTGCCGACCGGCTTGAGACCCGTGAGGCTTTCGCCGAGTCGCACGAAGTCGAGCGCGTTCTGATCCGCAGCCTCATTGAGCGGGGGCAGGCCGAGGGCAGCATCCGGAAAGACGCCGACGCGGACGCCACCGCCCTGATGGCGGGTTGCGCGCTGATCGGTATACGCATGCAGAACATGATCGACCCGGGCACGGACATCGCACCCATCAAGGATATGTTGATCCAATCGCTGCGCGCACGCCTGGCGCCGGTCTGAGGAGGAGGGAAGGAATGAGCGAAGCACCTTACAAGGTCTGGCAGTGCCGCACCTGCGGTTACATCTATGAAGAAGAACATGGCGACCCGACAGAAGGGCTTGCGCCTGGCACCCGTTGGGCCGACATTCCGGAGGATTGGGTCTGCCCGCTCTGCGGCACGCCGAAATCTGACTTTGACATGATCGAGCTCTAAGGCCTGGGGCCCGACGGGCCACAGGGACGCACGACTCAATTGACCCGCCTTCGCTCGATGGTCTGGACGGCAGTCATTGTCGCCGTCGCCTACCAGTTTCTGGTCATACTGCCAGCGATCGTTGTCCATCGATTGATGCCGGGCATGTCGGTTGTCACGCTGTCCGGCATTGCCAATGTGCTGACCGTGATGGCGATCTATGGCTATCTCAAGGTTCAGGGTGTGGCCGATGAGGTGGCCGATCCCGGCGACATGAACCTGATCATTGTGCTGGGCGCCTTCGTGGTGGCCGTGGTCGCCGTTGCCCTCGCCACTTTCATGGCAGGCCTGCTGGCGATCATGTTCGGACCGCAGGGCCTCAGTGTCAGTGACAGTTTCACGCACCAGCTGCAGGCCGGCAGGCGGGCGGAAATCCTGTTCGCTGTCGTGCTGGTGGCCCCCTTTGCGGAAGAATTCATCTATCGTGGTCTGGTCATGGGCGTCCTGCTTGCCCGCGGCTGGTCGCCGTTTTCGGCGGCAGGCCTTTCGGCCGTGATCTTTGCCATCCAGCACATCCAGTATGGCTGGATCGGCATCCTGGTGGTGATGATGTACGGCATGGTGCTGGGTCTGCTGCGCGTGGCGAGCGGAGGCCTGTTCCTGCCGATCATGGCGCATTTGTTCATCAATCTCATCTCGTTGACGATGTGACGCGCCCTGCGCTGCGCCCGTTCGCTGGGGGAGGGCTGGCAAATCCCGGCAGACGGCGCTAAGCGGACGCCATGACTGACGATCTTTCACGCAACCAGACATTCGACCTGCCGGAAGGCTACCAGATGCTGCCCTGGCACCGGGGCTTCGGCCGCCAGGTGGGCCCGCTGTTCGAGAAGCGGGACGAGACGGGGCTGACCCGCGCCTTCCGTGTCGAGGAGCATCACACCAATGGCATGATGAACGCCCATGGCGGCATGCTCATGACCTTCGCCGACATGGCCTGGGGCGCAGCGGTGGAGAAGGATGACGACACCTGGTGGGTGACCGTCCGCCTGATGTGCGACTTCCTCTCCGGCGCCAAGCAGGGCAGCTTCGTCGAGGGCAAGGGGCATGTGATCGGCCGGCAGGACGATGTCTTCACCGTCGAGGGCAAGATCTGGGCAGACGACAAGCTGCTGATGCGCGGCACGGGCATCTTCAAGGTGATCGAGCGCCGGGACGGGCAGGAGAAGCCGTTCACCCGCCAGACCGAGGGCGCCTGAGCTTTCGGTTGACTTTGCCGGGCCGCCCCCGTATCGGCCATGCGTAATGAACACTGCACTGCACCACCATCACCATCATTCGTGACGCGCCGACGAGGCGCGAACCGGTCCGGCTGCGCCTCTGCTAAAGTGTTCCCCAAAGAACCAGATCAGACGAGGCAGGCCACAACCGGGGCGTGCCTGATGTTGACGTGTCGCCTTCCAATCCGGACCAGCACCGACTATGCGGTGCGCAAACAGGACTAAGAGCGACCTCATGAGCGACAAAGACAGCAAGCCCCTCTCCGGCAAGCAGCTTGCCCGCAAGCCGCGTGGCTTTCCCGACAAGCGTGAGGGTCTCCTGCATGCACAGGCAAGGCTCGTGGAAACCATTACCGGCGTCTATCGCCAGTGGGGCTTTGAGCACCTCGAAACCGGCGCTTTCGAGTATGTCGACGCGCTTGGCAAATTCCTGCCAGATACCGACCGTCCGAATGAGGGCGTGTTCGCCCTGCAGGATGATGACGAGCAGTGGATCGCCCTGCGCTACGATCTGACGGCGCCGCTCGCCCGCTTTGTCGCTGAAGCCGGCCAGGACCTTGGCCGCCCGTTCCGGCGCTATGCGGCCGGGCCCGTCTGGCGCAACGAGAAACCGGGCCCCGGCCGCTTCCGCGAGTTCTGGCAGTGCGATGCCGACACGGTGGGGGCGCCGGGCTTCCATGCAGATGCCGAGATGATCGCCATGGGCGCCGAAGCGCTCCGCGCCGTCGGCATGCATTCGGGAGAGTTTGCGATCCGGGTCAACACCCGCCGTTTGCTGAATGGTGTGCTGGACGCCGTCGGAGCTGAAAGCCAGGAGACGCGCCTCGCGATCCTGCGCGCGCTCGACAAGCTCGACCGGCTCGGTGCAGGCGGCGTGGCTGACCTGCTCGGGGAAGGACGCCTTGATGAGAGCGGCGACTATACAAAAGGCGCAGGGCTCGGGCCTGAAGAGGTCAAGCGCGTCCTCGCCTTTGCTGAGGCCGGCGCACCGACGCGCGAATCCACGCTCGCCAATCTCGCCAAAGCCGCAGGAGACAGCGAGCAGGGCAAGGCTGGGCTCGCCGAACTCGAAGCCATTGCCAGCGCCCTCGAAGGACTTGGTGCGCCGGAAAGCGATGTGCTGATCGACCCGTCGGTCGTGCGCGGGCTCGAATACTATACCGGTCCGGTCTATGAGGCAGAACTGCTGCGCGAAGTGACCGGCGAAGACGGCAAGACCTACCGCATCGGTTCCATCGGCGGCGGCGGGCGTTATGACGACCTTGTCGCGCGCTTCACCGGGCAAAGCGTTCCGGCCACGGGCTTTTCCATCGGTATTTCACGCCTTGCTGCCGCGATGCAGATCATGGGTGAAACGGCAAAGCTCGATGGCCCGGTCGTCGTGCTCAATCTCGACCGGGACAATCCTGCCATCGCGCTCTCCATTGCCGCCGAGTTGCGCAAAGCAGGGCTGCGCGCCGAAGCCTATATGGGCGGGGCCAACAATATGGGTAAGCAGATGAAATATGCCGACCGGCGCAATTCCCCGGTTGCTGTCATGGTGGGTGAGGATGAACTCGCCAAGGGCACGGTCACCATCAAGGATCTTGAAATGGGCGCGCTGAAAGCGCAGGCCATCAAGTCCAACGAGGAATATCGCGAAGCCCGCCCCGGCCAGATGGAGGTGCCGCGCGCCGAAATGGTGGAAGCCGTCCGCCGCATCGTCGAGGCCCAGGCATGACTTACGCAGCCATCGTGAAAGCGGCCCGGTCCCGGTTCGAGGCCTCCGGCGCCGAGCCGGTCAATCCGGCCTATATCTTGCCGTCCGACATTCCGCTGGAATTGTCGGGCGAAGCTGTGCGTGCGCGCCTTTGCGTGTTCACGGACCATCGCGGCAACGAGATGGTCATGCGGCCGGACCTGACCCTGCCGGTGGCAGGGCTGGAAGCCGAACGGCTCGCCAGCGGTACCAATGGCCCGAAAGCCTATTGCTATGCCGCCGAGGCGTTCCGCCTGCCGGCGGCATCCGGCGACCCGATGGAATTCACGCAGGTCGGCTTCGAACGTTTCGGTCGGGACTCTGACCCGGTCGAGGATGCCGAGGCCTTTGCGCTGGTGCATGAGGCCGTCCGCGATTGCGATGTCCTGCCGGAAGCGATTGCCACGGGTGACCTCGCCATCTTCCCGGCCTTCATCGATGCACTGGGCCTGCCGCGTGTGACGGCAGACCTCTTGAAGCGGGCTTTCCGTCAGGAGGGCGGCGTGCGCGCATTGGTCGAGGCATCGCCTGCACCGATAGAGGCAGACCTCGTGCCGACGCTGGAAGCTGCGACGCCCGAAGAAGCCGAGACGGCCTTCCGGGCGGCACTGGCCGAACGAGGCATTCCCTTGATCGGAACACGGAGCGTTCCGGAGATCATTTCAGGCCTGCGCGCCCGGGCTGCGGCGCTGGCCGCCGGCGGCGTGCCAGAGAAGGTGCGCGAAGTCATCGGGGCGCTCGCTGCGGTGAACTGCGAAGCTGCCGAAGCGGCCGACCAGCTCGACGCGATTGCTGTGAAGTACAGCCTGCCACGCACCTCTGACGCTATCGAACGCGTCGCCCGGCGGATGGAACTGATCCGCGAATTGCTGCCGGAGGTGAAGGCGATCTGCCGGTTCCGGTCGGGCTTCGGACGTCGGTTCACCTATTATGACGGCTTCCTGTTCGAGACGCTGGGCCCGAACCTGAGCGAGCGCCAGCCTATTGCATCCGGCGGGCGTTATGACGGCCTCGTCTCCGGCCTCTCGAATGGCGAGGCCAATGCGACGGCCATTGGCGGCATGGTGCGGCCCGACCGCGTGCTGCGTGCGAAAGGGAGGGGCGCATGACCCGTCTGTCACTGGCGATCCCGTCCAAGGGGCGGCTGAAGGAAAAATCCGAGGCATGGCTGGCCTCTGCCGGTTTCCCGGTCACCCAAATCGGCGGCGAGCGCGGTTACCAGGCCGAGATCGAAGGTCTCGGCGATGTCGAGATGCGGCTTCTTTCTGCGCGGGAGATCGCCCAGGGCCTGGTCGACGGGAGCCTGCATGCCGGCGTGACCGGCGAAGACCTGCTGCATGACCTCGCCCCGACCGGGGAGAGCGATTTCGACGTCGTGAAGCGACTGGGCTTTGGCGGGGCCGACGTGATCGTCGCCGTGCCTCAGGCCTGGGTCGATGTCGATACGATGTCAGACCTTGAAGCTGCGGGGGCTGCCTTCCGAAAAGCGCATCACCGCCGCCTGCGGGTCGCGACCAAATACATGCGCCTGACCCGGCGCTTCTTCGCAGCCCGTTCGGTCGGGGAATACCGCCTTGTCGAGAGCGCGGGAGCCACCGAAGCTGCCCCAACGACAGGCTCTGCCGATGTGATCGTCGATATCACGTCGACCGGCGCGACCCTGAAGGCCAACGGACTGAAGATCCTGTCGGACGGGCTGATCCTGAAAAGCGAGGCGGTCTTTGCGGTGTCACCGGCTGCCGTATGGTCACCTGAGGCGAAGGCCAGCCTGGAGGTCTTGTTCGCAGGTGCAGCAATTAAAGGTAAGGAATTACTAGAAAAAATCGAAGACACATTCTTGACATAACTCGAAATGCGCGGCCTTATGTCCCAGCAAGTTTCTGGGAGGAAACGCTGCAAACGGTGGGAGGCGCGGACCAAGGGTCCGCGCCTCTTTCGTTTGGAGGTATAATCAGGGGCAGTGAGAACCGGGCAGACCGGAGCAACGGCTCAGGTGAGGTAGGGGGCGTTTGGACATCACGTCCGTTCCGCCCGGCTTCACGATTAACAATAAGCACTTATCGTTTATCGTCAAGTTCTATTATCGTTTTTCGATTAATCTTTTGTAATAGTGATCAGCCAGCTCGGGCTTCCGTCTTCCGGAACCACCCTCAGAATGCGTGTGCCGCCATCGGGGGTGAGCGTTTCGCTGATCTCCGCGCCTGAGACTTCGATCTTGAGGGAATCGGGCGCATCAGCTTGCTGATCAAGCTCGACATTGAACTCGCTGGCCCGTTCGCGGGAGATGAAAAGCTCCGCAGACTCGGCCGGGGTCAGGAAACGGACCGTTCCATCCTCTTCGATCACCATGGATTGACGCTGGGTCAGTTCTGTCCTGTCGGAGCCGCCCGATACGGAGGGTGCCTGCACAACATTGAGGGGAGGCGCCAGGCGTCCACCAATAGGCTGGGCCGCTGCCGGCAGCATAAGCAGGCTGAGCCCTGCGCCCAGGCTGGCAAGCCTCTTCATCCTCTGACTCCCAATCACTTTTGCGGCTACATAAGCGCGAATCGAGACGGCTGTCACATGCGGGGGTGCGCTGTGTGTTGACTTCCGGTCAGCCCCCCGTCATGCGTGGCGCCCTGAGAATAATCCTCGCGACATCGGAAGGGTAACAGATGAGCGATCCACGCCAGCATATCATGCCGGTCTACCGGCCGCCGGAAGAAATCTTCGAGAAGGGAGAGGGCGTCTACCTCTTCACCGAAGACGGGACGCGATATCTGGACTTCATCGCCGGCATCGCGGTCAACGCGCTCGGCCATTCGCACCCGGCCATGGTGGACGCCCTGCGCGAGCAGGCAGGCAAGCTGTGGCACACGTCGAACATGTTCCGTGTGCGCGGCGCTGAAGAGCTGGCTGACAAGATCTGCCGCGATACGTTCGCCGACCGTGTTTTCTTCACGAACTCCGGCACCGAGGCGATCGAGTGCGCGATCAAGTCCGCGCGCAAGTATCAATGGGCCAATGGCCACGAAGACCGCGTCGACATCATCACCTTCACCGGCGCCTTCCATGGCCGCTCGCTCGGCGCGATCAATGCCGGCGGCAATCCGAAATACCTCGAAGGCTTCGGCCCGGCGTTGCCCGGCTTCGTCCATCTCGAATGGGGCGACCACGAAGCCCTGAAGGAAGCCGTCTCCCGGCCGACCGCTGCGGCAGTCCTCGTCGAGCCGGTGCAAGGTGAAGGCGGCGTGCGCGCAATGCCGGAACAATGCCTGAAAGGCCTGCGGGACCTTTGCGACCAATACGGCGTTCTGGTGATCTATGACGAGGTCCAGTGCGGCATGGGCCGGACCGGCAAGCTGTTCGCCCACGAATGGGCCGAAGGCGCGACGCCGGACATCCTCTGCTCGGCCAAAGGTATCGGCGGCGGCTTCCCGTTCGGCGCCTGCCTGACGACCGAAGCCTGCGGCGAGCACATGCAGCCGGGCAGCCACGGTTCGACTTATGGCGGCAACCCGCTGGCCATGGCCGTCGGCAATGTCGTCTGGGACATCATTTCAGATGAGGCCTTCCTGGCAGAAGTGCGCCGTGTCTCCGGCACGATGGCCCAGAGCCTGAAGAGCATTGCCGACAGCCATCCGGACAAGGTGGAAGGCGTAACGGGCAAGGGTCTTCTGACCGGCCTCAAGATGAAGGCTGACCCGAAAGGCCTGCAGGGCGTCTGCCGTGACAAGAACCTGCTGGTCGGCGTGGCTGGTGCGAACGTGCTGCGCCTCGCGCCGCCGCTGGTGATCACGGATGAAAACGTCCGCGAAGCGACCCGCATCATGGACGAGGCCATCGGCGACTGGGAACCGGCCTGAGGACATGAAGCACTGGCCATGACGCACTGGGAAGGGGCTTGTCATTGCGGGGCCGTGCAGTTCCGCTTCGAGGCTGACATCACGGATGTCTACCAGTGCGACTGTTCCCTCTGCGCCATGAAGGGCGCGACGATGACCAGTGTCCGGAAGGACCGGTTCACGCTGGTTTCGGGCGAGGAGTCGCTCAGCGAATACCGATGGAACACGGGCGTTGCCCGCCACTATTTCTGCTCGGTCTGCGGTATCTATCCGTTTCACAGCAAGCGCTCGATGCCGGACCATTACGGCGTCAACGTCAACTGCCTGAAGGGCTTTGACCTGAGCGCCATCAGGATCCGCCAGACCGAAGGCGTGGGCATGACAGTCAATCCCGAAGGGGCCCGTGATGTCTGGCCCGGGCCGCGACAGGACGCGCCTGCCCGCAAAGATTGATGGGGAATTCCCCTTCCGGGGGTTCTGTCTTGGCGCGGCGCAGCTAAGCTGGCGGCAAGAAGACAGAACGTCCGGGAGGAAATTTCATGCAGGCCTCAGATGATTTCGAACAGGCAACGCGGCCTCAGCCGCTGGGAGAGGGGCGCTGGTCTGTCGACCTTCCGGAATGCTGGGGCCTGTGGAGTCCGGCAGGCGGTTTCATTACGGCGCTCGCGCTGAGGGCTGCCGGGGAGGCGAGCAGCCTGCCACGTCCGGCCAGCATGACCTGTCATTTCCTCCGCATGGGCAAATATGCCCCGGCAGAAATCCGCGTCGAGTCCGTGAAGGCGGGCAAGCGCAGCGAGCTGCTGAGGGCCGAACTGATTCAGGAGGGCAAATCCCTTCTGCTGTGTCATGTGTGGACCGTGTCCGACACGCTGCCCGGTCTGGTACATGACGATACGCAGGAAGCGCTGCCGGACCCGGCGAGTGTCCCCACTTTTGAAGAACAATATCCCGACGAGCCTTCGCATCCATTCTTCAGCCATTTCGAACAGCGCCCAATCCGCGGGACGCCGCACAAGGGTGAAGCGGCCCGCGATCCGGAACTGACGGGCTTCTACCGCTTCACGCCGCGCGCCATGGCGGAGGATGCCTTCGCCGATGCCGGGCGTGCGATCATCCTGATGGATACGTTCGGCTGGCTGGCCCAGTATCCGGCGCATCCGATCGACGGTCCGTCGCCCTGGATCGCGCCCAATATCGACTATCATTACCGCTTTCACCGCCCGACCGGTCATGCCGACTGGCTGCATATGCGGGTGCGCGCGCCAGTTGCGGAAAACGGGCTGATGGCGACAGACGGGGAAATCCGGGATGCGGCGGGCAGGCTGCTGGTGACCGGATCGTCCCAGCTGATGTGCCTGCCCCGTCCGGGGGCCTGAAAATCAGGCCTCCTCGTGCACCTGCTTGCGGCCGGTGACCATGGCGCGGGCGAGGTTTTCCTTGTGCGCAAGGCTTGAGGCGACAACGCCGGCAAGGTGCAGGCCGATCAGCGTGAGTGTGATGTAGACGAAGGCCTTGTGCACGCCTTCGAGCAGTTCTTCGGCTCCTTCATGTTCGCCTTCCTCTCCGAATGCGGAGGCGAGCGGCGCGAAGGTTTCTTCCGTCACGATCCCGGCAAGTGGCCCGGCATTGTCTTCCACGGCGTAGAGCGCCATGCCGGCCGATGTGGTGACCAGAAGGCTGAACAGCAGGGCAACGACCATGGCGCCGCCAGCGGGATTATGGCCGGCATAGTCCTTCACATTGCCCGAGAAGAGACCGCGCATGTATCCGATGACAGCGCCGGGCCCCCGCACGAAATCGGTGAACCGCGCATGCCGTGTGCCAATGACGCCCCAGACAATGCGCACCAGCACATAGCCCGCCACGACATAGCCCGCCCATTTGTGGATGCTGAACAGGTCGTCGCCAGACAGGTAGGCGGTGAAGAATGCAATCACGAGCGTCCAGTGCCCGATACGGATTAGGGGGTCCCATACCGGGCGGGTGGGGGATTTGGACTGGCTCATGCGAATGTCTCCGACGCTACCTGCTGGCTGTCGGAAACTGGCGCGGACTTGCCGGCGTAGCCATCCGTCACATGACGCATTCCCTTTACCTGCGGTTTGAGAGAGAAGGGCGTATGTCAGATGACGTATCCGGACGCAGAAGCCTTCTGGGCATTGCCGTGCTGTTTGGCGCGATCGCGCTATTCATCGGGGTAGACCTGATCACCGACAGTGGGGAAGGCGCTGGCGCGGGGCATCTTGCGGCTGAACTGGTCGTGCTGGTCGCCGCATCGTTCGGGCTGGGCGCCATGCTGTGGCGTCTCGGGCGCCTGCGCCGCGCGCTGGCCGATGCGCGGGAGGATGCCGGGCGCTGGCAGGCAGAGAACCGTGAACTGGTGCAAGGGCTCGGCGTTGCCATCGCACGCCAGTTCTCGGCCTGGGGCCTGACGGATGCCGAGTCCGATGTCGGCTTGCTGCTCTTGAAGGGGCTGTCCCTGCAGGAGATCGCCGACCTGCGCGAAACGAGCGAGCGCACCGTGCGCGAACAGGCGCGGGCTGTTTACCGAAAGAGCAGCCTGGCCGGGCGGAACGCCTTGTCTGCCTATTTTCTGGAAGACCTGCTTCCGGGAAGCGGCGGATAGATAAGTCCGCTGGCGCTCTTCGCGCGCGGCGCTAGGATCGCGGCATGACAAAGATCAAAGCTGCCTGTGTCCAGATGCGCTCCGGCGTGGAAGTCGCCCCGAATATCGCCGCGGCCTCGGCCCTCATCCGGGAGGCGGCGGGGCAGAGCGCGAAATTCATCGCGACGCCGGAGATGACGAACCTGCTCGACATCCGCCCCGGCATGGCGCGGCCGAAAATCGTGGAGCAGGACGATATCCCCCTGCATTCGTTCCAGGCGCTCGCGGCGGAACTCGGCGTGACCCTGCTTATCGGCTCGATTGCAGTGACGCTGCCGGACGATGAGCGCTTTGCGAACCGCTCATTCCTGATCGGGCCGGATGGTGGTGTGATTGCGCACTATGACAAGATCCACATGTTCGATGTCGAAGTGGGCGACGGTCAGAACTATCGCGAGAGCCGGGCTTACCGGCCCGGTGAGGCGGCGGTGCTGGCCAGGGCGCCCTTCGGCGAGATTGGCATGACGATCTGCTACGACCTGCGTTTCCCGCATCTCTACCGTCGCCTTGCGCAGGCGGGGGCAAGCATCCTGACCATCCCGGCGGCCTTTACCCGCGTAACGGGCGAGGCGCACTGGCATGTGCTGATCCGGGCGCGGGCGATCGAGACGGGCTGTTTCGTCATCGCCCCGGCGCAGGGCGGCAAGCATGAGGACGGGCGCGAAACCTTCGGCCACTCCCTGATCGTCTCCCCATGGGGTGAGGTGATCGCGGAAGCGGAAGACGCCGAGCCCGGCATCGTGCTGGCGGAGCTGGATCTCGATGAGGTGGCGAAGGCGCGCGGGCGCATTCCCTCGCTCGGGAATGACCGGGATATCGCTATTACAAGGCTGGGTGGCTAAACGTTCGCTGCGCCGGGGGCGAGCAGGCACACTGCCAGAAGGCAGACGACAAGACATCCAAGTGAGATACGCCCAGCCATGCGCAATCCTCCGAGGCCGTCAAACTGCCACGAAGAGGGGAACGCCCGGTGAAGGAATTCCGGAAAATTTGAAAGATTTCTACCTGCCGAGGCGGCGGCGGAATTCCTCATAACCGAATTGGGAAACCTGCTCCACGCGGCCGTCTTCCCAGCGGATGGCCAGGTTTGCCAGCGGCGTGCCGTTGAACGTGTTGGTCTTCACAAAGCTGTAGTGCATCTGGTCTGTGAAGACGAGCTGGTCGCCCGGCTGCAATGGTTTGTAGAAGGAGTAATCGCCGATCACGTCGCCCGTCATGCAGGTCTTCCCGCCGAGGCGGTAGGTGTTCGGCTTTTCTCCCGGTTTTCCGGCGCCGACAATATCCGGCCGGTAGGGGACTTCCAGCACGTCGGGCATGTGCGTGGAGGCGGAGGCGTCAAGGATGGCCAGATCCATCTCGTTCCAGTGCAGGGCAAGGACTGTGGCGTAAAGCTCGCCCGTGTTCACGACGAGGCCCGCGCCTGGCTCCAGGATGACGTCGACACCGAAGCGCGCCTTGAAGGCCTTGATCGCTTCGATCAGGACATCGACATCATAGCCCGGCTTGTTCAGGAAATGCCCGCCGCCGAAATTCACGGCGGAAACCTGTTCGATATACTGGCCGAAATTATCGGCGACGTGTTTGATCAGCCCGGCGGAGCCGTCTGCCAAGCTCTCGCACAGGGCGTGCACGTGGAAGATATCGACACCGGACCAGTCGACCTCGTCCAGCTTTGCGGGGACTTCGCCAAACCGGCTGCCCGGCGCGCAGGGGTCGTAAAGGTCACCGCCAAGGGTGGCGTTGGAATAGCCGGGATTCACGCGCAGGCCGACATGCGCACCGGCATCGCGGGCGATGTCGCCGAAGCGGGCGAGCTGTTCGGCGGAATTGAAATAGATGTGCCCGGCAGTCTTCGTCAGGCGGCGGACTTCATCCTCGGTATAGGCCGGGGAGTAGACATGCACTTCCTTGCCGAAGCTTTCATGTCCCATGATGGCTTCATGCTCGCCGCTGGCCGTGGTGCCATCGAGATAGTCGGTCATCACCGGGAAGGCCGCCGGCATGGCGAAGGCCTTGGTGGCCAGCAGAACCTTGCAGCCTGCCTCCTCCCGAACGCGTTTCGCCGTCTCCAGATTTTTCCGGAGGCGGGCGACGTCGAGGACGAAGCAGGGGGTTTTCAGGGGTTCAATCGGATTGGTTGCCATGGCACCATACACCTTAGATAGATATGTCCGGCTTTCGAAGGAGATGCCATGCCGATTTCGCCACGCCTCGCCGCACTGGTTTGCCTTGCATTATCCGTTTCTGTTCCTGCATCAAGTGCGGACCCGCAGGCTGAGGCACCCAGCCCGCCACCCTGCCGGATCAGCGGCAAGCTCGCCCCTGATATGTCCGCGCGTTATAATCTCGCCAAGGGCGGCTTTGCCTGGCTGGTTTTCGAGGCGCCGGTATCGGCCTTCAAGGTTGAGAACCTGACCCAGGCACCCGGGCTTGAACCTTTCTTCGAATTCCAGATCAAGCGACTTGCCGATGGCAGCTATGACGAGTTCTTCTCCTCGATGATCTATCTAGGGGAACTGACCTCGCCCAGCACCGGCCAGATCGTTGGAAACTGGAAGTCCTCGGTCACATTCGGCGAAGTGACCAAGACCGTGGACAATCTGAACATGCGCAGCTCCTTCCTGAACTATCCGGACTATCCGAGCCGGCTTGGAGGCGTTGGTGGGCGGACGACGACGCCAGCCGAATTCATCAGCGGACTGGAGGCGGGGGTGCCGTTGTCCTTCGATGCCCGCAATGAGAAGAATCCCGAGGAGCGGGTTACGGCCTCCATCGACATGACAAAGGCGGCCGAGTTTTTTGCACTGATGAAGCAGCAGGACGATATCGTCCGCAAGCAGGTCGCCGAAGGCGGCTGCGCCCCGACCTAGGTCTCCACTGCGAACAATTCGTCCTGATCGCCGGCTTCTAAGTCGCGGCTTGTCCCATTCAGCACTGTCTACGGTCACGTGAAGGGTCGTCCGGCAGGAAGCCGGCTTCGACGAGATCGAGAACGAATTCATCGCCGCGGGTACAGGGCCGGAAACCCTGGCCAAGTTCCGCTTGCGAAACCAGAACGCCAGTTTCCGCATTGGTGAGCGTGATGAAGGGGGTTCTCACGCGATCACGTCCACGTTCCTGTGCCATGCCGGTCACGCCGATCTCTTCGGCGAGGGCCGCGCCACTCGGACGGCGCACATCGATCTTGAGCGTCAGGATGCGGTACTCATCCTGGCTGGCCAGGGCGGCCTTGCGCTGGATGGGCGTTAGCGCTTCTTTCAGGAACCGGTCCACGGTCCAGGCGTTCCGGCCGGACAGTTCAGTCTTCTCCAGCTTCATGCAGGACGGGCACTCGTCAAAGCCCCAGACGATCATCAGGGGACGGCCTTCTTCCGCAGCCCGGCTGACGGCGGCATCATAGAGCTCCCGCGCATCGAGGCATTTGAAATAGACAGGCTTTGCCCGTTCGCCCTTGCAGCCTTCAATGGGCTGGAAGGCGGTGTAGTCGACACTCTTCTCGAAGACGAGCGGCCCTTGCAATGCGACTGATTCCTGGCCGCACGCGGCAAAAGCCAGAGCTGCGGAAAGCGCGATAAAAGCCCTGCGCATACCGTCAGGTTTCCACCGCGAAGAGTTCGTCCTGGTCGCCGGGGTTCACGTCAATGACATGCCAGGGCAGGCCGCGGGTGGCGACGTCTTCGAGGAAGGGCTTCGCCGGGAACTGTTCGACATTGAACACGCCCTTGCCGGCCCATTCTCCGCGGAAGAACATGGCCGCGCCGGAAACCGGCGGCACGCCCGTCGTGTAGGAGACGGCCTGCGCGGAGACTTCCTTGTTCGTCTCGGCATGGTCGCAGACATTGTAGATCATCTTCGTCAGCGGCTTGCCATCCTTCTTGCCACGGAAGATCACGCCGATGCTGGTCTTGCCGGTATAGCCCTCGGCGAGCGAAGACGGCACCGGCAGCAGGTCCTTCAGGAACTCCATGGGCACGATGTCCATGCCCTTGTGCTTGATCGGTTCGAGGCCGATCAGGCCGATGGATTTGAACACCTGAAGGTGCTTGATGTATTCGGCGCCGAACGTCATCCAGAAGCGGATCTGCTTCAGACCCTTGATGTTCTTCACAAGGCTTTCCTCTTCCTCGTGATAGATGAGGTAGGAATCCTTCGGGCCGACTTCCGGATAGTCGATGTCGCAATTGATGGAGAGGGCGGGGATCTCGATCCATTCGCCATTCTTCCAGTATTTACCGTCCTGCGTGACTTCGCGCAGGTTGATTTCCGGATTGAAGTTCGTGGCGAAGGTCTTGCCGTGGTCGCCGGCATTGCAGTCGACGATGTCGATATATTCGATCTCGTCGAACAGGTGCTCCTGCGCATAGGCGCAGTAGACGTTCGTCACGCCGGGGTCGAAGCCGCAGCCGAGAATGGCGGTGATGCCCTTCTCCTTGAAGCGGTCGTGATAGGCCCACTGCCAGGAATATTCGAACTTCGCGACTTCGCGCGGCTCATAGTTCGCCGTGTCCATATAGTTGCAGCCCGTTTCGAGGCAGGCATCCATGATCGGCAGGTCCTGATAGGGCAAGGCCATGTTGATCAGCAGGTCCGGCTTCACCTTTTCGATGAGGGCGACGACTTCAGCGACATTGTCGGCATCCACCTGGGCGATCTCGATCGGCGTCGTGCAGAGCTTCGCCACTTTTTCGCAACTTTCGAGGCGGCGAGAGGCGAGCGTGATGTGCTTGAACGTGTCGCGGTCCATCGCGCATTTCTGGGCGACGACCGAACCGGCAGCGCCGGCACCGATGATGAGAACGCGGTCCATGTCTGTGATAGTCTCCAGGCAGGGGTGGAAAGGTTCTCGCGCATGTAGGACATATTGGTCCCCCGCGCCAGATGCTGCCTGCGGGCTGGGCACTGGCCCCGCGGCCCATTTTGCGCTATGGCCCGCGCTTCCTTTTTCAGACCCTCAAAAGGGGAGGCTCTCCATGGCAGGCCGTCACTTCATCGATCTCTGGCATCTCGACCATGTCGAACTGCGCGAAATTCTCGACATGGCCCATGCCATGAAGAAAGCCCGCGCCGGCTGGCCGAAGGGCCGTGTCGATGACGGCGCTCCGCTGGAGGGCCATACGCTGGCGATGATTTTCGAGAAATCGTCGACCCGGACGCGTTTCTCCTTCGACATGGCGATGCGCCAGCTGGGCGGGACGTCGATCACGGCGACGGCCAGCGACATGCAGCTCGGCCGGGGCGAGACCATCGAGGACACGGCCCGGGTGATCTCCCGCTATGTGGATGCGGTGATGATCCGCGCCAACGACCATTCCGATGTCGAGGCGTTTGCGGAGTTTTCCTCCGTTCCCGTCATCAACGGCCTGACCGACCGCTCGCACCCCTGCCAGATCATGGCGGATTTGCAGACGCTGGAAGAGAAGGGCCTCGACCTGCGCGGGGCTCGCATCGCCTGGGTCGGCGATGGCAACAATGTCTGTGCCAGCTTCATCCATGCGGCGGCGAAGTTCGGCTTCTCGCTGGCTGTCGGCACGCCGGCCCGCTTTGCGCCGGACGATGAGGATCTCGACATCGCCCGCGAGCTGCAGGGCAAGATCGATCTCTTTGAGACGGCGGAAGAGGCCGTCGCAGGCGCCGACGTCGTCATCGCCGATACGTTCGTTTCCATGGGCGACAAGGATGTCGAGCGCCGCCTCGAAATTCTGGAACCTTACGCCGTCACCGAAGACCTGATGGAAATGGCGAACAAGGGCGCATACTTCCTGCACTGCCTGCCGGCGCACCGGGGCGAGGAAGTGGATGCGGAAGTCATCGACGGCCCGCAAAGCCTGGTCTTCGACGAAGCCGAAAACCGCCTGCACGCCCAGAAGGCCGTGCTGCGCTGGTGCCTCGAGAAATAGGCCCTAGCCGGACTGGACCTCGTCCAGTCCCAGCGCAATCAAGGCCGCCAGTGCGCTCATGGCGCCGAGGATGGCGATCACGGTGGCCAGACCGGCAAAGCTCGCCACCAGGCTGAAGCCGCCGCCAAGGATCAGCACGGTGCCGATGATTGTGTTGGATAGCGCGGTATAAGCGGCGCGCGTCTCTGCCGTCGCCATGTCCACCAGATGGGTCGACCGGCCAAGGCGGACACCCTGATAGGCTATCATCAGAATAAAGATCATCGCCGGCAGGCCCGCATTTGCGACCAGCAGGCCGGCAGTGTTGAGGCCCAGCGTACCGAACAGGGCAAGCGCCCCGGCAAGGCCCGTCAGGATCAGCACTTTCCGGCTCGACCGGTCGGCGAGGCGCCCCCAGACATAGGAACTGAGCAGGCCCGCGCTGGCTGAGGCGACCACCAGCAAGCCTAACCCGCCGAACATGTTGCGCGCGGCTTCGCCTTGCGTGCCGAGTGCCACCATGAAGGGCGGGGCGAGGGCGGTGGAGGTGAGCAGGGCCCGGACGAGGATGAACCGGCGCAGCTGGGCGTCGCGTGCGAGCAGGCCGAAATCGTCCGCCAGCCTGCGGACGGGGCTGGAACTCGTTTCCGGCTCGCTCGCTTCCTCGAACAGGCTGGCGAACACTGCGCCCGCCGCGACCCACAATCCGCCTGCCAGCACCAGTCCGCCGGTGACCAGCGCCAACCGGTTTTCCCCCGCAAACGCCAGCAGCACGCCATAGGCCAGTACGGCGCCCGCACCGATCGTGCCAGCCGTTCCGGTCGCCGTGCCGCGCCGGGATCTGGCGATCGTCTTTCCGAGTACGTCCTTGTAAGTGACCGAACAGACGGACCGGGCGAGCGCCAACGCGGCCAGCGCCCCGAGGATTACCCAGCCTGCAACCGCGCCGGTCAGCATCAGCGCCGCTAGTCCCATCGCGATTGCGGCGATGCCTTCCACAAGGGCGCCGCCTGCCCACGCCCATTTCCGATGCTTCAGTTTGCGGAGCGCCCCGGCGGTGAACATCTGTGGGAACAGGGCGCCAGCTTCGCGGATCGGCACGAGCAGGCCGAGCAGGCCGGCCGGGGCACCCAGCGTGGTGAGCAGCCAGCTCAGAACGAGTTTCGGATCGATCAATCCGTCGGCAATCTTGCTGGCCGAGAGGCTCGTTACATGCCGGAAGAAATTGTCGGGCTCATGCGCGCGGGCAGTCTCCGTAATATCCAGATTGCCCGGTGTTTCGCTGGTTGAGGTCAGCAAGCGGAAGACCGCCCTCTTCTTGTCCTGCGCCATTGCCCGGATTGCCCTCAGCCGTTCGGATCGTGAAAGGATCACGTTTCGCGCACAAAAGACAATTGCGAAGGCGCAGTGGCGATCCGTTCCGGTTCGGACGTATCCGGGGTTGCAAGCCAGCCTCGGCGCTGCAAGGCTGTTTCCGTAAATGCTGGAAGAGGGGACGAGCATGATCATTTTTGGTACCAAGGCCACGCGCAAGCTGCTGGATCAGGGCTCCTTCGACTGCCCGCAATGCCAGCAGACCAGCAATTTTGAAAAACGCCGTGCCCGCAGCTGGTTTCATCTCTATTTCATTCCGATCATCCCGCTGAAAACCTATCCGCCCTATGTTGAGTGCAAGTCGTGCAAAGGCACTTTCGTGGAAGGCGTTCTGAACGCTGCCACAGGCGCGACATCCGATCAGATCCGCGCCGAATTCGAGACTGCTGCGCTGGCCATCCTTGTGCGCATGGCCTGGGCCGACGGCAAGATCGAGCCGGAGGAAGTGGATGCCATCGAGCATGTGGTGAACCGCATGTGCGCACGCGATTTCACCCGGGCCGAGATCGAGGCCGAAATCGTCGCGGCGAAGGAGTCGCTCGATGATGCGCTCTCTGTCGCCACCCGCGTCGGCAACATGCTGAATGATGAAGGCAAGGAAATGATCGTGAATGCGGTTTTCCACATCGCTGCCGCAGATGGTGAATTTGCCCGCGAAGAAGAGGACACGATCCTTGAAATCGGTGCGGGTCTTGGCTTGCGCCCGGCCCATGTGAGGGGCCTGGTGCGGGACCTGATCGAGCAGGCGCAGAAATCGAGCGACCAGCCGACCCACTGACCAATCCACACGCAGCGATCAAACCTTTGTCAGATCGGCATTTTCCAGCTGGAACGCGCCGGGCACACCGCTAGGGTGGGGACATGCCAGACACACAGTACTCCAACCAGAAATTCTCTCATCCGGACATCACGGCGAAGGGCGAAACCCGCGCCAGTGTCGCCTGGAAGGGATTGAAAACGCTCTGGTTCAACACCGGCACGCTCTGCAATATCGAGTGCCGGAACTGCTACATCCTCTCCTCGCCGACCAATGACCGGCTGGTCTACCTGACCCTCGCCGACGTCATGCCCTACCTGAACGAGATCGACCGGATGAAGGCCGGCGAAGTGGAGATCGGCATCACGGGCGGCGAGCCGTTCATGTGTCCGGACATTCTGCCGATCATGGAGGCGATCCTGTTCCGCGGGCACAGCCTGCTGTTCCTGACCAATGCCATGCGGCCGATGATGCGGCCGCGGCTTCAGGAAGGCCTCCAGCGCCTGCGCCGGAACGGCCTGACGGAACAGCTCACGCTCCGCGTCTCCCTCGACAGCCATGATCCGGCCGTGCACGACGCGGAACGGGGGGAGGGCGCTTTTGAGGAGGCCTGCAATGGCCTGCGCTGGCTGGCGGAAGAGGGCTTCACCGTGGCGATTGCCGGGCGCCAATCCCTTCACGAGGACGAGGCCGCCGCCCGCGCGGCCTATGGTGCTCTGGCCAGCTCGCTTGGCCTGATGCTGAACCCGGCAGATCCAAAACAGCTGGTCCTGTTCCCGGAGATGATCGCGCAGGATGACCCGCCTGAGATCACCACAGAATGCTGGGGCATCCTCAACAAGTCGCCTGACAGCATCATGTGCTCAGACCAGCGCATGGTCATCCGCCGCAAGGGTGCCGCTCGGGCCAGCGTGACGGCCTGTACGCTGCTGGTCGACGATCCGGCCTTCGAATTGGGTCACACGCTGAAGCAGGCGACCGCGGAGCCGGTGAAACTCAACCATCCCTGGTGCGCCAGTTTCTGCGTTCTCGGCGGCGGCAGCTGCTCGGCCTGATTTGCCTGTCAGGACGCGATCACAGAGCCCACTCTTGATGCGAAGGGGGTGGACTGCCACATGGGGGCGCTACAAGGACTCCCGCCATGGCTATGACCTCCAGCGATTTTGTCGCGAATTTCCAGATTGAAAACCGGCCCGTGCGCGGCCGGGCTGTCCGCATGGGCCCGGCGAGCATTTCGCCGATCCTCCACCGGCATGAATACCCGGACAATCTCGCCCGAATCCTGGGCGAGGCGGTCACGCTGGCTGCGCTAGTCGGTTCCTCGCTGAAGTTCGAGGGGCGCCTCCTGGTGCAGGCCGAAGGCGATGGCCCGGTAAAGATGCTGGTTGGCGAGTACCGCTCCGATGGCGGTATCCGCGGCTATGCCCGTTACGACGAGGAAGCCTGGGAAAAGCTGGACCGCCTCAACAAGGGCGCAGCCCCGCACATGCCCCAGCTGTTTGGCGCGGCCGGACGGCTTGGCCTGATCATCATTCAGGACAATCCGGCGATCCAGCCCTACCAGGGCATCGTCCCGCTCGTGAAAGGCACGCTAGCGGAATGCGCGGAGGATTACTTCGCCCAGTCCGAACAGGTGCCGACCCGCATCCGCCTGTCGCTGGCCGAATTCGAGCGGCCGGGTGACCCGGTGCTCTGGGTGTCCGGCGGCATGATGATCCAGCGGGTCGCGGCAGATGAAGCCCGCGGCGACACGGAAGAGGCGTGGGACGAGGCGCAGGCCCTGTTCGCCACGATCACCGATGGCGAACTCGCCGATCCGGACCTGCCGATGGAGCAGCTGCTCTACCGCCTGTTCCATGAACAGGGCGTGCGGATGGAGCCGCCGCAGGTTCTGGACGACCGTTGCACCTGCAATGAGGAACGCCTTGTTGCGACGCTGCAGGCCATGTCGGACGAGGCGCTTCACGACCTGGTCGAGGAGGATGGCACCTTGTCCATCGATTGCCAGTTCTGCGGCCGCCACTACACCGTGCCGATCGAAGACGTGACCGGCGCGTCGAACTGAGCAGCCTTTCCTTCTCCCATTGCCGTGGTGATGGGAGAAGGCGCCATCGGCACATTCCGCATTGCCTCGGCGCCCGCCCGCTGGCACACCCCGCGCATGAACTTCAAATGGCTTCCCAATGCGCTGACCATTGCGCGCTGCGTGTTTGCGCTGCTCTGCCTTGGCGGCATTGTCCAGGCCCTGCGCGTGCAGGACCTGATCGACCTCGGCATGAGCCAGGACGTTTCATCGGCGGAGCAGGAAACCCGCATCGCGGTGCAGCAGCTCTGGTACCAGTTCGCCTTGCTGGCGTTCCTGTCCGGGGCGCTGACGGACTTTCTCGACGGCTGGCTGGCACGAAAGCTTGAAGCTCAATCCCGTTTTGGCGTGTGGCTCGATCCGATTGCGGACAAACTGCTCGTTGGCTTTGCCCTGTTGGGGCTCGCGCTGATCTTTCATACCTGGCTGATCTATATTCCGGCAGCCGCGATCATTGCGCGCGATGCCTTCATGACCTGGCTGCGCACGACGCCCGCCGGAAAGGCCGTGGTGGATCCGTCGAACCTCGCCAAATGGAAAACCGCTTTCGAGATGGCGGCCATCATCGGCCTCATGTTACCGCTGGCGACCATCCCGCAGGATGCCGTTTCGCAAGGCGCCGCGACGGGTGGTCTGGCGGAGCTTGCCGCCGTTGGCCTGGTTGCCTTGTTATGGATTGCTGCGGCGCTCTCGCTTCTGACCGGTTGGCGCTACATGGTGGCGGCGGTCCGGAGCCGGAAAGGCTGAACGCAAGAACGCCGGCCCAAGGGGAAACAGAGCCGGCGTTCCGATTGCATCACCGGCGCGCAGGGCAAAGGGAAACCCGCGGAGCGCCAGTTGTCTTTTGATGACGAGAACTGGTTCACTCCCCCGTCACGCGGAAAGCGTCTCACCGGGATCTTAAAGGCAACTTAATCTGCAGAGCGGGTTTGGGGTGCCATTTCCACGAAACCGCCACGGGTCTGGCCCCTGTGCTGCCTCATTCTGGGCAGACCACTGGGTTTATGAGACGTAAACGCCCTATCGATGCCTGGAAGATCGTCGCCGTGTTCAGTGCAGCAATGGCGTTCCTCTGCCTGCCCGCCGTTCTGGCAGCTGCCGGGGTGGACGATGTACGGGAAACCCCGCGCTCCCGCGCTGTTGTCGCGTCGCACACGGCGGAACTGAGTGAAGCGCTGGCAGAGCAGGGGACCCATCTTGGTGCGCCCGTTTACCTCCGGCTTACCAAGGAACCTGCAATTCTGACGGCCTATGTGGCCGGTGAGGATGGGGTGTACGAACCGTTCCGGTCGTGGCCGGTGTGCGCTTATTCCGGAAAGCTGGGACCCAAACTGGCCGAAGGGGACATGCAGGCGCCGGAAGGGTTCTATTCGGTTGCGCCCGGCCAGATGAATGCCGGGTCGAACTACCATCTCGCCTTCAATCTCGGCTATCCGAACGCCTTTGACCGGGCCCATGACCGCACAGGCTCATACCTGATGGTGCATGGCGACTGCGTGTCGATCGGCTGCTACGCCATGACCGATGAAGCGATCGAGGAAATCTGGACCCTGATGCAGGCCGCCATGGGTGAAGGCCAGAAGTCCGTGCCTGTGCATATCTATCCGTTCCCGATGACGGCAGCGAACCTGCAGCGCCATGCCGACGACCCGAATGCCGCCTTCTGGCGCTCGCTCGCCCCGGCCTGGGAAGACTTCGAAGAAACAGGCCACGTGCCGGAAGTGCGGGTATCGGGCGGGAAATACGAGATCGTCCCAGAGGCCTGACCCGTCGCGTTCTTAGCGTTCTGGTGCCCAATAGGGAGAGGGCGGGGCGCCCCCGAACATTTCCTGAAGCTTGCTGTGCGTTCCGGGCGTTGTCCCCTGAGGTGGGGAGAGCGGATCGGCCCAGATGGCTTCTGCGATTTCTCCGCGTGAGGTCGCTTCACCTTGCGTCCATGATCCTGGCCGGACGCGGTAAAGCACGACATGATCATTCGGAAACACGAAATGGTTGGAATAGATGCCGACCAGGTCCGGCGAAGCGGACAGTGTGAAACCGCCTTCCTCCAGCAGTTCCCGTTTCAGCGAATCAACGATGGGTTCAGCTTTCTCGACCCCTCCGCCCGGCAGGTACCATCCGGGCGTGTAGGTGTGGCGGATCATGAAGACTTTTCCGGCCTCGTTTTCCACGACCGCGCGCACGCCCAGCGTCATCGGCCGGGACAGACGGAACCAGGACTGGAAGATGCGGGTGCGGATGCGGGCCATGGCGGTATCTTGTCAGAGTCGTCTCAAGATAGAGTGAAGGCAAAATTTTTCCCGCATCCGGCTCAATAATAAGGGATTCCGGTGAAAAATCGGGTGAAAACCCTGTCGAATTGGGCTCGCCATGCGCGGCGCACCGCGCTATGCACACGCCAACAAACACAATCACGTGACAAAGATCTCACAAGCGAGAATGCGACATGATCCATCCTTCCCTGCTTGCCATTGCTGCTATCGTCGTCGTTTTCGGCGTTCTGAACCTGATTGAATTCAAGCGGCTGGACTAAACGCTGGGTTTGCCAATCCCGGAGCTCTCTCTGATCGCTGCCCTCGTCGGGGGCCTCGTGATCATGGCACTGGCGGGAAATGCGCTCGTCAGTGGAGCTGTATCGCTTGCTGCCCGCATGGGGGTTTCGCCCCTCGTCGCGGGTATTTTCATTGTCGGTTTCGGCACCTCTGCGCCTGAAATGATCGTGTCGTTCGACGCGGCCCTATCGGGCCGTTCGGGCCTCGCTCTCGGCAATATTGTCGGGTCCAACATTGCCAATGTTTTCCTCGTGCTCGGCCTGCCGGCGCTGATCGCGCCCATTGCTGCGGGCGGCGTGGGGGAGAAGCGCGGCCTCATCGCAGTCATCGTCGCGGCCGTCGCATGGATCGGCATCACAGCTGTCATGCCGCTGACGCCCATGGTGGGCATCTGTTTCATTTCGTTGCTCGTCGCCTATTCGGGCCTGACCTTCATTTCAGCGCGCCGGGCGGTTGCTGCAGGGAAGGACCCGGGCGTCACGGAAGAGGAAGATCCGCACCTGCCGCTCTGGCTGGCGCTGGTCTATGTGCCGCTCGGCATTCTTGGCCTGGTCCTCGGGGCAGACCTGGTGATCGAAGGCGGCGTAGGCATTGCGACCTTCCTGAACGTGCCGGAGGAGTATATCGGCCTGACCATGCTGGCGATTGGCACCTCATTGCCGGAGATCGGTGCAGGGCTCGTCGCGGTCGCAAAGAAGCAGGGCGAAGTGCTGATCGGCAACGTGCTCGGCTCGAATGTGTTCAACATCCTCGGCGCGGGCGGAATCATCTCCCTGTTCGGCCCGATCCGCATGGCGCCGACCTTTCAGCAATATGATCACTGGGCGCTGGCGCTGGCGACGCTCATCATCGGCTTCGTCATCGTCACGAAAGCCCGCATCGGCCGCCTGACGGCATTGCTGCTGCTGCTGATCTATGCCGCTTACATCTATGGCCTGATCACGGGTCTCAACATTACCGGCTTGTTTCAGCCGGCAGGATCATGACGCCCGGTATCGCGCTCGTCACCGGCGCCGGGGCCCGCCTCGGCCGGGCCATGGCTTTGGCGCTGGGCGAAGATGGCTGGAAGGTCGCCGTTCATTATCACAGCTCTTCCGAGGGGGCCGATGAAACATGCGCGCTGATCCGGAAGGCGGGTGGCACGGCTGAGGCGGTGCAGGCCGACCTTGCCGATGAAGACGCGCGGAGTGACCTCATCCCCCGCACGGCGGAGCTTCTGGGCGGTCCGGTCAGCCTGCTGATAAACTCTGCTTCCACTTTCCACGACGATACGGCGCTGACCCATTCGCGTGAGGACTGGGACGCCCATATGGAACCCAATCTGCGCGCGCCGATCCACCTGGCGCAGCAGATGGCGTCGGACCTGCCGGACGGCGAAAAGGGACTGGTGATCAACATGATCGACCAGCGTGTCTGGAAGCTGAACCCGGTCTTCTTCACCTACACGCTGTCAAAGGCTGCGCTGTGGCAGGCGACGCAGACACTGGCGCAGGCACTTGCCCCCAATATCCGCGTCAACGGTATCGGCCCGGGGCCGACGCTCGCCAGTGTTCATCAGACGCCGGAAGAGTTTGCTGCCGAGAAGGCCGCCACGCTGACCGGGGAGGGCTCTTCCCCGGACGAGATCGTGCGCGCCATGCGCTATCTCATCGGAGCCACCAGCGTGACAGGGCAGATGATCGCCAGCGATGGCGGCCAGCACCTTATGTGGCAGACCCCGGACATGCAGGCATGAATTTCTCCTCCGACACGTCGGCGCCCGCGCATCCGAACGTGATCGAGGCGCTGGCCTCCGTGAACAGTGGCATGCAGGCGAGCTATGGCGGCGACACCGTCACGGCGGCATTGCGCGAAAAGCTGGCTGCCATCTTCGAAACGGAAGATTTCGATTTCTGGCTCACCGCGTCGGGCACGGCGTCCAATGCGCTGGCGCTTTCCTGCTTCTGCTCGTCGATCGGTGCCGTGTTGTGTCACGAGGAAGCGCACCTCGCGCTGGATGAGCGTGGCGCGCCGGAATTCTTCTCCGGTGGTGGAAAGCTGCAGCTGCTGACCGGCTTCGGGGCCCGGATCGACCGGGATGCGCTGGAGGCTGCGCTCGGCCAGATCAATCCGTCCATTGTCCACGCGACGCCGGCGCAGGCGCTGTCGCTGACCAATCTCACCGAATGCGGCACGGCCTACCGGGCCGCGGAAGTTGCGCTTTATGCGGGTCTTGCCCACCAGAAAGGCCTCGCGGTGCACCTCGACGGCGCCCGGCTTGGCAATGCGCTGGCGGGTGGCAAGGCGACAGCGGCCGAGATGACATGGCAGGCAGGGGTCGATGTGCTGACTTTCGGCCTGACCAAGACAGGTGCCATCGGGTGCGAGATCATTGTTCTGTTCGGAGGCGCCCGGCAGAAGTTCGGTGAGCTGAAGGCGCGCGCGAAACGCTCCGGCCACATGCCGCCCAAGATGCGGTTCCAGGCGGCGCAGGCCCATGCCATGCTGGAAGGGGATCTGTGGCTGCAGCTCGCCGGGCAGGCAAACGCACGCGCGCAGGCATTGGCGGATGTGTTCCAGCAGGCCGGGTTCGATCTTGCCTATCCGGTCGATGGCAATGAGGTCTTCCCAAGGCTGACCGATGAGGCCGCCCGCCGCCTGCAAGCCGCCGGCGGCGTGTTCTATCCCTGGCCCGGCGGGGCTAACCGGTTCGTCTGTTCCTGGAGCACGGCGGAGGCGGAGATTGCCGCCGTGGCAGAGGCGCTGAAAGCCTAGGCCGTCTCGGCGATGGCGCCGCCCAGCCAGTTGCTGAGCTGTTCCACGGCCGACTGATTGTCCAGCGGCGCAACCGCGCGGCCGCCCAGCAAGTGCTGGTGCAGACTAATCATGATGACTGGCGAGAACATGGCGATGGCGGCGGTGCGGATTTCATTCCCGTCGGTTGGAGAACCGGGTGTTCCAGCGAGCTTGCGGCACACGCAATCCATCGATGGTTCCAGAATGTGTTCCAGATAGGCTTGTCCGACATCCGGCTCTGCCATGCCTTCCACCATGCCGAAGGCGTGCATCCTGACGAAAATGTCGTCGTCCATCCGCGCCACGGCGTGCCGGAAACAGGCGGCGACGGCCTCTTCCACGCTCGGAGCCGGCTCTTCCAGCTGCCGCCAGATTGGCTGGGCGCGTTCACCCAATTCGACCATCATGGCGATCACCAGGCCTTTGCGGTCGGTAAAATAATGCCGCAGGGTCGGCTCGGACGTCTCTGCCGCCATTGCAAGCTGTCGCAGGGATGGGCGCCGGATTTCTCCGGACAGGGAGAAGGTGATGACGCTGTCGAGCAAAGCCGATCTCTTCGCGTCAAAGTTGTAGTTCCGAGCGCCTGGTGTTCGGGCCATGGATGGACCTGCCTCTCTTAGCGATACGGACGAGGAACTTCAGGTCGAATTCCTCATTCAATAGTTGCGACTAGTGTACTGCGCTGATCGGTGTCAACGTTTCATGGTCAGTCTTTCGCCGGAAACCGGCAGGGGAAATGACAATTTGGGCGATACTGCTTCAGTTTGCACCGTTGGTGTTTCTGGGTCTGCTCCTGCGATTTGCCATCTTTGCGTGTATTTCTGCCGCCTCCTGTCCGGTGCGTCTCGGCAAAACGACGGGTGCCAAATTTTGGCGCTTTTTTGAAAGAGTAGCATATTTGCGCAAGCAGGGGCACTCCGCCTGAAAGCTGTGGACCGCGTGTACGGTATGTAAATGGCGTGTGACAGAAAAAGCCCGGCTGAACGAGGTTCAGCCGGGCGATTTTTAACGAGCAGGTGCCTTACTGGTTGTGGGCGCGCAGATCGTCGAGGATCATTTCTGCCATATGCTCATGTGCCGGCACGGAGGGATGCCACCCGCACCCCAGCGCGATGGATCGGTCGCCGCCATTCAGGGCAAGATAGCGAATGGCTGTGCCTTTCTCCGCATTGACTGCATCGACAGCGGTTTCCACGGCATGCGCGTGGAAAATCCGGTCGTTTCCGCCCAGCATCGGGCCGGTCAGGGCATAGATCGTTGCGTCGGGATAAAGTGTGCTCATCTGGGACAGCAGGTTTTCCATCGCTGGAATGAACTGGTCGGATGGATCGTTCTTGTAGAAGTCATGGGTGCCCAGATTGATCAGGACGAGCTGAACCGGACCGGTGGAATCAAGACGTTCGATCTGGTCGCGGCGTTTCATGCGCATCGACATGGTGTTGGTCTGGTCATCGCCGTAATTGCGCACCAGGCCAATGCCCGGTGAGGCGAACATGACATAGTCCGCGCCCAATGCCTCGGCGATCTGGACGCCATAGGAGTGGCTGATCGAGTTGAATTCCGGGGTGAGCGGGCAATCGGTATTGGCCCCCATGGCGCCGTAACCCAGGGAAATTGAATCCCCGATGATGACGACTTTGCCCGGGAGGTCTGGCGGCGTGCCGATCTGTGCGTCCTGAGTGGCGCAGGCAGGCACAGCCAACAGCAGTGCGCTTAGCAAAATACCTTTCAGCATGATGGATTCCGTCTCCTTCGGCCGGGTCCAGTGCAGGGTTCGCGTGATATTGTGCATAGGGCGTGCCAGAGGACTGCAAACGCTGCTCTCGGTGAGAGCTGGATATGCAAATTCTGGGTCCAGAAAATGTATTTTGGACCCAGAAATTTTCCTGCGACGGGTCAGGTGCGTCCCGGCAAGTCTGGCACCGCAGACAGGATGCAGGCCATCCGGGCTTCGATGGAGACTTTCGGCAGGATGCGCGTGTCATAGCCGAACGCCGGAAATGCGGTTTCCAGCCTCGTATATTCGGCCACGGCCTCATCGATTCCGTGGCGGCGTGCGGCGTCGGCTGTGAAGATTTCCGGCCAGGGCGGGGCCAGGAAGACGGTCCGGCCGTAGCGATAGGTCTCCGCCAGTGCTCCGGCTGCAGGATCGCCCGTTACATGCGTGAGCGCTGCAACGGCGTCCACGACGCCCCGGTCGAAGAAAACGGGACCGGTCAGCTCGCGCGCCGCCATATGGTCGGCGATGGCGAGGTCCAGCGTGCGATGCAGGAATGCCTCGATATCCGTCCACGGCAGGGCATTTCCGCCGGTTGCCTGTTCGGCCTCCACCACGCGCCGGCCCGGCTCTTCCACCACATGGTGCCCGCGGGCCTTCAGCGCATCCAGCAGCGTCGACTTGCCCCCGCCCGAGCAGCCCGAAATCAGAATGAAGTGGTCCATGCATCCAATCTCTGGTTAAGTGTGAGGCGACGGTTTGGGCCGGGGGGGCAGGCCGCATCGCAATGGGGGATTTATGCACATCAGATTGTTCATTATCGTTTGTCTGACAGCTTTGCTGGTCCGGGCCTTCCCGGCGAACGCCGAAGGCGAAACGGCCGATCCCGATCCGTACGCCCCCCTTGATTCCTGGATGCGTGCAGAAGCGCTGAATGAGCGTTGCAACATACTCAACTATTTCGAAGTCCGGACCATCGACAAGTCGATCAATGAAACCGGGCAGGACACGCCGGAAGGGAAGGCCAGTCTCTACGCTGTCGGTCAGCCGGGGTTTGAGGACAAACTGGCAGAGTACAAAACGATGCTAAGCGCGCACCGCAAGCAAGCTCAGGCAGATGTGACCGACCGGCCGTGCACCCCTGCCGACGCCGATATAATGGCGGCGCGCTCTGCCTATGTTCCCTTTTACCTGAGGGCGATGCTGGCCGCTCAGACTGCGCCCGAACTGAATTCAGGCCGCGCCGGGCAGAAGACTGCAGCCATGCAGCTTGGCCAGTTTGCGGGGAGTATGTTCGGCGACAATTATCAGTCGGTCGCCAGCCAGATGATTGCGCAGAATACGAGTGAAGGCGTGACGCCATCCGGTGCCTGGAAGAGTATCCGGACCAGCGTTTTTGATACCTTGTGGCAAATACGGCTGGACGAGAAGAAGTACGCGTACCAGCCCATTCCGGGTGAGCCGGGATATTATAGGGCCAAACTTGCAAATGTTGACGGCGCCTTTTTCCCTGCCCGCCTTGGTCACCGGTTTCACCCGGATATCCGCGACGCGTCCGGCGCAAAGATCCGGATCAATCAGGCCGAGGGTGTGATGAACAGTGGACGGATTGTCATCCTGGTCAGCAAGGACGCCGCCAATTGGGGACCGAATACGCTGGAGGCGGAACTCCTCGTCCAGGACGCGCCAGACTCGATGGCGTGGAACAAGAATGACTGGCGGGCCGGCACAATCCGGTTCCGGGCTGAAAAACTGGACGACCCGTCCTGTCCGGCAGATTTCTGCTTTGTCTTCCCGGCGGAGGCTTCAGATGCCATTCGCGTCCGCCGTGCGGACAAGGGCGCGAGCTACAGCTATGAATTGTTCATCGGCCCGCCAAACCTGTTTCCTCTGAAGGATGAGGAAAGCACCTATCAGCGCGACAGGTATTACCCGCCAACTTTGCCAGAAAGCCAAGGAGAGTGAGCATGAGCTATGTCGATGGTGTGGTGGCCGCCGTGCCGGAAGCTAACAAGGAAGCCTATATCGAACATGCCCGCCAAGCGGCTACGATCTTCAAGGAGTTCGGCGCCACGGAGGTTGTGGAATGCTGGGGCGACGATGTGCCCGAAGGCAAGATCAACTCCATGCACACGGCCGTTCAGCGCAAGGAAGGTGAAGCCATCATCTTCTCGTGGATCATCTGGCCGTCCAAGGAAATCCGCGATGCCGGGTGGGGCAGGATGATGGAAGACAGCCGGATGGCAAATCAGGAAATGCCATTCGATGGGTCACGGATGATCTTTGGCGGCTTCGACATGGTGCTCGAAGCCTAGGATTGCTGATGAAGCCCTGGCTTTCGCTGCGGGCCTTTTCTTCCTTCATTCGAACCTCGATCGAATGATGACGCGCAGCGTCACCGGAAGAAAAGACCAGACGGCCTGTAAGCCGGGTTCTGTTCGCCTGATTGCTCAGGTCTGGCAGCCATTCCTCTGGGATGCCTGTTGCCAGGCACCTCACGCGACACACCCGGGGCGCAGGCGGGATACAGCCCATGCGCGCCCCCTATTCGGTCTTGCTCCGGGCGGGGTTTACCGTGCCGGTCCTGTCGCCAGGCCCGCGGTGAGCTCTTACCTCACCCTTTCACCCTTACCTCCCCGAAGGGAGGCGGTTTGCTTTCTGTGGCACTTTCCCTCGGCTTGCGCCGGGCGGCCGTTAGCCGTCGCCCTGTATCCCTGGAGCCCGGACTTTCCTCCAGCATGCCGTTACCAGCATACCAGCGGCTGCCCGGCCGTCTGGTCTGGCGGGTATATAGGGCCAAGGGCCGCTGAAGGCCAGCCCGCGTTTATTCCGCCCCGAAGATCAGCGGTTCGCAGCGTTCGCGCAGCAGGTCGATCAGTTCGTCTTCCATGAACTGGTAGTCGTCCGGGATATCCAGCACGTGCAGCGCCTTGTAGGCGACTTCCTGGCGGAAATCGGCGCGCAGGCGCTGTTCGTGCTTGTCCTCCATGACGAGGATCATGTCGGCCCAGCGGATGTCCGCCACGGTGATCTTGTGCCGGGCATTGTGCGCGGTGCCGGCCGAGCGGGTGGCGACCCCCTCGATGCGGGAGAACATGGCTTCGCCGGTCGGGCTGCGCCATTTGTTGTGGCTGCAGACGAACAGGACTTTCAGGGGCATGGCGTCCGCCATAAGGGTCTCCCATTCCCGGTGCGGCCATATCTTGCCGATCTGGCGCGCGCGGCCAAGCTTGTTCGCCCGCCGGTAGATCAGTTTCCAGCTTTTTTGTTCAAAGCCACGATAGGTGGGGGCAGCCTTGCGGTCGCCGTCATGCTTGCGGGCTTCCACGCGGCGCGCGGCCCGGCTTGCGGGGTGTGACATCGTCTTTTCCTCATGTTGTCGGGTCAGCAGCCGCGGCAACACGAGAGAAGGGGGAGATAGGGCGGGGCGGACCCGCGCGCAAGGAAAATCAGGTGCGCGCCGTGTCCTGCCAGGTCGTCCAGTACACCCCGATGCTTTCGCCGAAGGGGCGGGGCTTTTCGGCGAACAGGCGATGGCCATGGTGCAGGCAGTCCGGCGCCAGGCGCTGCTCTTCCGCCTCGATCAGGCCGCCCAGCACTTCGCCCACTTTGGGATCGGCGCGCTCGATCAGCGGCAAGACTGTCAGGCGGAAAACCGCAAAATCATGCAGGTCGCCCAGCGACGTGGCGAGGTGGCGCGCCTCGACGATCCGTGCATGGATCATTTTCGGCCAGACATGTTTCATGAGGCGCATGTGATACCAATGGTACTTCACCCGCTTGCGGAACTCGTGGAACTCCACCGGCGTGCCGTCCGCTTCCGCCGCATCCAGCGTCTTCACGGCGCGCTTGTAGGTCTCGGCCACGCCGCGGCCCAGGATGTCCGCCGCCTTGCCTTTGACCTTCCAGTCGTCGGTGCGGGCGAGGGCGGCGACGAACGCCTCCCGCGCCCCGGCAAGGCGTTCGGCGACGTGGGCATCGTCCGCCGGCAGGCTGGCGGCGGCGAGCGTCTCGCGCACATCGGCGAAGAATGTCCCACCGATCACCTCGCCGAAACGCGCCTCCAGCGCGGTGACGGTTTCCAGCAGGGCGCCCGCATCGCGCAGATCTGCCAGGCTGCGCGACAGGTCCCGGAAGGCGGCATTCTCGTCGCCATACGCCTTGAAGCCCGGCCGCACGAGCCGGACAAGGCCGCGCACCTTCTTGCAGCGCTTGCGCAGCTGGTGAACGGTGGTCACCGGGCCAAGCGTCTGGTCGTCGATCTCGGCAATCGCCGTCTCGATCTGGCTGCGCGCAATGCGGCGCACCCCATGGGTCAGGGAATGATCGGACAGGCGAAAGGAATAGGACAAGGCGGCGTCTCGTTACGGCGAAAGCGTTTTGTATCCCAACCGGGCGGCGCGGCCAAAGCGATACGCGTGACAGTGGAATCAGGGTGGGGGCTTCTGCCTTGGTCCGGTATGATCATGGCAAGTCATGCATGATCATGACGAAGTCAGATTTCGTGCGCTGCAGGTCATGACGGAGACGCGGCGAGGGACAGGTTCCTTTGTCTCCCACACCCAGCCCGCCGCAGACCCCTGCGAAGGCAGGCATCTTCGGGCGATTGATAGGGCACTTATCCACCCCATAAACCCTTCATGGCACGTTCCCCGCCATGACAGACCGCACCGCTTTCCTCTCCCAAGCCTTCAACACACTCGCCCGCGCAATCGCCGAGACAGGTGTGAATGCCGACCTCTACAAGACGCCTGAAACAATCTCGAAATCGGTGAACCGGCGCGTGCGGGCTGAGCTGAAGCGGCTGGCCGTGCTACTCCGCCGTCTGATCTTCCTGCTGGCGCTGCAGATGGAGCTGGCGCCTCTCAAACCGCGCATCGGAAGCAATTATTACGAACCGAAACAGGAAGACGCTGAATACCGCTACATCTTCACCCTGGTGCCCGCGTCATCGCGGCCTTGCCCGCAATTCCTGAAGGGTCCGGTGACGCTGCCCGTGCCCGGACCCGTTCCCGCCGCACCGCTGATCGCGCGGTGGCAGGCCATGCTGGACACAATGAAGCATCACAAACGACGCGCCCGCTGTCTCGCCCGCACGATCCAGCGCTGGCAGGCGGCTGGCGAAGCCCGTCCGCATGTGCCGCCGATCCCGAACGCGCACCGCATGCCGGCGGCCGTGGCCCTCGTCTCCGGTGGGCTGACCGTGCAGCTGCTCGACGCGCTGAAGACCTGGCCGGATTCAAGCTGACCTCAAGCACAATCAGGCCTACTTGCCGGAACGCGCCCCGCGTTTCCGGGCGGAGGTGCTGGCGGAAACCGAAGGATATTGGCCAACAGGCGCGAACCGGCTTAAACAGAAGCCAACCTCCCGGAAGGATGCGCATGCGGCCATGGATTGAGAAACTGCCCCTGCCGGACCCGGTGAAGGTCTGGGCTGTTGAGCCGGTCTGGGGCGCAATGATGCGTCTGTCGAAGCCGGAAGTCCGCATCGTGACCGGCGGCATCAGCTTCTATGCGCTGTTCTCGATTTTTCCGATCATCTATCTGACGCTGAGCCTGTTGTTCGCGCTCCTGCCGCTGGACCTGTCACAGCGTCTGGCCGGAACGGTGGACGAGGTGCTCGTCTCGGCGGTCGCGCCCTTGTCGCGAACGGATCTTGAAACCATCCGGCAGGTGACACCGCAGGGTATTACCCTTCGGGCCTTGCTGGCGGTGATCATCGTTCTGTACACGGCAAGTTCCGGCGCCAAGGCGGCCATCACCGGCATCCGCATGGTGACCGGATCTGAGCGGCGCACCCGCATCATCCGCTTCCAGGGCGTGTCGATCCTGATGACGGCGCTCCTGATTCTTACCGTCTGGCTGCTCGGCGCAATGCAGCTGATCCTGTCCTTCATCACCGAGAAGCAGGGCTTCATCGCCTATGATGTCGCGCTGCAGGTCAGCCACCTTGCCTCGCAGCTCTGGCTCGGCAAATGGCTCGCCTGTTTCGTGATCTTCTACATGATCCTTGCGGTCGCCCTGCACGGCCGGCTGAAGGGAAGCCGGGCGAAAGTGGCGGGTGCCGCGGCGGGGGCGCTCACCTGGGTGATCGCGACCTGGGGCTTTCACCTCTATCTGAAGTTCACCGCGCTCGACAATTTTTACGGCGCGCTGGCCTCCGTGATCCTCGGTTTCATCTGGCTGGCGACCTCCGTATCGGCACTTCTCTTCGGCGCAGCCTTGACCGCCGAGTGGGCCTCCCAGCCGGGGGAGGCGGAACTCATCGCCGAGGAAGACGAAGAGGACGATATCGTGATCGGCGGCGAAGCCTAGCCGGCTGAATAGAGCGCGTGGATCACGCTGATCTGGCGCAGGGTCTGGAGATCTGCCGTGCCGGTGACACGGTCCGGCAGCCAGCGGCGCTGGAAAGCGCGGACGACCGCTTCGGTGAGGTCGTCATAAGTGCCGCTGGGAGGCAGGCCATAGCCGATGCGCTGCAGGTGGTCCTGCATCCGGCGGACACTGGCGCTTTCATCCCCGGGGGAAAGGCCTTCGGCTCGTGCCGTTGGAGCCTCCAGGTCTTCGATGTCCGCCCAGATGCCGATTCCGGCGCGGGCAAGCTGCTCCCACGGGAAGTGCTCGCCCGGGTCCTGCTTGCGTGAAGGGGCAATATCGGAATGGCCGACAATCCGCGTCTGCGGAATGTCATGGCCGGCCAGGATCCGGTGGCAGAGTTCGATCAGCGCATCGATCTGGGCCGTGGGGTAAGGCGGCAGGCCGCCACCGGGTTGCGGGAAGTCGTGCCCGCCATTGACGATCTCGATGCCGATGGAGCGGGAGTTCAGGTCTTCGTCGCCCTGCCAGCTGGAGACCCCGGCATGCCAGGCGCGGCGGTCTTCGGGGACCATCTGGTCCACCCGGCCATCCTCCCAGAGGAGGTAGTGGGAAGAGACCTTGGCCTCCGGGTTGCGGAGCTGGTCGAAGGCGGCCTGGCCGGTCACCATGCCGGTATAGTGCAGCACCAGCATGTCGACGGCATGCTTGCGCTCATCGAAGTTCGGGCTGGGCGAGAGGGTGATCTCCATCAGCTGTCTCCGGCCCCCGCTTTGCGCCCGAGGGCCGCCTCGGGCAGGCGGGTGTTCTGGCGTACCGCGATCATGAACACACCGGCCAGCGCAATGACCGCGCCAAGCAGCAAGCGCGGCGAAACCGGCTCGTTCAGCAGCGCGACACCGAACACCACACCCCAGATCGGCGTCATCAGGGTGAGGGGCGAGAGCATGGAGACATCATACTTCTTGATCAGCGTGTAGAAAGCGCCATGCCCGAAGATGGAGACACCTGCGATGGCGAACAGGCTGGCCAGCCAGACCGGCCAGCCGCCATGGATATAGGCGTCCACCTGCCCGCGCTCCCAAAGGAAGGAGACGGCAAACAGCGGCGCAAAGCTGAACAGGCCGACCCAGGCCTGGACCTGCAGCCCGGTCAGCGGCGGCATCTTCTTCATCAGGATGCCGCCGAAGGAGCCGATAAAGGCGGAGCCGACAACGAACATCAGCCCGACAGAAATCTGGAAGCTCGAGGGGTCGAACGCAATCAGCACAACGCCTGCAAAGGACAGCATGATGCCCAGCCCCCGGCGCCAACCGATCGTTTCACCAAGGAACGCCATGCTCATCAGGGTGGAGATTGGCACGCCGAGCTGTCCGGTCACGGCAACGGCGGAGGCTTCCGCTGACGTCAGCCCGAGGAAGAGCAGGGCGAAATTCAGCGACCCGATCATGATGGAGATCAGGAGCAGCGTGAACAGCTTCTCCGGCACCGGCCGCAGGAAAGGGATCAGGAACAGGGCCACGCCCGCAAACCGGACCGCAGCGAAGAACAAGGGCGGAATGTGCATGTCCGCGACCACCCAGCGGGTCAGCACGATATTGAGGCCCCATACGAGGCAGACACCGAACAGGAGCAGAAAGTCACGGAAATTCATAGTTGCCCCGTATCAGGCTTTTCCCGGTTTGGGCAGCCACGACGGAAAGTGAGGGTGTGAACTTTTTGGTGTGGTGGTTGCAATCTTTGGAGGGTTCTGGCTTCCACCATAGAGGGGAACCCGATAGGAACCTTGTCTCGCAGATTTTAGTTGGCACTGTGAAGAGCGCAGACGGGGGTACAGCTTTGCTGAAGTATTTGGCGATGACACTGATCGCGTCTGCCATGCTCGTCGATTCGGGTTTGGCTCAGACACCGCAAGACGATGTGTCCAACGATGTCGAAATCATCGAGCCGCCGCGGCCTTTGTACCCTTTTCTTGCAGAGGTTCTGGGCATTGAAGGGATGTGCGAGGTTCGGTTCAATCTGCTTGCAGGCGGTGTGCTCGTCGAAATCGAAGAAATCGCCTGCACCCATCCCGTATTCTGTTCTGCCGCCCGTGACAGCGTCAGGCAGGCGAAGTTTCGGGTCATTGACCTGCCGGGTTCAAAACATCCCGGACAGCGCAACAACTTAGTGTATCCGATGGAATTCAAGTTTGATGACAGCGAGCGTACCTGGTCTGGTGGCGCACCCTGCACGTCTGATCTCGTTTCCTGATCCAGTCCAGCGGAACAAAGGGCGCCTTCGCCTGTTTAGCTGTCTTCCTATTGAAGCCGCATTCAGGCTGGGTTTAAGTTAAACTGTATAAGGGTGTGTGGTTGAGCTGCCGGCGTGCGGCGGCCATACGGGAGTAGGTGGATGTCTCTGATCTGGTGGATTCTGCCAGCAATTTCAGGTGTGATCGGGCTGATGTTGCTGTTTGCCGGCTTCGGTAAACTGGCCAGCCTAAAGCCGGTGAGCGGTGGTGGCCGGCTGATTTTCGGCGTCGGATTCCTGGGGCTTGCCGGGATTGTGGCGCTGTCTGGCCTCAACCTGCAGACCTATAAACGCCTGACGCTGGAACGCGATGCGGCGCATATCCGCTTCGACGCGGTCGTCGACCAGCCGAACACCTACCAGGCCACGCTGACTGTGCCGCAGGAAGTGGAGCCGCGTGTCTACACACTGACGGGCGACGAATTCTCGATGGGCGCGCAGGTAATCAAGTTCAAACCGCTTGCCAACATGTTGGGCTATGACTCCGTCTACCGGCTGGAATACCTCGAAGGCCGCAATTCGAACCGCTACTCTGTCGAGGGTGTGACGAAGGCAGAATCCAACGGGATCCGTCTCTATGCCAATCCGGGGCTGGATGTCCGCAAGTTTGCGGCAGAGCAAGGCGCGCGCTTCGGTCTGGAAGACGCGCAGTATGGGTCGGCGACCTATATGCCGATGGGCGACGGCTACGAATTCGATGTGAACATCACGCAGGATGCGCTGGTGGCCCGGCCAACCGAGCCGACGCGCCTGCTGATGCAACGGGCGGTCTATCCCGGCTTCCAGCCCGGCGTGGAGACGAAGCCATGAATCCCTGGGAAAAATACGTCGTTCCGAACCTGATTTCATGCGCCTGCGCATCGAAGCCGATGATGAAGCAGCGAGAGAAAGTCATTCCGCACGCAGAGGGAAAGGTTCTGGAAATCGGCTGCGGCAGTGGCACGAACTTTTCCTACTATGATCCGGATAAAGTTGAACACCTTTATGCGCTGGAACCGTCCGAAGGCATGCTGAAAAAGGCACGGCGTGCTGCAGGCGCATTGGGAATTGGCAACAATATCGAGTTTATGGCGACCGGTGCGGAATCTGTTCCACTGGAAGACCATTCCATCGACACCGTCGTCTACACATTCGTCCTGTGCACAATTCCGGACTGGAAGAGCGCTCTTGTGGAAACGCGTCGCCTGTTGAAGCCGGGTGGCAAGATCATCTTCTCTGAACATGGCCTTGCGCCGGACGAAGATGTTGCGAAATGGCAGCGCCGCGTTGAACCAGTGTGGAAACCGCTCGCGGGTGGATGTCACCTGACACGCGACACCAGGAAGATGTTGGAAGAAGCCGGTTTCGAACTGCAGGACGCCGAAAACATGTATTTGCCGGGAACCCCGAAAATCGCCGGCTTCTGCTCTTGGGGAACTGCCGTCCCGGCCTGACATGCGGGAACCACCCTATTTGCCATTCCTGTCCGGCCCGGCAAGCCTTGCGCCGGGGCTGAAACCGATTCCGCCGGAACAGCTGATCGCGCCGGATACGGAAGCTGATCTCTGGCTTCCCGAAAAGCGGCAGATCATGAGAACGCGCCGTGACGACGTGTTCGTCTCCAACCTTCCGGACGCGCCACTCGAAGAAGCGGCGGCACTCGTAACGCGCCATCTTCCGCCATCGGAGGAAATATGGCCAAGCGCCCTGGAAGCCGCAGCGGCCCGAGTGTCCGACGATCTTTGCCTGCTACAGCGCGGGGAGGATGGGCTCTGGCGGCTGGAGGCGGCGAGTCTCGTTGCGCCAACTTTCTGGCGGCTCGCGGATAAGGCCGGCCAGCCGCTTGGAGGGCTGCATGACCCGGTGCCCGGCGCCAATCCCGGTCTCGTGTCGAGGATCGCGCGGATGTTTGATGCGTTGCGCCCTGGCCAGGTGCTGGAGCGTTTCAACTGGACTGTTCAGGCAGGTCCGGCCCGGTTCACGCCGAGTGCGGCGCCCCTAAAGGCGCTCGCGGCTGCGACGAGTGATGCAGATGCATTGGATGTGCTGCACTTGCGCGTGGAGCGGCAGACGATATCGAAACTGCCGGAAAGTGGTTTGCTGCTGTTCACTATCCGCATTGCCGTAGACCCCCTTCGCGCTGCGCTGTCGTCCCCACAAAGGATCGAAGCGTTTCGGGCGGCATGGGCGGGAACCGACCCCGCGCTGGCCGATTACAAAGGCTGGCCAGCCTATGACCCATTGGTGCATGCGGCTCTGGCCAGCCTTTCCTGACCAGGCCAACCGCGTTATGCCTCAGGCCGAATCGTACACCGCAGAGCAAAGACGGAAGACGCAATGAAATACTGGCTGATCAAATCCGAACCCGATGCCTGGAGCTGGGACGAGCAGGTCGCCAAGGGCGAAGAAGGCGAAGAGTGGAGCGGCATCCGCAATTACCAGGCGCGCAATTTCATGCGCGAGATGAAACTGGGGGACCGGCTCTTCTTCTACCACTCCAACAAGGGGCTGGAAGTCGTCGGCATTGCGGAAGTGTGCAAGGAGAGCACACCGGATTCGACAACGGATGATCCGCGCTGGGACTGTGTCTGGGTGAAGGCACTGGCACCGATGCCGAAGCCGGTCAGCCTGAAAGATGTAAAGGCCAATCCGAAGCTGAGCGAGATGAGCCTTGTCACGTCGTTTCGACTTTCCGTTCAACCGGTGACGGCTGCGGAATGGAAGGAAGTCTGCAAAATGGGCGGTATTGATCCAAAGACGCTGAAGCCGGTCTAGGCAGGTTTCCGGTAGACGGAGACATGCATCCGGCTATCGGCAGTGAAGAGAGATTTGTCCCAGCCGCCCCAGCGGTTTTCCAGTTCCAGTCCGGCAAGTTGCGCCATCAGATCGGTCTCCTGCGGCCAGGCATAGCGCATCGGCAGAGGCGTCAGCCTTGTGCCTTCAGACGTAACCCGCAGGACCTGATAGTCGATGCGCTGCGTGGTGGGATCATGAATGGCCGCCTCCAGTGCGAGCGCGCCGAAGCTGATGTGGCGCGGCTTTACACTGCGATGATCGTGGAACTGCAATAGGTCCGGCACGAAGGCTTCGACCAGGAAGGCTCCGCCGGGCGCGAGCATATCCGCGGCATTCCGGAAGCACTTCACCTGCGCCGCCTGGCTGGTGAGGTTATAGAGCGTGTTGAAGATCAGGAAGATGAAGCCGAACGTCCCCGCTGCCTTCACTTCCGACATGTCTCCGACAGTGACCGGAATGTCCTCACCGCCCGGTTTCTCGCGCAGCTTCTCCACCATCAGGGGGGATGCTTCGATCCCTTCGATGTTGCAGCCGCGTGCAGCTAGGGGCAGGGCAACGCGCCCGGTACCGATCGCGAGCTCCAATGTGCGCCCGGGGAGGGCAAACTCCGCAAGCAGATCAACGGCAGCCTCGGTCGTGCCGGGATTGTGCAGCAAATCGTATTCGTCAGCGTTCAGTTCGCCGAAGGTTTCCGGGCCATAGTTCTTCATGGGCGCACAAAATCAGGGGGCAGATAAAACATCCCGAAGCCCATAGCATGGTAGGCGCTTCCATGCGAGGTTGATTTTTGCTTACCCGCGATTGCCTTCTTCAAAACTGGCGAGGGTCCACTCTGCAAATTGCGCAAGATTTCCACCGCTGAAAAGAAAGCCGGCAACGCCTGCCGCGCGTGCCGCCTGCATGTCGGCTTCCTTGTCGCCAATCATGAAGCTCAGTTCCCGCTTCACCGGAAAGTCCGACATGGCATGCAGGAGCATGCCGGGCTTTGGCTTGCGGTCGAAACTGTCCTTCCGGTAGGCGGGGTTTTCACCTGCCTCGTGATAGGGGCAATAGTAGATCCGGTCGATGTGCGCTTCGGCCTTGGCGAGTTCAGCCTGCATCCATTCATGCAACGCATGCATGTCCGCTTCAGTGTAGTAGTTCCGGGCTATGCCGGACTGGTTGGTGACCACGAAAACATACCAGCCGCGCTTGTTGAAGGCCGCAATGGTTTCGGCCGCGCCGTCGACCCATTCGAAATCTTCGATCCGGTTCACATAGCCCTTGTCGACGTTGATCACGCCGTCACGGTCGAGGAACAGGGCAGGGCGCATTTCAGGCATCGGGCAGGTCTTTGCCTGCATCCACCGGCGCTGGCAACTGCGGCGGATGCTGCCAAGGCTGGACGTCAGGGGGAAGACAGCGTTTGTTGCATGTCTGCCGGGAGATTGTGCCGATGGGTTTTCTTGTATCTGTCCTGCTGACTGCCTTGGGCGGTGTAACGGCTGGTCTGGGAGTCGCGCGACTGATGCGCGGGAACATGACCGGCGGCCTGCTGGGCGGCATGATCGGCGCGATGGCGGTCCACTTTTATCTTTATCCCGCATCAGAAGGCGACTTGCCCGGCGGTTTTCTGGCCGTCCTCCAGGGCGCAGTGGGGGGAGCGGTCGTGGGCCTCGCCGGCGGGCTGATGATGCGGAAAAAGACCTGATACCTATTCGGCAGACGAAGGGATGGCGTCCCGGTTGACCGCCACGCCGCGCATGAACGGTGCGAGTGAGAGCAGGGTCAGCGTTCCGGCGAGCAGGAAGGCCGCGCCGGCAAAGTGAACCACCGCACCGTCATGGGTAAAGGCGAACAGCACCCCGTTCATGGTGAGTGGGCCGATGATCATGGCCATCGCATTGAGGCTGGACGAGGCACCCTGCAGTTCTCCCTGCGCATTGGCGGGGGTGACCGTTGACATCAGTGAGTTCAGCGCGGGGGATGCCAAGCCGCCCAGCGCACCCCAAGGGACAATCGCATAGACCATCCAGCCCTGGCTGGCGAAGGCAAACGCGAAGAGAGACGCGATGTTTGCACCGAAACCGAGCAGCGCCGTCTTTACTGTTCCGATCCGGTCGAGGATCAGTCCCATCAGGCCCGCCTGAACCACGCCTGCACCAACGCCCACCAGGCCCAGCGAGAAGCCGATCTCCTTCGGCGTCCAATCGTAGCGGATCTCCGAATAGACGTTCCAGGTGGACGGGAAGACCGTGTGCGCCAGCATGAAGATGCCAGCCGCGATCAGGAACCAGCCGACATGGGGCAGCTTCGAGAAGTGCTTTGCGGCGCCGAGCGGGTTGGCGCGCCGGATGTCGAAGGCGCGGCGATTTTCAGGCGCAAGCGATTCCGGCAGGACGATCAGGCCGTAAAGGAAGTTCAGAAGGGCAAGGCCTGCGCCCGCGAAGAACGGCGCGCGAGGGTCGATCTCTCCGAGGAAGCCGCCGATCACAGGACCGAACACGAAACCGAACCCGAAAGCGGCTCCGATCATGCCGAAGGCGCGGCCCCGGTCTGCAGGTGTGGTCACATCCGCGATATATGCATTGGCGGTGGAATAGGTCGCCCCGGAAATGCCGGAGAGCGCCCGGCCCAGGAAGAGCAACCAGATATTGTGGGCAAAGCCCATGATCAGGAAATCAATTGCCAGCGTGAAGATGGATGCCAGTAGAACAGGCCGCCTGCCGAATTTGTCTGACAGCGCGCCCATCACCGGCCCGAACAGGAAGTTCATGATGGCATAGGTCGCGGCCAGAGGGCCGAGCCAGAGCGTCGCCTCTTCCGAGGTGACATGCGCCAGTTCGCGGATCAGGGCTGGCACCACCGGAATGATGAGGCCGAAGGCCAGCATGTCCAGCGCGACCGTCACGATCACGAAGAAGAAGGCATTCTTGCCGTGTTCTCGGGGAGGGGGGCTATCCGACATGGCTGGCAGGTTTGGCCCTGCCAGCTGGCAGGGTCAATTGGTTTTGACGTGTCGTCATGGATTGCCCGAACTGCCGCTTGGGCGCAGTATGTGCGCCATGACGGAGGGCATTCCGATCACGCGCCATCCGGCCTCGCCGGAACAGGTGGAGCGCATCCGTTCCGCGGTTCGCGGGGCGGAGATGCTGAACGATTCACGCCTCGCGCAGCCAGAGGATGCAGAGGGACTTCACGCCCTGTTTGCTGAGCCGAAGGTGAATGCGCCGATCTATTCCCTGCCTCGGCCGCTGAATGTGGAGAACGTCCGCAAATTCATCGAGGAACACCTCGCCCAACGTATGCGGGGTGAGGGGCTGCTTTTTGTGCGGGATGCCGGGGACGGCCGGATCATGGGCTATTCAGATATTCAGGTCTGGCCGGAATGGGCGGCAGGTGAGATTGCCGGCGGTCTTCACCCGTCGCTGCACTCGAAGGGGAGCGGTACGCAGGGCGCGGCTCAGACCTTCACCTGGATGTTCGACGTGCTGCATCTGGACCTGATCTGCGAGACAGCGAGCCTGGAAAACGTGATCACCCAGCGCATGCTGGATGGTATGGGATTTCACCGAAAGGGCCAGGTGACCTCCACCCGGCCCGACGGCAGCACACGGGAATCTCTGGTGTGGGAAATGACCCGTCCGGAATGGGCGCAGCATAACGCCTGACAGGCTCTGCTAGCGATCATTGACCTTCTCAAGGTAATTCAGGATCGCGCGTTGTTCCCATGATTCCAGATTGTATTGGGCCGGCATGGTCGTGTCAGAATACATCGCCTGCGGATTATGTAGAAAGGACTTCACCTTGCCCCTGGTCCACTTCCCCCGTGCCTTGGCTAGACCCTCACTGTAACTGTATCCGGGCGCTGATCCGATCTTGCGCTTGTATAAACCGTTCAGTGGCGGGCCAATGCTGTTTTCGCCATTTACATTGTGACATCTGGAACATTCGCTCCAGAACACGCGTTCGCTTGGGTCCGGCTTCCCAATCGCTTCCTGAACCTGCTCTTGAAGTTCGTTTACTGCGCTATAGCCAGAAATGGAGATAGGTTCGATCGAGCGAGTGTCAGTTGCATCCCGTAGCAGGATGATCGATCTGTCTCCCCCCGTCAGGATTGCAATCCACCCGTTCTTGAGAATATGCACATCACGCAGCCTCGCTCCGAGGGGAATTTTTTCCGCGTATATTATTCTGTCCCCGTCTCGCCGGAGATGGAACAAGGATTCTTCTCTTAGCGAAACGGCCAGAAGATCGTTCTTCCACAACTCGAATTCAATCGGCTCGCTGGGCAGGGCCGTGATTGCGCTTATTCCGATCGAAGGCAAAAAGGCCATGACAGGCATTACATATCCATCATGGCGGCCCTGCACCGGGTTAGACGGAATAGGCACCCTTGGGGACCCGTAGTTCATGCCAAGTGACACAGTGGGCCAACCATAGTCCGCACCGGGAGTGACGTAGTTGATTTCATCTCCTCCCTGCGGACCGTGTTCTGCCTCCCAGATTCCTCCGTCGCTATCACGTGCAAGTCCCTGCGGGTTCCTGAAACCGTGGGCATAGACAGCCGGTTCACCCGTCTCCAGATCTATGCTGATTATTTTGGAGAAGTCGTTGTCGTACTGAGGGCCGACGCGGTCGTGAACGAAAAGTTCCCATTCGATGCCATAGTCACCAACGCTTAGCAGGATATGGTCATTGTCGAGCATCATGAGCTGGCCGCCGGATTCCAGCCCGAAATAACTCCAGTCGAATTCCTCGAGACTGAAGCATTCGCGAATTCGGTAGAATTCGTCCCATACGCCGTCAACAAACCGAATTTGATCGCCCTCGAGGTTCAATCCGGTCTGGCTGATGACGCCGCAAATTTCGCTGCTCTCGGGAACGAAGATGTGGTGACTCACATAAAGTGTGGCTTCGTCATTATTGGTTTCAGAGCGATGGACCAGGATGTCCATAACCCTGTACCATTCAGAATTGAACTTCGAATGGCGACTGAACACTTCTGTCTTGAGCCGGTCGAAATCCATCGGAACCCGAATGGAGCTGTATTCGATTTTGCCTTCAGTCAGGTCGACCGTTGCAATATATCCGCTCGCAGAGGCGTAGAGAATTGTATCCCCGACAGAGTCGATTGCTCCGCCGCTGGTAAAGCCCACTGTGTCCCCGAGGCGTATGTCTGCGCGCTGAATCGTGACAAGCCCGGTCTCTAGAGTATGCCAGTCTGAGACCCTGATTTCTTCCAGTTGTTCCAGACCGGGAGGAAAAAGACGATGGGATATGCGTTCCTTGTTCTGAACGCCAAACAAGGTCACGGCCCCGGCGATGAATGCAAATAGTATTGAGCACAACAGAAGCGAAAGGCGAATCCAGCGATTCCGCAAATACTTGTTCAATATATTGTCCCCACAATAAACACACCCAGATACTATCTTTAATGGGCGCGGTATTGCTTGCGCAAGTAGATTGCCGGTGTTTTCGGATAATATCCGAAAATTGGTGGCGAGTTTGACAGTCTGCCTGCGGTTTCGCGGCTGTTTGGGCAAAGTATTTGTGCCACCTGATGAGCCGCGTCCCGCTTCGTTTTGCTTAACACGGTGCCGAATGCCGGTTATGCATGTGGTTGTGTTTTGAAAGGAGGCGTACCTTGGCACTCTATATTTCTGGCGCCATCCTGATTTTTCTGATTGTTGCTGTCATCCTGATCTATAACGGGCTCGTCCAGAAAACTCAGATGGCGGATAATGGCTGGTCAGATATCGACGTGCAATTGAAGCGCCGGTCGAACCTGATCCCGCAGCTTGTGAACACTGTGCAGGGCTACGCCACGCATGAGCGGGAGCTGTTTTCGGATATTGCCGAGAAGCGGGCGAAGGCGCTCGCCGCCGGGGATGACCTGGCGAGCCGGGGCGAAGCGGAAAGCGAGCTATCCCGTCCGGTCGCGAAGCTGATGGCCGTGGCGGAAGACTATCCCGACATGAAGGCGAGCCAGAACTTCCTCGATCTCCAGCAGGAACTCGCCGACACCGAAGACAAGATCGAGATGGCGCGCCGGTTCTACAATGGCGCCGTGCGCGAGCTGAACACGCGGGTGCAGAGTTTCCCGGCGAACCTGCTGGCCGGCATGTTCGGATTCCGAACACGAGATTTCTTCGAGGTCTCAATGCCGGATCGTGCCGTGCCGAAGGTCGATCTTAGGGGCGCAGACTGATGCTGCGTTACCTGCTGGGCGCGCTGGCTGCCTGTCTCTTTGTGCTGGCAGCAGGCGCTGAGGAAAAGATCAACCGGTTCGATGTGGGAATCGAGGTTCAGAAAGATGGGGACATCATCGTCACTGAGACGATCAACGTCACCGTCGAGGGCAGGGACATTCGCCGCGGTATCTTCCGGGACCTGCCACGCTACTATGCCGACGACCTGAAGCCGGGCGACAAGCTGCCTTACCAGTATGATGTCCGCCGGGTGCGCCGCGACGGCAGCAAGGAACCCTATACCGTTGAGCATGACGGCAATGCCTATCGCATCCGCATAGGCGACGCGGATGTGCTGCTCGATTATGGCGACCATACCTATGTGATCGAATACGAGGTGAAGAACCAGATCCGGTATTTCGACAGCCATGACGAACTCTACTGGAACGTCACCGGCAATTACTGGCTGTTTCCCATCGAGGAGGCATCCGCCCGGATCGCGCTGCCGGATGGGGCGAGGGTGACGGAGGCCATTGCCTATACCGGCCAGTCCGGAGACGTGGGCCGGGACTATTCCTACCGGCAGGACGGCAACGCGCTCGTCTTCGAAACGACCCGCCCGATGGACCGATTTGAAGGGATGACGGTCTCGGTGTCGATGCCGAAGGGAACGATTGCGCCCCCGTCCCTTGGCGACAAGGGAACATTGTGGTGGTTACGAAATGGCGCGCTGGCGATACTGGTTGCATCATTCTGCGGCGTGTTCTGGTTCCTGATGTCGGGATTTCAGAAGGTGGGACAGGATCCGCCCAAAGGACCAGTGTTTCCGCACTATGAGCCGCCAGAAGGCTATTCCCCCGCCGCTGTCCATTACATTTTCTATCGCGGCCTGCGCAGCCATGGCGCGCTGATTTCCACTCTCATCGGTATGGGCGTGAAGGGGTTGGTGGACATTGATGCTTCGAACAAGAAGGAAACCACGCTGACGCGCAAGCAGGGCGGCAATGCCGCGATCACCCCGGACGAGGCAATTCTCGACGCGGGCTTGTTCGGCGGACGGTCCGAGCGCACCCTCGGCGGGAAGTATGATGCGAGCTTTACTTCGGCCTACCAGAAGTTTCGCGCCGCCCTGTCACGGAAATATGGCAGTGCCTATTTCCGCTGGAATATTGGCTATACGCTGGCGGCGGCGGTGATGACGATCGCAGCGGTGGCATTCGCTATATTCCAGGCCACAAACTGGTCCGGTTGGCACACACTCCTCATCCTGGCCTTTGCGGGGCTGAACGGGCTATTCATGTACCTGATGCCGGCGCCGACGGTGAAGGGACAAAAAATCCGTACGGAAATCGAGGGCTTCAGGCTTTACCTCGAAACGGCAGAGAAGCTTCAGATGAACGCGGTAAAGGTCGGCAGCGATGCCCCGCCGCCCATGAGCCTGGATCGCTATGAGCGTTTCCTGCCATACGCTGTCGCGCTGAATGTGGAGAAGCCGTGGACAAAATACTTTGAACACCAACTACCCACGGAAGCTGCGAATTACTCGCCGGCCTGGGGCCAGTTCGGCAACCGGTCCTTCAGCAATGTCGGCGGCATGAACGACGCCATCATGTCCAGCATGAGCACAGGCGTCTCCAGCGCCCTGCCGCAGAGCTCCAGCTCCTCCGGCGGGGGAGGCGGAGGCTCGTCCGGCGGTGGTGGCGGCGGCGGCGGCGGCGGCGGTTGGTAGATTTTTCCCGTCTTGCCTGGTGTCCAGAAAATGGAATTTTCGCGGCAGTGTGATTTTGTGATTGCACCAGAAGAAAAGTGAGATTACGGGGCGAAAAAATGCCGGACCCGCGAGGCGCCCCATGTCAGTTACGCACTTCCTCATCGAGATGTCCGGCTGGGCCGGGGCCATTCTCATCCTGATCGCCTATCTCATGCTTTCCGCAGGAAAGATGGATGGCCGCTCGAAAGCCTATCAGGTGATGAACGTCATCGGCGCGACCGGCTTCATCATCAACAGCGGCTACAATGGTGCGATCCCGTCGACAACGATCAATGTGATCTGGGTCGGCATTGGTTTCTTCACCCTGTGGCAAGGCCGGCGCCTGACCGAGCGCCCCGGCGCGCCTTACCTTTCAGAAGAGGCCGCCGCGGCCGACGCCGGCGGCGAAACGTTTGGCGCCATCCCGGGTTTCTCCCATCTCGATGACCTTCAGACCGCCTGCGATCTCACAGCGTAGGGCTTCATCCATCGGCAGTGACCACTGCGCCATGGCTGAAGTGCGGTCTGTCCGCATGCAGAATTGGGGGAATGCGGCGATGCGCCGGGCGACGTCCCGGGCCATCGGGAGGGCGGTGTCTTCCTCTGAGACATAGTTGGCGAGCCCGAAGGAGAGGGCCTCTTCTGCACTAACTTCCCGGCCTGTGAGGATCATGTCCATCGCGCGCGAAGCACCAATCAGCCGGGGCAGCCGGATAGTGCCTCCGTCGATCAGCGGTACGCCGAACCGGCGGCAGAAGACGCCGAATTTTGCACCCCGAGAGGCCACACGCAGGTCGCACCAGCAGGCAAGCTCCAGTCCGCCGGCAACGGCATAACCATCCACGGCAGCGATCACCGGCTTGGACAGGTCCAGGCGCGACGGACCCATGGGCCCGTAATCCCCATCCGGTAGGGATTTGTTGCCGCGCCCTTCGGCGACGGCCTTCAGGTCTGCCCCTGCGCAGAAGTTTCCATTCGCGCCAGTCAGGATGGCGACGGAAAGGGCCTCGTTTGTATCGAAGGCCTTGAACGTATCGTAGAGTGCGTCGGCGGTGGGCCGATCCACAGCGTTGCGCGCTTGCGGGCGATCGATGGTGACGATCAGGATGTCGCCGTCAGTTTCAGTACGTAGGCCGGGTGGAGTGGGCATGGTTCTTTCTCCCTGTGATCAGCGGATCAGCCAGGCAAAGGCCTGGCGAAGATAGGCTTCCCCGCCAGTTTTCACCCACTCGCCATGCGCCATGATCACACGCTTCGGGTGGATGCCGATAATGTTGAGGATTGCTTCTCGTGCGGGCTTCCTGTTCAGCCAGCTGAGCCTCCATTCGAGCGGAGCATAACCCTTACCGACCACGATGCCCCAGATTCTCGCAATCGGCCGCTGCCACCCCTTCCAGTGATGGTGCAGGAAATGATCGCTGAAGTTCTCCGACAAGTCCGCCATGATCACGGTGCTGGAGGCGCGGTGTACGAAGACGATTTCGTCCATGAAGAAAGAACCGCGGAACCAGGCTTGGCGGAAGGCGCCTTGCCAGTCTGACGGCGGCAGCGATTCCAGCGCGGGTTGGAATGGCAGGTCTTTCCGTTTGCGGATTGTGGAGGCGAGACCCCAGAGCTTTGCCTCGGGGTAGGCTGCGTGCCATTCACTGAGATAGAGGTGGTGGATCTTGTTCGGGCTGACGAGGTGGGCGACCGGGCCGAGGCCATCGACTTCCTTTTTCAGCTCAGGCGTCAGTGCCACGGGCGACCACACCCACAGCTTTCCATCCGGCAATCGCACGATGATGGACCGTGTGGGATAGGGAAATCCGTAGAAGTCGACCACCGGGCCTTCGGTCAGCCATAAGTCTGTGTCGATGGGGTCCAGCATCATGCTGGACCCGACGGCGCCGTCTGGCCCAGGAAGGGTACGATTCGGTTCAGCAGGACCGGCATCATGGCTTCGGGAAGGTCATGGCCCCATTTCTCGATGATATCGATCTTCGCGCCCGGCACGCGTCTGGCGATGTCTTCTCCGCCTGCAGGCAGGATCAGCGCGTCCCGTTCACCGTGCAGGACGAGCGTCGGTACATCGAGGCCGCTGAGGCGCTCGTGCCAGCGGGGCTGGGCGAGGATAGCGGCATATTGCCGGGCGACTCCCATGGGCCTGTCAGAGCGCTGCATGGCCGCAATCGCGCTCGCGCGGATCTCGTCGTCCGGTGTGCGCACATCCGGATGGGACCCGTAGGCCGCGCGGCCCTTCACGGCGAGTTCGGCGATTGCCGCGGGCGTCCGCTCCTCAGGAACAGCCGTCAGCGCGGCGGTTGCTTCCGGTGTCGCGGGCGGCAATGACGGATCCCCGGACGTCGTCATCACAGGGATCAGCGTGCGCACGCGTTCTGGATGGTTCAGCGCCATCAGCTGCACGATCATGCCGCCCATGGAAACGCCCATCACGTCCGCCTGATCTGCGCCGAGCGCCTTAATCAGGGCAGCAGCATCTGCAGCCATGTCGTCTAGCAGGTAGGGCACTTTCTCGTGCATGGCGTGTCCCGCCGCGATGCCCTTCACGATGTCGCGCGGAGAAGGAGGGACATGCCCCTCGAATTCGGTCGTGAGGCCAATGTCACGATTGTCAAAAATCACGACCCGGCGGCCTGCGTCTGTCAGGCCACGGATCAGGCTTTCCGGCCAATTGATCATCTGGCTCGAAAAGCCCATGACGAGCAGCATGAGCGGATCGTCCTGCGATCCGAACTCCTCGTATTCGATGTCTATGCCGTTGGCCTTGATGCGCGCCATGCCTTCTTCCTCCCGATTTTATGGGGCCAGATTAGGAGACGCAGAGCAAAGCACAACCACCGATCGGGTTCACAATCTACCGAACGGCAATGAATGCCGTCATTCGTCCTTCTGATTGACGAAAATCAGGATGATGGCGCTTGACGCGTGGTACATGAACGCGCCTTCAAAGGAACCGCCACCGACCTGGCTCTGCCACATCTGGAAGAGGGCGGCACCGAACACCTGGAAAATGCCGAACCAGACGATCAGCGCCACGCAGCAGCCCGCAATGGCCCAGAGCTTCGACGCATTGAACGCGCCTGCATCTGCGCCGACCTGTTTCCACATATCGAAAGCGCCCTTGAAGCAGAGCAGCCCAACGAGCAACTCGCCCGTCATGATGCCGGTCAGCGCAAGCTTGATCAGGAAGGCAGACGTGATCGCGGGTATCACCATGTTCGGATAGGCCGGACTGTCAGCCTGGCCCAGCACGGCGCCGACCGCCATCTGGGCATATTCCCAGTTCACGGCATTCGAAATGAAATAGAACAGGCCCTGGAGCCCGACGAGAACGATCAAGATGATCTTGAAATAGCGGATCATGAATTCCCCCTTGGTCCGTGTCTTACCCGTGCACGAAACGTGCGCCGGGCCATTCACAAGATCCGTGGGAGGAAACGGCGTATTAGCGGCTCAGTTCTTTCATCGCTTCGTCCAGCCCGCCCAGCGTCAGTTCGAACATGCGCTGTGGGCCGATCAGCTCACGGACCAGCTTGATGGAGCCCGTGTACTCCCACGCACCTTCCTTGACCGGGTTCAGCCAGACAAGGTTGGGGTAGCGTTCCACAAAGCGCTGGATCCAGATACCGCCGGCTTCTTCGTTCCAGTGCTCCACCGAGCCGCCGGCATAGGTGATCTCATAGGGACTCATCGTGGCGTCGCCGACGACGATGACCTTGTAGTCCGACGGGTATTTGTTCAGCACATCCCAGGTTGGGATACGATTGTTCATCCGTCGGCGGTTGTCCTTCCACAGGCCCTCATATGGGCAGTTGTGGAAGTAATAATATTCGAGGTTCTTGATCTCTGACCGGGCGGCCGAGAACAGCTCTTCCATGACACGTACATAGGGGTCCATGGAGCCGCCAACATCCAGCAACAGGAGGACCGAGACGGTGTTGCGCTTTTCCGGGCGCATCTCGATGTCGAGATAGCCTTTGCGGGCGGTATTGTTGATGGTGCCGTCAAGGTCCAGTTCGTCCGGCGCACCCTTGCGGGCCCATTTGCGCAGGCGCTTCATGGCGACCTTGATGTTGCGTGTGCCGAGCTCGACGCTGTCGTCGTAATTCTTGAACTCGCGCTTGTCCCACACTTTCACGGCGCGGCGGTGGCGGGATTTTTCCTGGCCGATGCGCACGCCTTCGGGATTGTAGCCATTGGCGCCAAACGGCGAGGTGCCGCCGGTGCCGATCATCTTGTTGCCGCCTTCGTGGCGTTTCTTCTGCTCTTCGAGGCGCTGTTTCAGCGTCTCCATCAGCTTTTCGAAGCCACCCATGGCCTCGATCTCGTCCATTTCCTCCTTGGTGAGGAACTTCTCGGACATCTTGCGCAGCCATTCTTCCGGAAGATCCTTCACGTCGACCGCATCGGCCAGCGTGTCGAGACCCTTGAAGACGTGGGAGAACACCTTGTCGAACTTGTCGATATTGCGCTCGTCCTTCACCAGCGCGGCGCGGGAGAGATAGTAAAAGTCCTCGACGTCCATATCGGTGACTTTCTTGTCCATCGCCTCCATCAGCATCAGGTATTCCTTCAGCGTGACCGGCACTTTTGCGGCGCGCAATTCGTTGAAGAAGTTGAGGAACATGGGACGTGTCTCACTTTGGCCTGTCGTAAACATAGACTGCCTGCTGCCCGGTGTCCAAGCTGACGTCACGCTAACTGTCCGCTCATGCTGTGTTCAGCTTCCGGCGGGTAGCCATGTATCGACATGATGCGTGTCTTTTTCCTGTCCCTTTCCTTGCTGACCGCCGGGCCAATGGCCGCGGCAGACCCTGGCTGTGATCCGGGAAGGGACGAGAAAAGCTGCATGGTTCAGGCGATCTGGGAGGCGGCTGCGGGGTTCCCGGCCAACAAGCGGGACCGCCTGAAGCCCCTGTTTTTGAATACGGTTGCGCTGAGTGGGGACACAGCGCTGCTTGCGGATTGGGAGGGACGGCTCGGCAGCGAGGCAGCGCCGCCGCCGGAATATCCCGACTATGTTCGCGAGCGGGCGGAGGCCGAGCTGCGGGAAGCTGATTGGAATCGCTTCCTGCAGCGGGCCCAGGCCGGGCTTCCGCCCTTTAATATTGGCCGTCCGGAACTGATGGCCGCTGGCGCGCGCTTGGCGCCGGATGCTGCCACACGCCAGCGCATTGTGGACGTTATGTTCGCTCTGGCGGGGCCGCCCCAGCCGGGTGCCCGGCCGCTGGAGAACTTCGAGCGCGGCGATTTTGGACATGTGCTGAGTGAACTCGCGATGGAAAGCTGCGATCTCGCTACATTTGACCGTGCCGTGCAGCTGACCGTTGAACCGGATGGCCTTCGCTACGCTTTCTGGCGGGCGCGGATCACTGGCGGCGCCGGGGCGCTCGCCGGCCGCGTGAGGGAAACGGGCGGGCGGGAGGATACACGCCATGTGCGCGAAGCACTGGAAGGCTATGGGGCAATTCTGGCGCGCGGCTATTGTCCGGCTTGATCCGTCGGCCTTTTTGGGAGTAGGCGGGGGCAAGGAAACGCCCGCATGACAGAATTTGACGATACCGAGGATGTGGTTCTGGCCGAGCCAACCGACGGAGACCCGGATGGGGATCCGCCGTCGGGCATTTCCGGCAGTAAGGAAGTCGGTGCGATCGCGCACCTCTACAGGGCGGAAGTCTACCGTTCGACCGTTTGGCGCCAGCGCCTTGACCAGACAACGAACTGGGCCGTGATCTCGACCGGCATCGGCCTGTCTGCTGCCTTTGCGTCCGAGCGTGCTTCGCCCTTTCCAATCGTGCTTGTTGGCGCGCTCTGCATCATGTTCCTGATGCTGGAAGCACGCCGCTATCGTTTCTTCTATGTCTGGCGATTCCGGGCACGGGTTCTGGAGATCGCCTTCTACGTGCCCATGCTGCGCGGAGAGGGGGCGAAGATCCCGCTCGATCGGGGGACAGCCCTGTCAGACGATTACGTCAAACCGCAATACCGTATCTCGATGATCCGCTCAGTTGGCCGGCGCCTGCGCCGGAACTATGGCTGGATTTTCGCCATTCTTGGCGCGGCCTATTTCGCAAAGATCGCCATTCATCCGACGGATGTGGACAATTTTGCCCACTTCATGCGCCGGGCGCATATCGGGCCGATTCCCGGCTGGCTGGCGCTGATCTGCGGTATCGGTTTCCATGTTGGCTGGATTTCGCTTGCCTGGAAAACCTGGTGGGATGAGCGCACCGACAATACCAAGATGGCCGACTTCCTGAAAAGCCGCGAAGACGTCAACCGCCGCGAAGTTGGCCGTAAACGCGAAGACCTGAAAGCTGAGAAAGACATACTCGGGTTTTAGGCTGGTCCAGCTGTTCGGTTCTGGGGGGTACCCGCCCGTCGATGGCGGAAATCGCGCTGCTTCTGGAATGGCGCACAGCAGGCCATTTACCGCGGGCGGTTGCGGCAAATTGCAGAATGCGCTCGCCAGGGAAAGCAGCAGTCTTTCTGGCACTTTTCTTGCTGACCAGGCGCTTGGGCTTTCTAAAGTCCGCCCGAAGGAGATCAGCGTTGTCCAATAAGAACCTCTACCGAATTTCCTCGCTCAAGACGACCATGCGCCGAATTCTCCGGCCTACGCAGATGGAAAAGGTGACCTTCTATGCGACGCGGGCCAGGAAATGGCGGTTTACGCGCACGTTCCGGCGTTCGGATGCGAGTATCGAGCAGCTCCGCGAGGATCTCAAAAACAAGACGCTCGTGTTTACCGTGACAGCCGGGCGCACAGGCTCGGATTTCTGCTGCAATCTGATGGACATCCTGCCCAACACCGTGAGTACTCACGAACCGGAGCCGGCTTTTCAGAGGGTAATCCGGGAAGTTCAGACGGATCCCGAGGCGGCGAAACGATTCTGGATTGAATACAAGCTGCCATTCATCGCCAGCATGAATAAGCGCAACTATGTCGAGACGAGCAATGTATTCGGAAAGGGGTTCTTTCAGCCGCTTCTGGACCTCGGCTTGATACCCAATCTGATCATTCTGCGCCGGGAACCCCGCAAGATCGCGATGAGCTATCTGGAGCGATATTGCGTTCCCGGACGCACAAAGCTTGGAATCGAATTTCTGATCTGCCCCGACGATGCAGTGGTTCTGCCAATGCCGGGCTGGCGCCGGATGAGCGATTACCAGGTTATTTTCTGGTACGCGCTCGAAATGGAGCGGCGTCAGGAAATCTATACAGAGCAACTCCGTCAGCAAGGCGGCAAGGCGGTCGAGACGAGCGCTCAGGCACTGAATGATCCGCAGAATTTCCTTCAGGTCGTGCGTGAGCTTGACCTGCTGGACCCGGATGCAGACACCGATGAGCTACTCAAGGCACATGCGGAGCTTTCCAGCCGCAAGCACAACAAGAACTACCAGTCGCTTGAATACTTCGGCGATGCCGATGCCGAAGAAGAGGCGGTATGGGAAGCCATATCCGCCGTCGATCCCGGTTTTCGGGCGCGTGTCGAAGCCCGGTATTCTCGCTGATCGGAGCCGATTGGCTTTACCTTAGCCACCCGCCGGGCCGCGGCGTCCGCCACCCGGGCCGTCCTGACGGCGGGCGAGGAAGGCGAGGCGTTCGAAGAGGGCGATGTCCTGCTCGTTCTTCAGAAGGGCACCGTGCAGCGGCGGGGTGAGCCGTTCCGGGTCTTTCTCGCGCAGGGTTTCGAGGTCGATGTCCTCGTTCATCAAGAGCTTCAGCCAGTCGAGCAGTTCGCTGGTCGACGGCTTTTTCTTGACGCCCGGCAGTTCGCGCATGGCGTAGAAGGTCGTCAGCGCGTCCTTCACCAGCTTCTGCTTGATACCCGGATAGTGGACATCGATGATGTCCTGCATCGTGTCCTCGTCCGGGAACTTGATGAAGTGGAAGAAGCAGCGGCGCAGGAAGGCGTCCGGCAGCTCTTTTTCATTGTTCGAGGTGATGATCACGATCGGGCGCTGTTTGGCCTTCACGGTCTCGTCGGTCTCGTAGACATAGAATTCCATCCGGTCGAGTTCCTGCAGGAGGTCGTTCGGGAATTCGATGTCGGCCTTGTCGATCTCGTCGATCAGGAGAACCGGGCGCTTGTCGGCGGTGAACGCCTCCCACAGCTTGCCCTTCTTGATGTAGTTCTTGACGTCCTTGGCGCGCTCTTCGCCCATCTGGCCGTCGCGCAGGCGGGACACGGCGTCATACTCGTAGAGGCCCTGGTTCGCCTTGGTGGTGGACTTGATGTGCCACTCGATCAGCTCGCAACCGAGCGCTTTTGCCACTTCAACGGCCAGCACGGTCTTGCCGGTGCCGGGCTCGCCTTTGACCAGCAGCGGGCGCTCCAGTGCAATAGCGGCGTTGACCGCGACACGCAGGTCGTCAGTTGCCACATAGTTTTCAGTGCCTTCGAAACGCATGGGTGTCCAACTCCGCCTGTTTGTCGTTACCGGCCAAGCATAGAGCAGCCCCGCCACAGGGCAACGCATAACGTGGGGGGAGGCTCAGTTGGGGAGGGAAGTGAGGGTACTGCAGGCCGGGGCATAGCCTCCGTCGCAAGCCTTTCGATAGAGCCTGCTGGCTTCGACATCGTCTTTCGTCATACCCAAACCATAGTGGTATAACACGGCGAGATTGTTGCAGCTGGTCATGTTGCCTCCATCACAGGCTCGGGAGAACAAAATGGCCGCGTAGCCATAGTTCTGAGGTACTTCACTGCCGTGATAATAGTTCACTGCAAGTAAGTTGCAGGAGTTTACCCTTCCTGACAGGCACGCGTCGGCCCGTAGCACAAGACGTTGATCGGTCAGTCCCATTGCCCACTGTGGACGATCCGACGAGTCTGAATAAGAGGTCCGACCGGATGGACTCCAGATTTCAATTTTCCATGCTAGGGAGTGAATGGGTTCCGGATCGATGCGCTCAAAGTCTACTTCCAGGCGAATGCCGGATTTGAGGCTGAACGCCTGCAGAGCCTGCTTCGTCGGTTCGCCATACACGGCATCAGCCGCTCCAAACAGGAAATCTTTGTCCTTCAGAGCGTTCTGCACACGCATCACGGCCCCCCGATACTTTGCGATGGCCTGGCTGACTTCAGTCCGGTGCAGTGTGTTCCCGGGCACTTCCAGATACGCATCATAAGCCGACAGGGTTCCCGCCCGCAGAGCAGCTTTGTAAGCCCCGTCATCGGATTCTGCATGCTCCGAGGCTTTGGGTTGCGCGGTTTCCTCCGATGCCTGAGTGGCATCCGGCTTCTCTGGACTGCGCTTCGCAGGATGCGGCGCCGGCATACTTCCTCCCGTTTGGGTTTCCTTCGGCCAGTTCGTGTAGCCCAGAAAGATACCGCCGCTGATCAGGATCGTGGCCAGGAGGCCGAAGATCGTCTTTCCTTTGCCGCCACTGCGCTCAGGCCGCGGCAGCGCAGGTGGTTTTACTTCGGTGACGACGGGGGCTTCTGTTGCAGCCGGCGCCTCTGTATCCGCCGCTGGGCCGCGTGTTGAGGCGGGCGGTGGTATCGGCTCCCGTGGAACAGCGCTCGCCTCATCGCTCATTTGGCCAGTTGCCAAGTCCTCCGGATCTGATTGTGGTGCAGGAATCGGTGCGTGCACGTGCGGGCGTTCCGCCCGCAACGCCTCAAGCTCTGCTCGCATGGCTTCGAGTTCCTCGCGCACATCGACTTCGTCGCTTTCGGGCGTTTCCGAAAGGGCTTTGCTTTCCAGTTCAATCAGTTCCGGCCGATCCAGTGTCCGTGCGAGCGACCGGATGAACTTCAGCCATCCGGCATGGTCTACGTCGCCATCAAAGTCGGTAAGGTCCGTAAACTGGATGTGCCAGAATGCGGCGGGGCGGTCGAGGTCGGCAATCGGTTCAATCTGAACAGGAACCAAAACGCCGCGAGTCTTCCCGATGTCGCATTCGATCTTGACCCAGGGCCGCGTCAGCGAATGGGGCGACCAGACCCCTACGATCGCACCTGCAGACTTTACTTCCCGGTCCAGCACATCCGGGAACACGTCGCCGCCGTCGAGGCCATCAACGTCAAAGAATGTTGTCAGCCCCAGCTCTTCGAGACGGTCACGGATGAGTACGGCGCGGTCATGGTCCTTGCGCGCATAGGAAATGAAGACATCCGCCATCCTGCGTCTCCCCCGATCTGCAGAAATTAACAATATCAACTTTCCGGTGCCAGACCAGCCCGGCCTTTCGCACCGCAGCACGGGTTTCATTTTTCGCGCTCTCCGGCCTGTGATAAACAGGATCTGCCATGCGCACGACCGCAGCGTCTCATGCTTCAGCGGAGTGCCGCACCGGTCCGGGCAGGTCTGACCCCTTTGGGTCGGGACAGGCCCGGGCCGATGCAGGACTTGTGATCCAGAACCCTGCCGGGACTCGCGCGCATGGCACCTTTCCCTGCAGGTTTGTCGACACCTCCCGTTCACGTGGAAAGTTCGTGAACCGGCAATCAAGCGTTAACGCCTTCCTGCGATTCTTTGCGAAATTCGCCGCATTGGATCTGGAACCATGCCTCTGAAACTGTCGCTCAAGCCGGGTGAAACGTTCGTCGTGAACGGTGCCGTCGTGCGTAATGGCGACCGTCGTGGCGTGCTGCTGCTGGAAAACCAGGCCCGGGTCCTGCGCGAGAAGGATATCCTGCATCCGAGCGATGCGACGACGCCGGCTGCGCGTGCCTATTTCAGTGTCATGCAGATGTACCTGCTGGGCGAGGCTGACGGGCCGACTTATTCGCAGGCGGCCGAAGCGCTCGCCACCTTGCTGGCTGCCAGCGAGAGCGAAGAGGCGCGCACCGCCGTGCTCGATATTTCGGCCGATGTGGCCTGTTCCAACCTCTACCGTGCCCTCAGCCGGTGCCGGCGCTTGCTGGCTGACGGTGAAGGGGTCGCGGCCTGATGCCGGACGGCTCCGCGATGCGCGCGCACCCCGCCCCCGATACCAAGCCCCTGGGCCTGGATGAGGCGATCCGCCTGCTCGAAGCCGGGGAAGGGGCCGATATCTGTGTCGATCTCGGTGACGGACGCCTTGCACGTGCTGATGGTCCGCGCGGCTCGGAAGGTCTGCTTCAGCGCCTGCGTGGCCACAAGATGATGCTGGCGCTGGCCTCCGGTGCAGCAGACCTGTCGCGGTTTACCGCCAGCCCGCGCTCGTTGACGATCGCACCGGGCGTGCAGGAAATCCTCGACGCAACGACCCAGAGAGACTAGAGCGCCGCGCATGAGCGCAGAACTCCTTTCCCTCTTCACGGCAAGCTTTGTCACATTCTTCGTCCTGATCGACTCGCTCGGCGTGGCGCCGATGTTCGCGACCCTGACGGCACGTGGCGATGCGGCCTACCGCAGGCAAATGGCGTTCAAGTCGATCTTCGTGGCCGCGGTGATCATCTTTGCTTTCGCGTTCGGCGGCGCCTGGCTGATGGATGCGATGCACATCTCCATCGACGCGTTCCGGGCGGCGGGCGGGGTGCTCCTTTTCCTGATCGCGCTCGACATGGTGTTCGAGAAGCGGACCGAGCGCCGCGAGCACCGCACGGAAGAACATCTCGGCCAGCACGAAACCGACCCCGAACCGGACGATGTGTCCGTCTTCCCGCTCGGCATTCCGATGATTGCCGGTCCGGGCTCCATTGCGACGGCGATGTTCTACATGTCGGATGCGGACAACTGGATGGAGAAGGGGGTTATCCTCTCCGCCATCGGCCTGAACCTGTTGCTGACACTGGTCATCTTCCTCGCCGCGGGTCCGCTTGTGCGCATGCTGGGAGCCAGCGTGGCCGGGGCCCTGACGCGGATCCTCGGCGTTGTGCTGGCGGCGCTGTCTATCCAGCTGCTGATCGACGGCATCAAGGGCGCGTTCAATCTGGGCTGACGCATCCGCCTTTGGGTGCCGGTCTCATGCTTCAGGCGCCCATCGGCTCCAGTTTCTTCTTCTTCCGGATGTTCCGGCGAAAAGTCGACCAGGTCACAAAGATCAGGGCGAGACCTGCGGCGGTCATTCCCATGACCTGCAGCACCATCTGCAGCGTCCAGCGGACGCCGGTGTCGGCAATACGCAGGGCACTGGCGCCTGATTGTTTCACCAGCGCGACGGCCCGGTCACCGCCCGCTTCCGCAATCAGCCGGATACGGCGGAGGTCTGAGGCGTCTTCCACCCGCTCGATCAGGGTCACCGCGGCAGCGGGGCTGGTCAGCGTGCCGATGCGGTCGATCTGTTCGAGATCGGACTCCAGCCGCTGAAGGCCGCGTGCGTCGATGGAGTCCACAAAAGCGGCTTTGACGCGTTCGGTACGCACATCGACCGTGGCGAGTTCGCCGAGGGCTTCTTCGAGGGCAGGGCGCAGGGCGCTGTCGGGCAGGGCATTGTCGACCCGGTCGGCGAGATAATCCTGGAAGTCTTCCGTCAGGCGCCGCGAGCGCAAAGCAGATTTCAGGATCGAAGCGGCGCGGATATTCGCATCGGACAGGCCGTCAGCCGTTTCTGCTTCCAGCAGGCCGATTGCGGTGATCTTCAGCGCGATTTCGTCCATCCGGTCGCCGCGCAGCCACCGGTCGGAATTTTCGGCGAGGTCCTGGAATGTACCGAGCAGGCGGAAGCGGGTGTCCGTTGCCGCGCGTTCTGATGACACTTCGACGTCAGGGCTGTCCTGGTTTTCGATTTCGGTATCTGTGGGTTCGATGGCCGCTTCCGGCGCATCGACGAGTCCCGACTGGACATCGACCACGCGTTCGGAAACCTGTGCCTCTTCGTATTTCAGGCTGATCGCGGTGGGCAGTTTTCGTAGGGCCGCTGCGGTCAGCCGGTCGTCAGAGCGATCCAGCCTTTCGGCATCTGCCGCCACCATCAGCTCTTTGACGTCCTTGCGTTCCAGCATTTGGGGCGCAGCAAGCAGGAAGCCGTGTGCCGCGGCCACATCGCGCTCGCTCAGTTCCCGGTCGACAACGTCGTACCAGAACTCGTACCGGTCCGCCGGATTGCGCGGGGCGAAGGAAGCGAAGGCCTCGTCCATGTTCTTCCGGGTCTGGTCGATGGCTTCGATACCGGGGGAATCCGAGAACGCAGAGCCCGAAAAAGCTGCGCCCAGCACCTGCGCGCCGATGACCGGTAGCAGGATGAGCATGGAGTTAAAAACGACAGCCTGCATCCAGCCCGAGGTTTTTTCAGTGCTTTTCCGGCGTCGGGCCATGAACGCTGAAACCGTTGCAAAAGCTGTACATTGAGCGAGCATTCATAGAGCGCGTGAGGGTATGAAAGATCAAGTCCCGGCCTGCATATTGCAGTGTATAGGCAGGTTTGGACTTGTGTGTATTGGTCACAATTTCACGACAATTCAGGGTTATTGGCACAGGCGCCTGAAAAGGCAGACAAAATTTACACAGCTTTGCCGATTGCGGTGAATCGCCTGCGGCTTTATATCCCGCCCAAGTTTGAATGAGGTGTCCTGCGATGAGTGTCGAAATTGCAGATGACTATCGTCCCTCGGATGACGAGGAATTCATGAATGAACGGCAGCTGGCCTATTTCCGCCGGCTGCTTGAGAACTGGAAAGCCGACATTCTCGACGGCGCCAAGCAGACCATTACGAATCTGCAGGATGAATCCGGTTCTTTGCCCGATATCGTCGACCGTGCTTCTGCGGAAAGCGACAAGGCGCTGGAACTGCGCACCCGGGACCGCCAGCGCAAGCTGATCTCCAAGATCGACGCGGCCCTGCGCCGGATCGAGGACGGGTCCTACGGCTTCTGCGAAGTGACCGGAGAGCCGATCGGCCTGCGCCGCCTTGAGGCCCGCCCGACCGCGACGCTGAGCCTGGAAGCCCAGGAACGTCACGAGCGCAAGGAACGGACCCTGCGCGACGACTGAGGCGTCAAAAACCTTGCCCCGGAATTATTTGCGGCGGCGTCTCCAATGGAGGCGCCGCCGCTTTTTTTATCATCCCAACGCCACGGCTGATTCATCCCAACGCCACGGCGCTTTATCGTCTCCGCGGCCGCCTGTTCCGCGGTGAAGTCACAATGCCAGCAAGGTCCAAACGATCTCTTACATCTTGGTAATCAAGGTCTTAAGGCTGAAGCCTTATGTTTAACAACAAGTGCTGTTTTGTTAGCTTCAACCCGGCCCGCCGGGCTGCCAGCCAGGCATTGACCGGGGCCGGGAATTCCAATTCCTAACTACCCGTTAACCCTCTCCGCTGCAGAAGTAACCATTACGGAAGCGCCGCGCATGAAGTCAGACCTCCCTCTTGCCGCCGATGACGGCTGGGACATGTCACCCCGCCGGGAATCGGCGGTGATGGTCGACATGCCGACTTCCTTTGAGCCGCTTTCATCCGACCGGCCCCTGCCGTCCGCACGCGGTGTGTTGAGCGCGGCAGAGATCGAGGCCCTGCTTCGCCCAGACCTGTCAGACCTGCCGGAGAGCCAGCCGGAGCCCGCGCCGGAAACGATTGCAGACAAGCCTCTGCCAGACGTGGAGGCGCGTGCGGCGGAGCCTGAAGCGGGGCCTGAGACCTCCGACTCCCAGACTACGGATATTCCGGTTACGGCGCGGCGCCTTGCATCGCGGCTCTCCCTCGCTCTGCGCAAGGGATGCGGCCTGCGCGCGGCGGCAGCTGCCCGCTGCGTGCGTGAAGGTGATTTTGATTCCGGCCTGACCGGCGCGATCGCCGGGCAGGGGGCTGCCATCGCCTGCTTTGCCATCGACGAGGGTGAAGTGGACGCCATGCTGGTCCTCTCGCCAGAGCTCGCAAACGCCCTGATTGAAACAGCTTGCGGCGGCGGCGCCATGCCGGGGGACTGGTCCCCACGTGAGCTGACCCCGCTCGACAGCGCGCTGCTCGAAGGCCTCGTCCGGCCGCTGGGCCACGCCATTGCACCGGGCCTCGGCTTCGCGGGCATGGAGACCGAAGCAGACTTCGCCGCCGCACTCGCCCGTCCGGGCACGGCGGAAATCATCGATTTCGAAATCCGGGTCGATGGCGGCCGTCATGCGGCCCGCCTGATCCTGTCGGGCGAGATCGCGGATGCGGCAGCTCCGGAAGCGCTTCTGGCGCCTGCGCCTGCTCAGGCGGTTGCTCCGCCCGCAGAGGCAGCGCCATCATCCGTGACCGTCCTTCTGACGGCCCGGGTCGCCTCGCTCAGCGTGCCACTCTCCCGGCTTTCGGACCTGACGGCCGGTTCCACCTTGCTGCTGGGCGTGCCGGCAGACCAACCGGTTGAACTCCTCTCCGGCGGGCGCGATGGACCGGTTGTGGCGGAGGCCCAGATCGGGCGCAAAGGCAACAAAATGGCGCTCAGAATCTCGCGCCGCGTGCCGGGCTTCCGTTAATCTTTTCCGCGCCTATTCGGATGCCTTGGTCTCGGCGATCCATGCGTCGACATTTTCTTCGAGGATTTCCAGCGGCAAAGCGCCGTCTTTCAGCACGACATCGTGAAATGCGCGAAGATCGAACTTGTCGCCAAGCTCGGTTTTCGCATGTGCGCGCAGTTCCAGGATGCGGTTCATGCCGATCTTGTAGGCTGTCGCCTGGCCCGGCATCACGATATAGCGCTCGATGGCCTTGCGGCAGTCGCCTTCCGGATTGGGCGTATTGTCCATGAGGTACTGAATCGCCTGTTCGCGGGTCCAGTGCTGGTCATGGATGCCTGTGTCGACCACGAGGCGGGCCGCGCGCCAGATCTCCATCGCGAGGCGGCCAAAATCGTCGTACGGATCGCTGTAATAGCCCATCTCCTTCGGCAGGTACTCCGAATAAAGGCCCCAGCCTTCGATAAAGGCGGTGAAGCCGCCATATTTGCGGAATTTCGGTACGCCGGTCAGTTCCTGCGCGATGGCGATCTGCATGTGGTGGCCGGGAATGCCTTCATGAAAGGCCAGCGCCTGCATCTGGTAAGTCGGCATGTCCTGCATGCGATAGAGGTTGGCGTAATAGGTGCCCGGCCGGCTGCCATCCGGGGACGGCTGTGAGTAGAAGGCCTTGCCGGCAGATTTCTCGCGGAATGGCTCCACAGCCTTCACGATCATGTCCGCCTTGGGGAAAGTGTTGAACACGGTCGGCAGGTCTTCGCGCATCTGGTCGATCCAGGCCGTGGCCTCGTCCAGGTATTCGGCTTTGCCTTCCGGCGTATTCGGCTTGAAGAATTGCGGATCAGTTCTCGTGAAGTCGAAAAACGCCTTCAGGCTGCCTTCGAAGCCGACCTGTTTCATGATCGCGCGCATTTCGTCCTGGATCCGCGCTACTTCAGCGAGGCCGAGATTGTGGATCTCCTCGGCGGTCATGTCGGTGGTGGTGTAGTCAGCCAGCCGCGTGGCGTAATAGGCCTCACCGTCCGGAAACTTCCAGGCGCCGTCATCGGTGGTGGCGGTTTTTGCCTGTTCGCCCAGCTCCGCAATGGCGGCCTCATAGGCCGGGCCGACGGAGCCGGTCAGGGCATCGGCGGCTTCGGCAATCAGCGCGTTCGCCTCTGCGTCGGTGATGGTGCCAGTCTCGGCCAGGCCCGCGATCTTCTTGCGAAAGTCTGCCATCAGCGGGCTGTCCTTGCCGCTGTCGTCGAATGGCGCTCCGGTGATCACACCTTTGGCGTCCGAGAGGACATAGTCATAGACAAAAGCCGGCGGCTGGATGCCTTCCGCGAGCGCAATCCGCGCATTCTCGAGGTTTTGCTCCAGATAGGCTGGCACGCCGTTGAGGCGGGAAATGTAGGCCTCGGCATCCGATTTGGAGCCGATCTGATGCTGGTTGATGAGGAAGGCCGGAATTTCAGCCTGCACCCCGTTCATCTGGTCGAAGACATAGCGATGATGTCGGTATGTGTAGTCGGCTTCTGAATTCTTCAGGTTCAGTTTGGCGATCCGCCAGGAGAGTTTTGCCTGATGGTCCAGCAGGGCGGGATCGAAGCTTGCATCCATTTCGGCGATGTCGGCGCGCTCGATCTCCAGTTCCTTCAGCTGATTGGCGTCGGAAACATCATCCCACTCGCCGTAATTGTCCTTGATACCGAGATAGGTCTGCGAGATCGGGCTGCGGGAAACGGATTCGTCGAACTTCTGGTCGAACCACTCGTTCAGCCGGGCTGATTCAGCAGCGATTTCGTCAGCGCCCGGCACGTCGGGCGATTCGATGGCCTCAGCGGCAGCGGCTTCTGTCCCTGCCGCAGGCGCGACAGTTTCCTCATTCATGACACAGCCGGCCGTGGCAAAAAGCAGGGCCAACACCGACGAGCGGGCAATCAGGACAGGTTTCATGGAGTACTCCGGTAAGCGGGAATCTGTAATCTTGACGGACAGTCTTAACGCTTTTTTCGCTTTCGTTAACCTTTGCTGCCTATCTCTCTGTAGACTAGGATTCATAGCGGCTGAGTCGGTCTTGCCGGCCCGGCCGGACTGTATTGCCCGGCGCGTGTTTGTTGGCCGGTGGCGGGAGTGAAGAGCAGCATGGACACCAATACCCGGATGCATGAGAGCCCGCCTGACGAGGTCGAAACGTCGGAAGGCGGAGGCCTGGACCTGCCGCGCACCCGGATCGACGTGATGCAGCTCCTGTTCTGGGGCTGCCTGCTGATTTCCATCGCTGCTGCGAGCGTTGCGCTTGCCTGGCCGAAAGCCTCCGGTGCGCCGGGACCGATCCTGCTGATCTCCATGGGGTCGGGCGGGCTTGTCTTCCTGCTGTGGACCGTCCGCGGGGCGGGGCGCTTGCTGGGCCTGTTCCCGGAGAAAGGATCTGCCATCCGCGCTGCGCAGGCCAGCCAGCCGCGTTTCGGCTGGATCGAGGCATTGGACGAGAGCGTCCTGATCGCCGACCAGGGCGGTGCCCCGGTTGCCGCGAACACGGCCTACAAGGATCTTACCAGCATGGCGCTGATGGTCAGCCAGGGCGACAATGGCCCGGTGACGGTCGACCGCCTGTTCGGTGCGAGCCCCGGTCTTGCGGCGCCGGTCTATCGCCTGTCGAAGGATGCGAAGGCCGGTATGGCGCGCCGCGAAGTGCTTCCGCCGATCACGATCGGTCCGGAGCAGGTGCCTGCCCAGTACGAAATCTCTGTTTCCCCGCTGCCGCGCGGCAAGGTGCTCTGGCGCATCCGTCCGATCGCAGGCGAGCGTGAGGCGACTGGCGCGGCGGACCTGAAGTCGCTTTACGTTGAAGACGCGCCGATGGGCTTCTTCGCCGCCCGCCCGGACGGCACGATCACCTATGCGAACTCCTGGCTGCGCGACACGCTCGGCCTGCCGGAGTCGGCCCGCAATGTCCGCATCGACGACATCATGCGCCCGGAGTTCGTGAAGATGCTGTCGCGCGACCGCAAGACCGGCCTGCCGGGCCGTGTCGACGTCCAGATCCGCGGCCGCGACGGGATCGAGATCCCGGTCCACGCGATCACCACCTGGTCCGGCCGCGGCGCCGATGCAGCCGGCCGGACGATCCTGCTGCCGAGCGCGCAGATGCTGAACGGCGGCGAAGAGCGCTTCGCCCTGACCGGGTCGCGCCCGCCGCGTCCGGATGGTGACCCGATGTTCGACGACGCGCCCTTCGGCGCCGTCCGCCTGCAGGGCGACAGCGTGCAGGGCGCGATCATTCTCGATGCCAACCGCGCACTGATGGAAATGACCGGCGGCCAGGCCGCGCCGGGCGGCCAGTTCGCGGCGATGTTCCAGGCCGAAGAGGGCGAGGATGCGCTCTCCAGCGTTCTCGTCGACGCGATCGACAAGCCGGTCGGCCTGAAGCTGGCGGGCAAGGACCCGCGCCACGTCAATGTGTTCGTCGCCCTCGACGGCAATGGCCGTCCGTCTGTTGCCTATGTCATGGACATTACCGATCAGCGCCAGCTGGAGATCCGCCTGGCGCATGGCGAGAAGATGCAGGCCATCGGCCAGCTCGCCGGCGGCGTTGCGCACGACTTCAACAACGTCCTGCAGGGCATCATCCTCAACAATGAGCAGCTGATGGTCCAGCACCCGCTGGGCGACCCCTCCTATGCGAACCTCCAGTCCATCAACGAATTCGCGATGCGGGCGAAGGAACTGGTGAAGATGCTGCTGGCCTATGCGCGCCAGCAGACCTTCAAGCGCGAGATCTTCGCGGTGCCGGACTTCCTCAGCGAATTTTCGATCCTGCTGCGCCAGCTTCTGGACGAGCGGATTGAACTGGAAGTCGTCCATGGCCGCGATGTGCCACACATCAAGGCCGACAAGAACCAGCTGGAAAACGCGATCCTCAATCTCGCCACCAATGCGCGCGATGCGATGCTGAGCCACAAGAATGGCGGCAAGCTGACGATCCGCACCGCCCGGGCCACTGGCGCCGATGCCCATGCCAAGGGCTTCAAGTTCGTCGAAGATGGCGAGTACATGCTGATCGAGGTGGAAGACACCGGCCACGGCATGTCGAAGGATGTCATGGAGAAGATCTTCCAGCCCTTCTTCACCACCAAGGAAGCCGGCGTCGGCACGGGCCTTGGCCTGGCCACCGTTTACGGCATTATCAAGCAGTCCGGCGGTTATGTCTGCACGACGTCCGCTGTCGGCAAGGGCACCACTTTCCACATCTACCTGCCGGCCCTGAAAGCGGAAGAAGTGCCCGCCCCGGTCGAGGCAACGGCTGCCGACAAAGCGGCTGCCCGCCCGATGGATATTTCCGGCCGCGGACGAATTCTCCTCATCGAGGACGAAGACGGCGTGCGGGGCATCGCGGCGTCGCTGCTGCGTTCACGCGGCTATGAAGTCGAGGAGGCCTGCGATGGCGAGGAAGCCATGGAGATCCTCGAGGACAATCCGCAGGGCTTCGACCTCGTCATCTCCGACGTGGTCATGCCGGGCAAGGATGGCCCGACGCTGATCCGCGAAGCGAAGGAGTTGCTGGGCCATGCCCGCGTGATCTTCATTTCCGGCTATGCCGAGCGCGATATCGCCCAGCAGCTGGATGACGACCGGGCCGTTTCCTTTCTGCCGAAACCCTTCACAGTTCGTCAGTTGGCTGAACGCGTGAAGCAGGAACTGGGCAGCCCCAGCAAGGAAGCCGCCTGAAAGGAAGCCGAGGCGGAAAGGGTGCACTGAGCAGCGGCTCTGCCCTTCACCCGCCCGGTACGGTTTCCACCAGCACAGGCAACGCCCGTGACGGCGCTTTGAGTGCAGGCTGAATTTTCAGGAAGATGCTTCCGCGTCAGGTTTCCGGCAGGGGCAGGTTCAGGGTGCCGGGCATCGCAACCCGGCAGGCCACGAGCGGCTTTCCGGCTTCAAGGTGTTCACCAAACTGCAGGGCATAGGCTGGCGCAGCCGCCCGGCCATCGCAGGCCGCGGCAAGACGATCACTGGAATGCGCGCGGGGCTTCAGCCAGTCGCGTTCGGCTTTCTGTCCGGGAATCCAGTCGATGCTGACGAGGTAGACGCGGAGGTTTGGCGTCACCCCCCAATGATACTTCACCCCGCGCCCATAAGCGGCCCGTATCTGCGCGCGCAGCATCAGCACCTGGACCCAGATGACGGGCCAGAGAAAGGCGAGCTGCGGCGGGAAACGTGAAGGCGGGTGAAAGAGTGACATGGCCCGGACTATACGTCATGCCACGGAGGTGTTGGATAGGTTTGTTTGCTCGCCAATGATGGCGGCAGGCCCGGGGCTGTTGGCTGGTGGATAGTCCTCCACTTGCGTCACGCCCGATGGCCAACGGCCATCTGGGCGCCCATCCCTGAACGAGGCGCCGAGCACGTCATGACATGACGTTCCCGATGCACTGGTCAGAGATGGGTCCCCAGACCGCTACGCGGACGGGGATGACGCGGTTGGCGCATGAAGCATGACCGGCGCAGCACGAAATCCGTCTACGCCATGATCATGCATGACAACCCATGACTATAACGGACTATAGGCGACCAAGCCGGACTAGCCCTTCGCCCAGAGCGCTTTCAGGACGGTGGCAAACGAATCTGCCCGTTCGGCGCAGGCCCAGTGGCCGGCGCCATTCTCGATGTGCAGGGGCACTTTGTGGGTCTTCGAGAAACGCTCGGCAACGGAAAGGTCCACATAGGGATCGGTCTCACCCCAGTAGAGCTGGCCGGGAGATGGCAGGTTTGCCAGGTCGCTGACCCAGGCGCCGGAGAAGCGCAGGCCAATGGCAGACCGGTAGAGCTTCAGGATCGACTGGCGCATCGTCTTGTCGATCAGCGGAACTTCCTCCGCGGCGAGATCCGCCGGCATGCCGCCCTCGATGAGCGCCGCCTTCATGCGCGGCTTGTTGCGCATGTTCAGCATGACGAATTCGCCGAGCAGGGGCGTTGCCCACATGCGCGCCGTCTGGTGGCCGCGATAGTCCGGATCGATCACCGCATTGGTGACGCACCATGTGCGGATCAGGTCCGGCCGGAGGCTGGCGATGCGCAGCGACAGGAGCGCGCCCCAGTCATGGCCGACCAGGTCAATCTTTTCGCCCAGCTTCTCGATCTCGCCAATCAGGTGCGCCGCATAGGCATCCTTGGTGCAGGCAAAGCCTGCCGGCAGCGGTGTGCCGAAGCCGGGCAGGGCGGGGGCGAAATACTCTGAAGGCTGGAGACCGAGGGCGGCAACGAGCGGTTTCCAGAGATGGGGCGTGTCCGGCACGCCATGAATGAAGACCTTCATGGCCTATTCCTCCGAGGCCGGGGGCGCCCAGTCCGTTTCAGGTGGGAACACCTCTTCCATCGATCCGGCGAGGGAGGGCCCGTAGACCGGGTTCGGCAGGATGAACCAGCCATTGCCCCACATCTGGTCGAAGACCGGGGCGGCCGTCAGCGCCTTGCGCTCTGGCGGGGTGAGGGCCTTGTCATTGAAGATGTCGGCAATGTCGCCCAGCTGGTCACCGGCGAGGGCGATGACGCAGTAATTGTCCGAAATCATGTAGCGGCGCCCGTCCTTGCCGCCGCCATCCGGGGCATCGCCGCGCAGGTAAAGCGTCTGGCCGTGGACGAACTCGCCGAGACCGGCGGCCTTCAGCGTATCGGCAGAGCCCTGGATATTGGTGTTGGAGCGGTTCGTGTTGACGATGATCTCGACCCCGGCATCGCGCATGCGCTGGAAGGCATCTTTCGCGCCGGGAATGGCGACCGCCTTGCCCGCGCCGGTCTTCTCCCATTCGTCCCAGACGGCAGGAGCGAAGCCGATGCCATGACGGGCGAAATAGCCCATGGAGCCGAGATTCCAGATCAGCGTCTCGTCGGCATCGAAGACGGCGGCAAGCGGCTGGTCTGCGCCGCAGGCGAGAAAGTCAGCGGCCTCGGCTGTTGCGCCGGGTGCGAGCACGACGCTGGCGTTCGGGCGGTTTGCGGCCTTCGCTTCGACATACGACGCGATGGCGTTCCAGTCCTGCTTCAGCGCGATGCGGGATTCCGCAGAGCCGTAGAGCCATTGCTGGCCCTGGGTCGGGGCGGGGGCAGGGACTGGTTCCTCCACCGTCTTGATCACCTTCACGATGACCTTTTCCGTAGGGGCAGGGTCTGGCGGCGCAGTCTGGCAGGCGGCGAGAAAGGCGATGGTACCGAGGAAAATGCAATGTCTCATGGCGCATTTGTCCTTCAATCAGCCAGAGAAGTCTATCTCCCTCTCAAGACAATGCGCCGGGAAAGTTCCCCTTCGTCACTCTTGCCGGGGCGGGCCCGTTCGGCCATGGATATTGGCAAATCGTGACCGGAGGAGACATTCCATGAAGACCAAGCTCACCGAAATGCTGGGCATCGAGCGTCCGATCGTTCAGGGCGGGATGCACTATGTCGGCTTTGCCGAAATGGCGGCGGCTGTTTCGAATGCCGGCGGCCTCGGCATCATCACCGCGCTGACGCAGAAGACGCCGGCAGACCTCGCCAACGAGATCGCCCGCTGCAAGGACATGACCGACAAGCCGTTCGGCGTGAACATCACCTTCCTGCCGTCGACCACGCCGCCGGACTATCCGGGTATCGTCGAGGCCGTGATCAAGGGCGGCGTCAAAGTCGTGGAAACGGCCGGCAACAACCCGTCCGCCGTGCTGCCTGCCCTGCAGGGCGCTGGCATCAAGGTGATCCACAAATGTACCGCCGTGCGCCACGCGCTGAAGGCCCAGGCGATCGGCTGTGACGCCGTGTCGGTCGATGGCTTCGAGTGCGGCGGCCACCCGGGCGAAGACGACGTGCCGAACTTCATCCTGCTGCCGCGCGCAGCCGACGAACTGGAAATCCCGTTCATCTCCTCCGGCGGCATGGCAGACGGCCGCTCGCTGGTCGCCTCGCTCGCCATGGGTGCACAGGGTATGAACATGGGCACGCGCTTCATCGCGACGAAGGAAGCCCCGGTGCACGAGAACGTGAAGCAGGCCATCGTCGCTGCGTCCGAACTCGACACGCGCCTCGTCATGCGCCCGCTGCGCAACACCGAACGTGTGCTGACCAATGCCGGTGTCGAACGCCTCCTGGAGAAAGAGAAAGAACTCGGCTCCAACATCAAGTTCGAGGACATCATCGCCGAAGTCGCCGGTGTCTATCCGAAGGTCATGGTTGAAGGCGAGATGGATGCCGGGGCATGGAGCTGCGGCATGGTCGCGGGCCTGATCCACGACATTCCAACCGTCCAGGAACTGATGGACCGGATCATGAAGGAAGCCGAGGACATCATCGCCGGCACGCTCGCCGGCATGCTGGCTGGCAAGGTTCCGGCCTGATCCTTATGGGGTGGGGAAAATTGAAAACATCCGCCAGCCTGCTGGCCGGGCTCGCGCTTGCAGCCTGTGCCAGCACGCCGGAGGATGCGAGCGCCAGGCCGCTGGCCCTCTGCCAGGCCATGGTGACAGGTGATACCCAGCTGGAGCTGCGCATCAACAACCGGGGCGCGACCATGGACGATCTCTGCGCGTGCTATGTGCAGATCGAGGCCGGCCTGGACGAGGAAACCCGCGCCGACAACCATGCGCTGATGACGAAGATCATCGAGATGCGGGAAGGAAGTGACCTCTCCACCGAAGATGTCGCCGAACTGATGGAAGATGACCGGGACGGCAGCCTCTATGGTCTCACCGAAGAACGCATGAAGCGCGGCGCCCAGCCGGTCGAGGATGCGATGTCAAAAGCCCGCCGCGACCCGGAAAGCTGCCACGCGTCCTAGGCGACGCGGACGCCCGGTGCGCCAGCCTCGACGCGGCCCACAATGGCGGCGCCGTCATGGCCGTGCCGGGCGAAGAGGGCGAGCACGTCCTCTGCCACCTCCGGCGCGCAGGAGACGAGCAGGCCGCCGCTGGTCTGCGGGTCGCACAGCAGGTCGCGCTCGGTCTCGGTCATCTCGCCGCTGACCATGTGTTTCACCGAGTCCCAGTTGCGGCCCGAGGCACCTGTCTTCACGCCGTCCTCGGCGAGTTTCCGCGCGCCGTCGAACACAGGCACCTTGGCCTTCTCGATCACAAGCGACACGCCTGCGCCGCGTGCCATTTCGCTGCCATGGCCGAGCAGGCCGAAGCCCGTCACGTCCGTAGCGGCATGCACGCCGTCCATCGCAGAAAGATCCGTGCCCGGTGTGTTGAGGCGCGTGGTGGAGGCGATCATTTCCTCATAGTGCGCAGGTTCCAGGATCTCGCGCTTCAGGGCCGCGGAATAGATGCCGATGCCGAGCGGCTTGCCGAGGATCAGCACGTCGCTGGCCTTCGCATTCGAGTTCATCAGGATGCGGGAAGGATCGACAAGGCCCATGGCGACGAGGCCATAGATCGGTTCTGCCGCGTCGATGGAGTGTCCGCCCGCGACCGGGGCGCCGGCGGTCTCCGCTACCGATTGCCCGCCAGCAAGAATGGCGCGGATCGTCTCCGGCGAGATCTGCCCGATGGGCATGCCGACAATTGCCAGCGAGAAGATCGGCTTCGCGCCCATGGCGAAGACATCGGAGAGCGCATTCGTCGCCGCGATACGTCCGAATGTGTGCGGGTCGTCCACGATGGGGGTGAAGAAGTCCGTCGTCGCGACGAGGGCGGTCGTCTCGTTGATCTTGTAGACCGCCGCATCGTCGCTGGTGCCAGCGTCCACCAGCAAGTCCTTCGAGCCGATGGCCAGCGGCATTTCTGACAGGATATCGGCCAGCACATTGGGCGCGAGCTTGCAGCCGCACCCGCCGCCATGGGCGAGGGATGTGAGGCGGGGCTCTACAAGTGTATCGGCCATTCGGAATTCTCCTGCTTCGCCCGCACCTTAGCGCTCTGGTGCGCCGGGGAAAACCTGATAGGTCTGTGGCCGATGCCCTATCTTGAAACCGTCACCGACCTCAGCCCGGAAAACCTGGCCCGCTACGACGACATCATCGATGTGCGTTCGCCAGCCGAGTTTGCGGACGACCATATGCCGGGCGCGATCAACCTGGCCGTCCTGTCGAATGATGAGCGCGCGAAAGTCGGCACGATCTACAAGCAGGAGAGCCCGTTCCGGGCGAACCGGGTTGGCGGGGCCATCGTGGCGCGCAACATCGCTCACCATCTGGAAACGGCGCTGGCCGACAAGCCGAAAAGCTGGCGGCCGCTGGTCTATTGCTGGCGGGGCGGCATGCGCTCGAACGCGATGGCGACGATCCTGTCGTCGGTCGGCTGGCCAACGGGCGTTGTGAAAGGCGGCTACCGCACCTGGCGGCGCGAAGTGGTGGAAGGGCTCGACTGTGACGAGCCGCTATTGCCGGTGCATCTGATCGACGGGCAGACCGGCACGGGCAAGACGGCGCTGCTGCACGCGCTGGCCGAGCAGGGCGGTCAGGTGCTGGATCTGGAAGGTATCGCCAATCATCGCGGCTCAGCCTTCGGCGATGTCGACGAGGCCCAGCCGGCCCAGCGCATGTTCGAGACGGAGATCTGGGACCAGCTTCGGCGGATGGATTTGTCGAAGCCGGTTTTTGTAGAAGCGGAGTCCGCGCTTGTCGGCCACCGCCGCGTGCCGCGCCGCCTGTGGCGGTCCATGCTGGCCGCACCGCGGATCGAAATGCATATGAGCCTCGACGTGCGGGCAGACTACCTTGTCCGGACGTATGCGGATATTATCGCGGAAGCGCCGCGTCTCTCAGCCGCCATCGGCAAGCTGAAGGGCATCCAGTCCAACGAAACCGTTGAGGAATGGCTGACGCTTGCCGATCAGAAGAACTTTACAGAACTCGCGCGCCAGCTGATGGAGCAACACTACGACCCGCTCTATGCGCGCAGCCGCAAACGGCGGGAAGACAAGCCGGAAACCGTGCTTGAGATGACGGGCACCGGCGAAGCGGACTTCAAGGCCGCCGCCGAGCAATTGCTCGCTTAACGACCGCGGGCCTCTTCCGTGCCGCGGCGGGCAAGTTCGTCGGCCTTTTCATTGCCGGGGTCACCGGCATGGCCCTTCACCCATTTCCAGGTGATGTCGTGGCGCTGGCAGGCTTCGTCCATCGCCATCCAGAGATCCTGGTTCTTGACCGGCTTTTTGGCGGCGGTTTTCCAGCCATTGCGTTTCCAGCCATGGATCCACTTGGTCAGGCCGTCTTTCACATAGGTGGAATCGACGTGCAGCGTGACCTTTGATGGGCCCTTCAGCGCGTTCAGCGCCTCGATCACGGCCAGCATTTCCATCCGGTTGTTGGTGGTGGCGCTGTCGCCGCCCCAGAGTTCTTTCTCGTGGCCGTTCCAGCGCATCAGAGCGCCCCAGCCGCCGGGGCCGGGATTGCCGCTGCACGCGCCATCGGTCCAGATTTCGATCAAATCGGTCATGGCTTTTCAGGTGGTTGGCTTCGCCGGAGCCGTCAAGCGTCAGAAGACGTCAATGTCCAGATCGACGATCTGGTTGGCGGGCTTCACGATGGCGTAGAACAGGAGGCCGCAGAGCGCCCCAGCGATGGCCCCGATGAAGACGCCGCCAAACAAGGCACCGAGGCCGCTCGCGATGCTGGAGATCGTTCCGAAGAAACCTGTTGTGCCGCCGACAAGGATCGCGCCCCAGATACTGCCCCAGCGGATGTAAGGCTTGCGATGCAGGATACCGCGATAGGGCATGCGCCCGATGGACAGGCCCAGCGCCAGCCAAGCCGCGGGCACGTTGATGAAGAAGAGCAGGAAATTGTAGCTCGCCAGCTGAAAGGCGCCGCTGATGCCGCCGAGAAAACCGCCGGAGCTGAGCATGTCGAAATTGGCTGCCGCGCCGGTGATGCCCATGGCCAGCATCATGATGCGCGAGCAGACGACGCCGATGATGGTGACGAACAGGCAGGCCGCCATGGAGGAGAGGAAGAGGCCGAGCTTGATCCGCCGGAAACTGCGCCGCGCGGCCGTTCCGGCATAGCTGGGCAGGGCCGCTTCGTCTGCGCCGCTGCCGCTCGTCTCACTCATGCACCATAGCCTTCCGCCGTTTCGACCTTTCTATGGAAGGCGAGGCGTCCGGCATATTCGAGGGGGTTTTTGGGCTTTACGAGGGCACCTTCCGGCGTCGACGACCAGTCGACGAGGCGGGTGAGGAAGAATCGCAGCGCTGCACCGCGAGCAAGGATGGGCAGGGCGTCGCGCTCTGTTGCCTCCAGCGGGCGGACGCTTTCATAACCTGCGATCAGGGCCGCGCCCTTGGAAAAGTTGTAGTCGAGCGAAGGGCCGCCACCATCTTCGAAGGCCCAGGCATTGAGGCAGATGGCGAGGTCATAGGCGAGCGCATCGGTGCAGGCGAAGTAGAAGTCGATCGCGCCGGAGAAAGTGTCCCCCAGGAAGAAGGCATTGTCGGGGAACAGGTCCGCATGGATCGTGCCGCGCGGCAGGTCGAGTGATTGCGGCTTCGCCGCGGCGATGGCGGCGAGATCTTCCGCGATGGCGTCGGCAAGGCCCGGCTGCAGCGCGTCGGCGTCGGCTTCGCGGCCTGCCCAGAGGCGAGGCCATGAGGCAGGGCCCAGGCTGTTCGCACGCTCCATCCCGAAGTCCGCGAGCGCCATGTGCATGCGGGCCATGCCCGCGCCAAGCTCCCGGCACTGGGCGACGTTTGGCTTGCGGGGCGAAAGGCCTTCGAGGAAGGAAACGACCAGTGCCGGGCGGCCTTCCAGCGTGCGCAGGGCCTTGCCGTCCCGCGCGGCGATCGGCGAAGGGCAGGGATAGCCCTTGGCGGCGAGGTGCTGTTTCAGGCCGACGAAATAGGGCAGCTCCTCCGCGTTCACCCGCTTCTCGAACAGGGTGAGGATGTAGCGGCCTTTCTCCGTCTCCAGGTAATAGTTCGAATTCTCGACGCCCTCCGCGATCCCTTTGAAGGAGAGCGGGGCGCCGAGATCGTATTCGGTCAGGAAGGCGGCGAGCGCCTCGTCGGAAACCTGAGTGTAGACAGCCATGCAGCCGGATTAAGCTGCCCGGGTGATCATGTCACGCTGGAGTGTCTTTCCGGCCCAAAGATAATGAAGGGCCGCCCAGCCATAGAGCGTGGCGAAGATGATGATCGACCATTGCAGGCCGCGGGCATTGGCGCTGTTGCAGGCCGCTGCCTGGGCTTCGCCGAGGCCGGTCACGTCCTTGCAGATTTCCAGCGTCAGGCCGAGGTCGTGCCCGCCCAGCATCATCGTCTTCAGGAAGGTCGACAGGAAGCCGATCAGCGTCGGGCCGAGGCCGATACCGATCAGGTTCACGGCAAACAGCGTGATGGCGACTGCCGTTGCCCGGGTCCGGGCATCCGCGACACCGGTCGAGACGGCATACATCGGGCCGAGATAGAAATAGTGGAGCGTCGCTGCGGCCATCAGCGGTGGCAGCATCAGCGGCACGGTCGGCGCGAGATAGCCCAGCCAGTAAAGCGGCACGGAGAGGCCCATGCCGAGGGCCGGCATCCAGGACAATGCCTTCGGATGGCGCACGGCCATCTTGTCGGCCAGGAAGCCGGACAGGAAGACGCCGATGGCGGCCATCAGGCCGATGACGAGGCTGAAGATCAGCGCCGCTTCGGTGAGGCTGAGGCCATGCGTGCGGCGAAGGAAGGACGTCGAGAACTGTGCGATGCCATAACCTGCGAATGAGGCGATGGCGGCGCCGATGACAATGTGCACATAGGTCGGCTTCTTCATCAGCGTCTTCAGGGACGGTATGAAGCCGAGGCTTTCAGGCTTGGCGCCGTCGGCGTTCGGCGGGTCTGTATATCCGCGCGGCGGCTCCTTGATCGTGAAGCCGATCAGGGCGGCGATCAGTACGCCCGGCAGGCCGACGGCGACAAAGGCGATGCGCCAGCCTTCCATGCTTTCCCAGTCGATGGCATCGCGGGCCCAGGTCCAGCCCCAGCCATCCAGCAGATTATGGACGTTGTGGCCTGTGACATAGTCATTGATCGGGCCTCCGGCGAGACCGGCAATCATGCCGCCGAGCGGGACGCCGAGGGCGTAGATCGAGGCGGCCGTCGCGCGGCTGGAGGGTTTGAAATAGTCAGCGATGACGGATTGGGCCGGCGGGGTGCAGCCCGCTTCGCCGACGCCCACCATGAGGCGGAACATGAAGAGCGACATGAAACCGACGGCAAAGCCGCAGAGCACGGTCATCAGGCTCCACAGGGTGAGCGCGATCACGATGATACCGATCCGGCTGCGCCGTTCGGCAAGGCGCGCGATCGGAATGCCGAGGGTCGTGTAGAAGATCGCGAAAGCGAGGCCGCCCAGCACACCCATGTGCCAGTCTTCTAGCTGCAGCGACGTCTTCATCGGCTCGGTCAGGATCGCAAAGATCGACCGGTCGATGAAGTTGAAGATGTAGACAACGAGCAGAGCGCTGAGGACATAGGCGCGGTATCCGGAGGATCCGTATCCCGTTTCGTGTCCCGGTCGGGTCAAGGCGGCGTCAGTCATGGGCGTCTCCTGTTAGTATACCGGGGTCGAAATCATCCTTGTCCGGAGGTTGCAGTTGGGTCGTAGCGGTCCTTCATGAAGGTGCGCGCTGCGAGGAAATAGAAAATTGCGGCGATGATGAAGATCATCACGGTGGCGACCATGGAATGGCGCAGGCCTTCGGCATAGGCCGAGCAGAGGGCAGGGCCGTCAGCGCCGAGCTGGGCAACATTTCCACCGCAGAGTTTTGGCTCGAAGGTCGCGAACTGGTCGGCAAGCCCCTGGCTCGTCAGGCTCGACACCATGAAGTGCGTACTCATCCAGCCGGTGAACATCGGGCCGATGCCGTTGCCGATCAGGGCGACGATGAAGAGGAGGACCGAGATCGTCGTCGCGCGGGCGCGCGGGCTGACAATGCCTGTGCCCACCGTGTATTGGGCGCCGAGATAGGCATAGTGCGTGATCGCACCGACGACCCAGAAGCAGATCGCAACGGTCAGCGACGTCGTCAGGAAGGCGATCGAATAGGCCGGCACGGCGATCAGCAGGCCCACACCGGGCAGCCAAGCCGAGACAGCGGGGAAGCGGTGCGACAGCTTTTCGGAGAGATACCCGCCGAGGAAGGTGCCGCCCGCGGCGACAGCGGACAGCGGGGCGCCGAACTTCACTGCGGCCTCATGCAGGCTGACGCCATGCACACGCATCAGGAACGGGGTCTGGAAAGCGAACAGGCCATAACCGACAAAGGCCACGAAGGCGGCGCCGAGCGACAGCGACCAGAAGGTCGGCTTCCGGCCGAATTCCTTGAAAGCCTCCAGAATGCCGGCCTTCTCAACATGGACGGATGGCGCGTCGGAGTGTCCGCGCGGCGGTTCCTTCATCGTGAACCAGATCATCGCTGCGATCAGGACGCCAGGGGCGCCGATGACCACAAACGCGATGCGCCAGCCTTCGACCGTTTCCCAGTTCAGATGATCGAACAGGAAGCCGAGGCCGAGCGAGTGCAGCCAGGCACCCATGTCGGGCCCTTTGATGGAGGCAATCGTGCCGCCGAACAGCTGGGCGAGAACGCCGCCGATGGTGACGCCCATCGAATAGATGCCGAGCGCATTCGCGCGGCTCTTTGGCGGGTAGTAGTCGGTAATCAGCGAGTTGGCCGGCGGGGTACAGCCGGCTTCACCGATGGCGACCCCGACGCGGAAAAGCAGCAGCCAGATAAAGCCTGCGGCCAGGCCGCAAAGCGCCGTCATGATCGACCAGATGATGATGCAGAGACCGATGATGAACACGCGGTTGCCGCGGTCGGCCCACATGGCGATCGGAATGCCCATCAAGGCGTAGAAGAGGGCGAAGGGCGGGCCGTTGAGCAGGCCCCATTGCGCATCGCTGAGACCAAAGGAATCCATGATCGGCTGGCCGACGACGCCGATCAGCGACCGGTCGATGAAGTTCAGCGTGTAAACCAGCATGAGGGACATCAGGACGTATGTCCTGTAGCCACGAGAGCCAAAACCGGTGATATGGCCAGGCTGTGCTGCCTGGCCGGCTGTCGTATCGCTCATGTAGTCTCCTCCGGTTCAGCGCTGCCCTTCTGATCGGAGCATTTTGCTGGCGATGCCACCACGGTAGTGCCCCGCGCGCCCGCCGCAAGTCTTATCGTAAGGGAACTGTCATATCAGTCCGGCCGAGCGGAAGCTGGTTACGCCGCCCGTTCCGGCGATCAGGTGGTCGTGAACCTCAATCTCGAAGGGAATAAGCGCGTCGATGATTTCGCGCGTCATGTCGATGTCGGCGCGCGAGGGCGTGGTGTCGCCCGAGGGGTGGTTGTGCACCAGGATCAGGCTGGACGCGGCCAGTTCCAGCGCCCGCCGGGCGATCTCGCGCGGATAGACGGGCGCCTGATCCACTGTGCCCTGGCTCATTACTTCATCGGCGATCAGCTGGTTCTTGCGGTCGAGGAACAGCACGCGGAACTGCTCGCGCGTTTCGTGCTGCATCTCGCGGCGGACATATTCCAGCAGGGCGGACCAGGAGGAGATGACTTCGCGCTTGCGGATTTCCTGGAGGCTCGCCCGGCTCTGCAGTTCGGCGACGGCTTTCAGATAGGCGGCGACCGTCTCGCCGACGCCGTCCACCTTGACGAGATCGGCCGCAGGCGCGGCCAGCACACCTGAGAGACTGCCAAATTGCAGTTCCAGCGCCTTGGCAATGGGCTTCACGTCCCGCCGGGGGATAAAGGCCATCAGCAGGACTTCGAGAATCTCGTAATCATCAAGCGCTGCGGCCCCGCGCGAGAGCAGCTTGCCGCGCAGGCGCTCGCGATGGCCCTGCCAGTGCGGTTTGTCCGTTCCGGTTTTCATCCTTGCGGAGAAACCACGAAAATCCGTTTCGACAAAGTAGGTTTGGCGCGCTTGCGAGGGGCGGAATCCTGTGGAAGCCTTGCACGCATGGCTCGCCAAGAGGCCTGAAGAAAAGGGGACGCATCCATGAAACTGACGACCGCAATCCTGCCAGCAATGGCTTTAGGCCTTGCTGCCTGTGCCCATGACGGACATTCGCATGATCATGCCATGACCATGGCGGATCATGCTGACCATCCGGACAAGCTGGTGCGGGCCGCCACGGGCGAGATGGTCGACAATCCGTTTCATCCGGTCCGCCTCCTCCTGTCGAACGAGGAATCGGCTGGCGAGGTGACGATCTACGAATTCCTACTGCCGCCGAAGAGCCCGGGCTCGCCGCCGCACACCCACAGCCTGGAGGATGAGTATTTCTACGTCCTCTCCGGCACGCTCGACGTGCTGTCGGGCGGAGAGACGCTGCGCCTCAATCCGGGCGACTTCGCAGCGCTGACCCGGGGCCATGCCCACATGTTCTGGAATGGCAGCGACACGCCGACCGAACTGATCATGACCACGACCGGCAGCTCGTTTGAGGAATTCATGAAATCTGCCGGCCCGCGCGTCGCAGAGGCGAAGCCCGCCAATGCCGAAGAGGCTGGCGCTGTCATCGGCCAGCTTGCGGCAGAGCACGGCATCGTCATTTCGATGGAGAAAATGCCAGCCGAGGCCGCGCCGTTCTATGCGCCGCCGCCTCCGCCGGAACCGGTGCAGGAATAGGGGCCTAGAGCACGACCTTGTGCGGCTGGTGCCAGCCTTTGGGGCTGGATGTGAAGATCTCCACGCCGTCCTCGGTCACCCCGACCGAATGCTCATACTGGGCCGAGAGTTGGCGGTCGCGTGTCACGGCCGTCCAGCCGTCCGGCAGGATGGCCGCGTCCTTGCGGCCGAGATTCAGCATCGGCTCGATGGTGAAGAACATGCCGGGCTTCAGCTCCGGGCCGGTATTGTAGTCGGCAGAGTGGATCACATTCGGCTCGTCATGGAACAGCTGGCCGAGGCCATGGCCGCAGAAGTCCTCGACGACGGACATGCGGTTCTTGCGGGCGATCTCGCTGATCGCGCCGCCGATGTCGCCGAAGCGGTTACCCGGCTTCACCTGCGCGATGCCGGCCATCATGGCTTCGTAGGTGACATCCATCAGGCGCTCGGCCTTCCGCTTCACTTCGCCGACGCCGTACATGCGCGAATGGTCGCCGTGCCAGCCATCGATGATGAGCGTCACGTCAATATTGGCGATGTCGCCTTCCTTCAGCGGTTTCGGCCCCGGAATGCCGTGGCAGATCACGTGGTTCAGCGAGATGCAGGAGGCGTGGCGATAACCACGATAGCCGATCGTCGCGGAGGTCGCGCCATGGTCCAGTACGAACTCGCGGATCAGGTTGTCCAGGTGTTCGGTCGTTACGCCCGGCTTCACCTCCGGCACCAGCATGTCGAGGCATTCCGCCACGAGGCGCCCGGCCTTGCGCATCCCTGCGAAGCCTTCGGCGTCGTGAATGCGGATTTCGCCCGTGCGCATGGGCAGAAGGAGGTTCGTGTCGGTCATGTCTGTGCCTTTGGAGGGCCTGAAGTCAAAAACAGGCGTCTTTTGAGAACAGATAGCAGTTTGAGCCCCGAAATTCCACCGCGCGGTGTGTGAATGCCGGATGGGGATGTCTTCCCGCTGCCCCACTTGCCGCGAGGTTCAGCTTGGCGCCGGGCAATTGATCTCTGTAATGTGGGGGCAAGGGCGCGACCGACGCCTGCAAGACATATCCGGCAAGGGGAGCCATTATGAAACATCAGACCAGCGCGATCCTGTCCGCCGTGGCCCTGTTCGGCCTGGCGGCTTGCACCACCGCACCGGCGGCCGAACCGCAGGCGAACACGTTCGAATACCTCGATCAAACGGAATCGCCAGCCGGATTTTCCGTCAACGGACTGGCCGAGCTGGACGCTGCGATGCGCAAATCGGTCGATGATGGGAAGGTGAAGGGGATCTCCACCTTGCTGGTGAAGGATGGCGAGGTCATCAATTACGACCAGTACGGTATCCGCCGCGCCGCCGACCAGGCGCCGATCCGGGAAGACACGATTTTCCGCATCTATTCCATGTCGAAACCGGTCACGGGCGTTGCCCTGATGACGCTTTATGAGGACGGGGCGTTCAGTCTGGATGATCCGATCACGAAATACGTGCCTGAACTGGCGGACCTGAAAGTGTTCGAAGGTCTCGACGAGGCTGGAGAACCGATCCTGGTCAATGCCGACCGGCCCGCAACGATGCGCGAACTGATGAGCCATACGGCGGGCTTTGCCTATGGCCTGTTCAGCGACGACCCGGTCAACAACATGTATGCGGCTGCGGACGTGCTCGGCGCGCCGGACCTTGAAACCTATATTTCGCGGCTCGCGACAATGCCGCTGCTCTACCAGCCGGGCACCGACTGGGCCTACAGCACCGCCGTCGATGTGCAGGGCTATATTGTCCAGAAACTGAGCGGCAAGCGCCTCGGCCAATATCTTGAGGATGAAATCTTCACGCCGCTCGGCATGGTGGATACCGGCTTCTTTGTGCCGGAGGAGAAACGCGACCGCTTCTCCGATGTCTTCACACCGGATGCCGAGACGGGCGAACTCGTGCCGATCGAGGCGGCGAGCTTTGCCTTCCGGGAAGGCGAGATCGGTATGGAGAAAGGCGGGCACGGGCTTGTTTCGACCATGGGTGATTATGCCCGTTTCTGCCAGATGCTGGTCAATGGCGGTGAGTTCGGCGGTGTGCGTATCCTGAAACCGGAGACGGTGGAGCTGATGCGGACCAATGTGCTGCCGGAGGGCGTCAGCCTGTTCTCGGACGGTACCACGCCCAATCCGCAAATGACTGGACAAGGGTTCGGACTGGACTTTGCCATATATGTCGACTCGTCGGCGGCTGGCGCAGCCCAGCCGGAGGGCTCCTACTACTGGACCGGCGCGGCCGGGACATGGTTCTGGATCGATCCGGTCAACGACCTCTTTTTCATCGGCATGGTCCAGCGTTTTCCGGGTGGCTCTGACCGGGCATCGCGGAAGGAATCCGCCGATCTCGTTTATCGCGCGCTTGCAGAGTGACGCTGCTTGGGGGATGGAATGGCATGACTGACCGTAGTTCACCCACCGCCGCCGTCCTCCTGATCGGAGATGAACTCCTGTCCGGGCGTACCCGGGACATCAATCTCCAGCAGATCGCGACCTATCTGGCCCCGCTCGGCATTCCGGTGCGTGAAAGCCGGACCGTGCCCGACATCGAGGACGAGATCGTTGCAGCGGTGAACGCGCTGCGGGCAAAATACACCTATGTCTTCACGACCGGTGGCATCGGCCCGACGCATGACGACATCACGGCAGACGCCATCGCCAAGGCCTTCGGTGTCGGCATTTCGGAACATCCGGAAGTCACCGCCATGCTGGCCGAGCGCTACAATGCCATGGGCACCGAATACACGCCCGCCCGCCGGCGCATGGCGCGCATCCCGCACGGGGCGAGCATCGTCGCCAATCCGGTGTCCGGCGCGCCGGGTTTCCAGACAGGCAATGTGTTCACGCTGGCCGGTGTGCCGCAGGTCGCCCGCGCCATGCTGGAAGACATCGGCCCGCGCCTCGAAACCGGCGCCGTTGTCCACAAGATCACGATCCGCGGCACGGGCCTCCGGGAAGGGGACATTGCCGAGCCGCTGGGTGCGCTGGCCAAGGAGATGCCGCAGGTCTCCTTCGGCTCCTATCCCTGGTTCCGGACGGTAGGCGACAGCGGCGTGCACCTTGTCGCCTCCACCCTCCATCAAGAGCTGATTGAAGAGGTCGCCGCGAAACTGTCGGCGATCATCGAAAAGGCGGGCGTAAGACCCGAGCGGCTGGAGGACGCCAATACGTGACAAATTTCCTGAGACGAACGCCGGTCATCTGGACATTGTTTGTCCTGATGATCGTGATCGGTGCCGGGTTTGGCTATTTCAGAAGCGACGTCGGCGGGGTCTATCTCGATACGTCGTCTTCGATGGTGCAGTCGCGCGAGATCATCGCGGCCATGACGCCAGAGCAGCGGGACATGCATTTCTGGGTCACCGTGACGCTGGATACCGCGTTTCCGCTTGCCTATGGCGGGTTCTTCGCGGCCATGGCGCTGCGATATTTCAGCGGTCTTGGCGGCGCCGCAGCGATGCCCGCGCTGGCCACGATCATCGTGGATCTGACCGAAAATACCGTCCAGGCGCTGGCATTGCACGGTACGGTTGATGTGCTCGACACCAAGGAGTGGCTGACGCCCCTGAAATTTGGCCTTTTCTTCCTGGCTGCGGCGATAGCGCTCGTTGCCCTGATGATGGCCTTCGTGGCCCTGTTCCGCCGGAAACAGGCCTGAGCCGACAAAGACAGACGAAAAGGGAGGCCATCGTGGCTGACGAAATTATTCTTGTAGAGCGCGACGGACCGGTCGCCCTTGTGACCCTGAACCGGCCGGACGCGCTGAATGCGCTCAGCCGGGCCCTGCGCGCCGAGATCGTGCGCGTGTTCACCGAACTGAAGGACGATCCGGAAATTCGCGCCGTCGTACTGACCGGTGCAGGCCGGGCATTCACCGCCGGTGTCGACCTGAAAGAGGCTGGCCAGACCGGCTTTGCCCTCGGCGCCGACGAAGACTCCAAGGCGATCAACATCCTCGCCGCGATGGAAGCCTATCCGTGGCCAATCATTGGCGCGATCAACGGCTTTGCCATCACTGGCGGGTTTGAGCTGGCCCTGATGTGCGACGTGCTGCTGGCCTCCGAGAATGCAAAGTTCGCCGACACGCATGCCCGCGTCGGTATCGTGCCGGGCTGGGGCCTGTCGCAGAAACTTTCGCGCCTGATCGGCATCAGCCGCGCCAAGGAACTGTCCTTCACCGGCAACTTTATCGACGCCGAGATGTCCGAGCGTTGGGGCCTGGTAAACCGCGTCTACAAGGCGGACGAGCTTGTCCCCGCCGCCATGAAGCTGGCGCACGAAATGTGCGGCACGCAGCCCGTGCTGCTGAAGAAGTACAAGGCGCTGATCGATGACGGCTTCGGTATGCCGTTCGCCGACGCCATGAAAGAAGAAGTGCGCCGCTCGATCGAGCACGCCAACTCCGTTACCGCCGATTCCGTGGAAGAGGCCCGCAAACAGGTCACCGCCCGTGGCCGCGACCAGCAAGGATAAATCCGATGAGAGACGTTGTAATCTGTGAACCCGTACGCACCGCGGTCGGTGGCTTTGGCGGCAGCTTCAAGACAGTGCATGCCCATGAAATGGCGAGTCATGTTATCAGTGAGCTGATGAAGCGAACCGGCCTTCCGGCAGAAGCGGTCGAAGACTGTATTTTCGCGCAGTGCTATCCGACCATGGAAGCTCCGGCCTTCGGGCGCATGGTGGCGCTGGATGCTGGCCTGACCACAACAACCGGCGGCTACCAGATCGACCGCCGCTGCGGCTCGGGCCTGCAGGCGGTGATCAATGCGATCATGCAGGTCGGCTCCGGCGCGAACGATCTCGTCATTGCGGGCGGTGCGGAAAGCATGTCCAACGCGCCCTTCTTCTCCATCGATATGCGCTGGGACATCAAGGGCGACGGCCTGATGCTGCATGACGGCCTGTCGCGTGGTCGTTACACGGCGGGCGGCAAGTTCCACCCCGTGCCGGGCGGCATGATCGAGACGGCAGAGAACCTGCGCCGTGACTACCAGATCACCCGCGAAGCGCAGGACGAGTTTGCCTACAATTCCCACCAAAAGGCCGCTGCGGCGCAGGCCGCCGGAAAGTTCGACGACGAGGTCATTCCGTTCACGGTGAAAGGCCGCAAATCCGACACGGTCGTGGACAAGGACGAACATATCCGCGCCGACTCGACGCTGGAAAAACTCTCCTCCCTTCGCGCCATCCGCGGCAAGGCAGACCCGGACGCCACCGTCACCGCAGGTAACGCTTCCGGCCAGAATGACGGTGCGGCGGTCTGTATCGTCTGTACGCGCGAGGCGGCCGACAAGTATGGCCTGAAGCCGCTCGGCCGGATGCTGTCCTGGCAGGTGGCCGGTGTCGGCCCGGAAGTCATGGGCATCGGCCCGGTGCCGTCTTCGGAGAAAGCCATGGCGCGCGCCGGGCTGGAGCTGAAGGACATTGACCTCTTCGAGCTGAACGAAGCCTTCGCCTCGCAGGTGCTCGCCTGTACCAAGGCGCTGAACTTCAGCGATGACGACATGACCCGCCTGAACGTCAACGGTTCCGGCATTTCGCTCGGCCACCCCGTCGGCTGTACGGGTGTGCGCATCCTGACCACGCTGCTGCGTGAGATGGACCGCCGCGAAGCCCGCTATGGCGTTGAGACAATGTGCATCGGTGGCGGACAGGGCCTGGCCGCCGTGTTCGAACGCGTCGTCTAGAAAACTTCCGTGGCGCTGGTTTTTGTCCGCAGGGCAGTAACCAGCGCCGCGATATAAAATACGAAGCCAATCGGTGTCAGATAGATGGAGGCCTGCCGGATGAACCACCTGGCTGACCCTCTTTCTGCCATTGCTGACCAGGCATAGTCGCTGTTGTGCAGCGCGTTCAGGCCGTGAACAAAGCTGGCCACGAAGGCGCCGACGATACAGGCAAGGTGCAGATAGCCCAGCAAAGTGATCCGCCTGCGGTTTTCGCGAGGTTTCAATATCACTGCATAGGTGAGGCCCACCACGATACCAGCGAGCAGACCCGCGCCCTGGTCGCGGGTGATCACGCCGGACAGGTTCGCCAGGCTGAAGCCGAGCTGTGATCCGGTAAAATAATAAGTGTGGAGCGTGCCCAAAATGCCGCTGGTCGCCCAGATCCAGGGCAGGGCGGTAGCCGCGCGGTTCATCTAGAAAATATCCTCAAGGCGTTCGTGGCGCGTATTCAGCGCCACGATCAGCGCCAGGATGAAGACGATCCCTGCCAGCAGGCTGGCAAGGCCGCTGGCGGTGTAGGCAAAGCCGGCAGCGGTCATGTCTCCGCCGGTGCCGGCCAGGTAACGGTTGCGCTCCAGATTGCCGACCGCCTGACCGACATAGGCGGCGCCTGCCAGGAAGAGGTGGCTGTAGCCGACGATGGCCACCGAGGTGGACGGCCGTGTGCGCTGGATCAGCAGGTAGACCAGCGCCATACCGATCGCGCTGACCGTCGCGATCAGGACCATGGAGGCGGAGCTGAACAGCATCGTGCCCATGGCCTCCGCGCCTGAGAGGCTCGCCACGACGAATTGTGCGGCGGCGCCCAGCGCGGCCAGAAGGAACCACAGGAAGGGCAGGGCTTTCAGCATCGGATCCTCCGGCGGGGTGGCAGTGTCACTCACCGGGCAGCATCGCCCGGCAAGCGCCGCCAAGTCCACCCCGGCCGGGAGGATTACTTGTAGACGTGCACGAAGCCGCCGGTCTGGCCTTCCAGCACGCCATGCTCGGCGCTGGTCGGTTTTACCATGGCGGCGAGCAGCGTTTCGGCGGGCGTCCAGTAGGGGATGTACCATTCCTGATCGACTTCCAGCACGAGCACGCGGTCCTTTTCGGCGTCATAGGCCCCGATGACCGACACGTGCGGGCCGTCCCAGTCGCCCGTGACGACGCCCTGGTTGAAATAGACCAGCAGCGCATCCTCGGCAGATACTTCGTTCGCGACCAGCATGGCGCGCATCTGGTCCAGCGCTGCCTCGTTGGCCGCTGCGGGATGGAAGACTTCGGTCTGGTAGCCGGCAAGGTCGTTCGCGGCGAGGGCAGCCTCTGTGAACGCGACCAGCTGATCGAACGTCACCCCGTCACCCCCTTCGGCAGAAACACTGGCCCAGACCGGCTCGCCCGTGATCTCCAGCATGCCAGGCTGTGTCGTGACCGAGTCCTTCGCCAACACGGGAAGGCCGCGAAGGCCGTTCACGACACCGGTGACGGACGCGATGGAGCAGGCGGAATTCGTAAATTGCGGCTTCACGAACGGCGCGAAGGCCCAATAGTCCGGCGCGGGGGCCGTACGCAGGTATTCCGTATCCTCAGTCACCGGCGTAGCGGTTTCGCTGAGTTTCGGTGCCGGTGGCGGACCTTCAGCAATGGCCGTGCAGGCGCACATGAGGAGGCTCAGGCCTGCGGCGGCGAGGCGGGTCGTCATCTTCTGGTTTGTCATGGGAAATCCACGAGTGTTGGCGATGACCAAGCGTGGATCAAAAGTGCTTCCCGTCAACGGGGAATCGCGCGGATAACCTGCAATGACACATGGTGTTGTAGCGGATTGGGCGTGTATGCCAGAAAGGCAACCACAAGGTTCGCGCGCTTGGTGGAATGGTAGACACAGGGGACTTAAAATCCCCATCCTTCGGGAGTGTGGGTTCGAGTCCCACAGCGCGCACCACACCGGATTCCCATTTGTTTTTTTCTCCGGCATCGGCCCGGACATTGCGGGCCTGCCGGGGTAGGGCATCTGCCCTTCATTTTATGGTTACCGGCCGATTCACCAAAAATTCCATTTCAGACAAATGCTTGTGATCATTGCATCACAGCTTTGTCCGGATCGTTTCAGCCTGAAACAGAAACGCCCCGATGTGGCACGAAAGTCGCGCCTGATTCGGATTCCAACATTTCAAGAGGTCCGGCTCATGCGCATTCTGCATGATTACTATATAGTTACCAAGGGAACTCAGCGGGGTGGCACGCCATATGTAGTGTGCCGTTCAACCTGAAGGATTGAGTTCGATGATCCGCACGCTCCTTTTTACCGCTGCCCTCGTCCTGGCGCCGCTTCCGGCGCTGGCTGGCCCTGAGGCTGAAGCGCTGATCGCCGGTGCTGCCGCTGATATTTCCGATCCGGTGAAAGGCGAAGAAGCCTTTACCCGGTCTATCGATGTCGCCGCCGTTGCCCGTTTTGCCCTTGGCAAGCACGCCCGCCGTGTCAGCGCCGAAGAACAGGCCCGTTTCACCGACGCCCTGACGATCTTCCTCGCCGAAACGTTTCGGGACAATGCCGACAAATTCCAGGACGCCGATATCGTCGTGCTCGGGTCAAAGGACCGCAGCGCGACCGATTCCATCGTCGAAACCCGCATTACGCCTCGGGGCGAAGACCCACTGATGGTCCGCTGGCGCGTACTCGAACGCCAGGGTGAATGGCGCGTGGTCGATGTCGAAGTGCTGGGCCTGTGGCTCGCCATTGAACAGCGCGCCCAGATCAGCGCCATCCTCGACCGGCCCCGTGCCACGATCGATGACGCGATCGCCGCGCTGTCTTGATTTCCGGTCTGACTTTGGCCTGACTTGAACTTCCGACAAGAAAACCGCCCGGTGGAAACACCGGGCGGTTCCTTTCCGGCCTGCACCGGACTCAGGCGGGAGATGCCGGGGAGGGTCGAGCCGGCAGGCCCGGAATGACACTCGGAACCTCGTGGCGGTACGCCTCGTATTCCGCACCCAGATCGGCGACCAGGGTCTTTTCCTCGAAATAGATGCCGATGAAGACATAGGCGGTCATCGCGATGTTGAAGACGAGCCGGCCGATCGTCAGGTGCGGCACCGACCAGAGCGCGATCAGGATGCCCGTCATCATTGGATGGCGCACCAGTTTGTAGAAGAGCGGCGTACGGAAGGTTGCCCGCTTCGACTCGGTCTTGCTCAGCGAGGTCCAGGCCTGCTGCAGACCGAACAGGTGGAAGTGGTTGATCAGGAAGGTCGAGACCAGCGTGATGACCCATCCGGAGAAATAGGTCGCCAGCAGGACTGTGCCGAGGGTGCTGCCTTCCAGATTCCACAGCGTGTCCGGCAGCGGGGCCCAGAAAAGTACGAGACCGGCCGTGAAGAGTGCGACGAACAGCACGTATGTGCTGCGCTCGATCGCGGCAGGGCAGTGGCGGGTCCACCATGTCTTGAACCCGGCGCTAGCCATGAAAGTGTGCTGGGTGCCCCAGATCGCGACGAGGACAATATTCCACAACACGGCTGGCAGGCTGGATATTTCCGGCGCGAGTGGCGAAGCGGCATTGATTGTCACCGGCACGAAAAGGCCGGCCACGAACAGGATGAGATAGGTAAGCGCGGCGACGCCGATGGCGTAACAGACCAGGCTGTAGGTGATTGCGAGTGCACGAAGCATCTGGATTCCCTCCCACTGGATTGCGTGTCCGTTTTGGACAGTTGCCGGGAGGAGTTCTGACGCGCCGCCGAGCGGCGAGTCAGGGAATGATAGCACAGGACGGCGCTATCTGAACAAAATCGTTATAAAAGTTCAGAGAGCGCGGTTTTTGTTGATATTTTTAGATGAGCATGTGGTCGTCACACGGATCATGCGCCGACCAGGGGCGGCAGGAAAGGGTGGCCGACATAGAGCTCTGTGATGCCAAGAATGTCGACCGTGGCGTGTGCCAGCATGCAGGCGATCAGCCGGCGATCCGTGGCTAGATAGAGCAGGCCAAACAAAAGACCGATCAGTCCGGTGGACAACATACCGGACGGTCCCTGATAGAGGTGGGCAGCGCCGAAGACGACTGCGGAGAGCACGACCAGCAAGATTGCCCCGCCGCCGAACAGGCGTTCGCCCCAGCCGACGACAAAGCCCCGGAACATCAGCTCTTCCGCGAAGCCGCCAAAAAAGATGCCGATCGCCAGCAGGATCAGGTAGTTGGCGACATTGCCCTTCACCGCATCGAAATTGCTGAGGTCGATTTCTTCGTTGAGCAGCATCTGGATCAGGGGTTCGACAAGAACCGCGAAGGCAATGTGAATGGCGATGCCCGCGCCAATGCCGATGAGGATCATGCGGCCGGGACGGTCGCCCCACCAGCGCAGGGTCGCGCGCCGGGCGTCCTTGTGGAAGATCAGCGCCAGGACAACGACAACAAGTGAAAACAGGGCGCCAATGCCCGGCAGGACCAGAGGAAAGATCAATGGAAGGGCCCAAAGGAGCCAGGTTGCCGCTTTTTTCATTGGGGATGCGTCTGTCATGCTTGATCCAGTGTCCGAATAGTGCGATTCGCACTAAATAAGGTCAGGTGGATGTGAATGGCAAGCAAAAACGTGGATGACCGGAAAAGCATGACGGAGCTGGAGGCCTGCGTTCTGGCGCTGATCGCGCTCGAAGGGCCGTGCACGGCCTACAGTATCCGCAAGCAGTTCGAGGAGTCACTGACCTCGACCTGGCGCGCCAGTACGGGGTCCATTTATCCCCTGATCCGGCGGTTGACCGAACGGGGCTTGCTGACCCGCCACGATGTCGAATCCGATGGCCGGGGGTCCAAGGAAATCGAAGCGACGCCTGCGGGCAGGAAAGCCGCTCAGTCCTGGTTGAAGGATGTACCCGAATGGGTCGGCGAGCCATCGGCCGACCCTGTCCGTACACGCCTGAATTTCATCAGGCTGCTGGCACCGGGTGACCGGGTTCCGGTCGTCGAAGAGATGATGGCCGCGACGCAGGCTTCACTCGACCGCGTCGAGGCAAGCCGCGACCAGCTAGCCGCGGAAGGCCGGGATTTTGACGCGCTGACCGTCGCCGGCGCCCAGCACATGCTGCGCGCCCGGCTCGACTGGCTGGAAGAGGTGCGGGCCTACTACGCCTGACCGGTGCCCGAGGCCTCAGGCCTTCAGCCAGTCCGGCCGGACGTATTCTTCACCGAGATCATGGGCGACGGCTTCGTGGGCGATCTTGCCTGCATCGACCGTCAGGCCGTTGGCGAGGTGCGGGTTGGCGTTGATTGCTTCGCGCGCGCCCTTGTTTGCGATCTGCATCACGAAGGGCAGGGTGGCGTTGTTCAGCGCATAGGTTGACGTGCGCGGCACGGCGCCCGGCATGTTGGCCACGCAGTAGTGTAGCACGCCGTCGACCTCATAGATCGGATCTTCGTGCGTGGTGGCGTGGCTGGTCTCGAAACAGCCGCCCTGGTCGATGGCGATGTCGACCAGCACGGCGCCGGGCTTCATCGTCTTCAGCTGGGCCTTGGTCACCAGTTTCGGAGCGGCTGCGCCCGGGATCAGCACGGCGCCGATGACAAGGTCGGCTTCCTTGATGGCTTCGGCCAGCGAGTGGGCCGTGGAGTACATCGTCTTCAGGCTGCCGCGGAATTCGCTGTCGAGTTCGTCGAGGCGGCGATTGTTCCGGTCAAAGACGGTGACGTCGGCGCGCATGCCGACGGCGATTTCCGCCGCATGTGTGCCGGAGACGCCACCGCCGATGATGACGACTTTCGACGGCGCAACGCCGGGCACGCCGCCCAGCAGGATGCCGCGGCCGCGCTTGGTGCGCATCAGGGCCCAGGCGGCGACCTGCATCGACATGCGGCCAGCCACCTGGCTCATGGGCTTCAGCAGCGGCAGGCCGCCCTGCGCGTCGGTGACGGTCTCATAGGCGATGGCGAGACAGCCGGACTTCTTGAGGCCTTCGGCCTGAACGGGGTCCGGCGCCAGGTGGAGATAGGTGAAGAGCGTGTGTTCGGGCGTGAGACGGGCGGTCTCTTCCGGCTGCGGTTCTTTCACCTTCACGATCAGTTCCGAGGCTTTGAAGACGGCATCGGCGTCCGGCAGGATCTTTGCGCCAACACGGGTGTAATCTTCATTCGAGAAGCCGGATCCGAGGCCCGCGCCATCCTGGATGGCGACCTCATGGCCCGCCCGAACGAGCTCCCCGACGCTTTCAGGCGTCAGGCCGACACGAGATTCCTGTTTCTTGATTTCAGTTGGAACACCAATGCGCATTTAAGCCTCCTGACGGGAATGATGGTGCCTATAGACGGCATTCCGCGCAATTTCCAGCCCGCGCTTCAACTGATTCTCAGGATTGCTTGTCAGGCAGCCTGATCGAGGTCGGAATCGAGGGGATCGAGATCTTCATCATCCTCGTCCGGCTTGGCCTCGCCAATCGCGAAGCGTTCGGTTTCGTGGCTGATCCACGCACTCACCTCATCTTCAGGCACGCCCAGCGCGTTCAGCATGTCGATCACCATTTCGATGCCGCGCGGTTCCCCCATGGCGAAATGGGTACGGATGCCGAGTTCGGAGAAGCGCACCATGTCCTCCGGCGAGTCGACGGTGATGAAGCGTTTGAGGTCCGGGAAACGGCGCTGGACGACGGGCGTCACATCGAGGGAGACTTCATAGCGCGGTATGCCCAGCACCATGGCCCGTGCCTTGTTGCCGCCGATCGCCTCGATCAGCTTGATGTTGGACGCATCCCCGAACGAGACTTTGTAGCCATCCGCGACCGCTGACAGCATCCTGTCGGGATCGAACTCCGTCGCGAGATAAGGGATGCCGTGATCTTCCAGCGCGTCGACGGCGAGGCGGCCGGTTTGCGTCATGCCAACGATGATGACCGGACGGTCCAGCAGGGGCGTCGAGGCAGGCGCTGCTTCGGTCCGGGATTGGGTGCGCCGGACAATCTCGCGGGAAAGGCGCGCGCCGAGGCCTGCCCAGACGGGCGCAATGGCGAGCGACAGCGCGACGGCTGCTACCACGCTGCTCATCAGCGGAACGGGCATGCCGGTGACGATGGCGCCCAGCGAGAGAATGACCAGTGTAAACTCCGACCCCTGCGCCAGAAGGAACGCCATCTGCGTTGCGCCCGGCACGCTCCAGCCATTGAGGCGCGCTGCGGCAAAGCCAAGCGCGGACTTCATGCTGATCAGGGCGCCGGCGGCCAGCAGGACGAACGGCAAGTTGCGCAGTAGGGCAGGCACATCGATGGAGAGCCCCACACTGATGAAAAAGAAGGAGAGGAGTAGGCTGCGGAAGGGCGCCATTTCGGTCTGCACTTCGTGGCGGTAGGGCGTGCCCGAAACGGCGAGGCCGGCCAGGAAGGCGCCAAGCGTGAGGGACAGCCGCTCATTGCTGTCGCGCAGGCGGCTGCCAGCACGAACAGCAGGGTGAAGGCCGTAAGGCTTCCTCGTTCCGGATGGCCACAAGTGTGCGGAACAGGGGATTGATCAGGTATTTACCGGCCAGCACCGCTGCGTAGAAGGCAAGGCCCGCTTGAACGAGTGACAAGGCCAGTGAGCCGATCAGCGGCAGGTCCGCCCCGGCGAGCAAGTGGGTGGAGATGATCCCCGCCAGCCCGGAGGCGCCTGTTTCCGCGCCGCCGAGAGATGTTGCGTAGATCATCAGGAAGATCGCCACCATGTCCTGGAAAATCAGGACATGCGTTGCCGTTCGGCCGATGGGGCATGAATTCTGTTCGCGCTCGGTCAGGATGCGTGCGACGACTGCCGTGGAGGACAGGCCGAGGCTGAGCCCGACAGCCAGGGCGACCGGCCATGCGATCCCGATTAGCCAGAGGGCGCCGGCACTCATCAGGCCCGTCAGCATCAGGTGCGCTGGCGCGAGACCCAGCAGATCCCGCCGGCTCTCTTTTAGCTCCCGCATCGAAACGTGCATGCCAATGTCGAACAGCAGGAAGACCACGCCCAGCTCGGCAAGCAAGTGCGTGGCGGAACTCTCATGAATTAACCCGAGGCCATGCTGCCCAATCAGTATGCCAACAATAAGGTAGCCAACGATGGGGCTAAGGCGGGCGGCCTTCGTCACCAGGGCTGAGGCGGCGCCAAAGCCCAGCAGCGTGATTGCCGGAACGAGCGCATCGACAGCTTGCACAGGGGTGAACTCGGCTGCCACGCAATCGTCTCCTTCAGGTCAATCTGATTTTGGGGAACCCCCATGGGATAAAGATAGGAATGCATTGGGGTAAAACAAAGGCCGCCAGTTCCGGCGGGAACCAGCGGCCTTCACCTTGCTGCGCGTGGAGGAGGGCATGATCCCCGCGCAGTTGGAGGAACTCGAAGCCTTAGAGAGACTTCGCCAGCGTCACGACAACGCGCGACTCGGCAATCGAGCCATAGATGTCGTCGCCATCGGTATCCCAGTAGCGCAGGTCAACATCGATGCCGACCGGCAGGGAGTAGGTGCCGCCGAGCGACCAGTTGGTGTAGTCGCCGCCAGCATCGTAGCTGTAGTTACCGACAGATGCGCTCACAGCGAACTCGTCTGTGAAGGAGTAGTCCGCAGATCCTTCGACATAGAGGTTTTCATTGTCCGGGTCGTAGTACACAGCGCCGCCGACGGACACGCCGCCAGTGAAGGTGTAGCCGAGTGCGCCCTGCAGTTCGACGAAGTCGTAGTCTGCTTCTTCCGTGTCCGGATAGGCGTAGTAGATGAAGCCGACGTCCCAGCTGATCCCGCTTTCAGTCTCCCCCGCGAGACCGCCATACAGGTCCAGTTCCAGATTGGCGTCTTCCGGCTCGTCGCCGAAGTCGATGTTCGATGCCCAGGTACCGGCGTAGAACATGCATTGGAGTAGTCGAAGCCGCCCTGGATGGCGAAATCTTCGTTGGACTGCGAAATACCGCGCCAGACATAGTCTGTCGTCAGCGCGACATTACCCGACCATTCGCCTTCGGCGTAGGCGCCGCCGGCTGCGGCGGCGAGTGCTGCGAGGGCGACCCCCGCCCGTGTAAACTTGGATACCATTTGAACTTCCCCGTTCTTTTTAAGAGCGCGCTTCATTGAGCGCCGGGGCCAGATTGCCGCGGCTTTGGGCAGCTGCGGACTGAAAAAGAAGTTATCCGGGTACCGAGTTCAGGATCGCCCCTGAATTGAGCAGACTTGAGGCAGTGCTGCCTTTGTTTTGTGCGCTACCGGGCGACCAGCGGGGCGTAGCCGAGGTGCATTCCGGCATCCACGAGCAGGGTTTCGCCGGTCACATGCCGACTCGCATCCGTGCAGAAGAAAACGGCCGAATCTGCAATATCTTCGGGGCCACTGGCCACATTCAGAGGGACTGACGCAGCGACACCTGCCTCCATCTTTCTGTATTGTTCTTCACCCATTTGATCCTTGAACCAGCGCGTGCCGATGAATCCCGGACATATTGCGTTAACCCTGATCGCCGGGGCGAGCGCACGGGCAAGAGACAGCGTCATCGTGTTGAAAGCGCCTTTTGAGGCGGCATATGCAACCGAAGATCCCACCCCGGTCACACCTGCGATGGAAGACACGTTCAGTACTGCCGCTGCCCGGCCGGTTTCCTCATGGCTTTTCACCAGGAGTGACTTGCAGGCCTGCATCATGAGGAAGGGGCCCGCAACGTTCACGGCATAGATGTCGAGGAAATCCTGCCGGGAGAGGGCGTCGAGGTCGGCATGGTCGCGGGCATGGCGGGTGATTCCCGCATTGTTGACCAGGATGTCCAGACGGCCCCATGTGCTGGCGGCGTCGGCGAGGGCCTTGCAGCCTTCTTCAGTGGAGACATCGGCCTGTACCAGCCGCGCCTGTGCCCCGAAAGCCTGGCAATCGGAAACGGTCTGCTCGGCATCGGCGACAGACTTGGTGCAGTTGATGATCACATCGGCGCCGCGCTCGGCCAGTCGCAGCGCGATCGAGCGCCCCAGCCCGGTGGCTGACCCTGTAACAATTGCCTTGCGTCCCGCGAGATCTTTCGTGTCTGCCATGCCCGGCCTCCCTGTCTGTTCTGTCGTGTCTCTTCTGTTGTGCCTTGGCTTGTGGCGGCAGATTTTCGCTCCGTCAACGAAAGCTAAATGGCTGCAGGGTAAACTGGGGTTTGCAAATGGAGGCTCAGGACATGATCCTGTTCCAGAATCTGGCTGTAGCGACGTTTATGGTCGCCATCACTTTCGCGATTCACTTCGCCGGGCTGGTCGGCCTGACGGCCCTGTTGCGCCAGCGGGGAGGGGAATTCCGGCGCCGAACGTCAAGAATGGGCGAAACCATCGGGCAGGGAATTGGCATCCTGATCGTCGTGTTCAGCCTGTTTGCCCTGCATTCGCTGCAGATCTGGCTTTATGCCTTCGCCTATCTCTTCGTTGGCGAACTCCACCAGATCGAAACGGCGGTCTATTTTTCCACTTCGACCTTCACAACGGTGGGGTTCGGGGACGTGATCCTGTCGCACAAGTGGCGGATGCTGGGCGTGGCCGAATCCATGAACGGGTTCCTGCTGATCAGCTGGTCGACCGCTTTCCTCGTGTCGCTGACGGCCCGCGTGCGCGCCTTCGAAGCCAAGATCGAGGGCCGGGACGACTAGGTACGCGCAGGCAGTTTCATCAGCTTCGCCGCGCCAACGGCCAGCCCGACCAGCACGATTCCGCCGACCAGCAGCGTCCACGGGTGAGCCCCGAAGGTCTCGAAATACTGCGTGTAGGCGTGGATCGCGAGGAAGACGGTTGCCGTCACCGACACGAAGCCACCATTCCGGGTGCGCGCCATGATCGCGACCAGCAGAACAGGCCAGCCGATGGAGAAGACAGCTTCCGGCACGTGCGTGGTGGCGGCGCGCCAGGTTTCCCAGTCTGTCTCTTCTGAATAGCGATAGTCCGGCCCAAGGTCGTCGCCCCAGAGCGAGCCGATCCAGAAAGCGAAATTGACCAGGAAGAAAGCTGTGCGTGCGGCAATCCCGGCCAGGTTCTTCCATGTCTCGGCGATCCGGTCGCGCAGGACATAGAGGCCAGCTGTCATCGCGCCGAACACGGCGATTGTGATTGTGGGCTGCTCGACAAAGAGTCCGTAGCAGGCATGCCAGTAGCCGGTGCCCGTGCCGAAGACGGCACCAAACGCCAATACCGAGAGGACCATCAGGAAGGCCGACCGGAACCAGACAGCGCCTGCGCCCAGCAGCAGGGTGATCAGCAGGGCGGGCAGGGTCGTATCTGAAGCGTCTTCATATTGCCAGCCAATCCAGCCTGCGAGTCCAAGCACACCCATAAGGGCAAGGCCTGCTGACAGGACTTTCAGCGACGCGCCGGGCGCGAACCGGCGGGTCAATTCAGCTGCAGCGATGGCCGCGATAGCGAGCAACAGGCCTGTCGTAGCGTCAGGCACAAGCGCAATCGTGCCGGCGGCGACCGCCAGTGCACCCATGATCAGGGACAGGTTCACAAACAGGCCGAACCGGGCGTCCGGCAAGGCATTCGCCTCGATGAGAGCGGCTGTATCGGCGTCGATCACGCCCTCGCTCTGCAAGTGTTGCGGGTCAATCCGGATTGTGGCCATGGCGGCCTCCTGTCAAATAGTGAGCGTTCACTAACATGTGTTGCTGTCTTTCTCAAGGCCTTTTGTCGCTCCGTCATGTGTGGACAAGTTCGGGTGTGCGGCGTAACTGCGGCAAGCTGTAAGTTTTATAAGGCCTGCCGGGGTAGAGATGTTCAAGAAGATCCTGATTGCAAACCGGGGCGAGATCGCCGTCCGCGTCATCAAGACTTGCCGCCGTATGGGCGTGCAGACCGTGGTTGTTTACTCCGATGCAGATGCCGGTTCGATGGCGGTCGAGATGGCTGATGAAGCCGTGCATATCGGCCCGTCCCCGGCCGCCGAATCCTATCTGGTCGCCGACAAGATCATCGAGGCTGTGAAGGCCACGGGCGCGGAAGCCATCCATCCGGGCTTCGGCTTCCTGTCCGAAAATCCCGGTTTCGCAAAGCGCCTGGAAGAAGAGGGCATCGGCTGGATCGGTCCGAACGCCTTCGCCATCGACGCGATGGGCGACAAGATCAGCTCCAAGAAACTGGCTGCCGAAGCAGGCGTGAACACCGTGCCGGGCCATATGGGCCTGATCGAAGATACGAAGGAAGCCGTGAAGATCTCCAAGGAGATTGGCTATCCGGTCATGATCAAGGCATCGGCTGGCGGCGGCGGCAAGGGCATCCGCGTCGCCTACAATGACAAGGAAGTCGAAGAAGGCTTCCCGGCCGTGAAGGCCGAAGCCAAATCCTCCTTCGGCGACGACCGCGTCTTCATCGAAAAATTCATCCTCGAGCCGCGCCACATCGAGATCCAGGTGCTGGGCGACAAGCACGGCAACTGCATCTACCTGAATGAGCGCGAGTGCTCGATCCAGCGCCGTAACCAGAAGGTCATCGAAGAAGCGCCGTCGCCGCTGCTCGACCCGGAAACCCGCAAGAAGATGGGCGAACAGGCCGTCGCGCTTGCCAAGGCTGTGAACTATGACAGCGCCGGCACCGTGGAGTTCGTGGCGTCCGGCAAGGACAAGGGCTTCTACTTCCTTGAAATGAATACCCGCCTTCAGGTGGAGCACCCGGTCACTGAAATGATCACGGGCGTTGACCTCGTCGAGCAGATGCTGCGCGTCGCGTATGGCGAAAAACTGAAGCTCAAGCAGTCCGATATCGGCATCAATGGCTGGGCTGTGGAAAGCCGTGTGTATGCAGAAGATCCGTACCGCAACTTCCTGCCATCCATCGGCCGCCTCAAGCGCTTCCACCCGCCGGGAGAAGGCAAGCTTGGCGAAGGCGAGGTCCGCATGGACAGCGGCGTCCGCGAGGGCGACGAGATCTCGATGTTCTATGACCCGATGATCGCCAAGCTGATCACCTGGGGCAAGGACCGTGACACGGCGCTTGATACGCATACCGAAGCGCTGGATCGCTTCCACATCGAGGGTATCCAGGACAACATTCCTTTCATCGCTGCCGTGATGGACGAGAAACGCTTCCGCTCTGGCAACATCACCACGGCCTACATCAAGGACGAGTTCCCGGAAGGCTTTGACGGTGTGCCGCCGACGAAGACCCAGGAAACACAACTGGTCTGCGCGGCCGCCTATGTGCACGGCTTCCTGACGCGCCGCGCGGCGCTTACCTCCGGCCGCATGGCGCCGGTGCCGGAAGCCCGCCGTGAATGGGTCGTGATCCTTGGCGACAAGCAATACCCGGTCACGCTGGAGCTTGGCGGGGATGGCGATGCGGAAATTTCCATCGATGGCGGCAAGCCGCACGCGCTGGTGACCGACTGGATGCCGGGCCAGCATCTCGTTGAAGGGTCTCTGGATGGCAAGGCTTTCGCCGTGAAGTTCGCCGACCGGACCGAAGGATATGTGTTCCGCCACCGGGGTGTTGCCCTGCGGGCGCTGGTCTGTACGCCGCAAATCGCCGAGCTGCATGCCCGACTGCCGGAGAAGCCGAAGCCCGACACGTCGAAGTTGATCATTTCCCCAATGCCCGGTCTGGTTGTGTCCATCGATGTGGAGATCGACCAGGAAGTGCAGGAAGGCGAAGCCGTCTGCGTCGTCGAAGCCATGAAAATGCAGAACATTATCAGGGCAGAAGCAACCGGAACGGTGAAAGCGATCAATGTGGCGGCGGGCGACAGCGTCGCGGCCGACGAAATTATGGTCGAGTTCGCCTAAATCGGGGACGAATTAACCTCCCAATAATCAAATTGCCGCGCTATCCTGCCGCAGGGACGTTCGGGCTGGCTTGAATGCCGCCCCGGCCAGACCTGCGGGGGAGGGCAGATATTCCCCTGTGTTGAAAGATTATTCCGGGGACCGGCAATGGAACTTCTATTCAGTCCGAACGGGCGCATCGACCAGCCGACCTACTGGCGGGCTGTCCTGATTCTTTTCGGCATCAGCGCGGTGCTCTCTGTCGTGTCGGCCTATGTGTCTCCGTTTCTCGGTGTTGCCAGCATCATCTTCATCTGGCCATGGATCGCCGTGCACGCGAAGCGCTTCCATGATGCCGGCAAGACCGGCTGGCTGACGCTGGCCATCATCGTGCTGGCCATCATCGTGTCTGCCATCGCAGGATATGTCCTGCCGGGCCTGTTCGGTGTGGATGTCACGGCCATGCAGCGCGAGATGCAGGAGAACATGGAGGACTATCTGTCCTCAAACGATCCCGGTGCGGCGATGGTATATGCCATGCAGGAATCCAAGCGCATGTCGCAGGCGCAGCTGATTCCCTCCATTCTGGCGACCGGTATCGTGACCGGTGTGGTGGGCGTCGTGATGGGCCTGTTCAAGACCGATCCGAACGACAACCAGTACGGCCTTGCTCCGGGCAGTGCGGCCTCGACTTTCAGTTAGTCAGTAGAGTTTGCCGGCCCCTGGTGGGCGGCACCAAGTTCAGAATGACCAACCGTTCGGGTGCTTCAGAGGGGGACCCGGCAAGACAAGGAGACCCGAAATGGTCAGCTTTCCCGACGCAGTCAAAATGTTCTTCTCGCGATATGTGGACTTCCAGGGACGCTCGATGCGCTCCGAATACTGGTGGGTTTACCTGTTCAACCTGATCATCGGTATTGTCTGGGCGGTGCTGTTCTTCGGCCTCGGTGGCATCAATATGCGTACGGAAGAGGTCTCTCCCATCGGCTTCGGATTGATTGCGCTGGTTGCGATCTACGGCCTCGCCATCGTTATCCCGAGCATCGCGCTGTTCGTGCGCCGCCTGCATGACATCAACCAGACGGGCTGGATCTATCTCGGCCTGGTGATCGCCAGCGTGATCCCGGTCATCGGTTTCATCGCATCGATCGCCATGATCGTCATCGCCTGCATTCCCGGCACCAAGGGCCCGAACAAGTACGGTCCGGATCCGCTGAACCCGGGCGCCGGCACTGCCGATACGTTTGTCTAAGCGGGGCAAACGCCCTGCTTCCGGCCCAGACCCTGGTTTTGGCCGGACGTAATTTCCGAGCCGGGCCCTTGCGGGGTCCGGCTCTTTATTGTGCGGGTTTCTCTTGCGCGGATTTATCGTTTATTGATAAGAATGCGCCAGAAGACCCGACCTGACAACAGGAGAATTTCTTTCCATGGACATTTCCCATGTCCTGCTGAACCCCAAGGGACGGATTGGCCCGCGCGACTTCCTGCGCGGCCTGATCCTGCTGACGGGGGCCGGAACGGTCATCCAGGTTCTGACAGTGGTTGCCTCCATTGGCGCCGCGATCCTGCAATACCCGATGCTGTGGGCCTATTTCTGCGTCTTTGCCAAACGCCTGCACGATGCCGGGCAGACGGCCTGGTTCAACCTGCTGTTCCTGTTCGGCTTTGTGGTCGCGTCATCGATCCTCAATGCCGTGCTGCTGCCGGTGCTTTCGCCTGACATGATGCCGCTGATGACCCAGATTCAGGAGATCGGGCTGAAGGACGGTTTCGGCGGCATGCTGCAGGCCCAGCAGGAGCACGCCCTGCAGATCGCCAAGGGCACGGCCCTGACCACGCTCGCCAGTTTCCTGCTCGCCAGTGCAGGCCTCGCCCTTGTCGGCGCGCGCCTGCCTTCCGATCCGGACGCCAATGCCCATGGGCCGGCAACCCGCCGCCCCGATGCCCTCTGAACCGCCCAGCTGACACTCCGCACAAGGACGCCCTCGCATGAAACCCTACTATCCCGACGCGATCGACCCGCACCGTCCCTGGATCAAGGATGCCCGGGATAATCCCCACGACATGAAATGGGGCCAGGTCCTGTTCAATCCGCTCGGCTCCAGCCCGAAGCTCCATTTCAGCCGCGCCTGGACCTTCATGTTCATGGGCCGTCTGCTGCTGTTCATCGTGCCGGTGTTTGGGGTGTTCGTGGCCTCGCTCGCCGGGGCGGATCTCAGCGGCCTGTGGAAGCCGGTCGAAGCCCTCGTCCTGCCGATCCCGGAACTGCTGCTGCCATTCTTTGCCTTTACCATCGTGACAGAGCTGACCTCATGGGTCGTGCATGTCCGCCGTTTCAATGAGGCGCACAAATCGCCGATTTGGGCGATGATTGTCCTATTGCCCCTGATGCTGGGCCTTGTTGGCTTCTTCCTGGGCGCTCAGGGCGGCATCAAGAAGTATGAGCAAATGCACGCACCAAAGCCTGCGGTGACAGCGGACGCGGCAGCTCCGGAGGGTACTGCAGCGCCTGCAGAGGCCAAGCCACAGCCTCAACAGCGGCAGCGGCGCCGTCCAGGCCCGCCGCCCAGCGAGCGCGACATGGCCGCCAGCAGCGGGTTCGGCTTTGCCATCATGCTTTGGGCACCTTTGTCTTTCCTCGCGATGTTGTGGTCGTTGCTTTTTGTCGCCCGCATTCCAAATGGCGGGGTCGGCAAGTTCCGGACGGGTAGCGATATCGCGCAGGGCGAAGAGCCGCTGCCGCCGGCTTACGCGGCGGGCTGAAGCGGGCAGGGCACCGGTACCAACGGGCTGCCGAACACGTCCTCGAATGCGTCGCGCAGGGCGATGTCGGCATCCGCCATGGTGGCCGGGATGCCGAGATCGGCAAGACTGGTTACGCCAAAGCGCGGGTCGGCGATGCCGCAGGGCGTGATGCCGGTGAAATGCTCCAGGTCCGGTTCCACATTCAGGCTGATTCCATGGAAGCTGACCCAGCGTTTCAGGCGGATGCCGATGGCGGCAATCTTGTCTTCGCGCGGCGGGCCGCCAGCCTGCGTCCGGTCGACCCAGACGCCGATCCGGCCATCACGGGGCCCGGCCTCGATGTTGAAGCTTTGCAGCGCCGTGATGATCCACTTTTCGAGATTCTGGACGAAGGCGCGCACATCCTTGCCGCGTTTGCCGACGTCCAGCATCACATAGGCCACGCGCTGGCCGGGGCCGTGATAGGTGTACTGCCCGCCGCGCCCGGCATCGAACACCGGGAAACGGGACGGGTCGCGAAGGTCATCCAGCTTCGCTGATGTGCCTGCCGTATAGAGCGGCGGATGCTCCAGAAACCAGACCAGTTCCGGCGCGCCTTCATCATGAATTGCCCGCGCCCGCGCCTCCATGAAGGCCAACGCGTCTTCGTACGGAACCGGCCGATCCGACACGGCCCATTGGACAGGAGGAAAATTGTGCATCACGCCCCGCATATAGGGTGTATTCGGGGCTTCACAAAGCGGCAGGCGGGCCTTATACGGCGCCTTCGCCTCGAATGAGACAATGCGGTCGTGGCGGAATTGGTAGACGCGCAGCGTTGAGGTCGCTGTGGGGCAACCCGTGGAGGTTCGAGTCCTCTCGACCGCACCATTCGATTGCGGTGGCGCTCAGCGCCAAAAATCGATCCAGTGGATCGATTTTAGCAATCGAATGAATCCTTCGATGTTTCCCGCTTCGCTACGCTCCGCGATGAAACAGGCTCAAGGCTGCTCTTCCGCGATTGGCGCTCAGCGCCAAAAATCGATCCAGTGGATCGATTTTAGCAATCGAATGAATCCTTCGATGTTTCCCGCTTCGTTGCGCTCCGCGATGAAACAGGCTCAAGGCTGTTCCACCCTTAGCGACGTTACGGCAGGCCTTGTCCTCTGAAGGTCTGACCGGCAGATACGCGTCGAAAGATCCAGCGCAGAGGTGAACCCATGTCCTATCCTGACCAGGCCCTGGCCGAGGAAATCGGCGAGCGCGTCGAACGCTTCGTCCGTGACACCGTCGCCAGCTATGAGCGCGATCCCCGGCTTGAGGATCACGGCCCCTCCGAAGACCTTGTCCGCGAACTGCGCGCGAAGGCCCGCGAGGCTGGCGTGATGACGCCGCACATCCTGCCGGACCATACCCACCTGTCACAACGGGGCACGGCGCACGTGCTGAAAAAGTCCGGACTGTCACCGCTCGGCCCGGTCGCCTGCAACACCGGCGCGCCGGACGAAGGCAACATGTTCCTGCTGGGCAAGGTCGCTACCGATGCGCAGCGCGCCCGGTTCCTCGACAAGCTGCTGACCGGCGAAGCGCGTTCTGCCTTCTTCATGACCGAGCCATCGGCCGACAATGGCGCCGGGTCCGACCCGTCCATGATGAAGACGGTCTGCGTGCAGGATGGCGATGAGTGGGTAATCAACGGCCACAAGACCTACATCACCGGGGCGGAAGGCGCCGCCGTCGGCATCGTCATGGCCAAGGCGGAAGAGGGGGCCTGCATGTTCCTCGTCGACCTGCCGCACCCGGCGATCAGGATCGTCCGTCTGCTGGACACGATCGATTCGTCGATGGCAGGCGGACACGCCGAAATCCGTATCGAAAATTTGCGGGTCCCGGCGAGCGACATGCTCGGCAATCCCGGCGAGGGCTTCCGCTATGCGCAGATCCGTCTCGCCCCGGCGCGTCTGTCGCACTGCATGCGCTGGCACGGTGTCGCGACGCGGGCGCATGAGATCGCCACGACCTATGCCTGCCATCGTCAGGCGTTCGGCAAGCTTCTGGTCGACCATGAGGGCGTCGGCTTCATGCTGGCCGAAAACCAGATCGACCTGAAACAGGCTGAGCTGATGATCGACTGGTGTGCCGATGCGCTGGACGCCGGCGAGAATGGCAATGTCGAAAGCTCGATGGCCAAGGTCGCCGTCTCCGAGGCCCTGTTCCGCGTGGCTGACCGCTGCGTGCAGGTCATGGGCGCCATGGGCGTGACCCGTGACACGATTGTGGAGCAATTGTTCCGCGAGGTCCGTGCCTTCCGCATCTATGACGGGCCGACCGAAGTGCACAAATGGTCGCTGGCCAAGAAGATCAAGAAGGCGGAACTCAGCCGGTCTGCCTGACGCCCCCTTGCCGCGGCGCAGCAACAGCGGCAAGACAGGCGCCATGACGGATGTGTCCACGCCTCCCAATCCGGCGCCTGAGCCGCCGAATGTCGATCCGGACCTGCTGGACGACCTCATCGATGCCGTCGATGAGCACGATACGCGCTGGCTGGCGCGGACGCTGCAGCGCATGCACCCGGCTGACGCGGCTGACCTGCTGGAAGCGCTGCCCTTCGACACGTTTTCCGAAGCGGTCGAGCAGCTGGGCGGGGAGCTGCCGTCCGACATCCTGATCGAACTGCGCGATTCCTATCGCGAAGAGGCTGTCGACGTCCTGCCGGACACCGCCGTTGCGAGCGCCCTCGACGAACTCGATTCCGATGATGCGACCGTTATCCTTGAAGACCTTGAGGACGACCGGCGCGAGCGCATCCTCGAAGACCTGGAACCCTTCGACCGGGCCCAGCTTGAGCGCGGCCTTGCCTATGAAGAGGAATCGGCCGGCCGTCTCATGCAGACGGAATTCGTGGCCGTGCCGGAATACTGGACCGTCGGCCACGCCATCGACCATGCGCGTGAGCTGGGCGAGGAGCTGCCGGAAGTCTTCTACGAAATCTACGTGATCGATCCGGCTTACCGGCTGCAGGGCATCGTTCAGCTGGCGACGCTGATGCGCACGCCGCGCGATGTGCAGCTGTCCGATCTCATGACCGACCCGCTGTCGGATATCCGCACCGACATGGACCAGGAAGAGGTCGCTTTCCAGTTCCAGAAATACTCGCTGGCTTCCGCGCCGGTGAAGGATGCTGGCGGCCGTCTCGTCGGGATGATCACGGTCGACGACATGGTCGACGTTATCCAGGAAGAGGCGGCGGAAGACCTGTTCTCGCTGCTCAACGTCAGTTCGGCGGACGGGTCGGACTCTGTCGTCGACACGGTGCGCGCGCGGGCGCCGTGGCTCGCCGTCAATCTCGTCACGGCGTTCATCGCTTCTGGCATTATCTCCCTCTTTGAAGGCACGTTGAACCAGGTCGTGCAGCTGGCGATCCTGATGCCGGTGGTCGCGGCTCTGGGCGGTAATGCCGGCAGCCAGGGCCTCGTTGTGGCGGTGCGCGCAATTGCCGAGCGTCAGCTGGAAGGGGACGCGGTGCGCCGGGCCATCTTGCGTGAAGCGCTGAGCGGGGTGGTCAACGGCCTGCTGTTCGCCCTGGGCGTCGGACTGGTGGCGCTCGTCTGGTTCCACAATGTGGAACTGTCGATTGTGCTCGGGGTCGCCATGCTGGCGACTTTCCTGTGGGCCGCCTTCTCGGGCATCCTTGTGCCGCTCGGACTCAAGAAGCTGGGCGCCGACCCGGCCGTGGCCTCCTCGGTCTTTGTGTTGACGCTGACCGATGTGATGGCATTTTTCTCTTTCCTGGGGCTGGCCACGCTGGTCCTGCTCTGAGGTCCGGCAAAGGCGCCGGACTCACGCATCAGGGGAAAAGGCGCGCTATTTGCACGGGCGCGGAATAGAAAAACATCAACTGTTTCAATACGGGAGCCATTCATCTTGGCCCTGCCAATGCGCACGTCCGGAGCCGGGGTCGAGCTTATAAAGAGCTTCGAGGGCTTCCGTGCGCGCGCAGCCCGTCTGCCGGACGGGTCCTGGATTGTCGGTTTCGGCCACACGGCCAGCGCGCGCGAAGGCCTTCGGGTGACCCGCGCCGATGCGGAACTCGTGCTGCGCCACCATGACCTGAAATCGATTGAAGACCTGATCAGCGAACGTGTCCTGACGCCGCTGACCCAGAACGAATTCGATGCGCTGGTGTCCTTCGCATTCAATATCGGACCGAAGGCTTTTCTGGAGTCCAACGTGCTGGCGCTGCTGAACAGCGGCGAGCGCCTGCAGGCTGCTGAAGGCATGGCGGCCTGGCGCAAGGGCCAGGTGGATGGGGAAGTGCGCGTGGTCGATGCGCTGGTGCGCCGCCGCGCCGCGGAGAAAGCCCTGTTCCTGGAGCATCCTTCCGGCCGCATCCCGGTTCCGGGAGTGTTGTTGCGCCCGCAATTTGATCCGGGCGCCGCGTTGGCGATGTCGCGAGAGCGGGCTGTCGTGATCGAGGCGCGCACCGAGGATGGCCGCACTTCTGCCGCGACGCCCAGACCTGTCTCTGAAACCGCACCGCAGGCCGCTGCCCGGGCTGTGGCCGAGCGGATGACGAAACTGCTCGGTGACCAGCCGGAAAACACAGCGCCTGCCGAAGACGCCGATGCCAGCGTGCCGACGGCCGACGAAATTACCCGCGCTGTCTCCGCCCTGGCAGAGCCCGACGGGGCAGGGGCTGACCGCCCGGACGATACGGTCATCGAGGCCCGCCCGGCCCCTGTTGAGCCGCCCCGTCCGCCGGTGAAACCTGCACCTGTGCGCCCCGCGCCAGCCCCACATGAAGGCCGCCGGGAAATCCTGCGGCCGCCGGCCCTTCCTCCGTCGCGCAGCAATGGCCTGAATGGAGACGTCAGCGTCATGCGCTGGCTGCCTTATGCATTGCTGTCAGGTCTTGGCCTCTGGGGCGTGTTCGAAGGTGTCCGCCGGACAGCCGTGCCCGCAGCGCAGCGTTTTCCGGCCAGTTCCGGCGAGGCCTTTGTCGGGCCGCTCCTGGCCTTCGGATCGGCCCTGTTGAGCGTGCTGGCCATCTACTATCTCTATCGCGCGATCACGCGGCAGGATTGACTGCTGACAGGCCGGGAACAGCCTGCTAGTCAGTCGCCATGATTGCGAACACATATCCCACTCTGAACTTCGACCTCGGCGAAACCGCCGACATGATCCGCGAAACTGTGGCAAGTTTTGCCCAGAACGAGATCGCCCCCCGCGCGGCCGAGATCGACCGGACGGACACGTTTCCGCGTGATCTCCTGCCCAAGATGGGCGAGCTTGGCCTCCTGGGCATCACGGTCGAGGAGGAATGGGGCGGAACAGGCCTTGGCTATCTCGAGCACGTCGTGGCGATGGAGGAAATCTCCCGCGCGTCTGCCTCAGTCGGTCTCTCCTATGGTGCCCATTCGAACCTTTGCGTGAACCAGATCCGCCGTTGGGCATCTGACGCCCAGAAGGCGCGCTACCTGCCGAAGCTGATGAGCGGGGAACACCTCGGCTCCCTCGCCATGAGCGAGAGCGGAGCGGGTTCCGACGTCGTCTCCATGAAGCTGCGCGCCGACAAGAAGGGGGATCGCTACGTGCTGAACGGCACGAAAATGTGGATCACCAATGCGCCGGATGCAGACGTTCTCGTCGTCTACGCCAAGACAGAGCCTGAGGCGGGTTCGAAAGGCATCACCGCCTTTCTGATCGAGCGGGGCATGAAAGGCTTCTCCGTTGCGCAGAAGCTGGACAAACTTGGCATGCGCGGATCGGAGACCGGCGAACTGGTCTTTGAAGACTGCGAAGTACCGGAAGAGAACATCATGGGGCCGCTGAATGGCGGCGTCCGTGTGCTGATGAGCGGTTTGGACTATGAGCGCGCCGTTCTGTCGGCCGGCCCGACCGGCATCATGCAGGCCTGCATGGATGTGGTGATCCCCTACATCCACGACCGCAAGCAGTTTGGCCAGTCGATTGGCGAGTTCCAGCTGATCCAGGGCAAGGTCGCGGACATGTATGTCCAGATGAATGCGGCCAAGGCCTATGTCTATGCCGTCGCGAAATCCTGCGACCGAGGCGAGACCACCCGCAAGGATGCCGCCGGCGCAATCCTCTACGCAGCCGAAACGGCGACGAAGCTCGCTCTCGATGCTATCCAGATTCTCGGTGGCAACGGCTACATCAACGAATACCCGACCGGGCGTCTCCTTCGCGACGCGAAGCTCTACGAGATCGGGGCCGGGACGTCCGAGATCCGCCGCTGGCTGATCGGCCGGGAACTCTTCGGCGAAACGGCATGAGTTTGGGCATCCGCCTGGCGACGTCTGACGATGCAGGGTGGATTGCCGACATCTACGCGCCGTACGTACGCGACACGGTTGTCTCGTTCGAAATGGAACCGCCCTCGGCTGAGGAAATGGCCCGGCGTATCAAAACGACTTTACAGACGTATCCCTGGCTGGTGGCCGAGAAATCTGGTGCGCCACTCGGATACGCCTATGCCTCCCAGCATAGAACGCGGGCGGCCTATCGCTGGTCGTGCGATGTCAGCGTCTATGTGGCACCGAATACCCAGCGCATGGGGATTGGAATGCAACTCTATGTCCGCCTGCTGGACCTTCTGGAAGGGCAGGGCTTCCGCAATGCCTTTGCCGGGATTGCCCTGCCGAACGCGGCCAGCATCGGGTTGCATGAGCGCCTCGGCTTTACGCATCTCGGCACATACAAGGACGTCGGCTACAAGCTTGGCGCCTGGCACGATGTCGGCTGGTGGCAAAAGATCCTGACGGACGCACCCGGCATGCCGGGAGATCCCGTTCCGCTGCCCGAATTCCTGAACCGCTAGCGCATCAGGCCCGTGCGCGGCGCTCCTCAAATTCCGTTGGAACGCTGAGGACCTGTCCGATGACGGTCACGAGGGACCGCTCGTCGATCGGCTTGGCGACATAGCCGTCAAACCCCTTGGCGAGATATTTCTCCCGGTCGCCGCGCATGGAGTCTGCGGTGAGGGCGATCACCGGCACGACGCGATTGAGGCTCGCCGAATTGCGCAGGCGCTTGAAGGCTTCCGCGCCGTCGAGGCCGGGCATGTGGATATCCATCAGCACGATGTCGAACGGCTCGTGGTCCAGCGCCTCGAGCGCTTCATTGCCGTCCCCGGCTTCGGACACGACGAGGCCGTAATGCTCAAGGAATGTGCGGGCGACACGGCGGTTGATGCCATTGTCATCCACCACCAGTGCGCGGCGGCCGCCCAGGCCCTCCTGCTTGGCCCTCGGTGCAGCAGGTTTGGGCAGGACGGCTTCGTGGAGGTGGATCACGTCGCTGGTTTCCGCCTCGAATTTCAGGGTAAAGACGGACCCGCGGCCCGGCTCGCTGACAACAGTCACGTCGCCGCCCATCATCTGGGCCAGTTTCCGTGTGATCGGCAGGCCGAGACCGGTGCCGCCAAAGCGACGGGTCGTGGATCCGTCGGCCTGGGAGAAGCTCTCGAACACGCGATCCATCTTCTCGGCAGGAATACCGCAGCCGGAATCGGACACGTGGACGATCACCCGCGTCAGCCCGGTTTCGGTGGGTTCGCAGGTCACGACGACCATCACTTCACCTTTCTCGGTGAACTTGATGGCATTGGAAACGAGGTTCCCGACGCATTGGCGCACGCGTACGGGATCAAATTTCATCCGGGACGGAACGCTCGGATCAATGAACAGCTGCAGCTTGATGCCTTTGTCTTCAGCTGTGGCGGCGTGCAGCTTGATCATGCGGCTGAGTTTGTGGCGGAGGTCTCCGGAAACGGGTGTGACTTCCAGCTTGCCGGCTTCGATCTTGGAAAGGTCCAGAATGTCATTCAGGATCGACATCAACGTCTTGCCGGAATCGAGGATCGTCGCGACCTGTTCGCGCTGGTCAGGGGTCAGGCTTGTGTGCGCCAGCACCTGCGTCATGCCGAGAACGCCATTCAGCGGTGTACGGATCTCATGGCTCATATTGGCCAGGAACTCGGACTTCAGGCGCGTGCCCTGTTCTGCGCGGTTGAGGGCATCGCGCAGCTCGTGGGCTTGGCGGCGCTCCTCCCGGATGTCGCGCACATAGGTGATGAAAACCCGTTCGCCTTTTTTGCCCCAGCGGGCGCTGGTCAGCGACAATTCCACCTGGTTGGTACCGCCCGACTTGGTCGGCGTTTCGGCCTGGGTCACATGGCGCAGCACTTCGCCGCTGGCGAGTTTCATCGCCAGTTCGGCATCCGGCTCATAGGTCTCCACCCCTGTCAGGATGCCGACATCCCGGCCGAGGAGCTCCTCTTCGGTGTACTCCGACATCTCGCAGAGTGCCCGGTTCACATAAGTGATCCGGCCGGCGGAATCGTTCAGGATGATTCCGTGAAGGGCATGATCACAGGCTGTTTTTGCCAGATCGTAGAGCCTGAGCGCCTCGTCGCGCTCTTCTGCGATATCGGTGATTTCGTGAGAGACAGACAGTGCGCGGCGTTCGCCGTCACGCTCGACCGGAATTATGGTCGTCTTCATGATTTTGCCGAGCATCTTCGCGGCCCGGCCCTGACCAGTCGTGAAGGTGCGCGATTCACCGGTCTCGATGACGTCGGTGACGGCGCGGACCATTTCGGTGTCTTTGTAGGAAGGGTCGAATTCGAAGATGCGCATGCCGACGATGCTTTCGCCGTCGGTCCGGATCGATTCGTTCATCAGACGGTTCGACACCGTCCATTGAAGGTCAATCAGCTCACCAGATTCATTGCGTACTGCGGCGGTCTCGCAAATGACCACCGGCAGCATGTCCCAAAGCGCCATATCCATGCGCAGCATCTCCCATCCTCCCCCGTCAGCCGTAGGGGAAGCTGCCTGAATATGCTTAATACTGTATTGAAAATTACACGTTTGTCAGAAGTGCCGTATCCGGCCGGATAGATGATGCGAGACCTGTGTCGTCCAGCGCCAGCAGGGTGGCCTGATAACCGGACTCGACAGTGACCTCGTAATTTTCCCAGTCGCGCAGCTCTGTTTCGGCCAGTTCCGGCAGGATCAGCACGTCCGCCATGTCCCGTCCGAACTGGGTATCCGCCCGGATCGTTGCGGATCGCATCAGCACGCCGGCGATGGGCGGCGGGTTGGAGAAACCATGCCGCGCGACCCAGCGGAAGAAGCCCGCAGGCTTCTGGAATTCATCGATTTTCAGGCCTTCAGGCTGGCGCGTGACATCAGATCCGATGACGAAACCGCGATGCATGTCGCGCATCACATCAACCGGGAAATTGTTCAGCACGGCGCCATCGACCAGCAGGTCGTTGCCGTCCACCACCGGCGGCAGGATGCCTGGCAGCGAGATCGTGGCGCGCAGCGCATCGCGCAGGAGGCCGGTCCGGTGAATCCGCTGCGTTCCCGTCATCAGGTTTGTCGAGGTGGCGAAGAAAGGCAGGTCCAGATCGCCGATTTCCGCTTCTCCGAAATGTTCCTTCAGGCGGGCATTCACGCGCAGGCCTTTCACCATGCCGACGACGGGCAGCGTATAATCCCCCAGCGGATTGGTCTCCACGAAGGCCTTGCGGATTCGCATGTCGATCTCGGCATCGTCCCAGCCCATGGCAACGCAGGCAGCGATGACCGCGCCCATGGAGGCGCCGCCGACAAAGTCGATCGGGATGCCCCGGTCGCGCATCGCCCGCACGACTCCGATATGGGAATAGGCGCGCGCGCCGCCGCCGGACAGGATCAGTCCGACCGAGACACCGGCCATCACGCGGGCCAGCCGGTCACAATTCGCGCCTTCCATGCCTTGCCAGTGGAACAGGCGGCTTGCGCCGGCCGCTTCCAGCCATTCGACCGGCTTGCAGGCGCGGCGATTGTCGCCGGGATGCAGCAACAGCACGTCGACGAGCTTTAGCTCGCGGGCAGGGGAGTCGTCGTCCGGCATGAGTGGATTGGAGGGTTTTGCATCGGCCCGGCCGACCACCCAGATCCGGTCCGCCTGGCGGACTGACAGGCGATACCAGCGCGTGTCGCCGATGGTCGAAATCAGGATCACCACATCGTGGCGCTGTTCCAGATCGTCGAAGAAGGCGGCGGTCTTGTCCGCTCCCATGCGCTCGCCGACGACGATGGCCTTCTTGCCGAGGGCTTCGACGCTCGCCTTCAACGCTTTAGCGCGTAGTTCGAGGTCGATGGTCGGGGAGGTCGCCACCAGCGTGAACACTTTCGGCGCGGCGCTTACATTGCGCTGCCCCTCCCGGCCGACCCTGCGCAGGATGATGCGGATCATGTGCTCCAGCAGTTCTGGCTCCGACTTGACCAGCTGGCGCCACCCTTCACGGGAGAAGCCGACCACTTCGGAATCGCGCAGGGCATAGACCGAGCTTGTGTGCGGGGCATTGTCCGGCGCGCCGTCGCCATCGAGGTCGATCCCGCCGAGGAACAGCGCCATCTCGCCCACCGGCTCTCCCGGGCGGATATGGCCAACAAATTCGGACTGACCGTTCGGGTTTACGCGAAAAGCGCCGAGCGCGCCTGACAGGACGAAATAGATCATGTCGGCCGGTTCGTTGCGCAGGAACAGCGTCCCGCCGGCCGGCACGCAGAACCAGGACGCTTCGCGCCCGGCCGCTTTCATCGCCTTGGCAGGCACATCCTTCAGGAAGGCAATCGCCTTCAGGGATGCCGTAATATCCAGCTTCATGGTTCTGAACATGCGCATCGCCTGCGGCCTTTCCTAGGGGGCATTTTCGCCAGTCTGGTAAAAACCGGTGACACACGCGTGACACCTGACCCAGAGGCAGCTAAGCCTGCCAAAAACTTCTGAAGGGAGGCTGAATGCCCGTTCTGAAATCCAGTCTCGACGTGGCAGGCCCGCGCTTTGCCGCAAACAAGGCCGCCATGGAACGCCTGCTTGAAGAGCTGCGTGAACATACATCCAAAGCCGCGCTGGGCGGTCCCGAGGCCTCCCGCCAGCGTCATGTCGACCGCGGCAAGCTGCTTCCGCGCGAACGGGTGGAGCGCCTTCTGGATCCGGGCAGCGCCTTCCTTGAGGTCGGCGCGCTGGCCGCACATGGCATGTATGGAGACGAGGCGCCCGCTGCCGGCATCATTACCGGTGTCGGCCGGGTCGAAGGCCGCGAATGCCTGATCGTCTGCAATGATCCGACCGTGAAGGGCGGCGCCTACTTCCCCGTCACGGTGAAGAAGCATTTGCGGGCCCAGGAAATCGCGCTCGAAAACCATTTGCCCTGCATCTACCTTGTCGACAGCGGCGGAGCAAACCTGCCCCACCAGTCTGAAGTCTTTCCGGACCGGGAGCATTTCGGCCGCATCTTCTACAACCAGGCCCAGATGAGCGCGAAGGGCATCCCCCAGATCGCCTCCGTCATGGGCAGCTGTACAGCAGGCGGCGCCTATGTGCCGGCCATGTCGGACGAGACGGTCATCGTTCGCAAACAGGGTACAATCTTCCTCGGCGGCCCGCCGCTGGTGAAAGCTGCGACGGGGGAGGTGATCTCGGCCGAAGACCTCGGCGGCGCGGATGTTCACGCCCGCCGCTCAGGCGTGGCAGACCACTACGCCGCGCACGACTCCCATGCGCTGGCCATCGTACGCTCCATCGTCCGCACACTGGCAAAGCCGAAACCCCAGCCCTTCGACCTGACCGAACCGGCCGAACCGCTCTACGATCCGGCAGAGCTGCACGGCCTCGTCCCGCAGGATGTGCGCGAGCCCTATGATGCCCGCGAAGTCATTGCGCGCCTGGTCGACGGGTCGGAATTCCATGAGTTCAAGAAGCTTTATGGCGAAACGCTCGTCTGCGGCTTCGCCCGGCTCTACGGCATGCCGGTCGCGATCCTTGCCAATAACGGCATTCTCTTCTCCGAGAGTGCCCAGAAGGCCGCCCACTTCATCGAACTGGCGGACCAGCGCCGGATTCCGCTTGTCTTCCTGCAGAACATCACCGGCTTCATGGTCGGCTCGAAATACGAGGCCGGCGGCATCGCCAAGGACGGCGCCAAGATGGTGACCGCCGTCGCCACGGCGTCGGTACCGAAATTCACGGTCGTCACCGGTGGCAGCTTTGGGGCAGGCAATTACGGCATGTGCGGCCGGGCCTATTCCCCGCGCTTCCTGTTCATGTGGCCGAATGCCCGCATCTCCGTCATGGGCGGGGAGCAGGCCGCTTCCGTGCTGGCCACGGTCAAGCGCGACGGCATCGAGCGCAAGGGCGGGGAATGGAGTGCGGACGAGGAAGAGAGCTTCAAGCAGCCGATCCGCGATCTCTACGAGGCTGAAGGCTCGCCCTACTACTCCACCGCGCGCCTCTGGGACGATGGCATCATCGACCCGGCAGACACGCGCCGCGTGCTGGGCCTTGCCCTCTCGGCCAGCCTCAACGCGCCGTTCCCCGATCGCGGCTTCGGCGTCTTCAGGATGTAAGCCCCGAATTAGGGACGTTTGCGGATTGCGCGGCCTTGCAGGTCTGGCATCTTCCTGTCGTATGATCCGGCAGGAAGAGGGACCAACCCATGAGCAAGTCGATCTGTATCATCAACGGCCATCCGGATGCCGACCCGAAACGTCTGGTCCATGAGCTGTGTGACGCTTATGCCGACGGCGCGGAGAGTGCAGGCCATACGGTCACCCGGATCGATGTCGCCGCACTCGACATCCCGCTGCTGCGATCCGCGGAAGAATTCGAGACCCCGCCCCCCGAGCCGATCCTGACAGAACGGGAAAAGATTGCCGCGGCCGAGCATCTGGTGATCGCGTTCCCGCTCTGGATGGGCAGCATGCCCGCCATGCTGAAGGCTTTCTTCGAACAGGCCGCGCGCGGCGAATTCTTCCTTGGGCAGAGCGATAGTGGTTGGCCTGCCCAGATGATGAAGGGCAAGTCTGCCCGCGTGCTGGTCTCCATGGGGATGCCCGGCCTCGTCTACAGGTTCGGAATGGATGCCGGGGCGTTGAAGGCGCTGGAGCGTGGCCTGCTCGGCCTTTCGGGCTTCCACCCGCTTCACCACACGATCATCGGCGGGGCAGGGGAACTCGGCGAGGAGGGCTTCCGGTCTTGGGAAACCTTCTGCCGCAAGATCGGCGCCGAAGGCGTCTGATCCGTATGCGGCACGCCAAGATTAAAATCCTGTCGTAAAGCCGATCATTAAAATCGTGTCGTGAACCCGTTTTCACGCAACATAAACGGCTCCCTGACGTAGGCTCCTCGTGTCGCAGGTGATGAGGCGGCGCAGCACAAAGGAGAGACGTCATGCAACGCACCCCATTCCTTGTGGTCGCCGCCTTTGCCACAGCCCTTATGGGGCATGCCGGGGAGATGCCGGACTTTTCCGGCCTCGATACCGACGCCGATGGCCGCCTCAGCGAAGCGGAATTCGTTTCCTGGAAGACCTCCCGCGGCGGCGCCACCGAATCCGAGGCTGTCGCGAAGTTTTCAAAATTCGACGCCGACGCTGACGGCTATGTCCTGGAGGCGGAGTACAACGCCACGATCGACGCCTGGCGCGCCGGGCCCAAACTGTTGATCCCCGAAAATGAAATCGACGGCGAACAGATCCCGGACGGTAAAACGAGCTGAGCTTGAGCACTGTCCGAAGACGGCCTCCCGCGCGCGGCGGGGGGCCGTCGGCTTGTTCTTGGTCTGGTTTATCGGTTGTGCCGGTTCATGCGCTTCCTGAATTCTCGCTGTTCCCATTCAGCGCCGAACAGGCTGAACATGCCGAAGATCACCAGTGCGTGCAGACCAATCGCGGCACCCCAGCACAGGGCGACCAGCCACACCCACATGAATTCCGGGCTGAGCTGTATGTTCAGGATGTAGAGAAGGGGCAGGATCACGAGGAAGCTGGTCCAGTTCATGTGAAACGCTTTCACGTTTTTCACATGCTCGATGGCTTCTTTCTCCGCCAATTCATTGAAGTAGTCTCCGGTTTTGTTTTCGGGGGTCATGGTTTGGTCCTCGACGAGTTCGCTAACACTTGTTTCGAAGACAGCGGCGAGGGATTTCAGGGATTCCAGGCTGGCGCGTTTTCCGGTTTCGATACGCTGGATGGTACGCACACTCAGGCCTGTATGAAGGGCCAGGTCCTCCTGTGACCATCCGTGTTCAAGGCGCCGTTCCTGGATACCCATGAGCATTCCTCCTGTCCGCTGACCCGGTCTGCATCGCGGATCGACGACCGGATTAACACGTCACGAACCCGTAATCGACACGACACTCACCCGACTGGCGGGCCTGTCGGGGGCTTTTGGGCCTGCGAATACCTGTGCCGGAAAGGCCCATAGCGACCGCCCGTGCCATCCCTTCCGGGTGTGACCGAAACCGGCTAAACCGCCAGCGGAAAGGCGGGGATATGTCCGGCAATCGATTCGACCTGATCCGGCTCGTCCTCGCGACGACCGTCTTTGCCTATCACGGCGTGGCGCTCACGGCGCTGGTTCCTTCCGGCACGCTGGAAGCGCAGTTCGCCGTGGGGGCCGAGCTTGCGATCCAGGGCTTTTTCATCGTGTCCGGGGCGCTCGTGGCCGGGTCTTTTGCGCGGTCTGAGACCCTCGCGGATTATGCCGGCAAGCGGATACGGCGTCTCTACCCGGCCTACGCCATCGTCATCCTCGTTCCCGCCGCGGTCAGCCTGGCGCTGACCGGTAATCTGGCCGGGGTCGCCCGGTATATCGGGGCCAACCTCGTCTTCCTGAATTTCCTGTCGCCAGACCTGCCGGGACTTTTCGCCGGAAACAGGTTCACCGCGGTAAACGGGGCGCTGTGGACATTGAAGGTGGAAGTGATGTTCTACATCGCCCTGCCGCTGATCGCGGTGCTCATGCGCCGGATGGGCCCGGCACGCTGGGCTCTGCTCCTGTTGCTGTATGCGGGCGGAGAGGCCTGGCGGCTTCTCTTGCCTTCACTGTTCGACCATCCGCTCGCGCCGGAAATCTCGCGCCAGCTGCCCGGCCAGATGGCCTTCTTCGCCAGTGGTATTGCATTGCATGCGGTGTGGGACAGGGCCCGGTCTGCGCCCTGGCTGTTTGGTTTGGCCGGGCTGGCTTTGCTCGCGGCGAGCTTCGCGCACCCGGCGCTGATGCCCGTCCGCGCCGTGGGCCTGGCCGGCCTGATCGCGGCGATCGCTTTCCTGCCGGGGCCGCCCCTGAACGCCGCCCGTTTCGGGGATGTCAGCTATGGTGTCTACATCACCCATTTCCCGATCCTGCAGGCCCTGGTCATGGCAGGCGTGTTTGTACAGGCCGGGGCCGTTGCAGGCTTCACCGCGGCGGGCGTGCTCGTTTTTGCCGCCAGCTACCTGCTTTGGCATTTCGTGGAAAAGCCGGCCCTCCGGCCGTCCAGCCACTACCGGCAGGTGGCCGCCGGACAATAGACCTGCGGCGGAAGGCCGGTTGCCGTCGGCGCGCGGGCGGTCCAAAAGACTCCCAGAAATTCAACGCCCAGAAATTCAACGCGAGGGCCCCATGCGCGATTCCGACTACGATCTCATCAAACTCGAAGCCACCGAAGAGGGCCTCGCCGTCGTCACCATCAACCGGCCCGACGTGCACAATGCCTTCAACATGGAGCTGATCGCGGAGCTGACCGACGCGTTCAAGACGATCGCCGACCAGCCCACGATCCGGATGATGATCCTGCGCGGCAATGGCCACACCTTCAGCGCGGGCGCAGACCTCAACTGGATGAAGCGCGCCGCCACGCACACGAAGGAAGACAATGTCCGCGACGCCGTGAACCTCGCCGAAATGCTGCAGTCGCTCTACGAGATGCCGCAGATGACGCTGGCCATGGTGCAGGGCGCGGCCATGGGCGGCGGGGCAGGACTGGTCGCAGCCTGTGACGTGGCCGTTGCCATGTCGAACACCAAGTTCCGCTTCTCCGAAGTCCGCCTCGGCCTGACGCCGGCGACGATCAGCCCTTATGTGATCGACGCCATCGGCCCGCGCTGGACGCGTGCGCTGTTCACGACGGCTGAAAGCTTCGATGCCGCCTTCGCCGAGAAGATCGGCCTCGTCCAGTATGTCGTCGAAACGCTGGAAGAGATGACCAAGATGGAAGAGCATCTCGCCAATCTCGTCTTCTCCGCGGCGCCAGGCGCAGTGGCCGATGCGAAGAAACTGGTGGCGGATGTGACCGGCCAGATCATCGACCGCGACCTCGGCCATGAGACGGCCAAGCGCATCGCCGCGCGGCGCGTCTCTGACGAGGGCAAAGAAGGCATCGCCGCTTTCCTGGAAAAGCGGCGCCCGCACTGGGTCCGCTAGGGCCTATTCAATCGCCTTGCGGATGCTCTTCACGGGCAGGCCGATGTCTTCCATCAGACTGACTGTGGCATTCACCGGATTGATCCCGGTCAATTGCTCGATCGGCCCCTGGAAGACATAGATCAGCACGCCAAACATGATCAGGTAGATCAGGAACTGCATCAGTGATTTCAGCAGGAAAGCGCCCGCGCTGCCTGCAACCAGACCGACGCCGCCGAGGATCAGCGCGCCGGCAATGGGCGTCAATTCGCTGACATTTGCGGCCTGCGTATAGCCGATATACCCGCCAACAGCGGCCCCCACGAGGCCGGCGAGGCTGCTTACCCGGACGCCAGATGCATAGGCCATATGAATTCCCTCCGATTCAGATGGTTAACCCTTACAAGCGGTTCGCCTTCGCGCAAGGGCAGGATAGAGCCCCCGAGGGGCGAGGCAGGACGCACGAACGGCCTTGAACCGGCCCGAAACCCGCCTTGAAGCCGTGCAAAGCCAGGGACATGACCGCGCCGCCATCCCTCGCTCCGAAACCGCCCAACTCTGTCCAGCGCCGCCTGCATGAGGGCCGCGAAGCCCTCAGGGCGCGCTGGGTGAAAGGGCCGTTCAGCCTCACCGCCTTCGAATTCGTCAGTTTCGGCATCAAACAGGGCTGGGCCTGCCTGTTTGGCGGGGCGATGCTGGGCCTCCTGCTGGTCACCTTCCTCTGGTACCCGGATGGCGCGCCGCTTTCGCGCTACGATTTTCTGGTCATCGGCGCAGTGCTTATCCAGATCCTGATGCTGTGGACGGGGCTGGAGACGCTGGAGGAGGCGAAGGTCATCCTCGTCTTCCACATCACCGGCACGGTCATGGAACTGTTCAAGACGGCCCATGGCAGCTGGATCTATCCGGAAGACAGCTATCTCCGCATCGGCGCAGTGCCGCTGTTTTCGGGCTTCATGTATGCCGCCGTCGGCTCCTATCTGGCACGGGTGTGGCGGATCTTCGAGTTCCGGTTCGACCGGTTCCCGCCGCTGTGGATCCAGGGGCTGCTGGCGGCGGCGATCTATGTGAATTTCTTCGCCCATCACTGGCTGCCGGATGTCCGGATCGCCCTGTTTGCGGGTACGGTGATGGTTTACGGCCGCTGCCTCGTCTGGTTCCGGCCGGACCGTTTCCACAGGCCGATGCCGTTGGTGATCGGCTTCCTTCTGGTCGCGCTGTTCATCTGGTTTGCGGAGAATATCGGCACCTTTGCCCGGGCCTGGGCCTATCCGGGGCAGGAGGATGGCTGGCACCCGGTCTCTTTATCCAAACTCGGATCGTGGTATCTGCTGATGATCATCAGTTTCGTCCTGGTCGCCGCCGTTCATCGCAGCGGGCACCGGGACACCGGAGGGCCCGGACATGAAAATCGAGAAGCTTCTCGTCGCAAATAGGGGCGAGATCGCCTGCCGCATCTTTGCCACCTGCCGGGACCTCGGCATCGCCACCGTCGCCGTCTATTCCGACGCCGACGCGCGCGCCAAACATGTGCGCGAGGCGGACGAGGCCGTGCATATCGGCCCGGCACCTGCTGCGGAGAGCTATCTGAAGATGGACGCGATCATCGCCGCCGCAAAAGAGACCGGCGCCGACGCGATCCATCCCGGCTATGGCTTCCTGTCGGAGAATGCCGACTTTGCCGAAGCCGTGGTGAAGGCCGGGCTGATCTGGGTCGGCCCGCCGGCGGCTGCTATCCGCTCCATGGGGCCGAAGGATGAAGCTAAGCGTATCGCCGAGGAGGCGGGCGTGCCCGTGCTGCCCGGTTATCGCGGCGAGGCGCAGGACGCAAAAACGCTGACCGAAGCGGCGAAGGAGATCGGCTTCCCGCTGCTGATCAAGGCCGTGGCCGGCGGCGGGGGCAGGGGCATCCGCCTCGTCTCCAAGGCGTCCGAACTGAAAGCGGAACTCGAAAGCGCCGTGCGCGAGGCTGAGAGCAGCTTTGGCGATGGCCGCGTGATGCTGGAGAAACTGGTCGAACAACCCCGACACATCGAGGTGCAGGTCTTCGGCGACGCCCATGGCAATGCCGTGCACCTTTATGAGCGTGACTGTTCGCTGCAGCGACGCCGCCAGAAAGTGATCGAAGAAGCGCCCGCGCCCGGCATGCCGGAAGACGTACGAAAGGCGATGACCGATGCCGCCGTGGCGCTGGCAAAAGCCGTGAAATACGAGGGCGCTGGCACGGTGGAATTCATCGTGGACGGATCAAGGCCGCTGGCGCTCGACACGTTCTGGTTCCTTGAAATGAACACCCGCCTTCAGGTGGAGCATCCCGTCACGGAGATGATCACGGGGCAGGACCTGGTCGAATGGCAGCTGCGGGTTGCCTCCGGGGAACTGCTGCCGCTGCACCAGCAGGACATTCCGCTGCATGGACACGCGATCGAGGCGCGGATCTGCGCCGAAGACCCGGCTGAAGGCTTCCGCCCGGGTGCGGGCCTGATCCTCGAATTCGGCATGATGGAACCTGCCGATGGCGAGACAGTCCGCTGGGATGCCGGGTTCGAGACGGGCGACCGCGTGCCGTCGAATTATGACTCCATGATCGCCAAGCTGATCGTGCATGAAGGCAATCGCCGCGCGGCCTGCGAGCGGCTGATCGATACCTTGTCGCACCTGCAGCTGGCGGGCGTGCCGTCAAATGCGGGCTTCCTCAGCCGCTGCGCCTCCTCGGATGCCTTCCTCAACCATTCCCATCATGTGAACTGGATCGCGGAAGCGGGCGAGGCCCTCACAATTCCGCCTGCGGAGCACCAGCATGCCTCCGTCATGGCAGTCTGCGATGTGCGCCTCAATGAGGCAGGCGGCGCAACGCCGTGGGGCTTGCAGGATGGCTGGCGCATGAATTCCGCCCCGGTGCACAAATCCATGGTGGCCGTCGGCGCCGATGCCGACTGGATCGATCCGGAAGACTATCCGGTCGATCCGGAAACGCCCCTGCCGCTGGTGACGGATATTTCCCCCCGCCGCTATGCGGTGACGACGGGTGGCGACACGGTGCTGGTGGAAGTGCCGGAATTCGATGCCGACGTCGAAGCCGTGCTGGGCGGTGACAGCGTCAGCGCGCCGATGCCGGGCAAGGTGCTGTCGATTTCGGTGAAGGCCGGCGTGGAAGTGAAGCGCGGCGATACGGTCGCCGTCATGGAAGCCATGAAGATGGAACACGCCCTTGCCGCGCCGCGCGACGGTGTGGTGGAAGCCGTCACCGGAAACGTCGGCGACCAGGTTTCCGAGGGCGACATCCTCGTCCAGTTGGTGGCGGAGTAGGGGTGCAGGAGCCAATGCTTTCGCGGGCATCGGCGGAAACCTCTGTGCGCGCCAGTCATTCTTCGATGCCCTGCGCTTGCGCTTGGGCCTTCTCGGGGAAATCGCAGTGCGATTTCTGATCCCTCAAAGCCCCCACCTCCCGCTTCCGGGGGAGGTGGCTGCACCGTTCTGGCGCGGGCGAGAGGTGAGGGCCGCTGCGTAATCAGGGGCGCAGCAGATCAGGCTGCGACAGCGAATTCCATCCGTGCAGGGATATGTGTCTCGGCGCGGTAAGGACGGCGCACGACCGGCGGGGCAACGATTTCGCCAAGGTGGTTGGCGGCAAACGCAATCGCTTCGGTCTTCAGGATGCGCTCGCCATATTCATTCTCGCTGAGGATGACGCGCGCCATCGCACCGTCCGGACCGGCGGCCCAGAATTCGACGCCTGCGCTGGCCAGTTCCATCGCCTTGTCGAGCTCCATGCGGAAGCTGTCGCCATAGACGACATCCTTCACCTGCGCCGGATCGAACTCACATCCCTTGATCACCAGACGTACCATCACGCAACTCCCAGCCTATGTTTTGAACCCAATTTGCGGGTGCGTTCCGTCGGCCCCGCGATATGAGAACATAAGCAGAATATTCACGTTTTGGAAAGGAAAAAGTTCCATTTTTGTTCACGTCGAACCAAAACGGAACAAAATCAGGAACTTGGCTGTCCCGGTATCAGCCAGTCAGCCGCTTCAGCGCCCGCTCGCGTCCGATCAGGGGCAGGATGGCGCCCATGTCGGGGCCGTGTTCCTGGCCGGTGAGGGCCTTGCGGAGCGTCATGAACAGGCCGCGGCCTTTGCGGCCCGTCTCTGCCTTCACGGCATTCGTCCACTGGCTCCAGGTCTCGCCCGTCAGCTCGCCGTCCGGCAGAAGCGCCGCGGCGGTGGCGACAAATTCCTTGTCTTCATCGTCCACCAGCGGGGTGATGTCGCCGAACACGGTGTCGACCCATGCGGCGACTTCCGGCAGCAGCGAGCAGTTCTCGCGCACTACGGTCCAGAAGGCCTCATCCGCCGCGCGCGGGTCCACCGCGGCGAGGCGGTCTTTCACCGCGTCGAAGGGCAGGGCATGCAGGATGGAGGCGTTCAGGCCTTTCAGCTCCGCCTCGTCGAAGCGGGCCGGGGAGCGGCCGATCTTGCCGAAGTCGAACTCGGCAGCCAGCTGCTCAAGGCTCTCGCGCGCCTCGACATTTTCGGACGTGCCGATCTTCGCCAATAGCGAGCAGATCGACATGGGCTCATAGCCCTGCGCGCGCAGCTCGCCCATGGAGAGCGAACCGAGCCGCTTCGACAGGCCTTGCCCGTCCGCGCCGATCAGCAGCGGCGTGTGGGCCATGTCCGGCGCGGTGCCGCCGAGGGCATGGAAGATCTCGATCTGCGCGCCGGAATTGGTCACATGGTCCTCGCCCCGCACGACATGGGTGATGCCGGCCTCGATATCGTCGACGACCGAGGGGAGGGTGTAGAGATAGGAGCCGTCCTCGCGGATGAGGATCGGGTCGGAGAGACTGGACGTGTCGATGCTCTGCGGGCCGCGCACGAGGTCGTTCCACTCGACGCGCTCGCCGGAGAGCTTGAAGCGCCAGTGCGGCTGGCGGCCTTCGGCTTCCAGTTTCGCCTTGTCCTCGTCGGTCAGGCTCAGTGCGGCCCGGTCATAGACCGGCGGGCGGCCGCGGGAGAGGGCGATCTTGCGCTTGCGGTCCAGCTCGTCGGCCGTCTCGTAGCAGGGATAAAGCAGGCCCAATTCGCGCAGCTTGCCGGCGGCGGCGTCATACTGGTCAAACCGGGCGCACTGGTTGAACGTGTCGGCCCAGACGAGGCCCAGCCATTCGAGGTCCACTTTCAGCGCGTCCTCGTTCTCCTTCGTGGAGCGTTCCACGTCGGTATCGTCGATGCGCAGGATGAACTTGCCGCCCTGATTGTGCGCGAACAGCCAGTTGATGAGCGCGGTGCGCACATTGCCGACATGCAGGCGACCGGTTGGCGAAGGGGCGAAGCGGACGATAGGGGAAGTCATGGACGTGATATGGCCGTGGATCAGGGAAATGTGTGCCGCTTTCGACACCAAATTGCAGAAAAAGCCAAGCGACCCATGCCAGTTTCTTGCTAATCTGTATGCTAGTGTGTCACCGGCTGGTGAGTCGAAACCCGAGGAGGGGGTCATGAAAAAAGCCTGGATTCTTGCTCTGGCAGGAAGCCTCGCGGCCTGCGGACAGCCGGCGGACACACCCGCTGGCGGCGGGGGCTCGGCCCCTGCTGCGGTGGAACACGAAGTCCTCGAGGCCCAGGTGCCGGAGTCCGAACCGATTGCTTCGCCCTACGAAGTGGCCGAATCCGCCCCGGACGACAAAGACTACGCCGCGCTCGCAGGGTATCCGGACACCTGGTACGTCTCTTATGGCTGGCCGGGGGAATATCCCGCCGGTTTTGTGGTGCTTGAGCAGGGCGTCACCTTGAACGCCCGCGCCCGGCCGAACCCGGATGCGCCCGCAAATGTCGCCTGTACCCTGCCGCAATACGCTAATTACCAGATCTGGAACCGCGAACGGGTCGAGCGCGACAGCTTGGAGTTCATCGTCGCCTCGAAGATCGAGCCGGTGACCATGCTGGTCGATGCCAATATCGAAACGCCGGGCGATGAAGGCATGCAGGTGCTGAACCTGAAGGCGGGCGACGTGTTGTCCTATCTGCGCTATCTCGGCGAAGGCTTCGCGATTTTCGGCGTGAACGGGCAGGAATACACGATCAATGAAGCGGAGTTGCGCGACATCTCCAGCATGTCCGGCATGAGCCTCCGGGAAGACCAGTGGGTCGAGGTCGCCTGCATTGGCGGCACGCGCGCCTGGGTGCTTTATGACGATGCCATTGCGCATGACGAGATCGTGCCATCGCCCATCGTCGGCTTCGGCGAAGCCTCCGACATCTATCCGGACGAGGTCGACAGGGTCCGCGCCGAAGGCCTCGAACTGGAAGCCTTCCAGAACGCGCCTTTCGACGAAGGCCCGGACGAGTAGGCGTGAAAGGCAGCTCGCATTGATCCGGACGGCCATGCCTGGACGGAGCAATTTATGTCCGCTTGACCGGAACGGTAAAATTCAAAGGAAATCCGAGACCGTTTTCTGACCATATTCCGGTAGAAATCTTTCCTGACCCAATGCTGGAGCACGGGAAGACAGTCATGGCCGAGACGAACCAGAATTCCGACACAGACGATTTTGCGCGGGTGTCCCCCGGCGATATCCGGAATGCGATTTCCGTGCTTGAGCAGGCGTTGTTCAACCATGTCCATTGGACGGACGCGCTGAATACGACGCTGATCTGTGATCTCCAGCCGGACGCGCGCGATCTGGAAGCGGACGCGCACCGCAATTGCCGCTTTGGCCAATGGTACTACAATCCCGGCACGAAGGTGGTTCAGAGCAACCCGAATTTCCTGGAGCTGGAAAAAGCCCATCAGAGCATGCACGAGACAGCAGCGCACCTGCTGAACCTGTTGCAGTCGCATCAGACCATTCCGATGGCAGACTATGAGAGGTTCAACAGCGATCTGAAGGAAATGCGCCTTCTGATCGAGACGCTGAAACGCGAGCTTGAAGACGAGATCTACAATGTCGACGCACTCACCGGCGCCAGCAGCCGGGTGGGCATGCTGACCAAGCTGCGCGAGCAGCACGAGCTTGTGCGGCGCAAGCTGGAAAGCTGTGTGATCGTCATGATGGATATCGACCGGTTCAAGCTGGTCAATGACAAGTATGGCCACCTGGTCGGAGACCGGGCGCTGGCGGAGTTTGCGCACCACGTCATGCGGCATACGCGTCCGTTTGACCGCCTGTTCCGCTATGGTGGCGAGGAGTTCCTGCTGTGCGTGCCGCATACGGATATCAACACGGCCTTCAACCTCGTCGAGCGGATACGGTCCGAGCTGGCTGAAAAGACGATCGAAGTGGATGGTTTCCCGCCATTCTCGATCACGTCCTCGTTCGGGATGACACTGCTCGATCCGGATGCCACCCTGGCCGACTGTATCGAACGGGCAGACCAGGCGACCTATGCCGCCAAGGAGCGGGGCCGCAACATGACCGTTGTCTGGGACCCGTCCATGGAGCGCCGGCTCGCCTCCTGAGGCCTACGCATCCCGGAAGCGGTTCGTGATCGGATAGCGCCGGTCGCGGCCGAAATTCTTGCCGCCGATCTTCACGCCCGGCGGGGCCTGGCGGCGCTTGTATTCAGCAATATAGAGCAAATGCTCGATCCGCTTCACCACGGCCGGGTCATGCCCGCGGGCGATGATGTCTTCCACGTCCTCCTCGCCCTCCACCAGGCCGCGCAGGATGTCGTCCAGCACGTCATAAGGGGGCAGGGAGTCCTCGTCTTTCTGGTCCTCGCGCAGCTCCGCGCTCGGCGGCTTCGTAATGATCCGCATCGGGATCACTTCTCCGCCGGGGCCCAGCGCGCCCTTCGGCACGGCCATGTTGCGCCAGCGGGCCAGCTCGAACACTTCAGTCTTCCAGAAGTCCTTCAGCGCATTATAGCCGCCGCACATGTCGCCATAGAGCGTGGCATAGCCGACAGCCATCTCAGACTTGTTGCCCGTGGTCACCACCATGTGCCCGAACTTGTTCGACAGCGCCATCAGCGTCACCGCGCGCAGGCGGGACTGGATGTTCTCTTCCGTCGTGTCGGGCTGCGTGTCCGCAAAGGCTTCGTTCAGCATCTCGTCCAGCGCGTTCACGCCGGGGCGGATATTGATCGTGTCATAGCGCGCGCCCAGCGCCTCGGCACAGAGCTTCGCGTCCTCCAGACTGTCAGAGGACGTATATTTCGACGGCAGCATCACACACCACACGCGGTCGGCGCCCAGCGCATCCACGGCAATCGCCGCCGTCAGCGCGCTATCGATGCCGCCGCTCATGCCCAGCACGACGCCGGGAAAACGGTTCTTGTTGACGTAATCACCCAGCGCCATCACCGCCGCGCGGTATTCGGCCTCCCAGCCGCTGGTCAGCTCCACCTGGCTCTCGCTCGCAAACTGGTGCGTCTCGCCATCATAGGTGACCAGCGCCGTGCCGGTGACGAAATCGCCGAGCAGCTGGTGCTCCGTCCCGTCGAAATCGACGGCATAGCTCGACCCGTCGAAGACCAGTTCGTCCTGCCCGCCCACCTGGTTCACGAACAGGTAGGGCACGCCCGTCTTCGTCCAGGCGGAGAAGCTCGTGTGCCGCTCCACCTGCACGGTGCGGCGCCAGGGGCTGCCATTCGGCACGATCAGCATTTCGGCGCCCGCCTCGGCCAGCGCAGAGGGCACGCGCGGATACCAGATGTCCTCACAGATCGCGATGCCGCACGGAATGCCGTTCAGCTCGAACACGGGCAGGGGGCCATCGCCGGCATCGAAGATGCGCTTCTCGTCGAACACGCCATAGTTCGGCAGCTCGCGCTTGTCATAGCGCCCGGCCACCGCGCCATCTTTCAGCAGCACGGCGGAATTGTGCCGCTTCTTCCCGTCCATCCAGGGGCTGCCGATGATCACGGCCGGGCCGCTGGCGGTCTCCGCGGCGAGGTCCTGCACCGCCTTCATGGAGTCTTCCACGGCGGCCGGTTTCAGCACCAGATCCTCGGCCGGATAGCCAAGGATGAACAGTTCGGAGAGGACAAGCAGGTCAGCGCCCTTGTCCTTCGCCTCGGCATACGCCCCGCGCGCCAGCTCAAGGTTCCCCTTGATGTCCCCCACCACAGGATTGAGCTGCGCGACCAGGATTTTCAGATTTTTGCTCATGAGGAGCATTTAGGCCGCTGCGGGGGGATTAGCAATCGGTGTGGTGGATCGAATTCACTTCAACTTGAAGGGAGAGACATAGCGGAAGGTAAAAAATAGTTCGAGAAGTCAGCGGTGCTGAAGAGGGGGATTGCCTGCGAGACCTTTCGCGGAATTTGCTTTCAATGCCCCTTAGTTACGACACCCATTTCCGGTTGTGAGCGCGATGGAAATTTTTTCTGCACTATCACCGACTCTGCGGACGATTCCGAATTCTGCATATTCTGAAGCAGATGGTGGTTTGGCATCTGTCACTGGTATTCCGTTTACTGTTAAAATATAGTCATTAGGAAGAATGTCGGCATTGTACGCGGGGCTTCCCTTTCGAACAGCGGCAACTCTAAAGCCTTTGTTCGTGCCGAGACCTGATTTTTCTCTATCATTAAGTTCTTCTGGGTATATTCCAAGACATGGTTCGATCATCGGTGCAAAGAATAAAGCGTTTTGATCGTATCGACGAGTTGAATAAGGGATGTAGGTGGTCGTCGGAACGGTCGTAGTTGTCGTGCCGTTGTAGTACCCTGTTGCCATTCCCCCGGTACCGTAAGCAGTTGCGGTTCCGCTGGTGTTTGAAGTTATGGTTTTCGATGTCGTCATCGGAATGCTGCCAGAAACAGTGTTAGTATATTCCGAATTCAGAACGATGTATTCAGCGCCTACCTTTTTGGCTTGAGCTATTGCTCCAGAAGTATCTTCTGATGGGCCATTGAAAGATGATTCACCGATCAATTGGTAGCCGTTGGTGAACATCGCATAAATGACCTCTTGCGGTGACCCTGGCACATTTACAATCTCCGGCTCATGTGTCGGCGGAGCGATATAATCAACTCCTTGAGAATAATCGGTGTAAAATTGGGAGTAACCGGAAGAGCAGGCTGCTGCGCAGCCCAACAATGCAATTGCAAACCAGCGACGTGACATTCTGAATCCCCCTCATTTCAATTCTCGATAGCAGTCTAGCTGCTGCAAAGGTGGTGTCTAGAAAAAAAGCCCACGATCCCGAGCCAAAAATAGACGTCGCATTTTAACCGATATCGTCCTGTGCGGCCGGCCTTTGATCGCCGGCCCGCCGGTTTACGGCCCAGCCTGAAACCGGCACCCAGAGACCTCACCGCAAACACGGGAGACGCCATCATGACCGAAGGAATGCGTTTTACGACGCCGCGGCACAGGGAGGTCTATGTCGCCTATGGGACGGTCTATGACTGTGTCGATGCGCTGGCGGCGATCCTGTTCATTATCGGCTCGGTCCTGTTTTTCGGGGAGGCGACGCAGACGGCCGGGACGTGGCTGTTCCTGGTCGGCTCTGTCTGTTTCGCGATCCGCCCGGTGGTGCATGTCGTGCGCGACGTGCACATGCGGCGGCTGCCGAAGGCGTGAGGCGCCCCGCCAGCCCACCTATACATGGTCCATACACGGTCTTTACACGGTGTTTTACATGGTCTGGCGGGGCACTTATCCGACAATTCAGGCGCGTTTGCGGAGGAGGCCGGCGAGCATCAGGGCGGTCGCGATCAGCATCGCGATGGAGAGCACCATCAGCAGCGTCGCGACGATATTTTCCTGAAGCGGCGTGCCCGTATGGCCGTTGCCTGAGATCGGCATCAGCATGCTCGCGCCCCAGGCCGCGCCAAGGAAAACGGTCGCCCAGTTGGCGGTCGTGCCGAACAGGAACAGGCCAAACGCCGTCTTCTTGAGGGCCGGTCCAAGGTGCACCCGGTCCCAGATCGCGCCGATGGCGATCAGGAACGTGCCGTTCATCAGGCCCTCCAGATGCGCCGACAGGCCCATCCGCGGATTGAGCAAGAGCGGCCCGACAAAGCCCGTCATAAGCCCCAGCAGGAACACGCCCGCCCCGAAGATGAGCAGCCAGTCTTTCTGTGAGTACATTGTTTTCACTCCCTTAATTTTGAAGGGAGTGTGCGCCGGTTCGGCCTAGATATCTAGGTCCTCAACAAAGGCCGCGTTCTCCTGGATGAAGCGGAAGCGGAGTTCCGCCTTCTTGCCCATCAGCGTGTTGATGAGTTCGGCAGGCTTCATTTCTGTCAGCTCGTCCATGGAATCCGGCAGCGTCACGCGGGCGAGCGTGCGGGTGGCCGGGTTCATCGTGGTCTCTTTCAGCTGGCTGGGGTTCATCTCGCCGAGACCCTTGAAGCGCGTCATGTCGACTTTCTGGTTCGGCTTGAAATGCTCTTTCATCTTCGCCGCGCGGTCTTCATCGTCCATGGCGTAGACGATCGTGCCCTTGTTGGAGAGCTTGTAGAGCGGCGGCATGGCCAGGAAAAGTCGTCCGGATTCAATGAGTCCCGGCGTCATGCGATAGAAGAAGGTGATCAGCAGCGCCGCGATGTGGGCGCCGTCCACGTCAGCGTCGGTCATGATGATGATGCGCTCGTATCGCAGATCATCGATGGCGAATTTCTTGCCGAGCTGGGTGCCGAGGGCGAGCGCGAGATCGTTGATCTCCTGGTTGGCCATCATCTTGTCGAGCGAGGCGCTCTCGACGTTCAGGATCTTGCCGCGGAGTGGCAGGATGGCCTGCGTTTTCCGGTCGCGCGCCTGCTTGGCGCTGCCGCCGGCCGAGTCGCCCTCGACAAGGAACAGTTCGGTGTCGTCCGGGCCTTTTTCCGAACAGTCCGCCAGCTTGCCCGGCAGGCGCAGCTTCTTGGTGGCGGACTTGCGGTTGATTTCTTTCTGCTTTCTGCGGCGCGCGCGCTCGTCGGCGCGATCGACGGCCCAGGTCAGCAGCTTGTCGGCTTCCTTCGGGCTGCCAGCCAGCCAGTGGTCGAACCGGTCACGCACGGCGTTCTCGACGAGGCGGAACGCGGCGGTGGTCGACAGCTTGTCTTTCGTCTGGCCAACAAATTCCGGGCCGCGGATGAAGACGGACAGCAAGAGACCCGAATGACCCATGATGTCGTCAGCGGTGATGTCGCCGGCCTTCTTGTTGCCGGTCAGCTCGCCGAAATTGCGCAGGCCCTTGGTGATGGCCGAGCGGAAGCCCGCCTCGTGCGTGCCGCCTTCCGGCGTCGGGATCGTGTTACAATAGGAGCGGGCAAAGCCGTCGCTCTCGCCGAAACCGGCCTGCGTCCACGCGATGGCCCACTCGACCTTGCCTTCCTCGCCCATGTCCACAAGGCCGGTGAACGGCGCTTCGGTGATCGTCGCCTTGCCGCCGAAGACTTCCGCCAGCTGGTCAGCCAGGCCGTTCGGATAGGAGAGGACGGCCTCTGCCGGGATCTTGGAATCTTCCGGCAGCAGGGACGGGTCGCAGTTCCAGCGCACTTCGACGCCGCGATAGAGATAGGCCTTCGAGCGCGCCATCTGGAACAGGCGCGCCGGGCGCCAGCGCATCTTCTCGCCGAAGATCTGGAAGTCCGGCTTGAACTTTACCGACGTGCCGCGGCGGTTCGGGGCGGCGCCGACCTTCTCCAGCTTGCCTTCCACGAGGCCGCGCGAGAAGCACTGGCGGTAAAGCCGCTTGTCGCGGGCGACCTCGACTTCCACCCGCTCTGACAGCGCGTTTACCACCGAGATACCCACGCCATGGAGGCCGCCGGCGGTGGCGTAGGCCTTGTCCGAGAACTTCCCGCCCGAGTGCAGCGTCGTCATGATGACTTCGAGCGCGGATTTCTTGGGGAATTTCGGGTGCGGGTCGACCGGGATGCCGCGGCCATTGTCGGTGACGGTCAGATAGCCTTCGGCGTCGAGATCGATCTCGATCCGGTTGGCATGACCGGCAACGGCTTCGTCCATTGCATTGTCCAGCACCTCGGCGAAGAGGTGATGATAGGCGCGCTCGTCCGTGCCGCCGATATACATGCCGGGGCGTTTGCGGACGGGCTCGAGGCCTTCGAGGACTTCAATGTCCTTTGCGGAGTAACCGGACGTGTCGGAGCTCATTTGGTCGAACAGCTTTGCTTGCTTTGCGGCGGCCATTTATGGTCTCCCTTAAGGGCGTCACGAGTCAGTGTCGATATTGGGGGAACATCAATGACTGCCACGATTAACACTGCATTAACCTTGGCCAGCGGGCTGACATTTCCCAACCGTCTTGTGAAAGCGGCGATGACAGAGGGATTGGCTGATTCGCGCAACCGGGTCACTGAGGCACATGTCACGCTCTACAGGCGTTGGGCGGAAGGGGGCCTTGGCGGCATCATCACCGGCAATGTCCAGATCGACCACGATCACCTTGAGCAGGTCGGCAATGTCGTCATCGGGCCGAAGATCTCCAACGAGCAACTGGACGGCTTTGCCCGCTGGGCCGAGGCATCGAAAAGCCATGGCGCGGCGCTGGTCATGCAGGTCAATCATGCCGGGCGCCAGACGCCGAAACTGGTAAACCCGCGCCCTGCCGCGCCGAGCCCTGTGGCGCTTGGCCTGCCTGGTGATCAGTTCGGTGTGCCGCGCGCCATGACGGCGGAAGATATCCAGGCCGTTATCGAAGGCTTCGGCCGGGCGGCGAAGGTTGCGAAACAGACCGGGTTTGATGGCATTCAGGTCCATGCTGCCCATGGTTATCTGCTCTCCCAGTTCCTGTCTCCGCTCGCGAACCAGCGGCAGGACGAATGGGGCGGGCCGCTTGAAAACCGGGCAAGACTGCTGGTCGCCTGCGTGAAGGAGGCGAAGATCGCCGGCGGGCCGGGCTTCTCCGTATCGGTGAAACTGAACTCGGCCGATTTCCAGAAAGGCGGTTTCAGTTTCGAGGACTGTCTCGGCGTCATCGATACGCTCGACACGCTGGACGTTGATTTCGTGGAGATTTCCGGCGGGAATTATGAGCAGCCGAAGATGATGGACCAGGAAGGGATGGAGCCGGTCTTCGATCAGCCGGTCTCGGCGTCCACACAGGCGCGGGAGGCTTATTTCCTGAAATATGCCCGCGCCGTGCAGGACCGGGCGAAGATGCCGCTGATGGTGACCGGAGGCTTCCGGACAGTGACGGCAATGAACGAAGCGCTGGCCTCAGGCGAGGCAGACCTGATCGGCATCGGACGCCCGCTTTGCGTGGACACAACCGCGCCTGCCCGGCTGCTGGACGGGACGCAGGACGCGTTCGACCAGTGGGAGAAGAAGCTGCGCATCGGGCCGGGCCTGCTGGGGCCGCATTCGCCGATCAAACTCGTCAAGGCGCTTAACGGTTTTGGCGCCATGGGCTGGTATTATGAACAGCTGAAACGGCTCGGAGCAGGGGAGGCGCCGGATGAGAAACTTGGCGTCCTGTCGGCCTTTCTGGCCAACCAGAAGTCCGAAAAAGCTGCCGCAAAGGCATGGCGGGCTGAATCGCCCTGATTGCAGGCAGGGGCGGGGTAAATCACAATTTTGTTGCGCAGGGGCCGGGTTGAAGCGGCCGTTGCCACTCTCCACATCTGGTACATCGCCCGACTCCCGCCATCATTGACGGGCAGGGTCACATGGTCGCCGCCAGGCGGGGCCATAAAACGAAGGAGGCAGTTACATGCCAAAGACCAAGAACCTTCCGGTGTTGCCGCTTCGGGACATCGTTGTGTTCCCCGACATGGTCGCCCCGCTCTTCGTGGGCCGCGACAAGTCGGTGCGCGCCCTCGAAATGATCGAGGAAGCGGACAATGAAATCATGCTGGTGGCCCAGCTCGACGCCGCGATCGACGATCCCGGCTCCGATGACGTGCACGAAACCGGCACGATCGCCACCATCCTCCAGCTGCTGAAGCTGCCCGACGGCACCGTGAAAGTGCTCGTTGAAGGCAAGACGCGTGCGCGCGTTGCCGAGCTGATCGACCGCGGCGACTATTTCGAAGCCGAAGTCGAAATTCTGGACGAGCCCGAAACGGACAATTCCGACGTGCAGGCCCTGATGCGGGCCGTGCAGGAGCAGTTCGAGAACTACGTGAAGCTGAACCGCAAGATCCCGCCGGAATCGGTCGGCACGATTGCGGCGATGACCGATGCCGGCCGTCTGGCCGACTCGGTGGCGTCGAACCTCTCGGTCAAACTCTCCGACAAGCAGGAACTGCTCGAACTTACGGACGTGAAGGAACGCCTCGAAAAGGTCTTCGCGCTCATGGAGAGCGAGATGGGCATGCTGCAGATGGAGCGGAAGATCAAAAACCGCGTCAAGCGGCAGATGGAGAAGACCCAGCGCGAGTACTATCTCAATGAACAGATGAAGGCGATCCAGCGCGAGCTGGGTGAGCAGGGTGAAGGCGGCGAGCGCGACGAGCTGGCCGAACTGGAAACCCGCATCAAGGAAACGCCGCTGTCCGAAGAGGCCCGCAACAAGGCCGACGCCGAGATGAAGAAGCTGCGGCAGATGTCGCCGATGTCGGCGGAATCCACCGTTGTGCGGAACTATCTCGACTGGCTGCTGGCCCTACCATGGGGCACGCGCAAGGACATCGAAACGGACCTCGTCAAAGCCGAGCATCAGCTGGACGACGACCACTACGGTCTCGAAAAGGTGAAAGAGCGGATCCTCGAATATCTCGCCGTGCAGAAACGCACCGGCAAGATGAAGGGACCGATCCTCTGCCTTGTCGGTCCTCCGGGTGTCGGTAAGACATCGCTTGGCCGGTCCATCGCCGAAGCCACGGGCCGCGATTTTGTGCGCGTGTCGCTGGGCGGCGTGCGTGACGAGAGCGAGATCCGCGGCCACCGCCGGACCTATATCGGCTCGATGCCGGGACGCATTATCCAGTCGCTGAAGAAGGTGAAGTCGGGCAACCCGCTCTTCCTTCTGGACGAAATCGACAAGATGGGCATGGACCATCGCGGCGATCCGGCCTCGGCCCTGCTGGAAGTGCTCGATCCGGAGCAGAACTCGACGTTCAACGACCATTACATGGAAGTCGACTATGACCTCTCCGATGTGATGTTCGTGACGACGGCGAACTCGCTCAACATGCCCCAGCCCTTGCTGGACCGTATGGAGATCATCCGCATCGCTGGGTATACGGAAGATGAGAAACTGGAAATCACCAAGCGCCACCTGATCCCTCAGGTGCGTGAGGATCACGGTCTTGGCGAGGACGAGTTCGTCGTTACCGACCAGGCCATCCGCGACCTCATCCGATACTATTCCCGCGAAGCCGGTGTCCGTAGCCTGAAGCGCGAGATTGCGCGCCTTGCCCGCAAGGCAGTGCGCAAGCTGGCAGAGCAGGGCGATGGCGCAACGCTGACCGTGACGCCGGAAAATCTCGGCGAGTTCGCGGGCGTGCGGAAGTTCCGTTACGGCCTTGCTGACGAGACCGATCAGGTGGGCGCCGTTACCGGCCTTGCCTGGACCGAGACGGGCGGCGATCTCCTCACCATCGAGGCGGTCAAGATGCCCGGCCGCGGGAACATGAAGGTCACCGGTAACCTGCGTGATGTGATGAAGGAATCGATCCAGGCGGCAAACTCGCTCGTCCGGTCCCGGTCGGTGATGCTGGGCATCAAGCCGACGGTCTTCAACACGACGGATATCCACGTCCACGTGCCGGATGGCGCCACACCGAAAGACGGCCCGTCCGCCGGTATCGCCATGACCACGGCTATCGTCTCGCTGCTGACCGGCAACCCGGTCGACCGCGAAGTGGCGATGACCGGTGAGGTCTCTCTGCGCGGCAAGGTCCTGCCGATCGGTGGCCTCAAGGAGAAGCTGCTCGCAGCCCTCCGCGGCGGCATCAAGACAGTCCTCATTCCGGAGGAGAACGAGAAGGATCTCGACGAGATTCCGGAGAATGTGAAGACGGGCCTGAAGATCGTGCCGGTCTCCGACATCAACGAGGTGCTGGAGATTGCACTGACCCGGCCGCTGACGCCGATCGAATGGTCGGAAGCCGATGAGGCCGCGCTGCATGCATCGCTGTCCGGGCAGGGCAGCGGAACGGGTGATCAGCCCCGTGCGCACTAGCGCCTGAAACGAAAAATACGAGGCGGCCGCTTCTTGTGGAGCGGCCGTCTTGCTTTTTGTCCCGAGGCCCGGCATGAACGCGCCGGATAGGGCGGTTAGCTCAGTTGGTAGAGCATCTCGTTTACACCGAGAGGGTCAGCGGTTCGAGCCCGTTACCGCCCACCATTCACATACGGTGAGCCTGCGGCGCATAAATCGATCAAGGATCGATTTGAGGATGTGAATGCGCGAAGCGAAAGCGAGCGCCTCTCCCGCACACCCACTTGCCCCCAAGGCCTAGCCCAAAGCCTTCAGCATTTGCGGCACGAGGGCTTCGTTGTGGATGCAGATATTGGCGACGGATTCATGGGAGAAGGTGGAGCCGGTGTACCAGGTCTGCCGCTCTCCCTGCATCTGGCGCATCCGCGCGATCAGGCCCTTTCGGATTGCGTCCGGGTCGTATTCAGCAAAGTATTCCCAGAGTTCCTGCTGGATGACGGTATTGATGGTTCCGCCACGTTTCATCACTTCCTCACGCAGGATCTCGATCAATTCCGGCCCGGTATAGTCGCCGGGTAGCTGGTTCGCGATGTAGAGATGGCCACCGAGGCCGGCATCATAGCCTTCGCGCCGGGCGGACATCAGCAGGCCGGGCTCCACACCTGGCAGGCAGGTTTCGCTGTAATATTCGATTTGCTCCTGGAACCAGTCTTCGGACGAGATCAGCGTCGTCGCATAGCCACCCCAATGAATCGCATCGCCGACGACGCGCTCCGATTCGGTCGGTTCCAGCAGGGCAGAGAACCGGTCGACCGGCATGGCGCAGATAACGGCGTCAAACTTTTCTTCGGTTCCATCATCCAGCACGATCATGTGCCGGTCTCCGGACCTGTCGATGTGGCGGACATGCGTTTCGAGCCGCACGTCCATATCCTTCGAAAGACGTTCCCAGAACTCACCCCAGCCTTCCACCGGCATATAGATCTTGTTGAGCGTACCGGACAGGATGAGATCCATGTCCACCCAGCGCATGGCATGGACGATCGGCACTGTCTTCAGGTCGCCGTACCCCATGCCGGTGACCGTACGCATCATCATCTTCTCGATCTTGCCAAGCTTCCGCGCGCGCAGCCAATCGACTGTCGGTGTCGCGGCTTCTTCAAGAAGTTTCTGGGCTGGCGAATCGGATTCCAGCGCTTTCAGGAGCTTCCGGCGGGCCATCACATACGAGATGCCCTGAACAGCGAGCGGAGCGCCCGGTCCGGAATTGAAGAAATCACGCGCCGGAATGCCGTCGATTTTGTGGGGTACGATCTGCTGGATGGTGATGCCGTACTCGCGCATCCACTCCATGACGCGCCGGTGGGACATGATCGTGTAGCAGGTGCCGAACTCAATCAGGTCCTCGCCCTGGCGCACGCTCAGAGACTTGCCGCCCACCCGGTGGGATTTCTCGAATAGGGTGACGGAGTGCTCGCTCTGCTCCATCAGGAGTCGAGCGATCGTCAGGCCAGCTGGACCTGCGCCGAGAATGGCGATCCGCTTTCCGCCCGGTTTCATCTGAACTACTCACAACAGCATCAGCCAACAGGACTAGCCCATTGGGCTGCCGATGCAAGACGAATGCTGCCGCCGGGCAGGTATGGCAGGGAATTCACTTCAGCGAAGCGGAAAATCAGCCGTTTACGGTCCGGCGAACCGGCGCTGATTCGGTCTCGGGGTGTGTTCCGGCGCGGCGGCCGGCAGCATTCCCCACGATGGACGATGTGGGCAACGTGATCGTGATGGCATTCCCGATCTTGTTCAGCGGCCGTACGGCGATTTCGGCGCCCTGGCTGTTCAGGTATTTCTTGATCAGCGCCAGCTCGAGACCGCGCGTCACATACTGGTCCGTACCTGGGCGGGTTTCGTCGCCATAGGGCTCGAAGAAGTCGGCGACTTCGGCTGGGCTCAGCGGCCGGCCACGGTCGACGATGGTCACATGAATGCGGCCTTCTTCGTCCGGTGTGCAGGTCAGCACGATCGGGTCGATCGAAACCATGGAGGCGCGTTTCAGCAGTTTCACGACAGTCGAGGTGAAGCGCGGTCCGTCGATCATGACCACATCGAGGTCTTGCGGGATCGAAACCTTGATCCGGTCGAAGGCCGACTTCTCCCAGGTTGCGGCGGACCAGAGCTGTTCCGGCGAAAGCAGTTCGCGCAGGTCTTCCGGTGCTTCGTTCGAGAACGTACCGCCAGCTTCACCTTCGGCGTATTCTTCGATGTCGCGCACGAGATCGAGCAGGTCGCGGGCAACCTTGTCGATGCTGTCGCAGTGGCCGCGGATTTCCTCGCGCGAGAACTCAATGCGCGAACCGGACGACATCGCCGAGGCAAGCGTCATGATGTATTTCAGCGGGCCTGCAAGGTCGGTCGAAGCGCGAGAGATGAAGCGCGAACGGGCCGCCAGCGCATCGTTGATCGTTTCTTGCGCTGCCAGCAGCGAACGCTGGGTTTCTTTCTGCAGGTTGATGTTCGTATGCGTGACGATGAAGTTCCGGTTCGCGGACTGCGTGACCGACCGGATGAACCAGTCGCTGCCCTTGACCGAGATTTCCTTCGTGCCGAGATCGGCCGCCGTCGGAGTGAAGTCCGGGAAATAGTTCTGGTGGTAGGTGTTCGCCACCAGATGCTCACCCGTTTCGGTGAAAATCGCAAATCCATGTCGCGACGTTTCAAGCGATTGCTTCAGCAGGTCGTGCGCGCGTTCGGTTTCAGTCCGGGATTCAACCAGTTCGAGCGTTGACTGGAAGAAGTTCCGGGAGCTGACGAGCAAGGCAATCGACAGGGCAAGACCGAACAGGGTCGCCGTCATGGCGGTTGCCGAATGGTGTTGTAGCAAGGCCAGGAGCTGTACAACCGTCGCGGCGGTCATGTAACGGGCCGCGACGCCAACCATTGGGGCGGTAAAGCCAACCACGCCACAGCACATGCCCATGGCCACGCCGATCATGGTCAACTGCTGCGCTTCGGTCTGGGCCACTGGCGTCAGCATCAGGCCGGTCCACCACAGACCGAGCACGAATGAGCCAATTTCGGCCCGCTTCACGAACCGGCCGGATGGCATGCGTCCGGTGCTGAGGTCCAGCGGACGAAGGCCGCTCCAGAACACGAAGCCGGAATAGAAGGCGATTGGCACCCACCAGACGAATGCGATCAGACAGAAACCGTTGGCGGAGTCCGCCGAAAACATGGCCAACAGGATCGTCGCATTGATCAGCGTCACGACACTGATCGGGATCTTGTATTTCTGGAACCGGCTCAGCATGTGCAGGTTTATCGGTCCGCGCACACTCTCGTCGATCTTCGGAGAACCGAAGAGGATCAAGTCAAGGAACGTAAAACGGGTCGCCGCACTGGTCATGCGGCCACATAATCACAACTCAGATAAGTTATAGTTCACGCCGAAATGAGAATTGCAGTGGCCGGTTAACTGCTTGTTTATTCGCCGATCCGCCGCATTTGCTGCGGTTCAGGGAAATGTCGCCAGGTGAGGCCATTAAGGGTGACCTTCGGGGTATGCAGCAACAGTCTTAACTGGCCTGTCCCGTATTCCACAGGACAACGCCCGGAAAAGTTTCAATCTGCCACAAGGTCGGGGGCTTTAGGCTTTCCTATACCCGTGCAGCCTATGGTTACCGCTTCAAACTGAGGCGGGTCAGGATGGATAGGGCAATCACACGCTCCAAATTTGGTGTTGCGCGACTTTGGGCGTTGGGGCTCGCTGGCGTGATCTTCCTGAGCGTTGTCGCGATGAGTTTCATGCGGGGGCAGTTGGGTCAGCCTGGGCCGGACGGGGACGATGCGGTGCGTCTTGTGCAGATTCGCGACCTTCTTGGAGGACAGGGCTGGTTCGATTTGCATCAGTACAGACTAGGACCAAACGGGGGCACCCTGATGCACTGGTCCCGCATACCCGATATTCCGATCATCATGCTGACAGGAGTGTTCGACGTTTTCCTGCCGCAGGACACAGCGCTCGCCTGGGCCATTACCGCCTGGCCACCAATCAGTATACTGATAGTTTTGGCGGGGCTGGCACTGGCCGTTCGGAATATCGGTGACGATAAGCTGCTGATTTTTACCTTCATTGTCGCCCTTTTTGTCCTCTTCGGACATTTCCGCTTCCAGGCGGGTGCGATCGACCATCACAATCTTCAGATCGGCTTTCTCGCTGTCGCGGTCGGGGCATCGCTCGACGGGCAGGTGAGCCGGAGGAACATGGCGCTGAGTGGCGTGATGCTGGCTCTGTCCGTAGCGGTCGGGGCTGAACTCTATCCATTCGTCGCCGTTCTTTGCGCCTTCCACGCGGTCGACTGGGCCTGGCGTGGCGCCAAGATTCGCGGGGGTACGATGACTTTCGGGGCTGTGCTTGCCGGCGCCATCGCTGTCTGTTTCTTCGGGATGGTCCCCCAGGCTGCCTGGGGACGGGTCTATTGTGATGCCTTGTCCTTGATATCCTTGCTCGCGCTCGCAACGGGTGGGGTGGGCCTTGCCTTATGTGCAGCGCTCCTGTCCGGATATAACCGGGTCATCCGCTTTGCCGGGCTTGGCGCAATCGGCATCGCTTGTGGTCTGGCGTTCCTGATCCAGGGGCCGCAATGTCTTGGAAATCCTCTTGATGTTCTGACTGTGGACATGCGCGAGATCTGGCTCGGCAGCATTACAGAGGCCCGTCCGATGTTCGCGCAGCGAGGAGGGCGCTGGCCGTTTGTTGCCTATGCCATGGGGCCAAGCCTGGTCGCTCTCGGCTTGTCTGTGTTTGGACTTTTCCGCCGGCGCGACATCCGCAGGGATATGATGTTCACCTTGCTCCTGTCGCTGGGACTCATCCTCATGCTGTACCAGGTCCGGTTCTACGTGTTCGGCAGCCTGCTGGCGATCATTCCCTGTGCGGTCTGGGCGCGGGATGCCTTCGATGCGGGCCGCAGGGAAGGTGGACAGCGCGCTGGCTATCTTCTTCCGCTCGCACTTTCCAGTCCGGCACTTTGGGCATTGCCGGTGATGCTCGTCCTGCCGTCGCCTGCATTGAACATCGGCGGGGAACGATCCTGCCTGTCGGGTGCAACGCGCGCCGCGGTGGACTCTGCACCTCCGGGGATGATCCTGTCGGACTCGAATATCGGATCCGTGCTGTTGGAAACGACGCCGCATTCAGTGATGTATGCGAACTATCACCGCGACATCGCAGGTATCGCCGCCAGCCTTGAGGCCTTCGGCTTGCCGCCCGACCAGGTGCCTGCGCTGCTGGCCGAGAACCAGGTCGACTATGTCCTCTTCTGTCCGAATGCTGGAGAGAATGAAACTTTCCAGAAGATACGGCCGGATGGATTCCTCGCACGACTGACGGCAGGCGAGGTGCCGGATTGGCTGCAGCCTGTCGAGCCGCTGCCTGAGGATGGATCCTCTGGCCGGTTTTATCGCGTGATCCCCCAGAACTGATGGTCTCTTCCCCCTGCGAGACGTGTTGACCGTCCATCGCCTCGTGCCACTATCGATGAAAAGTCGACCAAGTGGAGGAAAAGGGAATGCACACGGGAAAGGATGGGAAGTCTCTGCGTGTCGCTGTGCTCGGTGCAGGCATGAGCGGGCTCGCTGCTGTCGCTAAGCTGAAAGAGGCCGGATACTCAAATATCGACCTTTTTGAAAAATCAGATGGCGTTGGCGGCACCTGGCGCGACAATACCTATCCGGGCTGCGGCTGTGATGTGCCGAGCCATCTCTACTCTTACTCCTTCGACCTCAACCCGGACTGGGATTACAAATGGTCTCTGCAGCCGCAGATCCTTCAGTATTTCGAGGACTTCGCAGACAAGTTCGGCGTGCGGCCGCACTGCCACTTCAATTCAGAGATCACAGATTGCAGCTATGATGAGGCCAGCAGGATCTGGACGCTGACAAAAGCGGATGGAACGACCCATACGGCAGATGTGCTGATCTCCGGCCTTGGCCAGCTGAACATTCCCTCCATTCCGGATTTTAAGGGCAAGGACAGTTTCGAAGGCCCGTCCTTCCATTCAGCCCGCTGGGATCATTCGGTAGACCTGACAGACAAGACGGTCTGCGTGATCGGCAACGGGCCGAGCGCGGTTCAGTTCGTGCCGGAGATCCAGAAACAGGTCGGTAAGCTGATCAGCTTTCAGAGGTCTCCCGCCTGGTGCCGTCCGCGCGGCCAGCGCAAGTACACAGAGGCTGACAAACGCGCTTTCGATCGGCAGCGGTGGCGGATCGATTGGTATCGCTGGCGCATCCGCGCGTTCGCCGACTTTGGCTTCTCCGCTTTTCACCAGGGTGAGAACGGCATGGCGAAGTCCATGAAGAAGATGTGCCTCAAGCATCTCGAAGACCAGGTGAAGGATCCGGAAATGCGGGCCTTGCTGACGCCGGACTTCGAACCGGGCTGCAAGCGCATCCTCATCTCCGATGACTTCTATCCGGCACTGATCCAGCCGAATGTCGAAGTGATCCGTCAGGGGGTGAAGGAAATCACGCCCCGGGGCGTCATTGGCGATGACGGTGTGGAGCACGCCTGCGATGTCATCATCTATGCAACCGGCTTCCAGTCGACAGAATTCCTTACTCCGATGCAAGTGCACGGCCGGGCAGGGGCGTCCCTGAACGAGGTCTGGAAGGATGGTGCCGAGGCTTACAAGGGCGTCGCTGTTTCCGGTTTCCCGAACTTCTTCCTGCTCTACGGCCCGAACACCAATCTCGGGCACAATTCCATCATCCTGATGGTGGAGCGCCAGCTGGAATATGTGCTCCAGGCCATTGACCGGATCGCCGCTGAGAATGTGGCGGCGCTGGACGTGAAGCCGGAAGCCATGAAGGCTTACAATGCGAAGCTGCAGGCGGATCTCGGCAAGACGGTCTGGGCAGGCGATTGCGCCAGCTGGTACAAGACCGAGGGCGGGAAGGTGACCAACAATTGGTCCGGTAAGACGACCGAATATGCGGCAATCATGCGCGAATTCGATCCCGATAGCTGGCAAGTCATCCCGGCCGAATGAGGCGGAAGATTAAGGTGCGCTAACGCCTTGTTTACCATTGGTGTACGCGCCGTTCGATTTCGTTCCGATGCCTTCTGCAGGGGCGTCGCGAATCTTCAATAAAAGCAACGGGAATCAAGTATCAGAACGGAGCGTTCCGTTTATCTGCGCGCCGTCCCTTGCATTAAAGCCACGTTAACGGCAATGGGGTTATGGGGCTGTGTAGAGAATTACACATGCGCGCCGGGATTTGTCGCCTGGCCGCTCAGGAAAAGAGCGCGGTAAGACATGATTGGTAGCCTCCTCGGCATGCTGTCTACGGACATGGCCATCGACCTCGGCACGGCAAATACGCTGGTCTATGTGAAGGGGCAGGGGGTCAAGCTCGATGAGCCCTCCGTCGTTGCCTACATGACGCAAGGTGGCCGCAAGATCGTCTACGCGGTCGGCGAGCAAGCCAAGAACATGCTCGGCAAGACGCCGGTGAACATGGAAGCCATCCGCCCGATGCGCGATGGCGTGATCGCCGATTTCGAAGTCGCCGAGGAAATGATCAAGCACTTCATCCGGAAGGTTCATAACCGCCGGGCGTTCGTGTCTCCGCTCATCATCATTTGCGTGCCCAGCTCCGCGACCAGCGTTGAGCGCCGCGCCATCCACCAGTCGGCGCTGGCCGCCGGTGCCCGTGAAGTGCACCTGATCGAAGAGCCGATGGCTGCGGCCATCGGTGCCGGCCTGCCGATCGACGATCCGGCCGGCTCCATGGTGGTCGATATCGGTGGTGGTACGTCCGAGGTTGCTGTGCTGTCGCTGGGCGGTATCGTCTATTCGCGTTCCGTGCGTGTGGGCGGCGACAAGATGGACCAGGCCATCGTCAACTATCTTCGCCGCGAGCAGAAGATCCTGATCGGCGAAATGTCGGCCGAGCGGATCAAGAAGGAAATCGGCACGGCCCAGCCGCCGGAAAACGGCACGGGCATGTCACTGACTGTGCGCGGCCGGGGCACGTTGGACGGCGTTCCGAAGGAAACAGAAATCAACGAGGCGATGATCGCCGATGCGTTGTCCGAGCCGGTCAACGACATCATCGACGCCGTGAAGATCGCACTCGAAGCCATGCCGCCGGAACTGGCAGCGGATATTGTCGATCGTGGTATTGTGCTGACAGGTGGCGGCGCGCTGCTCCGCAATCTCGACGCCGTGATCCGCGAGCAGGCCCAGCTGCCGGTGATGATCGCGGACGATCCGCTTCGCTGCGTGGTCAATGGCTGTGGCCATGTGCTGGAGAATTTCTCCAAGATGCGAAACGTCCTCTCTCCGGAGGTCTAGGGACGGTATAATCAGGGAAACACCAGAGGACCCGCCATATGGCACGTTCGGGCCGGTCAGCTCAGAAAGGCGTCCGGCGCTCTCCCAAGCGCCTCGTTCTTGGTGTGCTCATTTTTGGGTTCGCAGCGCTCATCATCGCGCAGTCAGCCCCGCAAATCAGTCATTTTTTCAACCCTGTCCGCGCCTCGGTCGGTGACCGTTTGGGCGGTGGGGAACAGATCGGCATCTGGGCCCGGCTAACGGGCCGTGCCGCCCAGGAACAGCGTATCCGCGAACTCGAAGCAGAGGTGCGGGATCTCTCCCGCTACAAGGCGGCCGCCATCTCCATGGCTGACCGGCTGGAAGCGTACGAGGAAATCCTGAACCTGATGGGCGAGCCCCCGGCGCGGGGTGTCACGGCGCGCGTCACCTCCGAAAGCGAAGGGCCGTTCGCGCAGACGCTGCTGGCAAATGCCGGCCGGTCGCAGGGCGTGGAACCGGGTTCTATCGCAATGAACGAAGGCGGGCTGGTCGGCCGGGTGATCCAGCTGGGCGAGCGGTCGTCCCGCATCCTGCTGGTGACGGACTTCAATAGCCGCGTCCCGGTGATCGGCGAAGTTTCCGGCGTGCACGCGATCATGCAGGGCGGGTCGACGAGTTCCGGTATGCTGACAGATCTGCCGGAGCGAAGTGATTTCATCGAGGGCGAGCGCATCCTGACATCGGCCGAGGGCGGTGCCTACCCGCGTGGCCTGGTTGTTGGCGAGGTGCATCAATCCGGCAATGACTGGCGCGTGAAATATGCGATGAGCGAAGGTTCGTCCGGTTATGTGCAGCTGATCCCGCCGCCGACCGTGGAGCGGCCGGTTTCAACTGGTGACCTGGCGGGGCCCGATGGAGCTGCCAGCCCCACGCAGGGGGCGCGCCGCTGATGTCGGGCTCCTTCCTGACCCGGCGGAGTCAATGGCTGTGGCCATGTGCTGGAAGGGAATTTCTCCAAGATGCGAAACGTCCTCTCTCCGGAGGTCTAAGGGCGGTATAATCAGGAAACACCAGAGGACCGCCACATGGCTCGTTCAGGCCGGTCAGCTCAGAAAGGCGTCCGGCGCTCTCCCAAGCGCCTCGTCCTTGGTGTGCTCATTTTTGGCTTTGCGGCCCTGATCGTTGCGCAATCTGCTCCGCAAATCCGCCAGTTTTTCAATCCCGTCCGTGCCTCAGTCGGCGACCGCTTGGGCGGCGGCGAACAGATCGGCCTGTGGGCGCGCCTGACAGGGCGTGCGGCGCAGGAACAGCGCATTCGCGAGCTGGAAGCGCAGGTGCGGGACCTTTCCCGTTACAAGGCTGCCGCCATTTCCATGGCTGAGCGCCTGGAAGCCTATGAAGGCATCCTCAACCTGATGGGCGAACCGCCTGTGCGGGGTGTGACGGCGCGCGTCACCTCCGAAAGCGAAGGGCCGTTTGCGCAGACGCTGCTGGCAAATGCCGGCCGGTCGCAGGGCGTGGAACCGGGTTCTATCGCAATGAACGAAGGCGGGCTGGTCGGCCGGGTGATCCAGTTGGGAGAGCGGTCGTCCCGCATTCTGCTGGTGACGGACTTCAACAGCCGCGTCCCGGTAATCGGTGAGGTCTCCGGTGTGCACGCGATCATGCAGGGCGGGTCGACGAGTTCAGGTACGCTGACAGATCTGCCGGAGCGAAGTGACTTCATCGAGGGCGAGCGCATCCTGACATCGGCTGAGGGCGGTGCCTATCCGCGCGGCCTGGTCGTTGGCGAGGTGCACCAATCGGGCAATGACTGGCGCGTGAAATATGCGATGAGCGAAGGTTCGTCTGGTTATGTCCAGCTGATCCCTCCACCAACTGTGGAGCGGCCGATCTCAGCTGGTGAACTGGTAGCCCCCGATGGTGCTGCCAGCCCCACGCAGGGGGCGCGCCGCTGATGTCGGGCTCCTTCCTGACCCGGCGGAGGCAGAGCCTTTGGGCCAAGTCGGGCCCCACACCCCGGCTGATTTTCGGATCCTTCCTGATCGCCACTGTCGGCCTGTTCGGCCTGACCCGGAACGATATTTTCGGACTGTCATTCGCGTGGCCGCATGCTGCGTTGTGGGGTGCGGTCGGCTGGGGCAGGGTAGGGCTTTCGATCCGTCCCATGATCATCCTGATCGTCTTCGGCGGCATTCAGGACGTCATTTTCCACGCGCCGATGGGCAGTTTCGAGGTCGTCAATCTGATGACCTATGCGGCCAGCACCGCCATCGCGGCGCAGTTCGATATCACCAATGAGCCGCTGATTGCGATTGTAGCGACCGTGCTCCTGTTTACCGGCGCATTCCTGCTGCTCTGGATCATGGCCTCGACTCTCGAAGACCATCCGGTGCGGATCCTGCCGCTGTTCGCGGCGATGCTGACCACCGGGCTGCTGTATGCGCTGATCCACAAAGTGTTCGACCTGGGCCGCAGGCCAGGAGAAGCTGCGGGGCAGGCAGCATGAGCAAGACCTTCCATCCCGACCAGGAGTTTTCCCGCCGCATGCTCATGGCAGGTGTTGGTGGCGGTGTCGTCTGGGCCGGTCTTGTGGCGCGCTTGTTCCAGCTGCAGATCCTGGAAGGCAAGAAGTATGACAAACTGGCGAACGAGAACCATATCAAGCTGGAACTCGCGCCGCCACAGCGGGGACGAATCCTCGACCGTTTCGGCAAACCGCTCGCATCGCACCGGCGCGCCGGACGTGTCACGGTCATTCCGGAACAGCTCAAGGACCCTGCGGCCACGATCGCCAGCATCGGCCAGCTGATTGATCTAGGGGAAGGACGGGTTGAGCGCGTCATGGAAGACATCCGCCGCGCACGCCTGCGCCGGGCGGCATTCCTTCCGGTCATTGTTGCAAACGAGCTGTCCTATGAAGACTTCGCTCGCATGAATGTGCATGCGGTGGAACTTCCGGGCGTTCAGGTCGAGATGGCGCTGACACGGTCCTATCCACGCGGGCGGGACTTCGCCCACGTGCTTGGTTACGTCGCCCGGGCCAGCCAGGACGATCTGGAGCGGCTGACGGACGGCAAGACGTCTGACGAAGCCACAACGATCGAACGCATGTTCCGCCATCCGGATATGCGGACAGGCCGGCAAGGCATGGAACGGTTCGCCGAGGAATGGCTGCGCGGCAAACCCGGGTTCAAGAAACTCGTCACCAATGCAGCGGGCCGCGTGATCGATCAGATCCCGGATGAACGCCTTGCGCCGGAAGCAGGCAAGGACCTGTTCATCACGATCGACATGGACCTGCAGCGGGTGGCGATCGAGCGCTTCGAGGGCGAAAGCGGTGCAGCGGTCGTGGTCGAGATCGAAAGCGGCGACATTCTCGCCATGGTCTCAACGCCGGCATTCGATCCCAATGATTTCGTGAACGGTATTTCGAGCAAGGACTACGCCGAACTGCGGGACGATTCCCGGGCGCCGCTCTATCCACGGGCTCATGGCGGTGTGTATCCGCCGGGCTCCACCTTCAAGATGGTTGTTGCCACGGCAGCGCTGGAGACCGGCGCGATCAAGCCGACCGACAAGGTGCATTGCAACGGTTACTACCATTTCGGAAACCGGACCTGGCACTGCTGGAAGAAGGGCGGTCACGGCACCGTCGACCTGCACGGCGGTATCAAGGGTTCCTGCGACGTCTACTTTTATGAGGTGGCCCGCCGCGCAGGCGCGCAGGCGATTGCTGACACCGCCCGCAAGTTCGGTTTCGGCGAAGCCTGGACGCTGGGCATGACCGGCGCGCGCAGCGGGCTTGTCCCGGATCCGGAATGGAAACAGCGGGTCCGCAAAGAGCCATGGTATGAAGGCGAAACGCTGAACTTCGGCATCGGGCAGGGTCAGCTGGGCGTGACGCCGCTTCAGCTTGCCCTGATGACCGCGCGCATCGCGACGGAGGGGCATGCCCTCAAACCGAACCTGATCGGCCTTGGCCCCAAAGATCCGGACGAACACGTGCTCGACGCACATCTCGATGCCGAAATCATGAAGCTGATGAAATCCGGCATGTATGGCGTGACGTCTGAATGGGGCGGCACCGCGTACAGCTCAGGCGATCTGGGCCTCGGCGGCCCGCGTCTGGCAGGCAAGACCGGCACAGCGCAGGTGCGCCGGATCACCGCCGCTGAACGGGCGTCGGGCATTCGCAAGGGCGAGGATATCCAGCGCGAGCTGCGTGACCATGCGCTGTTCGTTGCCTACGCGCCCGCCGACAATCCGAAATATGCCATCTCTGTTATTGTGGAGCATGGCGAGGGTGGCTCGCGAACCGCCGGGCCGGTGGCGCGTGATATTCTGGCTCATGCCATTCGGACGAACAGCGGCCGCAAACCGGCATGGACGAAAAGCGCATCCATCAAGCCTTCCAATGACGAGGGCACGCCGACATGAGCCGTGACGGCAGCTTCAGCGGTTACAGCCGGGGGGAAGCGCGCACGCGTACCGCCCGCTCGCTCAATTTCGACGACACCTCGTCCGGCCTTCTCGGCAAACTTGCACGGCTGCCCTGGGGCTTCATCCTGTTGATCGTTGCTATGGCGCTGATCGGCATCGCAATGCTGTATTCATCAACATATACAAACCCGGCAGAGCAGCACTTGTGGAAGCTGCAGCTGATCCGTTTCGTCATTTGTTTTGGCATCATGATCGTGCTGGCGATGCTGCCGCTATCCTGGTGGATGAACCTGTCCTGGTTTGCCTATGCGGGCACGATATTGCTGCTGCTGGCGGTGGAATTTTTCGGCTTTTCCGGCGGTGGTGCCCAGCGCTGGATCAGGATCGGGCCGATCGGCGTCCAGCCATCCGAGTTTGCCAAGCTTGCGGTGATACTCGCGCTCGCGCGGTATTATCATGGCATGCTTGGCGTGAACGGCTCCCGCTTCTTGATCCATATCGGCGCGGCGGTGATCATCCTGATCCCGGCCGCGCTGGTCTTCCTGCAACCGGACCTTGGGACCGCGCTGGCGATTGTCGCGTCGGGCGGCGTGGTCGTGTTTCTGGCGGGACTGTCCGGACGGATC
>NZ_JAWKUS010000005.1:0-343802 GCF_041398465.1 Hyphomonas sp. | reverse complement strand
CCGTGAAGGGACCATGTTCATGTATCACGCACAGGAGAAGATCGTGAACACACCAGGATCCGAGATCACCGGCAAGCGGGGCGGTATCCACAATTCTGTCACCCGAGCGATCCTCAAGCCGACCCATATGATCGGCGGCTATGCCCAGCTTTCGTATGGCTTCAATTATTACGGCACCGTCGGGTCTAACCGAGACGAATTCATCATCCTCCGGAAGATGAACAATGTCGACTGGCTGGACGCGCCTGCTGCTCAACTGGAGGGTTCAAAATGAAAATTCGTGCACAGATAGGGATGGTCCTAAATCTGGACAAATGCATCGGGTGCCACACCTGCTCGGTGACCTGCAAGAATGTCTGGACCAGCCGGGAAGGTGTTGAATACGCCTGGTTCAATAATGTCGAGACCAAGCCTGGCATCGGCTTCCCCAAAGACTGGGAGAACCAGAAGCGATGGAACGGGGGGTGGCGGCGCAAGAAGAATGGCCGGATCGAGCCCAGAATGGGAGCGAAGTGGCGGATCCTTGCCAAGATCTTTGCCAACCCGGACTTGCCGGAGATTGACGATTATTACGAACCGTTCGACTTCGATTATGCTCATCTCCAGACCGCGCCGGAAATGAAGGCGTTTCCGACAGCGCGGCCGCGTTCGAAGATCTCCGGCGAACGCATGGAGAAGATCAAATGGGGACCGAACTGGGAGGAAATTCTTGGAGGCGAGTTCGAAAAGCGAAGCCAGGACTACAATTTCGAAGGGGTAGAAAAGGCGATCTACGGTGCTTTTGAAGAAACCTTCATGATGTACTTGCCACGCCTGTGCGAGCACTGCCTCAATCCGACCTGTGTTGCGGCTTGCCCTTCCGGAGCAATCTACAAGCGCGAGGAAGACGGTATCGTCCTGATCGACCAAGACAAGTGCCGCGGCTGGCGTATGTGTGTGTCGGCCTGTCCCTACAAAAAGGTCTATTACAATTGGGAGAGCGGAAAGTCGGAGAAATGCACATTCTGCTACCCGCGCATGGAAGTTGGCCAGCCAACCGTGTGTTCGGAAACGTGTGTCGGGCGCATCCGCTATCTGGGCGTGCTGCTCTATGATGCGGACAGGATCGAGGCGGCCGCCAGTACGCCGGATGAGCAGGACCTGTACCAGGCTCAACTCGATGTCTTCCTGGATCCCAGTGATCCCGAAGTCATCGAGCAGGCCCGTGCTGACGGTGTCCCGGACGCCTGGCTCAGGGCAGCACAGCAAAGCCCGGTGTACAAGATGGCGATGGAGTGGAAGGTCGCCTTTCCGCTCCATCCTGAATATCGGACATTGCCGATGGTCTGGTATGTCCCGCCACTGTCGCCGATTCAGTCGGCGCTTGCCGCCGGGGCGCTGGAAAGCGACGCAGACATGCCGGAGGTCTCATCGATGCGGATCCCGGTTCGCTACCTTGCGAACCTCCTGACGGCAGGCAAGGAAGAACCCATCGTCGCTGCGCTCGAACGGATGATGGCGATGCGCAAATACATGCGCGCCAAGTCGGTCGAGGGCGTCATCGACCATCCGACGGCAGAGCGCGTCGGGCTGAGTGCCGCCCAGGTCGACGAAATGTACCGTTATATGGCGATCGCCAATTATGAGGACCGGTTCGTTATCCCGACCACCCACCGTGAAACCAGCGAGGATGCATACGGACTCCGGGGGGGGTGCGGTTTCACCTTCGGGAATGATTGTTCAGGCGGGCGGACGGAACTGGGCTTGTTCGGCAAGGACAAGCGTCCGCGTACAAAAACCAAGACACCCATGGAGATCTGACCAATGGCAAAGACTTACCGAGCGCTCTCCCGCCTCCTGTCATATCCGGAGGCACAGCTCCAGGCAGAAGCAGAACTGTGCGTAGATGTGGTTCGGCAGGAAGGTCTCGTGCCGGAACGTATCGTAAATTCACTCGGCAAGCTGGCTGACCATATCGCGAGCCACGATCTGTATGCCGTCCAGGCAGCCTATGTGGATTTGTTCGACAGAACACGGAGCGTATCGCTGCATCTGTACGAGCACGTTCACGGCGAAAGCCGGGAGCGCGGGCCTGCCATGGTCGGACTGGTCGAGCTGTACCGGACTCATGGCCTGGAAATGGAGGTCAGCGACCTGCCGGACTATCTTCCGGTGTTCCTCGAATTTCTCTCGATCTTGCCCGAACCAGATGCTGCCTCGCTTATCGGTGAAGCTGCACATGTTCTCGAGGCGATCGCCGAACGTCTCAAAAAGCGGCGCAGTCCCTACCGGGCCGTATTCGGGGCCTTGCTGGCAATATCAGACCGCCCCGCTGATCAGGCTGCTGTGGAGAGCCTGCTTGCGATCAAGGACGATGACCCCAGTGATTTGGAGGCATTGGACAAGGCCTGGGAGGAGGAAGCTGTGACCTTCGGTCCCGGACCGGAAAAGGATGGCTGTCCAAAGGCGCAGGCCATGCTCAACACGATGCAGGGAACGAGGCAATGATACGCGGTCTTTCAGCCTGTCTCCCTGCGCTGGCTGTCATGGCGCTGGTTGCCCCGGCACAGGCGCAGGAGACCGGGCAAATTGTCAAACCGATTCTGGATCTCCGGCTTCGCGCGGAGCAGGTCGATCAGGACGGTCTCGACAGCACGCTGGCCCTGACTCTTGCGGGCCGGTTCGGGCTTGACGCGAAGTTCGGCAACGGATGGAGCGCGCTAGTCGAAGGCGAAGCCGTCGGGCACATTACCAACGACTTTTCCGATACGGTGGATACAGTACCAGGAAAGGCGGTGATCGCGGACCCGGAAGCATTCGAACTGAACCGCCTGCAGGTCAGCTGGAAAGGCGAAGCGGCGAACGCCACACTGGGCCGCCAGAGGATCATTTTCGATGATGCCCGTTTTGTCGGCAATGTGGGGTTCCGTCAGAATGAGCAGACTTTCGATGCTGTCCGGTTTGGCATTGCAGGCTTCCAGAATGTCAGTCTGGACTATGTGTATGTCGACAAGGTGCATCGCATTTTTGGCGACGAGAGTCCTGTCGGGGAGTTCGAAAGCGATTCGCATCTGGTTCGTGCCGGCGTTACGACGGCACTTGGCGACTTCGTGGCGACCGGATTGTTTCTCGATTTCGATGAATCGGCCGCTGCCTCCGGACAGACGCTGGTACTTGGTTGGTCCGACTCCTGGAAACTGGAGGCGGGCAGGTTCGGTCTGAATGCCCGGTTCGGGCAGCAGAGCGAATATCACGGAAGAGGTCCAGCGCAAGACCTCGGCTATCAATCCTATGGCGCGAGTTTCGCAAGAAATGATCTCACACTCATTGGCGGCGTCGAGATCCTCGAAGGCGCCGGTGGACGTGGATTTGCAACCCCGCTGGCTACCTTGCATGCCTTTCAGGGGTGGGCGGATGTATTCCTCAACACACCCGCCGCTGGCGTTCGCGATTCCAGCCTGGGACTGAAGGGCGCTGGGGTCGGATTGATCGATGGGGCCAAGCCAGCCAGCTGGGCGGTCTTTTACCATGATTTCGACAGCGACAATGGCGATCTGTCCTATGGATCAGAATTTGATGCGGTCTTTCGTGTGCCGATCAATGGCTGGCTCACCTTTGAAGCCAAAGGAGCTGTTTTCAGTGGCTCAGACAATGGGCCTGCGGACAGGACAAAATTCTGGGTGGCATTGGAAACGCGCTTCTAGCCACCCCTTGTAAAGGAGGCCAGTCATGGCTCAGGAACATGTGAGTACAATTGCCAGCGCCAGCTGGTTCGACCAGGCCATGTTTGGCTATTACCCCTATATCGCACTTGCTGTGCTGGCGATCGGGTCAGTGCTCCGCTTTGACCGTGAGCCTTACACATGGCGCTCGGGATCGTCGCAGCTTCTGCGCCGCAGGCAGCTGGTGACCGGTTCCGTACTCTTCCATGTCGGTGTGCTGGTGATATTCGGGGGACACTTTGTCGGTCTGCTGACGCCGATCGCGGTGTTCGATGCACTCGGTATCAGTCACGGCGCCAAGCAGGTTCTTGCAATGGTCGCGGGTGGGGCTGCCGGAGGCTGTGCTATTATTGGTGCGCTGATCCTTCTGCACCGGCGTCTTTTCGACCCGCGCATCCGCGCAACATCCAGTTTTGGCGACACGGCGATCCTTGCGCTCCTGACTGTGCAGCTCGCGCTCGGCCTGTCCACGATCCCGCTCTCGGCGCAGCATCTCGATGGCTCGGAAATGGTCAAGTTCATGAGCTGGGCGCAAGGTATATTCACTTTCCAGCCAGGTTCAGCCGACTATATCTCGGATGTACATTGGGTCTTCAAAGCACATTTGATTATTGGTCTGACCATCTTTCTGGTGTTCCCGTTTACGCGTCTGGTTCACATGCTTTCTGCCCCGGTCTGGTATCTGGGGCGGCGCGGATGGCAATTAGTTCGTACACGCCGCGATATCAAGGCGGATAAGGCCCGGGCGGCAGACATTGCGGCGCGGAGGGTGCCATGAGTATGGCTGTAGCGGTTTTTCACGGTGTGGAAGTTCCTGAAAGCCTTATGGCGTCCGAGCTTCAGAATCATCAGGCGCCAACTCTGGCTGAGGCAAGGGTTCTGGCGGGGCGAGCGCTTGCCGCCAAGGCTGTGCTGCTTGCGAGAGGCCGGGCGCTTGGTCTGGACGCCGCACCGGAAAAAAATTCCGATGGGCAGGAAGAAACGCGCGATGAGGCATTGATACGGACCGTCCTCAGTGAGGAAGTCGATGCTGAGCCAGCCACCGACGAAGCTGTTCGCGCGGTGTACGAGGGAAATCCCGAGGGATTTCGCTCGCCGCCGCTCCTTGAGGCATCTCATATCCTGATCGCGCCCGCAGAGGCCAGTCCTGCGGCCGTGCAAACCGCGCAGCAAGAGGCACGGAAGCTGATTTCGGACCTTCAGGCAGACCCACCGGGGTTTGCGAGACTGGCGGCAAGCAAGTCGGCATGTCCGTCGGCGGCGGAAGGCGGCGGTCTTGGCCAGCTCCGCCCGGGAGATGTGCTGCCCGCCATCTGGTCCGTGCTCCAAGACATGGATGCGGGTACAATTTACCCCGAACCTGTGCTCAGCGAACATGGCTGGCACATCTTGCGGCTCGATCACCGGTCTGATGGCGAACGCCTGCCGTTTGATTATGTCCGGCCGCATATCGCGATGCAGCTGGAAGCCCGGGCCTGGACAAGAGCGGCTGCGGTATATGTCGATCGCCAGCTCGCGGAGTCTTCTGAGCACCCGGGCCTTTGCCTGACAGAAACAGGGGAGCTTTCTGATGGAACCGGGAATATCGAGAAGGCTGACGGACTGCTGGGGCAAGCCCTCAAGGATGTCGGACGCGCATATGAGGCGCTCGGCTCGGCTGTCCGGGAGAGGCTCGATCATGCTGCTTCCAGCGATGGGGAGCGTGCAACGGCGCTACTCTCCCGGATGATCCGCACGTTTCTGGCCAAAGCCGATGATGAAACCTGGACACAGCTGATCTCGCGTTTACGCGACAGCGACACGCCGCTCACGGATTGCCTTGAACTGATTGTAAACCACCAGCTTCCACCTCTGCACAAGACACACACGCTGATCACAACACGACACGGGCCGCGAACGCCCCCCTAGGGAAAGGAACAGGCCATGGACAATGCCGGGGAGTTCAATCCGATCGAGCCAATCCCGCACGACCTGCTCCGGGAACCGCTGATATGGTTTTTCGCCGAGCATTATCGTCATCGTGACGTTTGTGCGCGGCTCAGCGACCTGTCGCGATCAATCGTCTTCGATGACGTGGCCCTTCGTGACGTTTACGTTTTCCTGGACCGGGACCTGCCATTGCACGTGATCGACGAAGAGGATGACCTCTTTCCATTGCTCCGCCGGCGCTGTGAGCCCGACGACCAGATCGAGAAAGTGCTTGGAATGCTTTCAGCCGAACATGCCAATGACATGATGGATGCGACGGCGGTCAAGGCTCTCGTGGCGAGAGCGCTTGCAGAACAGAGCGGGCTTGCGTCCTTTGCGGAGGCCCGTTCAACCATCGAGCCTTTCTGCCAGCAGCAGAAGCGCCACATCGCCATGGAAAATGCGGTGGTCCTTCCTATCGCAAGGCATCGCCTGAACGAAGCGGACCTGATCAGCCTCGGGCAGCGGCTCGCGGCGCGCCGCGGGCTCGGTGATCCGTTCAAGAGCGCCCCATGATCCGGACATTACTTGAAAACAATATGCATTGGGCCAGTGCGCGTGTCCGTGCTGAGCCCGACTTCTTTCGTCGATTGTCAGCTCAGCAAGCACCCGATTATCTCTGGATCGGCTGTAGCGACAGCCGGGTGCCAGCCAATGAGATCGTAGGCCTCGACCCCGGTGAATTGTTCGTGCACCGTAATATCGCAAACCTTGCGCCCCCGCGTGACATGAACTTTCTGGCGGTGCTGCAGTTTTCGATCGAAGTGCTGAAAGTGCGTCATGTCATTGTCTGCGGACATTACGGTTGCGGCGGTGTACGCGCTGCGCTGGACACACAGAGGCGCGGGCTGATCGATCACTGGCTGCAGCCTGTCGCCGATCTCGCGCACAGACATGTCGACCATCTCAAGAAGATTGCTGATTTCGACACTCGCGTGAACGTTGCGTGCGAGCACAATGTCCGGGCACAAGTCGAGTATCTCGGCCATAATCCTTTCGTGACGGACGCCTGGCGGCGCAACCAGAAACTCGCGATACACGGCTGGATCTATTCAATCCGGGACGGTCTGCTGCGCGACCTGGACCTGACTGTCGAGCGCCCGAAGGATGTGGACCGCCTCGCGTCGAGAGCGTGGTTTCCTAATGGATAGGGTTGGGGTTGTCATCCTGGCCGGCGGGTTTGGAACCCGCATGGGCGGTGGTAAGTCGGAGCGATTGTTCCGCGGGCGCAGGCTGATCGATCCCGTGATTGATCTTGTCAACGCCTGGCATGTGCCTGCCGTCATGTGCGTGCGGGAGCCAGCACAGGTGAAGCAAGAGCCGTTCGGGTGGATATTTGATCGCCCGGACATTGACGGCCCTCTGGCCGGATTGCTCGCCGCCTTCGAATGGGCGCGTGGTGAAAGCCTGGACCGATTTCTTACGCTGCCTTGCGATACACCTTTCCTGCCCGCTGATGCCCTTGAAAAGCTCTACGGCGCTTCAGAAGCCAGAATGCGACCGGCCGTTGCTGTTTCGAACGGGCGTCGGCATCCGGTGTGCGCGGTATGGCCGGCAGAGTCATTTGGCCGTGTTGAGACTTACGCCGAAGCGGGCCGGCGCAGCCTGGTTGGAGCTCTTGAAGCCTGCGGCGCTGTCGATGTGACGTGGCCGGAAGGAGATCCGGACGTGTTCGTGAATATGAACACACCAGAGGATCTGGTCAGGTTCGAAAGTTGACGGTCTTCCGGTGGGCCTGATGCAGCTTTGGGCTGCCTGCCAATCCGTCAACCGCAGTTTGGCCGGCCCTATCGAGATTATAATTGATCCGGGATGAGACTCACATTGGCTCTATCGTGAACGAACGATCGCCCGAGCGACCAGGTTTGAAAATGTATCGTGCGGCATCAGTGTCTGTTTGCTTACAGTATCCAGTACAGGATATCAGCAATCGGATGGGGAAGGTGACTTTCTAGACTGATAAGTGGTCGTTTATATTTTTGTGCTCGCCAGCGAAATGTCCGCCAATGTGCTTTGGTTAAGGTCGGCGAGGAAGGCATCACCGGCAGACTGCAGGCGGGTCCGGAGGCGGCAATGACGAATAATCGAACAGCTTCCGCCGCCGTTGGCGAAGCATTCCACGAGCGCTTGGCCATCTTCGAGAATTTCGACCAGATCGCCGAGTTTCAGGTTCTGCGGGGCTGTGACCAGTCTGGCTCCTCCGCCGGCGCCGCGCCTTGTGGTGACCACGCCAGCTTCGACCAGTCGCTGCATGATCTTGGCCAGATGGTTTCTGGAGAGCCCGAATTCCTCAGACAATTGTGCGGTCGAAAGCGAGCAGTCAGGCGCTGCTGCCATACGCATAAGCATGCGCAGCCCATAGTCTGTGAAAGAGGTGAGACGCATTGTCTCCCCTTGTCATACAAAATTGGCATTTACAATACCAATTAAGCCGAATAGCCATAATTCTGTTGAATGTCTTCGGGAGCGTCACGTGGCCGAAAAAGATCTACCGCGGATTGTCGGGTATTCGGTGCGCCCTCAGGAGACGGCCGCACTTGTCGAACAAACCGGGCTCGACGAAACGATTCTGGCCCGGCTGGTTTCAGTCTTCTATGAACATGTCCGTTCTGATCCGGGGCTCGGTCCTATTTTTGAAGCGCGGATAGAGAACTGGCCGGCGCATCTGAGCCGGATGGTGGATTTCTGGTCGTCGGTCGCGCTGATGACGGGGCGCTATCACGGAACGCCCATGCAGGTGCACACAGGACTACTGGTGGACGAATCTCACTTCGAACAATGGCTGGCCCTGTTCCGGAAGGTGGCCCGTCAGGTCTGTACGCCGGCAGGTGCCGATTATGTGATTGAGCGCGCCGAGCGTATTGCTCGGTCAATTCATCTTGGGGTCTCTGTGCATGCAGGTATTCCGCATAAGGCGAGTAGGAGCACTTGAGGATGGTTTTGCCAGAAACGGCCGCAGAGCTGACCACGTATATCGAAGGCCGCTTTCATGCGCGCCACAGGGAGCAATTGCCGGAGCTCAAAAGCCTTTCAGCGAAGGTGGAGGCAGTGCATGCAGAGAGCCCGCATGTGCCGGCTGGTCTTGCGGATCTTCTCTCGGACATGATTGGCGAACTCGAAGTGCACATGAAGAAGGAAGAGCTGGTGCTGTTTCCGGCAATCCGCCAGGGTCATGGCGCGTATATGGGGCATCCCATCGCCGCCATGCGCGCCGATCATGATGATCACCTCCGCGCAATCATGAAAATCCGTTCTCTGACGAATGATATGACCTTGCCGGAGCATGCATGCGGAACCTGGCGGCGGCTTTACGAAGGTCTTGATGAATTCCTTGCCGATATCGAAGAGCATATCAGGATCGAGAACGATATCTTGTTCCAGCAATTCGACAGTGAATTGGAGGCGAGGCCGAGGTCTTACGCTTCATCCCCCTGCATGGCACACGAGTTCGATGATGACGATGGCAGACCAATTTGAAGGCACATCCTGAAGGACCGCCTTGTCGAGGTTGAACCCTGCGACAAGCTTCTTCAACTGGGGGGTCTCATCGAGAACCTGCTTCATCTCGCGGACCTGTTCAGGCTCCAGGCGACCATACGTCTTCTTCGACCTGTAATAGGTCTGCTCGGTGATCCCCATCTGGCGGATCAAGTCTGTCACAGACGTCCCCCATCTCAGCCCGCTTGAGAGTCGATACGATCTATTCTGTGGAAAAGCGCTTCTTCGTCATGTCGAACTTCCTCATTTCAGGAAATCCGCTGGTAAACTAACACACTTTCTGGACCACTTTCACTAGATCACGTCATGATCAGGCGCGTGCGGTCGTCTTTTTTGCCAGCGGTGTTTCCGTCGCGCACCAGCACCGTCGTGTGTTTGATATCGTAGGTCATCTATCTACAGCCCCTTGCTTTGATCTTTTGGTGGGCCACCAGCCGCTCTATGGGCGATCGCTTCAGCGCTTTCCCAAATCTTGCCGCCGATGTACTGGCCAATGGAGTTGGTGAACTCGGTGTACTCGACATGCTGATACATACCGCAGGTGAGATAAGGGTCACCGTTCATCAGGGCCTGAGCTTCTTCCAGACTGTCCGCCAATACAAGAAAGACAGAACCAATGAGGGCTTCCCCGCCCGGTTCGCGGATAGGGCCAGCGGTGACATAACGGTGCCAGTGATCCTCAACGTGCTTTAGATGTCCCGCAAGATGAGCCTTACGCGAACCTGCGCTGGCAGGGCGGTCGCGGCAGATGATGAGGTAACAAGTCTGGGTCAGCTTGGGCACGTGGGGCGGAGGCGAGGGACCGGTCATTTGGCTGCCTTCTTAAAGGCATCAGCCATCTCGCGCGCGGTTAGAATATCGAGTCCGTCCATTGCGGCAAGACCGGCCAAAATGCGCCGTAGCGCGCGGATGCGGAAAGGTTGGCCGGCGATGTAGGGTGTCAAGGTAAAACCGAGCGCCTGCGCGCCGCTGCGCTCGTAATCAGCAACACAATAGCGCGCCGCTTCCAGCACCTGATCTGCCCATTCATCGGGGCTTTGCTGGCGGTCTGCCATCAGTTTGAAATCAGATAGTTCGTTATAATTGGGCAAGGCGACGAGCGCGCCATGCGCTGTCGCCAGCGGCAGGGGGCGGTTGTCGGCCTCCCAATCGAGACATGTTTTGAAGCCAGCTTCTGTGAGTAGGTCTGGCGTGCGGTAACTTTCATTGCGCGCAGGGCTCATCCAGGTTGTGGCGTCAGGGAACGTTGCGCGAGTATCAGCAATCAGCGCACGCTCGTCGGCTTCGCTGAGGCCATCATGGTGGATGTGCGCTGTGGAGACGCCGTGCGCGGCAATCTCGTGACCGCCTTCGCGAATGGCGTCCATGAGCGGTGAATAGCGCCGCGCGACCTCAGCGTTGACAACAAAAGTTGCATGCAAGCCTTCAGCAGCCAGTTCCTTAAGGATGCGGAAGATCCCGACCCGGTTGCCATAATCACGTACCGTGAAATGTCGCAGGTCCGGATAGGGCGTTTTCATTGCACCTGGATGCTTGAACGGTTCTGCTGGCGGGTTGAGTGGGAAAAATTCAGCCGGAACAATCAAGAGGGCAGCAGCTTTGGCGCCGGATGCCAACGCCATGGGCGAACGCCGGTCAGCGGGGTCCCAGCCGTAGCGGTCGTTGTCCATGCCATGCTTGCGGGCGTCATATGTGAGGTATTCATCAGGCAGGGGCAAAACCGGTTCCTCCTGTCGCGACGCCGCGGGCTGCAATGTCTTTCAGAGATGTATCCCAACAATGTTCGCGGAAATACGCGGCGATCTCAGTGCCTGTTGCAAACCACACATCATCCCTGTGGGAACAAATATGCTGCAATGCCGCCTCAAAGGGCGCAAGCCTGTGCGGTTGACCCACCAGATAGGCGTGCAGCGGAATGCACATGACGGTACCGCTGGATTCGCCTTCTTCCAGCAATTGGTCAAAATGGTCGATGAGCATGCGTGTGTAACGCGCAGGCGAATAGCCCATAACTGAATAGGTTATGACGTCATTGACCTCGAGCGAATAAGGCATCGATACCAGCTTGCCTTTTTTTGTCTTGATGGGTTGGGGTTGATCGTCCTGAAATAGGTCACAGGTGTACCAGAAATCATGCTCTGCGATCAGATCGAGTGTGTGTTCGGTATGGGTGAGGGCAGGGGCGAGATAGCCGCGAATCCGTTGACCGGTCGCGCGCTCAACTGATTGAATACTATCTTTGAGGACGGCGATCTCCTGCTCGGGGCTCATCCCGTAGGAGAAGCGCGTATTGTAGATGCCGTGGGAGAAGAATTCCCAATTTCGCGCAGCGCATGCTTCGATGATTTCCGGGTGATGATCGACCAAGCCGACCGAGAGTGAGATCGATCCGCGCAAGTGATACTTGTCGAAAAGATCCATCATCCGCCAATGTCCGACCGTGTTGCCCCAGGTGCGCTGGGAATAACCGACAATATCAGGATTGCCGCGCGGCCAGGGCTGGCGCTTCCCATTTAGAGGCGGGCTGAACTCGTAGTACTCGATATTGGGAGCAATCCAGAAGGCAAGTTTCTTGCCGCCCGGCCACGTGATCTTGGGGCGTCCAGCATAAGGCCAATAGTCATAAAGGTTCGGATCAGCGTGCATCAGGCTTTGTATCCTTCAATCCAGTCATATACTTCAGCGACGTCCACCACGTCAGCGTATTTGATCAGGAGGTCTGTGAGATTGGCAAAGTGGTAGCTCTCATGCTTGTCAGCAACACATTCAATGGGAACGATCGCGCGGTAACCATAAGAGAGGGCATCGACAGCGGTGGCGCGCACGCATCCACTGGTCGAGCCGCCCGTGACAATCACGGTGTCGACCTTGTGCCAGGTCAGGAAGCTCTGGAGCGGGGTTTCGAAGAACGCGCTTGGCATACGCTTGGTGTAGACGGCGTCCACAGCGGAATCGATGTTCAGACGGTCATCGAACTGCGTCCGGTCTGACCCGTATTTGATGTTTTGCAGACTGTCCGGTGTATCAGTGCGTGTCCCCCACACGCCGGCATCGGCAGCATTTTGCATATAGGCGACATGCGTCCAGATCACGGGCAATCCCTTGGCGCGCGCCGCGCTTGAGATCGCATCAATGTGTTCGATCTGGCGCGGGTCCGTGATGTAGGCGGTCTTGTAGAGGTCCGGACGCGTATAGGCCTTTTGAGGATCGACGTTTACAATCGCAATCTTCTCACCAAAGCCAAACCTCGCGCGCGCTGGATTGGCACGAACTTCTTCGAAAATCTGACGGGCGGTCTTGTCAGAATTGACCATAGTGGGTTTGGAAAGATCGTGTGTCATCGCGGTTCCTGCTTACAATCAGATGATCTATCAAATGATATAACTTTTGAGGCACGTCCAGTGCGGAGAGAAGTTTTTATAATGGATGGAACAATGGCGACAGGTTTCAAAGGCTATTTGCAACTTTGCTTCTGGCTGGACTTGGGGCATGTGCGCATCACGGAGCGGCGCCCGCTGACGCTGCCAAGGCCATACCCGTCACCAAGACAGCCTGCATGATCTTGATGGGAGCGGTAACCGATAAGGGCGCGTTCATCGCCAGATACGCGTCAAAGCTGCCGCCGGTCTACGAGAAATATGACGGACACTATCTCGGCATGGGCGGCACGCATAAATGGTGGATGGGGGAGTTTCGATGTGTTTTTGGTTGAGGGACTACCAAAGCAGACAAATGCGGCGGAAAGGTCGGAATGATCGGGAGCACCTCCTGATTCGTAGTTTCCGCGATTAAGTCGTCTGCGTCGGATCATTGGTTGTATCAGCCGCCAGGTTTTGGTTGAACGACACTGCGTTCACATGACGTTACAACATAGACGGCACTGGTGGGGGCCAACTGCCCTGATGCAGTGCGTGGAGCGTATCCATATCGGCATCATCATTGATTGCGCGGCGCTCGCTTTGCGGGACGTAATCAAGCCATCGTAGGAAGCGGTACTTCTCGTTCCACACTTCGGGGTCGCTCAGATCGCGTAGCAGTGTCCAGTCCATCGCGGCGCCTGGCGCGGCGATGGTGGTTCATGACGACAAGGAAGCTCGGAATGTTGCGTTCAGGTATACGGGTACTGGACCGTCAAATGTACCGGTCCGGCGCGTGGTTTGATTGGGAACTTTATGTCAGGCGCGCGCCAGCGACCGACAAGTCCGAGATTGAGATCTTCCGTGTCAGGCAGGGGCGCGAATAGGCCAACAATTAGGCCGATAGACTGAACAGCGGTCATGATCAGGACGCCTCAGCGACGCCAAATTGTTCCGACAGGCTACCGCAGATCCAGCTTCCCGCCGCTATCGTCCCCAAGACCGACATTTGGTAAAGTGACAAGGCCCGTGCCCGCACTCAGCGCGGCGCGGACATCTGGACGGCCGCGTTCACCATCGCCATGGTCACAAGCCAGGCCGCCCCGAAGACGATCGGATCAGTCATGTTCAGCGCGAGCCAAGAACTTCCGGCAACAATGAAGGCACCGATGTTCATGGTGATCACGGTGATGCAGATCGTCATCTCTTTGGAGAAATGATCGCGAATCCTGCGACTCGCCAGCGCGTCAATCACCGCGCTGGCCGCAAACGCACCAGAAAGAAGTCCGAACGTGACAGCATCACCGCCGATCAAATAGTCCGCAACGAGTGGCAAGAGTGAGGGAACAGCGCTTGCGGCGATGCCAACTATAGTGGCGACAGCGACACCTATCGCGCGCCCGCCACCATCGCGGTTTGCAAACCTTCCCGAAGCGAGGGGCGCTCGTGTTCTTCCGACCGCCAATTCAGAAGGACGCAGATCAGCCCGATAGAGCTGAACACATTTAGCGTGAATGCGGCGGCGGCACCCAACGCGGTGACGATCATGCCGCTGAGAGCTGGATCGGCCGTGCGGGCAATATTGAAGCCCATGCTGTTCATCGACACAGCTGCAGGAATTGTTGCCCGCAGTACATTATCGCCCGCCATTGCCTTCCATGAAGGTGCATTGATCGCGGTGCCGCACCCAGTCAGGAAGGTGAACATCAGTAGTGGTCATGGTGACAGAAGGCCGAACCAAGCGAACAGGCATAACAGCACGGCGACCGCATACATGTAGATCTGCACAACCCGCATGACTGTTCGGCGCGGCACGTTGTCTGCGATTGCGCCGGGCAAGAGTGCGAGGATCATGATTGTAAGCGTGACAGATGCTTGCACCAGGGCAATCTGGGTCTTCGACCCATGCATCTCGACCTTCATCCAGGCCGCGCCCACAGCCTTGACCAGGCCGCCAAATTGAGACGCAACGCTGGTGAACCAGATGCGCCGTTAGATCGGGACCGAGAACGGCTGGGGCCTGTTGGGTGAGGAGACTTTTCCAGAATTGCGGTCATTCAATAATCTTGCGCTTGCGAGGCGGGCGCGAGCTCGACAAAGCTAGTGATGTTCAAGCCGGCTGGCGAATGGGGTTCCTCCTGGCGAGCGCGTTGCCAAATTGTCTGCCGAGACGGCGTACGCATTGACCTGGCAATCCGAATAGCTCGCGCTCCATAGAGTGTCCTCAGATCCTCTTGATCAAACTAATCCCGCATGAATCCTCCGCCGTTTACGTGGAGGACCTGTCCGGAAATGTAGCGCGCTGCATCTGATAGCAGGAAGAGAATAGGCCCGACAATGTCGTCACTGACGGCCATGCGTCCCAGCGGGATACGTGCATTGTAAGCCTCCTTGTCAAAGCGAGCCGGGGCTCCAGTCTCTTCGGCACCGTCACCATATCCACCACGAATAAATGCAGTATCCACAGCTCCTGGAGCAACACCATTCACGCGAACGCCCGGGGCAAGCTCGGCAGCGAGAATCCGAGTAACCGCATTGAGACCTGCCTTTGCGGCTCCGTATCCGGCATAGCCAGGCGCTCCAATTTGACCGATCGCGGTTGACAGGAAAACAATGGAGGCATGATCGGCAAGCAATGGCCTCGCCTCGCGTATGGCGAGGACAGGGCCACGCAGGTTTCCTGATATAATATCGTCGAACCGATCAGTATCGAGCGTGGCGATGTGATCATGGCCCTTGGTATAGCCGGAACAAACGGCAATGCTGTTCAGTGTCACGTCCGTTTCAGCCAGTAGTTTGAAGGCTTCAATGATGCTTCCCTCATCGCGCAGATCGACCGGAATTGATCGCGAACCGGGCGTCTCACCTCGCCGTGAGATGGCGTCCGGAAGATCCATGATAATGACCTTGCAGCCAAGGCGCGCTGCGATGCTCCCAAAGGCGTGGCCAATTCCGCCGCAGCCACCGATCACAAGTAGCGTTGAGTTCGCGGGCGGGCCGAGGCGTTCAAAGTCGGGTCGCAATAGATAGGGCATGGTGTGCTCCGCTGAAGTTTTCAGAATATAGAATGGTCACAGAAATTGCCTGACGAATTCCGCATGATGGGAGTGTTGTCTAAACAATATATCATTTTCAAGGAGTGTCTCGCAGTGTGGAACCATCACAAAGTTTGCTTGTGCGTTTAGACAAAAACTTGTTGGATCATTTGCGGGCGCCAATCCTAGCTTAGAGGTATGAGCGGAGTCACACAGAGTTTTATCGGTGAGCTTGGTTATACGAGCTGCGCGCCAGAACGTCTCGGCGAGACGCGCGGTCGCGAGAGCTTTCGTATAGATTTGCATCACGACGGCAGTAAAGTTATCACGGCGCATTGCGAGATTGATGATCCTCCACCTGTGGTTCGGGATGTTTCCCTGCGGCTAGATCCGCAGGGGCGTCCCGCCGACAGCTTTGTTCGCATTGCCGTTGGCGGTAGTTTCCGCGGTTCGGCCTGGTTCAATTTTAGTGCGACGCAGGCTGAATGCGAAGCAAACACCACTATCGAAGGTCGCGTATCTCAACGTATGGCCGTCGAGTGCGGCGTCCCGGCGTTTGGTAATCACGCAATTATCAATGATGGCGCCTTGCTCTCTCAGTTTGATCTTTCCAAGGGCCCGGGTACGCAACTTGTCAAAAGTATGCTGCTATCTTCCCCAGATCATCGTGGTGCGACGGGGCCGATGCTTTTTCCGGTCGATCTTGCCATTCTGTATCATGGAAAGGAGACGCTGGAAGTAAAGGCAGGCCAGTTCGAGGCTCATAAGTTCTCCTTCACCGATGTTCCGGGCATGTTGGTCGAGCACCCCAATTATGACATTTGGTGTACAACCGATGGGCACTATGTTTTTCTGAAAGCGGAAGTCGGCGGGTACATGCAGACCCGTTACGAACTGACACGGCTGGACCATGTCAAACATGGGCCAGCATGACCGCCTGGCTGCTCGTCGCCCACATCGCCGTGCTTGGTTACTGGTTGGGCTCGGAACTCGTAATCAACTCCACCTATCGTTATGTTTGCTATGCTGACGCGATGCCCATGGCAGAGCGCGCGCGCTTGATGGATCACGTGATGCATGTCGACCAGCATGTCCGCTATGCCCTCGTCTTGCAGGCTTCGCTGGGCGTGATGCTGGCCGCAAATGCGGGGTTTGTCCCGGGCGGACAGCAGGTCGTGTTGGCAGCGGGCGCTATCGGCGTGATTTGGCTTGGATTTGTGGAGGCTGTGCATCGCTACCGCGCACGCCCCATCGGGCGCACGCTTGGCACAATTGACCGTGGCTCTCGCTATGTTCTGATGGCACTCTTCGTCGCGGTCGCGGCGGGCCTCATCGTCGGCGCATGGCCCATTCCAGGGTGGCTTCGGTGGAAGCTGGCGGCTTTTGCGGGCGTGATGGCCTGTGGCGTTGGAATCAGGATTGCGCTGATTGCGCATTTCAGGACGTGGTCGAAGATGGTGTCTTCCGGTGTCACATCTGAGCGAAACGCGGCCATTCGTACCACATATATCCGTGCGACGAGCGTGCTGATCTTGCTTTGGATTTTCATTGCACTTGTGGTGTGGCTGAGCGTGGAGAAACCTCTGTGACTGACCCGGGCCTGATTGCTGCACTCAGGCATCTGGCCGGTGATATGCATGTCCTGCTCGATGACGATGCGCTTGCGCTTGCCGCGAGTGATGTGCACGAGACCGGCGCGTTGCCGCTTGCCGTCGTGCGTCCTCAATCTGTTGATACGCTTGCGGCCTGTGTCGGAGCCGCCACTTCGCACGGCTATGCGATCGCGCCGCGCGGCGGTGGGCTTAGCTATACTGCGGGCTACATACCCGCCGGACCGCGCACCATTTCCGTCGATCTTTCAGGTCTCAATCGCATTGTCGCTATTTCGGAAGCAGATATGACCATCACGGTCGAAGCGGGTGTGACGTGGAAGCAGATACAAGATGCCTTGCGTCCGCTTGGCCGGCGTCTGCCGTTCTTCGGCACATTCTCAGGCAAGGGGGCGACGGTTGGTGGCGGCCTGAGTCATGGCGCATTGTTCTTTGGTTCGGCGCGGTATGGCTCCGCTGCTGAAATGGTGTTGGGGCTGGATGTGGTGTGCGCCGATGGTCTTGTCCTTCGGACCGGGCAGGGCGCGTTGATGGCCAATAGCAAGCCCTTCATCCGAAGTTTCGGGCCGGACCTGACCGGGTTGTTCGTGCATGATGGCGGCACATTGGGGGTAAAGGCGCGAGCCACGCTGCGCTTGATTAACGCGCCCGCACACGAAGACTTCGCCAGCTTTTCATTTCCAAGAATTGAAGATGCGAGCGCGGCCCTGTCGGCGATTGCGCGGGAAGATCTTGCCGACGATGTCTATATTCTCGATCCAGCTTCTACGGATCAAATCGATCTCAGCACGGCTGACATGGTGCGGTCAGCATCGGCGGTCGCTCGCCGGGCCAAGAACCTTTTGCAAGCCTTAAAGTCACTCACATCGATGGCCACAGCGGGAACGCGGTTCATTCCCGAAGGTCATTATTCACTGCATGTCACGGCTGCGGGACGAAGCGAAGCCGCAGTACTTGCAGACTTGAACCGGGCACGAATTCTGGTGGCTAAATCGGGCGGCGTCGAAGTTGCGGGGACGATTCCGCGCGTTGCCAGAGCAGATCTGTTCGCAAATCTCAACGGTGTGATTGGCCCAAAAGGTGGCCGTTGGGCGGCGTTAAATGCCAAGGTCGCCCATTCGGATGGGGAGCGCCTGATCGCGGCTTTTGATGAGATGATCGCGCCGCATCGGGGCACCATGACCGATCACGGCGTTAGCTTTACGCGCCTGGCGTCCGCACTCTCGAACCATTGTTTCAGTTTCGAACCTGTATTTCATTGGCAGGATAGCTGGCTGCCGATTCACCGCGCGGTCGCAGATCCCGCTCATTTGCGCCAGTATAACGAGCCGCCACCGAACCCCGAGGGACGGGCGCTTGTCGATCAATTGCGCCGGGAAACCGTTAACCTATTCCGCGATTTTGGCGCCGCCTCCAACCAGATCGGCCGCGTCTATCCATACTTTTCCGCGCTGGCGCCAGAACCTGCGAGTTTGTTGCTCGCAGTAAAGCGCCATCTTGATCCACGCGGCCTCATGAATCCCGGCGTATTAGAATTCCCTTCACCCAACACTAAGGATTGAATATCATGAGTGGCCTTTACACGATTGTGTGCCGTGACAAGTCGGGGTCCAAACCCACGCGGATGGCGCTATTGAACGACCATCTTACTCATATCGATACCGTCTTTGATCGCATCAAAATTGCTGCACCCCTGCGCGATGATGCAGACGAGGCTTTTACCGGAGCGTTGCTAGTGATTACAGCAACCAGTATAGCAGACGCCCGCGCATTCATTGAGGCCGACCCCTACTTCAAAGCGGAGATCTGGGAGAGTGTTCAGATCGACAAGCTTGGCATGTCTGCGGGAGAATGGATCGGGGGAAAGCCTTGGTAGTCAGATATTCTCCGCCTGAAGAGCTTCAATCAGTTTGCGCGCGCCCAGGCCGAGATGTGCGCGCTTGCGGCGCATCAAAAAGATCGGGCTAGCCCAAGCGCCGTCGCAAAGATCTTTCCACATCAAGGTTGAAAGGTTATCGCAAAGAGAGCGGGGCAGGATGGCCAGAGTTTCAGAGTGGGTCAGCGCGGTCAGAGCGAACAAGACAGACGTGGTCATCATTCCGGGTTGAGGGCGAGGTTCTCCCAAAGTGGCGAATGCATCTGCGATGGCTTCGTCGAGATGGTCAGTGTTGCGCCCTAGCACCCATTGGGCTCCGCGTAGATCTGTGAGAGACTTTGCTTTGCTGAGTTGTCGATGACCCGCGCACCCGGCAATGCCCCATGGTTCGCTGGCCAGTTGTTGCACCAATACACTGTCCTGATGATCAACGGTCTGTGTTGACAGCGCCATATCGATTTGCCCGCGATGAAGCGCTGCAACGAATTCCCGATCAATTCCAGCCTCGACATCAATTCTAAGATTGGGATGTGCTTCGGCAAAGCGCACTACACTGCGACCGATCTCTGTGGTTGCCGCAATCGGGCTGAGCCCGATCACCATCTTTCCGCGTTCAAAGCCGAGTTCCGCAGTTGCCGCTGATTTCAGGCGGCCGGCACTCGCCACCACATCGCGAGCATGTTCCACAACGGTCTCGCCAAGACGGGTAAGCGCCATACCACGTGTTTCACGTTCAAACAGCTTTCCGCCAATCGAATCCTCGAGACGGGACAGCGATTTTGACAAAGCCTGCTGGGTTAGTCCGACGCGCGAGGCTGCGCCGGTCAAACTGCCTGCTTCCACAACAGCAAGAACATGTTCGAGTTGCCTGAGTTCCATGATGATAAACAAACATAGATTGTGTATTTGGACAACTGTTTGTTGGAAATCATCGCATGTTTGTGGCTGATGGCCTCAAAGGAGAAATGCTATGGCCAGTCTGAACAGTGTGAGATCCTGGGAAGAGGAAGTAGACGTCCTCATTTGTGGATTTGGGTGCGCGGGCGCGTCGGCTGCGATTGAGGCGCATGATGCTGACCCGTCCGCCCGGCTGTTGTTGATTGAGAAAGCGCCACAAAAGTTCGCCGGCGGGAATTGCCGCGTGTCTGGCCAGTCCTTGCTGATCTCGAAGAACAAACAAGCCCTCAAAGACTACCAGCGTTCGATGAGCACAGCCAATCCAATTTCGGAAGAGCTGCTCGACGAGTGGGCGGAACGGATGGTCAATCTGGAGCCCTGGATTCAAAACGTCGCGAAAGATGCTGGCGCGGAATTTCTGCGTGGAACCGGATTTACCGAGCGCGATGCTGTGCTCGAGTTCCCGGAACTGGGCGCACGGGAAGCTGTGGCGTATACGTCTACAATTCTGCCGATCCCATCGGGTGTCTGGCTCGCCCTGAAGGCCAATGTTGAAAAGCGAAATGTTCCGGTCTGGTATGACACGGCGCTGGTCGATCTGATCCAGGACCCTGACACGCTGGAAGTCTTTGGCGCATGGGTCGAGCAGGACGGTGTTCGCAAGGCCGTGCGCGCAACGCGCGGTGTGGTTATGGCCGTTGGCGGGTATGAAGCAGACCTTCAGATGCAGAAGGACTATTATGGCCTGTCCGATGTTTGCCCGCTCGGCACGCCCTACAATACCGGAGACGGTGTGCGCATCATGCAGAAAGCAGGCGCAGAGATGTGGCATCTGCGAAACCAAGGCCAGTCGGGTGGCATCTGGCCGGGCATCAAGCTGCCTGAACATGACACCTCCTATTTGCGTAATTTCCTCTTGCCTGCGTTTTCGTGGATGGACGTTGATAGCACGGGGCGTCGTTTCTACGGTGAGACCAACGAGCTGCAGTTGACCCATTACAAGCACAAGAAACATGGGCGCTGGGTCGACGTTCCGTTGAACACAGCCCACCCGGTTCACATGATCTTTGATGAAAGCACGCGGATGGCCGGCAAACTGGTCCTCGAAATTATGGCTTGGAGCGGCGTCGTTCGGACAGACACATGGAGCGAGGACAACAGCGCAGAGATTGCGTCAGGCCTGATAAAAAAAGCGACCTCGATTGAAGAGCTGGCGTCACAAATTGCTCTGGATCCCAAAGTTCTGGCGGCTGAGGTTTCTGCTTACAATGCCGCCTGTGCTGCGGGTGAAGACAAGGCCCATGGCCGCAATCCTGAGACACTTCTTCCAATCGTGAATGGGCCATTCTATGCGGTTCAACTGACACCAGCTATTGTCTGTACCGGTGGCGGCGCGCGACGCGATATGGACGGCCGCGTGTTTGACCACAAGGGCGGCCAGATTCCGCGCCTGTTCGAAGCCGGCGAACTCGGATCGATCTTTTCGGATCTGTACCAGAACGGATCTTACCTGACCGAGGCAATGATCACCGGCCGGGGCGCCGCACGCGCCGCGCTAGCCATGGCGCCTGCCGTCATGGCCGCGGAATAGACGCATGCTGGTCAAGACCCCCGCAATCAAACTTGGCGTAGAAGTCCGGGACGTGGCCGTCGAGAATAACCGCGTCGTACTCTCAGGTGTTGCCAATGTCATGCCGTGCACGGTCGAAATAGGCGGCCCAGAAATGGTGCGCCTGTTTGGCCGCATGCTGCGCCCCGACATCATCATCCTCTTCCTGAAGTCCGTTTTTGGCGGCGGCAAACCCAAAGAGGATGCCGCATAATGGCGACTTCAGAAATAACAGGGGAATTCCGACGCGGCTCGGGCGTGATCGTCGCCGCCGCGCTTGGGATTGGTCTTGGGCTGTCGCCTCTTCCTTTCTATACAATCGGCGTTTTCATGCCCGTGCTTTCAGAGGAGTTCGGCTGGCGATATGATCAGATCATGGTCGCTCTGACCGTGATGACCCTTGGGGCATTCCTGTTTGCGCCCGTTGCAGGCTATTTGTCTGATCGGTTCGGCGCCAAACGGGTCGCGCTCATTTCGACTGTGATGTTCTCGTTGGTGTTCATGAGCTTTTCACTCATGACAGACAGTCTGCTTCAGTTCTATGCGACCTGGGGATTGATGGCGTCCTTGGGCGCTGGGACGCTGCCCGTTACCTGGACGCGCGGCGTGACGAGTTTCTTTGAGAAGAATCGCGGCATGGCGCTCGGCTTGGCACTCGTTCTTACCGGTCCGTGTGGCGCATTGGCGAAGGTCTTGTCAGACCACCTCATCGGAGAGATCGGCTGGCGTATGACATATGTCTGCGTTGGGCTAGCACCCTTGTTGATTACGGTGCCGATCGGCCTGCTCCTGTTTCGCGATGCGCCCGCCAAGGCGCCTGCGATATCTGGTGCGATATCTGGCAAATCTTCAGTTTCAGAGCCCGGATTCTCGCTTAAGCAGGCCCTTGTCACATCGCGATTCTGGTTACTTGCTTATGCCTTCCTGGTCATGTCCATTGGCCTGTCCGGACCGGTTCCCAATCTCGAAGCCATCTTCAGGGAAAAGGGGTTTGAAGTTTCCAATTCGGTGTTGCTCGCCAGTTTCGCTGGCTACGCTGTCATTATCGGCCGCCTCTCCGGCGGTTGGCTGATCGACCGGTTCTGGCCGCCGGGTGTGGCCATCCTCATGCTCACGTCACCGATCCTTGGGCTTCTCGCTTTGGCACAGATCGATACGCCAAGCTTCATGCTATGCGCAGGGGCGGTCGTGTTGATGGGCGCCGCTCTCGGGGTCGAATACGACTTCCTCGCGTTCATGAGCGCCAAATATTTCGGAATGCGCAATTACAGCTCGATCTATGGTTGTCTATACGCTTTCTTCGCAATCGGCGCTGCTGCGGGACCCGTGATTGGTGCGCGGATGTTTGTTCAAACGGGCAGCTACAAGGCTGCATTGTATGTGTGGGCAGGCTCACTTGTCATTGGCGCCATCGCCCTTCCATTCCTGGGACGACGAGAAACGATATTCGACGACCCGCGCCCTGCGCCGGTCGCCATTCCCCAAACCACTGGAGCGTAACATGGACCAAGCAGCTGTTATCGGTAAAACGAAAAACGCAACTTTCATGATCGAACGGCTGGGTGACGACATCGTACTTGTCGGCGAAGCAGAGCGTCGTTTTGTCAGTCATGATATCTGGGCGCGCGGCGAACTGGCAGACTTCGTTCTGGTGCCAGAAACCACCGAGCAGATGATTGCCTGCATCAAGGCCGCACATGAAGGAGGCATCGCGCTTTCGCCGCGGGGCGGGGGCATGTCCTATACCAAATCCTCCGCGCCTGATCGGGCTGGAGTCGGCATCGTTGATACGCGCAAACTCAACCGCATTGTCGAAATCAATGCGGATGACATGTACGTCACGGTTGAGGCCGGTTGCACGTGGGCTCAGCTACATGAAGCGCTCAAGCCCAAAGGCTTGCGCACGCCGTTTTGGGGACCCTTGTCGGGCATATTGTCCACGATTGGCGGCGGCGTTGCACAGAATAATGCATTCTTTGGAACTGGAACATACGGTCCAACTGGAGATAGTGTTGTGGCGATGTCGGTCGTTCTTGCAGACGGAACACTGGTGCGGACCGGCTCTGCAGGCACGCGTAACGGCGCACCCTTCTGGCGCCACTATGGACCAGATCTAACCGGACTGTTCATTGGCGACAGTGGTGCGATGGGATTCAAAGCCGAGATCACATTACGTCTGATCCCAAGCCCTAAGCATGAAACCTGGGCCAGCTACGAGTTTGAGACACGGGACGGCTGCGCGAAGGCCATGACTGAAATTGCGAAACAAAACCTGGCTTGCGAGTTGTTCGGGTTTGATCCCAATTTGACGAAGGTGCGTATGGCCCGTGCTTCCATCCTGTCTGACGCAAAAACACTAACCAATGTGATGAAGGCTCAAGGTGGATTGCTCAAAGCTTTGCGCGAAGGGGCCAAGGTCGCGATGGCCGGCCGCGGGTTCATGGCGGATGCCTCTTATACATTGCATTTCACCGTCGAAGGGCGATCAGAAGCCGGTTTGAAGGAAGAGATTTCGGTACTGAAGGCGCTTGCGGAAAAACATGGTGGCAAGGCGATCGAGAATTCAATTCCAAAAATCATTCGCGCCAACCCGTTTACCCCTTTGAACAACATGCTTGGACCACAGGGCGAGCGCTGGGTTCCCATTCACGGGATCGTTCCGATCAGCAAAGGGCCTGCTTGCTGGAAGGCGCTTGAAGACGGATTTGAAAGAATGGCAGATCAATTTGATAAGTACAATATTCTCACCGGTGCTTTGGTCACTACAATGAGTACAAATGGCTATCTGATCGAACCTGTTTTCATTTGGCCTGAAGAATTGTTCGAGATCCATGAGGCAGCCGTCGAGGGTAGCGTTCTGTCCAAGTATCCCCGTTATAAGCAAAATCCTGACGCAACAGCCATGGTCGAAACGGCGCGTCAGTTCGTTCTGGACACTTTCTCGCAATTCGGTGCAGCGCACTTCCAAATTGGCCGCACCTATCCCTACGTAGAAGGACGCGACCCTGACAGTCTGCGCCTTGTCGAAACCATAAAGGCAGCGTTGGACCCTGATTGCAGGGTCAATCCCGGCGTCCTTGGACTAGGATGAATGATGACTGCCAAGACAGTCAGAACACATCTCACAAGCGGCATCTGACCAAGTTATTCCGAAGCCACCGCGATATTGGTGCACATTCATGAAAGCTGATCCAATGAAGTCCATTCTTGCCGTCGCAGCGTTAGCTGCTGCAGTCTGCGCGTGCAGCCAAAATAGTACGACTTCAAGGAGTGAAGCTGCGCCATCTGGGCCGATCGCGAGCTCAACTGCCGAAGCGACCCTGGTTCGGAGTGACGGTTCTTACCCCGTAGTGCCGCTCGCCAAGGATGAAATTGTCGTAAAAGTCATTCAGAGTACGACCAATTCCCTGTCGGAGTTTCCGACCGTTGAAGAAGGGTTGGACCACAATCTCGGTCACATGGAAGATTTGGCGCGGCAGGCTTGCAGCACGGGAAGCAAGCCTGATTTTCTGCTCTATCACGAGTTTCCGCTCACAGGTTATTCTGGCGGCGGTCGAACCGAGCAGCTAAATTATACCGTGCAGATTCCGGGTCCGGAAACAGCGCGATTAGGCGAGATCGCAAAGGCCTGCGATACATACCTCATTTTTGGCGCTTATGCGACAGACCCTGACTGGCCAGGACATATCCTCAGCCTGAACACCGTGATTGATCGCAACGGTGACATTGCGAAAGTGTTTTGGAAGTCGCGCAATATCAAGCGGATTTATCCCGACAGGGAAATTACAACCACAACCATTGAGGCTGTTCGCGACAAGTACCGTGCCAAGTACGGTGTGGAGGAGGAGTTTCCCGTTCTGCAAACTGAGTATGGAAATATCGCGGTCAGTACGGTTCAGGCCGACCCATTCATATTCGCAGCCTTCGCGATGCGGGGAACAGAGATAATGGTCCGCACGGCCACTCTCTTCTCCCAAGATGACGTGACTGCGATGGCGCGGATCAATAATTTCTATTCGACCATGACCAACATCGCCTTTCCTGAAGCTAGCGGCTACCGAGCCGGAGAGTCGATAATCGTCGGTCCAAAAGGTGAAATCCTCGCCAAAGACCCAAGCGTTGATCAAGATGGAATTATAGAGGCGACCATCCCGATTGCTGCCTTTCGCGCGAACAGAAAACTCCCGAACTATGCGTATGAAATGACCAAGCCGGTCCTTGATCAGTATGTACAGGAGTTCCCGCTCAACCATCTCGACATGCCGCGCGAGATGCTGCCCGAAACAGGACAAGACATGAAATCGATGATGGAATCGATTAGCCGATATAATGCAGCGTCCGCCCAACCGGACTGACCTTCAACCTTCCAACCTCGCCAGCCTGATAGAACGCAATCCAGCGCTCCTCATTTGAATGATGTGTCATTAGAAATGTAGACGCCTCGTCGGATGAAAGTGCGTGCCTTTCGCAAACGTCCGCTTCTGGGATACGCCGTGTAAAAAGATGTACGCCGTCGGCCGGAAGCGTAAGAAGACCTGAAAATGACATGCGTAGAATGATATTGGCAGGATTGATCTTACAGACCTGCGTGAGCTTTGGCGTGTACGTCACGCAACGATACATCCTCCAGCTTCTCCGGAACGTGATTGGCGTCAGCCCTGCAGTTCATAAAGATCAGACGAACTTCTCTACCTATGTCCGGGCTGAGTGGGACTATGTGGAAGTTGGCCAAGCGTTCTGGAACACCCCGGAATCTGAGTCTCACAACGCTGCACCGTTCAGGATAACCGGGCCGGTTCGACGCATGTCTGACTGAAGGCGGGGAGCCGATCCCGCAGATATGAGACATTCTTGCAACACTTTCCGCAGATAATGACCGGACATTAGGCGCCAAGCCAATATCGTGCCTTCAAAAGGTATATCTTTTGTGAAAGGGTATCGCATGCTTTGGAGGAGCGACGATGAAACTTACAAATAAACTTGCCCTGAATGCCGCAACTGGCGCATTGGCACTTGCACTCGCAGTTCCTGCTGCTCAGGCGCAGCAATCTGACGATTCTGACTCGTCGCGTCGGCTCGGGAAGGTAACGGTTACTGCCCAGCGCACGGAAGAGAACCTGCAGGACGTGCCGATTGCTGTTACTGCCCTGTCGACCGAGCAGCTTGAAGACAAGCAGGTCGGGAATGTGATCGACCTGCAGTTCCAGGTTCCAAACATAACAATTGGTACGAACTCAGGCACCGCCAACGCGGCGAGTATCACGCTTCGCGGTGTCGGGGAGACCGAGAGCCGAGGCGCCGTTGAGCAGGCGGTCGGCGTGTATGTGGATGGCGTATATATTGGCCGGTCGGTAGGTTCATTATTTGAGGTTGTAGATCTCGCGCAGATCGAAGTCCTGCGCGGACCACAAGGCACGCTATATGGCCGGAATACAGTGGGCGGCGCGGTTAAACTAACGTCGGTGAAGCCGCAGTTCGAAAACTCTGGTGAGGTACGCACGACGATTGGCAATAATGGCCGTCTTGATTTGCGCGCAACGGGTAATCTTCAGCTTGGCCCATCGACGGCTGTGCGTGTGACAGGCCTCATGCGCGAGCGCGACGGCTTCTTCACCCTCACGCCGAACGGTGCGTATGCTGGCGAAGGAAAAGACGTTGGCCGAAAGGACATCAAGGCATTCCGTGCCAGTTTGCGGCATGAGTTCAATCCGGACTGGAGTCTTGATGTAGCTATCGACAGCACGCTTGATCGGTCCGATCCGATTCCGGATTCGATAAAAGCCGGGAATGACGCGGACAATGACTATTTTACCATCGAGCCGTTGCCCGGCACGGTCTGTGCGCCTTTGCCCGAGACCTTTCGTCCGGATGGGTGCTTTACCAACTACAACAGCCGGTCAAACTCGCGCGGTGTCTCTGCGAATGTCAACGGCAGGTTCGGCACGTTCGATTTCACGTCGATCACGGCGTATCGGAAGTTGGACGATGATTTGAAGACACGGGTCGGATTTCCCTTCTTCCAGGAAACCCACCAGAACCAGTTTAGTCAGGAATTCGCACTCGCATCCAACTATGATGGTCCATTCAATTATGTTGGTGGGGTATATTATTTCAAGGAAGAGGTCACGCTCGACACCGTATTCATCTACCCATTCTCGATCAATACAGATAGCGAGTCCTATGCGATTTTTGGGCAGGGTACGTATGACGTAAATGACAAGCTGTCACTGACCGGTGGCCTTCGCTACACGCAGGAGAGCAAGAACTTCTACGGCATCAACCAAGCATTCGGATTCAATCGGACTGATGACGCTGATTATGAAAATGTCAGCTATACAGTCAACGCTGATTATCGGCTAAATGATGCTGCCCTGCTTTACGCGAAATACTCCACCGGCTTCAAATCAGGTGGTTGGTCGGCAGATGCGTTTAGTGCGACGGCAGTCTTCAAGCCGGTCGCTGAAGAAACGCTCGGTTCATTCGAAGTCGGGGCCAAGACGGATATTTCCGACTCGGTCCGTCTCAATCTTTCGGCCTTCCGCAACAAGTATGATGACATTCAGATCAGTGCCACGATACCGAATGTCGGCTTTACACGCTTTAACGTCAACGAGACCCAGACATGGGGCGGCGAAGCCGAACTGGTCTGGCAGGTCAATGATGCGTTCCAGTTCAATGCCAATCTTGGCTTGCTCGGGGGTGAGTTTACCGATGTCACCCCTGACCAGGCACGCGGTCTGACGAACAATGGATCGAGTTGCCCGACGATTGACCCCACGATTGACGCTGACATTGTCAAATGTGCGAAGAATCTAGAGATCAAGAACGCACCTTCATACAAGGGTTCGGTGGGCGTGAGCTATACCCGTCGTCTGACCGAAGGCGAATTGATTGTGAATGCGGATGTCGGCTTCCAGGACGATATGTGGACGCTGGTCGCGGCTGCTCCGCCGCACATTCTCGCACAAATTGACCCTCTGATCGATGCGCGGATAAAATATGAATCCGATGCCGGATGGTCGGTTGCGCTGTGGGGCAAGAACCTCACAGATCAGAAATATTATCGCGTTGCTACAGCGGGCAGTTTTGCCACCTACCCATCCGATCCGATCACCTACGGAATCGATCTCGGTTATAAATTTTAGTCCCTCCGACCCTGCTTAACCCGGTTCGGTTGCAGGTATAACCTTTCCCGGCTGGTGGCATGTTGCTTCCAGCCGGCTTTCTTTTTTCTTTCAGAGTCTTACCTCTTGCACATGCCGACTGCACAAACACTTTTCGACAAACTCTGGGCGCAACACGTCGTGGCAAGCGACAAGGACGGCGATCTGATCGCCATTGACCGGATCATGCTGCATGAACGTACCGGCGGCGTGGCACTCAAATCGCTGAACGAAGCAGGCTATACTGTCCAATCGCCGGCCCGCGTATTTGCGATCATGGATCATGTCGTCTCCTTCAAGACAGACCGGGGGCGCGACGACTCGCGCGCGCCGGGCGGCGATGTGTTCATCACCCAGACACGGGCGATGGCAAACGGCGCCGGTATCCGGTTGATCGATACTGACGACGCAAGACAAGGTATCGTGCATGTTGTGGCGCCCGAACTTGGTATCGCTTTGCCCGGCCTTTCGATTGTCTGCCCGGACAGTCATACGTGCAGTCTCGGCGCGCTCGGTGCGCTTGCCTGGGGAATTGGTTCGAGCGAGGCCGAACACGCCATGGTCACCGGCACATTGCGAATGAAACGTCCACCGCAGATGCGCATCAGGGTAAGCGGTGCGCTACAGTCAGGCGTGACCGCGAAGGATCTCGTTCTGCACCTGATCGCGAGATACGGGGCAGCAGGCGGCCAACGTTCTGCCATCGAATTCAGCGGTGAAGTAGTAGAGGCGATGGATATTGAAGCCCGTTTGACTCTCTGCAATCTGGCCGTTGAATTTTCAGCTTTCACGGCGATCATCGCGCCGGACGAAACACTTCTAGCGGGCTTGCGCGGCAAGCCATTCGCGCCGGGAGAAAACGACTGGGCAGCGGCGACCGACAAATGGTCAGAACTCAAAACAGACGTCGACGCACGGTTTGACCATGAGATCGAACTTGATGCGAGTAATGTCCGCCCGACAGTTAGTTGGGGCACAAGTCCGGAACATTCCGGTCCGATTGACCAGCCCATCCCAGCGGACGGTGACCCGCGCGCACTTGCTTATATGGGACTCGCTCCCGGCGATCGGCTGACCGAACTTTATATCCAGGGCGCCTTCATCGGTTCGTGTACGAACGGACGTCTTAGCGATCTGCGTGCCGCTGCTGCAATCCTCAGGGGGAGCAAGGTGGCGCCCGGTGTTCGCGCCGTCTGCGTGCCAGGCTCGCAAGCTGTGCGCCGCGCGGCTGAGGCTGAGGGTATCGATGAGGTCTTCAAGGCGGCCGGATTCGAATGGGGCGCGCCGGGCTGTGCCATGTGCTTTTATGCTGGCGGTGAGACGTTCGCGCCAGGCGCGCGCGTGATCTCGTCAACCAACCGGAATTTCGAGGGGCGTCAGGGCCCTGGCGTGCGTACCCATCTGGCAAGCCCGGCAACTGTCGCGGCAAGCGCCATCGCTGGACGGATCGCGTGCGCAGGCCAGGGAAACACATGATGCAGCAGCCATTTGTTCTACATAGCGGTCGAGCCGCACCGATGATGCAAGATAATATAGACACGGATCAGATCATTCCCTCGCGGGAAATGAAAACGGTTGGCCGTACCGGACTTGCCGATGGTCTGTTCGCAGGCTGGCGCTATAAAACGACGACAGACCGCACGCCCGACCCGGCCTTCGTGCTCAATCAGCGAGAATATTCCGGAACGAGCATCCTCGTTGCGGGTGAAAACTTCGGCTGCGGATCTTCGCGTGAACATGCTGTCTGGGCGCTCGCGGAGTATGGAATCCGGGCGATCATCGCGCCTTCCTTCGGTGCGATCTTTCAGGGTAACTGCCCGCGCAACGGCATTGCGCCTATCGTGCTGGCCGGGGAAGACGTCACCTGGCTGGCCGCGCAGCTTCCCGGGGACGTGAGCATTGACCTGCCGACTCAGACAGTCTCATGCGCCGACCACCAGTTTAGGTTTGAGTTGGACGGGTTTGCCAAACGATTGCTTATTGAAGGGCTCGATCCAATTGCCCTGACACTAAAAAGTGCTACGCAGATTGCAGCATACCAGGCAGCCGATTGCGAGCAGCGCCCATGGCTCTATATCGACTAACAGGTGCTATTTCGCTTCTACACGCGGCCAGAACCTGAATTTCCCATCTTCGTTTCCGAACAGGAATTTTCCATCTTCCGAGAAGCCGCGCTCCATGTGGCCGATCGAACCTTCGGATATGCGGGTGCGTGATTCAATCCGCCGTGTATCGCCGTGCTATAGCCAGCAGGCGGTGCAATTGAACGAATCCGCTCATAGATCGGGCGCCCTTCATAAGCGCCCTAATCGGGCTTGGAAAAATAGTCACCCGGCATCAGATCAACAATTTGATCGAGTTGTACGTCAAGCGAATTGTCATTCACCGGCGCTGATACGCATGCGGCGCTTAGACCAATCAATCCGAAACAGGCCGATTGCAGCAAGTGGTTTGACATGGGAGGCCCTTGCCCCGGGGGAAGGAGACATGGAGCGGACCGTTGTCCGCGCCATGTCCCAGAAGTCCATTCGATATATTATTGCTAGAAGCGAACAGTTGCTGTTGCGCCCCACATGGTTGGCGCGGCGGGGGAGATGCCAAAGCCACGAGTGCGGTCGGCTGGCGAACGCGGCGCCGTGAAATTGACATAACGCAGTATACCGGCCGGTGTATCGTCATCCAGCACGTTTCGGCCCCAGACCTGGAAACTGAAATTGCCATACTCCATGCCGGCCCGAAGGTTGAGTTTGGTTGCGTCTCCCGATTCCAGCAGGTTGTGAATTTGCGCATAGAATGAAGACAGGTAGGTGACATCACCGCCGACGTAGAAGTCTAACTTGTCATTCTGTGTCGGGTTGAAGTCGAAGCGTGTTCCGATCGCGCCCTGGTGCTTTGACACAAGTGGAGGCACTTTGCCCGAAAGATCTCCCGCAGCCGCACAGCCTGGCGCCGCCAGATCGACGCAGACTGCGCCAATCTTGAGGATCGCTTCGTCCCGGTCCACGCCCTTGGTGATCTCGGCATCGAGATAGCCGTAGGAACCGTACACGATCCAGTTGTCTGTCAGGTATTTCGAGAATTCCAGTTCGAGACCATAGATTTCGGTCTGACCGATATTTGCAGAGAACGAGTTCACGCCGCCGGCGCCGGTCGTATAGGTGTTGCTCAGGACCTGATTGTCGAACTCGTTGCGGAACAGGGCGAGATTCAAGCGGTCAAAGCCGAACAACGACGTCTTGGCGCCGAATTCGATGGCCTTCAGCTTTTCTTCCTCGAACGTCGTTTTCGGCGCATCCAGAGGGTTGAAGCCGCCAGGACTGTTGCCCTCGGCGTACTGACCATACAGCAGGACATCTTCGCTCATCTTGTAATCAACAGTCAGGCGCGGGGCGGTCGATTTGAAGCTCGCATCGCGGGCAGCTGTCGAGCCAACGACTTGATTCGGGTTCGGTGGATTATAAAACGGCAGCGGCAGGGCGAGAATTAGAGCCGGGTCGATATATTGCGACGCGACATATTGCTGGCTCTTGTTCTTGATGTCGTCGGTTGCATGGCGCAGTTCGAGGCCGACGGTCAGCTTGTCGGTGAAGTCGTATTCGATACCGCCGAAATACGCGACATTGTCGATTTCGACGATGTCACTGAGCGTGTCCGGTCCAAATTCTGTCAGTTCGAGAAATTCTGCGAGCGGTTTGCGCTGCTCGTGTGAGGTGAAAGCGCCTACACGCCAGCGAAAGGCATGGCTGGTCGGCGAAGACAGTCGCACTTCATGGGTTGAGGCAGTTCGCTGGCTGGAGTTTGTATCATTGAAGGCTGAAACACTGCAATTACCATTGGGGATGAACGCACCGCAGATCGGCCCGATGAAGAAGGCCGAGTCGCCATTATAGGTCTGGTCGACGCCGCTAATCTCGTAGACGTCGGTGAGCCCGCCCTGATAGGACAATGTATAGCCCGACGATGCAATGTCCCAGTCTGCCGACAGGATGCCCCGCTTGGCCTCACGATAAATTCCCGGTCGCAGAATGTCGCTGGTATTGAGGGAATAGGACGTCGGAACGGGGGCAGTGCCGCAGATGTATCCGCGTGTATTCAGGAAGCAATTATTCGCCGACGCCGGGGTCAGGTTGATGGGGAACAAGCCGTCATCATCCTCAGCATAAATATAGCGGGCAGAGATCTGGATGTCGCTGGTAGGGTCAAGGAACACCGCACCGCTATAGGTGTCGGTCGACTGCGCGCCGAGCTTTCCACCGAGTGTGTTGTCAAACGCTCCGTCGAAGTCATATGTCTTTCCGTTGATGGAGAATGCCAACATGTCATTGACGCGGAAATTAGCATAGCCCGCCAATTGCTGGCGGCCGTCCGAGCCGAGTTCGAGAGAAACCAGACCCTCATATGGCTCGTCGCCGGGACGACGAGTGACATAGTTGATCGCGCCGGATAGCGTTCCACGTCCGAAAACCGTGCTCTGCGGACCTTTGGTGATTTCGACACGCTCAAGGTTCGACAGGTCGAGCGAGCTGGAATCCCCAAAGAAGGGGACGCCATCCATGAAGACACCAACCTTGCCTTCAGAAACGAGGATATTTGACGTGCCACGGATGACTGGACGGTCCCCGTCGCGACCGAAAGACTGCTGCTGCTGAAAGCCTGGTGTCAGGTCTGAGAGGTCCGAGATGCCGGAAATGTTCTGCTCGCGTAGCGCGTCGCCATCAAATGCGGATACGGAAATCGGAATATCCTGAATATTCTCTTCCGATTTACGGGATGTGACTGTTACGACGTCTTGACGAAGCTCTGTCTTTTCGTCCGACGTTTGCTGCGCACTGGCCGGAAGAACGTATGCCGTCACGGCAATTGCCGCCGCGCCTATCATTAGAACAGATTTGGACATTGCTGGTACTCCCCTAAAAAAGATGCTGCCCTCTTGGTGCAGTCATAAAAGATATATCATTATATCCGAGAATTGATTGATGCTATTTTCAAGCAGCAATCAAGGCGTCATGGAAAAGATATAACATAGTGGCAATTCTGTCACACCACTAAGCCGGGGTGGGACGGAAATAAAAGTGAGAGTCCCTGTCAATTAGCGTCTTGCGGAAACAAGTATTGTGTGGGTATTCCTTAAAAGGTATATCTTTTAAGACACAAGTTGAAGGGGTATCATCGATGACATTCACGAGACGCGCCGTCTTGCAATTCACGAGCGCTGCAGCACTGGCGGCGTGTACGCCGGCGTTGCACAAATCACATGACGCAGATGTCATCATCATCGGTGCCGGCTTGTCTGGTCTGCACGCGGCCCGGATGCTGGCAGAAGACGGCGTCCGCGTATTGGTGATTGAAGGCGCTGAGCGTGCCGGCGGTCGCATCCTAACGCTTGACGATGTGCCGGGTAGCCCAGAAGCGGGCGGCCAGCAGGTCGGTCAGGGTTATGCGCGAATTCGCAAGACAGCGATCGATCTCGGCCTGGCGATTCTTCCCTATCCGGCCGCGCCGCGAGACACGGCATATTCAGTTGGTGGCCGGACAATGAGTTCTGCGGACTGGACCACTGCGAAGGAAAACCCGTTGCCTGGGCCCCTGCGCAGTTTGGCACCATCGACGGCCATGATGGCGGCAGCGGCCCGCTCAAATCCTTTCAAGGATGAAGGGGGCTGGCGAAATGTGGATCCAGGCGATGACATATCAGGCGAGGCCTGGCTAACGGCCGAGGGCTTCAGTCCCGAAGCCCGTCACCTGATGGACATCGGCCTTAATGGCATCAGCCTGGATACCTATTCCATGGCGAACCTCTGGCGGACGCTGTTCATATACGGCACTGAACGCTCGCTCGGTGCGCCGGAGAGAATCGAGGGTGGTTCATCACGCCTGACCGAAGCAATGGCCGCCAGCCTTGAGGATGGGAGTTTGCGACTGAAAACGAAGGTCAAGGCGATTATCGATGACGGATCTCGCGTCGAAGTCCGCACGGACAATGGGTCGCTTTATGCTCCTTTCGTGATCTGCTCGCTACCATTTGCGGCAATCCGGGACAGGGTTGAAATCAAGGGTCCGATTTCCGATCCGCACCTTGAGGCCCGCAATGCTGCGATCATGGGCCTGCCCTATACGCCCATTCAGCAAATTCACCTGCTGCCTGAGAACCGCTTCTGGGAGCAGGATGGATTGCCATTGGACATGTGGACCGATGGCAGCATTGAGCGCGTATTCGGTAACCTTGATGATTCAGGCGAAGTTACCAGCCTGACATGCTGGGTGAATGGTCTCGGCATTCACAAAGACTGGGACGACGCGGCATGGTTCGCAAAGGCCGCTGCCGATCTGGAACAGATGCGCGGTGCCAAGGTCAGGGGTGCCCGGGTCGTGCGCTGGGATTCCAGCCAGCCTTTGTCGGGAGGAGCCTACATGCACTGGGCCCCTGGCCAGATCAAAGCCTGGGCGAAGACCATGGCGCTACCGAGCGGTCGCATCCACTTTGCCGGCGAGCATACCTCCTTCCTGCATACCGGCATGGAGGGCGCGATGGAATCCGGCGAACGCGCTGCGATAGAAATCTTTGAGAGAATTGACTCCCAACCAGCTTAGTCCGACGCGCCCCAATTCAGGCCTTCTCGACTGACGTCTCAAGCGTGCTTGCATCTTCCTCGATCAGGCCGCGTGCTTCGAGTGCGTCAATGGCCTCATCCGACAGGCCAAGACCGGAGATAATTTCACGTGAATGTTCGCCGGAGCGCGGTGGGTTCAAGCAGAGACCAGGACGCACACCATTGATGCTGACTGGCAGCGCCGGCAGCGCAGTCGTTCCGCCATTTGGCAGGACTATATCCAGCAGACCGCCCTCGGCTTTCAGATGCGGATCGTCGAACAGCTCTTCTGGCTTCGTGATTGGTGCGAACGGCAAACCTGTGGTTTCAAGGCGGGCCATCAGGTCCTGCTTGGTGAAGCTGGCAAATAGTTCACGCAGACGCGGAACGATTACGTCGCGCTTGGAGACGCGATTGTTGTTGACGGCAAGTTCCCTATCGCCTGCCCAGTCGACGAGGTCGAAAGCCTTGCAGAAGGCCGCCCACTGACCATCGGAGACAACGCCGACAAATACTTTCTCCCCGTCCTTTACGTCGAACACATCATACACAGCCCAAGCTGAAACGCGTGTCGGCATAGGAGCGGCGGGGATGCCGGTAACGGCATATTGCGCCATATGCTGGCCAACAAGGAAAGCTGTCGTCTCGAACAGCGAGGCGCTGACATGCGCACCCTTGCCAGTGCGCGTGCGTTCATGCAGGGCTGCAAGGACGGCAATCGCACCGAACATCCCACCCGTGACATCAATCACAGACGCACCAGCGCGCAGCGGTTGTCCGGGAGGGCCGGTCATATAGGCAAGGCCGCCCATCATCTGTGCCACTTCGTCAAGGGCAGTGCGGTTTTCATATGGACCGCTGAGAAATCCTTTTTCCGAACAATAAATCAAACGCGGATTGCGTTTGCTCAATGTGTCGTATCCAAAACCCAGCGTGTCGAGGGCTCCAGGCCGAAAATTCTCGATGAAGACATCAGCAGTGTCGATAAGCTTCAGGGCGATCTCGGCTCCGTCCGGCGACTTCAAGTCGATTGCCAGAGAACGTTTGTTGCGATTGTACATCGAAAAGTAGCCGGCTCCGGAGCCTCGCAATCGCCGTGTCTTGTCGCCGCCGATCGGTTCGACCTTGACCACGTCAGCGCCCAGATCAGCCAGAATCAAACCAGCTGCCGGACCCATAACCATATGAGTGAACTCGACAACTTTCAGGCCGGCAAGTTGTTTTGGCTGGTCATTCATAGCAGTAACCCTAATTGCTTTCCTACTCAGTGTGAATTGATATACCATTTAAAGCAAGAAGCGATTCAGACGCAGCGCGATACAGAAGAAAGGAAGCCGGAATGGGTGTCTCAAAAGTACTGATCAGTGAAGTTGGTCCGCGTGACGGCCTTCAGAACTGCGGGTCCGTCATGCCATTCCAAGAAAAAATGCGGTGGATTCGAGCGCTCGCGAGTGCCGGGCTTCGTGAGATTGAGGTCGGCTCCTTTGTGTCGCCAAAAGTGCTGCCGCAAATGGCTGACACTGCCGATGTGGTGGTAGAGGCACGCAAAATCGACGGATTGGAAATCGCTGTCCTGGTGCCCAACCTGAAGGGTGCCGAACTGGCGGTCAAAGCAGGGGCGGCCAAGATCACACTTCCACTGTCTGTCAGTGAAACCCATTCCTTGCGGAACATTCGTCAAACCCATGATCAAGTGATTGCGCAGGCGGTTGCCATTGTTGCGATGCTGAAAGACCTGCCAGTGGGGCAGCGACCGTACTTTGAAGGTTCACTGTCGACGGCCTTTGGTTGCACGATTGAAGGCCCGATTCCTGAGCGTCAGATCCTGAGGCTGGCAGAGCGTCTGCTCGATGCAGGCTGCGATGAGATCGGATTATCGGACACAACCGGATATGGGGACCCTCACTCTGTTCGCCATCTCATCCGAGCGGTGCGCGGTGTGATCGGAGATGACAAGGTAACAGGGGTGCATTTGCACAATACACGCGGACTTGGCCTTGCGAATGCGCTGGCGGCGTATGACGAGGGAATCAGCACGTTCGACAGTTCGCTCGGGGGGCTTGGCGGGTGCCCGACAGCGCCGGGCGCCAGTGGCAATATCGTCACTGAAGATCTCGTTTTCATGTTTGAGAGCATGGGTATTGACACTGGTGTTGATCTAGACGCGCTGATAGCCTGTCGCGAGATTCTGGCGGGCGCCATGCCTGAAGAAGAACTCTATGGCTTTGTCCCTCGCGCTGGACTGCCGCTTGGTTTCAAAGGCGCGCCGGTCCCGGTCGCCGTCGAATAGCTGCTTTCCCAGGGCGGATGCTGACATGAACAATCCGGTCGCACTTGTAACACTGGTCCTGTATTCGGCGGGGCTGGTCGGGATCGGGCTTTGGGCATCAAGGCGCGCGCGTTCGCAGGATGCCTTCCTGCTTGGCGACCGCAATCTCGGGCCCTGGGTTGCTGGCCTTGCCTACGCGGCGTCGAGTTCATCGGCCTGGGTGCTGCTCGGCTTTTCGGGGTTTGTCTATCGTGTGGGATTGTCAGCGCTCTGGATGGTGCCGGGAATCCTGGCTGGGTACGCTGCTGTCTGGCTATGGGCGGGCAGGGTCCTTCAGGAATCTTCGCGACAGCAAGGTCATCTTACACTGACTGATTTCCTCACAGAGTTCGCTGGACCGCAAGCAGCGCGGATCATCCGTATTGTAGCATCTTTGCTGATTGCCTTTTGCTTTTCCTTCTATGTTGCCGGTCAGTTTCAGGGTGCTGGCACAGCAATCGACGGATTGTTTGCCACCGGCTTCACGCCCGGTGTTGTCATCGGCGCCATTGTCATTGTGGCGTACGTTTTTCTTGGCGGCTTCCTCGCCGTATCGGTGACTGACACGATTCAAGGCCTGCTCATTGCTGTCGTTGCTGTTATTTTACCGGTAGTGACCTTGCAGGCTGCCGGAGGATTCAGCGGTCTTGGCATAATGCTCTCAGCTGCACCGGAATCCTACGGTTCCTCGTTTGGCGGCAAACTTGGCTGGGTCGCTGCAGGCTTCGTCGCCGGACTGACGGCGACCGGCTTTGGTGCGCTTGGCCAGCCCCACTTGGTCGCGTGGGTTATGGCAGCACGCGATCGCAAGGCCCGCCTCACCGGCGCTGGCGTGGCGATTGGTTGGGGGGTGCTTGTCTATTCCGGCATGGCAGTTCTGGGTCTTTCGGCGCGCGCGGTGTTCGGTGCCGACATGTCCGCAGAGGATGTTTTCTTTAGATCAGCCGCCGTGTACTTGCCGGGTATTTTCGCAGGCATCATCGCCGCAGCAACCTTGTCGGCCATCATGTCGACGGTCGACAGCCAGCTGCTTGTTGCCGGCGCTGCGGTGTCGCACGATCTCGGACTTGGCAAGGCGTTTGGCGGAAGAGATGTCCTCGTTTCACGTCTCGCTATCCTGGCGATCTGCACCTTTGCAGTCGCGATCACGCTGTTTGTTGAAGCCAGTATATTCAGGCGCATCCTATTTGCCTGGGTCTCGCTTGGGGCAGCCTTTGGCCCGATCGTTGTAGCTCGCGCCTGCCGACTCAGGCCAGGTGGCGCGGCTGTTCTGGCCTCAATTTTCTCCGGCTTTGGTCTGTCACTGGCCTATGAGTTCAATCTGTTGGGCGCTGGCCCCGGCAATGCCTGGCCGACAATCATTCCGTGGCTAGCCGGTCTAATTGTCGTGTTCGGCGCGACCCGGATGCAACCGCGTTCCTGATCTTCTTAATTCGCTCTTGGCGCGAGCCTGGTTCTGTGTCATTTAAAAGATATATCTTTTAAGGGAGAGGTTCGTGAGTCACTGGTTCAAACATTTCGGCGGGGCGGCAGCATTGGTTGCGCTGTCAGCTTGCAGCACGGTTGGAAGCGCAGTCGCCCAGCCAAAAGCGGCAACCCTGGATCCGTATAACCCGCAGGATGCCATGCAATTAGCACGCAAGATGCAATGCTCGACGGTCGACGGCGAGCAGGCGATCTTCTCGTGGCACGGCATTGCCTATGCGCGTCGGCAGGGCGAGAAGGATGTGCACCTCTTTGACGTGATCGGCATGAATACGCGCAGTTGCAGTGCCATCAAGGACAAGAATGGTGACGGCTTTGCGCTCGTCTCACGCGAAATCCTGCTCTATCTCGACAAGGATACCGGAGAGGTTCTCGACACTTGGGAAAACCCATGGACGGGTGAAACCGTGAAAGTCCAGCAAGTCGAAAATGATCCCGTGAATTTTGAATCCTATACGGTCGGCCGTGACGGCAAGCCGGCCATATGGAGTGGCGAAATACAAGGCGATCAATGGTGGTACCGTTCGACTTTCCCGCTCTGGTATCCCAGCCCGCTGGCAGGCGCCTATCAGACCGAGGTTGGCGGCACCTACCACGCGACCGAATTGTTTAACTTCTTTGGTCGCACTGATGATCTTCTGAACCCCGAGACGACCAGCGCGAAAGTGTCAGTTGGCTGGTCGCGGATTTCTGACTGGTTGCCGTGGATGAAGATGAACGGCCGCGAAGGCATTTTCTACGTTCACACTGCTGGTGCCAGGTTGGAGAGTTGGGACGATCTTCCGGACGTGATGAAAGACTACATCAACACACGTGCACCGCTCTACAAGACGCCGCCGCAAACCGGTGATCCGCGTGATAACAGGACGAGCTGGCAAGGGTATGCTGATTTCCGCAACGCGCAGGAAAAGAACTAGACCTACGCACAGGGCATGAAAAAGCCGGGCAGAAATGCCCGGCTTTTTTATGAGGATATCGGGTGTTTTTTGCCAACCTGATTCTGGTTGCGGCAGTGGATGCCCATGGATGAGACACCCGTTTGTTCCGGACGTCCTAGAGATGCCGTCAGAATTCCTTGCCATCATATGCACGCCAGTCTGTAGAGACCCGGTGCTCATCGACCAGGGTGCGTTGGAAAAGGCGGTCGGCTTTGAACCATTGCCAGGTCCGGGCGCGCGACAGGTTATCGTCTGACAGCTGAATCATTTCGTAGAGATAGAGATCCGGCTCCCCTGTACGGGTCCAATTCAGCATGGTCGTGCGCCCGAAATCATCCAGTGTCACATCACAGGCCCAACCGTTGATGAACTCATTGTCCCATCTCAGGCGGCCATTTTCGACCGAAGCCGGGAAGTCGCGCACGTCGCGCTTTCCATCAGCCCAGCGATAGTGATTGGTCTGGTGATAGGGGTGGCCAGAGTCCGGAAAACGGCAAAGCAGCCGCGATTCATGTGCGTCGGTCTGTTTGCCGTTTGCATCATAGTAACGGTAATGTCCTTCCCACACACCCTCATGACGCGCCAAGGTCGGCAGCATCTTCTTCAGTTCGTTTGCGGATAGACTGGTCGTCATGTCATTTGCCTTCTGTTCAGGATTACCGGCAGTCATACCGGATTGTTTCGAAAAACTGCATTTTTTCCAGCCCCGAGCCGAGTACCACTTGCCAAAGCCGGTGAAAAACCGTTCTAGTAAAAGATATATCATTTGACGCATCTGTCGAGGGCTGTCGCAGCGACTTTATCAAGGCGACAGATTTTTCTGGGGGAGGGCAATCTTGCGAAATCTAGCTTTCTGCCTGGTTCTTGTCTGCATGTCGGGGCTAACGGCAAGAGCGGATTCCGGCGCCGTACCCGGCTATCTCCAGAAAGACATGCATGAACTTATCGCGATAATGCGGGGACGTTGGGACAATGACGGGCACGTCTTTTTCGCAGTTGACGCTGGAATGGACCCAGCGACGGTCGCTCCGCGCGAGCACCAAATAATTTCACCGGTTGACGGCAGCGAGGGCCGCCAGCTGCGCGTGGTACGTAAAGCGCCCGGCCTGCCGGACCGCGAATTGTTCTATACGTTCAGAGTCAATCCTGCAGCCAACCGCGTTGACCAGGCAATCCTGCACGCTGACGGAAGCTCAGCGGGGTGCGATGTATCGTGGGCTCGGAGCGGTGAAGGGTTTTCCGGAATAGCGTCTGGCGAGGGATGCGCCGCTCTGTTTCCGAAAGCAGTGGGGAAGGGGCCGCTCCGCGCATTGATGACGTTGTCGCCAGATGCATTCTGGACATCGAGCTCTCGCGGCGGCGCGACCGTGGAAAGCCGCATGCGTCGAGCGCGCGTGTTCTCGTGCTGGACATCGGTCCTGCGTGGCGCGCATCATGGCGATAGTGGTGAAGGCGAAGACGATTGGTATTTCCAACGCGATATTCTGATCCAGGATCAGGGCGGCAATGCCGTACTGATGACCGACGAAACACCGCCGCGAAAAATCGAGTTCAAGCTGCGGGATGTCGATTGGACTTATGGCGCGAACCGTCCGTCCCTGACTCTCTATATTCATGAAGGCGAAAATGACCGGGCAACATCTTATGCCTGGGCGGAAGGTGGCGCCGGACGGATCGGAATAAATTTGCGTTGGATACAGGCAAGCTGCACGTTTGCGGCTGACGAGGAATTTGTCGACCTTTCGATATTCAGTAACTGATAGAAACTTGTAGGGGCCGACGAGCCGCCTACACCGTGAGGAGATGTTCGTATGGCGAAATTGGGAGAATTCGGGCGGGGATGGCCGGTCTTAAGCGCAGCGGCTGTCGGTGTTGGTCTCGGCCTGTCACCGCTGCCTTTCTATACGATCGGTGTGTTCATACCGCCGCTGCTGGGCGAGTTCGGACCAAAGGGTTGGGACGGTGGATTCATAATGAATGCGCTGGCAATCTACACATTTGGTGCATGTGCATCCGCCCCAATTGTCGGCATCCTGGCGGAACGATTCGGCGCCCGGCGTATCGCCCTGATTTCGATTGTCACCTTCTCTCTTGCGATGATGGCGATCGGCCTGAACACGGGGTCGAAACCGCTGTATATATTCTTGTGGATGGTGCTCGCCTTTTCGGGGGCGGGCACATTGCCAATCACGTTCACACGGCCGGTTGCCAACTGGTTCGAGACGAATAGAGGCATCGCCCTCGGTATCGCGCTAATTGCGACCGGAGTGTTCGGTGCAATGGCGAAGTTTTTTGCGCAATATATTACATCTCATTTCGACTGGCGCACGGCTTATTTTGCGCTCGGGCTTCTGCCGTTGATGATTGCGCTTCCACTGAGCTTCCTGGCGCTGCGCGACGTCGGTGACGTCCCGGCCCGAGATGCAAAAGCAACACGCATGAAGCTGCCAATCCTCGGCGTCAGCGTTGCGGCGACACTGGCATTCATTGCCCTGGTGCTTAGCGAAGTCACCGGCCTGATCGAAAAGAATGGCATTCGACTCGAATATGTCATGCCATTTATCTACAGCCTGATAATTCTTGTCCCGGTCGGTCTGATGGTGTTCTTCAAGATAGGCACAGAGCCGCCAGCCATTAAGTCTAGGAGCGCTCAAGGAGCCGCCTTGGCGGGCATGACGCTGACGCAGGCCCTCGCCGACTGGCGTTTCTGGCTCCTGGCAATCGTATTCATCCCTATTTCCTACGCAGTCGGTGCAATCATTCCAAACATTGAGAACGTGCTGCGGGCCAGCAATTTCGATCAGGACACGGCAGTTGGTCTTGCGACCCTTACCGGTCTGGCTGTGCTCGGTGGACGTGTGATCGGCGGCTACCTGATCGACCGGCTATGGGCGCCGGGTGTAGCATTCGCCTTTCTAGCGTCTCCGGCTATTGCGCTCTGGATGCTCGGTCAGCCTGACATCGATGCCAATACGGCGACCTTCGCCATCCTGCTCGTCGGCTTTGGTGCAGGCGTCGAGTATGATTTCATGGCCTATATGGTGTCACGTTACTTCGGCATGAAATCATACTCGGCCATTTATGGCGCAATCTATGCGTTCTTCGCTCTCGGCGCCGGCCTGGGCCCCGGAATCATGGTCAATCTGGCGACCGGCAAGGGCCTGAAGATCATCGAATGGGATCTTGGCGTGCTCGTTGGTCATGATTGGAAATTCACCCTGGCATCGGCTGCGATCATCCTCTTCATCTCGACCGTTCCGCTCCTGTTTCTTGGAAAGTACCGGTTCGGGCATGAGCATGATGGCGCATTGGTCAACCCAGAGGAGGCTTCCGAAGCAACGGAGGCTTAAGGCCGCCGCTATGCCAGCTTGCCGAGCACAAGCTGGGCAGATTCATTGCTAAACGTGTCCATGAACCCGTAGCCCCAGTCAGGCAGCTCCACGATTTCGCCATTGCGCATCATCGGCGCAGCGCGGCGCGTCATATCTGTCAAATCGTCTGACGGGTTGAGGATGGTGATGCGCTGGTCAAGCGCGCGCAATGCCTGTTCGAATGGCTCGCCATAGGAAAAAGCCGCCGCGTGGCCCCACTCATAGGCCTCGCCGCCCATCAGGTTCATTCCCAGAGATTTTGCCAACATTACAAGCGATTGGTTGCCCCTTCGCTCCACAATGCGCTTCCACATTGTGGTGAAGCGCGTGCCGGCTTCATCGAGTGGAGTCGGCGTGAAATAGTCGTTGAACATCAACCGCTCTTCTTCTGTCAGAATAGCCGCAGACACCATCACAATGGCGTGGACGCGCTCAGGCTGTCGGGTCGCCATCTCCGTCGCGACCTTGCCGCCGGTATGGTTGCCGAACAGGTCTATGCGTTTGTGGCCGAGTGCATCAGCCACCTGCCAGCAAGACCGGGCATACATGTCAATCGTGGCATCGCTTTCCTGGGGAGGGGCGTCAGACATGCCGTAGCCGGGATAGTCGGGCGCGACGACTACGCGCGCCTGACTGGCTGCTTGCATGAAGGATTCGAACTCGCCCCCATGCTTCGGGCTTTGATGTAAGCAGTAGAGCGGCGGCGCAGTTGGCGCATCCGGTGCCGCCACACGGACATGGATTTGCCCGTAGATTCCGTCGACATAGAGGCGTTTTACTTGGGTCATCAGATTATCTCCTGTGCAACTGAAACAACAGCCTTGCCTTGATTCATTCCGTCCATTAGTCGCTCGAACAAAGCTGGCGCATTCTTAAGTCCGACCGCCCGGTCCTCGGCGAATTTCAATCGGCCATCAGCGATCCATGAGGATGCTTCGGTAACGTATTCATCCCAACGGGGGTAAAAATCATACACGACAAGGCCCGAGAGCTGCGCCCTCTTGCCGATGATCAGTCCGGCGTTCAAGGCGTGCTGGCTCGGCGAGTCGGTATGATAGGCGCCGACTAACCCGCACAGTACGCCGCGCGCATAGATATTGGCATGGCCGAGCGCAATCATCGCCATGTCCGCCGAGACGTTTTCGAAGAAGATTGACAAACCATCCGGCAGGGCCGCGCCGAGTGCCTCCTGCCAGCAGTCTTGCTTGTAATCTATGCAGGCGTCAAAGCCGTATTCGTCCGTAGCCAGCCGACACTTGTCCGGTCCGCCTGCAATTCCGACCACCCGCTTCGCGCCCTTGATCCGGGCGATCTGCCCGACCGTTCCGCCGACCGGGCCAGCGGCAGCATCGACGAGAACTGTATCTCCGGGTCCAACCTTTGCGAGTTGCGTAATTCCCGCCCAGGCCGTAAGACCTGGCATGCCAAGTACACCTGCATGGGCGGAGAGTGGCGCCGAGTTAGGGTTGATCTTGCGCACGCTGCCGCCAGCAATTGCAAGGATTTCCTGCCAACCGCCCTCCATGGATTGCACCCAGTCGCCAGGCGCAAGTTGCGGTGTACGGCTTTCTAACACCTGGCCCACGATCGCACCGGGGACCGCATCTTGGCCCGGCTGTGGCGGTTCTTCGCCCATATGGCGCCCACGCAGGCGGGAGCCAATATAGGGGTCGAGTGACAGATGAACGATCCGCACCAGGACGCCGCCGACTGGACAGGCCGGAATAGCCGCGTCGATAAGGACAAAGTCATCCGCACGCGGCTTGTGCGCGATGGCAGATTTCAGGACGACCTGTTGCATTCTCAACTTACGCTTCCACCATTTCGATCAGGGCGCCGTCGAGATCCTTCATGGTGGCGACGCGCTTGCCCTTGTAGACGGGACCTTCGCGGCGCACCGGCGGGGTGATCCACGGGCCGGTCAGGCTGTCGAAATCCGGATGCCAGAACGTCCCGATGGCGCAGCCGGGCACCAGCATGCTGTCATGATGCGGCCGATCAATTGCGGCGTCTGGATACTGGTCGAGTTCGAGGAACACATCCTTACCATGGATCATGGTCGAGATCGTGTGCAGCTCGGCCGGGTCGGTATCATAGGCCTTTGCGAGCATTGTGTAGACAATCTCCATATTGTCTCGCCCGGTCTGTAAGCCGACATGCTTTTCCATCCAGGTGAGTGAGGCTTTCATATCAGAACAGCCGAGGACGAGAATGAACAGTTTGTCGATAGGCGTGCTGGCCCGCGGCAGGTCGAAAGCGGGCAGGTCGGACTTGATCTGTGTCAGGTAGACGATTTCCTCGTCAGGACCTTTTACCTGCATCGGGTGGATAGCAGGAAGGCCATCGATCTCGCGCGGCGGGCCGATGATCTCAAACGGTGAGTCGAGCATGCGTGAATTCGCGGCGATCACATCGGTGACGCAGATTTCAATCGCGTTCCAACCGTAGCTGCGCAAAGCCTTGAAACCGTTCACGGCCGGTTGTTCGACCAGTCGCAGATAGATTTCAGCGCCCGAAGCAGGGGCCATGATTGCATAAGCCTTGCCTGCGCTTTTTGGCGCGCCCCAACTCGCTGCCAGGTCAGCTGGAAGGTCACCGCGCTCGACAACAGTGTAATCGAGATATCTGCTATAGTTTCCAACTGAGCGGTTGAGGTCGGCAACTGTCAGTGTTGCGGCGCGGAGAAGTTGCATTGTGATCGGTTCCTTACGTGTTGACCCTTGACCCGGGCGAGCAGATTAAATGATATACCATTTAGTACGACATGCCAGACCGAAGGACAAACAAAATGGCCGCATACATGATTGTTTTTGCAAACATCCACGACAGGGGCCGCTTCTTTCAGGAGTACGGAAAGCCGACTGCTGCGCTGATCGGAAAATACGGCGGTGAATATGTCCTGCGTGCACCTGGCGTGGAAGCGCTTGAAGGTAGTTTCGGAAGCGGACTCAGCGCAGTAGTTTCGAAATGGCCGGACAAGGCCGCGGTTCGCAAATTCTGGGAAAGCGAGGACTATGCGCCTCTTAAGGCGGTACGGCAGCAGCTTGCTGACTGCCACGTCATGATGGTGGAGGATCCGGCATGAGGACAGCGCTACTTTGTTTTACACTCGTCGCGGGATGTGCTGGCGTTCGAGACGCCTTGCCGCCGCCGGTTGCGAGTCGCAGCGAAATGCCTGCCGCCGTGCAGGCGTACCCGGAGCAGAGCGCTGCCGATATTATCCGCAGGGCGCATGCTGCAGCGGGCGGCGAGGTGTGGGTGCATCCCGATAGTCTAAAATTGACCGGCTACAATCTTATCCGCGCCAAGGACGGGGACGTATTGTGGAATCCCTATAGCATGTGGCGGATCTACGCGGATGAGAAAACCGATTCGCATGCCGCAGGGGGCAAGGTCCGGATCGAAGCCTGGACTGGGGGCAAGCTCGCCTTTCTGCTTGCTTTCGATGGCGTGCAAACGTCCAATCAGGATGGTGTAATGACGGACCAGTCGGCAAACGCGACCTGGGGCGAAAATTTTGGGTATGGCGCTATTCGTAACGCACTCGATGAGGGCTGGTCGCAGGTGCGCTTGCCGGATGATCTGGTGGATGGTGCACCGGCCTTTATGGTTGAGCTGACAGATCCGTCGGGTGGGGTGACACGGTTTGGCATCCGCCAGTCGGATGATGCTGTGGTTTATGTTGGATTTGACACGCCGCGTGGATGGCACGAGCGTCGCTATTCGAACTTTTTTACAAAGCCCGGTATCAGTTGGGTGCAGCCTGGCCGGGTGCGGTTGTTCTATGATGGGGTGAAATCCAATGAAGCGATATGGACCGATTTCCAAGTCGGTGAAAAGTTCGACGACTCCCTTTTCACAATAACCGAAGCGCCCGCCGCATTGACACCTTGAGGATCCATCAGAACGGCTTCACCGCGCCGAAGAAGGCGGTTGTCAGGATCAATATCCAGTAGAGATACGCGATGCCGCGCCCGATGCTGATAGATTTTTCCAGCCGTGTCTCGACCTCTGGGTTTGGTCCTGCCGCAAGCACCGGAAATAGCTTTTGCCATTCGTGCATGACGAGTCGCAGGACGACCCCGATGATCAGCGCCAGGCTATAGGTCAGGATCTTCGCCGCATACCATTTCTGTCCGGTCTCGGCGAGGAAGGGGCCGTGGCCAGACAGTGATGAAAGGGAGATGACAAGCAGTGTCGGGATCAGCAGATAGCGTGTCCAGTCTTCGATACCGGACAGAAGTTTGAAGAGTGGTTTACCACGATTGGCGAATGCGCCCCAAGTGATAGCCATCCATGTAGCCCAGAGTATCCACATTGCGACAAGCCAGCCTCCTCCAAGCGGCTGAACGCCCCAGAGATGGCCCATGTGAAGGCCAAGAGGAAGTAGAGAAATAATGCCGGTGCGCGCCATGATGTCTATCCGGTAGGCCGTATCCATGTGCCGCATGCGTTCTTCGAGCGGAAGTTTCGGGTTCACCACCTTGTAGCTCGTCTGGAAGACGCCCCATTCACCACCGAGCCAGTAAACCATCGCCACAATATGTAGCCAGCGCAGGATCGCCAGTTCGTTGCTTGCCAGAAATTCCATTGGTTTGCCTTCCTCAAAAGTCCCTATTGGTAAAGATATATCATTTGCTGATATTCACTAGAATGCAACTAGGTTAAATTACTTAGGCGGCTTTTGAGTTGGCTGATTATTATCCAACCGCTTGCGGCGAGAACGGCAGTTCTGTTTGGGATGTTTCATGGCCATGAAGCGACGGGGCTGCCATGACGAGGAGATGCCCAGACCGGCTTTCGTGTTGCTGAAGCGTCGTCTTGGCTGAGTAGAGGGCTTTTCTCAGTACCGTGGTGGAGGGGTCCAGGGAGAGCAGGCGAACGCAGCCAGCGATTCCGGAAGGACCGGGTTGTAGGGCGCGTTGAAGGAAAACGGTGCATCGGTCGGAGACCATTGGTTCACGTGCTTTCCACCGAGAAAGCGGATCAGCATGACGCAGCCCCAGCGGGTTCCAAACGGCCCGTGCGCAATGCCCGGTGGGCGCCAGAAATAGGATCCTGGTTCCATTGTGCCATGCGGCCCAGTCAGTGATCCATTGACGGTATAGGCTTCTTCGACAGTCGGATGCGACTCCTGCGGGCCTTTGAGGCCGGGTGGTTCGGAGTGGGGCAGGATCATTGACAAGAATGTGCGTTCTCCGGTTTCGAGATCATTGCGCAAATCCTTGCGAGAGATGCCGAGGTGGGCAAGCTTCGGGTCGTTCAGCGACATGTCCCAAGGCATGTGCAGGGCGTCGACCTTGACGATTTTGCCGCCATCGCCGGGGCCGCCGCGCAAGTTTGGCTGGCCGCTAAAAAAGGTCAGTACGACGGCACCTGCACCGGTCGACATTGTTTTGCGGTTTGCGCCCTTTGGTGCGTAGCCATACGTGTCATGGCCAAATGTTTCACCATTGAGTTCAATCTCGCCATCAAGCACGTAGAACTCTTCATCGACATCAAGGTGTTCGATCGCTTCACGCCGCCAGCCCGGCGGGTAGCGCACGATCGTCGAGCAGCCTCCGGTGGTGGCATCCCGACTAAGAAATTTAAACTCGGCATCAGGCCTAGCATTGCCGGGGCCAATTCTCAGCCAGGGCAGAAGCTGGGCCTGGATGAACTCTGTATGCGGTCGTTCAAGCATTCCAGTCGCCTTCAACTTGCCAATTCATTGGCGACGTCTTCGGATGACAATTCGTCGCCGGCAGCAATTGCTTCGCGGTCCTGCTGCACAACGCGGAGAATGCGGGAAATGAACTCCTGCATCCACAGACCGCGCGCATCAGCTTCGGACTTTGTCGGCTCGAACCCATCGATGGCGGCGGGTGAAACCTTGCCATCGCGTGCAAGCAGGCGCTCGATTGTGTCCATCCGTTCGCGCATCACGCCAACCTCCTGAGCCAGCGCCATCGTAATGTTGAGCAGGCGTTCGGTGTCAGGGCTCTCCAGAAACCAAGGACGTTTGCCCTTGGATTTGGCACCGGCAAGCAGAAGTGGGTCAAGTTTGGTCATGATCAAGCCACCTTCTTTGCGCCGACGACGTGCCAAGCAGCCTTGCGGCCGAAATCTTCGCTTTCATCGTCAGCAGCGTCCGGGAACACATTCTTGTCAATCACGGCCGTGACCCCGTCATGGATCAGTGCATTGGCGCCAAATCCGGAGTCGGCGAGCCAAGCGTCAACATCGACCTCGTGCATCTTGGTCCAGAAGGGTTCATTATTATAAAATGCATCCCAGTCGCGCATGGCCTGCTCATAAAGTGACATCTTGTCGTCATATTGCGGCTGCTCAACGTGCAGGACGATACCGCCCGGTTTTAACAGACGCTGAGTTTCGGCGAAGATCTTTGGCATCGTCTTGTAGCTGGTTTCATGCAGGAACATGGTCGACTGGATCCAGTCGAAACTCTCGGCTTCAAATTGTTTGAGATCGGATACGTCATCCTGAACGAACGTAACATTCTCGATGCCCATTGTTTTGGCGCGCGCGAGGCCATATCGCAACATCGGCGCACCGACATCCACGGCGATAATTTCGGCATCTGGGAATGCTGCGGCAATCGGCAGGACATTATGCCCCATGCCGCAGCCGATATCGAGAATTCGCTTTGGTTTGAAGTCGGGGCCCATATTGCGCTTGACCCATTCGGCCACCGCGACCCCACCGCCGTCATTGTAACGCCCCAGCATACCCCCGGTTGTGGCGAAGATTCCCGCATCATAATTGGCGGGTCCTGTGACATCACCAGGCACCAGTTCAGTGTGATACGAACCAGGCATGCAGTGATGGTCGATCGCCTCGACGCCGCGTGGCAGCTTCATATTTGGATTCAATTTGAGGCGCTTGTCCCCCTTGGTCAGTTCGCCGACCTTGGCGTTCAAAGCCTCTGCCTGGCGGAGGGTGACCCAGCGACCCGCTTGTTGGCGCGACTCCATCGTTGACCGGCGCATCGCCGACCACCATTGCCACATCGGGTCCTTGGTCAGTGCTTGGCGAATCTCATGCCGATCCTTGAACGTGCGGTCGTGCGATTTTTGAAAAGCGGGAGCCACACGTTGCTCGAAGGCCTCACCGACACCCGGCATGACCTGGGTCGACAGATGGCGGTTCATCTGTGCGAGGAAATTAAACCGCGCGATTTCGTCATGGCTTGTCTCAGGATAGACGCCATGGCGGCCGACAACACGGTAATCGGGCGGGCCGTCATAGGCCGGCAAGTCAGGCGCATTATGAGGTGTATCGGGCATGGAATTTTCCTCCGGTCTGCAGGTCAGGCGACCTCGCTTGCAATGTGGTTTCCAAGCGAGGGGTTTCTATTGATTTCAAATGATATACCATTTACAGAGATCATCCATAGGGGAGTCTACTTAAATGAACACCAAGATTGTCGCACTGTTCAACCTTAAACCCGGTATCAGCGCTTCTGACTATGAGGCCTGGGCGAAATCGAAGGATATTCCGACGGTCAATGGACTGAAATCAGTCGATGAGTTTGCCGTGTACAAATCCACTGGCCTGTTGGGATCAGATGGTAAGCCGCCTTACGCCTACATCGAGATCATCGATGTCAACGACATGGATGTTTTCGGCGGTGAAGTTGGCTCGGAAACCATGCAGCGCATCGCGGGCGAGTTCCAAGCAATGGCGGCCGATCTTATTTTTATCCTGACAGACAAGATCGGCTAGGCGCAAGATATGACGAAACGGTTTCAAGGCAAAACGGCAGTCATTACTGGTTCAGGGCGGCGTGGCGGGCTTGGCGAGGCAATTGCGAAACGGCTGGCTGCAGACGGTGCCAATATCGTGATTTCTGATGTCGGCGCGCCGCGTGACAAGGCGACTGGTGCTGACCATATCGGCAGTTCCGATGAAATGGAGACGATTGCACAGGATATGCGCTCGGTCGACGTCAAATCATCGACCTGTGTATGCGATGTTCGCAGTCTCGATGATGTCCGGGCGCTGGCGAAGCATGCGACCGATACGCATGGTAGTCTCGATATCTGGGTAAACAATGCGGGGATCGGCTATATCATGAAGCCGCTGCTAGAGGTGACGGAAGATGACTGGCGCGCTGTTATCGATGTCAATCTCACGGGCTCCTTCTTCGGGGTGAAGGCGGCGGCTGAGACAATGGTGAAGCAGGGCAAGGGCGGACGTATCATCAATATTGCTTCGCAGGCGGCCAAGTCCGGCTTTCCGCACGCGCAGGCTTATACTTCGTCCAAGCACGGGCTGGTGGGGCTGGCACGGTCGGCTGCCATAGAGCTTGGCAGCCAAGGCATTACCGTCAACAATGTATGCCCCAACCATGTCACGACCGGACTCGGTGCCTGGCAGAACGAGTATTTTGCGAAAGTCACCGGCGCCGATTCCGTTGAGGTTTATCTCAAAGCGATGGCGGCGCGCATTCCGATGGGCCGCCCGGGCCTTCCGGAAGACACCGCCAACGCCGTCGCCTGGCTGTGCTCTGACGAGGCCGCCTATATCACAGCTGAGAGCCTGAACGTCTCGGGCGGGGAGGAGCCACATTGAGCCTGAATGAACCTGCACCCAAGAACTTCACCTGGCCGGGCGGCGCAAAGCTTGCTGTGTCGATCGTTGTCAATGTCGAGGAGGGTGCCGAGCGCCGGATCGACGAAGGAGATAAGAGACCGGAACCGGTCGACGAGCTCGGAGCTGTTCCAGGCAAGCCAATCCGTGTGCATGGCAACGAGACCAATTACCAGTACGGCATCAATCGCGGCGCTCCGCGCGTCCTCAAGCTTTTGGACGCGGCGGGCATGCCTGCCACCTGGACGGTCTGCGGACAAGCGCTAGAGAAGGCACCTTGGCTGGCAAAGGCCATTGTCGCGCGCGGCGACGAACCCTGCAATCATGGATATAAATGGCTTTTCTCTGCTTTCATGGACGAGGCTCAGGAGCGAGAGTTCATCGCGCGCGGCACTGCCAGCATTGAGGCGACCTGCGGGCGCCGCCCTAGCGGCTGGCTGTCGCGTTACCTGCACACCGACAGCACCCGTCGCCTGCTGGTCGAGCAGGGCTATTCTTATCATATGGACGACTATTCGAACGATTTTCCATATTGGGACAAGGTCGACATGAGAGACGGCAGCACCAAGCCAATGGTGATCATGCCTTACGCCATCGATTCCAATGACATGAAGTTTTGGCTGGCCCCCGCTTTCACGCCCGACATGTGGTTCGACTACGCGCGCCGTACGTTCCTTTGGCTACTCGAGGAGTCGCAGACAGAGGGTGCGCGCATGATGTCGCTCGGTCTGCACCTGCGCATCATCGGTCGTCCGGGACGAATCGCCGCCTTTTCCGATTTCCTGAACTTGCTCGGTTCACACAAGGATATCTGGGTGGCAACGCGCGAAGACATCGCTGCCTATTTCGCCGAGCACGTGAAGCCACCCGCTTGAAAGCGCGCGGCAATAGCACACGAAGGAGATTTTTATTGAAACATTTCATTCTTTCAGCCCTGGCAGTGCTGGCGCTATCAGCATGCGCCACGCCGACCGCTCGGTCGCCTGAAGTACAACTGTCAGCCGCCAATCCGATCGATTTGCGCCGAACGACCTTGGTGGTGCGTGATATTGACAAATCATTGGCGCTTTACCGCGATGCACTCGGCATGACAGTCGCCTATGATCAAGAGCTGACCTCGCCGGGGTTGTCAGATCGTGCGGGCGACGACGGCCAGAATCGGTCCCGACTGGTGCTGCTCAAAGCGAACAATGACTTTATTGGTATGCTCGGGCTTTGGCAGTTCCTCGACCAGACTGCAGCCGACAAGGCCTCACCGCACAAAGCGGATTTTACCCCTGGCCAAATCGTCCTCTTGTTTAATTCAAAGAACCTTGACTCAACGTTCAGCCGAGCTGCCGCCGTGCCCGGCGTCACCGCATTCGAACAGCCTCATGAGCGCCGCTATCCGTCACCCCAGGGAGATATCGTGGTGCGGGTGTCCATGCTGACTGACAATGACGGCCACACGATTGAACTCAATCAGCTCCTATCCGATCCGCGAAAATAATCTCAAATCGAAAATGGTCGGTCGCTCATTTTCTCGCAGAAAATGCCATGACAGACCTGACCCGCGCGTTGACGTCATTGTCTGACCCATGCTAAATGTCCGGACAAATTCGGGTGCGCAATGATTCAGATATTTCGATCTCTTCTGTTTGTTCCGGGCGCACGCCCGGAACGGTTTGACAAAGCCGTCGGTACCGATGCTGACACGATCATTATTGATCTTGAAGATGCTGTTCTTCCGGACCAAAAGGATACCGCGCGTGCTGCGGCCCTCAGCTGGTTAGGTGCGCGCAAAGCCGGAGCGATTGCGGGCCTGCGCATCAATTCACCGCGCTCCGCCGACGGTTGCGCCGATATCGCTGCGCTCGCAGCAGGCGGCGTGTTGCCGGATTTCATCATGGTTCCGAAAGCCGAAACCAGCATTGACATGGAAATCGTCCGCGAAGCGCTTGGCTTGTCGCTACCATTGATGGCGGTCATTGAAAGCGGTCGTGCGCTTGGCAATGCGTACGATGTTGCAGGAAAGGCTGATGGCGGTGTGTTGTTTGGCGGTGCTGATTTTTCGGCGAGCCTTGGCGCAGACCTTGCGAATTGGGATGCAATGCTGACGGCACGCGGCACCATCGCTGCGGCTTGTGCTGCGGCCGGCGTGCCTGCCTATGATGTGCCGTTTCTGGACGTCAAGGACGAAGCCGGTCTGATCGTTTCAACAGGACGCGCAAAGCTGATGGGATTTTCCGGTCGGGCCTGCATTCATCCCTCCCAAGTGGATCCGGTTAACGGTGTCTTCTCGCCGAGCGAAGCCGAATTCGAAGACGCGCGCGCGATCATCAAATCGCTGGCAGATTCTGGTGGCGGCGCCGTGCTTCACAAGGGGAAACTCGTCGATCGCCCGGTTATCCTGGCGGCGCAAAGAACACTGGCTAAGGCCGGCAAACAGGAGAAATAGACATGGTTCAGAATTGGAAAGAAATTGGTCCGAACCGCTATCGCGAGACGTTCGGACGCTATTTCGAGGATTTTCACGAAGGCGATATCTATGAGCATCGCCCTGGCAAAACCGTCACAGAATATGACAATCATCTATTCACGCTTCTGACTCTGAACACCCATCCGATGCACTTCGATGCAGAATTCGCCAAGGCGAGCGAATTCAAGAAGAACTTGGTCGTGTCGCCTTACACTCTGGCATTGCTTATCGGCATGAGCGTCACGGATACGAGCCAGAAGGCGATTGCCAATCTCGGTATGGATGAAGTGAAGTTTACTGCGCCGGTGTTTGCCGGCGACACGATTTATGGCGAGAGCGAAGTGCTCGCCAAACGCGAGAGCAAATCGCGCCCCGGTCAGGGCATCGTCACCATTGTGACGCGTGGTTTTAATCAAAACGGCGAGATGATCTGCACCTTCAAGCGTAACATGCTTATTCCGGCCAAAGGCCACGCTGTCGAAGACAAGGTTGATTTCTACTAGGAGCACTGAAAATGCCAGATACAGCACATATGAAGGCCGAAGCAGCTGAGCAAGAAGTCATCATGCTTGATGCCATCGACAAATGGATCGAGCAGAAGGTCAGGCCGGTCGCCATGCAATTGGAGCATGACAATGAATATCCCCATGCCCTCGTGGAGGATATGAAGGAAATGGGTCTGTTCGGCGCGTTGATCGATGAAGAGTTTGGCGGCCTTGGGCTGACAGCCAGCACGTATGCTAAGATCGTGATCCGCATCGCCGAAGAGTGGATGAGCCTGACCGGTATCTTTAACTCACATCTGATGATGGCGCAGATTGTCCAACGCTTTGGGACTCAAAAGCAAAAAGAATATTGGCTGCCGAAGTTCGCGACTGGGGAGATCCGCGGCGGTCTCGCGCTGACCGAACCAAACGCTGGCACTGATCTTCAGGCACTTACTACCAAAGCCACCCGCAAGGGCGACAAATATGTGGTCGAGGGCGCAAAAACCTGGATTTCAAACGCAATTGAAGGGCATTGCGTCGCACTGCTGTGCAAGACCGATACGAGCGTCACCCCGCGCTACAAGGGTATGTCAATCCTCATTACACAGACAAAAAATCCGAAAACGCGGGAAGACTTTGCCGGTGTAAGTAATGGCAATAAGCTGGAAAAACTCGGCTACAAGGGCATCGACAGCGGTGAGCTGGTCTACACTGGGTATGAGTGTGACGCCGAGCTTTGCCTGATTGGGGGCAAGGAAGGTGAGGGCTTCTTTATGGCCACTGGCGGTCTTGAGATCGGTCGCATCAATATCGCTGCCCGTTCGGTTGGTATCGCCCGCCGTGCGTTGAGAGAGTCAGTTGCTTATTCGCAAACTCGCAAGACGATGGGCAAGCCGATCTGTGAACATCAGGCCATCCAACTCAAGCTTGGCGAGATGGCAGCGAAGACCCGAGCAGCTGAACTGCTCGTGGAAGACGCCGCTCGCGCCTATGACACGGGTTCTCGCATCGACCTGGAAGCTGGCATGGCGAAATATTTCGCCTCTGAAACTGCGCTCGAAGTGGCCACTGAAGCGATGCGTATTCATGGCGGATATGGTTATTCAAAAGAGTATGTAATCGAACGGCTGTACCGCGATGCGCCGCTGATGTGCATCGGCGAAGGCACCAATGAAATGCAACGCATCATCATTGCCAAGCAATTGGTCAAGCGCAACCCGGTCTGACGCGCTCGACAAATCGGCGACTGCAAAGCTTCACTCAGGAAGAGGACTTCTTTCTTGGCAATCAAACCTAATCTTCCGCTCGCGGGTCTGCGCGTACTGTCGATCGAACAGTACGGAGCAGGACCCTACGGCACGATGCTTCTGGCCCATCTCGGCGCAGAAGTGATCAAGATCGAAGACCCGGCGCGCGGCGGCGATATCTCGCGTTCGGTTGGTCCGTACATGCTCGGCAAGGCTGATAGCGAGTTTTTTCAAACCTTCAGCCTTGGCAAGAAGTCGGTCGCGCTCGATCTGAAATCGGTGGATGGTCGCTCCGCGTTCGAGAAACTGGTCAAATCCGCCGATGCGGTTGCCAACAATCTTCGCGGCGACCAACCAGGTAAACTGCAACTCACCTATGATGATCTGAAAGCTGTCAACCCGAAAATCGTCTGCGCACACCTGTCTGCTTATGGCCGCAAATCCGAGCGCGCCGACTGGCCGGGTTATGATTATCTGATGCAAGCTGAAGCCGGGTTCATGTCAATGACAGGCGAGCCGGATGGTCCACCAGTGCGATTTGGCCTGTCGATGGTCGATTTTCACACTGGAAGCCAGATGGCGCTCGGTCTTGTAGCCGCAGTGCTCGGCGCGCAGCGCACGGGGGAGGGGTGTGACGTGGATGTCTGCCTGTTTGACACTGCGCTGCATCAGCTTTCGTATCCGGCGACGTGGTACCTCAACCAGGGCCATGTCACTGGGCGACTTCCCCGCGGCAGCCATCCGACAATTACACCGTCGCAGCTTGTGAAGACCAGGGACGGGTGGGGTTTGCTGATGTGTCAGACACCAAAGTTCTGGACGCTTTGGTGTGACATTGCCGGGGCCGAACACCTGGCAAAAGATAAGCGGTTCGAGGATATTCCGTCCCGTCGCGAACACCTCGCGGCACTCACTGATGCGGTTGACGCGGTGATGTCTAAGGACACGACGGACAATTGGATGAAACGTCTTGGCGGCCACGTTCCCTTTGCGCCGGTTCTGGACATCAAGACCGCGCTCGACTCCAGCTATGTCGCTCATGTTGAAATGACGCAGCGGGTCGATCATCCGGACGCAAAACAAGGCGTTCGCGTCCTGTCCTCTCCCTTCCGTCTCGATGGTGAACGCCCCACCCAGACACGCGCCCCGAAGCTCGGCGAACACACCGGCGACCTCGTGAAATGAAACTGCAGGGCCTGAAAGTCTTAGATCTGTCGGCGTTCCTGCCGGGTCCGCATATGACGATGATGATGGCCGATCATGGCGCCGATGTGATTATGATCGAGCCCGCGAACGGATTGGGCGAGCCGGTCCGCGAGATTGGTGAGAAGACATCTGACGGCGTCTCAGTCTGGTTGCGCAATGTCTCGCGTGGCAAGCGCAGCCTAAAACTGGATTTGAAAGATCAAGATGGAAGAGCATTGTTCCTGAGACTGGTGGAGAGCGCGGACGTCATGGTTGAGGCGTTCCGGCCCGGCGTTGTGAAGCGACTTGGGGTCGATTATGAAACCATTTCCGCCATCAATCCACGCGTGGTTTACTGCTCGATCTCTGCCTTTGGGCAGGAGAGTTCTTTGGCGCACAAACCAGCCCATGACCTGACCGTGCAGGGGATGGCGGGACTTGTCGACTTGAACCGTGGTCTGACTGACAACAAACCTTCATTGCCAAGCATTCCTTTTGCGGACGCTGCGGCCTCCATGATGGCATTGTCGGCGATCCTGATGGCGCTTTACCGCCGCCACGAGACGGGTAAAGGAGATTATATTGATTTGGCGATGTTCGACGCCGCAATCGCCTGGACTCCAAATGTGCTCGGTCCTACTTTCGCGGAGGACCGCGCGCCAACGCCGAAGGACATGCGCAGTTTCGGCGGCAGCGCTATGTATAATCTCTACGAAACATCAGATGCGGCACATCTCATTCTTGGTGGGTCGGAAGCGAAATTTGCAGCCAACCTCCTCAATGCGCTCGGTCGACCAGACCTGCTGCAATATGCCAGAGTTCCACCGGGACCGGAACAAGCGCCGCTGCGCGCATTCTTCGAAGAGACATTTGCCGGTCAATCTCTGGCATATTGGCAAAGCTTTTTGTCGCAGGTCGATTGCTGCTGGAGCTGGGCGCGTAGTCTCAAGGAGACATTTGACGATCCGTTCACGGCCGAGCGCGGAATGGTGTTTACGGATGCGAGCGGCAATCGTCATGTTGGCCCGCCAATTCGGTTTCGAGATGAGCCTCCCGAGCCTGAGCCGCGCGTGCCCACTTATGGCGAGGACAGCGCTGAGATTGCGGCTGAGGCAGGGCTTGATGTCGAGGCGATTGCGACGCTCATCGCGAAAGGCGCAATTTGAGCCATTATCCGAAAGATCTGTTTCCAGCAACGCGCGCGCATGAAGGCGTGTGGGAAGGCACGTACACGCATCTCGATGCGCTGGCGCAGATTGAAGACCAGCATGCCTCCCGCGTTATCTGCTCATTCCCTGATGATGGTAGCGAAGTCTATTATCGTCAGGGAATCACATTCACCTGGGCAGATGGTCGAGTTCGTGAAGATATGTTCGAAGGTGTGCCATCAGGCGATGCGCTCTGGTATGATACGCCGACCTTCCATGGCAAAAGCTGGGAAACAAAAGACGGTTTACTCTTACTCAATCTTGACCGCAAGGATGAGCCCGGCGCGAGCTTTTTCGAGATTATTGCAATGGGGGCCGGCGGCAAGCATCGCGCTCGGACTTGGCACTGGTTTCGCGACGGCAAGTTATATCGGCGCACGCTTTGCGACGAGACGCGGATTGGCTAACGTGATCGGTCGAGCCGCATTTCGTAAGCGAACCTACCGGCCGGGTGAAGGCTTTCAGACAAGAGAATGATGCGTTCGCTTGCGTCACGGTAGCGACGGATCGTGCGCAAGGCCGGGAACCCGGTATTGACTCCAAGTCGCTTTGCCTGACTGGCATCAAGTGCGACAGCTTCCATGCGTTGAACCACGCGGGCAACCGCGACGCCATGGGTCTGTTCGATCCATTCCGACACTGATGTTTCGAGTCCATGGATGATGTCGTCGGTGGGCGCCAGCTTTTTGGGAATATAGATCGCAGTGATCGCAATGGGTGGCTTCCCGTCGACCGTCCGTAAGCCGATGTATTGTTGGTATTTTCCTGTTAGACCGGTGCGATCGAGCGCCTCCTGATCAGCGGGAGCCGAACTGGTCAGTACAAAATGTGCGTTACGGGCATATTGCAGGATCGCTTCAAAGTCTCCGATAGGCTGTTCGAAGGTAGGGGCTGAAATCTGCGCGACGACAGTACCGGAACCGCGCTTTCGCTCGATCAGCTTGTCATCGGTGAGAAGTCGCATGGCTTCGCGTGCGGTATGGCGCGAAATGTTGTGTATTTCGCACAATTCCAGCTCAGTCTTTAACTGATCACCGGGTTTCAACCGGCCGGACGTGATTTCTGCACGCAGCGCATTTGCAAGTATCCGGTAGCGCGGCAAAGCAGGCTTGCTCACATCGATTTCCTCATCCTGTCCCATTCAGCAGACAAGCTAGCGCGAAAGGCGGGATCCGCAATGGCGATTAGCGCATCGGCGCGCGCATCGAGTGATTTTCCGCGTAGGTCGGCAATCCCATGTTCGGTAACAACCAGGCCCATATCGGCGCGGGCTATGCTGGTTGCATCGGCCGGAAGGCGTGCGACGATACGGCTGAGGCTGCCTTTGTGCGCGGTCGAGGGCAGCGCGGTGATCGCCATGCCGGCTTTGGCAATAGCGGCCCCGCGCAGGAAATCAACGAGCCCCCCTGTGCCGGAAACCTGTTTAGCGCCAATAAACTCTGCATTTGCCTGCCCGAACAGGTCGACTTCGAGAATTGAATTGATCGCCTTGAGTTGGGGTATAGCACATAGGGTCGAGATCGCGTGCGTGAGCGAAACGGGGCGAAAAGCGATACGACCGTCGTGGGCAACTTGCTGATAAAGCGGCCGGGTTCCGATCGCGACACCGGTGGTGATGCGGTTGATCACGTCGTTTTCCAAAAGCGGCAGGATGGCATCGGAAATCATCCCCGCATGGATCGACAGATTGCGATGACTACCAAGTTGTTCGAGCACAGCTTGTTGCACATTTCCGATACCAAATTGCAATGTGTCACGATTGTTCACGAGGCCAGCGATATTGACTGCTATCTGTTTGAACGTGTCCGGCAAGTCGGTCGGCGCAACCTCGATCAGCGGCGTATGGGCCTCGGCAACGATCTGGAATCTCGACAGGTCAATGCGCGGACTGTCTGGCGGGCTTGGCATGGCCGGATTGATCAATGCAACGGCCGTGACATCCGATCTCGAAAGCGGCGCGCCCGAAAAATCAGCCGAAACACCGAGGCTGACCTTTCCGTCTGGACCCGGCGGTGAAACCATTACAATTGCAGCATCAAGCGGCGTCGTCTCCAGCCATGGCCAAGCCTGCGTGTAGGTCAAGGGTATGAACGCGGTCTTGCGGGATTCGAAGCTGGGGCGCAGGTCAGGTGAGAGGAAGATGCTTTCAGCGCGTGCGGTCTCATGAAGGCTCGCCCAGTCCGTGCGATTCACTCCGGGTATCCATATGCCCAAAAACGTCACATCTTTTGCGAGATCTGGAACGGTGCGAAAGGCATCAGCGATCGCGATTGGCTCGCCGCTGCAACCAGCGACATATAGGCGCGCCGGTCCGGGATGGCGCTGCCGCAATTGCGTCAGGGCTTGGATTGGAGAAAGTGGCGGCAAAAAAACGCTCCCTTTATGACTGATTGCGGCTTTCAATCACCGTTGCTTGCGTGTTAAACCCACCATATGTCCGGACAAATGAAGACGCAAACTTTGATTCAGGCATTGGCGGCGCGCCTTGCGCTTCCAGTGCGTAACGCTGATCGTAAACGCGCCCGCCTGCACGTGCTTGATTGGGCCGGTTGCGCCATCGCCGGCGCGCGCGAGCCGGCCGGTCGCATCCTGCACGACACCAGCGAAGCTGGTTCTGCTGCTACAGCGTTTCTCTGGGGCGGGCTGGGCAATATTCTGGAAATGGACGATGTCGACAAACGCGCCATCCTTCATCCTGGGCCAAGCATCATTCCAGCCGTACTCGCTCTGTCGGGAGGGGCGGAAGATGCTGATATTCTGGATGCCGTCGTACGCGGATATGAGGCGACGATCCGACTCGGTCGGGCGACAGGTGCAGGTCACTACGCGATTTGGCACTCAACTGGAACCTGCGGCGCGATTGGCGCGGCAGCGGCGTGCGCATCGTTGTTGAAGCTGCCGGAAAAACAGGTCGCCCACGCGCTCGCATTGGCGCTCAGTCAGTCAGCCGGTCTCTGGCAGACCCGGCACGAACCGGGCAGCATGGGTAAGCAATTACACACCGCTAACGCCGCGCGCGCCGGCGTTGAATCAGCGCGCCTCGCCGCGAACGGGTTTGCCGGACCCTTGTCCCTTCTCGAAGGCCAGCAGGGATTCTTCGCCGCTATGTGTCCCGGCGCTGATCCTGAAAACGTGCTCGCAGATTATGGACCAAACTGGCTCATCCATCAGGTGAGTTTCAAATTTTGGCCAGCTTGCCGCCATGCGCATGCTGCCATTGACGCCGCGCTCGAGGCGGCTGGCGGTGTCGATCTTTCGTCGATTCAAAAAGTCCGCGTTCAGACCTATGCCGATGCGATCAAGTTCTGCGACAAACCCAATCCTAAAACCGTGATTGAAGCGAAGTTTTCATTGCAGCATGCCGTGGCCGTGGTGATCGCGCGCGGGGCGCCGGGGCTGAGTGATTTTTCGAGCGAAGCAATTGATGATCCGGTACTCGCGAATTTGCGGAGCAAGATCGAGGTATCTGAAGGTGCCAGATATACTGCAGCCTATCCGGCACATTTCGGCTCTTCTGTTCAGATCGATGCGGATGATCCGGTCCTGGTCGAGGATGCCTGGGGCGATCCGGAGCATCCGATCAGTGAAGATGATCTTGTCGCCAAGGCCGAAGCGCTCATGGAAGTTGGCGGCGCAAGCTCCGAGCAGATTTCCTCTGTGTTGAAGGCCGCCGGGTCCGATACGGGCACGCTTATCGGATACTTGAGGGAGATCGCCCTGTGAGCGATGCTGTATCGGCCTTTGTTGCCCACGGGCTCGGCGCACACTACGCGGATCTGCCGCAGTCTGCGCGCGCCGCCGTGCGCACTTTCCTTCTGGACTCCCTTGGTGTGGGAATTGCGGGCGCCGCCGCGCCGCTGACACAGCCGATCCGGCAGGTCACGCAAAAATGGACTGGATCCGGCGTGCCGGGCCGGGCTGCGCATGTTTGGGGCGAGGGGAGTTTTGCGACCACACCGGCGAGTGCCGCCTTTATCAATGGGTTTCAAATCCACTGTCAGGAGTTTGACTGCGTTCACGAAAAAGCAGTGGTCCATCCGCTCGCGACGATACTCGCCGCCCTGATGGCAGACATCGAAGGATATGAGGGCAAAGTCAGCGGGCAAGACCTCGCCATGGCGCTCGTCGTGGCCGTCGATCTGGCTGCAGGGATGGGCGTTGCAGTCTCCAGCCCGATACGGTTCTTTCGCCCAGCCAATGCCGGCTTGTTCGGTGCAACACTGGGTATCGCGCGCCTCCGCAGATTTACCGAAGAACAGACCAAGGACGCGTTGGGGTATGCGCTCTCTTTCTGCTCGGGAACCATGCAGGCGCATGTCGAAGGCAAACCTGCACTGCCGGTACAGATCGCCGCGGCTGCACGCGGCGCGATTCTAGCCTGTGACCTTGCCGAGGCTGGAATGACTGGACCCCATGACAGCCTTGAAGGCCCGTACGGATATTTTGCGTTGTTTGAAACGGATTATGATCTTGCGCCAGTTATTGCCAGCCTCGGTTCGGTCTGGCGCATCGCAGAAGTCAGCCACAAGCCGTTTCCAACAGGCCGCGCGTGTCAGGGCGGCATCGTCCTGATGCAGAAACTGTCAGCGCTCGGTGTCACCGCCGCCAATGTGAAGACCATCACGTTGACCGCGCCGCCGTTAATTCACCGCCTCGTCGGTCGCTCGATCACCACAGACATGACAGCTAATTATGCCAGGCTCTGTTTCCAGTATGCCGGAGCGGTCGCATTGCGACAGGAAAGCGTCGGACTTGGCAGTTTTGGCGAAGGGGCGCTGCGTGATGACAGCACACTGGCGCTTGGCCGGAAGATCCGTGTGATCGATGACGGAACGAAAGATCCGGCCGCATTTGTGCCACAGATCGCGATTGCCACGCTGGTTGACGGTACGAAGGTCGAGGCGCGGATTGATCGATTGTTTGGGTCACCTGCAGAGCCGCTGAGTCCCGCGCAGAATGTTTCCAAGTTTCGTGACTGCGCGGCGTTCGGTTTTGGCGCACCCCGCACATCACTCGAAAACAAACTTATTACCCTGACTGAAACTCTCGAAACATTGGACGATGCGGCAATCCTCGCGCGCCTCGCTGCCGGAATGGAGACGAACCCTACATGACCCAAGATCACAACACATATTTCAACACGGTTGACTGGGCTCAGCTTCAGAAAGACCACCCCATCGGCGATGCATTCGTGACGTTTGCAAAAAAGAGCAAAGACGAGATCCGCGCTCACCAGGAAAAGCTATTCGCACGGTGCGTTGCACGCGCCTGGCAGATTCCCTTCTACCAGCGCCTGTGGGGCGACGCAGGCGTGAAGCCTGGCGACATCAAAGGTCTCGAAACGCTGCCTTCTTTGCCGATGTTCGACAAGCAAGACATCATGGCCTCAATTGCGCTGAAGCCTCCGTTCGGGGATTTCGGCGGAATCGACAGTATGAAAGGTGGTCGTCCGCCGATTATCATGCACACCACGTCCGGCACGACCGGCACGCCGCAGGTCCTGCTGTTTGGCGCAAAATCACGCGAGGCGCAGAACCTGCTGCTCGGTCGGCTGTATCGCTTTCAGGGACTCCGGCCAGATGACGTTGTGCACTCTGTCTACGGTCACGGCATGATCAATGGTGGCCACTATGTGCGCGAAGCCGTGACGCACTGGTCGAGTGCGATCTTCATGTCGGCGGGCACAGGTATCGAGACACGGTCGGCGCGGCAGGTCGAACTGATGCGTGATTTTGGCGCCACCGTCATTGTCGGCTTCGCTGACTATATCAAAAAACTGGCGCGTGTCGCGATCGAGCAGGGAATTGACCCGGTCAAAGATCTGAAAATCCGCATGATTTCGGGCCATCTTGGCCGCGAAGACAAGCAGGCCCTGTCTGACAGTTGGGGCGGGGTCGATTGTTTCGATTGGTATGGCGTAGGGGATACGGGCTGTATTGCGGGCGAAGGTCCAGACCGGGATGGTCTCTACGTGATGGATGATGCTCAGTATCTTGAAGTGTGCGGCATCGAAGATGGCAAGCCGGTTGCGGATGGTCAGGAAGGTGACATGGTTTGTACCTGTCTGTTCAAGGACGATATCTACCCGATCATCCGGTTTAACACCCATGATGTCACAAGGTTTCGAACCGACACCTCTTCGATTGGCATTAATTTCAAGCGCATTGAAGGCTTCCTTGGTCGGTCAGACAATATGGTCAAGATCCGCGGCATCAACATCTTCCCGCAAGCGATGGGTCCATTGCTTGAAGAAATCGATTCGTTCGCAGGAGAGTTCATTTGCAAGGCGGTGCGCGATGGGTCCGGCCGTGATGATTTTATCGTCTGCGCGGAAGTGAATGGCGATACCGGCGCAGGCGAAGTTGCCAAGTACAAGGCGCTGCTCAAGCAGAAGATAGGCATCGATTGCGGAATTGAATTGAGCGGGCCAGGCGCGTTGGCGGATCTGACACAGACCGAACAACGTCAAAAGCCGATCCGCTTGATCGACGAGCGCTTCGCATGATGCCTGTGCAGCGGTTCGCGCACTATGCCGAACGAATTGAGCGTCACGATGCGAAGCTTGGCGCGTTTCTAAATCTGCGTCTCACGCAGGCCGAAGCCGAGGCGCGAGCAAGTCAGGTCCGGATCACACGCGGCGGGCGCCTGTCGGCGATCGATGGCTGGTGTATAGGCGTAAAGGCAAATATTGCCGTGGCGGGCCTGCCACATCATGCCGGGATCGCGGCGTATCGCGATGTGATTGCGGCTGAAGATTCCGACGTGGTTGCGCGGTTGAAACGTGCCGGTGCGGTCATCCTCGGCAGCCTTAATATGCATGAGGGTGCGCTGGGTGCGACGACGGACAATCCGGCCTTCGGGCGCACGCAAAATCCATGGCGACACGGTTTTACGCCGGGTGGCTCGTCAGGTGGGTCAGGCGCAGCGGTTGCAGCAGGGCTCTGTGATGCCGCGCTCGGGTCCGACACGATGGGTTCGGTGCGTATTCCGTCGGCCTATTGCGGGGTCTACGGTCATAAGCCGACGACCGGCGTCGTTTCAAATAGCGGCGTTCTGGCGCTATCACACACGCTCGACCATGTCGGTCCGCATGCCAGACACGTTGGCGACCTGGTTGCATTGCTCGAAGCGATGAGTGGGAAGGTGATGACAAGCAACCCGGTTGATTTGAAAGCATTGCGCATAGGGGTCTGGGACGGAAATGGTGCGGTCGGGCTTGAAACCGCCGTCGCGAATGGGTTTCAAGCGGCCATCGCGAAACTCGAGTTGAGCGGCGCGACATTGGTCCCCGTGTCACCGCCCGTCTACGATTATGGCAAGGCCCGCCGCGCGGGCCTGCTGATTTCCGAGGTTGAAGGTGCCGAGATTCACGCGGCGCGGCTAGCAAGCAACCCCGCAGGGTTCAGCGATGCTTTTCGCGGACTGCTTGAATGGGGCGCGCGCCAACCTCAAGATAAGTGCAAGGCGGCCTATGATCTGATTGCCGAAATCCACGATGCTGCTTCGGGCCTGTTCAAGAAGGTCGATTTTGTCATCGCGCCAACCGCGCCGCAGACAGCTTTTTCCTTCGATGAGACGGCGCCTGCCAATCAGGCCGATTTTACCGCCTGGGCCAATTTCGCGCGGCTGCCTGCAACCGCAGTCTACACCGGCGTCAGTAAGGAGGGCTTACCATTGTCTCTGCAGGTCATCGGCTCTGAAGGTCAAGATGCGAAAACGCTTGCGGTTGCTCAGGCGCTTCAGTCCTTGTTCGGGCACGCGCCTATGCCGGAGGGATTTTAGGCCTGGACCCAAAGGATCCAGCGCGGTCACCACTTATAACGTAAATTTCGGCGAGCGCTTTTCCAGAAAGGCTTTGTAGCCTTCCATGAAATCCGCATTGGAAAAACCTTCTTGAAACAGCGCGTGGGCTCGGGCGCTGTCATCGCGCCATCCTCCTGTCAGGCCTTGGATCATCTGTTTGGTAGCGCGCACTGACCATTGCGAGACTGTAGAGATTTCCTTGGCCAGTTCACGCGCTTGCGTCAGGGCCTGACCCTTGTCGACCAGCCGATCGATCAGGCCCATTTGCTTTGCTTCATCTGCCAGAATAATCCGGCCCGTGAACAAGATATCCTTTGTCGCTCCCGCTCCGATGGCTGCAAGCAGACGCCGCGTGTCGCTTGCGGAATATACGAGACCAAGCTTTCCCGGCGTGACACCAAATTTCGACCCTTGCGATGCAATTCTCAGATCCGCCGCCATCGCAAGGCTGACGCCGCCGCCGACGCAAGCTCCGTCAATCGCTGCGATCACGGGCTTCGTGCAGGTTTCGACTGCTGTCAGCGCTGCTGCAATCGTCTGCCCGGATTGCTCGGCCCTTTCTGGGGTTGCATAGATTTCCTCGAACTCGGAAATGTCAGCACCCGCCGCAAACGCACCAGCCCCTCCGCCGTGCACCAGTATGACTTTGCATTCCTTGTTCGCCTCGGCCTTGTCGATGAGCCCGGGTATGGCAGACCACATTTCGATCGAGAGTGCGTTGCGTTTGACGGGCTGGTTAAGAACCAGTTCCGCGATCGCGCCGACCTCATCCAGACGTATGGAAGAGGTCAAGATGCATCCTCGGAGAAAGCACTCAACGGAGCGGGTGCACCAGTATTGGCGATCAGGGCTTTGCGCCGCAAGAAGCGCTGGAACCCAGCAGGCCCCATACGCGAACCGCCCATGCCGGACAATTTGAAGCTATGCTTCTCGGCTTCGTGGAACAGACCGGTCAGCGACGCATCGTTTAGACTGACGGCGCCAGCGTCGATCTGCCGGGCAATAGTTTCGGCTTCTTCGAGAGAGCCCGCAAATACTGCCGCCGACAGACCAAATACTGTGTCATTGGCAAGGGCGATCGCTTGCTCTTCGGTTTCATAGGACATCACGGGCATGACCGGGCCAAATGTTTCGTCGTTCATCACTTTCATGTCATGTGTCGCGCCCGCAATCACGGTCGGACGTAGCCAGGTTCCTCCGCCATGTGCTTCGATCTTGCCGCCCGTCAGGACTTCGCCGCCATGATCGACGGCATCGGCAATATGATCGCGCAAAATGTCAGCTTGTTTATCAAAAATAACCGGGCCAATCTCGCCTACGGAAATGTCCGGCCAGTTCAGTCGCGCCGCCTTTGCTTTTGCCGTCAGCTTTTCGAGAAATGCGTCGTGCACGGAAGCCTGCACATAAATCCGCTCGATTGACTGGCAGGCTTGCCCGGTCGAGAGAACCGAACCGCGCAGCGCAGCATCACTTGCCAGTTCGAGGTCAGCGCTGGCGGTAATGATCAAAGGGTCTTTGCCGCCGAGCTCGAGAAAAGCCGGGATCATATTTGCTGCCGCGCGTGCAGCAACCTTTCGCCCGGTCGCAACTGAGCCGGTAAAGCAGATCGCGTCACTGGCATCGATCAATGCCGCACCTGTTTCTCCATCACCCTGAATGAATGTCAGAATTGATGACAGTCCGGCCTCAGCAATGGCGTCCAGCAGCGGCTCCACGAAGCGCGGCGTGACTTCAGACGGTTTGATAATAACCGCACAACCCGCCAGCAGCGCAGGGATTGTGTCGATCATCGACAAGGTCAGGGGGAAATTCCACGGCGAAATCACGCCGACGAGAGAATAAGGGACAAATTGTGGCGCGTGTCGGATCGCAGGATTACTTCGTCCCTGGGTCCAGCCTTCGGGGAGGAGATTTGGGGCCTGTTGGACCCAGCCAGCGATCGCCCCGGTCGCTCCAAGTGTTTCCATGCGCGCAATCCGTCGTCGGCCGGTGTCAATCTCGAGCGCCGTAGAAATTGCGTCTTGGTGTTTCAGGATCGCGTCAGCGAGCGTTTTGAGCTTCTGACTCCGGCCGCCCAAGCCAAGTGCCAGCCAACCGGGCTGGGCACGGCGCATTGCGGCGGCAATTGGTTCAAGATCTGCGGCGTTTACAGCTTTGATCGCGTAATCTAACTGACCGGTGCGCGGATTGCGTGTCTCAAGTGTTCTCGTCATGGTTCAACCAAGCCCCAACGCGCCGGGATTAACGTTTGTGGCTGGGTCAAGGGCGGTCTTGATCGTTTCTAGAAGTGCCCAGCTCGCGGGGTCTCGTCCCGCGCGATAGGGATATGTGCGGCCGATTTGGAAATGCGCCGCGCCATGCTTGCTGAACGTGTCCAGCACGAACTGGCGCGCTTTTGCGACCATCGCCGTGGCGGCAGGATTGGGGGCATAGCGCGGATATTTTGACAATACGCTGGCCTCGACAGCCTGTTCATGGATAGCAAAGATTTCTTCGGGCCAGATGAACACCGGTTCGATAAGATAACCGGTGGTGCCAAGGGTCGTCACCAGCGCGCCGGTCAAAATCTCGTGTCGATCAAGATCAGCACGCATCGCCTCAAAACCATCTTCAAGATCCTTCCAGCAGGCGGGTCCTTGCGACACTGGCACGATGCCGTGGATTGGCACCCACCTTTCGCCGCGCGGGCCGAGCATACTGTTCAATGGACCAAACGGATTGGCGCGGATAATTTTCGGGATCGAGTTCTCGATGACCTTGCCGCCGGCGGCTTCGGCGATGCGGACGAGCATCGCCATTTCCTCTTTCACGCCCGCTGCAGAGCGACCTTCGACGGTTGCGTGCAGCGTATAGGACGCATCATCCATGAAACCTCGCCCCGCCATTGCAACCTTGGCGCCTTCCTTCAGGGCTTTGAGAAATGAGCCCTGCTGTTTCATCACATTGGTCAGCGACTTCGCATCGGAAAGGAAGGAGGCGCGCGCCATGCGGACCTTGGTCAGGTTGGGGTCGAAACCGAAGATCTCGCAGGCAAGGTCTTCTTTTGCCATCGCCGCCATTGCCCGCGCGCAGGCGTCGCGCGTCTCGAACTCAAACGACGACCAGGCTTCATGCTCGGGAGATGGAATAAGGCGCAGTGTGATTTCAGCCTTGTATCCAAGTGTGCCGCCATCGCCGACGAACAAGCCTGTCAGGTCCGGTCCGTAATGACGCCAGAACGGTTTTCCGCCCCTGGTACCCGCCGAACCTGTGCGCACGAGCGTGCCGTCCGCGAGGACGACCGCAACGGACAACACACTGTCGCCGGTTGAGCCGTATTTGCCTGCGCCAAAAAAAGCATTATTTTGTGACAAGCCGCCGCCGATTGTCGATGTCAGACCGGACAGGGGGCCCCAAAATGGCGTGCGCACGCCTTTGGCCTTGAGCGCCGTATGTAAGTCGATCCAGGTGCATCCCGCCTCGACGGTCACGTACATGTCTTCGGTATTGAGTTCGATGATCCGGTTAAGGCCGGACAGGTCGAGTATGCCGACATGCGGACGATCAGGAGCAAATGCTTTTGTGTAAGACATGCCTGCGCCGCGGGGGTTCAGCGCAACGCCATGCGCGTGCGCTGCCTTCACGGCGTCGATCAATTGTTCAACCGTTACAGGGCGGACAACCAGATCGGGGCGGTCTCCCTTTGCCCAGATGTCCTGACTCATCAGGTCGCATGTCGCATCGTCTTGCGCGACCGCCTGCTTGCCCATTTTTTTGATCAGCAAGTCGGCGAGTTCAGCAGTCGCTGAAGGGGAAATCTGGTCAGACATGTTGGTCAGGCTCCTAAAGGGTAGATGGGGTCCAAAGCCCAAGAAGGGCTGCGGAGAGAAGAAAAACCCAGATTGCGATTACCAGAGGACGAGCGCGGTTCAGGGTGTGAGCAAGGCTGGCCTCGGCGCCGGCGGCGTTTGTTCCTGAAAGACCGGCAAGGGCAGGGCCGAGCGGCTTCAGAGTGATCCGGATGTACAGTCCCATCAGGATTGCTGCGGCTAGCAGTATCAGCTTCAGCGAGATAAAAACGGGCAGGATGAGTGCACCCTGCAAGCTGGCGACCCCCGCGCCGAGCAGGGCGAGCGCCAGCACCCAGCGGATAGCGAGATCAACCCGGTTGATGAGACTGTTGGAGCCGTGCGCAAAATGCAGCTTCCATGCAATCGTCAGCCAAACGAGGCCGATTCCTAACGCGAGCCAGCCCCACCACAATGGACCATCGATCCAGCCTTTTGACAGCGCCAGCACAAGTCCTGTCGGCAGAGCCAGAATCAATGCTGTGCGCGGTGCCATGTCGACATCGCCAACGATCTTCGCGGCGAGTAACCGCCGTTCGGGGCTGACGCCCGGTTCAGTGAGAAAGCGACTCGTATAGAACGCGCCAAGGTCTCCACCTAACCAGTAGACGAAGACGAGCACATGCAACAAAGCAAAAATTGTAATATCGAAGCTCAAGAAACATTCCTCCTCACAAAAGATATATCATTTGTGAGGAGAAAAGCGAGAGGCGAAAGCGACTAATTCTCAGTCGTCCAGTCAGCATCAGTCTGCCGGGTCAGGTACATGTGATACTGAAATCGGTCGGCGCGGTAGTGAACCGTGATGTCCTGTATTGGCCGCCCTGTTTTGTCGGTCATGATTCGGTGTATTCGCATCAAGGGGCTACCGGGCGCTACGCCCAGCATGGTCGCGACGGCGGGTTCGGCGGCGGTGGCTGAGATCGTCTGCTCTGCGCCACAAGGGCGGTGCCCGGCTTTTTCAAGCAAAGCGATTAATGTTTCGCTGGCGAGTTCGGACTCGTCATAACCTTCCGCTATATCGTCTGGAATATAGGTGACCAAGTAGGAAAACGGAGCGTCCTCCAGCTTCCGCAAGCGTACAATGCGTTGCACGCGGCTGCCCTTTGGCAGTTTCAGGGTTTCGGCGATGGCAGGGCTTGCAGGGCTGGTCGAACAATCGAGCAATTGAACCTCGGTCTCGAGCCCCATCCGTGTCAGGCCATCTATAAGATTCTCAAAACTGCCACGCACAGTCGGCGCATTGGAATCATAGGTGATGACTGTACCAAGGCCGCGTTGGCGGCGTACCAAACCTGCAGTGGCCAGTTCGTTCAGCGCTCGTTTTACGGTTATTCGCGAAACGCCCAAATCTGCGGCAATGTCCTGCTCGGCTGGCAGCCGGGAGTTGAGGCCGACCGCACCGGAGATAATCTTTTCGCGAATTAAGTCGTAAACCTGCTGGTAGAGCGGCGTGTCGCTGGACTCGTTTAGTTGCTTTGCGGTCAATTTTATTTTTGCGTCTGGGTGCATTTTGAGTAGTGGCCTTTATTGAGTATATCTTTGCTATATCAGGGACGCGCGGTATCTGCGAGAGGCAACCGCCAACTTGAAAGGACCAACCATGGCTAACCATTACACGGCGCTCGCGCTGCAAACCGCATGCCACGCGATCAACCGTCTCGGACCGGAGGCAGCGCGCTCCGCGACGCTTGATAACATTGCTCAGATTGGTCGCCAGATTGTCAATGGTAAGCGTTTTCTTGGCCAGGATCTGAGCCTGGTTGTCCTGCCGGAATACAGCGTGACGGGGTTTCCGTGGGGCGAGGACGCCGAGACCTGGCGGGCCAAAGCTGCCTTTGCGTTTGATGGACCCGAATACGAGGCGTTTGCAAGGATCGCTGCGGAAGCAGACGTCTTCATTGCTGGCAACCATTACGAACAAGACCCGCACTTTCCTGCGCTCTATTTTCAGGCCTCGACGCTGATATCGCCTTCAGGCGAGACTGTGCTGCGCTATCGTCGCCTGATCTCAATGTTCGCACCATCCCCTTTTGACGTTTGGGAGGCGTATCTCGACGCGTACGGAGCGGCGGCGGTGTTTCCTGTCGCCGACACTGCAATTGGCCGTATAGGAGCGATTGCATCTGAGGAAATCCTTTATCCAGAAATAGCGCGCGCGGTAACAAGCCGCGGCGCTGAAGTTCTGGTTCATTCGTCCAGTGAGGTAACCAGTCCCAACCCGACGCCAAAGGCGATCACGCGGCGCGCCCGCGCCGTCGAGAACATGGCCTACATCGTCTCGGCTAACTCCGGCGGCTTGACCGGAATCGACATCCCGCAGAACTCGACTGATGGCGGCTCGGAGATCATTGACTACAAGGGCAATATTCTCGCCAAAGCGGGCCAGGGTGACAGCATCAACGCGATTGCGGAAATCAATCTCGGCTCGGTGCGGGCCTATCGTCGTCGCCCTGGCATGGGCAATCTACTGTCGCGTCATCCGATGGAGCTGTGGGCCAGCGCGTATGCCGATTGCTCAGCGGCTGAACAAAGCGGACTTGGTGATGGCACCACGGCACCATCACGTTCGCACTATGTCGACCGCCAGGCCCGCGTCATTGCGAAGCTGGACAAGGCTGGACTGATCTGACGAGGATCTGCATCCGAAGGATCGGGCACCGCTTTCGCCGGTGGGGCGCAGGTTCGATGCGGCTGCGGTAAGCAAACTCAAAAAATGAGTATTGTCAGCCCCGATTCGGTTCTGGTTTGCGTAGCCAGCAAAATCTGAACCGCGCGTAACCGGGCAAGTACGAGCCATCATGACGCAAGAAGTCCAAATTTTTCAGTCGGCGACCAGGCGACGCGTTCATCTGAGTCTTGACAGATCAGCAGGGGATCGCTTCAGTCGCCAAATGTCCGGACAAAATAGAAGGCCAGATCATGAGCAAGAAATCAGCGGAATCACTAGTCGGTTTCTCGAGACGCGGCGTGCTGGGGGCAGCGGCAGGCGTAGGCTTGGCAGCGACTCTGGCGCAGCAGACAGCCGCAGCATCCGAACAGGAAAAATCGCCCATGACCGTTCGTGGTGACGGTACTTATGACACTGTCCCTCTGGCTAAGGACGCCTTCATGCTCGGTGTCGCGCAGAGTCGCGTGCTGCCCGTCGACCTGAAAAATCTGAAACAATCACGCAAGGCCAACCTCGATCATATGCTCGGTTTGATCGATGCATCGGCGCGCGCATTTGGTCAGCCCGACCTCTTATTTTTCCACGAATTTCCAATTACCGGCTGGGATATGTGGAACCGGTCAGAGGTGCTGCGACTGGCAATCGACATTCCTGGCGATGAGACAGAGGCCATCGGTCGCAAGGCAAAGGAGTACGGCATGTATGTCGTGTTTGGCTCCTATGCGCGTGATCCGGATTGGCCGGGCCACGCCCTGTCAATCACGACCATGATTGGTCCAGATGGAAAAATACTCGCGCGCGATTGGAAGGCGCGCAATGTCAAAGGCCTATTCGGTGGTGGCGTTGAGCTGTTCACGACGACGATCTACGACGTGCTTGACCGGTATATTGAGATGTATGGAATGGATGCAGTTGTTCCGGTCGTTCGTACGCCGATCGGCAACATTTTCACAAGCTCAACCCAGCGCGAACCTGAGTTGTTTCGGGCAGCCTCTCTCAAAGGGGCGGAAGTTATTCTTCGGACAGCGTCCGGCGGGTTTGCGCCTGTCGATATGCAGGCGACCGCGCTCTATAATGGTGTCTATACGGCCGTCTGTAACAATGCTGTCTCTCCGGGCAGTCCATTCTTCGAAGATACCGGGGCAGGCGGTTCTGCCATTTACGGCCCGCAAGGTGAAACGCTGGGCGAAGCGAAAGGTCAGAACGAGACCCTTGTCATGACCCGGATTCCGATTGCGCAGTTCCGTCAGCGCCATCAACAGCCAACGCTCCATAAGGAGCTCTATATGACCGAATACGAGCAGTACGTTCCGCCGTACGCGCCGAACCTGTTTCAGGACTACCAGCCTACCGACTTGAAGGACGCCGCAGCTTTTGTACGCGGTAAGCGGCGCTGGAAGTAGAGGGAACGCGCAGAGACACAGCCCATTTCTTGCGGGTCTGGTTCGCAGCTTTGACGCTATCGACGATTCGGTGGGCAGACCAGTCGCCGAATTATGGACGTCTAATCATTCCCAATGGAACCTGCGGGCGTTCTGATCGAGCGCGATACTTGACGATGTTTTTCTAGCTCGTCCGCCGTGCCAACTGCCGGGCGTGGAGGCACTACATGGATATACAAAGAAATAATATGGATTGGGTGAGGAGAATCGAACTTTGGTCGCCAGCTTGTCGATTTTGCTCCGGCCGTACCAATGTCCCTTTTAGCCTGCCGTCAGGCGTTCCTCGGAATGCTCGATAGCGACATACGGCGAAAGATTACCCACAAGCCGTTCCACTTCGTCACCCCACAACTCCATCGCCTGACGGACATCGCCTATATTCTCTCCCACATCGTAGCGCGTGCGCATCGAGCGGTCGGGCGCGTGGTTGATACACGCCTCGGCAATCACGGGTGACACGCCGAGCTCTCGTACCAAAAGTGTCCGACCGAGGCGCCGGCAGTCGTAGAGTTGGACACCGTCGAGCGGACAAGTCTGGTCGATTTTCCTGGCCTCCCTCACCAATTTTTTCCGGATCCGCATCCAGCGCTGCTTTGGGCCATCGTGACGAATGTGACCATCGCCCGCTTTGTTCGGAAACACCCATGGCAGATTGTGCTTCGAAAGGGCATCGCGGAACAGCGCGCCGGCCTGAGGTGACAGCGGCACCTCGTAAACCTCGTTTGTTTTTGTCTGCCCGGCCGGGATGCGCCACATTTCCATTCCTTGCGTCCAGTCGAATTGCTCCCGTCTTGCAGCGACGATCTCGGCTGGCCTTTGCAAGGTTAGGGCATGCAGCATGATGGCCAGCGCAGAGCCCCAGCCGTGGCGTCCCTCGTCGCGTCGCAGTTCTTCGCTCAATGCATCCCACATGAGCTTCAGCGCTCCGTCTGGCATCTGTGAGCGTTTGTCGGGTGTGTCCTTGAACAGTTTCCGGAAGGTGGCCGGGTTCATCTCTACCAGTTCTTCTTCGATGGCCCAGTTGAACACTGTGCGAATAACGCCCTGGCACTCATTGGCGAGTTTTGCGCCGGGATTGCTGCCTTCCTTGGCACGCGGGTGTTTTGCAGCTTCAGCCTGGATCGACCTCACCAATTCACGGACCTGCGCCCTGGTAATCTGTCGGAATTGTTTCTCGCCCAGTATCGGCAGGATGTGGACCCGGAGGAGCCGTTCGCGTTCATCAAAGGTGCGTTGCTTGATCCGGGGTGGGAATTTCTCGGGTGTCGCCATGAAACGGGAGGAAAGGGCGGCAAACGTGGAGGCCTTTTCTTTCTCGGCCTTTTCTTTTGTGTTTCGTTTGCGGGTGATCAGGTCCGCTTCTCCGAGCGCCATCCGACCCAGTTCTTTCATGGCCATGGCGCGGGCGATTTCGGGCGAGCCGTCATTTGCCGCGATCAGTTTCGCGTCTGTCTTGCTGCCGTCGGGTTTCACGATTTGGAGCTTGTAGGCTGCGCTGCCATTCGGCGTGATGGCCAGGAACAGTTTCGGGACCTCAGTGTCCCAGTGGCGCACCTTTTTCGCCCCGCCATGCGCCCTGATAAGGCGCTGAACATTGGTTTGGGTGAGTTTGAGTCTGTTATTGGCCATGTCTTCCTGCTCTCTTTCGAGTCTGAAGACGGTGGCTTTCAAGCCATGTGCCACCCAAGCCACCTCTGAGCCACCTCAAGAAGTCGGAATTTGTCCGACTTTGTCTTATTTGGCCGCAAAGCAGAAAGGTGCGACTTGCGCGTGGAGGGGCTGGTATTTACAGGGAAATCTCAACAAGTACGGGCGTTTTGCCCGCTGAGAAAATGGTCGGAGCGATAGGATTCGAACCTACGACCCTCTGGTCCCAAACCAGATGCGCTACCAGACTGCGCTACGCTCCGGACTCCCGGTGTAATGATCGCGCCCGCTGGTGCAAGCCCTTTTCGCGGTTGCAAACAGTGATCAGCGCTTTTTTCGGACCGGACGCATCAGGCCTTCCTGGGCGACGCTGGCGACGAGCCGGCCGTCCTGTGAGTAGATCGAGCCGCGGTTGAAGCTGCGCGCACCGCCGGCATAGGGGCTGTCCATGGAATAAAGGTGCCATTCGTCGAATTTGGTCGGCGCATGGAACCACATGGCGTGGTCGAGGCTTGCGGACATCAGCTCCCCGGTCATCCAGGAGACGCCGTGGGGACGATTCCCGGTGCCGAGCAGTGCCATGTCGCTGGCATAGGCCATCAGGCAGTGGTGCAGCCACGGCGCTTCGTCGATCTCGCGAGCGACGCGGAACCAGAGATTCTGCTGGTCGCTGGCCTTTTCCGGCTTCAGCGGGTCCAGCGGATCGATTTCGCGCATCTCGATCGGGCGTGGACGCAGGAAATGGCCGCGATGACGTTCCGGCACTTTCTCAGCGAACTTGCGGCGCCATTCGACGCGGTCGCCCAGCGCATCCGGGCCTTCCACCTCTGGCATGTCATGCTGGTGGTGCCAGCCTTCCTCAACGACCTGGAAGCTGGCAGCGAAGTTGAAGATCTGTTTGCCGTGCTGGATCGCTACCACCCGCCGGGTGGTGAAACTGCCGCCATCGCGGGAATGGTCGACCTGGTAGATGATCGGCACATTCGGGTCGCCCGGGCGGATGAAATAGCAGTGCAGCGAGTGGCATGGCCGGTCTTCCGGCACGGTGCGGTAGGCTGCAACGAGGCTTTGAGCGATGACCTGACCGCCAAAAACGCGCTGACTTTCCTCTTCATCCGGGCTCTGGCCGCGGAAAAGGTCAGTTTCGAGCCGCTCGATATCGAGCAGGGCCAGCAGATCGCCTACCGGATCAGTCATTCGTGTTTGCCTCCCATTGTGCACTGCAGCAGATACAGGACCCCGCCGCAGATGCAATCCCTGCCAGTTTGTTGGGCCTGTTTGCGGGCAAATCGATGAAATTTCAACGATTCCCGAACCGGGACATTCACCCTGTTTCGCTAGAGTGCGTGCAGACGACATTCTGGTGGTGTGTGAGGCGGTTGTCGATGAAGGCCCTGTCAAATCTGCAGCGTGATGCGAAATTCCTGACGGGGGCGCTCAGCCTCCTGAAATGGACGAAGGGCATATCGCCTGACAGCGATTTTCTGGCACCGGATGATTTCGAGCGAGCCGTGGACGAGCACGAGATCCGCATTGCCTTCCGCTTTGAAGGCAAGCTGACCACCTATGCCGAGTTTGACGCCCGCGCGAACCGCTATGCCCACTGGGCGCTGCAGCGGGGCCTGAAGAAAGGCGATGTCGTCGCACTTCTGATGGAGAACCGGCCGGACTATGTTGCCGCGTGGGTTGGCCTGTCGAAGGTCGGCGTGGTGACGGCGCTGATCAACACCAACCTCGATGGTGAGGCGCTGGCTTACAGCCTTAACATTGTGGGCGCGCAGAAGCTGATCACGGGAACAGGGTTTGAGGCCGCTGTCAGAAGCGCCCAGCCATTCCTGGAACAGCCGCTGGACATCTGGTCGTTCAACAGCCCGGTCTTCCGCGATATCCGGGCCGACCTGAAAGACATGCCGACCTACCGGCCGACGCGCCTGCGCCGGGCGGGCCTGAAGGGCAAGGACACCTGCCTTTTCGTTTACACATCCGGCACGACCGGCATGCCGAAGGCGGCGAAGCTGACCCACGCGCGCGTGCGCACGCTCATGCGGAACTTTATCGGCCCGTGCGAGATCACCCCAAAAGACCGGATCTTCGAAGCGCTGCCGCTCTATCACGCGACAGGCGGCGTTTGCGCTGTGGGCGCCGCGCTGATGAGCGGCGCGAGCCTGATCCTGGAGCGCAAATTCTCCGCCAGCCGTTTCTGGGATGAAGCCGCACTGAATGGCGCGACTCTGTTCGTCTATATCGGCGAAATCTGCCGCTACCTGCTGAACCAGCCCGTGCGGCCGGCCGACAAGGCGCACCAGATCCGCGGCGGATTCGGCAATGGTCTGCGCGAGGACGTCTGGGCACGCTTTGCGGACCGTTTCGGCGTGTCTGACTTCAAGGAATTCTACGGTTCGACCGAAGGCAATGTCAGTCTCCTGAATATTGACGGCAGAGTTGGGGCCTGTGGCCGCATCCCGCCTTGGATGAAAAAGCCTTTTGCCCATGTGGCTTTCGTGAAGCCTGACATGGAAACGGAACAGCCGCTGCGCGGCGAAGACGGGTATTGTGTGCGCGCGGGCGTCGATGAAGTTGGCGAAGTGCTCGGCCGTATCGGCGACGATAACCGCACCCGTTTCGAAGGCTATACCGATAAGCGCGATACCGAAGGCAAAGTGCTGCACGATGTCTTCGAGAAAGGTGACATGTGGTTTCGCACGGGTGACCTGATGCGGAAGGACAAGGACGGTTACGTCTATTTCGTTGACCGGATCGGCGACACGTTCCGCTGGAAGGGCGAGAACGTGGCGACCAATGAGGTTGGTGAAGCGTTCTCACACATCCGGGGTGTGGAGACGGCCAATGTTTATGGAATTGCTGTGCCCGGTGCCGATGGCAAGGCGGGCATGGCGGCAATCACGGCGTCGGATGAACTCGATATAGCTGGTCTTCACCAGCTTCTGGCAGAACGCCTGCCGGGATATGCCATTCCCGTCTTCCTTCGCGTACAGAAGGAGCCGGAAACCACCGGCACGTTCAAGTACCGCAAGATCGAACTGGTCAAGGACGGGTTCGACCCGGCGCAGGTGCGAGACCCGCTCTATGTCTACAATGCCGAAGAAGACCGCTACGAGCCGATGACCGAAGAGGTCTACAGGAAAGTCGTGAACGGCGGCCGCCGGTTCTAGGCGATCCGGCCCATGCGCTGCTCCAGGCGTGTGGAGAACCAGGAAATCAGGCGGCGCCAGAGCTCGTCCTTCAGGATGGCTCCTTCGACATCATGGTCGATCGACGGGTTGTCGTTGATCTCGATGATCATCACGCCGCGGTCGGTCTCTTTCAGGTCCACGCCATAGAGGCCTTCGCCGATGAGACGGGCGGAGCGTACGGCGGCATCCACGATGTCCGGCGGGGCATCCTCGACCGCGACGGTCTTGAAGCCGCCTTCGGTCGTCTTGCCGTCCGGGCCATGCTTCACGATCTGCCAGTGGCCCCGCGCCATCTTGTACTGACAGGCATAAAGCGGCTCATCGTTCAGCACGCCGATGCGCCAGTCGAACTTGGTGGGCACGAATTCCTGCGCGATGACGAGCGCCGTCGTCTCGAACATGGCCTTCACGCCATCCTTCAGCTCTTCCAGCGTCTTCGCCTTCACCATGTTCGAACCGAAAGAGCCGTCCGGCGTCTTCAGGACGACGGGGGAGCCGAGCTTGTTGAACACGGCTTCCAGGTCTGACTTCTCGTCAAGGATCTCCGTTTGCGGAATGGGAAGGCCGGCCTTCTCCAGGATTTCCTTGAGATACACCTTGTTCGTGCAGCGGATCATGGAATGCGTGTCGTCGATGACAGGCATGCCTTCCTGCTCGGCCCGGCGGGCAAACTTGTAGGTGTAGTTGTTGATCTGCGTTGTTGCGCGGATGAACAGTGCGTCGAACTCGGCAAGGCTGGTCAGATCCGACGGCTCAATGATCTCGACCTCGACGCCCATCTTGGCAGCGACGTCGGCGAGGCGTTTGATCGAGGCAGGCTTGGATGGGGCGGTGTGTTTCTCGTTCGGGTCTACGAGAACGGCGAGGGCCCATTTGGCCGGTGCCTTGGTCTTCGGTTCGCTGATGCGGCCGCTGGTGTAAGTCTCCATGGCGCGAAGGAAAAAGTCGCGCCGGTCGCCTTTCAGCTTTTGTGGCGGGACCATCCGCACCCGGCCAATGCCATGCGGAGCGTCGGCATCGAACTCGACTTCCAGGGCCGGCACACGGAACCAGTCGGAGACTTCACGGGCGAGCCGTTCATAGCCAGCTGTTTCCGGCTTGGAGAAGGCGACGAAGAGGCTTTCGATCTCCGGCGCGCCTTTGGCGCGGGCTTCACGCAGGCGCTCACCAAGGTCTGGCAGGGCGTGATTGTAGAGGCCCTTGGCCGACAGCTCGACCATGGTCTGAACGCTTGGGCTGACCCGGTGGCCGCGCGCCTCGGCCAGCAGAGAGGCGTAATACCCTTCGGACTGATAGCCATAGGACCGGCAGAGGTTCAGGATATAAGGGCGCCGTCCGGCAAACAGGGCTGGCCGGGTGATGTAGTCGGCGACGCGGAGCACTTTGTGCGGCGTCTCGGCTTGGGAAATATCGTTCGCGTTTTCAACGAGAATGACCCAGTCGGTCATGAATCTGCTTTGCCTCAGAGTTGGATGGGGTGTTCCATCCGGGCTGCTGTTTCCCCGTCCGGATAATAGGACGGTATTTGCGCCATTACGCGGAATCCGTGGCGTTCGTAAAGCCGGATTGCAGTGGCGTTGGACACGCGCACTTCGAGCCTTACCCGGTCGCAGCCCCGCGCGGCGGCATCCGCCTCCCCGGCGGCCATCAGCGCCGAAGCGATGCCTTGTCCGCGATGGCTCGGCGCGACGGTCAGGGAGTAGAGCCGGGCCACTTTTGTCCCTGTGCGGTAGAGGTACACCGCCGCGCCGCAGATTTCGTCTTCTGAAACAGCGACATAAGCCATGGACTGGCCGCGCAGCAGGCGCCGCCACGTGCGGACAGGGAACCGGTCTTCCTCGGGAAAGCTTTGCTCAAGCGCCACAAGGGCGGGAATGTCGGTTTCGGTGGCGGGCCGTATCCGGGCGGCGGTCACGTACGGACCATGTCGTCACGGTGGACGATGGCAGGGCGGCCACGATAGCCGAGAATCGTCTCGGTTTCCTCGCTCTGGCGTCCGGCGATGCGCTGGATATCAGCGGCGGAGTAGGCTGTGACGCCCCGAGCGATGATCTTCCCGTCAGGTCCCTTGACGGCAACGGCGGCGCCCTTGTCGAAATTACCATCCACGCCGGTGACGCCGACGGCCAGCAGGCTGGCGCCATCTTTCAGGGCGCGGGCGGCGCCCTTGTCCACCTTGATGAAGCCTTCCGGCTGCAGGTGTCCGGCGAGCCAGGCCTCGCGGGCGCGGGCCGGGGTCGTGTTGGCGCGGATCAGCGTCGCGCGGGCACCTTCGGAGAGGGCCAGCAGCGGGTGTTCGCGATTGCCGATGGTGATGACGGTGGAACAGCCGGCCGCATGCGCAATGCGCGCTGCGGCGAGCTTGGTGACCATCCCGCCGGAGCCGACGCCGGCCGAGGCGTTGGCCCCGGTCGCCATGGCGTCATGCTCAGGCGTCAACGCGTCCAGCACGTCGATATGGGTGGCGTCCGGGTTGCTGCGCGGGTCGGCTGTGTAGAGGCCGTCAATGTCGGACAGGAGAACCAGGAGGTCCGCTCCCATCATCTGGGCGACGCGGGCGGCGAGCCGGTCATTGTCGCCATAGCGGATCTCTTCGGTGGCGACCGTGTCGTTTTCGTTGATCACGGGGACGACGCCTGCCTCCAACAGGGTTTCCAGCGTCGCGCGGGCGTTCAGCCAGCGGCGGCGGATTTCCGTGTCTGTCGGCGTCAGCAGCGCCTGGCCGACAGTCAGGCCGTAAGGGGCGAAGGCCGAGGCGAGGGCGGCCATCAGGCGCGGCTGGCCGATTGCGGCAGCGGCCTGCTTCTGGTCAAGCCGGGCGGTGCCCGCAGAGCCGACTTCTGCCCGGCCGAGCGCTACCGCGCCGGAGGACACAAGGATCACGTCCTGGCCCCGTGCCCGGCAGGCGGCGATGTCGGCAGCCAGCTTCTCCAGCCAGGCATGCCGGGGGTGTCCATCCTCGGCGATCAGGGCCGATCCGGTCTTTACGACGATGCGTTTGGCGTGTGCGAGGGCGTCAGCGGTCATGGCGCGCAGCGATACATGAGTGCGGGCCTTCCCGGAAGAAAAAAGTCGAGCGTTGACAAGGCGGGTCGTTGCCCCTCAGTGGGACGAAAAGAGAGGTGCCCATGCCGCAGTTCAACATGATCCTGATTTCGCCCGAACAGGCCGCCGGCCACGACGTGCTGGAGCATACGGCGGGCACGCCGCTGCGCGAAGGCGGCGGCGACGAGACCTATCGCTGTGGACGCTGCAAGACGACACTGCTGGTGGATGTGGCTCATCATGATGCGCATGGTGTGATCGTTAAGTGCGGTAAGTGCGGCGCTTTGAATACTGAACCGCACCACCATCATCACTAAGCTTTAAAGCGGCGTCCAGCTGTCGTCCGTGTCCGGATTCTCTTCGGCTTCCAGTTCAGCCTGGATGCCGAGGTGCCGGGCGATCTCGTAGAGTGCCTGCTTCACGCCCTGGCCGGTGACGCCCGAGATGAGCAAGGGCTTGCCTTTGTATTCGGTGGCCAGCTGTTTCGCCTGCTCCTCGACGAGTTCCGGCGTCAGCGCATCGATCTTGTTCAGGCAGACGATCTCCGGCCGCTGGGCGAGTTCTTCGTCATAGGCCTCGAGTTCGCCGCGGATCGTGCGGTAGGCGCCCGCAACATCGTCCTGTGTGCAGTCGATCAGGTGCAGCAGCACCTTGCAGCGCTCCACATGGCCGAGGAAGCGGTGACCGAGGCCTGCGCCGTCAGCCGCGCCTTCGATCAGGCCCGGAATGTCGGCCAACACAAAGCGCGTGCCGGGGCCGAGGTCGACCACGCCGAGGCCAGGGTGAAGCGTCGTGAACGGATAGTCCGCGATCTTGGGATGGGCGGCCGTTACCGCCGACAGGAAGGTCGACTTGCCGGCATTCGGCAGGCCGATCAGGCCGGCATCGGCGATCAGCTTCAGGCGCAGCCATATCCACGCCTCTTCGCCTTCCTCGCCCGGATTGGCGCGGCGCGGGGCCTGGTTGGTCGAAGACTTGAAGCGCATATTGCCCCAGCCGCCATTGCCCCCCTGCGCGAGCAGGACGCGTTGGCCGACTTCGGTCAGGTCCGCAATGAGGGTTTCCTGGTCTTCCTCGAAAATCTGCGTGCCTACGGGCAGTTTGAGAACGACGTCGTCGCCCTTCGCGCCGGTGCGCTGCTTGCCCATGCCGTGGCCGCCGCGCTTTGCCTTGAAGTGCTGCTGGTAGCGGTAATCGATCAGCGTGTTGAGGCCCTCGACCGCTTCGGCCCAGACGTCGCCGCCACGGCCGCCATCGCCGCCATCCGGGCCGCCATATTCGATATACTTCTCACGCCGGAACGACACACAGCCTGAGCCGCCCGTTCCGGATTGAATATACACCTTGGCCTGATCGAGGAACTTCATGATGCTCTCTTAAGTGTATCAGCCGACACGCGCCATGTTGAAATGATCGACGCGCTCGCCGCGGCCCATGCAGAAGATGGGGCGCCGATCGGCCTTCATGAATTTCAACTTTTCCAGCACGCGGCCCGACGCCGGATTATCGACGAGATAGCCGGAGACAAAGCCCTGTTCGCCCCGCTCACGCAGCCAGTCGATCAGTGCGCCTGCAGCTTCGGTCATGACACCGTTACCCCAGGCCGAGGGAGCCAGCCAGTACCCTAGATTGAATGGCATGTTTGCTTGCTTGCGCTCTCCGCTCACGATTCCGATCAGGCGCTTGTCCTTCTCGATTCCCAATACGTGCTTGGTGTTGGTTGCCCGCCCCGCCGGCTGCTTCGCAATCCAGTCTTCCGTTTGTGACACGGTCTGGTGGGCCGGAATGCTGACAACCATTCTGTAGATCTGGGGCTGGTTTACCAGATCCGTGATGGTGGGGGCGTCCTCCAGCCAGATGCGGCGCAAAGTGAGCCTGTCTGTCGTAATGACTGCACTCATGCTGTGACTCCTTCCTGAGTCGTAAGCGGGCAGGGGAGGCATTGAAAAGGGGGAGACAGTGGCCTGCCTCCCCCCGGAAACTGATCGTCTGGTGCGATCCGGCCACGTTCCCGCGGCCGCGCTGTCAGCCGCTATTCTGCTGCTTCCGCCACCGGTACAATGTTTACGTAGACGCGGCCTTTGGCCTTCTTCGCAAACTCGACCTTGCCCTCGGTAAGCGCGAAGAGGGTGTGGTCGCGGCCCATGCCGACGCCTTTGCCCGGCCACTTCTGGGTGCCGCGCTGACGCACGAGGATGTTGCCCGGGATGACGTGCTCGCCACCGAACTTCTTCACACCGAGGTACTTCGGATTTGAATCGCGGCCGTTACGGGACGAACCACCTGATTTCTTATGAGCCATGAGTTGCTCCTGATCCTTTAGCGGAGGGCCTTATACAGGCCTTATGCGTCTTTTGCGAGTTCTTTTGCCTGCTCGACCCAGCCGTCCTTGGCGAAGCGGCCAGCGAGGCTGAGCTGCTCTTCCAGCTCCGCGATCTGGGCGTCAGTCAGGGCAGCGATCTGAGCAAAGGTGGTGATGCCAGCGCCGTTCAGCTTTTTCTCGAGGGCCGGGCCAATGCCGGTCAGCTTCTTGAGGTTGTCGGCTGCGCCTGCGTCAGCTGCCGGGGCGGCGGCTTCAGCCTTCGGGGCCTCTTCCGTCTTGGCGGCGGCTTTTTTCGCCGGCTTCTTGGCGCCATCAGCGCTGATACCGGTGATTTTCACCACGGTCAGGTGCTGTTTGTGGCCAATCGTGCGGCGGTAGGTCTGGCGCTGGCGCTTCTTGCGGGTGATGACTTTATCACCGCGGGTCTGCTCAGCGACTTCGCCGGTTACGGCTGCGCCGGCCACGACGGGCGCGCCAACCGTAACATTTGCGCCTTCGCCCAGCATCAGGACGGTATCGAAGACCACATCCTTGCCAGCTTCGGCATTAAGCTTTTCGACAACAATCGTATCGCCTTCAGCGACTTTGTATTGTTTGCCACCTGTCTTGATGACCGCGAACATGTGGTCTCATCCTTCCGGCATGGAAATAAACGGGATACGCACGGGAGCCGTCACCGGCCCCGCGCCTGAAGCGGGGGGTAAACACTAAAGCGGCACCGCTGTCAAATATCATCTTCAGGCGTTTTCAGGTGGTTGAAATCCGGGCGCAGTCATTATAGGTGACGGCGCTTCAACACCGGCGCGGAGAGGTGCTAGAGTGGTTGAATAGGCTAGTCTCGAAAACTAGTGAACTCGCAAGGGTTCCGAGGGTTCGAATCCCTCTCTCTCCGCCAGCCGCACCCCCAAACAGAGAAAAGTACCTTCGCTTGCGAGCAAAGTCCCACACACAGCGGGCTTTGGCGCCAGGGCTGCGTCTCCGTTTCCGGAACAGGGTAGTTTTTGCGCCCGAAATCTGCCGTCGTCTCCGATCACCAAATGCAACAGGACCCTCAGGCGGGCGTTGTCAAAGGAACCGGGGGTGAGGCGATGATTTCGGGGGCGAGTCTCAGGAAATGAGCCAGAACCAATTCCGCTACTTCCAGGCATCTCCCAGGTATTGTCAGAGGAAATCGATTTTGTAAGATACTTGAATTGGTTTTTTCTTGTCGCCCGTGACTGCGCTGTAATTGCATAGGCCCTATTCGCCTCAAATTGCATTGAGAAGGCGGAAAGAGGCGACCAGATTTCTTCACTATGTCGTGTCGACTTCAAATAGAAAACCAATACGGTAGCACAATGTGCGCGTAGCAATAGTGGAGTGGAGGGACATTGAGTGCCGTGGTGATGCAGCAGGTATTTGTCGCTTCGCCAGGGGATGTGCAACGCGAACGGCAAATTGTTGAGCGGCTAGTTCACGACGTCAGCCTTCTCGCGCAGGTCAATTCTTTCCTCTGGGAGCAAATAGAATTCGATATTGGCTCCGCCCGGAAGATCCAGGAATACATTGCCAGACCGAGCGACGCGGCGGAAAATTTTACAATTGTGTTCTGCATTTTTGGTGAGCGTATCGGGACGCCCCTCCCCAAAGACTATCCGGTACCCGAAGAGATTCGATCCTTTATTGCGGCACATAATTCAAAGCACCCTGAAATGCCCATAATAACGGACGGAACGGATATAGGGGGCATTCCCCTTACCGGGACGCTGTTCGAACTTATCGATGTCCTTCAGGCAGAACAGTCGGGTCTGCGAACACAGCATCTCTATGTCCTGAGGCGCGCGCAGGCGAACGATTCCCAGGAAGAGTCTTGGGAGACCGATGTTGCGGATGGAAAGGAGACTGAAAAGGAAAAACACGTGCGGGCGGTGGACGGTGTCTTCTCGACCCTGCTGCATGGTCACTCCGTCCGAATGTATGATTCCCTGGCCGCTTTCGAGGGGCAGGTTCGGTCCATTCTCGATGTCCGGTTGCCTGCCCGGACACGAAGATCGAACTCACTAGGGCAAGCGTCGTCAAATGCCCAACTCATGCACGATAATATCAATCTGGCCTGTCGTGGTCTTGAGAGATTCGACCGCAAGCACGCGCCCTACTTCTTCGGCCGGAATGACTTTGTCGAAAGCACCTTGTCCGCCCTTTCCGCAGCCCATCTCCAGCCGGATGGCCCGGTACCGGCCCTTCTCGTCACAGGCAGCTCGGGCTCTGGCAAGTCCTCGGTTCTGAATGCGGGGATCGCTGCCAGGCTCCTCGATGTGGAGGACCGCACCGCCGCACGACTGGGCCTGAAGTTTTCAGAAGTCCTGATTGTTCCGGATGAGGAGGGGCTACCCTCCTTTGCATCTGTTCTCGCTTCCCTGGCGATTGCCTTTGGTGTGCTTAGGCCCTTACCGGATGAACTGGCCCAACTGTCGTGGACGAATGCCGAAAAGGCCCTGCCGGACTTTACACGCTGGCTGGACAGCTGCTGCGAAAAAGGAACGGAAACACCTCTCGTTGTTCTGGACCAGTTTGAAGAATTATTGGGTGACGGAAGTCCGAGCCAGTCTATTTTTGCCGTTCATCTTGCTTCGTTCTTGTGTCAGTTGGCGCAGCAACGACGTATCTGGGCCGTGTTCAGCCTGACAGACAATAAAGAGACGTCCAGCAAGTCACTCAAGGAATACTGGGACACACGGGTTGTTCCCGCGCTTTCCTTGAACGGCGTCGCCATAATGGAGCGTCGGCTCGAATCGGTCGCCGACGAGTACGCTCTTTCCGGAATTCTTTTAAACACGGCAAACAGTATCGGAATCGGCGTTCTTCCAGAAGCGGCAAACCAGTTCGGATCAAGCCTGTCGGTACTGATCGACACCCACCAGTCCACCAATGGGACAATGCCGCTTGTTTCAATGCTGGTCGAGAAAACGCTGAATAACTATGCCGAGCGTATCGGAAACAAGTCGGCAAAGAATACTAACCGAAAGCTGCACCCGGATGACATCGCGGATCCGCAGAACCTAATCGAGATAAAGGGAGAAGAGGCATTCGAGGAAATCTCTGCTGAGCTTAACAGCGTGTCGCGTGCTCGCGCCGTTCTTGGGCACCTGATCAGGCGGTTTGTGACGGCAGTAGAGTATAATGACGGCGATACTCAGCGAACTGAATTTGTTCTCAAGGCCGCTTCTCTCGTGGGTACGCATGCGGAGGAAGATGAGATCGAAGCTGTAAGAATCCTTTGTGACTACCGGCTCATGCATAAGGCGGGCGTCAGATCCCACAAGTTCACTCATCGCAGCGTGATCGCTTCATGGCCACGTTTGCGTCAGGAACTGGAACGCCACGCAAGCGATATAGAAGCCAATTTTCGCTTTCGGGATTATTTCGCGCGACGCGAAACAGATTCGGAGTCCCCCGACAGCGAGACAGTGCAGAAATGGTCGCGGCTATATCGGGCGCGTGGCCTCGAAGGCGCTGTCCTTGACACCGATGCCTACCGTGAGCGTCAGAAATGGCTTAGTGAGCTGATGCTGGAAGACGCACTGGAAACTGGAGATCCGGCAGCCTACGCAGCATATGTCGAGGCTGCCATCAAGGCAAAGGATGATGACCTTGCTGCCGACCTGCTGTTTAACGCACTGAAGGACAATCCACGGCGTAGGGATACAAGGCATCGATTCCGTGATGCTTCTGATCCTATTGCCGTCTTCAATGCCAAGTCGACTGAAGGTGCCGGGCTAGCCATCTTAGCATACGAGAATAAGCTTTTCCGTGCATTCGGCCTTTTCCAGAAGTACTCGACGCTCCTCCTCCGGCCGGACTCGTCTGGTAACAGTCTTCTCCATGCTGTCTCGATGAGGGGAGACGTGCGCTATCTGCCTCGCCTACTGAAGCAGGCCGTCCGGATAGACCGGAAGTCGGACTTCCAGGTGCGAACAATAGACCGTGCCAACCAGCTCGGACTGACCCCGCTCATGCTGGCAGCCTGGAATGGCAAACCGCATGTCGTGCAGGCCTTGCTGGAGAGCAAGGCGGAACCAGCAATAGAGATACCATCAACTCGCGAGAACTTTGCCGGGCGCACGGCGGTGCATTTCGCAGCCAGCCATGGCGGTGAGCTTGGGGTTCAGAGCCTGTCTCTTCTGAAGAAGGCTGGGGCTCGGCTGACGGATCTCAGCCAGAGGTCCGAGTTGCCCATTCATTGCGCCGCAAGTGTTGGATGCGACCTGACGCTGCGATGGCTCCTCAACAATTCAGATATCGCCCCCAATGTTGTTGCAACTGCGAGGGCTGCGCTTGAACGTGGAGTTGTTGCAGACACAGCACTTATCAAAGCGGTGCGGGCGAACCGACTTGAGGCGGTACAGCTTCTTCTTGAGTACTCGACCGGGCATCCGGAAGAAATGAGCGAGGCCTTGCGAATTGCAGCTGGACTAGGATTTTCCGGTAGCGTCAGGATATTGCTCCCCAGCCTCGAAAACCCCTTCTCATCAAAGGACAGCGAAGACAGGAGCGCACTCCACCTCGCTGCGCAGTACGGAAGAAATGCTTCGCTGGCGGAACTTGTGAAAGCTCCAACGATTGAGGACGAAATCAACAGGCCCGATATGCAAGGCCGTACGGCCCTGCATCTGGCGTGCCTCTTTGGCCGGCTGGAGTGCATCAGGACGTTGTTGCAGGCCGGTGCGCGAGTGGATCTCGGCGACGAGTATGGTCGGCTTCCCATCGAATACGCGGCATATCGTGGAAATGGGTTTGCGGAACTGGAGTTGAAGGGGGTACATGGAGACGCGGTGCTGGGGGGCGCGCCATTTGAAACCCTTCTCCAGATGCAGGATGAGGCTGGTCTATTCCAGCGCTACGGCGATGATTTGCGTCAATGGGCGCTCTCGCACTCGGCACGCACCGGCCGGCCCGTACTGGCAGACATGCTTGCGAAGGGGCTGACGCGAGCGTTTCGTCTTGTGGGGCCTGCGTGGCATGAACTGGAGGTCCCAGATTGGCTGCGGGTATTGTTCGCGGCGATGTTCGGCAATCACCCCAAAGCCGTTTCGACCCTTTTTAGGGGATTAAGTGATGAGGAATGCCGATTGCTTTGTTCAGAGCCGGTGAACGAGTATCATCAGACCGCGATGCACTATGCCGCCGAAAAGGGGCAGACAGACAATGTCGGGGCGTTGCTGCCATACTCCGATCCGTTCGCAAAAAGAACCGACGGGCAGCCGGAAACGCCAATCCACGCGGCTGCCTATCACGGCCAGCTCGCGGTCCTGGAGTTGATGCACGAGGCGTTTGGGCAAGAACTCTTTCAGTCAACTGATGAAAAAGGAACGCTGTGTGCGTCAGCGGCCGCAGGGGAGGCGTTCCATGTTCTCCATTGGGCAGCACGAGCCGGAGCGGACTTAAACCGGGGGGATGTGTTGGGAAGGGCTCCTGTGCATATTGTTGCCCGAAAAGGGCAGCTCGAAGGAATAAGACGCCTTCATGCTCTCGGAGCGAATATGGAAATTTCGGACATGCATGGCTGGAAGCCTATTCACTTGGCTTTGAGGGAGAAGCAAGAAGATGTATTCGCCTATCTGTACGAGCACACCAGCGCATCGGAGCAGACGCTCGAAGATATTGAGCGTGAGGTGGATTGGCTGCTGTCAAGATGGAAAGATGCAAAGGAAGCACGAAAGGAACAGGAAAAGCTTGATGCCGCCAGGTCTCTTGCGCGCAACAACAGATTGAGGGCGCATCAGATTTTGGAGAATCGGCTGAGGCAAGGGGATTGGTCAGGCGCCATCGAACTATTACAAGCAGGCGGTGATGTATTTGATAATGAATTCGGTCCGTCCATTCTCGAAATGGCAATTGCTGATTGTCGCCCAGATATTTTGGATGTGCTGTGTTTGTATTTCCCGGACATTCTTGACCGGATAGATCTGGGCTATGGTGGTTCGGTGTATCATGTTGCTGTTCGGCACAGATCAGCGCTGGCAATTTCCTATTTTCACAAGCTCGGCGCCTCCCCTGATGGGGTCGATCTACTTGGGCGGGCACCATTGGGGCTAGCTGCCCAGATGTTAGATGAGGATTGTGTTCAACTATTAATAAGAATTACTTCCGATCGTCAGTCTCAAATCAATGCCCTTAGCCAGACCCCGCTACACACTGTTTCGCGGGTCCACACATCAGGCAAACCTGACCTTGCTCGAAGGAAGCGTCGAATACTCCGCTATCTGCTGAAGTTCGGCTATCGCCTCGACAGCCCGGACTTGAACGGAGATACAGCGTTGGACCTGTTGCTTCGCACATCAGACTTGGACGTCTCTGAGCTTTTGTTCAGAGAGCGTATCGGATGGCTCGCGCGGTTCGCCAAGACTCTGCTGTTCTCAATGGTCGATTTATTCTTACTTCTGATGGGGATGGCCGTATTGTACTTAGTAGGATCAACCTGACGGCTGGGCTTTTTCAGCGGAACCGGGCTTGAGGGGTATTGTCAGAGGAACCGGGCCTGGAGGCAGCCAAATTTGGCGTCTAGCCTCGGAGAATGACGAATTCGCCTTCCGCTATTTCAAGATACTTCCCGAGAGTATCCAACTCGCGGTCATGATGAACGTTCGCTTTCCGCTGTCGCTGGACAATGTCGAAGACCTGCTCCACGAGCACGGGATCGATGTCTGCCATGAGAATGCCATGAGCCGGTCCAGCATTGGGTAGACCGTTTCGGCACCCGCGCAATCGTGCCAAAAACTTTCACCGGCCATTCCTCTGACGCGAGGGGCGCTGTCCCGCTTTCGGCGCATGCGAAGTCTTCAGAATTTCGCTTCAATCCATTCGTCAGTGTACAACCACTTCAATCACCAAAGGAATATCGAGAGCAGGGCCAGGTTCAAATCGCTACGCGACGCCGCACTTCTCGAACGGCAGGAGCTTCTAGTAGCCTGAGACCTGCCCGTCCGTTAAAAACGGAGACAGGTTCAAATTCGTCTGACAGCACGATTTTAAATACACCCACAGTTCAGCAAGCTTGACCGCAATACAGGGATGTTGGTGGGCTGCAGTTGTTGCAATCGAACAAGTCGCATTTGGAGTTTCGACTCTGCGCCATTGAATTTCTCCTTTTGAGAGATTCTACTTCAAGTTACACGCCTTTTCGTGCAATCTGCTTTTCTGCAAGTGTGGGAGGTTGCGCTTTGACCGAGACGTCACACGAAATGGTGGGGGGGTGGCTGCGGATTGCGATGGTCGCCCTATCGTGCATGCTGTCTGCGTGTGCTGGCGTACCAGCGGAGCTGAGTGTTGATCGGGGGAATACGCCGGCGAATTCCGACACAGATGTAAGGTTCCGTACAACTTACTATTTTCGGGTATTTGACGCGTGTCGGAATACACGCTCAGGTGAATTGAGCCAGCCTGTGGTCTGCCTCCCGAAAAGTGGTCCGTTATTTGAGTTAGTTCCGGCTTCAGATATGGAGCTGAGACATGGGCAAGAGAGCCAAGCCTGAAGAGATTATTGCGAAACTGCGGGAGGTGGAGGTTCGCCTCGCTCGCGGTGAAACTGCAGCTTCGGCGGCGCGCGCCGTCGGTGTGACCGAACAGACCTACTACCGCTGGCGCAAAGAGTATGGCGGCCTGCAGGTCGACCAAGCCAAGCGCATGAAAGATATGGAGAAGGAAAACGCCCGGCTTCGGCGCGCAGTCTCTGATCTCACGCTGGACAACCAGATCCTTCAGGAAGTCGTGCGGGGAAAGTTCTAAGCCCTTCGCGTCGTCGTGCTGCAGTCGATCACGTGGTGGAAGAGCTTGGCGTCTCCGAACGCCGGGCTTGCCGTGTGATCGGCCAGCACCGTTCGACCCAGCGCAAGCAGCCCATACGGCGAGATGATGAGGACGCCCTGACATCGGCGATTATCCGCCTGGCCGAACGGTTCGGCCGGTATGGCTATCGCCGGATCACGGCGCTCCTCAGAAATGATGGCTGGCATGTGAACGAGAAGCGGGTTTACCGCATCTGGCGACGGGAGGGGCTGAAAGTGCCGATGAAACAACCAAAACGCGGTCGTCTCTGGCTGAATGATGGCTCGTGTGTGCGGCTGAGGCCGGCGCACAAAGGCCATGTCTGGTCCTATGACTTCGTGCAGGACCGCACCCATGATGGACGTGTGTTCCGCATGCTGTGTGTGGTCGACGAGTTTACACGGGAGTGCCTCGCCATCCGAGTCGAGCGAAAGCTGAACTCACGGGATGTCCTCGACACGCTGGGTGAGCTGTTCGTTCGGCATGGGCCGCCGGAACACATACGCTCTGACAATGGCCCTGAGTTCATTGCAACAGCCCTCCGTGACTGGCTGGCACGTATCGGCGTGAAGACGCTCTATATCGAACCGGGAAGCCCATGGGAAAACGGATACTGCGAAAGTTTCAACTCCAAGCTCCGGGACGAGTTGCTGGCGAGGGAAATCTTCTTCGATCTCAGGGAGGCCCAGATCCTGATCGAAACCTGGCGGCGGCACTACAACACCGCGCGCCCGCACTCTTCTCTGGGCTACCGGCCACCCGCTCCACAAACCATCTTGCCCGCGGCGTTCATACCGCCTTACTGTGAGGAGGTAGCGGCATGAACGCCGCTACGTGAAAACCGCCGGACTAACAAAACCGGTGGACCACCCCTGTGGGGCAGAGCAGGATGGCCCAATAGTCTGAATGTTGGAAACGGCCGAATTCGCGCCGGTTCAAAATAAATCACCAGCGGTCAGAAACGGAATGATAGTCTTTTTCTGGCATTTCGTTTGGATGGATTTGAAACAAAGTATCATTGTTGGCCATATCAGGCGCCACCCGACCCATCTGCCCTTTTTGGTCAGCAGTTTGGGCGTGATCGCTGCGCTTCTCTTCTCTACTTTGATGGTGCTGTTCAAGCTCAATGAGAATGGAATTCTGTTCATTGTCATTGCGGGGCTTGCTGCGGCCTTTATCACCATCCCAGCTGGTTATGTTCACTATCGTCGTGAACGCTACATCGAAGTACAAAACGAACGATTGAAAAAACTCGCCTCCGTGGACTCGTTGACTGGCGCTCTGAACCGCCGAGCTTTCTATTCAGCCGTCAGGATTGAACAGGCTCGCATGAACAGATCTGGCAGCATGTCGGCTCTGATCGTATTCGATATGGATCGATTCAAGCAGATAAATGACGGCTTGGGTCACGCTGTCGGCGATCAGGTGTTGAAGCGAGTTGCTAATTCGGCGCGCCGAGAATTGCGCAAGCCATCAGACCATATGGCGCGATGGGGCGGCGAAGAGTTTGCGATCTTTCTTGGCGATGTATCTCACGATCAGGCCCTCGGCGTAGCTGACCGGTTGCGTCTGGCCATTTGCGAGCTGACGTTTGAAGGTGAGGCAGCCGACCTGATTGTTTCGGCAAGTTTTGGCGTCAGTCTGATCTCGTCAAACGGAAGCATCGACGAAGCGATCCGGGAAGCCGACCGGGCTCTCTATGAAGCAAAAAATACCGGCAGGAACAGGGTCGTCGGGTTTGATGCTCACAACCGAATTCTTGCCGCATGATCTTGGTGGAATTGAGTGTCCGCCATTGAACTCGTGATGGCGACCTGCGTGTTTGCGTCAAGATAGTATGAGATTTCGATCCGCCGTTTGTCTGACAGAGCCCCAATTTGGGGCGCCGGATTCTGAGTTCATCACCAGTGTTGTCGACGGTTCCCATCAGCCATAAGTTTGGTGCGGGGTGGTGAACGCCGCTACGCATGACGCAAGGGTCGGACATTTTTCTCGGCCAATCGAATTAGGTGGACCAGGAGAAAGCCATGATCGTAAAAAAAATCACAGGTTTGGCCCTGGCATGCTGCACAGCAACTGGTTGCTTCGGTCCGCAGGGGCAAGAACAGAATCAGGAGGCCGAGACGCCGATGATTGCCGGCGTGGCCCCTGATGACTTGATCGTTGAAGGCCGCATCGCGGATGTGCAGGCGGCGATCAACGCGGGCAAGACAAGCTGCGCAGCTGTGGTCGAAGCTTATATCGAACGCATCGAGACATTCGATCAGGCCAGCCATATGAACGCGATCACGTTCAAGCTGTACGACCGGGCGCGGGAACAGGCCAGGCGCGTCGATGCCTCTGACGAACGGCCGCCGCTTTTCTGCACGCCGATACTCGTGAAAGACAATATAGATGTCGCAGGAATTCCGACGACGGCGGGTTCGGAAATGCTGAGCGACAATGTTCCGCCGGACAACGCCTTGATCATCGATCGGCTTGAGGCGGCCGGGGCGATTTTGCTCGCCAAGACCAACATGGCCGAATGGGCCTTCAGCGCCAAACGGACGGAAAGCACCAGCGCCGGCATCACCGCCAACGCCTACAATCTGGACTACACGCCTGCCGGGTCTTCAGGCGGAACGGCGTCCGGCGTGGCGTCCAGCTTTGCGCTCGCCGGGCTGGGAACCGACACGGGAAACTCGATCCGCGGTCCGTCCTCGCACCTGTCGCTGGTCGGGATGCGATCGACGCACGGCCTGGTCAGTCTCGACGGCATTGTCCCGCTGGTCCTCAGCTCCGATGTGGTCGGGCCCATCACGCGCACTGTGGAGGACAATGCGCGAATGCTGTCCGTGCTCGTTGGCGACGGAGCCGACTATTCGGCAGCGTTGGAGAGTGAAGGTTTGAAAGGCGCACGCATCGGTGTCGTCCGGGAGTTGGCCACAGTTGAAGATACCGATCCGCAAGTGATGGCGCTGTTCAACGCCGCGCTGGAAGACATGAAGAATGCTGGAGCGATCATTGTCGATCCAGCACCAATCCCGAATATAAAGGAAGACCTGGAAGCAAGCTGGGGGTGCCGGTCCTTTCGCAAGGATGTACACGAGTACCTCACCCAGCCTGGCATAAATGCAAAGATCGATGATCCCATGCAGGCCTTTGAAGCGGGCACCTACGCCCCCTATACGCAAGGCGCCTGGGAATGGTTTGGACAAGCCGGAGTGGATGTTGCGACGCGAGCAGACGGAACGCCATGCGGAGACCCGTCTCAGAATGAGGTGCGCCAGAGGATCAAGAACGATTTGCTGACAGCCCTGGATGACAGCCGGTTGGATGCATTGGTCTATCCGTCATGGCGCTATCCGCCCGCGCGCCTCGATAGGGTCGAAGAAGATTACAAAGGCGACAATTCCCAGCGCCTGGCACCGCCGAGCGGTCTGCCGGCGCTGACTGTGCCGATGGGCTTCACCTATGAAAACCTGCCCGCGGGGATTCAGTTTCTCGGCCGCGCGAACGGCGAAGCAGGCCTGTACGAACTGGGATATGGATATGAGCAGACGACGCAACACCGTCGTCCGCCGAGCGCGTGCTGCCAATCGCAGACGGATGCCGGTGATTGAGCTTTCCCCGACAGGAATTGCCAGTGGAGGCATTGTCAGATTCACGGACCTCGAGACGATGCTTTCTGGAGTTTAGGCGCCGGTTTTGACGCCAGTAAATTCTGCCATGCTTCCGCCAGCGCCACTGGTGAGCCGGTTCCGAACACATATCTGTCTGGACGGATCAGGACCGCCTCAACATGATGGCGGGCGAGCCACCTTTGAATATCGCTCTTTGCTGAACCCAGTTTTTCAGACTTCAGGTTTACTGTCTTTAGATCAGGAAAGTCTGAAGACCCGCAGTTTCCGATGAGCCAGGCACCCGCGCCTAACACGTCGTCCAGGCGCGTCCTGCCGTCTGCTGAAACAAATTGCGGAAAGTAAGTGCCTGCGCCGGAGCCGCCCTCGAAGATCAGGCCTGAAATGATCTCGGGGTAGTTTGTGCGACCGTCGGGCGACTGCCCGGCAGCGCGCGCGGCGAGCATCTGACGGTCCCGCTCTGCCGCTGCCGCCGGATCGGTAATGCACACGGTCCGGCCCATCATCATGGCCATCTCGATTGTCGCCCGCGCGTGCGGTTCGCGTTCGATCTGATAGGTATCAAGCGTCTCCTCAGGGGCTTTTCCGGAAGCGACCATTCCGAGCTTCCACCCGAGATTCGCAGCGTCCCTGGCGCCAGCGCACAATCCCTGTCCGGCAAACGGTGGTGTCTGGTGCGCCGCATCGCCGGCGAGCAGGACCCTCCCTTTCTTCCACGACTTCGCCACGCGCGCATTGAAGCGATAGACGGCCTTGCGTTCCAGGATGACAGCGCCATCGACCTTCCATGGTTCGAGCAAGCCTGCGATGAACGCATCATCAAGAACCTGTTCCGGCGTTTCACCAGGCAGCATCATGAACTCCCAGCGATGGCGCCCTTCACCCATCAGGACGCACGTGGTTGGCCGCGCCGGATCACAGATCTGCAGATTGACCTTTGGTAGGCGTTCAAAGTCTTGGACGATCGTATCGATCACCAGCCAGGGTTCATCGAACTGGAGGTCATCGAGTTCGATGCCCGCCGCCGCGCGCACTGGACTGCGGGTTCCGTCCGTGCCGGCGAGGAACTGCGCGGTGACGGTGCGAGAACCTTCAGGCGTTTCGAACTTCGCTGATACGCTTTCGCCTGTCTCTTCATAGCCGACAAATGTCCAGAGTGTACGCAACTCGATGCGGTCGGTGTCTGGAAGTCTTTTGCGCAGGGCGCGTTCCAGTGAAGGCTGGTGAATCATGTTGGCGCCGGGCCAGCCACCGGGACCGATCTGGTCGGACCCGTCAAATCGTAACAGGATCTCACCGTCAGCCGTCAGAAAGTCGTAGTGGCTTGTTGTGCGGCTCGTGGCTGCAATCTCTTCTGCGGCCCCGACGGATTGGAAGATACGCATCACCTCATGGTCGATATGTGCCGCCCTTGGCAGTGGATAAACGTCAGCTTCCTTCTCGCAGATAATAACGGAGGCACCGTACTGCGCGGCGATGAGCGCAAGGCTTATTCCGGTTGGTCCTGCGCCGACTATCAAGACATCGCAATCAAGACCGGACATGACTCAGACCTCCTTTTCCATCTTGCCTTCGATGAAGCCAAGCTGTTCGATGTCGCAGCGGACAGTATCACCCGCCTGGAGGAACTGCCGCGGATCCATTGCTGCGCCGACACCGCCGGGCGTGCCGGTGAAGATCAGGTCGCCCGGTTCCAGGGTCATCGCGCCTGAAAGGTGTTCGATCTGCTGCCAGATATCGAAAACAAGATGCCGCGTGCTGGATTTCTGCCGAATCACTCCGTTTACGGAGCAGGATATGCTCAAGGCGTGTGGATCCGCTATTTCATCTGCCGTCGTGATCCATGGGCCGATGGGGGCATGCGTATCGAAACTCTTGCCCAGTGACCATTGCGGTCCGGCATGTTGCCACATGCGCTCTGTAACATCATTTCCGACGCAATACCCGAACACATATTCATGCGCGTCGCAGGCTGGGATATGTTTCCCGCGTTTTCCAATTACAGCCACCAGTTCGACTTCGTAATCGACAAATTCGCCACCCTTTGCGATCAGGATTGGATCGTAAGGGCCATTTATCGAAGTCTGGGCTTTGGTGAACCAGATCTGACGGGTGGGTGTCTCCATTCTGGATTCTTCAATGTGGTCGGCATAGTTCAGGCCGATCGCCCAGATCTTTCCGGGGCGTTCAATGGGGGCGTGGAGGATCACCGAAGAGAGTGGCTGGCTTTCTCCGGATTGCGTCAAATTCTGCAGACGGTCTTTCTGATTGTCCCATTGAGCAATCAAGTCCGTCATGGTTCCAGCAAAGCCGGTGTCGATGATGGTGTCGTTCACCACGATGCCGAGCCTGGGTTTGCCGTCACTGGCTGTTGAGTAGGTCGCGAGTTTCATGAGCTTGTTCCTGATGCCGCTTATTTGGACTCGCCCGCCATCATGGGGTGTGGGGTCCCCCACTGGACGGCAAGCAGGCTGGTAAAAGGCATCTTGTTCGGTGGATCGGCGGCTGTGAAAAGGTCACCATCGGTCCAATGTTCCAGTTCGTGCCCCCAGGGGTCGCGCCAATAGTCGAAGACCTGGCTTCCCATGATGTGGCGACCGACACCCCAGGCCTGGTCGCGCCCTTTCGATTTCAGATGTGCGTGGCCCAGCATGAGGTCATCCAAGTGCGCTACTTCGAAGGCAGCGTGGAGGAAGCCAACGGGTTGCGGCAATTGCGCGAGGAACAGGGTGTGGTGATCCGTCGGTTGGTCCCCGCGGTCGCAACGCATGAAAGCCCCCATCGCCGTTCCGGGAGCCAGTTCTATTTCGTCAGAGGTCAGAAAGCCGAAACGCTCCTTGTACCACTTCTCGGAAACCCGGAAGTCCGAAACATTCAGTACAGCATGACCCAGGCGAAGGACGTGAGAGGGGCCTTGCGACAGGCGTACAGCCTCGCGGATCCGCGGACGGGCCGAGGCGTTGTTGTGGGGACCGTCCGCGAGGGCGTCTGCCGGTGCCGCCATTTGCTGTCCAGCGATAACTTCTACCCGGAACCCGTCCGGATCGGTGAGACGCAGGACATGCCCACCCCCCGGATCATCCAGAGCCTCAATGGCCAGGCCTTCAGCCTTTGCCAAAGCTTCGAGGTCTTCCATGCTTTCCGCGCGCAGGCCCAGCGCCTTGAAGGCCGGTTCACCGGTTTCTGTGGCGTGCAGGAAAGGATGGCCGCCGCTTCCCTGCCCATAAAGGCGCCCATTGTGTGTGGAACAAGACAGGCCGAAATCTTCAAGGAAGGCCTGCATCTCGCCCAAATCTGGCGCTGCAAACCGAACATGCGCGATGTCTTCTATTTTGATGATAGGTATCATGCCTGCCTCCCATTTTGTTTTATTGACTTTTTGGTCAACTAACGCTACATGACTATTTAGTCAAGTGAGGTTTCTGATGCCAACCGATGCTTCATCACGGGTCGTAAATTTCCGGAGTGCGCGAACGCGCAAGTCCCTGATGGATGCGGGATTGCAGCTGTTTGCGGAGCGGCCTGTGGATGCCGTGCCGATCGACGACATCGTTGCCGCCGCGGGAGTTGCAAAAGGCAGTTTCTTCAATCACTTCGAAGACAAGAAACATTTCGCCAATGCCATTGCCACCGAGATCCGGCTGGACATTGAAGCCCGCGTCACCGAGTCCAACAAGGACCTTTCCGATCCGCTGGAACGTTTGGCGGGCGGGATGCGGACGGCCGCTGAATATGCCCTCACCGAGAAGAATCGCGCGATCGTGATGGCCGCGGGCTTCAGGATGGCGACCGGTCGGGACGATCCACTAAACGCCGGGCTGAAAAAGGACATGGACGCCGCGTGCGCAAAGGGACTGCTTCGCCCGGAAGCTCAGGATGCGGGGCTGCTGCTTTGGCTCGGCGCCTGTCATTCGGTCATGGCCAATATCATTGAACGCGGCCTGACTCGCCCAAAAGCTGCCGAGCGCATGCAGGACATAATGATCATGGCCCTGATCGGTCTGGGCGTAAAGCAGGCGAAGTCCCGGCAATTGGCAAAACAGTCAATGGAGCAGATGCTGACGTCGTCTGTCTGACATTGTCGGAGCAGTTCGGCTTGAGATCGCGAATCCGGGCGTCTGGTCTTGAACGCAGCCATTGTGTCAGACCATGCGATCGGCTCAGGCGAGGCATGCGGAAGCCATTAAATTAAAATGGCGAGCGCGTGAACGTTTTTTTCCATTTTCTGGAGTATCAAACAAGCCGGTTGATGAAGGCGGCTGAGCCATCTGAACTTTGTAAAAAGTTCTGAGCGGGAAATAATTCAGTAAGCTGAATAATATATCGTTCAGCACGTTATGAATTGTCCAGGCGGCTCCGGATTGTTGCGGTGCACCACAGACGGACAATCCGACATATTAAATCTCGTATCGAAAATTATCGTGATGATCGCTTGCTACGCAACGTGCGCAGCAAAGGGAAAACGCAATCATCTTTCAGTGCATTTTCGAATATCGGAGAGGTTTATTGCGAGTTGATCCGCGATTGCGCAAAAAAAGTGCGATTGGGTATTGAGTCGTAACTTCACTGCGCAACGAGAAGTTGTTGACGGCTCAATGGAAAAAGTCAAGATTATTGACAATATAGAGCCGGCTCAAAGAGGCCGGGTAGGGAGAGAATAATGACAATCAGACATCGTCGTAATTTGCGTAGCTTCCTTTGCGCATCCACCGCATTCATCGTTGGGGCAGGACTTGGGCATGCCCAGGAGGTAGATCCAGCCGCTCCGAATGAGGCCTCATCGGCCGAGCGGGGACTCAGGTTGGACACTGTGGAGGTGACGTCCCTCATGCGAGAGCAGGGACTTCAGGACGTGCCAATTTCTGTGCAAGTGGTGGATGGCGAAACTCTTGACCGGTTTAACGTGCAGACGTTCGAAGAGCTGGATACCTCGATCCCGAACCTCGAGATTAACGACACCCCCGGGAACAATGAAATTTACGTTCGGGGAATCGGAACCCAGTCCGGGAATCTGGCGTTTGAGCAGTCCGTCAGTATGTTTGTGGATGGTGTATATGGCGGTCGGGCGCGCCTGTTCCAGGTGCCGTTTCTTGATGTCGAACGAATAGAGGTCCTTCGCGGTCCACAAGGCGCTCTGGTTGGCAAAAACACCAGCGCGGGCGCAATCAAGATTGTGTCAAAACAGCCGACGGATGAATTCGAAGCCAGTGTCACTGGTGAGTATGAGTTTGAGTTTGATACAACCTCTTTGACGGCAATTCTTTCCGGGCCTGTCAGTGATCGGCTCAAGGCGCGGCTGGCCCTCAAGAGTAGTCAGGATGATGGTTATACCTACAACCAGACGAAAGGCCGTATGGAGCCTTCAAATGACATGAATGCAGCTCGCTTCTGGGCGGTATATGATGCGTCTGACAATGTGACGCTCAGTGCCAAACTGGATTATGCCAAGGCTGAAATTTCAGGCACTCCGTTTGAAACTGGCCCCATAGGCGCCGAAGCCGATTACGTAAAAGAGTCGGACGATGTGCTCATACCGGAACACGACGATACGGAATCCTTCGTTGGGCAGGTGAACGCAGATATTCACCTGGGAGAATTTTTGCTCCAGTCGACCACTGCTTATGGCGATCTGGATAGCGAAAACTTCGTGGATGCCGATTTCAGCGGAGTGCCAATGCTCGCTGCGACGTTTTACGATGGATATTCCCAGTTTTCGCAGGAACTGAGATTGTTGTCTCCGAGTGGCCAGACATTCGAGTACATTCTCGGTGCCATGTACCTTGATCAGGATGTAGACATACGCAGACAAACATTCTTCAACTTCGGTCCATTTACGGGAAATGACGAGCGTGTGTTCGCCCAGTCGTCGGAAGTATTTTCTGTGTACGGGCAGGGAACATGGAATGTGTCCGATGCAGTTCGGTTGATCGGGAGCGTTCGCTACACGTCCGAAGACAAGTCTGCGACCCTCGACAGAAGTTCGGTTGGTGTCGTGCCTCCATCGTCGCTCCTGACGTCGCTTGCGGGTGATCGAAGTGAAGACCAGCTGGATCCGGCAGTTACTTTGCAATGGGACGCCACCGAGAATGTGATGCTCTATGCAACTTACGCAAAGGGCTCCAAAGGTGGCGGGTTTGCTGGCGCATCGTCCAATGCGGTTGCGTCAAACTTTGAGTTCGAGCCCGAGGAAGCCGAGACGATTGAGCTTGGTGCAAAAAGCACCCTGTTTGATGGCAGGGCAACCTTCAATGCGGCTTTCTTTTCAACGGACTATACTGATCTGCAGGTTTCCCAGTTTAACGGAGTCAATTTCGATTTCGGAAATGCTGCCAGCGCCAAAACGGAAGGGATGGAACTGGAAGGTGCGTTTAAAATTGCAGAGGGCGTTTCTCTGGCCGGCTCCCTAGCCTATCTCGATGCTTCGTATGATTCCTATCCGAGTGGTCCATGCGTTGCTCCTGACAATATCATTCCAGGATGCGTCGGCGATATTTCCGGGGCACGCCTGCTGAATGCTCCTGAGTGGAGTGGCAATCTGACCCTCGATATTGAACGCGATCTGACTTCGACTCTCATCTGGAGAGGGAACCTGGGGGTCGCCTATAGATCCGACTACTTCACCAATGCCACCTTGTTTGAGGACTCTCGTCAGGATGCCTTTGCGAAAGTGGATCTGAGGTTGGCGATAGGGAACCGTACCGGGAACTGGGAGGTTGCGCTCGTAGGTAAGAATCTGACTGACGAAAAGACGATATCCCAAGCCTTCGAGACACCGTTTTCAGCTCCGCCAGGTTCGACACCGGACTACTACACTGTGACGAAACTGGCAGACCGCCCACGGACAGTCGCCATTCAGGTATCGCTTCGCCATTAAACGTTAGGCTCCTGATTGAGCTTCGGCTTGATCAGGAGCTTCCCCTCAGGCCTTGTAGCCCAACCTCAAGGTTGGGGCAGGCTGGGTCCTGCGATAGGGGAAGGCTGGCGACCGATCCGGCAGCCAAGACCAAAGCGGGCATATCGCTTTACCTGTCTGGGTGCAGGGCACGTGAAACCGTAATTGGAATGAACAAAAGAGGAGAGGGATTTGTTTTCGCTACTTAACCCTGACCACTTTGCAAACGGGCATCCGCACGCAACTTATGATCAGATGCGCAGACGCGATCCAATCTGGCTGGATGAAGGTGCGCCTGAAAATGAGCCGGTTTGGCTTCTGACCCGCCATGAGGATATTCGGGCTTTGTCACGGGACAGCGCTCATTTCACTTCAACGCTAGGATTCCGGATACCCACGGCTACGCGTGCCGCGATGGCGCCTGAGATCGGGCAGGTGCTCCGCCGGTTCATGTTGTCTATGGATGATCCGGAACACTTTGTGTTTCGAAACCTGGTTGGTAGCAATTTCATGCCTGCCAATATCTCGAAATTGAAGTCGAACGTGCAGGAACGGGCAGAAGGCCTGATGGAGAGCCTTCGCGGAAATAGTGATTTGGATTTCGTTACGGATGTCGGGGCAAAAGTCCCAATACAAACGGTTTGTTCAATAATGGGCGTTCCAGTCGAGGACGAATGGCGGGTCTTTGAATTTACAAACGCCGTCTTCGGAACCGACGATCCGGAATATGCTCCTTCATTGGAAGAGGCGAACGAACGCTACCTTGCGATCTTTGATTACGGATGGTCTCTGCTTGAGGCACGACGTAAGGAGCCACAAGACGACCTGTTGTCACAGATTGCGCATGCCAAAAAGGAAGACGGGAGTCCGCTGACACGAGACGAACAGATCAGCTATTTTTCCAACATGATCGCAGCTGGAAATGAGACGACCCGAAGTTCTTTGAGCGGTGCGGTCTGGGCCTTGTCGCTCTATCGCGACCAGCGAGAAGCACTCATTGAAGACCCGTCCCTCATTCCTGAGCTGTGCAGGAAATCCTGCGCTGGGTATCTCCCGTCTACCATATGTCACGGACCGCTACTCAAGATGTTGAGATCGGCGGAAAGATGGTCGCCAAAGGAGATCGTGTCGCCATGCTTTATGGCGCGGGCAATCGTGATCCGGAAGTCTTCGTGGATCCCCACGACCTAAATATCCGACGCGATAATTCAAAAGCACATATCACCTTCGGATACGGCATTCATCACTGCCTTGGCTTTCGGCTTGGCACGATGCAAATCGAAGTTCTGCTTGAGGCGCTTCTTCGCAGATTCCCGAATTATGAGGTTTCCACTGAGCCAGAATATATCAGGTCGAACTTCGTGAGTGCCATCAAGAGACTGCCGATAGAACTGCGGGTCTAACGAAGAGGTTTTGAGACAGTGTATACTGGAGCTTCGGCTCCGGGAATTCGCGTAAATACATACGTTCGTGCACGGCCTATCCATCAAAGAAATGTCTGGAGCGGCGGGCGGGTCCAAGTCGCCACGCGAGGGAGCCCTTTTTGATTGGCGCGAATTGGTCGTGGCCTGCGTTGTGCTCGTCTGCGGAAAGCGGAAATCGGTTTGAATTCGTCTGACTGCGCCAGTTGTATCACGTCTGCTTGCGCTGAATTGGGGTGACGGAGCGGGAAGGAGCGAGTAAGTCTCATCCCCCTTGATGGTTCCGTGAGGCAGGATGATCGACAAGTATCTCATAAGCGCGGCCGTTCATCTGCCTACCTGGCAATGGATTGAAGACAACGGTGTCGACATCGAGAAGGTTCTTGAGGGAACCGGCCTGCAGGAACGGAATATGCGGGATCCGCACTGCATCCTGACCAGCGCCCAGAATAACCGGTTCCTTCACAATCTGATTGCATTGCGGACGGACAAGGCGCTTGGCCTGCAGACGGGCAGGCGGTCACGATTGTCCGGTATTGGCGTGCTCGGCCTCATGATGTTGTGCGCCCCGACCGTCCGCAAGGCCATCGAGATCGGCGCAGAATTTGCGCCGATCGGCGGAGCGGTCGGTCGGTTGGTGATGCAGGAAGACGGGAACACGTCGTCGATTGCCTTCATGCCGCCGTCGTCCGGTCCGCTCCTGCGTCCCTATCTGACCGAGGACATGTTTGCGGCGATCTACTCCTACCTGTCGGACCTCACGGGAACAGCTCTGCCTGACACAGGTAAACCCAACGCGCGGGTGCATGCCAACCTTGTGCGCTTCGCTTATCCTGAACCGGCCTATGTCGACGAATATCGCGACTTCTTCCGGTGCCCGCTGGAATTTGACGCTCCGAAGAGTGAGATGTTGCTGTCGGCGGAAATTCTGGACGATCCGCCTGTGCTCTCCAATGAACTGGCATATGATCAGTGCAGGGAACTGTGCATGCAATTGGTCGTGAGAATGCGGGAAGAAGCCCCGCTGGTCCGGGAGGCGCGCCAATGCTTGACGCGGGAACCGGCGCGCTATTCCAGCCTGCCAGCGCTCGCGGCGAAGCTGGCCGTTCCACCGCGCACGCTGCAGCGCCATCTTGCCAAGGTCGGCCTGTCTTTCTCGGTGATGCTGGCGGATGTCCGCAGTTCGGTCTCGCAAGACCTCCTCAGCAATCCGGCGCTGACCGTTGAGGAAGTCGCGAGCGCTGTCGGGTATAGCGAACCCGGCAATTTCAGGCGTGCCTTCCGTGCCTGGACTGGCGCGACACCCTCCGAATACAGGCAGGCGCTCAGGCGCTAGCCCTGTTGCGCGTCCGGTTTTGGCGCCCGGAGGGGTAAGAATCGCGCAACGTCAACTGGCGCGAAATGATCCACTTTTGACCTTTCCTGATCTTCCCGGGCGATGACCTGCGATGAATACGTAGGGCACGCCGTGCGAGTGCTTCGTCAGAGAAAGCGCCGCCGCTCAGGGAGATAAATCACGATGAATTCGGGTAACCGCCTTTTACTGGCCGGAACGGTCGGCGTGTCGGCATTGTGCTTCGCTATGCCAGCCATCGCACAGGAGGCCGCCCCGGCCGACGAGCAAGCCAGGCTGAACACAGTTGTCGTCACGGCCCAGCGCCGCGAGCAGAACGTCGACGATATCGGTGTCGCCATCAGCGCGTTTGACGGCGCTCAGCTGGAAGCTCTGGGTGTCGAAGACGTCGGCGACCTTGCCATGATTACACCGGGCTTCAGCCAGACCGATACGGGGGTGACCGGTGTGCCGGTCTATACAATCCGTGGCGTTGGCTTCGACGATTACAGCTCGAACAGCACGTCGACGGTCGGGGTCTACCAGGATGAGGTGAACCTGCCTTATCCGACCATGACGCGGGAACCGCAGTTCGATATCCAGCGTGTCGAAATCCTGAAGGGACCGCAGGGTACCCTCTATGGCCGCAACACGACCGGCGGCGCGATCAACCTGATCAGCAAGCGCCCGACCCGCGACCTGGAAGCTGGCGCAAAGCTCGGCTACAGCCGCTTTTCGACATTCGACGCCGAAGGCTATGTGAGCGGCCCGTTGTCTGATCGTGTCCGTTTCCGCCTGGCGGGTACCACGACGCAGTCAGAGAAAGGGTGGCAGAAAAGTTCTTCCCGCCCCGGCGATACGCTTGGCAAACAGGACAAGCTGGCCGGTCGCGCAATGCTCGAATGGGATGAGAGCGACTCCGTTTCCGTCCTCCTGAAAGCACACGGATACCGCGACAAGTCCGACAATCCGGCGCCGCAATATTTCGCCTATGTGCCGCTGGTTCCGGATCTGGCGATCTACTTCCCCCCGCCGGCCGAAGCCGACTTGCCGGATCTGACCGATCCCCGCAGCGCCGACTGGAGCGCGACGCTTCGTCCGAAACGGGACAATGAGGGCTGGGGCGCCTCGGCCAATGTGTCATGGGACATTGGCGACATGACCCTGACATCGGTTTCGGCCTATGAGTCCTTCGACCGTCATGAGTCCAATGACTGGGATGGCACGTCCATAGAAAACCTGGATGTCATTTTCGATACATCGATCGATGCCTACAGTCAGGAACTGCGCCTTGCCGGCGAGGCTTCCGACAGTCTCAGCTGGGTGCTCGGCGGGTATTACTCGAAAGACGAAGTGGACGAGAGCTGGCTCGCGCTTGGCAGCGAGTCGACAATCTATCTCGGCCTGTTTGGGGCGGTGGACACCCGCTATACGCAGGACACCGAAACGGCGGCACTGTTCGCCCACACCGAATGGATGATGACGCCTGACTGGCGCTGGACATTCGGTCTGCGCTACACGCAGGAAGACCGTGACTGGGCCGGCTGCTCCTATGATGTCGATGGCGGCCTTTCCTATCTCTACAACCAGCTCGATTCCGGTCCCATCCCCGGCTTTGCGGACAGCTTCTTCCTGTCATCGACACCGCTCCAGATGGGTGATTGCGCGACGATCAACCCAGCCGATGCAAGCTATGAGGTCGACGCCGGCACCGGAGCCGTCACGGTCTATGGTGGCAGTTCCGGCGTGTTCCGGGACAGTTCGAGCTATGACAACTTGTCCGGAAAAATCGGGCTCGACTGGAAACCGTCCGATGACCTCCTCGTCTACGGAAGTGTCAGCAGGGGCTTCAAGTCCGGCGGTTATAACGGCGCGGCGGCATCAAGCTGGGTTCAGCTGGCGCCATACAAGGAAGAACAGCTCACCGCCTACGAGACTGGCGTGAAGACGACGGTTGCGGACGGACGGGTCCGCATCAACGGGGCCCTGTTCTACTACGACTATGAAGACAAGCAGATCATCGGGAACATAGCCGATGACGTGTTCGGACTACTGACCCAGATATTGAATGTTCCCAAATCCAATATCAAAGGTGCGGAAGCCGACATCGAATGGCAGGCGACGCCGGAGCTGTATTTCCGGTTTGGCGGATCCTGGCTGGAGTCCAATGTGAAAGAGTTCATGGGGCTCGACGGCGTGGGCGTGCTGCAGAACTTCAAGGATCATTCCCTTCCGCAGACGCCGACCTGGCAGCTCAATGGCATGACCGAATACCGCCGGCCCATCCTGAACGGGCTCTACGGGCGGATCGGTGCGGACTTCGCCTACAGCAGCGATTATCAGGCCAGTGTGGATACTTCGCCCCTGTTCTATGTCGACGATTATTTCGTCTGGAACGCTCACATGGGTTTCGGCGCAGAGAACGACAGCTGGGAAGTCCTGCTCTGGGGACGGAACATGTCTGACACATACTACTATACCAGCTCCAACATCGCAGACGACTACTGGTTCAGGACCCCGGGCATGGGGCGGACCTGGGGTGTGCAGCTGAACGTCAAGTACTAGCCGGAACAACGAGGAGCTTTCAACAATGTGGGAAAATCTTCTGGAGCAGGTGCCGCTTTGGTCGCTGGGGGTTTACGTTGTCCTCATCGCCATCGAACTGACGCTCGAGTTCGCGGAAAAGCGGCACGAATATGCCCTGAACGATTCACTGTGCAGCCTGAGCACAGGTGTGGTGTATGTCACGATCCGCACAATGATGAGGGGGTTCATGCTGGGCCTGCTGATGCTGGCTTATCACTTCTCACCTTTGAAGATAGAGTCCAACTGGTTCACCTTCGTGCTCTGCTATGTGGTGGTCGACTTTCTTGTCTACTGGTACCATCGCTCCGTCCATGAGGTGCGGATCGGCTGGGCCGCGCATGTGGTCCACCATTCGAGCCGGAAGTTCAATCTGGGCGCTACGGCGTTCCGCCAGTCCTTTGCCGAGCCGTTCATCGAGCCGTGGTTTTTTGTTCCGGCCGCACTGATGGGGTTCGATCCGATCATGACGCTGTTCGCGCTTGAGACCAACCTTATCTACATGTTCTGGGTGCATATGCGCCGCGTGAAAAAGCTGCCGCCGGTCATCGAATACTTCTTCAGCACGCCGTCCCACCATCGCGTGCACCATGCCAACAATGTCCAGTATCTCGACAAGAACTATGGCGGCACCTTCATCATCTGGGACCGGATGCTCGGCACATTCGCGGAAGAAAAGGAAGAGCCGGTGTTCGGCATCCTGCAACAGCTCGACACCCACAATCCGGTCGAAGCCAGCCTGCATGGATGGAAGGATCTCTTTCGCGATGTCTGGCACGCCAAGGGCCTGCGCAACAAGATTGGCTACATGTTCATGCCGCCGGGTTGGGCACCGGACGGGCAGGGCATGACGACCCGGGAGCGCCAGTCTTCAAAAGCCAGTCCGGGCATGGCTGAATGAGCCTCTGGAATAAATTGAGACGGCGGCGAACCACTGCCGCCGCCGTCCTCGTTTTTCTAACGCTCATCGTGACGCCCTATTGGGCCTCTCCCATTTCGCCCATCGCTGTGCGGCAAACGCCTGCCACCCCGGAGAAGCATGTGGCGGACGCGTCGTTCCAGGAATTCGAATTGGACCACCCTTATCTCGAGGCGGTCGACGTCCTGCCGGATGGACGCGTCGTATTTGGCACCGAGACCGGCCTGATCTTCGAGCTACCCGTGGGCGCACTGTCACCGGAGGCCAGCCAGGAGCAGCGTCCTCGCGAGATTGCGCGTCTCAGTGGGCAGAGTATCGGCATTGCCTATGATCCGGACGCGGATGCGTACTGGTCTGCAACTTTCCCGGTCGGACTCCAGCGAATCTCGTCGGATGGCAGCGTTCAGGACATAAATCTCGGCTTGAGTGAACCCGTGACATTTCCCGACGATGTCGCCATCGGACCGGACGGCATCATCTACATGACGGAAGCCAGCACGAAGTACACGCCGGTCACCACGGCCCCGAATGCGCCTTATGTCCTGTGGGACTTTATCGAAGGCCGCGCCAACGGACGGTTGATCGCCTACGATCCATCAACCGACCACGCTGACGTGGCGATCGATGCGCTGGCATTTCCGAGCGGCGTGACGGTGAGCCCCGATGGGACCGCCTTGTTGATCGTCGAGGTCAGCCGCAACCGCGTGGTGCGGTATGAACTGGAAGGTACAGGGAAAGGGAGCCTGTCCGTCTTCGCCGACGGTTTGCCCGGTATTCCGGATGATGTCTTTGTCGGGCCTTCGGGGCATGTCTGGGTGACGCTTGTCGCGCCCCGCAGCGGCATGATGGAAGATGTCGTCGGAAGGCACCCGTATCTTGCCCGTCTGATTTCGATCCTGCCCTGGCGGTGGCAGAATGCGATGCTGACGCCAACGGAATCCGGGGGGGCATTGCTTATGCTGGACGAACAGGGAACCATGCAGTGCGAACGACGTCTCACGCAGGGGTTCCCTCCGGCAAATGGTGCAGTTCTTGGGGAAGAGTTGCTGCTCGGCCGCCTCGGTGGACATGAATTTCTGCTTGTAGACCCGTCGGGATGCGCGCTCGCAGAATAATGTTAAAGCATCACCTGAAATCATCCAGCTGGCGGTGATGATCCAGGTCTGAATCTCTATGTCCTTTTGCAATATCGAAGACCTGCTTCGCCAGCGTCAGATTGCCCGGGGTGTCCGCGAACAGATCTGCTTGTGTCTACCGGCCCGGTGCCTGCCTGTCCCGCAGGTTTCGGCAGAATCCGGCGCCTCTATCCACCCGGATAGTTCCGCATGGCAGTCTCCACGCCATGACAGATCGCACCGATTTCCTCCCCCAGGCCTTCATCACGCTCGCCCACGCCATCGCGAAGGCGGGCGTGTATGCGGATCTCTACAAGACGCCGGAGACCATAGCGAAATCGGTGAACCGGCGTGTCCGCGCAGAGCTGAAGCGGCTGGCCGTGCTGCTCCGCCGTCTGATCTTCCTGCTGGCGCTGCAGATGGATCTGGCGCCGCTTAAGCCCCGCATGGGCAGCAATTATTACGCGCCGAAGACTCCCGACGCCGAGTACCGCTACATCTTCGCCATGGTCCCTGCGCAGTCACGCCCGTGTCCGCATTTCCTGAAAGGGCCGGTGACGCTGCCCGTACCCGGACCCGTCCCCGCCGCGCCGCTGATCGCACGCTGGCAGGCCATGCTGGACACGATGAAACATCACAAACGCCGCGCGAAATGCCTGGCACGCACGATCCAGCGCTGGCAGGCCGCGGGTGAAGCAAGGCCGCATGTGCCGCCCATCCCGAACACGCACCGTATGCCGGCGGCCGTGGCGCTCGTTTCGGGTGGGCTGACCGTTCAGCTGCTCGAAGCGCTGAAACGCTGGCCCGAGCCCGACACGAGCTGAACCTTCTCAAAAATCAGGAAACTTGCCGGAGCGCGACAGCGTTTCCGGGCGGACGTGCTGGGTCAAGTATGACGCACGGCGTCGCTCTGCTCGAATGGCAGGCGTGGTTACCCTGTGAAATGGGTTGATTGCTGAGGCGCGAGAGTATATTGTCACAAATGACAAAAAACTCTTGGAGGCTAGTTTGGGGCGACCACCAGTCGGCGAAGAGCGCCGCGAGGAAATTCTTGCCGCGTTCGAACGATGCATCGTCAAGAAGGGATTTGCCAAGACCACACTGGCGGATGTCGCAGAGGAGGCCGGACAGCCGCGGCCGCTGGTGCGGCATTTCATCGGGAACCGGGCGGATATGGTGAGTGCGCTCGTTGACCGCCTGCTTGAGCGTGCTGAAGCTCAACTGAGCCGGTCACCTGCCGGAAGCAATGCGCAGCATACGGCCGATCTGATACTCGAAGCTGCTTTTGCGAATCCTACAACCAACGCTCTGATTATGGAGCTCTGGTATCTCGCTCTGCGGGACGAACCGCTTCGTAAGCGGCTTGCGGCACTCTATGAGGGACTGATTCTCGAGGTTGCCGCCCTGGGCGGCGCTGATGAAAAAGCGGGGATGGGTAGGGAGCATGCCTTCGCAGTCGTATCCATGGCTTTCGGCGCGGCCTTTTTCCAGCACCTTGGCGTCCTTCCCGCAAATATCGAAGCGGTTCGCAGCGTAGCGGCAAATATACTTGCTGGTGGCGGCAGAAATACAAATAATTCAAAGGGGTAAGTGAAATGCCAGACCAGAGCCCGCCTGACCTGAACCTGTTTACAGGCCAGCCGCAGTTCGAGAATTTCGCCCGCTACAAGGAGCTGCTGCCGACGACGCGCATGGCGGCATCTTCAGTGCCTTGCCAGTTCGCAGAAGGGGCGGCCCTCGCCCTGCCGGAGAGGTACAGTTTCGAAGGCGCGGAACGCTCCACGGAGGGTTTCCTGGAAGAGACCCACACGTGCGGCTTGCTGGTTCTTCAGAACGGCAAGGTGCGGCTTGAGCGCTACATGCGGAGCGGTGGGCGCGATGTGCAATGGATTTCGTGGTCTGTTGCCAAGAGTTTCGTTTCCGCGCTGGTCGGTATTGCGGTCGACGAAGGCTTCATCCGGGATATTTCCGATCCGATCAGCGACTATATACCGGTTGAGACAGGGTCGGCCTATGATGGCGTCAGCATCCGGAATGTTTTGCAGATGTCCTCGGGCGCGCGTTGGAACGAGGACTATAATGATCCAAACTCTGAGGTGCACCGGCTCGCAGCTGCAATGGCAGGTGTGACGTCGCTTGAATCTTTCGTCGCGAATATGGTGCCTGAGTCGGAGCCCGGAACAGTCTGCCGGTATAATTCCGGCGACACGCAGGCACTGGGTGCGTTGCTGGTGCATGCGACGGGACGTTCACTGACAGACTATATGAAGGAAAAACTTGTTGAGCCTCTGGGGTTTGAGTTCGACAGCTATTGGCTGATCGATTCAACCGGGATGGAAATGGCGTTTGCCGGTCTCAACGTAACGGCGCGCGACTTCGCCAAGTTTGGCGAGCTGTATCGTGGTCACGGTCTCTGGAACGGCGAGCCGGTCGTACCAGAAGCATGGGTCAGGGCTTCCGTCCAGGCCGATGCGCCGCATCTCAGGGCCGGTCAGCCGATTCTTGCCGATCACACGCTAGATCTCGGCTATGGCTACCAATGGTGGCTTCCGGACGGCGATCGGGGGGAATTCAGCGCCATCGGCATCTATAATCAGCTGGTTTATGTCGACCCCTCGCGGAACGTAACGATTGTGAAGCTTTCAGCTAATCCTGCCTATGGGACCAGCATGGATGAACGCACGAACCGGGAGATGGAGAACATTGCATTTCTTCGTGCCGTAAGCGCGGCAATGAATTGAAAAAGCAATAACACGGTAGGCGTGACAGGTTTGGGAAAGTGGTCTGAGTTGCCCCTTTTATTGTGACGTTTCGCTCTTTCAGGGTCTGTCACGATGTTCCATTTCCAATAGGTTGTCTTGGCGCACGGGTGAGCGCCGCACGGAAATCCCGCTTCGCTTCTGCTGTGAGGCAGGGAAGCAGTACGGCATAGTGATGCTCGATTCCGCGTTCCTGGTCCTTCCAGGTAATTTCCTCGCGCCCTTCGAATTCACTCAGATAGTCCATCCAGTAGCGGCTCACGATCCAGATCGCCCGGGTAAGGATGAGCAAATCCGTCACCGCGTCCTGTCTGAACATACCTGCGGCAGCGATCCTTTTCAGGAGGGTGTGCAACTCGTCAAAGTCCGCAGTGAGTTCCGACTCCGAATTGCGGACATCAATGCCCGAGCCAAACTGAGTCCGGTCCCGGAACAAGAAGCGGTGGTCCCAGGTCAGGCTCATGGCGAACAGCAGGTGTTCAACATAATCCTCCGCAATATTGCTGCTGGGTTTGAGGTTCTTTCGCCGTGCCTGCGCAATCTGGCGCGCATCGGCCTCGATCCTCAGGGCAAGATCGCGTTTCGCTGGGAAATGGTAGGTCAGGTTGCCCTGGGAAATGCCGACTTCGGCGGCGATTTCATTCAGGGATGTCGCTGCATATCCCTTGGAGTTAAAGAGCCGTCGTCCGGCTTCGGCGATGCGATCCGCAGTCGATATTCCTCTGCCCATGTTGATCACCCGTTTCACTGTACCCGTTTTCGATGTTGACCATTTAGGTCATATAACCTAAAAATAGGTCAAACAACCTAATCAAAGTGAATCTGGTTGCCATCGGGAGGGTGTGAAATGAATTCGGCTTCGAAGCACATAATTGTCGTTGGCGGAGGCACAGCGGGGTCTGTTCTCGCCGCTCGCCTTAGCGAAGATCCGGGCCTGAACATCACACTGCTTGAAATCGGCGCGGATGATGATTCCTATGGAGATGGTATTCTGGACCCCGCACGCGCACCCGAGGCCTGGCTCGGCATGCAGCCCGTCGCCATGACACCGATGTTGAATGGAGCCGGCGTGATCCCGATGATCCAGGGCCGCCTGCTTGGCGGAACCTCCGCCGTGAACGGCCTTGCGACCCTTCGCGGTCTGCCGGAAGATTACGATGGCTGGGCCGCAATGGGGCTTTCGGGCTGGGGATGGGACGATGTCAAAGACACGTTCATCGCTGCGGAAACAGATAAGGATTTCGGATCGTCACCCATCCACGGCGGTAGCGGGCCTCTTCCTGTCAGGCGCTGGCGCAGGGAAGAGATGGGGCGGGCTCAGCTTGCTTTCTACGATGGCATGGTGGAACTCGGTGCCCGGACGGTCACGGACATCAACGATCCAAGCCAGTTGCCGGGACTTGGCATTTTCCCGGTAACGATTGATGATGATGCGAAGCGGGTAACCACCAGTCGCGCTTACCTTACGCCCGAAGTCCGCGCGCGCGGCAATCTGTCGATCCGGACACAGTCGGAAGTGGCTACTCTTCTTGTAGACAAGAAACGCGTAAAAGGCGTTGTTCTAGCGACCGGTGAAGTCATCGAAGGCGATGAAATAGTTGTGTCCGCAGGGGCACTCTGGACACCGAACCTGCTGATGCGCTCTGGGATCGGTCCGGCGGACCATCTGGCTGACCATGGCATTGCGGCGCACGTCGATCTGCCAGTGGGTGAGACAATGAGCGATCATATCGGTCCGGGGCTGAGATACATCCATGACGGACCGCGGGGCGGAAGGGCGGGCCCCGCGCAATCCTTGCTGATTGGAGCTTCCAACGGCGTTGATATTGACTATCACGCTTTCCCGATCGCTCCGCCGCTCCGGGAAGGACCGACGGAGTTTGTTATGGCCGTCTTCCTGCTTCGTTCGTCTGGTCTGGGCAGCGTAAGGCTCGCCGAAAAGCCCGGAGAAAGCCCGGTTGTCATCGCGCCGCCATTGCCCGACGACGCAAACGAACGACTGCGCCACGCTTTCAAGCGAATTGCAGCCTGGGAAACCTCCGCAGCAGCGAATGAACTCGGCTGCTCACCAATAGAACCTCTGGATCTCAATGCGCCCGACGCGCCGGCCAATGCGCGCGAGCGATATACGGTCAGTTACGGTCACATGGCCGGTACCTGCCCGATGGGGACAGTCCTGGACGCCGATTGCCGGGTTCTCGGTATCGAGGGATTGCGTGTCGCAGATGCGTCCGTGATGCCGACCATACCGTCCGGCAACACGTACCTGGGCTGCGTGATGGTCGCCGAACGGATCGCCCGGAAAATGATGGCGGAAGTGCGGGGCTGACCCCGGGGGAAACGTTGTCGGACAGCCTGATTGACGCACAGAGATGAGAGATCCCAAAAGATGTCAAAGAATGTCGATGTATTCTGGTCCTTCAGAAGTCCGTACTCGTATCTTATTACGCCTGACCTTCTACGCCTTCGTGAAGACTTTGACGTAACGGTGAAGTTACGCCCGGTTCTGCCTATTGCGCTGCGCGCTCGGGCAACGGTTTTCGATGCGAATGACAAGAAGCGCCCGCGCTACATCGTCATGGATGCGCGCCGGCGTGCTGAATTCCTGGGCTTGCCATTCAAATGGCCCAACCCAGATCCGGTGATCCAGGATCGGGAGACCTTTGAAGTTTCATCTGAGCAGCCTCTTATATGGCGCCTGACGGGGCTTGGCATAGAGGCCGAGCGGCGCGGTAAGGGAATCGATTTTGCCCGCTCAGTCTCCGCGTTGCTGTGGAGCGGGATAACAGACTGGGACAAGAGCGAACACCTGGCAATCGCAACCGAGAAGGCCGGGCTGGATCTCGCTGAACTTGAGGCTTCGATCTCCGCGGGCGCTGTCAGGGACGATGTCGAGAGGAACCATGAAGCGTTGGAGGCCGCCGGTCATTGGGGGGTGCCGACCATGGTGTTCGAGGGAGAGCCGTTCTTTGGACAGGACAGGATCGAAACGCTTCGCTGGCGTCTCGATCGGACCGGTTTGAGGAAAACATCAGTTGCCTACAAGGCATAGAAGACAAGCCACAAAATTGGGAAGGGAGGATCGTCATGGATCTTAAAATCAAGGGCAAGAAAGCCATCATGGCAGGCGGTAGTGCGGGAATGGGCCGTGCCACGGCAGAGCGACTGGCTGAGGCCGGCGTGAACCTCTACATCACCGCGCGCCGGGAAGAGCGTTTGAGAAAGGCAGCTGCAGAAATATCTGAAAAATACGGCACCAGTGTCACGCCGGTTGTCGCAGATTCCTCTACCGATGAGGGCCGCAATGCACTGTTTGCCGCTTGTCCCGATCCGGACATTCTTGCGATCACGATCAAGCCTCCGGCTCCCAATGGAAATTTCCTGAATGTTGATCCGAACATGTGGCGGTCATCGATCGAAACCACATTGATTGGCCCGATTGAAATCATGCGCCACTACATCCCCGGCATGAAAGAACGGGGCTGGGGCCGAATCCTGAACATTGCGACTTTCTCGGCCAAGAACCCGATGATCTGGCGTCTCATGTCCGGACCCGCACGGTCCGCACTCATCAACTACACGGCCAGCGTTTCGCGCGAAGTTGCGCCTCATGGCGTGATCATGAACAACCTTCTGCCAGGCATCTTTGCAACGGAAGGCTTTAGTGAAAGTCTTCAGGCTTATGCTGATGCTTTTGGCCTTGAGCCCAAACAGGAAGTCGTTCGCCCGCACTTTCTTTCACACAACAAGATTCCGGCCGGCTTTATGGGGGATTCGGACGATCTGGCGCCGATGGCCGCCTTGTTGTGCAGTGAGCTGGCACGCTTCATCGTGGGCCAGAACATCGTGATCGATGGCGGCCAGCACTACTCGATCTTCTAGCTCTCTTGGCGATTGGCCCTGACAGAAGGCCAACACAACCAGCATGATGCTCGAAGAGAGGAAGCACGATGAGAAAACCCTGGCTTGTATCGCTTGGCATTAGCCTTGTCGTATCCTGTGGACCCGCGGGAACACCGGACCAGACCGTCGAAGGTGAGCCAACTCCTCCTCCCGTTCAGAATTGGGAGGAGGAAGCACCTCCATCCGGGCGCGCAACGCCTGCGACCGTCGCCTACAACGGCGCGGTCTCTGACCATCTTCCTCTGGATGACGAGGGTGATTTCCAGGATAGCCAGCGCGGTTTGCTGGCTCAGCTGGACCATGACGTCCTCAGCGAGGATGGAGAGATCGTTTGGCGTGTAAACGCGTACGATTTTCTGAACGGAGCTGTGCCGGAAACAGTCAACCCGTCTCTCTGGCGGCAATCTCGGCTGAATGCACAGCACGGATTGTTTCAGGTCACGGACGGAATATATCAGGTTCGCGGATACGACGTTTCAGTCATGAGTATCATCCGCGGTGAAACCGGCTGGATCATCGTTGATCCGCTGTTCACGACGGAAACCGCTGCCGCGGCACTTGCCCTCGTCAATGACACGCTGGGCGAGCGGCCCGTGAGCGCCGTAATCTATACCCACAGCCATGTCGATCATTTTGGCGGCGTGCGGGGCGTGATCGGTGATGGCGACGGCATTCCGATCTACGCGCCAGAGGGCTTTTCTGAGGCTGCGATTTCGGAAAACCTGCTTGCTGGAAACTACACTGCGCGCCGAACCGCGATCATGTTCGGCAACAATCTGGAGCGCTCGCCGACGGGGCAGGTCGGGACCGGTATCGGTCAGGCGATCCCGAGGGGAACGGTTAGCCTGATCCTGCCGACGGAAGAAATTGCTGCGCCCGGGGCGAGTCGTGTCATCGATGGCGTTACCTTCGAGTTCATGGATGCGCAGGTAACTGAAGCGCCGGCCGAGTTTGTTTTCTTTCTTCCGGAATTCAGCGCACTTTGCTCAGCGGAAGTTACAACGGCTACATTTCATAATGTCCTGTCTCTTCGGGGCTCAAAGGCACGTGACACGCTACATTGGAGCAAGGTCATTGATGACATGCTTGTGCGATATGCCAATCGCGCTGATGTGGTCTTTGCCTCTCACAACTGGCCGACTTGGGGGAGGGATGAAGTGCGCGAGTATCTCCGAGGCGAGCGCGATATATACCGGTACACTCACGATCAAGCGATGCGCCAGATTTCATCGGGCGTGACACTGCAGGAGCTTCCGGAGATCGTACCGGAGCCAGCGACCGCCGGCGATGCTTTTCATGAGCGCGGATACTATGGGACCCTCAATCACAATCTGAAGGCTGTGTATCAATTCTATTTCGGCTGGTGGGACGGCGTGCCAGCGAACCTGAATTTACTGCCACCGGTAGACCGCGCCAAACGGATGGTCGATGCAATGGGAGGCGTCGAAGCGAGCCGGAACATTGGCATCGAAGCCTTCCGGAAGGGTGACTATCGTTGGGCGGCAGACGTCCTGAACCAGGTCATCTTTGCTGACCCCGATGACACGATTGCCCGCCAGTGGCTTGCGTCATCCTATGAGCAAATGGGGTTCCAGGCCGAAAGTGGGTCCTGGCGGAATTACTATCTTTCCGCAGCCCATGAATTGCGCCAACCGGAAGATAAAGCCCGGCTCGATGATGACAATTCAGAGCTTGTGTCTGCGGTTCCCAGTCTCGCCTTGTTTGACGCGCTCGCTGCACGATATCGGCCCGATTCAATCGAAGGCGCCCCTTATGTCCTGGTATTCAAATTCACTGATACCGCAGAGACGATCACTATCGAGGTCGGTGAAAGCAGCATATTTCCGAGACTCGGAGAATTCAGCGATCTGCCAGCGGCAACATTCGAAACAACGCGGGAAGACTTCAACAGGATCATGTTAGGTAACGTAAGCCCAAGGCGATTGATGCTGACGGGTAAGCTCAAAATTGCGGGCAATCGAGGCGCGGTTCAAAAATTCTTTAAGGCATTGGTGAGCCCGGAATCTGGATTTGAGATTTTTGTACCTTGATGGTGATATCAAAGTAACTTTGCTCGATATCATTAGTCTCGACTCTGAGCTTCTGGAGATTAATTAAAATTCCTTCCGCTACTTCGAGACATTGGTCGAAATGATCGAACTTTCGGTGATTATGTAGGTTCTATTCCTGCAGCCTGAGACTTGCTCGTTCGTGAAAATCGGAGACTGGGGTTCGAATTCCTCCCACAACCCCTCAGGCCTGTTGCAAGGAAAGGCCGGCGCCTTCTTTTCTTATGGAGAAGTTCTTGATCGATCCGGCCATGTAAGTCGGTTGGAGGACGGTGCTGACGGCGATGAAGCTAGCCTCCGCAGCATCTGGATGAAGGACAACTCGCACATAGCCCTGATGCATATTGTCCGTCCAGGCAACTTCCGGAACATAGTCCGAAAACGCCTTGTCCAGAGCCTGCGCCGTGTCGTTATCGAAACCGGAGTCGACGAAATCTCCCGGCGACGTCACGCCAGATGTACCAAGTTCGACGCCCATACTGGCGCCGTTTCCGTCATACAGATTGTTTGCCCAGAAACTGTGGCTGTCGCCGGTCAGGACCAGCAGATCCGATGCCCCGCTCGCTTTGCATGTATTGTAAAATACCTCGCGTGCCGCTGGGTAGCCATCCCAGGTGTCGGTATAGAATGGCAGTGCATGCTGGCCGAGCCAGGCAAGACGCTTGTGGGCCTCAAGTGAGTCTTCGTCCGGCGCAGGCAATACACCCAGGCCGACGAGGTCCGGAACCAGCATGCGTGCCATCGGAATCTGGTTTCCGATGACTCGCCAGGGCTGCTTCTTGGCCACAGAGCTGGAGAGCGCATCCGAGATATCGGCGAGTTCGGTTGGAGAAATCATGTGGCGTTCCGGATCCCCGAGCACGTCCTTGCGAAAAGCGTCGTAGTCTTCCTCAGTGTTCAGCTTGGGAGCCCATTCGGCATAGTCGACCTGCTTGCCGCGGGCGGTATGTCGGGTTTCGAGTGTCAGCAGGGTCGCAAGGTCGCCGAACACATAAGAGCGCCAGAATTGTGCGCGCGAACGGCCTGCAACGGGTTCGCGGATGGGCATCCATTCATAATATGCCTGGATCGATGCGGCGCGGCGGTCCGCCCAGCTTCCTTCTGTTTCTGGCTGGTGGTTCTGCGCCCCATCGGTCCACGGATTGTTCGCACTTTCATGGTCATCCCAGCAGCAGATCAGTGGATGCGCAGCGTGCATTGCGCGAGATCCAGCGTCCCGCTTGTATTGGGCATGACGCTGTCGGTAATCGGCCAGCGTAATAATTTCATGTGGTGGATCATGCGGGCGTCCAATCACCGCGCCGGTTTCCTGGCCCCAGCTATCCGGGCCACCATATTCGTAGATGTAGTCACCCGTATGAAGGACGATATCGACCGCCGGATCCTGGGCGATTGCGTCATAGGCATTAAAGTATCCGAACGGGTAATTCGAACAGGAAACCAGGGCGATGCCGAGGCTGTCCAAGGCTCCCACCGGCAGGGTGCGGGTCCGTCCGGTGCGGGATATCTCGCCTTCCGCTTCAAAGCGATAATAGTAGGTCAGACCCGGCTGAAGACTGTCCACGATGACTTTCACCGTATGATCAGAGTCTGCCGTTGCACTGTGTGAACCAGCCGCGACAAGTGATTGGCCTTCGGGATCTTCATAAACAGCCCATGCGACTTCCACGACAGGCAAACCTGTGGAGACGCGGGTCCAGATAACAACGCTCGTTGCATCCGGGTCGCCACTTGCAACACCGTGCTGGAAAACGTCACTGTCTGCAGCGGATACGACTTTATCCGATGGGCCGGAAGCGTCCTGCGTGGCGCACGCCGTTGTGAAGGCGGTGCTGGACATGAGAGCCAGAGCGTGACGGCGATTGATCCGGGGCATGAGCGGTTCCTTTACATGGGCCTCACTTGGCCCCTTCGGTGTCTAACAAAACACAAAACAGAGACAGAGAGGAAGGCGATCTCGCCGAGACCGCCTTCACTCAGGTAAATTGCAGCAGCTGGCTTAGAAGTCAGCCGTTGCCGTGAAGACGACCGTTCTCGGTGCCGAGATCCATGCGCCGCCGCCGGAGATGCCAGCAAGGTAGCTCTCGTCGAACAGGTTGTTGACCGTCAGACGGAAATCAACATTGGCCAGGTCTTCCGACAGTTGCTCGCCGTGAACGCCGACATACAGGTCGGCCTGGGCATAGCTGTCGGCTGTCCAGGTGTTGCCGAGATCGACGAAGCGGTCATCGACCCACTTGGTGGAGAGACCCCCGAAGAAGTTGTCCTGCTGGTAGTCAGCGCTGATCACGAACATGTTCTTCGGAATACCCGGGACAACATTGCCGGCATAGATGCCAGCGGCGGTGTCGAGCGCGGTATCGCCGGTGCCGAGGATGGTGGAGTCGTTGTAGGTGTACGACGTGAACAGCGACAGGTTCTCGTTGACGAGGTACTCGCCGGTCAGCTCGAAGCCGGAGCTGTCGATACCACCACCATTGATGTAGCCGCCGTTCGAGGCTTCGAGATAGTCGATGCCATCAACACCTTCTGTCGGCGCCGGGAACAGGCGGTTTTCGAAGGTGCTGTCGAAGTACACAGCTGAACCACGAAGGCGGTCACCTGCGTAGCGAACACCCACTTCAATGTTCTCCGCGGTTTCCGGATCAGGGATGCCGCTGCCCGAAATGACTTCAAGAACACCATCCGGGATCGCTTTGTAGTTTTCGGCGTAACCGGCGAAGACTTCGACGCCCGGCATGGCGCTCGGAGCCCAGGACACACCGCCGGAAAGCAGGACATCCGATTCAGAGTCGAGCGAGAAGTTCTCGGCCGGATCGGTCGGATTGAACAGGTCCTTGCGCTCGATCTTGTTGTTGAACTGCTTCAGGCCAAGACGCACGGTGAAGTCGTTGATGTTGATGACATCTTCGAGGTACCATTTGAAGGTCGTCTGCGGGAACTCGCGGTTATACTGGACCCAATAGGCTTGGTAGTCGTAATCGAAGCCAACGCGCGTATCCAGGATGCGGTGCCAGTCGCGATACTCGTAGCGCGTAGCATCTTCATACCAGAGACCACCGCGAACGGTGTTGTCGAAATTGGCGAAGGATTTCTTCCAGTCGAAATCGGCGGTCAGGCCCGTCCGTTCTTTCTGGTAGTGGGTGTGACGGTAAGACTGAACGGCAATGGCACCATCCGCATCCGCCGAAACGGCATTCCCGTTGGCATCAACGTAGAAGATCTGCCCAAGGAACGAACCACCATAATTGGTGACGCCACCGGTCACTTCAGATTCGGCACTCGTATCGGCGTTCACATCGACGATGTAAGGCGGGATCCAGTCGCCACGGCCGTCATTGTCATGGCGGTACAGGTTGAACTTCAGGCCCAGGCCGTTGTCGAATTCCTTCTCGGCACGCACATAGGTGAAGAAGTTTTCGCGCAGGGTCGACCAGCCGCGGCGATAGTTTTGGTCGATCGCTGGAATGCCTGTCCACTCACCGGTCAGATAGTCGGTGTGAGGGTTGGTTTCATATTGGTCCTGCGACCACACGCGCTGGTAGTTGTCTTCCTGCGTGTCGTCGAACGACATGTAAGCGGTCCAGTCCCAGCCAAGTTTCTGGGTCAGCAGCTTGGCTGCAAAGTGATCACGCTCGTTCTCAGCGGACCCTTCGATGTGGTCCGTTGCGGATTGCGTGGAGAGGGACACCCAGAACTTGGTCGTGCCGTCTGCAAGCAGACCGCTGTCGTAGCGGCCATAGAAGCGCTGGGAGTCATAGTCACCCAGCGAAGTGGAGACACGTACGCGGCGCTCGTCTTCCGGGTCCTGCGTGGTGAAGTTCAGCGTGCCGCCCAGAGCTTCGTTGGAACGTGACGCGATGTCTGCGGTACCCTGCGACACTTCGATTCCGCCAGCGTTCTGTGTGTCGATGTAGCGGTTCGCCTTGGCACCGCCCCCGTAGTTCGAGTTGCCGTTCGGCAGGCCATCGATCGTGATGCCGAGCTGCTGTTCGCTGAGGTTGTTCTGGAAACCGCGGACGGCCACGCCGGTGGACCAGTCGTCGAAACCAAACGTATCACCTTCGGTCACCAGAACGCCCGGCAGGTTGTCGATCTGGGCCAGGATGGAGCTGACAGGCGCCTGCTGAAGCGCCATGGCTTCCGTGCTCTCGGCGGACGAATAAGTCTGCGCCTGACCGACAACAACGATGGCATCCATTTCACGGCGCTGCTCGGTTTGGTCATTTGACGCCGTGTTATCGGCCGACTGCGCTGTGGCTCCCGCCACGCATAGCACGAGGCTGGCAGACGCCAGCAGGCTCATCTTAAACAAAGACATTTACTTGTTCTTCCCTTGGAATTGCCGGCTGCTCTCAAACCCCGATTGCACCGGATAAAGTCACCTTCACCTATCGAGACTCGATGCTCGAGAAGGCTGCCCCCAGCTAGTAAGAGCGTGTGACCGGCACGTGACAGTTTTCACGACAATTTTTGAATATGCAGAATTGGAGTAACGGCTGTAGAAAATCTGTCATCGAACTTTCTTCGGGGTTCGGACTTTGTGGATGTGGACAGCGTTACCTTATTAAGGAAGAGTCGAGCGTGGTTCGCACGGCTTGGTCCGTTCAACTCTGCTTGATGGAACAACATGCTGGTGAGTCGCCTGGGAGAATAACGAAATCGCCCCTCCGCTGTGCCGCCCCCCCCCCCCCCCTGAGGGCATCCAACCTGTGATAAAAGTAAAACGTCCGTAAGTTGAGTATTAGTTGGGCGCAACCAGCGAGTTCGTGAAATCCGGTGAAATGCCCGTCAATGTCAGCTGTGGATCTTTTTAAACCTTGGGTGCTTGAGCAAAGGGATTCCAGATCGCTTCATGAGTCAGTTTTCATCCATCACATACAAGAGCCAGCGAGCATGCATCATGTCGGGTTCCGCGTCCTCTTTGACTCGGAAATCAATCAGTGGTCTATCCAACAATCAATATTCCGACGTTATGCCGACAGAAAAGCTGCGGCTAGTTGAACTCATTTGCCGTCGCTAGCTAGCTCGGCGGGAATTGCAACGCCGCTAAGGGAGTGATTTGGAAACACGTAGACCAATAGTTCGTGGACGAAGTGGTGTTGTCATATCCCAATGACGGATCTGGTATGGGTTGCCATTCGAGAACGTGGGGTCTGCTGAATCAAGCAGGTTTTCGGCATAGACGCCAAAGTGCCATGTGTCGAATTCAAAATTGGCGTGCATGTTCAGTATCGATTGTGACGCGATCTTTGTTCCGGCTCCGAACAGGAGGGATGACGGTCCGGTAAAGGTTCCGGAAAGTGCAAGCGTCAAATCTCCAGAGCGGTCGAAAAATGTGATGTGGGCTCTACGCGTCGCGGAAAAGGAACTGCTCCATTCGGTTGCGCCGGGCAGCACCGCATCAGCGTCGATCGGGAAGTTTGGATTTGGATGGATGACTTCCGGCTCGTTCAGTATTGCGTGGGCGCGCAATGCCCAATGCCTGTCAGGTTCGAAAGCGATGTGAAATTCCGCGCCATAGCCGGAGCTGCTCCCCGCATTTCCGGTGAAGACAAAATTGTTGACTAGAAGCTCATCAGTCTGAAGGTTTTTCCAATCGTTCTGGAAAATGGTCGCAGCTAGGGTCAGGTGTGCATCCGGGGTGATAAATCTTGCGCCAAGCTCGTATGTCCACAACTCGTCGCCGTTAAATATCCGGTTCGGTTGCGCTTGGCCTGGAGGGGTCAGATCGGCAAAGCCCCCGGTGTTGAATCCGGGCCCCCGGTATCCTTCAGCGGCCGACATATAAGTCATGAGCTGCGGCGTTACCTGCCACTTGAGCCTCACGTCAGGCGCAAAACCTTGTTCGGAAAGGTGACCCGAAAATGCCTGCATTACATCATTTGCCAGTACATCCGAGTCTGCTTGCACCTTTATGTCATAGGCGAACGCCCTGGCACCTGTTGTAAGTGTGATCCGTTCGCCTAGGTTCCAGATGGTTTCGCCAAATACCGCATATTCTGTAATTTTGTCGCGGCGATCTTCTTCATACGCAATATCTTTCCAGATGCCGATGGCGCCGTCATGAAGGTAGATATCTCTGTCAGTGTGACCTTGTGAAAGAAATACTCCGGCAAACCATGGGATTCGCGCATTGGCCGGTGAAGACAATCGGGATTCGTTTGTGATGTAGAAAAGCTTGTCGTCTTCATCGATCGGGCGTGGTGAAGAGGCGTCAGGCAGGAGGTCTGCGAACAAGCCCGTGGCATCGTATCGGCTATAGATTCGATGAGAGAGAAGCGAAGTGGTTGACATCAGTGATCCGAGCGGGATCGGCGTTTCAATGCTCGCGCTTAAAAGTTTGAAGTCGTTGTCATGTGGTTCCAATACGGACGGGCGGAAGGTTTCTCCGCCGTCCTGGATCAGATATTGGGAATCTTCTACTTTAATGCCTTGCGAGACTGCCTGAAGATCAATTGTCGTGTCTTGGCTCAATTTCCATTTAAGGGAAAGGCGTCCTCCAGCGCGACGCGATGAATTGGCATCGTCAATGTTCGGGACTTCATGATCGATCCAGCCGCCGGTTTGTTGATCGTAAGCTACAAATCTCAAACCAAGCTTGTTTTCTACAATCGGAATGTTCGCGACAAAGTCCATGCTGGAGCCAATGGACTTGTCGCCGGTCGATTCGATTGCTGCCCCGATTTCGAAACCGGTCGCGTCGAGGTCAACAGGGTTGGGTTGTATGCGAATAATACCGCCAATGGATCCGGCGCCGTACAGTGCCCCCTGAGGCCCGCTCAGGACACTGATGGAATCGACATCTGTTAAGCGGAGGTCCGGGTCAGGTGCTGCGTAGGTTAGCCGAATGTCCTTGAAATAGAGACCGGTTGTTGATTGCACGCGACCGGCCAGCGCGCCATCCGAAATGCCTCGGATGTATGGCTTGTTCCTGCCTGGGCCGACATTGCTGAACTGAACTGTTCCAAGTTCCCCGGCGACATCTCGTGTTGAAACGGCATCGAGTGTTCGGAGCCGGTTGGCGCTGATTATGTCGGCTGAACGCGCTATTTGGGCCAGTGACTCGGTTCGTTTCGATATTACGATCACTTTGTCCAGTTCGTCAGATCGGATCGATGCAAATGTGTCGGGCTTTGGCACGAAATGAATGGGACGTGGCGCCCGCCACTCGCGAGCAGGTTTTTCGGCTGGAGATGCAGGCTGGATTTTCCAGGCTCCCGGCGATACCGGGATGGCCCTGAAACTTGTGTCAGCAAGAATGATGTCCAGAGCTTCTCCTGGAGTGAACTGGCCATTGATCGCATCTGACGTGACGCTCTGAACGCTGTCAAAGTCAAAGGCAATGGATATATCGGTCTGTTCGGCCAGCTCGAGCAGCGCTGCGTCGAGTTGCATCGCCGGGATATTCAGCTGATGGCGTTCCTCAGCTTGTACGGATTGCGCAATCGCCGCAGCCAAAGAGGCTGCGGCGATTGCAGAAACCAACCGACTACGCAAGTGGATGACTATTTCCGGCTCCCGACCACCAGTGCTCCGCCAGTTTCTGTCACTTCAACGGGCATGAATTTTTCCAAAGTATGGAGCATCGTACTCGCTGGCGCAATCTTCAGGGTGCCGCTGAAAGTCAGGTGCATTATGCTGTCGTCAGAAATGCGAACGGGCACATCGCTATAGCGGTTAATGTCGCGGATAATATCCGACAGGACCGCATCTCGGTATACAAGATGACCTTGTTGCCAGGCCATGGCGTCCTCGGGCCTGACAGGCTGAATGGTGGCATCATGGCTGCTATGGTCGACTTCGTATTGGAAATCCGACTGCACATGCTGGATGAAATTGGACGCTGATACAACAGCAACTTCGCCTTCGGCCACGGTTACTGTGAGCCGTGATTTGTCTTTGAGTACATTAAACACAGTGCCCACGTCACGAATTTCGTCCGCACCGACGATCACAGACATCGGCGCCTTTTCATTGTGCTGGACTTTGAATGCAGCTTCACCCTCGCTGAGAACAACCCGGCGTTCGGTCTCGCCCCAATAGACCGTAATCTCTGTGCCGCGGTTCAGTGTTATCTCGGTGTTGTCTGCGAGTGTTATGCGCTGAGTTTTGTCAGGAGCAGCAGCGTAGACAATGCCTTCGATTGGGGGTGTGACGCTGGCTTGATAGAACATCAGAACGTAAGCTGCGGCCATCGTCGCCACAGCTGCGATGGCACCGCTCACTTTCCAGCCTCTTCTGCGGGCTGGCCGTCTCGGCGTTGACCTACTTCCCGGCGCACGGTCATTTTCCACCAATGCTTCACGTAATGCGTTGGCATTGTCTTCAACATCAAACATCATCAGTTGAAGTGCATCAAATGCTGCGCGGTGCTTGGGATCGGAGATCCATTGTTCGAACTGCAGATAGTCCTTCTCCGAGGCATCATCTGACGCCAGCCTCGCGTACCAGGCAGCGGCTTGGAGTTCGATGTCCGTTTGATCTGACTGTGTCATGCCATTTTTACCTGGTACGTCCCGCCTGCGGCAGGGAGCTGTTGTTAAGACGCTGTTGCCAGGTCCTTGCCTCATCCCAAACATGACAAAAATTTGAGAAAATCATGCCCTGTGTTCCGCGAGGCGTTTGAGTGCAGACATCATGTGCTTTTCGACGCCACTTTTTGAAATTCCGAGTTTGACTGCCACTTCCCCGTAGCTAAGCCCCTCAAGTTTGTGCAGCACGAATACACGCTGACACTGCGGGGGAAGTGATCTCACTGCGGCAAGCAATTGCTGCAGACGCTGACGGGATTCCAAAATCTGTTCTGGAGTTGGCGTTTGTGCCAGGAGGTCTCCACCTGACAACTCCGTGTGAGACGTGGCATAGGCATCGTCCCGTGCTTCGCGGCGGCGGGCCGAGCGAAGTCGATCAATGAAAAGATTGGAAGCCAGTCGGTAAAGGAACGCGGTGGGGTTCTGGACGTCCGCAGGATCGACAGACTGAAGCTTGAAGAAGACCTCCTGAGCAATGTCTTCAGCTTCTGCGGATGATCCGGTTCGCGCCGTTAAAAACCTGACCAAAGCTTCCCGCAAATTTATATAAGTACCAACAAGGCTGTCAGGGGGGGGATGCGGATGCTTGTTCAAGATTCCGGCCTCTTGGAAATAGTCTCCAGAACGTTGAAGAGAGTTTCGTCACATGAAGCAAGCGAGACAAATAATCCCATGGCGGGGCTGAGGCAGGTCGAGGGTGGCGTCGTCACGGATGCGAAGGCCTTTGCGGCTGCAGCATACGGATCAGCAAAGTGGCGACATTCAGCAGACTACTGGAAAACGACGCATCGAATGATGCCCAATCCGTTCGTAGTTTGATCGAAGGCGTCTACGGGAATGTGTATGGGGCTGTATTAAGAGATCACTATCCAGAAGTGTGCTTTCACGCCGATGACACCGGAGCCATAGTCGCGGCGGCCGGAGTTCGAAGAGCTTCTGCGGGTCTTCTGTTTCTCGAAAGTTATCTTGATAGTCCGATTGAGGACGTCATTCAGAGATGTGTCGACGAAACAGTTAGCCGAGATCAAATCGTGGAAGTCGGAAACCTGGTATCCAATCAAACGGGGCGGTGCCGTTTCTTCTTCAAACTCCTTTGCGCGGAACTTCACACGCTTGGCTTTCGCTACGTAGCTGCCACTGCAACCCGACCACTTCGACGGATTTTTCAGTATGCTGGGTTTCAATATCGATTTCTTGCAGCAGCTGATCCGTCGCGCCTGAAGGGTGGAGATGCGCATTGGGGCTCCTACTACGCAACTGACCCTCACGTGGTGTTCGGCAGTGTGGTCGATTCTCACGTCTCGCTGAAACTTCACGAAATGAAGGGAGCCGCGTAATGAATGCAATTCTATACGCCATCGCCAGTCATGCCAGGCAAGAAACTGCTGCAATTGCGGTGTCTGACGAAGCCGGCATCTGGACTTATGTAGACCTCTTGGGCGCCGTCTCGAGTCTGGTGCAGGCATTGGGTCGTCAGATTGAAGGTGCGCCTCGGCCTGTAGCTATCAGATTGCCCAACAGTCGCGCTTGGGTCGCGGTTGACCTGGCTCTCTCTGCGATTGGTTGTATTTCGATTCCAATTGCTGACTTCTGCACCGACCAGCAAGTTTCCGCCTTGCTTGAAGATTCTGGGGCGGGTTGGATCATAGAGCCTGCATCGGATTTGAGTGTGGGTGGTGCACTCGGATTCGGAATCTCGATTCGCAAGCTTGAAACTACCGAAGTTCACATCCATCCGGGTACAGCGAAAGTTTCATACACATCTGGTTCTACGAGCACGCCGAAAGGCGTTTGCCTGTCTGCTAAACATCAGTCGGATGTGGCAAACTCAATCGTGGATCGATATGGCGGCGGATATGCGGGAATTCATGTGCCCGTACTGTCGCTTGGCGTTCTGTTGGAGAATGTGGCTGGACTATATCCGATATTGCTCGCAGGCGGGCACTACAGGATTGTTGGTGCAGATGCGATCGGATTGTCAAATCCATTTCGGCCCGATTTTTCTGCTATGCGGACCGCACTGTCTGAGGCGCGCGCATCCAGCACAATTCTGGTTCCGGAATTGCTGCGTGGATTGCTCAGTCGATCGAATGTTTCGCTTCCGGATATGCAACTCATCGCCGTCGGTGGGTCGAAGGTGGCACCGGAACTTGTCGTTGCCGCGCGGGCGTCGGGGCTTCCCGTCTATGAGGGATACGGTCTGACCGAGTGCGGCTCGGTCGTTTCGGTAAATGCACCGGGCGTCGATCGTCCGGGCACGTGTGGGAAGCCATTGTCTCATGTCAGCGTGAGCATCTCCAAAGATGGCGAAGTGATAGTCGAGGGGCCGGCATATTGTGGATATGTTGGGCAGGCGCCTCACAAAGGCAGTGTCCAAACGGGTGACTTGGGTCAGATAGATAGTGACGGCTTCCTATCCATCACGGGGCGGAAGAAGAATATCATAATCACGTCCTTCGGCCGCAATATCTCGCCTGAATGGATAGAGAGCGAGTTGCTTTTACAGCCAGAATTCGCCCAGGCTATTGTGTTAGGCGACGGAGATGCCGCGCTCTTTGCTTTACTGGCGCCGAGCGCACCTGGCATCGACTTGGCTGCGGTGCAGCGTGCGGTCGATCGTACAAATGGCCGGTTGCCCGCCTACGCAAAAATTGAATCATTCCGGCTCATTGCTCCGCTCTCACCCGAGTCCGGGTTGGTTACGGCAAATGGGCGGCCACGCCGAGACGTCATCGCCGAAGCTTATCCACCATCAATCAATGTGGGAGAAATCACAGCATGAAGTTCTTTGATGAACTCCGGGCCGCCACTCGGGATGAAGCCATGAAGCTGCAATCGACGCCGCAAATCGTTGACGCCCTTCATGGCCGCATCACTCGGCAGGCTTATATCGATTACCTGGCGCAGGCGTATCATCACGTCAGCCATACTGTCCCCCTGATGAACACGGCCAAAGCGCGTCTTGATGATGCGCATAACCAGTTCCGGACGGCGCTAGATGAGTACATCGAAGAAGAGACCGGCCACGAGGAATGGATACTCGACGATATCGCGGCTGCTGGAGGCGATGCCGAAATGGTGCGCCATTCGCAGCCCAATGAAGCGACTGAGCTGATGGTTGCCTTTGCGTATGATCAGATTCAGCGCGGCAATCCAATGAGCTTTTTCGGCATGGTATATGTCCTGGAGGGTACTAGCGTCCAACTTGCGGACATTGGCGCGAAATCCGTTCAGTCAAGTCTCGGTTTGCCCCCAGCAGCTTTCCGTTATCTGACGTCTCACGGCGCGCTCGACATAGAACACATGGCGTTCTTCGAAAACCTCATGAACGAAGTTACCGTGTTGGAAGACCGAGCGGCGATCGTGCACATGGCCAAGCGCATGTTTGGCCTGTTCTCCGGTGTCTTCGCCTCCATTCATAACGAAGCGGGAGCGGCTTATGCGTCTTAAGGGCAAGAGGATACTTGTAACGGGCGGCAGTGGTGGTCTGGGAACGCTGATTTGCAAGCGACTGATCAAGCTCCAGGCAGAAGTGACGGTAATCGACCGCGTAGAGAGTCTTTCATTCGAGGCGAACCTTATTCGTGGAGACTTATCGACGGCAGAGGGGATTGCAGATGTTGTCCGCCAGGTCGACCCTCTCGAATGGGACGTTCTGGTGAACTTGGCGGGCCTTCAGTATTTCGGTCCTTTCGAGCGCCAAACACCGGATCATCTTGTCAATACCTATATGGTGAACCTGGTTGCGCCTGCGATGCTTGCACAGTCGGTCGGTCATGGCATGCGTTGGCGCGGCGATGGTTGTATCGTCAACATCGGTTCGGTCTTCGGCTCGATCAATTTTGCCCATTTTGCCACGTATTCAAGTTCGAAAGCAGGGCTCCGTGGTCTTAGTCAAGCCCTGCGCCGCGAATATGCAGGGTCTGGCGTAAAGGTTGTTTACATCGCGCCGAGAGCCGTGCGGACGCCTCTCAATACCGCTCAGGTGATGGAGTTCGCCAAACGAACGCACATGAACATGGATGATCCGGAATATGTTGCACGAAGGATCGTCAAGGCGATCCGCCATCGCAATCGAGAAGTCTATATTGGGTTCCCGGAATCTCTCTTCGTCCGTATAAACGCTATCGCTCCAGGCCTCGTCGATTTTGCGCTTGCCAAGAATGATCGGCGTGCATCCGAACTTTTTGCCGAATAGGAGACACGATTATGTCGTACATTCACATGGCTAGAGGCGCTGTAGTCGCTGCCGCGATGGCGGTTCCGGTGCAGGCTTATGCTGACATCAGTCAACCCGCAAGCGAAATCGAGCACGCATGGGATCATATTCAGTTTGAAGTCACCGACCGTTCAGAGCGATTGGCTGCCTTCTCCGAACTGGTAGACCAGGCAGATGAGGCGCTAAAGCAGGATCCAAAAAATGCTGAAGTCATGGTTTGGGAGGCGATCAGTCTATCGTCAGTAGCGGGTGAGATCCGTGGCCCCTCTGCGCTCGGAAAAGTAAATAAGGCGCGAAAGCTTTTGCTCGCCGCAGAAGAGATTGACCCGAATGCGCTAGGCGATGGCTCGATTTATTCCAGCCTTGGTACACTCTACTATCAAGTTCCCCCATTCCCGATCGGCTTTGGTAATAAGAAGAAGGCGCGTGAATTTCTCAACAAGGCGCTCGTTCAGAATCCGGATGGAATTGAAACAAACTATTTCATGGCTGATTTTCTGGTTCATACGGGTGACTACGAGTCTGCACTGAAATATGTAATAATTGCAGAGGCGGCACCACCCCGTCCGGATCGTCCGGTTGCTGATCAGGGCCGCTTGCGGGAGCTTGAGGCGCTCAAGACCAAGATCAATTCCAAATTGGCCAGGTAAGCGGTCCGGAAGCATTCCGACAATTGGAAATGAAACGAAGAAAGCGATCGTTTGACCCTGGCAGGTGAATTTCGTGAACGTTTCCGCTCACACAGTTGGTGGTCTGGGTGTTGGCCCTTTTGTGACGCTTCTGGATGGCACAAGGAAACTGTGTTTATGGCTCACCGTATTTCGTAACAACAGTCACCCCCATATCCCGGAGGAGGCCAGTGGGCAGAACGCCGCCAGCGCAGACGATGATGGCATCATTGGTGAGTTCATGGAGGTCGCCGCTCTGATCAAGTATTACAGTATCAGGTTGTATTTCTATCAGGTTTGACTGAAGCAACACTTTCAGGCGCCCGCTTTCCTCAGCCGATGTAATGCGCTCGCGGTTCTTTCGTCGCGCGCGCTGAAATGCATCCCCACGATAAGACAGATGGACCCGCGCGCTGGTCTCTTCGACGAGAGAAGCTGCGGCTTCCAGGGCGCTGTCGCCTCCGCCAACAACAAGAATGTCCTTTCCGGCAAATTGTTCGGGTGTCTCCAGCCGGTAGACAACCTTGGGCAAGTGCTCGCCTGGTACATCGAGCTTGCGGGGCGTGCCCCGTCGTCCGATGGTCAGCAGAACGGACCGGGCTTCAATCGTCACTTTGCTCGTTTCGACCAGAAACCCGCCGCTCTGTTCACGGATTGCCACGAGGTTCTGGTCGTATTCTATATTGAGGTCTGCCTTGGAAATGGCGTCAGACCAGAACTCCAACAGTCCTTCCTTGGATATCTCGGAAAAACGTGTTGGTCCCACGATCGGCAGGATGGCCGGCTTTGTCATAACCACTTTCCCACGCGGGTAGTGTGCAATGGTGCCCCCCATTTTTTCCTGCTCAATTGTTGTGAACCGCATTCCTAACGACTTCGCAGCGAGGCTCGCAGACAGTCCGGCAGGACCGGCACCTACAATAACAAGGTCGAGCATTCCGCCAGATGCTTGCCCTCGCAAACGGTGTATGGCGTTTACGGCCTGCTGTCCTTGATTGACAGCATTTCGGATTAATCCCATCCCCCCAAGTTCCCCGGCGACGAATATTCCGGGTACGCTGGTTTCGAAATCGGGAGAAACCAGAGGAAGTTCCACGCCGCGTGTCTTCGTGCCGAATACGAGCGTGATCGCTTTGGTGGGACAGGCCGCTGCACAGGCGCCATGTCCGATACAAAGCGTTGGGTCGATCAACTGGGCCTTGCCTCGTATGATGCCGATGACATCGCCTTCCGGACAGGCTGCAACACAGGCTGCTGATCCGCAGCATAAGGCAGGGTCAATCACCGGATGAAGGGAAGTCGGCTCTGTTAAGCCGGCTTCTCGCGCTTCCTGGTAAATCGCGGCAGCCCGCGATGACGCCCGCTGTTTGAAGAACAGGTAGGAACCTGCAGCCAAGACGAATGGGATTCCATACACCAGCAGTGAGGGCAGAAGGTCCATCGTGGTGCTTATTCCACTACTGGCGCGTTTGCGGCCTGGTCCAACTGCTGCATGGCGTCTGCATCGGCCGCAAATGCTTTCTGCGCCCGCGAAAGTGCGTCCTGCGCCAAGTCAGCTTGTCCAAGAAGTTTTCGTGCGCGAATGAGGCGGATCCAGCCTTCGAGATCCTTGGGATTGTCTTGCATTTTCTGGTCCAGTCGCGAAACCATACCTTCGATCATCGCCTGCCGTTCGGCTTCCGGCATTTGCGAGGCGACAGCGATGTCGGTCGCGCTCGGCCCGGGTGCGGAGGCGGGGGCGTCAGCTGGCAAACGTGCCGTGACATCCGTACCTAGCTTGTCAGCGAGCTCCAGAATGCGGCTGCGCACGTCATCTCGCCATTCATCTCCGGGGGACGAAGATGCGAGAAGGTCAATCCAATCCTCCAGAGCAGCTTCGGGAGCGCCGTCTTGTTCTTTTTTGAGTCCCAACAGGAAACGCGCCCTGGGGTCAGTCGGACTTAGTGCCAATGCCTTCTGCAGGGTATCCGCAGCTTCGTCTGAAATGCGTCCTCCATCAAGGCGGATCAAGGCTTCTCCATAGGCAGAAAGCGTATTCGCATCGCTTGCGTCGAGGTCTATGGCTTTCTTGTAGGCTTGGCGTGCACCTTCGACGTCACCCATTCTGAAGCGGCTCCAGCCCAACATCCGCCAGCCTTCTACATCATCAGGATTAAGCGAAAGTCTGTCTTCGAGACGCGCCAGCAATTGGTCGACTGGAGCAACTCCATTCGGGTTATCCGGTGTCATTGCGGACTTCTGGGGCACACTCGCAAGCGGGGGGGCGGCCATTGCGCTGGAGGGGCTTTGCCGGCTCGCCGGAACGCCGGGCGATCCGACGTTCGCGTAGAGGATGCCGGACCCTAGCACCATTACGGCGACGATACCGACGAGAGTGATTTGATCGGATCGCCGCATATCAGGTTCCTTGTGTTGTATTTGTTCGACAGCCGCATTTGCCAGGCGCCGTTTGATTTCCAGTCGGGCGAGTTGCACATCTTCCGGTGGTGTGAGCCCAAGAGATTCCTCCCGTTCCACTTCTTTCAATTGTGAAAGATAGACTGCGTCCTCGGAACCAGCCGTTGCCGTGCCAGGCAGATAGATCGGACGGATGACCAGCAAGGCTGCTGATACCATCAGGACAGTAAGAAGTATCCAGAGCATATCAGATATCTCCAGGTTCTTGGAGACGGGCCCGCAGTCGGGCGGCTTCTTCATCTGACAGCGGATCGGGCGTATCCAGAATTCGTTCGCCTGGGCGCAGGTAGAGTCGCCAGCAAAGCGCGGCGATCAACACGAAGGCAAAGGGTGCTCCCCATAAGATGAAGGTGTCCGGTTGAAAGGGGGGCTTCATTAGAACGAAGTTGCCGTACCGGTCGGTCATGAATGCCCGAACTTCTTCAGGCGTGTCGCCTGCAGCAAGACGTTCCCGCACGAGTTGACGCATGTCGGCTGCAAGAGGGGCGCTGGAATCTTCAATCGATTGGTTCTGACAAACGACGCAGCGGAGCGATTTTCCAACTGTTCGGGCTTCGGCTTCAATGGCGGGCGGGAAGTCGGACTCAGTCTTCTCCTGGGCGTTGGCTGGAGAAAGGGTCTGAATGGCAATAAGGCAGAACAGAAAAAACAGGCGGCTCATTGTTTGCCTCCCTCGATCTCTTGGATAAGAGGCAGAAAGGTCTCTTGCCAGACTTCCGGCGTGATCGGTCCAATATGTTTGTACCGTATACGTCCTTCCGTATCGATCAGAAATGACTCTGGAGCGCCTGTCACACCCAGATTGATCGCAAGGCGGCTATCTGCGTCCAATCCTACTTTTGAATATGGGTTTCCATATTGTTCGAGCCATTGTCTTCCTTCAAAGGCAGTATCGCGCCAGTCGACGCCGTATAACGTTACGGCGCCGCTATTTCCAATTTTCATCAGTTCAGAATGTTCTGCTGCACATGCAACGCACCACGAGCCGAAGACGTTCACCAGAGTCACCTCTCCCTTCACGTCACTGAAAGTAAGCAGAGGTATCTCGTCGCCGAGCGGTTCGAGTTTAAAATCAGGCATCGGGCGGTCGATCATCATCGTGGGCAGCGCATGCGGATCCCGCGTCAGGCCAATGGCAAAGAAACCTGTGATGATGGCTAATACGCCCACCGGGATTACGGCAAACCAACGCGGCAGGCCTCTCGCTCGTTTTGTTGTTTCAGTATTTGAAATTTACACGCCCTCCGCATGTGCTCGACGAGCCGAGCGAACCGTTTTGTGAGGCGCGGCGACACGGAACCGGCGGTCTGTGAGTGAGACAAAGCCCCCTCCTGCGATCACGAAACCACCGATCCAGATCCAGATGACGAAAGGATGCCGATTGAAACGTACGGTGTAGCCCTCTCCACTTTCAGACTGGCTGTAGGCGACGTAGAGATTGGCGAGGGGGCCGGGCCGTATACCTGCTTCTGTGGTGAATGTATCGCGTTCGGGATAGTAGCGCCGCTCTGTTTCGATCACGCCATCGGGGTGGCCGTTGAGTGCAACATTGAACGTCAGTTGTTCGGCTTCATAGTTTGGGCCGCGAGTAATGGTATTGCTTGAGAGCGTTAGTTCGTAGCCGGAAAGAGAAAGCGTATCGCCGGGTCTCATGACCGAGACAGTTTCGCTATTCCAGCTTGTGGTCCCTGCAACACCGATCATGACCAGGGCAAAACCGAGGTGCGCACCGAGAAAACCCCATGTTGCACGGGGAAACGCGCGAGCGAGGTAAAGGGACTGAGACAGCGGAACCAAGCCTAGACGGGTTCGTTTGATAACCCAAGCGATCAGTCCAAAGATCACAAGTGAGGCAAAACCGAACCCCAGGCCCGCGACGACACTTTTCCCGGCAGTTCCAATGACAAGGCCCAAGAGGGCGGCAGCTATCGCCGGGCGGCGAATCGATGTTGTCGCGGCTTTAGCGCTGTCCGAGCGCCAGCGGACAAATGGTCCGAAGGTCATGATCATCGCAACCAGGATCATCAGGGGCGCAAAGGTCATGTTGAAATAGGGTGGGCCAACGGTGATTTTGTCGTGTGTCAGCGTGTCGATCAAAAGCGGATAGAATGTGCCAAGAAAGACGACGGCTGTAGCGCAGAGCAGGAGCAGATTGTTTGCGAGAATGCCCCCCTCCCGGCTGACCCCGGCGAAAGGAGGACCTTGCTTCACAACGCTGGCCCTCAGTGCATATAGCGTCAGAGCGCCGCCCGAGGCCAACAAGATCATGCCCAGAATAAACACGCCGCGTGCGGGATCCACGGCGAAGGCGTGAACACTGGTGAGCACGCCGGAGCGAACCAGGAATGTTCCAATAAGGCTGAGCGTGAATGTGAGAATAGACAGAAGAAGCGTCCAGTTCACCAGAGCGTGCCTACGTTCAACGACAAGAGCAGAATGCAAAAGTGCAGTGCCGATCAACCAGGGCATGAAGGAGGCGTTCTCAACCGGGTCCCAAAACCACCAGCCTCCCCAGCCAAGCTCATAATATGCCCAAAGGCTTCCTGCCGTGATGCCGACAGTCAGGAAACACCAGGAAGCGAGGACCCAGGGGCGAACCCATCGGGCCCAGGCCGCATCGACGCGCCCCTCAATCAGGGCTGCAACCGAAAATGAGTACGCTATGGAGAAACCGACATAGCCGAAATAAAGCATGGGTGGGTGAAAGGCGAGGCCGGGATCCTGCAGAAGGGGGTTGAAACCGTTACCTTCAAAGGGTGCCGGAAAGAGCCGCGCAAATGGATTTGACGTGAAGATGATAAACGCCAGGAAGGCGACACCGATCATGCCCTGAATCGCCAGCGTCCGAGCTTTGAGCGTTGCGGGCAGGTTGGTGCCGAAAACAGCAACGGCGCCGCCAAATGCCGCAAGGACCAGCACCCATAAAAGCATGGAGCCTTCATGTTGTCCCCAGGCTGCGGTTACCTTGTAGAACAAGGGTTTCAGCGTGTGTGAGTTTGCGGCGACGATCCGCAGCGAAAAGTCAGAGGACGCAAACGCTGCAATAAGGCAACCAAACGCAACCGCCAGCAGCAGGAATTGCACAACCGCCGCACTATCCCCGACAGACATCATGCGGGAGTTTCGCGCATATGCCCCCCACATCGGTACGGTGGACTGAACCACAGCCGCCGTCAGCGCGAGGATCAAGCAGAAGAGACCGATTTCACCGATCATGGGCGTATTCCGAAACAGCTTATCGTCTTTAGTTGATTGACGTTAGAAATCATTGAGCTGATTGGCAAAATTAAAATCTTTTCATTAGTCTCCCGACAAAAGAACGGGTGTTGAGGTTATTGTGGTGCGGTGACGTCTTTGCGTTTGGATGCACCTTATGTGCTTGCAATTCAGGGGATACCTATGGCTGAAAGTGGCCTTGCTCTTGGCGGCAAAAGCAGTCTGGCCGTTCGCCGGAAGCCAGCAGGGCGTCCGAATGAGATCGTTTCTCTGATAATTGCTATCCTGATCGCATGCGCCCTCTTTGGCGGGTGGCATTGGCGAGAAGATCTGCCCTGGTCGGCCGAGTTTGGGCTGGGGTATTGGCTGGGGATTACAGGCCTGTCCTGTGTCGGGCTGCTGCTGTTGTATCCATTGAGAAAGCGGGTGTCAGTCCTGCGGGTTTTCGGATCCGTTCCGGCTTGGTTTCGCATCCACATGTTCTTGGGTGCGATCGCGCCGGTTTTGATACTCTACCATGCCCGTTTTTCGGTGAGTTCCTTAAATGCGAATGTCGCGCTTACATGTATGCTGATAGTCGCCGGCAGCGGGATTATCGGCCGGTTTCTGTATGTTCGAATCCATCGCGGCGTGACCGGACGCAAGCAGGAGGCCCGTCGTCTTCTGGCGGATGCAAGTGCTTATCGTGATCAGCTTAACGAACATTTTGCCACAGCCGTGGAAATCGCTGAAGACCTCGAAGCCCACATAAGAACTTCACGCTCCGGCTTTTTTTCATCGGTATTTCAAGCTTTTTCTGATTCTCATCGTATCGGGGAGGCTCAGTCCAGAATGGTGCGGTCGATCAAGCGAGGCGTGCGCGAGATGGGCGGTGTGAAGTCCACCAGGCGGCAAACCCGCAAGGATGCGCTTCGTCTGGTCCGTAAATATTGCGAGACACTGCGCGAAGCCTCCCAGCTCGGAGCTTTCGAGCGGCTGTTTTCTCTTTGGCACGTCGTGCACCTTCCGCTTTTCTTTCTCATGCTGATTGCCGCTGCCATCCATGTCTTCGCCGTTCATCAGTACTAGATGGTTCGTGTTGATCGCGGCGATCTATTTGATCGGCGTGGTTGGAAGTGGCCCTCGGGCAATGGCGCAGAGCGCAATTGAGCGGCTTGTTTCGCCGGGGAAGCTCTCGGATGCCCATATCGAACAAGAGAAAGAATGTTCTTCGTGCCATACATCCTTCAACAAGAAGGCCCAGTCCGGTCTCTGCCGGGATTGTCACGAGGATATCGACGCCGATATTCTTGCCGGTTCGGGCTTCCATGGAAAATTTCCGGACGTTGGTGAAGCGGAATGCAAGACCTGCCACACTGAGCATGAAGGGCGCGCGGCCGACATCGTCGGTCTGAATGCGTCTGAGTTTGATCACACTTTCACGGACTACCGGCTGGAAGGAAAGCATGCCTCCGTTGCTTGCGCCGACTGTCATGCGAGTGGCGTGTCCTATGCGAAAGCGCCGCAGACATGCATTGCATGCCATAAGGAAGACGATCCACATTTCGGGCGTTTAGGAACGGACTGCTCGTCCTGTCATGTACCCGAGCGCTGGGAGCGCGTGAGCTTCGATCACGCGACCACAAATTTCGCGCTGCTTGGTGCCCATGCTGATGTGACGTGTGATGCTTGCCATGTGAATCAGGTCTGGGAAGGGACCGGAACGGAATGCATCGATTGCCACAAGGCCGATGATCCGCACGCTGGCCGTTTTGGAACTGCCTGCGCCGACTGCCACGGTCCTTCCAGCTGGTCCCGGATCAAATTCGATCACGATACAACAGGCTTCAGGCTGACGGGCCGACATTCGACGATTGAGTGTGCCAGTTGCCATGGCCCCGGAAAGCCGGATCCAGCCCCGAAGACCTGTATTGGGTGCCACAAGTCAGATGATGTGCATAAGGCACAGAACGGGCCGGATTGCGCGAGCTGCCACTCGACGAACAAGTGGGATCAGGTGTCTTTTAATCATGCCTCCACAGGCTTTCCGCTGCTGGGGAAGCACGAAACGACGAAATGTGAAGCATGCCATACGCGGCCTATCCACTCATGGACTCCGCCGACTGAATGCATCGATTGCCACCGGGAAAATGACGAGCACAAGGGGCTTCTCGGCCCGGACTGCGGGGATTGCCACCAGGAGGTGTCCTGGGCTCAGGTTCGGTTTGATCACGACAAGGATACGCGATTTGCCCTGGTAGGGGCGCACGATGCCATTGAGTGTGCGGCTTGCCACAAGATTGCGACGACGACTGCACTGCCCTCAGTGTCGTGTGGTAGCTGTCACCAAGAAGAAGACCCTCACAAGGGGCAACTGGGGGATGGATGCGGCCAGTGCCACAATGTCGACAGCTGGACTCAAAAAGTGAACTTCAATCATGAATTCACGGATTTCCCTCTTCTGGGCAAGCATGCGTCGGTAGATTGTGCGGCCTGTCATCAGACCAAGGCGTTCCTTGATGCGCCCGTGGCCTGCAATGATTGTCATTCTCAGGATGATGTTCATAAAGGCGGGTTAGGGCAGGAGTGTGCCACGTGCCACAATCCCGGAGGTTGGTCTTTCTGGGTGTTTGATCACAGTACGCAAACCTCTTTCCCACTTACTGGCAAACATTCGTCCGTGCCTTGTGGTGCATGCCATTCCCCCCGTTCTGATGGGAAATTCAAAGCCTCAAGCCGTTGCGTCAGCTGCCATTCTGCCGATGACAAACACAGGGGTGCGTTCGGGACATCTTGCGAAAGATGCCACAATACCGAAGCATTCTGGGCGGTGGATATTGTTCGCTAACAGTACATAATCACGGATGCCTTGTGCGCATGTGATTGCGTATTATTCTCATCTACAACAATGGTTTATGCGCGCTAACTGTGCGAAATTTAATAATTCGATGTTGGTCTCTGGAGAACGATTCTGGCAGTTTGAAATCACGCGAATGTGAAGATTAAAAAAAAGACACGCAATTGGAAATTCGGGGTGAGGTGGTCCCGTGCGTGTGACGTCAATGGTCGAGGGAGGACGCGCGTGGAAATCCTACGGAAGTGGGCCAGACTGAGATTCCTGTTGGCGATTGCATTAATTTGCTGCGCCGGCTTTTGGGTTTCTGCGTCTGCTGCCCCGTCAGAACCCGACGCATCTTTTGACCATTTGTCGACAGGCTTCGCTCTGGAAGGGCGACACAAAGGGGTCGCCTGCGAATCCTGTCACATTCGCGGTGAGTTCAAGGCGACACCGACACAGTGCGCCACCTGTCACGACAATGTCCGCGGCACTGGAAAGCCCATGGACCATATAAGAGTGTCGGGTGAGTGCGACCAGTGCCACTCCGTATCCGGATGGACTGCGATCCGTTTTGACCATATGGCCGTATCAGGCTCGTGTGCTTCCTGCCACAATGGCACCATGGCAACCGGCAAGCCGGTAACTCACATTCGGACCACGTCAGGTTGTGATTCCTGCCACAATACATCGACCTGGCTGTCGACGCGCTTTGACCATAGTACGGTTACTGGCTCATGCGCCTCTTGCCACAATGGCTCCACCGCGACGGGCAAGCCGCCGACACATATTCCGACAACCGGCGCGTGTGACGACTGCCATGTCACGACGTCCTGGACGAATGTTCGTTTTGACCACAACTCGGTGACGGGTTCTTGTGCCTCCTGCCACAATGGGACGAGTGCGACGGGCAAGCCGCCGACACACATCCCGACATCCGGCGCCTGCGACGATTGCCATGTCACGTCGTCCTGGACGAATGTTCGTTTTGACCACAACTCGGTGACGGGTTCTTGTGCGTCCTGTCACAATGGCACAAGCGCGACGGGCAAGCCGCCGACACACATTCCGACATCCGGCGCCTGCGACGATTGCCATGTTACGTCGTCCTGGACGAATGTTCGATTTGACCACAACTCGGTGACGGGATCGTGTGCCGCCTGCCACAATGGGACCAGTGCAACGGGCAAGCCGCCGACGCACATCGCGACGAGCGGCGCGTGCGACGACTGCCATGTGACGACATCGTGGACGAATGTTCGATTTGACCACAACTCGGTGACGGGATCGTGTGCCACCTGCCACAATGGGACCAGTGCGACGGGCAAGCCGCCGACGCACATCGCGACGAGCGGCGCGTGCGACGACTGCCATGTCACGACGTCCTGGGCGAATGTTCGTTTTGACCACAACTCGGTGACGGGATCGTGTGCCACCTGCCACAACGGGACAAGCGCGACGGGCAAACCGCCGACGCACATCGCGACGAGCGGTGCGTGCGACGACTGCCATGTCACGACATCGTGGACGAATGTCCGTTTTGATCATGCCAGCGTGACGGGGTCGTGTGCGTCCTGTCACAATGGGACGAGCGCAATGGGCAAGCCGCCGACGCACATAGCTTCCACCTCGACCTGTGATGATTGCCATTTGACAACATCATGGACGACCGTTCGTGTAGACCACAATGCGGTGATCGGAACATGCAATTCTTGTCATAACGGGACGACAGCGACGGGTAAGCCAGCCTTTCATATCGCAACCAATGGTCAATGTGATGACTGTCACTCAACGCTTGCTTGGGTCCCGGCAAGCTTCAATCATGACAGCGTAACGGGCTCCTGTTCAAGCTGTCACAATGGCACCTCCGCGACCGGCAAGCCTGCAACTCATTTCCAGACAACATTGCAATGTGACGAGTGCCATAACACAACGAATTGGACCACGATCCGGTTCTCTCACAGCAGTGCTGGTTATCCCGGTGATCACAGGGCGAACCTTGATTGCGTTGACTGCCACAAAACGAATGCACAGCAAGTGCCTTGGCCCTCGCCGGCATACCAACCTGATTGCGCGGCCTGCCATGCAAATGACTTCCGGCCAGAAAAGCACGAACGTAGTGGGGCCGGATTCTACACTGTCGGAGAATTGCGAGATTGCACCGGCGCCTGCCATGAAAGTTCACATCACCGCGTCTCAGACTCGAGCTGGGACAAGTAGAGGCGGATGAAGCTATGGGTCGCCAAGATCAGAATCGTTACGACCAGACGGTCATCGGTGGGCTGAGAAATCCCACTATTTGAGGAGTAGAGAATGTCCACATCATTCCGTTTTGGCGTTGTTGCCCGGGCTGCGCTTTTATCAAGCGCTGCCGCTATTTCACTCCAGGGCGCCAACCAAGCGTATGCCCAGGTGGTTCAGGACCGGTATCTTTCGAGAGTCCAGGCAAATGAGCATGGTGATTGTGCAACAGTAACTGTCCAGTTCAACGTTCCGGTCCAGTATCAATCCCACTTTCCAGAATCCGGCGGACAGGATCTCAGGATTTCCGTTCAGCCCCTCAACTTCAACCGGTTCACGCTCGGATCCCAGGATGGCTCTGAAAGCGCTCGCCCACCGTCAAGCGACATAGCCGGTATTCAACAGGTTACATACGACCTTTTTGATCCCTCTGGGCCGACTCTGACCCTTCAGTTCGACCATGAAGTCAACTGGACAGTTGAATCGGACAATGATGTTACAAAAATAGTCATTCTCGTCTCTGGAGCGGGCGCCAGCGGTTGCAGTGCTGAAGTTGGGCAGGGGCCGACGGGTGCTGATCAGGTCGCGCTGGCAAGATCTATCCTTTCTGTGACGCAAGTTGTCCCGGAAACTTTTGACACGAATGGATTCTACGCCATCAATTTAGCATCCACGCGCGGAGACAAGCTGGATCCGGCTGAGGTCAAACGAGTCGGCGCGTTTTCGGATTACGTTGGATATACCTACGTGGCTGAAGAGAATGGCGCGACATGGGCGCGCTTGCGTTTGGGGGCATTCGGTACACGCGCTGATGCAGAGGCCGTTCTTGCGACGCTGTCATCTGAATATCCGGATGCTTGGATTGTGCGTTTGGATCGCCGAGAACGCGATTTTGTTTATAGGGCATGGACAGCTGCGCGCGCGATTTTGAGTGGCGGACAGGTTTCTGCTGCGCCTCAATTGCCTCTCGATCCCCAAGCGGAAAATTTACTCAAGGAAGCGCGCCAGAAGTATTCAGAAGAAGATTATCCAGAAGTAGTCCGGCTCACCAGCTCGATCCAGCGCATGCCTGAGAATTCCGCGTCTCCCGCAGCTCAGGAACTCCTGGGTCTGGCGAGGGAGAAGGCGGGTCAGCTAGCTCACGCCAAAGCGGAGTATGAGGCTTTTCTTCAGAAGTACCCAAATGATCCGGCAGCTGAGCGTGTACGTCAACGACTTGCGGTCCTTGTTACAGGAGAAGCAGCACCCGGAAGTGTGGTGGCGGCCGACGGCACAATCCGGGAAGAGCCGAAGATTCATTCGTCAGTAACAGGCAGTTTGTCGGCTCTGTATCAGCGCGATGAATCCGGATTCCTTTTCCAGGATTCTCCCGTCGTGGGTGGTTCGGAAGTTAATCCAGACCCCATTGAGACCAATCAGGTCAATCTCAATGAGATGCTCTACGGCGCAGATTTGAACCTGTCGCTTGGAACGGACAGGAATGAGGCGACCTTTAGGTTTTCCGGGCTGTATCGAGATGATTTCAACACAGATCCCCGCGACGATACCTCAATTAGCTCTCTCTATTTGGACCTGTCTGATCGCAAGCTTGATGCGTCTTTGAGGCTTGGACGTCAGACCCGGAACACAGGTGGCGTGTTCGGTCGCTTCGACGGTGCTTATGGCGGGATGCAGCTCAATGACAGGGTTAAAATCAATGGAGTTGCAGGATTTCCAGTTCAGTCATCGCGCGATGTTTATATCGGAAATGATCGGCAATTCTTTGCTACGAGCCTCGACGTCTCTATTGTGCCAGACGTGCTGGACACCACGGTTTACGTTTTGGATCAAACGTATGGCGACCTGAAGGATCGTCAGGCCGCGGGATTCGAGTTCAGATATTTTCAGGGTAATAGAACCGCCTACGGCGTCTTCGATTACGACATGCATTATGGCCAAATGAATTTGGCATTGTTGAATGGGACTTTGAGATTCAAGGACGAATCCAGTGTTACGGTAGCGGTTGATTATCGTCGCTCGCCTTTCCTGACGACGCAGAATGCAATCTTTGGGCAGATGGTCACCGACCCGAACCAGCTGCTGGATACCTACACAGAGGACGAAATCTACCAGATTGCCGAAGACCGTACCGCCTATTCCCGCTCAGCTTATGTCAGTCTAGCACGGCCATTGACCAAAAAACTCCAGATCAATTTTGACGTCATTGCTTCAAATGTATCCGGCACCAAGACCTCAGCCGGTGTCGAGGCCCAGCCACCGACTGGAACAGAGGTCTATTATTCTACTCAGCTGGTTGCATCCGATGTCTTTAAGCAGGGAGCAATCGCCATTTTCGGCGTGAGATATGCGGATCTAGCAACAGCGACCCAAGTGTCTTACCAATTCAATGGCAGACTGCCAGTAACGCGCTCACTTCGTATCAGTCCTCGCCTCCGAATTGACGATCGTAACAGCTCAGACGGCACATTCTCCCGAACGTCTGGACGAGGATCACTCGCGGCAACGTGGAGTCCGAAACGCATGCTGCAATTCGAATTTGAAGGTGGCGGAGTCTATTCCGACAGCGCAAACACGCTGAGCACGAGTGAGGAGCGGGGGTACTTTCTATCGATCGGGGTACGGAAAGATTTTTAATTCAGCCAAATGTGGTGACTGTCCTCAATAGTCGATACAGGTTCGATTTGGTCTGATTGCGCCGTGCGACACAAGCTGATCGGAAAAGTGGAGGGCAAACATCCTGGGTGAACCAGCGCGACAGGTTCTGGGAATGCCGACGGTTCGGCAGTCGGGTTCATTCAGGTCTCCACAATATGATGATCAGATAGTAGGTTAGAGCGAAGCAACTCGCGAAATACTCGCCGTCGCGTCCGAGTTCATCAAGTGAAAGACAAATCAATGCCTGCTGTTTCGATTACACCAGAACAAGTGTCCGACTACATCGCCAATGCGGGGCGTGATGCCTGGATCGTGCCTGATGTGCCCGCTGATACCGAGCGTCGTAAGATCCAGAAAGTCGGTGTCATTGGCGCCGGGACGATGGGCGGTGGTATTTCAATGAACTTTGCCACTGTGGGCATTCCGGTACTTATACTTGAGCAAAAGCAGGAAGCTCTTGATCGTGGTCTCGGTATAGTACGGGGCCATTATCAGCGCAGCGCAGACAAGGGGCGGTTTCCGCAAGACGAAGTCGAGGCGCGGATGGCGTGCATGACGGGCACACTGAATATGGAAGACTTCGCAGACTGTGACCTTGTCATCGAGGCTGTCTTTGAAGACATGGATCTGAAGAAGAAAATATTCACCGATCTGGACCGCATCATGAAACCGGGCGCGATCCTTGCGACCAACACATCAGCATTGAATATCAACGAGATCGGCAGCGTCACCAAACGGCCGGAAGACGTTATCGGACTGCATTTTTTCTCCCCAGCCAATGTGATGAAGCTGCTGGAAATTGTTCGAACAGATCACACGGCAGACGATGTAATCGCGACTTGCATGGATCTGGCCAGGACGATTAACAAGATCGCGGTGCTCGTCGGTGTCTGTCCCGGTTTTGTGGGCAACCGCATCCTGTTTGCCCGCCAGGCACAAGCGCAGAAGCTCGTTGCCCAAGGGGCCATGCCCTGGGATGTCGATGCGGCCCTGAATGCGTTTGGGTTTCGGATGGGTCCCTATCAGATGTCAGATCTTGCCGGTCTGGATATCGGCTGGAAGAAGGGTGCAGCGACTGCAAACCCAATCCGCGACGCACTTTGCGAACTCGATCGGCGTGGCCAGAAAACCGGCGCGGGCTATTATGATTACGATGAAAACCGCCGTCCGATTCCATCAGAGGTGACGGCAAAAATCATTGCGGACATTACTGGCGTGGAACCAGGATCGGCTCCTGGCCAAGAAGACATAATCGCGACCTGTATTCATCCGATGATCAATGAAGGACTCAAGATTCTTGAGGAGAAGAAAGCGCAGCGGGCTTCCGATATCGATATTGTCTGGCTCAATGGCTATGGCTGGCCATCAGACAAGGGCGGGCCCATGCTCTATGGAGACATGGTCGGGGCGGAGGCGGTGCTTGCCACCATGGAGCGTCTGGGAGCGGAAGATGAGCGCTTCGCGCCGAGTGAAACGCTCAGACAGCTCGTCAAGGACGGTGGCCGTTTTATCGACGTTCAACCAGGTTGATAGGGCGACTTTCTTGCTGGCAGATAGCGGCGGATACGGATTAGATTGATCTGCAGTCCCCCGGCATTGACGCCAGACTACTCGTTCAATGCAGATCCCGAAGCCTGTGTTTATTCCAAAGGAGCCAATTGCTTACCCTTACGATGATCGCATGGGTTCGGCGGTTCTGCGGCGATTTCCGATTGGATGTTGAAGAGGCACGGTACGATCTCCGCGGCTGCGCCTGTCATAACCTTGTTTATATCGTCGGACGTTTTTTCCAGAAGGGTCCACCCCAGGAGCGCGGTGATGGCATTGTCCTGACGGTCGGTCATTGCCACTTCCAGGGGGACAGGAATCCATGACGAGCTCTCAAGATAGTTGTTCGGGGAGGGGGAAAGATTGGACACCGCTTCTGCTTGTTGACCATTACCCGGGTTCGAGTCCCGCTCTACACGCTTCTTCAGAGTGATCGGCTTCAGAAGCTCTTCCAGAACAGGGCGGTTGTTTTCCAACTCAGTTGGAAAATTATTTTCAAAATCGGACAGCTGTTTTGGGTTAATCATGCGTCTGCTGAAGATCTCGTTGCAATTGTCCGTAGTAGCCACAGTTTCGCCTTTGAGGGCGTTGCATAGCATCCGGATTGGTGCCCGGCTCGCTGCTCCGCGGGCTTTTACCACTGCCGAAGGAACGCGCAGGAATTCGTCCTGCTTGGTGGCACGTTTTTCGGAACCCGCAAGGGCTGACATGTCCTCGGGAATGGGCAGTGCATAGAGGTGAAGGACCACCACATTGATCGGGATTTTCAGGTTATTCGCGGCAGTTTGCAGGGCCCGAAGGGACTCGATTGCCGACAGCGCGCCGGAATTATCCAGATAACCGCCGTCAACAAAGAAGTGGCGCTTCCAGCGGCCGTCTGCATAGCGTGTTTCGATGACGCCCGTCGGATTGGAACCCGGAAAGCGGGCAGACAGATGAGCCGCCGTCGAGAGGGGGAGCGTCTGAGTGCGCGGCTGGCAAGCCCTCGTTTTGGAGGAGGCAGGCCCCGCTTCGGCGTATCTGTCAGGTTCCAGAAATCCGAGCATTTGCTGGACAACTGGAACGGAGCCGCAAAAGGAAGGATCGGCTTGTGAATTCTCCTGCGGAATATCTACGTTCGATGTCGCCATCTGAAACCCGCCGGTTTCGTAGAAGGTCGAAAAGAACACGACCGGACCGGGATCGGTATTGTTTGCGTTATCGGCATTGCTTCCGTTGAGGTTCTTCGACTTTCCGCGCCGGCTGGCACAGAAGGCGACCGTTTCCAGTGGCAAGTCGAATGTTCTTTGTACCTCTTCATCTCCATTCAACTGGCAGGCAGAGGCATCTCGTTCAGTGGATAGGGAGGCGTTTTTCAGGTTTTCCGCAAAAAGGTTTGCGAGGCGTTCTTCAAAGAAGTCAGCCCTGTCGAACATGCCTCTCTCGATCAGGACGGGTGCGCCGTCGGGAGTGCTCTTGTTGAATGTACCGAAGACGCGGTCCGGCAGCTGAACTGGCGCGATAGACGTCAGCGTGTCGCTGCCAAAGAGTCCGGCCAGGAGCGGCGACAAGTAATCACCCCGCAGAGTCTTGTCCACCAGCTCCTCCCGGAACTCAGAACCGGCGTCGATTGGCAGATTATGGGTCTGTTCCTCCATTGCTGCGGCCAGATAGATGGCGCTGCCAATCGACCCTCCGGACACGCCGTTGATCGAGTAGACGTAGTCAAGCAGCCTTCCGCCCCGCTCTTCGGCGGCGCATCCAGTCCCTTCAGTGTTTGGATTGGTTCTGCAATACTTGCTGATCGCCGTGTCCAGCTGCGACATGAAATAGCCGGTATGGGCGGCAGCCCGGATTCCTCCGCCTTCGGCCATAATGATGATGGCCGTGACAGGCTCAAATGTTTTGCCTTGACCGCCTGATGCCGGTATTTTGCGGGCCTTGAGCCACGCTTCCGCGTGAGTGTTAAGATCCATCACATGCGCAGGGTTCGTTGCGTCGACCGCATCGATTCTGTGGATGTGGTGCGCTTCGCCAAGGCTGAGAAGCAGGACCGGTGCAAGATATGTCGCTGTGGGTAGCCGATTCACGGCGCGGGAAAGTTCACCGGGTTTTGTCCAAATTGATTTCCTGTTCCAGATCACTGCAGCGACGACCAGAACAATCACAATCGGTGTTATCAGGCCGATGCCAATTCGGCCGTTCGATATGAATTCAAGAATGGCAACAGTGGCGTCAGCTAGCAGCACGATCGTCAGCAAGAGAAACAGGACCGTTTTTATCGTGAGCGCCCGGCCGCCATCTCGCGGCTTTGCGGCGACGGACGCACCCTGGCGCGCTGCCGTTTCGACAAGGGCGGAAAGGAACAGGGTGATCCACAATGTTCCAAGCAGACCAACACCCAATGGACCAAGTCTGTTCACGAACCACGGACACCAGAGGCTGGCAATGATCGCCACGATCAGACAGGTTCGCAATATGCCGAACAGGCGCTCGATCCGGCTGTCGATGACAATGTAGCGGGATGTGTGCCCCTGATGCAGACGGACAAAACTCTGCAGGAAAGCGCGAAAGAACAAGTGATTGGCAATGAAGGCAGCAAAGAATATCCACGCGCCCTGAAGGTAGCCGATGTCGAGATGGCCGGCCCGGCCAAAGACCGCCGACAGAGTGCCGGGTGATGAGACGAGTGTGACGCAGACCAGCGTTGTAATGAGCGCGGCTATGCCAGCTTGGGCGATCTTGTGTCCCGGAAGGGTAATCAGCAGGACGAGGCGCTGAAACCGGTATTTGATCTGCTGAAAACGATTAAAACCGGTGGCAAGGTTCGTGGCCGAATAACTGCGTGAAACCCTGGGGTTCAGCCAGCTCGCCAGACGCACATAGATCCATCCAGCCAGCAGGCCGGCGAATACGGATCCCCAGAGCCTCGGGTCGCGCGCGCCAAACTGAAACCAGAGGCACATGGCGAGGAATAGGAGCGGAAGGAATGCTCCGCAAGAATAAGCAAAGCGGAGCCTTAGTGGGATGCTTGAATCGATTGGGTCTCCGGCATCACCATTATCAGCTGCATCGAGATAGTTGCGCCGTGTAACCGCACTTAACATGAATGCTGTGTATGTCATGGTCCCGCAATAGACGATCAACAGGATCAGGGTGATGAGCGATGACACGGGATCGGCACTGGCGGTGTATTTGATGATCGCCCGCCCCTGATCCGCTAGCAGGAATGCCAATCCGAGAAAGGCGAGAGACAGCAGTACCGGCCAGGTAGGCTTCAGGGCACGGAACTTTGGCTGGCTGATCAGTACAAAATTTCCCGCTGCGGGGGCAAGCTTGTTCAAAGTATCTATCAACCAATTGAGCATCACTTCGTCTCGATCGGATGAGGTGTGAAGCCGTGATTAGATAGTTCACGGACTATGTAGTCAAAGTGTGAGGGCTGGTAGGCAACAAGTCCGATGCGTTTGAGATGTTCTTGTCCGCAACTTTTGCGTTGCCCCCTTATGATCTCAGTGAGTGCTCCAACCATCTGGTGGGCAACAAGGGAAGGATGGGCGCCTCCGTCTCCCGATCCTATTAGCGGAAACAGTACTGATTCGAGGTTTGGTGCAGTCCGGTTCGCCTGGCGGACAGATCGGGAATTTCGTACTTTCTCGATCTCGCAGAGAACATTTACCACGCATTCGACAATCCGACCTCCCGATCGAAAACCATAGCCGACTTCGTCGGGTTCCACCGCTGCAAGATGGGCGACATATTTAACATTGTTTCCGGTTTCACTTCCCAGAGTGCTTGCCGAGTCGGTCGGCGTCACGAAGACCGTCCCGATTGGAACTGTTGTGCGGGTTCCCATCCGTTCTGCCAGAGCGAGACCTAGCGCGTCCTTCCGGCGGTGTTCGGAATAAGGGGGCTGCCGGACAGAACCGAGTTTGCGGATCACCGCTGACACTGATCTGTCCCAGAAACGGGCCATTTCCATATAGGTGTTTTCAGAATTCACCCAGACATCGAATTGTGTGGCGTTCCGGATGTCGTGCTTCCAGATGATGACTTCCGGAGTTAGCGGATTTCCTTGTTCGTCATGCAGGCGCCAGGCTTCGATATCGAGCCCCTTCGTGTCGAACTCGCGTTCGATCGGAGCCGTGCGGAAGGTGTTCGATTTCTGTAGGTCGTTTGTCCAGGGCTCTCCTTGCGGATTGCCGAGGCTTTCGGCCATTCTCAGCGCATCGGCTATCCAGTCGCCGCCGTTCGTATCGACATATTTCAGCTGAGGGGCGTCGGTGAATCGGCTGTCCGCACAGGTCGGCACGTCGGAAGACGGCGCCAGCGCGATCGTCATACCATTGGAAACGGCCTGGCGGATGCCCAGAACATAGAAGGAAGCTTCGGCAAAACTGAGGTCGATGATCGCGAGTTGTGACTGGACTAGGTGCCGAATGAATTCGTTGTAGCGATCCTTGTCGCCGTCGCCAGCCACATTCGGAAAAACTTGATTGAGATCGAAGTCTTTGAAATAGGAGGGAGACAGACTCGTGTGTTGTTCGCAGAGTGCAGTTTTCAACTCTGCAATCTTTGACTTCAGGCAACTGTCTGCCGTTGTGACAACAATGAGCCGGTCGACCAGCTTTTTCTTTTCATCCGTCATTCCGAATACCTCCCACCCGCATTCGGCCCCGTCTGACGATCACGCTACAAGGCCTATTTTCTTTCCATTTTCTGGACGGCGCATCCATTCGGCCGCAGCGAGGCATTTGCCGTCGTAGATTTCGCCGCGTTCGATCATCGCGAGGAATTGCGCCGGCAGTACGAACATCCGCCTGATGTCTTCGCTGTCGTCTCCGAAGTTTGCGTCTTCATCCTTGTCTGTCTCCGGCCAGGCTTCCCCCTCGGGCCAGTCGATCCGTCCGTAATAGAGGTGAATCATCTCGGAACAGGCACCGGGAGACGGATAGAAGGAGTTGATGAATTCCACATAGTCCGGGTTGAAGCCTGTTTCTTCTTCGCACTCCCTGCGGAAGGCTTCCATCCATGGTTCTCCGGGGCGCCGCGTGCCGGCCATGAGTTCCACGAAGCGTCCGGCGGTTTCGTCCCTATCCGTCTTATCCAGGTCTGGTAGACCTGTGTCTGGATCAATCAGTGTCGGCATACGGAACTGTTCCACCAGCAGAATCCCGTGCCGGCCGGACCGCTGGATATGCAGCAGTCCCGCAACCGAGTCGCCGCGGAAAACATTGACCACATCCTGTGGCTCGCTCATTGCAGATCCGGCAAATTTCGGGAAAGAGATCTTGAAGCGGTCCAGCCGGAGGAATGTACCGACCTTGGCGAGCGTTTCATGCTCCATGAAGCGGACGTATCTCATAGGCCGGGCCTCCTGTCGGCGTAGGCGGACAATTCGCCGGGTGCGATGTCGGGAATATGCTTCCTTGGGGTGGGATGATGCTGCATTCTTGTCTGAAAGCCTTTCTGGAAGTGTCTCAGCTTCCCCAGATCATCTTGGCGCGCATTAACAGCCACGCGCGGTCGCCTAAGCCATTGTCACCGCCGTTTATCAAATACGTGATATTATCGAGGTCGTCCCTGTCGGCAAATTCATTCAGGTTTTTCTTGTCCCAGAACGCGGCAGACACGGCGAGGGCCGTTTTGCGGTCCTGCGTGATCAGGTCGGGATCGCTCTCCAACGGCAGTTTCAGGCGCTCGCCGATGTCTTGGTAGTTTTCGCGTCCGGTCAGCTGAATATAGCCACGTCCCCGATACCTGTATCCATCCCCCGAGGCTTCGTCGCCATTTCCCATGCGATTGGCATAGACGCGATTGGCGATCCGCTCAGGTTGGCGTTCATACTGAGCAGCTTCCTGCTCGTTCTCGAAATACTTTCCGAACGTGCTCATCAGACCCGCTGCACCGTAATTCAGGTTCTCTTCAATCCTCGTGAAATTGGTGGATTCATGCGCGATCTGGGCCATGAAATGGCAAAAGCGCAGAGGTGTGGCGTTGATCTGGTACTTCGTGACGACCTCGTTGAGTGTTCGAAGCAGCGGCTCATCCAATTCGTCCGCATAGTCATGGACGAATTCTTTCACGCGCTTCACCGCATTGGTGATGTCAGAGAGCAATGACAAGTCCACGCCGCGGGCCGGTTTCGGCGCTCGCGGGGCCAGAAATTTAGCCATCACATAGCCTTCTTCCGTCATCGAACCGGACTTGGCGGAGACCTTCCACCAGCCCAGATTGCTTGCGTCCCCCAGCTTGGCGACCATGGTGCCGTATTTCATGTTCATCAGGATCTTGCTGGTTGTGGTCGGCTTCTCGCGCAGGCGCAGGCTGCTTGATGCAACAAGGTACAAGTAATCAGAGGCCGCGTCGTCATTCGGCGCGGGTTCTGGCTCCGGCACAGGCATGGCGCCTGTCTCGCTGCTCATGCCCCCCGCAACCAGACTGCCAGTCGGCTCCAGATAGCCGCCAAAAGCGTATCCTTCGACACGATAGTTATCTGAGAAGTCAGCTCGTATCCGGTGCCAGGTCCCGTACCATGGGCTCTCATCCAGAAGTGTCACCCGCATGCCATGCGGCATGACATCAAGTACTTTGCTCGCACTGCTGGGCAGCTCCCTGATCTTGAGACCATTGGTTGCAGTAACTTTGAAAGTCTGCATTTCTTTGTCTCCACCCAACAGAATGAATTGCAATTACTGGTAATTCTGCTTCAGATTGCAACGGTACTAAGGGAGCGTGTCAATGACATTTCTGATCGCACTTGCCGCTTTCGTTGCCATTATTTCTGTCTATTCGACAATTGTTACAGTCATTGTGGAGGGCATTCACAAGGTTTTCGGCCTGCGCAGTTCCGGTATGAATGAAATGCTGCGCGCCTTCTATGATGAGACGCTTCCGGGGCTTCAGCCACCCAATACGCCGGAAAACGAGAAGGTTGCATCGGGTGACCGGTCCAGCGGTCCGTCAAAAGGTGCGAAGCACTTCGCTGATAGTATCTCGAGTGCGCCGACGGCCCGAAGCACCAAATTCTGGTATGTCCGGCGATGGCCCCTGATCGGCCGTATGTTCAGTGCGCGCCGGAAGTCCATGACCGCTCTGGATTTTGTGGAAAGCCTCGCTGAAACACCGGAAGGTTCCGCGCTGCGGCATTATTCGCGTGAAGATTTGCGCCATGCATTGCATGCGGCGGCCTACGAGTTCGAGCGCCTGGGTGACATTCAGAAAGGATATTTCAATTCAAGGGCCAGCATCATCTCGGTGCTGGTCGGCATGATGGTTGCCGTGTTCATCAATTTCGATGCGATTGCTGTGTACAAGGAATTGTCGGCAAATGCTGCCTTGTCGTCCCGCATGACGCTTCTTCTGGATCAGGAGCGCGTCGATCTGATGCGGCGTGTCGCTTCCGATGGGGAAGGCGCGGCGGGCGCGCTCGGTCTGGACGGTGAAGACTGGGCGGCGCTGGTCGGAGACACCCGATCTCTGGGCATCCCTGTCGGGCGCAAGATGTTTCCTCATTGCGAAGGGTACAAATATACGGACGGTACTCGCCCGGAAAAATCGCCCACAGAATTTGCGGACGTACTGTCCAACGAAGCCTACTACGACAATCGCTGTGGAAAATCCCGCCAGGAGCAGGTCAACAGGACCTGGGCAACCAGCTTTGAAGACTACCTCATCGCTGCCGGTGATGAGAATAGCAGCGGCCTTGAGCGGTGGGGGCACTGGCTGAAATTTGAAACGAGCCGGATAGCGGTCATCTTGCGCAATCCTCAGACATTCCTGCTCTGGCTCGCCGGGGTCCTTGTCGCCGGGGGGCTGATGGGGCTAGGCGCGCCATTCTGGTTCAAGCTGTTTTCGCGCTTTTCGTCGATTGCGATGCCGATGCAGCGCTCAGCATCGCTCGCCTTCGATCCCGGTGCCCCGGTACAGAAAGAGATGGCAGAGAGTTCTGTGGGAGGTGTCCGGCCAACGGGCAGCTCCAACCTGGATGATCTGGAGCGCGGCTTTGTCACTGTGCTGTCCGCACGCTCAGGTGACGGCGTTTCGCTTCACCCGGCCTTTGGTGAGGCTGGTGCGCCGGGTGGCCCGCCTCCCGGGCGCCAGATAGGCTCACGTCCTGCACCACCTGGCCGGATAATAAGGAGTTGAGCACTCAGTTGGTCAAACAAGGGTGTGAGACCTCTGGAGGCTATGTGAGATTGATTCCTTTGACATCAAATTGCGAAGCAATTCCCATTCGGACTTGATTGCCACAGCGAGGGCTTCGGCATGTTCGCGCCGAGTGTCGCGCGATATGATGGATATCCGCAAAACGGTCCGACCGTTCCATTCCGCTGTTTTCAAAAAGACGGGATGATTGGAGGTCAGCCGGTCAGCAAGGGCCGTAATCTTCCAGTCTTCGCCTGCATCAGCATTGCTACCAATAACAAGCTGGTTCAGATCCACTTTGTTGAGGACTGACAACCCATCGATGCATTCAATCCTTCGCTTGAGAAGCGATGCAGAATTGCAGTGCCGGTCGATGAGTTCCGCAACGCCGGCCCGTCCAAGGCTTCGGATCACCGCCCACGCGGCAAAGCCCTGTGCACGTCGTGAAAGCCCCGGCACCCAGTTGGAGGGGGTTCGGCCTTCATTTGGTGCCACATTGAGATACCCAGCGCTCTTCTGCATGGCCCGGAAATGGGCCTCCTTGTGCCGCACGATCGCGAACCCGGAATCGTAAGGGATCTGAAGCCATTTGTGTCCGTCCACGGACCAGCTGTCAGCGAGTTCGGCACCTTTCGCCAAATGCTTCTTGCGCTTCAAAGCACGGGCCCAAAGGCCGAACGCGCCATCGATATGCATCCACGCATTGTTAGCCTGCGCGATCTCTGCGATCGCCTCCAGGCTTTCGAAGCCGCCCGAATTGATATGCCCGGCCTGGGCGAGTACGATCTTCGGACCGTCATGCCCCGCCATGGCTTCGTCAAGGTCTGCCGCATCCATCAATCCAGCAGCATCGCATGACAATCGGTGAAAGTTCGCCTCGCCAAAACCGAGTTGGCGAAGGACCACATAATTTGTCACATGCGCGTCTTCACTCAGATAAATGCGAACCAGCGGCGCGCGCTGAAGGCCATCCCTGTCGATGTCATGACCTGCTCGCCGCAGAACTTCGCCGCGCGCCGCCGCAAGACCAACGAATGCAGCTGTTGTTGCGCCGCTGACAAAGCCCACCGAGCTATCTCTCGGCAGGTCCAGAAGCTCCAGAAGCCAGGCCTCGACGGCCTCTTCGGCAATCGCAGCCGCAGGCGAAGACTGGTAGATCGCCGCGTTCTGTCCCCATATTGCACTCAGCCAGTCCGCAGCCACGCCAACCGGATCCGACCCGCCCATGACCCAGGCGTAGAAGTTCGGATCCGTGTTACCCACCAGTCCCGGCTCTGCTGCGGCGATCAGTTCCTGAATTACCGCAGCAGCGGGAGGTCCCCTGTCGGTCAGCTCTATGCAGAACTTTTCCCGCAAGGCGTCAGTTGAGGCGCTCGGGCCGACGGGCCGTGTCCGTCCACGGTACGCCTGACCATACTCGGCGGCGAGGGCAAGTGCACTGTCCGGATAAAGGGATGAGGAAGACATCGCATCAGCTTCTCGTTCTGGGCTCAAGCCATTTCGGCAGGAAGCTGTAGGCGTTCTGGATCGATGAGGCGTCCATCGACAGTCCGACAGATGCAAGACGCTCTTTCAGCGTTCCATCGTTGAACGCATCGAACGTCTCGGTTGCTCCGCCAACATGCTCGCCTCCGATGAAGATCTGGGGAATCGTCGGAGCTCCAGCCTTGACGCCGAGAGCCGCACGCAAATCGCCGCCGACATTGTCTTTCTGCAGAGCGGCGGAGTCGAGTTCGATAGCGTGGTACGGCACACCGATTGCTGCGAACATGTTCCGCACGGCCCAGCTGAATTCGCACCATTCCAGAACGAACATCGCGATCGGATTTTGTGCTACGATTTCGTCCACTTTCGCCACCGCTTCAGGTTTCAGTACGGGAGCGGCAGCTGGCGCCGGGGCCGCGGACGACCCACTCGTGTCGAACCGGTATCCGGGCGTTGACCGCGAAACTTCCATCTCTTCTTCACTCATCGAGTCGCAGACGTCGTCGAAGAGAACCGTTGAGAGATAGCGTTCTCCAGTATCCGGCAGCATGGCCAGAATGCGGGACCCTGCAGGCGCACTTTCCGCAACCTTGATTGCTGCGGCCAAGGTCGCTCCGCCAGTGATACCGCAGAAGATGCCTTCTTTCGCAGCCAGATCCCTGGCGGCTTGCAACGCATCATTCCCCGGCACCGCCTGGAAACGGTCGATCGACCGGTCCTGAACGGCGTCTTCAGCAAGCTTTGGAACAAAGTCCGGCGACCAGCCCTGCATGAGGTGCGGCCGGAACATCGGATGACTTACAGACGGTCGCCCGGCAGCGTCGCGTTGCTGGACAATGCCGCTGGTCAGGATCGGCGCGTTGTCCGGCTCTGCAACCACGATCTGCGAGTGGGGGCTTTCCGCACGCAGGACGCGGCTGACACCTTTCAGCGTTCCGCCTGTGCCAAAGCCTGAAACCCAATAGTCCGGACCAGTTCCGCCGAACGCGTCGAGAATTTCACGGGCAGTCGTCCGGGAATGCATGTCTGCATTGGCCTCGTTTTCAAACTGACGGGCGAGATACCAACCATGCTTCTCTGCCAGTTCCTCGGCCTTCGCCAGCATGCCGGTGCCTTTCTCGGACGCCGGCGTGAGGACAACTTTTGCCCCCAGGAAACGCATCAGCTTGCGCCGTTCGACGCTGAAGCTTTCCGCCATGGTCACCACCAGCGGGTAGCCCTTCGCGGCGCAAACCAGCGCCAGGCCGATACCGGTGTTGCCGGATGTCGCTTCAACAACGGTCTGGCCTGGCTTCAGGTCTCCGCTGGCCTCAGCCGCCTCGATGGCGGCCAGGGCGAAGCGGTCCTTGATCGAGCCACCGGGATTGAAGGCTTCAAGCTTCACATAGAGCTCGACATGATTCGGGCCCATCCGGTTCAGCCTCACAATCGGCGTGTTGCCGATCGTGTTGAGGATCGAGGCGTGGAGTGACGTTTCCATGCGGGATTTGAGTACGGTTTCCATGACGTTGTCTCTCCGTTCAGTTCGACGCCGCGGCGTCATGAGTGATACAGGTCTGATGGCGGACGATCTGGGCATCGCGCAGCGCGAGGTACCAGGGGTCGTGCGCCAGGGCGCGTTCAACAAGTGCCTCCACAACTGCGGGGCTTGCGTCGGTATCGATCTCGATATTCAGCCTCGTTTCGAGCGGCGCGGCGCTCCGCGGGCTAAGGCACATCAGGGCGGCATCGTCGAAATCGTTTTCGAGCGTGATCGTTACCGACCGGTACGTGACGCCCTCCCGGGCTGCCATCATCTTCACGGCAATGCCGACACATCCAACGACGCCCGCTCTCGCGAAAAAGCCCGGCGAAGGCCCGGCGGCGTCTCCGCCCATGCCCCGGCCAAGGTCCAGCACGGCGCTGTGAGGCCCTTGTTCAACATGGCACGTCAGCCCTTCCTCGATCCGCCCCGTCATCCTGATTGTGCTACGGGCGGCGTCGAGATTGCTTTTCATTCGTTCAATGACGGCGGTCTGCGCGGTCTGAATGACCCTGTCGCGGTCGGTCATTGGCGGGTAAATGTCGTATTTGGTCTCGGTATTCATATCTGTCTCCTGTTCAGGCTACGCTGAGGCAATGTTGAAAGCGGATGTCGTTTGCGAGGGCGATGGCATCGGCGCCGACGCCATCGATAAGGGCGGAGTTGCGGCGCCGCTGGAATGGCAGGCCGAGGACGTGCAGGCCCGGTGCAACCTGGCCCTGGTTGTGGATGAGCCGACCTTTGCCGTCGAACACGGGCAGATGCAGCCAGTCATAGTCCGGTTTGAAACCTGTCGCCCAAACGACGGTCCGAATACGGCCGTTATTGAGGTCGAGGGACAAGCGCGGCAAAGCCGGGCACGCAGTTGGGGCGAACCGTTCGACCGGGCCGACGCAGTTCACACTGCGGGACTCCGCCCACGCGTCGAGTGTGTCGAGCAACCGGTTCATCTTCAGGTCCGACAGCGCGCAGTGATTGGCGAGCGCGCCGGAAAAGAGCGCCTGCCCATCACGGACGGCACTCAGGCGGCCGACAATTTCAACACCTTCGGACATAAGGCGATTCAGATCGCAGAAGCGGTGCTTGCGCGATCCTTCCAGCTGCAGGGATGGCAGGCGGCGGACGCGTTCCACGTCGTCAACCTGCTGGATGCCCGTCTTGTGAATGCCGGCCTCATCCATCCACCACTGGATGTCATGCCCGCGATACCATCTCGGCATGCGCGTATGCTCGCCAGCGGACAGGAAGACTTCGCGGCCCGACGCCCGGATTTCGGAAGCCAGCTGGACACCGGTCGCAGAGGCACCGACTACCAGAACGCCGCCGTCAGAAAGCTGGTCCGGGTTGCGGTATGTGAGACCGTTCACCTGGTCGATCCCGGCCGGAAGCGCTGAGGCAAATGCCGGGATCGAAGCCCGGTTGCAAGCCCCTGACGCTAGAATGAGCGTGTTGCACCGCCAGGTGTCCCGCGAATTCGCGACGGCATAGCCGTAGCCATCCGGGATGACGGAGAGAACGCGGGTGTTCTCCTCCACCGGCGCCCGGCTGACTTTCGCATAGTCAGCCAGGTAGCCGGCGATTTCCGGCATGGACATGTAGCCCTCCGGATTGGCGCCCGAATAGGAATAACCCGGGAGCCGGCTTTGCCAGTTGGGCGTCAGCAGCCGCAGGCTGTCCCAGCGTTCATGCCGCCAGGAGTTCCCAACTTCCCCACGCTCGAACACGACGTGGGGGATGCAACAGTCCGACAGGGAGCGGCTCATCGCCAATCCGGCCTGTCCGGCACCAATAATGATCGTATCAATCCGTTTCATTGATCAGCCTCCTGTCGGACTGGAAGAATTAGCCCAACATCACAGCGACGTTGGTCGGGTTGGTGAGAATGTCGAAGACGGCCGAGCGCTTCTGCGATTGCGCGATCAGCGCACGGATTTCGGCTTCGGTTGCATCGGCATCGATGTCGAAGCGAACGCGGATGGCGGAGAAGCCGTTGCGAATGTCCGGGTCCATGCCGAGAATGCCGCGAACATCAATGTCGCCTTCGACCGTTGCGCGGACATTGCGAAGCTGGATACCCCGGTGCTGAGCCACGGAAGCAACACCGCCAGTCAGGCAGCTGGCAAGCGCAGCCAGGACGATTTCCGGCGGCGTCGGGGCGCGGTCAGCGGCAGCGAAGACTTCCGGGTGATCGCTTTCGATCCGGTAGGTCTTTTTGCGCTGCTGCTCCTGTCCGAGGCCGAAATACGGATTGATCGTGTTGGCGTTGTAGGTGCCTTCTTCCCAATCGCAGACGCTGCGGAAGGTGAAAGCGGCCGCTTCCGGCTGCTGTTCGAATGCGCCGCGTGCACCGATCAGGGCTTCGGTATTCACGCCGTTGTTCACGGCAGGGGTCATTGTTTCGGTGTGCATTTTACTTATCCTTTGTTTAACCTGTTGTTTCGATGTGCTTTTTTCTTCTGAGCGGACTTGGGTGCCGTCTCGATGGGTAAGGGATACATCCAGTTTGGAGTTGTGATCTTGAGCCCGGGATGCGTAATTTGTGGGGATTTCATGAGTTTCTGTTGGGGGCCGCTTGCACTACCTGTTCGACGAGTTTGTGCTGGATCTTGACCGCGGCGAGCTTCGCAGCGGCGAGGAGGTCGTTGCGACCGAACCGCTGGCCTATTCGGCGCTGAGCTACCTGATCCAGAATTCCGACCGATTGGTGTCCCGGGACGAACTGATCGAGAAGGTCTGGGACGGCCGGTTTATCTCCGATGCGGCCGTCTCTACCGTCATCAAAGCAGTGCGCCGTGCATTGGGCGACGACGGAAAGCAACAAAAGTATATCCGGACCATACACGGGCGCGGCTTCCGGTTTGTTTCGGAAGTACGGATTACTCCGGCTGCGTCCTTGATCATCGGGGCGGAGCAGGTTGCCGAAGTGCCCGCTCCATCCGAATCGGCAGACCCGGCCGGTCAGCGTCCTTCCATCGCGGTACTTCCCTTCATGCCGATCGGTAGTTCGGAAAACTATTCGGCGATCTCGGACGCCATTCCTGCCGAACTCATCTCGACGCTGTCCCGTTTGCGCTGGCTCAAGGTTGTCGCGCGCGGATCGAGCTTTCGCTTCCGACCGCCGGTGCAGGATTACGAGACAATCCGATCAGCCCTCGGCGTAAATTACGTCCTCTCAGGCGAAGTGGAGATTCTCGGCTCGTCACTGGGAATTTCGGTAGAACTTGTTGATGCGCGCACGTCCCAGATTGTTTGGGGCGAGCGGCTTTCGGGCAAGATCGAAGATGTGCACGAGATGCGGGAACAGATCCTTGCGCTGGTGATATCTGCGATGGAACTGCACATTCCCCAGCATGAGGCCCAGCTCGCCAGGCTGCGCTCTCCAAGCATGCTGGACGCATGGTCGCTTTACCATGTCGGCCTTCAGCATGCATATCGGTTCAATCAATCTGACAACGCGCGCGCGACGGAGCTGTTCGGGCGCGCAATCGAGCTTGATCCGCATTTTGCCCGGGCCCATGCTGCGCAGTCTTTCACAAGTTTCCAGGCAGCCTTCCTCCGCTACGCGACCGATCGTGAGCGTGCGATCGAGGATGCCCGACGTCATGCCGAGCGGAGCCTCGAACTCGACCCGATGGATCCGTTCGGAAACTTCAACTTCGGCCGCGCGCATTGGCTGAGAGGTGACCCGGCGTCGGGGCAACCATGGCTGGAACGGTCATTCGGCCTCAGTCCGAGTTGCGCTCAGGGCTTCTACGCTCACGGCTGGGCGGACGTCATGGCCGGCGATGGTGACATGGCACTCGAACACCTTGGCAAAGCCGTGAACCTCAGCCCTTTGGACCCGATGTTGTATGCCATGCTCAGTGCACGCGGCATGGCGCATATGCATGTCGGGAACATGGAAGAAGCTGTGAAGTATGCGGAGAAGGGCGCCCGCACACCAGGCGCCCATTACCTGATCGCTGCCTTCGCTGCAGCCATCAATGAGGCGGCCGGGAACCGCACCCAGGCGCTTTACTGGACCGAAGAAACGAAACGACGGCGGAGCGACGCCAGCATCGAGGCATTCTTCACCGCGTTTCCCTATGAGAAACAGGCCACGCGCCACCTCATGCGGGAGGCACTTCTTGCACTTGGATTCCCGGAAACCAGCGGCGGTTAGGACGCTGACCTCCTTGCAACCAATATTGGTTTCGACATGCTCTACCTTCGAGGAACAGGTACCGAGCCGTGTATAGCAGCCTCCAAAGCGTCAGTTGCCGTAGAGGTTGACCTCCAGGTTCGAAATTGCGTGCACGAGATTGTTTGGTGAAATCTTCTGCTTGCCTGTCCAGGCGATGTTCGGAAAGCGTTCCAGTATTTTTGACAGAGAAATCTGTAGCTGCATCTGAGCGATGCGGCTGCCGAGGCATTTGTGCGGACCATGTCCGAAAGCGAGATGCTTGGTGACGTTTTCCCGCGTGATGTCCATCCGGTGTGGATTCTCAAAAACACGAGGGTCACGGTTTGCGGCTCCGTACCACAAGACCAGCTTCTCATCCTTGGCGATCCGTTGCCCGTTCAGTTCGCTGTTAGCCAGCGCGGTCCGGCGCATGTTCATTACGGGTGAGATCATCCGCAACGCTTCCTGCACAGCGGCAGGAACAAGTGAAGGATCATCCAGGATAAGCTGTCGCTGGTCCGGAAACTCGGTCAACAGGCGCAACGTACCAGAGATCGAGTTCCGGGACGTGTCATTTCCAGCAAAAATGATCAGAAGCCACGAGCCGTCCAGCCATTCCTGTGACAAAGGCACGCCGTCGAGCTCTGCAGCAGCAATCGCCGAAAGAAGGTCATGTCTCGGATTCCGCCGCCGGTCCTCCAATATGCGCTTTCCGTATTCGAACATCTCCTGCACATTCCGATCGAACAGGAAAGGAAAGGTCGGTTCGGAAAGGAAAGTTCGCGCCGGGCTGGAGACAAATTGCTGGGCAAGTTCCAGAAAATGCATCCACCGGATGATCTTTGGGCGGTCTTCCTCGTCGATGCCGAGCATTTCACAAAGCGTGAATAGTGGCAGCTTCTCGGAGAATTTCTTCACGAAATCGACGACCGGTCCGGCCCGTTCGGCATCATCCAACAGCTGGTTGACACGCGCGCTGACCCGATCGGCGATTTGGTTCACATACTGCGGGATAAAGAAATCCTTGTGCTGAATCCTGAACTGCATATGGCGCGGTGCGTCGAGATTGATCAGGCTGTTCACAGCGGCGTTCGCCAGACGTTGATACTTTTTCGGTCGTTCGCGTGGCATGGCCAGATTGATACTGCCGCGTTCTGATGAGTAGATATCCGAATTCAGTTCGACAGTCTTGATGTCATCATAGCCCGTAATCGACCAGAAACCCGCAAGCTTCTTGCCTGCATCGGTCCACATGACCGGCGCCTGTGATCGCATACGGTCGAAGAGGCTGTGAGGCGGTCCCTTGGTCCAGGAATTGGGATTCCAGAATACGAAATCATTGAACTGCGGATACACGGCAGGAAACTGTGGTGTCCTTACCGGCGTGTCATACAGAAGGTTGTCGCTTACGAGCGTCATGTCTGGCTCCATTGATGTTTGATTGCCGTCAGCGGCTGAGTTTTCAGAAAGGGTGGCGCTATCAAGTGGTGGAATAATCTAATTGAACGTTGTTCAGCAGGGGCACTGCAGAAGTCCCATATGTGCTTCTGAGCAAAGCAGAAGACAAAGTGAATCACGGTTCTCATGACCTGCTGATACGGCGGCCAACTATGATTAAGACGAGAATGGAAAGTAATCCGATCATTAGCAAGCTTATCTGCCGGTTGCGTTTTACGATCAGGAAGTTTCCCAGGCCAAAGCGGGTCTGGCATAGCCAGCCGCATGGTCCGCTATAGGTGGTGGCAAGATCCCGGGTGAGCGGAGGGTAGGGCGGGATAACACCATTTTCGTTGGCGTAGGCCTTATAGGCCGAGTGAAGCTCGGCAACGACTTGCGGATGCGCAGCGGCGACATTTTTCGTTTCGCCCAGATCGTTCGAGAGGTCATAGAGTTCCGGGGTGCCATCACCAATGGGTGGGCCGACCGACAGGAGTTTCCATTTTCCATCGGTAACGGACCAGTTGCCGAAGAGCTCGGTTACCACAGGCCCGTGTTCGCGAGCGTCTGATCCGAGAATGTTCAGCAGGGACTGTCCCTCAGGCTTTGTGCGGTCACGGAATGTTTCATCTGTCGATATGTCGATCCCGGCCAGTTGGTAAAGCGTCGGTGCAACATCTTTCACATGCGCAAAACCGGGGACGAAACCCGTGGGCTCGATACCTGGACCGGAGATGAGCAGGGGGGTGCGGATCCCGCCTTCATACGTAGTGCCCTTGAATAGGGCGAGTGGCCCGTTCGCCACGGAGACCCAACCGAAAGAAAGGTGAGTTTGCGTATTTTTGCGGCCGGCATGTGCGGGGTCCATATCGCGGTTCGCGAGCAGCCACTCACGGCTAGTGCCGGGATAGGATAGGGGGGCAATTGGAGAGGCTCCGTTATCGGATAAAAATATGAAGTAGGTGTTGGCGAGCTCGCCGCGTTCCTTCACCAGGTCGACTATCCGCCCAATCTGGTCGTCCATGTACTCAACCATGGCGGCATAGACTTCCATCGGCTTTGCATCGAGCGCACGTTGCTCAGGTGATCTTTTGTCCCAAGGCGTCTCATGCGATGGCAGAATGGCGGGCGGGTTGGTCGGAGCGCCAACAGTGGCGTCTTCGGGGATCAAGCCCAGCGCCCGGGCTGCCTGTAGCCGCGTCGATCGAGTGATTTCTGGCCCGTCATCATATTGGCCTGCATAACGACCCAGCCAATCGTCGGGCACCTGAAGCGGATCGTGCGGCGCCGTGTAGGCGACATAAGCAAAATAGGGCGAGCCAGCAGGTTGTTCCGAGATGTACTGCAGAATTTTATCCGTGTAGTTCAGGCTCGAATAAAACCCTTCTGGCAAAGACACCTGCACACCGTTCTCCAGATACCGCACAGGCTCCTTCGGCTTCAATGGAAGGGCATCGTCAAAGTGACTGGCGCCGCCATCCAGGAGCACATAGGATTTGTCGAAACCCCGCTGGTCCGGATGTTGTCCATCTATAAATCCGACATGCCATTTTCCGGATATCATTGTCGTATATCCGTGCGGCTTGAGCACTTCGGCAATCGTCGCCACACTGTCTAGCAGGTCTCCCCGGTAATTCTCGGAATCCAGCTGATTAGGGGTGGCCTGGCCCTTTTGGGTTCCTATGCCTGCAGCATGATTGTTCACGCCTGTCAGGAGCATGGCGCGTGTTGGTGAACAGGTCGGCGAGACGTGGAAATTGGTCAGTACAGCACCTGATGCGGCTATGGCATCCAGGTTTGGCGTATTGATCTCGCTTCCGAACGCCCCCAGATCGCCCCATCCCATATCGTCCGCGACAATGAGGATGAAGTTGGGTGCTGGTTTGGAAGTGTCGCCTTCGCCCAACTGCGCCCACGCGGACGAAACCGGAATGGAAGCCAATATACATACCACCAATGCGATAGCGGTTCTTTTGACCGTGGCTGGCGCTGGAAAAATCATCGCGGTTTCTGCTCATGATTGGGTACAAATGCGATCCGCTCGATCAGAAGCATGATTTCTTCAATGATGACGGAAGGGTCTGTCTTTTCTCCGGTCAGCATTTCATATTGCGGTACATAGGCGAATGATGCCCCCACGATCGAGACGATGGAGTGGTAAAGCCTTGCAGGGTTACCTGGCTTGATCGTTCCCTGCTTTTGTCCCTGTTGAATCAGGGTAACAGCAGTATCGAATACGCCCTGCATGTAGTTTTCGACCAGCCATTCCAGGCGGCCGGTCTGGTGGCGTCCTTCCAGAGTCATGATCCTGTGAAGCTCGGGACGTTCCGCGCAGAAGGCAGCGAAATCCCGGATGGCAATCTTCATGGCAATTTCGGGTTCAAGATTGCCCAGGCCTTCGGTGCGGGCGTTGAGCCGCTCAACGAAAGGCCCAAACAATGCTTCCATCACGCACTTCCACAAATTGTCCTTGTCGCCGAAGTGGTAAGTGATCAGTGAGTGATTTACCCCACACGCGTCTGCCAGTCCCCGGGTTGTCATTCCGTCAAAGCCGAGTGTGGAGAATTGTTCGAGTGCCACGTCCAGAATGAGGTCGCGTGCCTCTCCGCGCTTGCGGCGTTCAGTGGGTTGTAGTGGGATGATTTTATTGCGCTTTGAGGTCACCTGGGTGCTCACTCTTGTTGACCAATTGGACTAGTCATAGTTCTCTCTTGTCCAAACGGTCAATTGCAATTTTTCAGAATTTTATGCCGTCGGGATCTCGGGACGCAAAATGATGCGGGACGAGGAGAGGGTGCAGGCAAGGAAATCCGTATACGGTCCTTATCGCTCAGCGGCGAACCAGAGGATGAGACTGGGACAATTTATTGTTGAATTCAAAACGTCAACGAGGTTGACGTATGGGATTTGTTCGGCATATTGCTTTGGAGATAATATATCAGGGAGGCGCGAATAATGTCCGAAAGTAAAAAGCAGGCTGAATTTGAATTTCAGGGCGTGAATCATCTCGCGCTCGTCTGTAAGGACATGGCGCGTACGGTAGAGTTCTACCGGGACAAGCTGGGAATGAAGCTGACCAAGACGCTGAACCTGCCTTTCGGCATGGGGCAGCATTTTTTCTTTGATGTCGGAAATGGGGACTGTATCGCCTTTTTCTGGTTTCCGGACGCGCCTGAGGCGGCGCCAGGGATCGCTGCGCCCCAATACCTGCCGATGCGCGGGCCGATCGCTTCAGCACATGGATCCATGAACCACATCGCCATTAATGTGCCTGCAGAACATTTTGATACCTACTGCGACAAGCTGAAGGAAAAGGGCATCGATATCACGCCGGTTATGAACCATGATGACTCGGATATGCAGATATCACCAGAACTCCACGATGACGTGTTTGTCCGGTCTGTCTATTTCTTTGACCCTGATGGCATCTGTCTCGAATTTGCAGCCTGGCACAGGCCTCTCACACCATCGCGCGACGTTGTGCACGACCCTGTGGGGGCGGATGGCACGCCAGTAGATGGGCTCGTCACCGGACGCGCCTGAGCCTTTTCCTACCCGGCACTGACCGCAGGCTTGTTCCAGCGCGCCGGTACTCCCTCATTCCCGACAGATCGGGAGGCGCCGCAGTGCCCTCCCGGATTTTGTTGATAAAACTCTACAGGAGCGCTCCCATGCCAAGCATCACCCCGTTGCCTCGCCGAGAGGTGACCGATGAAACGATGAAATTCTACTTCAACTTCCTGTTCGGGCCGGACCGTGACCCGATCGAGGAACCTGGCACCTCAACCGGAACGCCTGGAGACTGGTGGTCGGTCTTTGCCTTGTCGAAAGATATCTTCCAGCATTCGGTTGATGGTTTCAAAGTCTATCGTAGCCCGGAGCGGAAGCTGGACCCGGTTCTGCGTGAACTGGGCCAGACCCGGGCGGGATGGCTGGTCGGCAGCCAGTTCGTATACTCACAACACTGCAAATCCTTGCGGGGGCTCGGTGTTGCCAACGACAAGATTGCGGCTGTTCATTGTTGGCCGGCTTCGGACTTGTTCGACGCCAACGAACGTGCGGTTCTCGGGTTCACCGATTGTCTGGCAGCTCAGGACGGGCGGGTTCCAGGGGAGATGATGGCGCGCCTGAAGACGTTTCTGAGTGATGTCGAAATTCTCGAGCTGACCTATATTACAAGCCTGTATATCATGCACGGGATCATGTCCCGCGCACTTCGGACCGAATACGATGACCGGCCTGAGCCGATCGTTGAAGTGGATGCCCCCGAAGACTTCAACGCGACAGACTTCCTGTCTGGTAGTGGATCGAAATAACAGTAACTGCGCGTATGCGCGCTTGCCTGCAGCACCAGAAAAGAGCGCTCGAAAGATGATGGAAGACACCTCCGGAACTCGTTCCTCCGGTACAGGATTGCGCAGGTTCCTCAGCCAGCCCTTCCTCCATTTCCTTCTGGGCGCGCTTGCAATCTTTCTCGTGGATTCGGTTGCCTCGGGAGGGGCGGCTGCACGCCAGGATGTGATATCGGTTTCGGAACCCGAGATCGCCAGATTGAAAGCGGAATGGTTACGCAGTTGGGCCCGGCCTCCAACTGATGACGAGCTCGACACGCTGATATCCGATTGGGTGGAGGATGAAGTCTACTTTCGTCAGGCCAGGGCTATGGCGCTGGATGAAGACGATCCGGTCGTTCGCCAATACCTCAGCAGCAAGATGCGGTTTCTGACGTCAGATGTCATTGTGGTTCCAGAGCCTCGGCCGGACGAACTGGCGGCCTATTTCGAAACGCACAAAGAAGATTTCACTGCGGAGCCAATCTATTCCTTTGAACAGGTCCGCATTGAAGCCATGGATACGGGTGAGGTTCAGGTGCGCAGATCTGCCCTCGAAGCCGGAGGAAATGCGGAAGGCGGAGAAGGGGAGCGGTTCGTCGGTGTGGGCCGTCTCGAAGTATCGCGGAAATTCGGGGTGACTTTCTACGAAAGGCTGGCCGCGCTGCCTGTCGGGGTGTGGTCCGGGCCGGTTGTGTCGTCTGTTGGCGTTCACCTGATCCGCGTAGACCTCAAGGAAATACCTGCCGGACCTGAGTTGAAGGAGGTGGAAAACGCCGTGCGCGCGGCCTGGGTGGTTGAGAAGCGGACGGAACTTCAACAGGCGGCGTATGAACGCCTGCGGTCCACTTACAAGATTCAAGTCCATGACGTGGAGTCATGAAACTCGTCAGGTTTCTCCTGCTTGGATGGGTTGCCTCGATGATCGGTTGGCTTCCAGCATCCGCACACGATCTGAGGTCGGGATATTTAGAAGTCACCCAGGATGGCCTGACCAGCTATGAGGTGACATGGAAGCCACCCACCCGGGCCGGCAGTTCGCTCGGTGTGGCGCCGGTCTTTCCGGCAGATTGCCTTGTCAGCAGGCTTTCCGCTCAGATGGCGTCTTCCGGGGAACCGATTGAATCCTGGCGCGTTGCGTGTTCGGAAGTGCTGGACGGTCGAACGTTGCGGTTCGATGGTTTGCAGGGGGCGGGCAGTGATGTGCTGGTGCGCTATGTCCGCACTTCAGGTCATGCGCTGAGCCTGCGCGCCACATCCCGGATCCCGCACGTGAGTATGCCGGCATATGGCGGAACGGGCACGGTTCTGACCACCTATTTCCAGCTTGGTGTCGAGCACATTCTCGGCGGGCTTGATCATTTGCTCTTTGTGCTCTGCCTGGTTTTCCTGATCGGGGATCTCCGTAAACTCGCATTGACCATCACGGCCTTCACGGTAGCCCATTCCCTGACCCTTGCAGCAACGGTGCTTGGGGCCGTTCACATGCCGGTGAAACCGGTGGAAGCGGTGATCGCCCTGTCGATCGTGTTTCTGGCCAGTGAAGTCCTGGCCGTCCGGCAGGACCCGGACAGGCTGTCCGAAAAGGCTCCTTGGCTAATCGCCTTCGTCTTCGGACTGTTGCACGGGTTTGGATTTGCATCTGCGCTTCTTGACATTGGTTTGCCTCCCGAGGCCCTGCCGGCTTGCCTCCTGGCGTTCAATGTCGGCGTAGAAGCTGGGCAGCTCCTGTTCGTGGCTGTGGTCCTGACGCTGCTTGCCGTTTTGAAACGGGTGAAACTGTATCAGACCGTCCGGCCTGTAGCGGTTTATGCCACCGGGATTGTTGCCATGAAGTGGCTGATCGAGCGGATGCTTTAAGCCGTTTGAACGGGAATTCTGAGCTGCAGCTGCCTGCATTGGCGCTGAACAAATGCCGAGCGTGCCATGACCTGCATTCATTCAGCGGACTTCTATCGTGTCCGGAACATCTTGTTGCGCTGCACACAATTAAATCGCGCGCGACCATCAATCAAACCGTAAATTTGGTTTACAGTCCTTTTCGAACCGTATACTAAGTTGACGTTGTCGCTTCGCTAGGGATGTGGGGCACACCAACAGGCAGGACCGGAAAATCAGAAAGCCGCCAAGGCACAATCCGCCTGTTGAAAACAAAAAAATGCTCAAATGAGCATGGGAGGAAAATGTGAATACAAAGACGCCCGTAGCGGCCAGCTTGTTCGTGCTCGGTACACTTCTGTCCCTGTCTGCTCTTCCTGCAAATGCGCAGGATGCCGGGACCTCCGGAGAAGCCGAGGATGAGGCGCGCCTGTCGACCGTGACTGTGACGACCCAAAAGCGCGAACAGAATCTCCAGGACGTGCCGATCGTCATCACGGCTTTTTCAAAGGAAACGGCGGAAGCGCCCGGAGCTGTTGATCTCGTTGCGCTGAACGGTCTCAGCCCGAATGTCGTGCTTCAGACGCAGGGGCTGATTCCGAATGTGCCGATGATTTCGATCCGGGGTATCAGCCACAGCGATCCAGATCCGAACAGTGACCCAAAGATCAGCACGATCATCGATGGAGTCTATGTTCCGTTTACGGCAGGTACGATGTTGGACCTGTTCGATATCGAACGAATTGAGGTGATCAAGGGGCCGCAGGGGACGCTGTTCGGAAAGAACAATCTCGCCGGAACGCTCAACGTCATCACGTCTCGTCCAGCTGATGAATTTGGTGGAGAAATCCGCATAACGCTTGGCGAAAACGAGCTTCACCAGCTGCGGGCAAAACTGAACACCGGACGCTTTGCCGATGGTAAGATGGCCGCAAAGCTAGCCATGAATATCCGGGAATATGGCGGCTATTCGACAAATACGATCACCGGTTCGGATCTCAATACGAATGATGTCACAGCCTTCCGCGGCGCGCTGACCTTTGACCCGTTCCCGGATCTCACTTCGACCATCACCGTTGATGCGATCTCTGAAGACACGGTTGGACCGGCAGGACATGTCATAGACAATGGCTCTGCCGCCTACATGCTGTTACCGGCTGAGGCCCGCAATGATATCCGTGTGGCCGCATATAATTTCGATCCGTTCGTGAATACTGATTCAAGCGGCGTTGCCTGGGAAACAAGCTGGAGTCAGGACTATGGAACGTTCACCTCGGTGATCGGTTTCCGCAATATCTCCTATCTCAATCAGGGGGATTTCGACGGACTGACCGTGCCTGAGCCGGGCCTGAACGTGACGCGCGATTTTGAAAGCGACGCATACAGTGGCGAGTTTCGGTTTGCGTCCAGCACCGGAACTTCTTTCGACTATGTCGTCGGCGTGTTTGCGAGCCTCGACGATTTTACTCAGGTCAATACGGTCCGGCCTGCTCCGCCGGTCCTCAGCCTGTCGACGATTTCCCAGGAGTCGCGAAGCTACGCTGTGTTTGCCCAAGGTGACTGGAACTTCGCCGAAAACTGGATCCTGACACTTGGCGGACGCTATACGCAGGATGAAAAAGACTACGAGATTGATGCGGATGTGTTTGTCGGCGGCAACTATGTTCCCCCGTCATCCTTCGCCGACAAGCTCAGCAATAGCTGGAACAATTTCACGCCTCGCGTCGCGCTTCAGTATAGCCCTTCGGACAATGTGAACCTCTATGGTTCGGTGGCAACCGGGTACAAGGGGGGCGGCTTCAATTCCCGCGGTACGGTCCGTGAATCCATCGGTCCTTATGATGAGGAAACGGTGACGGCCTACGAAATCGGTATGAAGAGCGATCTGCTCGACAATACCATGCGTCTGAACCTTGCCGCTTTCCTGAACGAGTATAAGGACTTCCAGGGATCCGTGACGAGCCAGGGGGCTGTGCGGGCTGAAAATACTACCCGGAATATCGGAGACATCGAAACCTCTGGCTTGGAGGTCGAATGGCTATGGCTTCCGACCGATCAGCTTTCGATTGGTGTGAACTTCGCCTATCTGGATGCGAAGATTACCGACTTCTGTGCCGATGTTGACGGGGCTTTCACTGACGGTTCACCTGAACCGAATCAGTGCGGCCCGGCTGAAGAAGTGATGGTGAACGGGGTGCCGATTGGTGTGTTTTCTGTTCCGATCGATAATTCGGATCTCGATCTTGCCAATGCGCCACCCTACAGCGGCAGTGTCGTGATTGACTACAATATGCCGCTGAGCTTCGCGGATCTGCGGACACATGTGGATTTCCGGTATACGGATGAATACAACACATGGGGTCGTAGCAATGATCCGGCATTCTACCGCGACTCGGTCATTCTGGTGAACGGAAGCGTTACGCTCGCCGCCAAGGATGATCAGTGGCGGCTGGTCGCCTATGGCCGAAACCTGACCGACCAGGATGTTATCTCAGGTTCGGCAAAGGCGGGTACGGCGCCGATCATCCAATATTACCAGCCTCCTCGTGAATTTGGTGTGGAAGTAAGCTTCAAATTCTAACCTCGCGGACGCGGCGGGCTTATGTCTGCCGCGTCCGTTTTTATTGTTGCGGAGTACCGATATGCGCCGAGTAATTCGTTCGGGAAGCTTGCTTTTGCTGGCAGCTTTAATGACCGCCTGCTGGGGCGGCACGCAGCCCACGGCAATGTCGGATAAGGAAGCGGAAAGTTCGCTGCAGCAAGGCGCCAGTGAAGCGGCGGCGCAGCCGGTGGATTCCGTTCATTGCGACAGCTTTCAGGACGGCGAAAAGCGTGCCCTCTGGGGCGACCTTCACGTACACACGGCACTGTCGCTGGATGCGTATGCCTTCGGTACGATCGCGGGCCCGGAAGATGCGTTTGCATTCGCGAAAGGCGGAAGCATCGATCTTATGGGGCATTCTGCGCAATTGGAGCGCCCTCTGGATTTTACAGCCGTCACAGATCATGCCGAATGGCTCGATCTCATGTATATCTGTACGGACCCGGAGCGAGCGGACGATCTCTATTGCCAGAGTCTGACCCAGCAGAAATCCTCACCACGCATCGGAGCCCAGTTGTTCCGGGAATATGTCGTTCCCACGCTGACAGGGCCAGAGCCCAAAAAGACACCCATCTGCGAAGAGGATCCGGAGCGGTGCGCCGTTGCCGCGGGAAATCAGTGGGAGCGCGTACAGACTGCGGCGAATGCGGCCAATGATCCCTGCAATTTCACCGCGTTTGTCGGATTTGAATGGTCGGCAACGCCGTCATTCCGCCACACCCACAGGAATCTGGTTTTTGCTTCCGATCAGGTCACGGCGCAGGCGATCGACTATCTCCGGTATCCGGATGTCTCCCAGCTCTGGGAACAGCTTGAGCGGAAATGCCGGCCGGAAGATGGTTGCGATGTCGTCGCCATCCCGCACAATATGAATATGGGCGACGGGATCAGCTTCGATGTCGAGACCGAAAGTGAAGCCAACCTGCTCCTGCGTGCCAAGTATGAGCGCCTGGCGGAAATCCATCAGGAAAAAGGCACCAGCGAATGTTTGCCGGCATTCGGGGTGACCGACGAAGATGACTGCAATTTCGAACTCTACCTGACCTCTCATTCGCAAGCGAAAGCGCGGGAGGATTTCGAACAGGAGGAGTGGGAAAAGACCCGCAGCACATATGTGCGCAGCCTCTTGCTGCGCGGGCTGGCGGCCTATCAGGCGCGGCCTGATCTGGGCAACCCACTGCAGCTCGGTATTATCGGGTCTACGGATAATCACGAAGCAACTCCCGGATTTGTCGATGAGGCGGCATGGGGCGGCCCTGGCTTTGCCCTTGGCAATCTGGACGCCATGATGACACGGGTAGATTTCAACCCCGGCGGCATCGTTGCGGTGTGGGCGGAAGAGAACACGCGGGAAGCGGTTTTCGCGGCCCTCAAGCGCCGCGAAGTCTACGGGACGAGCGGACCCAGAATTGAACTCCGCTTCGCTGCCGCGACACAGGGCGAAACGCTGAGCTGTGGCCTGCCGGGCCTTCCAGACTCTGCCGTCACCATGGGTGGGCAATTCGAGGAAGCGGCAGCTACACCGAATTTCATCGTGCGGGCAAAAGCAGACCGCGAGGATCTCGACAAAATCGAGATCATCAAGGGGGCCTATGCGGATGGAGACGTCTCGGAGACGGTTCAGCCCATCTGGACACGCTCGGAATCCGGACGCGAAGCTTGTGCGGTTTGGAGTGATCCCTCGTTCGATCCGGCAGCACCGGCTTTCTGGTATGCCCGGGTCAAGGAAGCGCCGACGAAGCGTTGGTCTCAGGTGAAGTGCGAGGCTGCCGGGCGGTGTGACGACTTCCCGCAAGCCGTTGGCACGATTCAGGAACGTGCCTGGGCCTCGCCGATCTGGTACCTCCCTTCAGGTAACTGAGTTGAAGGTGCAGGCGATGTGTTGCTGCATTGCCTGCATCTCGGTCACCTGAGGTCATTCACTGGCCGGTTGAAACATCCGTGTCGAATGTCGGGATTTCACCCCAGTCGTCGGAGAGGACGTCGATTGCGTCTTTCACGCGTTTAGTGCCGAGGCGGTCATTCAGAAGCAGCAGTATCAGCCGCACGGCGTCTCCGGAATCTTTCCGCATAGCCAGGCCGGTCTCGGTAAGCTCGACAATTTTCACCCGTTTGTTCGACGGGTCTGCGACAAGTGAAATCATGTCGAGTTCGATCATGGATCTCAGCGTCTTGTGGACCGCTTGTCGTGTAAGCCCAAGGCGCCTTGCAATATCGGAAGGGTGAACAACCCCCATGACGATAATTGCCATGACCATGGATTGTGGGCGGGTGACGGACGGCCATCCCCTGGAGCGCATATAGTTCTGCAAACCTTCATCAATCCAGGAGAATCCATTGAGCAGGCCCAGCAACAAGGCGCCCGCGGTACTGATTTCTCCAGCTTCTTGATCTGTCACGTCCAAAAAATTGCTCCGTTTTCATGCCGGCATCGGAAAATGCCTCGGACCTTTAAGCCAATTCAGCAGTTTTGTTCAATATTTCAAGTGGATAAGGCGCCCGAACGATAAACGCCCAATTGATGACTGCATTCCTGTACAGGTTACAGATCCCTACGGTCACCGTCACGACGGTATTGCAATTATGATCCGTGGTCTTTCGTTTGGCCGGTCCGGTTGCGGACGTGTGTCATACGTATCGTGTCGAGACGGGCGCAAGCTCCGCGGATAGCGAAGGCGATATCCAACGCCTCGTGGCCGCGAACAGTGAAGATTCCAGCAGAAGTACGGCCGTTTATCCTCCCCCTTATGCTTGCGTGGGAAGGTTCTCGGCATGACAGAGCGCACCGATTTCCTCTCCCATGCCTGGTACACGATTGCGCGCGCCATTGCCGTGGCGGGCGTGAACGCCGATTTGTTCAAGATGCCAGAGCTGATTTCGAAATCGGTGAACAGGCGGGTGCGAGCGGAGTTGAGGCGTCTGGCGGTTCTGCTCCGCCGGCTGATCTTTGTGGTGGCCCTGCAAATGCAACGGGAACTCGTCCCGCTAAAGCCCCGCGCCGGGAGCAACTATTATGAGCCAAAAAAGCCGGATGGGGAGTACCGCTACATCTTCACCATGGTGCCGCCGCCAGTCGGGCCGTGTCCGTCTTTCCTGAAAGGACCGGTATCTGTGCCTCATCGCGGACCCATCTCCGCGGCGCCTCTTATTGCCCGCTGGCAGGCCATGCTGGATACGTTGAAATTCCACAAGCGCCGAGCACGCCGTCTGGCTCGCACGATAGAACGATGGCAAGCAGCGGGAGAAGCTAGGCCCTTTGTGCCGCCAATCCCGAACACGCATCGTATGCCCGCTGCGCTTGGGCTTGTGTCAGGTGGCCTGACCGTGCAGCTGCTCGCGGCGCTGAAGGGATGGCCTGATACGAGTTGAGGCGAGCCTCAAAACAGAAAGTCTTGCCGGATCGCCAGAAGCGATTCCGGATAAGGATGCTGGCTTAGATACGTCTGGGTGGCGGGTTTCAGGAGAAGGGAACGTTCCGGATGCATCCGTCCGGTCATCGGGCTTTACAGCGTGCCTTCGATTTCAACGGACTTGCCTTCAACGCGTGCCCGCACGCCGTAGATTTCTGCGAGCCGGCCGGGCGTCAACGTCTCCTCCGGCGGACCGTCAGCCACGATCCGCGAGTCTTTCATCCAGACCATGCGGGTCGCATAACGTGCGGCCAACGCAATATCATGCAGTACGACGAGCGCACCGCCCCCCTCGTCGACGAACTGGCGGACCATGTCCATGATCCTGAACTGGTGGCGCGGGTCGAGTGCAGCGATGGGCTCGTCTGCGATCAGCAGCGGCGCTTCAGCCGCAAAAGCGCGGGCGCAATGGACGCGCGCAAGTTCTCCGCCGGAAAGCGTGTCGGTCGGCCGATCCATGTGATGCAGAAGATCACAGCGTTCGATCGCCGTATCGATCGCTGCGGCATCTTGCTGGCCAAGCCGTCCGGGGGCGGCGCCGTAGGTGAACCGGCCGAGGGCGACGACATCGCGAACCGTGTTTGGCCAGGCGAGTGAGCGCTGCTGGGGCAGGTAGGCGATGCGGCGGGCACGCTTCATGGGCGACAGTTTTTGGCTGTCGGTTCCGTCAAGCGTGGCAAAGCCGGCCGTGCGTTTCTGCAAGCCAAGTGCGGCACGCAGCAGGCTGGTCTTTCCGGCGCCATTAGGGCCGAGCAGGGCCACGAGTTCGCCGGGGACCAGACGCAGGTTCGCGTCCTTCACTAATGTGGTGCCAGCGGTTTCGACCGATAGATTCTGAGTCAGGAGTTCAGCCATTGTGCGCACCTCTCCGCATGGCGATCCACACAAAGGCAGGCGCGCCGATCAAGGCGGCGACGACGCCGAGTTTCAATTCGTTCGTGGTCGGCATGATACGCACGCCAATGTCTGCAATGACAAGGATCAACCCGGCAAGCAGGGCAGAAGGCACGAGTGAGCGGGCGGGATCATGCTGAACAAAGGGGCGGACGAGATGCGGCGCGACCATGCCGACAAACCCTATCGCTCCGGCAAGGGCGACGGAGCCGCCGGTGGCGAGCCCGGCGCCAAGAACGGTGAGGATGCGTTGTGTGCGCAGGTCGAGACCGATGCCGCTGGCCGCTTCTTCCCCAAGCGTGAGGGCAGAGAGGCCACGCCGCGACGCCAGCAGGATCGCGGTACCGGAGACCAGGAAAGGTGTGGCCAGGCCTATTTCCTGCCAGCTGCGATTGGCGACTGTGCCCAGCATCCAGTTGATCATGTCGGATAGCGAAAACGGGTTTGGCGCGAGGTTCATGAGCAGGCTCATTGCCGCACCGGAGAAGCTCGACAGGCCGACACCGATCAGGATCAGCGTGACGGCTGACTGTGTCCGGAGTGCGGCGAAGGCGATGAGCATGGTAGCGGCCATGGCACCGGTAATGGCCGAAAGCGGCAGGATCCAGGGCGAGAGCGCCGCGAGACCGTAATAGAGGGAGAACGTCGCAAAGAGCGAGGCCGATGCCGACACGCCAAGGACACCGGGCTCGGCAAGCGGGTTCCTCAGGAGACCTTGCAAAGCCGCGCCGCTGATCCCTAGCGCTGCGCCGGTGAAGAAAGCCGCACAGGCGCGCGGCAGACGGATCTGCCAGACGACAAGCCGGTCGCCAATGTCTGCTCCGCCGACCAAGGCCGCGAGAACGCGCTCCACTGGCAGGGGGGTGGAACCAAGCAGGCAGGCCGTAAAGATCGCGACAAGGCAGGCGAGGGCGAGGGCCGGAATCAGGAGGCGCTGCATCATGAGTCACTCCCCTCTGCCAGCGCCTCAATGGCGTCAATCATGAACCACGCGCTGCAGGAGGTCCATGCGCCTTGCAGCTGAATGACTGGCTGGTCCTGCATCTGCCGTTCGGCGACGGGGTGCTTCATCGGGCTCCAGGAGTCCGGAGCGGGGCCGGACTGATCGAAGAAAGCGGCGGCGATTACATCCGGCTGTCCATAGGCGAGCCGTTCAAGTGGAAGAGAGCGCCAACCGGGCTCTTGTTCGAAATTCTCGAACCCGGCGCTGACCAGCATTTCATGAATCATGGAACCGGGGCCACTGGTAACACCGGCAGGTGTCATGTAGAGCGCAGTCTTGCCGCCCGTTCGCTTGCTGATGGCGTTGAGGCGGTTGTGAAACTCCGACACGAGTTCGCTGCCACGTTCGCTCTGGCCAAGGCCGTCGGCCATCTGCCGTATGATGCTCGGGATCGAACCTGCGTCGTCGCCATCGATGCTGGTGGTCCAGCCCACGGTCAGCACGGGGATGCCCGCACGCTTGAAGAATACCTCCGCGTCCGGTCCGCCACCATAGGCCCTCACGACGAGGTCCGGCTTCAGAAGAAGCACATCTTCCGTCACAGGACGAATTGTGGGCAGTCCCGCCGCGGCGTCATGCATGTAGGAATAGTCTCTCGCCGCTTCTGGTGAGAGCGCGAGGATCTGATCACGGTCGGCGAGTTTCAGGACATATTGGTCGGCGCAGTAGTCGAGACTGACAATCCTCATGGGCCGGCGGGAATCCGGTGCCTGCGTCTGGGTGGGAACGCCGCAGGCAGCCAGGCCGGTCAACACAAGCAGGATCATCAGTCTCGACATTGCGTCACCTAGTACCGCAACCGGATGCCGACAGAGCCAGACAGGCCGGGCGTGCCGTAGCCGAGCACCTGCTGGTATTGCTCGTCGAAAAGGTTTTCGATCCGGCCGTACAGTTCGACACTTTCGGTCAGATCGTAGCTTCCGGTCAGATCAACCCGGGTCCAGCCATCAAGCGTCGATCCGTCCGTGTTGGCTTCGTCGCCGTTGAACCTCACCAGAACGGCACCTGAGAACGGTCCTTCTGGGTCGAGCGACACGGTCACATCCCCTGAGTGTTTCGGTAGTCGCCAGAGCGCATTCCCGTTGCCGTCTTCGGCATCAATGTACGCATAGTTCGCTGCGATGCCGAGCCATTCAGCGAACTGGTAGGAGCCATAGAGTTCCATGCCCTGTGATTTCACGACTGCGATATTGTCGTATCCGGCCGTATAGGAGAAATCGATCATGTTCTCCGTATCCTGGTCGAAGTAAGTCATGCCAGCCTTGGCGCGGCCGTCTTCGGAAGTCCAATCGAGACCGATGTCGAAGGCTTCGGAGCTTTCTGGTTGCAGGTTTGCGTTCGGCTCGGTCAGGCCACAGAAGGTACAGATATAGGTCGACTGGAAAATACTCGGCGCCTTGAATCCCTGTCCCCAGCTGGCGCGCAGAACAATCTGCCTTGTTGGGTTATAGGCCGCTGCGATCCGGCCGGTGGATTCCGAGCCGAATTTGTCGTGATCATCGACGCGGATGCCGCCTGTCAGGGTGAGCGTCTCATTGGGCTTGAACTCATAGAGCCCGAACACACCGTCGATCGAGGCCTCCAGCCCATCAGCGGAGGTTTCCTCTCGCTCGGCCCCAAAGGAGAGCTTGTTGCGGTCATCGACCGTGAAGATGCCCTGATAGCGATAAATCTGGCGGTCACCTTCTGCAGAATAGCTTGGGGCGCCATTCGAGAAGTTTTCCCGGCTGATATCGGAATATCCAACCATCAGGGTGTTTTGAAACCGGTCGTCAAACAGAGGCACTTCCAGAGAAACATGTCCTGACAAGGTTTCGTTCTGTGTGCGCTCATCGCCATCTCCGACGCTGCCTTCAGCGCCAAAGATATAACTGTCATAGTCGGCCTCGGCGTCGTTCCACAGAACGCTCGCTTCGAGACGCGCGGAAGATGGCAGGTTCAGGCCGCCCTTGGCAGAGAGAGTGGTGGACTCATAGCCGTCTTCCTCGCCATTTCCGTTGGCTTCATCAGCTTTTGAAATGCCATCTGTGGAGAGCGCGCTGGCTGACAGGCGGAAGTCGCCCACTTCGTTCGCGTTGCTTATGGAAGCGCCACCGCGCAGCGTATTGAAAGAGCCGTATTCGGCAAAAACGGAGCCGCCCAGACGCTCCTCCGGGACCTTCGTGAGAATGGAAACGACCCCGCCAATCGCATCTGAGCCCCAGAGCGTGGATTGCGGGCCCTTGAGAACCTCGATCCGTTCAATGTCATCCGTATCGAGATAAGCAAAATTGAAGCTGCCATCGGTCATGGAAGGGTCGCTGGCTGGAACCCCATCGATCAGGACGAGCGTCTGCCCGGTGGAGGCGCCTCGAATGCGCACGCTGGCTGCGCCGCCATAGCTGCCATTCTGATTGATCGTGACGCCGGGTGCTGCGGCGACAGCGTCGAGGGCGAAATCGAAATCCAGTTTCTCGAGGTCTTCGGCGGTGATGATGCTGACACTGGAACCGATTTCCGTCTGGGTCTGGCCAAGACGTGATCCTTCGATGGTGACCGGATCGAGCCGTGTTTCCTGATTGCTGGCTTCCTGCGCGAATGACGGCATGGCAATGCTGATAACCGCTGTGGTGAGCAGAGCTGTTCTGTAAGACATGGGTTTACCCCTCATCGCACCCCGCCGCCCGAAAGACAGGTGCTGATAACGACAATTTCTGGCCACATGGGATTCGCCATGCGGGCGGCCAGGCCGGTTTTTCGGATGTCGTTACAAAAGGAGAGGCATCAGCCTTCCCGCCCGCGAGAACTATTCCCGGCCTCCGGACGAACGACGCGATGGCAGGTCTCCTGGCTCGCCGATCTACGCTTCAGGCCGCCTTCCCAGAACCTCACGGCTCCAGTGGCTTAATGGCCATCAGCTCCTGGCTGACAGTTGCGGGTACAGCGCCGGATTCACACCGGCTTCCCTCTAGGCCCTGTTTTAAAGGGCACCATCTGGTGCGTTAGTTGTTGCAGTTGCGAACGCCTGTCAATAGGCGCCGCACCGGCTGACGCGGAGGCATGGGCAGGAAATCACTGCCATGCTCCGTGCTTTGTCCGGCTCTGATCGGGGATGAGCCCGGATCAGATATCCAGAACCATCTTCATTGCGCCCTCAGCCCTCCGGTCGAACAGGTCGTAAGCGTGTGCGCCTTCCGACAGGTCCAGTGTGTGGCTGATATAGCGTTCCGGCTTGATGCGGCCGGACTGGATCAGCGGAACAAGTTCCGGCCATTCCTGTGTTACCGAACAGGTACCGATCCGGAAGGTCAGCCCCATTGCGAAGGCCTTTGCCATCGGGAAGTCCATGGACCGGTCCTGATTGACGCCGATGACCGACACCGTTCCGCGGCGCCCGGCGAGTCCGAGCGCCGCACGGATCGTCGCGGAATGCCCCACCGCTTCAATCACGCTATCGCACATCCGGCCATGGGTGGCCTCGCGAATATATTCTCTGGCTTCAGCAGGGTCGGGCGTTTCGAGGCCTATGGCACGCCCCATGGCGCGACGTTCCTCGACGAGATCGATGCCGAACACGCGGGCCGCACCCATCGCAAGCGCGCCTTCTGCAGCCATCAGGCCGATGGGGCCGAGCCCGACCACAGCGACCGTTGCACCATGCGCGATGTCTGCATTGCGGGCCCCGAACCAGGCAGTCGCCAGGGCATCCGTCAGCATCAGCGCCTGTTCCGCTGTGACGCCTTCCGGAATGCGGGCCGCATTGAAGTCGGCTGCTGGCACGCGCACGGCTTCGGCCTGGCAGCCCTGCAGTGCGCTTGAGAGACCGTAGCAGCGACCTGAATTGGTTTCGCAATTGACGACATTCCCGGCGAGGCAGGAGCGGCATTGTCCACACCCGACCGCGGCCGAGATCATGACCTTGTCGCCGACCTTCAGTTGGCGGACGGAGCGGCCGACCTCGACCACTTCACCGACGGCCTCATGGCCGACGCAATAGCCGGTGTCCTCCGAAAAGGTTTCGCCATGATAGATGTGCAGGTCGCTGCCGCAGATGGAACATTTGTCGACCTTGATGATCGCGTCGCGGTCATCTTCCAGGATCGGGTCGGGAATGGATTCGAGCCCGATATCCTTCGGCCCGCGATAGACGAGTGCTTTCATGGTGCGTTCCTCCCGAGCCTTAGCGAACCGGCATGGCGTTGTATTCGCGGATCTTCAGCTTGCCGAGCTGAGACATGTGAACTTCGTCCGGACCATCCGCAATGCGAAGGAAGCGGTTCAGAGTGAAGAAGCGGGCAACCGGCGTGTCGTCGCTGACGCCCATGCCGCCATGAGCCTGGATGGCGCGGTCACACACGGTCTGGGCCATCTGAGGCGCAACCACCTTGATCGCGGCGATAAGGTCTTTGGCGTCCTTGTTGCCGAAACGATCCATCGCGTCGGCGGCCTTCAGCGTCAGGAGGCGGGCCATCTCGATTTCGCAGAAGCTTCGCGCGATGTCCTGACGGATTGAGCTCTGATCGGCGAGCTTCTTGCCGAAGGCAACACGGTTTTCGACGCGGCGGGACATGATCTCCAGCGCCCGTTGCGCTTGTCCGATCGAGCGCATGCAGTGATGGATACGGCCCGGGCCGAGACGGCCCTGTGCGATTTCGAACCCGCGGCCTTCGCCGAGGATCATGTTTTCCTTCGGAACGCGGACATTCTCGAAGCGCAGCTCACATTCGCCGCCGGGCGAATTCTTCGAACCGAAAACAGTCAGGTGGCGAACGATGGTGATGCCGGGTGTGTCTGGTTCGACCAGGATTTGCGAGTGCTGCTGGTGACGCGGATTGTCCAGCAGTGTCTTGCCCATGACGATCCAGATCTTGCAGTTCGGGTTCATCGCACCGGAGATCCACCATTTCCGGCCATTGATGACATAGTCATCACCGTCCGGCAGGATCGTCAGTTCCAGATTGGTTGCGTCAGACGAGGCGACCTGCGGCTCGGTCATCACATAGGCGGAGCGGATATCACCAGCGAGCAGGGGTTTCAGCCAATTCTCTTTCTGTGCAGGCGAGCCGTATTTCGCCAGAACTTCCATGTTGCCCGTATCTGGTGCCGAACAGTTGAAGAATTCGGATGAGTGCGGCACGCGGCCCATGATCTCTGCCAGCGGCGCATATTCCATGTTGGTGAGGCCGGCGCTGTATTCGCCATATTCTTCCGGCAGGAACAGGTTCCAGAGGCCTTCAGCCTTCGCATGTTCCTTGATCTTGTCGATGCCGGGCCAGCGCTTCCACAAATTCGCCGGGTCCTCGTCCCAGGCGTGATATTCTTCTTCAGTCGGATAGACATATTTGTCGAAGAAGGTCTCAACGCGGGCAATCAAGTCTTTCGTCTTCTGGCTATGCTCAAACAGCATCTCTGTTCCTCCGGGGTTTGTCTGTACTCAGCTGATCCAGCGCAATGCGCGTTCGAGCAGCCATATGGTTCTTCTGTGCAAATCGTCGCCGGTCTCCTTCGGCGCCTTGCCAGCGCAGGCGCGCGCATAGGTGCCTTCAAGGATGATGCCCAGCTTGTAACAGGCGAGCACGCCGTACCAGTGAATGCCGGAAAGGTCCCGGTCTGACTGGGACGCGTAGCGGGCGATGAGTTCTTCCGCTGTCGGAAAACCCTCCCAGGGCTGAACGGCCACAGTTCCTGCATCTGAGCGGTCCGCTTCATCGGGCCACGTTGCCATCAGCCAGCCAAGATCCAGAAGTGGATCGCCGATCGTCGTCAGTTCCCAATCGACAATGGCTGCCAGTTTCGGCGCGTCGAACCGGAACATGACGTTGGCGAGATGGTAATCGCCATGAATGATGCCCGCGCGGAATCCCGAAGGCCGGTTCTCGTCCAGCCAGTCGCCGATACGGTTGACGCCTTGCAGGTCCTTGCGGCCATCCCATTCCGGAATTTCGGCGTAGCTTTCGAGCTGCCCTTTCCAACGGCTGACCTGACGTTCGAGATAGTTTTCGGGTTTGCCGAGGCCGGTCAGCCCGACGGCGACATAGTCCACCGCGCCGAGCGCCGCGATCCCATCGACGAGCGAGAGGCCCATCTGGTGACGCAGTTCCGGCGAACTCGCGAATGGCTCCGGCAGGCCCTGTGTGGCGTTGAACCCATCGATGGGTTCCATCAGGTAGAAGGCCGCGCCGAGAACTGTTTCGTCCTCGCACGCCGCGATGAGGCCCGGATGCGGTACGTTGGTGCCACTCAGCGCGGCCAGCACACGCGCTTCCCGGCGCATGGTTTCGTTGGAATTGGCGCGCAGAACAGGCGGCGGGCGGCGCAGCACATATGTCCGTCCGGCGCGCTGAAAACGCAGGAGAATATTCTGGGTGCCACCGGCAAGGCGCTCGGCCTGCTCAATCGGACCGTTCCCCAGCCCTTGGCTGTCCATCCAACTTGCCAGTGTTTCCAGGTCTACCGGCGTATCCAACGATTCCTCCCGATTAAATCAATTGGATAATATGCTTGACGCGAGGAGGATCAGATTGCAAGCCTTCCCCATGGTCCGCCTGCAAGAAAAAAATGAGAGCGATGCCGTCGATGCGCTGAAGCACGCGGCACTGAAGCTGTTTGCCAAACGGGGCGTGGATGGTGTCACCGTTCGCGAGATCGCTGCTGCCGCGGGACAAAAAAATCATGGCGCAGTGGGCTACCATTTCGGCTCGAAGGCTGAATTGATTAGAACAATTGTCGTCGATGGGGCACGGCTGATCGACGAACGGCGCAATCAGGCGCTGGATGAACTTGCCGCAAGCGGCCGTCCACCCGAACTGGACGATGTGATCCGTGTCCTGGTGTTCCCATCCATCGACCTGGCACCTCCGGGGGAGGAAGAGTGCTATAACCGCTTTGTCGTTCTGTTTGCCATGGCGCACAGGGATCTGTTCATGAGCGCGCTCGAGAACCGCTGGAATACCGGCTACCAGCGATGCATTGATCTACTGCGGGGGTGGATGAACCATCTGCCCAAACGCGACCAGACTGAACGGATCGTTTTTATCGAAGCCTATCTTGGTGGTGTCCTGTCGGCACGCGAGACGCGTCTTGCAGACTCGTCTCGCGCGCACTCGACCTGGTCGACAACCCGCGTGCTGGAGCATTTCGTGCAGACCATCGCGGCGATCGTAAAGGCTCCGGCTCTGGCGTGACCTGGCCCCGCTCAGGCGTTTTCCAGGGCCTTGGTTGAACGTTCAATCAAAGCTGCAAAGGCATCAGCGATTGCGCGCAGGAATTTGCGTGTATCTTCCGATTTCACATTTCCTTCGTCGTCGAACATTTCCCAGAGGCCGCCGATATAGGCTTCCGGTTGCTGCAGGACGGGCATGTCGAGGAACACGAGGGACTGACGCAGGTGGTGGTTTGCGCCGAAGCCGCCGATACCACCCGGGGAGGCCGTCACGATCGCTGCGGGTTTGCCGGAGAACACGGCCTTGCCGTACGGGCGCGAGCCGACATCGATCGCGTTCTTAAGGGCGCCGGGCACAGACCGGTTGTATTCCGGGGTAACGAACAGAACGGCGTCTGCGCCTTTGATCCGGTCGCGGAATGCGGTCCAAGGCGCAGGTGGCGTGTCTGTCTCCAGATCCTCATTGTAGAGGGCCAGGTCGCCGATATCGGCGAACTCGAAGCTCAGCCCCTCCGGGGCTTCAGCGATGATCGCCTTTGCCATCGTGCGTGTTTTGGATTCGGCGCGAAGGCTGCCGGTAATGACTGCCACTTTCTTGGTCGAAGACATGAGAACCTCCTGAATTTTCGAACTGCTGAGTGTTGGGCAGGAAATAGGGGGACAGGCGCAGTTTCGGGACCGGGAATGTTTGCCTAGTCGCTATGCGTTTATGTATACCGTTCTGATGCAATGGGATGATCTTCACACTTTTCTGGAAATTGCGCGTCAGGGCAGGCTGTCTGGCGCGGCGCGGGCGCTCAAGCTGACGCAGCCGACGGTGGGACGGCGGCTGGCGGCCATGGAAGAGACACTTGGTGCGAAGCTCCTTCAGCGGACACCTGACGGGTTCGTCCTTACGCCTATCGGTGAAAGCGTTTTGGCGAATGCCGAAAGGATGGAACAGGAAGCGCTTGCCGCCGAGCGGCTGATCTTCGGCGGCGACATCAAAATGGAAGGGGATGTTCGCGTCACAACGGTGGATACGCTTGCCTCACAGTTCGTGACGCCGACATTGATTGCGCTGCAAAAGGACCATCCGAACATCAATGTCGAACTCGCCCCGGCGACGCAGGCGCTGAGCCTCGCCCGGCGGGAGGCAGATATTGCGATCAGAATGGCGCCCTTCACCGGGAACCAGATCGTGGCCCGCAAGATCGGGGCGATCGCGCTGAATTTTTTCGCCAGCGCAGACTATCTGAGAGGTGCTGACATGGATGCGCCCCAGCTGATCACCGTCATGGACGATCAGGCGCACCTTCCGGAAGCGGTCTGGATGGAGAAGCAGTTTCCGAATGGAAAGATAAAGATGCGATCCAACAGCCGTGAAGTTTTCTTCTGGGCAGCTGTAACCGGGGGCGGGATCGCCCTTTTGCCAAGGTTCCGCGCAGATCAGGACGATCGGCTGGTCCGGGTGTTGCCGGAGTCTCCTGATCTGAAGCGGGATATCTGGCTCGGTGTGCATTCGGACATGCGGCAAACCCCCCGCATTCGCGCGACAATGGATGCGCTCATCGCGATGTTTGAAGAGAATGCCCCTCTGCTAAACCCGGACGGCTAGGGGCGCTTTTTGGGTATACGCTTTCGCATGCCCATTAAACCTACTTCGACAATGGTGGAGGGGAGTGTCCGCATACATCTTCCTGGCACCAGAAGCAGGAGTTAGAAATGTCCCGTAGATCAGTTTTCGCCGGCGCCGCCATCGCTGCCCTTCTCGCGTCCGGCGCCATGACGGCCATTGCCCAGAGCGCTGGCAACGAACAAGCCGAAGCCGTGACCATTCCGGCCGGTACCTATGTGCTCGACCCGGCGCACGGAAAAATCACCTGGTCCGTCAGCCATATGGGCTTCTCGACCTATACTGGCCAGTTCAGCGGCGTGTCTGCCACAATGGATCTGGATCCGGCCGCCCCGGAAGCCAGCACACTTGAAGCAGCAATCGATGTGAACTCCGTCGGAACACTGAACGCGGCGCTCGACAACCACCTCAAGACGCCCGACTTCTTCGATGTGGCAAACTTTCCGGAAGCAAGCTTCACGGCGACGTCCGTTGAGCTGACCGATGCCGACTCGGCGGTTGTGTCCGGCGACCTCACCCTCCGGGGTGTCACCAGGCCGGTCAGCTTCACGGCAGATTTCAACAAAGCGGGCGTCAATCCGCTCGACAGTAAGTTCTCACTTGGCTTCGATGGATATGCGACAATCCAGCGCTCGGAATTCGGTGTCAGCTATGGTGTGCCCATGATCAGCGATGACGTGGACCTGCATCTCGAAGCAGAATTCAAACTGGTCGAACCGGACAATGGAGCAGATCAGTGAGCAGGATACCGGCTTTGTTCATCGGGCATGGCAGCCCGATGAACACGCTTGAGGAAAATCAGTACACCGCGACATGGGAAGCGCTCGGCCAGAACCTTCCCAGGCCGAAGGCGATCCTCGCCATCTCGGCGCACTGGTTCATTGGAAGCACGGTCGTGACGGCGATGCCGGATCCCCGGACAATCCACGATTTCTATGGCTTTCCGCAGGCCTTGTTCGACTACGAATATCCGGCCTCCGGTGCGCCCGAACTTGCTGCCCGCGTCGCGGAGCTGATCAAGCCGGACTGGATCGGGCAGGACAAGGACCAATGGGGCCTCGACCACGGAACCTGGAGCGTGCTTGCTCACATGTTCCCTGAGGCCGACATCCCGGTGGTCCAGTTGTCCATCAATGCAATGAAGCCGTTTGATTATCATCTCAGGCTCGGGCGGAAGCTTGCTCCACTCCGGGATGAGGGCGTGTTGATCCTCGGAAGCGGAAACGTTGTGCACAATTTGCGGCTTGTGCAATGGGGGAAACCCGATTTCGGTGAAGACTGGGCACTTGATTTTGATCAGGCGGTCGTCGACCAGATGGCGGCAGATGCCGGTCATCTAAGCCAGGTCCTTAGTCATCCTGCCTTGGCACGTGCCGTTCCGACCCCGGACCACTTCCTCCCGCTTGCCTATATTGCAGGTGTTGCCGCCGAAGGTGAAGGGAAGGCCGAAGCCTTCCTGCAGAGCTACACGATGGGGTCGCTCTCAATGACCTGTTTCTCGGTCGGGATGACACCGGCCTGATCCAAGCCGTGGACCGACAATATTTTCTCAATTTTCCCGACTTTGGAAGCATTAGTCGGGATTGAGAGGGGTGCGCCGTTCGAGGTGGTCTTCGACCTGCTGACGTTGCAGCCAGAGTTCGCGGAACTCTTTGTCCGATAGCAACTTCAGCTGGTCGCTGTAGTGCGTCGTGCCGGGCTGGCGGGAGTTGCCATAGCTCATGCGTCCATAGGCCTTGATGGGCGTGGAGAACTCGACGAGCGCCACCCAGGTCTCACCATGAGCCGGTGTGCGGACGCCATCTTCATTGGGCTCAGACCAGGTGATCACGTCGAACGAGCCGAGGTTACCGTAGCCGCTGTGCCCGGGGACATTCACGTCTTCCAGAATGAAACGGGACACGTTTCCATAGACCGGATCGATGACGCCGAATTTTTCCTTGGTTATGGCGATTGCCTTGCGAAGCAGCTCCACACCGGAGGCCGGATCCTTGAGACCGGACGGCGTGTTGATCGGGTCTTCCGCGCTCCACGCAACGGCAAAGCCGTCCTGTCCTGACATTCGCGGACCAGCAAACAGCTTCGCCCATTCTTCGAACAGGACGCCGGCGCGATTGTCGGCCGAGAAGGTCCTGTCCCACGCAGATAGCGTTTCGACGGCTTTTTGCATGTCTGGATCTTCGTCTGCAGCAGCTGCGGCAAGCAGGTCCGGAAGAACCCGGTCTGCCATCAACGCCTCAGCCGACAGTTTCAGTTCGACGAACTCATCGAACGTGATGTCATCGGCGCCCGTCATCATCTTCAGAGAATTCTGAGCCCGCATCGACAGCGGCGTGCGGGGGGCAAAATAGGCCGGATAGTCGTCCGGCTTGTAAGGAACGGGCAGGGTGGCTTCCCATGGCGGATCATTCGAGTTCTGAATGAAACCGGATTCCGGGTCCGTCACACGCGGCAGGTCGTCGAAATCATGGATCTCGGTCCAGAGGTATTCGGATGTATCCCCCGGTACCAGGCCCCGCCAGAAATCGATGTCGCCGGACGAACGCTTCGGCGCCATGCCATTGAAGATGTATTCGATATGCCCGTCGCGGTCCGCGTAGGAGATATTGAAGGTCGGCACCTGCAGCCGGGAGATGGCCTCGTGGAACTCGTCATAGCTGTCAGACGTGACCATGTCGAAATACTGGTTCAGCATTCCGGGGCGGTCGAGACCCGCGACGCGAAGCGCGACCGTCTTGCCATCCGGCCGCTCGAATACCGGGCCGTGGACCGTGGAGCGGATCGAGACAGGCACATCGAGCAGGCTGCCGTCTTCCTGCTTCAGCTTGTAGCTCGTCTCCTCGACATCGAAGGGCAGGACTTCACCATCGAACAGGTAGCCATTGTCCTTCAGGCTAAGTTCGTACGTTGTCGCACCGACCATTCCATTCACGGTGTTGGAGATCCCCATCTGCTGATTGAATGCAAAACGGATCACCGGCAGGCCCACCTGAGTTGCGCCATAGACTTCGAAATCCGGGCCGACGAGGTGGGCCTCGTAGTAGATGAAGAAGGGCATGCTCCAGGGCAGGTGCGGGTTCTGCAGAAGCATGCTGTGGCCGCTCGCCGTCTTGGACGGTGCAACGGCCCAGGTGTTCGATCCCTGCTTTTCCAGTTCCGGCGGATCACCTTCGCCGATGGTTCGGTTTGGCGAGGCGACATAGACAAAGTTCATCAGACGGTGGGCGTGGGCAACCACATCGACGCCAGAAATCGGCAGGACTATTTTCACGTCGTCATCAATCGCTTCCGGGTGTTCCTCGGCATAGGCATTCATGCCGGCTGCAAATGCGTCGAGTTTAGCTTTGAATTCCGGCGTCTGAGCATCGTACCAGACCTGGGCGCGTGCTGGCACGCCATTCATGACCAGCCATTTGGTTGTGTCTTCGTAGGCGGCGCCCCAGTATTCGGCGCCTTTGCCTCGCGCTTCACCATAGAGGCGTAAAATCGTGTTGGCGTGGCTGTTCGCCTGAGCGTAGCCATAGCCGTAGAACACCGTTTCGGCATCGTCGCCGTAGATGTGGGGTACGCCATAGGTGTCCCACAAAATCTCTCCCTTGGGCGCCGGGGCCTCGGGTGAGACCTCAGCAGCCACCGCGACAGGGGCACCGGCCTCAGAGCTCAGCGATGCGCCTGCGCATGCTGCCAGGACGATGCCGCCCGTTGCGGCGACCATTCCGGTCATCAGGTGTTTGAATATCATTCTGTGATCCCTCGTCGATGCACCCGCGGTTCTGCACCGTAGATACGCCGGGTGAGCGGTGTCACGAAAATGATGATGAAAGCCAGACCTCAATTATCCAGCTCTCTGGTGAATATCCGGGCAATTCAGAGCCGCAAGACAGCAACCATCGCTCAGAGGCAGGTGTGTTCAGAAGCAAATTGACGCGGTCCCGGCAGGTGCACCGCACCGGAGGTGTCAGGCCGATGCCATCTGCGCTGCCAGAAAGTCGGCAATTGCCGAGACGGCCTCAGGTTCGGACAGCATCGGGGCATGCCCGCGATTCGGTACGGTCACCAATTTGCATTGCTTGTGCCTGCGGCACATTCGCTGAGCGGTCGCAGGCGTGAGGATATCCGAAAATTCTCCACGGATGATCAGCAGGGGTATCTTCTTCATACGGCCAAATACGCGCCACATCATGAAGTTGACTTTCCAGCTGGCGCCTGAAACGTCCATATTTTTGGTGATTGCGGGATCATAGTCGAATTCGACCTGTCCTTCGTCCGTTTCACGGCAAGTTTGCCGGGCGAATTTGAGCCAGTCGGACTGCGTGAAGTCCGGGAAAGCCGTATGTTGACTGCCCGCTATGGCTTCGGCGGCTGCCTGCCAATCGGGAAATGCCCTGACGCCACTTGTATAACTGGCAATACGCTTCAGTCCCGCCGGGTTTACCGCCGGGCCCACATCATTGAGCACAATTCCCTGAATGCGATCCTTCAACACCTGGGACATGATCATCGCCATCAGGCCGCCCATGGACGTACCGATCAGGGTCACCTTGTCGATCTGAAGCTGGTTCAGAAGGGCAGTCATGTCGCCGACATACACATCCGGAGAATAGGCGTGGTTCGGATCGCGTTCCGATGCCCCCCGGCCGCGGACGTCGACCGAAATGAAGCGGCAGGGCAGATTCAGCTTGCCAATAAGGGGGTCGAAATCCTTATGGTTTCGCGTCAGGCCGTGCATGCAGAGCACGGTCAGCGGCGTATCAACAGGGCCATAGTCCGCCGCATAGAGACGTAAACCATCAGCCGACTGGTAGAAGACGTCCCGTTTGTCGGGGAGAGATGTGCTCTGCCCCACAGGGGTGGTCCACCGGTTTTGTTAGTCCGGCGGTTTTCACGTAGCGGCGTTCATGCCGCTACCTCCTCACAGTAAGGCGGTATGAACGCCGCGGGCAAGATGGTTTGTGGAGCGGGTGGCCGGTAGCCCAGAGAAGAGTGCGGGCGCGCGGTGTTGTAGTGCCGCCGCCAGGTTTCGATCAGGATCTGGGCCTCCCTGAGATCGAAGAAGATTTCCCTCGCCAGCAACTCGTCCCGGAGCTTGGAGTTGAAACTTTCGCAGTATCCGTTTTCCCATGGGCTTCCCGGTTCGATATAGAGCGTCTTCACGCCGATACGTGCCAGCCAGTCACGGAGGGCTGTTGCAATGAACTCAGGGCCATTGTCAGAGCGTATGTGTTCCGGCGGCCCATGCCGAACGAACAGCTCACCCAGCGTGTCGAGGACATCCCGTGAGTTCAGCTTTCGCTCGACTCGGATGGCGAGGCACTCCCGTGTAAACTCGTCGACCACACACAGCATGCGGAACACACGTCCATCATGGGTGCGGTCCTGCACGAAGTCATAGGACCAGACATGGCCTTTGTGCGCCGGCCTCAGCCGCACACACGAGCCATCATTCAGCCAGAGACGACCGCGTTTTGGTTGTTTCATCGGCACTTTCAGCCCCTCCCGTCGCCAGATGCGGTAAACCCGCTTCTCGTTCACATGCCAGCCATCATTTCTGAGGAGCGCCGTGATCCGGCGATAGCCATACCGGCCGAACCGTTCGGCCAGGCGGATAATCGCCGATGTCAGGGCGTCCTCATCATCTCGCCGTATGGGCTGCTTGCGCTGGGTCGAACGGTGCTGGCCGATCACACGGCAAGCCCGGCGTTCGGAGACGCCAAGCTCTTCCACCACGTGATCGACTGCAGCACGACGACGCGAAGGGCTTAGAACTTTCCCCGCACGACTTCCTGAAGGATCTGGTTGTCCAGCGTGAGATCAGAGACTGCGCGCCGAAGCCGGGCGTTTTCCTTCTCCATATCTTTCATGCGCTTGGCTTGGTCGACCTGCAGGCCGCCATACTCTTTGCGCCAGCGGTAGTAGGTCTGTTCGGTCACACCGACGGCGCGCGCCGCCGAAGCTGCAGTTTCACCGCGAGCGAGGCGAACCTCCACCTCCCGCAGTTTCGCAATAATCTCTTCAGGCTTGGCTCTCTTGCCCATGTCTCAGCTCCATATCTGAAGCCGGAACTAACTCAAATAACGGACCACTTTTCGGGAGGCAGACCATCGTAGTGTTCGGCACCTGTGTTGAGGTTCTTGCCGAAGCCGTCCCGGGTATACTTTGCGATGGCGCCGCCGACGGCGAATGTGTCGCTCAGCGGTGTGGAGCCGGAGACAATCACATCGGCCTGGCTGTAGCTGCCGAGATTCGCCTTGACCTTCAGGTCTGGCTCATTGCCGAGCGGCTTCGTGATGTATTTGATCGCGCCGCCGATTGTGTTGCGGCCATAGAGGGTGCCCTGCGGGCCGCGGAGAACTTCCACGCGCTCAACATCGAATATGTCGAGCACCGCGCCCTGTGGGCGTGCAATGTAGACGTCGTCCACATAAAGCCCGACGCCGGGTTCAAATCCCCAGACCGGATCCTGCTGGCCGACGCCGCGGATGAAGGCGATCAGCGTCGAGTTCGAGCCGCGCGCGACTTCGATCGTGGCGTTTGGCGTGGAGCGCTGGATGGAAGTGATATCAACCACACCGGTAAGTTCCAGGCGTTCCGCCCCGATCGCCGTGACCGACAGAGGAACATCGAGGAGGTCTTCCTCGCGCCGCTGGGCGGTCACCGTCACACGGCCCAGTGTGCGGGCGCTGTCTTCCTGTTCGTCGGCATCCTGTGCCCAGGCATGATACTGGCCGCCCGTCAGCGCAATCGCTGAAACCAGGCCGAACTTAAGCGTGTCAAATTTCTGCTGCTTCACGATTTCCTCCGCAGTTTTTGTATTTTGCGGGAGTAATTCAGAAGACGAACAGGATTTCGATGACGGGACGGCTCAGGCCCAGTGAACAGTTTCGCTCACGCGCCCTCGTTAATTACATCATCTTTCCGGGCAAATACGGCAGGAGATATGCCCCGCACTTTTTTAAATGCCCGGTTGAAGGCGCGCACATCGGAATAGCCGAGCAAGTCAGACACCTCCGATACGGACGTGCCGCGCGTCAGCATTGCATTTGCCCGGTCCATGCGGTGGTTCAGCAGGAGATCGCGGAAGGATGTGTGTTCTTCGCTCAGGCGCCGTCTGAGCGTCGCAACGCTGATACCAAATGAATTGGCAACGGCTTGCTGGGTCTCAAGTCCCTCGGAAATCAGCTCTTCCGTGCGGATTGCGAAGGGCCGAGTATCTGTCTCGGATTCGATGTTTTCGAGGTGATGAACGATACGCGAGAAAATACCGTCAGTACTCAGGTCTGCGTTCGTGGCGGGTGCAATTTGCTGGCACGCAATCTGGTAGTCAAACACAAGTTCGTACACGGCTTTATTGTATTGAACGGGCACTTCCCAGAATGATGTGAGGGTGCCTTCAATGTCATGGCGGTGACGAACAAGGGTGACGCGAGTCAGGGCCTTGCTGGCGACACCGCCGGTCAAACTGTCGATCAGGCAGAAGACCTTGATGAGCAGCGCGTCCCGGACGAAGCGAAGTAGCGCCTGATTATCCCTGAATCGATAGGGGAAATCGGAGTCATCAAGCACCAAGGTCAGCGTTTCACCGCTTTGGCGAACCAGATTGTAGTTCCCGCCATGCAGCATGTTGAAATAGGAGGCGAGACTGCGGATCGTATCCTGCAGGGTCCTCGCGGATTTCAATTGTGACACCACGAACGAGCCGCTCTGGTAGAGCAGCTTGCGTTCTGACAGTTGCGCCGTCAGATCGTCCAGCGATCTGGCGATTTCGGATTGAATGCGGAAGTAGTCAGCCAGCGGCAGCTTCGTGTGGGGGGCGTTCTGAAGCACATCCGGTTCAATGCCGATCCGGCCAGCGACCCGGTCCACATCCACGCCGGCCTCTTCAGCCCACGCCAGAATTGGAGCGATCTGCCCGATTTCGAAAACAATTCTGTCGCTGCCGCGAGAAACACTCATTCTGCCCATATATAGATATTTCCTGCTGCGGGAAATACAGGAGCGGCTGCGGCCCGGGTGAGACCATTGTAGAATTGACCTGCCTCACTGCCGTGAAGCAGACAGCTCGATCATCTCGGTGGTCATCTGTTCCTGCCGGGCTTGCTGGTAGGCCTGTTCAACTTCCGTACGACGGGTGCGCAAATTGTTCTGTGCTCTCGCCATCGCTTCGACCCGTGCGCGGGCCTCTGTCTCGGCACCCTGCATCATCACATGCGCCACTCTGGCAAAAAGCGCTTCCTGAAGCAGGCCGGTCAACAGGTCTGCCGCAGGCAGGGTCATCAGCGGCGGAACCTGAGAGGTTACCCCTTCGGTCGGTTCCGGCGGGAAGAGACGCGAAACAACAGCGGCATGCCCGCCATGCGGTGTGCCGGTCAGCGCGCGTATCGGGCCGGGAAAATGCGCGGATTGTTCAACCAGTACATCCGTCGTGCGACTGGCAAGCGCCGGAATGGCGGCGGGATGGCCGGGTAGGTCATCTGACCACAGCACGGAAAGCCCGGCTGCGTTCAACATGTCCGCCGTTCGCGCACCGACGACAACCAGGCCCATGCCGGGCTGGAGTGTGGATTGGGCCATTTTTTCGATGTGTTCCGGATACCCGCCGCAAAAGCCCTGAGCTGCTCCGACGACAAGCAACAACCCCGGGCCTTCCGGTTCCACATGCGGCGCAGCCGCTGCGATGGAAATCGCGAGCGCGTGGGTAACCGTTCCGGCATAGGCGGCGATTGCCTGCATGGCGGTCTCCGCAGAACTCGCATGGCTGGAGGCGATGGCCCGCAGCGCCCCAACGACATCGCCGATTTCATCCAGACTACGCAGCCGGTGCTGGATCTCTTCCGGCCGCTGGCTCATGCCTGCTTCAGCGCGTTGCGCACTGCCTCCAGAATTACCGCTTTTGCGTCTTCTCCCACTTTGTCCGCGGTCAGGTCCAGTTCGGAGAAAGCCGAGTCCGCCGCGAAAATCTGCGGCAATACGGTTTTGAGGTGAGATATCTCTGTAAGCTCGACCTCATCCAGGAGGCCTTCGTTCAAGGCGCTGAGCAGGGCGATCTGCATCAGCAGGTCCAGTGGAGAGAGCCTTGGCTGGGCGAGCAGCGCCGCGATGCGCTCCCCCCGCTTCATCCGCGCGGCCATGGCCTCGTCCCCGAACCCGCCGAACCGCGAGAACATCTTCATCTCGAGGTATTGCGCATAGTCGAGCCGCAACCGTCCGGAGACGGATTTCATGGTTCCCCACTGGGCTTTGCCGCCAACCCGGCTGACCGAAAGGCCGATGTCGATTGCCGGGCGCTGATTGGCAGAAAAGAGCGATTGCGATGTGACGATCTGGCCGTCGGAAATCGAAATCAGGTTCGTGGGAATATAAGCCGAAAGGTTTCCGGCCTCGATCTCGGCAATCGGCAGGGCCGTCAGCGATCCGCCGCCGCGCGCCTTCGAGAGCTTGGATGCGCGCTCCAATAGCCGTGCATGAAGATAGAAGATGTCGCCGGGATAGGCTTCACGGCCGGGCGGTTGCCGGGAGAGCAGTGCAAGTTCGCGGTGGGTCGCGGCGTGCTTGGTCAGGTCGTCATAGACGATCAGCACATGTTTGCCCTGATCGCGGAACCATTCGGCAATCGATGTGGCGGAGAATGGCGCCAGCCATTGCAGGCCGGGCTCGGCAGAGGCTTCGGCGACGATGAAGATCGTCTGCTCCATGCGGCCATGTTCGCGCACAGCATCGATCACATGCCGGACAGCAGAGGTCCGCTGGCCGATGGCGACATAGATACAGATGATATCGCTGTTCGCCTGGTTGATAATCGTGTCGACGGCGATCGATGTCTTGCCTGTCTGGCGCTCGCCGATGATCAGTTCACGCTGGCCGCGGCCGATTGCGAACAGGGCATCGACCACCAGCAGGCCCGTTTCCACGGGTTCGCTCACGAAATCCCGGTCAATGATGGAAGGAGCCGGGCGTTCGACCGGCAGCCGCTCTTCGCTGTCGGGTGGCCGCCCATCGTCCAGCGGTCGTCCCAACGGGTCCAGCACCCGTCCAAACAGGTCTTCGCCAACGGGCACGGATGCGAGCACACCCGTCCGGGTGACCCGCGTACCAGCGGCGACATCGTCTGCCGGGTCGAGGCAGGCGACGTTCAGATGGTCTTCTTCCAGGGTCAGGACGAAGCCGCGCGCGCCGGTCGAAAAAGTCACGATCTCGTTCAGCTCTGCTCCCGGAAGGCCGTCGACCGTGGCGAGGCCGTCGGCGATGGCGATGACCTTGCCGCGCTCCTCCGCTTCGGCGCCGAGCTGGACCCTGGCGATACGGACCTTCAGCGGGTCGAGAGCCGGATCAGCCCTGCCGGTCATCGCGCATCGCTTCCGTGATTTGTTCGAGATCGTGGGCGAGGGAGTTCCGGATGGCGCCACTGTCCGATTGCAGCTCAAGACCCGCGATCAATTCCGGCGCTGTTGCGATGTCGGGATCAATCTCGAACGGGGCGAGGGCGGACTTCACCACAGACTCTTCGCTTTCGGAGAGCGGCGCAGCGGTCCGCAGTTTCAGGTTCCCGCCTTTCAGCAGGGCCCCGCGCTCGGCGGCCGGCATGTTCTGGAGAGACGCGATCAGCCGGCTCAGATAGCTGCCGAAATCCTGTGGCTGCGCTGTCAGGGCGCGCTCGGCGATCACGGCGGCCAGGTCTCGTGCGCGGGCCAGTGCCTGGGCTTCGACATCGCTGGCGCCGCGTTCGCGGGCTGCTTTGCCTTCGGCGACGATCCTCGCGGCTTCCGCATGGGCCTTGTCGATAAGCGAGTGGCTCTGCGCTTCGGCTTCCTTGTGCGCCTTGGCGAGCACGTCTTGCCGCGCAGATGCTGTTGCATCGGCTTCGGCAAGGGCTTTCCGGGTCGCGGCCTCGGCCTCCGCCTTCGCCTTGTCGGCAGCATTCAGGGCCGCGTCGGTCGCTGCCTGCCGGCGCGCGATGACATCCGCGACGGGCCGGAACAGGAAATGCTGCAGGATCGCCAGCAACAGCAGGACGTTGACGATCTGGAAGCCGAAGGTGACCCAGTCAAAACTCATTGCGTGAAGGGATTGGCGAAGAGCAGGAGCAGGGAAACGACAAGGCAGTAGATCGCCGTGGTCTCGATCATGGCGAGGCCGACGAAGAGGGTGCGCGAAATGGTGCCCGCGGACTCCGGTTGCCGGGCGATGGCTTCCAGCGCCGCAGCGACCGCGCGCCCTTCTGCGAGCGCCGGGCCCAGCGCGCCGAACGCGACGGCAAACGTCGCGGCGATCACGCTGGTGATCTGGATAAAGTCATTCATGCTTCGGTTCCTTTTTGCTTCGGTTCATTTTCTGTGGCGGCTTCGCTGACGGCCGATCCGACGAAGACCAGCGCCAGCGTTGCGAAGATATAGGCCTGCACCGCCCCGGTCAGCATTTCGAGCGCCATCAGGGGAATGGGTACAAGCAGGCCGGCGAGCGAGAGCACAATGCTGATCACGAACACGCCGCTCATGACATTGCCGAACAGCCGGATCATCAGTGAAAAGTGCCGCGTAATCTGACCGATCACGTTTAGCGGTAACATGAGCCAGCTGGGCCGGACAAAACTGCCCAGCCAGCCACCGACGCCCTGGGACCGGATGGCCCAGAAAATCGATGCAAGAAACACGATGGAGGCCAGCGCGGCATCTGTTTCCAGATGGGCCGTCGGCGGTTCGACACCGGGAACAAGCGAGGTCCAGTTGGCCGCCAGGATGAAAATCAGCAGCGTGCCGATCAGTGGCCGGAACCGGGCGGGATTGCCAGCTACGGTTTCGCGGATCTCGCTGTCGAGCGTGCTGACGATCAGTTCAAGGACGGCCTGTGCCCGGCCCGGCTTCAGCGACAGGCGGCGGGTGATGATGAAAGACACGGCCGTCAGAAAAGCCATGATGCCCCAGGTCACCACAACCGGCCAGCTGACCGCGAGAGGGCCGATCGTGAATGCGGTCTCGACATTGAACGGAGACGACTCCATCACCGCGTCCCCCTCAGGACGATCACCCGGCCAAGCAGGATGCCTGCGGCCCCGGACAACAGCACAAGCGCGCCGCCTTTCGCGAGCAGGAACAGGATACCGACCAGCAGCACGATCCGGCCAAGTTGCAGCGCAATGGCCGACAACCGGCCCTCGACGATCCGGTTCGCGACCCATTCCAGGCTTGCAAAGTGAAGCCAGCCAGCGCCGAACCCGGCAAGACCGGCCAATCCGGCAAGGAGGAGAGAATTCAGGTCTGGCATCATTGCTCCTCTATCCATCGCCACGCCAGCACGAAGCCGAGCGCAGCTCCGGCCATCAGCAGGGCCGCCGCCATCGTGATGCCGGTGTGCAGCCACCGGTCCAGCCAGTGGCCGATGAACAGCCCGGTCAGGATAGGCACGACAATGATCCAGCCAAGTGCGCCGATGGTCGCGAACCGGCGGGCGAGCGACGGTTCAGGGTCCGCCTTGCCGGCCTTGTCCAGTGCGTCGGCGCGGCGGGCGGCTTCCTCGGTGCGGTCGCTGTCGTCGCTCATTTGTCGGCATCCGGCTGCAGGCCCAGCGTATCACCGCCAGCGGCCAGTTCGTGCATGAGCCTGCGGACGGCATGTGCATAGAGCTTCACGCCCTGCGCCCGGGCCCGCCGGGATTCGTCCAGCGCCTCCTTCCGCGCCGTTGTCACGCGCGCTCTGAGCGAAGTGAGGTCGTCGCTGACGATAGCCTCCCGGCAGGCGACGCGCACCTCATTGCCGCCGGTCACGCTGAAGATGCCGCCCCGCAGCGCGCAATAGCGCCACGGCCCTTCCGTCATCCGCCAACGCATGACACCGGCATCGATCACGGTCAGGAAATCCGTATGACCCGGCTTGATCCCGAAATCCCCGCTTGCGTCTTCGGCGCGCAGGGACGCAACCGCTTCCTCCTGCAGGATGATCTGCAGCGGCGTCGTCACGGTCAGCTTGAGACCCTCCGTCATGAGGCCACCTTCCGCCGTGCGTTTTCATTCGCGCGGGCTTCGTCCAGCGAGCCGATCATGTAGAGCGAACGTTCATCCCAGTCGTCGCACGCTCCCGACAGGATCGCGCGGCAGCCGGCAATTGTCTCATGCGTCGGCACGCTGCGGCCTTCCATGCCGGTGAAGGCGGCCGCAACAAAGAAAGGTTGTGTCAGGAACCGCTGCAGCTTGCGTGCCCGGCCAACCAGCAGCTGCTCGTCGCTGCTGAGTTCCTCCACGCCCAGCAGGGCGATCACGTCCCGCATCTCGCTGTAATGTTCGATCAGCTTACGGACTTCCGTAGCTGTCTGCACATGGTCTTCCCCCACGATCATCGGGTCCAGCAGTGTGGAGGTCGTGCGCAAGGGGTCAATCGCCGGATAGATGCCTTCTGCCGCGAGATCCCGCGACAGCATGACCATGCTGTCCATGTGGGTGCTGATCGCAGCGATGGCCGGGTCTGTGAAGTCGTCTGCCGGCACATAGACAGCCTCGATCGCCGTGACGGCGGCGCGGCTGGAGGAGGTAATGCGCTCCTGCAGGTAGGCGACTTCCGTCGCCAGCGTCGGCTGGTATCCCACGCGCGACGGCATCCGCCCCAGAAGGCCCGAGACTTCCGCGCCGGCCTGAACAAAGCGGAAGACATTGTCCATCATCAGCAGGACATTGCGCTGGTCGGTGTCGCGCACATGTTCGGCAATCGTCATCGCGGTCAGCGGCACGCGCCAGCGCGCGCCCGGCGGCTCGTTCATCTGTCCATAGACAAGGATGGTGCGGTCCAGCACACCATAATTGGTCATGTCATGGAGCATTTCGTGCCCTTCGCGGGACCGCTCGCCGACGCCTGCGAACACCGACACGCCGTCATAGTCTTTCACCATGGCATGGATGAGTTCGGTGACCAGCACCGTCTTGCCGACACCTGCGCCCCCGAACAGGGCCGCCTTGCCGCCCTGGGCGAGCGGGGCCAGCAGGTCCAGCACCTTGATGCCAGTCGAGAACAATCGCACCTGCTGGCTCTGCTTTGCGAGCGGTGGCGATGGCTGGTGGATCGATCGGCGCGGCGTATCGGCTGGCAGGGGCGCGCCGCCATCGCCGATATCACCCACCACGTTCAGGAGCCTTCCCAGCACAGCATCGCCCACGGGCACTGTGATCGGCGCGCCGGTCATCCGCGCCTCCATCAGGCGGGACAGGCCCTGCGTCGGCTGCAGCGCGATGGCGCGGAAATGCTGTGTATCGATATGGGCCTGAACTTCGCACACGATAGCGGATCCATCCGGGTCCACGATTACGGCGTCATTGATGGCTGGCAGTGCGCCGTCACAGGCGAAGTCTATCACCGGACCTCGAACGGATGTGACCCTTGCCAATTGGTCAGGCAAACCACCCTCCCGGCTCCAATACGTGCCAGAGCATAGCATTTGGGATGCCGCCCGCAATGGCGCAGAGGGGCGGAATGCGTTCCGTGCGGCAGTGGGCCGCTGTGCTGCGGCTCAGGTGCCGACGGCCGGGGCGGCATGATCCGGTATAGTCCGGCTTAGTCCGTTATAGTCATGACAAGTCATGCATGATCATGGCGTAGTCAGATTTCGTGCGCTTCTGGTCATGCCTCGTTTCCGGGAGTGGATAGACTGCCGCCAATCCCTCACCTCCCACGCCCTTGCGGGCGCGGGTCCCTCCTCTCCCGGAGGGAGAGGGGTGAACCCGGCGCCGCCTCGAATCTGTTGAAATGACGAAAGAATACCCCTCTCCCGCTCGCGGGAGAGGAGGGGCCCGCTGCCGAAGGCAGTGGGAGGTGAGGGCCGCTTTCTATCCACCCCATAAACCTCTCATGGCACGCTCAGCCCCATGACAGACCGCATCGCTTTCCTCTCCCAGGCTTTCAACACGCTCGCCCGCGCAATTGCGGAAGCGGGCGTGAATGTCGACCTCTACAAGACACCTGAGACGATCTCGAAATCGCTGAACCGCAAAGTGCGCGCAGAGCTGAAGCGGCTGGCCGTGCTGCTCCGCCGTCTGATCTTCCTGTTGGCGCTGCAGATGGAGTTGGCGCCGCTGAAGCCGCGCGTGGGCAGCAATTATTACGAGCCGAAACAGGAAGACGCTGAATACCGCTACATCTTCTCCATGGTGCCTGCGCCATCGCGCCCGTGTCCGCATTTCATGAAAGGCCCGGTGACGCTGCCCGTACCCGGACCCGTCCCTGCCGCGCCGCTGATCGCCCGGTGGCAGGCCATGCTGGACACAATGAAGCATCACAAGCGCCGGGCGAAATGTCTCGCCCGAACGATCCAGCGCTGGCAGGCAGCGGGGGAAGCAAGGCCGCATGTGCCGCCCATCCCGAACACGCACCGCATGCCCGCCGCTGTCGCCCTCGTCTCCGGCGGCCTCACCGTACAACTGCTCGAAGCGCTGAAACGCTGGCCGGATTCAAGCTGATCCTTCTCAAAATCAAGGATTCTGCCGGAACGCTGAGGCGTTTCCGGGCAAGGGTGCTGGCGCTAACGCCGCACGTCGAACTTGTCGGCTTTCCGGTCGCCCATCAGCATGCGTTGTTCGAGCCGTCGGCGGAGGGCTGCGTAATAGGCTTCGAGGAAGGCAGTGTCGGATTCGCCGGGCTGTGCCGTCCAACCGATCTTGGTGCGGATGCGTTCAGCGACCTGCTGCTTGATGTCACTTGTCGACTGGCGCAGCACGTCTTCAAGAACGTGGAGTTCGTGAATGCCATAGGCGTCTGCCTGTTCCGGTGTGAAGGCAAACATGTTGGAGCGCGGGGAGGTGACGGTCACCTGCGCAATGTCGCCCATCAGCTTCACTTTCGGGGCCTTGATCACCCAGGTGCCGGCGATCAGGTCACCGACGCGCAGCTTGTCCTTGTTGAAGACCGGGAAGAACAGGAACACGCCCGACCAGAGCAGGCCGAAGAGCGCCATCCAGGCGCCGAGTTGGTCTCCGCCCATGAGCAGGAACTGGATCGGCAAGCCGATCTCCACTTCCCGCGTGAAGTTCCGGGCGAGCACGGCATTTGCGGTCAGCCGTCCGCCATCGCGGGACGCGACGCGCAAGCCCAGCGCCCGCTTGCCGGGGGTCGCGGCTTTCCGGCCGATCTCGAAGAAGATGTAATAGAAGTTCCGGACGAAGAAGTAGAACACAAGCCAGAAGGCGAAGGCGAGGTTCACATTCTCGATGCCCATGGAGGCTGCGCCGTAGGAAAGACCGAGCAGGGTGCCGATGACGATCGCCCATTGGATGGCCACGTCCATGGCAAAGGCACCGGCCCGTTCCGCTGCGGTGGCGAGCTTCAGGTGGAGTTTCGCGCCTTCCGGCGTGACCAGCACGCGCATCATCTTGTTGAGGCGCTGTGTCTCCGCCATGCGCGCCCGGCGGCGGCGGGCGGCCTCGATCTCCATCTGCTTTACGGGTGGGGCGGCCTGATCCGTCATGTGCCAGGCCTCTGCCGGGGCAGGTAGAAGTAGAGCAGCCAGAACACCAGCGTCGTGCCGGCAATGGCATAGCGGATCGTGTCGGAATTGATCAGCTGTCGGCCGAAACTTTCCAGCACGGCGGCGATGATCAGCATCACCACGCAGCCCATCGCAATGGTGGCTGCTTTCTGTCCGGAAAGCCGCGCCGAAGTCAGACGGGACTTGCGCCCTGGAAACGCGACCGCGCCGCCAATGACGAAACCGCCTGCGCCCGCCAGGACGATGGCGAACAATTCGGTGACCCCATGGATCAGCAGCCAGCCGGTAAATTCATAGCCGAGCCCCTTGTCCCAGAAGACCGCATACATGGAGCCCAGAATTATGCCATTCCACGCCAGCAGCCAGGCCGTCGGAATGCCGAAAGCAAAGCCCAGCGCAAAGGCGAACAAGGCAATCTGGGCATTGTTATTGAACAGGAAGCCCGCAAAGGCGGTCAGCCGGTCCTGCCCGATCTCTCCGGGTTCGGTGTAGATGGTGGACCGCAACTCCTCGACGCTCGCATCCGGCGTGCGGATCTCGCCGAAGCTGTGGCCGTGGATGGTCCAGTACCAGTCCATGTCCTGCAGGCAGAGGAAGAAGGCGAGCGCCGCGCCGCCGAACAGGAAGAGGGCAGCGAGGATGGTGGAGAAGACGGCGCCCCGCACGGCTTCCGGCCAGTCGGCGCGGATGAACTGAGCCATCCGCTCGCCCATCGACGTGCGGGCGCCGTAAACGTAGAAATAGGCCCGCGTGCAGAGCCCTTCCAGATAGGTGATGACGTTCTGGTCGAGGGAGATTGAGCGCGCGACCGAAAGCGAGGAAACCGCCTGCCGGTAGAGGTGCGGCAGCGCCATCATGTCTTCGTCCGACAGCGCCTTGACGCCGGAATTTTCGGCGCGCGTGAGGATCAGGTCCAGCTTGCGCCAGTCGGCCTCGCGCTCCTCGCGGAAGCGATAGGACTTCAGCATGTCGCTCACAGCATGTCCCTCTTCTTGATCTCAAGATACCGCGAGAGGAGCGCGCCGCCGAATTGCTCGGGCCGCGTTTCGATGATCTGGACGCCCATCCGTTGGAGCCGGCGCAGGACGACATCGCGCTCTGACAGGAGATTGCCGGCGATTACCGCCCGGGAGACATCTTCGGTGGTTTCGGGTGGCGCATCGGCCATGGAGGAGAGCGCTTCGTCCTCGAAAGTCGCGAACAGGACAAGGTGCCGGTCGGTCAGCCGGCGGACATTTTCCAGCATCAGCTCAGCAGAGATCGTGTCGACGAAATCGGAGAAGATGATGATCAGGCTGCGCCGCTCCAGCTGGCTGGCCAGGGTGGAAAGGGCGAGTGTGTAGTTGGACTCTTCCGCAGAATAGTCGAGCCGGGCGGCAAGGTTCTGCATCCGCGGGAAGCTGCGGGAGCCTGCGAGGAAGCCGCTCGCGAGTCCGGGTTTGGCATCGAAGCCGAAATACATCGTCCGGTCGCCATTGCGCAGGGACACATAAGAAAGAAGGAGGCCTGCATTGATGGCCCGGTCGATCTTCGGCACGCCGCCCAGCGGCTCGCTCATCAGGCGGCCAGTGTCAAAAGCGAAGACGATATTGTGGTTCCGCTCGGTGCGGAATTCCTTGGCGAGCAGGTGGCGGTGCCGGGCGGAATGCTTCCAGTCGATGGCGCGCCGGTCCATGCCGGCGGCAAACTCGCGTAGGGCATCGAACTCGCTGCCGTCGCCGCGCTCGATCTGTGTCTTGATGCCGAACTCCGCGTCGCGGGAAAACAACCGGACGGCCTCGTCCTTCACCCATCGAATATTGGGTGTCACGACGATCTCGGTGTCGAGGTCGCGAATGTATCGCTTCTGGACGAGGCCGAGCGGACCGCGCCAGCGGCACCAGAGGCGGACAAGCCTGGCTGTGCCTCGCCGCAGCGGCGTGAGGGTGAATTCATAGCGACGTTCATTTCCTTCCCAGCCGCGAAGGCCGCGCGTGGGAATGTCTTCGAGCAGCTCGCTTGTTTCCAGTTGAACCTCCAAACGCGAGGGCAGGCTGCCGCGGGTGAAGCGGAAGGTGACCGGCAAAGGATCGCTGTCGCCGGCATAGAGGATAGGGGGCGCCACGATGTCCGCTTCGAAGGCGCGCAGCGCCGGGCCGATCATCGCGTCGAAGACCATCAGGCCGCCGACCAGTGCGATCCATCCGGCAGAAAACGTCCAGAGATTTGGAGCCAGCAAGGCCACGCCGATCATGATCGGCAAGCCGAACAGCATCAGGAAGATCGCGCGGGCGGTCGGGGAAATCACCGGGGCGCCGCCGTCTGTTCGATAATCGCCATCAGGGTTTCTTCGGTCGTGCGGCCTTCGATCTCGGCCGCCGGGGACAGCAGCACGCGATGGCGCAGTGTTGGCAGGGCGAGCGTCTTGATGTCGTCCGGGATGACAAAGTCTCGACCATCGAGCGCTGCGCGGGCGCGAGCGGCCGTCGCGAGCGCGGCGGCGGCGCGGGGGCTCGCACCGGTTTCGAGGGCCGGAGAGGTTCGCGTCGCACGGATGATGTCGACGACGTACCCGATCACATCATCCTGGATTTTCGTCTCCGCAACAGACGTCACAGCGGCGTTGAGTTCGTCATGCGAGATGACGGGTTCAATGCCGAAGGCCGACGGTGTTTTCATGCCGGTCCGGGTGCCGTGCTGGGCGACGATAGCGAACTCTTCCTCGCGGGAAGGGTAGTCGAGCGTGTGTTTGAACAGGAAGCGGTCGAGCTGGGCTTCCGGCAGTGGGTAAGTGCCCTGCTGCTCGATCGGGTTCTGCGTGGCAATCACCATGAAGCGTTCGTTCAGCTGATAGGCATCGCCATCGATCGTGACTTTCCGTTCCTGCATCGCTTCCAGCAGAGCGGCCTGCGTCTTCGGCGGTGTCCGGTTGATTTCGTCGGCTAGAAGCAGGTCGGTAAAGATCGGGCCTTTGGTCAGGGTGAACTCATTGGTCTGGAAGTTGAACAGGTTCGTGCCCAGAACATCGCCGGGCATGAGGTCCGGCGTGAACTGGATGCGCCCGAACTCCAGCGAGATGGAGCGTGCGAAACACTGCGCCAGAAGCGTCTTGGCCGTTCCGGGTGGTCCTTCAAGGAGAACGTGACCGGACGAGAACAGCGCCGTCAGGAGCAAGTCCACTGTCGTGTCCTGGCCGATGACGGCCTTTCGGACTTCGCCGCGGATGCGCGCGGCCAGATCTCGGATGTCAGCTGGGGTCATTCATGGATCTCCTGAGAATATCGCGGCGCCAGCGCCAGAGGTCGCGGGCCTTGTGCATCAAGTGTTCCCGGCTTGCGGCAGGGCCGCGCATGCCGGCTTCAATCTGTGAGAAGGTCTTGCCGGAGACGTCCTCCGGACCAAGGCGGTCGAACAATTCGGAAAGCTGTGCCTCGGTGAGGTTTCGCGGCGCGCCGATCTGCCGGGCAAGGCGCCGCCGGATGAGGGAGAGGTATCCCGGCGCCATTCGCGTTTCCCGCCGCGCCATGGAAACGAGGCCCGCCGAATTGTCGGCAAGCGCCTGTTTGCCGAGGGCGATGGCACGAGTCTCGCGGGCAGGCGGGCCGAAGCGTATCGAAGCGGCCCAACCCAGAAGAAGAGCGGCGGCCAGTGCGACGAGCGTCACACCAAAGAACGGGATGTCGAACATCATCTGCAGCAGGTTTTCGGAGCGGGTGAAACCGTGCAGCGTGGCATCGAAGACAATTGGCTCATCCTCGTCATACCGCATGAGGTTGAACATCTGCATTGCGAAGCGGGCGTTCTCGCGCTCGGCAAGGCCAAACGTGTTGATCAGGTCCGGGTCGGAGAGAATATAAACGCCGCGGCCAGACAGTTCTGACAGAAGCGCACCGTCAGGGGTGCGAACGATGGGGGTTAGTTCATCTGACTGCAAGAGCTGGAGTTTCAGGTCCGGCTTGAGTGCCATCCGGCCGAAAGGCGTCTCCACTCCATCTGGCACATCAGCTCTGACGATGTCCGCATCGATACCCAGGTCTTCCAGTACGCTGATGATCGAGCTTTCGGTTGCGAGGTCTGTATCTTTCAGGCGGGAGGGGTTGCTCCAGTCGACCATGCCTGACCATTTCGGCAGAACGATCAGTGTGTCAGGTTGCAGGTCGTATTCCTGCAGGGGTTTGTGCATGCCTCGCGTAGAGAGGGTGAGCACCATAAGTCCGTAATTACTGTCCAGATTGCTCTTGAAGCGCGAGATCTCGACGGGGTAGCCCTGTGCCTCCAGCAATTGGACTATGCCGTTGTACCCGATGGCAGAGGTAGAGAAGGGATGGTCCCCGGCGCGGTCACGGTCTCGCAGTTCCGGCGACCATCCGGCCAGCACCATGATGGCACCAAAAGAGAAGACAGCCACTGCGATCAGGATGGCGACGGTGCGGGCCGCAAACGGCGCCGCGGAGGCTTGTGCGGTCTGGCTCATGCCCAGCCCTCGCCGAAAGCGAAGTCTTCATAAGACGCGCGCGCTGCCTGCCAGCCTTCTGAATCCACAGCACGGCCTCCGAAGAAGCTCCGCTCCACGATCCGGATGATCGGGTCGAGACCACGCTTTGCCTGCTCCGGCAGATTGCGCAGGCCCCCGATTTCGCGGGCGGTGAGGGACTTGGGCACCCCGCCTTCCAGACGGGTCTGGATATCCTCGATCGAGCGGAACAGGAGCAGGTGGACGGCCTCGGCAAACTTACCGGCGAGGGCCAGCGCGTCGGCCTCTTCAAGAAGGCCGCGGGCCACGCTCGCATCCGGGCGTACATCGACCAGGACATCGTCGCCCTGATCGACTTTACCGTCTCCGCGCTTGCCGAAGCGAACGCGGATCGCCTCACCGAATACGAAATAAAGGAACCCGGCCACGACAGCAGCGATCACGGCGTAGAACATGAACTGGAAGAGCGGTGACAAATTGCCGAGCAGGTCACCCAGCCATTTCAGCCATTGTGGTGGAGGGTCCGGCGGCGTCAGTGGCTCGGCTTCCCATTCAGGGCGTTCCAGCTGCATGTCTCCGCGCTTGATATAGGCTGCATGAGCACGGTCGAGCGCATCGAGGTCTGTTTGCGGGCGCCAGTCCTCAGCCTCATAGACAAACTCATTGTCAGTGAATTCCTCGTCGAAGACCGGATCGGGTTCAACGGAAGGAGGTACGATGATGGAACCGGTGTGGGGCGCGTTCTCGTCGCTCGTCCCCTGAGCTTTGGCATCGCTCGCGGAGAGGGTTCCGGCAAGCAGGCAGGCGAGCGCAAGGGCAATTCCTGTCCTCAACCACAACCGCACCGGATACTCCTCTGCTGGCAGCCGGACGGCCCACCTTTACAGACCGACTATTTCAGACGTCGCAGCTTGCTTCAACGCCCTATTGCGAAGCCGGTCTGGCCAACCGATATAGCGCGGCCAAGGCAGAGATGAGGCAAACCATGGACAAGGCGGCGGTTTATCGCGACCTGAAAGCGGAAATTGAAAGCGTTGTGACCGGCGAAACCTCGGTCACGGCCCGCTATGCGACCGCCAGCTGCATTCTGGCGCAGGCCTTCCGGCCCCGTTTTTTCTGGACTGGCTTCTACATCGTGGACCCGCTGAAGGAACGCGAGCTTGTCGTTGGTCCGTACCAGGGAACCCTCGGCTGCCTGAGAATTCCCTTCGGCAAGGGAGTTTGCGGACATGTCGCTGCCACGCTCGAGCCGATCATCGTGCCGGATGTGCATGCCTTCCCGGGGCATATCGCCTGTGATTCCGCGACCAATTCAGAGATTGTCCTGCCAGTGTTCGACAGGGACGGGCAGCTGGCCGCTGTTCTGGATGTCGATTCCACGCAACCGGATGCGTTCGACGAGGTCGATCGCGAAGGACTGGCTGCGATTTGCGAGATCCTACTCGTCGCCTGATTTCGGTACCGTCGTCATCAGGGTCGCCTCGTACGGCGCCTGCGGAGAAGTGGCCCGGGTCACGGCGTCAATCCGATCGATCAGGTGCTCTTCGAGGATATCAAGTTTGCGGGCACGCACTCCAGCGACCGTGAGAATTTCATGGTCCAGCACCTGCCACTCATCCGTGTTTGCGTCATAAGCAGGCCATTCTGGCAGGCCCGGCCCGTTCGGATCACCGGCGCGGGCAAAATTTGTCCAGTAGGCCTGCATCGTTTCGGCCAGCTTTTCGTCCTTGTCCGACATGGGAAGGAGCGGGGAAGGTGAGCCGAACACAAACGGGATTTCCGATCCATGATAGGCGCCGATGGATTGTGCGCGGGTCGGCGTGGCGCGGGTGAAGAAGTACATCCAGGTCGGATGACCGGACGTGGCGTTGGCTTTACCGAGGAAGCGCATATGGACGCCAAACATGTCGTCGCCGAGCATGTCGGCGGCCCCTTCATCCCACGTCGCCATCTTGTCCATGCCATAGAGGGCTTCGAGCGCTTTGGCCGGGTTTTCTCCAAACACTTCGGCAAGGCGCTGCTCACGCTCATCGAGCGTGCCGATGATGTTTCGCGACAGCACTGTGGGCGATTGGAAGCCGTTGTAGAACAAGCTGCCTTCGTCCGCATTATAGCCGGCCAGAACGGGAACTTTTGGCGCATCACCAGAGCGGATCGTCGCGCCGATCGTGTCGGTCAGGACTTTTCCATCCACGTTCGGCTCAAAATATCCGACCAGATCCGTGCGTTGTTCGGCACGCGTGATGATCGATGCAGCGGGGATTGAGCGGAGTTCTGCCGCGGTCGCGGCCTTGCCGACGAAAGTACTGAGGAATTCTTCGCCGACCTCTTCTGCACTGCGTGACCCGGGTAGGGGAGCTTCATCGAGATACTTGGCGTTGTAGCTGCTGGTGCCGCTTTCAAGGATGGCTTTGTGATAGAGCCCGTCGGCCATCGATGTCGCCATCAGCTCACTGACGGATTGCGCGCCGGCACTTTCGCCAAAGATGGTCACGTTGTTCGGATCGCCACCAAAAGACCGGATATTGTCACGCACCCAGCGAAGGGCCGCGACCTGGTCCTGCAGGCCATAATTTCCGGAAGTGCCTGTCTCTTCGGTCAGGGCCGGATGGGCCATGTAGCCGAACGGACCGAGCCGGTAGTTGAAGGTCACCAGCACGACGCCATTCTCAACCAATGCATTGGCCTGATAGAGATCTGAAGAACCGGCGCCGGCCTGGTGCCCACCGCCATGGATCCAGACCATGACGGGCAGCAAGGTTTCGCCACCGACATTCGATGTGCGGACGTTGATGAAGAGACAGTCTTCCGCTTCGGCCGGAGCCGGCATCGCAGCTAGGTATTTCTTGGCAGCAAACCTTTTCCACCATGGCAAGCCGGCCCCATCAATGACACCGTCTACGAACCCGTTCATGCCCTTGCGGGCTTGAATGCATTCCGCGCCATAAGTCCGTACGTCGCGCGGCATGGCACCCCACTGGGGCGGCAGGCTTGGCGCAGCCCAGCGGCGGGCGGAAGCATATGGTATGCCGTTGTAGACCTGGATATCGGAATTGTCGGCGTCGATGCCGCCCAGAACAAGGCCCTGATTGATCCTCAGTGGTTCCGCCAATGCCAGCGGCTTCGCTGGGGCAGTCAGACTGAACCAACCCCATGCGCCTGCCGCGATCAGCAGAAAAAACAGAATGATACTAAGGCGTTTCATGCAATCTACCCGACCCCGCATCGTGCAAAGAGTATACCAGTCGATGCGTGGGTGTCACCGAGTTGTCCGTCCGTTTAAACCGGAGAATCCCACCGCCGTGTTAACAAGGACACAAGATCGCCTGTGTGGGGAAAAGCGGCGGGGCTGCCCGCACCATAGTGAGATGCTGTGTGCCATCGGTGATATTTGTTCTTGAGATGCTGAGTGTTCAGCTGAATGGGCTGCCTGGCGCCTCTACGGCATTGAAAAACAGGTACTATTTGTTGGTTGGCTGTGCGCTGGTCAAACTGGCTGAGGACTGGCGCTGTTTGCTGAGTTGGGCGGTATCGAACCGCAATGCGGCTCTGATGACTGCAGAATAGGCGCTGGACGGCTCCACGCAGGTTATCCCGCCTGGCGCACACGTCTTGGGTGAGGCGGCGCGGAGGCGCTCATCTGTCAGGGGAACAAAGCCTGCCGCTAAAGGATTCCTTCTGCCCGGAACGGGCGCGTGGTAAGCAATTCCTGACACAGGAGACCAGCTTCCCTGTGGCGTGCCATCGACTTGTAGTCCGGGTGGTTGAGCGTTGTGATGAAGGCCTTCCGGTCTGGAAAGAACATCACCATGACGGCATCCCAGTCGCCATTGCCGATGAAATAGCGTTCAACTTCTCCCATCAGCAGACACCGTCCTCCGACCTCGGCTGCAGCTGCGCCGAATGCGTCCGCATAACGCTGGTAGGCGATGCTGCCTGCTTCGTCATTGCCGTATTCGGGGTCTTCTGGTTGGTATTCTGCTTTCACGCGGAATTTCAGAATATTCACCTGTGCGATAGGGCCATCGAACGGGTCGTCGCGGAAGGCTCGGAACTGGTCGGCGGTGGGCTGAAAAGCAGGCATGGTCGGTTCCTCTTTGCTGTTACTTGGCCGGACGCAGGTTCGGGTGCTGCGTCAGGAAGCGTTCGGTGTAGAAGAGTGCGGCCGCATGCAGGGCATGTTGCACCTCCAGGGTGCCGTATTCGAGGAAATCGGTATACGGCATTTCGAGAACTTCGATCTGTTCATTAGGGTCCAGCGATTGGGAGCCGGTCAAACGGCAGCCTAGCGCAAGATAATAGTGCAACCGGTTGTTCTGGGTGGCTGGATTGGGGTAGCAGGTGCCGACATGATGCATCTCCTGTGCGGAATAGCCCGTCTCCTCACGAAGTTCGCGCGCGCCGACCGCAGGCCAGTCTGTCTCGCCTGGATCTGAAACACCACCCGGCAAGCCGAGCGTGAATACGCCAGCCGCGTGCCGGTATTCCCGGATCAGAACGACGTTTCCGGAAGCCGTCAGTGGGATGACGGTTACCCATTCAGTCAACTCCGTCACATGGTAGGTTTCGACGATATGCCCGTCGTCACGCATGCAGCGATCGGTGCGCAGCCCCATGAACTGATCGCGCAAGACTTGCTTCGATGAGAGAATGGTCCAGGGCTTCATGTCATTTCGCCATGGCCATACGAGCGAGCTTCGCGAAGAGCAGGAGCCACGGCGCGGCGTAGAAGCAAAGGTCAAAGATATCGACTGGCTTCTGCAGACTTCCCCCGCCAAGCATTTTGAGTTTCTCCCAGATATGCGGTTCCGGGAAAAACGGTGCGAGACCGAGTGTCAGGCAACCAAAGACCGCAAGACTCCATGGGATTTTGTCGAGCAATTCCATCATGGCTGATCCTGGCCTGGAGCTGTTTCATCTGCCCGTGCTTTCAGGTGGCGGTCCAGGAAGTCCAGCCGTGTCTTCATCTGGTGCGTCTGAAGTGCCTCGCCGCGAATGCCGTGACGTTGGCCGGGGTAAGTCATCAGTTCGAACGATTTCTTCTCCTGTTGCAGGGTGGCCATAAGACGCGTTGAGTTGTCGAAGGTGACGTTGTCGTCAGCCATGCCGTGTATCAGCAGAAGGGGGGTGTTTAGGTTCCCTGCAATCGGCAGGACATTGGATGCTGCATAGCCGTCTGGATTTCTTTCCGGCGTGCCCATGTAGCGTTCCGTGTAGAATGTATCGTAGAGGCTCCAGTCGGTGACCGGGGCGGACGAGACCGCCGCAGCGAAGGTGTCCTTCGGAGCCTGCAGGATCGTCATCAGGGTCATGTATCCACCATATGATCCGCCCTGAATCGCGATGCGACCGGCATCGACATAGGGTTGAGCTTTCAGCCAGCTCACGCCGACAAGCTGGTCCCGAACCTCCGGGCCGCCGGTCCGGTGATAGATGACGTCCTCGAACTGACGGCCGCGATTGTCGCTGCCGCGATTGTCGAGGCGGAAGACGATATAGCCTTGCCCTGCCAAAAACTGATCTGAAAGGCTGCCCCATGCCCGCTTTACCGTCTGCACGTGGGGGCCGCCATAGACCTCGATAATAGCGGGATACTTCTGGTTGGGATTGAAGCCTGGTGGCTTGAGAAGTGAATAATAAAGATCTTGCCCGTCTTCCGCCGTCAGGGTCCCGTACTCCGGTACCATGTGGCTGGACAGGTAGGGTGCATACGGATGGTCTTTGTCCAGCGCATTTTCTTCAATCCAGCCGATCAGGCTTCCGTCGATCTGATAGAGTCCTGTCTGGGGTGGTTGAGCAGGAGATGACGAAGTTCCGATAAAGCTCTGCCCATCGGGGCTCAGCTTGATATCCCAGAACCTTCCGGCTTCAGTGATGCGGACGGGCGGTGCGGTCTTGTCTAGCGGCACGCTGTAGAGATGCCGCTCCAGTACGGTATCTGCATACCCTGTATAGAATAGCGTTTTGCCATCAGGTGAAACGGTTTCGATGGAGTCGAGCACCTGATCGGGTGGTGTGATGATGTCTGTGTCGCCATGTCCGTTCGGCGGTATCGCAATGGCATGGCGCATGCCTCCGTCTTCAGTCGTCAGGAGAATCCGGCCGTCTGGCAATTCACGAAAATCCTTGGATAGGTTTACCCATTTGGAGTTTTGCTCCGTATAGGGCGACCAAATGCGCCAGGGTCGGGAGTCTGTGCGATTGTACGTGATCTCAGTCTGATCCCGGTTGACAGTGAGGAACCATAGACTTGAGGTGGTCCAGTAAACGCGGGCCAGATAGCTACCCGGACCGGTTTCATAAATCTTGTCGGTACGCTTTTTCCTGAGGTCATTCACATAGACAGCAACCCTGGCATTCGGACGCCCCGCGCGCGGGTAGCGCTGCTCGATGACTGTGACTTTGTCCGCTTCGATGTCGAAGCGGGGGATGATTTCCACTTCACTTTCGTCAACTTCGGTGAAAGCCACATAACGTTCATCCGGGCTCCACCAATAACCTGTGAAGCGCTTCATTTCTTCCTGTGCGACAAATTCCGAAACGCCGTAGCTGATGGCGTGTTCCGGATCCGCTTCCGGAGTCAGCCGGGTTTCTTTCCCCGTGGCGATTTCAATGGCGTAAACTGCACCATCGCGCACGAAGCTGACATAGGTTCCACCCGGCGAAACGCGAGCATCGTATTCGAACGCGTCACTATGGGTCAGTTGTCTGATCATTGGTCCATTTGGGGTCAGGGTGACAAGATGAAGGTCACCCCCAAGCGGTATGAGAATTGTGTCATTTACGCCCCAGCTGTAATCGGCAATTCCGATCGTACCCGAAATGCGCTTGCGCTCTCTTAGCGCTTTTTCTTCTTCGGACAGCTCGACAAGATTTGGTTCCAGCAGCAAGGAGTCGACCAGCATGCTCTGCTTGCCGGTTGCGACGTCGTACTGCCAGAGATCGAACCGATTCTGCTCATTCACGCGTGATTTGAGAAAAGTCACACGTGTTCCGTCGGGGGAGTATTTGACCATCCGGGCGGTTGGTCCGGACAGGGAGGGCGAGGCATAAAGGCGGTCAAGCGGCAGGGTGTCTGGCGCGTTGGTCAATATTTTGGTCTCCAACGTATTTTGCAGCGGATCGGCCATCGAAGGGACAATCGCAGACACGGCCACAACGATGACGGTAAACAGGGTGTAAATGGCGGGTCTCATCGCGGGGACCCTAGCCGTGCATACTGGCATTTGTCATCCGTTCGTGCCCGTGAAACCAGCGACTTGCCTTTTTTTCCATGCGGACTGCATTCGCCCTCTAGCCAAGCGGAGACCTCACAATAAAGTGAGTTCCATGATGAATGGGGTGGGATTGTTTCAGGAAGCAATTACCCTGGTCGCTCCAGACCGAGGCGGCAACGACTTGCTTCGTGGTGCTGACCTGATGCGCCGCGCCGCGGATTCCGGCCATGTTGCAGCAGCGAACTATTATGGCGCAATGCTCCATGCCGGGCGCGGTGTACGGCAGGATCTTGTCGCCGCCCGGGCTTACTACCACCAGGCGGCAAGCGCAGGGCTTCCTACCGGTCTGTTTAATCTTGGATTTATGTGTTTCCACGGGCTCGGCGGGCCGAAAGAACACGGCCGGGCCCGGTTTCTGTTCCTGCGGGCTGCCCAGCAGGACGAAACGGACGCGATCACCTATCTCGGTCTGATGCTGATATCCGGGCAGGGTGGATCAGCCGATGCAACGGCTGCCCGCAACTGGTGGAGCCGCGGCGCTTCGCTGGGCGACAGCCGGTGCGCCTTCAATCTTGGCATTGCCAATGCTGGCGGTCATGGCTGCCCGCAGGATTTGGTCAAGGCATGGCGCTGGTTCCGGCAAGCCGAACGACTTGGGAATACCGGTGCCGCTCGGGAACTTCGTCGTCTGGAGCGTGCCATGAGTACCGAAGAGCAGGACCGGGCGTTCCGCCGGGCCAGCTGACGGAAGGGGGCCCGGAAAGCCATGGCCTTTTTCCTGATGAAGCTCGTGCCTCCGCGGCGGACTTTCCCAGCTGATGCCACCGCGTCTGAACTGGAAGCGATGGACCGTCATTCAGACTATATCCGCCACCTGATCGACACGGGTTCCGTGTTTGCTGCCGGTCCGGTCATGGATCCGGATGGCACCTGGGGTGTTGCGATCGCCGAAGCAGACGATGAAGCCGACGCCCGGGTTCTTTGCGACCACGACCCCGTTATCCGTGCAGGGCTCGGTTTCCGGTGGGATATCCTTCCCATGGCGTCCCTGCTGGCCCCGGTTCGCTGACGGCGGGCACCTGCGCGCTTGATTTTATGGGGCGAGTGCGTAACTCAGCGGCGACATAACTTCCGCAGACAGGATTCTTCCGCCATGGCCGGACCTCAATACGTTTACCACATGCAAGGGCTCACCAAGGTCTACCCGGGCGGCAAGAAGGTGTTTGAAAACATTCACCTCTCATTCCTCCCCGACGCCAAGATTGGTGTGGTCGGTGTAAACGGTTCCGGTAAGTCTACACTGCTGCGCATCATGGCGGGGCAGGACAAGGAATTCATCGGCGAGGCCTGGTCCGCTGACGGCGTGAAAGTCGGCTACCTGCCACAGGAGCCGAAACTGGATGAGAGCAAGACGGTGTTCGAGAATATCGCCGCTGCTTGTCCGGAAAAGCAGATGTTGGACCAGTTCAACGAAATCTCCGGCAAGCTGGGCGAAGACTATTCCGACGAGCTTATGGAGCAGATGACCGAGCTGCAGGAGAAGATCGACGCCGCAGACGCATGGGACATCGACTCCAAGATCCAGATGGCTATGGAGGCCCTGCGCTGTCCGGATGATCATGCCGACGTGACCAAGCTGTCCGGCGGCGAGATCCGCCGCGTCGCGATCTGTGCCCTGCTTCTGTCTAAGCCGGACATGATCCTGATGGACGAACCGACCAACCATCTCGACGCCGAGACGGTTGCCTGGCTGCAGAACTACCTGATCAACTTCCCGGGCTGCGTCATCCTCGTGACCCACGACCGTTACTTCCTGGACGACATCACGACCTGGATCCTCGAACTCGACCGCGGCCGCGGCATTCCCTACCAGGGCAATTATTCCGACTGGCTGGAACAGAAGGCCAAGCGGATGGAGCAGGAGGCGCGCGAAGAGCGCGGCAAGCAGCGCTCGCTGGCCAAGGAACTCGAATGGGTTCGCTCCAGCCCGAAGGCTCGCCAGGCCAAATCCAAGGCCCGTATCCAGTCCTATGAGCAGAAGGCCGCCGAAGCTGAACGCGAGAAGGTCTCCACCGCCCAGATCCGCATTCCTCCCGGTCCGCGCCTCGGCAACGTCGTCCTTGAGGCCGAAGGCCTGCGCAAGGGCTTCGGCAACAATCTCCTCATCGAAGACCTCGACTTCAAGCTGCCGCCCGGTGGTATCGTCGGCGTCATTGGTCCGAACGGTGCCGGTAAGTCGACCCTGTTCAAGATGATCCTCGGCCAGGAAGAGCCGGACGCCGGCACGCTGCGCGTCGGTGATACGGTGAAGTTCGGCTATGTCGACCAGAGCCGCAACAAGCTCGACGACAAGAATAATGTCTGGGAAGAAATTTCCGGCGGGACCGATGTGATCGATCTTGGTGGCGTGGAGGTAAACTCGCGCGCCTATGTCGGCGCCTTCAACTTCAAAGGCTCTGACCAGCAGAAGAAGGTCGGGCTTCTCTCGGGCGGTGAGCGGAACCGCGTCCACCTCGCCAAGATGCTGAAGGAAAGCTCCAACGTCCTGCTGCTGGACGAGCCGACCAACGACCTCGATGTGGAAACGCTGCAGGCGCTGGAAGAGGGCCTCGATGCGTTCCCGGGTTGTGCCGTGATTATCAGCCACGATCGCTGGTTCCTCGACCGTATGGCCACGCACATCCTCGCCTTCGAGGGCGACAGCCATGTCGAATGGTTCGAGGGTGATTTCTCGTCCTATCTCGAGGACAAGAAGCGCCGTCTGGGCGAAGATGCGGTGAATCCGAAGCGCCTGAAATTCAAGAAATTCGCGCGATAGGCGAAATTTATCTGTCCCTGACGTCGCCCTTGGCGCAATTCGGTGCGAATCTTGCGTAAGGACGGGGCGTCAGGGAGCCCGATATGACGACAAGTGCTTCGCCGAAACTTTCGGTCGTGATCACGAACTACAATTACGCCGCCTTTGTTGCGACGGCGATCGAGAGCGTCCTGTCGCAGGATATCGAGATCGAACTCGTGGTTGTCGACGATTGCTCGAAGGACAATTCGCGGGACATCATCCGTTCCTACGGCGACCGGATCATTCCTGTCCTTCAGGAAGTGAATCAGGGGCATGGCGGCGGCTTTAACGCCGGATATGCCCGGACGACGGGCGATCTGGTCATGTTCCTCGATGCGGATGATTTCCTGCTGCCCGGTGCCGGGAAAGCCATCCTTTCAAATTATGACCCTGAAATTGGCATGTATCTCTACCGGATGAACTATGCCGATGAAGCGGGGAAGCTCGGAGGTCTGTTCCCGCCGCCGCAGGTGCCGTTGGCGGATGGCGATGTAGCCGCGCAACTGCGAGAGATGGGGCATTACTCAGGTACGATCACCTCCGGTCTCGTATACACCCGAACAGCATTGGAACAGGTCATGCCGATGGATTCGGAGACGTTCCGGCAGGGCGGCGATGGCTACCTGTCTGCAACCGTGCCGCTTCATGCTGTCGCGAAAGGCTTTGATCAGCCGATTTCGGCCTACCGTCTGCACGGCTCCCAGCATTCTCAATTTGCCAAAGCCTACGCAAAGCGCGCCCGCTGGCGCATCGGTCACCAACAAGCGTGCTTCGCCTGCATCAGGGACCATGCAGCCCGTCAGGGTCTGTCGACCGCTGATGATCTGGGTGAGCGCGATGCCGGGCACCTGCAGGAACGGCTCGTCTCCCTGCTGTTCGAACCAGAACTCCACCCGGTAAAAGCTGATACGCGTGGGAGCCTGCTGCGAAAGCTGCGCGCAGCCAATAGAGAGCGATTTGGCAGCAAGGCTTTGCCGCGGAATGTCTGGTGGGTCCTGATCGGTCTGTTGCCGGGCGGCGTTGCCCGTACCGTGCTCTCATGGAAGATCGATGTCGCGGCTCGTCCTGCCTGGATGAACAGTCTTGGGCGCACGCTACGCCAGCGTCTCGGAATCGTTACAGGTTAGAGCACACGATAGCCCTTGTCCTCTGCCGCCTGTCGGCTAGGCTCACCCCTTGAACGTGAAGGGGTATTCGGCATGAGAATTCTTGTGACAGCTTCGCTGATGGCATTGGTGTTGGGCGGTTGCGGTGGACCACCCGAGCCTGCCGCTCAGGAGGAACTAGCTGTGATACCATCCTATGAAGCGACCGGCATTGTCGCCAAAACCCTTCCGGAACTTGCGGATGACCTTGCAGCAGGAACAATCACTTCGGAAGAGCTGACACAGGCCTATTTGGACCGGATCGCTTTGCTCGATCGGGACGGCCCCCGCCTTCAGAGCATCATCTCGCTGAACCCCAACGCCCTGCCGCTTGCCCGGGCCAGCGATCAGCGCCGCAAGAATGGTGAAGCGCTCGGTCCCCTGGATGGCGTCCCTGTTCTGCTCAAGGACAATATCGAAAGCCTCGATCCGATGCCGACAACAGCCGGCTCTCTTGCTTTGAAAGACAACATCACAGGGCGCGATAGCCCGCTCGTTTCCGGACTGAGGGCGCAGGGGGCGATCATCCTCGGCAAGACAAATCTAAGCCAGTGGGCCAATTTCCGCGACAATGACTCCATGAGCGGTTGGTCCTCAATTGGCGGACAAGTTCGCAATCCGCATATGCTGGATCGTAATCCATGCGGGTCCAGCTCAGGTTCTGGCGTGGCAGTTGCGGCATCGCTTGCGGCGGGTGCGGTCGGCACCGAAACCAATGGGTCGATCATTTGTCCATCCAATGTCAACGGGATTGTCGGGTTCAAGCCCACGGTGGGCCTGATCTCACAGGAAGGCATTGTGCCCATCTCACCATCACAGGACACGGCTGGTCCGATGACGCGAACAGTGCGCGGTGCCGCAATGATGATGAATGCGATGGACCCAGGCGACGAGGATTACACGATAGGTCTGTCAGCAGACTCTCTTAAAGGTATGCGAATTGGTGTGCTGCATTTCGCCGAAGGCTCCAACAAGGACATCAAGGAGAAATTCACCGCGGCGCTGGCAGTCATGGAAGCGCAGGGGGCGACCCTGGTTGACATCGATGCGTTTGAACCCGCAGCGGAAAACTTCTGGGACAGCACGCTGCCGCTGCTGGAGTTTGAATTCAAGGACAGCCTCAACGCATACTTGGCCACAACACCCGAAACGGTAACGACAAAATCGCTGAGAGAGCTTATCGCCTTCAACGAGGTCCATGCGGATGAAGAAATGCCCCTGTTCGGGCAGAGTCTCTTCATCGACTCAGAAGCACGGGGTCCGCTGACCGATCCTGAATATCTCGGTGCGAAAGCAGCCGTGCGTTTCTCCACACGTGAGCAGGGGATTGATCGTCTGCTTGCTGACTATGATGTGAATCTGCTCGTTTCACCTTCCGGTCCCATTTCGCCTCGTATCGATCCGGTCAATGGAGATGTATGGCCGGAATGGGCTGGTGCCGGCTGGTTGGCCGCCCAAGCAGGTTACCCCCACCTTACGGTGCCGATGGGCAATGTGCATGGTATTCCCGTCGGTATTTCATTTATCGGGTCTGCCGGCGATGATGCGGCAATCATCGCCTATGGCTATGCTTATGAACAGGCGACGCAGCTGAGGCCCGATCCGCATTACCTGACGAGTGCGGAAGAGCGGCCGGAGATTTCTACAGCATTGACGAAGTAGGCGGGCTCACCTGGAGGATAGTGCCTTCAGGGCGGCCAGCACCGCTTTGTCTCGGCCGTAGATGTCATTCAGGTAGGTGACATCCCCGCACGAATTGCTGGTTGCCGTCATGTATACGACGTAGACCGGGACGAATTGATCCAGGTCGACCCGAGTTTCCTCTCCGGAGTTCACGACTGTCTCGATGGTCCTGCGGTCCCAGCCTGGCACGTCTTCGAGGACCCACGCGGCCAAATCCAGCGGGTTCTGCACGCGGACGCAACCTGACGAAAAGGTTCGTTGTTCGGAGTCGAACAGGCTCTTGTCGTTTGTGTCGTGCAGGTAGACGTTGTGCGAATTCGGAAACATGATCTTGACCTGCCCGAGCGCATTGTTCGGGCCGGGTGCCTGGCGCAGGCGATAGGGAAAGGTCTCAGGAGAAATCGTGCTCCAATCGATCGTGTCAGGTGAAACCTGGTGGCCCTGCCGATCCAGAACCTGATAACCCAATCGTTCGATTGCGCCCGGATCCCGCTGGAACTGAGCCAGCTTGTCCTTCCGCGCGATGCTATCCGGAATTTCCCACCACGGATTGAAGATGATGTACTCGATCTTGTCAGAGAAGATGGGGGTCTGGCGTTGAGCCATTCCGAATATCGCGGCATAGCTTGAGGTCGGGGTTTCTTTCTCGAAGGTGGTCACATCGAAACTGGCGATATTGGCCAGTACCGACCTGTCACCGAGGTCATGGGGTAACCAACGCCAGCGCTCCAGATTTACGCGGAGCTGTTCGATGCGCGCAGTATGCAGCCGAACTTTTCCGGGATCGGTTTCGGCGTTCATCGCTGCTTCCTGGCGCGCTAATTCTCGCCGCAGGGCAATATAGGAGGGGTGTTGTGGCGCGAGCAGGCTCAAGGCGGAGACGAGTGCATCTGCGCCCTTCTGGCTTACTGCCGCATACATATTCACTTCGGCTATGTCGGGTTCTGTCCGGGGGTGTAGGGTTTCCTGATCGAGATACCCGCGTGCCAGATGGGTCGCGGCCAATTGCCAAGCCTGCGCCAGTGCGGCGCGCTGGGCCTCCCCGGTTAGCGCTTCGGCTTCTTCCAGTCCGTACACCGACAGCGGAAGCCCGTGCTCGGGCATTCGCCGAATGGCGTCGATGAGGATCGCAGCTTCAGCGGATTCCTGCTGTCCGCGTTCAGTCTCTGAAACCGGCACTGCGCCTACTGCTTCCGGTATGGGGGGCGGGGCCGGCGGCGGTGTTTGTGTGCAGGCTGGTGTACAAACGGCGAGCGCTGCGAGCAACGCGGCCGAGGGACCGATCCGCCGAATTTGCATGACTTGAGCTCCGGGAGGAATCCCTTCTTAGAAGCGGTTCTTCAGCGAAATCACCTTTGTGATCAGCCTCGCTTCCTCTTCCGTGATGGTGAGCAGGCTGATCAGCTTCTCAAGGAATTCCGCTTCCGCCGGGACCAGCACTCCATCCGCGAGGGAAATGTCGAGGCAGTGTGCGAAGACCGCGAGGTGCATGTCTTTCGGCAGGGCCTCACAGGCTTCGCCCAACCAGTCTGGCCGGTCGGCACGGCGCTTGAGGACAACGCGATTCACCTGAGCCAGTTCATTCTGATCCAGGTTCTTCAGGGTGCGGGAACGCCGGGAAAGTGCCCGGATTTCTTCTTGCTCCTGTTCCGCGATCCGGCCGTCTGCGAAAGCGGCGGACAGAATTAGGCAGAGAAAGGCTTCCGGTATGGTCCAGTCGTTCGGATGGTCCGGAAACTCCGTGACCAGTTCCTGCATGTTGAAGCCTGATTTCTTTTCGGCAGTGATCGGGCCGAACAATGCCGGGGAGGTGTCTTGTGGATCGCCCATTGGCGGATACTCCTGCTTCGATGGCTATTGAGGCAAACGGCTGGATCAATCAGGCCGGACAGGCGCCGGAACCGGCGGCCAGGCTTCGACATCGGATTTCAATTCTGCCAGTGCCTCCCGACGTTCTGTGAGGGCGGTAATGACATCGTCCAGCCATTCCACATTGTCCGGCAATTCTTTCAAGCGGCGGGGGGCATTCGCCCGGCTGGGCTGGGCCAGAAGGTCGGCAATGTCCTTTTCCAGCGCCTTGGATTGTTGTTGCAGCTGAACGATGCTTTGGAAGCCAGCGTAGCTCGCAATGGTCGCTTGTTGCTGCGCAATCACCTGGTCGCGGTTTGAAACTTGGGTCTCGAGCTTTTTCATTTCTGCAGCTTGGGTTGCCAGCTTCTGATCTGCCTCTACCAGCTGAGCGCTCGTGTTCGAAAATACCATGAACAGCGCGACCACTGCTGCGGCGAGGACACCGGCCAGGAAGATGACCATGATCAGGAGCCGGGCTTGTCCGCGCTTGGCTTCCTTTACTTGGCCGGCGAGGGCCATCATGTCGTTATGAGTGGGCACGGACTGGAACACTTGCATGTCCGAATTGTCGGGGGATTGGACTGTTGGCACCGTCATACCCAGTTTTCCTCATTCTCAATGTTCGTAAACGTCAGGAGCATTTGAGCACTCCGTAATGACCGTAAAAGGCATTCAGATCATTCCAGACAGGATCCTGCGGGCCAAGCGTGATCTCCCGATTGCAGCGCTGGATCACCTTCTGGCCTTGTTGGAGCCTGGCCGCCAGATCAACGTCTGCCTGCAGGTCATCGAACCAAACCACGCGTTCATGGTCGCTCACGTCTGCGAGCGCTTTCAGTCCATTGGCGAATTCGTTTTCAGCAGCTCTCAGGATACTGCGCCATTGGGTCTGGGAGGCCAGGTTGTAGGCGCTGACATCCATCGATTGGGCCTGCTTCAGGAAGAACATGCCTCGAAGGAGACTGGCTTCCGGCTCGCCTGATCCAGGACAACGGGCAACGGCGCTTCCGTCTTTCACCGTCTTGCCGCCCTTCAGAATGGTCGCCAGACAGGCTTGCCGGTTGTACGCCCGGCTCCGTGCATTCAGTGACACAGCGCGCTCAGCGTGTTCGAGCGCATTTTTCTGCCAGCCGTCGGGGTGGGTAATCGTCTCGGCTACGCTCATCATGTAGTTGGCTTCGGCCGCCTGCATCCCGTTCAGTCCGCTTTCTGCGGCACGCAGTGCGGTGAGCGCGGCCGCAAAGTTCCCCTTGTCGAACTCTTTGCGACCAATCTCGTAGCGGACATCGGCGGAGACATCCCCTTCGGCATTTGCTTGCTTGAGCGTTTGCAGCGCGAGGTCCGGTTGCCCGCAGACATCATAGGCGGATGAAAGCGACAGGATTGTGGAAATTTTGTCTGCGCCTGTGAGTCCCGGAATGCCCGCCTGGTATGCCGGGATTGCCAGAGTACACTGCCCGGTGTCTTCGTATGCGTCGCCCAGCAAGGTGTAACGCGCAGGAGTGGGAGCAAGATTGATGGAGTCCTGCAAAGCACTTGCGGCCTGCTGGGAAAGTGCCAAGCGCTCTGTCGATCCTGGTGCGCCGGATACTTTGGACAGAGACAGGAGTGACGTGCCGAGGTGTTCGTAGTCTCCTGCGCGCTCGGCTGGTGTTCCGGATGCAGAGAGTGTCACCGCATTCCGGTACGCAGCCACTGCACTTTCCAGATAAGTGCGGGTGCCGGCCGGGTCGCGTTTTGCGAGCGCCTGATATACGGCGCCCATGCCTCGATTGGCGGGTAATTGGAACCGGTCGGTGTCCAGCGTATCGCGATAGTCGGTAATCGCGCCCAGTGATGCTTCGATCGAGGGAAGGGGATCAGCCTTCACCAGGTCTTCCTTGACGCGCTCTGCTCGTTCAAAAGAGATTTCAGCGAGTTGGTCGGACGCGGCCGCTGCATCGTCTGGGCACGCACTCACAAGGCGCCTCAGGTCTTCGACATAAAGATACTCACGCTCACGGCCGATCTCGCTGTTCACGCGCCACCGTGTGTCGAGAATCTCGCAGCCAAGGCGTGCAGCTTCCGGCGCTTCAGAAGCCGGCGGAATGTCGACAGAGATCGAGGAAAGCAGGGCAGCGGCGTCGGTCAAGCAGCTGTTTCTCGTGCCGCAGCTCGCGTTCCCGGTTCCGCTATTGGCGACGCCGCGCAGGGCCCGGCTGCGTTCTAGCATCCGACGCAGGATGAAGCGCTTATTTATAGCGACCTGGGTTGCGCTGCCGGTCGTGCTGACCTGGTTGTCCTGCTGCGATGTGAGGGACTGGTCCAGCAGGCTAAGTGCCATCTGACTGCAAGCGCCAGGGCTTGCGCAGAGTGCACTCGCGGAACCTGCAGCCGCGATGGCATTATAGGCGCTGGCAGCATTGAAAAAGGCGCTTGCTCGCTCGATGCCGCTTCGGGATGGATCAGCGGCGGCGGAGCTGCCGCTGCAGGTTTGCGCCATCGCCTCTGCTCCGGTCACCGGAACAACAACCGTTCGGTCGAAGCAATCACCCAGATTTGACCAGGTATTTGCCGAAGCTTCAGTGGGGGTGCCTGGGGCCGCGGACGCACAACTGACGATCAACAGAAAGCTCATCGCGCTGAGAGGCGCGGTCCAGATTTTCCCGAACCGAGTTGTTTGTGCCGTCATCGCCTCACCCGCCAGTTCCAGCAGTCTTCCGACTTGTCAGACGGTACCGCGAAAGCACCGCACCGTCTTGCCGCCTTGAATTAACCATAACACCTCAATCGCCGCCGGTCATGTGGCGTTCAATGCCGGCGCAACGGTGTATGTATATTGTACAAGAGTCGGTCGTCAGCCGAGGCGGCGCTTGCGCGGTGCTTCGACGCAGAGATTATGTGCCACCGAACAAGAAAAAGCCCACTTCCACGAGGGAAACGGGCCATTTTCCAGCGGATTGAGCCAGGAAAATCAGGTGCGCTTTTCGCTTTCCAGCTTTTTGGTCATGCCTTCGATCTTGTCGATGAGCGCTTGAGCCGAACCGTTTGTGCGATCAAGCAGGGCGAGGAATTGCGCCCTCTGTTCTATGCCAAGCCAGATCAGGTTTCCGTCGAGGTTCAGCGCGACATCGACCACCTGGTACTGTCCATTGCGCAGTAGCACGCGCCACCGGACGTCCATGTCCTTGCCGTCATCGCGGCGGATGACCGTATTCACGATCGAATCGGTTTCGGACCGGTCGACCGAATCTTTCACGACCACCGCTTCGCCCCGATAGGCATCGAGCTCGTTTTCGTAGACTGAAAGCGCGTAATCCCTGAAAACCTTCTGGTATTGAGCGAGCTCAGCCTCATTGAAACGGCGGGCATACTTGCCAATTGCGAAATTGGCGACAGCCTTCATGTCCGTGAATTCGTCCATATAGGCATTGAATTTCTGAGTGCGCTCGTCGGCATTGAGGGATGGGTCGTTCAGGGACGCCAGCACCTCACTGGCATTCTTCTGAACATAGGCTTCTGTTTTTGCGTCCGCTGCAGCCGGCAGCGCCAGCGCGGCAAGCGCAGCAAGGGCGATGGCGGGGGTCACAAGGCGTTTCAAAGGGCGAGCTCCTGCTTCAGTCGTGTCTGCTTGGCTATTCGTCAAATTCGTCAAAATCTGGGAGATCTTCGTACAACTCTGAATCATCCACCGGACGACCATTACGAATCTCAGTCTGACGCTGAGATGAATAAATACGGCGAAGGGCCACATACGGTTCCGGCTGCGCGTTCAGCTGTTCGATCTGATCTTCCAGTGCGACACGCGCATTCAGCGCAGACAATACACCCCGGCCGGTGGCAATTTTGTCGTCGAGGTCGGGATCGCCGTCGAATTCTGTCCACGTCAATGGATCGATGGCGTGGTCTACACCCATGCCGAAAAGATCACGCGGTGTGGTCGGACCCACTATGGGCATGACCAGGTAGGGGCCGCTATCGATGCCCCAAACGGCCAGCGTCTGGCCGAAGTCTTCGGAGTGGCGCTCCACACCCATTTGTCCTGCAGCGTCCCACAGGCCAGCAATGCCGACGGTCGTGTTGATGGTGAAACGAACGAACGTATCGGCCGCTCTTGACGGTTCCGCCTGCAATACGTCGTTCACAAATATAACGGGTGCGCGAAGATTGCGCAGGAAATCGCCGATCCGGTCGCGGGCAAATTCCGGAGTGACGGTCTTGTACGCGCCAGCCGCCGGACCAAGTGCATATTTGTCCACGCCATTGTTGAACGCGAACATTTGCCGGTTGAAACCTTCATAGGGATCGGCGACAGCACCGGGGTCTGATGGATCTGCCGGAGTTGTGGCGCATGCACCGAGCGTGAAGGCCATCGCGGTGGCCGCAATTCGGAATTTCATGATTGCGATTTCCCATTTCCTGGACCGGTACATGGTTGTTTCCCCCAATTGACGCAACACGCACTTATGTAATTCCGATTACATGCGACTATGCTGCAACAGCGGTTTGGTTTCTTGCAAAACATATAAAAGAATGTTTATATGTTCTTCATGAGCGAGCGATTTGACCTTACGCTGGAGCGGCTGCGGGCGGCTGGAGAGCCAACCCGTTTACGTATTCTCGCACTTCTGCGTGAACGCGACCTTTCCGTCGGTGAAATCGTGCAAATTCTTTCCCTCAGCCAACCGCGCCTGTCGCACCACCTGAAAGCGCTGACGGGGGCTGGGCTTGTTGAGCGATTGCCCGAGGGATCTTTTGTCTTTTACCGCGCCGCAAGCCGGGGTGATGGCCGGATATTCCTGGATTCCCTATTCGAGCAACTAGGAGACGGAGTGCCCGAAATATTACGGGATGCAGAACGTCTCGACGAAGTCAGCGCGACGCGGGCTGCCTCTGCGCAAGCATATTTTTCGTCCGTCGCAGACAATTGGGATGCCATTCGAACACTCCACTACCCGAACGAAGCGATAGAACAGGCCTTGCTCGAGATTGCCGGGCCGGGGCCCTTTCGCCGGGTTGTGGACTTCGGCACCGGTACCGGCCGGATGCTCGCGCTTTTTGCTCCGCGTGCTGTGGAGGCCGAAGGGATCGACCTCAGTCATCACATGCTGACGGTGGCCCGCGCAAATCTGGAGCGTCACGGCAGCCCCGTCGCACGTGTCCGTCAGGGAGACGTCACGGCCGTTCCATTCGAGAATGCTTCGGCCGACCTCGTCATCATCCATCAGGTGCTACACTATGTTGATGCGCCGAACCGGGTGATTGCCGAAGCCGGACGGATCCTCCAGCCCGGCGGGCGGCTTCTTGTCGTGGACTTTGCCCCGCATGACCTGGAATTTCTCCGCACCGAACATGGTCACCACCGCCTTGGCCTCTCGCCTGACGCCATGGAGGGGTGGACTGCTGCGGCCGGACTGAAACTGTCCGAGCCGCGTGCATTCGCGCCGCCACCCGAAAACGAACAAGGACTTACCGTCCATATCTGGACCGCCGAAAAGTCCGCAAACGCGCAGGAGTCCGCTGCATGAGCACCTCTACGCCCCACGTTTCATTCGAATTTTTCCCGCCAAAAAGCGATGCCATGGCAAACCGCCTGTGGGATACCGTCCAGCGCCTGGAGCCCATGGCGCCGGACTTCGTGTCTGTTACCTACGGGGCCGGCGGGTCCACCCGTGAACGGACTCACGAAACTGTCAAACGCATCGCCCAGGAAACCAGCCTGAAACCGGCTGGTCACCTGACCTGTGTGTCGGCGACGAAGGCGGAAGTGCTGGCGGTTGCCGAGGAGTACTGGCAGGCGGGGGTGAAGCACATCGTGGCGCTGCGGGGTGATCCGCCGGCGGGGATGGGGGCGAAGTTCGAAATGCATCCGGGTGGCTTCCGGGATTCGGTGGACCTGATCCGGGGCCTGCGCGAGCATCGGCCTGAACTCGGAAAATGTTTCGAGATTTCAGTGTCCTGCTATCCGGAGCTTCACCCTGAGAGTCTGGGCTGGGATGCCGAGATTGCCTTTCTCAAGGCCAAGCAGGATGCTGGAGCAGACCGTGCCATCACGCAATTCTTCTTCGAGCCGGAGACTTATCTGAACTTCCTGGACAAGGCCCGGGCAGGCGGCGTGACCATGCCTATCGTGCCCGGTATCATGCTTCAGGCGAACTTCCGCGGACTACAACGGATCAGTGGACTCTGTGGCGCGACTATACCGGACTGGCTGGCAGACCTTTATGATGGCCTCGACGACGACGAGGAAACCCGCGAACTGGTCACGGCGAATGTCGCGGCAGATCTCAGCCGCAAGCTCGCCGAGCAGGGCGTGCAGAACTTCCACTTCTATACGCTGAACCGGGCGGGGCTGGCCCTGTCCACCTGCCGCTTGCTCGGCCTGAAACCTCACCCTGCTCAGGCGGCCTGACCCATGTCTTCCAATCCAATCCACATCACGCTGGTCACCCTCGGAGTTTCTGATGTACAGGCCTCGGCAGCGTTCTACGAAAAGCTCGGCCTGAAGCGCGCACCAGCTTCTCAAGAGGCGGTCGTTTTCTTTGATATGGGCGGCGTCGCGCTTGGTCTGTATGGCCGGGAGCCGCTCGCAGAGGACGCCGGCGTCCTGCCGCGGGGCGAAGGCTTTCGGGCGGTCACGCTGGCCTGGAACCAGATGAGCGAAGAGGCTGTCGATGACGCCATGATCCGCGCGATCGAGGCTGGCGGCCAGTTGATCAAGGCCGCGGAGAAAGTCTTCTGGGGCGGCTATTCCGGATATTTCGCGGATCCGGACGGCCACCTCCGGGAAGTCGCCTACAACCCTCATTCGCCTTTGCGCGAAGATGGAACCATGGAGCTCTAGATGACCAGGCAGGAACGGATTGCTGCGCTGAAGGCAGCCGCGAAAGAACGCATCCTCATTCTCGATGGCTCATGGGGCGTCATGATCCAGCGGCGCGGCCTGGAAGAGGCGGACTATCGCGGTGACCGCTTCACCGAGGCGAAGTATCCGGGCCAGATGAAGGGGAACAATGACATCCTCTGCATCACGCGGCCCGACATCGTGACCGATCTGCACGACGCCTATTATGGCGCTGGCGCAGACATTTCCGAGACGAACACGTTCAGTGCGACGGTCATTGCGCAGGACGACTACAAGCTGGACGCGCAATCCGTACGCGACATCAACCTTGAAGGCGCAAGGCTCGGCCGGGCTGCGGCCGATGCGTGGACCGCGAAGGAGCCGCACAAGCCGCGCTTCCTCGCAGGCTCCATCGGGCCGCTGAACAAGATGCTGTCCATGTCGTCGGATGTGAATGATCCCGGCGCGCGCTCTGTTACTTTCGATGAAGTGTATGAGGCTTACCGCCAGCAGATCCAGGCGCTGAACGAGGGCGGCGTCGACCTCTATCTGATCGAAACGATCACCGACACGCTGAACTGCAAGGCCTGCATCAAGGCGATCATGGACCTTGAAGCCGAAGGCATGGAAAAGCTGCCGATCTGGATCTCCGGCACGATTACCGACCGGTCTGGCCGCACGCTTTCCGGCCAGACTGTGGAAGCCTTCTGGAATTCGGTCCGCCATGCCAAGCCGTTCGCCATCGGGTTCAACTGCGCGCTCGGCGCGGACCTGATGCGTCCGCACATCGCTGCGCTTTCCCGCATCGCGGACACGCTGGTTGCTGCCTATCCGAATGCCGGTCTGCCGAACGAGATGGGCCAGTATGACGAACAGCCGGAACAGACCTCCGGCGCTGTTGGCGGCTGGGCGCAAGACGGCCTCGTAAACATTCTGGGCGGTTGCTGTGGCACCACGCCAGAACACATCGCTGCCATCGCCAAAGCCGTGGAAGGTGTGAAGCCGCGTGATCCGGCCCCGGAAAAGCACACGATGCGCCTTGCCGGGCTGGAGCCGTTCGAGGTGGCTTCGTGACCAACCCGCCCGTTCAGGCCGGAGACCTCTTCGTCTTCTACGGTCTCCTGAAACTCGGTGCTGCAGGCCAGCCAGCAGACTTGCCGCTCGGCAGTGCGGGTGTCTTTGGTGCACCATGCCGGTTCCGTGGGCGGATGGTCGATCTGGGTGGTTTTCCCGGCGTGGTGGCTGGCGATGAGCTTTGCCACGGCATTCGCTGGAAAATGAGCGATGTATCCATTATCGGCCCCATGGATGAGTTCGAGGATGTGACCGACGACCCGGCCACCAGCCTCTATATTCGCACGCGCATTCCGCTGTGCGACGGCACAGGAAACGAAACCGGCGAGACCGCCTGGATTTATTGGTACAACAAACCGGTTGATGGGTTCCCACCCGTCGCCGATGGCAACTGGCCGCTCGACGCCGGAAAAACGAGAAAATGACTTCTAACGCTTCCCAGTCCTTTGTGAACGTCGGTGAACGCACCAACGTGACAGGCTCCGCCGTATTCCGTCGCATGATCACGGAAGGGCGCTACGCAGATGCCGTTGAGGTTGCCCGCCAGCAGGTGGAGAACGGCGCGCAAGTGATCGACGTCAATATGGACGAAGGCATGCTGGATGGTGCCGAGGCGATGCGCACCTTCCTGAACCTGATTGCCGCCGAACCGGATATTGCGCGGGTTCCGGTGATGATCGACAGTTCCAAATGGGAGGTGATCGAGGCCGGCCTGAAATGCGTTCAGGGCAAGTGCATCGTCAACTCGATCTCCATGAAGGAAGGCGAGGGCATTTTCCGTGAGCAGGCGGCAAAATGCCTGTCCTATGGTACGGCTGTCGTCGTCATGGCGTTCGATGAGGTCGGGCAGGCCGACACGAAAGATCGCAAAGTCGAGATATGTCAGCGGGCGTTCAAGATACTCACCGAAGAGGTCGGCTTCCCGGCGGAAGACATCATCTTCGACCCCAACATCTTTGCAGTCGCGACGGGAATTGAGGAACACAACAATTACGCCGTGGATTTCATCGAGGCTGCGCGCGTTATCCGGGAAACCTGCCCGGGCTGTCATATCTCCGGTGGCCTTTCGAACGTGTCTTTCAGCTTCCGGGGCAACGAACCCGTGCGCCGGGCGATGCACTCTGTATTCCTCTACCACGCCATTCCGGCAGGCATGGATATGGGGATCCTCAATGCTGGCCAGCTGGACATTTATGACGACATTGAGCCTGAACTGCGTGAGCGGGTCGAAGATGTCATCCTCAATCGCCGTGACGATGCGACCGAACGCCTGATCGAGATCGCTGAAGGCCTGAAGGGCCAGAAAGGCAAGACGGCCGTCAAGGACCTGTCATGGCGCGAGGCGCCAGTGAAGAAACGTCTGGAACATGCGCTGGTTCACGGCATCACCGAATTCATCGATCAGGATACGGAAGAGGCGCGCCAGCAAGCCGAGCGTCCGCTGCATGTCATTGAAGGCCCGCTGATGGACGGTATGAACGTCGTCGGTGACCTGTTCGGGTCCGGCAAGATGTTCCTGCCGCAGGTGGTGAAATCCGCCCGCGTGATGAAGCAGGCTGTCGCATGGCTCGAACCCTACATGGAAGAAGAGAAGCAGCGCCTTGGTACGGTGGATATCTCCAACGGCAAGGTGCTGATGGCGACCGTGAAGGGCGATGTGCACGATATCGGCAAGAACATTGTCGGCGTGGTGCTTGCCTGCAATGGCTATGAAATTCTCGACCTTGGCGTCATGGTTCCGGCGGAGACCATTCTCGATACGGCAGAAAAAGAGAGGGTAGATGTGATTGGCCTCTCCGGCCTGATCACGCCGAGTCTCGATGAGATGGTCTATGTGGCTGCCGAGATGCAGCGCCGGGGCATGGTGCAGCCTTTGCTGATCGGAGGAGCGACGACCAGCCCCGCGCACACGGCGGTGAAGATCGATCCTGTGATCAAGTCAGCACCCGTGGTGCACGTGGCCGATGCCAGCCGCGCGGTAGGCGTGGTCAGCGCGCTTCTGAGTGACGGTGAGAAGCAGGGGCTCGTTGAGCAGACCCGCGCCCGCTATGAGCGCATGCGTGAAGCCCGTCAGGGCGGGCCGCCAAAACCGCGACTGCCGATCGAAGAGGCTCGCGCCAAGGCGCTGCAACCCGATTGGGACTCCTATGAACGGCCCGCGCCGACTTTCGAAGGTGTTCGCACGTTCGAAGATATCGATCTGGCGACGCTGGCGCGTTACATCGACTGGACGCCTTATTTCTCCGCCTGGGATCTCGCAGGGAAATATCCGGCCATTCTGGAAGACGAGATTGTCGGTGAGGCGGCGACCTCCCTCTGGAATGACACACAGTCGATGATGCAACGCCTCGTCGGTGAGGGCTGGCTGAAGCCCAAGGCCGTGGTCGGCTTCTGGAGGGCCAATCGGGATGGGGACGATATCCGTTTGGCAACCGGCGATGTGTTCCACACCCTCCGTCAGCAGATGGAGAAGGACAATACGCGCCCGAATTTCGCCATGTCGGATTTCGTGGCGCCTGAAGGCGAGGACTGGATCGGCGGGTTCTGCGTCACCGCGGGCGGCGAAGCCGACGCAATTGCTTCGGAATTCGCGAAGAAGGGCGACGATTATTCCTCCATCATGGTCAAGGCGCTGGCCGACCGGTTTGCCGAGGCGATGGCCGAATACATGCACGAACAGGTGCGCCGGGAGCTGTGGGCTTATGCACCGGACGAGGTGCTCTCGAATCCGGACTTGATCGCTGAGAAATATCGCGGCATCCGTCCGGCACCGGGCTATCCGAGCCAGCCGGATCACACCGAGAAAGAAACACTTTTCCGTCTGCTCGATGCAGAAAGCCGGATAGGCGTATCACTGACGTCGAGCTTCGCCATGACGCCGGCGGCCAGCGTGTCGGGTCTTTATTTCGCCCATCCGGATTCGGTCTACTTCGCCGTCGGCCGGATCGAAAAGGACCAGGTGGAGGATTATGCCCGCCGCAAGGGGTGGGATCTGCGTACAGCAGAGCGTTGGCTGGCGCCCATTCTCAACTATGATCCATTCGCTGTGTGATTTTGGAGGCGCCGCGACTGGAAGGACTGGCGCGAGTCGCATAGACAGGGCCAGGGGCCACGGGAAGGGCGGAGGCAGTCATGACAGATAACCGGCTCATGGGAGAAAACGCGAAAATTGTCGCGACCCTGGGACCCGGCAGCCGTTCACCCAAGGAGGTGGTGGCTCTGGCTTACGCCGGCGTGGACGTTTTCCGCCTGAACTTCAGCCATGGGGAGCATGCCGCTCATCTCGAAGCATTGCAGACTGTCCGCGCTGCGGAAGAGAAGACCGGTCGCCCGCTGGCCATCCTGGCTGATCTGCAGGGGCCGAAAGTCCGTGTCGGAAAATTTCCGGAAGGTGGACTGCGTCTTGGATTCCGGAAGGAATACGACCTCGTCGCGGCCGAGGAAACTGCCGAAGCAGACACGATCTCGGTGCCGCACAAGGAAATCGTGGAGATCCTCGAAGTGGGTGACACGATCCTCGTGGACGACGGCAAACTGATCCTGACAGTAACGCAAGCCGGCCGTACGCCGAAGGTTCGGGCAGAGGTTCCGGGCAAGCTGACCGACAAGAAGGGGTTCACTGTTCGCGGCAAACCCTTGCCGGTCCGTGCACTGACCGACAAGGACCGTGCGGACCTGGAGTTTGCACTTGAAATCGGCGTGGACATTGTGGCGCTTTCCTTTGTTCAGAGCGTGTCTGACGTCGAAGAGGTAAAGGCAATCATCGACGGCCGGGCGCCGCTCGTCTCGAAACTGGAAAAGCCGGCTGCGATCGCGAATCTGGAGGCAATCGTCGAGGCATCTGATGCCGTCATGGTGGCACGCGGCGACCTTGGTGTGGAGTTTGCCCCGGAAGATGTGCCGGTCATCCAGCGCCGCATCGTGCGTGTGGCCCGGGCGCGCGGCCGTCCGGTGATTGTGGCGACGCAGATGCTGGAGTCGATGATCGAGAATGCCGCGCCCACTCGGGCTGAGGCGTCGGATGTGGCAACGGCAATCTATCAGGGCGCCGATGCCGTGATGCTTTCCGCGGAAACCGCTGTGGGCCGGCATCCGGCGACAGCCGTCGCCATCATGGCCCGGATCATTCGAGCGACGGAGTCAGCTGAAGATTACCGTCAGGCGATTGCCCAGTTCGCCGGTGAACCCACCGAGCCGTCGGCTGTCGATGTTGTTGCGACCACCGCGCAAGCGATGGCTTGTGCCGAGGGGGCGGGGGCTCTCGCGCTCAGGACCGGGGCGTTTGAGCGGCTGGCGCGTTTCGCTCGCGTTCGGGGCCCTGCGCCTATCCTTTATGGCTCGCTGGACGACCGTCGTCTCCGGCAGGCTTGTCTCCTCTGGGGTGTTCATCCCCAGCGGCTGAATGCCGGGGCGACCTACTGGTATCGCGACCTTATGGAGGCTGCGGGCCTGAAAGGCCGTGTTGCTTATGCCCGCTGGTCTGGAGACGAGGCGCGCTTTGCCTGGGAAGTCGGCGTGGGCAAGGGCGAGGACGGCAAGCCGATCACGAGTGCATGATCATCACTGGCGAATGATCAATGTGTCGCCTTTGAACTCATAGGAGTAGAGTTCACCCAGAAAGCTCATCCCGAGTAGCGATTGCTCCAGGCCTTCTTTCAGCACCATGGCGCTGACATCTTCCATTTCCACCCGTCCGATGCGCACACGGTCGAGCATGACATAGGCGCCCTGCGTAATCCCGCCGGCTGTCCGAATCTCATTGCTGAACTCCAGATCAGACGGGTTAAGTCCGATGCGTTGAGCATCGTGCAGGGTCAAGGCAACAATGCTGGCGCCGGTATCGACCATGAAGCGGATATCGGTTCCCTGGACATCAGCGCGAGTCCAATAGTGGCCATCCGCTTCCCGGCTGATAATGGCGGCTTTGTTGAAATTTGCGCGGGGCGAAGAGCTGATGTCTGGTGCGCCGGTGTTGGTCAGGGAGGCGGCAGCTGGCGTCCCGCCGTCCATAGCCTCCGTCTTGGGGACTACGAAAAACACCACGGCTGCGGCAATCATGAGTGCCGCGGCGAGCATGGGGAGAACGTGTCTGGCGTACATGGTGTCAGCGCTTTCCCAGAGCCTCCAACCGGGTGATGCGCTGGGGCAGCTCAGCGATAACGCTGTCGCGGCCAGCCTCCCCCATGGCGACCCATTGGCCAATTTCCTTCAGTGAGCGCCCACAGCCTAGGCACCAGCCCGTCGAAGCGTCAACTGCACATACCTGAATGCAGGGGGACTTTATTGGTTCGCGAGACATGAATATACCCAGTATCCAGTGAGGGTTGCGGGGTGGAGTGTATCAACGGCAAGGTAACAAATCCTTGTCGTGCAGACACCCTGTAACCTGTTATTATGATGGCGGAATCGCGCCAGCGGAATGCAGGAGTATATTGACGTGCCCGAACCTGTTCGCGAAGGCTCGCCTCTGGCGGATGTGCGTGCACTCGTCCTGAGCGCACCGCCCGCGCCCACCGAACCTGGAAAGCAGGTGCGGGAAGCTCTGCTTGGCATGGGGCGGGAAGGGGATTTTGGGCGCCTTGGCGAGGCAGCGGAATGGCTGGCCAATTGGCAAAACCGGTATCCGCCGCGCATCGAGAAGCCGACGCTGGCTATATTCGCCGGATCCCACGGTATCGTCGAAGAAGGCGTTTCCATGTCTTCCAATCAGGATACCCAGGCGCATGTGAGCGCTCTGCGGGAGGGGCGGGCGCCTCTTTCAGCGATCGCGACGCAGGCGGGCGCAGCCATTCGCGTCTTTGAACTGGCGCTCGACAAGCCGACGCCGAGCATCGCCGAGACGGCGGCCATGTCCGAGAAGGAATGCGCGGCGACCATTGCCTACGGATTTGAAGCCACTGAAGATCATCCGGACTTGCTGGCGCTTGCTGTGGCAGGTGCAGGCGTCGGCACGGCCGCTGCAGCCGTAGCATGCGCGCTGTATGGTGGCTCACCGGACTATTGGGTTCGGCCCAGCAGCCAGACATCCCCGACGCTTTCCCGCAAACGGATCGAACTTGTGAGCCGGGCGCTGACGCTTCACCGTGGACACCTATCCGATCCGCTGGAAGCGCTGCGCTGTCTTGGCGGGCGGGAACTGGCGGCCTGTGTTGGCGCGATCATCGCGGCGCGGCATCAGGGAATTCCGGTTGTGCTGGACGGATTTGCAACGACCATCGCCGCCGGCGTCGTGCACGCTATCGATCCCGGGGCCATCAGTCATTGTCTGGCCTCTCACATCACCCGCCGGCCGGCACATGAGGCTGCGTTGGAGCGTATCAGGCTCAAGCCGCTGATGCAGATGGAGTTCCAGACGGGTGGCGGATTGGGATCTGCCTCTGCGATCGGCCTGTTGAAAACGGCCTGTGCGCCTTTCATCGCTGAACCAGCCGCTACCTGACGCAGGGGAATCTGCGACTAATCAGCGAGTTAGTTTACGTTGACGTTCGCGTCACCTTGCCAGCCAGTATAAATGGCTGACATAGAGAGCTGTGCCTGTCAGCAGGATCAGACCGTTTCGGAGGAGCACGTTATGAATCTGGAGTTTACGCCTGAAGAGATCGAATTCCGTCAGGAAGTTCGGGCCTTCATCGAAGAAAATTATCCCAAGGAACTGGCTGGTGCCGGTACCCGCGAAGACCTGAGCCGCGAGCAGTTTCTCGCCTGGCACAAGGTGCTGGGCAAAAAAGGCTGGTCCGTTCCGGCATGGCCGGAGAAGTACGGCGGCACCGGCTGGACCTCGACCCAGAAATACATCTGGGGTGAAGAGAACGCCCGCATGGACGCGATCATGCCGCTGCCGTTCGGCGTCTCGATGGTCGGTCCGGTAATCTACACCTTCGGCAATGAAGAGCAGAAGGCGAAACACCTGCCGGGCATCCGTTCCGGCGACGTCTGGTGGTGCCAGGGCTATTCCGAGCCGGGCGCCGGTTCCGACCTCGCAAGCGTGAAGACCACCGCAGTGCGCGATGGCGATCATTATGTCATCAACGGCCAGAAGACCTGGACCACGCTTGCGCAGCACGCCGACTGGGGCTTCTTCCTTTGCCGGACGGACCCGAACGCGAAAGCCCAGGAAGGCATTTCCTTCATCCTCGTCGACATGAAGACGCCGGGTATCGAAGTGCGCCCGATCAAGCTGATCGACGGCACGCATGAAGTGAACGAAACCTGGCTGACGGACGTCCGCGTGCCGGTCGAGAACTTGGTTGGCGAAGAGAACAAGGGCTGGACCTACGCCAAGTTCCTGCTCGCACACGAACGTTCCGGCATCGCCGGCGTGGCCCGCTCCAAGCGTGGCATCGAGCGTCTGCGCGACATCGCCACGAAGGAAACGGTTGACGGCACGCCGCTGATCGAAACGCCGGAATTCTCCCGCAAGATCAGCCAGCTTGAAATCGACCTGACGGCGCTTGAGTTCACCGAACTCCGCACGCTCGCTTCCGAAGCAGCCGGCAAGGGACCGGGCCCGGAAAGCTCGATCCTGAAAGTGAAGGGCACCGAGGTGCAACAGCGCCTGACCGAACTCACGCTGGAAGCCGTGAACCATTACGGCGCGCCTTATGCCTACGGTATGGAAGCCACCGGAAACGGTGCAGGCATCGGTCCGGACTATGCGGACTATGCGGCCGAGACGTATTTCAACATGCGGAAGACGTCGATCTACGGCGGCTCCAATGAAATTCAGCGCAACATCATCACGAAAATGATCCTGGGCCTTTAAGCCCGAGGCCAGAGAGGAAACGACTCAAATGGATTTTAATTTCACTGAAGAACAGGGAATGCTTCGCGACAGCCTCGCGAAGATGATCCGCGACCAGTACGACTTCGAAACCCGCCGCAAGGTCGTGGCTTCGGCCGAAGGCTGGCGGAAGGACATGTGGATGCAGTTCGCTGAACTCGGCCTGATGATGGCGCCGTTCAGCGAGGAAGACGGCGGCCTCGGTGGCGGTCCGATCGATGCCATGGTGGTGATGGAAGAGTTCGGCAAAGGCCTCGTGGTCGAGCCGTACGTGCCGAGCGTTGTTTGCGGCGGCGGCTTCGTGAAGCGTGGCACGGATGCGCAGAAGGAAGAGTACCTCTCCGGCATCATGTCGGGCGAGACCATCTTCGCCTTTGCCTATGCCGAACCACGCGGCCGTTACAACCTGGCCGACCTCGAAACCACCGCCAAGAAAGACGGCGAAGGGTTTGTCATCAACGGCCACAAGGCTGTTGTTATCGGCGCGCCGTGGGCGACCCACCTGATCGTCACCGCACGTACGTCCGGCGGCCGCCGCGATGCGAACGGTGTGACGGTGTTTGTTGTCGAGAAGTCGGCGCCGGGTGTGTCCACACGTGACTACCCGACCGTCGACGGACGCCGCGCTTCGGAAGTCTATTTCGAAAACGTCGCTGTCGGCGCTGAAGCCGTCATCGGCGAAGTCGACAATGGCCTGCCGCTGATCGAACTCGTTTCGGACGAAGCTATCGCCGCGCTCTGCGCCGAAGCGTGCGGTGCGATGAAAGTCGCCCACGAAATGACGGTGGAATACTCGCGCCAGCGCAAGCAGTTCGGCACGGCGATCGGCAAGTTCCAGGTCCTGCAGCACCGCATGGTCGACATGTTCATGGAGTACGAACAGTCGGTCTCCATGACCTACATGGCAACGCTAAAGCTGGGCGATGACGAAGTCACGCGCAAGAAAGCTGCGTCGGGTGCCAAGGTGCGCATCGGCCAGGGCGGCCGCTTCGTTGGCCAGCAATCGATCCAGATCCACGGCGGTATGGGCATGACGGACGAACTGGCCGTCGGTCACTACTTCAAGCGCCTCACCATGATCGACTCCGAGTTCGGCAATGTCGATCATCATCTGAAACGCTATACGGAGCTCTCTGCTGCAGATGTTCCGGTGGCGGCTGAATAGGCTACGCCTGAAATCAATATTTCAGGACGGGGGATCGTTTCGGCGGTCCCCCGTTTTAGATTCTTCAATCAGGCGTTAAGTGCCGCTTCGGCGGTGAGGAAGTCTGCGACCTCCTGATTGGACAGGATTTCACGTGTGCGGGCAGGGGCACCGTCCGACAGGCGTTTCCGCTCTTCCTTATCATTCAGCAGGCGGATGATGGTCTCCGCGAACGCATTTGGTGTGTCTGCAACCTCCACCATGCCGTCGAGACGGCCTGCGAACCCTTCCATGGCGAGCGGATAAGCAACAACCGGCATGCCCAGCATCAGGTATTCCGCAACCTTGATGCTGACGCCGGTGGCCAGCCGGGTCGGCGCAATCCCGATCGCATGCGATCCGCCGATGTCTTCCAGTCTCTCCACCCTGCCGAGCAATATCATGTTGGGTGATTTTTTCAGCTCAGGTTCAATAGCGTCGCCAACGCTGCCGGCGACTTTGAGTTCAGCGGCGGGCTGGCGCTCCAGAATGATCGGCCAGATGTCTTTCAGGAAATGGTTCAAGGCATCGACATTTCCAGCATGCGTTGTCCCGAGGAAGACGATTTGCGGATTTCCTTCAGATGGAATGTCGCCGAACTCCGGCGGCACGGGACGCAGCCAGACCATATGTTCGGACGGGAATGCCGGAGGGAAGAATTCCATCTCATTGGCCGAGGCGTGGACGAAGAAGTCCGCCGACTTCACCCATGTGCATTCTTCCGCTTCGCTCGTCTCGTAGAAATCGAACTCAAGGCCTTTTTCGCGGTAGCGCTGGGCCCGGCTCCAGAGGACGTCGTGTACGAAAACGCCTTTGCGTGTCGGCTTCTTCAACTGATCGAGCACAGGACCGACGGAACTGTATTCTGCGATGGTAAGAGCGGATGCCTTACTGTCCGCCGTGCGTGCCATACGCGCGACTTCTTCGGATGACATGGGACGGCCGAAATAGTTCCGCCATTGTACCTTCAAACCGGCGCGCCGCATGATCTCGTGAATGATCCGAACGCCGAAGCGCACCCAGATGCGAGGCGAGATCGACCAGTAACGTCCGCCTGCTTCGATCGTGCCCTCCCAGGTAACCTCGTCGATCAGGGCTCGGAGACGGGGGTGGATGGAGGCAAAAGGGCGGTTTCCGAAGGCATGCCAAGGCGCAAAAACGACCCGTACGCGAAAGCCGGCGGCCTTGGCTGTGCGCAGGAACGTTTCCAGAAAAGCACCATTGCCGGTGGTGATCGCGTCCAGTTGGCGCTGTACCAGCAAGGTCATCGTCTTGGAGGAGTTTGTCATGGGCATCGGTGTTAAGGCTGTTCTCAGCCATCGCCAATGCAAGTTCACCGCCAGCTGGCGTGTACGTCAGTCAATGGCTGACTGGGCCAAGAAGTTTCAGGCCGACTTTACCTGCTTCCCGCCATATAATCTTGCAGGAAAGATGAATTTCACTGGTGCCGTCCACCGGTGAGATGGCCAGCACGGCCGGGCCGAGTGGGATATTTTCGACTGGTCCGGCGAGGCTCGCACCAGCGGCGGACCAATCGACCATCGAGGTTTCAATCCAGGTCCTGAATCCTGCCGGCCTGAGGCGGGTTAGCCGGGTTGCGCTATGTCGCCGATAACTCCGGCGAGGGACGAGTGCTGTCATGGTTAATCCGTGGTGCTACTACGGGTTCTATGCACAGCGGCATCGGATGGTTCGAAAAAATCAGTGAGCCCCCGATAGCCGGTTGGCGACGTCGTCGGCGATGGCGAGAGAGCTGGTCAGCCCAGGTGACTCAATTCCGTGCAGATGAACCAGGCCGGAAATTCCATGAAGTTCCGGGCCGTCGATCCGAAAGTCGGCCGCTGGTTGTCCAGGCGCGGAGAGTTTGGGGCGGCAGCCGGAGTAGTCTGCTGTAAGCACACCATCCGGTAATTCCGGCCAGTATTGTCGCACCGCTTGGTAGAAACTGGCCGCCCGGCTCTGGTCGACTGCATAATCGACCCGGTCTGGATCGGCGTGCCCCAGCCACTCAACGTCCGGGCCGAAACGCATACGGCCCGCGAGGTCGATAGTTATGTGCACACCAAGTCCGCCGTCCACGGGGGCCGGATAGATCAGCCGTTGAAATGCGGCCTTCGTCTGGCAGCTGAAATAGTTGCCTTTTGCAAGTGTGAAGTACGGAATGAGGTGAGGCGGGTAGCCTTCCATTTGCCGGGCAACCTGAATGGAACGAAGGCCGGCGCTGTTTACCAGTATCCGGGTCGTGATGCTCACCGGTTCAATACCGCCCACTTTCAGGCGGAAGCGCCCGTCGGTCAGGATTTCTACACATTCCACCGGAGTACCGAGGACGACAGTACCGCCATGGTCTTCGAGGTCTCCCTGCAATGAGAGCATGTAAGCATGGCTGTCGAGAATGCCGGTTTCCTCTGACAGAACAGCCGCGTTGCAATTCAGCTTGGGCTCCAGAGCCTTGGCGTCTGGACCCGTCAGGAGGTGGAGGCCTTCCACGCCATTCCGTGTACCCTGATCGAACAATGACTGCATGTGTTGTATCTGAGCTTCAGAGGTTCCGACGATCAGCTTGCCTGTCTTGCGATGGGGAACGCCACGTTCCAGCATCCACTGGTACAGTCGCCGGCGGCCGGTTACGCAATGCTGGTGTTTAAGTGAGCCGGCAGGGTAGTACAGGCCTGCATGGATTACTTCGCTGCTGCGAGCCGACGTGCCGGTTCCGATGCCGAGGGTATTTTCCAGAACGAGCGTTTCGCGTCCGGCACGGGAAAGCGCCGCGCCGCAGGCAAGCCCAACCGCGCCGGCTCCGATCACGATGGCTTCGGTTTCAGTCAAAGGTGGTGTGCTCTGGTTCTGCGGCCGGAAAGGGGGCTATATGGAATGGCTCTCTTGCATTGTATCTCAGCCATACTGAAGGCCGGTCCAGCCTCATTGCAATACAGGCGTGGCCTGCGCACGGTGCATGTTCCATGAGCGGTATGGGTAATTCGTATGATTTGCCCGGAAATTGCATATTGTGCATGCGAATAAACCTGTAGTCAGGACCGATGTTGGAAAAGACCGCCCCTGCGATGTATGACGAGACGAAGGTTGCGATCATCATCCCGCTTTATAACGATGAAGCAAACATCGCGCGAGCGCTTGAAAGTGCCGTGGCGCAGAAGCAGCCGGAGGGCATTCGCTTCGAAGTGCTGGTGGTGGATGACGGATCGAAGGACTCCGGTCCGGAAATCGCCGAGGATTATGCGCGCCGCTTCGAGAATGTGACCTTCCTCAAGATGGAACAGAATGGCGGTCCGGCTGCGGCGCGAAATCTGGCATTGCAGGCAACGGATGCTGGCTGGTTCACGCCATTCGACAGTGACGACATCATGCTCCCCGAACGTGTTGCGGCGCTGCTCGCGAAAGCTCAGGCGGGTGACTTCGATATCGTCGCTGACAATCTGTTGATCAGTTCGAGCAGTGCGCCTGAAACGGTTAGTCGTCATCTCTGGCCAGAAAAACCACAAGGTGACGTGCCTCTGACGACTGCCTTGTTTGTTACCCGCTCCTACGACGTAGAGATGGAGCGGACGGAACTCGGATTCCTGAAGCCGCTGATCCGCCGGCGCGCCGTTAAGCATGTGTCAGAGACATACCAGTCTGATATTCGGTTCGGAGAAGACTTTGAGCTTTACGCGCGCTTGCTGGCCGATGGGGCAAAAGCTGTGCTCACGGATCCGGAAGGCTACCTCTTTGTTGTACGTGAGGGGTCTGCATCCCAACGGCAGGGCGCCGACGATCATCGCAAGATGGCTCTGAGGGGGCGCGAATTCCTGAAGAGGGACGGATTGGGAGCCGAAGAAAGGGCTGCCTTCTCAGGGTTCACGCGTTACAGCGAGCGGGAGTGGGCGGCCTGGACAGCAATTGAGGCAGTTCGCGCGAAAAATCTTATGGGTTTGTTCAAGGCGTTCACGATTTCAAGCTCTGCCAGCCTGTTTGTTGCGGGCAATCTGCTCAAGGCGGTTGGTGGTAAGCTCAACGGCAAAACCCGCCCCGTGGGGTCTGCAACCTGAGAAATTCACCTTTTGGGCGGAGTTTGCGCTATTTTGGCGGGCTGATGGTCTTAGTCTCCAGAGCCGACCTGTTCCAGCCCGTCAAGAAAGAATGCGCGCGCCAAAATCAAAGTTAATTTTGTGCTTTTGAAGCAACGCCGCTTGAAAAGGTACGCGCAACAAGGGAGGTTGACGGGAAAACTCGCCGTTGCGGCCAGTTCTCATGTATCTAAAGGTTAACGGCCTCCTGAAACCTTGCAAGTCGGTGGTATGACACTTGCAAAACGATTGAGGTAAACGACGACCTGTACGCTTTTCCGACGCGTTTGTGAGGGAACACAGAAAAATGAACCATCTTAAAAGACTTTGCCTTCTCACGGTTGCCGGCGGCAGCCTCATCGCTGGGACAGCTGCAGCACAAGGGCAAGGCGCCGATAATTTTTACAGCCGGAACAAATATGAGGCTGTGAAAGACCGCCGTCAGCCGGCTTTCGATCCTGAGCCGATCCGTCTCGGAACGTTCCTGGTGGACGCCACCGCCCTTGCGGGTGTGACGTACAATTCGAACGTCTATGCGCAGAACAACAACGAACAGTCCGATGTGATCATCCGGATTGGCGGCGAAGTAGCCGGCCGCACGAACTGGAATGTGCACCAGATCGGCTTTGATGTGTCGGCCTACCAGAACGAATATCTCGATCTGTCGGATGAATCCGCGCCGACGCTCCATGCTGGCCTGCGCGGTCGGCTGGACGTTTCCCGTGAGTTCTCACTGGGCGCGCGTGTATTCGCCGATAAGTCTGTGGAGCAGCGCTACGAGCCGGCTGGTCTTGGTGGACTTGAGAAGCCGATCAAGTACTCGATTGCGGGTGGCGAAGTCAGCGCCGACTACACCAATGACCGTGTTCGCTGGAACAATGCAGTGGGTGTGAGAGACTTCAACTACGAGGACGGCCGCATTGTCGGGTCTGGCGCCGTTGCTGACCAAGATTTCCGTGACCGCCAGGACACGTACGGTAGAACACGCCTTTCCTATGCGGTCTCGCCTGACCTCGCAGTTTTCGCTCAGGGCACTGTGCATGACGAATCCTATGACTCCGCGCAGCTCATCGGTGGCCAGCCCCGGTATCGCGATTCCGAGGGCTATTCCGTTTCTGCAGGTGTCGATTTTGAACTCCAGACTCTGATCCGCGGTGATATCGCTGTCGGCTATCTTAATGAGGACAAGAAGGACGACTTCTTTGCGGATGTTGATGGTCTGTCTCTCGATGCTCGGATCCAGTGGTTCCCTTCACGACTGACGACGGTCACCTTCACTGGTCGCCGCAGCGTACGGGACACCGGTGTCTTTGCGTCGCCGAGTTCTCTGGCGACCAGTTTTGGGGCCGAAGTAGACCATGAGCTTCGCCGGAACCTGATCCTGTCCGCTCAGGCTGGATATACCGACTACGAATATCAGGAAATCGACCGGACTGACGAAATGTCCAACTTTGGCGTGGCGGCGAAATACAAAATGAACAAGCGCCTGCACGTTGATGCCTTCGCACGCCATCTGTCCTGGGATTCCAGTGGGGCAAATCTGGCAGTCGTGCGATCCTATGGGATCAATCTGATTGGTGTCGAGCTTCGATACCATCCATAAGCAGGGGCGGCCCTGTCCGCTTCGTTTGCTCACTCTAATTTTCGGTGTGGTGTTTTGACCAAGAGTTTCAGCTTCGAGCTACCTTCCCAGATAACCGGGCATGATGCCCCGTCCGGTGAGGAAACATCCTTTGACCTGAAGTCATTGATAGGCATTGTCTATCGCCGATTCTGGCTGATTGTGACCGGTTTCCTGGTCGTCTTTCTGGCCGTGGCCTACATCACATTTACGTCGACGCCGGTCTTCAAGGCGGAGACGACAATCCAGTTGGGCACGAACCAGGAGAATGTCATCGATCTTGGCAGCGTGTTGGGCGGTATCGTTGCCAACACGGCCGCTATCGACACCGAAGTAATGGTGATCGGCTCCAAGTCTCTTCTGACGAAGGTGGCGGAGCGCCAGAAGCTGATCGAAGATCCGGAATTCAATTGGACTCTCGTTAAAAAGAAGCCTGGCTTGATCGATGGGTTGGTCAAACCGATCAAAAAAAGCCTCGGCATGCGGACGGAACACGTCGACCCCTATGCTGGCCTTAGTGCTGAAGAGCGCGAAGCCGCGATAATGGAGTCGGTTGTCGCTGCTCTCCGCAATAGCGTAAGCGTTTCTCGCGTTGGCACGACTTACCTGTTGACCGTAACAGTCATGTCGACTTCGCCGGAAACGGCTGCACGCCTTGCGAACGCCGTAGCGGACCAATATCGCGTGCAACAGCTGGACACAAAGCTGGACGCAACCCGGCGCGCTACGGAGTGGCTTGGCGAACGTGTGTCCGGTCTGCGAGATGAGGTGTCGGAAAAAGAAAACCGCGTCGAAGTGTACCGCGCCCAGAACGGTCTCGACACCGCGATGGGTACGACGCTGGCCGAGCAGAAAATTGCTGACCTGACGAAGCAGAAAACCCAGTTGGATTTTGAGCTCAGCCAGGCCCGTGCGCGTTATGAAAACATGCGCCGTCAGATCGATGCCGGAACCGGCGTTGATGGCATCAGTGAAGTGCTCGATTCCCAGTTGGTCTCTCGCCTGAAAGAGCAACTTTCGGTGCTGCGCGGACGTGTTGCAGAACTTGAAACGAAACTTGGCCCTCAGCACCCGGAATTAATCGGTGCGCGGAATGAGGTTCGCGATGTTGAGCGTCAGATGGCGGCCGAAGTGAGCCGGATCGCTGACAATCTCGAAAGCGAGGTCAAGGCAAAGCAGGACCAGGTCAACGCGATACAGGCCCGTATCAATCAGGCCAATGCTCAGCTGCGCGATAACTCCATTGCGAGTGTCCGGCTACGCGAACTGGAGCGGGACGCTGAAACCAGCCGGGTCCTGTATGAGGAATTTATCGCTCGTTCCAAGGAAACCAGCGTTCAGGATGATCTGGTTCAGGCTGACGCCGTGATCCTGTCGTCCGCATCCGTGCCCCATAATCCGGCGGCTCCGAAGAAAAAGCTGAATCTCCTGATCGGCGCGATCCTCGGCGCGGCGATTGGCGCAGCGATGGCGATCATCGCTGAAATGTTCGATGCCAAGATCAGTTCGACGGAAGACATTGAACGCAAGCTGGGGGTTTCGGCCATCGGTTCCGTGCCTTTGATCCGCGCGTCAAACCTGTTTGGTCTCGGCCAGACGAACCCCGCCGATTACCTCGTGGAAAACCCTCTATCTGCATACGCTGAAAGTGTACGCTATCTCAGAGCGGCGATCGCTTTCTCCGATCTCGATAGCGAAACCAAGACAGTTGCGGTCACTTCGTCACTACCAGATGAAGGCAAGACCAGCCTGACACTCAGTCTCGGACGCATGTCGGCTATGTCCGGTTCCCGTACGATTGTCATCGATGGGGACTTCCGGCGCCGGCAGCTGACCGAAGCCGCAGGCATGTCGCCCGAAATCGGTTTCATCGAGCACTTGTTCGGTGCAGGCCAGTTGTCGGATGCGATCCAGAAGGACAGCAAGACGATGCTGGACATTCTCCCGCTGTCGCAATCCGGGCATACGCCGCACGACGTATTTGGCACACGTGCCTTTGATGACCTGCTTTCGCGCCTGCGGTCCATGTATGACCTGATACTGATCGATACGGGTCCGCTGCTTCTTATGGCGGAGGCACGTGTGGTCGCCGGCAAAGTCGACAAGACCATCCTGATGGTTCGCTGGCGCCATTCGACGCGTGCCGCCGTAAAGCAGTCGCTGAACCTGCTGCGGTCGTTCAATGCGGATATTCTCGGCGCAACGCTGAATATGGTGGATCTGAACCGCCGCCGTCACCACCGTGACCCGGGTGCCAGCTATAAGGCTTACCGCAAGTACTATCAGATGGAGACCAAGAAGTCCGTGTTCGGCTTTGATCTCAATGGTGCCGGAAAGCGGAAGAAAAAAGGTGCCAAGGGGCCCGTGGCCGTACAGACACCACCGGAACATGCCAAGAGGGCGGTCGAAGAAGAAGTCCCTGTGGGATTTGAATAGCCGGTAGCAAGCGGAACGTATCCATGTCGGGACATGCGCGGATCGCGAAACCATCCATGGAGCGCGAGGCCGTAGAGGGTTCGCGGCCTTGGCGCGTGGCGTATTTTGGACATGACGCGGGGGATGCTGCCATCCGCCGTCGCGTTCGGGCTTTTGATGATGATGGGATGGCGGTCACCGGATTCATGATGCGCCGTGGCGATGCCGATGCGACCGAGTGGAGGAATATAGACCTGGGACGGACGGCGGACGGCGCGTTCATCCAACGTATCCGTCAGGTTTTCGCCGGTGCAGCGATCGCTGCTGCGAACCGCGAAGAGCTCGCATCAGCGGATGTGATCCTTGCTCGAAATCTCGACATGCTTGCATGCGCTTATCTCGCGAAGCGCAGAGCAAAACTGGATACACCTGTGATCTACGAGTCGCTCGATATCCACCGGTTGCTCTGCCGTCAGGACGTGGTCGGAAAAGCGCTGCGCTGGTTGGAGAGCAGCCTGTTGTGCAGAACAAAGGGGCTCATCGTCAGTTCTCCGGCTTTTCTCAAGAACCATTTTGAACGTTACTATCCGGGCCAATACCGGGCCTTTCTCGTAGAAAACAGGCTCGCCGCAGGCGCGGAATACGGGCCACGGCCTGTGCCGCAGGCGCCTGGCTACGAACGGCCATTGCGCCTTGGTTGGGTTGGTGTTCTTCGCTGCCAACGGTCATTTGACCTTTTGTGTGCATTGGCAGACCGGTTCCCGGAAACTTTGGAAATCCACCTTCACGGCGTGCCTGCGCGCACGGAAATCCCCGTGTTCGAACCTGAAGTCTCAAAGCATCCGAATATGATCTTTCATGATCGCTACAAGTCACCGGAAGATCTGTCGGAGCTTTACGGTAATCTCGATCTGGTCTGGGCTGGTGACTTTATGGAGGCGGGGCTCAACTCAGTCTGGTTGTTGCCGAACCGGATCTATGAAGGTGGCTACTATTGTGTTCCGTCGATTGCGCCCGGCCAGACCCAAACCGCTGAATGGATCAAAGAGCGTCAGGCGGGTTTCATCATTGACGAGCCGTTGGAGGAGACACTGGCAGCATTGATCTCCAACTTGCTCAATGACCCTGACCCCATCCTGGCTTGCGCCAGGGCGCTGGCAAAATGCCCTGAAGATGACTTCGTCCAAACGGAAGGCATGCTCTCGGACCTCGTAAACTCGGTATTAAAAGCGGGAGGGCCGGTATGAACGTCATGTCCCGCAAAATGAAAGTGACGGAAGACACGACGCTAGTCTGGGCAAAGGTCTTCTCGGAAGATAAGGGGGCTCCGATCTGGTTTCAGGCCATCGTGACGGCCTGGTTCTTCTCGACCTACATCGATTTTCCGGGAGTGACGATTGCCCGGTATCTGCTGGTTCTGGCCCTGTTCGGTGTTATCGCGTTAAAGCACACGATTGTGCTGCCGAATCTCGTGCGCGCCTGGCCGCTTTTCGTTTTGCCTGTTTTTGCGCTTTCATCGATTCTGTGGACGCCCTATCCGTCCCAGGCCTTGAAACAAGGGGTGTATTTCATACTCACCCCGTTATTCATTATAGCGATCATTTCTATTCTCGATGCTCGGCGAGCGATGCGATGCTTGATGTTTTCTGGCTGGATCGCGGCTTTCATGGTGCTGCAGCAGTACTCGACGATCACAAACGGTGGTCCATACTCACATAAGAATTATGTCGCCTTGCAGATGAACTTCATGATGTTGCTTTCGTTGGCAGCAGCCCTGAATAGAAACGAGTTGAGGTGGATACGCCTTGCGGCGCTGCCGTTCGTTCCGATGGGGGTGGTATTCGTTGTCAGTGCAGGTTCTGCGACCAATCTGGTGCTTGGTGGCGTCGGTATTATTGGGCTCCTTGTCCTGCGTGTGCTCTGGGTGGATATGGCGCGGGTCAACAATGCGCGCAGCTTGCTGTTCCTCGGAGGCATTGTTGTTGTGCTTTCCGTTCTGACAGCCGCACTGGCGATGCCGGGCGAGGATTTTGTCGGGGACGTGCTGGGGGCGCTCGGAAAGGACGGCACGCTCAGCGGCCGTACTGCAATCTGGTCAGCTGGACGGGTCGTCCAGGAGCAGCACCCAGTCTTCGGCACGGGGCTCGCAGGGTTCTGGCAGCCCGACAATGGGGCCGCACAGTCGATCAATTACCATGACTACAAAGCGTACGGCACGGTGCTTACTTTCCACAACGCCTACATGGAGGTGCGTGTCCACCTGGGATACATCGGTTGGGCGCTTTTTATCGGAACCTGGATCTGGCAGTGGCAGCGCGCAATCCGGAACTGGATGGTTTCGCATGATTTGGAAGCCTCAGCTCTCCTGGTGCTCCTTCTACTTGTGTTCACCTCCTCATTCACTGAATCCACGTCTTGGGGGGTCTTCAATACGCCGGCGAATATCATTCTGCTCGCATCGACAGCGGCCTTCAGCGCCAACCGGCGCAAATTCGAAGGCTATGTTCCGGTCAAGATCAGCGAAACCAGCGTCCATCAGGCGCGCTAGCCGGTAGACCCATTTTGGTGCCTTTCCGCACACCCCGGATCCCGCAAGTATTCGACACATTGCTGCCTTATTTCGCTCGGTGACTGCGTATCATATCCGGCGTTGCAGTTTGACGCCAAACGGGCAGACAGGAAAATTGTATCCGGAATTCAGGGCATTGCCGCTTCGCTCAATGAGCGCGAGTCGTCTGAAGCATGCCGACAGGTGACAATTCTGACAGCCACAGCACGTACGTGCCGGGGCCACATTGCTGACACGTCTCTCGATCAGAATCCGGTTCGACGCGTATAGTCTTCATCGGGCATTTAACACGCCCTTAAGAGTTAGATCCGATGGTTGGGGCGTGATGAGTAACGCCACTTCATCCGTGTCAGGGAGTAGACCTGTGGTCGATCTTGCCAATGCTACCATCGCGCATCGCGGCTGGGACGCCGGTATCCATGCCGAGCAGGAAACCTATGACAAATGGCCGGTATGGATCCGGCTCTTGATTATTGTCGGGCTGAGCGCCTTGCTGTGGGCTGGTATCATCAGTGCAGCTGTCACTCTCTTTGGCTAATGTGTTGAGCATGCACAAAATCAAAAAGCCCCGGTGAGACCACCGGGGCTTTTTGATTTTGGGGCAGTCCGTGAGTGCCGTATCAGCGGGCGCCGCGAGACAGCAGAACAGCCGGCACAGTGCGCAACATGATCAGAATGTCGCCCACAAAAGTGCGGGTGCGGGCGTATTTTGCGTCGAGCTGAACACGCTCCTCATAGGTGGTGTCGCTTCTGCCTTCGACCTGCCACAAACCGGTCAGGCCGGGGCGTACGGCACAATAGTCGCGATAGAACTCACCATATTTGGCGATTTCATTTTCGACGATCGGGCGAGGGCCAACCAGCGACATTTCTCCGCGCAGGACATTCACCAGTTGCGGCAACTCATCAATCGACGTCTTGCGGATGAATTGTCCCAGCGGTGTGATGCGTGGATCGTTGACGAGCTTTTGTGTCTCGTCCCACTCTGCGCGGGCGGCAGGGTCCGTTGCCAGGATCTCCTGCAAACGCTCATCGGCGTTCGCGACCATGGAGCGGAGCTTGAAGCACATGAACGTACGTCCGTTCCGCCCGTAACGCTTCTGAGCATAAACTGCCTGTCCGCCATCCTGGAGCCGAATGAGAATACCCACCACAAAGAGAAGCGGGAACACAAAGACCAGCGCCAGGCTCGCGATGATGATGTCCAGAATACGTTTGGCGCTCGTTCCGCTCTCGTGTTCCGTACGATCAAGTCGCGTAGAAGAGTATGCGGCCGTTTCCGCGTGGCGTGATTGGTTAGTCAGTCTCAGACCCATAAGTGTCCCCGGAACTCTACCGTAAGGCGTAAGAAATCTTCCCGGAATTCCTCACGCCGCAGCCAACTGTCGTTAACTTTGAGAGCAAGGAAACCTTTATTTCATTTGGAGACGTTTGCAATCTGTATACCGGGATTAGTCCAAATATTTAGGACGTTTTCTCGAAATTCGCCTGCGAGGAGAAGTATTTTTTAAGTAATCGGGGCCTCGTGAGTGTTTATTAACCACAACTTCTCGGTTTGAGGTGCTTTGACCGGGGCTTGTGTCCCAGGTCAGGCCAGCCCCCGTACCATTTCGACACGAAAAAACGGCAGAGCCCATTCGCTCTGCCGCTTCGATTCGGGGAGAATTAATTGATTGGCTAGAAGTGGCGTTCCGCAATGCGGATCGTGTCGCCCGGCTGAACGACGGTGGAGGTCGTCAGCTCGATCGCTTGTTCTTCGAGTGAGCCGACGCTTTTTATGTACACAACATTCTTGCGGGCCCGGTAGGTCCACCCACCTGCAGCCGCGACTGCATTCACCACAGTCAGTCCGGAATTATAAGGGTACTCGCCAGGGCGGTTTACTTCGCCGAGAATATAGTAGGGGCGGTAGTTGATGACCTCAGCGCTGACGCGCGGGTTCAGGACGTAGTCGCCTTCCAGCATCTCCACGATACGTGTTTCGAGTTCCGGGGTTGAGAGGCCGAGCGCTTCGACCTGCCCAATTAGCGGCATGGAGATGGAGCCGGTGCCGTCTACTTCGAATTGTCCGGAAAGGTCTGGCTGGCCGAATACAGTAATACGAAGCTGGTCGCCGTTGCCCAGAGTGTAGGCGCCGATTGCTTGCTGCTGCACCACTTGCTCGCCAGAAGTGGAGCTCACTACGGACGGGACTGTGGATGCACAGGCGGCAACGAACAGAAGCACGCTGCCCAGAATGGCCGTTACGAGGGGGCGTAGAAAATTCATTATCTCTTTATCTCCCAGAATTGGTGTTCCTGCCGTGAAGCAAGACCTATTCCAGAGTTTCAGGTCGAGAGGAAGGAAACTTCGTCCCGGTATAGGCGAACGGCCGAAAGTTTGCCGCTGATGAACGCTCCGGTATCCAGTCCGATCCGCCGGTCGTCGCGAAAAACCCCATCCGCAGGGGTATGCCCGTGCACGACAACCTGGGGAAATTGCTCTTCCGCATCCAGGAATTCCTCACGGATCCATAACATGTCCCGCACCGTCTGGTTTTCCAGAGCTTCGCCGGGACGAAGACCGGCGTGCACGAAAAGATAGTCACCAGTCACGTAGTAGTGCTGGAGGTTCTGGTAAAATTTCAGGTGGTGTTCCGGCAGGCGATTGCGGAATTCGGTCCAGACCTTGTCCCAAGCGCGCTGATAGGCCTGCATCGCGTCATGAGACTGCATCGCGGCACGGGCATTTTGGGGCGGCTGCAGGCCGTAGGAATAAAGTGTCTCGGCCCCGCCATAGCGCACCCATTGTTTTCCAAAACTGACTTCATTGAGAAACCGCAACAACGCTTCCTCGTGATTGCCCATCAGGAAAACCCGTTCGAATACCTTCAACCGGTCGCTGAGAAGGAACTCGATGACATCTTTGGACTGCAGGCCGCGGTCGATATAATCTCCAAGAAAAACAAGGACTCGCTTGGTGCCGTCCGGTAAGGATTGGGAGTCTTCGTCGATCTGTTCGACCAGTTTTTCCAGAAGGTCGCATCGGCCATGCACATCGCCGATCGCGTAAATGCATTGGCCTTCCGGCGCGTGGCTCGTGCGCGTCACCTTGGCGGGGGTTTTCTCCTCCACCTGCGTGTCCACTTGCGGCATTGAGCGCCCGGCTGCCCGGCGAATTCGCGCACGCAAAGACGTCGCTGAGCGGGTCAGGTTACTGATCCGTTGCAGGAAGCTTTGCCGGGTCTGATCGGTCATTTTACTCATCTGGGTGCAAGTATTAACAACTACTTATAACGCTTTCTGGCCTGAAACCAATCGGTACGGGATATTCAGGACTTCTTTCTACTCAACGCTTCTTTTAGGAAACCGGCCGCCCAGCTCATGTGCATGGTGCCGGATATCAGACCCGCAAAGAGGCCGCAGGGTGATTGTTTCCAGACAGCCACCGCAATCGAGGCGGCGGCGAGCACGCTGAAATATCCAAGCGGTAGGATGAGCGCAGGCCAATACACGGGCGACAGGATCAGGCCGGCGGCACTGGCCAACAGGGCGAAGACTGGTAGCGCCTGACGGAGCTTCAGCCGTTGGCCGTGCTTGCGCACATTGCGGGCCCGGCCTTTACCGTAGTTGAAGTACTGCTTCGAAAGACGGCCCACTGACCCCCTTGGGATGTAGCGGATCCGGATATCGGCATCGAGATAGATCTTGCCACCGGTTTGAGCCACGCGCTCATCGTATTCTGCGTCTTCATTGTGCGAGAAGGATTCATCATACCCGCCGACTTGCCGGTACGTATCGATGTTGAATCCCGCATGATGACCATGGTCAACGTAGCCTGAGGTTTTACCTCCGCGATGCACGGAACCACCCGAACCAAGCGGTGTATCGACGATCCAGGCATTGGCTCGCTCGAAGCACGTATCGCCCACGGCATCCATCGGGATCACAACAGACGCGGCGCCGGTCGCTTCAAGTGCTTTCGCCACCGAAAGAATGAAGCCGGCAGGATAAATCGAGTGCGCGTCGCACCGCACAATATAACGGGTAGCGGATGTGGCGACGCTGGAGACCGCGAGGTTCATGGCGGCAGCCTGCAGGCGCTTCGGATTGTGAATGAGCTGTAGGTTCGGGAACTCGGATTTCAGGCGCTCGACGATTTCGACGGTCTCGTCCGAGCTGCCGCCATCGGCCACGACCAGTGGCACTTCCATCAGCTGGACGTCTCCCGCCATCAAAGAGCGGATGCATGTTTCAATGTGGCGCTCTTCATTGAGCGTTGGGATGACAGCCAGAATCGAGGCCGGCACCAGCTCAGGCGCTTCGTTTCTGTCGATTTCAGCCATTGCATGCGCACTCATGGCGACCTCTGGTGATTTTTTCTCCTGTGGAGGGAGCAAGTTCCATTCCAGACGAGCGAGTGACCTGCGTTGGTGGCATCCCTAACGTCAATCTTGCCGCGCGGCCTGAACCCCATATGGTGGGTCAAAACAGGAGGATATGCGAAACATGATTGGCGTCGTAGCAAAATTAACCATCCAGCCAGGCAAAGAGGCTGATTTCGAAAAGACCGGCAAGGATCTGATGGCGAAGGTTAAGGCGAATGAGCCTGGTTGTCTGACCTATCAGCTCTACAAGTCCAAGAAAGAGCCGAACGTCTACATCTTCATGGAGCAATATGCTTCGGAAGAGGCGCTGAAGTCCCACGGCCAGACTGAATACTTTAAGGCTGCCGGCCCGGCGCTCGGTGCATGCCTCGCCGGGGCTCCTGAGGTCCAGTATTACGATATCGTCGAATAGGGGACGGTCGGCCATGGATCTCTCGCTCTCGCCCGCCGACCTGAAATTCCAGAAAGAGGTGCGCGACTGGATTGACGTCAATTTTGACGCTGACCTGCGCGCCCGGATGGCACTGTCCAAGAATGGCTATGTCGACAAGGCAAGCCAGGTGGCCTGGCAGAAGAAGCTGGCGTCCAAGAGCTGGATCGCGCCGAACTGGCCGAAGCAATATGGCGGACCGGGCCTCTCGGCGACCGAGCGCTACATTCTGCATTCCGAACTGTCCGGCGCCGGCACGCCGAATGTCGCGCCGTTTGGCGTGTCCATGGTCGCGCCGGTCATCATGGCCTTTGGCAGCGAGGAGCAGAAGAAGAAGCACCTGCCGCCGATCCTCGCGTCTGACCTCTGGTGGTGCCAGGGGTATTCTGAACCGGGCTCGGGGTCCGATCTGGCCTCGCTGCAGATGAGTGCGGTCCGCGACGGCGACGATTATGTGCTGAATGGCTCCAAGATCTGGACGACGCTGGCCCAGTGGGCCGACATGATCTTCTGCCTGGTACGCACCTCGAAAACGGGAAAGCCGCAGGAAGGGATCAGCTTTATCGTTTTCCCGATGACTTTGCCGGGTATTACCATCCGGCCATTGCCGACGCTGGACGGCCCGGCTGAGGGTCAGCACGAGATCAACCAGGTTTTCTTCGAGAACGTCCGTGTGCCCATCAAGGACGCCCTCATCGGCGAGGAGAACAAGGGCTGGACCTATGCCAAGTACCTGCTGGAATTCGAGCGCGGCAACGCCTATGCGCCGGGGCTGCGCCACATGCTGCGCAAGGCCCGCAAGGTTGCCTCGAAGGAAATCGCCGGAGGGGAACCGGTGATCCGTGATCCGGATTTTGCCCGCAAGCTGGCCCAGCTGGAGATCCGGATCGATATGCTGGACGCGACCGAGCGGCGGGTGCTGTCGTCCCTGTCGGCGGGTCAGAATGTCGGGCCGGAAAGTTCGATGCTGAAATGTGCCGGATCTGAAGCACAGCAGGCGATCACCGAACTGGCGCTTGAGGCAGCAGGGTTCTACGCCGCGCCGTTCGTGCAGGACACGATGGGCCTGCTGGAGGCTGGCGGCAATGAAACATGTCCGACACCTCAGCACGACCTGGTCGCAGCGCCGAACTATTTCAACTATCGCAAAACTTCCATCTATGCCGGTTCCAATGAAATCCAGCGGAACATCATGGCCAAGATGGTTCTGGGTCTCTGACGGCCGGCGATGACTGACGCTGTCACCGCAAAGGCCTCCGGGCCGAGCCTGCCAACCCGACTCGCTTTCGGGTTCGGCGGCGCGGCTGAAGGGATCAAGAACAACGGGTTCGAGTACTTCCTGCTGTTCTTTTACAGTCAGATCCTCGGCGTTCCGGCGGCGATGGTCTTTCTCGCGCTGATGATCGCGTTGGTCGTCGATGCATTGTCAGATCCGATTGTCGGCTACTGGTCAGACAATCTGCGCACCCGCATCGGCCGGCGGCACCCTTTTATGTACGCGGCGCTGCTGCCGGTCGGGCTTACGTATTACCTGGCCTGGAACCCGCCTGAAGGCCTGTCGCCAAACGGCTTGTTCATCTGGCTACTGGTCCTCACCATCAGTGTACGGCTTTCTTTCACGATGTACGAAGTGCCAAGCACGGCGCTCGTTCCGGAGCTGACGCCTGAATACGACGCCCGTACCAGCCTGATGTCGTACAGGTACTTCTTCGCCTGGGTTGGTGGCCTCTCCATCCAGATATTCCTGCTCTTTTTCCTGCTGAAGCCCAGTGAGCAGAACCCCTCGGGGTATTTCCACATTCCAGGCTGGCATCTCTACGGTGCGGTGGCTGCCGGCGTCATTCTTCTCGCGGCTGCGGTGTCGACTTTCGGCACACATGCCCGCATCCCGCACCTGAAGGCGCCGCCGGCGCAACGGAACCTGACGCTTGGCAAGGTGTTTTCGGAAATCTTCGAGACGATCTCGAACCCGTCTTTCCGGGCCCTGTTCCTGGCGACACTGTTCGGCCTGTTGGCGTCCGGTGTGTCCGCGTCCTTGAACCAGTACATCAATGGATATTTCTGGGGCTTCACGACGACCCAGACTGCAGGCCTGACGGTGGCCGTGTACATCTCCGCGGTGCTGGCCCTGATCATCGCGCCGATTGCGGGACGCATGTTCGGGAAGAAGCGCGCGGCGCTCGCGATTGGCGTCCTGGCTTTCACCATCGCACCTGCGCCGGTGTTTGCCCGTTTGATCGGGATCATGCCGCCGAATGGCTCGGACGCGCTCTATAATATTGTTCTCACCATCACGATCTTTGATCTCTCGCTCATTATCGCAACGCAGATGCTGATGGGATCGATGGTTGCTGACATCGTCGAGGACAGCGAGGTTCAGACTGGACGTCGTTCCGAAGGCATCTTCTATGCGGGCATCAGCTTCATCCGGAAGCTCGCGCAGGCGTCGGGCGTCTTTGTCGCGACCCTTGTTCTGACATTCGCGGGCATTCAGGAAGGCGCCCAGCCTGACAAGGTGACCGACAGCTCGCTCACCTCGCTCGGTTGGGGATATGCCGTCACACTCCTGGCGGCGTGGACGCTGATGATGTTCTGCGTCAGCTTCTACCGGATCAGCCGGGAGACACATGAAAATAACCTGGCAGCCATTGCGGCGAAGGCGGCGGAAGAGGCAAGTCACTGAATTTCTGACTGAAATGTCATGATCCGCCGAATTGCCACTCCCTCAGCGCCGCAATAGAGCCATAGACATGATGCACGCTCTTCGCATGACAAGACATGTTTCAAAGTACCTGGCTGTAGCTGGGCTTTGTGTGGTGGCCCTTCTGGTGCTGGCGGTTTCACCCCTGATGGCGAATGCCCAGCGATTGCCGGAGACGCGGACTGAGATCGAGCTCACCTTTGCGCCTTTGGTGAAGGAAGTCTCGCCGTCTGTGGTGAACGTCTACACGCAAAAAACCGTGAAAACGGGCGTGACGCCGATGGAGATGCTTCTCTATGGCCGCGCGGCCCCGCAGAGCCGCGTGCAGAATTCGCTCGGGTCCGGCGTGATCGTTCGGAACGACGGTGTCATCGTCACGAATAATCATGTTGTCGAAGGTGCGGACTCTTTCCGCGTGGTACTGAGCGACCGGCGGGAGTATCCGGCAGAGCTGGTCCTGAACGACGAGCGGACGGATCTGGCCGTTCTCAAGATCGACACCGGCGGCGACAAGCTGCCGGTTCTTCCTTATGCGGATACGCGTGAGGCGCAGGTGGGCGATCTCGTCATGGCAATCGGCAACCCGTTCGGTGTTGGCCAGACCGTCACCTCCGGAATTATCTCCGCGACGGCGCGCACGGATGTCGGCATCTCCGATTATTCCTTCTTCATCCAGACAGATGCGGCCGTGAACCCCGGGAACTCCGGCGGGGCGCTCGTGAACATGAAAGGCCAGCTGGTTGGCGTGAACACGGCGATCTTCTCGCGTGGCGGCGGATCAAACGGCATCGGCTTCGCCATCCCGTCCGAGATGGTCAAACGCGTCGTTGATGCGGCCATGAATGAAGGCACGTTTGTGCGCCCATGGCTGGGCCTCGCCGCTCAGTCGGTCAGTTTCGACATGGCCAAGGCTCAAGGCCTTGCCCGACCCATCGGCGTCATGGTCACCGAAGTTTATGATGGCGGGCCAGCCGACAAGGCGAACCTGCGGCGCGGCGATCTCGTCACGGCGATCGATGGCCGGGAAGTCTATGATGAAAAGGGTTTGAAGTTCCTCGCCGCGATCCGTAATCCCGGTGAGACGGCGCAGCTGAATGTGCTGCGCGGTGGCCGAAATCAGGTTATCGGCGTCAAGGTTGAGCCGCCTCCGGGCGCGACGGAAGCCGATATTGTGCTGCTGGAAGGCCAGGACGTGTTCAACGGCGCGCGCGTCGTTGAACTCTCACCGCGCCTCGCTGAAGAGAACGGTCTTGATCCTTTCCAGAAGGGATCTGGCATCTACGTTTATTCGGTTGCCCGCCGGTCTGTGGCCCGGAATTACTTCCGCCCCGGCGACGTTATCCGTTCCGTGAACGGGAAGCAGACCAAGACGGTGAAAGATCTGGAAACCGTGTTGCGGGATTCAGACCGTAGCTGGGATATCGAACTGGATCGAAACGGGCGGACCATCCGCGGGACAGTCCGCCTCTAGGCCAAGATCAGCCAGCCTTCGGGTGCAGCACCACAGGCAAGTTGGTGTACCCTTGAACAAAGTTCGACAGGACGCGTTCCGGCTCGCCGACCACTTCGACGTTTTCGAAACGGTTCAGGATTTCTTCCCACAGGATGCGCAGCTGCATCTCGGCGACGCGGTTGCCCATGCAGCGGTGGATGCCAAAACCAAAGGAAACGTGGCGCCGCGCATTCTGCCGGTCGATCAGGAATTCGTCCGGCCGCTCGATGGCGTCTTCGTCACGGTTGCCGGAGACGTACCACATAACGACCTTGTCGCCTTTGCGGATCTTCTGTCCGCCAAGCTCCGTATCTTCCGTCGCGACCCGGCGCATGTGCGATAGCGGTGTCTGGTAACGGATGATCTCCGAGACCATGTTCGGGATCAAAGACGGATCCGCCTTAAGCTTGGCGTACTGGTCCGGGAACTTGTTCAGGAAATAGACGCCGCCGGAAATCGAATTCCGCGTCGTGTCATTCCCACCCACGATCAGCAGCATCAGGTTGCCGAGCAGTTCGATCGGATTGTTCACCATGTCCTTCGTCTTCGGATCATGGGCGAGCAGGGAGATGAAATCGAACTTCCGTGGCTCGGCCGCGCGCTGGTGCCAAAGCTGGGTGAAGCTGGCGAGGCATTCATTGAGATGCTTCATGCGCCATTCCATGTCCGCACCGGCCACGCCGACGGCATCCGAAGTGGTCGCGACGTCCGACCAGAACGGCAGCTTGTGCCGGTCTTCGAACGGATAGTCGAACAGGGTGGCGAGCATCTGCGTGGTCAGTTCGATGGAAACACGTTCCACCCAGTTGAACTCCTCATTGACCGGCAGGCTGTCCAGAATGGTGCAGACGCGCTGTCGGATCAGGTCTTCCAGTTCCGACAGCTGGCTTGGCGCAACGGCGGGTTGGGCTGCCTTGCGTTGAATGTCATGGATCGGCGGGTCCATAGCGATGAACATGGGCGGCTGGAAGTCGTCCGATGGGTCACCAATCACGATGCTGGGCACCGACGAGAACACCTTGTGGTTCGAGTCGACCGCGATGATGTCGTCGTACTTTGTGACGGACCAATAGGCACCAACGGCGCTTTCAGGGCAGTAGTGAACCGGCGCTTCCTTGCGCAGCCTGCGGAAATATTCGCCCTGTTTGTTTTGCTGAAAGATTTCCGCTTTTGAAACGTCAAATCCTTCCAGCGGAAGGCTCCACGGATCAGGAATTTCCACGTCGATAGACTGCGCTGTGTCGGCCATATTTTCCTCCCAAATGGGCTTTTTTCGCCCTTATGGGAAACAGAGTACGTGCGAAGGCCGTTTCTGAAAAGTTTTTACGCCGTCCCAATTGTTGTGCGGTGCAGCAGGCGGTCATATCCGGCGTACCCTCCGGTTGCCATGTGAAGCAGGCATCGGTTGTCCCACATCAGCAGCATGTCCGGTTCCCATGAGTGCCGGTACTGGAATTCGGGCCGGGTCTGCCACCGATAAAGCTCGGTGATCAGCTCCCAGCCTTCCTCCTGCTCCATGCCCGCAATTCCGACGATGTAGCCGGCGCAGCCGAATAGGGACTTCCGCCCGGTTTCAGGATGCGTGCGAATGAGATCATGACGCTCGGTCGCTTCGGCGTCTGATGAGGGGCGGATGTCCATGCTGCGCCCTTTGGCCTTGTCGTCTTCACCGTACATGCCCACGGGCGAATACGCGTTGCGCGCGGAATGAATGGCGTGGCGGCCTTCGATACGGCTGCGTAGGTCGGCAGGCATCTGCTCGAGCGCCAAATACTGGTTGGCGAAGAGCGTGTCGCCGCCGCTTGGCGGAATGGTGATGCCGAAGAGGCAGGTGCCCTGAGGCGAGCGCTTCTGGAAGCTCCAGTCCGAGTGCCAGCTTTCCGCGAAGATCGGCGCCGTTTCGTCTGCCGCACGTTTCACGGCGATGATGTGCGGGTGACCGTCGATGGGGGCAATGAATGGGTCATCGCCAAACGGTCCGAAGTACTGTGTAAATCGCTCCAGGTCCGAATTAGTCATGCGCTGGTCCGGGAAAGACAGGACCTGATGCTCCAGCCAGGCTTTCCTGATCTCGGCAATCGTCTCGGTATCGAGCGGTTGGGTCAGGTCCACGCCGCGTACGGTTGCGCCGCAGGCCTGCCCGGATGGTGTGATCTCCAGGCTCATATGTGTTTCCTCCGATACACATCTTACCACAGCGCGCCCGCTCGCCTAGAACACAGGCCATGAGCGATCTGTTTGAAGCTGCAGGCATGTCGGAAGGGGCGCCGCGTCCCCTGGCGGACCGGCTGCGCCCGCAGAAACTGTCAGAAGTCGTCGGGCAAGACCATCTGGTCGGCCCGGAAGGCACGCTGACGCGCATGCTGCAGGCGAAGCGCCTGTCTTCAATCATATTCTGGGGACCGCCTGGCGTTGGCAAGACAACGATCGCCCGCCTGCTGGCACAGGAATCGGATCTCGAATTCGAGGCGATCAGCGCAATTTTCTCCGGCGTGAAAGACCTGCGCGCTGCATTCGACCGGGCCGAAGGACGCCGCAAGGTCGGCAAAGGCACGCTCCTGTTCGTCGATGAAATCCATCGCTTCAACAAGGCGCAGCAGGATGGTTTCCTGCCGTTCGTCGAAAGCGGCGTCGTCACCCTGGTCGGCGCAACGACGGAAAACCCCAGCTTCGAAATAAACGGCGCGCTTCTTTCGCGTTGTCAGGTGTTGGTGCTGAAGCGACTGGAGGACGCAGCCCTGATGGAACTGATCCACAGGGCAGAGGCGCTCGAAGGACGGCAATTACCGGTCGTGGATGAGGCCATGGCACCGGTCCTCGCCATGGCAGACGGCGATGGACGGTATCTGCTTAACATTGTCGAACAGATCTATGCGCTGGCTGGCACAAAATCGGTGTTGAGCCTTCCGCAAGTCACGGCTGGCCTGCAGAAACGAGCGCCAGCCTATGACAAGGCCGGGGAGGGGCATTACAATCTCATCTCCGCGCTGCACAAATCCGTCCGGGGGTCTGATCCGGATGCGGCGCTCTACTGGTTTGCGCGAATGATAGATGGTGGGGAAGACCCACTTTATCTGGCGCGGCGTCTGGTCCGGATGGCTAGCGAAGACGTTGGCCTTGCCGACCCGACGGCACTGATGGTGGCCAGCGAAGCTGCCCGGGCTTATGAGCGTATGGGGTCTCCCGAAGGAGAACTCGCGCTCGCCCATGCGGTCATCCATCTGGCAACGGCACCGAAATCCAATGCCGCCTATACCGCCTGGAAGGCTGCGCTTCAGTCGGCCCGAGAGACTGGCAGCCTGATGCCGCCGAAACATATCCTGAATGCACCGACAAAGATGATGAAAGATCAGGGCTATGGCGAAGGCTACGCCTATGATCACGATACGGAAGAGGGTGTTTCAGGGCAGAATTATTTTCCGGATGGCATGGCTCGACCGGTATTTTATCAGCCCAAGGGGGAAGGGCGCGAGAAGCCTATTGCGGAACGGCTCGCATGGATCGCGAAGATCCGGGAACGAAAGGGTGGAGCATGACGCGAAACCGCCCGGTACCGAAAGTCAGCGCGGAGGATGCGGCGTTCGTGCGCAATCTTGTCATTTATGAGGATGACAAAGTGATTGTGTTCAACAAGCCGTCCGGCCTTGCTGTGCAGGGCGGTGGGGGCGTCGCGCGTTCTCTGGATGACTTGCTGGCCGTGTTTGCAAAGTCGAATGGAAAACGGCCGCGTCTGGTGCATCGGCTGGATCAGGGAACATCAGGTGTCGTTATAACGGCGCGGACGCAGCCAGCCGCTGCATTCCTGTCGGAGGAGTTCGCGTCCCGCCGGACCGAGAAAACCTATCTCGCCCTGGTTCAAGGTACCTTGCCAGCTCATGACGAGGGGACGCTCGAAACACCGCTCGTAAAAGTCGCAGAGGCCGGGCGGCCGCGCATGATTGCTGCGAAGGCCGACCGGAAAGGCGCGCAGGAGGCCATCACGCATTGGCGGATCCTTGCGCGCGCAGGCGATAATGCGCTGGTCGAAGCCCGACCGGAAACCGGCCGCATGCATCAGATCCGCGCGCATCTTTCCATCGCCGGAATGCCCATTCTGGGCGACTGGCTCTATGGCACGGGTGCTCAAAGTGCGCCGCGCCTTATGCTGCACGCCGCGAAGCTCAATATTTGTCATCCTGATGGCGAGGCCATGAAGTTCGAGGCGCCTGTGCCGGAAGACTTCCGGGAGCTTGCTGAAACGCTCGGGCTTCAGGCGGGCTTGTAATAGTCGCGATACCAGTCGACGAATGCCTGAATTCCGGCCTCGACGTCTGTGGTGGGAACGTAACCTGTCAGAGCCTGCAGAAGGCTTACATCGGCATAGGTCTGTTTCACATCGCCGGGTTGCATGTCGAGCATGTTCTTGATGGCTTTCCTGCCGATCGCGTTTTCTATCGCCTCAATATAGTCCATCAGCCGTACCGGTGCAGCGTGACCAATGTTGACCAGGCGATAAGGTGCGACGGGGCTCAGCGAGTCTCCCCGGGTGACAGGCTCCCCTGCAACGGGCGGCGTATCCATCAACCTGCGGATCGCTTCGACGAGATCGTCAATATAGGTGAAGTCACGCATCAGGTCGCCATGATTGTAGACGTCTATCGGTTGGTTCCTGAAGATGCGGTCGGTGAACAGGAAGAACGCCATGTCCGGCCTGCCCCATGGGCCGTACACGCTGAAGAAGCGGAGCAGGGTGGTCGGTGTGCCGTAGAGGTGAGAATGGCTGTGCGCGATCAACTCGCTGGATAGCTTGGTTGCGGCGTAAATAGTCAGCGGGTGTGGAGCAGGATCTGTTTCCTCAAAAGGAAACTTCTGGTTTGCGCCGTATGCGGATGAGGTGGATGCAAGCACGAGATGCTTGGTGTTGTGAATCCGCGCAAGCTCAATGACGTTGAAGGAGCCGACGATGTTGGATGAGATGTATTCGCGTGGGTGGTCGAGGCTGTAGCGCACGCCCGCCTGCGCCGCGAGGTGGACGACAATATCAGGCACGCTTTCGCTGAATGCGGCAGTCATTGCCGCTTCGTCTTCAACCCTTATTTCGTGCATTCGGAAATTGTCGAACGCAGCCAGCCTTTTTACTCGGTTCCGTTTCAGGGCGACATCATAGTAGGCCGAGAAACAGTCGACGCCCGTAACCTCGTGGCCCTCTTGGACGAGGCGAAGAGATAACTCACTGCCAATAAAACCGGCGGCTCCGGTGACGAGGATCTTCATGCTCATGCCCTGTTTTTGGGTTCCGGGCTATATGATCGCAGCCATCCGTACAAGCATTGAACACTGTAATAAAGAAAAGGCCTTCCGGGCATCCGAAAGGCCTTTTCGTCAGGTTGTTGTCAGGCGTTTGTGACTACCGCTCGTTCATGCGCGGGATGATTGCCTGGGCTTCGCCAGAGCTGAGCGCCCGGGCTGTGGCAAGTTCATCCAGCAACATCTGAACGCGCTTGTCTTCTGTGAAGCCGGAAATCGCGGCCACGGATTCTGCCGTTTGGGCAGAGGCGCCGAACAGGCCTTCCAGAGCTTCAAAGCCCGATTTGCGATGCGGATAGTAGATCAGGCGCGGAGTGGCATCCGCATCGATGCCGGCAAGTTCCTTGGCTTTCCCGATCGCGTCGGTGAAGGAGCCGATCTCATCCACCAGGCCGCGTTCGAGGGCGTCTTCACCGCTCCAAACGTGGCCGCGGGCAACCTGGTGCACTTCATCATATGTCATGCCCCGGCCGTCAGCGACGATCCCGACGAACCGGTCATAGCCGCGTTTCAGCGAAGCTTTCACTTCGGCTTCCTGCTCCGGCGTGAATGTGTCCATGCCGTATGCATCGGCGAACTCGCCGCCAACCGAGACCGTGTCGAACGTAACGCCCAGCTTATTGAAGCCACCTGCCAGCGCGAACTTGCCGCCGAAGATACCGATCGAGCCGGTTATCGTGGAGCGATTGGCAACGATGTAGTCAGCACCGGCGGAGACATAGTAGCCGCCGGACGCTGCCAGTGAGCCCATTGAGACGACGACCGGCTTACCTTTAGCCTGCACACGCTCAATTGCGTTCCAGATCTGGTCGGATGCTGTCGGAGAGCCTCCGGGGCTGTCGACGCGGAAGACGATGGCTTTCACCTTGTCATTGTCGCCGGCATCGAGAATGGCCCGGGCAATCGTGTCCGAGGCAAAGGCCGGACCGGATTCAAACGGCGAACCGGAATTGGTGCCGCCCGTCACGACGGCGCCTTCACCGCCGACAATAGCGATGGCTGGTGCCTTCAGGGGCAGGGATGGCGGGGTGTAGCTCGCGAGGTCGACGAATGCGGCGTCTTTGCCGGCCTTCTCTTTCGCAGCCTCCTCGGCTTCTTCCGGATAGCCTTCCTTGTCCATCAGCTTGTTGGCCACAACCTGTTCAGCGGTCATTGGTCCGCTTTCGAGCGCAGCCTTCACCTCCGCCGCGGTTAGACCGCGATCCGCAGCGATGTCATCCAGCGACTGGGACCAGAGAGATTCGGCCAGCTGAGTCATCGCTTCACGGTGAGGCGCGGTATACCCGCTCTCATTGTAGGAGTTCGGTGCGTTCTTGTATTCGTAGAAGGGGTAGATTTCCGGCGTCACGTCGATTTTGTCGAACAGACCCTTGAGGAATTCCGTCTCGAAGGTCACGCCAGCTGCGAAGACTTCCGAGCCCGGCTGGATCCAGACTTCGTCGGCGGGCGTGATGGAGCGCAAGGCCGATGGACCGCCGACACCAAACGTACCTTGCGTGTGCGCGATGACGAACTTTCCGGAGTCGCGGAAACTGATCAGAGCTTCGCGAAGCTCCTCTGCTCTAGAGCTTCCGATGCCTACTGTTGCCCCTCTGAGATACAGCCCTTTTACCGAGTCATCGGCTTCGGCTGCCTGAAGTTTGGTCAAAAGGTCTACAAAACCGGGCGTTTCTGAAAAAGCTGCAATTCCGCTGACAGGCGCCTGATCGGAGAATTCAGTGTTTAAGTCGAGGGAGAGGACGATATTGTCCGGAGCGTCAGGGGCGGATGATGCCGCACTGAAAATGACTCCGACGAAGAATATCGCCATCAGAAAAAAGAAGAGGAACATGGCGACGAGGGCACCTGCCATCGACAGGAAAAAGGTTCTCATTGGTGTATGGTCTCCGGTTCTGACCAAGAGGTGTTGTTAATACCTGATATTGTCGATTATCGATAAAATGTAAAGGTTCGGCTCTGCTAACAGGCGAAATTTGCAGCAAAACACATATATCGTGAAAGAACTGCTGAAATGCAGTGCGAACGGGTGTTGCCAGCGAAAGAAAGAGTGGCTATCCCGGCGCCTCCGTTGGGGTGTCGCCAAGTGGTAAGGCACCGGTTTTTGGTACCGGCATTCCCAGGTTCGAATCCTGGCACCCCAGCCATCTTTTCCAGGCTCCTGCTGCCTGATGGTTTTGCAGCCCGGTCAGCTTCTTCTCATAGTGCATTGTTGCGGCTTCGCACTGCATGCGATGTGTTGCGTTCGAACAGGCGCCCGATATTTTCTAAATGAATCGTAAAGCCTTGTTGATCGTGTCACGGAGGGTTGTTAGCGTCCCGTTTCACAGTTAAGGGCTTTGCCGCGGACCTGCCATAAGGTGGGCCAATCAGGGATCAATGACAGAGGGCGGTCAACGCCCCGAAAAACTCAGGGGAGGTGTTGGGCGGTCTCCGTCTCTCTGCTTCCAAGGGAACTAGCCTCGTTTGTGTGTGAGGCGTTGTAAGGACCGGGACGCTCTCGTTAGCGGAGTGCCCGAATGTCGGATTTCCCGCGCGACACCAGCGCGACCGTTTGGAGAGTGAGAGGCAAACCTCATGAAGAAACTTCTGTCACCAGCTCGCGGCGTGATCGCCGCGGCGCTTATCGCAGGACTGGCCATTCCGGCTCAGGCCCAGTTGCGCCAGGCGCTCGATGTCGGCGAACAGGCGACCCGCCGTGCAGAGCAGGTCCAGAACCAGATCAACCAGCTGGACGATGAGCGGACCGACATGGTTCGCGAATACCGTACGCTCCTGCAGCGCCGTGACGCCGCAGACCTGTACGCAAAACAGCAGGAACTGGTTGTTGCCTCGCAGCGCGAAGAAATCGCCTCGCTGACTGAACAGCTTGGCTCGATCGACGACATCACCGCTCAGACGGTTCCGATGCTCCTCGGCATGGTCGAAGACCTCAAGACTTTCGTCGCTGCGGATCTTCCGTTCAAGTCCACTGAGCGTTCGGCGCGCCTCGAAGCGCTCGACGGCATCATGACCCAGCCAGACGTGACCCCGGCCGAACAATACCGCCTGATCATGGAAGCCTATCAGGCTGAAATGGAATACGGCCGCACGATCAGCACCTGGCAGGAAGAGATCGACATCGACGGAAACCCGACGACGGTTGATATGTTCCTCTATGGCCGCGTTGCGCTCGTTTACCTGACGCCGAACGGCAAGGCTGCCAGCTACAACCGTTCGACCGGTTCGTGGGAAGCGCTTCCAGGCAAGTATGTGTCTGACATCCAGAAGGCCATCCGCGTCGCTCAGGCTAAAGCGCAGCAGACCGTTCTGTTCGCTCCGATCCAGAAGTTCCAGGTCCAGTAAGGCCCGGCTCAGAGAACTAAGAGGAAAACCGTAATGTTGAATTTCAAATCCTCGCTGAAGGCTCTGGGTGCAGCTTCGCTGCTCGGCCTTAGCGCAATGACCTTCGCCGCTCCGGCGTCCGCACAATCGCTCGCGGACGTTCTGAAGCGCATTCAAGCTGACTCCAACGAGATGACTGCTGAGAACCAGCAGCGTCTGAAAGAATTCCAGCAGGACAAGAACGCCCAGGAAGCCAAAATGGCTGAAGCCCGGGGCGCTCTGAACTCTGCTGAAGCCCGCGGCCGCGCGCTCGGTGCAGAATTCGATGCGAACGAAGCGACACTCGGCGATCTGGAAGCTCAGGTCACCGAACAGGCTGGCGACTTCCAGGAACTGCTCGGCCAGTTCCGTTCCGCAGCCGGTGAGACCATGCCGGAAATTGCGAACTCCTTCGCAAACTTCGACTATCAGGGCCGCGTTGAAGGCATCGCCGAAATCGCTGAAGCCCGCACGCTTCCGAACCGCGCTCAGCTGGAACGTCTTCCGAAGGCAATCCTTCAGGAAATGATCGCCCAGTCCGAAGTGAAGACCTTCACCTCGACTGTGGATGGTGTTGGCCCGGATGCATCGAACGCTGATGTCGAACTGATGCGCGTTGGTGTGTTCACCGCTGCGACGACTGATGGCGCCAAGTTCGTCGAAGTCAAAAAGAAAGACAACGGCGACACCTACCTGCAGGCCTTCAAGACCCAGCCGGCTGGATCTTACGCCGGTGCGATGAAATCCCTTATCAATGCGGGTCCTGATCAACTCGTGCGTGCGCCGGTCGATCCGTCCAAAGGCAACCTGTTCGGCATCCTTGGCGACCTGCCGGTTCTCAGCGACCGTATCAAGCAAGGTGGTCCGGTTGGTGCAGTCATCATGTTCCTGCTGGCGATCGGCCTGCTGATCGGCATCTACAAGATGTTCACCCTGTTCACGATGGGCGGCTCCATGCGCAAGACGGCGAAAACCCGTCAGGCAGGCGATGGCAACCCGCTGGCTCGCCTGTTCGAAACCTACGAACAGAACCGTGGCTCGGACATCGAAACGCTCGAACTCAAGCTCGACGAGCAGATCCTGCGTGAATCACCGCGCATTGAACGCTTCAACGATATCGTGAAGGTTCTGTCGGCTGTGTCTCCGCTGCTCGGTCTTCTCGGTACCGTTATCGGTATGATCATCACCTTTACGTCGATCACCATCTACGGTGCCGGCGATCCGAAGCTGATGGCTGGCGGTATTTCGGTTGCTCTTATGACAACCGTGTTCGGTCTTGTGTCGGCTATCCCGCTGCTTCTGGTTCACGCAATCATCGCTTCGATGGCTCGCGGTAATCAGCAGATCCTCGACGAGCAGGCTGCTGGCCTGATCGCCGAGAAAGCGGAATCCCTGCGTGGTGCGGCGTAAGCCGCTCCCCGTAGCCTCAACTGAGGAGGAGCCCGTATGGGTTTGCTAGACTTACAAGCTTTCCTCGACCGAGGCGGTCCGGTGTTGCTGGTTATTATGTTTGCAACATTCGTGATGTGGGCACTGATCCTGGAACGTGTGTTCTATTTCAGATTTGCTCATAAGCAGGTGGCCGCTGAGGCGATTGCGGAGTGGCGTTCGCGCTCCGACAGGAAATCGACCTTCGCTCATTGGATCCGCGACAAGCTGGTCTCGGAAGTCCGCATGAAAGCGGAACAGAATGTCAGCCTGACCAAGGCAATGGTGTCTCTGGCGCCACTGCTGGGTCTGCTGGGAACCGTGACCGGGATGGTCGCCGTGTTTGACGTCATGGCGATTACCAATGGTGCAGACGCAAAGGCCATGTCGGCCGGTGTGTCCCGCGCCACGATCCCGACCATGGCCGGCATGGTGGCATCGCTGTCCGGTATTCTTTTCACCTCTGGTATGGATCGCCGGGTTGCCCGTTCGGTTCAGCAGGTTGAAGACGCGATGGAGATCAGCTGATGCGAGGACGTTCACACGACGCGCCTGAAGAGGCCAATGTCGACCTCACGCCGATGCTGGATGTTGTTTTCATCCTGCTCATCTTCTTCATCGTGACATCGACCTTCGCGCAGGAACAGGCAATGGGCCTTGAGCCTCCGCCGCCGCCTGCACCGGCAGATCAGGAGCAGATGCAGTCTGTGCCTGCTATCCTGATCTATATCGACGAGTCGAACATGATCACCGTCAACGGCCGGAACACCGATATTGGCTCCGTGCGAGCGAACATCGAACGCGTCCGCGCCGAAACACCGGAAAGCCAGGTCATAATTCAGGCACATCCGCGTGCGAAAAGTGGTGTCATCGTCCTTATTCGGGACGCCGCCTATAACGCCGGCTATCAGACGGGGGTTAACCTCGTTCTGTCGCAGGACCAGTAAGAGGAGCACCCAATGGCACGCAGAAAACGCCAGTCTTTGGCCGGGTCGGGTGCGGAGGATGATGTAAACCTCACGCCGATGCTCGACGTGGTTTTTATCCTTCTGATCTTCTTCATTGTGACGGCACAGTTCATCAAGGAGCCGGGTGTTGCGATCATCCGTCCTGACGTGGACAACAAGGCAGACGCCAAGCCGCTCGCCATCCTGATTGCGATCAACGAGGATAGCGAAATCTACATCGACAAGAAGCTGATCTCTCCGGAGGAAGTCGGCTTCACCATCAAACAGATGCGTGAAGACAACCCTCGCGGCGAGATCGTGGTTCAGGCCGATGTGAATTCGGCTGCCGAGACACTTGTCGACGTGATGGAGACCATCAACCGCCTTGATGGCGCAACGGCCATCAATATTTCGGCCAAGATCGAGTAGGAGAAAGCCATGTTCGCTAATCCCCTGACGAGGCTGCTGGTTGGTGTCGCTATCGCCATTCCGATTGTTTACATGCTCTTTATCGTGATGAACCAACTCATCTCGGTGAAGGAAGTGAACCTGGAGAAAGGTGAGCAGCGGGTTCTTACCGCGATCACGCCCCAGCAACAGGATTCCGAGGTTCGCACGCGTCAGCGTTCAAAGCCCAAGCGGATCGACTCGGCTCAGAAGCCGCCTCCGCCGCCGAAGGTTTCGGCCACGAAGTCCAACATCAACCTGCCGACACCGCAGATTGAGGGTGCTGCTCCGACCGAACTGAATCTCGGCCGCATGCAGTCGCTCGCAATCGACCCGGTGGCAATCTCCGATCGTGACGCCCAGCCGATCCGTCCGCCGGTGCCGACATACCCGCAGCGCGCTGCGGAACGTGGCATCGAAGGTTCGTGTGAAGTGCGTTTCGACGTGGATACCCGCGGCAAGCCGTACAACATCCAGGCGAGCTGCTCTGACAGCCTCTTCGTTCGTGAAGCTGAGCGGGCTGTGGGCCGGGTTGAGTTCGCGCCGAAGATCGTTCGTGGCAAGGCAGCTGAGCGTCGGAACGTCGTGTACCCGCTGGAATTCAAACTCCAGTAAGTTCCAGGCTGAATTGCAAACTTTCTGAAAGGGCGCTCCTTGGAGCGCCCTTTCTCTATTGGACTGACAGCGTCGATGTTCTGTTGCTGCCAGGTAAACCGGAATGCCAGCTGACTCTCTGGATGTTCCTCCAAACTCGAGCAACTTCTCCCCCAAGGTTTCCCTTGCGTAATGAGCAATAAATTGTAATGTAGTTACATAACAGTGCGTGGAGAAAGATGATGATTTCTGTTCAGAGGAAAACACCGGATCGTCCCTGGCTAAGCCGGTCGTCTATATGTGCCGGAATTGCTGCCAGTGCGTCATCAGGGACAGAGCGGAGGTTCCTGGCTGCAGTTCTGCCAGCAGCGGCTGTTACGTTGAGCCTGTTCGTCACCATGACTGGAATGATCCGGGTGGATGAGGTGGAGCGGGTCGCGACACCGCAGCGGATATTGGAGAAAATTACGCCGCAGCGCGAGCCTGCTGAGGTCAGAACGGTCGAGCGGGAATTCGCACCGATCGTGGAAGTGGCATTACCGCCTATGCCGCCGGTTTCGAAAATCGCTTCCAAAGTGGGCGGGCTTCCGGTGCCTGTATTGAAAACAGATGGCTGGCTGGTTTCGAGAGATGTGATCAATTTCAGGCCGCCAGCACCGCAAGCGATCGGAGAGAGAGTCGCGCAGGCCGTTCGTCAGCCGACCGCGTCCTATCCGCCGGCGATGGCCCGGATTGGGCAGGGAGGAACTTGCGAGGTTCATTTCAGCCTCAGCACGCGCGGATTGCCGTACGATATTTCCGCGACGTGTTCCCATCCGGGATTCGAAAAAGAGGCCGCCAAAGCAGTCGGCAAAGCGCAGTTCCTGCCAGAAATCAGGCAGGGAGTGCCTGTCGAGTCGCACAATTATGTCTATCCCATGGAATTCAGGCTGCAGTGATGTGGAATCAACGCGTTCGCATGTGTATCAGCATTGACGAGAGGGTCGCGACCGAACCATATCAGGGGCAAGTCACGACCAAGCTGGAAACGGGCCATTTGGCGCACATAAAAAGCCTTAGAAGCAGCGCTGAAGTCCTTGATCCTGCCGGGCAATTCCGGTTGATTGGGCACAACTCCGCTAAGCCAGCGGTCAGGAGAGGAATTATGGGTATCAGATCTGTTCTCAAGGGCGCCGTCATCGCCGGCTTCATGGTGTCAGTTGGCGCCGGCTCGGCACTTGCACAGGCTTGCGAAGAAACAGAGTTCTCATCGAAAACAGGCCAGCTTTACCTGGACGCCGAACAGGCGGCGATGACGAACAACGACTATGTGACAGCCGCCAACAAGATGAACCAGCTCAAGCAGATGGGGCTGAATTGTTATGAGGAAGGCGCTGTTCTGAAGCTGTCGGCCTATATCAACATCCAGAAGGGTGATCGCACGGCTGCTGTGAACGACCTTCTGTCAGCCTTGAACAAGGGCTACATCGCAGACAAGGACAAGGCGCAGACCTACTACAACATCGCCCAGATCTATCTGCAGGAAGAGGACATCAACAAGTCCCTCGAATATATGACCAAGTGGCAGCAGGCTGGCGGCAAGCCTGACCGCACCCAGAAATGGCAGCTCGCGGTCCTGTACCAGCGGGTCGACAATTTCAAGGAAGCCATCAAGTGGGGCGAACTGGTCAAGGCGGAAGATGGATCCAAATATGACCAGCAGCTCTATGACCTGCTGATCTACCTCTACAACCAGGCAGACGATAAGGCGAAACTCGCCAGCATCCTTGAGGAAGTCGTCGCCCACAATCCGACCGAGCGGAAGTACTGGGAGGCAATTGCCGGTAACTATTTCGCCAGCAACGAAGAGCGCCGCGCGTTCGAGGTTCAGAAGGCGATGTATCTCGCCGGTATGCTGAAGACCGAAGACGAGCTGATGCGTATCGTGAACTTCTACAACCGGTTCAACGTGCCTTATCAGGGTGCCAAGATACTCGAGAAGGAAATGAACGCCGGCCGCATTTCCCGGAACCTCGACCATCTCGAACTTCTCGCGAACCTCTATCAGGTGGCTCGCGAGCACGAGAAGGCCATTCCGGTGATCCAGGCCGCTGCAGAAGCTGGCGGCGGCGGTGCCATGTATGAGCGCCTTGGCCGCTCCTATGCTGACCTTCAGGAATGGGAAAAAGCTGAAAACGCTCTTCAGAAAGCCCTCAGCATGGGCGGTGTGAAAGATGCGGGCACGGCCTGGGTCCAGATCGGCCAGTCCCGTTACGAACGCAGTGACCGCGCTGGTGCTCGTGAAGCTTTCCGCAAGGCAAGCAATCGCGCCGGCAGCAGCTGGATCGCGTTCATGAACTCCGAAGAAGCGACGGCCCTGGCACTGGATTGCTTCAAGTATCAGTCGGCTCTGCTCAATGTGCAGAACGAAGCCAAGATCTGTAAGAGCCTTTCGGTTCTGGGTGAGGATCAGATGACTGAGAACTGCAAGGATGTGAACGAGCGTCTGGACGTCGCCGAGAAGGCGTTCAACGAAGCGCCGTCCTGCAAAGGCCAGCGGACCTGATCGGTCGATGAACTGAATTCGGAAAACCCCGGCCACGTGCCGGGGTTTTTTGATTCCGGGGTTCAGTTATAGGCGCTGAGGATTTCGTCGACCGCGCGTTCCAGGTCTTTCAGGGTCGAGACATGCGTGACCTGGGCACAAAAGGGCGCATAGCGGGGGATGACGCTGTCGCCCGTGCCCCACAGACCGGGGCCTTCGGGGTTCAGCCAGATGACCCGCTTCGCGCGGGCAGCGAACTCGCGGAACAGGTCCATCCGCGGATCACCATAATTCGATCTTGCATCGCCCAGGACGAGCAGGGTCGTGCGGCGGTCGATGATCTGTTCGTGATTGATCTTCAGGTCCGACCAGGCCTGGCCGTAACTGGTTGAGCCCATGCCGTATTCGCGGAGGATCTTCGCCATCGCGTTTTCGAAGTCGTTCTGCTCCAGCAATTCGTCCACGGATCCGAGGCGGAACGAGAAGGCGAAGGCATGCATGTCCGGCACGACATCTTTCATCGACCAGAGCAGCAGGAGCAGGAAGCGCACATATTGGGCGACGGAGCCGGAGACGTCGCAGACGACGACAATCTTCGGCTTGTCCTTCTTCTTCTGCCTCCAGACCACATTGAACGGCACGCCGTCGAAGCCGGCATTGGCGCGCATCGTCCGGCGGACATCCAGCTGGCCGCGATTGCGGCGGCGTTTGCGGCGGGAGTGTTTGACGGCGAGGCGCTTGGCGATCTTGGCGATTAGGCGCTTCATCCGTTCCATGTCACTGCGGTCGATCGCGGAGAGTTTCTTCTCCGCGGCGTAGTCGTCGCGGAATTGCTGAGTTTCGCCCGCACCAAAAACCTGGAAGGCTTTCTCGGCGCGCTCGCGTGCTTTCAGCGTGACATCGCGGCGGACATCGATCAGGCGCTGCGCTTCGGCATCACCGTCCCGGCCGCCCTGCTGCAGGGCTTCCAGAAGCCGGGCCTGCAGCGCTTCGCCGCCCATCTGCTTCACCATCTGCTGGGCATAGTAGGCGACCTGGGTGGAGAAGCGAATGTCGTCCACACCAGCGGCTTCGGCGGCTTTTTCGAGGGCGAGGGAAATCGCGCTTTCGTCGCCGGACTCCATCAGGTCGACAAGGTTGGAAGCATCGGTTTCTGAATTGTCTGTGTCCGAAGAGTCTGACTCATCCTGCTCCGCGCTGGAGGCGGTTTCCTGCCTTGAGAAATAAAGTTCGAACAGCTCGTCGAACGTGATTTTCTCTTCTGGCGACTTGGCCAGAACGCAGGCGAGGGAGTCCTTCAGCATGCTGCGGTCGGCATAGCCGATCAGCTTCAACGTGTGGGCGGCATCCAGGGCCTCGCCGGTGGAAACCCGCACTTCGGAAGAGCGCAGGGCACGGATGAAGTTGGTGAGCGGGCGTTCCATTGACCCGTCATGCCCCCTCTATCATCCGAGGTCCGGATAGCCGGAGGAGGTGCGGCCGCCGGGTTTCTGTGTGGCGGCTTCACGCAGCATTTTCGGCACTTCCGGGCCGATCACGGCGATATCGCTTTCATGCTTCAGCAGCACATTCAGCGTGTCGCGGACGAAGGTTTCGTCCAGCGCCGTTGCGTGCAGCAGAAGCAGTGTTTTCGCCCAGTCCACGGTTTCGGCAATCGAAGGCCGCTTCTTGATGTCGACATCGCGCACCGACTGGACGAAGGAAATCATCTGGTCCAGCAGCGACTCTTCCAGGCCTTCGACGCGGGCGCGGACAATGCGGCGTTCGCGGGCATGGTCGGGGAAGCCGATGTGGAGGTGCAGGCAGCGGCGCTTCAGGGCGTCGCCCAGTTCCCGCACATTGTTCGAGGTCAGAATAACCAGCGGCGGCACATTCGCGGCAATCGTTCCGATCTCCGGCACGGTCACCTGATAATCGGACAGGACTTCCAGAAGGAAGGCTTCGAATTCTTCGTCCGACTTGTCGATCTCGTCGATCAGCAGGATGGAGCCGATTTCCTGTTTCATCGCCGTCAGCAGGGGGCGGGATTCCAGGAATTGTTCAGAGAAGAAAAGGTCTTCGAAGGAAGAGAGTTTGCCGAGCGAGCTTTCCAGCGAACCGGCATCGCCGATCACCTCGTTCAGCTTCTCTTTCAGGATCTGCGTGTAGAGCAGCTGCTTGCCATATTTCCACTCATAGAGCGCCTTGCCCTCGTCGAGCCCCTCATAGCATTGCAGGCGAAGCAGGGGCAGCTCCAGCCAGCGCGAGAGCGAGGCGGCGAGGTCTGTCTTGCCGACGCCGGCCGGGCCTTCGATCAGGATCGGCTTGCGCAGCCCGTGGGCCAGGAAAACAGCCGTCGAGATCTGCTTCGTGGAGATATACCCCACGCCTTCGAGGCCTGCAGTGATTGCGTCAACGGACGTCATCGGCTCGTAGCCGGTGGAAAGGTCTTTTGCCATGCTTAAGGGGTAGGGGCGGGGTGTCTGGCTGGCAAGCCATATCGCGGGGGAAGCGCACGCCAGAACGTCCGCCCGGAGACGCCCCAGCGTCCCGGCAAAAATCCTGATTTTTAGTTTGGCTCAGCTCGTGTCGGGCTCGGGCCAGCTTTTCAGCGCTTCGAGCAACTGCACCGTGAGCCCGCCCGAGACGAGGGCCACGGCAGCCGGCATGCGATGCGCGTTCGGGATGGGCGGCACATGTGGCCGGGCTTCGCCAGCCGCCTGCCAGCGCTGGATCGTGCGGGCCAGACATCTCGCCCGGCGCTTGTGATGTTTCATCGTGTCCAGCATGGCCTGCCACCGCGCGATCAGCGGCGCGGCGGGGACGGGTCCGGACACGGGCGGCGTCACCGGCCCTTTCAGGAAATGCGGACACGGGCGTGACTGCGCAGGCACCATGGTGAAGATGTAGCGGTACTCGGCGTTTTCCTGCTTCGACTCGTAATAATTGCTTCCGATGCGCGGCTTCAGCGGCGCCAGCTCCATCTGCAACGCCAGCAGGAAGATCAGTCGGCGGAGCAGCACGGCGAGGCGCTTCAACTCCGCGCGCACTTTGCGGTTCAGCGATTTCGAGATCGTCTCAGGTGTCTTGTAGAGGTCGACATTCACGCCCGCCTCCGCGATCGCGCGGGCGAGCGTGTTGAAAGCCTGGGAGAGGAAAGCGGTGCGTTCTGTCATGGCGGGCAGAGTGGCATGGGAGGCCATCCGGGAGGATAAGTGCCCCATCAAACGCCCGAAGATGCCTGCCTTCGCAGGGGTCTGTGACGGGGCGGGTGTGGGAGACAAAGGAACCTGTCCCCGACCGCCATTCCAGCATGACCAGCATCGCACGAAATCTGACTTCAGCATGATCATGCATGACTTGGCATGATCATACCGGACTATACCGGACTTAGACGGATCATGCCGCCTGGAGCGCGCGGAAGGTGGCATTCGCCCGGGCGCAGAGGGTCTCATCCGCATGGATGGTCGCGGTGCAGAAGGACAAATTCTTTCCGGTCCGGAGGACCGTGGGGCGGATTTCCAGCCACTGGCCAAGGCGGGCGGTCGACAGGTAATCCAGTGACAGGCCCACCGTGACGAGCCCGGAGATATTTTCCAGCCACAGGCCGCAGCTGAGCCCCATTGCATTGTCAGCGAGGGCGGAGATCAGCGCGCCATGCACGAAGCCGCGCGAATTGGCGTGGGCCGGGCCCGCGCGCAGGCCGATCCATATCGCCTCGCCGGTATTGCGTGAATAGAGCGGCTCCCACGGGTCGGTCAGGCCGCTTTTCCTGAAATGGGGGGCAAAGCCCTCCGGAATGTTGTCCACCATCCGCCGTCTCCTCATTGCCTGTTAATGGATCGAGGTGTATCGAGATCATGTAGACCAGTCTATATAATTTTGGAGGCCGGGATGGCGGCTGCTGCGAAACATCGGGAAACGCTTCTGGCCACGTCGGTGAGATTGTTCCGTCAGAAGGGATACGCGGCGACCGGGCTTGCCGAGATTCTGGCGGAGAGCGGCGCGCCCAAGGGGTCGCTGTATCACTACTTTCCGGGCGGAAAGGCCGAGATCGGGGCAGAGGCGGTTCAACTGGCCGGGAAGACCGTGACGAACACGCTGAAGGAGCTGGCTGGGGAGACGGCCGGGCCCGGTGACCTTGTCGAACGCTATTTCGACATGCTGGCCGGGTGGATGGCCGCCTCGGACTATCGGGACGGCTGTCCGATTACGACGACCCTGCTTGAAACTGTGCCGGAGCATGAAGCGATCCGGGAGGCGGGAGCGAAGGCGTTCGACGTCTGGGCCGGTGTGCTGGCGGAGTCGGCGGTGTCGGCCGGCATCCCGAAGGCCCGCGCCGAAAGCCTCGCGCGCTTCACCATCTCTGCGCTGGAAGGCGCTCTCATCCAGTGCCGGGTGAGCGGGGATGACAGCCCGTTGCGGCTGGCGGCGGAGGAGCTGGGTGCGCTCTACAAGGCTGCAGCAACACGCTGACGGACCGTGCTGACCGGGCGGCGTGACGGAGGCAGGCTGAGGGGCTAAGCCTTGGCCTATGCCTGTCGCACGGATTCTCTTTCCCATGCCCCTGCCGGAGCCGTTCGACTATGCGGTGCCGGACGATCTGGACGTGGTGGAAGGCAGCTACGTCGCGGCGCCGCTCGGCAAGTATGAGCGGCTGGGAATCGTCGTCGAAATGCTGGGCGACGAGGCGGGCGAGGGACGTAAACTGAAGGCCGTGTCGGAGGTCTACCCCACGCCGCCGATGACGAAGCCGATGCGGGACTTCCTGTCCTTTGCCGCGCGCTACACGGTCAGCCATCCGGGGCATTTGCTCTCCATGGCGCTGAGGGCACGGGCGGGGCTGTTGCCGTCGCCGACCGAGACGGTTTTTACGGCCACCGGTGACTTGCCGCCGCGCATGACCGACGCGCGCGCCAAGGTGCTGGACGTGATGGCGGCGGAAGACGCGCCGATGACGACGGCGCAGATCGCGGAGGCGGCGGGTGTGTCGTCCGGCGTTGTGCGGGGGCTGGCCGAGGCTGGCGCGCTGCAGGCGATCGATGTGCCGACGGACCCGCCCTTTCCACCCGTGAACCCGGACCTGCCGGGCGCAAATTTGACGGCCGAGCAGGCTGAGGCGGCGGAAGAACTGCGCCACGCTGTGCGTGCAGGCACGTTCCATACTTTCCTGATCGACGGTGTCACCGGCTCCGGCAAGACGGAGGTCTATTTCGAGGCGATTGCCGAGGCACTGAAGGCGGATCCCGAAGCGCAGGTTCTGGTCCTGCTGCCGGAGATCGCGCTGACGCAGGCGATCCTGTCGCGCTTCACCGCGCGGTTCGGCGCGCCTCCTGCGCCCTGGCATTCGGGCCTCTCGGACAAGGAGCGCCGTCGCACATGGCGTGAAACCGCCCATGGCCGCGCGCGGATCGTGATCGGCGCGCGCTCGGCCCTGTTCCTGCCGTTCCGCAAGCTGAAGCTGATCATCGTCGACGAGGAACATGACGGCAGCTTCAAGCAGGAAGACGGCGTGACCTATCATGCGCGCGACATGTCCGTGATGCGGGGCAAGCTGGAGGAAGCGGTGGTGGTGCTGGCGTCCGCGACGCCGGCGCTGGAGACGATCGTGAACGCCGAGATGGGCCGCTATACGCGGCTGAAACTGTCGGCGCGGCCGGGCGCGGCGCGGCTGCCGGATGTGGAGCTGGTGGACCTGCGCGCCGATCCGCCGGCCAAGGGCATGTGGCTGTCGTCCCGGCTGGTGCACGAGATGCGCGCGACGCTGGAGGCGGGCGAGCAGACGCTGCTGTTCCTGAACCGCCGGGGCTATGCGCCGCTCGTTATCTGCAAGGCGTGCGGGGAACGGCTGAAGACGCCGGGCACCGAGAACTGGCTGACGGAGCACCGCTACACCAACCGGCTTGTCTGCCACGTCACCGGCTACTCCATCCTGAAGCCGCAGATGTGTCCGCATTGCGGGGCGGTCGATTCGCTGATGGGCGTCGGGCCGGGCGTGGAACGGGTGGCCGAGGAAGTGCGCGTCTTGTTGCCCGAGGCGCGGATCGAGATCTTTTCCTCGGACACGGCGCAGGGCGGAGAAGCCACGCGCGGCATCGTCGAGCGGATGGAGCAGGGCGGGATCGACGTCCTGATCGGCACGCAGATCGTGGCCAAGGGACACAATTTCCCGAACCTGACCCTCGTGGGCGTCGTGGACGCAGATAGCGGGATGAAGGGCGGAGACCTGCGCGCGGGCGAGCGGACCTATCAGCTGCTGAGCCAGGTGGCGGGCCGGGCAGGGCGTGCCGAACGGCCGGGCCGGGCGCTGGTGCAGACCTACGCGCCGGACAACCCGGCCATGCTGGCGCTCGCCGATGGCGACCGCGATGGCTTCCTCCAGATCGAGCGGGATGTGCGGGCAGAGCTGGGCCTGCCGCCATTCGGACGCCTGGCGGCGGTGATCATGTCGGCGCCGTCCGCCGAAATGGTGGACCAGGCCGCGCGGGATGTGGCGGCACTTGCGCCGAACGGGCAGGGAATCGAGCTCTTCGGCCCGGCCCCGGCGCCGATCACCGTGCTGCGCGGACGGCACCGGCGGCGATTCCTGGTGAAATCCCCCCGCAACGTGGACCTGTCGGCTTACATGTCTGCGTGGCTGGCGAAGCTGAAACTGTCCACACCGGTCCGCCTGTCGGTCGATATCGACCCATATTCCTTCCTGTAGCCGGCCGAGAATCGGTAGGGCGGCGGCCATGGCGGCCGAACCGGAGAAGGCACCGTTTCGGCGGGTTCCTCCGGATGCCCGAGGGCAAAGCCGCTTCGTCCCGGAAAGCCAAAGACTGCGGGGCTTTAGGGGCATGTTGTCATAATTGTCATTTCGCCGCAGACATTGGCGCCATGCCCATGTTGTCAGGTCAGATGACTGATGCTAAGCGGCGCACAGTTTTCATGGGCGCGGGCAATTCGCACGCAGCCCTGTTTGCTGTTTTCGGGCCAGACCGCCCACCTGAACATGGACGAAAGACCCTTGGCTGGATCAAAGATGACACATGCGAACGAAGCAGCCCGCCGCTATGCGAGCGCGCTGTTCGAACTCGCACAGGACAAAGGCGACCTCGCCAATGTCCATAAGGATTTCAAGGCATTCGCCGAGCTGGCGCAAGGCTCCGGCGATCTGTCGCTCCTGCTCGGTTCGCCGGCTTTCTCCCGCGATGACAAGGTGAAGGCCCTGGCCGAAGTGGCTTCGAAGGCCGGCCTCAGCGCGCTGTTCGGCAAGTTCCTCGGCACCATGGCGCAGAACGGCCGTTCGGGCGACATTCTCGGTGCCGGCGTCGCTTTTGACGAACTTTATGCAAAACAGCGCGGCGTGAAGCGCGCCGTTGTGCGCACCGCCAAGGAAATGACCGGCGCCGAGCGCCAGCGCATCGAATCAATCCTCGCCAAAGCCGTTGGCGGCGAGGTCGAACTAACCAGCGAGGTCGATTCCTCGCTCATCGGCGGCATCCAGCTGCGCATCGGGTCCCAACTCGTTGATGCAAGCCTTGCCGCCAAACTGGAACGCATGAACACCGCCATGAAGGGAGCTTAGTCGCTCGATGGATATCTCAGCAGCAGAAATTTCGGGCATCCTGAAGTCGCAGATCGAGAATTTCGGCGTTGAAGCCGAAGTCTCCGATGTCGGCCAGGTTCTGTCAGTGGGCGACGGTATCGCCCGTATCTACGGCCTCGACAGCGTGCAGGCCGGCGAAATGGTCGAATTCGACGGCGGCATCAAAGGCATGGCGCTGAACCTCGAAAGCGACAACGTCGGCGTCGTGATCTTCGGCGACGACCGCAGCATCAAGGAAGGCGACACCGTCAAGCGCCTCGACGAGATCGTGTCGGCTCCGGTCGGCAAGGGCCTCCTCGGCCGCGTCGTGAACCCGCTGGGCGAAGCCATCGACGGCAAAGGCCCGATCGAAGCTGCTGACCGTGCCCGTGTGGACGTGAAAGCGCCGGGCATCATCCCGCGTAAATCGGTGCACGAGCCGATGATGACGGGCCTGAAGGCCATCGACGGCATGATCCCGGTTGGCCGCGGCCAGCGCGAGCTGGTCATCGGTGACCGTCAGACCGGCAAAACCGCTATCTGTATCGACACGATCCTGAACCAGAAGCCGACCAACGACGCCGCCAAGGACGACAGCGAAAAGCTGTTCTGCGTCTACGTCGCTATTGGCCAGAAGCGTTCGACCGTGGCCCAGGTGGTCAAGACGCTCGAAGAGCGCGGCGCCCTCGACTACACGATCATCGTTTCGGCAACGGCATCCGAGCCGGCACCGCTGCAGTACCTCGCACCGTTCACCGGTTGCGCCATGGGCGAGTGGTTCCGCGACAACGGCATGCACGCCCTGATCATCTATGATGACCTTTCCAAGCAGGCCGTTGCTTACCGTCAGATGTCCCTGCTGCTGCGCCGCCCGCCGGGCCGCGAAGCTTACCCGGGCGACGTGTTCTACCTGCACTCGCGTCTCCTCGAGCGCGCTGCCAAGCTGAACGACGACAATGGCGCTGGCTCGCTGACGGCCCTGCCGATCATCGAAACCCAGGCCAACGACGTGTCGGCCTACATCCCGACGAACGTGATCTCGATCACCGACGGCCAGATCTTCCTTGAGACGGACCTGTTCTACCAGGGTATCCGCCCGGCCGTGAACGTTGGTCTGTCGGTTTCGCGCGTGGGCTCCTCGGCCCAGACGAAAGCGATGAAGAAAGTTGCCGGCTCGATGAAAGGCGAACTCGCCCAGTACCGCGAGATGGCCGCCTTCGCGAAATTCGGTTCCGACCTCGATGCCGCAACTCAGCGCCTGCTGAACCGCGGTGCCCGCCTGACCGAACTCCTCAAGCAGCCGCAATACTCGCCGCTGCTGATGGAAGAGCAGGTTTGCGTGATCTACGCCGGTACGCGTGGTTACCTCGATAAGGTCGACCTGAAAGACGTGACCCGCTACGAGAAAGAGCTGCTGGCTCACCTCCGCGGTGCGAACAAAGACCTGCTGGCCAAGATCCGCGACGAGAAAGCTCTCAGCGACGACATCGAAGCCGAAATCAAGAAGGCCCTGGACGACTTCACCTCGAAGTTTGCCTGAGCCCCGGACGACTGAGCACGAACTGGAAGGCCTGACATGCCCAGCCTGAAGGACCTGAAAAACCGGATCTCGAGCGTGAAATCCACGCAGAAGATCACGAAGGCCATGCAAATGGTGGCCGCGGCGAAGCTGAAGCGCGCGCAAGACGCCGCGACGGCTGCCCGCCCGTATGCCGAACGCATGGCTGCGGTTCTCGCCAACCTGTCGGCGTCTGCCGGCACTGGCGGCCCGAAACTGCTTGCCGGTACCGGCAGCGACCAGGTTCACCTGGTCGTCGTCATGACGGCAGAGCGCGGCCTCGCCGGTGGTTTCAACACCTACACCGCCAAACTCGCCCGGCAGACGATTGCCGCGCTGCAGAGCGAAGGCAAAACGGTGAAGGTGCTGACCGTCGGCAAAAAAGGCCGCGAGCAGCTGAAGCGCGACTATGCGGACCTCTTCATCAGCCATTTCGACCTGTCGGCGGTGAAGGGCGGTGACTATACCGAGTCCGCCATCGCGCTGGGTCACAGCCTGACCGAGCGGTTCGCGAATGGCGAGTTCGACGTGGCAACGCTGATCTACTCGCAGTTCAAGAACGTGCTGACGCAGGTTCCGACCGCCCAGCAACTGATCCCGGCCGCGGCGCCTGCCGATGCCGAGACGGTGGACCTTGCTGGCGCGATCTATCGTTACGAGCCGTCGGAAACGGCGATCCTCGAAACGCTGCTGCCGCGCTACCTCAATACACAGGTCCTGTCGGCCATGCTGGAAAGCTCGGCCGGCTTCTACGCCAGCCAGATGACCGCGATGGACAACGCAACGCGGAACGCCGGCGAGATGATCGACAGCCTGTCGCTGCAATACAACCGCGCACGCCAGGCCCAGATCACCAAGGAACTGATCGAGATTATTTCGGGCGCGGAAGCGCTGTAGAGACACAACCCAGAGATACCCGCTCCAAAGGAGACGACCCGCATGAGCACTCCCGCAAACGCCAAAGGCCGCATTTCCCAGGTCATCGGCGCCGTTGTCGACGTCGAGTTCGACGGCGAGCTGCCGGCGATCCTCAACGCGCTGGAAACCGAGAACAACGGCAGCCGCCTCGTGCTCGAGGTCGCCCAGCACCTCGGTGAGAACACGGTTCGCACCATCGCCATGGACTCCACCGAAGGCCTCGTGCGCGGCGGCCCGGTGGCTGACACCGGCAAGCCGATCAACGTGCCCGTCGGTCCGAAGACCCTCGGCCGCATCATGAACGTCATCGGAGAGCCGATCGACGAGCGCGGTCCGATCGGTTCCGACATGGAGCGCCCGATCCACGCCCCGGCACCGGAATTCGTCGACCAGTCGACCGAATCCGAAGTGCTCGTCACCGGTATCAAGGTCGTCGACCTGCTCTGCCCGTACGCCAAAGGCGGCAAGATCGGCCTGTTCGGCGGTGCCGGCGTGGGCAAGACGGTTCTGATCATGGAACTGATCAACAACATCGCCAAACTGTTCGGCGGCTACTCGGTCTTCGCAGGCGTCGGCGAGCGGACGCGTGAAGGTAACGATCTTTACCACGAGATGATCGAATCCAAGGTTATCAACCTGGAAGGCGAAAGCCGCGCCGCTCTGGTCTACGGCCAGATGAACGAGCCTCCGGGCGCCCGTGCCCGTATCGCCCTGACCGGTCTTGCTCAGGCGGAATACTTCCGCGACGAGGAAGGCAAGGACGTGCTGTTCTTCGTGGACAACATCTTCCGCTTCACCCAGGCAGGCGCCGAGGTGTCCGCACTTCTCGGCCGTATCCCGTCCGCTGTGGGTTACCAGCCGACGCTGGCCACCGACATGGGCCAGCTGCAGGAGCGTATTACCTCCACGAACAAGGGCTCGATCACCTCGATCCAGGCCGTCTACGTTCCGGCTGACGACCTTACCGACCCGGCCCCGGCCACCTCGTTTGCCCACCTCGACGCCACGACCGTTCTGTCGCGTGCGATCTCCGAGAAGGGCATCTACCCGGCCGTGGACCCGCTGGACTCCACCAGCCGTATCCTCGACCCGCTGGTCATTGGCGACGAGCATTATGAAGTTGCCCGCGGCGTGCAGGAGATCCTGCAGCGCTACAAGGAACTTCAGGACATCATCGCCATCCTCGGCATGGACGAACTGTCGGAAGAAGACAAACTCGCCGTGGCCCGCGCCCGGAAAGTGGAACGCTTCCTGTCGCAGCCGTTCGACGTGGCCGAAGTCTTCACCGGTTCGCCGGGCGTGCAGGTGAAACTCGAAGACACGATCAAGGGCTTCAAAGGCCTGATCGCTGGCGAGTTCGACCACCTGCCGGAACAGGCTTTCTACATGGTCGGCAACATCGACGAGGCGAAAGCCAAAGCCGCCAAGATGATGGCAGACGCGTAAGCGGACAGGATAGATGGCCGATAAACTCAACTTCTCGCTCGTTTCGCCCGCGAAAGAGCTGTTCTCCGGCGAGGTCGATCATGTGATCGCGCCCGGCACGGATGGCGAGTTCGGCGTTCTGGTGAACCATGCGCCCTTCATGACGACACTTCGCAACGGCGTGGTGCGCGTTCTGGAAGGCGACACGGTCAAGATGCGCATCTTCGTGCGCGGCGGGTTTGCAGACGTCACGTCCGCGGGCCTCACCATTCTGGCTGAAGAAGCCCGCATGCTCGACGACGTGAAAGTCGAAGATGTGCAGGCCGAATTGGACGCCACGCTCCTGAAGATCCAGTCGCTGGACAAGGACGATTCAAACCGTTCGACGCTGCAGGAACACTTCGATTATCTCGAAAGCCTGAAGGCCGCGCTGGTCCACTAGAACCAGGCAGAGACTTTCCGGTTCAAACCGGCAAACAGATACGGGCCGCTGATGCGATCAGCGGCCCGTTTTCTTTGTTGGATATCGCGGTGAGTAGAGTATCGCCGCCTTTCGCTACTCTTTTGATTCCACTGAATATTTTGCGTCCTCCCTCTGAGTGAGGGGGCGATGCGGTATGTTTTGTGCATGATCAATTCTCCGATTTCTAAGTCACGGCGAGCAACGGGCACGGAATGAACCGCGATACCCTCATCAGTATTTCAAACCTGACGCCGCAAATGCCGGACCACTACATGTTGTCGGCTTTGATGCGCCTGTGGCGGGAGAAGGGTCTGCAGGTCGAGTGCAGTGACACATATTCACAGGATGCGGATGTCTGCATCCTGCATCATGACAAGACGCGCCTGAACCTCGATGAGCTTGCAAAAGCGCCCGAAGGGGCGACCGTGTTGAATGGGAATGTGCTTGATATTTCCAAAACACATATATCCGTCCTTCAGACCACCGAGGGTGACGATTGGGGTGGACCGGTCATCATCAAAACCGACCTGAATCATTTCGGCTTTCCGGAAGGCGGTGAAGCTGAACAGATCGGCCTCCTATCGTCGCTGTGTTTCAAGGTACGCCGTCGGCTCTCCCATCGCTCGTGGCGGCTCGCTCGTCAGCTTCCGCCCGGTCATTACCCGGTTTTGGAAAGCAAGAACGATGTTCCTGGCTGGGTCTGGAATGACGAAAACCTGATCGTTGAAAAGTTCCTGCCGGAACGTAACGAAGACGGACTGTACGGCGTGCGCGGTTGGATATTCTTTGGCGACAGGGAATATGCCTATCGTGACCCAGCCCCCTGAATTCCGGCCATGATTTTGCAGACTCTCTCGATTAGAGAGGATGACACATGCGCAAGAGCAGATTCACAGACGAGCAGATCATCGCGATGATCCGGGAGCACGAGAGCGGCGTGAAGACGGCAGACATCTGTCGCAAGTACGGGCTGTCGGATGCGACCTTCTACAAGCTGAAGGCCAAATTTGGCGGGATGACGGTGTCGGACGCCCAGCGGCTGCGGACGCTGGAGTCGGAGAACAGCAAGCTGAAGCGCCTGTTGGCCGAAGCGATGCTCGACAATGCTGCGCTGAAGGATCTTGCCTCAAAAAACTTCTGACGCCCGATGTCAAACGCAAGGCCGTGCAGCACCTAATGGCGGTGCATGAGCTGAGCGAACGTCGGGCCTGCAAGCTGGCTGAGCTGGATCGATCAACGTTCCAATATGAGAAACAGGCGGGCGATGACGCGGCCATGCGGGAGCGTCTGCGAGCGCTGGCTGCGGCACGCCGCCGGTTCGGTTACCGCCGGCTGGGGATACTGCTCGACCGGGAGGGGCTGGGCGCCAACCACAAGAAGATCTTCCGGATCTACCAGGAGGAGGGTCTCGCCGTGAAGCGCCGGCGCGGCCGCAAGCGCGCGGTCGGCACCCGCAGCCCGATGCACCTTCCCGAGGGACCGAACCAGAGATGGAGCCTCGACTTCGTCTCCGATGCCCTGAGTGATGGCAGGCGGTTCAGGACGCTCTGCGTGGTCGATGACTTTACACGCGAGGCCCTGGCGACGGTTGTCGATGTCTCGCTGTCGGGCATCCGCGTCGCCCGGGAGCTCTCGCGGCTGATCGACCAGCGCGGTCGTCCTCAGATGATCGTCTCTGACAACGGCACGGAGCTGACCAGTCACGCAATCCTGAAATGGGTCAAGGAGGCCCGGATCGAATGGCACTACATTGCGCCCGGAAAGCCAACGCAGAATGCGTTTGTGGAATCATTCAATGGCCGGCTGCGGGACGAATGTCTCAACGAGCACCTGTTCGACCGTCTCAGCGAGGCTCGCAGCATTATCGAAGCCTGGCGGATCGATTACAATACCGTCCGCCCTCATACATCCCTCGGCGGCCTCGCTCCGGCGAGGTTCGCTGATAATGTCAGGCGAGCCCGGCCCGCTTCGCCTGAGCTACGCAAGAGCTCCGCTCAGCGGGCCTTGACCACCACCACCCAACCAGAAAGAAAGGCGAACGGAGTCTCCAAATAAACGGCCCGGATCAGGGGGCTGGGTCAATCGCAATCTGGCGACAGACCCGCTGGTGAAGGTCGCCACGACCCAGCGCCATGAGTTTTTCTCCGACATTCCAGAAGAGTTGCGCGTCATCCGTGAGCAGATGGGGTTTGACTATGGAAAGTTCGATTATGTCGAGCATGACGGAAAAGCATTCCTGCTCGATGCAAACAAAACGCCCTCGTACGGACATTCGGATACGACTGACTCTCCGCGTGTCCGCTCGCTGGCAGAAGGGATCGAAGCTTACCTATGACGGTTCTGGACTCGCCCCTTGTTTCCACGCTGGGGAAACGCTCGTTCTTTCCTGACCACGTCGCGTTTGCGCCGCGTGCAGATATCTCGCATCTGAAACTTCTGGGTTTGCCTTCAAGTGCTGCCGACACGGTCTCCACGACAATGATGGGCGTCATGAATGGGCGGGCGACCGTGCGCCACAAGGGTGGCACGACGCCGGTTGCTCTGGGTATGATCGCGCGTTCAGGTATCGAAGTGTCTGAGGACATGCGAACTTTTTCGACGCCGGAAGAAGCTTATCGTCACGCCCTGAACCTGATCCGCGAAGGTCATAAGCTGGCGTGGCCGTATCCGCCGCAGAAAGGCAAGTATCCAGAGAGCGCAAATTATGTTGTCCCGCGCTTGTGGCGAAAGCTGAATTCCAAACGGAACTTGCCACTGATTGCGCCAGGCGAATACCTGGCGGATCGTTCAGTCATCAGCATAGACACAGAGTCAGCTCCTGAAATCGCCACGCCCTGCTATATTAAGTCGGGCAGCGATATGCCCACCGGCATGGGGTATGCGGTTCGCTATTGTGAGAGTCAGGCCGAAATCAAGGCGGCCTGGGACTTCTTCAAATCTCTTGACGGCGTGGATGAGATTATCGTTGAGGAAGCAGTTCCTGTGCGGGGCTGTTGGTGTGTGAGTCTGTCCATCGACGATGAAGGCGTGCGATATTTAGGCGCTGCAGATCAGTTGTTCTCCGCGCCCGCGCACCAGATCGGGAACATCATTGACGAGAATGATCCGTTCCCGATGGGAGGTGTGAAGGCCGCGTTGGCCATCGGCGAGAACGCCAGGACAATGGGGTTCCGTGGGCCGGCCGGTATGGACATCGGCGTCTCTGACGAAGGGCGGATTGTGGTATTTGATCCGAACTTTCGGACCCAAGCTTCCACCCAACAAGCGATGTTCCATCCGGCTGCAGCCAAGCGGGGCGGATTCCACGCAAGTCGCTCGCTGAATGTGAATTCCGATCTGGATATTCGGGACGCTGAACGTGCATTGCGCCGTCACATCGATTCCGGGCGCGTTGTCATTTGTCGCGCGATTGACGGGCGTGAAATGCCGTCAGTGACTTCGGCGTCCATCGTGACCGGATTTGTCTTGGGGGAAAGCCGGGACGACGCCAATATCTGGCACACCAAAATCACGAAGTGCCTCGACTAAAGGGGGAGTAAGGCGGCTCAATCCCCGGTGAATTCCGGGTCGCGCCCTTCCAGGAACGCCTTGATGCCTTCCCGGAAATCGTCGGAACGCTGGAGCAGGGCGAAGGCTTCCAGATCGCGATGCGCGGTGGCCTTGGCAAGGGCGTGTGCGGCCACGTTCACATCCTGCTTCACCATTTTGAGCGCTGTGGGCGGCAAGCGGGAGGCCGCAGCAGCCACTTCGCGGGCCTTATGCATGGCGGTTCCGGCTGGCACGACATGATCCGCAAGGCCCCAGTTCAGAGCTGTCGCGGCATCGATCTTCTCACAGAGCCCCGCGATCCGTTTGGCGCGCGCCGGGCCGACCAGTGCCACGAAGCGGGGGATCGAGCCCCAGCTCATGTTCATGCCGCGCTCGACTTCCGGAACATAGAAGGTCGAGTTCTCGGCAGCGACACGTAGATCACACGAAGTGGCAAGCGCCACGCCGCCGCCGACGCACCAGCCTTCAATCGCGCAGATCGTCAATGCATCCACGGCTTCCCACGCCTCGCACATGCGTGGGCCGCGTCGCAACAATATTCTCCGCTCCCGGAGGGAAGACTTGGCGGCTGTCGAGCCGGCAGGGTCTTTCAGGTCTGCGCCCATCGAAAACTGGTCGGCGCGGCCGGTCAGAATGACTGTGGAAATCTCCGGAGCGTCGTGGAACTGAAGAGCCGCTTCGGTGAGTTCCTGCATAAGCTGCTGGCTGAGCGCGTTGGCGCGGGCGCCGGTGTCAAACCTCACGGTGGCGACGCGGCCATCTGTTTCTATGCGGACAAGATCGCTCATGTGGTGGCCTCGGGCGGGTGTTCGGCAGCGTGGCGAATGAAGCGGGCGAGCTTCTCGGGCGTTTCGGCACCCTGAGCAGCGAACTGGCGGTTCGCGATATAGGTCGGAACACCCGAAATGCCGATTTCGCGGAAGAACTTCTCTTCCGCGCGTACAGTCACCACATCTGCGTCAGTTGCCAGCAAGTCTGCGACGATCGTTGGATCCAGATCGATCTGCCGGGCTATGTCCACCAGAACGCCATGGTCGCCGATATCGCGTCCATCATGGAAGAAGGCCTGGAACAGGGCTTCTTTGGCAGCAGGTCCTTTGTCCTGGCCTTGCGCCCAGTGAACGACGCGGTGGGCATCCAGACTGTTCGGGCGCCAGCTGATCTCTTCAAACCGGTAAGGAATGCCTTCGGCCTCGCCATAATCAATCAGCGCCTGACGCATTGCGCCGGACCGTTCCTTGGCTTCCGGCGAGCTGAACGCCTTGCGCATGTATTCCTTGTAGTCGACCCCGCCCGCCGGGATGGTCGGGTCGAGTTCGTAGGGGCGGAACAGGAGCTGTACGTCCACGTCCGGCACCAGGGCCATGGCGGCTTCGATGCGGCGCTTGCCGAGCCAGCACCAGGGACAGACGAGATCGGAAACCATTTCAATGACAACAGACATGGTGTCACCTTAAGCGATCACATGGTCTGCGTCACGGCTCGTCTGGCGATTCCGGGGTGTCAGGGAAGACATAGCCATCACGTTCCAGTGTGCGGCGTATTTCACTGGCGAGCCATGTTTCCGGCAAGCCGGGCTCGCGGGCGCCCGTCTTGAGTTCCAGGCCGAAGGGCAGGGTGACCTTGTCCGGACTGCCATCGGGGACGATTTCCGGTCCGGAGAAAATGGTGCGGGGGGCCGGTTCTGGTGTCATGGCCGCGAGCGTCAGACCGAGGGCCACCAGGGCACCTGTCCAGACATTGGACTTGAACACCGCCAGCGCGACGCCTTCGCCGCGGCGTTTCAGGCGGGAAATCTGTGCCGTGGCGTGGCCAAGGAAGGCGAGTGACGTCACCGCGCCCATGCGGCCTGCTCCCTGGATTCCGGAAGCGGCAGCGATCAGGGCGGCGGCAATGATGAAGAAGCCGAAACTGTAGAGCGCGGCATGCTTGCCGAAGAGGCGCGCGGTGGATTTTACGCCGATCAGGGCATCGTCTTCCCGGTCCTGCAGGGCGTAGATCGTGTCATAGGCAACCGTCCAGCAGGCGAGACCGACATAGAGCAGGATCGCCGGAAAGCCGACTGTGCCGGCGACTGCGACGCCGACAAGGGCGCCCCAGTTGAACGTGGCGCCGAGCCAGGCCTGCGGCCACCAGGTGACGCGCTTCATGAAGGGATAGGCGGCAACCAGCGGAATGGACAGCAGGGCGACGATCTTTGCGTCCCCCGGCAGGCACAGCCAGACCAGGAAGCCGACGGCCAGTTGGGCGCCGAGGAAGATGTGAGCCTCGCGGAGGGTCACGAGCCCGGCGGGCAGCGGTCGCAGGGCTGTGCGCTCCACCTGCGCATCGAAATCCCGGTCGGTGATGTCATTCCAGGTACAGCCCGCCCCGCGCATGGCGGTCGCGCCGATCAGAAACAGGATGGCCCACAGGAAGTCGGTCAGGTAGAGCCCGGTCTCGATCCGCTCAAAGGCCAGGCCGATCAGGCAAGGCAGGTAAAGCAGCCAGATACCGACCGGCCGGTCCCACCTCGCCAGCATGGCGTAGGGGCGCAAGCCCTCCGGCAGGCTGGAGAGCCAGCCCGGCAAGGCACTGTCGGCAGGAGAGATCTGGGGCGCGGTCATCGGAGCGGCTTATAGCGCGGATTCCCGATTCCGACAGGGCATCGCACCTGTCAGGGGAATGGTTACGCCACCGAGACGGTCTTGCGGTTCATGAAGGCTCGCATCCCGTCCGCGGCGAGTTCCCGGCCAAAGCCGGACTGCTTGATTCCGCCGAAAGGCAGACGCGGGTCTGACGCGACCATCGAATTGACGAATGTGGCGCCCGCTTCGAGCTCCCGAACTGCCTGGTCGATCTCGGATTCTTCCTTTGAAAACAAGACGGAGCCGAGGCCGAACACGCTGCGATTGGCGCGTGTGATGGCGTCGTCGAGACTGGAGACTTTCCAGAGATTTGCGACTGGGCCGAACATCTCCTCGTCGGTTGAAGGCGTGCCGGAATGTGCATCGGCCAGGATTTGCGGCGCAATCCATGCGCCTTTGCCAGGCACGGTGCGCTCTTTCGTCAGGCGTTCGGCCCCGCCTTTCAGGGAGCGTTCGACCTGATCGACGAGTTCGTCCCGGAGGGCCAACATGGCGAGCGGACCGACATCCGTCTCGGGTTTCATGGGATCGCCGACTTTCAGCGCATCGAAAGCGGCCACGAAGCGTTTGCTGAAATCATTGTAGATATCGGCGTGCACGAAGAAGCGCTTGCCAGCGATGCAGGACTGTCCGGAGTTTCGTACCCGCGTGTTGACCGCCGTTTGAACAGCCTTGTCCAGATCTGCCGAGGGCATGACGATGAATGCATCCGAGCCGCCGAGTTCCAGCAGGCTGGGTTTGATGCAATCCCCTGCAATCGCGGCAACGCTTCGTCCGGCGGGGCCGGACCCGGTCAGCGTGACTGCCTTCACGCGGTTGTCGCGGATCACGCTTTCGACTCTGGAAGCGCCGATCAGGAGTGTCTGAAAGCATCCCTCCGGAAAACCTGCACGGTGGAAGACATCCTCAATATTGAGTGCTGAGCGCCAGACATTCGAAGCATGCTTCAGGAGCCCCACATTGCCTGCCATCAATGCCGGTGCGGCGAACCGGAAGGCCTGCCAAAGAGGGAAGTTCCACGGCATTACCGCCAGCACGGGTCCCATGGGCAGGTGACGAACGAAGGCGCGGCGCGCTTCGGTGCTGACAATTTCGTCCTGCATGTAGCCGGGGCCATGTTCGGCATAGTGGCGGCAGACGAGCGCGCACTTCTTCACCTCGGCTTCGGCCTCAGTCAGGGGTTTGCCCATTTCCAGCGTGATGTCGCGGGCATAGTCGGCGACTTTCGCCTCCAGCACCTCCGCGGCGCGGTTCAGCAATTCTGCCCGTTCGGAAAGCGGCACCGCGCGCCATTTGCGGAACCTGTCAGCAGCCTTCTCGAGAGCGGTTTCGAGAGCAGCCGAGGAAAACGGCGTGAAGATTTCGAGCACTTCGCCATTTGCCGGATTGATTGATTTTACCAGTTTATCTGACATACCGCGCTCCTGACTTAACCTTCAGCATGCATAAGCCTATATCCCGGACATGAGTTCCATGCCCCGACTCTTTGTGACGCAGAACCTGAGCGAAGGCATTGCCTTTCCGCTGGACGATGCGCAATCGAATTACCTGCTGCGTGTCCTCCGCCTCGGCGCCGGTGCGCCCGTGCGCGTGTTCAATGGCCGCGATGGCGAATGGGACACTCGGATAAGCGAAGTTCAGGGCAAGCGCGCAAGCCTGGAGCCTGTCTCGCTTGTCCGGGCACAACCGGACGTCGCTGCCAACGCCCCGGTTCTTTTGTTCGCGCCGGTAAAAAAGGCTGAAACAGACTTCATCGTGGAGAAGGCGACGGAGCTGGGTGCTGCCCGGATCTGCCCTGTGCTGACCGAGCGCACGCAGACCCGCACCGTGCGGATGGACCGGTTCCAGAAAATCGCACTGGAGGCGGCAGAGCAGACTGAACGGTTGGACCTGCCAACGGTGGAAGACTTGCAGTCGCTTCCGAAAGCGCTCGATGCGCTCGCGGAAGGCACGATGGTGATCTTCTGCGATGAACGGGGCGATGATACGGAAGCGCCATGGGGCGGCGAGACGGGCCGGGCAGGGCCGATTGCCGATGTGCTCGCCGGTCTGGGAGAAGGGCCGGTCGCCATACTGATTGGTCCCGAGGGCGGTTTCACGTCCGAAGAACGCGACTGGCTACGCAGCCGGCATGACACCGCCGCCGTGAGTCTTGGTCCACGCATCCTGCGTGCCGAAACGGCTGCCGTGGCAGCGCTGTCCGTGTGGCAGGCGCTAAAAGGGGATTGGCGTTAGTAAAACCAGCGTTTGATAGGCTTGGGTGTGGCGCCTTCCCAGCGGCGTTTCCAGTCGATGGCGAGACCGACTCGGTGATTGATCTTTCCGTCCCAGACTGGTTTCAGGCTGACGGACTGCAAAATGTCGTGAAGCCGCTGGCCAATGGCGATGTTTTCCTCCGGAGAGGCCGTGGCATCGGCCGCGCCATAGCTGATGTACAGGCTGCCGCTTTCGACCGCGCTTTCCGTGTCCTGCTGGTGGAAGAAGACATAACCCTTCGGCTCCCGGCCGGACATGTCCTGGAAGTCGTCCATTTCGATACCGATCTCGGCCGCGCCGCAGGTCCCGCAGCAGGTGAAATGCTGCCGCGCGACGATGTCTTCCTCTTCCAGCATATCGAAGGCGAGGGAGAGGCGGTCAAAATCCGTGAGAACCGGCCACGAATCCTGCTCTTCCACCAGTGCCGACACGGCATGCACCAAGGCATTGCGCACCTCGATCTGACGGTCCCGGTCGGTGAGGGGGCTGCGGAAGTCCTGAGCGTAATCCAGCAGAATCTCCTCGATCTCCTCCAGCGGCTCATAGCCGCCCCGAACGTGCAGACGCGCCCACATTTTCAGGTCGTCGCGTTCATCGGTGGTCATCTTGGTCATCTGCGGACTCTCAACAAAACGAATTCGTGAGAATAACGCGGTTGGCGTTCAAGCGAAACATCCTTATCTGCAAGCCTCATTCTGGTTCGCAACAGGGGGTTCGGGATGACCACGCCAACGTCGGACATCGACGAAACCTCCCCGCGTATCGCGGGAAAGCATGAGCTTGCCGAATATCTGGAGGCCGGTTGCAAGCCGGCTGCAGACTGGCGCATCGGGACCGAGCACGAGAAGTTCGGCTTCCTGCGCGAGAACCTCGCGCCGCTGCCCTATGAGGGAAAAGCCTCCGTGCTGGCCATGCTGGAAGGTCTACGCGACCGGTTCGGCTGGGATCCGATTGTTGAAAGCGGCAAGCTGATCGGCCTGCAGCGCGATGGCGCCAGCGTCTCGCTTGAACCGGGTGGCCAGTTTGAGCTCTCCGGTGCCCCCCTGGAAACGATCCACCAGACCTGTACCGAGGTGGGGCGTCACCTCGAAGAAGTCCGCGAGATCGCCGATCCGCTGGGCATCTCATTCCTTGGGCTCGGAGCCAGCCCCCTGTGGAGCCTGGCTGAGACACCGGTGATGCCCAAGGGCCGTTACAAGATCATGATGGAATACATGGACAAGGTCGGGCGCCTTGGCCGCCAGATGATGTTCCGTACCTGCACCGTGCAGACGAATCTCGACTTCGCGTCCGAAGCCGACATGGTGAAAAAATTCCGCGTGGCGCTGGCGTTGCAGCCACTGGGTACGGCGCTGTTCGCCAACTCTCCGTTCATGGAAGGCCGGCCTAATGGCTTCCTCTCCTACCGGTCACAGATCTGGACAGATACGGACCCGGACCGTACCGGCATGCTGCCCTTCGTGTTCGAGGACGGAATGGGCTTTGAGCGCTATGTCGACTATGCCCTCGACGTGCCGATGTATTTCGTGCGCCGGGGCGGGAAGTATCTCGATGCCAGCGGCCTCAGCTTCCGGGACTTCATGGAAGGAATGCTGGAAATCCTTCCGGGCGAGCTGCCCGCGATGGATGACTTTGCGGACCATCTCTCGACGATCTTCCCGGAAGTGCGCCTGAAGCGATTCCTTGAAATGCGCGGATCTGATGCCGGGCCGTGGTCGCACCTCTGTGCTTTCTCGGCCTTCTGGGTCGGCCTTCTGTATTGCCCTGTCTGCCTTGATGGTGCCTGGGACCGGGTGAAGAACTGGACGGCGGCAGAGCGTGAAGCCATGCGCCAGTCGGTGCGAACCCTCGGCCTGAAGACCCCCATTCCGGGTGGCGCCACCATGCAGGATCTGGCGATGGAAATGCTGGATCTTGCGCGTATCGGCCTCAGCAATCGTAATAACCTCTCCGCATCCGGCGATAACGAGACCGGATACCTGGCGGAACTGGACGAGATTGCCCGTTCAGGCAAATCACCGGCCAACCGGCTGCTGGAACGCTATTACGGACCGTGGAATCGCGACGTGCGCCACGTTTTCACGGAACAGGCATACTGAGGCAAAGCTTTCCCTCTATTCCTTCCGAAAAAGCAGAAACTGCCTTGAGCCGAGCGCCATAGCGCGCTCAATATGCGCAATTCAGGGAAGCTGAGGGAGTGAAACAGGTGACCGATAACGCGATTGCCGCCGGACAGGGGCAGGAGAAGACCTTTCTGGGGCATCCGACAGGGCTGTTCGTCCTGTTCTTTGCAGAGATGTGGGAGCGGTTTTCCTACTACGGGATGCGAGCGCTGCTGGTCTTGTACCTGACCAAGCATTTCCTGTTTGACCGTGAAGCCGCGTATGGACTGTACGGCGCCTATACGACGCTGGTCTATATCGGACCGGTGATCGGTGGATTCCTGGCCGACAAATACCTCGGTGCGCGCAAGGCGGTGACGATCGGTGCCATCTTCCTTGTGGCCGGACACCTCGGGATGGCGATTGAGGGAGATCCGGTCCTTGATGGGCAGTCTCCGGACTCCGGCGTCCTGAACATCTTCTATTTCAGCCTCGCCTTGATCATCGTGGGTGTGGGCTTCCTGAAAGCGAACATCTCCACAATCGTCGGCTCGCTGTACAAAAAGACGGATACGCGTCGCGACTCCGCTTTCACGATTTTCTATGTGGGCATCAACACAGGCGCCTTCCTCGGGGCGCTGATCGCGGGCTACCTGGGTGAGACATTCGGTTGGGCCTACGGCTTTGGTGCGGCCGGTGTCGGCATGCTGCTCGGCCTGATCGTCTTCGTCTGGGGCAAGCCTGCCCTGCGTGGGGCAGGCGAGCCGAGTGATCCGGCAAAACTCGCCGCTCCGATGGTGGGCCCGCTGAACCGTGAACACATGATCTGGCTGGGCGCAATCGTGGTTACGTTCATCGTCTGGTTCCTGGTGCGCAGCCAGGGCACGGTGAATACGCTGCTGCTGATCGCGATGACGATTACTTATCTTTACATCGTCTGGCGTGCGGTCGCGAAGCTGAACCCGCACCAGCGCAACCGGATCATTGTTGCGCTGATCCTGATCACCACCAATGTCTTGTTCTGGGGGCTGTTCGAGCAGGCTGGCTCGTCGCTGAATCTGTTCACCGATGAGCATGTCGACCGTAACCTGTTCGGCTGGGAAGTTCCGGCATCCATGTTCCAGTCGATCAATGCCTTCTACATCATGACGCTTGGTCCGGTGTTCGCAGGCCTGTGGGTCTGGCTCGGCAAGAAGGGCTGGGAACCAAGTGCGCCAATGAAGTTCGCGCTGGCGCTGATGCAGCTTGGACTGGGCTTCCTTGTGCTGGCTTTCGGTTCCAACGCTGGTGCAATGACTCCGGTGATCTTCATCTTCCTGATCTATCTTCTGCACACGACTGGTGAGCTTTGCATGAGCCCTGTGGGCCTGTCAGCCATGACCCGCCTGTCGGTGACCTCGATGGTCGGCCTGATGATGGGCGCGTGGTTCCTTGCGTCCGGCGCTGGCAATGCGGTGGCTGCGATCATCGCTCAGGCGACTGCCTCGGGCGGGGAAGGCGTTGGCCAGGTCTTGTCCGTCTACACCAAGGTCGGCTGGTTCGCGATTGGAGTGGGCGTCCTGTTCGCGATTGCGGCGCCCTTCATGACCAGGATGATGCATCTCGACACCTTGTCGGATGACTCGGTTGCGGACGTGGGCACGGTAGATACGTTCGGGTCGAATACCGATCCGGGTGCACCGGATAAGACACTGAGCTAGCATCGGATAGGCACAGCAAGAAAAGGGCGGCCCCATCTGGAGCCGCCCTTTTTTCTGTCTGCCGGCCGATAAAATGCCTGCGGATGCCAGATCTCAGTTGTACGGCGGAATGAACGGGTCTGTCGGCAGGCCGCGTTTCAGCCAGCCTTCGCCGCTTTCATCATTGCCGACCATGCCTTCCTTGATATCGAACACATGCGTGAAGCCGGCTTTCTCGAGTTCGCTGGCCGCTTCGCCGGAGCGTTTGCCACTCCGGCAGATGACAGCGATGGGATGATCCAGGTCGCCAAGCACAGCGCCACGCGCCTGGGCGATGAAGTCCCGGTCTTTTACATTGATGCCATGGCTGTCGCGGGGCAGGCCGGTCATGGCCCATTCCGATGGCGTTCTCACATCCAGCACAACGATTTCACCGCGTTGCACCATTTGCCAGGCTGAATCTGCGGGCAGGGCGCCCGGCTCCGCAAAAGCGGGGGCCGTTATGAAAGTCGCCCCGATCAGGGCACCCACCAGGAAACGCATCGTGTACCGTCCTCTACTGATCGGGCGTGCGAACGAATCGATTCGCATCCCTCTGCCCGATTGTGGCCAGAAAGTGACAAATTGATTCCGGCCCTTCAAGTCCCAAGCCCCGGTTGTTACAGCAAATTTAGCCTGCGCCGCCTACCGTCAGGGCACCAATTTTGAGGGTTGGCTGCCCGACGCCCACCGGCACGGACTGCCCGGCCTTGCCACACATGCCCACGCCGTCATCCATGGCGAAGTCATTGCCGATCATGGTGACGTCCTGAAGCACGGTCGGGCCGTGCCCGATCAGGGTGGCGTTTTTCACCGGCGCGATAACTTTTCCGTTCTCGACGAGATAGGCCTCGGTGCACTGGAAGACGAAGTTGCCGGAGGTGATATCGACCTGTCCGCCGCCGAAGTCGACCGCCCACAAACCGCGCTTGATCGATGAAACGATCTCTTCGGGATCCTTGTCGCCGCCCAGCATCACGGTGTTCGTCATGCGGGGCATGGTCTGCGCTTCATAGCTTTCGCGCCGTCCGTTGCCGGTCGGTTGCTGGCCCATCAGGCGGGCGTTGAGACGATCCTGCATGTAGCCTTTCAGGATGCCGTCTTCGATCAGCACGGTCCGTTGGGTCGGTGTGCCTTCATCATCGAAGGAGAGCGAGCCGCGGCGTGCCTCAATGGAACCATCGTCGATGACGGTGACGCCCTTTGCGGCGACCTGCTCGCCGATCCGTCCGGCATAGACGCTGGTGCCCTTGCGATTGAAGTCACCTTCCAGTCCGTGGCCGACAGCTTCGTGCAACAGGACGGCCGGCCAGCCCGGGCCAAGCACAACTTCCATCTCGCCAGCCGGAGCGGCAATGGATTGAAGATTTACCGATGCCTTTCGAATGGCGCGGCGTACCATGTCCTGCCATCGCTCTGGCCGAATCCACTCATCGTAAGCGGCGCGTCCGCCCGCACCCGCACCAGCTGACTCGCGCCGGCCATTCTCCTCCAGAGTAACCGAGACGTTCAGACGAACGAGCGGCCGGATGTCGGAAAACGCCGCACCATCGGGACGCAGGATATCAACTTCCGTATGGCTGCCAGAAAGGGAAACGGAGACCTGGACAACACGCGGGTCACTTGCCCGGGCCCAGGCATCGATCTCGGCCAGCAGCCCGGTCTTCACCGAAAAGTCCGGGGCAACGGTCGGGTCGATCGGCTGATACAGTCGGCGATTGGTTGGAATGGGGCTGGCAGCCAGTTTGCCGGAATAACCGCGTTTCGCTTCGGATGCCGTCGATGCGGCCCGCCGGATGGCTTCCAGCGAAAGCTCGGAAGCATAGCCTGAGCCTTGCGCCTCGCCCGCGACGACGCGCAAGCCAAAACCCTGATCCGTATCGAATGCTGCCGACTTCAGGCGGCCATCGTCGAAGACAAAGCTCTCCGAGCGTGAGCGTTCCACATACAGGTCTCCGTCGTCGCCGCCACGCACGGCGTCGGCAAGGATTTCGGTGGCCTGGCGAAGATCGAAGGGAAGGGCGTTTTCAGTCATACAGACTAGATGCGCGCCCGCGCGTGGAGCGGCAAGAGGCTGACGTGCTGATTCTCAGCGGCTCAATTGGCGATCGTGAACCGGGTGAGCTGCCATTTGGCCCGTTCGAACTCGGGATTGAGTTCGAGGGTTTTTTGGAAGTCCGAATAGGCGCCAGCCAGATCGCCGGTATTTTCGCGCGCGATGGCCCGATTGTAATAGGCAGCATAGAGTTCCTGGCTGTCCAGCTCGATTGCCTTATCGAGCGAGATGAGTGCCGAGTCGAAATCCTTCTGAAAAATGTAGGCAGCGCCCTCGTTCAGCCAAATGGCCCCAAGCTCGGGTTTCATGTTCTTGGCGGTCGAGTAATCGGACAGGGCACCGTCGTAATTGCCAGCCCGCATGCGCAGCACGCCGCGATTCGTATAGGTTGCCGCCCGGTTTTCCATTTTCATCATTTCGGCCTCGATGGCCTTGGTGCAGATCTTCTCGCCTTCCTGGTTGGAAGTCCGGCCGTAGAGCGCGGCCTCGTAACAGTCACGGGCGATCCCGCCACCGATAACGGACACCTGCGCGGACGCGAAAGGTGCAATTAGGGCGATGAAGCTGGCTGCAAGCAGGGTAGATCGGATCATGATAGCCTCCGAATAACGAGTTTATGTAGGAACAGTTTACCATCATTGCGATGAAGCGACGACAGGCTGCGACAATATTGAGCGCGGAAAGAGGTAGGTTGCGGCTAGTACGTATTGTAGATACAGGAGCAGAGATTCCAACGAGACGAGGATTCCTTCGTGCGACACCTACTTGCCGCTCTTAGCGCAGCGTTGTTCGCCGCTCCGGCTTTTGCTGCCATTCCGCGCGATGGCGCGCTCGGTATGCAACCTGCCGCGACGCGCATTGCAGAGCGTATCCACCACTTCCACACTTTCCTGCTGTGGATCATCATTCCCATTACGATTTTTGTTCTTTTGCTGTTGCTCTACGTGATGCTGCGTCACAATTCGCGCTCGAATCCGACGCCGCGGAAATTCAGCCACAATACGCTTATCGAGGTGATCTGGACGGTTGTTCCGGCGCTGATCCTGGTGGCGATTGCCAGCCAGTCGTTCCCGAACCTCTACTATGAAGACGTTCCGCCGAACCTGCAGCAGGTTCAGGACAAAGCGAACAAGCTTCTGGCAGATGGCAAGTCGGCCGAATACGAGCGCTTCACGAAGGAATACAATCCGGAAGCGGCTGCCAAAGGCTTCGTGAACGTGAAGGCGCAAGGCAACCAGTGGAACTGGACCTACACTTACCCGGATATCACCGACGATGCCGGTTACCCGCTGGAGTTCGTGTCGAACCCGCTTCATGTCGGCCTGTCGACAGATTCCACTGAGGGTGTTCGCAACCTGTCCGTCGACTATCCGATGGTTGTGCCCGCTGGCCGCTATGTGCGCTACTACACGGCCGCTGCTGACGTGATCCACTCGTTCGCTGTGCCTGCATTCGGCATCAAGACTGACGCTGTGCCGGGTCGCCTGAATGAAGGCTGGTTCCTTGTCGACCAACCGGGCGCTTACTACGGCCAGTGTTCCGAACTGTGCGGCGTGAACCACGCCTACATGCCGATTGAGGTGCGCGTTGTGCCGCAAGAGCAATTCGATCGCTGGGCGCAGCTGATGCTGGCTGGCGAATATGATGCTGCAGCCGCCTCGGTGCAGAATATCGCGTCCATCGAACCGGCGACCAAGTTCGCTGCGGTCACTGAATAAACCGAGAGAGAAGAGTACGTCCCATGCCTATGGATGAAGTCGCCCTCGACCACGCCCACGACGATCATGACCACAAGCCTGGTTTTTTCACGCGTTGGCTGTTTTCCACCAACCACAAGGACATTGGTACGCTGTACCTGATCTTCGCGATGATTGCGGGGATCGTGGGGTACACCCTGTCCGGCCTGATCCGCTGGGAACTCGCTGAGCCGGGTATCGGCGTGCTGACACGCTTTGTCGCCGGCGAAGGCGACGTGGCGATCCAGAATGCCAAGCATTTCTACAACATGGTCATCACCTATCACGGCCTGATCATGATCTTCTTCATGGTTATGCCGGCTCTGATCGGCGGCTTCGGCAACTGGTTCGTTCCGCTCATGATTGGTGCGCCGGATATGGCGTTCCCGCGCATGAACAACATCTCTTTCTGGCTGACCGTTGCGGCATTCGTCCTGGCTTCCATTTCGATGATGATCCCGGGTGGTTCCGCTGGTAATGGCTTTGCTGGCGGTTGGGTTCTTTACCCGCCTCTGTCGTCGACGACAGGTCACCCCGGCCCGGCGATGGACGTGCTGATCCTTTCGCTTCACACCGCGGGTATCGCGTCGATCCTTGGCGCCATCAACTTCATCGTGACCATCCTGAACATGCGTGCGCCGGGCATGACCCTGCACAAGATGCCGCTGTTCGCCTGGGGTGTTCTGGTGACAGCTGTCCTGCTGCTCCTGTCGCTGCCGGTGCTTGCCGCTGCGCTGACCATGCTGCTGACGGACCGGAACTTCGGTTCCCAGTTCTTCAATCCGGCCGGCGGCGGTGATCCGATCATGTTCCAGCACCTGTTCTGGTTCTTCGGCCACCCGGAAGTCTACATTATGATCCTGCCGGCCTTCGGCATCATCAGCCACATCGTGTCGACCTTCTCCAAGAAGCCGATCTTCGGCTACCTCGGCATGGCTTACGCCATGGTGTCGATCGGTGTCATCGGCTTCGTCGTGTGGGCACACCACATGTACACGGTCGGTATGGACGTCGACCTGAAGGCCTACTTCGTTGCTGCGACCATGGTCATCGCGGTCCCGACGGGCATCAAGATCTTCTCATGGATCGCCACGATGTGGGGCGGCTCCATCGAGTTCAAGGTCCCGATGCTGTGGGCAATCGGCTTCATCTTCCTGTTCACTGTTGGCGGTGTGACGGGTGTTGTTCTGGCCAATGCCGGTATCGACCACTCGCTGCACGATACGTACTACGTTGTGGCGCACTTCCACTATGTGCTGTCGCTGGGTGCCGTGTTCGGCTTGTTCGCGGGCTGGTACTACTGGTTCGAGAAGATGTTCGGCATCAAGTACAACGGCATGATCGGTGGCCTGCATTTCTGGCTGATGTTCATCGGTTCGAACGTCCTGTTCTTCCCGCAGCACTTCCTCGGTCTGCAGGGCATGCCGCGCCGCTACATCGACTATGCCGACGGCTTCGCCACCTGGCATCACTGGTCTTCGGTCGGTTACGCGATCACCATGGTTGCCACGCTGGTCTTCTTCGTCGGCCTGGCCGAAGCGCTGATCCGCCGCCGCAAGGGTGAAGCCAATCCGTGGGGCGAAGGCGCCACGACGCTGGAGTGGACGCTGCCTTCGCCGCCGCCGTTCCACCAGTACAACGAACTGCCGCACGTCACGGCCAAGGGCGGTCACTAAGCGATCTCCGCCTGATCCACTCAATCGCAGCGGCCTCTCGTATCACGGGAGGCCGTTCGCTTTCCAAAGTCCCGGAAAGAAGGACCTGATCTGTTGAACATGCGCCTGCCCATCGTGATTGGCATGTATGCCTTCATCGTGGTGTTCCTGCCGCGCAACCCGGCCGTGGACCGGTTGTTCGACAAGGTGCGGACAATAGATCCGAACATCGCGATTACCGTGTCCGTCATCGCGCTGATTGCCGGAGGTATCGGCCTTTGGGTGCTCTGGCGTCAGCCGAAGGGGCTGTTGCGGACAAAGCCCAGCCGCAAGCTGGTGATCGTCAATTCGGGGTTGGTCGGTATCGTGTTCGCGGCGATCTTCGACGTGATGCAGAAGCTTTCCGGCGCCTCGACAGACCTGATCAGCCTGATTTTGGTGCCCATCGCCTTCATGATCGCCGAAGCTACTTACCTCGCGCTCGAATGGCGCCTGAACCGCAAGTTTGATAAGGAATGAGCCCATCTGTGGCCGCGACGGCCCAATTGTCGCGCTGACAGCACTGGCTCGCAGACCCATACCAGAAACACACCAACCGGACCTGCAATGACCGACGCCCCCGCTACTCCAGAAAAGCGCTACGGCACAGCTGGCGATTATGTGCAGCTGCTGAAGCCGCGCATCATGATGCTGGTTGTATTCACCGCCGTAGCCGGTCTCATCGCGGCAACCGGTGTGACCGGGCAATCCATGAACCCTCTCATGGCGGCAATTGCGGTGCTGGCTGTGGCGCTTGGTTCCGGCGCGGCGGGCGCGATCAACATGTGGTACGATTCCGATATCGATCTCGTGATGACGCGGACGTCCACTCGGCCGATTCCATCCGGCGCCGTGCCGCGCGAAGAGGCGATTGCCTTGGGCATGATCATGAGCGGCGTGTCTGTCCTGCTCATGTGGCTCGCGTCGAACTGGCTGGCGGCCGGGCTGTTGGCGTTTTCGATCTTCTATTACGGCGTCATCTATACGATGTGGCTGAAGCGCTCGACGCCGCAGAACATCGTGATCGGGGGCGGGGCCGGGGCTTTCCCGCCGGTTATCGGCTGGGCTGCGGTCACCGGCAATACGCCGCTGGACGCTTGGATCCTGTTCGCAATTACCTTTTTCTGGACGCCGCCGCACTTCTGGGCGCTGAGCCTGCTGGCGCATTCCGAATACGAGAAAGCCGGCGTGCCCATGCTCCCTGTCACGCATGGCGCGAAGGCGACCCGGCTGCAAATGCTGGTCTATACGATCGTCCTTGCGGCGGTTTCGATGACACCCTTGGTGACCGGACTGGGTGGCTGGATCTACGGCGTGGTCACCGGAGTGCTGAACCTGGCCTTCCTGTATTTCGCCGTGCGGGTCTGGCGTTCGCATGCGGGGGACAACGGCGCACCCGGTGCCGACCAGAAACTTGCGCGTAGCATGTTCCTCTTCTCGATCCTGTACCTTTTCCTCGTCTTCGCGGCCTTGATCGTGGAGCACGCAGCCGGTCTGCATTTCCCTGTCGGAGGCCTGTAAATGAGCGATGATGGCGTGAAGAAGGGCGGCGAGCAGTTCCCGGAACCAGCACATCTGGATGACGCGGCACGAACGGCGCAAAAGCGGCGCAACCTCTGGCTTGGGCTGGCATTGCTGGGCTTTGTTTTTCTTGTGGGTCTCACAACTTTTGTGCGCCTCAGCGGTTCAGAGGACAACAAGGCCAACTTCTATTACAATATGAACGAAGCGGGGCAGGACGAGGCACCGGCGCTTCCGCCCGGCATGTCGCCGGATCAGGCTGTTCCGCCGGCGAATCTGTCGCCAGAACCTGCGGCGGCTGATGCCACGGTCGACGAAGAGGAGGCACCTGAGCAATGAAGCTGTCGAATGCAAAGGTCGCCGGGATCTCGCTGACCGTCTTCACCGCCATGCTGGGGCTCGGCTTTGCGGCCAAGCCGCTCTACGGCACATTCTGCCGGGTGACCGGATATGGCGGTACGACCCGCATCGCGACGTCCGCCCCGAAAGAGATTGTCGATCAGACGATTACGGTGCGCTTCGATACGAATGTGGCCGATACGCCTCTGGAATTCCGTCCGCTTCAGCGCTCCGAAGACGTCAAGATTGGCCAGCATGGCCTTGCCTTCTTTGAAGTTTCCAACCCGACGGATGAAGAAATCCACGTCATCGCGGCCTACAATGTGACGCCGCACTATTCCGGCAAGTACTTCAACAAGCTGGAGTGTTTCTGTTTTGACGAGCGGGTCATCGCCCCGCACGAGACCAAGAAGCTTCCAGTGGTCTACTTTATCTCGCCCGATATGGTTGAAGATCATGTGGCCGACCAGCTGGAAACCATCACGCTCAGCTACACTTTCTATGAAAGTTCGAAATACAAAGGGCCGAAGACCCAGGCAGCCTGGGGTGCGGCGAATTCAGCCACGGGCGGCTGAAACTGTTGCACTTTCGGTCCGGAGCGGTCTAAACAGCTCAGAGATTCTAGGGATATAAATCAAGGGGTCCGCCAGACATGGCTCACGGCGAAGTCAAACACGATTATCATCTGGTCAACCCGTCACCGTGGCCGCTTCTCGGCTCGTTGTCGGTACTGGTTCTGGCGCTTGGCGGCGTCAATTACATGAAGGGCCTTTTCGGCATGGAAAAGGGAACCGTGTGGCTGCTGGCCGTCGGTTTCGCCATGGTCGCATGGGTCATGTTCGGTTGGTGGCGCGAAGTCATCAAGGAAGGCAAGATTGGCGACCATACGCCGGTTGTTTCCATTGGCCTGCGCTATGGCATGATCCTGTTCATCGCGTCTGAAGTGATGTTCTTCGTTGGCTGGTTCTGGAGCTTCTTCGAATTTGCCATCTTCCACAGCGCTCGCGTCGGCGAGAACTGGGATGCTGCCAACCCGCTGTTCGCGGATGCGCTGGCCAAGTTCAAGGACTGGCCGCCGGTTGGCGTCGAGACCTTCGACCCGTTCCACCTGCCGCTGATCAACACGCTGATCCTGCTGCTGTCCGGTACCACCGTGACCTGGGCCCACCACGCGCTCCAGCACGATGACCGTTCCGGCGCGAAGCTCGGCCTTCTGGTTACTATCCTGCTCGGCATGGCTTTCACCGCGCTGCAGGTTTTCGAATACAGCCACGCACAGTTCAGCTTCGACGGCACGCTCTACGGCTCGGCCTTCTTCATGGCGACCGGCTTCCACGGTGCCCACGTCGTGATCGGTACGCTGTTCCTGATCGTCTGCCTGCTCCGCCTTCTCGTGGGTGGCATGTCGGCCAAGAAGCACCTCGGCTTCGAATTCGCTGCCTGGTACTGGCACTTCGTTGACGTCGTCTGGCTGTTCCTCTTCGCTTTCGTTTACGTCACTCCGTACCTCGCACTGGGCGCAGGGCACTAGACGGACGCGCAAGCAAGCGCTGACTTTCAAGGGCCCGCCGGCGCGCAACCGCCCGGCGGGCTCTGCTTATTCGGGCAGGGCCTTTCCCTGCGGCTGAAAGGGTCGAAGATGACTTTTCGTCCGTATCCCGTGATGACGGTGTTCACGCTCATCAGCCTGGGCATCCTGATCTGGCTAGGCAACTGGCAATATGGCCGCTTCCTCCAGAAGATGGAGATCGATCGCCAGACACCGGAGTGGACCGTTCTGGACGGCGAGATCGTTCCAGGTAGCGAGGTGTTGTCCTACTACTATGTCGAAGGGCAATCCGGCTGGATGCGGGTTGTCGCGGTCGATACCGGTGAAGCTGTAGTCTACACACCCATCGAAATCATCCAGCAGATTGATCCGCCTGCCGTGTGCGACGGAGAGCATTGTCCGGCCGGGCGCCTGTCAGCCAGAGGCATCTACAAGCCCGCCTTCAAGCGCAATGCTTTCACCGCTGCAGACGACATGGAAAATCGCGTTTTCTACGTGCTCGACCCCGCGGAATTCGCGTCGCTGCTGCCAGACGAGACAGAGGGCCGCGTGGCGCCAGATGTCTTCGAGCCGGAAGTCATCCGCTTCGTCTCTGAAAGCGGCCCCTACCTGATCGACAATCCTTATGCCCGCCTGCGTCTGGATGATGAATTGCCGCCGCAAAGGCATTTTGGCTATGCGATCACGTGGTGGGGGCTGGCCATGGCGCTCATCGGCGTATATCTCGCCTTTCATCATCAGAAGGGACGGCTCAGGTTCCGGAACGAGGGCAAATCGTGAAGTACATTTCTACCCGGGGCCAGGCTCCGTCCACTGACTTTGCCGGCGCATGTCTGGCTGGCCTCGCGCCGGATGGCGGCCTGTATGTGCCGGAAAGCTTTCCGCAGATCGCTCCGCCTGCCAAGGGCGAAACCTACCACGAAGTGGCCGCGCGCATCCTGTCTGCCTTCACGGGCGATGCGATTCCGCTGGAAGACCTGAAGCCGCTTTGCGAACGCGCCTATGGCAGCTTTGCGCATCAGTGCGTCGCGCCGCTGACCCAGTGGCGGCAGGACGCATGGCTGATGGAGCTGCACCACGGTCCGACGCTGGCATTCAAGGATATCGCGATGCAGATCATCGCGCAGATCTATGACTACCTGCTCGGTAAGTCCGGCCAGCGCATGATGATTGTCTGTGCAACGTCGGGCGATACGGGTGGGGCGGCGGCGGCTGCGTTCGCTGGCGCGAAACATGCGGACCTGGTGATCCTGCATCCGCACGGCCGGATTTCTCCGGTGCAGCGCATGTTCATGACCACGACTGGTGCCGCGAATGTCGTGAACCTGGCGCTGGATGGAGATTTCGATGATTGCCAGGCGATCGTCAAAGACATGTTCGGTGACCGGGAGTTTGTGGACCGCGTAAACCTGTCCGGGGTGAACTCGATCAACTGGGCTCGTGTCGCAGCGCAGTCGGTTTATTACGCGACCGTGCAGGCAGCTCTTGGCGGGGCGCTGCGCTTTGTCGTGCCGAGCGGAAACATGGGTGATGCGCTGGCAGGTTATGTGGCGGCACGCTGCGGCTTGTTGAGCGGCGGGTTCGAAGCGGTTTGCGCGGTGAACGCCAATGATGCGCTGGCACGTCTGTTCAACACCGGCGTCATGTCGCGAGCTTCGGCAGTCGCCACACCCAGCCCGGCAATGGATATTTCCGTGCCATCCAACTTCGAACGCCTTCTGTTCGAAATGACGGGCCGCGATGCCGATGCGGTTCGCAATACCTACGACACTTACAAGCAGGCTGGTGAAGCTCCGCTGCCGGAGGAAGCTGTCTCGCGTCTCAAATGCTCCGGTCTCTCTGCAGCGTCCGTCAGCAATGACGAGACGATGGGCGAGATGAAGCGGTTCGAGCAGGAAACCGGCTGGCAAATTTGTCCGCATACGGCAGTGGGTACGTTCCACGCACGCCGTCTTCCGGACGCGGATGTCAAAACCGTCGTGCTCGCGACGGCGGCGGCAGCAAAATTCCCGGAAACGGTGGAAGAGGCGACCGGCCGCAAACCGACTATGCCCGCTCGCGCCGAAGTGCTCTACGAACGCGAAGAAGTGTTCGAGCGAACCGAAGCTTCCCTCGCCGCGGTGCGTCAACGCATCGAGCAGCATGTGGGGCGGAGCCGGTAAGATGCTGCCGCCCCTGCGCGAAACGCTGGTCACGACGGAGCGGCTGGTGCTTGCACCGCCGTTCCGGGCCGATTTCGCTGAATGGGCGGATGTCAGGGAACGTAGCCGTGCGCACCTGGAGCCATGGGAACCTGTCTGGCCAAGCGACGTGCACACCAAGGCGGACTGGAGCCGGCGCCTGAAGGCGTGGCACAGTAGCTGGCGCAGTGGCCGGGCGCATGTATTTCTGATCCGACGGCAGAATGACAACCGGTTGGTCGGTGGCGTGTCGATCACCAATGTCCGTGGCTGGCCCGCACAGGCAGCCAATCTCGGTTATTGGATTGGCGCAGAGTTCGAAGGCAACGGATATATGCGGGAGGCGGTCGGCACGATATGCGCCTGGGCATTTCAGGTTCTGGACCTCTGTCGCATTGAAGCTGGCACCTTGCCGACCAATGAGCGCTCGCAACGCGTCCTCGCAAATGTTGGTTTCGAGCGTGAAGGATACGCAAGGGAATACCTGGAGATTGCGGGAAAGCGGGAGGATCACATACTTTTCGCCCTCGTCAGGCCGGCAATGCAGCGCTAGATTCATCCTGTCATGGCGCAACCTCCAGAGATTAACTCGCAAGGCAACTGGCACTGGAATGCTCAGGCCAAACGCCTCGTGATCGATGTACCGCGCGGGTCGGACTGTTCAGAACTGTCCGGCGACTGGTCGATCGATGCGCTCGAACAGATGCTCGAAGGCCTAAGCCGCGGACGGCTGGAACGGACGTTCGATGCAGGCGAAGGTCCTGTGCGTTGCAATTTGCGCCTCTCGAGCGGGCGCGGAGTTCATCTCGTCGGGGCCTTTATCGGAGATACCGAAGCGCGCGGCATGCTCCTGATGGGGGACGACCTGCAGGAGATCGACCCGTCAGACCTGAAGCCGGGACCAGATCTCGCGCCGGTTTTCCAGCCGATCGTCTCCCTGCGTAATGGCCAGGTGGCCGGATTTGAGGCCCTGGCCCGCTGGGATGACGGTGGCCTCACATCTCCGCCGAGCCGATATGAAGATGAGGCCCTTGCCTCCAACATGTTGATCCGTTCCGCTGAAGCGCTGGCACGGTTGCGCGACATCACCGGCCGCGATGACTTGTTCATGCAGGTGAACCTCACGGCGCGGGATCTTGCCCGCGGCACGCTGCCTGCGCTCGTGGAGGCGCTGATCAACGGCTACAATCTGCCGGAACGGTCGATGAAAATCGAGCTGACGGAGCAGGCCGCTTTACGCGATGCGGATTTCGCCTTGTCAGCTGCGATGGCCCTGAAGGCCGTTGGGGCGGGACTGGTTCTTGATGATTTCGGTACCGGGCATTCATCGTTCGCATGGCTGGCGGACCTTCCGGCCGACAGCCTGAAGATCGATCACGGCCTGACACGGCGTCTGGGACAGCACCGCACAGACACAATCCTTTCGACCATCACGCTCTTGGCAAACCGGTTGGGCATGACCAGCACGGCTGAGGGGGTCGAGCAAAAGAAAGACGCAGGGCGACTTCGAGCGCTGGGTTTCGATTATGTACAAGGATTTGCGTTTGCGAGGCCAATGGACATCGAATCCGCCATTCGCTTCATGCATTACTGATGGGGCGACAAGTCAGGCGTTGCCAGGGTCGACCTGGAGTCTGGCACTGTCGATGCCAAGCCGGCCGAGCGCATGACGCCATTTGCGTTCATGGGCACTGGAGAAAATAAGCTCAGGGTCGAGGTCGCAAACGAGCCAGGCATTGTCCGCCAACTCGGCTTCCAATTGGCCTGCGCCCCATCCTGAATAGCCGAGCGCTAGTACACTGCGCCGCGGCGGATGGTTCGAGCCCATGGCATGCAGGATGTCCCGTGTTGCGGTCATGCAGATGTCGCCCTCAACCAGCAGGCTGGCGCCTTCATTGTAGACATCGTCGGTGTGCAGCACGAACCCGCGATCCGAGCTGACCGGGCCGCCGTCCAGCACGAACGTGTCCGGGACATCGGCCTCGATGGGAACATCGAGCTGCTCGAACAATTGAGGCAGGCGCAAATGCGCCATCGGTTTGTTCAGCACGATGCCCATCGCGAATTCCGGGGAATGGGCACACACCAGGATGACAGATCGAGAAAACCGGGAGTCGCCGATGCCGGGCAGGGCGATCAGGAGTTTTCCTGTCAGGTCAGTATCCATGGCGCGCGGAAATCCTTCAATTCCAAGGCTGGGCTATCCCGCGCGCTTTGGCAAGGGCGGGAATCCTTGCGTCGTACAACGCGGCGACCTATGTCCTTGGTCAAACCTGCAGGGAGAAAAGCAGATGAGCATCAAGGTCGGTGATAAGCTTCCAGACGCAACTTTCATGGAAATGACCGCAGACGGCCCTGCGCCGGTTAGCATGGCAGACGTTTTCGGCGGCAAAACCGTCGCGTTGTTCGCTGTGCCTGGCGCGTTCACACCGACCTGTTCCGCAAAGCACCTGCCGGGCTTCGTCGAGAAGCTGGGTGACCTCAAGGACAAGGGCGTAGATGACGTGGTTTGTACCTCCGTCAACGACGTGTTCGTGATGGGTGCCTGGGGCAAGAGCGCCGGTGCCGATGGCAAGGTGCGCATGCTGGCGGACGGCAACGGGACGTTTGCCAAAGCAATCGGCCTCGAAATGGATGGTTCAGGCTTCGGTATGGGGCAGCGCTCGCAGCGTTACTCCATGATCGTCAAAGACGGTGTGGTCACGGAGCTGAATGTCGAGCAGGGCGGCGAATTCAAGGTTTCCAGCGCGGACTACATGCTCGGACAACTTTGATTTATCAGGCATAACGCCCCTTAACCAATTTAGTCCATGATCGGCGTGCTTGGGGGACGAGCACGCCGTTTTTGGTTGGAAATTTATTGAAAAACGGAAAACTCTCCCCACCTTTAAAGGCGTAACAAAGGAGAGGGACCCCATGGATCCGTTTTTTGCAGTGATCGTACTGGTAATGGCCGTCGCGATCATTGGCCTCGTATCGGCATTCAAATTCGTGCCTCAGGGCTACAATTTCACGGTTGAACGTTTTGGCCGCTACACCAAGACGCTGACGCCCGGCCTGTCCGTCATCACGCCTTTCATCGATCGGGTGGGGCGGAAAATGAACATGATGGAGACAGTCCTCGACGTTCCCCAGCAGGAAGTCATCACCAAGGACAACGCCATGGTGTCCTGCGACGCCATTGTGTTTATCCAGGTCATTGATCCCGTCGCGGCTGCGTATGAGGTCAACAACCTTCATCACGCTATCCAGAACCTCTCGCTGACCAACATCCGTACTGTGGTGGGTTCGATGGACCTGGACGAAGTTCTGTCGAACCGCGACGATATCAACGCGCGCCTCCTCAACGTGATTGATGCGGCGACCAATCCGTGGGGCGTGAAGGTCACCCGGATCGAGATCGCCGACCTCAGCCCCCCGGCCGACATTACTGAGGCCATGGCCCGCCAGATGAAGGCTGAACGCCTGAAACGTGCCGAGATCCTGACCGCGGAAGGCGACAAACAGTCGGCCATTCTAAAGGCCGAAGGACAGAAGCAGGCGCAGATCCTTGAAGCTGAAGGCCGCCGCGAAGCCGCTTTCCGGGATGCTGAAGCCCGTGAGCGGGAAGCCGAAGCTGAAGCCAAGGCCACCGCGATGGTGTCGGAAGCGATTGCCCGTGGCGACGTCAATGCCATCAACTACTTCCTCGGCCAGGCTTATGTCGAAGCCTTTGGCAAGTTGGCGACGTCCAACCAGCAGAAGACTGTCATCATTCCGGCTGAGTTCTCCAGCATCATCGGTGCGATTGAGGGCATCAAGGGCCTCACCGGCGCTGCAAAGGATGTTCAGGGTCAATCCGGCGCCGTGCCGCCTACGCGGACTTAAGTCTGGAGTTTCCCGGTTTCCCGGCTTCAGCCGGGTCACCGGAACGCCAACCCGTTTCCAGGAGACCGACAATGTTGGAAGAACTCTTCACCCATCTCACCGTCTGGCACTGGCTCGCACTCGGCCTGATGCTCTTCGGCATAGAGATGATGACCGGGACATTCGATCTGCTGATGATCTCCATCGCGGCGTGGATTACTGCCGCCTTCGCCTGGCTTGCTCCGGACGGCCTCGCGACATGGCAGGGGCAGGTGCTGTTCTTCGGCGCCGCGTCCGTTGCCTTGTTCGTTATCGGCCGCACGGTCCTGTCCGGGATGCGAAAGACGACACCGGAGCACCCAACGCTCAATAAACGAATGGACAGCCTGGTCGGCCAGCGGGGCGTGGCAACGTCAGACTTTTCCAATGCCGGACAGGGGCGTGTGAAGATCGGTGACACCGTCTGGGGCGCTGAAATCGTTGACGGATCGGAGATCATCCACACTGGCGACGTGATTGTGGTTGAGGGGGCCCGCATGAACACGGCGCTCGTCAGAAAGACTGGCTAGTTCACAAGAGAACAAGACGACAAAAGAAAACGCCGGCATCCTGAGGATGCCGGCGTTTCTTGTTGTCTGGCTTAAATAATCAGGAAGCGGTTGGCGAGATACCAAATCCGCTGGTGGCGTTCGGCGTGGCGCTCGCGGAGGTCGACGGACGGGCATCGCTGGCAGCGGCGCGCGGAGCGGCGTCTTTCAGCGGGTCATCGGAATGCTTTACCTGTCCTTCGAACACGGCGTTGGATTGGATCTGCAGCGATGAGTGCACGATGTCACCCTTCACATGAGCGCCGGTCTCCAGCTCGACCTTGCGGGCACGGATCGAGCCCTTGATGCGGCCTTTGACTTTGACCACTTCGGCTTTCACTTCGCCAGTGATGTGGCCGGATGCGCCGATCGTGATGTCGGTTGCGGCCACGTCGCCATCGACGGTTCCGTCAATCTGCAGCGCGCCTTCGGAGGTCACCGAGCCGTTGATCTTCATGTCTGCGCAAATGATGGACGCAGCCCGGGCAGCCGGCTTCGAAGCGGCGCCACGGATGGCATCGACGGAAGGTTGGACCTTTGCTGGCTCAGGTGCCGGCGGCGTATCGTTGTGTTTGTTACTCTTGGTGAACATGACGGCCTGCTTTCAGGAATTTTATTGGATCATAAGGTTTGCCGTTAAACCAGACTTCGAAGTGAAGGTGGTCCCCCGTGCTTCGACCGGTTGTACCCATCTTGCCCACAAGATCGCCGACCTCCACGGTTTGTCCCTTTTTTACCGTAATTCCGCTGAGGTGGCCATAGCGCGACTTGAAGCCGTGCCCATGGTCGATTTCTACCAGGCGCCCGTAGCCCGAACGGGGACCTGCGTAAGAGACAACGCCGGGGCCTGCGGCGACGATCGGTGCAGCGTGATAAGCCGCCATGTCGATGCCGTTGTGCCAGCCAGGGCGTTTCTTGAATGGATCGACGCGAACGCCGTAATTACTGGTCAGCCGATAAGGCACCCCGACCGGGATACCAAGCGGCAACGAGGAGACGATGTCCTCGTAGTAAAGCATTTCGGCGACGCGTGCCTGCGTCTGCGAGAGACGAGAGTAGAAGCCGGTATCCATCAGCGAGAGATTGCTGAGGTCAGGCCCGGACGTCGCATTGGCGAGCGAAATGAACGGGCCGCCCGTCTCGCTGCTGGCCACAATGCGGTCTGAACCGACAGATGTGAGTGCCAGGATGCCACGAGCGCGTTCGGTCCGCTCCGTGGCGATTTCCTCGGCTTCGTCGAGAATGCGCTCCTGATCCATCTTGAGGGCCCGGACCGAGCCGCGCGAACTGGCGGTTTCGAACTGGGCCGTGATGCGCACAGGCTCGCGAGACTGACGGCTGTCGGCTTCTTCGATGGAGGCTTGCACGAGAAGCGCGGCGCCATCGCCCTTGAGGGACGAGGTTTCGAGGTCGTCCTCGCCTTTAAGCTGTTTGTAGAGGTCTTCGAGGGCCTTCTGGCGCTCTTCCCACTCCACGGTTTCCTTCTGGAATGCGTCGGTGCGTTCTTCCAGCAGTGAACGGGACAGGGCATCCTTGGCGCGCAGTTCCTGCACCCAGCGCTCATATTTGGCGAGTTCGCGGCCATCGGGGTTGCCGGAAAGGGCGCTGCTGCCGCCACTCAGGACGAAGGAACCCGTCGCAAAAACGGTCCATCCCGCCAAGGCGGCAATGCCTGCAGCAAAAATCGCCTGCTGCCACGGAGACACAGAAATATAGCGGACCGTACCGCCGCTACGATGGTAAATTTGACGCTCAGGGAAGGCTTTATTGAAGGCCGCCTTCAGATTCGCGCTCAACTTCGCCATTCACGCCACCCGTAGAACCGGAAAATCACGCCCCCGCTGCAGTAGCCACTACAGCAGGTTTCCCAAACCCTTGGAGATAATACATACCGATTTCGATACGAGGTGTAACCCCTCGGGCACAGAATTCATGTAAATTTTCGCCCATGAGGGTAAAAGGCTTGTTAAACATGGAAAAATTGTTCGCAGCAGGCCAGTTTTTAGGCGCCGGATTTGATGACATTGAGTACATCTTCGGCATGGCCTTTGACGCGCACTTTTCGCCAGATTCGGATTACCTTTTTGTCAGGTCCGATCAGGAAAGTTGAGCGCTCAATTCCCATGTAAGTCCGGCCGTAATTTTTCTTTTCGACCCACACGCCGTAAGCTTCGCAAACCTTGCCATCTTCATCGGATGCGAGCGTGACCGCGAGATCATGTTTCGCTGCAAACTTTTCGTGCTTTGCCAGCGTGTCGCGTGAAACACCCACAACTTTCGCGCCGGCTTTCTCAAACTCCCTGGCAAGGTCGGTAAAATCTTTGGCCTCGGTCGTACAGCCGGGCGTATCGTCCTTCGGATAAAAGTACAGGACCAGGGTCTGATCCTTGTAGTCGCCGAGCTTGATCGGCCCTTGCGTTGAATCCATGCTGAAATTCGGGGCACGTCCGCCTTCTTTGGGCCCGATTGCCATGTAATCCTCCTATGGTGCGCTCCGGCTGTACTGCTTATACCAGACACAGCGCTGAACGGCGTATATGACTGGACCCGACTTGTACGGAGCGTGCCCTTGGTCCGCCAGACCGCCTCACTGATTTTTCTGGAAATCCTCGGCGGTTTGATACTGCTTGTTCTGGTGGCGGCGGGTTTGCTCGCAGCGCGCCTGTATTCCGGCCCCATGGACCTGTCGATTTTCAAGGATGATCTGGAGCGCGCGATGACCGAAGCGCGCGATGGGCGGGAAGTGCGTCTCGGCGGGGTTCAACTCGAATGGTCGGCAGAAGACAAGCGCCTGCACATATCCGGCTCGCGCCTGCAAATGATGGACACCAAAGGGAACGTCAGTGCCGAGGCCCAGCGCGCCAATATCGTCCTGTCCGGCTCGTCGCTTGTTCTCGGTGATATCGAAGTGCTCCGTCTCGATCTCGAGGATGGCTGGGTCAACATCGATCAGGAAACCCCTTCCACCTGGTTCGTCGGCGGTGAACCACTGCCGGAGATTCCGGTCGGCAAGTTGCCGGAAACTCCGCAAGAGTGGCTGCAGCGCGCCAATGACATCCTCCCGGCCATCCTGGAAGCGCTGAAGCAAGGGGAACAAAATTACGCGCTGGAGTATCTGGGCGTTTCCGGTTTCGAATTCCGCGTACGCGACAGCAACAAGCAGCCGGTGTTCGACATCACCGACGCGAAAGGCCGGATTTCGCGTGAGGCCGACGGCATCCTCGTCAGCGCGGCTGGCACGGGTGCGGGGGCCGGATTACCGGGAGGGCTGGCAGCTACGGTCAGGTCCAACACGCTGGAAGACAGGCTGCATGCCGAGTTTGCCGTGGCTGATTGGCCGCTGGCAGATCTGGCGGCCCGGTTTGGCGCGCAAGTGGACGCGTTCGAAGGCTTGCCGGCCAATGCCGATGCGACCCTGGATTTCGCGCGTGCGACCGGGGTCAGCGAGATCGCTTTCCATTCCAACATGGGTGAAGGCCATATGCCGTTCGGTGGTGGTCTCGACGTGAAGGGACTGGATGTTACGGCGACCTACCTCGCCAATGACGACACGATGCGCATCGACGTGACGGGTGACAAGTTTGGTCCGGCCAGCGGCGAAGCGAGCCTGACATTGAAAAACATCCTGCAGGGACAGTCCGCCCATGAGTTCGAACTGTCCAGTGAGCAGCTGACCCTTGATTTTGTCCCCGTATTTGAGCGGCCGGTTACGCTGACAGGGCTCAAGGGAACCGGTCTGATGAGTGTCAGCGAGCGGCAGATCGATGATCTGGCTCTGGTGTTCATGGAACAGGATGCCGGCTTTCTTGTAACGGGCAACATTGGCCTGACGCAGGACAAGCAGGAAGGTGAGCCGCCAATTCTTGGACACATCGCGCTGGAGACGAGCGGCGATGTGACCAAGGATACGGTGATGGCATTCTGGCCGGTAGGTCTTGGGACTGGTGGCCGGAATTTCGCGCGAGCTCATATCGAGGCTGGTGCGCTGAAGGACATCAAGGGCCATATCGATCTGAAGCGCGACAGCTTTGGGGAGGACGACTATCTGCGCGATTCCGATCTTGAGCTCACCTTTTCGGCGGAAGATGCCTGGGTGAAATTCCTGTCAGACCTGCCGCCGGTCGAAAGAGGAAACGGCAAAGGGCGCCTGACCGGGAATTCGTTCCGCGTCACGCTGGATTCCGGTGAGTATGGCGGCTGGGATATCGACGAAGGCGCTTTTGTGATGCCAGCCTTCAACGAGCGTGGTGGCGATTTCCGTGTATTTGCGCGCGGTCATGGACCCATTTCTCTTGTCATGAAGACGCTGGTCGACTCCCGCCTGCAGATCGATTTTGACCCGGCGCGCCTTTCCGGTAACGGGGAAATGACATTCGAGATGTTCCGGCCAGCGCTGGATGATGTTCCGTACGAGGATATCCGGTTCACTGCGATCGGCACTGTTGCTGAAGCGGGCCTCGAGGATGCAGCTCTTGGCTTCGACCTGACCGAAGGCTCCGCGAAGGTGAATGTCGATCAGGACGGAATGACTATTTCCGGCTTCGGCAATCTTGGCCCGTCCCCGGTGCAATTCACCTGGCGCGACGCCTTCAATGACGGCGACCAGCCATCGCTCCTGTCGGCCTCCAGCATCGTCACCCCGGACTTCCTGAATGAATTCGGCGTGCTCGGGCGTGCCTATCTTTCGGGAGAGATCCCGATTGAAGTGCAGGCGGAGATCGGTGAGGGGTCCAGTATCGTTGCCGACACGGCGCTCGACCTGACAGAGTCCCGGCTGGATCTGTCGGAAATCGGCTGGGTGAAGGGGCGCGACAAGCCTGCCAAGGCCTCAGTTCACTATGAAGGGATTGGTGACGGCTACACTGCTACCGTCGTGTTCCATGCGGACGATGCCTACCTTGATGGAGACTTCACACTCGGCGGCGATTCCAAACTCGTATCTGCGACGTTGCGCCGGGCGTACCTCAAGAACAAGGCGGATGTAGGCGGTACGGTTGCCCGCAGAGATGGTGCGCTCAATTTCGGTCTGACGGGCTCCTACCTGGACCTCTCCGGTGCGATGCCCGGAGTGGGCGCTCTTGGCGACAGGGATGATGCGGGGAGCAAAACGCCCATTCGCGTTTCGGCCAATGTCGATACGCTCACGCTGCGACCTGGGCTCGACATGACCGAAGCGAAATTCTCCATGGCAACAGGGGTAGCGGGCATCGAGACGTTCATGGCGACAGGGCTCGCTGCCGATGGCTCTCCTTTCGAGGCGCGTTTCAACACGAATGGCGGGCAGGCGGCGACATTCCACGTTTCAAGCGGTGACGCCGGTTTTATCGCCAGCGCGTTCCTTGGAATTGATTACCTCGATGGCGGCAAACTGGAGATGGATGGCACGCTGGCAAATGACAACAAGCCGTCCAAATTCGACATTTCCATCACGAACACCCGCCTGAACAATGCACCTTTCCTGACGCAGATCCTCTCGCTCGCATCGTTGCGCGGGCTGGCGGATACGCTGGGAGGAGAAGGTGTCCTGTTTTCAAAGCTGGATATTCCGTTGACCGTGGCAGGCGACCGGTACGTCGTGTCCGGTGCCAAGGCGCAAGGCCCGGCCCTCGGGCTGACCACGAATGGCTATTTCGATGCCACGGACGGAAAGATCGAGTTTGACGGTGTGCTCGTGCCGAGCTTTGGCATGAACTCCGCTCTCGGAACAATTCCGATCCTCGGGGACCTGGTTGTCGGCCGGGACGGCGAGGGCGTGTTCTCGCTCACCTATGCCATTCGCGGTACGATGGAGAAGGCCAACGTTTCGGTGAACCCGCTCTCGGCGCTGGCGCCGGGCGTGATCCGCCGGATCTTCGAAAACCCGTCGGATACACGTATCCCGGAAGCCAAACCGCGTCCGCCGGAAGAGCCGATTCCATCCGAACTGGCGCCGATTCCGGACGAAGAGTTCTAGCGCCTAGACCGGCTTCACCAGCGCATGGCGTTTCTTGCCTGCGGACAGTTTGATGCTGCCGTCGACAACGTCCGACTCTGCCAGCGTGGCGTTCTGGTCTTTCACTTGCTGGTCGTTGACCTTGGCCGCGCCCTGCTTGATCAGGCGTCGCGCCTCGCCATTGCTCTCGGTGAGGCCTGCAGCCGTGAAGGCGGCGGCAACCAGATAGTCGCTGAACAGTTCCGCAGACGGAATTTCGACTGTCGGCAGGGCCGCGGCCGTGCCACCACCGGCAAAGACTGCCGCTGCGGCTGCCTCGGATTCTTTTGCCGCCGCTTCGCCGTGCAGCATGGTCGTCGCCGCATTGGCGAGCGCAATCTTGGCGGTATTGATCTCAGCGCCTTCGAGCTTTTCCAGCGCTTCGATCTCTTCCAGCGGCATTTCGGTGAAGAGACGCAGGAAACGGCCGACGTCGGCATCTTCGCAATTGCGCCAGAACTGCCAGTACTCGTAAGGGCTCTTGCGGTCGGCATTCAGCCATACAGCGCCATCGGCGGTCTTGCCCATCTTGCCGCCGGACGCGGTGGTGATGAGGTGAGCTGTCACGCCGAACACGTCACCGGCTGCCGCCTTGTGGACGAGATCCACCCCGCCAACGATATTGCCCCATTGGTCAGACCCGCCGAGCTGGATGCGGCATTTGTGGCGCCGGAACAGTTCGAGGAAGTCGTAAGACTGCATCAGCAGGTAGTTGAATTCGAGGAAGGTGTAAGGCTGCTCATTGGCGAGGCGCCGGGCAACCGTGTCCTGCTTCACCATCGTGTTGATGGTGAAGTGCACGCCGACTTCGCGCAGCAGTTCGATGTAGCCAAGCTTGCCCAGCCAATCGTCATTGTTGACCATGATCGCGTCGGTCGGGCCGTCGCCGAAGGTGAGGAACGGCTCGAAGGCTTTCTTGATGCCGGCAATGTTCGCCTCGATCTGCTCATTGGTGAGCAGGGGGCGGGATTTCTCCTTGTCGGTCGGATCGCCCACTTTCGTGGTGCCGCCGCCCATCAGGACGATCGGCTTGCCGCCGGCCTTCTGCAGGTGGCGCAGCATCATGATCTGCAGAAGGGAGCCGACGTGAAGGCTGTCCGCCGTCGCGTCGAAGCCGATATACGCAATCGGGACACCCGCCTGGCAATAGGCGTCAAGCTCGGCCTCGTGGGTGACCTGCTTGATGAAGCCGCGCGTCTGCAGCGTCTTCAGGAATTCCGACTTGTATTCGCTCATCTTCTCGTGTCTCCGTGAAGGCAGGGCGCGTAGCACGGAAAGGGAGCCGCTTGAACACCGCGATATCAGATTCCGAGGCAAAATGGGTGGCTGGCTTCATGTCGGGCACCTCTCTGGATGCGGTGGATGCGGCCCTGATACTGACCGATGGCGAGCGCGTGCTGGAATTTGGCGCCACGGCTGAGCGCAAATACCTGCCCGAAGAGCGCCGGATCCTGCAGGTCGCGACGGACGCAGCCCGCGTCTGGAACTGGACCGGTCCTCAGCCGGATGAGGCGTTCGAAGCGGCGAAAGCGGTCATCACCCACACGCATGCCGAGACGATGCAGCAGCTCCTGTCAGGCTGGACGGGCCCGGGGCCTGTGCTCGCCGGCGTGCACGGCCAGACCGTCCTGCACCGCCGGCCCATGCCAGGCAAACCTGGGGCAACGATACAGTTGATCGATGCCCCGGCCATGCGAACCGCGCTCGGCGTGCCGCTCGCCTGTGACTTCCGGACAGCTGATGTGGCGGCCGGCGGACAGGGCGCGCCGCTCGCTCCGGCTTATCATTCGGCCCTGTTGCAGCGGCTGGGCGATGGAGCCGCCTGCGTCCTGAACCTTGGCGGTGTCGCGAACATCACGGCAAAACTCGCCGACGGCACGCTGATCGCCTTCGACACGGGCCCGGCCAATGGCCCGATCGATGAATGGGTCGAGGGGCATGGGCACGGCACCCATGATTTTGGTGGCGCGCTGGCAAAAGCAGGAACCGCAGATGAGCCGCTTCTGAAGCAATTGCTGCAGCATGACTGGTTTGGCGAGGCGCCGCCCAAATCGCTGGACCGCTATGATTTCTCCGCTGCCATGGTCACCGGCATGTCCGTGGAAGATGGCGCGGCGACCCTGACGGAGTTTTCGGCGCGTGCTGTGGCGGCTGGTGTCGCACAGCTGCCGGAAATCCCGTCGCGTGTCATCGCGTGCGGCGGTGGGCGGCACAATCCGGCACTTATGGATGCGCTGGCCCGGGCATTGCCCTGCGAAGTGCTGAGCGCGGAAGCAGCCGGATGGCGCGGCGACAGTATCGAGGCCGAAGCCTTCGCTTATCTCGCTGCACGAACGGCGCGTGGCCTGCCGGTCAGTTGGCCCGGCACGACGGGCGTGCCGAAGCCAATGACGGGCGGAATCGTGCTGGATTAGTCGCCTTCAGCTTCGAGACGCAGTTTCTCTTCGGCGGCGGCAAGGCGGCGCAGAAGGTATTCCTCGCAGGTGCCGATCAGCTCTTCACGGCGATCCTGGTAGAAGTGGTTCGCGCCTCTCACCGTGGTCCGCTCGATTTCCTCGCCCTTCTGGACACGCACCTTGGTGAGGGCGCGTTCGACGTCTTCCGGTGAGGAGACGGAATCATTGTCGCCGGATACGATCAGGCCGGAGGCCGGGCAGGGCGCCAGGAAGGACAGATCGTAATGGTTTGCCGGCGGGGAGATGGCGAGGAAGCCGTCGATCTCCGGGCGGCGCATCAGCAGCTGAAGCGTGATCCAGGCACCGAAAGAGTAGCCGGCACACCAGACATAGCGCGGGCTTTCGGACAGGTTCTCAATATAATCAAGGACATAGGCGGCATCTTCGAGTTCGCCGATGCCCTGATCGTACTGGCCCTGGCTACGGCCGACACCGCGGGAATTGTAGCGCAGGACGCCGAAACCGTGCTTTTCGAACATCTGATACAGCATGATCGAGATCGGGTCCTGCATCGTGCCACCGGCTTTCGGGTGGGGATGGAGGATTAGCGCGATCGGGGCGCCTTCATACGGCGGCTCTGTGTAACGCGCTTCAATACGGCCCTGAGGGCCCGGAATGATGAGTTCTGCCATGGCATCCTCGGAATTTCGGTTTAAGCGCGGGGTGATAAGCCAAACGCGCACTGAAAAGCAAATTTTTCTGCAGGTGCGTCGTTAGACATAAGGGCCTATATGGGGCCCATGATCTACGCCGACCACAATGCGACCAGTCCGCTGCGCCCGGAAGCGCGCGAAGCGATGCTCGCCGTCTATGACATGGGGGCAGTTAACCCGTCCTCCGTACATACGGCTGGCCGGGCGGCGCGGGGCGTTGTGGAGCGGGCGCGTACGGTCCTCGGCGGAGCTATCGGCAGCCGGTCTGAAGACATCGTGTTCACCTCCGGCGGGACGGAAGCTGACAGCCTTGCCGTGAATGGCGCCGTTGCGGGCCTCGGCGGAGAATGCACGCTGATCGTCTCTGCGCTTGAGCATGAGGCCATCGGTAAGGCAGCGGCCCATTCCGGCGCCGTGATGGAAACGGCCTATCTCACCTCCGCCGGGACGGTAGACCTGGAAGACCTCGCAAGCCGCCTGAAGTCATGGGACCATGCCGCCAAAGGCACGCCGGTGCTGTGCCTGATGCTCGCCAACAATGAGACGGGTATCATTCAACCGGTCGCGGCTGCGGCTGCTCTTGTGCGGGAAGCGGGCGGGCTGACAATCTGCGATGCGGTCCAGGGGCTCGGCAAAGTGCCGGTAAATGTCGGCCTGCTGGGCGTGGACTACCTCGCCCTCAGCGCCCACAAGATCGGCGGACCGCAGGGGGCGGGTGCTCTCTGGCATCGGGCCGGAGCACCACTGAAGGCCGTCCAGTATGGCGGGGGGCAGGAACGGGGGCTGCGCTCCGGCACCGAAAACGTTGCCGCCATAGCGGGCTTCGCCGCAGCGATTGAAGCGGCCATGCGCGACCTGCCGAAATACCAGGCCCTCGGTCCGCTCCGGGATGCCATGGAAGCGCGTCTTGAGGCCGAAGGCGGTGTGATCGTAACAGGCAAAGGCTCGCCGCGACTCGCGGGCGTCTCTAATTTCGCGAAGCCCGGTTTTCCGGCGGAAACGCAGGTCATGGCCATGGATCTGGCCGGTGTGTGCATCTCCGCGGGCTCGGCCTGCTCCTCCGGCAAGGTCAAGCGCAGCCTCGTCCTGATGGCCATGGGCGCAGACGATGACCTTGCAGAATCGGCAATCCGCACCAGCTTTGGATGGAGTACACTGCCGTCAGACTTTGACGGCGTCGCCGATGCGTGGCTGAAGGCGGCCGAGCGCATCATCGCGAAGGAAAAGGCGTAATGGACTGCTGCGGCGGAACTGACGAGCACGAAGACGACTGCACGGAAGTGACGGTCAAGGAAGGCATTGACGCGAAAACCGTCGAGGCTGCAAAGGCGCTCGAGTCCGAGAACTATTCCGCTGGTTTCTCCACCGAGATCGAGACCGAATATTCGCCGAAAGGCCTGTCGGAAGATACGATCCGCTTCATCTCGGCCAAGAAGGAAGAGCCGGAATGGCTGCTGGAGTGGCGCCTCGCCGCTTATCGCCGCTGGCTGACCATGGAGGAGCCGACCTGGGCCAAGGTCCGCTACGAGCCGATCGATTACCAGGAATACTATTACTACGCCGCGCCGAAATCCGGTGCGAAGTATGAGTCGATCGACGACGTCCCGAAGGAAATCCTCGAGACCTACGAAAAGCTCGGCATCCCGCTGCGCGAAGCCGAAGTGCTGCTGGGCGTGAAAGGCGCGGCCGAAACCGCTGCCACCGCGCGCGAGGCGCCGCGTGTCGCCGTCGATGCCGTGTTCGACTCCGTGTCCGTCGCCACGACGTTCCGCAAGGAACTGGAGAAGGCCGGCGTCATCTTCATGTCGATTTCCGAGGCTGTGCGAGAGCATCCGGAGCTGGTGAAGAAGTATCTTGGAAGCGTCGTTCCGCAGTCTGACAATTATTTTGCCACACTGAACAGCGCGGTCTTCTCTGACGGCACGTTCGTCTATGTACCGAAGGGCGTACGCTGCCCGATGGAGCTGTCGACCTATTTCCGCATGAATGCGGAAAATACCGGGCAGTTCGAACGGACACTGATTGTCTGCGACGAAGGCGCCTATGTTTCCTATCTCGAAGGCTGCACCGCGCCGATGCGCGATGAAAACCAGCTTCACGCCGCCGTAGTGGAACTGGTCGCGCTGGACGATGCCGAGATCAAATACTCCACCGTCCAGAACTGGTGGCCGGGCGACGAGAACGGCAAGGGCGGCATCTACAATTTCGTGACCAAGCGCGGCGATTGCCGCGGCCCCCGCTCCAAGATCAGCTGGACGCAGGTGGAAACCGGCTCGGCCGTCACCTGGAAATACCCATCCTGCATCCTGCGCGGCGACGACAGTGTGGGTGAGTTCTACTCTATCGCCGTCACCAATGGCCGCCAGCAGGCCGACACCGGCACCAAGATGATCCACCTCGGCAAGCGCACGAAAAGCCGGATCATTTCCAAGGGCATTTCGGCCGGCAAGTCCGACAACACCTATCGCGGCCTGGTCTCGATCAACAAGCGCGCCGAAAAGGCCCGCAACTTCACCCAATGCGACAGCCTTCTGATCGGCGGCCGCTGCGGTGCCCACACGGTGCCTTATGTCGAGAACCGGCGCGCCGACGCGCAGCTGGAGCATGAGGCGACGACGACCAAGCTTTCCGAAGACCAGCTTTTCTACGCCCGCCAGCGCGGCCTCGGCGAGGAGCAGGCGGTGGCCCTGCTGGTCAATGGCTTCGTCCGCGAAGTGCTTCAGGAGCTGCCCATGGAGTTCGCCGTGGAAGCCCAGAAACTGCTCGAAGTGAGCCTGGAAGGCAGTGTCGGCTAAAACTGGCCCCTGAAATAGCTTTTCTGAGCACCCCATTCCTGACCTAAGGGCTTTCCCTTAGCCTCAGTCGGCCCTACATCGGCCCCATGTTGAAGATTGAGAACCTGACCGCCACTGTGGGCGAGGCCGAAGAGGCCAAGCAGATCATCAACGGGCTGACCCTTGAGGTGCCCGCCGGTGAGGTGCACGCCATCATGGGCCCGAACGGCGCCGGCAAGTCGACCTTGTCCTATGTCCTCACCGGCCGGAGTGGCTATGAGGTGACAGGCGGCAGCGCCACGCTGAACGGCGAAGACATCCTGGAGATGGAGCCCGAAGAGCGCGCCGCCAAGGGCATGTTCCTGTCCTTCCAGTACCCCGTTGAGATCCCCGGCGTGCCGGTGATGACCTTCGTGCGCACGGCCATGAACTCCCAGCGCAAGCTGCGTGGGGAAGAAGAGATTTCCGCGCCGGACTTCATCAAGAAATCCCGCGAGATCGCGAAACAGCTGAAGCTGGACGCCGAGATGCTGAAGCGCCCGGTCAATGTCGGCTTTTCCGGTGGCGAGAAGAAGCGGCTCGAAATCTATCAGATGATGATGCTGGAGCCGTCCTTCCTGATCCTCGACGAGACCGATTCCGGCCTCGATATCGACGCGCTGAAGACGGTCGCCGAAGGTGTGAACGCCATGCGCAGCCCGGATCGGGGCATGCTGGTGATCACCCACTATCAGCGCCTGCTGGATTATATCAAACCGGACAAGGTGCATGTCCTGTCCGCTGGCCGCATCATCAAGACCGGTGGTCCTGACCTGGCCCTCCGCCTGGAAGCCGAAGGCTATGAAGGCGTTCTGGGAGAAGCGGTGTGACCACCGCGCTGCGCGACCTGATTGCCAATCCCAACGCAGCTGAGCTGGAGCTCATCGCGCGCTATGGCATGCTGCCGGAAGACGCGCGCCGCGAACGGGCGTTTGAGGCCTTTGCCAAGGGCGGCCTGCCGCACCGCCGCGTCGAGGGCTGGCGCTGGACGGATTTCAAGGCGGCGCTTCCCGTAATCGAGACACCTGCCGATCCCGGCCCGAGCGAAGACCCGCTGCCGACCGATGGCGCACTGGTATTCAGCTTTACGCCCACCGGGTTCACCTGGCCGGAAGACCTGCCGGAAGGTATCCGCGTGTTGGCCAAGCCGGAGGCGCAGGCTTTCGGCGCTTCGGAAGAGATGCCGCTCGGTGCGCTCGCAGCAGCGCTGGCAGGCGGCAAGACCAAGCCCGGTACGCTGATGATCGAAGTGACGGGGCAGGACCTGCCGCGGCTTCATTTCCGGTTTTCTGGCGCAGGCGAAGCGAACTTCGCGCGAGTGCAGATCATCCTGCGTCCCGGCGCAAAGCTCGCGATCAGCGAATCCTATCTGGGCGGTGCCGGCTTCACGGCCTCGCTGATGGAGTTCTCGCTGCAGGCGGGTGCGGAGTTTTCGCGCACGGTCTACCAGCGTTCCGGCAAGACGGACGTGCTGGCGGCGACGGCGGCGGTGCAGCTCGACGAAGGCGCCGACTATCGCCAGACCACGCTGGCCTTCGGCAGCAAGCTTGCCCGTCTTGAAACCCGGCTGACCCATCAGGAGACTGGCGCGAAGGCGACGCTGAACGCGGCTTATCTCTGCGCGGCCGGCCATCATGCCGACATCACGACGGAAGTGCGCCATGGCGCGCCGTCCTGCGGCACGCGCCAGCTGACCAAGGGCGCGGTGCTGGATGGCGGACGCGGCGTCTATCAGGGCAAGTTCTTCGTGCCCCGCAATGTCGGCCAGAAGACCGATGCGGACATGCAGCACAACGCACTGCTGCTGGAGGAGGGCGCCGAGGTCTTCGCCAAGCCCGAGCTTGAGATCTACGCCGACGATGTGGAGTGCGCGCACGGCAACACGTCCGGTGCGTTGGATGCAAACCAGATGTTCTACATGCGCCAGCGCGGCATCGCCGAGGAAGAGGCGCGCGCGCTGTTGACTGAGGCCTTCATCGCCGAGGCGCTGGAAGAGGCGGGTGAGCTGGAAGATGTCCTGCGGGAGCAGGCACGGGCATGGCTGGCACGATGAGCAGTGTTCTGGATATCGACGCCATCCGCGCGGAATTCCCGATCCTCAGCCGAGAGGTGAACGGCCACCCGCTGGTCTATCTGGACAATGCGGCCAGCGCGCAGAAGCCGAATGCGGTGATCGACGCGGTCGCGAACCAGTCGCGCACTGCCTATGCCAATGTGCACCGGGGCATCCACACGCTGTCGAACGAGGCGACCGAAGCCTATGAGGGCGCACGGGAGGCAGCACGGGCATTCCTGAACGCGCCAGCGGTAGAGAATATCATTTTCACCAAGGGCTCGACCGAGGGGATCAACCTCGTCGCCTCGGCGCTGGCGGGCGAGATCAAGCCCGGTGATGAGATCGTCCTGTCGGTGATGGAGCACCACTCCAACATCATCCCCTGGCACTTCCTGCGCGAGCGCCACGGCGCCGTGCTGCGCTGGGTCGGCCTGACGGACGATGGCGCCCTCGACATGGACGAGCTGGCCGAAGCGATCGGGCCGAAAACGAAATTCGTGGCGATGACCCATATGTCGAACGTGCTTGGCACGGTGACCGACATGGCGGAGGTCGTGCGCTTGGCGCATGACGCCGGCGCGCAGGTGCTGGCCGACGGAAGTCAGGCCGCCGTGCACATCCCGGTGGATGTGCAGGCGCTGGGTGTCGACTGGTATGTGATGACCGGCCACAAGCTGTACGGGCCGACGGGTATCGGCGTGCTCTACGGCACGGCCGAGGCGCTGGACCGGGCGCGGCCGTATCAGGGCGGCGGCGAGATGATCGAAATCGTCACCCGCGACCGGGTCACCTACAACACGGCGCCGCACAAGTTCGAGGCCGGCACGCCGCCGATCCTGGAAGCGATTGGTCTTGGCGCAGCCCTGACCTGGATGCGTAGTCATCCGTCAGAAGCCGTCCATGCACATGAGATGGTCCTGTATAGTCATGCCGTAGAAGGGCTTCGCGGCATCAACGGACTGCGCATCCATGGCGAAGCGCCGGGCAAGGGCGCGGTGCTCACTTTCAGCCTCGAAGGCGCGCATCCCCATGATATTGCTCAGATTTTGGACCGCTACGGCGTCGCGATCCGGGCCGGGCACCATTGCGCCCAACCGCTGATGGAACATCTCGGAGTCCCCTCGACAGCCCGCGCCTCCTTCGCCATCTACAACACCCTGGCCGAAGTCGACGCCTTCATAGAGGCGCTCGCCAAGGCCCGGAAAATGCTGGTATAGGTGGCTCAGATGGCCGATGACATGACCTCCCGAGACGTCGATGCAGCTGCGGAAACTGCAGTACCTTCAGCGATTCCGCAGGATGAGCTGAACCGGATCACCGACGATCTGATCGCTTCGTTCAAGACCGTGTACGACCCGGAAATTCCGGTCGACATCTACGAACTTGGCCTGATCTACAAGGTCGATATCGATGACGATCGAAAGGTCGATATCGAAATGACACTTACCGCGCCCGGCTGCCCTGTGGCTGGCGACATGCCGGGCTGGGTGGAAACCGCCGCCCGCACGGTTGAAGGCGTGAAGGATGTCGAGGTCCAGCTGACCTTCGATCCGCCATGGGATCCGTCGCGCATGTCCGACGAAGCCCGCCTCGCTTTGAACATGCTGTAATTGAACGGAAAGGGGCGCGCCCCTATCTTTCCCTCATGGCCAGACGACCCAGACCCAAACCCGTAAAACTCTCCGACGCCGCTGCGGCGCGTGTGAAGGAGATCATGGAGGAACGCGGCGCAGGTTACCTGCGCGTCGGCGTGAAGAATGGTGGCTGCGCCGGAATGGAATACGTCATGGACTATGCCATGGCGCCTGAGCCTCTCGATGAGGTGGTTGAGGACAATGGCGTCACCATCCTGATCGACGCGAAGGCCGTCCTATTCCTGCTCGGCAGCGAAGTGGATTTCGAGATGACGCCGCTCCACGAGAAGTTCGTGTTCAACAATCCGAACCAGACCGATGCCTGCGGTTGCGGTGAGAGCGTGACGATCGTCCCGGCCGCGGAGGCGTGACCCTCGCCCTGCCAACGGACGCTGAGCGGTGATCATACGGGGCTTCGATCCGATTTCGGCGCCCGATGCGCAAATCCTCATTCTCGGGAGTATGCCAGGCGTCGCCTCCCTGGAAGCGGGGCAGTACTACGCACATGCGCGGAACGCCTTTTGGCCGATCATGGGTGAGTTGTTCGGGGCAGGTCCGGAAAAGCCTTATGCAGAGCGTAAGGCAATTCTGACAGCCAATGGTGTTGCCGTCTGGGATGTCCTGAAATTCTGCCGCCGGGAAGGTAGCCTGGACGCCAACATCAAGGCCGAAGTCCCTAACGATTTCGCGGCTTTCTTCGCTGATCATCCGCAGATCCGCAGGGTGGGACTGAACGGCGGCAAGGCTGCCAAGAGCTTCCGGAAGTACGCCGGGGCGCATGCTCCGTTTGGAGCGGTGGCGACATTGTTGCCGTCTACCAGTCCCGCATACGCCGCATTGAGCTTGCCCCGGAAGTGCGAGCTTTGGCGGGCGGCGCTGCTGGACCCCGCCGACTAGGCTTTCTTGAATGCGGTGAGGTCCGACATTGTCGGGCTGGCTTCCATTCCTTTCGGAGGGTCGGGGATAAGTATCGCGCGTTTGACGGGGGTGCCGCGGCCTTCGGCGACCAGTTCAGCCGTACGCTGTTCCACCACTTCGGTGAGGCGTTCCATGAACTCGTCTTTCGGTAGATTCCAAGGGATGGGATCGAGGAATTCGATGATGGCGGTCCCGGGACGCTTTTCCTTTTCCTGTTGCTGCCAGTATACGCCGATATTCGTAGCCACCGGAATGACGGGCGCCTGCATGGCCTGCGCCATATGCCAGACACCGGGTTTGTAGCGGAAGTGGTAATCGACCGGGGCGAGATGGCCCTCCGGATAGATCAGAATACGCTGCCCTTCCTTTTTCGCACTTTCCATACCTTCACGGAGCGAAGCGGCTTTGCGCTCACCACCGCCGCAGGTGTCGATCACGATGGCCCCCAGCTTCCGAAGGATGCCGCCGACCAATGGGAACTTTTCAAGGTGGTCACCCGTGACGAAAGCCAATTTGTCGATCTCGGGATAGACAAGATATCCGTCACCCCAACTCTGGTGCTTGCCCGCAACAATAAAGGCGCCGTCAGGTACATTACTCCGGCCTCGGACTTCTTTTCGGATGCCGCAGATATATCGAAGGCTCAGATTGATGGCCCGGGTATAGCTGCGGATGATCCATCGCACAGGCGTATGACCGGGCAGGATCAGGAATGGAACTGACGCAAGCACATAAAGAACTGAAAGAATGTAGTAGACGAGGGTGAACAGGGTACCGCGCATGGCGTGTCTCCTTGACTTGTCTGTGGATTGTCCGTGCTCAGGCAGATCTGAGAACTGCGACCACCGCCCGCGCCATTGCATCGGCATGCTGGGACAGCGGGCCGGGCAGGCGGTTGTAGATCTTGTTGTGACCGGCTTGCATCACCACGCCGAGAGCCATGGCAGCCTTCAGAGCTGGATCCCCTTTTGGAACGATGCCGTCTTTCATCAGTGCGTCAATGATCTGCTCTGTGATCGATACCGGATCATCTTCCCGGCGCTTGTCATGGGGCAGGTATCGGTTCAGCGAGACGAGGTGAAATGAGAACAAGAGGAAGTCTTCATCCGCCAGTTCGCAATATGCCTTCACAGCCGCGTGTACTTTCTCCTCGAGGGTGCCAGGACCCGACAAGGCGGTTTGCATCATCGTGCCAAGGCGATTGTGGGTCTCCATGAACAGGCTTAGTGCCAGTTCGTCCTTGCCCCTGTAGTGTCGATAGAGTGCACCTTCAGAAACGCCGGCTTTTTCGGCGATCTCGCGCGTAGTTGCTGCGTCCACACCTTCATGCACAAACAATTTCAAGGCGGCGCGTTCGATCTTCGGGCGTGCATTACGGGCGCGGGGCTTTTTCTCTGCCGATTTGGAAGTGGCTGCATTTCTTGCCATAAAGAGTCTCCGTTTCGCATTGTGGATTAGTACAGAATCCCGACAAAAGCAAGTGAGTGATCACTAACTATTATGTGCTTGTTTTTCTGGCGGAAACTACGATTTGGCCTCCTATTTGCTTGATGTCGCAGCAATAATCTTAAAAGCGCGCTAGGCCAGCGTGGCTGGCGACAGGAGATTGGGCGTGAACCAACAGGTGGTAGCGGTGGCTGGAGAACATGTGACCCGCAGAAAACCATTACGTGTGGCTGTCCTGAAGGACCGGTACCAAAGCCTGTTTATGAGCCCGCGTTCCTCGCGGCACGATGTGCAGCGCCAATTATTCATACCTTTCAACAAGTTACGCCGGGAGTTGGATGGTTTCACCTACGTGCCCATGCTGCCCGGCGCAGATGTCGTCCATGCCCACAACCGGATACCGCTCGGTTCGCGCCGGATGATCTGTTCGTTCGAAAGCCATATGCCGCGACGGATCGGGTTGCCGGAAGATGGTATGTTTGACCGTTTGATGCTGCATGAAATTACGTCCAACCGGTGCCGTCGATTGGTCGGCATGTCCCATTTTGCAAAGCGCACCACGCTCGCAATGCACGAAGGCAAACCGACATACGACATCATCCGCGCGAAAATGATGGTGCAGCACCCAAATGTAGAGCTTGGGGAAGCGGGTGACCGTCTGGCCGGAGATGACGCTTCTTCGCTCGTTCTCACCTTTCTTGGTGGGCATTTTGGCCGGAAAGGCGGATGCGTTGCCGTACGGATTGCCGAATTGGCTCTGGAACAGGGGTTGCCGGTTCACGTAAACATCATTTCGTCGCTGCAGGCCGGTGAGAGCGTCTGGTGCGACCCGACCGAAGAGGATTTCTTCGAGCCCTATTTTCGTTTGTTGGAACTACCGAATGTTACGCATCATCGCGGCCTGCCAAATGCAGAAGCACGTGAATTGATGGGGAAATCGCATTTCTCGCTTCTGCCGACTTTTGAAGACACTTTTGGCTTCTCAGCTATCGAATCCATGGCCGAGTACACGCCTGTGATCGGCACGGCGGTTTGTGCCTTGCCGGAATTCATCGTTCCCGGCCGCAACGGCTATCTGTTGGAACTCGAACGCACAGACATAGGCCACTGGGTTCGGCCGCATACCAACTTGCGGCATACGCCGGCCTATGCCCAGCATTTCAGGGACACGATTGAAGACCTGGCTCAACAAAGCATCGAATACCTGAAGACTGTCATCGGCAAACCGGAACTGCTTCAGACCATGCGTTCCAATGCACGGCTTACAGCGGAGTCGATGTTCAGTGCTGAGATGGCCGCCAACCGGTGGGATAGTCTATACGAACGCGTTGCAGGCGAAGATGTCCGGTCTCCGGCGGTATGCGATCCGGTTCTCGACCAATCGTCCCCTGAATCCGCAGATTTCCTGTTTCAAGGCGCATCGCCCAGCGTGACGTGATTTGCGCTGCGGTGGAAAGTCGGGCTTATTTTGTGAAAATTCACAGGAGGAAGCCCGATGAAAGTTTCGCTGATTGTACCGCTTCTGTTTACGGCCGCCTGCATGGCGGTACCGGCTGGCTCGGTCGAGGCTGGTCAAGGCAGCGCCTCGCAGACCGTCGCAACGCCCCCCGCGCCTCCGCCACCTCCTTGCCAGGATGAAATATATCATGCCTTCGACTTCTGGCTTGGCAATTGGGATGTCTATGATCCGGCGGGCAATCTCGTTGGTACCAACTCGATCACATCTGCGGAGTCAGGCTGTCTGCTAATCGAACACTGGACCAATACTGGAGGCGGTACCGGGCAGAGCTATAATTTCTACGATCCGGGCACAGGACAGTGGCGACAGCTTTGGGTGAGTGCGGGATCGATCATTGATTATTCGGGCGGGCTGACCGAGGAGGGGGTGATGCGTCTGGAGGGGGAAATCCACGCTCAGGGAACTGGCGCTGTTGCGCCCTTCACCGGTGAGTGGACTCCGAACGATGACGGATCGGTTACACAGCACTTCCGCCAGCAATCAACCGACACGGGCGAATGGTCCGATTCGTTTGTCGGCCGGTATGTGAAACAGGCGAAAGAATAGGCCCTAGGCCTGCAAGTCGATGCGGTAGCTTTCGATCACCGTATTGGCGAGCAGTTTTTCGCACATCTCTTTGACGCGAGTATTGGCGTCCGCTTCGCTAAGACCGTCCTCGAGGTCCAGCTCGATGACCTTGCCGATGCGGGCGCTTTCCACTTCCTTGTAACCCATGCGCGCCAGTGTGTCGGCGACCGCCTTGCCTTGAGGGTCGAGCACGCCGTTCTTCAGGGCAACGTGAACAATGGCTTTCATCCTGTAGTCTCCTGGCGGGGTACGAGTCGCGCTTCGTCTAGCGCAATTGCCTGTCGATTGGAACATTCCCAGCGGCACCGAGGATGCCGGGATTATTTGCCGCTATTGAAGCTGACGACATTATCCGTTTCACCGGATTCCTTGATGATGCCGAGCCGGCGCGCGACTTCGGCATAGGCTTCCGTTACACCGCCGAGGTCGCGGCGGAAGCGGTCCTTGTCCAGCTTGTCACCGGTTTCAAAATCCCACAGGCGGCAGGAGTCGGGGCTGATCTCGTCAGCCAGCAGGATCCGCGGGATCTCGGCGTCGCCTTCGAAATAGCGACCAAACTCCAATTTGAAGTCGATGAGGCGGATACCCACAGCAGCGAACAGGCCAGACATGAAGTCGTTCACACGCAGGGCGAGGGAAATCAGGTCATCATATTCCTGCGGCCCGGCCCAACCGAAGGCCGCGATATGTTCCTCGGTCACCAGCGGGTCGTGTAGCGCGTCGTCCTTGTAGTAGAACTCGACGATCGGGCGGGGCAGGACCTGGCCTTCCTCGATTCCGAGGCGTTTCGCGAGCGAGCCAGCCGCGACATTGCGCACGACGACTTCCAGCGGAATAATCTCGACTTTCTTGATCAGCTGTTCGCGCATGTTGAGGCGGCGAATGAAGTGGGTCGGGATGCCGACACCCGCCAGGCGGGTCATCATGAATTCGCTGATGCGGTTGTTCAGGACGCCCTTGCCATCAAGAACAGCGCGCTTCTGGGCGTCGAACGCCGTCGTGTCATCCTTGAAATACTGGATAAGGGTGCCTGGTTCCGGACCCTCATAGAGGATCTTGGCCTTGCCTTCATACACGACACGCCGTTTGTTCATGGATACACCCCTTTCATGGGCCCCTTTTTCGGGGGCCGGGACGGCTTCATCCGGCTGGAATCGCCACAGCCCCTTCGCTAGCGGCTCCTGTTACGCCAATCCGTCGCGGGAAACAATTATTGCACACACCTTGCTGGGGACTCTATATCCCGCCAAGGTCTACTTATTGGAAAGGTCCTGTGATGAGCACATTCAACGATCGGGAGCGCGCGGAAGAAGCGCGGTTTGCGCTCACCGAGGAGCAACAGTTCAAAGTCATGAACCGGCGCAACAAACTACTGGGCCTTTGGGCCGCCGGCTTGATGGGCATGAGCGAAGATGATGCTGAAGCCTATTCGAAAACGGTGGTCTTGTCTGACCTGGAAGAAGCTGGTGAAGAAGATGTCTTCCGCAAGGTGCGCGCAGACCTCGACCAGGCCAAGACGGGCACGACTGACGCGGAGATTCGCGAGCAGATGGCCGTTCTCCTCCCGGAAGCCCGTTCGCAGGTCATTGACTGATACCTGAGTACTGATTTTACGCTCAGAAAGTGCGGCGCCGGTCTACATCGAGCGGCGTCGTCGCTTTATGCGTATTTATTCGGCCGATGGTGGAAATTTCGTCCCTGATTGGAAGACATCTGAACAACGGCGGGTATTCTCACCGAGGGGCGTGAACGAAATACAGGAATAGTAAGCTGATCCACGGTCGCCGAAGTCCGGTACGCCGTGCCATTGTTGAAGTTGCTTCTTGCCTGTCCAATTGCTGATCATAAGCCGACCGGCACTTTTAGGCAGCTTGGGATCGTTCGGTGGCGTTTGGTAGATCAGTTTGCCATCGACATACCAGCTGATGCCTTCCGGTTTCCAATCGAAGGCATACAGGTGATCTTCTTCCGTAGCGTCGAAGGGAAGCTTGATACGCGCGCTGTGGCCAGTTTCACCCTTATGGAAATAGTTGAGTTCGACGAAACTGGGATTCTTTCCCACGAATTCAATGTCGATCTCGTCGTGCGGATCGCCGAAATATGGACCGGTATAGGTGAAGAAGGCTGAAACCAGGCCCGAGCCCTTTGCGGGCCGCATGATCGTTTCATAACGCCCATAGCCGTAGGAACCGAGCCTCTGCACTTCAGCGAGTGCATAGGGTTTCTCCGGGTCACCTGTTGCGGTCACATCGAGACGCAAACCGTCCGGACCCTCAGATACGTTTTCCCGAACCCAGTCGCCCCCCTGGAAGCTTTTGTCATTGCTATGTTCGGAAATATAGAATTGCGTTTTCGACAGTCCGTTTCCGAGTAAGGAGACGAAGCCCCCGGCGGATTCCAGCAAAGGTGCGTCCGGCATCAGGGTATAGGGACCTTCCCGTCGCGCTGGAAGCGTCTCCTTTCTATTTACCACACCATCAGGCGTCCAGGGAATCACAGGGGCCATGTCTGCGACCCGCGGCGCAGGAAGCCGATTGGCAGTGCCGATCGGCTTTTCCGAGTGAGGCTGGAGTGCCGAAAAAATGGCAATGCAGATGGTAAATGCCAGCACAACCACGGCCACGACAGTGCCGGGCTGCCAGTCCTGCAAGAAATTCTTCAGGCTGCGATCTGAAATATCTGTTGCCATTTGATGGTCCGATCTCAATTCGGGCCATCGCAAGAAACGGGCCATTAGCCCTGTTTCAAAGCCGCCATATTGCGCATCATAAACAGCGGAATTGAGCCGGCTGGTGTGATTGCCCAATCAAGCGGCTGGTCGTGTGGCTCGGCAGGAACCTCATCGATTTGCTGTGCCGCGTAAGCCACAGCGCAGGCGAAAGCCCGCCCGTCAGATCTTAACGTTTCCAGCGCCTGATCATAGTGGCCTTTACCGTAACCGAGGCGGTTCCCTTTCGCGTCGAAGGCCAGGAGCGGCGTCAGGATCAGCGTTGGGTGCGCTTCGGGGGCGTCTTCGGTCGGTTCGCTGAGGCCGAATGGACGCCGCTCAAGCGGCTCTCCGAAGCTCCACAGGCGCCAGGAAACCCCGCCGCCAGGCAACATGCGAGGCAGGCACAGCTCAGCCCCGGCGTCTGCCAACCGCTTCATAAGCGGCATCGGGTCCAGTTCCTCATTGATCGCGACGTAGCCGGATACGACCGGCCCATACCGCTCGAGCAGTTTCATCGGAAACATATCGGCAATCTTCTCTGCAGCATCGGGATCGCGCGCAGCGGCTTCAGCGCGAATGGTGCGCATCCTATGCCGGAGCTGGATCTTGTCGGGCGGAGGAGAGGTCATGCTGCCAGCCTTAGACACCTCCGGGCGGGGCGTCACGTCCTCTTGAACGGTTGACGAGCCTGAAGTGCGCACAAGAACCGCGAACGCCGCAGGGCATATTCACTCCCGTCAACCTAGAGACTAGGTGGGTGCCAGGTGAGACAGGGCCACGGCCCCATCCAGATTGCCAGCTCCCTGACGGTAAGTAAGGTCGCCGGAGATCAGTCCCGTCGCGAGCGCCACAGCCCTTGTGCGAAACCAGATGTAGGCGCGAATGCGCCGGAATGTAAGCGGGTTTATTCTGACGCGACTGCAATGTCGAAAGCCAGCAGGAGTGTGCGCTGCTGAGGATTGAAATTGTCATCGGACACGATCCAGACGCGGGCAATCCCGTTTCCGATGTCCTGAACGGTGATGCCCTCATAATTGTCGACTGCCAGCGGGCGTGTGAGGACGATTTCCTTTTTTCCGCCTTGCCAACTCAACACATTGCGGTTGCCGCGGATGGGGTCATAACTGCGGAACAGCCAGAAGGTCTGATCGGCGGCTCCTATGCGTGCGGTGTCGAAGCCGACAAAGGCATAACCAGCGGGATTCGGCGCCCGCTCATCCGTCCAGCCGGCTTGTTCAAGCCCCGCGACTGCCCCGATTGGCGAATGGCCATTTTCGACAGTTTCGTACCCAAAGAGGATATTGCCTTCCGGCGTGACTGTAAGAGCTTCAGCCCCACGGTTCTTGTCGATCATGCGACCTGCATACGTGTCTGGGAGCAGGCTGACAGTGGCCTCACGCGCTGCTGCGCCGCAGGCATCAAGATTGAACGCAGAAATGCGATGCGTGCGCTCGAAACTGACTATAGCCAGACCATTCCGGACTGCCAGGCCCTCAGCATCACCCAATGATTTGCCTTGGAGCAGGTTTCCGTCGTCTCCCAGCATGTAAGCAAGCTGACCGGTTCCGTCAGGAGCGCCGCCCTCGAGGCCAATCTGGACAAACGCCCCGTCGTCCACCACAGCAAGCAGGTTGCCGTCACCGTCCAGAGCCAGATCGGACAGGCCGCCAAAACTCGAATTGTCTGCTGTCAGTTCCCAGCCACCTATAAAAGACGCCCCATCGGGAATCCGGCTGGCAACATCGTCCGCCGGGCCGAGAGCTATCGGAGTGGCCGAAAAGGCAAGCGGGGTAAACGAGGCATAGCTGGTCCCGGCGGGACATGAGGCCTCTGCCAGCTCGCTGGCAACCGTTTCGAGCGTCCAGGCCGCTCCGGCATCTGGCATGTCGAGTTTCGGCGCTGCCGGCACATCCGGTGTGGCGGTGCAGGTTGCGAGCAGGATCAGTGAGGCGAAGTGGAAGGATGGGCGCAATGTCTGACTCTCGGTTTCAGCAAGCATCTTTCAGGACGATGCGGCAGAAACATGAAGGCTTCGCGAAGAAGTCTGGATTTCAATTGCGAACCCATACAGATGTGATGCATGACGCAAATTCCTCTCGCCCGCCGTTCTCCGGTTCAGCCGGATGCTTGCAACCTCGCCAAAGCGATTGATGCCGTGGGCGACCGCTGGACGCTGCTTATCTTGCGCGCCGCTCTTTACGGGGTCCGCCGCTTCGACGATTTCCAGGCAGAGCTCGGCTGCCCGCGGACGGTTTTGTCGGGACGCCTCAAAAAGCTTGTCGAGGATGGCCTTCTGACCAAGCGCGCCTACAAATCTCCGGGAAAGCGCTCGCGCCCTGAATATGTACTGTCCCCGATGGGGCTGTCGTTGCGGCCGATTCTGATTGGCCTGACCCAGTGGGGTGACGCATGGCTCGGGCAGGGGGAAACGCCGCCGATCAGCTTTACGAAAGCGGGCTCCAAATCGGCGATCCGTGCGGCTTTTGTGGATATTGAGGGGCGAGAAGTACGCCCTGATCAAATCCGCCCCGTCCTCCGCGGATGATTTGTGCAGTGGCACCGAAATTCGGCCTTGCAAAGCCGTCCGCTATGCGCTTAATCACGCCTCTCGGCAGCCCCGGTTGCCGCATACCCTATCAGGACGCGGGCGTAGCTCAGGGGTAGAGCACAACCTTGCCAAGGTTGGGGTCGTGAGTTCGAATCTCATCGCCCGCTCCAGATTTCTTTTCTCAAAACTTCATAAGTCATTGAAAAGCAAGGAATTACTTGCTTTCTCTGCGCATTCGAATCTTTTTCGTGCAATTTTTGGGCTAGAATATTGCTAGAATTTGGGCCATAAAATGCCATGGCCCGACCTCTCGATGGTGATCGATACCTCCGCCAGCGGGCGGGATGGTACTACTACTACCGGCACATTCCGCGTCGGGTTCAACCCTTCTATGAGAGCCAGACGATCCGCCTCGCGCTCAGCACGCAATCGCCCGACATCGCCCGAATGCGCCGGGATGAACTTGTCGAAGCGGATGACGCCTATTGGGCCCAACTCAAGCTCTCGCTTGACCTGGAAAAAGCCGGGCAAGCCATGGACACGGCCCATGCGCGCAAACGCTATGAAATCGCCAAGGCGCGCGCGATGGCGGCGGGCTACACCTATCGCCCCGTGGACCAGCTCGCTGATCCATCCCAGATTGAGGATATCGTCAGGCGCCTACTCACTGTCGAGCAGCAGACCGCATCGGACGGACGTCTGAACGAAGCTGTGGTGAATGCCGTCCTGGGCGGCGTCAGCGAGCCGAAAACGACTGTTTCGGAAGCGATGGATATCTACAAGACGAAGATCGCGCTTGGCGAGTTGCGCAGCAAGTCACCGGCTCAGAAAAAGCTCTGGCACGCCACGAAGGATCGGTCGCTTCGATATTTTGTCGAAGTGATTGGCGACCTGCCTATCGCCGAGATCACACGCGAGCATGCGCAGGCCTATTTCGACTGGTGGAACCAGCAGCTTTCGCCGGACGATCCAGACGAAAAACCGAAGAAACCGAAAACCGCGGCGCGGCACTTCAGCGACATCCGCAAGCTCTACGCCGAGTATTTTCGATACATGGGCGAAGAGGATCGCCAGAACCCGTTCCGCAACATGAACTTCAAGGGCAAGTCGCGGACGGTCATCCCGGCGTTTCCGGATGCCTGGGTGCGCCAGAAGATCCTTATCCGCGGCGCGCTCGATGGCCTGACCGAGGAGCTTCATCTCGTCACCTTCATGCTGATCGAAACCGGATGCCGCCCAAGCGAGATCATCAACCTGCGGTCGGAGGATATTGTTCTGAAAGCAAAGGTCCCGCACATCGCCATCCGGGCGCGGGACGACCGGGAGACCAAGACCGAGACCTCGATCCGCGAAATCCCTCTGGTCGGTGTCGCACTTGAAGCAGCCAAACGCGCGCCGGGCGGATTTCCGCGTTATGTCGACAAATCCAATTCCTTCTCTGCAGCGATGAGCGCGGCCTTCCGCCGCCGCGAGCTCTTCCCGACAGCGGATCATGTCATCTACTCGTTCAGGCATTCCTTCGAGAAGCGGATGCAGGAGGCCAACATCGACTACGCTTTGCGCTGTCTCCTGATGGGGCACAAGCATGACCGGCCTAAATATGGGGATGGCGGCTCGTTGAGCTATCGTCGTGATGAGCTGATGAAGATTGCGCACCCTGTGCCAACGGATTTGTTCGCAGACTTCGACGCAGCGCGCGCGGCCTAGTTTGGGCCGAGAGCGTCTGAACACGGTCGATTTTTTCGGTGAGTGACCTGCGGCGCTCGAAGTCTGCGTCGAGGACTTCGAATAGCGGCAGAAACCTGTCGCCGAACTCAGCAACGATCCGCGCCGCGAGGGCGCGCGCTCGCTCAAGGTCTTCCGTCGAAACCGTCATGCTCGACATGATCAGACAGGACCGCAAGTGCCGCCACCTCGGAACCTCGTGAATGCGCCGGGCGATCGACATGACTTTGCAAGGGTTCGGAAGATGACCGAACGCGCATGCGGCGCATGCTGCAAATTTTGAGCGGTCTTTTGAAAGCGGGCGCGTTTGTACACTGTGGGGATACAGAATCGGGTTTCGTCAAACACAGAACCCGTTCATAAAATTCCCGAACGGGGATAAATTACCCAAAGCAGGCCTAACTTGCCTTCTTCTTCCCGTTCGGGAACATTTTTCTTGACACCGTCGCTTCGATTGTATATCTTCCCGTTCAGGAAGATTGCCATGATTACGACTACAGACATCGGAACCACCATACGCGCCGCACGCAAGGCGCAGGGCCTCCGGCAGGACGAGCTTGCGGCGGCGGCCAATGTCGGCGTGCGCTTTCTGATCGAGCTGGAAGCCGGCAAGGAAACGGCCCAGATTGGCAAGACGCTGGCCGTTCTGGCGGCGCTTGGTATCGACGTTTCGCTTACCTTGCCTGACGGGGATGCTGCGTGACGCGGCGGCTGATCGTCTGGTGGAATTGCGTGCGGGTGGGCGAGCTTGCGCTGAACCAGTACGGCGAACCTGAGTTCACTTATGCAGCTGACTGGCTCGCTATGGCGAATGCGAGGCCAGTATCAGCCTCATTGCCGCTAAAGCCCGAACCCTTCGACCGGCGGGCAACCCTCCCTTTCTTCGAGGGTCTTTTGCCTGAGGCGTCGCAGCGCACCGCGATTGCGCAGGCACTCGGCATCTCCGAGCGAAATGAATTCCGCCTCCTGGAAGAGATTGGCGGCGAGGTCGCGGGCGCGATCGAAGTGTGGCCGGAGGGGTTCGAGCCCTCCTTATCCAGCCCATTAGGCACGTCCCGAATTCTGAGCGATGATGAGCTGGTCGCGCTGATCGACCGGTTACCCACGCGACCCATGCTGGCGGGCGGCGAGGACGGATTGCGGCTTTCGCTCGCTGGCGCGCAGTCGAAACTGCCTGTGATCTATAGAAATGGCCAGATCGCGCTGCCCGCACCGGGGCAGCCAACAACACATATCCTCAAGCCGGAAATCGCCCGGTTTGACGGCACCGCCGAGAACGAGGCCTTCTGCATGCGGCTCGCCCGCGCCATCGGGCTTGATGTGGCCGAAGTTCAGTATCGGACCGTTGGCGACAAGCGTTTCCTGCTGATCGAACGCTATGACCGAAAGGTCGGCGAGAACGGTAAGACCGTTCGTCTCCATCAGGAGGATTTCTGCCAGGCCCTCGGTTTCACCTCTGCGCGCAAATACGCAAGCGATGGCGGGCCGGTCTTTCGGGACTGTTTTGCGCTCGTGCGGCGAGTGACAACCCGGCCTGCGGCTGAAGCTCTCAAGCTACTGGATGCAGCCCTGTTCAACGCGATCATCGGCAATGCCGATGCCCATGCGAAGAATTTCAGCCTGCTCTATCTGCCTGACCGAACGCAGCTCGCACCGCTCTATGATCTTCTCTCCACCATCGCCTATCCGGACCTCAGCCAGCGCTTCGCCATGAAGATCGGCGGACGCCGGACGCTGGAAGAGATTTATTCCGCCGATCTCGACAAGTTTGCGAAGGACATCGAGATACGCGCGCCATTTGTCCGCAAGCGGATGGGAGAAATCGCAGAGGCCATCATTGGGCAATCGGATGGAGTTGCGGTCGCGCTTGTGTTGCCGAATGATCGGCAACAGCGGCTGAATGAGATATGCGCCATTGTGACAGAGCGAGCGAAGTTACTTCTGGATCGGTTCGAGTCCTGATGGATACCGAGTCACCGTTACGCAATATCGAAACTGGTTCGCCCAATATCAGGCTGGCGCGACTCTCCAACTGCGCGATCGCGCTGCTTGAGCATGCCGACAAGAGTGGCGGTCTTGGACTGACGCCTGGGCGTGCGCTCAAGCGAGTGCATGTCGATTGGGCGGCTGAGACTTTCGACTGGCCCGGTTACACAGTCGACGAGCTGTATCGTGTGAACAAAGTGCTCAATGAGGAGGACTTGTTTCCGCTGTGGGTGATCCATCAGCTCTTGCTCGAAACAAAGCATGCTCGTCACGTCAAGAGGCAACTCAGACCGACAAAGATCGGACGGTTACTCATCGGCAATCCCAGCCGCGCTTTCAATGAAATTGTTCCAAGGTTCTTGTTCGACATCGATCATGCCGCGATGGGGCGCGGGCGCTCGGAGATTCCGGGTGAATTGTATGACTATCTCGACATGCTTAATCTTGCGGCAGATGACTGGGTTTCTGTCAAAGACCTGACCGTACAATTGCTCGGTCCATCTCCAATGCAATGGGACTACCGACCTTCATCGCTGTATGTGAACGTCATACGCCCGCTTGTGTGGGCTGGCTTGATGCAGGAATCCGAGGACAGCGCAGGAGATAGGCGCGTCCAGAAATCGTCGCTCTGGCATGCAGCGCTGTCACTGCCTTCCGACAGTATGCGCGTTCATGGGCCCCAACCAAATTGATAGCACGCGGCGGCTAATCATTTCGCACGGTTCCACACCATGACGCCGGTGCCGTCCTTCTCGTTCTCGAAGAATGCTGCGCGCATGGGACTGGTGAAGCTTGGGTCATCCAGCTTGACCGCGAGGTAAGGTGTCTCGCCATCCTTGCTTTCCTGGCGCCAGGCCGCGCCGAGTTCAGCGCCGCCGGCATAGAGCCGGAAGTCTGGGGCGCCGTCTGAGGCCTTGTCACTATTGGGAACAAGCTGAGCTTTGACATTGATGGTCATGGTGCGGATGGTGCCGGTATAGCTGCCATCCTTCAGGGTGAACGTGCCGATCTGTGCCATGGGGTCAGTCTCCTTTGCTGGCGTTGGAATGAAGGGCGCGGCGCGCCCGCTTGAACCCGGCGTCGGACGCCAGGAAGCTTTCGATCATGGCGGGGATCAGCGCTTCGGGCTTTTCCTCCGCGCCATAGGTCTGGCGGTAAATTTCGGCATAGTCGCTGAGCGCGCTGGCGAGCTCAGGATCGACCGACAGGCTCATGCGCACCGGCGTGCGGTCAGGTAATTTGTCGAGACGAAGGGTCATCGTGTGGCTCCTTGTGGATGGGGTCTGAGAATGAGGTCATATGCCGACTTCGGAACTATCCCGTGTTTAATGATCATCTTCTTCCTTTCCGTGGTAATATTGGATTTGTCGGTCGGCATAGTCCGGTGGATCCGGTGCTGAGCGGCGGAGATTTTCCGATGAACAGGGCCTGCAGAAAGCGGTCTGAGCGGTTTCGTGCCAAA
>NZ_JAWKUS010000004.1:0-418773 GCF_041398465.1 Hyphomonas sp. | reverse complement strand
GGCATGTCGAGCGGACGGCTGAGGCGGATTGGAAAATCCCACCGGACTATCTGGATCACGCGAAGGACTACGAACGGACACAAGCACGGTTCAGGTCGGCGCAATTGCTCGTGCAAACTGAGCTTGGGCTGAAGGATCAGGAAACGGCGCTCGGCGTGACCTGGCTGGACGAGGCGCCTTCCGCATCCGGCGTGCCGCTTGGGTTTGGCCAGGAGGTCGCAGAGGCGCAGGTGAAGCGGCGTGCGTTTCTGGCGGGGATTGGAATGAAGGTAGAGGCAGGCGCAGGGTTATCCGCAGCACAGAAGTCTGAGCTGTTGAAGCGCGACCTTGCGCAGGCTGGCCGGGAGCTGAGCGAAGAGATCCGGAAGCCCTATTCACCAGCACCGGATCGAGGCCATGTGGACGGCACCTACCGCGAACCGGCTTCGCGCGTGAGCGGGAAGTTTGCGATCATTGAGCGGCAGCGGGATTTTACGATTGTGCCCTGGCGGCAAGTGCTTGAACAGCGGCGCGGAATGGCGGTGTCCGGCGTCGTTCGCGGGGGGAGGATTTCATGGGCGCTGGGGCGTGGGGTTGGGATGCCAGAGTAGGTTCCGAAGGTGAACAATGTCCACGAAGGTATGGTATTGAGACTTTGTGGACGAGTTAGGGACAGCTTTTTACCCGGTCATAGTTGCGAGTGCCCCAAAGATCAGCTGGACAATCAAGGCCCCAGATGCCCGCCAGGGCTTCCCGGGCGGCCGCTTCTTCGTCTGCATAGGCACACTGGCTGAACTTCGGCCAATCCCTACCCCAGCCTTTGCCGACGATGAAATCACCTAGGTCAACGCCATCAACTTCGCAGGTGCCGATCTCGCGGTCACCGTTCATTTTGCCTGTCATGTGACAGGTTACTGTCTTCTGGCCCAAAAACTCCTGCAAGGCGTTCGCACCGGCGGTATACACATTGACCCTACCACACCGAGAGCCCTTCTCAGGTGAGTCGAACCCTGACAATCGTACAGCACGACCGTGGATCTCAATCGTATCTGCATCCCGAATACTTGCATTTCCGGCTAGAATTTCAGGATTGTCGCTTGCAGTCGGTGCACCAGTTTCTGGCGTACAGGAACCCAACATCGCTGCTGCGCTGATTACGGCGACAATTTTTGATCGTTCCATCATCCAGGGAGACTATCTCTCGGAACAGCTAGTGCAAACGCCCGCTAAGAAAAATAGCCCTCCTCGGTTCGCCCTTGGCGCTCCCAAATTGAAGCTTTGTATACACAGGCAATGAGACTCTTGGATTCTTCATCCGAAGTACAAAATTGAATCGGTTCGCCGTTGCGTTGTGGCTTCTGTTGCCCTTAGATGGCGAGGGGGTGGCTGATGGAAGATCTCGAGCGAATAGTATTGGAAGTGCTTTCAGACGGAGCTGAACAAAGCTTGGGCGAGCTGGAAACACGGACCATGAAAGCGCTCGGCCGCAAGCTGCCGGAAGATCTCTATCCAGAAACGCTGGAAACGCTAAAAGCGCGTCGCTTGCTTTCAATAACTGGGGAGAAAGTGAAGCGGTCAGAGCCGGATTTTCCCGAGAGAGATCTTGAAGCTGGAATTGAAACTTTCATTTCTTCCGAGCAGGCTGTCACCCATTTACGCCTCGAACGGGGATCCACAATCTGGCAGAAAACTGCGCGAGGTGGTCGGGCGGGGACCGGCACCTGGTCGCGGCCCGACTTCACTATCGCGACCATTCGCAAGAGAAAGTATGATCCTGTCCGCCATTTGGACCTCATAGCCCTGGAGCTGAAGAACGTCGCCGGATCGAGTGTAGTGGCTGTTCATGAAGCTTTGGCCCATACCCGGTTTGCACACTACGCCTATCTCGTCTGCCCCAGGTCCCATCTGAATGCTTCAGTACAGCGCGCAGTACGGGAATCATGCTCTCAACACGGCATTGGTCTCCTCAGTTTCGACCTCAGCGTCGGTAGCGGAAACTCCCCAGCATTTTCTGCTTTCCGGTTTGAGGTTGACCCCCGCCGCCAGGCGCCGGAACCAGAACTGGTGGACAACTACATCGACGACAGGTTTGACGTAGAAAGCCAGGAGCGCCTCTCAAGGATCGCAGGAGGACAACATGACGCTGGTCATGACCATCGCAAATCGTAAGGGTGGTGTCGGAAAGACCACCCTCGCCGTTGCACTTGCGGAAACATTTGTGTTCGAGCACCGGAAAGATACGGTCATTCTGGACCTGGACCCTCAGTCCAGTGCCTCTGAAATCCTGTTGTCAGAGGCTGACTACGCTGACCGCATTGAGAATGACCGCGCTCTACCCGCCTATTTTCGAAAGGCTATGCAAGCGTCGTGTCAGTTAGAAGAGAAAACGATTGCTCGCGCCCGACACAGCCTGGTCGGGCGGGGAAAAGTGGATTTGGCGATCGTTCCCAACTCAACAGAGCTTTGGGACGTGGAATTCGAAGCATTGAGATCAGGCCACGAACAAAAATACCGAATGGCTGTAACTACGCTGATCGAGTCTTTGAAGGCTGAGTACAAGGTCATCATCGTTGACACCCCGCCAGGTAAGACAATGGCTGCCGAAGAGGCAATTGTTGCGTCAGATGTCGTGATTTGCCCGATTGTACCGGAGCGCCTTTCGGTCTGGGGTATGGACCGAATGAAGGAATACTTCGAGGACCTGGGAACCCGCCGTAGCCTCCCGCCTTGGAAATTCGTGGTATCGAAGCTCACTACCCAATTCGCGCAGGCGAATGCCCAAGTTGAGCACTTGAGAACAAACTACCCCGACAATTTCCTTGTGGACCGTATCGGTCTTCCAGGATTCGGTCGCACCGAATTGGTGGGATTGCGTCAAACCCAAAGCATCATTCATCGCATAGCTAGATTTAGGGACCATCCCGACGACGTAAAGACTCTTCAGGGCTTTTACGGCGCAGACGCAACTCAGCAGTTGATTAGAATTGCACGCAAACTGCAGGAGGTTCATTCAAATAATGCTTGACCGCATCGAACTCATTTCAGCAGTGAACGGATTTCCGCTCAAAATTAGTGCGACAGCGCAGCGGGCGTTGCATAAGACGCTCGATAAAGCGCTCGGACAAATGCTTGTTGCGCTGCCACTGGAAGCTGCGCAGGCAGCCACCGCTACAGAGCAGCGGATGATCATTGAAGCCTTCACTGAGTCCCTTTCGATGGCGGATCTCAAGAAGATTTCGAAGCTCTGGGAACCCAAAAGGACAGTTACATCCAGCGTAGCTCAAACCGAACTCGCGCGAGATCTCGAGCAGTTGCTTTTTCGTTCCCGGGAGCCTTTCAAACCGACGACGCTGTCATTGGCCCAAGTCCGGTCTCTAAGTGACGCGGATCGTGGCACAATAGAAACAGGCATCAGGCGCTTCGCAACGGCCAGCCAAGCGAAGGCGCTCCTAAGAAAATGGGACAAACATAACAATCTGAAAACTGGCGGCGGTGATGCCGAAATTCGAGAACGGCTGCTCGATCTCATAGCGGGTGCAGAAGCAGTCCCCAAGCCACCCAAAGGCTAGTCGAAGGAGGACGGCCCTATGGAAGGATGCGGCTTGTTCTTGATCATCGCGGGGATCGTGGCGGCGCTATTTGTGTTCCTGCCTTGGCCTATCGCGCTTATGATCATCATTGGCTTCGTTCTAGTCGGCATATCAGAAGCCAACAAAGACAGATGACAAGCTAGCGCCCTAACCCGGCAAGCGACTATTGTGCTGGTTCCTAATGTTCATTCACAACAGAACCTTTGACAGCGGCACGCACTGTCGCGATGTCATGCATATGCGGTTCAATCAACCAATTCAGTGACTGCAATGGGCGCAAAAGAAGTCGTTACCCGAATAGGCGGGCAAGTAGATACAACTGCTAAGCTAAATAGTATATAAGTCCCTTTATTAGGTTGCTAACCTAGGTACCCTTTGGCCGAGGTAATCGAGTACCGTGACCTTACAGCACGAGTGGGCTTGACGCATCCACCGACTAAGAGGCGTTCTGAAAGCGTGTAATCACTTCACGGATTTCCCTCTTGACTAGTCTTGGGATATCTAAGGTTTCCCAAGTACCTTCGCGCAAAACTTCAACGGCTTGCGCCTCTGTCAGATCATCGCGTGCCAGAAAGTCCGCCAATTCAATTGCGCTGGTGCGGGAGAGACCGAGTCCGATAAAAGACAGCATCGTATTAGTGTTGACCCCAAATTCTAGGTAGAGATCGAAGGGAAGGTCTGCTGGAAACTCACTCGCTCTGCCTAGCTCCGTATATCGAAATCTGAGCACATCGAGATAAGCTGAGAGATACTTTGGCGCTGCAAAACGCGCAAACTCTTCGACAAACTTCATCGTGTTACGGATGATTGTGGCGAAGTTGATCTCCTTGTCGCCATCCTTGCTCTGCTCTCTTTGAATGGCGGCTGCGATCATCTCGCCAATACGCTTGCCACGCATCCAATCGATGGTGGTGAATGCGGCAGCCCATTGCAGTCCCTCGCTCGGAAATACTGGCGCAAGCGTTCGATTGATTCGTTGAAAAACTGGCTTCAGGTATTGCGCCGCATTTGAATCTTCCGGCAGCGGCGGCAGCAACTCTTCGATATCTTCAGGTTCGCTCCGAAAATCGTTGAGCAGGGCTTGCATCGCAATCGCGCTGATCCCCGGGTGCGCTGTTAATAACTCCTCCGGCAGCTCAATTTTTGCGAACGCTTCAGCCACACTAGTCGTGACAATTTGAGCGCTGTCTGGATCGAGCTGCCGAATAGAGGACAGACCTGACAGGTCGCCTTGTCTTGCGAAATGGCTGAGCAAATAGGCTGCAATATGCTCCCTAGCCTCGTCGCCAGAATCGACTGAACCGCTTGCACGCTGCTCAATATAATTGGCGATACCGTCTATGTCTTGGAGCGCGCGGTCGGTCTCCCTGATGATCGGATAGACTTCCTTTTGCGGAATGCCAGAAGGCCATAACCGCTCCTCGTCAGGATCAACGCAAACAATGTTGCCGTAAAAGTCTGAGCCCCAGCGCCCCGCACGGCCAGCTAAGTTCCAGAAATCCTGAGGGGTCATATGACTATCCTTGCCCGTCCCTTTTTTTGGGCCCCTCACGATAATGGTGCGGCAGGCGAGATTGACACCCTCTACGAGCGTGGATGTACACACAAGAAAGCGGATCTTGCCGATCCGAAACAGCCGCTCCAACTCGCGCCTGAGAATCGAGGGCATGTTCCCATAGTGGAAACCGACTCCTCGCCTCAACAGGTGGACCAGTTGAAACTTCGGGTGAATCCGCGTGCGGCAATAATCGATGAGATCGGCCAAATCCTCATCCAGCTCGCCATTCTGTGGTTCAAATTCTGCGAGGCCATCATAGATCTGCGACGCAATCTTCTCAGCATCGGACGCGCGATTTGCATAGACAAGCGTCCCAGGCTCTGCTCGGCCCAGCGCCAAGGCGATAAAGGACAGACGTTTTGTTTGGGTCTGACCGGCAGGCCTGTCATGGAGATGAAACTCGCCCACGCGGCTTTCACCTTGGTCGCTGACCAAGAATAGTTCCCAATCCTGAGTCTTGCGCCGCTTTGAACGCGCCACGAAGAGGTTTTGGGTCACCGTTGGAACTCGTCCTGCGACAACGTCCTTCGAAGTCTCCTGCGGCGCATCGAGAAGCAGAACTTCAGGATTGCAAGAATGTGGACTAAGGAACACAAAGCGGCTGCTTGGTTTGGTTCTCAATATTCGTTCGACGGCGTCCTGCAAAATGACGCCGCGACCTCCGTCGGACACTTTTTGGGCCTCATCGACGATGCAGAGATCAATCTCGGGCGGCTGTTCAAATCCGTTAAGGAACAGATGCAAGCGCTCTTGGGTGAACACCAGGATCGTCGGATGCAGTCCATCGCCAAAGCTGCGCAAGGGCAGCGAGGCGACACGCAGGTCCGGTATTAGAAACGATGGCTTTAGATCAAGGAGCTCCCGCTCGATTTCTGTCACCAAGGCGCGAGTCGGAGCCAGAAAAACCGCCAATCTGCCCCGGCCGGCCTGCAGTTCGCCCATGAGCCAATTAAGGATCAGATAAGTTTTGCCGGCCGCTGTTGGCGCTGTCGCGGACAACCAGGAGAATCGGCCGAGTCCGTCCCAGAGTTTTTGCTGGAATGGATTGCCCAATACGTCTTCAGTAGAATTGACAGGAATTGCATCTTCAATCGCGCGCCGCGTCGCCAGCAAACGCTGAGTCAGGCCAAGATGTCTCGTTAGATCAGGGCGAACCAGGTCTTTCTTTTCGGCAAGCCGTACCGCTTGGCGGTTGGACAATTGAGAGAGTACAACCGCGCTTGCGTCCCGCACCAAAGCTGTGGAGCCAAAAACAAGGCCAGCCTGAGCAATCATCAGCGCGGTTTCGAGCTCTGATGTGTCTTCGCTTTCGGCAAGGATACTGGCGGCGAGCATGAGCCTTTGCCAGTCGAAGTCTTTCGCCGTCTTGACCGACTCGTCCTCGAAGATGCCTGACCCGAAACTCATTCGCGCGCTCCAGCGCCTGAGTTCAGCAATCTCATCGCCAATACCCTCGCTTGAAACAAGCCAGGACTGCAGTTCTGCGGCCTCTATTGCCACCCCTTCAAGCCTTTCAAAAACGCAGCGCGAAAGTCATCGACTGAGCGCAAAGGGACGCACACTACGTGTATGTCAAAGTGCGAGATCTTTTCCATCCCGAGACGCTTGCCTGTATGGGAGCGCCAATTCACAAAATCGGACTTAAGGGCAGCTTCAATCTCCTCCCAGACCCCAGAGGCCTCGACCGACGGCAGATGCACACTGTCAAACCCAACAAGCGCAAACCCGCACATTCTCAATTTATTGGCCTGCGGTTCGTCACGGTCGAAGAAGCGCTTCAATGTGCTCACCAGCTCGGGATCTGTCAGATCGGCATACTCATTGAGGAGCAGCATGTCTCGTGCATTCGTTGCGTCCTCACTGAACTCTTCACGCAGAAACGGTGCCAGCGACGACAGGCAATCGGTTATGGCAGCAGTGGCTGTCTGGTAGAGTTTCGACTCCCCCCAATAGAGATCGAGAAAGCCATCCTCGGTCGAGGATGCATAAACCCCATCAGCGCCGTGGTAATGCATGCTGGTGGACGTCTTCAGGCTCATCTTGCAGAGGATCTGCGCGAGTTCGAAGACGGCTTCGGCAAGCGCAAACAGGAGGAGCTCGCCGCCCTCTCCGGTTTTTTCGAGGTCGGTAAAGCTGTCTCGCGCTCGCCTCTGCAGGCGTATCCAAGCCGCCGCGGACTTGGTTTTGCTGTATTCTTCCTCTGCCCTCTCAATCGCCTGACGAGGAACCGCATAATCAACCACGCGGTCCATCAGAAAATCGACGAGGTGATCTGGTTTAAGGCGGCCATGGGCATCAAGCTGCGGGCCATAACAATGGATACGGGTCTTCGTGCCATCAATGGTCACATCACGCTCGACTACCTGTAGATGAGCATCGGTGATCTTCGGTCCGCGCCGTACTGCCGACAGCAGCCTTTCCCTCAGCGCATTGCTGAATTCAGGCACCTTGCTTTCTGCGCCAGGCATTGCAGCGTCTTCTACCGTTGACATTCGATCATGTGATGGCGAATTGACTGATTCGGCAACTCCTCGGTGGTGTGTGAAAGCTCTTCAAAGGCTGCAAACGTGGCGCGGAAAGACATTACATTCTGATCAAATTCAGAGGATTCGATTTCCCCTGTAGTGTGCTTTGTCCGCTCTTAAGGTCAATCCAAGGTTTCGTTAAGACCGCTTGTTGGAAAAGCCGGAATTTCCATTGACGACCGCTTCCGGGATATTCCGGACTCATCAAATTCTTCTCAGAATCTCACCCATCTGCCCGGCAACTCCTAAGCCTTCAGAACACCCTACAAATTTCCCCCAATTCCCTCTCTGGAGACTGAGGGGCTGATCGGTCAGATTCAGTGTCATGAAACATGGCACGAACCTCTTCTGGCAAATCATCTTCGTCTTGCTTGTCGTCCTGGTGGCGCTCTGGTGCGCGACGGAGTGGACGGCCTGGTCGCTGGGCTGGTCGCCGCGGCTCGGTGAGCCGCTTGTCGTCGTCCTGGACATGCCGGTCTATGTGCCGTGGGCCTTCTTCGGCTGGTGGTATTCCTTCGACGCCTATGCGCCGGATGTGTTCGACCGAGGCGGATTGATCGCCGGCTCGGGCGGGGTTGCCGCCATCGTGATTGCAGTGACAGGATCGATCCTCCGGGCTCGGTGGGACAAGCGGGTCGCGACCTTTGGCTCGGCACGCTGGGCGGAAGGCAGGGATCTGCGCAAGTCAGGCCTCTTGAAGCCCGCAGGCGTGTTCCTTGGTCAGGCCCAGGGCTCCTATCTCCGCCATGACGGCCCCGATCATGTCATGGCCTTTGCGCCGACCCGGTCCGGCAAGGGTGTGGGGCTGGTTGTACCGACGCTTCTGTCCTGGCCGCATTCGGTGCTGGTGCACGACATCAAGGGCGAGAACTGGCAGCTGACCTCCGGCTGGCGCGCAGAATTTTCGCATTGCCTGCGGTTTGACCCGACGGATGTCGCGTCAGCCCATTTCAATCCCTTGATGGAAGTGCGTAAGGGTCCCTGCGAAGTGCGCGATGTCCAGAACATTGCGGATATTCTGGTGGATCCGCAGGGCAAGCTCGGCGATCTTGGGCACTGGGTCGACAAGGCAAACTCCCTGCTGGTCGGAGTCATCCTGCATGTCCTCTATGCCGAACAGGAAAAGACGCTGGCCCGGGTCGCAAGCTTCCTTGCGAACCCCGACCGGACATTCCGTACGACACTGGCCGTCATGATGCGGACAAATCACCTCGGCACAGGCGAGGCACCCAAGGTCCATCCCGTCGTCGCCGAAACAGCCCGCGAACTGATGAACCAGTCGGAAAACGAGCTTTCCGGTGTCCTGTCGACGGCCTTGCGGTTTCTGTCGCTCTATCGCGACCCGGTCATCGCGGAAGTGACCTCGCGGAGTGATTTCCGGATCGCGGACCTTGTCTCCGGCGACCGGCCCCTTTCGCTCTACCTGGTCGTGCCGCCATCGGACCTCTCGCGCACAAAACCCCTGATGCGGCTTCTCCTGAACCAGGTCGGACGGCGGCTCACGGAGCATCTGGACGTGCGCCCATCTGGGCTGGCACGCGGCAAGTCGCTGGCTCTGAGCATCCTTAGCGCATGCGGGCTGCTCGCGCCGCAGGTCGCTCAGGTGGCGTCCCCGTCCCGTCGGCGGGTCCTGTTCATGCTGGACGAGTTCCCGGCGCTTGGCCGGCTCGATTTCTTCGAAAGCGCACTCGCCTATATGGCCGGCTATGGCCTGAAGGCCTTCCTGATCGCGCAATCCTTAAATCAGATCGAGAAGGCCTACGGCCCGTCGAATGCAATCCTCGACAATTGCCATGTGAGGGTGGCGTTCGCGACCAATGACGAGCGGACGGCCAAGCGGATTTCCGATGCGCTCGGCACCAAGACTGAACAGCGGGCGATGAAGAACTATGCCGGGCACAGGCTGGCACCCTGGCTGTCGCACAAGATGGTCTCCCGCCAGGAAACCGCCCGGCAGCTGCTGACACCCGGCGAAGTGATGCAGCTGCCTGCCGATCAGGAATTGGTCCTTGTCGCAGGCTCACCTCCGGTGCGCGCGCTCAAGCTTCGCTACTACGAGGACCAGAACTTTACCGAACGGCTGAAAGATGCTCCTGATTTTGCGGTCTGCATCCCGAATGCCCGGGAGGATGATTGGGGGACGGAAGTCCGGTCGATCCACGAGGGCCTGATGCAGGCCTCTGAGATCGAACCCGATGGTGAGGGCCTCGGGCCTCAGAAGGCACGGGATGCTGCCAGGGAGCGCGCGCAGGTCTCTGTGCCCGCCAGGACCGGTAAGTCGCAATCAAGGTCACGCGGCGCGCCGCAGCCCAGCCTCTTCGACGCGCTTGTGAAAGCCGACAGTCTCGAACAGGCGACCGGCATCGATCTCACGGGGAATGGCCAATGAAACCCCGGATCCAGCCCTACATCTCGCCCGAGACCCATCACCGGCTCCAGGCCATGGCGAAACGCCCGGGCCTCTCCGAAAGTGCCATCGTCGACCGGGCGCTGGTGGCATATTTCTCCGGCGAAGCCGACAATCAACGCGAAGCCGCCATCAATCGCCGGCTCGACCGGCTGACGCGGCAGTTCGGGCGGATCGAGCGGGACAATCTCGTCCTTGCCGAAACGCTCGCGACCTTCGTGCATTATTTCCTCACGGTTACCCCGCCGGTGCCGGCCAACCAGGTGGAGGCCGCCCGCGCCAAGGGAGACCTCCGGTTCGATCTCTTTGTCCGCCAGGTCGCCGAAGCGCTTCGCTCCGGCCAGCGCATTCTCCAGAACGCGGTCGAGGATGTGACGGCGGAAGCGGCCAGCCTTGGAAGCGATACTGGATCTTTGACTGAGGAGCGGGCCGATGCGTGACACGCCGAGCCTTGCGCGGACCCGCGCCATGCTGGTGACGGCGCTCGGGAACGAGATTGTCGCGGCGCTGGACGATCCCACCGTGGTCGAGATCATGATCAATCCCGATGGCCGGCTCTGGGTCGAACGGCATGGAAGCGGGCGGGCCGAGACTGGCTTGATGTCTCCGGCCGATACGGAACGTGTCATTCGCCTGGTCGCCAGCCATATGGGACGGCGCGCGGATGCGGCCTCTCCCATCGTGTCGGCGGAGCTGCCGATGGGCGGGGAACGGTTCGAAGGCGTGTTGCCACCGGTATCGCCGGGACCGTGTTTCTCGATCCGCAAGCCTGCGGGCCGAGTGATCAGTCTGGATACCTATGTCAGTTCCGGCGTCATGGCAGCTCATCATGCCGAGGCTTTGCGGCGCGCGGTGCTGGAACGCGAGAACATTCTCGTGGTCGGCGGCACGGGCTCCGGCAAGACGACACTTGCCAATGCGCTCCTCGCCGAGATTGCCCGGACCGGCGACCGGCTCGTCATTCTCGAAGATACGCGTGAGCTTGTCTCGGCGGCGGAGGATTCGGTGCAGCTGCGGACGCAACCGGGATCGGTGACACTGGCAGACCTTGTCCGCTCGACCCTGCGCCTCCGCCCCGACCGGATCATCATCGGCGAAGTCCGGGGCGCCGAGGCGCTCGACATGCTGAAGGCCTGGAACACCGGCCATCCGGGCGGGATCGCCACGCTGCATGCAAACTCCGCCCTTGGCGGCCTCTCCCGGCTCGAACAGCTGATCGGCGAGGCCTCCGCTCAGGTACCGCACGACCTCATCGCCGAAACGATCGACTGCGTCGTCTACATCTCGCGGCGCGCCGGCCGGCACCGCGTCGAGACGGTCGTGCGCATGAACGGGCTCGGGCGCGGCGGCTACGACCTCAGCCCCGTCCAGCCGGACCTGCAGCTCGTTCTGCCGAGTCTTCCTTTTTCTGAACCGCTTCTCTCCACCGCACCAAAAAGGACACCACCCCAATGAACAGAGACATGATCAAGGGCGTCAGCCTGAGTTTGCTTGTCGCGGCAATTACCTTCCCCGCCCATGCAGCCGGGTCCGGCATGCCCTGGGAAGCCCCTTTGCAATCGATCCTTGAATCGATCGAAGGCCCGGTCGCCAAGATCCTTGCGACCATCGTCATCATCCTGACCGGCCTCGGCCTTGCCTTCGGCGAGAGCGGCGGCGGGATGCGGAAGCTCCTGCAGATCGTGTTCGGCCTGTCGATCGCATTTGCCGCGACCTCGTTCTTCCTCTCGTTCTTCTCCTTCGGCGGCGGGGCAACGCTCTGATGGCAGACGTTTCGTCCCTCCCAGCTGGTTACAGCGTGCCGGTGCATCGCTCGCTCACCGCGCCGATTCTGCTCGCCGGCGCGCCAAGGCTTGCGACCATCGTCAACGGCACGCTGGCCGCCGCGCTCGGCATTGGCCTCCAGCTCTGGGTTGTGGGGCTCGTCTTCTGGATCGTGGCGCAGGGGATCTGTGTCTTCGCCGCCCGGCGCGATCCGCAATTCACAGACGTGCTGATCCGGCACATTCGCCAGAAGGCCTATTACGCATGCTGAACCTTCGAGAATACCGCGCCCGCCCGGCCTGCCTTGCGGACCATCTCAAATGGGCCTGTCTCATCGCGCCCGGCATCGTCCTCAACAAGGATGGCAGCCTCCAGCGCACCATTGCCTATCGCGGTCCCGACCTTGAAAGTTCGACGGCGGAGGAACTCGTTGCCGTCACCGCGCGAATGAACAATCTCCTCCGCCGGTTCGGCTCCGGCTGGGCGCTACATATCGAAGCCGACCGCAAGCCATCGGTCACCTATCCTGAAAGCGCGTGGCGCGATGCAGCCGCCTGGCTGGTCGACGAGGAACGCCGCGCGGCCTTCGAGGAAGCAGGCCGGCACTTCGAGACCGATTGCTACCTGACCCTCACCTGGATGCCGCCAGCCGACCGGACGGCAAGGATCGAACAGCTCTTCATCGACGATCCGGCGGACGCTCCGGCAGCCTTCTGGAGCGAGCATTTCGTCCATTTCGAAACCGAGACGGCGCGGGCCCGCGACATGATGGCGGATCTGATGCCGGAGGCGCGGTTCCTGGATGACGATGAGACACTCACCTATCTCCATGCCTGTATCTCTACGTCGCGGCAGGACGTGCGGGCGCCGTCCGTGCCGATGTGCCTCGATGCGCTCCTGGTCGACACCTCCCTGACCGGCGGTCTTTCACCCCGCCTTGGCGAGGAGACGCTGAAAGTGCTCACGATCAACGGGTTCCCGGCGACCGGTGAGCCGGGGCTCCTGTCGGAGCTCGACCAGCTCGGTTTTGCCTATCGCTGGGTGACGCGCTTCCTGCCGCTCGACAAGCCGGACGCTGAGAAGACGCTCAACGCTTACGTCCGCAACTGGTTTGCGAAGCGCCGCTCCCTCACCTCCTACCTCCGTGAAATCCTCACCAACGAACCGGCGACGCTGCTCAACACCGACGCCGACAACCAGGCCGCCGATGCGGACGAGGCATTACAGGCGCTCGGCGCGGGCCATGTCGCGTTCGGCTACTGCACCACGGCGATCGTGGTGCGGCATGCGGACGCCTCTGTGGCCGAAGAGCAGATCCGCGCCGTCGAGCGCGTGATCCGCGGGCGCGGGTTCACCTGCGTTGCGGAAAGCGTGAACGCGATCGAAGCCTGGCTCGGCACGTTGCCGGGCGAAGCCTATGCCAATGTCCGCCAGCCGCTGCTGAACACGATCAACCTCGCCCATATGGCGCCGCTCTCTTCGCTCTGGGCAGGGGCGGAGCGCAATGCACATCTGGATGGCCCGCCGCTCCTGATGGCACGCTCGGCCAGTTCGACGCCATTCCGGCTGGTCACGCATCAGGGCGATGTCGGGCATATGATGGTGGTCGGACCGACCGGGGCCGGCAAGTCGGTGCTGCTGTCGCTCCTGGCGCTGCAGTTCCGCCGATACGAGCAGGCGCAGGTCTTCATCTTCGACAAGGGCGCGTCAGCACGCTGCACGACGCTCGCGCTGGGCGGCACCTGGTATGAGCTTGGGCTCGACGGTGATCTCGCCTTCCAGCCATTGCGGGACGTCGATGGCGAAGCAGGCCTCGCATCGGCGCAAGCCTGGGTGTTGGGGCTCATCGAACAGGAAGGTGTCCCTGTGACGCCGGAGGTGAAGCAGGCCGTCTGGACGGCGCTGCAGAGCCTCGGCGCGGCGCCCGTCGCGCAGCGCACGCTCACCGGGCTGGTCGCGCTCCTTCAGATGCCGGACCTCCGGCAAGCGCTGGAGCCCTACACGCTGGCCGGGCCTTATGGCGCCCTGCTCGATGCCGATGAGGATAATCTCGAAACCGGCGACATGCTCTGTTTCGAGATGGACGCGCTGATGCAGGACAAGCGGCTGGCCGCACCTGTGCTGGCGCACCTGTTCACGAAGCTCGAAGCGAGATTCGACGGGCGTCCGACGTTGCTGATCCTCGACGAGGCCTGGCTGTTCCTCGATCATCCCCTGTTTGCGGGGCGTCTTCGCGACTGGCTGAAGACGCTTCGCAAGAAGAACGTGTCCGTCGTGTTCGCAACGCAGAGCCTGTCGGACATTGCGGCAAGCGCAATCGCGCCCAGCCTTATCGAAAGCGCACCCACCCGCATCTTCCTCGCCAATGCGCGGGCCGAGGAGCCCTCGCAGCGGGCGGCGTATGAAGGGTTCGGGCTGAATGCGCGGCAGGTCGAACTGATCGCGCGGGCGACACCGAAGCGGGACTATTATGTTCAGACGCCGGACGGCAACCGCCTGTTCGATCTCGACCTTGGACCGGTTGCGCTCGCCTTTTGTGCTGCCGGGTCGAAAGCCGACCAGAAGCTGATCTCGGAAATCGTTGCTTCAGTTGGTCCGGAGGGCTTCGCACCCGCCTGGCTCGAAGCGGGCGGGCTTTCCTGGGCGGCGGACCTCATTGGAACGGAAGGAGAGATGCCATGCGCGGCCGAATGATTGCCCTGCTGCTCGGATCAGTCTCGACGTTCGGTCTGGTTGGGCCGCCCGCACACGCCCTGCTCGGCGTCGGGGATGTCGTGATCGATCCGACCAATCTCGTCCAGAACATCCTGACCGCCACACATACGCTGGAGCAGATCAACAACCAGATCCAGCAGCTGCAGCATGAAGCGCAGATGCTGGTGAACCAGGCCGAGGACCTGAAACGTCTCGACTATGCCTCGATCGAGCATTTGAAACGCCTGCTCGAGCGGATCGAGACGCTGATGCGGGAAGCGGGTGAAGTCACCTACGAGGTCGAGCAATCCGAACGCCAGTACCGCGAAGCCTTCCCGGACACCTATGAAGACCTCACCAATGAAGAGATCGTCGCCGAGGCCGCCAATCAGTGGCGGATCAGCCGCGACGCGTTCCGCACCTCGATCCAGGTCCAGTCCGGGATCGTGACCTCGATCGCGGACGCAAGAGAGACCCTGACAGACCTTGTGGGCGAGAGCCAGGCCGCAACGGGGAACCTGTCTGTCGCGCAGGCCGGCAACCAGCTCGTCGCCCTTGTCGTCGAGCAACAGATGCAGATGCAGCAGCTGATGGCCGCGCAGTACCGGATGGTGACGCTTGAGGAGTCCCGCCGGGCCGCCATCGAGGAACAGGCCCGTATCCGTCACAAGCGCTTCGTCGGCGACGGCGTCGCCTATTCGAGAGATTGAGGCGATGGAAGACCTCGGTGTTATCGACCAGTTCGTCGCGACTTTTTCCGCCTATATCGACAGCGGGTTCGGGCTCCTTCAGCCGGATGTCGCATTCCTGACCTCCGCGCTGATCGCCATCGACATCACGCTGGCAGGCCTCTTCTGGGCCATGGGTCCGGATACGGACATAGTCGGACGGTTCCTCAAGAAAGTGCTCTATGTCGGTGCTTTTGCCCTGATCCTTGGGAACTTCGCGCTTCTCTCGGACATTGTGTTCACGAGCTTTGCGCAGCTGGGCCTCAATGCGACCGGCGGCACGATCACGGCCGAGGACATCATGAAGCCGGGCTTCGTCGCCGCAGCAGGGTTCGATGCAGCCCTGCCCCTGCTTGACGAAATCGAGAAGCTCACCGGCCCGCTCGCCTTCTTCGAAAATTTCGTGATCATCGCGGTCCTGTTCCTTGCCTGGATCATCACGCTGCTCGCCTTCTTCTTCCTCGCAATCCAGCTCTTCGTCACCATCATCGAGTTCAAGCTGACGACGCTGGCCGGTTTCGTGCTGATCCCCTTCGCGCTCTGGAACAAGACCTCGTTCCTGGCTGAAAAAGTCCTCGGCAATGTCATCGCGTCCGGCATCAAGCTCATGGTGCTGGCGATCATTGTCGGCATCGGCTCGACGATCTTCTCCTCCATCACCGGAACCTTCCAGCCGGATGAGGTGACGCTCGAACAGGCCGCCTCCGTCATCCTCGGCTCGCTCGCCATGCTCGCGCTCGGACTGTTCGGGCCCGGCATCGCCACGGGGCTTGTCTCCGGTGCCCCTCAGCTGGGTGCCGGGGCCGCCATCGGCACAGCCGCGGGCGTCGCCGCCGGAACCGTCGCGGGCGGCACCCTCGCAGCGTCCGGGATCAGGGCGGCAGGCGGCGGCGCGCGCAGCGCGGTCGGCGCAGCGGCCTCCATTACGGGCGGTGCCCGGACCGCTTACCAGATGAATGCCGCTGCCTCCGGCAAGACCGGCACCAGCGCGGCTATGGCGGGCATGAGCGGTGTCGCAGGCGCAGGCGTCCGCGCAGCAGCCTCCGGGGCCCGCAACTTTGCCCGGCGCGCTTTCGGATCCCCCGGCGAGCGTCACCAGGCAGGCGCGCGGGCCACGTTTGCGGCGACCGGCGGGACCGGCGCGCCCAATGCTGCGCTGACAGGCGGCTCCAATGCATCCCCCGACTGGGCCCGGCGCATCCGGCGCGACCAGTCGACCCGCGATGCAGGCATGATGGCGGCCGCGGCGGTACGTGACGGCGACCGGCCGGGTGGCGGCACATCGATCGAACTCAGAAAAGACGAGGACTAAGCAATGCTCTGGAAGCGCAACTCCACCCGCTATGGCGAGACGCCGGAACCGGTGACACCCTACCAGCGCGCGGCGCAAGCCTGGGACGACCGGATCGGCTCAGCCCGCGTCCAGGCGGCCAATTGGCGGCTCGCGGCTCTCGGCAGCCTTGGCCTTTCATTCGTGCTGGCCGGCGGCCTCGTCTGGCGGTCGACCCAATCGATCGTGACGCCCTATGTCGTCGAACTGACCGGCGAGGGCGCCGTACGCGCCGTCGGGCCCGCCGACGGACGCTATGAGCCGACCGATGCGCAGATCGCCTATCACCTCGCCGAGTTTGTGAAGAATACACGCTCCATCTCCATCGATCCGGTCGTCGTGCGCCAGAACTGGCTGAAGGCCTACGCCTATGCGACCGACCGCGCCGCGGCCACGCTCAACGACTATGCCCGCGACAATGATCCGTTTGCGGAGGTCGGCAAGCGCTCCGTCTCGGTCGATGTCACCAGCGTGGTGCGCGCCTCGGACGACAGTTTCACCGTGCGCTGGCGGGAGACGGCCTATCGCAATGGCACCGAGACCAGCCAGTCGACCCATACGGGCGTCTTCTCGATCGTCATCGACCCACCCCGCACCGAAGAGGCCCTAAGGGCCAATCCTCTCGGCCTCTACGTCCACGGCCTCAACTGGTCGAAAGACCATCAATAGGAGCTTAACCCCATGAAACGCCTTGCCCTGATCCTGCTTGCTTCTTCGGCGCTTGCCGGCTGCGAGACATTGCCCACATCGCTCGGTCCCGACATCACGCTGGATGAACCGGACTATGTCGAAGATCTCTATCTTGCTCCGGATGTGGAGGAGACGGAGGTCGCGGAAGCGAAGCCTGCGCCAGATCCCGTTTCCTATCGCACCTACACACCAACGATCATACCCGTCACAGTGCCCGGCCAGTTGAAGCCTCTGCCTGCAGAGACGGAGGTGCCTTCCCTCAAACCCTATCAGGCGATCGAGACTGCAAACGGCAAGGCCGCGATTGAGCCCTCGCTCGACAACTACCTGAACGCGATTCAGGTCTATCCCTACACCGTGGGCGCGCTCTATCAGGTCTATTGCGCGCCGGAACAGGTGACCGACATCGTTCTCCAGCCTGGCGAGGAACTGGTCTCCGTCTCGGCCGGCGACACAGTCCGCTGGGTTTTGGGTGATACGGTCTCGGGCACCGGCAGCGACGCTCAGGCCCACATCCTGATCAAGCCGACCCAGGCAGGTCTCAAGACGAACCTCATCATCACGACGAGCCTGCGCGCCTATCACCTGGAACTCCGGGCGTTCGAGGAAACCTATATGGCGGCCGTCTCCTGGCGCTATGCCGACCAGCAACTGGTGACGCGGGTGGCGAGTTCGGGCACAGCGCGTGCATCGGCTTCGTCTTCGCCGGCCGGATTGCAGCTCGACCGGCTGAAGTTCCGGTACGATATCGACGGCGATGCGCCGCACTGGCGGCCGGATCGCGTTTTTGACGATGGGCGCAAGGTCTACATCCAGTTCCCGGCCCGGCTCGACCAGGGCGAGGCCCCGGCCCTGTTCGTGATCGGCCGGGACGGCAAGTCCCAGCTCGTGAACTATCGCATGTCCGGCGACTATTATGTCGTCGACCGCCTGTTCGCCCGCGCCGAACTCCGCCTTGGCGAAAAGCGCCAGGATGTCGTGAAAATCGCGCGCAATGATCTTGGAAGCACGAAGCCATGACGGAAGCAGCTTCCCCTGCGCCCCTGCCTTTGGAAATCCGAGGGAAACCCCGGCCCGTGAAGCGGTTCTCCAAACGAGCGCTGATGGTGCTCATCGGCACCGGCAGCGCGATCGTGCTCGGCTCGCTCGCCTTCGCCTTGCAGGGCCCGAAGGACGATACGAGTGGTCCCGCGCGTGAGCTTTACAATACCGGGCATAATCCGGAGGCGGATGGTCTTGCCGTACTGCCGAAGTCTTATGGAGAGTTGCCGCCAGAGGAAGACATTCTCGGGCCGCCGCTTCCGGGAGACCTCGGTACGCCGATCCTGAAGGCCCAGCGCGAAGGGCGTATGGGACTGCCGGATCAGGATGTGCCTGAGGTGGATCCGATGCACGAGCAGCTGGCGGCGCTGGAAGCCGAACTCCAGGCGCGCGAAGCGGCGCTGACGGATGCGGCGCGCGGGAGCGGGGTATTTTTCAAGGTTGGAGCGAGTGCAGGATCGAAGACTATCATCGGGAGTGTTGCGTCCGCGGCGCCAGCTTCGGTGAGCTTCCCGGACCTGTCGGCGTTTGCGTCGTCTCGCGAGGGTGCGTTTGGGTCTTCGCTCAGCGAGGATCCGAATCGGCAGGTGAGGAAACTGGATTTTCTCGGCCAGGAGCCCGATCCGTCGATCTACAATCCGCACCGGCTCGAGACGCCCGTCTCGCCCTACCAGCTGATGGCGGGAACGATCATTCCGGCAACGCTGCTGACGGGCGTCAACTCCGATCTTCCCGGCCAGGTCATCGCGCAGGTGACGAGCCCGGTCTATGACACGGTGACCGGCGAGATCGTGCTTGTGCCGCAAGGCGCGCGCCTGATCGGGCGCTATGACAGTGTCATCGCGTTCGGCCAGTCACGGGCCCTCCTTGTCTGGAGCCGGATCGTCATGCCGGACGGCTCCTCTATCCGGATCGACAATCTCGCCGGTGTCGATGCCCGTGGATATGCAGGCCTCGAAGACAAGGTCGATTATCATTCCTGGAAGCTCCTGCAGGGCGTTGCGCTCTCAACGCTGCTTGGCGTGGGTTCCGAACTTGCCAGCGATGACGAGGGCGATATCGCCCGGGCCCTTCGCCGCTCGGCCCAGACCGGCGCCAACGAGGCCGGTCAGGAAATCGTACGCCGCAACCTCGACGTCCAACCCTCGATCACGATCCGTCCGGGCTGGCGGCTCGGCGTGCTCGTGAACAAGGACATCGTTCTGAAACCCTATGAAGGAGGACACCAACCATGAGCAAGACCAATCTGAAGATCGGACCGCTGCCCGACCGGACGCCGCAGAAACTGACCGTTCTGATCGATCCACCGCTGGCGGCGGACCTCGATGACTATGCCCGGATCCATTCGGAGATTCACGGGGTCGAGGTTCCGGTCGCCGCGCTTGTGCCGCTGATGCTGGAGACTTTTTTGGCGAGCGACAGCGGGTTCAGACGGGCTAGGAGATCCTGACCGGGCGGCGTTGCCCGGCAGCAAATTCATTCGTGGAGTAAACAAAATGGCTAAGTTGATTACAGCACAGCAGGTTCTTGAACTGACGGGGTACCGCAGTCGGACAACACTGTGGAGAAAAGTCCGAGCGAAGGTCTTTCCGGCCCCGGTAAAACTTCCGGGCGATGCTGTTCGTTGGCGCGAACAGGAAATTCAGGATTGGATCGAGGAAGCTCCGCGCCAGACCTACACAAGATCATAGCCCCGGTGGAAAGCCTAGCCGCAGTTAAGCCAAATTAGGCCTGCACAAAAAGTATGTTTTGATTGTCATAATTCATCAAATCGATGAATTGCAGTAGATATATTATACTGGCGCAACTCATAGATATAGTATATTGCATACGCCGTAATTCATCGATTTGAGAAAATAGGACATATGGAGAATAGTAAAAGTGCGATTCCGCAAGGCCGACAGCACGTCGCGCAGCTAATCGCACGCGCAGGCGACGTGATCCAAATTGATGATGCAGTTAGCATTTTGGGAATCGATCGGGATGCCGCCGCAAAGACTCTGGCGCGTTGGACGAAACAAGGTTGGCTCAGACGAGTCAGGCGGGGCGTTTACGTACCAGCGGCACTCGACTCATTGGGAAGCGAACATGTGCTCGAGGATCCCTGGGTCCTCGTACCCAGTCTGTTTGCACCTGCTTATGTCGGAGGTCGCACCGCTGCAGAGTATTGGGACCTAACCGAGCAGCTTTTTAATGACATCGTCATAATTACGGCCAAGCCCGTCCGACAGAAATCGCAGAAGCGCCACGGCGCTACTTTCACACTCAAACATGTTCAGGCGCGCAAACTCTTCGGCACAAAAAGTGTTTGGCGGGGCAGCGCCAAAGTCCAGGTGTCTGATGTGCAAAAGACCCTAGTCGACATGCTTGATGACCCATCCATTGGAGGCGGCATTCAGCACATCGCTGACTGTCTGGGCGAGTATTTCAAGCGCAAGGACAGAAATGACAACCTGCTGATTGACTACTGCGTGCGACTGGGAAATGGCGCGGTCTTCAAGCGCCTTGGGTACCTGTCAGAAATACGAGGCGGAGAGGAAGAACTCGCTCAGGCCTGTCGCGGGCATCTGAGCAAAGGAACGGCCAAACTGGATCCCTCGCTTGATTGCCAGAAACTCGTCACGCAATGGCAGCTATGGGTTCCTGCCCGCTGGAAAAAAGCGAGAGAAAGATGATCGACCGGCGAGAAATCCTCGACACTGCATCTCGCATGTCGCTTACACCGCATGTCGTCGAGAAAGACTACGTTCTCGGCTGGATGCTTGCCGGCATCAGCGCCCACCCAGCATTGCGCGATAGCTGGCTCTTCAAAGGTGGGACATGTCTCAAGAAATGCTTCTTTGAAACCTACCGCTTTTCCGAAGACCTTGATTTCACACTCACGGAACCTTCGCACCTCGACGAGGAATTCCTGAGTTCGACGTTCAGCGAAGTCGGCGAATGGATTTACGAGCGCACGGGCATAGAAGTTCCGGCCCACCTCCAGAATTTTGACATATATACCAATCCACGCGGCTCAATATCATGCCAAGGCAAAGTTAGCTATCGAGGCCCCGTCGCAAGCCGCGACCTTCCAAGGATCAAACTCGACCTCACTGCCGATGAGCGGATAGTCCTCGCACCCGTGCGTGTAAGTGTCTTTCATCCGTACTCGGATGCACCAGTTGAGGGGATCGATATTCTCGCCTACGCCTATGAAGAACTGTTCGGCGAAAAGGTGCGGGCGCTTGCCGAGCGAACCCGGCCGCGAGACCTCTATGATGTGGTCAACTTGTTCCGCAATGCAGAAGCCCGTCCTCATGCAGCCGTCATGCTGGATGTGCTACGCCAGAAATGCGAATTCAAAGGCATTTCGGTGCCGGCACTCACCGATCTTGAGCCGCATCGAGGCGAGCTCCAGAACCTCTGGCAAAACATGCTGGCTCACCAACTTCCAACACTTCCACCCTACGAGAGTTTTTGGGATGAGCTACCCGCGTTTTTTGAATGGCTCGCAGGCGGCGTCACACCTAATATCCCCGCGGCCTTCACTATTGGCGCGGGCGAAACCGTTCTGCGCCAACGCAATCTCCGACTACCGGTTTCAGCGCAGGCTCAGACCATCATAGAGATCATCAGATTCGCGGCCGGCAACCGGCTCTTGGTAGAGCTGGACTATCAAGGATCGACTAGACGGATCGAGCCATATTCACTGCGCAGCACCCGAGACGGGAACATCGTGCTGCACGCCTGGAATACGGACCGAAACGAGCATCGTTCCTACCGTGTAGATCGCATGCAGGGAGCCCGGGTGACCAATGCTGTGTTCACGCCACGGTACGCAGTGGAACTCAGTCCGCAAGGTCCTGTGCAAGTGGCACAAAGCACTGCTCGGCCCGAGACACTCACTACCCGCGCGACCTTCGACAATCCTCGTTCGACCTCCCGCAGTTCTCCCCGCAGGAGTACCAGCTCGGGCAAACCGGTGCACATTTACCAGTGCCCCGTATGCAACCAAAAATTCAGGCGAGACCGGCTGAATGGCCGCCTCAACCCGCACAAGAATGACTGGGGTGGGCCGTGTCCTGGCCGTACTGGCTTTTTCGTAGAGACCAGATACTAGCCGTTGGCCGTGCCGGACAGGCCGACCAAATTTCCCGAAAATGAGCGACGGCGGTGCCGAGGGTCTCCAGCGGAGATCCCGAGCTGCAGAAAATCACAGTTTTCTTAGCTGGAACCCCAAATGGAACCCCAGAGCGTTTTTTGGGGTAATCTGGGGAACAAGAACTACCTTAAGTCCTTGTTTCCTATGGTGCCGGCTGCAGGACTCGAACCCGCGACCCTCTGATTACAAATCAGATGCTCTACCAGCTGAGCTAAGCCGGCCCATGAGGAACCCCGTCACTAATGGGAACTGAGACCGGATGCAAGCAGGTGGTCCACACCCTTTCCGGAAAGATGGGGATTTCAGCCAGATCCACGGCACAAGGTGACCTTAGGCCCGCCATATTTGCTATCGGAATTCTCCAGAAAGGCGAGTGGCCGGTATTTCCACGGTGCCTACCTCAATGATTTAAAAGACTATTCTTTGCCCCTTTCGAATTCCTTTCAAATTCCTTGGCACCGCCTCATTCGCCCCGGTGGGCGCACATTTCAGCCGCAAACCCAGCCTATCCCCTTGTTCATACAAGGACACAGGAACCGGAAGAGTTCCCAGATACCGATGGAGCAAGAGATGAGCATGAAGGAGACCATTATGAAACGCACGATGTTTGCAGCCGCCGGCCTTGGCCTTGTGGGCGCCCTCGCTGCGCTGCCGGCTGTTTCCGATGCTCCGAAGCCGCCGCCTGCAGAGCCTGTCTACATCGCCCGCAAACCGGTCTGCGAGGACATGAAGCTGTCCATATACTTCCCCGCCTATGAGACGATGCTGTCGTCCTATTCCGTCCGGACACTGAACGCAGCAACCAACGGTCTCGAAGGCTGCGCTGTCACCGATATTGATGTTTCCGTCGTTTCCGAGGAAGCGCACACCGACGGAGAACTTGCGCAGTTGTCTGAAGCACGCGCCGCCGCCGTAATCCAGGCGCTGTCGGATCGCGGCGTATTTGCCCCGCGCATCGAAACAAATTTCAGCGAAGTCAACGCAAAAGCCGCATCCGCCGGCGTCCCGGTGGAACCGATGGCTCGCCGCGTGGATGTCAGCCTCGATGTGAAGCCGGTTTACGGCCTCTAGGTCTCTTTTCCCTCCTCCCCCTCCGAACCGATGCGGGTTCAATCACCGCGCCCGCATCGCCGACTGCCCCGGACTGGCTCTGCCGATCCGGGGCTTTTCTTGGTGTGCGCCAGCGTCAAAGGCCTGAGCGGGCGCCGCTTTTTGTCAGTTCGGTTTCTTTCATTTCCGGCTCGCCGCGCTAAAAGACACGCTTCACAGCGGCCGAAAGGCCCGAATCGCGGTCCTGAAGGCCCTCAAACGGAAAAGACTGGCACCCAATGACGCAATCCCGGCGCATCCTCGTCACCTCTGCCCTGCCGTACATCAACGGCGTAAAGCATCTCGGCAATCTTGCCGGTTCGATGCTTCCGGCTGACGTGTACTCTCGCGTGATGCGCCTGCTGGGCCACGAGGTGACCTATATCTGCGCCACGGATGAGCACGGCACGCCCGCCGAGCTTGCCGCGCAGGCTGCAGGCATCAGCGTGCAGGAATATTGCGACGAGCAGTATGAAATCCAGCGCAAGGCCGGCGAAGGTTTCAGCCTCGCATTCGACTGGTTCGGGCGGACCTCTCGTCCTGCAAACCATGCCGTCACCCAGCATCTTGCCCAGGCACTGGAAAAGCAGGGCCTGATCGAGGAGCGGACCTCCAAACAGGTCTACTCTGTCGATGATGGCCGTTTCCTGCCGGACCGCTATGTCGAAGGCACCTGCCCCACCTGCGGCTTTGAAAAAGCGCGCGGAGACCAGTGTGACAATTGCGGGCGGTTGCTGGATCCGGTTGACCTGATCGATCCGTACTCGTCAGTTTCCGGCAGCCGGAACATCGAGATTCGCGACACCAACCATCTCTACCTGCTCCAGGGCCAGATGCAGGACCGCATCCGCGAATGGGTGAAAAGCAAGGGCGCGCAGTGGCCGAGCCTTGCGGTCTCCATTGCGAACAAATGGCTGGACGAAGGCCTGATCGCCCGGTCCATCACGCGCGACCTCAGTTGGGGCGTGAAAGTGACGGATGCGGACGGTAATCCGCGCCCAGGTTATGAGGACAAGGTCTTCTATGTCTGGTTCGACGCGCCGATCGGCTACATCTCCGCCACGCAGGAGTGGGCAGAGGCAACCGGCAATGACTGGGAATCGCTCTGGAAAACCGACAAGGGCGCCGACGAGGTCGAGTACGTCCAGTTCATGGGCAAAGATAACGTCGCCTTCCACACCGTGTCCTTCCCGGTCACGCTGCTGGGCTGTGGCGAGCCGTGGAAGACGGTCGACAAGCTGAAAGCCTTCAACTGGGTCACCTGGTATGGCGGGAAGTTTTCCACGTCGATGAAGCGCGGCGTATTCATGGACCAGGCGCTGGAGCTTCTGCCAGCCGATTACTGGCGCTGGTACCTGATCTCCAACGCGCCGGAAGGCTCAGATGCGGCCTTCACCTGGGAGGGATTCCAGGCAGCGGTGAACTCCGACCTTGCGAACGTGCTCGGCAATTTCGTGAACAGGATCACAAAGTACACCGCGTCCAAGTTCGACGGACAGGTGCCAGATGCCGGCACGCCCGGCGACGACGAAGCCTGGATGGTGGCCGAGTTGAAAGAGCGCCTGCCCCGCCTGATCGAACACTATGAGGCGATGGAGTTCCGCAAGGCTGCCGCCGAAACACGCGCAATCTGGGCTGCCGGGAACGAGTATCTCACCAAGGCCGAACCATGGGTGAAGTACAAGACAAACGTGGACGCCGCCGCCATCGGTGTGCGCGCTGGCCTGAACCTGGCTGCCCTGTTCGGCATCATCGCCCAACCGATCATTCCGGGCGCTGCGAAGAAGATCCTCGACGCGCTGAACATCCCTGAAGAGAACCGGAACTTCCCGGCTGCGGATACGGACTTCGCCGCTCTGCTGGACGCCCTGCCGCATGGCATGGCGATCTCCCCGCCGGATGTCCTGTTCCAGAAGATCGAGGATGCGCAGGTCGCCGAATGGACTGAGCGCTTCGGCGGCGGAAACTAGGTCTCTCCGGAGGGAGCGTCATTGGTTGGGGTGCCGGACGCCTCATCCGGTTCAACCGTGTCCTTCAAGTCTTCCCTCAAGGCGCGCAGCCGTTCCCGGTAGTGTTCGGCGTCACCATATTCCGAGAACCCGGCGTAACGCGCATGCGTTCCGATCACGCGGCGCGCCTGCTTGATCGGGCACCAGTATTGTTCCGTACGCGCAGCGACTTCCCGCACATAGGCGATGACGCCATTCGCATAGGAGCAATAGGCACAGTTCAGCTTCTCCATCGCGTTGAGGTAAGCGAGGCTCTTGCGGTCGAACACCAGATAATCCCGGCGCCTGACTTGAGGGATACCGTACACCCGGAAGCAGATGGCTTGGTACAGGGACACCCAAAGGTCCAGAACCAGAAAGGCCACAATCAGGGAATAAATCACCGGTGCCGTCACGACGACCCAGAAACGGGCACTCAACAGGTAGGGTATCAGGGCCTTTCGCAGCTCAAGGTGCCTGCGGATGACTTCCTGGTCGAACAGAACACGGCCGCGTTCCATGCCATATCGAAAACCCGCCCGTTTTTTTGCAAATTCCGCTTCGAGCTCCAGCTCAAGCTCATGAATTTTGCCGAGTATCCGGTCTGTGTGTTCTGACATGCTTTCCCGATGCTCCAAGCGTTTGGTGTGTAGGTCGGGACCGCTCCGGTCACGACCGCCTGAAAAGGACCGACAGATTATTCGCCGGCATCTCGACGACCGATTCAAGGCTCAGCCCTGACGCTTCAGCCAAAGGCACGATTTGCAAGTCGAGGTCACGCACACCCCAGGCCGGGTCGCGTGATTTGAGGTTTTCGCTGAATGCAGCGTTCGACGGGGCGATCTCCCCATTACGGGCGTAAGGCCCATACAGGAACAAATGCCCGCCAGGCTTCAGCAGGCGCCCCGCGCCGCGCAGCAGGCCTTCCGTCGCCGCGAAGGGGGAAATGTGGATCATGTTGACCGACACGATCAGGTGCCATGCCTTGCCTTCCAATTCACCCCAGTCATCCGACGACGCATCGATGATGAGCGGCCCGGACAGCCGCTCATGCTCGGCCGCATCGCGCCAGGCTTGCTGGCTGACACGGCCGGCAGCATCGATATCGGAATAGGTCCAGTGCAGGCCGGAAAATGCGTCGGTCAGGAACGCGCCATGTTCACCCGTCCCGGACGCGATCTCCAAAACGTTTCCGGCCGTCAGGCCCTGCGCGGCGAACACATCGCGGATCGGCTCGCGGTTTCGGGCGGTCGAGGGCGCGTAGCGGCGCCCGTCGCCGCCATCTGAACGGTCCTCGAGCGCGACCGGCTTGTCAGCCATTTGCCTGCTCGAAATCGTACATCTCCGTCGTCACCGATGCCTGCCCCATCGCACTGTAGCGCGGCCCGACGGCCTTCTCCGGGGCGAAGTGCGCATCGAGACGCGCGACCTGTTCCGGCGTGAGGGTGACCTCCGCTGCACGGTGGTTCTCTTCAAGATGTTTCAGATTAGTTGTGCCGGGGATCGGCAACACATTCGGGCCCTTCGCCAGCGTCCAGGCGATGGCGAGTTGCGCGACGGAACAGCCCGCCTCCGCGGCAATGGCCTTCGTTTCCTCAAGCAGGGGCAGATTGCCCTTGTAGTTTTCCGGGCTGAAGCGCGGGAAGATGCTGAGACGCATATCCGACTTATGGAAGGTGGCGGGATCTGCAGGCGGATCGGCAAGGAAGCCCCGGCCAACCGGCGAAAATGCCACCAGCGCCGTCCCCAGTTCCTCACACGCCTGCATGACGGCGATCTCCGGATTGCGGACCCAGAGCGAGTATTCCGACTGCATGGCAGCGATCGGGTGCACGGCAGCGCCACGGCGCAGCTGCTCTGCACCCATTTCGGAAAGACCGGCGAACCGGATCTTGCCCTCGGCAACCAGGTCCGCCAGCGCGCCGACAGAATCCTCGATCGGCACATTCGGGTCAGGCCGGTGCAGGTAGTAGAGGTCAATAACATCCGTCTTCAGACGTTTCAGGCTTGCCTCGCAGGCCGCCTTGATCACATCCGGCCGGCCATCAAGGATGCGTTTGCCATCCCGGAAACCCAGCACGCATTTGCTGGCGAGGAAAAGGTCCCGCCGGTGAGCCCCGAGCGCTTCACCGATTAGTTCCTCACTCCGGCCGAAGCCGTACAATGTCGCCGTATCGAAGAAATCGCATCCGAGGTCGAAAGCCTGCACAAGTAGCGCTTTGGCTTCATCCTCCGGCAGCGGTGGCCCATAGGCATGACAGATGTTCATGCAGCCAAGGCCCACCGGATAGACCTCGCGGTCTCCGATCTTGCGACGTTGTACGTTCATGCGATTATCCCCGTGGTGTGAACTGCTCCCGCAATTCGTTTTTCAGGATCTTGCCGTTTGCGTTGCGCGGCAGAGTCTCGTCCATGAAGTGGATTTCGACCGGCACCTTGAACGCCGCCAACTGGTTGGCAACGTGCGCGCGCAACTCATCTTCGGTGACGCTCATGCCGGGCTTCAGCTGCACGACAGCACCGACTTCCTCGCCCAGCACCTTGTGCGGGATACCGACAACGGCGGCATCCATCACGGCCGGGTGGTCATACAGCGCGCTTTCCACTTCGATGCTGTAGATGTTCTCGCCGCCGCGGATCAGCATGTCCTTCGCGCGGTCGACCAGATAGAGGAAGCCTTCCTCATCCAGGCGCGCAAGGTCACCCGTCACGACCCAGCCATCGCGGAATGTCTCAGCCGTGGCATCGGGGCGGTTCCAGTAACGCTTGCAGTTCGACGGGCTCTTGCACCACAGCTCACCGATCTCACCCACGGCCATTTCGTTGCCGTCCGGATCACAGATTTTGAGTTCAGCGGCAGCAGGTGGCGCGCCAGCACTGGTCGGTCGGTTCACATAGTCCTCACCGATGTTCAGCGTTACCGTCGCGCAGGTTTCCGTCATACCCCAGCCATTGCCGGGCGCCGCGTTCGGCAGGCGGCGCTTGATAGTAGACACGAGTTCCGGCGCAGACGGCGCGCCGCCATAGGAAACGACTTCAATCGAGGACAGGTCGAACTTGTCGCGATCCGGATGCTCCAGCACCTGCCAGGCAATCGTCGGCACGCCGCCAATGCTGGTAATGCGCTCACGCTCGATAATCGGCAGGGCTTCACCGGCATCCCATTTGTACATGGTCACGATCTTGTCGCCGCGCAGGGCCGTCGGGACGAGGATGGCGAAGGAACCGGTCGCGTGGAAGAACGGGATCGACATGAGGGTTGCGCGCGTCACCGTCGGATCGGGTTCCGGCACCGGTTCGCCCTTGCGCAGGTACATCCGGGCTGTGCAGGTCATGCCGTTGAACATGTTCGAGATCACGGCGCGGTGGGTCGCGAGTGCCCCCTTTGGTTTGCCGGTGGTGCCGGACGTATACATGATCGTCGCGTCGTCATCCGGACCGACTTCAACATCCGGCATGCCAATGTCGGGCAGGTCTGCCCAGGAGTTCGCCAGGCCAATCACATCTTCCATCGTGGAGACGCACGGATGGTTATGCTCGTCACCAGATTCGCGCGCGATGATGACATGCTTCAGGTCCGGCAGTTTTTCCATGTGCTCATGGATGCGCTCATAGATCTGCGGATCGACAACCGCGGCCTTAACCCCCGCGAAGGACAGGCCGTACTCCAGCTCCTCACCGGTCCACCACGAATTCATCGGTGTCGCAATCGCGCCGAGGCTGAGCGCGGCGTAGAAGGCGACCGGCCATTGTGGGTAGTTACGCATGATCACGGCCACGCGGTCGCCCTTGGTGATACCGTACTTGTCGCGCAGAGCAGCCGCGAAATGTTCCACGGCGCGCAGCATCGCCGTATAGGTTACCCGCTCATCCTGGTAGACGATGTAGTCCCGGTCCGGGTTGGTCATCGCGGCCAGGAACAGGATCGAGTGGATGGTCGGCGGAGCATTTGTATAGCCCTTGGACGGAATGCCATTGACGACCGTGTCTTCCACCTGAACCGGAGAACCGGGCGCCGCCAGTGCGGCGTTGGCCTCGGCGATGGACATGGCGGGCCAATTGGGGGGAAGCAGCTCTGATGACATGGGTTTCCTCGGGAAGGTTATGTGGTTCACGCCACACAACCACGCCGGGGCCCCGGTTTGAAGAGGCCGCCAGGCCGCGGATCAGGAAATCCACCACCTTCCCATACGGAAAGAGCTGCAGAAATATTCCTGAACCGCGATTGCGAACTACAATAAATACTGCAGTCTACGTTAGATTACTTCCCAAAATCGCAGAAGCGGAGCTCGTGGTAGGTGCCGTCCGGCTCGGTGACGTCATAGGGGCGGCCCGTCAAAGCATCGCCTTCGCACAGGTAACCGATCTGGTACATGGCCAGCAGGGCTTCATTGTCCGGTGTCAGGTCGTTGGCCAGCATCAGGTCGATGGCGTCGTCATGGCGGCCAAGTTCCATGAGAATGTTGAATTTCTGGGTCCGGGTCGTTTCCGGTTGGGCGAGAAGTGCGTTCAACGACGTCGCCTTGCCGCGGGCGCTGTCGAGCATCGAGGCTGCTGCCGTGCTCCACTCGGTGTCGCTGTAATCGGCGAGGATCTCCTCAAAGTCCTCAATCGCGCCCATCGTGTCATAGCCACGCTCGCCGAGGCGAAGCTCGCCGCGGCGGTAGAGCACTTCCGCCATCTGGTCACGGCTGAGCGACGGGTCACCGGACAGTTGGGTGAGCCGGTCGATCGCAGCCTGTGTGTTGCCGCCGGTCACAAGTTCCTCGACCGTCTGCATGGCCAGTTCGTAGGGCGACACGACAGTCGTCGTGGAAACGGCGGCCGCTGTTTCGGCTTCCGGTGCTGGCGTCGAACTACAGGCCGCCAGAACAAGAGCGGAAGCGGCGGCGGCAAGGCTGAGGCGAATCATGATCGGAAGCTCCGTACAGGCAGGTTAAGGCAATGACCCTGTTGATAGACGTGCAACACGTACGGCGGCAGGGCCGGATTGTGAATTTTGTGTGGTCTTTACGACCCGAGGTCTGCAGGTTCTGCCTCAGCTTCGACCTGATCGGGCAGCGGATTGCACCAGGCAAGATCGCTCAGCCAGTCACGCGGATCACCTGCGCCCTGAACCGGTCCGCCTGCCCCGTCCGGCCCGCAGATGAAACCCGCATCCTTCAGTTTCTGCGTTTGCGCTTCATTGGGACTGATCCCTGCCTTTTGGTACCGCCGCGCAGGCGCCTCACGCTCGCCCAGCGCCCATGAGACATCGAACCATTGGGGCAGGGTCAGCATGTAGGCGAGGCGCGGCTCCAGCGCCTCAAGATCGGAGCGGGCGAGGTCCAGTTCGATCTCTGCCTGCCCGGCACGGGGATGATCCGGCGCGAGCGCCAGCATGGCCTCGAAATCCGCAACTGCGCCGCGCCGGTCATCCCCTGCCAGACGGCGCAGGCTCGCGCGCTGGTAAAGCGCCTCAGCCCGCTCCTCCGTCTTCAGTTTTGGATCGGCCAGCAACTGCGTCAGCGCGGCATCTTCCTGATATGGGTTGCCGGTTGCCTTAGCCGCCGCGAGGCGCTCGGCAAAAGGAATGGCCGGCTCGGGCGCCGTGGCGCAAGCAGCCGCGGCGGCCAGCATCATGGCTGCCAGAAGGAAATGGTTAGCACGCATGACTGCACCTAATCGGGCTTCGCCCGGTCCCGCAAATTGCATTTCAGTTAGGCACAGAACCGGGCGAATTTCAGGCCATCGCTAGGCTGTGGCGAGGCGTTCGATTTCAGCCAGATCACCCCGGCCAAGGGCCTCGATCGCACGGGCCGCGATGTGCCGGGCGTTCAGGCCAGCAGCCTCATACATGTTGTAGGGTGTGTCCTGGTCCTGGAACTCGTCCGGCAGGGTCATCGGCCTGATCTTCAGTCCACTGTCGAGTCCGCCGCTGCGTGCCAGGTATTCCAGCACGAAGCTGCCGAAGCCGCCCGTGGCGCCTTCCTCAATGGTGATCAACACTTCATGCTCTTTGGCGAGGCGGTCCACCAGCCCGGTGTCCAGCGGTTTCGCGAACCGGGCATCCGCAACCGTTGCCGACAAGCCTTGCGCCGCAAGCATATCCGCGGCCTTCACGGCCTCGGCGAGACGCGTTCCGTAGGACAGGATCGCAACCGTCGTGCCTTCACGGATCACACGGCCCTTGCCTATTTCCAGCGGTTTGAGGATTTCCGGCATGTCGATGCCCACCCCTTCGCCGCGCGGATACCGGAAGGCGCTCGGCCGGTCGTCGATCTCCAGAGACGTCAACACCATACGGGCAAGCTCTGCCTCATCGCCTGCCGCCATGCAGACCATGCCCGGCAGCGCGCCGAGATAACCGATATCGAAACTGCCGGCATGGGTCGCCCCGTCGGCACCAACCAGGCCAGCCCGGTCGATAGCGAAGCGCACAGGCAGCTTCTGGATCGCGACGTCATGGACGACCTGGTCGTAACCACGCTGCAGGAAGGTCGAGTAGATCGCGCAGAACGGCTTCATGCCATCGGCCGCAAGGCCCGCTGCGAAGGTAACGGCGTGCTGTTCGGCGATACCGACGTCGAAATGCCGGTCCGGATATTTCGCTGCGAAGATATCGGTCGAGGTACCAGACGGCATGGCGGCGGTGATCGCGCAGATGCGGTCATCCTTCTCTGCCAGTTCGGTCAGCGTCTGGCCGAAAACTTTCTGGTAGGCAGGCGCCTTCGGTTTCGGCTTGGATTGTTCGCCCGTGACGACAGAAAATTTCGAGACGCCGTGATACTTGTCCGCAGAATTCTCCGCCGGGGCATAGCCTTTGCCCTTCTGCGTGACAGCGTGGATCAGGATCGGCCCGTCACGCATCGCCTTCACGTTTTCGAGGATCGGGATGAGCACATCGAGATCGTGCCCGTCGATCGGGCCGACATAATAGAAGCCGAGTTCCTCGAACAGCGTGCCTCCCATGGCAAAGCCGCGCAGGAATTCCTCGGCACGCCGGGCCGGGCTTTCGAGGCCCATCGGCGCAACCACTTTCTTGGCAATCCGGCGCAGGCCCCGGTACGGCCGCGAGGAGACGAGCTGCGAGAGGTGGTTGCTCATCGCACCGACCGGCGGGGCAATAGACATGTCGTTGTCGTTGAGGATGACGATCAGGCGCGACTTGTCCGCGCCCGCATTGTTCATCGCCTCATAGGCCATGCCCGCAGACATGGAGCCGTCGCCGATCACTGCGATGACGTTGGAGTTCTCGCCCTGAATGTCACGCGCCTTGGCAAAGCCGAGCCCGGCCGAGATGGAAGTCGAGGCGTGGGCGGCGCCGAACGGATCGTACTCGCTCTCGGAACGCTTTGTGAAACCGGAGAGCCCGCCCCCCTGGCGCAGCGTGCGCATGCGGTCACGGCGACCGGTCAGGATCTTGTGGGGATAGCACTGGTGGCCGACATCCCAGATCAGCTTGTCTTTCGGCGTATCGAAGATCGCATGGATTGCGACGGTCAGTTCGACCACGCCGAGGCCGGATCCGAGGTGTCCACCGGTTACCGAGACGACATCAATGACTTCCTCGCGCACCTCATTCGCGATCTGTTTCAACTCGGCACGCGAGCGACCTTTCAGGTCGTCGGGCGAGTTGATCGCGTCGAGCAGGCGGTTGGGTCGTGTGTCGGTCATCGTTCCATCGGACCTTCTGGGTGACGGCTTTCTGTCTGTCTAGTGTGTTCTATCAAGAACAAAATCGACTGATTGCAGCAGTATATTGGCCTTTTCGCGGAAAATAGCGAGGTGTTCCTTCGCCTGCTCCGCCAGAAGCTGCACGCGCTGACGTGCTCCATCGATACCAAGAATCGTAACAAAATTAGCCTTTCCGGCCTCTTCATCCTTGGCGAGCGCCTTGCCAACCGAGTCTTCATCCCCGGTGGCATCCAGCAGGTCGTCGGCAATCTGATAGGCGAGGCCCAGATCGTTCGAAAAGCCTGCAAGCGCACTACGTTCATGTTCGCGGGCGCCGCCAATGATACCTGCAGCTTCTGTTGCGTAGGAAATCAGCGCGCCGGTTTTCAGGCGTTGCATGCGGGTGATCGTGTTGAGGTCGCGTGGACTGTCGCTTTCCAGCATGTCGATCATCTGGCCACCGACCATTCCCCGCGCGCCGGAAGAATCGGCAAGCCGCTCGATCAGCAGCGCCCGCACTTCGGCATCCGGATGCGTTTCACGGGAGGCGAGGATCTTGAAGGCCAGTGTCAGCAAAGCGTCGCCGGCCAGTACGGCGGTCGCTTCGTTGAACGCCTTGTGCACGGTCGGCTGGCCACGGCGGAAATCATCATCGTCCATGCATGGCAGGTCGTCATGGACCAGCGAGTAGCAATGCACGCATTCCAGTGCCGCTGCCGTACGCAGGAGTGTTTTCTCCGGCGCTTCGAACATGGCGCCTGTTTCAAGCAGGAAGAAGGGCCGCATCCGCTTGCCATTGGCGAGCGCCGCATGGCGCATGGCACGCATCAGGTCCGCCTCCGGCCCGGAGGCTGGCGGGATCAGCTGGTCCAGCACCACGGTCACCTTGTCGGCAACTTCCTTCAGGCGTAGGTCGAAGTCGATCACCTCCCCCATGGCAGCGCTAGTCGAAGCTTGCGGGTTCGGTGGACGGGCCTCCGGCGCCTTGCACGATCTGCTCGACCTTCAGTTCCGCCGCCTTGAGGCGTGATTCGCAATGCGCCTTCAGCGCCGCGCCGCGTTCGTAGATGGCAATCGACTTTTCCAGCTCGACTTCACCGGCTTCCAGCTGGCGCACGATACCTTCCAGTTCCGCAAGCGCTTCTTCGAAGCTCATCTTGTCGACGGGTTTTTCCTTCGGGTCTGCCATGTCGCCTCACGTTTCGGATCGACCGGACACTAGAGCGGTGCCCGACCCATCACAACCTTTTCCAATTCGATTTCGAACCCGGATTTACCGGTATTCGTAGACGCGGAAACTCCAATAGGAATCTCCGCCGTCATGCACGCATTTCCAGCCGAGCTTCTTCAGCTCCGGTCTCAGCATGCGATTGAACCATCCATGCGCAGCCAGATAGACCTTCGTATCCACAGAGGCCTCGTGCAGCTTTTGTGCAGCTTCCATCGCCCGTAGACGGGCCTGCACCACGCTTTCGCCGTCCAGCGCATGGCCATTCATCCAGGCGGCGCGGGCGAGGATGTTCCATGTCTTCGGCAGGTAACGCACCCGCGGCAGCAAGGGCGGCGGCAGCGGCGCTTCATTGAAGACCGGGTCGTATTCCGCCTGCATGTGCGGCGCTGCGCGGGCAGCTGTCTCCTGCGCACGGATACGGCCGGAAGCGAAGACGCGGTCAGCATCCTTCACCGCTTCCATCAGGTCCGGCGGTGCAACCTGTCCATCGGCCAGCGGGCTCTCTTCGTACCGGGCCCACCAGTCCTTGTACTGGCGCCAGTCGAGCCGAGGCCCGGCCGTACGGTCCAGCGCCGGCTTGCCATGACGCGACACCACGATGGGTCCGCGCCGGTTTGCTGTCGATGTCGTTTCTGGCATCGCCATCCGGTCCGTTCAATCTAGTCCGATAGGGTCAAGATGCCCCGCGAACTTCCAGCCACTAGCGAGGTTGGCCGGAAGCGACAAGGCAGGAATCCCTGCTTTCGGTCGGCTAGAGCCCCTTCCACACCCGCTTCGGGCATTTCTCGCCGTCCATGAGCTTGCAGCGATAGAAGCTCATCAACACCGTATCTGCCCGTCCCATCAGGTGATCCATGGGAACGAAGCCAACTGAAGCCTCCTTCGGATCGACGGCCAGCGGGCAGCCGACGCGATCCACAACATTGCCCACTGGCGGGCAATGACCGGACAGGAAACGGCTATCGAGGGAGTTATCGCGGTTGTCCCCCATCATGAAGACATGGCCCTTGGGCACGATGAACAGCACCGTATTGTCGCCCCGGTCGCCTGCTTCCTGACGGTCGGTTATCCAGCTTTTTCCATCTTCTGCCGTCTCGCGCCATTCATAGGCAGTCGCCACCCAGTTGGTGCCGTGCGGGACGTAGCGGACAGAGCGGACATACTCGCTCGGCAGTGGTTCCCCGTTGATATAGACCTGCTCGTCGATCATCTGGACCTCGTCACCCGGCAGGCCTATGACGCGCTTGATCATGACTTTGCCGGCGTGCGGGTGCTCGAAAACGACGACATCGCCGCGCTTCGGATCGCGCGCAAAGATGCGCCCCTTCGGCAGCGGCAGGTAGCGCCCCATGCTGAACGGCAGCGAATAGCGGTCATAGCCATAGGCAAACTTGGCGACCGCCACACGGTCAGACACCTGCAGCGTCGGCACCATGCTTTCAGACGGGATGACGCGCTGTTCGTAGACAAGGCCAGAGAACAGCATGAACAGCGGAACGAACACCGCCAGCGTGGCGCCCCATTCCTTCAGTTCCTGCTTCACCTTGTCGGCAAGAGTGGTGGGCGTGTCGTCACTGCCCTGCGCGGCCTTTTCGCCATCTCGTGCCATCGAGGCCTCGCTATCGTCTTTCAACAGGGGCCTTTCTTAGACGAAAGCCCGGTCGATTGCGAAGCCGAAAACTGCCAAACGGCTGCAAATCAGCTCAATTGGCCAGACTGTAGAGCGTGACGCCGTCCGGGCCTGGTTGGGCTTTCACCTCACCGCGATAGATCAGGCAGTTCAGGTGGGCCAGCGCTTCGCCGGTCGCCATACCCTGCTCTTCCAGGTCTATTTTCCGCCCGAAAATGGCAACGAACGTGTCCAGCACCTTGCGCGGCTGCTCTGCCAGGCGCTGTTTCAGACGCGTCAGGGCAACCTCATGCCCGTCGATCAGGTGGCGCAGCCGCTTATGCGCCCCCCGGAACGGCTCGTTGTGCGCTGGCAGGGCCAGCACGTCTGCGGGCAGGCGCTCCAGAAGTTTCTCGCAGCTCGACATCCAGTCCAGCAGGGGGTTGGCCGCCGGTTCGGTCGGGTGCACCGACACATTGGAGGAAATGCGCGGCAGCAGCTGATCCCCGGAAATGACGATGTTTTCCGCCGGGCAGAACAGGCAGACATGTTCGGGAGAGTGACCGTTCCCGGTGATCACTTCCCAGGTCTCACCGCCCATTTCGAACGTGTCACCGTCGCTGAGACGGAAAAAGCTGTCTGGCATCTTCGAAACGCCGCGGCCGAAGCCGCCGAAGCGATCGCGGTAGTTTTGTAGCGCCGCCTCGTCCCAGCCGGCCTTGCGGTAGAAACTGATCCCCGCCTCAGGTGCTTCGCGGCCCGTGTCCGAGATCAGCATCCGGCAGGTCGTGTATTCCAACCGGCTCATCCACAGCTCCGCCCCGTACTTGTAACAGAGCCAGCCAGCGCAGCCGACATGATCCGGGTGCATGTGTGTGACGATCACGCGCTTCAGCGGTTTCTCCGCCGTGACGCGCGGTTCTAGGATCGCTTTCCAGGCGTCCCGCGTTTCATTCAGCGGCATACCCGTATCGACTATGGTCCAGCCATCGCCGTCATCGATCAGCCAGACATTGATGAAGTTCAGCGCAAATGGCAGCGCCATGCGAATCCACTGGATGCGCGGCGTGATCTCCATCATCTCGCCATGACCGGGCGCGGCTTCGCCGTGCAGATAGTCCAGTCCGGGGCGCTTGGGTGTCTTTGTTGTCAAACCGTCCATGACGCCAGAATAGGCCGGGCGCTCAATGCGCCAAGCCGTCACGCAAGGTCAGCTATTTGATCGGCGTGCGTTTGCGAGGCCCAAGCTTGGTGCGCTTGAACTTCGCGCCGCGCATTGGATTGACTGGCTTTTCTTCCCTGCTGTCCGGCTTGCGGTCGCCGCGCGGCGGTCCGCCTTTTCCGGCGGGTTTGCCGCCTGGCCTGCCAAAAGGCTTCTCACCCGGCTTGCCCGAACGCGGCGGGCGGTCGGGCCGCTCGCCCTGGGGCGGGCGTTCGCCACGCGGCGGCCTGTCCTGCGCAGCGCGCTGTGGACGCGCCCGTTCTTCCCGTGGCTTGCGAGGCCGGGGCGCCGCACCGCTTAGAAGCGCTTCCCGCTCCCTTGCGCTGATCGGGCGCCATTTGCCTTCCGGCAGGCCCGCCAGTTCCAGCGAGCCGATGCGCACGCGCATGAGGTCCACCACCCGCAGCTCCACCAGCTGGCACATGCGGCGGATCTGGCGGTTGCGGCCCTCATGCAGGATGAAGCGCAGCTCGTGCGCCTTCACCTGCTCCACCTCAGCCGGCTTCAGCTTGCGGCCGTCCAGCTCCAGCCCGTGCCGCAGCAGGGCCAGCTTCTCGGGCGTCACATCGCCCTTCACCTTGACCACGTATTCCTTGTCCACCGTGCTCTCAGGCCCGATCAGCGCCTTTGCCAGCACGCCGTCTTCCGACAGGACGAGCAGACCGCGGCTGTCCTTGTCGAGTCGGCCGAGCGGCGCGAGCTTGTTGTAACGGCCGGGGATCGCATGCGCCTTGCCGGAGAGCGTCTTCTCCGTGATCAGGCGTACCGCCGGGATCTCACCCGGTTCCGGCGTGCCGGAGACGATGCCTTCTGGCTTGTGGAAGATCAGCGACAGCTTGTTGTCGAGCTGGCGGGTCGCCTTCTGCAGCAGGGTCAGCGTCTGACCGGCTTCGATCTTCTGGCCGGCCACAGCAGCCTCGCCATCGACCTTGATCAGGCCCTTCAGGATCAGCGCATCGGCCTCGCGGCGCGAGCAGACGCCTTCCTCGGCCAGCCATTTATTGATGCGCAGCGGCTCGGCGCCTTCATAAGTCTTGGTCCAGGCCATGATGTGTCGGTTTCCTGCCGCTTCAGGCGCCCCTCTTATCGATCTCACCGCCTACCGGCAACCAGCGCACTCACTGTTGGATAAGTCCGCCTGCCGGACCATATAAAACACCATGTAAACACCGTGTATGGACCATATAAACGGCCAGATATGTGCCCCGTTCCGGCACCGGTGACCCAGTGTCTCAAATTCGCGGTCGACAGGAACCCGGCTTTCCCCGATAAGCCCGCCTCCATGAAAACCGCTGCCTCCCCCTCGCTTGCCTTTGCGCTGCTGCTTCTCGGCACGACCCTTGGCCTTGCGGGAACAGACCTTGTACTGCCCGCCGTGCCGGGCTTGCCAGAGGTGCTGGGCGGCAGCGCAGCGATGGCGCAGCTGGTGCTGGCGGCTTTCGTCGCGGGCGGCTGCGTGGGCCTGATCCTGTTCGGAGAACTGGGCGCCCGAGTGGACCAGCGCCGCCTCCTCATCGGCAGCCTGATCGCCTACGCACTTGTCTCGCTTGCCTGCGCGCTGGCGCCGTCCCTGCCCGCGCTGGTCGGCCTGCGCTTCCTGCACGGATTCTCGGGTGCAGCCGCCGCCGTGTTCGCGCCGGGCATGATCCGCGCCATGTTCAGCGAGGCTGGCGCCGTGCGCGCGCTGGGCGTGATGGGCAGCGTCGAGTCGCTCGTTCCGGCACTTGCCCCGGTGGCCGGAGTCTGGCTGCTGGCCGTGTGGGGTTGGACGAGTTCCTTCTTCATGATCGCCGCGCTCAGCCTGATCGTTGCGCTGCTTGTCCGGGCCCTCGGATCCAGCCTGCCCGTGCCGCCGCCGACCCGGGGCAAGGGCAGCTATATCCGCCTGCTGAGCAATGCCACCTACCTGCGCTACGCGCTCAGCCAGGCCTGCACGCTCGGCGGGCTGCTGATCTTCGTGTTCGGCGCCCCCGCAATGATGACCAAGGCGCTGGGCCTCAGCCTCAATGACTTCATTCTGATGCAGGTGACCGGCATTGCCTTCTTCATCCTGACGTCCAATCTGGCCGGACGCCTTGCAGACATGTTCGGGCCAGAGCGGATGATCCTGACCGGCTCCGCCACCTCGGCGTTCGGCCTGATCGGGCTGGCAATCTATGGTCTCAATGGCGGGATGAACGCGCTGGTCATTACCTTGCTGTTCGTGCCCGTGAACCTCGGCCTCGGCCTGCGCGGGCCGCCGGGCTTCTTCCGGGCCATCCTCGCTTCTGACGGGGATGACGCGCGCGGCGCCGCGCTGGTGATCCTGTTCATCCTCTCCACCACCGCGACCGGCACAGCCGCCGCTGCGCCCTTCGTGACGGCAGGGCTCGCCCCGCTGGCAAGTGTCGCGGCGGGCGCGTCCTGCCTGTCCGTGCTGCTGCTCCTGGTTTTGCCGAAGCTTCAAAGCAATCCTCAGATATTGAACGATAATTCATGAGCTGCGCGTCTTGCAGTAGCTGCTTCAGGTTTCACCACCCCACCACTTTTAGATGTCCGAACCTTCATCCTCGGGTTCATTGTTTCCGGAATGGAAGTGTGATTGCGTTTCGCCCGGTCGGGGACGCAGACCTCTGCGGCCGATGCCCCTGCATCCCGCAGGGCGATCTTTTGCTCCGACCAAGGAGGAAACAACATGAAGACGTGGAATCTCGCCGCCGGAATCTCCATTCTGGCAACCGCGGCCATGATGCTGCCCATGACAGCCTCGGCTGCACCGGACAAACCGATCAACGCGGCCACAACCGACAGCGGAACATCCTGTTGGGTTCACGAAGCCGACGGCGCCCCCTATGCCGTTGACGCCGAATGCAGCTGGCACTCGGTGTCCAAGCTGGACAAGGATGGAAATCCGGCATCCTTCACCTATCAGGACAAAGGCACTCTGCAGGACGGGCAGACGGCTCCGAGCGCCGCCGTAAAGATTGCCATTGAAGGCATGAGTGTATCCGGAATGCCCTGCACGGGCACCGAAGTCGTCACACCAAGTGGTCAGTACTCGTCTGACCTGAAGTGCAAATAGGCAATTCCTGCCACACAAGCATGCGCCGCCTCTGTCATGGAGGCGGCGCTGTTTTTTTGGGGGATGATTATCACCGATGGGTTGGCATGCCGGCTTCGAGCCAGGCGCGGGTGCCGCCGTCGATATAGCTGACCCGGGCAAAGCCCATTTTGGCGAACAGGTCCGCCGCCCGCGCCGCCGTCGGCCCGGCAAGGCAGGTCGTGATCACATGGATCGACCGGTCGTCAAAGGCAGGCGGCATCCTGCCGGCCTCAATATCTGCGAGCGAGATATTGCGGGCGCCGGGGATGATGCCCGTTGTTTCCGCGATCATCTCCGCCGGACGGAGGTCGACGAATTCCACACCGGCCCGGTTGTGGAAGTATGCAGCGTCCTTCGCGCTCAGGGCGACGACATCCGGACTGGTCTCGGCGACAAAGACTGTCATGCAGCTGGTCATGTCGGGTTCCTTTCTCTTTTTCCGTAGGCCGAACATCAGAAGCTCAACGTGGATGCGCCATCACGGATGAGGGCGTGCAGGGCGTTGGAGCCGACGATCTGGACGCCGTCGATCAGGTCTTCTTCCGCATAGCCGCGCACCTTGGCGCAGGGCGGGCACGCGAGGATGCGGCCGCCATTGTCCATGAAGGTCGAGATCAACTCGCCCATCGGCGGGTCGAACGGGTTCATGCGGACATGTTCAGCTGCACCCTTGCGGACCGTGTCGACGGCGGACGCGACGAGGAACATGGTCACCTGCTGGCCGGAATTCACGCCGGCATTGGCGATCGTCCAGGCGACGGTACCGCGTTCGTCGTCATGACCACGGGAGCTGACGATGGCGAGTTTCTGAGTGTTGGTTTGCATTCTGGGTCTCCATTGAATTCGAGTTTGGTTTTCAGTTCGAGAGTGTGGCCGCGGGGGCCGGTTTCGCTGGGTCCTGATATTCAGATTTCAGTACCAACTAGTTGGTATGTTTTGCAAACCATTTAGTCTGTCGTCAATGAAGAATCTTAATGACGGGGCAGAAAAATTAATAACTGCAATATATACAAAGCATTGAATTCAGGCGGATCGCTTGAAAAATGCCCCACCAAGACTAATATACGAACCAGTTGGTATGGAGTTAGCCGTGAAATCACGTGGAGAGTCGACCCGAGAACGCATTCTGGACGCCGCCAAGAAGCTGGTCATGGCGAACGGGTTTGCCGGCACATCCATCGATGAGGTGCTGAAGGAAACCGGCGTCACCAAGGGCGCCTTCTTCCACCACTTCAAGGGCAAGGCAGACCTCGCCCGCGAACTGGTGAAGCGCTACGCCGTCAACGATTTGAAGATGTTCCAGGACTTCGACGCCCAGTCACAGGCCCTCAGCGACGACCCGCTGGAGCAGGTGATCGTGTTCCTCAAACTGTTCGAGGCCTACATCTCCAATTCGGAAGACCCGGCGCCCGGCTGCATGTATGCCGTCTACACGTATGAAAGCCGCCAGTTCGATCCGGACGTGCTGGACTTCGTTTCGGACACGCTGCGCCAGTGGACGTCCATCTATGTCCGCAAGTTCCAGGAAGTGTTCGACAAATACGAACCGGCCCTGCCCGTCACGCCGCGCCAGCTGGCCGAGATGATCGTCTCCGTCATCGAAGGCGGCCTCGTCCTGCAGCGCGCCCACGGTGACACCGGCACGACGCGGCGCCAGTCTGAGCAATTCCGGAATTACCTGACCCTGCTGTTCCCGACAGCCACGGCCAACGCGGCTGCCTAGATCCCGAACAGGGCTTCGCTGCCTTCCAGGAAGGTCTGGCCGCCTTCGGTGATGCCGGGCACACGGCCGGGGGCTTCGGCGAGGGCCGTCTCGGCGAAGAAGCCGGCGAGCGCGAGGTTGCGGGCGCGGCTGGCGGGGTCCCTGGCGCGTGCGGCAACGGCTGCCTTTGTCAGGAAGTGGCCGCCGATCACGTCACCGGCGAGCGCGAGGTAAGCCGTTGCCCCGGCGAGCGCCTTGTCCTGATCGCGGTCTTTCATGGCGGTCAGCATCCAGTCCGTCGCTTCGCGCAGCGCGTCGGCCCCGGCGCGCAAACGATCTGCGATCTGGACCAGCTGCGGCTCGTTCGTGGCGCGGGCTTCGCGGATGGTCGCGTCGATGTCGCCGAGGATCAGCCGCATGGACTCGCCATTCGTGCCGGACAGTTTGCGGCCAACGAGATCGATTGCCTGAATGCCGTTCGTGCCTTCATAGATCGGCGCGATCCGGGCATCGCGGTAAAGCTGCGCCGCCAGCGTCTCGTTCATGAAGCCCATGCCGCCATGGATCTGCAGGCCAAGACTTGCGACCTCGACGCCCATGTCGGTGGACCAGGCCTTGGCAATCGGCGTCAGCAGGTCTTCGCGGAGTTTGGCCGCGTGGCGCGCCTGCTCGTCCGTCGCGGCGTCGGCAAGGTCTGCCGCGACGCCGCAGGCATAACAGATGGCGCGGGCCGCCGCGACGCGGGCGCGCATGGTCGTCAGGGTACGGCGCACATCGGCATGGTGCAGGATCGGGGCGGGGCCATCGACGCCCTGCACTTTTCCCTGCTTGCGCTCCTGCGCGTATTCGAAGGCCGCCTGATAAGCCGCCTCGCCCACGGCGACGCCTTCAAGGCCGACATTGAGGCGGGCTGAGTTCATCATCGTGAACATGCAGGCCAGGCCCTTGTTCGCCTCACCGATCAGCCAGCCCTTGGCGCCGTCATACTCCATCACGCAAGTGGGGGAGGCGTGGATGCCGATCTTCTTCTCAAGACCGATACATTTCAGGCTGTTACGCTCACCAAGGCTGCCATCCTCGCTGACAAAGAATTTCGGCACGATGAACAGTGACACACCACGCGATCCGGCCGGGGCATCCGGCAGGCGCGCGAGCACGAGGTGAATGATGTTCTCGGCGATGTCATGGTCGCCCCAGGTGATGAAGATCTTCTGTCCGCTGATGGCGTAGGAGCCGTCACCGTTCGGCACGGCTTTCGTCTTCAGCGCGCCGACATCGGAACCGGCTTGCGGCTCGGTCAAATTCATCGTGCCGGTCCAGTTCCCGGCGACGAGGTTCGGCAGGTAGGTCTGCTTCTGCGCATCGGTGCCATGGTGCAGCAGCGCCTCGATGGCGCCGAAGCTCAGCAGCGGGCAGAGACCGAACGCCATGTTGGCCGAGTGGATCATTTCCATCACGGCCAGCGCGACGGCCTTGGGCAGGCCCTGGCCACCCCATTCCTCCGGCGCCGACAGGCCCATCCAACCGCCGTCGCGGAACTGGGCGTAGGCCTCGGCAAAGCCCGGCGCGGCCTTCACGCCGTCTTCGGTCAGCACTGCACCCGTTGCATCACCGGATTGGTTCAGCGGCGCCAGCACATCACGGGCCAGCTTGCCCGCTTCTTCCAGGATCGGCGCAATCAGCTCGGCATCATAAGCCTCGAAGCCCGGCAGGCCTTCCAGCTTGGGCAGACCGGCAACGGACTGCAGCGAAAAGGCCATGTCATGGATCGGGGCTTCATAGGCCATCAATTTATCTCCGATTACGCATAAGTGATATTGGCCTCAGGCTTTAGCGTGCCTGTGGCGACTGTCCAGCGGTGCACTATACTGTGCGTCAACCTGACCAACAGAAGGCTCATCCACCTATGCGCACATTCCTCCTTTCCGTTTCTGCAATTGCCCTTGCCGGTTCCATGGCCGCCTGCGGCGCGCCATCAGCCACCGATTCTGCTCCGGCTACCCCGGAAACCACCGTCGCCGAAACAACAGCAGGCCCTGCAGATGCCCCGGCGCCGGAACTCGGCCCGGCCGGCACTTATGACCTCGACCCGACCCACGCGTCGCTGACCTGGACGGTCAACCATTTCGGCCTGTCCAACTATACCGCCCGCTTCACCGGCCTCTCCGGTACGCTGGTGTTCGACCCGGCAGACCTGTCAGCCAGCGTGCTGGACGTGACCATCGACCCGGCCTCTATCGAGACCGACTACCCGTTTGACTTCAAGGCCAGCCACCCGGACAGCCCGTTCGACACATTCGATCAGGAAATTTCCGAGAGCGACGCCTACTTCAACGCTCCGGCTTTCCCGGCCATCACGTTCAAATCCACCGACGTCACCGCGACCGGCGCAAATACCGGCACCGTCACCGGCGACCTGACCTTCCGGGGCGTGACCAAGCCGGTGACGCTGGACGTGACTTACAATGGCACCGCCAGCTTCCCGTGGGCGCCGGACCAGCCCAAGATCGGCTTCTCGGCCACCGGCACGCTGAAGCGCTCCGACTTCGGCATGGACATCCTCGTGCCGAATGTCAGCGACGAAGTGGGCTTGCTGATCGAAGTCGAATTCGCCAAGGCAGCAGAAGCCAGCGAATCTGAATAAGGCTCACCCCCATGCATGCTCCATCCTCAAACCGTTACACGGTCGTCGCGATCCTCCTGCACTGGGCAATCGCGGCCCTGATCCTGTTCATGATCTGGCTGGGATGGAACATGGAAGACAATGAAGCCCGCTTCCAGCTGCACAAATCGATCGGGATTGCGATCCTGTTCCTGAGTGTGGCGCGGGTGCTGTGGCGGTGGCGCAATCCGCCGCCGCCATTGCCCGATGACATGACACCGTGGGAGAAACGCCTCTCCCACGGCGTTCATATGGGCTTCTATTTCCTGATGATCGCCCTGCCGCTGCTTGGCTGGCTGCTCGTCTCCACTTCCAGATTCCAGGTGTCCACCGTCCTGTTCGGCACGGTCAGCTGGCCGCACCTTCCGTTTACAGAGGGCCTGCGGGGCGGGGTGGTTCACGAGGTGACCGAGTTCCTGCACTCCAAGGGCGCCTGGGTGCTGATCATCCTGCTGGGCTTGCACGTCGCGGGCGCGATCAAGCATGAAGTCGCCGCCGAACAAGGCGTGTTCAAGCGGATGATCCCCGGCCTCTTCGGCCGTCCGCATTCGCCGCCACCGGCCCAGGGCTACGCCATCGCCTTCGGCGGCGCTGTGCTCCTGTTTGCAATCATCGCGGCAGTTCCGCTGATGAAGTCCGCACCGCCTGCACCGAACGGCCCCGGCGCAACAGGCGCCGTTTCGGAAGAAGCGGGCAATTGGGACATCGACACAGAGACATCCGAAATCGCATTCTCCGGCACATATCAGGGAAAGCCGTTCTCTGGCACATTCGGGCGCTGGGACGCGACGGTCCTGTTCGACCCCGAAGACCTTGAAGGCTCCACCGTTGCGGTCGAAGTCCAGCCGGGCTCGGCCAGCACGGGCACCAAGCTCTATGATGACACGCTGCAAAGCGGGGAATGGTTCGATACGAATACGTTTCCGGTGGTGAAGGTCAGCCTGATCAATTTCGAGGCCTCACCCGAAGGCGGCTACACGGCGAAAGCCTCGCTGCTGGTGAAGGAGCAGGCCGTCAATGTTCCATTTGATTTCAGCCTGATCATAGACAGCGACACCGCGACCTTCGAGGGCACCACAACACTCTCCCGCGCGGCCATGAACCTTGGCCAGCAGTCCGACCCCGGCGGAGACTGGGTCGCAGACGAGGTCACCGTCACCGTCAAAGGCACTGCCACCCGCAAGGAATGATGCACCAGCGGCTTCCTGCCGGGCGGGACGGGTGCTAAGGCGCGCCTCATGACAGCGATTGTGCCCATCCAGCCCGGAACGCTCAGCCTTGCCGCCATGCATCTGCGCGGCGGCGGCCTTGTCGCCATGCCGACCGAGACCGTCTACGGCCTCGCCTGCAATGCCGCGAACCCGGATGCCGTGGTGCGCCTCTACGAGGCCAAGGGCCGCCCGCGCTTCAATCCGCTGATTGCCCATGTCGCGAACATGGAGATGGCGGAGCAGGAGGCTGTCTTCTCGGATCAGGCGCGCGAGATCGCCGCGAAGTTCTGGCCGGGGCCGCTGACCATGGTCCTGCCCGTCGCACCGACCGGCACCGTCAGCGACATTGCCCGCGCGGGTCTCGATACGATCGCCCTGCGCATGCCTGCCCATCCCGGCGCGCGTGCGCTGATCGAGACGTTCGGCAAGCCGCTGGTTGCGCCCTCCGCCAACCGGTCCGGCCATGTCAGCCCGACGACGGCGCAGCATGTGAAGGAAGACCTGGACGGGAAGGTCGACCTGATCCTCGATGGCGGCCCCTGCGAGCGCGGCATAGAGTCGACCATCGTCAGTTTCGTTGGCGAGCGCCCTGTCCTGCTCCGCGCTGGCGCGCTCGAAACCTCCGCACTTGAGGCAGCGCTCGGCCAGCCGCTGATCGCCCGCGAGGAAGCTGACGGAATCTCCGCCCCCGGACAGCTGAAGAGCCACTACGCCCCAAACGCCCGCGTGCGCCTCAATGCCGACGCGCCGGATCCGGGTGAGGGGTGGCTCGGCTTTGGTGACACTCCCTACTCCGGTCTTAATCTTTCGGAGGCCGGCGACCTGCGCGAAGCCGCGAAGAACCTATTCGCCGCCCTGCGCACGCTCGACACGCAGTTCGACTGCATCGCCGTCGCCCGCATCCCGGACGAAGGCCTCGGCGAAGCCATCAATGACCGTCTCGCCCGCGCGGCCCACCGGGATTAGGATCAGGCCATGCACCCTGCCCGCCGTTTCCACGTCACAGACCCTGCCGTCCTCCGCCAGCGTATCCTCGATCATCCGTTCGCGGTGATCAGTGCGGTGAGCGATGGCCAGCCAGTTGCCGCGCACGCCCCTGCTCTCCCCTGCGGGGAAGGGGAGGCCCTGTCCCTGCGCTTCCACCTGTCGGTCGCCAATCCGGTGACCAAGGCCCTGTTGGCCGGCAGTCCGGCGCTCGTCGTCTTCACCGGACCGCACGCCTATGTCTCCCCGGACTGGTACGGCATCGACGATCAGGTTCCGACCTGGAACTATATCTCCGTCGAGGCGGCTGGCCCGGTTACCCGGCTGGACGATCAGGCCATGCGCCAGCTGATCGACGACATCTCCGACCATTTCGAAGCAGGCCTCGCACCGAAGCCGGTCTGGAAGACGGCCAAGATGACGCCCGCCCGGCTGGAGGCGCTCTATCGCGGCCTCGTGGCGTTTGAACTGCGCCCGGAACGCTTCGAAGGCATCGCCAAGCTGAACCAGGACAAACTGGCCAGCGCCCGCGCCGGAGTGATCGACGCGCTGGACGCGACAGAAAGCGGCTTCGCGCTCGCCGCGGAAATGCGTAAACTGGAGCCATGACCCAGACGCTGCCCCCAGATTTCCTCGCCGCCCTCAAGGACACGCTCGGACCGCAAGGCTGGAGCGAAGACCCGGACGTCCTGTCCGAACACGCGCAGGCCTGGCGTGGTTTCCTGCAGGGCGAAACGCCTATCGTGGCAAAGCCGGCCAGTACGGAAGAAGCCGCTGCGCTGGTGAAGCTGTGCAGCCAGCACGGCGTCGCGATCTGTCCGCAGGGCGGCAATACCGGCCTTGTCGATGCGGGCGTGCCGCATGGCGAGATCTGCGTCTCGATGCGCCGCATGAACAAGATGCGCAGCGTCGATGTGTTCAACAATTCCATGGTGGTCGAGGCGGGCGCCCCGCTGGTGACGGCGCAGCAGGCCGCAGAAGACGTGAACCGGCTGTTCCCGCTGTCGCTTGGCTCCGAAGGAACGGCCACGATTGGCGGCCTGATCTCCACCAATGCCGGCGGCGTCGCCGTGCTGCGCTATGGCATGATGCGTGACCTGCTGCTGGGCATGGAAGTCGTGCTGCCGTCCGGCGAGATCTGGAATGGCCTGTCTGGCTTGCGCAAGAACAATACGGGGTACGACCTGAAGCACCTCTTCGCAGGCGCCGAAGGCACGTTGGGCCTCGTCACCGCTGCGACACTCAAAATGTTCCCGAAGGTGCAGCGCGCCACGGCTTGGGTGACCGTGGAGTCCACGCAGGACGTGATCGCGCTGCTCGCCCATGTCCGCGAGATGGCGGGCGACACAGTTACCAGTTTCGAGATGATCCCGGCCAATGCGGTCGAGATGGTGCTGGCCGACATCGAAGGCACACGCGACCCGCTGCCGTCAAACCTCGCCTGGCGGGTGCTGATGGAAGTGTCCTTCTCGGACGAGGCGATGGCGCGCAAGACGCTGGAGACGGCGCTGGAAACAGCCTTCGAAAAAGGCCTGATCCAGGACGCGGCCCTCGCCGAGAGCCTTGCCCAGGCAAAGGCCATGTGGATGGTGCGCGAGACGATCCCGCTGTCGAAGCGCGCCTATGGCAATTCGCTGAACCAGGACATTTCCGTGCCGGTCAGCAAGATCCCCGCCTTCATGGACACCTGCAATGCCCGCATCGTGGACAAGCTGCCATCGGCGGACTTCGTCATCTTCGGTCATGTCGGCGACGGCAATTTGCATTACTCCGTGATCGAAGCTCCGGGGAAGACCGGCCTGAAGGAAAACTTCGAGGCGCTGACGCGGATCATCTATGACACGGTGATGGAGTTCGATGGTTCGATCTCCGCCGAACATGGTGTCGGCCGCCTGAAGCGGGATGAGCTGGCGAAATTGCGCCCGCAGGCCGCGACGGATACGATGCGCGCCATCAAGAAGGCGCTGGACCCCAAAGGCATCATGAACCCGAACCGCGTCGTCAGCGTCTGAGGCGCAGCAGCGTTTCATCCAGGTCCGCAAGGCGCGGCACGCCAAGCAGGCCGAGGCCGCGCTCGACATCATCCTTCAGGATCCGGATGGCGCGGGCCACACCTGCTTCGCCGCCCGCGGCCAGCCCGTAGAGATAGGCCCGCCCGACGGCCACGCTGGTCGCGCCGCGCGCAATCAGTTTCAGCGCATGGCTGCCCCGGCGCACACCGCCATCGGCGATCAGTTCGATCTTCGGATCGATCGCTTCACGCACTTCGGGGATGAGATCGATCACCGGCACAGACGTGTCGATCTGGCGCCCGCCATGGTTCGACAACCAGACAGCGCTGGCGCCATGCTCCACCGCGCGCACCGCGTCTTCGGCCGTCGAGATGCCTTTAACAGCGAACGGACCGCCCCATTCATTGGCCATCCATTCGGCGTCTTTCCAGGCCATGCTGCGATCGAAAAGATTGTTGATCGTACCCATGACATCGCCGCCGCCTTTCTGCTGCGCGAAGTTGGCCGGGCCGATCCTTGAACTGGAGAGCATGTCCCAGAGATAACCGGGCTTGGCCAGCGCCTGCGTCGCGGTCTTTGAATTGATTTTCGGCGGGATGGAAAACCCGTTGCGTGGGTCACGCTCCCGATAACCCGCCACCGCCGCATCGACCGTCAGCACACAGCCGACAAAGCCCGCCGCCTTTGCGCGCGCCATGAACTCCTTCACGACGCCCCGGTCTCTCCAGACATAGATCTGGATGATCTTCGGCACGTCCGGCGCGGCGGCGGCGATGTCTTCCAGCGTCTGGCTGGCGAGCGTGGAGGCGGAATAGGCGATGCCGGCCTTCTGCGCCGCGCGAGCGACGGCGAGTTCGCCTACCTTCGGATAGAACAGGCGAGACGCCGCCGTTGGCGAAATGAAGAACGGCATCGGGTTCTTCTGGCCGAACAGCGTAGTGGACGGGTCCAGCTTTGTGACATCGACCAGAGAATTCCACTGCCATTCATAATCGGCATACCGATCAACCGCCCGGCGCAGCGTGATCTCGTCTTCCGCCCCACCGTCGATATAGTCAAACACCATGCGCGGCAGGCGTTTTTTCGCCAACGTTCTCAAGTCGTCGATATTGATTGCGGATGCAACGCCAGCCACGGCACACTCTCCCTTGTCCGAAACCCATTGATTTCGTTTTACGGCCCGCCTCATCAGGGATAGGCTCATTGAAAACAGGTAAGCTCAGGGGGCCACCATGCGCAAGCTTCTGCCACTCGCTATTTCCGCGCTCATTGTCGCGGCATGCACACCCGCCGCACCGCCGGAAAGCCCACCCACCGGGCCTGCGGAGACCGCAACGCCCGCAGCTGACACGCCGGAAACGGCGCCGGAGGAAGCGGGCGTCCGGATGATCCCGATCTCCACATCCAAGGGCGATTTCAAGGTCTGGACCAAACAGGTCGGTGATAATCCGCGCATCAAGGTCCTGCTGCTGCATGGCGGCCCGGGCGGGACGTATGAGTTCTTCAAGCCTTTCGAGGACTACTTCCCGGAGGCCGGGATCGAGTTTTTCTATTACGACCAACTCGACTCCTATCATTCCGACCAGCCGAACGACCCGGACCTCTGGACCATCGAAGCCGCCGTCAGCGAAGTCGACCAGGTGCGCGAAGCCCTCGGCCTCGATGCGGACAATTTCTATCTCTACGGCCAGTCATGGGGCGGCATGCTCGCCATGGAATATGCATTGGCGCATCAGGATCACCTGAAGGGCGTGATCATCTCGAACATGATGGCCAGCATCCCGGCCTATAACGAGTATTCGAAAAACGTCCTGCAGCCGCGGATGGACCCAGCGGTGCTGGAAGAAATCCTCGGCTATGAAGCCGCCGGAGACTTCCACAATCCGCGCTACATGGAATTGCTGATGAACCACTATTACACCGAGCACATCCTGCGGCGGCCGGTGGAGGAGTGGCCCCCTGAAGTGATCGGCTCGTTCGAGCACATGAACGGAGAAAAGTACCTGGCCATGCAGGGCCCCAGCGAAATGGGCGCAGGCGGCTCGCTCGTGAACTGGGACCGGCTGGCCGACCTGCACGAGATCACCGTGCCGACGCTGGTCACCGGCGGGCAGGAAGACACGATGGATCCGGCGTATATGGCGAAGATGGCAGACGAGATTCCAAATGCGGAACTGGCGATCTGCCCCGATGCCGGGCATCTGACCCAGTACGACAATCCGGATTGCTACTTCACCGCCATGATCGACTTCATCGAAAGCGTTGACCAGGGAGAGACCGAATGACGAAGCGCACCCTCGCCGGCCTGGCCTTTCTCGGCACCCTTTCCGCCTGTGGCCCGATTGGCCCCGGCCCGATCACCGGCGGCCCTTGCAGCTACGAGACGTCAATCGTCACAGGCACGGTCACGGAAGTCGATGAAGACGGTGCTCTTCTGACGGGGGAAGAGGGGGAGTTCTGGGTCCAGGCCAGCTATCTCGGTACGCTGCCGGAAGTGGGCGACACGCTGACTCTTCAGCGTGAACGCATCACCGAGGGCACCTGCACGCCGGAAATCTATTCCCCGGTCAGGCCGGACAACTAACCGCTCAGCGCAGCAGAAATCTCCTGATGCGAGGCAAACACATCGTGCGCACCGGCATGTGCGAGCCGACTGGCCAGTCCCGCATCTGCATGGCCGCCGCCGGTAAAGCCCCAGGCCGTCATGCCTGCGGCCCGCGCCGCCTTCACGCCGTTCACGCTGTCTTCGATGACAAGGCAGTTTTCGGGGCGCGCACCGATACGGTCTGCTGCCAGCAGGAACAGGTCCGGCGCAGGCTTTCCATTTGCGACGAGGTCTGACGAATAGACATGTGGGGCGAAGGTCTCATGCAGGCCGGTCAGTTGCAGCTTGCGCACCAGCTTTTCAGCTTCGGAAGATGACCCGACAGCGATCTTGCCGGAGAATGCCGCGACCACGTCCATGACGCCTTCAATGGCGGTCAGGTCGGTTTCATAGCGCTTCCAGTTATTGGCGTGCAACGCCGTCCCGAAATCATCAGGCAGGGTCAGGCCAGCCGCTTTGGCATCGGCGGCCAGGGCGATGTGGAAGTCACGATTGTGCAGACCGACGAAGCGCTGGACGAACGCCTCGAACTCATACTCCAGCCCCCATTGCGCAAGCATCTCCCGCTCGCACTGGATGGCGATGACTTCGGAGTCGACCAGTACGCCATCGCAGTCGAAAATCAGGGCTTCGAAAGCAGGCATGTCTCAGCGGCGTCCGAACAGCTTTTCGATGTCGGCGAGCTTCAGCTCCACATAGGTCGGACGGCCGTGATTGCACTGGCCGGAATGGGGCGTCGCCTCCATCTGGCGGAGCAGCGCGTTCATTTCCTCGCCATTCAGGCGCCGGCCGGAACGGACAGAGCCGCGACAGGCCATGTTACCCATGACCTCTTCGAACCGCTCCTTCAGGGCGAGGCCCGCATCGTATTCGGCGAAGTCGTCGGCAAGGTCGCGGATCAGGCCAGCCGCATCCATCTCCCCGAAAAGGGCGGGGGTCGCGCGCACACAGACAGCACCGGAACCGAAGGGTTCGATTTCGAGGCCGAGCTCTGCCAGTTCCTCCGCACGCTCCACCACGCGAGCGGCCTCATCCTCGGTGAGCTCCACAATGTCCGGGATCAGCAGCGCCTGCCGCTTTACACCACCGGCTGCCATCTGGCGCTTCATGTCCTCATAGACGAGGCGCTCATGAGCGGCGTGCTGGTCGACAATGACGATGCCGTCGCGCGTCTGGGTGATGACATAGGTCTCGTGCAATTGCGCGCGGGCAACGCCAAGAGGGAAGTCGTCCGTGGCCGGTGTTTCCGGCTCGACACGTGCGCTCGGCGCCACATCGCGCTCATGTGCATCTGGCGTGTAAGGCGCTGCGGACTCCGCCCAGCCACCCGGCGGTGGCGCGGGCTCATAGCTCGATGGCGGGCGAACCGGCGAAATACTGGCGGGGTTGTAGGCAGGCCGCGAAGCGAACAGCGCGCCCGTCGGCGCACCTTCCGGACGCGCCTTGCCGAGGGCATAGCCAGCCACCGTGGTCGATGCGCGGTGTCCGGCGTCCGCCAGCGAGTGCCGCAGCGCGCCAATCATCAGGCCACGCACATTCCCGGCATCCCGGAAGCGGACTTCCGTCTTGGCCGGGTGCACGTTCACGTCCACGTATTCAGGATCCAGCTCCACGAACAGCGCCGCCAACGGGTGGCGGTCGCGTGCCAGGAAATCCTGATAGGCCGCTCGGATGACGCCATTCAGCATCCGGTCCTTCACCGGACGGCCATTGACGAACAGGAACTGCATCTGCGCATTGCCGCGGTTCAGCGTCGGCAGGCCGGCAAACCCCTTCAGCGTCACGCCTTCGCGTTCCGCCTCGATCGGCACGGCATTTTCGCGGAAGTCCCGCCCCATGATGGCGCCGAGACGGGCAAGGCGCCCGGCTTCACCCTCGGCCTCCGCTGCATAGCGCAGCAGATTGCGGCCATTGCTTTCCAGGCTGAAGGAAACGTGGGGATTGGCCATGGCGAGACGTTTGACGACATCCGTCACGGCCATGGTCTCCGACCGCTCACCCTTCATGAATTTGAGGCGGGCGGGCGTTGCGTGAAACAGGTCGCGCACTTCGATCCGCGTGCCGGTCTCGCCGCGCCCGGTAAAGGCGGCGGGCCGGGGGCCCTCGATGCGGCCCGCCTCGATGAAGACTTCCGCCGCCTCTTCGCCCGCCGCGCGCGACGTGATCGTCATGCGGCTGACCGAGGCGATGGACGGCAATGCTTCGCCGCGAAAGCCCATCGTGTGAATGTTCAGAAGGTCCACTCGGCCATCATTGCCGGGCGTCAGTTTGGAGGTGGCGTGACGGTCCAGCGCGAGCAGCAGATCGTCCGCGCTCATGCCGCAGCCGTCGTCTTCAATCGTGATCCGCTTCAGGCCGCCCGCCTCGATGGCGACGGCGATGCGCGTGGCGCCCGCGTCGAGCGCATTCTCGGCAAGTTCCTTCACGGCCGCCGCAGGGCGTTCAACCACTTCACCGGCTGCAATCCGGTTCACGACATCGGGCGGCAGCTTGCGGATCTGGGGACGGGGGCGCACGGAATCAGGCATGCTGCAGCTTACCGTGCCGGGCCGGTTTTGTCCCCCGGCACGCGGCAGGTGCGCGCCCTGCCCATCCCTGCGGCAATAAGCCAAAAACTGTATGAAATCAGTGCGGTGACGAGGGATTTTCCCCACGAATACGGCCTTCCGCAGGACCGTTCAACTGTTGTTACGCTCTGTTTTCAAACACTTTTTCGGACATTTCACCCCCCTGTTGTCCTCGTTTGCATTGTCAGGCGAGAAGGACCAGTATGCGCATGAATTCACAGTCTGGGGCCTTGATTCTATGCGACTTTCTCTCGTTTCCGCTTCTCTCATCGTTCTCGCCGGCATGACCGCAGCCTGCGGCGGCTCTGGTGACAGTTCCGCACCTGCGGCGCCTGCCGCTGAAACACCGGCCGCAACGCCGGCGCCGGAAGCTGCCCCTGAGGCCACTCCGGAAGCCGAAGCACCAGCCGCCGAAACGCCTGTCGAGCCGGCCGCCGCGCCAGCCGCAGACGCCTCCGCAAGCGAAGGCTCGCCGGAGTTCGCAAGCCTCCCTGCGCCTTACAACACCGCAGACTATGCACGCGGCCGCCGTACGTTCAAACTCTGCCAGTCCTGCCACACCACGGCTGAAGGCGCCGGCGCCCTGGTCGGCCCGAACCTCTACGGCATTTTTGGCCGAGAGGCCGGCACGTCCGAAGGCTTTGCGTATTCGCCAGCCCTGCAGGAAGCCGACTTCATCTGGACGCCTGACAAGGTCGACCACTGGCTGGAAAATCCGCAGACCTTCCTGAAAGGCAACCGGATGACCTTTGCCGGTGTCCGCCGCCCCGACGACCGCACGGCTGTCATCGCCTACCTGATGACCGAAACGGGCTATACGGGCGAGTAAGCCTTCCGGCGATCAGCGGCGAATGGTTACGGCGAGCAGCACAGCCTGCTCGTCGAACTCGCCGCCGAGCTCCTCCCGGTACCCTACCGACACATCCGCAGCAGGGAAGTGGTAGCCGATCTGGGTCTCGGTCTTGATCGAGTCCGCTGACTGGCGGCCGTATTCCAGCCAAAGCTGCTGTGTGGTGAAGAAGTTCGCGCCAAGGTCTGATCCGTAACCGAACTCGAACCGCTGCCGGTCGCAGCCGCCTTCCTGATGGATCCAAGCGGCATCCGCGAAGACATAATAGTTCTGGCCCTTGAAGACGCCGCTGCGCCCGGCGGAGAGACGCGCCTCACCTCCAAGACCTTCACAACCGAATACCCCGGCCAGCGTCGCGCCTTGCAGCACCGCGCCCTCCGCACCGATCGCCCAACCCTTGTCATTTGCCCAGAGCTGGCGCCGCGCAGAGATGCGGTAGGCGTCCTTGTCCTGCGTACCGCCATCATAGCGCACGCTTTCCGCCTTGGCCGTGACCATCCATCCACCGCCGAGACCATATTCGCCGTAGAGATCACCGCGCCACCCGTTCTCGCCGTCCAGCCTTTCGGTGGAAACGTTGGCGCGCGCATAGATGTCACCGTGCAACTGCGCCCATGGCCCGGCTTCCGCCGAGCCAGCCATGATGAGCGCGCAGGCGCATATTCCCCTCAATCCCCGCATGACACTCGTCTAACGGGGATTGAGGGGAGCGCCCAGCAGAATCTCCTGAGGGTTGACGCGCTATAAGTCCCAGGAGGCGTTCTGCAGGACGATCCGGTATCCGTCCGGGTCTTCGAAGGTCACGCCCTTGTCGTCCCAATAGGGATTGAAGGCCGGCACCGGCTCGAACCCGGTCGCGCGCAGGCGACGGTAGACCGCGTCGAACCGGTTGCGCTGTGGCAGGTAGAAGACAAGGAGATTGTCCTCGGTCGGCGCGCGGCCCGCAATGTGGCCATGCGCGACCGTAAACTCCAGATGGTAGGGCGCCTCCGGATGGCCGAGCATCACGCCATCGAAGTCCGGATCGCGGAAAGAGCCGAGTTCGTGGAACCCCAGCCCATCACGATAGAAGGGCATCAGTGCATCCAGATTGTCCGTAGGCCGCGCGATACGGATGATTGCCTGCTCGAGGGTCATGGCAGTGTTTCCCTGTGAATGTCAGGGCCGCCTTGTCGGACCTCAACCTAGGTTCAGGTCAAGAAGAATTCTGCATCTCCCAAAAACAAAAACCCCCGCACGAGGCGGGGGCTTTCTCCCAGGGGTATTTACCGGACCGCTTCTTAGAGGCGGAAACGGATCTGGTCGGACCAGAAGCGCTCAAGGCGCGTGATGGTCTTGTTCAGCTGCGAGAGGTCGTCAGGACGCACGCTGGCCGTCGGCTCAAGTGCATTGGCCTGCTTTTCGAAAAGCTTGGCAACGCGGGCACGGACTTTCATGCCACGTTCGGTCAGGCGAAGCGTCACGGTGCGCTTGTCGTCTTCCGAACGCGTCTGGATGAGATAACCGCCTTCCTGCAGCTTCTTGACGTTGTAGGACAGGCTGGTGCCGGCAAAAGCGCCGCGAGCACGCAGGACCGAAGCCGGAGCTTCCCCTTCGCCAATTTCGTAGATCAGAAGCGCCTGGACACCCGTCAGCGAACGCTCGCCGCCACGTTCCAGATCGTCTTTGACAACATCGTGAAGACGACGGTGCGCTTGTTCAAGAAGAGAGAGAGACTTCAGGAAAGACTCGCCCAGGCTCAGTTCTGCAGTTTCCTGCATTTCAGCAATCATCATTTCAACCACCACTCAACTTTTGTTGTAGTTTGAACAGAACTACACGAGCTATCCTAATAAACTGATAAGCATGTTGGTATTGAGCAAGTCGTTAGTTAATATTCGCCGGTTTTGATTAACCGTTACTTTTACGAAACAATTTTACTTCTGATTCACGAATTCCTCCCGCGCAGGCTATGTGCGCGTGCATTCGTCTTTTCAGTCTGGCTCAGTTGAAGGCTGAAGCGGCCGGGTCGTATTTCGGGCTCGGTCCGTGGACATTCGACTCCGGACGAGAGTCGATCAGCATAAAGACAAAGATCACCAGCCAGCCGATATAGGGCACCCAGGTGATCAGGTAGAGCCAGCCGGAAAGGTCCTGGTCATGCAGCCGCCGCACCGTCACCGCAATGGACGGGATGATCTGGAACAGGAACCAGAGCAGCGTGAGCAAGGGAATGAAGTCACCGCCGCCATAGATGATGGCGCTCAGAATGATGTCCAGAATGAACACCGCGATATAGGCCAGTACGTTGAAAAGCGTATAGCCCCAGTATTCCTGACGCCGGGCGCGGCCGGTGAACTTGAAATAGTTCTTCGTGATGCTGCGGATGAAATAGGTCCAGACGCCATCGCCCGGCACGGCGGGCGGCTTGCTGCCATAGGCCTGCCGTGGCGCCTGAACTTGAGGATATGGCGGCTGGATCGTCTCCACAGGCGCTGCAGCGACGGATGGCATAGGCGCTGGCGCTGGTGCAGCGGCCTGCGGCGCGGGGCCGAGCGCATAGATGTCCCGTGCTTCATCGCCGAGGCCGATGAAATCCACCTTCTGACCGGAGGCCAGGGAACTGCCGCCCCGCACCTGCGCCTGTTCATAATTATAGCGGACACCATCGTCGCCAAGGATAAGCCCTGGCCCGTCTGCGCCATCTGCTTTCAGAACCTGTCCACGCATTTGCCCTGCCCCAAATATTGTGCCCCGAAGACTATCGGGAATACTTGACCGGTTTGTCCAGTGCTTTGGCGAGGACTCAGAACGTCAGTTCGTCCTCACCCAGCGGCTCAAAATACTTGCCGACCATTTCAGACGTGACGCCTTCTATCGTCTCAGGTGACCATGCGGGCGCATTGTCCTTGTCGATGATCACCGCTCGCACGCCTTCCTGGAAGTCGTGGCTCTGCACCTTCCGCCAGCCGATCCGGTATTCCATCTGCATGTTCTCGCGGAAGGTCTTGCAGCGTCTGCCTTCACGCAACTGGCGCAAGGCAACCTTGATCGTTTCGGGAGACTTCGACCGCAGCGTCTTCACTTGGGCGAGCGCCCAATCGCTGCCATCGGCCTCCAGCGCCGCGACGATCTCTTCCGCGGTGTCGAAGGCAAAGCATGTGTCGATGACAGTGCGGTGCTCTTCAAAACTGCCGGCCGGGATGGAATGGGTCAGCGTGCGCAGGATCTCGTTCAGCATCTCTGCCGCGCCGACCGAGAAGTCCGCCGAGGCGATCTGCTTCATCAGGTTGGGCACGAGTTCGGACGGAAGGAAATGCGTCGCCACACGCGCCGCCGCCACGTCCACGCCCTTCAGACGGTCCCCCGTGAGGGCGAGCCATGTGCCGAGTTCCCCGGCAAGACGCGGCAGGAACCAGCCGCCGCCCACATCCGGGAACAGGCCAATGCCCGTCTCCGGCATGGCGAACAGCGTCCGCTCCGTCGCAATCCGGTGGGAGCCGTGCACCGAGAGCCCCACACCGCCGCCCATGGTCACGCCGTCCATGATGGCCAGCACGGGCTTCGGGAACTCATCCAGCGCAACATTCATCCGGTATTCGACGGCGAAGAACGCCCGCGCCTCGGCCGCATCGCCTGCCCCGCTTTCGGCGAGCATGCGGATATCGCCGCCCGCGCAGAAGCCGCGCGTGCCTTCCTGGTGATCGATCACCACAAGATTTACGGCATCATCCCCTGCCCACGCCTTCAGGGCGTCGAGGATCGCCGCACACATCGGCGTGTTCAGCGCATGCAGCGCGGATGGCCGGGTCAGCGTGATACGGCCTACGCCGCCTTCGACCCGGATGGAAACGTCTTCAGTCATCAAAACCCCTCACTCAACCCTGAAATTTTACAAATAAAACGCGCGCGCTGTTAACCCGATTCTGGCATCTAAGTGGCGTTTCGCACAGAGGGGGAGTCTGGCGAATGTATGCGTTTGAGGTGGAAGCCCTCGATCGCAGGGAAGTCCGTTGCCAGGTAGAGGCAGTCGGACGTCTCCGCATCGGGTGGCGAAAATGGGTGACTTGCGAGATCCGCGATATCTCGTGCGGCGGTGCGCGCATCGCTGTGGCCGAAGGTGTGGACCTTCCGGAGCAATTCGTGCTGACCTCCTGTCTGTTCGAAGGCGAGCGGGTCTGCCTGCGCCGCTGGGAGTGCGGCAGCGAGACCGGCGTCGAGTTCATCTGACCGGCCTCACCGCAAGCCTTCAGTTCAGGGCACAGCCTTCCAGCGTGATGCGGTGCATGATGCGCCTGTGACCGTGATAATCATTCAAGGCCCAATGCCAGGTGGAGCGATTGTCCCAGAACGCGACCGAGCCCGGCCGCCACTCGAAGCGATAGGCGTGCGCCTTGTCCATGGCATGGGCGTATAGGCGAGAGAGCAAGGCCTGAGATTGCTCGTCCGTCTTGCCCACGATCTTCACAGTGAAGGAAGGATTCACATAAAGCGCCTTCTTGCCGCTCAACGGGTGCGTGATCACGACCGGATGGGTCACGTCCACCAGCAAGTCGGCAACGGCGGAATTGCCGATCCGGTTCCCGCCCGCATCGGTCGTATTGTAGTAGGTGTCCCCACTGGAACCGAAGATGTGCTTGGCAGAGTGGACGGCCTGCAGGCCTTCGATTTCCTTCTTCGTCGCGTCATCCAGCGTTTCATAGGCGCGGTACATGGAAGCGAACATCGTGTCGCCTCCGCGTTCCGGCAGCTCCCGCGCGACGAGGATGGAGCCCATGGCCGGTTCCTGGTCATAGGAATGGTCCGTATGCCAACCGCCGCCGATATTGTCCTTCTGGTCCTTTTCCTTGGCGACCATGGCGATCTGCGGATAGTCCGGATGCGCGGCGAAGAAGCGGTTCACATTGATCGGCGCCCAGCGTTCGGCGAAGGCGATGTGGTCGTCTTCGCTCAGGTCCTGGTCGCGGAAGAAGATGACGCCGTGCTCGGCATAGGCCTGCCGGATGGCGTCAAACTCCGCATCCGTCAGGTTCTTCAGGTCAATTCCGATGATTTCCGCGCCCACGCCGGGCAAGGTCTCGATCTGCATGGCTTCCTCCCAATGTGCCTTTTTCAGGCATCTTGGGTGCCACTATACCGCCTGCGGACGCGCCGGAAAACGTTTTCCTTGGCTGATCAATATCATACCGCCGGTATGTCCAGATGCCGCTTGCTTATTGCGCGAACACCAGATCGTCGAACCAGCCGGTTTCGCCTGCTCCGGCGCCGATGGGGCTGCCGGGCGGAACATCGACTTCCGTCATGCCGGGGGCGATGGCTGGAGCCGGACGCTCAAGGTGCGCGGCGATGCGGCGCTGCAGGTCTTCGCGGGCGGCGGCATCGACAGGGTCTGTCCGGCGCGCGGACTTAAGGCGCTGGCTTATCCCTTTCAGGAACGCATCGGCCCGCAAGGTGACACCTGGTGACGTTGCCGGGTCGCTGGCGAGCGCGATCAGGGAAGAAACAAAACGCGCCTGCTGGCGGCGCCGGATCTCTGCCTGACGCCGGGTCTGCGCGGGCGTGAAGACTTCCCGCTCCAGCTCGGCCAGCACTTCTTCGAAGGACAATGCCACCGGATCGCGCCGACTGGTCTCGACGAGTCGCGCCGCGCGGGCCGGGTGCAGCAACGCATCAATGGTCGTCTGCGTCGCCGTATCGGCAGCAGCCAGCAGATCGAACATCGGGCCGGTATCACCGGGGAAATACTCCGCCCCGCCCGTATTGTAGGAGAAGGCCGCGAGCGGCGGAGTGAGCTGGTTCAGCACGCTGTCAGGCAAGTCGAGCGCAGTCGGCTCCAGCGTAACGAGCAGCGCTTCAAGCGCCGCGCGCTGGCGCTGCGGCGCAACCGCATGCGCCATGCCGTCGCCATCACCCCGGCGGGAATAGTAGAACTCATACCCGCCGACAGATTTTGCCGCCGCGGCCACCTGATAGCGGTGGTAGAGATAGACCGGCACCAGTGTCTGGCGCAGGCGGGACGTGTCCGCGCCCGGCTCGATCACGTCGAGGCCGAAGCGATCCAAAGCAATCTTCCGTACCCGTAGCGTATTGTAGAGTTCGGCAATGGCATCCTCGCCATTGTCCCACACACTGCCATAGGGATGCGCTGTACCGGTGCCACGCGCTTCCGGATCGTCAACGAAGCGAAGGCCGCTGCCATAGGCAGCGCGCAGCAGCTTGTCGCCTTCGGCATCCTCATCGGCGCCTGCCGGATATTGTGCGTAGAGCCAGGTCGCGGAGACTTTGTCCCATTCGCCGATGCCGACATCGTAGGCTTCCGAAAAGTCGAGCTGGCCATTTTCGCTGACCTTCACCCAAGGTGCGGGATAATCCATCACCGAGGCGCGGTCGTTCGTGGAGGCCGCGAAATTATGTGCAAAGCCCAGCGTATGCCCCACTTCGTGTGCAGCAAGCTGGCGAATACGCGAGAGAGCCACCTGCACCGGATCGTCCACTTCGCCCGTGCCTGTTTTCGAGGCGCCGGCGAGCCCTTCGAAGATCATGCGGTCCTGACGCACGCGCTGGCTGCCGAGGATGACATTCGCTTTCAGCATTTCACCCGTACGCGGATCATAGACACCCCCGCCATAGGACCAGCCTCGCGTCTGCCTGTGCACCCACTGGATCACATTGTAACGGATATCGAGTGGATGAACGCCTTCCGGCAGGACTTCCACACGGTAGGAGTCCGGGAAACCAGCTGCCGCAAATGCGTCGGCCCACCAGGATGCTCCTTCAATCAGCGCATCGCGGATCTCGGGCGGCGCGCCGGAGTCGACATAGAAGACAATGGGTTCCTTCGCCGGGCTGGACGCGGCTGTGGGGTCCTGCTTCTCCAGCCGGAACCGGCGGGCGTAGGATTTGCGCACCTGCCCCTCCAGCGGCGCGGAGAAGTCATAATAAGGCACATCGATCGTCCCGCTACGCACATCGAAGGCGCGCGGCGTGTAACCATCGTCCGGCAGGCGCACGAGCGAGACGTGCTGGACCAGCGTAATCGCGCGCCCATCTGCGGCGGTGGCCAGAACTTCGGCTTTCGGATCGTCGCTTGTCAGGGTCAGGTAGGCGTCAAACTCGACATTGTCCGGAAAGGCAAGCGCAGCAGAAGCATCCGGCATAGACCGGTCCGCCGCGATCGAGAACGCCCCGCCCTTCGGATTGTTTTTCAGCGCGCCTTTCACATCCAGCGCATCGCGCGTGAGATAACCGGACATGTCGACCAGAAGCTCGCCGCTCTTGCTCTCTGCGATCACGTCACCTGACCAGAGGAAAGAGCTGGCAAAGGATTGGCGCACGGCCTTCTTCTCCAGCGGATTGTCGGCGCTGGCGATGTAACTCCAGTTCTCCTGCTCCACGATGAGCTTCTTGCCCACGCGGCGAAAAGCGACCAGCGATCCGCCATCGAACAGGCCCCTGTCGAGGCCGATGGGATTGGAACCAAGCCCGGCCGTCAGCCCCGTCGACTGGATCGCGCGCAGCGAGACGCCGTCCTCATCCGGCTTCGGGAAGGCCGCGAGGATGCGACCGCCCTTGGCATCGGCATAGATCGGCAGGAAACCGTCGGCGCGTGTCAGGCCGCTCGTCGCCTCGCTCCAGCTCTTGGCGCCGTCAGCTGCTGCCGCCCCCGCCCAGACCAATGCCAGAACCGAAAACAGGAAAGCCGCCAAACCGCGCATACCGAAACTCCATTCGCCCGAAACTGGCCGCACGGTGCCGCATAAGGGACGTGGGTTCAATGCCTGGCGGAAGGAGACGACGCCAACGGCTCCGGGGTGGAGAAAAGCACTGGACATTTTATTGATATTCGATATTACGCCGAGCCCGCCCACTCATCGGGCAAACCAAGTTGGATGATTCATGAAACCAGATGCCCCCGGTTCCCGCTGTGTCCTCTCGCCGCTGGTCATTCTGTGGGCGATGACGCTGACGGCTCAGCTGCTGGGGCTCGCATATGGGGTCGCCCAATCTGGCGGGAGCGTGGCATCCGTGATCCTGCCCAGCGCATTGGTCCTGTCGCTCGTGACGCTTCCCCTTGCATGGTCGGGCCTGGTCCTCGGACAACGCACCGGCCTCGGGGCACCCCTGCTGATGGACCTGCTGGACAAGGTGCCCGGTGCCGGATCGCGTTTCATCAAAAGTGCACTGCTCGCCTGTATTCTCGGCCTGCTGCTTGGTGCCGCGATGGTGGGGCTTAAGCTGGCGCTGCAGCCCTATTCTCCGCCGGAAATGCCCGTACTGGGCTTTCGCGGTCCTGTGGGCGGCCTGCTGGTCTCGATAGCGGCAGCCGTCGGAGAAGAAGTCTGGTTCAGATTGGGCCTGATGACTCTTCTTGTCTGGGGCATATCCCGTTTGCTGGGGCAGGCCGATCCCCACCCGGCCATGATGTGGTCCATCATCATTCTGACGGCTGTGGCCTTCGGCATGGCTCACCTGCCCCAGCTCGCGTCCTTTGATGCCGCAACACCGTTTTCCATCTGGGGAACGATCCTCGGGAACTGTGCCGTCGGCAGCCTCTATGGCTGGTGTTACTGGCGGCACGGATTGCTTGCGGCGATGGTGGCCCACTTTTCGGTAGACCTCGTCATTCACGTCCTGCCCGCCTTTTTCCGCTGAGCACCTACCAGACGCAATCGCGCCATTGACGGGAATTTTGATTTCCTGCTGATCCGGCGGTTTATGAAAGACGCAGCATGTTTCATGGTGCACATGATGATCGGGGCGCCTGCCTGGGAGTTACGTTATGAGTCTTGTGCGGTTCAGTGCGATTGCTGCGACAGCTACCTTTTGCTTCGCGCTTCTGACACCGTCGGCATGCGCAGAGACCGATGTGACCGAACGGTATCTTGAGCATTACCTGTCCGGCGACATCGCCGGGCTGGCGCCTTACATGAGCGAGACCATACATTTTCACGACTCCGTCAGCTGGTTTGACGGAAAGGAAGCTGTGCTCGAAGGCCTGACCCAGGTCTTTGCGGATATACCGGACATTTCATTTGAAGAATCGACGCGGTATCGATCCGGCCATGACACGCTGGTTGATGGCATATTGATCTTTGACAATGCCGGCCGCGCCCTGGGTGTTCCCGGACGCGTCTTTCATTTCGAGATGCCTTTTGCCGTATCCCTGCGTGAGGTGGATGGAAAGATCGTTTCCCATGTCGACTTCGTCGATGGCCCAACCTTCATGACACAATTTGAAGCCCAGCTTGAGGCGGAACATTAGATTTCTCTACGCCTGGCACGATGGGGCAGCACCACCTCAGCAAACGACACAGACCGAGAAATCAGCTCCCGTTGCAGGTCTGCGTATTTTTCTGGATGCCGATCTGGCTGACCTTGCCGGTGTCGTTGTCGACCTCGAAGTAGACGTCTTTGTAATCGTAGACGGTGATGTCACCGCGCGTGACGACGCATCTAGGTGTGCCGTATACGCTGCGCGTAAAAATCTGCTCACTGCCTAATGTCACGCCAGCCGGCGTGCGGTAGCGGGCATCGCGCGCGATGATCCAGTAGACCTTGTCGTCGGCGCCGACAGTCAGCCCGGGATAATTGTAGCTGGTCGCCTCCGTTCCCGCGATGGGGATCGTCTTGTGCGGCGTGCCCTTCACCGCGAACAGGTCCGCGAGCGACATGCCGAGCTCTATATTTCCGACACGTTCGCCGGGAATGATCATGTCATCGTTGAGATTAGGCGGGGCACTGGCGCACGCGCCGAATGCCAGGAACGAAAGGGTTGCGAGAGTTGCGCGGACAACCGACATGACGGATCCCTCAAGGCTTGCGTGGACACTGCACTGACGATCAGAGCAGCGCTCCCCCAGCCACGACAATGAAACTACGGCAAAAACAGTAACCTGCGCCACTCAGGCAGGCCACAATTTTTTGTAATGTTCAGTTCGCGAATACGGGGCCGCTCTAACTCTTCAGCATGTCCCGGCTGATGATGACGCGCATGATCTCGTTCGTGCCTTCGAGGATCTGGTGCACTCTCAGGTCACGGACGATGCGCTCCACGCCATAATCGGCGAGATAGCCATAGCCGCCATGGATCTGCAGCGCGTCGTTCGCCACCTTGAAGGCCGTGTCCGTCACGAACCGCTTCGCCATGGCGCACCAGCGGGTGGCGGCCGGGTCTTTCCGGTCGAGCCGTCCGGCAGCTTCGTAGAGCATCACGCGGGCGGCCTGAAGTTCGGTCTCCATGTCGGCCAGCTTGAACTGGGTGGCCTGGAAATCCGCAATCGCCTTGCCGAACTGGGAGCGCTCCTTCGCATAGGCGAGCGCCTTGTCGAGTGCGAGCTGTGCCCCGCCGAGCGCTGAGGCCGCGATGTTCAGGCGTCCGCCATCGAGCCCCGCCATGGCGAATTTGAAGCCGTGGCCTTCTTCGCCCACGCGGTTCGCCGCCGGAACGCGCACGCCGTCGAGGATGACCTGCCGCGTCGGCTGGCTCTTCCAGCCCATCTTGCGCTCATTGGCGCCGAAGCTGAGACCCGGCGCATCCTTCGGAATGATAAAAGTCGACACGCCCCTGGCGCCATCGTCGGAGGTCCGCGCCATCAGGACATAAATGTCCGACGTTCCCGCGCCAGAGATGAATTGTTTCGATCCGGAAATGACGTATTCGTCGCCCTCGCGGACAGCCTTCGTCTTGAGGCTGGCGGCGTCCGATCCGGCGCCCGGCTCGGTCAGGCAGTAGGAGGCGATCAGCTCCATGCTGGTCAGGCGCGGCAGCCATTCCTGGCGCTGCGCGTCGGAGCCGAATGTGTCGATCATCCAGCTCGCCATGTTGTGGATGGAGATGAAAGCCGCCGTGGAAACGTCGCCATAGGCCAGCTGCTCGAAGATCAGGGCCGCGTCGGTGCGCGTCAGGCCGGCGCCGCCGACATCTTCCTTCACATAGATGCTGGCGAATCCAAGCTCCGCCGCCTTGCGAATGACGTCGACGGGAAAGTGGCTGTTCTGGTCCCATTCCTCGGAATTCGGCAGCAATTCCTCTTCCGCGAACTTCCGCGCCATATCGCGAATCATCAATTGTTCGTCGGAAAACAACGCACTCATGGGTTCCACCTTTTGATTATCTCAAGTAATGAGTCGGGAATTCCTCTTGTAACCGGTATTGTCAATGCAGCGGACCCAATCAGCATACGACATCGCGCCAGCGCTGCTGGACGATATCGCACGCCTGATCGAGGTGGACCTGGCCGCTGGCCAGCTGTTCGCGCCGACGGGCCTGTTGTCCGATGAAGCGCTGCAGGATCATGTGCCGGAAACCGTGATGGTGCAGGCAGTCGAGGCGGGTGACCTGCTGAAAATCTGCAATGGAGGCGATTTGCCTGCGGGCTTTGCGCTCGTCTCCCACCGCGGCGGAACACTTTATCTCGACCAGATCAGCGTGCATCCCGATCATGGCCGCCGCGGGCTGGGCGGAGAACTTGTGCGGCACGTGCTGCAGGTCGCAAAACAGCGGCGCCTGAAGCAGGTCACCCTTTCTACCTTTCGGGACGTTCCGTGGAATGCGCCGTTCTATGGCAAGCTGGGTTTCCGCGAGATTCCGCGCAAGGACATGGCCGACTGGATGCTGGACCTGGAGAAGATCCAGGCAGAGAGTCTCGACGTCTCGCGGCGTTGTTTCATGGTGCGTAAGATTGGCTGGTTGTAAGCCGCCGCGTTTTGGCGCACTCACTGGGCCATGAAAAACTTTCCCCAATCCTTCCCGAACACCCGCATGCGGCGCCTGCGCCAGACGCCCTGGGTCCGCAGCCTCGTCGCAGAGAACACGCTGACCCCGGCAGACCTTGTCTGGGCCGTCTTCATCCATGATGGCGAAGGCCGCGTACCGGTGGGCAGCCTGCCGGGCATTGACCGGCTGAGCGTCGAGGAAGCGGCGAAGACGGCGAAGCGGGCGGAAAGCCTCGGCATCCCGGCCATCGCGCTCTTCCCCTATATCGGCCCGGAGGGCAAAGACGAGGAAGGCACCGGTGCGCTCGATCCGGACGGTCTCGTGCCTCGGGCTCTCCGCGCCATGAAGGATGCCGCCCCCGGGGTCGGCCTGATTACCGATGTCGCACTCGACGCTTACACCAGCCACGGCCATGACGGCCTGCTGGACCCGGACGGCACCATCCCGAACGATGCGACGGTGGAGCGGCTCGTGAAACAGGCGCTCGCCCACGCGCAGGCTGGCGCAGACGTCGTCGCTCCGTCGGACATGATGGACGGCCGCATCGGCGCCATCCGCGAGGCCTTCGACGAGGAGGGCTTCACCAATATGATGATCCTGTCCTACGCCGCGAAATATGCCTCCGGCTTCTATGGTCCGTACCGCGATGCCATCGGCTCGGCCCAGGCCCTCTCGGGCGACAAGAAGACCTACCAGCAGGACCCGGCCAATTCAGATGAAGCCCTGCGCGAGGTCGCGCTCGACCTCGCCGAGGGCGCCGACATGGTGATGGTGAAACCGGGTCTTCCGTATCTGGACATTGTGCAGCGCGTCTCGTCCACCTTCGGCGTGCCGACGCTCGCCTACCAGGTGTCCGGCGAATACGCCCAGATCATGGCCGCCGCCCAGAACGGCTGGATCGACGGCGACCGCGTGATCATGGAAAGCCTGATGTGCTTCAAACGCGCGGGTGCGAGCGGGATCATCACGTACTTCGCGGAGAAGGCGGCGGAAGTGCTGAACGGGTAATTCCGAGAACTCCATCGCCGCGATTAAGCCAAACACAAACAATTACCGGTAGTCTCACTCGGATTGATGCGTGAGGCTGCACTGTGATTTATGATGAATCGTTCGACGAGGATGCCGAGCGGGCAGAAGAGGCTCGTCTTGACGCTCTTGCGAACTGGCTGAATCCCCAGCCGCAGGACGTCTGGCTGATGTTCGTGAAACAGATGAACCATGACTTCACCACGTCAGTGGTGAGGTCCGTCATGCTGGACAATCCGGATTGCGACTTTGCCATCGTCGCCCGTTTTTTCTGGGAACTGGATCCGGGCTATTGGGTCGAAAGCCGGGAAGACTGGGCGGCTGGATCCGACCTCATCCAGCTGATCCTGTCCAATCTGGACAAGGGCTATTATCAGGCGTCGGAGCTTTGTTTTAGCCGCGTCGAAATCGTCTTGGAAGTTCAGGCTTTTGCGCTGGCACTCGAAAGGCGGGCGAAGAAGGGCTTCGCACCGCTCTCGGATTTCCCCCGCAGGCTGGTCGGCCCTTTTTCGGGGCGATTGCCGGACATGTCATGCATTCCGGCAAACGAGCTGGCCGAAGTCAACGCACTGCTCGGCCAGTTGGGCGGTGGAGAGATGCACCCTTCCAACCGGGCATGGCAGGAAGCCTTCGAAAGCAATCACTGGATTCGCCACTACCTGAAATTACCCGCCATCGAAACCGCCACAGATCCAGCGTTGCGAGACAAAAGCCTCAGCGATCATATCGCGGCCGTCTACGCCTCTCCCGCAGCATTCAACAAGGCACGCAAGCGCCTTTCCGCCGACCTGCCTCATCTCGGCCGGAGGCCCCGCCGGTCGTTACTCAGCAAGCTGCGCTGGGCAACCCGCAACCAGCGAGGAGATGAGCAGTTCTTCGAGGGGTACTAATCACCCCACCAGCCGCTGAAAATTCGCGAGCAGCATCTGGAGCGTCAGCTCCCGTGCCCGCCCTTCCGGCTTGCCGATCAGTTTGCCGAGTGACGGGCCGAACAGGCCGACGCCGAGCGCCAGCGTGACGCTGAGCAGGATCATGTCTTCGGCGACGTCTTCGGGCACACCGGCCTGCGAGATCTTTTTCTGAGCGACTTCACGAACTGCTTCGCGCACGACGGTCAGGCGGCTCGTCTCGTCCGTCAGTTCCAGCCACGCGGCAAGGCGTGCCGCGCCCGGCGTTTCCAGCGCATCGAACAGCGTCTTCAAGCCGACGGCACGCGCTTCGGTCGGGGCATCGGCCGGGATGTCGATGGCCAGGATGCTGTCGACAAGCTCGCCGATCATCCGTTCCATCAGCGCCTGCTGGACCGCGTCGATCGACCCGAAATGGTGCAGAACAGTGGCATTGGCGACGCCTGCCGCCTTGGCCACGTCCGCCAGCCGCAGCGATTGCGGCCCCTTTTCCACGAGCAACATCTCCGCCGCCGCCAGGATGTTGGCGCGGGACTCTTCCGGACTGCGCCGGATTCTCGGGGTGTCGTTACTCTTTATTGACATTTTTGTCAGTAGTGTTATTTATCAGCATAAGACTGTTGTCCAGATATTTCCCCAGGGTTCCTAGCACCATGACGACCAAGCGTACGCCTGAAGATGTAACGATTCTGCCCCGCGACCTGCATTTTGACATGGCCGCCGCCGATAATGGCCCGTGGCTGGACGGCGATCCGGTCGCCACGGCCGTGTTCAACGCCATGTCGCTGACCTTCCCGGATGGCGAGCGCATGTTCATCGACGCGGTGAAGGCCTACAAGGACGAGGTCTCCGGCAAGCTGGCGCAGGATGTGAAAGACTTCATCCGCCAGGAAGCCATTCACTCGCGCGAGCATCACCTGCTGAACAACAAGATCGACCGCACGAAATACCCGGTCGATGCCATCGAGGCGAAGATCCGCGAGAAAGTGAAGTTCGCCTATGATGGCGGCCGGTTCCGTATGCTGATCGCCACGATCTGCCTCGAACACTTCACCGCCATGATGGCGGACCTGATGATGGACCTCGAAACCGATTACGGCCAGCTGTTCAGCAAGACCGACCCGGCGCTGGAACGGCTGTGGCGCTGGCATGCCATGGAAGAGACCGAGCACAAGGCGGTTGCCTATGACGTGTTCCTCGAAGCGACGAAAGACCTGTCACCGATCAAGCGCTACTATCGCCGCTGCATGTCCATGCTGATCATCACCAGCAATTTCACGGGCAATATTGCGGGCTACGCAGCAGACCTACTGATGGCCGATGGCTACACGCAGGAAGACGCCGACCGCGCCGTGAAGGCCTTCCTCTGGAAGAAGCCGTCCCTGTTCGGCAAGGGCTGGAAAACCTGGCTGTCCTGGTTCAAGCCGGGCTTCCACCCGTGGGACCACGACAACCGCAAGGAAATGACGGCCTGGAAAGAAGAGTTCACGGCCGTTCCTGCGGAATAAACATCCGAAAACAACACAAAAAAGGGGGGGAGAACGGATATCCGTTCTCCCCCTTTTTCATTTGGCAGAATTCGCCTCAGGCGGCCGGTTTGATTTCGACCAGTTCGATGGCGAAAGTCAGGTCCTGTCCGGCCAGCGGGTGGTTTGCGTCCAGCGTGATCGTGGTTTCATTGGCGTCGACCACGACAACCGGGATGACCTGGCCATTCTGGGCCTGCATCTGGAGGCGCGTGCCGACTTCGGTCGGGATCTCGGCCGGAATCTCCGTGCGCTGAATTTGCTGGCGCATATCCGGATTGACCGGGCCATAGGCCTGGTCGCATGGCACGTTGACGGTTTTCTTGTCGCCGACCGCCATGCCCGGGATGGCCGAATCGAGGCCCGGAATGATTTGTCCGGAACCGACCTGGAACGCCAGCGGATCACGCCCTTCAGAGCTGTCGAAGGTCGTGCCGTCGTTCAGCGTCCCTTTATAGTGAATGCTGACGGTGTCGCCGTTTTTGACCTGCGTCATAATAAATCCAATCTTTTCGGTGGGGTATGGGTCATCAAAGGCCGCGTCGCTCTCGCGGGTGCTTTGGGGGTCTCGCCCCCAACCTAGAAGGTCAGGCCCGGATGTAAACCCGCCCGCCCCGACCGCTTACAGCGGCTTGCGCATGTGGATTACGGTGTTGCGCTCGCCATTCGCGCCAGTGTGGTGCTCGGTGAAGAAAGCTTCATAGCCGCGCGCCTCGTAGAGCGGACGCCCCGGCACGGTGGAGCCGAGTTCGATTGTCCGGAATCCCGCATCCCGCGCGGCGCCTTCGCCAAGCTCCAGCAGCATCGTGCCGAGGCCCAGACGGATCCAGTCCGGATGGGTGTACATGGCGCGAATCCGTGCCGCGTCGGTTGCCGGGTCGGACAGGCGGTCGTCCCGCCCCGGCGAATGATCGCCGCCATACAGCGTGCGCCGCTTGCCCCAGCCGCCACAGGCCACCATGACCGTTTCACCCCCCTCATCGGCCTCGATCACGAAATAGGTCCGGTCGGCGATCAGACTGCGGTCGACGCCCATCGTCTCCTGCGCGGCCTTGATCTCCGGTTCGGACAGGAAGGCCCGCATGTTGACCGCAATGGAGGCGCGCATCAGTTCGATGATCGCAGGGATATCGTCTTCCGTTGCAATCCGTGAGCGGAATCGGGTCGTGTCAGTCATGGAGTCTCTGCCGGTGTCTGTTCCGGATTACCCGATCGATACTTTGTTGCCGAGATCAAGATAAAGTATCAGCGCAATGGAGACGACCAGCACAAAGCCCGACAAAAGGGCATTCAATAGCACCGCCCTGTTCGCATGCTTCTGCTCGATCCAGGAACGCGGCCGGATGCGGCGCAAGCGGAACACGATCAGGGCCGACAGGATCAGCGCCGCGACGTTCAGGGCCAGCAGCAGGCAGGCACGAAGGGCCAGTGGCCATTCCCCCGCCCCCATGAACAGGCCCACCGCTGCGCCGGGCGGCAGGAGGGCTGCGGCCACCATCACACCCACCAGCGTCGATGTCTGGCTTCGCGTCAGAGACAGGGCCGCCGCCCCGCCCGCCGCCATGGCGAGTGCCAGGCCATCGAGGCGAACCTCGGCGCGCGACATCAACTCATGGCTCTGCAGGTCTATCGGCAGGACGAAGGACAAGAGCAGTGAGCAGACGAGCGCCGTACCGATGCCTGCCGCCAGTGTGACGGATGCCCGCTTCAACAGATCGAAGTCACCCAGCGCGGCCCCCATCGAGAAACCGAGCACCGGGCCCAGCAACGGCGCGATCACCATGGCCCCGATCACGGCGGCTACACCGTTCGAATTCAGGCCGATGGCCGCCACAATGGTGGAGAGGACGACCATGACGAAAAAGTTCCGGTCAAATCGCGCACCGCTTGCCACGTCGGAATAGATTTCCTCCCGCATCGCCTGTGTGGATTTCGCCTGTTTGCCGGGCTTCGGTTCTTCCAGTTTCGGCGCCGTCGCCTCGATCGGCAGGATGGAAATACGCCAGTCCTTCGCGCCCTCCAGTGCAGTCTGGACATTGTCCATCAGCGTCTGCTCCATGCCTTCACGAATGAAGACGGAGATCAACTTCCGGTCCTTCTGCTCTGTATCGAGGATATAATAGTCAACCGGCTCTGAAGCCTTGATGGCACGCTGGACAATGTCCAGACGTTCGTCTGCCCTCATATGAATGTCGAGACGCCGCAAGCCCCCGGCCTCAGCGCTTCAGGCGGGCGAGCAGGCTGGACGTATCCCAGCGGCTGCCGCCCATCGCCTGAACGTCGGCATAGTACTGATCGACCAGAGCGGTCACCGGCAGCGTCGCGCCATTGTCACGGGCCGCCTCCAGCGTGATGCGGAGGTCCTTGCGCATCCAGTCGACAGCGAAACCGTGCGTGTAATGATCTTCGACCATTGTCTTCCAGCGGTTTTCCATCTGCCAGCTCTGCGCCGCGCCGCCGCTGATCGCCTCGATCACGGCCGCTGTGTCCAGACCGGCTTTCTCGGCAAAGTGCAGGCCTTCGGCGAGGCCCTGAACGATCCCGGCGATGCAGATCTGGTTGACGGACTTGGCCAGCTGGCCGGAGCCTGCGCAGCCGATATGGGTCATTCGCTTGCCATAGGCTGCCATGATGGGCTGGGCCTGTTCGAAGGTCGGGTCATCACCGCCGCACATGATGGTCAGGGCGCCATTGCGCGCACCGGCTTCTCCGCCGGAGATCGGCGCGTCTAGGAAATGCGCGCCTTTCGCCTTGCAGCGGGCGTAGAGATCACGCGCCAGATCTGCCGAGGCGGTCGTGTGGTCCACGATGACCATGCCCGCGGCCACGCTCGGCTCCATGGCGGCAAAGACTTCGGCCACGTCCGGGTCATCCCCCAAGCATAGCAGGACATATTCGGCACCGAAAGCGGCAGAGGCCGGGTCCCTGGCCACTTCGCCCTTGTGCTGGCTCGCCCAGTTTTCGGCTTTGGCATGGGTGCGGTTCCACACCACGACCTCATGCCCCTTGGCGGCGAGATGGCCCGCCATGTGAAACCCCATCACCCCGAGGCCAAGAAATGCCGTGCGTGCCATGTCGATTCTCCAATTTTTCGTAGCAGACGCCCCCACCTAAAGATGGACAAGGCGGGAGCGTTGCGTCACCAGTAGCGCCATAACTAAAGGGGTGCGGTGGTAATGTGGAGTACCATAACTGAAGGTCCGGGCGGATTTTGCGACGCTTTGACAAATATTGGCGTCAACTGTTCGCAAAATGTGCTTCAGATAAATGTGTGGCATTTGATCGTCGGCGTGATTTTCGCCGTTCTGGTTTCAGCCATTTCGAGCGTGATCTTTCGGTACAAGAGGCTGGACACGCATTTTGTCACTTACAACCTGACCGCTCCGCACCGGGCTATCGACGACGCAAAGACCATCAAGCTGCATCCCAACCGGATGGTGGAACTACTTGATCAGAAGGATCTCAAAAATTTGGGTCCGACAGCAGCAACGGAAAAACTCAATGAGCGTTTCGCGAAACGCTACTTTATTGTGGAGTTCCGGGAAGCTGGGCGCAAAGTCTATCGGGGCGAAGCCAGGCTCGTCCCCGTTTGGCAAAAAACCCAACCCAACGAAATCCGCCTGGATCCCGAAACGATGGCGGCTCTCAAAAAAGGAAGCGCCAGTGATCAGGACGACAACACTGATAATTCAGTCGGCGTCGATGGCGTCTTCGACCTCTTCGCGCGAAAGATCAGATGGTGGGATATTCGTCACTGGATATTCCATCCGGACCGGGAAGTTCGGATCGGACTTAGGGTGGCTGGGTTTATTGCGTTGCTCGAATATTCCAGCGACATCTGGAAAGCGCTGAAAGCGATCCTCGCAGCCCCATTCTGATCCCCGGTAATTTCGATCGAATTTCATCGAAATCCCACCGTCTGGCGTGACCTGACCTTCACCAAGGCCTGCTAATACAGGCAGACCACTCAGAAGGAGAGGGTTCGAGCGAGCAGATGGCTTATGCCACTTACTCTTCACAAGGCGCGGGCAGAATGCCCGTCGCGCCCGCCCGAAAGGCAGGCACCTGGAAGATGGCCTATGCCGACTTCCTGACCGCGCTCATGGCGTTTTTCCTCCTGATGTGGCTGATCAGCGGCGTGTCCGCCGATGACCGTGCCGAGATCGCCGACTATTTCCATAACCGGACACCCGACGCCGCCACCGCCGTCGCGGTGCAATCCGGCCCCTCGGCAGCCGACCGCATCTTCAGCGCGCTCAGCGAGAACCCGGCCCTTGTCGCCGCCGGTTCCAGCGTCGTGCTGGCAAAAGAAGCAGACGGCATCCGCATTGATCTTGTCGACACCGCCGAACGCCCCCTGTTCGACCGCGCCGATGGCCGCTTCACCGAAACCGGCCTTGCCCTTGCCCGCGAAACTGCGGCCGTGCTGGCCGGTACGGAGGGTACACTTACGCTCGAAGGCCATACCGATGCTTTCCCGAGCCTCACCCCCGGCTACTCCAACTGGGAGCTGTCTTCGGACCGTGCCAATGAGGCCCGCCGCGTCTTCGAGGCCACAGGTGTCGCGGCGGACCGTATTCGCGGCGTCGCCGGTCTGGCCGATACACAGCCCCTAATCTCCGCTCAGCCCCACTTGCCCGTTAACCGGCGGGTCAGCATACTGGTCCAAGTAGAGGGTTAACGCCCTCCGGTTTCCGGGGGCTACACCAGAAAGTCCCGGAGCCCTGATGCTCGCAGAATTCCTGACACATTGGCCTATGTGGGCGAGCCTCGGCGTCGTCATTGCAGCCATTTGCTTTTACATGCTCGACCGCTGGTCGATGGAGCTGGTCTCCGTCTGCGTGATCGCCGCGCTGCTGGTCCTGTTCACCCTGCCCGGCGCGCATGGGGAGGACGGCACGCCGATCAGCGCGCAGGACCTCCTCTCCGGATTCGGCAATCCGGCCCTGATCACCATCATGGCCTTGCTGGTTGTCGGACAGGGCCTGTTCCAGACCGGTGCCCTCGAAGGCCCGACCAAGGCGCTGCTGTCGGGCTATGACCGGCGTCCGCGGATGACGCTGCTGCTTGCCTTCCTCGCCGTCTTCGCGATCAGCGCCTTCGTCAACAATACGCCGATCGTCATCATGTTCCTGCCGGTGATGAGCGCCATCGCCCACCGGATGAAATCCTCGGCGTCGAAGCTGATGATGCCGCTCAGCTTCATTTCCATCTTCGCCGGCATGACGACGCTGATCGGTACCTCGACCAACCTGCTGGCGGCTGAGGCGTTTGACCGGATCGAGGGCCGCCAGCTCGGCTTCTTCGACCAGTCGCCGATGGGCCTCATCCTGGCTGGTGCCGGCATGATCTACCTGCTGGTCTTTTCGCGCTTCCTGTTGCCGGTGCGCGAAGGCCTGACCGAGGACATCGCCTCGACCTCATCCAAGCAGTTCCTCGCCCAGATCGAAGTCACCCCAGGCCACTTCCTGGAAGGCAAAAAACCCGTCGCTGGCATGTTCCTCGACCTGCCCGACATGACTGTGCGCATGATCCAGCGCGGCGAACGCGCTGTCCTGCCTCCCTATGAAGACATCAAGCTGCGCCCCGGAGACCTCGTCATTGTGGCGGCCACGCGCGCGGCCATCCAGAACGTCCTCGCCCGCCAGCCGGATTTCCTGCAGCAGGTCTGGCAGTCTGCCGGCGGTGACATGGACGATAGCGGCCGCCCGCGCCGCCTGTCGCTGACCGAGGCGGTCATTGCCCCTGGCTCGCGGATGGTCGGCCGCACGGTCGAGATGCTGGGCTTCCGCCGTCTCACCCGCGCCGTTACGCTCGGCATCCAGCGCCGCAGCCGCATGATCCGCACCAAGCTCGGCGAGATCCGCCTCGAATCGGGCGACACGCTGCTGCTGTGCGGCCCGCCGGACGCCTTCCTGGAACTGCGCCAGAGCCGCGACCTGATCCTGCTGGAATGGTCGCAGACCGAAATCCCGCTGACCACCAAGGCGCTGGCCGCGCGGGTGATCTCGCTGGCCCTCGTCATCAGCGCGGCTTCCGGCCTGCTGTCGATCCTTCACGCATCGGTGCTGAGCGCCGTGGCCATGCTGCTCACGGGCTGCCTGAACTACCGCCAGGCCAGCCGTTCGCTGGATTTGCGCATCTTCCTCGTCATCGGCGCCGCCCTCGCCATGGGCCTGGCACTGGAGAAGACCGGCGCGGCATCCTTCATTGCGCATGCCGTCGTCAATGTCGCCTCACCCTTCGGCACGCTGGCTGTCCTGTCGGCGCTGTTCCTGGCGGTCGCCATCCTGACCAACCTGCTCTCGAATGCCGCCACGGCCATCCTGTTTTCGCCGATTGCGCTTTCCGCGGCACATGAGCTGAATGTATCAGACCCGCTGCCTTTCCTGCTGGCCGTGATTTACGGTGCCAATTGCAGTTTCGCGACGCCGATCGCCTATCAGACGAATATGCTGGTCATGGGGCCCGGACATTACCGCTTCGGGGACTTTGTCCGCTTCGGTGGACCGCTCGTTTTTGTGCTTTGGTGCGTGTTTACGCTCTTCGCCCCTTGGCGGTTCGATCTGTAAGTGTAGTGTCTGAGGCATGAAATTTACGGACTCGAAGAGCCTGCCCCCCGGTCTGGAGCGTTCGCTGCGTTTTTACGTAACGAATCCGAGCCCTTGTCCGTATCTTCCGGGCCGTAAAGAGCGCAAGGCGTTCACGAATCTCTCGATCACCGAATCGGATCTGGTTCACAATCTGCTCAGCCAGTCGGGTTTCCGGCGCAGCCAGACCATCGCTTACCGCCCGGCCTGCCCGCGCTGTAATGCCTGCCGCAGCGTCCGGGTGCCGACACGGGATTTCATCCCCTCCCGCAATGACCGCCGCGCCATGCAGCGCAATGGCGATCTTGTGCGCCGCGAGGTCGATGCCGAGCCGACACGCGAACAATACGCTTTGCTGAAAGCTTACGTTCAGACCCGTCACGAAGGCGGCGGCATGTCGGATATGTCCTATCGCGATTATGCCGCCATGGTCGGCGGCAGCCCGGTGAAAAGCCATATCTTCGAATACCGCGACGGGCCGGAGGAAGACGCCCGGCTAGTCGCCTGCTCGATCACCGATGTGCTGCGCGACGGCTTCTCGATGGTCTACACCTTCTTCGACCCGGATCTGGAGAGCCGCGGGCTCGGTCACTACATGATCCTGGACCATATCCGGCTCGCGCAGGACCTTGGCCTGCCGCACATCTATCTGGGCTACTGGGTCAAGGGCAGCCCGAAAATGGATTACAAGCGCCGTTACAAACCGCTCGAAGTACTCGACGGAGACCGCTGGAGGCTGCTCCGCGACGACGAATAGGTCCGTGAAGAGACCGGGTCCGGGGCACCCTGACGGGTAATGGGGAAGGAAACGCATGATCAACAGACGTAACCTCGTTGGCGCGGGCGTGCTCGGCCTTGGCGGCGCAGCAGCTGCCTTTGCCAATCCCAGCACCACGCCGCTCGCCGGCACCCCGGCGATCAGCCGCAACCGGCGCAAGCTGAACATGGTCACGACCTGGCCGAAGGGCCTGCCGGGCCTCGGCGAAGCGGCAGAGCGCGTCGCCCGCCGCATAATGGCCGAGACCGACGGCGTCATCGAGGTGAAAGTCTTTGCCGCGGGCGAACTGGTCCCGGCGTTCGAATGTTTCGACGCGGTCGCGAACGGTTCGGCCGACATGTACCATGGCGCCGAATATTACTGGACGGCCAAATCCCCGGCCTATCCCTTCTTCACCGCCGTGCCTTTCGGCATGTCGGCTCAGGAGATCATGGGCTGGATCGATTTCGGCGGCGGACAGGAACTCTGGGACGAGCTGTCCGGCCAGTTCGGCGTGAAGTCTTTCCAGGCGGCGAACTCCGGCCACCAGATGGGCGGCTGGTTCCGCAAAGAGATCAACAGCCTGGACGACCTCGTCGGCCTGAAAATGCGTATTCCGGGTCAGGGCGGCGATGTGCTGCGCGCGCTCGGCGGCTCGTCCATCTCCATTCCGGGCGGCGAGATCTATCAGTCGCTGCAGACCGGCGCCATCGACGCGACCGAATGGGTCGGCCCGTGGAACGACTATTATCTCGGCTTCTACCGTGAGGCGCCCTACTATTACGGCCCCGGTTTCCACGAGCCGGGCTCCAGCCTCGCCTGCGGCATCAACCGCCGCGTCTGGGACAGTTTCTCGCCCGGCGAACAAGCCGTCATCAAGGCCGCCTGCGAAAGCGTGAACCACACGTCGCTCGGCGAATTCACCTACCAGAACTCGGTTCACCTCGACCTGCTGGTCAACGAGCATGGCGTGCAGCTGCGCAGCTTCCCGCCGGAAGTCGTCAGCGCGATGGCCGAAGCGGCGTGGGACGTACGTGCCGCCTCCGGCAAGGACGGCCTCGAGAAGCGCATCTATGAGAGTTTCGAGAAATCCCTGAAGCTGATGCGCGGCTGGTCGACCATTTCGGACGGCGCCTATTACGCCGCCCGCGACGCGAACAAATAGCCGGTCGCCCCGCCATGGATCCGGCCTTTTTCCTTCACCTCGGCACAATCCTGAAATGGGTGGGCATCGCGCTCCTGCCCGTTTTCCTGCTGCCGCTCGTCACCCTCGTCCTGCCGAACCTGGTCGAAGGTATCTCGAAGCGCGTCAGCGCGATCATCGATGCCATCAGCGGTGTGGCCCTCGGCGGGGCAATCGCCAGCGCGCTGCTGCTGGTCATGTTCCAGCTCACCGTCGTCGTGCTGAGATACACCTATGGCATCAGCTTCACATGGCTGAATGAGCTCGTGATCTACGCCTTCGCCGCCATGTTCATGCTCGGCGCCGCCGCAACCCTGCGCGATGACGGGCATGTGCGCGTCGATATCCTGCGCCCCCGCTTCGGCGCCGACGGCCGCAACTGGATCGAACTGGCGGGCATCTACTTCTTCCTCTTCCCGATCTGCATCCGTATCCTGACGACCGGCGAACAGGGCCTCGCCCGCGCCTGGTCGCTGTTCGAAGGCTCCAGCGAGTCCGATGGCCTGCCCTTCCTCTACCTGTTCAAGACGCTGGTGCCGGCCTTTGCCGTGCTGATGCTGGCGCAGGGCCTGTCCGAAGCGCTGAAGGCGGCGCTGCGCCTCACCGGCAAGCTGGAGAATGAAGTTCCGGCCACCTCCGAGACGGAGAGCGCTCATGGAGCTTGAGATCATCCTCGCCTTGCTCATGTTCGCCAGCGCCATCGGCGCGCTGCTGATGGGCTATTCCGTGGCGCTGACGCTTGGCGGCGTCGCGCTGATCTATGCCCTGATCGGTATCGGCCTCGGCGTGTTCCCGGAGCCGCTGCTGCGCTCCCTGCCTAGCCGCATCCAGGGCGGCTCGATCATGCAGAACACGACACTGATCGCCGTGCCCCTGTTCGTTTTGATGGGGGTCATCCTCGAACGCTCCCGCGTGGCCGAGGACCTGCTGCACATCGCCAGCCGCCTGCTGGGCAAGCTGAATGGCGGGCTCGGCTATGCCGTGGTTCTCGTCGGCGCGCTGCTGGCCGCATCGACCGGTATTGTTGGCGCGACCGTCATCACCATGTCGCTGATCGCCCTGCCGTCGATGCTGAAGCAGGGCTACGACCCGCGTCTCGCCTCTGGCACCATCGCCGCCTCCGGCACGCTTGGCCAGATCATCCCGCCGTCCATCGTGCTGATCCTGCTGGCCGATGCGGTCTCCAACGCGGCCAGCCAGGCCAGCCTTTCCAGTGGCGGCAAGTCGCTGGTTGTCTCCGTCGGTGACCTCTTCGCGGGCGCGCTGATCCCCGGTCTCCTGCTGGTCGGGCTCTACCTCGCATGGATCGCCTTCAACGCCGTGATGCGCCCGGCCCGCTGCCCGGCCGTGACGCTCGACGAAGACACTGCGCCGCTCACCTTCAAGGAAGTCGCGTTCGGCTTCGGCGCGCCGCTGGCGCTGATCTTCGCCGTGCTCGGCGCGATCCTTGGCGGCGTCGCCCCACCGACGGAAGCTGCCGCCATCGGCGCGTCGGGCGCGGTGCTCCTTGCGGGCCTGCGTCTTGCCCGCGAAGCGAACAGCCGCCTCGCCCCCGTCATCATGGCGGGCCTTGCCAGCCTGATCCTTGTCCTCGTCGTGCGCAACACGATGGACCTTCGCCTCGGCGTCGAACAGATGAGCACCGCCAGCATGGCCGGCATCGCCGTTACGCTGCTGGCCATCCTGGTCTTCTTTGCCGCCATCGGCGCGGGCCTGCTGGTGCTGCGCCGCATGCGCCAGCTGATGCCGGCGCTGAAGTCTGCCACGCACATCACGAGCATGGTGTTCCTCATCCTGATCGGTGCTTCGCTGTTCAGCCTCGTCTTCCGCGGCTTTGGCGGCGACGACATTGTGAAGGATGTGCTGCACGCCATGCCGGGCGGCCGCTGGGGCGCGCTGCTGATGACGATGATCGTGATGTTCGTGCTGGGCTTCTTCCTCGACTTCATCGAGATCGTGTTCGTGGTCGTGCCGCTCGTCGCCCCGCCGCTGATCCTGCTGGGCTTCGACCCGGTCTGGCTGGCCATCCTGATGGCGCTGAACCTGCAGACCAGCTTCCTGACGCCGCCCTTCGGCTTCGCGCTGTTCTACCTGCGTGGCGCGGCACCGCCGGAGGTGACGACGATGCAGATCTGGCGCGGCGCGATCCCGTTCATCATGCTGCAGCTGGTGTTGATCGCGCTGGTCGCCACCCTGCCCGGCCTCGCCACCTGGCTCCCGTCTCTCGTCGCCAAGTAATTCGCCGCAAAGTTATTCTCCCATGGGACAAGACATCGATCCGTTCCGCGCCATCACGATTTCCAAGCGCGCGCATGAACTGAAGGAACAGGGCCGCAGCATCCTGCATATGGAATTCGGCCAGCCCTCGACGCCTGCGCCGAAGGCCGCCATCGCGCGCAGCCATAAGGTGCTGGACAGTGACCCGATGGGCTATTGGGAAAGCCAGCCGCTGAAGGCCCGCATCTGCCAGCACTACAAGGACATGTACGGCGTCGACATCACGCCTGGCCGCCTGGCCATCACGAACGGCGCCTCGCCCGCGCTGGTGCTGGCACTCGCCACGGCCTTCTCGCCGGGCGACCGGATCGCCTTTGCCCGGCCCGGCTATGTCGCCTACCGCAACACGGTCCGTGCCCTGAACTTTGAAGGGGTCGAGATCCCCTGCGGTGAAGACACGCGCTACCAGATCTCCGCCGCCGCGCTGGATGCGCTGGACCCGGCGCCCCAAGGCGTCATCATCGCCAGCCCCGCCAACCCGACCGGCACGATCATCCCGGCTTCGGAACTCACCGCCATCGCAGACGTCGCCAAAGCCAAAGGCATCCGCATCATTTCCGACGAGATCTATCACGGCCTGTCCTTCGGGCCGGAGATCCATTCCATGCTGGAATATGCGCCGGACGCCTACATTGTGAACTCTTTCTCGAAATACTTCTCCATGGCGCCGTGGCGCCTCGGCTGGCTGGTTTCCCCGCCGGACATGGCGCTGCGCACCGGCGCCTATATCGGCAATCTTTTCCTCACCGCTCCATCGCTGTCCCAACATGCCGGCCTCGCCGCCATGGATGCGCGCGAGGAACTGGAAGGCCATGTCGAGGTCTACCGCCGCAACCGGGAGCTGATGCTGGAAGCGCTCCCGAAGCTCGGCCTCGAAAAGATCGCGCCGCCGGACGGTGCCTTCTATATCTATGCCGATGTCTCGCGCTACACCGACGACAGCCTCGCCTTCTGCCTGAAGCTGCTGGAAGACACCGGCGTCGCCACCGCACCCGGCGTCGACTTCGACCCCGTCGACGGCAGCCACTTCATGCGCTTCTCCTTCGCGCTTTCAACGCCGCAGATCGAGGAAGCGATAGAGCGGCTGGTGCCGTGGTTCGCCGCGCTCTGACACGACTTGTTGTAAAAGGAAGTCCGCACGCGAAATACGTGGCGCGGTTATTGACCGAACGCTTTTGATACGATCTCCTTGAAAGTAGAATTGTTGTTCCGATATCAATGACAGGCAATGGACATGCAAACAAAGCGCCTGATTTCACTACTTGTCGCTTTCTCTGTTGCACCGTTGATCGCGCAGGCACAGCCCGCTTGCCCAACGGGTGAAGCGCTTAAGAGCCAGGCTGAACAAGCCGACGGCAACTATTCGCGTGCCGATTTCAATGTACAGGCAGGATATGCCTCCAGCCCGCTGAGCAGAAAATCGAGAGCGCTTGCATATCTCATGTATGCGAACACCTCCTCGGATGCGGACTATGAAAAGCTGCCGATCATGATGGCGCCGGGCATGCCCTGCCATGCGGATGACTGTCCTTCAGGGATCGCTCTGTCGCCTGAGGAAAGAAAGGCCTACAAGGCCGTCTCGTCGAGCATCGTCAACGCCTATGTGAAAGGCACGCCCAAGCTGTCATGGGCGCCGGTGCTGAAAAAGATTCCGACGGCAGACAGGCTTGAATGGGCCAGGAAACAACTTGGATGCCAGGCCTCCGTGACCGGCGGCAACACGACAAGCACCGCCATTTACAGCGCCCCAATGGTCTCGTCGCCTGCCCCGGCACCCCAGCCGTCCAGACGCGTCGAGCGCGTATATGGCGACTGGGCTTACGGTCAGGGTTACTACTGCCGAAATAACGAATTCCAGACCGATGGCTATGCCATGGCGAACGCACGCAAGGCTTGTCGGGATCTCGGCGGCTCCGACGGAGGCACCGTTGTTTCGCAGGGCGGTTACAACGCCTACAAAGCCAATGCGGAGCAATGCTATCAGGCAAGAGCCTACACAGATTGTGTCTTCGATTGATCACGCCCTGTGATTAGCCCTGGTCCATTATAGTCCGGTATAGTCATGACTGGTCATGCATGATCATGGCGCAGTCAGATTTCGTACCGCGCCAGTCATGCTTCGGCGCCCCCAAACACGCGTCACGCCCGATGGCCAACGGCCATCTGGGCGCCCATCTCTGAAAGATGTGGCAAGCACGTCATGACATGACGTGTCTGAGGCGATGTTCAGAGATGGATCCCCAGACCGCTGCGCGGTCGGGGATGACGCAGGTGGGGAGTTATCCACCAACTGAACCGTCCAATCCTGCCGCAGGCATTGCCGCGCAAACAATCTTGTCCGACACCTCCGTGGCCTGACGTATAGTCCGGCACATGTCGCTCTTCCGTCTTCCCGAAGGTTTCCCGCCGCAGCTCGCCTTTCTCTGGCCCGTGATCTGGGTCCAGGTGCTGATGCTGCGCGCTGAGATTCGGGCGACCTACGGGCGGGGCGTACGGTATCACTGGAGCGTGACGCCAAACCTGCGCGTCTATCTCGTCAGCATCGACTGGATGCCGGGGCAGAAATCCGAACGCGCGTGGCTGAAACCTTCAGAACATTTCAACGACCGTCTCGCCGCCGCCTGTGACGGACGGGCAGCTATGCCCGCTTTTACTGCGCAGTTCGACGAATTTCATGATGCCGGTATGGCGCCCGCCATCCGCTGCATCGCGATGCCTGGCGCGCTGAACCTGCCCCTGCCGGAAACCTGACGCGCAATCCCGTCCCTGAAAAATCAGCTCACCCGCAAAGCGCCTTCACGGGCGTTGTGGGCGCTTGCCTCAGGGCAGGTTCAGCTGCCAGCTGACGCCGAATTTGTCAGCGACCCAGCCAAAGCGCTGGCTGAAGCCGTAATTGTCGACCGGCATCATCACCGATCCGCCCTCCGAGAGTTTCGCGAATGCGGCATCCAGCGATGCAGCATCCTCGAAATCGACGAACAGCGAGGTCGACGGCGTGAAGGTGAAATCGTGTACCGGCGGGCTGTCCACCAGCATGACGTCATGCCCGGCCAACCGCCAGTCGGCCATGTAGACCGGGCCGTCACGGACGCTGGACTCACTCTCCGGAAACACGTCCGTATAGAGCGCAAGCGCGTCGGCCGCCTGACCTGTGAACATCAGGTAGGTTGAGACCTTGCGGATCATTCCGCCGCCTCGCCGCAATCATAGTCGGCCACCGCGCCGCCATCCGGCGTGCGTTCGATAGAGGCGAGCGTGCAGCCTTCCGGCGCGGCGGCCTCGGCAGCGGCTTCAAGATCGGCCTCGGCGGGTGGGCCGGCGCTGGCGATGTTGAAATTGCCGTCGGTCTTCACGGTGAATTTCAGCTTGAAGCCCTGGCCCTCGGCGGGCGCGGCGAAGAACTGGTAATTGCCGCCATAGACATTCTGCGGTGCAAGCCCGTTCCAACTCGACGCGCTCCAGCTGCCGCTGCTGGCACCGCCGGCTGTACAGCCGGATACAAAGGCGGCGGCAATCAGGATCGCCGCCGCTCCGATAGATCTCTTCATGGTCACCTCCCGTGTTCAGCAGGAGGCTAGCACATTCAGGCGCCGCCTAGAACTTGACTTCTGGCGGTGTGCTGAGCGCTTCGCGGCCTTCGACGCCGACATCGAAGAAGTCGCGGCCTTCGAAGTTGAACATGCCGGCAATGATGGAGCCCGGGAACTGTTCGCGGGATGTGTTGTAGTCCTGAACGGCCGAGTTGTAGAAGCGGCGCGCGGCGGCCAGCTTGTCCTCGATGGCGGAGAGTTCGTTCTGCAGCTGGATGAAGTTCTGGTTGGCCTTCAGGTCCGGATAGGCTTCGGCAAGGGCGAACAGCTTGCCGAGCGAGGCGGTCAGCATGCCTTCGGCCTGGCTCATTTCGGCGGGCGTGCCTGCGCTCTGCGCTGCGTTGCGGGCGGCGATCACCTGCTGGAAGGTTTCCTGCTCGTGCTTGGCATAGCCTTTCACCGTCTCCACGAGGTTCGGGATCAGGTTCTGGCGCTGCTTCAGTTGAACATCCACATCGGCAAAGGCCTGATTGACCCGCTGCCGCTTCATCACCAGCCCGTTATAGATCAGGATAATGAAGCCAATGACCGCAACGATAATGCCAAGCGCAATAAGCATGTGTGTCCCTCCGGAAATCCTAGCTTTCAACGCCTAAACGCCGCCGCCCGATCACGCAAGGAAAAGCGGGCCAGACATGCCCGCAGCGGGGCGATTTGCGCGCTTGACCATCGGCCCGGGCTTGGCCACGCATAATTTATTGCGCAGGATGGGCTCATGGCAGAATCTCCACCACATTCCGACGACACCTATATCCACGTCGAACACCACTATTTCCAGCGGGTCGGCTGGCTGCGCGCCTCGGTGCTCGGGGCGAATGACGGCATCCTGTCGACCGCAGGTCTCGTGATCGGTGTCGCCTCGGCAGAGGCTTCGACCGGCGCGATCCTGACCGCAGGGCTTGCCGGTCTTGTGGCAGGTGCGATGTCCATGGCAGCGGGCGAATATGTTTCCGTCTCGTCGCAGGCTGATCTTGAGAAGGCAGACCTGGAAGTCGAACGGGCAGCGCTTGAAAGCCATCCGGAGGCAGAACTCCAGGAGCTGACGGACATCTACATGCAACGAGGGCTGACCCCCGAAACGGCCCGCGAAGTCGCCCGTCAGCTGACCGAGCATGATGCGCTCGAAGCCCATGCGCGTGATGAACTCGGCATGAGCGACGCGGTCGCGGCCCGGCCGGTACAGGCAGCCTTCAGCTCTGCCGCCAGCTTCACCATCGGTGCTGCCCTGCCGATCGCCGCCGCCGTCGCAGCGCCAGCGGGCCAGATCACCCCGGTCGTGGCTGCGGTCTCGCTGGTCAGCCTCGGCATACTGGGCGCGCTTTCCGCCAGGGCTGGCGGGGCCAGCAAGCTGCGTGCCGCCACTCGCGTCGTCTTCTGGGGCGTTGCCGCGATGGTTGTCACCGGCGTGATCGGCCATCTCTTCGGCACTGTCGTGTAGGCGGCAGGCCGGAACAGCCCAAAAAGGAACCCGCCGGCTTGCTGCAGGAAATCCTCATCAGCCTCATCACGCTCGGCATTCTTGGCCTGCTGATGTGGCCGCGCGTGCGCGATCACCGGGCCTGGCGCGCGACGGTTACACCGCTCGCCTCGATCATCGGCAGCGGCTTCCTCGTGCTGGGGCCGATCCTGTCGCATTCCTACGGCGAGTTTGCGCCGATGGTGATGCTGGCATTGTGCCTGGCCGCTTATGCTTTCGGGGCCGCGATCCGGTTCAACATCGTGAACATCGCCCGGAACCCGAACCGCTCGGCTTCGGAACGGCGAACCGAGTATTTCGCCTCCTGGGCCCTGTCTTTCGCCTACTGCATTTCGGTGGCCTATTACCTGAACCTGTTCGGCGCCTTCGCCGTGAAGATGACGCCGTTCAATTCACCTGTGAATGCAAAACTGGTCACCAGTGCTGCGATGATCCTGATCCTCACGGTTGGCTGGCTGCGCGGCTTCTCCGCGATGGAGCGGATGGAACAGGCTGCTGTCAGCCTGAAACTGGCGATCATCGCGGGCCTGCTGACCGGTCTCTGCCTCTATTTCGCCAGCAAAGCCGGCCGGGGGGATCTGGTTGTCATGGCACCCGCCGTAACAGGCTGGACCGGTGTCGCCCTCGCTTTCGGCCTGATCATCACCGTGCAGGGCTTCGAGACGTCCCGCTATCTTGGCGCCGAATACAAGCCGGACATGCGGGTCCGCTCCATGCGTTATTCCCAGTGGCTCGCGACAGCCATCTACATGGCCTATGTCGTGCTGCTGACCTACGCCTTTGACGCCGAAACCGTGCCGCTGACGGAAACAGCCATTGTCGACATGATGAAGATCGTGTCGGCCGTCCTGCCTGCCATGCTGATCGTCGCGGCCTTGTCGGCGCAATTCAGCGCCGCCATCGCGGACACGAGCGGCGCCGGCGGACTGGTGGAGGAACTCTCCGGCAGCCGGGTCTCACCGAGGATGGCCTACCTCATGCTCGTCCTGATCGGTCTCGGTCTCACTTGGTTTTCGCACATCTTCCAGATCATCAGCTTCGCCTCGAAAGCCTTCGCCTATTATTACGCACTTCAATGCGGGATCGCGTCAGTCGGGGCATTCCGGGAAGCCAAAGCCCCCGTGCGGGGCACAGCCTTCGCCGCCTTCGGCATCCTGGCGCTCGCCGTCCTGTTCTTCGGTCAGCCCGTGGAAGGCGCAGGATGATCAGGTAGTATCCGCCGGAAGCATGATGCGAGGAGCTGGAAAGATGGATATCAAGCCGGAATTCGAAGTCAGTGGCCGCATTGGCCGTCCTGTTCCGGAAGTCTTTGAAGCGTTCGTGAACCCGGACATCCTGTCTCGCTATTTCACAACGGGTGGCGCCAAAGGGCGGATCGAGGCAGGCGCAACAGTTATGTGGGACTTCCACGACTTTCCCGGCGCCTTCCCGGTGAAAATCGTCGAAGTCGAAGAGAACCACCGCGTCGTCTTCAAATGGGATGATGGCAACGGCGGAGAGACCACCGTCACCTTCCGCTTCGAACCGACCGACGACGGACGCACCATCGTCTCGATTGCGGAAGAAGGCTGGCCCGCAACCGAACAGGGGTTCCGCCAGTCCTACAGCAACTGCATGGGCTGGTCGCAAATGCTGAGCGCGATGAAAGCCTGGGTCGAGCACGGCATCAACCTGCGCGACGGCATGTACAAGTAGCGTCCGCCGGAAAATCGTGTAGCATTAAGGCAATGACCGACGCACCCGAAGCTCTTGCCAGCCTGATCTCGCAATGCCGCCGCGCTGTGGTCTTTACCGGTGCCGGAATCTCGACGGAAAGCGGTATTCCCGATTTCCGCAGTCCCGGCGGCGTGTGGAGCAAGATGAAGCCGATCTACTATCAGGATTTCGTCAGCTCACGCGCGCAGCGCGACGAAGCCTGGAACCGGGTGTTCAACAATCCCGCCGGGTGGACAGGCGCAAAACCGAATGACGGCCATTTCGCCGTCGCGGACCTGGTAAAGATGGGCAAGGTTTCCAGCGTCATTACCCAGAATGTCGATAACCTCCATCAGGCCTCCGGCGTGGCGGATGACCGGGTGATCGAAGTGCACGGCAATGCCAGCTATGCCCGCTGCCTGCAGTGCGGCAAGCGCTATGAGCTGGAAGACCTGAAGCCCCGCTGGGAAGCCCGCGAGGACATTACCTGCGTTTTCTGTACCGGCCTGATCAAGACCGCCGTCATCTCCTTCGGCCAGGCCATGCCGGAAGACGAGATGAACCGGGCCATGGAAGAGGCTGCGCTCAGTGACCTGTTCATCGTGCTTGGCTCCTCCCTTGTGGTGTACCCGGCTGCGGAATTGCCCGTCATCGCCAAGCGCACCGGTTCGACCGTGGTGATCGTCAACCGTGAGGAAACCGACCACGACTCCTATGCCGATCTTGTTCTGCACACGGAGATCGGTCCACTGATGAAGCAGACCGTCGCGCGGGTTTACTGACCGGAATGAAAAACGCCCGGCTGGCTGGCCGGGCGCTCTCGATTATCCTGTAAACGTCCCACTCCGCGGGAAGCCTTTCGGGACGACCTTGCCAGCCTGGGCGCGTTGGCCTTTCCAGTCTTTCCATTCCGGGAAGGCCCGGTGGCGGTCACCGGTCATGACGATCAGGCCGTCGCGCTTGTCGAAAGTGATCAGGTCTTTCAACTCGGCCTTGCCGCTATAGGACTGCAGCTTGTTGCCTTTGCCGCGCGCCATTTCCGGCAGGTCGGACAGCGGGAAGATCAGCATCTTCTTGTTCGTGCCGACGACCGCGATCATGTCGCCTTCGACCACCGGGCAGCAGACGAGATGGCCGTTGCCGGTGTTCACCGCGGACTTGCCAGCCTTGCGGTTGGACTCCAGCTCTTTCTCGTCGACGATGAAGCCATAACCGGTGGAGGACGCCATCACGCGTTTGCGGTCGGGTTCGAACCGGAACATGGCGACGATATCGACGCTGTCTTCCAGATCGATCGTCAGGCGGATCGGTTCGCCATGGCCGCGCCCGCCCGGCAGCTTGTCGGCGGCCATCGTGAAGGAGCGCCCATCGGACGACATCAGGATGAGCTTGTCGGTGCTCATCACTTCCTCGACGAGATAAAGCTCGTCGCCATCCTTGAACTTGACCGAGCTCGTATCGAGTCCATGGCCCTTCATGCCGCGGATCCAGCCCTGTTGCGACAGGACAACCGTGATCGGCTCTTTCGGCTTGGAGGCTTCAAGGGCGGCAGCAAGGTCGACTTCCTTGACGTCAGAGAAGCTGGCGCGGCGGCGGCCAAGCTCCGAGTCCGGATCAAAGGCGTCGCGAGCGGCTTTCAGCTCCTTGGACACTTTCGTCCACTGGCGGCGGTCGGACCCAAGCAGCAGGACCAGCTGCTCGCGCTCTTCAGTCAGCTTCTGGTGCTCGCCGCGGATCTCCATTTCCTCCAGCTTGCGCAGGGCACGCAGGCGGAGATTGAGGATCGCTTCGGCCTGAACATCCGTGAGACTGAACGTTTCCATCAGGACAGGCTTCGGCTCGTCCTCGTTCCGGATGATGCGGATGACTTCATCGATATTGAGGAAGGCGGTCAGGTAACCGTCGAGCAGGTGGAGGCGCTTCTCGATCTTGTCGAGGCGGTGCTGCGCCCGGCGCACAACCACTTCACGGCGGTGATCGAGATATGCCTTCAACACGTCCTTCAGGCCCATGACCTGCGGCGCGCCCTTGTGCAGCACGTTCATGTTGAGGCTGAAGCGCGTTTCGAGATCGCAAACCTTGAACAGGCTTTCCATCAGCACGTCCGGCTCGATCGTCTTGGAGCGCGGCACCAGGACAAGGCGCACGTCTTCTGCAGACTCGTCGCGGACGTCGTCCAGCAGCGGTACTTTCTTGGCTTCGATCAGTTCACCCAGTTTCTCCAGCAAGCGGGATTTCTGAACCTGGTAGGGAATCTCGGTGACGACGATCTGGTAGGTGCCCCGGCCGGTGTCCTCCGTCTCCCAGCGCGCGCGCATGCGGAAGCTGCCGCGGCCGGTCTCGTAGGCGTCCAGCATGGACTCATACGGCTCGACGATGATACCGCCGGTGGGGAAGTCCGGCCCCTTCACGAAATCCATCAGTTCAGCGGTCGTCGCCTTCGGCTTCTCGATCAGCAGGCGCGCCGCGTCGATCACCTCGGCCGCATTGTGCGGCGGGATCGAGGTCGCCATGCCGACGGCGATGCCGCTTGCGCCATTGGCCAGCAGGTTCGGGAAACCGGCGGGAAGCACCACCGGCTCTTCATCGTTCTCGGCATAGTTGGCGCGGAAATCGACCGCGTCTTCATTCAGGCCGTCCAGCAGCAGCTCGGCCGCCACGGTCATCCGCGCTTCGGTGTAACGATAGGCAGCGGCGCTGTCGCCGTCGATATTGCCGAAATTGCCCTGTCCATCGACCAGCGGGTAGCGGACGGTGAAATCCTGCGCCAGACGCACCAGCGTGTCATAGATCGAGCTGTCGCCATGCGGGTGGAAGTTACCCATCACGTCGCCGACGATCTTGGCGCACTTGCGATAGCCGCCTTCCGGGTCCAGCCGCAGCACGCGCATGCCGTAGAGGATGCGGCGCTGCACGGGCTTCAGGCCGTCGCGGACATCCGGCAGGGCACGCGCCGTAATCGTCGAGAGTGCATAGGCGAGATAGCGCTTGGAGAGCGCCTCGCTCATGGGTTCGTTGATGATCCGGTCTTCCGGCTCGCCATCCTTGAGGTCGGACATTCTGGCCCCTTCTCGGTTCGTGCCACATTCTGGTGCAGGTCCGCGGGCAGAATCGCCTGCGAGTCGCGAACATTCGTAAGTTAACAGAAATAGCCCTTTGGTTAAGGAACCCTATAGGTACTGACTGCAGATGCCTCACTTACGCGCCTGGCTCATCCTGCTGACCGTGCCCGCGCTGTGCGTGGCGCTGTTCCTGATGTCGGCGCCGCCGCGGCACAATCCGTTTGCACCGGTGGACCTCAGCGACAGGATCGGCCTTGGCACCGGCCACCAGCTGGCTCGGGCGGCAATGCATCCACAGGTCTGTTTTCCGGCGTTGGACAAGGCGGGCGTGCTCTATACACCGTTGGAGGACGCCCCGAAGGGCGAAAAGTGCGGCCTTTACAATGGGCTGACACTGGACCGGTCATTGACGCCCTATTCTGCGACCCTGCGCATGACCTGCGGCGAGGCCGCCGCGCTCTATGTCTGGGAGCGCCATGTCGCCCGGCCCGCGGCTGTGGATATCCTCGGTTCCCCGATTGCCCGGATCGAGACCTATGGCAGCTTCGCCTGCCGTAATATTGCGGGCTCAGGCCGCCTGTCACAGCACGCACGCGGCAATGCGATCGATATTTCAGGCTTCCGGCTGGAAGACGGACGCCTGATCGATGTGAAAACATCCTGGGGAAAAGGCGGGAAGGAAGCCAAATTCCTGAAAAAGGTGCATTCCGGCGCCTGCGACCTGTTCTCGGTGACACTGGGGCCGGACTACAATGCGGCCCACCGGGACCATTTCCACATGGACATGGGTCCCGGCGGCGCCTGTCACTAAGTCCTACGGATTGGTCTGGCAGCGGTAACCGTCTTCAGTCACCTCTTTGACGTTCGCCTCGCCGCCGCAGACACGGATGGCGAGATCGGTGTTGGCCCGCACGGCATCCTCGTCATGCACACCGGTAACGGCGATACAGCCGGTCAGGCTCGCCGCGAGCAACACACCGGCGAGGATCATCGAATTTTTCATTGGCATCAGCCTCCTGGAAGCAAACGCCCATCTACCCCGACGTCACATATGACGGCGCTGCCTGAACCGACTATGAATGCTGAAGGCTCGCGAATGACGGGCGGAAGTTTCTGGGAGGAAGCATATGAAACTCATCAATTCGATCGGCCCGAACCCGCACACCGTGCGCATGTTCATGGCCGAACGCGGCATCGAGATTCCGCTGGAGGAGCTCGATATCCAGAAGGGCCTGAACCGTCAGGAGCCTTACCTGAAAACCAATCCTGCCGGCCAGACGCCTTGCCTGGTGCTGGACGACGGGTCGGTCGTCACCGAAATCACGGCAATCTGCGAATACCTGGACGAGAAGTTTCCCGGCAAGAAGCTCATGGGTGAAACACCGGAAGCACGCGCGCAAAACCGCCGCTGGACCCGCTGGGTGGACCTCAACATCGTCGAACCGATGGCATCCGGATTCCGCTATGCCGAGGGCCTGCCGATGTTCCAGGACCGCATGCGCTGCCTGCCCGAAGCCTCTGATGGCCTGAAAGCCTGCGCGCAGGACAAGATCAAATTCCTCGACGACCGCCTCGCCAGCCAGCCCTATGTCGCTGGCGACGAGTTCGGCCTCGCCGATATTCTGCTGTTCTGCTTCCAGGCGTTCGGCAACGCTGTAGGCCAGCCTGTGAACCCTGAGTTCAAGAACTACGCGACGTGGTTTTCGAAAGTGGGCGAGCGCGCAAGCGCCAAGGCCTGACCGTCAGCCCACCAATCGTCTGACCAGCCGCTCCCGTTCTGGCGGCATGGCCCGGTTCATTGCGTGGAAGACCCTGGATTCCAGGAAATGACCCGTCAGCTTCAGCCCGTCGGCGACATCCCGGTCGCCGACGGGCGCTGATGAGGAGACGAGGAAGGACGGCAGCCGCAGCAAGCGCGAGACATAGTCTTCAGCCTCCGACCCGCGCACAGCCCTTCCTGTACGCGGTGAGACGTGCGTCAGGCCATCATTCGCGCCGCTGATGGCGCATTCTTCCAGATCCAGACCAAACCCAAGCGCCGATAGCAGCCCGAGTTCCCAGCGCACATAGAGCGCCGGCCAGATCTCGCGCGCCTCGATCTGGTCGAGCAGGACTTCCGTCGCCTCGAACATGGCGGAGCCTGCCACGTCGCCCTCGTCGAGTGACATGCGCAGAATGGCCGTGATCGCCGACACCGCCGCGAGTGCCTTGGCGTCGTCCAGCACGTGCGAGGCGCGTTCCTTGCTGGCTTCGGCGACTTCGAACCGGCCCAGCTGGTCTTCCAGACGACCGGTCCATGAAAGGGAAACGGAATTACCCGCTTCGTATTGCGCCCGGCGGCGGCGCGAGTTTCCACCATAGACGAGGCCCGACCGGCGTCCACGGCTCCGGGTCAGGACATCCAGAATGAGGCCACCCTCACCGAAGCGGCGCCCACCGAGGATAATTCCGTCATCGGACCAGTTCATATCGCCTCAGACATCGAACTCCAGGCCAAGCCCCTGATAGCTTTCGCGCCGTTCCTGCCAACGCTCATCGACCTTCACGAACAGGAAGAGGTGCACCTTGCGGCCCAGCATCTCGGAAAGCTCCTCCCGCGCCATGCGGCCGATATCCTTGATCGTCTGGCCACCCTTGCCCAGTACCATGGATTTGTGGTTCTCACGGCCGACGACGATCACCTGCTGCACGCGGACGGAGCCGTCCTTGCGTTCTTCCCAGCTCTCGGTCTCGACCATCAGCTGATAGGGCAGTTCCTGGTGCAGGCGCAGCATCAGTTTTTCGCGCGTGACCTCCGCCGCCAGCAGGCGCATCGGCAGGTCCGCCACCTGATCCGGTGGATAGAGTGCGGGCCCTTCGGGCATTCGGGCGGCGATCGCCTCTTCCAGCTTCTCGACCCCGTCGCCGTTCTCGGCGGAGATCATGTGGACCTCTTCATACACGCCCGTCTCGTTCAGTTCCGCGATGATCGGAAGCAACTGATCGTGCGGGAACAAATCGATCTTGTTGAGCGCCAGAATGGCTTTCCGTCCGCTCGTCTTCAACTGCTCCACTACGCGGCGATCATCCTCGATGGAGTGCTTCTGCGCAGCGGTCTCCTTGCCAGCCCTGTCTGCCACCCATGAGGCGGCGTCAACGAGGTGCACGATGGCATCGGCATCTTCCGCGCCGCTCCACGCGGCCTTGACCATCGCCCGGTCCAGCCGGCGCTTTGCGGCGAAGATTCCGGGCGTATCGACGAGCACGATCTGTGTGTGGTCAGTCTGCGCCACGCCGCGCACGGGGAACCGCGTCGTCTGCACCTTGTGCGTGACGATGGCTACTTTCGCTCCGACCAGAAGATTGGTCAGCGTGGACTTGCCTGCGTTCGGTGCACCGATGATGGCGCAAAAACCGGCATGGGTAATGTCTGTATCGCTCATATTTATCCTGCCAGCGATTGGAGCAGCAGGGCAGCGGCGCTGCGCTCGGCTTCGCGTTTTGAAGGCCCGGTCGCCACGGCGCTGCCGCGCCCTTCGACCTTCGCTTCGATTTCGTAGATTGGTTCGTGATCCGGGCCTGATCGGCTCAGCACATCATAGTCCGGCAACGGAAGGCCGTGGCCCTGCGCCCATTCCTGTAAAAGGGTTTTCGGGTCCTTTGTTTCCGCCGGAGCCGACGCGAATTGCGGTGCCCAGGCCTTCTCGATGAACTTGCGTGCGGGCGACAGACCGCCATCCTTGAAGATCGCGCCTATGATTGCCTCGCAGGCATCGCCCAGCGTGGATTCGCGTGTACGCCCGCCTGCCGCTTCTTCGCCATCCGACAACAGGACAAATTCCTGCAGGTTCAGGTGCCGTACGGCGTCGGCGCAGGCGCCTTTCTTCACGAGGCGGTTAAGGCGCGGGGCGAGTTCGCCCTCACTCTCCATCTTCCGGCGCTCCATCAACCGCTCAGCGATAACGAGATTCAGGACCCGGTCGCCCAGGAACTCGAGCCGCTGATTGGACTCCCGCACGGCGTCGCCATTCCCCACTGCGCTCGGGTGCGTTAGCGCACGGACCAGCAACTGCGAGTCCTTGAACTTGTAGCCGACCGCCTCCTGCGCCGCCTTCAGGCGGTCGTCAGACAGCGCGGGCGCACCATTCTTTCCCTTGCCGCGCAGGCGCGTGCGTTTCGGACGGGCGGGCTTCATTTGCTGCTTACCGGGATCGCTTCGATGATCACCTGCGCCTCGGCCCAGGGGTGGTCATCAGTGATCGTCAGATGAATGATCGCCTTATGGCCTTCGGGCATAAGCGCCTCAAGACGCGTGGCAGCCCCGCCCGTCAGCGCGAGCGTTGGCTTGCCCGTCGGCAAATTCACAACACCAAGATGTTTCCAGTGCACACCACGGCGCGGCACACCTGTGCCGAGCGCCTTCGCACAGGCCTCCTTGGCAGCGAAACGCTTGGCATAGGTCTCTGCCGTACGGCGGCGGCGGCGCGCCAGGGCGATCTCCGTTTCCGTGAACACGCGGGTCTCGAACCGCTCCCCGAACCGCTCAAGCGTTTTCTCGATGCGTTCAATATTGCAGAGATCGTTCCCGATACCGATGATCATGCACGCGCCTCGTCCATAAGGCGGCGCATCTCTCTGATGGCGGCGTCAAGGCCGATGAAGATCGCCTCACCGATAAGGAAGTGCCCGATATTCAGTTCCGCCAGCTCCGGAATGGCGGCCACCGGACCGACATTCTCGAAGGTCAGCCCATGGCCGGCATGCGGCTCAATTCCGCGCTTGCGCGCTTCTTCCGCCGCCGCTTGAAGGCGGGCAAGTTCCGATGCAGCGGCTTCCGCACCACCTTCGATCCAGAGTTCTGCATAGCGCCCCGTGTGCAGTTCCACGACCGGCGCGCCGAGCACTTCGGCCACGGCGATCTGGACCGGATCCGGCTCGATGAATAGCGACACGCGTGCCCCTGCATCGCGCAGTTGCCGCACGATCGGGGAGATCTGGTTGTGCAGGCCCGCCACGTCGAGACCGCCTTCGGTGGTGCGCTCCTCACGCTTCTCGGGCACGATGCAAGCGGCATGCGGACGGTATCCGCAAGCGATCCGGGTCATCTCTTCAGTGGCCGCCATTTCCAGGTTGATCGGCAGGCTGGACGCGGCCCGGATAGCTTCCAGGTCGCCGTCGCGGATGTGGCGGCGGTCTTCACGGAGATGGATAGTAATGCCGTCCGCCCCGGCAGCGGCAGCAATTTCGGCGGCCCGCGCGGGATCGGGATGCGCACCGCCTCGGGCGTTCCTTATGGTCGCCACATGGTCGATATTCACCCCAAGGCGCAGCCGCCCACTCATCAGGCGAGCCCTCGCGAACCCGGCTTTATGGCTGGCATAAGCGCCAGTTCCGGCGGCAGGTTGTCGGCATCGTAGTCAGGGAAATTGACCGAAGCGAGCGAGACAAGTTCACAGCCGACATCGGCGCGGCCACCGGAGCGGTCGATGATGCAAGCGCCGCCAACCACTTCACCCGGAAGCACCTCAAGGGCCTCGACGGTTTCGCGGAACGACAAGCCCGTCGTCACAATGTCCTCAGCAATCAGCACGCGCTCACCTTCGGCAATGGAGAAGCCGCGGCGGAACTGGAGCTGGCCATCGACGCGCTCGGCAAAGATGGAACGGCAGCCAAGCTGACGCGCCAGTTCATAGCCCGGAATGATGCCCCCCACGGCCGGGCCGGCGACCACGTCGATCTTGCCAAACTTCTCGGTCAGCTTCTTAGCCAGCGCTGCGCAGAGCTTCTCGGATTTGTCCGGCTGGGAAAAGACCAGCGCCTTCTGAAGAAACACCGGGCTGCGGCGCCCGGACGAAAGGATGAAATGCCCTTCCAGCAACGCACCTGCCTCGCGGAACACCGCGAGCACTTCTTCATTGGTCATTTTCACCCTCCTGGTCACGCACTGCCCGGTCGACCACCGCGAGCGACCGGAGCGCGGCCAGTATCTGCGTCAGGCGTTTCAGGTCTTCAACCTCAATTTCCATGACCAGCTCAGTGAAATCCTTCTGGCGGTCCACAGTGGCAATCCTGACGATGTTTCCGCTCGATTGCGCCACAGCTGCACAGAGCTTGGCCAGCACACCCCGCGCGTTTGCCGCGTTGATTCGAATCCGCCCGACAGCCATGGCATCGGTGCGGGCCAGCTCAGTCCAGCGGAGGTCCACCCACAGGTCGGGTTTGTCGTCATATTCCGCGAGCTTCGGACAGCTCGCAACGTGAACGACGATGCCCTGGTCCGGCACCTGGACCCCCATGATGCGGTCACCCGGCAGAGGGCAGCAACACTGGCCAAGATGAAGCGTCACGCCTGGGGTCAGGTCGTGACCGGAGACGAGCAGCGGCGCATGTTGGGAATCGACTTTCGTCTTGGACGGATCCCCCATCGGCTCGGCCTTGTAGCCGGGGAAAGCCGCCTGAATGACATCGGCGGAACTGATCCGGCCGCGACCGACAGCTTCGGCCATTTCTTCGCGTGTTTCGAACCCGGCGAGATTGGCCGTATGGGTCATCTTCACATCGACCGGGTCGATCCCCGCCCGGCGCAGTGCCTGGTTGATCAGGCCTTCACCAAGACGCCGGAAGTCTGCGGTGTCCCGCTCTCGCACGAGTTTGCGCAGCGCAGAACGGGCGCGGCCCGTAATTGCCAGCCCCTCCCAGCCATGAAGCGCTGTCGGGGTTTTGCCACGAATGATATCAACAACGTCACCATTCTTCAGTGGACGGCGCAGTGCTTTCACTTCGCCGTTGATCTTCACACCGACACAGGTGTCGCCCACAGCCGAGTGAACTGCATAGGCAAAGTCCAGCGGCATCGCGCCCGCCGGCAGGATGATCAGCTTGCCCTTCGGCGTGAAGGTGAAGACATGCTCGCGATACATTTCGAGCTTGGCATGCTCGAGGAATTCCTTAGCGTCCGCACCGTCCTGCAGCAGGCTTGAAATGGTTTCGAGGCTCGCCGCCGGATCAAGCCCCGCCGCTTTTGCGGACTCAGCGTCGAAGCCGTATTGCTTGTTCTTGTACCCCCAATGCGCGGCCACGCCGAACTCGGCGGTCTGGTCCATTGCCTCCGTTCGGATCTGCAGCTCAACCCGGCGATTGCCGGAGGCGCGCACCGTCGTGTGCAGGCTCTGATACCCATTTGGCTTGGGCACGGAGATAAAGTCGCGGAACCGGTCAGGAATACAGGCCCAAAGCGTATGCACCTCGCCCAGCACCCGGTAACATTCTTCCGTAGACCGAACGATAATCCGGAAAGCGAACAGGTCCGCCACGTCGCGGAAGGAGATGGATTTGCGCTCCAGCTTCCGCCACAGCGAGTAAGGCGCTTTGCGGCGGCCTTTGATGCGACATTCAATGTCTGCCATTTCCATAAGCTGGGTCAGGTCGGCGCGAATACGTTCGAGATCGTCCGCATTTTCCAAGGCCAGTTCTTCCTGGCGATAGAGAATGGCGCGGCGCGCTTCTGCGTTGAGCTCCCGGAATGCCAGGTCTTCCATCTCGGCGGCCAGTTGGTAAAGGCCAACCCGGCGCGCCAGCGGCGCATAGATGTCCATCGTTTCACGCGCAGTCCGCTCCCGGCTCTCGGCCTTCTTTCGGAAATGCAGTGTACGCATGTTATGCAGCCGGTCGGCCAGCTTCACCAGAAGGACGCGGATGTCGCTGGTCGTCGCGAGAATGAATTTCTGGAAGTTCTCCGCCTGCGCGGCTTCCTTGGAGGAGAGCTCAAGCTTGTCGAGCTTTGTGACGCCGTCGACCAGCTCGGCCACATCAGCGCCGAAGCGTACTTCGATCTCGCCGATATCGATCTCGTCGACATCCTCAACGACATCGTGGAGCAACCCGGCGACGATCGTGATCTCGTCGAGATGCACATCGGCGAGCAGGCTCGCGACTTCCACAGGGTGGGAGTAATAGGCGTCGCCGGAATCGCGCTTCTGCTCACCGTGGTGGGTCTTCGCGAAATCGTATGCTGCGCCCAACAGCTCGGATTTCACGCGCGGATGGTACGCGCGGACCTTGGCGATAAGTTCTTCACGTGTGAGGACATGGTGTTCACCCACGGCCTCAGCGGCCGGTGGTGCTTCGCCAGCCCCTTTGTCCTTGGCGGAAAGGGTGCTGCCGTCCATCGAACCTCCTAGAGCCGGTCGTCGCGCCCGGATTCGAGCTCAGCCTGGTAAGCGCGCATGACGTCTTCTTCGGTCGCGGCCGGAGCAGCTTCGAGGGCCATACGGTCTGCTTCGCGCTCGTTCTCTTCGCCCGGACGGATATCCTGCAGGCCAGAGATGAGGGCTTCCTTCACCACTTTCAGGTCAACCGACTGATCAGCGATCTCACGCAGGGAGACGACCGGATCTTTGTCGTTGTCGCGGTCCACCGTGATCGGCGAGCCTTCGCGGATCATGCGGGAACGGTGCGCAGCAAGCAGCACAAGATCAAAACGGTTCGGCACCTGCTCGATGCAGTCTTCGACGGTCACTCGGGCCATGGATTCAGAGTCTCCTTTGAACCGCCCCTTATATGCAGCGCAACAAGGGCGCGCAACCCGTCCCTTGCGCCCGATAGCAGCGGAAACTAAGGTATTTCGCTTACTGCTTGGTACAATTTATAGCCACAGCCGCTCCGGCGGACATTTCGAGGCTTTTCATGGCGTTTTACAAGGACGAGCGCCTGGCGCTCTTCATCGATGGGGCAAACCTGTATTCTTCAGCTCGCGCGCTCGGGCTGGAAATCGATTTCCGCAAATTACTGAAGGAATTTCAGGGGCGCGGCCGTCTCCTGCGGGCGAGCTACTACACAGCTCTGGTGGAGAGCGACGAATACAGCCCGATCCGCCCGCTCGTCGACTGGCTGGCCTATAATGGGTTCAGCGTGGTGAAGAAGACCGCCCGGGAATACACAGACCGGGAAGGCCGCAAGCGTCACCGAGGTAATATGGACGTCGAACTGGCGGTCGACATGCTCGAAGCCGCGGCCCATGTGGAACACATCGTCCTGTTTAGCGGGAACGGGGATTTCCGGCGCCTCGTGGAGGCTGTCAAAGCCAAAGGCGTGCGGGTCTCGGTCGTCTCGACGAACACATCCAGCCCGCCCATGGTTGCCGATGACCTGCGCCGGGAGGCGGACGCCTTCATCGAACTGGAAGACATTGCCGAATTGATCGCCCGGCCGCGCCGTGACCAGGCTGATGCCCCCGCTCTCGAGGACGACGAGTAAACGCTTTTCCCGGGCGATCTGCCGCCACACTTGGCAGCAGGGTAAACCTTGATAGGGTCGAGCGATCTAATTCCCGGAGATCTGCCATGTTGCGCCCTGCTCTCGCTTCGACCGTTGCTCTCGGCCTCGTCATTACCGGATGCAGTAGAAGCGAGGCGCCAGTCGGGACGAGTGAGCCGGCCAAAATAGCCGCCACGGGCACTGAAACTGAGCCTGTTGTCGCGGACACGGTCGCCGTCCAGCCCGCGGCCATGTCGATGCGCGAAGTCGCCACGCCGGACCAGTCGATCCTGGACCTTTATCTCCAGCTGCACCAGGCGCCGGAATTGTCTTTCAAGGAGGCGAAGACCTCCGCCATCCTGGCAAGTGAACTGGAGTCGCTTGGCTTCGAAGTCACCACCGGGCTCGGACAGGACTGGGTCACAGATAAAGCCATGCGCGATATCGGCGAAGTAAAGCCAGGCGTCGGTGGCTATGGCGTGGTTGGCGTCCTGAAGAATGGCAACGGCCCGACCGTCCTGATCCGCACCGACATGGATGCCCTGCCGGTGCCGGAGCAGACCGGCGTTTCCTATGCCTCCACCGTCGAAGCGCAAACCTGGACCGGCGTTGAAAGCCCGGTGATGCATGCCTGTGGTCACGATGTGCATATGACAGCATGGCTTGGCACGGCCCGGACATTGGTCGCGCAGAAGTCCAAATGGAAGGGCACGCTGGTCATGATCGCCCAGCCGGCCGAAGAAATCGGCCTCGGCGCCGAAGCGATGCTGGCCGACGGCCTGTTCGAACGCTTCCCGAAGCCGGATTATAACCTCGCCCTGCACGTCTCGGCGGATTCCCCGTCCGGCACGGTCGTCTACTCGACCGGTTATGCCATGGCGAATGTGGACAGCGTCGATATCCATGTGAAAGGCGTTGGCGGGCATGGGGCCTATCCTCAGGCAACGCGCGATCCGATCCTGATCGGCGCGCACATTGTGACGGCCCTGCAGAGCCTCGTGTCGCGGAACGTTGATCCGCTGGATAGTGCCGTCGTCACGGTCGGTTCGTTCAAGGCGGGCGCCAAACACAATATCATCCCGGATGAAGCCACGCTCCTGCTCACGGTCCGCTCATACGATGATGAGACCCGCCAGATGTTGCTGGAAGGCATCCAGCGCATCGCGAAGGCACAAGCGGCGGCATTCGACGCGCCGGAGCCGGAAATCACGATCGAGTCCGACTACACGCCCTCCACTTACAATGACCCCGACACCACAGGACGGGCGATGAAGGCCGTCAGCAAGAAGCTGGGGTCGGAGTATGTGATGCAGGTCAATCCAGTCATGGGCGGGGAAGATTTCTCCCAATACGGCCGCACCGACGACAAGATCCCGAGCGTGCTGTTCTGGGTCGGTGCGGTAGAGCCCTCAAAGTATGCCAAAGCCAAGGCGGACGGCATGCCGCTGCCTTCCCTGCACTCATCCCTGTTCGCACCGGACTATGCCAGGACGATCCAGACCGGAACTGATGCCATGACCGCAGCGGCGCTGGAACTCTTCAAGGACTGACGCCGCGCCAATCCGGGCTTTCTGCGATTGCGTTTTCACATCGGCTGCGCTAGATACCCTTTTGCTCAGAGTGCGCAAAAGCTTTAACAGCCTGTCGCATGAGCGCCCTGATCCCGGACGTTTGAAGGTATTCCCCTTGAAACGCACCTTTTCGGGGCCATATTATACTCAAATCGAGCAAAAGAGCTCGATTGGTCAAAAGGAGGACGTGACATGGCTCGTCTGATCGATTCCGGTCCTGGCTGCCCCACCCCTACGCCGCTGCGCGGCCCGAATGCAGCGGAAGCCCGCGGACTCACCTATGATGACGCCGTGCGCGCCGAGACGGATCACCTCTACCCGCTGGTCAAAGATTTCGTGACGCCGATGGAGTGGCCGGCGATGGCCCCGCTCGTCGCAGCGATCAACCGCCTGAAAGTTCAGAAGAACGCCGTCATCCTGGCACACAATTACATGACGCCGGACATTTTCCGTCTCGTCGGCGACTTCCGGGGCGACAGCCTCCAGCTCGCCCGCGAAGCGTCGAAAGTGGACGCCGACATCATCGTCCAGGCTGGCGTGCACTTCATGGCCGAGACGTCCAAGATTCTCGCGCCTGAAAAGACAGTCCTGATCCCGGACACCCGCGCAGGCTGTTCGCTGGCCGCTTCGATCACCGGCGCCGATGTGCGCCTGATCAAGGAGAAGTTCCCGAACTACCCGGTCGTCACCTATGTGAACACGACGGCTGATGTGAAGGCCGAGTGCCACATCACCTGCACCAGTTCCAATGCTGCGCAGGTCGTCGAGGCGATCGCGAAGGAATGGAATACCGACACCGTCATCCTGGTGCCGGACCAGTATCTCGCCAAGAACGTCGCTGCCCAGACGGACATCCGTATCATGACCTGGCCGGGCGCCTGCGAAGTGCATGAGATGTTCAGCGCCGAAGACGTGCACCAGCTGCGCGAAGCCCATCCGGGCGTCGTCATCCTGGCGCACCCGGAATGCCCGCCGGACGTGCTGGAGGCAGCTGACTATGCCGGTTCCACGGCCGCGCTCGCCAACTATGTGGCCGAGAAGCACCCGCCGAAAGTTGTGCTGCTGACGGAATGCTCGATGAGCGACAATGTCGCCGCCGAGAACCCGGGTACGAACTTCATCCGTCCTTGCAATCTGTGCCCGCACATGAAGCGCATCACGCTAGAGAACATCTATGATTGCCTGGTGACGGGCGAGCATGAGGTGACCATCCCGGAAGATGTCCGCCTGCGGGCCAAGGACGCGCTGGATGCCATGATGGCCCTGCCGCGCATGGAAAAGCCGCTCGACTTCGTCACCGGCCTCGAGCCCCTCGAAATCGAGATGGTGGTATAAGCGGCTGAGGCGTTGGCGTTCGTCGCTGCCGGGTCTAGGTTATGCGTGTGAGGACAAATAGGAGTGGCAGCATGACCTCCCACCTGGCACGCATGGCCGCGCTCGCATTGGCTGGCGCATTGCTGGTAACGACACCGGCGCACGCTGGAACCGAGGATGATCCGACCGATGTGCTCGGCACGTGGAGTTTCCGCACCAAGCCCTATCGCGGCGGTGAATGCCTGATGACAGGTACGATGTATCTCACGCCTCATCCGGATGATGACCAGTACACCTGCGAACTGACCGCAGTGGAAGTCTGCAGCCTCTGGGGCCGCTCCGTCGTGCGCCAGTCCTGCAAGGCCCGCCGGTTCGGCGACCAGCTTTCCATCCGGTCCGAGATCGAGGAAATGCTGGAATCCAAAGTCGAAGGCCTCGTCTACGTGCCCGACAATTTCACCCTCACCATCGAGTCAGCCAACCGCATGTTCGGCGCGCTGGTTTCTGCGGTGACCGCTCCGGCGGAATTCCGGCGCGCATCGAACGGTATTTCCTGATTTGGCAGACGGGCAACACGTCCAGACCCTGACGGCAGACGCTCACGCCGGCAGTGATGTCCTCATCGTGGGAGCGGGCCTTGCCGGCCTGTTCCTCGCGCTGAAGCTCGCGCCGCGCCCTTGCATCGTGATTTCACCTGCGCCGCTCGGCCAGGCCGCCTCATCCGCCTGGGCTCAAGGTGGTCTCGCCGCGGCGCTACACCCGAACGACAGCCCGGAACAGCACGCCGCCGACACGATTGCCGCCGGCGCCGGTCTCGTGGATCCGATCATTGCGCGCCTCATCGCCGAGGAAGGCCCGGCCCGCGTCCGCGACCTGATCGCCCTCGGCGTCCCGTTCGACCGCACGCCAGACGGAGCGCTCGCCCTGTCGCTGGAAGCGGCCCACTCCCACCCGCGCGTCGCCCGCGTGGCCGGAGACCTGGCGGGCAAGGCCATCATGGACGCCCTCGTTGCGGCAGTTCACTCGGCGCCCAGCATCCGCATCGTGGAAGGCGTACGCGCTGTCGGCCTGCTGCAGGACGACCATCTCAACGTCACCGGCGTCATTCTGCGTGACTCGGCCGGGCGCCTTTCAACGCAAACCGCCCGCGAGACGGTACTCTGCACGGGTGGTTCCGGCGGTCTGTTCCAGGTGACGACCAATCCGCCCGCTGCACGCGGCGATGCCATCGCGATGGCCTGGGAGGCCGGTGCACTGGTCGCCGACCTTGAGTTTGTCCAGTTCCATCCGACCGCCATCGACATCGGTCGCGACCCCGCACCGCTCGCCACCGAAGCCCTGCGCGGCGAAGGGGCCATCCTTCGTAACCGTGACGGCACGCGCTTCATGGAAAGCTATCACGAGCTGGCCGAACTCGCGCCGCGCGATGAAGTGGCCCGCGCGGTGCACACCGAACGCACGTCCGGCCGGGGGGCTTTCCTCGACTGCCGCGAAGCGGTTGGCGATCATTTCCCGGAACACTTCCCGACCGTGTTTGCCGCCTGCAAATCGGCTGGCATCGATCCGCGTGTCGACATGATCCCTATCGCTCCGGCGGCGCATTATCACATGGGCGGTATCGTGCCGGACTTCTGGGGCAAGTCTTCGCTGGACGGTCTCTCCGTCTGCGGAGAATGCACCTCAACAGGCGTGCATGGCGCGAACCGGCTTGCGTCCAACTCCCTGCTGGAAGCTGTCGTCTTCTCTCACCGCATCGCCGAGCGCCTGCGGGACGCAAAGCTGCCCGACATCCGCGAAAGCCGCGGCCATGTGCCGGACGCACTGCCGCATGACGCGCTGCAGTCCCTTCGTGAAGCGATGTCCCGGAATTGCGGCGTCGTACGCGATGCAGCCGGCCTTGCCGAAGCGGCAGGCCTGATCGATCAGCTGCGCGAGCAGCACGGCCCGGCACGCGCCGTCACATCCGCCGGCCTGATCGTGAAAAGCGCGCAAGCCCGGCACGAAAGCCGCGGCGGCCACTATCGTTCCGATTTCCCAGAAACGGGGGAGCCGCACCGCCAGTTCCTCCAGCGCCCCTTCAAAGAGAGCGTTCCATCATGACTCCAGTCCCGCCACCCCTGCCCGATATCATCCTGGACCCGATCGTGCGCCTCGCGCTCGCGGAAGACCTGGGCCGCGCGGGCGACCTGACAACCGATGCCACCATCGCGCCGGACACACAGTTGAGCGTCGTCATCGCCGCCCGCCAGAATGGCGTCATTGCCGGACTCGATGCGGCGGCCTACGCGCTGAAACTGATCGATCCGTCGGTAAAGCTGACTATTGAAAAGCCAGACGGCTCCGTCTTGGCAAAGGGCGATGTGGTTGCCCGCCTCGAAGGCTCCGCGCGATCCATCCTGATCGCGGAACGCACCATGCTGAACTTCCTGGGCCGCCTTTCAGCTGTGGCGACCATGACCCGCACCTTTGCCGACAAGATTGCGCACACTAATGCCACCATTGTCTGCACACGGAAAACGACGCCAGGCCACCGCGCCCTCGAAAAGCGCGCCGTGCGCTGCGGCGGCGGCACAGCCCACCGTTATGGCCTCGATGATGCTGTGCTGATCAAGGACAACCATATCGCCGCCTGCGGCTCGGTCTCCACGGCGCTGGAACGCGCGAAGGCCTATGCCGGGCATTTGCGGATGATCGAAGTTGAAGTTGATTCGCTCGAACAGCTGAAAGAAGCGCTACCGCATGGCCCGCATGCGGTCCTGCTGGACAATATGAGCCCCGACACGCTGCGTGAGGCTGTCGCCATTGCGGGCAGCAAGGTCGTTCTGGAGGCATCCGGCGGCGTGAACCTCGATACGGTTGCGGCAATTGCCGAGACGGGCGTGGACTTTATCTCGGTCGGCGCCCTCACGCATTCTGCGCCAAACCTTGACCTCGGAATGGATGTGGTCTGACACTGCGCAAATAAGGGCAAAAGCCCGCGCAGGAGGATTTCAGACATGGCCAGCTCTAACGGCCGCAAAAGCATTTTTATCACGGGCGCCGCATCCGGCATCGGGGCAGAGACAGCGCGTTTCTTTTCCGAAAAGGGCTGGTTTTGCGGTCTCTACGACATCAACACTGCGGGCCTCGCAGACGTCGCGGGTGAACTCGGCACTGGCAATTCGGTGTACGCAAAACTGGATGTGCGCGACCGCAATGACTGGGCCCTTGCCGTGAAGGGCTTCTCCGAAGCCACCGGCGGCAAGATGCATGTCCTTTTCAACAATGCCGGCATCGGCCGTCATGGCTGGTTCGAGGAAGTCTCCGGCGAAGACAATGACCTCGTCGTCGATGTGAACGTGAAGGGCGTCATCAATGGTGTGCAGGCCTGCCTGCCGTTGCTGAAGGAGACCGAAGGCGCACGCATCGTCAACACGGCGTCCACCGCGGGCATGGTGGGGTCCCCTCGTCTTGCGGTTTACTCGGCGACAAAGTTTGCCGTCCGCGGACTGACGGAAGCACTCGATGCAGAGTTCCGCGACCTCGATATTCGCGTCACCAGCCTGATGCCATGGTTCATCGATACGCCCATCCTGGACATGGGCACGGCAGAAGGCGCCAATGTGAAAATGGCAGACGAGATCCGCGACAATGGACAGGAAGTCTACCCCGTCTCACTCGCCGCGCAGCGGGCATGGGATGCAGCGCATGGCGACGACATCCACTATATGGCCGGCAAAGCGGCACAGCGCGCGAAATTCATCACCCGCTGGGCACCGGGCCTGATCCGCAGCCAGGTGAAGAAATCCGTCCCGCCTCGCGACTGAGTTCGTCGCGCTTCCAAGAGGCACAAAAAAAGCCGCCGGAGACATGCCGGCGGCTTTTTTCATGAATTGCTTTTCAGATCAGCGCATGCCGCCCGACGCGGCCACGGCCTTGGCGGCCTGTGCGGCGGCGTAGGAATCGATCGCCGCGTCATTGGAGGCGACCTCGAACGAACCGTCGCTGGCCGTTGTGAGGCGCGGGGCGCCATTGGTGATCGTCCGCGTGGAGGTCGTCACGGTCGCAGGTGCCGCAGAGGCTTCGACCGTCGCGGGGACTTTCATCTCATCCGTCGTCGCTTCACGCAGAACAGACAATGAGGCCGCATTCAGGTCCTTGGTTGCAGCCGCCGCCACAACCGGCGCCGGGGCAGACCGCGACGCGCTCGCGCTGCGAACTTTCGCCCATTCAGAGCCGCGCGGGAAACGGTAGAAGACGTGCAGGCCGATCTTGTCGGTCTTGATCAGGCCAGCGCTCCACACCGGATCGACATAAGTCGCGTGGTAGTGGGTGGCACCGCCCGTGCGATCCTCGGCGAGGTTCATCAGCACGTGGGCTGCGATCTCCTGCGCCTGCTCCCATGCCGTGCCTTTTGGCTTGCGGCCAAGGGCACCGTCACATGTAAAGGTGAACTGGCAGCCGGTCGTCCGGGTCGCGCCCTGGAAAACCACGCCGCACGCGGTATCCGGATAGCGATGGTCGCGCATCCGGTTGGAAATCACTTCCGCCACAGCCAGCTGGCCAGCCAGCGGCTCGTTACGGGATTCATAATAGATCGCCTGAGCCATGCAGTGCGCTTCGGAGTCGAGCGCTTCAGCGCGCTTCAGGTGCTCCGGCTTGAACGAGACGAGCGAGGCAATCGCCGCACCATCCCGGTCGCGCTTGGCATAACGGCTCATCGAGGAGGCTGTGTCGCGCTCCAGTGTATATTCGACTGTGCGGATCCAAGGCGTGTCCAGAAGCGACGGCGCATGATCGGCCAGACGGACGCTGGCGCCGCCATCCTCTACCTGCGCAAACCGCTGGGCCTGCTCGCTAAAGTCTGCTTGAGCGCGAATATCGGACTGGACCGAGCCGATCACCGGCAGGGTCACAGTCGCCGCCACAGCGCAGACCGCTACGGTCGCACCGCGAATGACAATATCGCGCTGTTCTTCGTTCGTCATAGCCATCCACCAACGCTTGAGCTTCCCTTGGAGCCCACGCATTGACGACAGGGTCGCCGGACGTGGTTGAAGAATCCTTAACATCACCGCTCTCCCCAGGTCCCGGTGGGCGATATGATTCCGCCCTGTTGTGCAGTTCCGGGACTGCTTGGTTTGACTGTTTACGGCGGCTTTTACCGCCCTTTCACAGGCGAAATATGCTGCCGAACAGCTACCTAGCAAGAAGCTCGCCAGAGTTTGGAGTGACAATTCCGTCAGGTCGGATTCGCCCCATAGGCGAGTAAATTGGGGGTAATTTATACCCCGGGTTCCAACTTGTTGATTTTTCGTAAAATTTCTACGTTTTTGCCAACAGGCATGTTGCGGCGCAAAAAAACGGCTGTGGCAGGATTACCACAGCCGTCTGCAATCGATTCGGGTCCGGAACTGTTAGCTGTCCGATTCCGAGAGCGCCGCATGTGCCGCGGCGAGACGCGCAATCGGCACCCGGTAGGGCGAACAGGACACATAATCGAGGCCCGTGCGGTGGCAGAAAGCCACCGAGGCCGGGTCACCGCCGTGTTCGCCGCAAATACCCAGCTTGATGCCCGGACGGGTGTTGCGGCCCCGCTCGGCGGCCGTTTTCACCAATTCGCCCACGCCTTCCTGATCCAGCGTGACGAAGGGGTCCTTTTCGTAGATTCCCTTGTCCTCATAGGCTTTCAGGAAGCGGCCGGCATCATCCCGCGAGATGCCCAGCGTCGTCTGCGTCAGGTCGTTGGTGCCAAACGAGAAGAAGGCGGCCGACTGGGCAATATCGCCCGCCCGCAGCGCTGCGCGCGGCAGCTCGATCATCGTGCCGACCAGGTAATCCAGCGTGACGCCTGTTTCCGCGAACACGGCCTTGGCCTGCGCGTCCACGACATCCTTCAGGATTTGCAGCTCGCGGTGTGTCGCCACCAGCGGGATCATCACTTCCGGAACCGGCTTGCGGCCGGTTTCGTTGGCAATGTTCACAGCCGCCTCAAAGATAGCACGGGCCTGCATCTCGTAGATTTCCGGATACGTGATCCCAAGACGGCAACCGCGGTGGCCCAGCATCGGATTGCTCTCATGCAGGTCCGACGCACGGCGCTTCAGCTCTTCCACGCTGACGCCAGAGGCCTTGGCAACATCTGCCATGTCCTCATCGGTATGCGGAAGGAATTCATGCAGCGGTGGGTCGAGCAGGCGGATCGTCGCCGGGCGGTCTTCCAGAATACGGAAGATCTCCTCGAAGTCTCCGCGCTGCATCGGCAGCAACTTGGCCAGCGACGCCCGGCGGCCAGATTCATCGTTCGACAGGATCATCGCACGCACTTCAGGAATACGGTCTTCCTCGAAGAACATGTGTTCGGTGCGGCAAAGGCCGATACCTTCAGCGCCGAACTCCACTGCCGTGCGGGTGTCGAGCGGCGTTTCGGCATTGGCGCGCACTTTCAGGCGGCGGGCCGCATCAGCCCAAGCCATCAGCGTACCGAAGTCGCCGGAAAGATCCGGCTGGACCATATCCACGGCGCCCAGCATCACCTGGCCGGTTGCACCGTCCACCGTGATCACGTCGCCCTTTTTGACCTCGCGGCCCATGACGCGGAACACACCGGCTTTGCCATCGACCTGCAGGCCACCGGCACCGCAAACGCAGGGCCGGCCCATGCCACGTGCCACAACGGCGGCGTGGCTGGTCATGCCGCCACGTGCCGTCACGATGCCGCGGGCCGCGTGCATGCCCTTGATGTCTTCCGGGCTCGTCTCGATACGGACGAGAATGACGTCTTCGCCTTTCTCGGCCCACTGGAAGGCTTCATCGGAATCGAACACGACCTTGCCGACAGCAGCGCCCGGGCTGGCCGGCAGGCCCACCACGAGCACATCACGCTCGGCTTCTTCGGAAATGGTCGGGTGCAGCAGCTGATCCAGCTGCGACGGCAGCAGGCGCAGCACGGCTTCATTCTCCGAGATCAGGCCTTCGCGGGCCATGTCCACGGCGATCTTGAGCGCGGCTGCTGCGGTACGTTTTCCGTTCCGCGTCTGCAACATGTAGAGATGGCCGTCCTCGACGGTGAATTCGAGGTCCTGCATGTCCTTGTAGTGACGCTCCAGCGTGTTCGCGACATCGCGCAGCTGGGCGTAGACTTCCGGCATGGCCTCTTCCAGCGGGGCATCGTCGGAGCCCAGCGTGTCGGCCCGCTCACGCGAGATCGGGGCCGGGGTACGGATACCCGCCACAACGTCCTCGCCCTGCGCGTTGATCAGGTATTCGCCATAGAAGATCGGATCGCCGTTCGACGGGTCACGCGTAAAGGCGACGCCGGTCGCGGAGGTTTCACCGAGATTACCGAACACCATGGCCTGCACGTTCACCGCCGTGCCCCATTCGGCCGGAATGTCGTTCAGCTTGCGATAGGTGATCGCGCGGTCGTTCATCCATGAGCCAAACACGGCCGAGATGGCGCCCCACAGCTGTTCCTTCGGGTCTTCCGGGAACGGCTTGCCCAGTTCCTTCTGGACCGTTTCCTTGTAGAGCACGATGATCTTCTTCCAGTCATCGGCAGACATGTCGGTGTCGAGGTCGATGCCCTGACGGTCCTTGTACTCGTCGAGGACGTGCTCGAACTCGTCATGGCTGATGCCCAGCACGACGTTGGAATACATCTGGATGAAGCGGCGATAGCTGTCATAGGCGAAGCGCTCTCCGGCTTTCTTGGCGAGGCCAGCCGCAGCCGCTTCGTTGAGGCCGAGGTTCAGCACCGTGTCCATCATGCCCGGCATAGAGGCGCGGGCGCCCGAACGCACGGAGACCAGCAGCGGGTTTTCCGGATCGCCGAAGCCCTTGCCGGATTTCTCTTCGAGATCGGCCAGCGCCTGATCCACCTGCGGGGCGAGCGTGGAAGGATATTCCCGCTCAAGCTCATAATAAGCGGTGCAGACTGCGGTGGAGATCGTAAAGCCCGGCGGCACGGGCAGGCCCAGCTTGGCCATTTCGGCAAGGTTTGCGCCCTTGCCGCCCAGCAAATTCTTCATGGAGGCGTCGCCATCGGCGGTGCCGCCGCCGAATGCGTAAACCCAGGTCTCTTCCGCGTGCTTCAGTGCTGCTTCACCCATGGTGTCCTCTTCAATTATCTGCGCGCGTCTCTGCATGCCCGCTCGCGCGCGAGGGGATTGCAAACCCTATGCTGCATCGCAGCGCCAATGGCCAGCGGCTGAAAGGTCGCTTATGCCGTGACAACGTTGTTTTTTGTCACTTAGCTGTATCAAATCCTCACCATCGGTGTCCAATGGGGAAAATCTGTTCCGATGCGGGACGACAGTCCCGCCCGGCTCAGCCTTCGATCTGGGAGAAATCGGCCACGCGGTGCAGCGTGTCGCGGATGTCGGCCAGCAGCGCGAGGCGATTCGCCCGCACCTGCGGATTCTCGTCATTGACCATGACATGCTCGAAGAAGGCATCGACCGGCCCGCGCAGCTTGGCGAGTTCGGTCATCACGGCCTCGAAGTCCTCGTTCTTGAGGGGCTCCTCGATGTCGTGGCGCACCTGGCCCAGCGTCTGGTGCAGGTGGATCTCCTGATCCGCCCCGGCATCGATCAGCGCCCCGTCGACGACGAGATTGTCCGGCAGCGCGCCCTTCTTCTCCTCGGCCTTCAGGATGTTCGCGGCGCGCTTGTAGCCCGCCAGCAGGTTCGCCCCGTCTTCGGTGCCGAGGAAGTCGCCCAGCGCTTCGACGCGTTTCACAATACGTGTGTAAATAGCGCCGCCCTCTTGGCCTTTCTCGGTTTCCAAAGCTGCGGAGACCAAGTCATGCCGACCTCCGCTATCACGCAGCGCGACCACCAAGCGGTCCTCTAGGAAGATCTCGAGATTATCTGCGATCTCTGCGAATTCGAGATAATCCTTCTTGAACTGCTCACGGAACTGCCATTCCAAGAAGTAGCGCAAGTTCAATGGCAGCTTGTTCTCGATTAGAATCCGCACAACTCCCAAAGCCGCTCGGCGCAGCGCGAACGGGTCTTTGGAACCCGTCGGCTTCTCATCAATCGCCCAGAAGCCGATCAGCGTGTCGAGCTTATCGGCCAGTGCTACGGCGATGCCCACCGGGTCGGTCGGCACATTATCGCTCGGCCCCTGCGGCTTGTAGTGGTCGCGGATCGCGTCAGCGACCTTACTGCGTTGCTGCTCATCTAGCGTTGCAAGCAGGCTAGATGGGTCAGCCTCTTTCGGATTGGCGGCCAGAGCATAGTACCGTCCCATAATGCCCTGAAGTTCTGGAAATTCGCCGACCATTTCGGAAACAAGATCCGCCTTGGCAAGACGTGCCGCCCGCCAAGCCAGATGAGGTGCAGCCCCGACCGCGTCTGCCAGCTCGTCAGCCAGCGCCGCAACACGCTCAACCTTGTCGCCAAGGCTCCCCAGCTCCGCCTTGAAGGCGATGGTCGACAGTTTCTTCGCCATCTCTTCCAGCGGCTTCGCCTTGTCGAGATCCCAAAAGAAGCGGGCATCGTCGAGGCGGGCGGAGAGGACGCGGGAATTGCCCTCGGCCAGCTTCTTGCCGCCATCGGTGGCCTCGATGTTCGCCACCACGATGAAGTGCGGCGCGAGCTTGCCGGTCTTGGCGTCGTTCACGGCGAAGTATTTCTGGTGCGTCCGCATGGAGAGCTGGATTACTTCCGGCGGCAGGCTCAGGAAGTCAGGGTCCATGTCGCCCAGCACGACGACCGGCCATTCGGCGAGGCCCGTCACTTCTTCCAGCAGGCCCTGGTCCTCGATCCATTCGAGGCCAGCCTTCTTGCAGACGGCTTCAATCCCCTTGAGGATCACTTCGCGGCGGTCGGCCCGGGCCAGCTTCACATGGCCGGCGCCTTCCAGCTGTTTGGAATAATCCTCCCAGCCCGTGACGGTGTAGGGCCCGCGGCCATGCACGCGGTGGCCTTCGACTTCATTGCCGCTGGAGATGCCGTCCACGTCGAACGGCACAACTTCGCCATCCAGCACGCAGGTGATCCGCTGCAACGGGCGCACCCAGCGGAGGTCTCCGGTGCCCCAGCGCATAGATTTCGGCCAGTGGAAGCCGCGAATGATCGCGGGTACGGCCTCGGCGATGATGTCCTTCGCGTCGCGGCCCGGCGTCTCGATCACGGCGACGTAGAAATCGCCCTTCTTGGGATCGGAGCGGACCTCAGCCTCGCTGATGTCGCTGAGCCCGGCGCCGCGCAGGAAACCTTCGACGGCCTTGTCCGGCGCGCCAACCTTCGGGCCCTTGCGCTCTTCCTTCACATCGGCCGAACGCTCGCTAAGGCCCGTGATCGACACGGTCAGGCGGCGCGGGCCGGAACAGGCGGCCAGCAGCTTCCATTTGAGGCCGGCCTCTTTCAGGGCCTTCTCCATGGCATCGCGCAGGTCAGCCTCGGCCTTTGCCTGCATGCGCGCAGGGATTTCCTCGGAAAAGATTTCAAGAAGCAGCTCAGCCATAATGCCCTGCAGTGTTCGGGAAAGATAAGACCGCCACGGCTTACAGGCGCCCGCACACGGGTCAAGCGCTGATCCTGCAGTTCGGTTGCCGGGGTCAGGGGGCGGGTTCGGTGCTTTCCTCCGGCGCGAACTCCGTCTCGAAGGTCAGCTTCCACAATTGCAGGTGCGCGCCCCGCATCGCGGCGGCGACCATCTTGCCGTCCGGCGAGAAGACCGTCCAGTTCGCCCCGAAGGCGCCGAGGTCCTGGATTTTGGCCAGCATCGCGCCGTTCCGTGCGTCCCACAGCCGGGCAGACCGGTCGTCGGCGCTGGTGACCACCATTTCGCCGTCCGGGCTGAACGACGCATTCCACAAGGGGCCGTCATGCCCTTCGAGGATGATCGGATCGCCACTGTCGCGCCAAATGCGCGCCGTGCCGTCTGCCGATGCGACCAGCACCCGGTCCGCATTCGCATCCGACTCCGCATAGGTCGCCGGGCCAGGTTCGGACTCGATCGCGCGCACCAGCGATCCATCGCTGGAGCTGAAAAGGCGCACCGTGCCGTCGTTCGAGGCGGTCAGCAGGCGATTGCCGAGCGGGCTGAAGTGAACGGAACGTACAGCGGCAGAATGGGTGTCTATCCGGAAGGCCTCTTCGCCGGTCGCGACCTCCCACACCCGAACGGTGCCGTCATAGGACGCCGTCACCACGCGTGCGCCATCCGGGCTGAAATCGGCGAAGGAGACATCGCCCGTATGCCCGCGCAGCACCTGCACCGGCGGGCCGCCGATCGCGCGCCAGATACGGGCCGTATCGTCCTGCGAAGCAGTGACAACGTATTCCTCATCCGGGCTGAACTGCACGGACAGGACGGGCTCGGTGTGACCCTCCAGAACGGTCAACTCACCGAATTCGGACGGGGACATGCCCACCACCCAGATCCGCGCCGTATTGTCAGCCGAGGCGCTGGCCAGGAACCGGCCGCTCGGACTGTAGTCGAGGCCATAGATCTCGTCGGTATGGCCCTGCAGGTCGGCGTACCAGGCCGCTTCTTTCAGCTTCAGCCGCTCGATCGCGCAGGGCGGGTTGGAGAGATAGCGCTTCGCGACGGCGGCAAACTTGCCATCCGGATATTTCTTCAGGTGATTGCTGTATTTGGAACAGACATCCATCTGCACGTAGCCGGCACTGGAAAGGTAGATCCAGTCTTTCTCTTCCTGGTCCAGTATGTCGCCCAGCGAGCACTCGGCGGCGAAGCAGTAATTGAGCGACACGTCGGAATAGACCGCCGGGCGCTGCTGGTGCTGGATCGTCCCGGCAAGGCTCGTCACCTCGTCGCGGGTCTCGTCCACGCTGCGCAGCAGGGGGCTGGCCGGATCCTTCAGCCTTGGCAGCAGGGAACGGGTAAACACCGAATAGGGAGAAGCATCCTCCGGCCCCAGCCGGTCCAGCGCCTTCTGCCGCGCGCCTGCCGCATAGACGACCAGCGTGCCCGGCACGATCTCCTGGCGCACCATGCCGCGCGTGACAGACCGCGTGCCCGTATCGAACGGATTGTCCCGGCAGGCATCGATGATGGCCAACAGGAGCGCGGGCTTGCGCGCGCGGATTTCCGCCAGCACGCCTGTCGTCAGCGAAATCGTTTGGTGGCGCAGGGCGAACTCCGAGGATTCCAGCGGCGCATCGGTGAAAGCGAGGAAATTGTCCGCACCGTCCGACCAGCCATGGCCGGAATAGATGAAAGCGACCTCATCACCGGGCTCGATGGACTTCAGGAAGCCGTCCAGCGCTTCGAGGAATTCGATGGTCGTCGGGTCGATCAGGCGGGTGACTTCAAAATCGAGGTCGTCCTGAAATACGCCGGCATAGCCATTCGCGTCGCCGGTCGTCTTCTGCAGGTCCGGCAATTGATCGTAGTCACCGACACCGATGATGAAGGCGCGCTTCGTCCCGGCTGACGCCCCAAGCGCCAGACAGGCAGAGAAGAACAGCAGGCAGATCGTCCGGAACATCTGAATCCCTCCAAGGGAAAGCAGGTTACCCCGATGCCCGCGAGGGACCAAGTCAAAGTGAATTATGGCTGCCGTCGCAGAGGGGGCTCTTTCCGGTGCGTTTGCAGGCGCAGAAGAAGACCTTGCCGGTTTTCGGCGCTTCCCAGCCCTGCGGCGTGAATTCGGTGCCCTTGTGGCTGCCATCACAGAAAGGCTGGTTCTTCGACCGGCCGCAGGCACACCACCAGTACATCTTGCCTTCTTCCACCTCGACCGCGATGGGTTCGCGTCCGCCGATTTCAGGTTCTCCGGACATTTGCAGCCTCCGCCGTTTCAATCCCGCACGGGCTCACGGCACCGGCGAGTCGTGGAACATGGCGCGGATGTTATCGATTTTGGCGTCCGGCGCCAAATTCATCATGGCCCGCGTCGTGTAGGCGCCGCGGAACTTTCCGTCTTCCCGGAATCGCCAGTCGGCGATCTGTTCCGGCAGGAAGGCGATCATGTCGCCGGGCTTCAGCCCGTCCCTTATCTCATGATCTTCGGGAACGGCCCCGGCATAATGCGCGTCATTCACCTGACGGATATCGACAAGCCAGACATGTTCTTCCGTGTACCGGTCAGAGCTTGTCGTGACGTTCAGCGCGAAATCGGAATAGGCCGGGTCGCCGGACTCAAGTGCGTCCCAGAAAACGGGCAAGGTTTCCCGGGCATCCGTGACGGCCTCTTTCAATGCAGTGTATTTGTAGAGAGGCGGAGGGCCTTCCTCCGCAACACGTTCCCCGCCGCAGGCAGCGAGCAAGGCCAGTGCCGCGAAGAGGACCGGCGCCTTCATCCCCCGGCCCGTGCGTCTTCCTGCTCGGCCCATTGTTCGGCGGCGCCGCGGGCGAGGTTGCGGACGCGGCCGATATAGGCCTGCCGCTCGGTCGGGCTGATCGCGCCGCGCGCATCGATCAGGTTGAATGTGTGCGATGCTTTCAGCGCATAGTCGTAAGCCGGCAGCGGCTTGCCTGCCGCACGCAGGGCGTTCGACTGGTTCTCGCAATCGGCAAACCAGCGCTTCAGCATTTCGACATCGGAGAATTCAAAATTGAAAGCAGACTGCTGGCGCTCGTTCTCAAGGAACACGTCGCCATAGGTCAGCGGAACCTCCGAGTCCGGATCGTTGAACGGCAGGTCGTAGACATTGTCGACGCCGAACACATACATGGCGAGCCGTTCAAGACCGTAGGTCAGCTCACCCGACACCGGGCGAACATCGAGGCCGCCGACCTGCTGGAAATAGGTGTACTGGCTGACTTCCATCCCGTCGCACCAGACTTCCCAACCAAGGCCCCAGGCGCCGACGGTCGGGTTTTCCCAGTCATCCTCGACAAACCGGATGTCGTGAACGGTCGGGTCGATGCCGATCTTGTAGAGGCTGGTCAGGTAGAGGTCCTGAAGGTTGTCCGGATTCGGCTTCAGGATGACCTGGAACTGGTAGTAGTGGCCGAGCCGGTTCGGGTTCTCGCCATAGCGCGCATCCTTCGGGCGGCGCGACGGCTGGACATAGGCCGCCCGCCAGTTCTTGGGCCCCAGCGCGCGCAGCACAGTGGCCGGGTGCAGTGTCCCGGCACCGACTTCCATGTCGTAAGGCTGCAACACAGCACAGCCCTGCTCTGCCCAGTAATTCTGGAGCGTCAGGATCAGGTCCTGAAAGGATTTCGGTTTTGCTTCGGCCCGAGGGACGGACATGGGTGCGGACATGGGTCTGTTCCGTTGGAAAATTTCCCTGCCGGACTAGCCTTGCTGGCGCAGAGGCGCAAGCGCGGGCGTGCTTTCAGAAACTGCCCCGGGAGTCGGGATGGTCCATGGAGCCGCCGTCCCGGCCGGTGACGAGGCGGTAAAAACCGGAATGGCCCATCATGGCAACGAAAATACCGGTCAGCAGGAACAGCCAGAACAGGGCGGCGAACAAATCTTGTCTCCTCAGTTAGGCCCGTCGCGGTCGTCCCGGCGACGATACATGCTGCCAAAGCCGAGCGCCGCAACGATCAGGCCAATGACCAGGAAACTCCAGAACAAGACGCCAAACACTTAAGGGCTCCTTTTCCTGCCCCCTCCGAACTGAGATGGGGCCGCAATACGATAGCACAAGTCAGAACAGGGCCCTACCAGTCGATAGGTTCGCCCCGGCGGATGGCTTCCAGCGCCGGGCTGGCTGATCCATCCGGCAGATGGGTGACCAGCGGCGCCAGCAGGCGGACCGGCCCGCGTTTCAGCCCCTTTCGCCCGCGCACCAGCACCCGCCGCGCCTCCTCGCCCGGCTTCGACGCGATCGGCAGGACGGTGATCTCACCGGTCTGGCGGTCGAATGTGGTGAGGATCCGGGCCAGCTCAGCTGCGCGGTGGATCATGACCAGCGGGGCCCGGGGCTTGGCAGCAAACGCCATCGCCTTGATCCAGCCGGCAAGGTCCAGCGTCTCGATATAAGCGTCCGCCTTGCCCTCGCCCGGCGCGGAGATGCGGCCGGGTTCAAAGTAAGGCGGGTTGGCGAAAACGAGGTCGAACCGGTTCTCATGGGCGCGGACCCATTCGGAGGCTTCACCGGTCTCCACGGTCACCCGTCCGGCAAATCCGTTACGGTCGGCGCCAGTGCGGGCGAGGTCCGTTATAGTCATGTCGAGGTCCAGCCCGGTCATGCGTACGTCGTCCATACGATACGCTGCGGGCAACAGCGCCCCGCCGCATCCGCAGCCGATTTCCAGCGCTTCCCCGCCCGGTCGGCAGGACAGCGCGGCGGCCAGCAGCAGCGAATCCGTGCCCGCCCGGAAGCCCTGCTCCGGCTGAACCAGGTGCACTCTGCCCTGATAGACCGTGTCCTCGGTCGTCATCCCTTCTCGACCCCGGCCAGCGCCGCCAGCGCGTGTTCTTTCACCGCTTCCTGCACCATCACCCGGCGCGGAAAGGCGCCGATATTGCCCTCAACAGCGGAGATGTGCTGGTCGGCCACGAAATAGTCGATGCCCGCTTCCTGCAGCAAATGCTCCACATAGCTCAGCTTGATCAGGTCGTTGGTCCTGAAAACCTCTTCCATCAGGAAGTCGCAGAGCCCCGGAGGTTTATGTCCACGGACCGGGCGTCATAGACGTTGCCGCTTTCGGGCTTTTCGCCGGATCCGACCTTGATCTCCAGCACTTCCGTCACCTTGCCGCCACTGCTGGTGCCGCCCAGCGGAAAGCCGATCCCGACACCCACACCGACGCTGGAGCGTCCATAGGAACCGGTCGATCCGCCAATGCTGACCGAAGTGCGGCTGCCGCCATCCCGTGTCGATTCGTCGGACGAGTAGGAGCTGGTCACCTCGAACCATTCCTTGCCCTGCTCCAGCGTGATCTCTGCGGCGCGCAGCAGCGCCCGGTCACGGGCCTTCGCGGCGTCCGTGTCGGTGTAGGAGACCTGGAACCGGTCATTCTCGATCTGCAGGGATTCATAGCCCATCGCGCCGGATCTGGCGGCGGGCCCGTAGGCGGGCGTACTGGCGCAGGCTGCCACCAGCACGATCGCGGAACACATGAGGAGACGCTTCATGCCCACAATCTAACCTGCAAGCCTGCCGGTCCGCCAGCCTTTCCGTAATCACGGCAATTTGTGCAGGTGCTGCTGCGGCCCGGTGCCACGTCGTTCTTGCCTCCCCGCTCGCTTAAGCCTAATTGCACCTGTCTGCGACTATTCCGGAGTGCTCCGTTTGACCCTGTCCCCCAAACCGAAAGGCAAGGCTGCCTCCGGCTCGGTGGTGGACCGTATGCAGGCACTGGTGGCCGATGACCTGGCCGAGGTCGAGAAGATCCTCGCTGACCGCGCGGCCAGTCCCGTAGCCGTCATTCCGGATCTGTCGGGTTACATCGTCTCGGCAGGCGGCAAGCGCCTGCGCCCGATGCTGACCCTGATGGCCGCCCACGCCGTGGGCAAACCCAACAATGCCACGCATGTGCTGGCCGCCGCTGTGGAATTCATCCACACCGCGACGCTGCTGCACGATGACGTTGTGGACGAGAGCGACCTGCGCCGGGGCAAGCCCGCCGCCAAGGCGATCTGGGGCAACAGCGCCTCCATCCTGGTGGGCGACTTCCTGTTCGCCCGCGCCTTCAACCTGCTGGTCGAGACCCGCAGCCTGGATATCCTGGACAAGCTGGCCACGGCCTCCACAACGATTGCCGAAGGCGAAGTGCGTCAGCTGGCAGCGATGAACGCCCGCGACCTGCCGACCGAAGAATACCTCGCAATTGTCGAGGCCAAGACCGGCGCCCTGTTCGAAGCCGCCGCTGAAACCGGCGCCATGTCGGCTGGCGGTGACGAGCACGCCCACGCTTTCGCGACCTATGGCAAGAATCTCGGCCTCGCCTTCCAGATCATCGACGATGTCCTGGACTATGGCGGCACGACCTCTGTTATCGGCAAGTCCGTCGGCGACGATTTCCGCGAGTGCAAGATCACCCTGCCGGTGATCATCGCGAAGCGCCGTGGCTCTGACGAAGACCGCGCCTTCTGGGAACGGGCGATGAACCCGGACACCCAGGAAGATGCAGACCTTGCCCACGCCGTACACCTGATACGCGCCACCGGCGCCGCCGAGGCCACCGTTCAAGAAGCGGAGGCTTACGCAGCCATGGCCAAGGGGGCACTGCGCAAACTGCCGGATTCGCCCTATCGCGACGCCTTGATCGATCTCGCAGACTTCTGCGTCAGCCGGGCCTACTAGGCTGACCCTCAGGCTTCGTTAGCACCGCTCGCAAACTGGTCTTCCAGATAACGCATATCCGCCGCAAGGCTTGTGTTTGCCGTAATATCGAGGCCCAGCCAGTTGCGCATTTCCGGGCCGAGCGAGGCCTGCACCTTTTCCGAAAGGCACGCGTTCCAGTTGACCTGCGGGCGCAGGAACGGCGCGGAATAGTAGCCAAACAACAAGGCCCTGTCCTGATCCTGCGTCACGTTCGCGCCGGATGTATGCCACAGGCGCCCATCCATCACGACGACAGAGCCCGCTTTCGCCTCGAAGGGCTGCAGCATCTTGTCGGCATCCGGTGGCACGTCCTTCCGGCTGGTCCATTTGTGGCTGCCGGGAATGAACAGGGTCGCACCGTTCTCAGGTGTTACATCCGTCAGGCACCAGATGATATTGACCGACCATGGCTGCACCCAAGGTTCCGGCACAACGATGGACTGGTCGGAGTGAAGCGCCATGGATTTCGACCCCGGCTGCGCAATATTGGCCGTGAAGTTGGAAATCATGAAGTCCGGGCCCAGCACCGCCTCCACCATTTCCAGCGCATCGGAATTCCGGATCAGCTCACGGAATATTTCGTCGAGTTCCAGAAGGAAGAAAACGCGGACATTGCTCGCATTGGGGTCAAGCACCGGCATGAAGGTAGAGACGCCGCGCTTCTCGCTTGCGTCGGCGGCCGACCAAAGGCGTGCGAGCGCGTCTTCCGTCCGCGCGGCATCGATCACTTCCGGAACGACACACCATCCCTCACGGGCGAGATGGGCGCGGTGTGCATCCGTGAATATCCGGGCGTGCCGCTCACTGGCATCCGCCATGCTGGCCGACATGCTTATCCTCCCTATGCCTGCCTTGTCTGCGCAAGTTCGACCACAAGGTTGGAAGCCATGCCGAACGTGTCAATCTTAAAGTTCGATCCGCTCAGGCAAGCAGCCTCCTTCACCGGCTGTGCCGGGAGCGAACAGCGGGCGCGGGCGCAGCGACTAATTTCACCCCAAATGAAAAGGGGCGGCCATTCCGACCGCCCCTCCCAATAATTTTCCGTCGATTACTCCACGACCGGCAGCACCACTGCGCTCGCGGATTTGCCGCCATGCCAGATCGATTGCGTGGCCTTCTGGTAGTCTTCCGGCTTCGCATACATGATGTTGTCGACGAAGGTTTGCGGGTTGCGGTCATAAAGCGGGAACAGGCTCGACTGCACCTGCACCATGATCTTGTGCCCCGGCAGGAACACGTGGTCGACATTTGGAAGCGACCATTTGTAATGTTCGATTTCGCCCGGCTTCAGCGCAACGGGCTTACCCAGATCGTCGACATACCGCCCACGGAAGATCTCGATCCCGACAGGCAGTTCGAAGCCAGCCATGGAAGGCTTGCTGCCCTGAGGCGCTGGCTCCGGTGTATCGTTCGGATAGACGTCGATCAGTTTCACGACCCAGTCACTGTCGGTGCCGGTCGTCGAAGCGAACAGTTCCACTTCCGGCGCGCCCATGATGTGGACCGCCTCTTCAAGCGGCTTGGTCTCCCAGACGACAACGTCCGGACGGTCCGACACGAAGCGCTGGTCATGCACCAGCCACGGCGTCCACTGGGAAGAGTCACTCATGTCGATCGGGCGCGGAATGAACGGCACTGGATGCGCCGGATCGCTGACATAATCGTCATGCCCAGCCTTCTTCGGTTTGTCGAAGCTGGCTGTGCCGTCCGCCGCCAGGTACAGCGGCTTCGACGAGCCCATCGGCCAGCGCGGCGATTCCTGCCATTCGTTGATGCCGGTCGCATAGGTCAGGACGGGCGGCGTCTTCGGGTCCGGTCCGCCCTTCAGCCAGTGATCGAAATACGGCTTCACATAGCCCATGCGCCACTGCAAAGCGGTATCGCCATTGAACGTCAGCGCACCCAATTCATAGCCGTAGTGATTGGCACCCGAGTGACGCCATGGGCCGATCACCAGCGAGACCATGTCATTGTTCTTGTCCTTCGGCTCCAGCGCGTGATAGGCCGCCGGCCCGCCATAACTGTCTTCCTGGTCCCACTGGCCGAGTTCGATCATCGTCGGGACTGTCAGCGGCCGGGCGGCCAGCAATTTGTCGACCGCCTGCAGCGACCAGAAATCGGTGTAGGCAGGATTTTCGAGGAACTTCCGGACACCCGGCACATGCGAGATGCCGACCTTTTCCGCAAAGTCGGCGACAGAACCGGCCTCCAGATAGCGAGTGTACTGGTCGCCTCCACCGAGGGCGAGGCCGCCACCGCCGCTCTTGTTGAGGGCCATCCAGAGCGCGAAGTCGAGCGAACTGACACGGAAGGCGCCATTGTGGAACCAGTCGTCGCCGATCCAGCCATCAACCATCGGGCTCTCCGCGACCGCGGCTTTCAGGGCCGGATGCGGGTCGATCGTCGCCATCAGGGCCGTGAACCCGAGGTAGGACGAGCCGATGATACCAACCTTGCCGTTCGACTCCGGTATGTTCTTCGACAGCCATTCGATCGTGTCATAGGCGTCCGTCGCCTCGTCGATGCCGGTATCGTTCAGCGGGCCGGAAAGCGGCCGGTTCAGGACGAACTCGCCTTCGGATCGATTAAGTCCACGGATATCCTGGTAGACGCGGACATAACCATCTTCGGCAAACTCGATGTCCATCGCCGGAAGGATGTCGACGATCCGCTGGCTGGGAACACGGTGGACAGCGCGATAAGCGTTGTAGGGCGTGCGGGAGAGGAGAATTGGGCCGTCTTTGGTGCCCTTTTTCATCACGATCACGGTGTAGAGCTTCGTCCCGTCGCGCATCGGCACCATGACTTCCCGGCGGATGAAGTCTGCCGATGGCAGAACCGGGTCGTAGCTTTCAACGATGTCGGGCGTCATTGGCGTGACCGGCACCGCGCCCTGTGCGGAGGCCGTCAAGCCGCCAAGAAGCAGGCCTGCGGCCATGATCAGAGCCGAGGATGAACGAAGCAGTTTCATGAGCGGGAGTCCCTGTTTTGGGCCGTACGGGGCTCTCACCCGATCAGACCGGCCCAACCGTAAAGTTGAACGCACCAAATGGTACAGCGCGGCGCAGACGCCGCCCAAACCCTATAAGGCGGTGCGGTGGCCGCGGGCAAGCCAGCGACTGAGCGAGGCTGATGCCTGCATGGATGACGCGAGGGAAGAATTTACCCGGCTCGCGTCTGCGCTACCATCCAGCCTGGAAATATCCATGCCGGATCGGAGGGAAGAGATGTCAGACCAGGAAGACGCACTGAAGGCGACATTCTTTGTCGACAGCGATCATGAAGACATCATCGCCAAATCCCGCGCCATCGCCGATGGCAGCGAGGATGATGTGCAAACCGCAGAGCGCCTCTTCTACGCTGTCCGCGACGGTTTCCGGTATGACCCCTACAATCTCGCCACCGAGCGTGAGGCGTTCAAGGCAAGCAACATCCTCAATGACTCCGCAACCTGGTGCGTGCCGAAATCGATTGTCCTGACGGCGCTGGCCCGCGCCTCCGGCATTCCGGCCCGCCTTGGCTTTGCCGATGTGCGCAATCACCTGACCAGCGAGAAACTCACCGAGACGATGGGAACCGACCTCTTCGCCTGGCACGGATACAGCGAACTCTGGCTGAACGGCCGGTGGGTGAAACTGTCCACCGCGTTCAACAAGGAGCTTTGCGACCGGTTCGGCGTGAAGGCGCTGGAGTTCGATCCGGTGGAAGGCGCGCTCATGCACCCCTTCGACCAGTCCGGCCGGAGGCACATGGAATATGTCCGCGAGCGCGGGACCTATCTGGACCTTCCGCTGGCGGACATCTTCAAGACATTTGCCGAAGTCTATCCCGGCTGGATCATCGGCCCGGACGGCGAAGCGGCCCGCGCAGAGGTAAAACCAGCCTCGAAGGATGAGCGGTTCCATTGATGCGTATAGGCACGTCCCGCTAAGACAAAGTGGAATCTGGGGTCGAGCCTTCAAAAAGGGGCCTGATCTTCTCTATCCGGCTTTGCATGAACTGTCGGAAGAGAAGCACTCGCTTGGTGTTGCGCAAATCCCGGTGGTACAGGAGCCAAAGTCCCAGCTCATGTTCCTGTTGGGGTTCCCGAAACCGGGTGAGCGCTGGATCGGCATCCCCCATGAAGCACGGCAGGTAGCCAACGCCGAGCCCCTCTCGAAGGGCAGCAGCAGTCAATGACGTCTCATCGACACAGAAGGAATGATCAGCCTGCGGCCTGGCCTGCGCCGTCCAGGTTCTATGATAGTCGCAGCAATCCACACCGATCCACTTTTCCGAAACCTCACCTGCCTTGAGCGCCGCGCAATAGTCAGTCGAGCCATATACGGCAGAAGCGACGGTCGTCAGGCGAGTTCCGATCAGAGTCTCGCTGGGGACGTTGGTTTGCCGAAGGGCGACATCCGCATCCCGATCGGCGAGACGCACGGAATCATTGGTGACTTCTACCCGCAGGTCGATGTTCGGATAAGTCATACTGAAATCTGCAAAGAGTGGCATCAGCACTGTTGAGGCCATATTTGCGATCGCTGTAACCCGAAGCTCTCCCGACGGATCGTCATTTTGTCCGGAACTCGTCGATTCAAACGACATCAGCTCACGTTCAATCCGGAGGGCTGACTCTTTCAGGTCCTCACCCGCCCTGGTTAGAACATAGCCCGTTGCGCTGCGCTCGATCAGGGGTGTTGCAAGATCCTTCTCAAGTGCGTGGATACGACGGGATACGGTGGAATGTTGCACGCCCAGCCGCTTGGCTGCGGTACTGAAAGAACCTTCGCGAGCGAAGGCCAAAAACATTCGTGCATCGTCCCATTGCATCTGGCGCCTCCCTCGCCGGTGCATTTTTGCACAAGCGTTGTCGAATTTTTCCGAGTCCTCAAAATCGTCTGCGAATGAGACCCAGTTGGCAACCGGAAATCATGAAACACTCCAACATCAGAAAGCCGGGACTTCGTTCTGAATCTTGTTGGAAAGAAGGAGACCGAGAGAATGACCGTATCGCTATACGACCGCCTTGGCGGCTATGATGCCATCGCAATGTTCGCATCAAGGCTCGTCGATCAGGCAAAGTCCGACGACCAGTTGGGCCGCTTCTGGGCCAACCGGGGAGACGATCGGATCGCCCGTGAACTGCAATTGCTGATCGATTACCTGGTTCGGGAAACCGGTGGACAAATGTACTATACGGGACGTCAGATGTTGCAGGCACATGCCGGCATGGGAATTTCCGAGTCAGACTGGAAACGGTTCATCGAGATTGTCACTGGCGTTGCTGGTGAACTGGGCGTTGGCGCGCCGGAAGATGGTGAAGTGATGGCGTTTCTCGACGCGCTTAAAAGCGACATCGTCAACGTATAGTCGCAACCGGCCAGAGGATTTTTAGTGGGAACAGAAAGGCGACCGATGACCCAACATAACCAGGCAGCTGAAGGAGGCTGCACGTGTGGACATGTCAGATACCGGGTCTTGTCGGATCCCATGATTGTCCATTGTTGCCATTGTCGCTGGTGTCAGCGGCAGACGGGCACAGCGTTTGCCCTGAACGCCCTGATTGAGGCAGAACGGGTTGAGTTGCTTCAAGGAGATGTCGATGAGATCGTCGTCGCCTCTCCAAGCGGCAGGGGCCAGACCATCGCCCGCTGCCCGGAATGCGAGATCGCCGTCTGGAGCAACTACGAGATGTCTGGCCTCAGAGACCGTATCCGTTTCATCCGTGTCGGAACATTGGACAACCCGGACCAGATGCCGCCAGATGTACATATCTTTACGTGCTCAAAGCAACCCTGGGTCCGCCTCCCCGAAGGCGCAAGAGCCGTCGACATCTACTATAACTATGAAGAAACCTGGTCTCCGGAAAGCCTAGCGCGCAGGCAGGCACTGTTTGAGGCGGCAGGGATCCCGATCCCTTAGCGTCGAAGGCACTTCCGGCATTGGGACACCACGCCCCGATGCCGGAAATTGTTCCGCTTACCAGAGGCCGTGCTTCTGCACTTCGGCGCGGCCGACCACCATGTGGTGCACTTCGTCCGGGCCATCGGCATAACGCAGGTGGCGCATGTCGGCATACATACCGGCCAGCGGGAACCATTGCGACATGCCGGCTGCGCCGTGCATCTGCATGGCCTGGTCGATGATCACACAGACTTTCTCCGGTACCATCGCTTTCACCGCGCTGACATAGACGCGGGCTTCCTTGTTGCCGAGCACGTCCATGGCCTTGGCCGCCTGCAGCACGGCAAGTCGCATGGCATTGATCTCGATGCGGGCGCGCGAGATCACTTCGAGGTTCTTGCCCAGCTTGGCGATCGGCTTGCCGAAGGCCGTACGGGTGGCGGCCCGCTTGATCATCAGCTCCAGCGCGATCTCTGCCTTGCCGATGGAACGCATGCAGTGGTGGATCCGGCCGGGTCCGAGGCGGACCTGCGAAATCTCGAAGCCGCGCCCGACGCCGAGCAAGACGTTTTCTTTCGGTACACGAACATTGTTGAAGCGCATATGCATGTGGCCGCGCGGGGCGTGGTCTTCACCCATCACTTCCATCCCGCCCAGGATTTCCACGCCGGGCGTGTCCATCGGCACGAGGATCTGGGATTGCTGTTTGGAGGCTTCGGCGTTCGGGTCGGTCTTGACCATCACGATCATGATCTTGCACCGCGGGTCCCCGGCGCCGGAGATGTAGAATTTCTCGCCATTGATGACCCACTCATCGCCATCCAGAACGGCGGTGGTGGAAATGTTCTTGGCGTCCGACGAGGCCACATTCGGTTCGGTCATCACATAGGCCGAACGGATTTCGCCATTCAGGAGCGGCTTCAGCCATTTCTCCTTCTGTGCCGGCGTGCCGACCCGTTCCAGCACTTCCATATTGCCGGTGTCCGGTGCCGAGCAGTTCAGCGTTTCCGAGCCTTGCGGATACTTGCCCAGCTCCGCCGCGATATAGGCATAGTCGAGATTGCTGAGGCCCTCGCCTGTTTCGGCATCCGGCAGGAAGAAGTTCCACAGGCCCGCCTCGCGCGCTTTCGCCTTGGCTGCATCCAGCAGCTCCAGCTGGCGCGGGTGCCAGGTCCAGCGGTCTTCCTTTTCCTTGTTCAGCGCTTCGAATTCCTCCTGCCAAGGGGCGACATTTTCTTCGAGGTGCTTTTTCACCCGCTCGAAAAGCGGCTTCGCCTTCTCCGACATGGTCAGGTTGAAAAGCTCGGTATTCAGCTCGGTCATGGTCCGTTTCCTCTGTTGCCTTTGATCTCTGGAAGTACTCTGCGCGGCTTCCGGACCGCACGCAACGGAGCGCGAAGTCTCACCTCGCGGCATCCGGTCACATCAGTGCCAGGAAAGCGACCGCACCAACCGGCTGATGGCGCTACGCGGCGCAAATCGGACATATTCTCTTGGCTGTAAACAAGTCGCCCGGGTCACTCGTCAATCAGAGAACCGATGCTGACCTTTCAACCTTGACGAGTTTTCCCCGTAAAGGAACGAATGCGTTCCTACCATTGGATGAGGAGGAAGCGGGCCTGTCGCGCCCGCCAAAACAGGATTATCTATGTTCAAAGCATTCCAGGCACTTGTCGTTCTTGCGCTGTCATCCGCTGGTATCGCCAGCGCAGCACCCGACATCGTTCTCAATTACGGAACAATCGAGGACACATGGGCGGCGGAAATTTCACCTGACGGGTCCAGGCTCGCTTTGGGATGCAGCCCGACCGGTGTGAAGGCAATCTGTATCCACGATCTCTCATCGCCCGGCGATCCACAGATTATTCTGCCAACTGAGGGAACCAGGATCACCGATCTGTTCTGGGCGAGCGACAAGTACCTCATCTACAGGATCAATCTCTTCCCCCTTGTCAAACGCGGCCGGAACGCGAGTCAGGAGCGCGTCGACCGGCTCGTCTCCTACCGGGTCGAGGACGGCAATTTTGCGTTTCTCCTCAGCGACGTTCGGGGCTTGCTCGATGCCACAAGAATCGCCTCCCTCCTGCAGGACGATCCTGATCACATCCTCATGTCCCTCGTGTATTACGATAATGATGGACGAACGACCGGGTCTCATATCAACACCGCCGGTCAGCTGACCTACGCGCCCTATCGTGTGGATCTGAGCACAGGCAAGTCCAAAGAACTCTCGAACACTGCTCTGCCCCACAGGGGTGGTCCACCGGTTTTGTTAGTCCGGCGGTTTTCACGTAGCGGCGTTCATGCCGCTACCTCCTCACAGTAAGGCGGTATGAACGCCGCGGGCAAGATGGTTTGTGGAGCGGGTGGCCGGTAGCCCAGAGAAGAGTGCGGGCGCGCGGTGTTGTAGTGCCGCCGCCAGGTTTCGATCAGGATCTGGGCCTCCCTGAGATCGAAGAAGATTTCCCTCGCCAGCAACTCGTCCCGGAGCTTGGAGTTGAAACTTTCGCAGTATCCGTTTTCCCATGGGCTTCCCGGTTCGATATAGAGCGTCTTCACGCCGATACGTGCCAGCCAGTCACGGAGGGCTGTTGCAATGAACTCAGGGCCATTGTCAGAGCGTATGTGTTCCGGCGGCCCATGCCGAACGAACAGCTCACCCAGCGTGTCGAGGACATCCCGTGAGTTCAGCTTTCGCTCGACTCGGATGGCGAGGCACTCCCGTGTAAACTCGTCGACCACACACAGCATGCGGAACACACGTCCATCATGGGTGCGGTCCTGCACGAAGTCATAGGACCAGACATGGCCTTTGTGCGCCGGCCTCAGCCGCACACACGAGCCATCATTCAGCCAGAGACGACCGCGTTTTGGTTGTTTCATCGGCACTTTCAGCCCCTCCCGTCGCCAGATGCGGTAAACCCGCTTCTCGTTCACATGCCAGCCATCATTTCTGAGGAGCGCCGTGATCCGGCGATAGCCATACCGGCCGAACCGTTCGGCCAGGCGGATAATCGCCGATGTCAGGGCGTCCTCATCATCTCGCCGTATGGGCTGCTTGCGCTGGGTCGAACGGTGCTGGCCGATCACACGGCAAGCCCGGCGTTCGGAGACGCCAAGCTCTTCCACCACGTGATCGACTGCAGCACGACGACGCGAAGGGCTTAGAACTTTCCCCGCACGACTTCCTGAAGGATCTGGTTGTCCAGCGTGAGATCAGAGACTGCGCGCCGAAGCCGGGCGTTTTCCTTCTCCATATCTTTCATGCGCTTGGCTTGGTCGACCTGCAGGCCGCCATACTCTTTGCGCCAGCGGTAGTAGGTCTGTTCGGTCACACCGACGGCGCGCGCCGCCGAAGCTGCAGTTTCACCGCGAGCGAGGCGAACCTCCACCTCCCGCAGTTTCGCAATAATCTCTTCAGGCTTGGCTCTCTTGCCCATGTCTCAGCTCCATATCTGAAGCCGGAACTAACTCAAATAACGGACCACTTTTCGGGAGGCAGACCAACGCGCAACGAACATACTCGCGTCTGGATCGATGAGTATGGCCTGATCGTCCCGGTCATCGTCACGCTCATGGCCATCTACTACTGGCGCCGCGCGAAGGCGGAGGGGATGTAGCCCACCGGAACCGCGCCTACAGCCCCTCCGCCGCGAGCCGCCGGCCCATGGTCAGGCGCTGGAGGAACCAGAGGCCGCTCCCCACAATCGTCAGCCCGAAGAAGGCAAACATCGCGAGGCTGTCCGGCACGTTCATGGCGGCCAGCGCACAGGCCCAGCTGAAGACCCACCAGAGGACGGCGACGGGGATGTGTTTCCAGCCGCTGCGCAGGAAGAGCTGGTAGGCATGGTCGCGGTGGGCGGTCATGACCGACTGGCCGTTCCGGGCGCGCCAGACGACGGTCAGCACCACGTCGACGAGGAAAGGCAGGAACAGGATCGCGGCGGTCCAGATGGTCGAAACGACGCCAACAATGATGCCGACGCCACCAAAGAAAGCGCCGATGCCGAAGGCGCCGGAATCCCCGGCATAAAGCCGCCCCGGCAGGTTCCACGCAAGGAAGCCCAGAATGGCGAGCGCGGCTGTCACGCACAGAAAGGCAAGGTCCGGCGCCGGGCCCGGAAAGGCCTGGGCCGGGTCGACCCGCCACAGCACACCCGCCGCGCCGAGCAGCATGATGGCAGACGAGCCCATGGCGAGGCCGTTGGACCCGTCCATGAAGTTCACGCCGTTCATGGTGACCATCAGCCAGAAGGCGACGCCCGCCATGACCAGCGGCAATGGCAGGCTGGCGAGGCGCAGCCCCGGGTCCAGCACCGCGAAAGAGATCGCGAGCGTCGCCGTCAGCACCAGTTTCAGCCAGGCGTTCATGCCCCATTTGTCGTCGACGAACCCGATCATGCCGGCCGCCATGGTCATGGCCAGAATTGTCTGCGTGCCATTGCGCGTCCAGTCAGGCGAAAGCAAACCGGCTTCGCCCGCAAGCCAGACGGAGACAGCGAGCGTGAGGAGGATCGCCACACCGCCGGAACTTGGCACCGGTGCAGCCTGGACCTTGCGCCCCCCATCCGGCGCGTCATTGATCCGCACCAGGAATATCATCCCGCAAAACGCCGCCGACAGCAACACCGGCCCCATCAGGCGGAGGAAGGTGATCGCTTCCCAGCTCAAATCGCGTCTCCCAGCGAAGTTGCCCTGATCCACCAGTCCGGCCGGTCGGCGCTGAGTTGCGCTTCGGCCCGGCGGGCGGTCTCTTCGGTTTCGAACAGGGCAAAACAGGTCGCCCCCGATCCGCTCATGCGGGTGAGCAGGACATCTGGCAAGGCGTTCAGCGTCTCCAGCACGCCAGCGATCTGTGGCACGGCGGTGATGGCCGGGGCCTGAAGGTCGTTGCGCTGCTCGCCCAGCCAGCCGGCGAGATCCCGGATACGCTCGAAGGGGGGCACGGCGCCGAACTCGCGGAAGCCTGCGCCGCCGCCTGCCTCGTCATAGGCACGGAAGATGGGCCCCGTCGGGCAAGCCAGTTTCGGATTGACCAGCAGGGCCGGGACGCGCGGAAGGCCTGCGGCGCGGCGCACCCGTTCGCCCTCGCCCTGCATCAGGGCGGCGTGGCCCTCGAGCGCGACCGGGACATCGCCGCCAAGGCTCGGGGCGATCTTGCGGGCGGCGGCGGGGTCAGTGCTCCAGAGCCGGGTCAGCAGGCGCAGCGCGGCGGCGGCGTCGGCAGAGCCGCCCCCGATGCCGGCGGCGATGGGCAGGTGCTTTTCGAGTGTGAACGCGGCGCCTTGGCTGGTGCCCGTCTCGGCCTGCAGCGCCCTCGCCGCGCGAAGCACGAGATTGTCATCCACTGGTCCGATATGATCCGGATTGGTCATGCCTGGTCCGGTTATAGTCATGGACAAGTCATCGTTGATCATGACCGAGAGGCGGTCTGCCGCCTCCTCGCCCGCGAACATGACGAGCGAGTCGAGCGGGTGGCGGCCGTTCGGCTGGACCGGCCCGACATGCAGGAACAGGTTCACCTTGGCCGGGGCCAGCGCGCTATAATCGCCTGTTTTCATTGGTCTTAAGGCCGGTGCGGCAGGGGCTGTTCGGATTCGGCCCGCACCACGGCAGGCTCGTCCGGTCCCCTCAGCAGCTTCACTTCAATCCGCGCCCGCTCCTGCTCCGCCGGCTCCAGCTTCAGCGACCGCTCCCACTGGTATTTCGCCTCCAGCGTCCGCCCGCTGCGCCAGTATGCGTCACCCAGATGGTCATTCAGGGTTGGATCTCCAGGCTCCAATTCCACTGCCTTTTCAAGGAAGTAAGTTGCCAGTTCGTACCGGCCGAGACGGTAGTACGCCCAGCCGAGACTGTCCGTGATGAAGCCGGAATCCGGATCATAGGTCAGCGCCGTCCGGATCAGATTCAGCCCCTCCTCCAGATGGATTCCCTGATCCACATAGGCATAGCCCAGATAGTTCAGGACCAGCGGGCTGTGCGGCTCAATCTGCAGCGCCTGCTTCAGGTCCGCCTCAGCGCCAGCCCAATCGTCGAGCGCATGTCGAGCGGCGCCGCGCGAGAAGAGAAGCCGCCAGTCCTCCCGCCCCTTCAGGTCGTCGTCCCTGATAATCTCGGTCAGCAGGCGATCTGCCTCCCGGTACCGCGATTCCGCTCTGTAGATCTCGGCCAGCTGGACCCGAAGGCCCCGGTCCGGCGATGTCTCCAGCGCCTGCCGCGCAACCTGTACAGCCTCATCCTCCCGGCCGAGCCGGAGCAGCGCCCAGGCGATCTGCCCGCGCGCCGCGGAGTAGTAGGGTGAGGTTTCCGGAACGTCTGCCAGAACGCTGATCGCCTCGATTTCCCGTCCGGCTTTCTCCAGAGATTGCGCCCAGAGGGTCCGCGCTTCATGGAGGTCAGGATCGAGTGCCAAAGCGAGCACGAAATAGACTGAAGCCACGTCGTCATCGGTGCGCGTTATCAGTGCGGCTGCCGGAATATACACCGCCAGCGCCGCCCCCTGACGGGGTGTCAGACGCGTCACCTGAATGTCCCGTCCTGACTGAATATCCTTGCGCAGGTTTTCGAGGGCGGAGTTTTCGCCAATCTCCTCCTGAAAGGTTTTCAGCAAACTCAACGCCCTGGCCCGATCGCCGTTCGCAGCGAGCAAACGGGCGTGCGCATCCAGGCCGATCGACAGTCTCGCACCGGAATCCCAGAGCGTTTCGAAGGTTGCCAGCGCATCCTCATCGCTGTGCGCCGACAACTGGATCAGTCCCATCATGTAGAGCGTCGCGCTGTCGAGGCGCGGGTCTCCCGTCAACGTATCCTGCAGATAGGTCTCGGCAGCGGCGGGCCCGACTGATCCTAGAATCCGCCAGGCCGATATGCCTCGCGCGACGGTCCGGTTGAACGGCCCGAAGCCATCCTCCGTCAGATAGGCAGCAGAGACAGAGTCCTTGCCCTCGGAAAACGCCTCGATGCCGAGTGTCAGCCGCACCAGCGTGCCGAAATTTCCTGCGCTGTGGGCCTTGTTCGCCAGGCGCACAGCCTGCGGGTAATTCCCTGTCAGAAGAGCCGAGAATACGGCGCGTTGTGCAATACCGGCGGACTCCGGCGCAGTCTCAATTGATGCCGCATACCGGTTGGCCGCTTCTCTTGGATCATCAGTCATCGCGGCATATCGGGCGACAAGAAAGTCTCCGAACGCCGCTGCATCCGCGGGCGGTGCGTAACGAGAGTCCTGGGAAAACCCATGCGAGCCGAACCCCGGATACGCCGCGCAAGCTGCGCAGCTCAGCGACAGCAGGAATGCGGAAACGGCCCCGGTTCGTCTCATCATGAAAGTGTCTCAGTTCGTTTCCGGCCCGGCAAGCGAATTTCCCCGTTGTATCAGCCGGAACGGTCCGCCAGCAGCTTTTCCTGCTGAATGAAGAAGCGGTCGATACCGCGCTTCACCGCATTCATCGATTTCTGGCGGCCGGACCGCGACTGCAGCCGGTTGGCGTCATCGCGGTTGGTCAAGAAGCCGAGCTCCAGCAGGACCGCGGGCACATCCGGCGCCAGCAGCACGTAAAAACCGGCGTTCTTGTGGGTATCCCGCAGCACGGGCCCTGCCTGCTGCAGTTCCGGCAGCAGCAATTCGGCAAATTCGGCGGAGTGGGTCTTCGTTTCCCGTTTCACCAAATCCTTGAGGATGCCGGTGATGGACTGCGCCGTGCCGTCTTCGAGCGGGATTTCCCAGTCATTCTTGCTGGCTTCCTTGTCGATCCGGGATTCGCCGCGTGCCGAAATTGTGTAGACAGACGCCCCGGACACAGAGTCCCTGCCTGCAGCATCCGCATGCAGCGAAATAAAGAGGTTCGCCCCCCAGTTCCGGGCCAGCGTCACCCGGTCTTCCAACTCTATGAAGGTGTCGGTTTCGCGTGTCAGGCGGACTTCGTATCGCGCATCTGCCTCCAGCAGCTCCTTAAGCTGCAGCGCGGCGGCGAGTGTAATATCTTTTTCCTTCTTGCCAGTAACGGCCAGCGCACCTGGGTCTTTCCCGCCATGACCCGCATCCACCACAATGACATATTTCTTCTGGCCCATTCCGGGCCGCAGCGCAGCCACTTCGCGACGCTGTCCGGCCTCGTTCCGGGCGGTCAGGGCCTTCGCCAACTGGCGCATGTCGCGCCGGGCCACGCTGGCAAAGCGGGCTTCGGAAACGGTGTCGAGGTCGATGATCACGCGGTGCTGGGTCGCCGTACCGGTCGGCGGAAGGGTCAGGACCCGCGTCACCATCAAAGGCCGGTCGAGGCTGAAACGCAGTTCCGCCCCCGAAATTTTCCAGTTCGGCACTCCGCCCATGCCGGTTCCCGATTGATCAGACGCCCCGCCCAGCAAGGGTAGGACAACTGCCCGACCGGTGGCACCTTCGACCATGTAGGCTCTCGGATCCTGTGCCGTATCTGTCCAGATCGTGATTCGGGTTGGCGCGCCGTTGCCTACGACGCGCACATCGCGCACCTCAGCCCGGGCCTGAACAGCTCCGAGGCAGATGGCTATCGCCAGGAAAATCACCCGAAAATTCAACATTCAGTTGATATTTTTACCACCAGAAGACAACGAAAACATGGATCGAACTGCCTCCTTAGCAAACCGAACATTAACCCACGATTGACCGAAGCTAATCAGGAACAGCAGCCAATTCACGATTTGACTCTTTTCTTGGGCGAGAAAACCGGGCACTATCCGGGCCGTAGCCGGATTGCCGCGCTACAACGCAAGTTTCCTTATGACGCGCCAGCGATCCCGGCTCACCCTACACAGGTCAGCGGGCGCCGCGCTCCGGAAAGCAGAGCAAATGTACACGGGTGCCGCCCTTAATTACGCTTTTCCAATGCCGCCGAGCCGGCATGAAGGCGGTCGTGCCTGCACCCATTCCCTCAATATTCAGACCGGCCAGCTAGACTGCCTGAGGCGAAAACCGCCCGTTACAGCAGCGCCGGATCAAAAGGTTCCTCTACATGAGCAAACTCATGCTGATCGACGCCGCCCACCCGGAAGAGACCCGTGTGGCGATCGTCAACAATGGGCAGGTCGACGACTTCGACTTCGAAACAACCGGTAACGAACAACTCCGCGGCAATATCTACCTGGCAAAGGTAACGCGGGTTGAGCCGTCGCTGCAGGCGGCCTTTGTGGAGTATGGCGGCAATCGCCATGGCTTCCTCGCCTTCAGCGAGATCCACCCGGATTATTACCAGCTTCCGGCCGAAGACCGGGAAGCCCTTCTGCGCGAAGCCGCAGAAGAAGCCGCCGCCGCCATCGAAGAGGATGACGAGGACGACGAGGCCTCTGCAGACGCCGAAAACGGCGACGATTCCGACGACTCCAACGGTGACGACGAAGAAGCCAGCGCATCCGACGACTCCGATGCAGACGATGAAGCCGACGAGGCCTCCGCTGACAGCGAAGACGATGAAAACGGCGACAATGGTGAAGATGGCGGCAAGAAAGCCAAATCGGCGAAAGCATCGGGCCGCCGCCCGGCCCGAAAGTCCAGCCGCACTTCGATCTCCAAGCGCTACAAGATCCAGGAAGTCATCCGCCGCCGTCAGGTGATGCTGGTCCAGGTGGTCAAGGAAGAGCGTGGCTCCAAAGGCGCAGCCCTGACAACCTACCTCTCACTTGCCGGCCGCTACTCGGTCCTCATGCCGAACACGCCCCGTGGCGGCGGCATCTCCCGGAAGATCGTCAACAGTTCCGACCGCAAGCGCCTGAAGTCCATCGTGTCCGAACTGGACGTGCCGGAGGGCATGGGCCTGATCGTGCGGACTGCCGGTGCCAAGCGCACGAAGGCCGAGATCAAGCGCGATTACGAATACCTTTCAAAGCTTTGGGAGACGATCGTCGAAAAGACGCTGAGTTCCGAAGCACCGATGTTGATCAATGCCGAAGGCGGGCTGGTTCACCGCGCCATGCGGGACATGTTCGACAAGGAGATCGAAGAAGTCCTTGTTCAGGGCGAGGACGCCTATCGCGAGGCGAAGGATCTCGCCAAGCTGATCATGCCGAGCCAGTCCAAGAAGGTTCAGCATTGGAAGGAAGAGGATCCACTCTTCGTTTCCGAAGCGGTCGAGGAGCAGCTCGATTCGATCTATTCCCCGGTCGTTCAGCTGAAATCCGGCGGCTATCTCGTCATCAACCAGACCGAAGCGCTGGTCGCGATCGACGTGAACTCCGGCAAAGCGACGCGCGAACGAAACATCGAACAGACCGCCACCCGCACCAATCTTGAAGCCGCCGAAGAAGCCTGCCGCCAGATGCGGCTGCGCGACCTCGCCGGTCTCATCGTGATCGACTTCATCGACATGGATGAGAACAAGAACAACCGCGCGGTCGAAAAGAAGCTGAAAGAATGCCTCAAGGTCGACCGGGCCCGGGTCCAGCACGGCCGGATCTCGCAGTTCGGCCTGATGGAGATCTCCCGCCAGCGTCGCCGTCAGGGTGTGCTGCAGGCGACCTCCGATCCCTGCCCGTCCTGTAACGGCACCGGGCGCCGCCGCTCTATTCCGTCGGCTGCATTGCAGCTGATCCGGGCAATCGAGGCCCGCGCGGCGACTGGCGGCCTGAAATCGATTTCGGTGAAAGCGCCGACCGATGTGGCGCTCTACATCCTGAACAACAAGCGCGAAGCTCTCATCGAGATCGAGCGGATGGCCGGATTTGCGGTCTCCATCCACTCCTCCGAAGAGATGCTGCCAGGCGACTTCACGATCGATGCCGAGCGTGACCAGAACGCCAAACCGAAGAAACGCAAACAGCCTCGCTCATTGCAGAAGCCTTCCAAGCCAGCCCCGTCTGACGAGGATGATGAAAGCCTCGAGGACGAAGATTCCGCCGATGCCGATGCCGGCGACGAATCCGAAGCCGATGGCGATGAAGACGGCGACGAGAAGAAATCCTCCCGCCGCAAGCGCCGCCGCCGTGGTGGACGCCGCCGCAACAAGGGCGATCGCGAAACCGGCATGGAAGTCGTCGATGGCGAAGCCCCGATCGTCGCCCTGGAGGATAATGCCACTGACGGCACCGATGACGATTCCGACGAAGACGACGACGAAGGCACAGAAGCCTCCGGTGACGAAGGTGAAGGTGACGACGCCCCACGCAAACGCCGCCGCCGCGGACGCCGGGGTGGCCGCCGTCGCCGCCGGAACAATTCCGACCGCGCCGAAGGCGAAAGCGAGAATGCCCCAGCCGATGGCGGTGCCTATCTCGACGGCCTGGCCGCAAGCGCGCCGGACATGCTGGATGAAGAGCCGCCAGCACAGCCAGAAGCATCAGAACCTGAAAGCGCTCCGGAACCGATCACGGAAAACGTGAAGGCGGAAGCCGAGGCTGAGGCTGACGCTGAAACCGAAGAAAAGCCGAAGCCGAAGCGCGCCCGCCGCTCCCGCGCCCGCAAGACTGAACCAAAGGAAGAAGCACCGGCGGAAGAAACGGTCGCCGAAGCAGCGCCAGCTGAAACGGCAAGCGAACCGGCCGTTGAGACTCAAGAATCCAAACCGGCTGAACAGCCCGCATCGGACGTCATGCCGACTGAGGCCGACGCCGTGGAAGCCATCGAAGCGCAAGTCGAAGCTGAAGCTGTTGTCGCTCACATGGAAGAAAGCGCTGCGGGACTGGAAGCTGAAGCTGAGATCAAGCAAGCGTCCGAACCGGCCGAAGCCGAAAAGTCGGCCGCACCCCGCCGCACCGGCTGGTGGTCCCGCGCCCGCAAGTAACGCCTCAGATCATATTACTGACAGACAAAAAAAGGCCGGAGCATTGCTCCGGCCTTTTCTTTTTGGTTCAGGCGGCTGTTAAGCAGCGGCCTTTGCCTTGGTTCCGGCAGGCGGGAAACGGTCGTAGAAACCTTCACCTTTCGCGGCCATGTCGCGCAAGACGGCCGGCGGTTCGAACCGTTCGCCATACTTGGCGGCCAGACGGTCAGCCTCGGCGACGAACTCCTTGATACCCCAGATCAGGTCGACATAGGAGCAGCAACCACCCGTAAACGGCGCAAAGCCCCAAGCGAGGATAGAGCCGATGTCAGCATCGCGTGCATCGGTGATGACGCCTTCGTCGAAGCAGCGAGCCACTTCGATCGCCTGACGGACGAGGAAGCGGTTCGTCAGTTCCTTCTTCATGTCGGGCGGGCACTCATCCACCTTCACTTCGATCATCTTGTTGATGTCTGGCCACAGGCGTTCCGGCTTACCCTTCTCGTTGTAGTCGTAGAAGCCCTTGCCAGCCTTGCGGCCGACGCGGCCCTGGTCTTCGACCAGCCAGGCGAGGAACTGAGTGCGCTCGTCGCCCTGAATATCCACACCCGCGGCTTCCGCCGTGGCGCGTGTCACTTTCAGAGCCGTGTCGAGACCAACAGAGTCGGACACTTCCAGCGCGCCCATCGGCATGCCGCACTGGCGGCCGACATTCTCGATGATCGCCGGCTTGATACCTTCGGCGAGCATTTCCATGCCTTCGCGCGTGTAGGTGCCGAAGCAGCGCGAGGTGTAGAAGCCGCGGCTGTCGTTGACCGCGATCGGCGTTTTGCGGATGGCCAGCACATAGTCGACTGCCTTGGCAAGCGTGGCTTCGCTGGTTTCCTTGCCGGAGATGATCTCAACGAGGCCCATGCGTTCCACCGGCGAGAAGAAGTGAATGCCGATGAAGTTCTCCGGACGCTTCGACGCCTTGGCGAGGCCCGTGATCGGCAGCGTCGAGGTGTTGGAGCCGAAGACTGCGTCATCATCCAGAACAGCTTCAGCCATCTCGGTGATCTTCGCTTTCAGCTCGACGTTTTCAAACACGGCTTCGATGACCAGATCCGCCCCTTTGACATCATCATAGGAGTCCGTCGTGGTGATCAGATCGAGCAGGGCATCGCCCTTCTCTTTCGTGGACTTGCCGCGGGAAACATCCTTGTCGACGAGACGGCGGGAGTAGTCCTTGCCCTTCTCGGCGTTCTCTTTCGAGACATCGACCAGCACAGTCGGGATGCCGGCTTTTGCCTGGACGTAGGCAATGCCTGCGCCCATCAGGCCGGCGCCGATCACGGCAATCTTCTTGAACTCCGTCTTCGGATGACCAGCCGGACGGTTTGCACCTTTCGACAGTTCCTGCATCGACAGGAACAGCGACCGGATCATGGCCTTCGCTTCCGGGCGCTGCTGCGTGTTGATGAAGTAGCGCGTTTCGATACGCAGACCTGCATCGATCGGCACCTGAATGCCTTCATAGATGCAGGACAGGATGTTTTTCTGAGCCGGATAGTTACCGTAGGTTTTCGATGACAACATCATGTTCGACATCGTGGCAACCTGGCCAGCGCCCGGGGATTTGTGCGGCACGCCGCCCGGAACCTTGTAGCCTTTTTCGTCCCAAGGCGCTTTGGCCGTCGGGTTGGCTTTCACCCATGCCTTGGCTTTGTCGACCGTTTCGGAAGACGAAGCGAGCTCCTGGACAACGCCCATCGCAAGGGCTTTTTCGGCATTGAAGCTTTGCCCCTGCAGGATCAGCGGTAGCGCCGCCTGAACGCCGACGAGGCGTGGCAGACGCTGCGTGCCGCCGGCACCCGGCAGAAGACCGATCTTGGCTTCCGGCAGACCGAACTGGAGTTTCGGATTGTCGTTTGCGGCAACGCGGTAATGGCAAGCGAGCGCCACTTCGAGGCCGCCGCCGAGGGCGAGGCCGTTGAGCGCTACAGCCACCGGCTTGCCGCAGGTTTCCAGCTTGCGCAGGGTACCGTTGAGGGCAAAACCTTGGTCGAACTGCTGTTTCTTCAGTTCGGCTTCGGAGAGGTCTTTCTTCTCACCGCCGCCAGCGCGGTCGCCCATTTCGCCAAGGTCCGCCCCGGCGCAGAAGCCGCTTGGCTTGCCGGAGGAGATGACCAGGCCCTTGATGGCGTCGTTGGAAGCAACTTCGTTTGCAATGGCGATGATGTCGGCGACTGCCTTGCCCGTCAGCGTGTTCATGCTGCGGCCCGGCACATCGAACACGGCGTGTGCGATGCCGTCCGCGTCGATATCCCAACCAAATGTTTCGAGTTTCATGATACTAAATTCCGATTATTCTGTGTAAGGATTAGACGCGTTCGATGATCGTGGCCGTGCCCATACCGGCACCGACGCAGAGCGTAATCAGGGCGGTCTCCTTGTCGGCCCGCTCCAGCTCGTCCACCATCGTACCGAGGATCATGCCGCCGGTGGCACCCAGCGGGTGGCCCATGGCGATGGCACCGCCGTTCACGTTCATCTTGTCGTGTGGAATGTTGAGATTCTGCATCATCAACAGGACAACCGACGCGAAGGCTTCGTTCAACTCGTACAAGTCGATGTCCTCCGGATTCATGCCGGCTTTCTTCAGAACCTTCTCCGACACGTAGGTCGGGCCTGTCAGCATGATGCCGGGTTCGGAACCGATTGACGCCATCGCCTTCACGCGGGCACGCGGCTTGAGACCCAGGGCTTCGCCCATTTCCTTCGATCCGAACAGAACGGCCGAAGCACCATCCACGATGCCCGACGAGTTGCCGGCGTGATGTACGTGGTTGATGCTTTCCAGTTCTGGATAACGCTGCTTGATGACCTCATCAAAGCCCATCGCACCCATGCCGGCGAAGGACGGGTTCAGCCCAGCGAGCGACTGCATGTCAGCATCCGGACGCATGTGCTCGTCATGGTCGAGGCGGATGCCGCCCATCTGGTCTTTCACCGGGACGATGGATTTGGCAAAGCGGCCTTCAGCCCAGGCGCGTGCTGCGCGCTTCTGGCTTTCGATGGCGAAAGCGTCGACGTCATCGCGAGAGAAGCCGTACTTTGTGGCGATCGTGTCGGCACCGATACCCTGCGGGGTGAAATAAGTTTTGAGGGCAACCTGCGGGTCCGTAGACCAGGCACCGCCGGACGCGCCCATCGGCACGCGGCTCATGGATTCAACGCCGCCACCGATGGCCATGTCGGCCTCGCCAGTCATGACTTTCGAAGCGGCCATGTTGCAGGCTTCCAGGCCTGATGCGCAGAAGCGATCAACCTGAACCCCAGCAGTCGTTTCAGCATAATCTGCGTTCAGCACGGCAACGCGGGCGATATCAGCGCCCTGTTCACCCACCGGCGACACACAGCCGAGCACGACATCATCGACCTTGGACGTATCCAGCTCATTCCGCTCACGGATGGCCTGCAACACTTGCGTGGCGAGGCTAAGCGACGTGATTTCGTGCAACGAACCACTTTTCTTGCCTTTGCCACGCGGCGTACGGACCGCGTCGTAAATATAGGCTTCAGTCATTTGAAGTAACTCCTTTCCTGGGAGTGGTTGTTATTCCGAGATTGTGTCAGGCGATTGCTTGCCTTCCAGCTGAGCGATCCGGGCCTTTAGCAGCTGGTTCTCTTCCACCAACTGGTTGAGCCTTGGGGCGATCAACTGAGCAACTTGTTCCTCTGTATACCGCGGCACGATATATTTGGGGCAATTCCAGTCACGAGCGACGATCTTGATCGTCATCAAGCGCTCCACCGGACCTTGCCCTTCCTGAGCCAGAGCATTCTGCAGTTCAGGATCGGACGCGGCATCGACCATCAGTGCTTCTCCCAGCATCTTCAGGCGAGCGCGGCGGGTGTAGTCCATAAAAAACAGGGAAACGCGGTTTGACCCATCCAGGTTGCCGCGCGTGATGAACTGCCGATTGCCGAGATAGTCCGCAAAGCCAATCGTATCCGGCCCAAGGATTTTAATGAAGCCTGCGGGACCGCCGCGATGCTGGATGTAGGGCCACCCATTGCTACTGGTGGAGGCGATATAGAAGCTGGTCATGCTCGACAGAAACGCAATCGTATCGTCGTCCAACGGGCCACGATGGCGGTCGCTGTAAATGCTTTCGTATTTCTCCCGCATACCAGCTTGTTCCTGATAGGCTTTCACAGCATCCGTGAACAGGAGCTCGGCATAGTTCTGCATCACAGCCATTTTACCCCTCCCTGGCCGGCTTCAGGACCGGGTTCAAGGTGAGACTCGCCGTGGAACGGGCAGCTTCCTTGCCGCGTGAATCGTAAAGTTCCGCTTCGGCGAAAAGCATAGCCCGGCCGACATTGCGCAAGCGCGCCACCACTTCGATGGCGCCTTTGCGAACCGGACGGAGGAAGTGGGTGTGCAGGTCTACCGTCGACGGCAATTTCGTCTTGCCAGCTTTCATGCCGGCCAACATGCCGATTGTGTCATCCATCATGGCGACAAGGTACCCGCCCTGAATGACACCAGCGGGATTGCAGAATTCCGGCCGGCCTTCGAAACGCACCCGTGTCGTCAGTTCCTTCATGTCGAGCGCGAGAAGCTCGAAGCCAAGCGAGGTCGAACTCGGACTTGGAGATGGAAAGACGTCACGGATGAGGTGGCTGTCAGGCATTGGCACCACCTGGCATCGGTCCAACCGAAGCACTGGATGTGGCACGCGCGCACAAGCGGCCCTCGCTATCGAACAACCTGGCTTCCGTGAAAGCAACACTTCTGCCCAACCGGGTCACGGTCGCTTCCGTCGTAATCGGTCCGAGTTTCACCGGCCGCAGAAAATGCGTGTGAAGGTCAATCGTTGTTGTGTACGCTTGCCCATTGGACGCAACGATTACGGCTGGCCCGACGGTGTCATCCAGCATGGCGACAAGCATACCGCCTTGCACCAGGCCAGCCGGATTCAGAAAATCGGGTTTCGGTTCAAAGCCCACTTTGATCCAGCCCTTGTCAGCATCAAACTCCAGCAATTTCCAGCCAAGCAGCGCCGCGATGGGCGGTGCGTTGGCCGGATTGCCAAAGAATGAGACTGGATCAAATGCCATGGCTCAGAGCGTTCTCGCGATCAGCATTTTCATGACTTCGTTGGCGCCGCCATAGATGCGTTGGACACGGGAGTCCGCATACATCTGGGCGATAGGATATTCATCCATGTAACCGAAGCCGCCGTGCAGCTGCAGGCACTCGTCGATGATTTTGCACTGCAGGTCACTGATCCAGTACTTGGACATGGAAGCGGTAGCCGCATCGAGCTCTTCCTTCAGAAGAAGCTCCGTACAGTGATCGGCGAACACTTTTGCAACGGTGCCTTCGGTCTTGGCTTCGGCCAGCTTGAACTGCGTGTTCTGGAAGTCGAAGATCGTGCCGCCGAAGGCTTTGCGGTTCTTGACATACTCAACCGTCTCATGGATCGCGCGCTCGATCATGCCGACGCCTTGAAGGCCGATAATGTGACGCTCCTGCGGGAGTTTCTGCATCAGCTGGATGAAGCCTTTGCCTTCCACTTCGCCCAGGAGGTTGGAAGCCGGCACGCGCGTCATCAAAGAACAGTTCGGACGTATCCGCCGCGTGCTGGCCGACCTTCTCCAGGTTCCGGCCGCGGCGGAAGCCTTCCACCTTGTCCGTTTCGACGCCGATGATGGAAATGCCTTTCGCACCCTGGCTTGGGTCGGTCTTGACGCAAAGCAGGATCAGGTTCGCTGTCTGGCCATTGGAAATGAACGTCTTCGAACCGTTGATGACATACTCATCGCCATCACGCTTGGCGGTCGTCTTCATCCCCTGAAGGTCAGACCCGGCGCCCGGTTCCGTCATCGCGATCGCGGTAACGATGTCGCCAGAGCAGATGCCCGGCAGCCACCGGCGCTTTTGCTCTTCCGTGCCATAGGCCGTGATGTAAGGAGCGATGATGGCGTTGTGCAGCGTGATGCCGAAGCCGTCGATGCCCTTCCACTGCTGCTGTTCGATGATGATCGCTTCGTGACGGAAATCGCCGCCTGCGCCGCCGTATTCTTCCGGAACCGATGCCCCAAGCAGGCCCATTTCGCCTGCCTTCTTCCAGATTTCCTTTGGCACAATGCCGGCCTTGCGCCACTCCGGCACGTGCGGAGCACATTCCTTTTCGAAGAACTGGCCGACCGCATCGGAGAAAATGTCGAGCTCCTCATCCTGCCGCCAGGCGGCCTTGGGTACGTTGAGCGGGCTCTGTTGCATGTTCGGTCTCCGGCTTTGATTTTGTATATAGTGAGCAAGCGGGAAGTTGCCGCTTACGTTCACGTAAACATGTAGCCGCCCACCCTTGTTTTTCCCAGACCTTCCCCGGCGTCAGATATGCGCGAATTCAGGGAAAATTTTGCCGCAGGTAGCCGCAGGGAGTGTAGCACACTCCCGCGACAACCCCGAGACAGTCAAAATCTGGAAAAATTCGCCTCAGAAGGCGTCTGCTTCGAGACTCATCAGCGGCGCGGCACCGGTCTTCACTTTTGCGAGATGAGCAGCGCCATCCGGCAAGAGCCGCTCCACGAAGTAGCGGCCGGTGGCCAGCTTCTGCTCATAGAAGGGCTCCTTGCCCTTGCTGTCCTGCGCAACCTTCGCCATCCGGGCCCACATGTAAGCAAGCGCGGTCAGACCAAACAGGTGCAGGTAGTCGTGGCTGGAGGCGCCAGCATTGTTGAAGTCCGACATGCCGTTCTGCATCAGCCACATCGTACCTTCCTGCAGCTCGGCCTTGATCTTCTGAAGGCCCTCGATGAACAGCACCATCTCTTCATTGCCTTCGTTCGCCGAAATGAATTCATCAATTTCAGAGAAGAAGGAGAACACAGCACGCCCGCCATTGGCGGCCAGCTTGCGGCCAACCAGGTCCAGCGCCTGAACGCCGTTCGTCCCTTCATAGATCGTGGTAATCCGGCAATCGCGGACGATCTGCTCCATGCCCCATTCACGGGTAAAACCGGAACCGCCATGCAGCTGCAGGGCCCAGTTTGCGCACTCATAACCCTTGTGCGTCAGATAGGCTTTCACCACCGGGGTCAGCAGCGCCATATAGTCGGCTGATTTTTCGCGGACGCTGTCTTCCGTTGACTTGTGCTCAAGGTCAGCCTGGAAGGCTGTCCAGTAAGTGAAGCAGCGCGCGCCTTCGATGAACGCTTTCTGGTCCAGCAGCATACGCCGCACATCTGGATGCACGATAATCGGATCAGCTGGCTGGTCGGGCGATTTAGCGCCAGTCAGCGAACGGCCCTGAACACGATCGCGCGCAAAGTCAGCAGCATTCTGATAGGCAAGCTCTGCTTGCGACAGGCCCTGCAGACCGACACCGAGACGCGCTTCGTTCATCATGACAAACATGGTGCGCATACCCTTGTGTTCCTCACCCACTAGGAAGCCGGTCGCACCATCATAGTTCATCACGCAGGTAGCGTTGCCGTGGATGCCCATCTTCTCTTCGAGGCCACCACAGGAGCAGGCATTGCGCTCACCAATCGAGCCATCCTCGCCCACCATGTATTTTGGCACGAGGAACAACGAGATGCCCTTGATGCCTTCCGGGCCACCTTCGATGCGAGCCAGCACAAGGTGGATGATGTTGTCGGTCAGGTCCTGCTCGCCGCCGGAAATCCAGATCTTCTGGCCCGTAATCTTGTAGCTGCCGTCCGGCTGGGGCACGGCTTTTGTCTTGATCATGCCGAGATCCGTACCGCATTGCGGTTCGGTCAGGTTCATCGTGCCGGCCCATTCAGCCGACGCCATTTTCGGACCATATTTGGCTTTGAGTTCATCCGAGCCGCCTGCCATCAGCGCCTGAAATGCGCCATGGGTCAGCCCCGGATACATGCCGAACGCCATGTTCGATGACGAGACCATCTCGGTCCATGCGATGTTCACGACGTGCGGCAGGCCCTGCCCGCCCATTTCCGGATCCACCGAGAGCAGCGGCCAGCCACCTTCGACCAGCTGCTTGTAGGCATCCGGAAACCCGTCCGGCGTCTTTACGCTCGCGTCATCGCTGCGAACACAGCCCTGACGATCACCAACGGCGTTCAGCGGATAAAGCACTTCCTTCGCAAACTTGCCGCCCTCCTCGAGGATTGCGTTGACCAGATCCGGTGTCACTTCCTCGAAGCCGGGCAGGTTCGAATAATTCTGGATCTGAAGCACTTCCTGAAGAATGAAGCGCATATCGCGAACGGGAGCGTCGTAACGAGGCATCTAAGCATGTCCTTTAATGCGTGAAGGGCGACCACCACTTTCGTAGCGCGCCCTTCTGGAAAGGTCTTTCTAAAATGGCGGAAACCCGCGCCTTACAGATCAGACTTCGTCAAGTTGACGACGCGCCACGGCTTCATATGCAGCGGCCTGACGCTTGCCTTCTTCGGTCGGACCGACCTGGTCGACCAGGCCCTCCAGCCAAACGATGCCTTTGCGAAGTTCGCCGAGCGCGGTGTCGATATCTTCACGCTGGATCTCCAGCTCTTTCACCTGCTTGCGGAACTTCTCCAGCATCATGCGCGTCTGCGCCCGCTTGCCATCATTCAGCGCGTAGAGATCAAGGATCTCGCGGATGTCGGCCAGCGGCAAACCGAGACGCTTGAGGCGGACAATGATCGTCAGCCGGGCGCGGTCACGGTTTGAGTAAACCCGCATCATGCCGTCGCGCGCCGGGTGCAGCATGTCTTTGTCTTCATAGAAACGCAGGGCCCGTGGTGTCACTCCGAACTCCCGGGCGAGTTCAGAGATGGTGTAGGTGCGGGAATCTGCAGCGGAAATCGAGGGGTGCTTGTGTGACATAGGGGCAACTTAGATCAAACCTTACGCGAACGTCAACGTAAGCTGAGAATAAATTTTGCGCCATATGGGTCTTCGAGACCAGTTAGCCGGAAATTACCCCACAGTTACCAGTTAAAGCGGAAATCTTTACCTTTAACCTCCCCTTAAGACGGCACCTGCCATCAAACATTGGGAAAATGAATGAATCTGCTCGTTTCGTTAACCGATGCGGGCGGATCGGCTGTCAGGAGTATGGGGATGAGTCAGTCAGGCACAGAGGCGGCGAAAGGCATCGACCAGCGCGCCCGGGAAGCCGCGCGAGAGGCCGCCCGTTCGGAAGGCCTGACCCTTGGCGAATACCTCGACCGGCTTATGAAAACCCCTGCAGAGGGCCGTCAACCGAACGAAGTCGCTACCCCGGCCGGAATGCGCCGCCCCCGTTCCAGCCCCACGGACGAAGCGCTCGAGCGTCTCACCCGACGGATTGAAGCGACCGAGGCGCGCTCCGCCATGGCCATCAGCGGAATGGATGATGCAATCCATGACCTGGTGGGCCGTCTTGACGATACACAGCAAACCACCGCCGCAATTGCTGGCCATGTGGAAGGCGTGATCGACCAGCTACGGGAAACCCATGAAGCCCTGAAACAAAAAGTCCGCCGGCTGGAAGAAGAAGATACCCAGAAAGAAAACCTTGAAGCCCTGAAAGCGCTCGAAAGCGCACTCGGCAAGCTTGCCAGCCACGTGTACGAAGAGAACGAACTCGCTGGACAGGAAACCCAGGCCATCAAGGGTCGGGTTGAATCCGGTTTCATGGACATCATCGAACGCGTCGAGGCCATGGAGACCCGGGTCGAGACCAGCCGGACCGAGGCCGCCGATCAAATCAAGCAAGGCATTGAACAGGCCGCCCTGCGCGCCGCTGGCGTTGCCCGCCAGGTTTCCGAACGCGTCGAGGGCCTGGAAACCGAAGTGCAGGAACGCCTTGCTGCGCTTAACGACCGGGAAGAACGGCTTGAAGCGACCGAGACACGCATGGAGGCCATCGAGACGGATGTCTCTGGTGCACTCGATTCTCTGGACATGCGCTTCGACCAGATCCAGAACCGCCTGACGCTCGCGGAAACCACCACAGAGTCCGCGCTTAAGAATCTCGAAGCAACCGTTTCCAGCCTCGACGAGCGGATCGGCGATGTGGCGAGCAAGATCGATCCCGAGCTTGCCGGTCAACTGCGCTCGGAATTCGAGGCGCGTTTTGAAGACATGATGACATCCGTCCGCGAGACGGTGGATGCCGCACGCCAGGAACTTGCCGAAGAAATCGCACGCACCGCGACGGGTGCCCGTGAAGACGCCATCGCTGAAATGAAAGAAACGCTTGGCAACGTGCAGGAGCGACTGGACGCCAGCGAGGAACACCAGGCCAACGCGATTGAGAAAGTTTCCGAGCAAGTTGGCGCGCTCAACGAAACATTCGACGCGCGCCTGCGCGAAGTCGAGGATCGGAGCGATGCGGCTGCCAGTGAAGCTGTGCGCGAAGAGATTGAACATCTGGGTAAAACTGTCAGTGATCGGATCGAGGAGCTGGCTGAAGACCTCACCCAACGCCTAAACGACAGCGAAGCCCGCAGCGCCGAAGCGATCGAGCAAATCGGCGATCAGGTGGCCGCGGCCAACAACCGGCTGCAACTGCGCCAGAACGAGGCCATCAAAACGCTGGCCGAACAAGTGGACGAAAACCGCAAGAAGGCAGATGCGCGCCTCTCCGACGCACTCGCCGGCGTCACCGAACGGCTGGAGCAGATGCAGTCGCAGGCCAATGAGTCCCTGTCGCCGGTGCAGAAAGCTATCGCAATGCTGGCCGCACGCCTCGAAAATCTGGAAGAAGATACCCCGCCTCCTGGCGCGCCGGTTGACCTGGATAGCGTTCCCGTCAGCCTGTCCGGTATTGACGATAATCCGTTACCTGATGATCAATTTGAAGAATTTGACAACACAATTGACTTCGAAGGCTTTGACGATTTCGACACATTTGAAGCTTTTGCCGATCTCGCCCCGGATGAAACCGATGTGGAAGTTGAACCCGCCGTCGCGCAACCGGAAGCCGAGCTGACGCCCCTCATCGAGGATGAACCGGTTTCGGAAACGGACCAGCCAGAGTTCGAAACCGCTGAGGATGACAGCGGCGTCGCTTTCGAATCCCAGGAAGACTACACAGAAGACCTGACTTTCGAAGCAGATGATGCGGAAGTTTTCGAAGCGGGCATCGAATCCTGGGCACCCGAAGCGGAAGACGAAGTTCCGGCAGACACAACCGAGTGCTTCGAAGATGATTTCGATGCCATCCGCGCCGCGGTCGAAGGCCTGAGCTTCGCGACGATGGAAGCCGAAACGCAAGAAGCGGATGAAGAAAGTGAAAGTGCCGTTGAGGAGCTGCTTGCAGAAGACAGCGAGGAGGATTTCATCGATCCCCTCGAAGCGCTGGACGGCCTGGAGGACCTCGACGAAGCGCACACCGAAGCACGGGACTCCGATATCTTCGATGATGAAGAGTTCGAGGAACTCGACCTGCCCACAGCACCTGCCGCAGACGCAGAGGCCGCTTCCGAGCCGGAGCAGGATATCTCGGAAGAAGCGGACAAAGCGCTGGATGAAGACACCGCAGATTATCTGACCCGTGCCCGCAAGGCCGCCATGGCGGCAAGCTTCGGCAGGGGCGCCACCCAGACGACAACCGTATCGGGGCGCCCGGTCGTCCGGATGACATCCGGCGGCGGATCCAGCCGCCTGCCCCTCATCGCCGCCGCCTCCGCGGTCGCCGTCGCAGGCGTTGCTGCAGGGGGCTACCTCTACATTCGCGGCAAGCAGGAAGCACCGGTCCAGACCACGCCTGCCAGCACATATGTTGATCCGGGTTCGGAGGACGTGGCAGCAGCCTCACTTCCAACTGACGAAGAGACCGCCGCAACGGACGCCTCGTCCGAAGCAGCAATCGAAGAGGACCTCTTCGGTGAACCGGCTGCGCCGCCTGCCCCGACACAATACGCTCCGGTTCCGCCGGTCGTCACCGTTCAGGCCGCGGCTGCATCGGGCAACTATATCGCCCAGTACCAGTTGGCACAGGAAAAGCTGACCTCCGGCGATTATGCCGAGGGAGCGGCACTGATGCGCAAGGCGGCGCAGAAGGGCTTGCCTATTGCGCAATATGCCCTCGCGAAACTGCATGAGCGTGGTACCGGCGTGCCGAAAGACCTCTCCCTCGCCCGGGAATGGACGGAAAAGGCGGCCACGGGCGGCAATGTGAAAGCCATGCACGACCTCGCCGTTTTCATGGCCGAAGGTGAAGGCGGTGAGCAGACCTATGCCGGCGCGGTCGAGTGGTTCCGTAAAGGCGCTGAGTACGGTGTGGTCGACAGCCAGTACAATCTCGGCGTCCTTTACGAGCAAGGCCTCGGCATCAGCCCGAACCTTACAGAATCCTTGTTCTGGTTTGACGTTGCCAACCGCAATGGCGACGGCGGCGCGCCAGCCAAGATCGCTGAGTTGATAGAGCGTGTATCAGCAGAAGCTGCAGCACAGGCCCGCAGTCGCGCCGCCACCTGGCAGCCGGCTGCCGCCAACGCCATTGCCAACGGCCGGTTCGGTGCTCAGCCATGGAACATGGGCAACCCGCTGCAGGTGCAGGCGATCCAGAAGGCACTGAATGCCCTTGGCTATGCGGCGGGAACCTCGGACGGGATCATGGGCGACGGCACAGCCACTGCGATCCGCGAATACCAAAGGGCCAACAACCTACCCGTGACAGGTACGGTGACAGCGGACCTGATCGACGCGCTGAACGCTGGTGCAAGCGCTGGCTGATACCGCCCGCTGCTTACGGCTTCACATATGCGTAAGGACGGTCCGTCTGCTCAAGAGACAGATACCGGTCGCGCAGCTCGGTCTGGCGCGAGGTCATGTCCTGCGGTTCACCATCGATGAAGACAGCATCGGCATTGGTGGTCACCTCCAGAGGGTCACCATCCCATGCCACGACGTCCGCATGTGCACCCGGCGCAAGAATACCGTAACCGGACAGCCCATATATGGATGCCGGCGTGACCGTCAGCGCCTTCATCGCGTCATTCCAGTCCATGCCGTTTGCAACTGCATTCCCTGCGATCTGGGTCATAAGGCGCGCCATGTGTGTTGAGTCGTCAAGATTGACGATCGCCACCTGAACGCCTGCCTCATCCAGACGCGCAGCATTCTCCTGCGTCGCAGCAAGCTGCGCGAAGCTGACCGGGAGGTTCGCGAACCCATAGACTATGACCGGGATCTTCAGCTTCGCGAGGCGGTCGGCTACGCGCCAGCCTTCGTCGGCTCCCAGGATGGCGAACTTCAGATTCCGGTTCGACTCGGCAAGATCCATCACCGCATTCAGATCCGTCGCGCTACGCGCATCGATCAGGATCAACTGACGCCCCCGCGCAGCCGGCGCCAGCGCTTCGGCATCCCGGCGGGAAAGCACATCACCCTCACCGCCCGCGATGTAGCGGGTCGGATAGGCGCGGGCATCGTCCAGCGCCGCCCGCAGCTGGGCCCACGCAGCCGGGCGAGACCCGCCAGCCAGCCCTGCCCCGCCTTCACCGAGCGTGATGAAAGTGAACGCGTCAGGTTTGATATCCGTTTCCTGCGAACCAGTTGTGTCGGCGATGAAGCCCTGACCAGCGAACAAATTCGTTGATGGCTGCGGCGCGACCGCAACCCGCGTCACGCCGCCAAGCCGGCTGACATCTACTGCGGTATCATCAGGATTAAAGCCATCGGAAGCATCCAGCGAGGCCGAGAAACCTGATAGGGCCGCCACGGCGTCATTGGTCGAGTCCTCAGCATCGACTTCGATGATTCCCGTTCGGGAGAACGCCGAAATCAGGCCAGGCGTTACCCACTCGGCACTGATCACTTCGGCGCCTTCAGGTTTCGTCGTCGCCGAAGGGCCGACTGCCATGATCGTGCCGTTACGGATAACCACGACGCCATTGTCGATCGTCCCCGCATCGGTACCCGTCCACACCTTCTTGCCTTCCAGCACATATGTCTGTGCCGAAGCCCCGAAAGCAGCCACAGCCGCAATTGCAGCACTTGCCATCAGCTTGCGGATCATTTCATGTCTCCTTCACCAGGCTGGCCGAGCTCGAAGTCACGCACAGGGCGGACAGAATTATCGGAACGATCATACATCAGGGCACCATCGATGAAGACCTGATCGGCCTTGGTGTAGACGCTGAACGGGTTGCCGGACCAGATCACCACATCAGCCATCTTGCCGGGCTTCAGCGAACCCGTGCGGGAATCGATTCCAAGCGATTTGGCCGGATTCAGTGACAACCACTCCCAGGCCTCTTCTATGGGCACGTCTATGCCGACACGTTTGCCATCGGCCCATGCCTTGGCGGCTTCCTGGTTCAGTCGTTGGATGCCGATGTCACTGTCAGAGTGGACGATGGCGCAGGCACCGGCATTGTGAACCATTGGAATGTTCTCCGGGATGCCGTCATAGGCTTCCATCTTGAAGCCCCACCAGTCGGCCCACATGGACGAGCATGCGCCATAGTCGGCCAGCTTGTCGGCAATCTTGTAGCTCTCCACGGCATGGTGGAAGGCGGTGACCTTGTAGCCAAACTCCTTCGACATATCCATGATCTGCGCCATCTCATCGGCGCGGTAGCAGTGCATGTGGACGAGGATTTCGCCCGCCAGAACGCCTGCCAACGTATCGAGTTCCAGATCGCGCGACGGCATCTCACCGCCTTCAGCGGAATACTTGTCCCACTTTCGCTTGTACTCGGCTGCCTTGATCCAGGCCGCGCGGTAGCCTGCCATGTTCCCCATTCGGGAATAGGGAGCACCGCCGGGGAACCCGCCATTGCCATAGCCATAGACGCGTTTCGGATTTTCACCGCAGGCCATTTTCAGCGTGTAGGGTGCGCCCGGAAACTTCATTCCCTGAACGGTGCGTGAGGCCACGTTCTTCAACGTGATGCCCCGGCCACCGAACAGGTTCGCACTGCCGGGCAAGACCTGAAGCGACGTCACCCCACCTGCCAGCGCCCGGTCGAATCCCGGATCCTGTGGCCAGATACCATGCTCAACCCAGACTTCCGCCGTAACCGGGCCGGAAACCTCGTTGCCGTCCTGGTGGGCGGAAACGGACGGGGAAGGATAGGCCCCCAGATGGCTGTGATTGTCGATGATACCGGGCGTGACCCAACGACCTTCAGCGTCGATCACGGTCGCACCTTCCGGAACCTCGAGGTCTGCGCCAATCGCTGCGACCTTGCCGTCCTGCAAAAGCAGACTGCCGTCTTCGATCCGTGCGCCTTCTCCATCCAGGATCGTTGCATTCGTGATCAGGACGGGAGCGTTGGGATAGGCTGAATAAGTAGACGGATATGGATCCGGATCGAATGGTTCGTTCGGTGTGAACGGCTTGATCGCAGGTCCATCGCCCTCGCCGCTGCCGCCGCATGCCGCAAGAAATATGGCCCCTGCGGCGAGCGCCACCCAGTTCCGTCTTTTCATGATCGTTCGCCCCGGTTTTTCCCGTTTCGTGCCTGCCCCATAGAACGCGGTTCAGGAAATACTGCAAGGCATGCAGAGAGAATCAGTCAGCGCGGGCCTGCAGGCTGTCCCGCTTGTCCCTGCCGAACACAAGCCGCATCAGCCAATTGGGCGCAAACCGCTCCACGCGGGGATGGCGTGTCATGATGCTTTCCATCCAACGGCGACCCCAGACAGAATTACGCCCAAGCAGGATGACGCCGATGATCGCAATGGGCAGTCCGATAGGAAGGAATGGCGTCGCCATGCCGACCGGGATCGCCACCGCAATATGCATCAGGCCCACAACAGCCAGCATCTGCCGCAAGAAGCCCCCTACATGCTTGCGAGCCGAATCGATCGGTTTTCGAAAAGAGCCGGCAGGTGTGTCAGTCATGGGAGGTTCGGTCGAAGTCATGCAAAGGATATGGGTTCAGAGCAATTTCATTGCCAAGTAAAATCACTGCCATGTGTCCAAAGTCTGGCAACCACGTTGCCCGGTTGCTACACCCTGCATAAATATTGACCGCCGGGGGGCGTCGGACAGCGAGGCCGATATGAAACTGCAGTCCATTCAGGCGCTTCGCGGCGTCGCGGCACTGCTGGTGGTCTTGATGCACCTCCGGGTGCTGGAAGCGAAATCGATCGCGGACAATGGGCTCTCCGAACCGGGAATCATCGGCGGGCTGTTCACCAACGGATACGCAGGCGTCGATCTCTTCTTCGTCATCTCCGGCTTCATCATGGTCTATGTGACAAGGAACACGGCGCCAGGCGCGCGCGCTGCGATTGAGTTTCTATTTGCCCGCATCACCCGGATCTACCCTGTCTGGTGGGCGTTCGCAGGCGCGGTCACGCTTTACATGATCGCGGCATACGGCCTGCCGGCTGACAATGCGGACTGGGCAAACGCAACCGGCGGACAACCAGCCGCGTCCTATTTGTTGAAGTCCTTCCTTTTGATCCCTCAATCCGAATTCCCAATCCTCAATGTGGGTTGGACGCTGATCCACGAGGTCTATTTCTATCTGGTCTTCACGCTGCTGTTGCTGGCCCCGCGGGGCTGGCTCCCGGCGCTTCTGGCAGGCTGGGCGGTCATTGTGACGGCAGGCGCTTTGCTCGGTCTCTCCTCCCACAATGCGACCAATCTCGTGACCCTGATCTTTCATCCGATGACGCTTGAATTCCTGCTCGGTGCAGCCGCTGGACTTGCCGTTACAAACGGGCTGGTCTGGCGCAGCGGGCTCCTGACCCTGCTGGCCACATTGTGGCTTCTGATTGCGCTCGGTTATCAGGGCGAGGAAACGGTTTTCCTGCTCGAATGGGGACGCGTTTTCTGGTTTGGCCTGCCGGCGGCGCTGCTGGTCTATGCAGCCGCCGGGCTGGATTTCGAGAACCGCCACATCTGGCTCTTCCCGGCCCTGGCCGGCGCCCTGGTCATGATCGCTCTTTACCTGCTTACCGGCGCTGACGGCACCAGCAGTGAGGAAGCGCGACGTGCCGCGACCCTCCTCACGGTCACGGTCGGCGGCGTCGCCATGCTCATCATCATCTGGTTCGGCTGGCTGCTGGGGCAAGGCGCGCCGGAACGGCTGAACCGGACACGGTCCTTCTTCCGGCATCTTCTGAACGGCGCGGTGAAACTCGGCGACTGGTCGTTCGCCCTGTACCTCAGCCACCTGATCGTACTCAGCGCACTACGCCTGGTCTTCGGTATGCTGGGTCGCTCGGACGCGCTGGCGCCTCTGTTCCGGCTCGGTCATCCTGGCTTGATGGACAATTTGGTCTTTGCCGTAACGGGCCTGGTCCTTACTCTGCTCACCTCCTGGCTCAGCTACCGGATGTATGAGCAGCCCCTGACCATTCTGTTCGGTCGCTTGCGCAAGACGATGTTCCACCGGGACCAGCCTCAGCCCGCCCCGGCTTGAACATATCCGCTATTCAGCCGCGACCGGCGGGGCCACTTCCGGTTCGGCCCATTTCAGCACAGGCTTGCGGGCAGCCTTGGTTTCATCGAGGCGGCGCATCGGAGCGAGATAAGGCGCGCCCTTCAGCGTCTCGTCACCCTGCGCAGCCCGGCGGGCGATGGATTCCAGCGCGTCGCAGAACCGGTCGACTTCCGCCTTCGATTCCGACTCTGTCGGCTCGATCAGCATGGCACCATGCACGACGAGCGGGAAATACATCGTCATCGGATGGTATCCCTCGTCGATCAGTGCCTTGGCGATGTCGATCGTCTCGATGCCTTCCGCGGTGAAGGCATCCGAGAACAGCGCCTCGTGCATGCAGTAGCCTTCAAACGGCGCCGACATCACCTTCTTCAGGCGGGCCTGGACGTAGTTGGCGTTCAGCACGGCATCTTCCGAAGCCTGCTTCAGGCCGTCGGCGCCATGGCTGAGGATGTAGGTCAGCGCGCGCACGAACATGCCCATCTGGCCGTGGAAGGCGGCCATACGGCCGAAACTCTCCGACGCATCTCCTTCAATGTCCTCGACGAGACGGAACATGCCATCGGCATCCTTCACCACGAACGGCACCGGCGCGTAGGGCGCGAGCGCCTCGGACAGGACCGTCGGGCCTGAACCCGGGCCGCCGCCGCCATGCGGGGTGGAGAACGTCTTGTGCAAATTGATGTGCATCGCATCGATGCCAAGGTCACCCGGGCGGACCCGGCCGACAATCGCATTGAAGTTCGCACCATCGCAGTAGAAATAGCCGCCTGCCGCGTGGATCAGGTCGGCGATCTCCTTGATATCGGTCTCGAACAGGCCGCACGTGTTCGGATTGGTCAGCATGATGCCGGCAATGTCGTCAGACTTTTCCAACTTCGCTTTCAGGTCAGCCATGTCGACGCGGCCGCGCTTGTTGGCCTTGATCTCGTCAACGATGAAGCCGCACTGAACCGCCGTGGCCGGGTTCGTTCCGTGGGCGGACTCCGGCACAAGCACGCGCTTGCGGGTGTCGCCCTCGCCGCGCGCGATCAGCGCCTGGCGGATCGCCATCATGCCGCAGAACTCGCCATGCGCGCCGGCCTTCGGGCTCATCGCCACAGACGGCATGTTGGTCAGCGTCTTCAGCCAGGTGGCCAGTTCGTCGATCAGTTCCAGCGCACCCTGAACAGTCGCTTGTGGCTGCAGCGGATGGATATCGCCAAAGCCCGGCAGGCGCGCCATCTTCTCATTGAGGCGCGGATTGTGCTTCATCGTGCAGCTGCCCAGCGGGAACAGGCCAAGGTCGATGGCGTAGTTCTTCTGGCTGAGGCGCATGTAATGGCGCACCGCCTGCGGCTCCGACAGGCCCGGCAGGCCGGTCGGCACCTTGCGCGCAACGCCGCCGAGACGGTTCTTCGTGCCTTTCGGTGCGGGGAGATCAACTCCGGTCGTTTCCGGCGTCCCGATCTCGAACAGCAGGTCTTCGTGTTGCAACAGGCCGCGGGAGCCCGACACGGTTTCAATGGACGACATGGAGACAGACTCCGGCGTGGTGGGACGGCCCTGAGTGTTCATGGTCATCAGATGATCTCCTTCAGGGCGGCGGCGTAGGCGGCGATGTCTTCCGGTGTGGTGCACTCGGTCGCGGCGCAGAGGATGACGTCACCCATATGGTCGCCCGGGAACAGGCGGCTGGCACGGACGCCGCCGACGATTCCCGCCTCGTCCAACATCGCAAGCACGGCCTCGGCATTCATCGGCGTTCGGAATGCAAACTCGTTGAAGAAGCGCGGCGTCAGGATCTCGACGCCCGGCACGGCGGCCAGTGCGTCGGCAAGGTCGCAGGCGGCTTCATGGTTCAGCACCGCCATCTGCTCCAGGCCTTTCCCGCCCAGCAGCGTCATGTGCGCCGTGAAGGCCAGCGCGCAGAGGCCCGAGTTCGTGCAGATGTTCGAGGTCGCCTTGTCGCGGCGGATGTGCTGCTCCCGCGTGGAAAGTGTCAGCACGAAACCGCGCTTGCCTTCGGCGTCGGTTGTCTCACCGCAGAGGCGTCCCGGCATCTGGCGCACGAGTTTCTGCGTGCAGGCGAAGAGGCCGACATAGGGCCCGCCGAAGTTCAGGCCGTTGCCGATTGACTGGCCTTCGCCGACCGCAATGTCCGCGCCCATTTCACCGGGCGGCGTGACGAGGCCGAGCGAGACGGCTTCGGTAAACACCGAGACGAGCAGCGCACCCTTGCCGTGCGCCGCTTCAGCGACCGGCGAGAGATCCGTCACCGTGCCGAACGTGTTTGGCGACTGGCCGATGACGCAAGCGGTCTGGTCATCCACCGCGTCTGCCAGAGCCAACTCGCCATCGATGGCGTGCTCGAGCTGGACCACTTCGATGCCTTGCGCTTCGCACAGCATTTTGGTCGCCGCAGCATAGTGCGGGTGCAGGCCGCCGGAGAGGATCACCTTCTTCCGGCGCGTTGCCCGCGTTGCCATCACGGCGGCTTCGGCGCAGGCAGTGGAGCCGTCATACATGGAGGCGTTGGCCACATCCATGGCGGTGAGCGCCGCAACCTGGGTCTGGAACTCGAACAGGGTCTGCAGTGTGCCCTGCGCGATTTCCGGCTGGTAAGGCGTATAGGTGGTCAGGAATTCGGAACGCTGGATGATCATGTCCACGCTGGCCGGGACGTGGTGCTTGTAGGCACCCGCACCGACAAAGAACGGACCGGACGAGGCCGCACGGTTCTTAGCCGCCAGTTTCGACATGTGCCGCTCAACGGCCAGCTCCCCCTGATGGTCCGGCAGGCCTTCGACCGTGCCATGCAGGCGGGCAGACTCTGGAACGTCTGCATAAAAATCATCGACCGATTTCGCGCCGATGGTTTTCAGCATCTCCGCGCGGTCGTCTGCAGTCAGGGGAAGATATCGCATCCCGTACTCCGTTCGTGTGGGGAAAGCCTAGAGGCCCTCGCAATAAGCCTTGTAGGCGGCCTCATCCATCAGGCCGGCAATCTCGCCGCCATCCTTGATTTCGAGGACGCAGAACCAGCCCTTTTCCGTCGGGGACTCGTTCACCGTTTCCGGCTTGTCGGTAAGCGCGCCGTTGACCTCGACCACCTTGCCGTGGATCGGAGCGTAGACGTCGGAAGCGGCCTTCACGGACTCGACGACGGCCATGTCATCGCCCGGGGCGAACTCGGCGCCGACTTCCGGAAGCTCGACAAACACGATGTCGCCGAGCGCGTTCTCGGCATAGTGCGTGATGCCGACCGTTGCGAGATCGTTGTGAACCGTCACCCATTCATGGTCTTCGGTGTAGAAGGTCGTCGGCTGCGTGTAGCGGGTCATGGGGTCTGGCTCCTATCGCTTATAGTTATGCGGAACAAAGGGAAGATCGGCGACAACCGCCGGGCGCGCCTTGCCGCGCACCATCAACTGGATTTCGGTACCCGGCGCGGCATGCGCGGCGGCGATGTAGCCCATGGCGACCGGATGGCCGACGCTGGGACCGAAACCGCCGGACGTGACCACGCCGACTTTCTCGTCACCGATAAAGATTTCCGTGCCTTCACGGGCCGGGGCGCGCTCCAGCGGCTTGATGCCGACACGCTTGCGGGCCGGGCCTTCGCTCCGCTCCCGGAGGATGCGGCTTGCGCCTGGGAAGTCGCCCGCCTCGCGGCGGCGCTTCTGGATCACCCAGCCAAGGTCTGCCTCAATGGGCGACGTCGCTGGATCAAGATCATGCCCGTAGAGGCAAAGCCCGGCTTCAAGGCGAAGCGAGTCCCGCGCACCGAGGCCGATGGGCTTCACCCGCTCATCGGTCAGAATTTCCTTGACCAGCGGGATACCCGCTTCCGGTTTCACCAGCACTTCGAACCCGTCCTCGCCGGTATAGCCGCAGCGGGAGACGATGCATCGCGTGCCGTTCAGTTCGAAGGGCATGTGGTGCATGAAGCTCAGCGCTTCGCAGCCGGGGAAGAAATCCTTCATCACATCTGCCGCTTCCGGGCCCTGAAGGGCGAACAGGATGCGATCATCGGCGCGGGTCAGCACGGCGCGGCCGGCGAGCTTCTTCTCGAAGATCGCCCAGTCCTGCTCCTTCATCGCGCCATTGACGACGATGTAGAGGCTGCCCTGCGCGTCGTCTCCGATCGGGCGGGTGATGATCAGGTCGTCGAGGATGCCGCCTTCTTCGTTCAGCAACACAGTGAGGCGCGCCTGGCCTTGCTTCAGGCTGGTGATGTCGCTGGGGACCAGTTCCTCGATCATCGCGGCAATCTTTGCGTGGGCTTCGTCGCCGCCGCCGATGCCGTCTTCGAGGGTCAGGAAGCACGGGCCCATGTGAGAGACATCGAACAGGCCGGCATGGGCGCGAGTCCAATTGTGCTCTTCCATGACACCAGCCGGAAACTGAACCGGCATTTCATAGCCGGCGAACGGCACAAGCTTGGCCTCGCATTCAACATGCAAGTCGTAAAGCGGTGTCCGCCTCAGGGTTTCGGTCGTTGCGTCGGTCATGGCGCCCTCATCACAGGAGACAGCAGCAGCCAAGGCCGCAATTCTGTCGCCCCCGCTGTCTCGGCGCCTGAGAGATTCCGCCCGTGAACTCCGGGCTTGCTCCTTCGGCGAGGTGGCGCCTGACGGCCCGCCTCTTTCCAGCGTGTTGGTCCTCTCCCGGCCCTTTTGCCTGAGCGTTTCCGGGGCGGTTGCGCCTTCGGCGGCGGGACTTGATACCCGCTCTCTCCCGGGGGGGACTTGTACTGTCCTCCTGCTAGCGTGGATTCCGTACGCCAGCAAGCGCGCACGGCGCCCCGATCTGCGCAATCCACAAGCCTGCCTCAGAATGAGGCGCTATCCGGGCTCTATTCGGAACGCCGCAGTGCGAACAGGACAGGCTGGTGGTCGGTATATTGGAAACCGAGGTCGAATCCCCTGACCGATTCGAGCACCACATTCGGCGACAGCAGCAGGCCATCAATATTGGTCGTGTAGTTCCGCCCGGCCTGATAGGGCTGCTCATTCGTGCGCACGCTCGGCACGGCCGGGTCGATCGCCAGCTGCCAGCCCTCTTTCAGCTCTTCGCGCGGAAAATCGTGGATCCAGAACTGGGCCGAGTCGTCGGCTGTGTAGGCAAAGTCCGTTGGCGCGAGGCGCATGTTCCAGTCGCCGCCGACGGCCACCGCCTTGCCCTGCTGGTAATAGCTGTCGGCAAGATCCAGCACTTCACGCAATTGGACCATCCGCGTGTTCGCGCCCTCGTCGAAGGCGGAGAGGTGGACATTGATCAACACCCAGGACTGGCCCGAGGCTTCCAGCTCTGTCACCTGCACATGATAGCGCCGCTTGATGAAGCCCATGATCGTACCGGGCTCTTCCGCGATGCGAATGATTTCCGTCGGCCCGTGTGCGACGCGCATGAAAGTGCCGAGGCCGTGCTTCAATGAAAACGATCCGGGAAAAAACCGCGTGCGGATATCGGACGAGAAGAACATCGAATAATCGGAAAGCGCGGCCTTCACGCCGCCAAGAACATCGACGCCCATGGTGAGAAAGCCCGGCCCGGCGAGTTCCTGCATCAGCAGGACATCCGGCTGCGTTTCCTTCAGCACCCCCTGGATGCCTTCGAGGTTCTTCTTCACAACCGCCCTGCCCGGCGGGCGCAGCATCTCACCGCCATCGGCCTTGAAATCGGACTCTTCGCCAAGACCGGCATAACCGATGTTCCAGACCATCACATAAAGCGGTTCATTGGCTGGCGGCGACTGGTCTGCCGGCGTTGAAACCTTCGTAGGAATGGCTTTGTCGGACAAGGTCACACACCCCGCGAGTAAGAGATACACCAGCGCTAACGCAATCAGACCAACAGGGATATAGAACCTGCGCATCATATCCCCTCCGCCCTGGCGACTTCGCCTGGGCTTTCTTCGGCTTCCGGCTTGTTGAACTGTTGCGCAATCCACTGCGCGAGGCCGAGCCCGGCGGCGACACCGCCCCACTGGCTAGAGATCCGGCTGACGAAGCTGAGCAGGGATTTCTGGTCCAGCATTTCCACCATGATTTCCGAATAGCGCATCACATAGAAGGGCCGCATGGCTTCGGCCTGGCCGCGCAGTCCATCCAGCGCGCCGACATAGTGATTGATGACCGCCGCATAATTCCCGACATAGGTCCAGGCACCGACCGCCACGACGGCCAGCAGACCGATCAGAGTGGAGATCATGGTCAGCAGCACGGCATTGTTGATGAACAGGCTGCGCAGTGGCGTCAGGCGGATGGCGAGATTGATCGCGAAAATGCCCGCCATGAACATGAAGACCGGCGTCATCGTTTCCTCGGCTTCCGACAGCAGTGACTGCATGTCGAGATAGGAGAATTCGATGCTGCGAATGAGGTCGGCGTCGTTCCCGACAGTCCCTGCCGGCAAGCCTGAAATCGCCTTGTTCGCAAGTCCGGAAAGCGTCTGCGTGTCCGAAATCGCCTGCGTCACCAGAAGCGCCACGACCACGGCGCCGATGGCGAAGACGGTGAGGCTGTAGATGCCGTAGACGAGATAGGTGAAAATCAGGCGCACCCGTTCGTCCGGCTCAGCGGCCAGCGCCGTTCGGATGCCGTGGACATAAACGACAAGGCCGACGAAGACCGCCGCGCCAAGCGTGAACACCGGATAGTCCGCCATCAGGCCGCCGAGGCTGACATCCTTGCCCGCGCTGTCGATCAGCCAGACCAGGCCTGCCGCAAAGGTGACAATCGCGATCTCGCCATAAGCGCCGCTAACGCGCCGGACTGTCTTGCCGACCCGGAAGCGCAGCGAATGCCGCTTCACCCAGATCGGACCGGCGATGATGTAGGCCAGCACCACGGTCACGACGGCGGCCAGCCATGCACTCAGAAGGATCAAACCGTAACTCCCCGCTGGTTCACATCATTCACCCTGTAGTGTTTGCACAAGGCAGCGCACGAAGGCAATCGAGCCGTCTTCCTGTCAGCTTCCCGGCCCCGTGCCGGCTGGCTTGCTGCCGCCGAACCAGCTCTGCACCAGGCCCCAGGCGCTGCGAGACCCGGCAAGCGCCCGTTCCGTCGCCCGCGTCGCGGTGGAAGTCAGCCCGCCGACGCCTTTCAGAAGGTCGCCGATGACCGAGCCCGATTCCTCTTTCACATCCTTCAGCGCTTCGGCTGAGATCGCCTTCGCCTGCCCGGACGACCAGCCCTTGAAGCTGCGGCAGCGGCGCTTGGCGAGATAGCCGAGCTTCAGCGTCATCATCGCGTTCACCCCGCCATCCATGACCGGCCCGGCGACGAGGCCGCCCATCCGGCCCAGAAGGCTGCCGATGACGTCGCCGGTGAGATCTGTCACGTCTTCCAGCGCGCGGGCGACCACGACAATGGCGGCGACATCGCGCAGGATGCGCAAACTGCCCCAGAGGTGGGGCCGGCCGAAATAGGTGCGCGCCACTTTCGCAACCAGATTCGCGTTCCGCCACAGCACGATGAAGGCATCCACCGTGCCGTTCATGGAGACTGCCGTGGCAATGCCGACCGCGACCGCTTCGGCATGGATCAGCTGGTCCACCTTCTTGTCGAGCGGCTTCAGGACCGCTTCGATATGGTCGCGCTCGAAATGTTCGAGGTCGGCAGAGATCATCAGCGCCTCTTCCGGCCCGGCGCGGCGGGCACGCTCCAGCAGGGCCTGACCGCGCAGGATACTGTCCTCCAGTTCGCCGCGCTCTTCCTGCACCAGCGGATTTTCTGACAGCATCAAAAGGTATTTCAGGTCATAGCGCAGGCGCGCGGCGAGGGCTTTGGGATCTGGTGCTTTCGGGTCAATCGCGATGGCGGGCGGCTTCGCGGCGACCGGCATGGAGAGGAAGCCCATGATGGGCCGGCCCACCAGAACCACCAGCATCAGCGCCAGGATGACGATATAGGCATAGCCCAGCACCGGATGGACATCGTCAAACAGGCGGTAAAACAGGAAGCCCTGCCCGATCACGACGAGGAAGGCGATTACCAGGAAGGCGGTCGCCGACCATTTCAGGAATTTCCAGCCCTGCGCCCATTGGGACGCAAGTTCCCATTCGGTGCCGTCCTTTGCGGGCTGGTCCGGGCCCCGTACTGCCTTGGCCTTTTTCCTGGCCATGTCGCGCATGCTCCTTCGGTGAACTGAACTCACCCTATAGGTGGGACAGCCACGGAGCAGGCGCAACACCCGGCCCCTGCACCAGCAGATGCGACGCCCGTGAAGGCGCTTGGTGGAGAGAGCTGATTTTCAGGGGTTTCAGAGCGCGTCAGGTTTCCGGCAGCGGCAGGTTCAAAGTGCCGGGCATCGTAAAGCGGGAGGCCGCAGGCATGGCGCTGGCGCCAAGGTATTCGCCAAATTGTGCAGAATAAGCAGGCGCAGCTGCCCGCCCATCGCAGGCGGCGGCGAGGCGGTCACTGGAATGCTCGCGCGGCTTCAACCACGCACGTTCGGATTTCTGTCCCGGCATCCAGTCGATGCTGACGAGATAGACGCGCAGGTTTGGCGTCACGCTCCAGTGATATTTGACTCCGCGCCCATAGGCGGCCCGGATCTCAGCGCGCAGCATCAGCACCTGGACCCAGATCACGGGCCAGAGAAAGGCGAGCTGCGGCGGGAAACCTTCGGGAAGACGGAAGAGTGACATGTTCCGGACTATACGTCAGGCCACGGAGGTGTCGGATAAGATTGTTGCCGGGTAAGTGGTTGCAGCAGGATTGGGCGGTTAAGTTGGTGGACAATCCTCCACTCGCGTCACGCCCGATGGCTGAAAGCCATCTGGGCGCCCATTTCTGAAAGATACGGCAGGCACGTCATGACATGATGCTCCCGAGGCGCGGATCAGAGATGGGTCCCCAGACCGCTGCGCGGTCGGGGATGACGCGTGTGGGGAACGACTGGTGCGGCACAAAATCCGTCTACGCCATGATCATGCTTGACCAATCATGACTATGGCGGACTATCGCGGACTTGCCCGGATCACCCACCGCCCACGCAAGTGTGAGCCCAAGTGATTTTCCCGGATGGCCGGACCATGCCAGAGCGGGCGCCAACCTCCGGAGCCTCCATGAAACGCCTGCGCGCCCCTGCCCGTCATGCCTGCTGGACCGCCGCCTTCCTGGCCGGCGGCCCATGGCTCTGGCTCGCCAGCTTTCTGATCGAACGCCACCCGGCAGGCAATTTCGCATTCCTGCTGGAGCGCGCGAAGCTGCATGCCAATCTCTGGCTGCTGGCGGGCGGCGTGATCTGGTATGCGGCCTGGTCGTTCGGTACGCTGCTGCTGCCCCGGCAGGCGGCGAACCACCGGGCCGGCGACACGCTGCACCGCGCCTTCGACGCGGCCATCGTGCTGCTGATCCCCGCCGTAGCGGCGCTCTACTGGATCAATGGTGATCCGGACCCACGCAACTTCCGCCGCATGATGCCGGACGATACCGTGTTCCTGCCAGCGCTCCTGTTTGCAGGGCTGCAGGCCGTCGCCTTCATTCAGGTCTGCTGCCTTGAGCGGGTGCCGACTTCCAGAACCCTTCCATGAAGCGCTTGCCCGCCCGGCCGCCTCATGGTTATTCTGACATCACTATGAAGGGCTAGTATCGCCTCCGGGGCCGCGACCAATCGACGGCAGGCGAACCGCACAACACGTGCGGGCAAATCCGGTATGATCCAAAGAAACTCCATCTGCGCGACAAGGTTCGCGACTGACCCTTCAGGACACATATGTCTACTTCAAATTCACCGACCAATCGCTATGGCAGCCTTGCCAGCGAGATCTATGACATCGACAAGCCGCTGGGAAAACTTCCCGATACGGCCTTTTATCTGGAACGCCTGTCCGGCGTTCGCGGCGAAATTCTGGAACCGGGCTGCGGATCCGGCCGGGCCATGGTGCCCCTGTTGGATGCCGGACACAGCGTGACGGGCTTTGACCTGAGCGACGAGATGCTGGCCCAATGCCGGGCGCGTTGCCGGGCGCATGGCCATGAACCGGACCTCAGCCGGCAGGATTTCAGCAGCTTCCGCTATGACCGCTCATTCGCGGCCGCGATCATTCCGGCGGGCACGTTCACGCTGATCCGGGAGGCGCAGGACGCGCTGGCGCTGTTGCGGCGCCTCCGCGAAAGCCTGGCGTCCGGCGGATTGCTGATGGTGGACCTGATGTCGCTGGCGTTGCTGGCCCGGAATGCAGACGACCGGCGCAGCTGGACCGCGCCGGATGGCGACCTGCTGACGCTGGAAAGCATCCGGACCCGTACTGACTGGATCCATCAGGTGACGGATTATTCCATCCGTTACGAACGCTGGCGTGACAACAGGCTGGTGGCGAGCCAGCTGGAACCCATGACGCAACGCTATTGGGGCGTTCTGGAATTCCGGCTGGCGCTGGAAACGTCAGGCTTTGACGTCAGGGCCGTCACACCGGACTACCGGTCAGGCGCGGCACTGACTGAGAGCGCCCGCGTGCTAACCTTCGAGGCGGCTGCGGCGTAGCGTTACATCCGTTCCGGCACGCGGATGCCGAGAAGGTCGAGGCCCGTCTCCAGCTGTTTGAGGACGGCTGAGGCTAGTCCGAGGCGGCTGGCGCGCGTGGCCTCGTCCGACTCTGCCGCGATCGGCACGGCCGCATAGAAACTGCTGAAGGCCTGCGCGAGATTGTAGAGATGCTCGCACAATACGTGGGGCATACGCTTCTCGCGGGCCTGCAGGCAGGCGGCGGCGAAATTGTCGAGCTGCAGGACCAGCGCGCGTTCGGCATCATGGCCGATAGTGATGGCGCCTGCTTTATTGCCTTCTTCGGTGGCGCGGCGCAGCAGCGATTTCACGCGCACGGCAGCGTACAGCAGGTATGGCCCGGTCTTGCCTTCGAAGCTCGTGAACTTGTCGAGGTCGAAGACATAGTTCGTGGTCCGCGTATTCATCAGGTCCGAGAAGCGGAGCGCGGCGAGCGCGACGTTCGCGGCGACCTGGCCGCGTTCCTCGGCGCCCATGTCCTCTGGCAGCTTGCCAGCCTCTGCGATCTTCTTCTGCGCTTCTTCAAGCGCCATGGCGTTCAGGTCTGCGAGGCGCAAGACGCCGCCTTCGCGGGTCTTGAACGGCTTGCCGTCCGGGCCATTGACCGTGCCGAAACCGATATGTTCCATCCGGCCTTCATCGATCAGGCCGACCATTTCAGCAGCGCGGAACACCTGTTCGAAATGCAGTGCCTGACGCTGGTCCACGACGTAGAGCATGCGCTGGGGCGTCGGATGGAGGTTTTCCATCCGGTCAAGGATGGTTGCCAGATCGGTGGTGTGATAGCCGGTGCCGCCGCGGCTGTTGACCAGCATGATCGGCGGCATCTCTTTCTTGTCGCTGTCGCGCGCGATGCGGACGATGGTGGCGCCAGCGTCTTCTTCGGAGAGGCCTGCCTTCCTGAACCGCTCGACCACTTCCGGGATCAGGCCGTCGACATCGCTTTCGCCCTTCCAGAGGTCGAAATGGACGTTCAGGAATTCATAGTCGATCTTCAGCGCGGCGACCGAGACGTCGATGAAAGGCTTCAGCAGTGCGCGGTAACCGGGGCGGCCGGCCTGCAGTTCGGCGACGGCTTTCTGGCTGCGCTCAAGACGCGCCGGGTCTTCCTTCGCCTTGGTGCTGGCGGCCGGATACATGCGGGCGAGATCGTCGATGGTGACCGGCGGTTCTTCCGGATACGGCCCTTCGAAGGATGCATCGAAATAGATAAGGTCCGGCTGCTCGTCCTGAAGTTCCGTGACGAGGTGGCCCATCTGCAGGCCCCAGTCGCCGAGGTGGACATCGCCGGTGACGTCGTCTCCGAGGAAAGTCAGCAGGCGGCGCAGCGTGTCGCCGATCACGGCAGAGCGGAGGTGGCCGACATGCATGGGCTTCGCCACGTTCGGGCCGCCGAAGTCGATCACGGTGACCTGCGGGTCCGGCGCGCCCTCGGCCCCGGCCATCTTCTCGTCCAGCACCGTCTCGGCCCGCGCGGCAAGGGCCGCATCGGACACGCGGATATTGATGAAGCCCGGCCCGGCGACTTCCGCCGACAGGACCATCTCATGCTCTTTCAGTGCGGCAGCGACCTCTGCGGCCACGTCGCGCGGGATCTTGCCGGCCTTCTTGGCCGCGCCCATCGCGCCATTGCACTGGAAGTCTGCCAGTTCCGGCTTGTCGGACCGGCGGACATCGCCCCACCGCGCCTCAAGGCCCATGGCCTCAAAGGCGGCGCTGGCGGCCGCCGACAGGTCTTGCGTCAGGCTGGCCATGGATCAGGATCCGGCATCCATGCGGAACCGCTTGCCCGCGCGGTTGAACTCCAGCTCCTCTTCCGAAAGGTCGAAGCCGACCAGGATTTCGAAGTTGGAAGCGGCAATCGTCTCGTCGGCGCGGGGAATGGTGATCCGGTCGAATTTCGTGGTCGCCCCGTCCAGCCTGGCGTTGCCCGCAAACTCGGCCCGGACGGTATAGTATTCCTTGGCCAGCACTTTGCCGTTCCGGCGCGTGACGGCCACCCAATAGGTGAAGTCATGCGTGTTCGAATCCGCTGCCGCACCCTTGCCGAACGCGAAATCCACTTCCAGATCGGCCTCGACCGGATTGTCCCCGGTGTAGCGGCAGAAGCTGCGCACATCGGTGATTTCGCCGGTGTAGCGGATATCGGTGTAGAGTTCGTCAGAGCCGTCGCGGAAATCCACGATGCGGGAAGCATCATAGACCGATCCCACCGGCGGACAGGCACCGGCGTTCTGGCGAGTGTCGAGCGACTCGGCCAAATCCTTGGTGCTGGAGCAGCCGGCCACCAGTGCCAGGGCGAGGATCGGTAGGATAATGCGCATGCGTTTCGCTGTCCTTCTTGGCCAGTTTCTCCTGGCAAATCTCTTGGCTGGGCGGCCCGGTGGCCCCATCTGAACTTGCCCGGCCTGTGTTAAAGGGCTACGCGCCCCCGTGCAACGCCGCTAAGGCAGGTAGGTCGCCAAGGCAACCGGAGACAAGATGAAATGACGGAAAGGCGCCCGCTTAGAATCCGCCTCGCCGCCCCGAGAGGCTTCTGCGCCGGGGTCGACCGCGCCATCCAGATTGTCGAGGAAGCACTGCGCAAATGGGGCCCACCGGTCTATGTGCGCCACGAGATCGTCCACAATGCCCATGTCGTCTCCCGTCTGGAGGAGATGGGCGCCATTTTCGTCGAGGAACTGGACGAATGCCCGGAAGACCGCCCGGTCATCTTTTCCGCCCATGGCGTGCCGAAATCAGTGCCGGCGGAGGCGCAATCCCGCAACATGATCTATGTCGATGCGACCTGCCCGCTGGTCTCCAAGGTACATGTCGAAGCCGAACGGCATGACCGCGAAGGCCGCGAAATCGTGCTGATCGGCCATGCCGGACACCCGGAAGTCATTGGAACAATGGGCCAGCTGCCGCCCGGCCGCATCCACCTGATCGAAACGGTCGAGGATGCCGAGTCGTTCCAGCCGAAAGACCCGTCCAACCTGGCCTTCGTCACCCAGACAACGCTCAGCGTGGACGACACGGCCGACATCGTGGCGACGCTTCAGGCGCGCTTCCCCGGCATCTCGACCCCGCACAAGGAAGACATCTGCTACGCCACCACCAACCGCCAGGAAGCGGTCAAGGTGATCGGCGAGGGCACGGGCCTCGTCCTCGTCATCGGTGCGGAGACCAGCTCCAACTCGAAACGTCTCGTCGAAGTCGCCCTGCGCGCCGGGGCCGAGCGGGCCGAACTGGTCGCCAGCGCCGATGACATCGACTGGGACTGGTTCGACGGTGTCACCATTCTCGGCCTCACGGCGGGCGCGAGCGCACCGGAAGACCTGGTTCAGGGCGTCATCGCCGCCTGCCGGTCCCGCTTTGACGTGACGGTCCAGAACATCGAGACCGCGCGCGAGACAGTGACCTTCAAACTGCCGCGCGTGCTGACGGCGTAAGGCGCAACCGGCATGGCCCTGCCGCAGCTGATCCTCATTCCCGGCCGCCTCAATGATGAGGGCCTGTGGCGCCATCAGGTCGATGCGCTGCGCGATGTCTGCCGCCCCATGGTGGCGGATGTGACACGCGGGCGCTCCTTCGCTGAGCTCGCGGCGTCCGTCCTCTCCATGGCGGAAGACAGTTTCGCACTGGCCGGTTTTTCCTTTGGCGGCGTGGTCGCCATGGAGATGGTGCGCCAGGCGCCGGAGCGGATCGCCCGCCTTGCCCTGCTCGACACGGTCATGATGCCCGACTCGGCCGAAACGCTCGCAGCGCGGCGGAAGACGGCCGATATGGCGGAGCGCTCCACCCGTTTCCACGGCTTCAGCGACCAGCTGGCAGGCGCCTATCTCTCTCCGCAAAACCGGGAGAATGCGGACCTGGTGGCCGAGATCCGCGCGATGACCGAGCGGCTCGGCGCCGATGTCTTCGCCCGTCAGACCCGCCTGCCGCGCCCAGACAACCGGGAGGCGCTGGCAGCGCTGGCCTGCCCGGTCCTCATCGCCTGCGGAGAGGAAGACGTGCTCACCCCACCGCAAAGCCACCGGGACATCGCCGCGCTGATACCGGGATCGGACCTCGTCATGATTCCGGATGCCGGCCACATGACTCCGCTGGAACAGCCGGAGGCCGTAACGCTGGCCCTGCGGAACTGGCTGACGAACTAGTTCCGGCCCTGCCCAACCTGTCCAAAATGTAACCTCAAAAAAATGACGCCTACGTCATTTTCCGTATTTTGCCTCTGTTTTTAGAGCGGTAGCCTTTCCCCAATCCGGCCAGCCCGCCCATTCATGGCCGGTAATAAACTGGGAGAAATGCCATGAAAGTCCATCTCGTCGACGCCCCGCCCACCGATGTCCGCCACTTCGAAGACCCCGGCGAACTGGCCGACAAGCTGACGCCCGAAGACGTCGATATTATCCGCGAAATCTTCAACACGCCGCTGACCGGTTCCTACAATTGGGACTATGAGAGCGCGAACGTGAAGATCCGCCGCCTCTATGAACTCGGCAAGCGTTTCAACTGGAACGCCGAGCTGGATGTCGACTGGGACGTGCCCTTCGACAAGAGCGAAGGCCCCTCGCAGGCCGGCCTCAACCCGCTGCACGACCATCCGGTCTACCTTGCCATGAACGACGAAGAGAAGAACGCCTATGCCTGGCGCTCGCAGGCCCAGGTGCTGTCGCAGTTCCTGCACGGTGAACAGGGTGCCATGATGGTGGCGTCCCAGCTCGTTTCCTGCGCGCCGACCTATGACGCGAAACTCTACGCTTCCTCGCAGACTTTCGACGAGGCCCGCCATGTGGAAGTGTTCAACAAATACCTGCGCACACGCTGCGGCGTTGAATACCCGATCAATCCGAGCCTGAAGCTCCTGTTGGACAAGATCCTGACCGATCCGCGCTGGGACCTGAAATTCATCGGCATGCAGGTTCTGGTCGAAGGGCTGGCACTGGCCGCATTCCAGACCATGGCGCAAACGACGCGCGATCCGCTGCTGCGTCAGATCGTGACGCTGGTGATGCGCGATGAAGGCCGCCACGTGGCGTTTGGCGTCAACTATCTGGAGGACTGGATCAAGTCTCTGCCGGAAGAGGAAATCGAGGAACGTGCCCAGTTCGCCTATGAGGCCTGCGCCATCATGCGCGAACGCCTGTTCTCCACCGTGGTGGAGGAAGAGTTCGGCTTCGACCGCGAAGAAGCCCGCCGTGCATCGATCGACTCGGCCGGGGGTCAGGCCTTCCGCAACTTCCTCTTCGAGCGGATGATTCCGAACCTGAAGCGGGTCGGTCTGCTGACGGAGAAAGTGAAACCGAAATTCGAGGCACTCGGCGTGCTGCATTATGAAAATGCCGCAACCGATGCAGAGATCGACTGGGCGGCGCTGGAGCGTCCGCTGGAAACCGGCCGGATCGAAACCATCGCTGCCGAATAGGATGGGGTTGCCTCGGAAGGCCGGGGGTGCGGGCTGCCGCGCCCCCGGTTTTCGATTCAGCCGGCGTTCGCAACGCCCCACATGGCGGCGAAGGCCGCAGCCACCGCGATGGCGAGACGCAGCCAGGAAAGCTTCGCGTCGCTTATGGCGCCTTCACCGAAATCCGACGCGGCACGGCGGCCGGTGACCATCGGGCGCACGAGATTGTCCTTGAAGAAGACAAGGTAAGTCACGATCGCCGCGAAGTGCAGGACGATCAGGGCCAGCAGGATATTGAAGCTGGTCTCGTGAATCTCCGCGGCCAGACGCCCGGTCTCAAATGAAACGAGCGTCGCAAGCGGGCCGGATTCGAGCCCATCCACATCCACTGCAAACAGGCCGGTGCCCACCTGCGCGAACAGCGCCGCCAGAATGGCGATCACGCTGAGCGTGCCCATGGGATTGTGCCCGAAGCTCGGCGTGTGGGTACCGCTGCGCAGGTTCCGGATGTAGCCAAGAATGGCGGCCGGGCCGATGCGCCAGCTGCCGAACCGGGCAGTCTGCGGACCGATCAGCCCCCAGACGATCCGGAAAGTCAGCAGGCCGAAAAGGATCATCCCCATCCGCCTGTGCCAGTCCATGATGCCATTCTCCGCCGTCCACCACATGGCAGCGACGAGAAGGACGGCGGACCAGTGGAACAGGCGCAGGGCCCCGTCCCAGACGAGGATGCGCGTGCTGCCGGCCATGACGGATCAGTCGTCCGCGCGGAATGTTTCGTGGCAGGACTTGCAGGTACCGCCGGTGGTGGCGAAGGCCGCGCCGATGGCAGCCGCATCACCGCTTTCCGCCGCTGCGGCGAGGCCCGCGGCAGCGATGTTGAAATTGCCGATCTTCTCGGAGAAGAGATCCGGCTGGTCCCAGATAGCGGCAAGCGCATCGGTCTTCACGCCCGAGTCCGGGCCGGTGCCGGCCGGAAACCAGTCCGCCATGCCTTCGGATTCGACCGGAACGCTGGCGGCCGCAGCCTGGATCGCGGCCATATCGGGCTCACCGGCCTTCAGCTGGTCACTGATCGTCTTGAACGCCTTGCCCAGCTTCTTCAGCTGGCCCTGGCGCAGCTCGATCTGCTCCTTCGGGGTCAGGCCGTTGTCCAGCACGACTTCCTCGACAACCGGCGCAACTTCGGATTCTGGCGCGCTCGAGTCGCTGCCACCGCAGGCGGCAAGCAGGGAAACGCCGGCAATCGCGGCAATGGCAAGGGTGGTTTGACGAATCTTCATTGAAGTCTCCATGGGCTTTACCCCGCGGACGGTAAGCGAAGCCCCCGCGCGGGGCAATCGAAACCGGACCCGCCTGCGGCAAAGCGAACCGCCTGCCCACAAACGGCGCAGGGACAAATTTGCCGCGTGCACCCCAATGTTCAAATCCGGCGCGCAATCTGGCATAAGCGGCGCCATGACCACACGTATTGCTGCCTTCTACCTGTTCTTCCCGTTCCCGACCTTCGAGGCCGCGCGCGAGCCATTGCGCGCCACGCTGGAGGCTGCCGGTGTCAAAGGCACCGTGCTGCTGGCCGCCGAGGGCGTGAACGGCACCATCGCCGCCAGCCCCGAGGGCATCGACACGGCGCTCGCCGCGCTGCGCGCCCTGCCGGGGGCCGAAGCGCTGGAAGCCAAATTCTCCGAAGCGGACGAAAACCCGTTCCTGCGCCTGAAAGTGCGCCTGAAGCAGGAAATCGTCACCATGGGCGTGCCGGGCACCGATCCGAATTCGCTGGTCGGCACCTATGTCACGCCGGAAGACTGGAACGCGCTGATCAGCGACCCGGACACGGTGCTGATCGATACGCGCAATGACTATGAATACGCCATCGGCACGTTCGAAGGCGCCATCGACCCGGAGACAAAAACCTTCCGCGAATTCCCGGACTGGTTCCGCGCGTTCCGGGCAGACCTCGAAGCGCAGGGCCGCAAGCCGAAGATCGCCATGTTCTGCACCGGCGGCATCCGCTGCGAAAAGGCGACCAGCTTCGTGAAGGCCGAGGGCATCGACGATGTCTTCCACCTGCAAGGCGGCATCCTGAAATACCTGGAAGACGTTCCGGAAGAAGAGAGCCTGTGGCGCGGCGAATGTTTCGTGTTCGACGAGCGAGTCTCGGTGAGGCACGATCTGACGCCCGGCGACTATGACATGTGCCATGCCTGCAAGCGCCCGATCACCGAGGAAGACAAGAAGGGCAATGCCTATGTGCCCGGCGTCTCCTGCCCGCACTGCATCGACGAGATGAGTGCCGACCAGAAGCGCCGCTTCGCCGAGCGCCAGAAGCAGATCAACCTCGCCCGCAAACGCGGCGAGGCGCATATGGGCCCCGACGCTGCGGCCGTCGGCGCCCGCCGGCGCGAAGAAGCGCAGGCGGAAAGAGAGGCCCTCAAAGCGCAAGAGGCTGCCGGAGCGGGGGATGCTTGAGGCGTGCGGGCCGGATAGCATCAGCGCGTCCGATCCGGACGGTTCCACCGCGGAATAATGCCCGAAGCTGCTGCCCCGATCCTCTACACGTTCCGCCGCTGCCCCTACGCCATGCGCGCCCGGCTCGCCCTGTCGTCTGCGCGGCTGGCCGTGCGCGTGCGCGAAGTCGTGCTGCGCGACAAGCCGCCGGAGATGCTGGACGCAAGTCCCAAGGGCACGGTGCCGGTGCTGGTGCTGGAAAGCGGCGAGGTGATCGACGAAAGCCTCGACGTGATGCGCTGGGCGCTGGCGCAGGCCGATCCTGAAGGCTGGCTCAGCGCCGATGCGGCAGAGACCGACGCGCTGATCGCGCAGAATGACGGGCCGTTCAAACGGGCACTCGACCGGTACAAGTATCCGAACCGGTATGAGGATGAAGGCGCTGACCCGCTGGAGAACCGCGAAGCCGGGCTGGCCATCCTGCAAGACCTGTCTGAGCGCATCGCGGCCCATGGCGGGCAGCTCTTCGGCCCGGCGCCGACGCTGGCCGACATGGCGATCTTCCCCTTCGTGCGCCAGTTCGCTCACACCGGTCTCGACTGGTGGGAGAGCGCGGCGCCCGGCCCCGTCAAAACCTGGCTGGCCGGGCACAAGGACAGCGCCCGCTTCCGCGCCATCATGGCGAAATATCCCCAATGGGCGCCGGGGGCGGCCGAGCCTGCGCTTCCTGTCGCAGGATAAGCTGCGCCCGCCCGCTTTTGCCCCCTTGCAAAATCCGCCGCGGGGCGTAAACAGCCCCTTCTTCGGCGCGGAGTGTAGCTCAGCCTGGTAGAGCACTGTCTTCGGGAGGCAGGGGCCGGAGGTTCGAATCCTCTCACTCCGACCATTCATTGCCATTGCGCCTGAGGCGCAAAAATCGATCAAGGATCGGTTTTCGGCAATGAATGATTGAGCGCCAGCGAAAGCCCAATTTCAAAGAGAACTGCTTGCTGCACACGAAGTGCCGCTCCAATTCCCGCAAACAAAAAAGCCCCGCCTCTTGCGAAGCGGGGCCTTGTTTGGATGCGCCGGAGCCTAGCCCTTCAGGATCGCGCGGACAGCGTTCAGGGCCTCTTCGGCTTTCGAGCCATCCGGGCCGCCCGCCATGGCCATGTCGGGACGGCCACCGCCGCCCTTGCCGCCCACAACCTCAGACGCGGCCTTGACGAGATCGACGGCAGAGAACTTGTCCGTCAGATCCTTCGTCACGCCCACGGCGACGCCGGCCTTGCCATCGGCGACGCCGACAAAGGCCACGATGCCGGAGCCGATCTGCGTCTTCGCCTCATCGACGAGGGCGCGCAGGTCTTTCCCGCCAACACCTTCGGCGACACGCGCGAGCAGCTTGACGCCATTGATCTCTTCCGGGCCGGCGGCTGCACCGCCGCCACCGCCCATGGCGAGCTTGCGCTTCGCTTCGGCGAGTTCGCGTTCAAGGTTCCGCTTTTCCTCACCGAGCGTCGCGACGCGCTTGGGCAGGTCCTTCAGCGGCACTTTCAAACTGTCGGCAATATCGGCACCGATCTGCGCGCGGCCTTTCAGGTAAGACAGCGCCTCAGCACCCGTGGCGGCCTCGATCCGGCGTACGCCCGCGGAGACGCCGCTTTCCGACGCAATCACGAACACGGCGATGTCACCGGCACGCTCCACATGGGTGCCGCCGCAAAGCTCAACCGAATAGCGGCGGCCTTCGCCCGTACCCATGGACAGCACACGGACTTCATCGCCATATTTCTCGCCGAAGAGGGCCAGCGCGCCCGCCTCGATGGCTTTCTCAGGCGAGGTGACCTGAACCCCCGTCGGCTGGTTCGCACGAATCTGGGCATTGACCTCGTCTTCGACCGCCTCGATTTCGGCGGCGCTGAGCGGGCCGCCATGCGAGAAGTCGAAGCGCAGGCGGTCGGCCTCCACGAGGGAGCCTTTCTGCGTGACATGCTCACCCAATACCTTGCGCAGGGCCGCGTGCATCAGGTGTGTCGCCGAATGGTTTGCCATCACGGCCTTGCGGCGGACTGCATCGACATGCAGCTGGGCCGCCGCGCCGGTCTTCACTTCGCCGGAGACCAATTCGCCGACATGGACGTGCACGTCACCGGCGCGCTTCTGCACATCGCGCACGATGAAGCGGGCGCCATCCTCGAAGACGATTTCGCCATGGTCACCTGCCTGCCCGCCGGATTCGGCATAAAACGGCGTTGTGTCGAAGACGAGCTCGGCCGGGCCGGGCGACAGCGTGTCGGCCAGTGCGCCGCCCGCGGCAATGGCGACCAGCTTGCCGGTGCCGTCCGTGTTGCCATAGCCGGTGAACTTTGTGGCGCCGGCCTTGTCGCGGACACGGAACCAGATTTCATCCGTTGCCTGATCGCCGGAGGCAAAGCCAGCAGCGCGGCTGCCTTCGCGTTGCACTTCCATGGCCGCGTCAAAGCCGTCGACGTCGACGGTCATGCCGCGGGCCCGCAGGATGTCCTGCGTCAGGTCTAGCGGGAAACCATACGTATCGTACAGTTTGAAGGCGGTCTCGCCTGGCAAGGCATCGCCCTGTTTCAGCGTTTCGGATTCCTTTTCCAGCAGCGACAGGCCGTTGCCCAGCGTGCGCTGGAAGCGGGCTTCTTCCTGCTCCAGCGCGGCTTCGATGGCGGCCTTGGCACGGCCGAGTTCCGGATAGGCCTCGCCCATTTCGGAGATCAGCGCCGGGGTCAGCTTGTGCATCACCGGTTCGCGCGCGCCCAGCAGGTGGCCGTGGCGCATGGCGCGGCGCATGATGCGGCGCAGGACATAGCCGCGCCCTTCGTTCGACGGCAGGACACCGTCGGCAATCAGGAAGGCCGAAGTGCGCAGATGGTCTGCGATCACGCGGAAGGAGGCGAGCTTGTCGCCTGCCGCCTTGGCGCCATAGACATCTTCTTCGGCTTCGATCAGGCCACGGAACAGATCGATGTCATAATTGTTATGGACATGCTGCAAGACGGCGGAAATCCGCTCCAGGCCCATTCCGGTGTCGATCGACGGTTTCGGCAGGTTCTCGCGCTGGCCGGGGGCGATCTGGTTGAACTGCATGAAGACGAGGTTCCAGATCTCGATGAACCGGTCGCCGTCCTCGTCCGGGCTGCCGGGCGGGCCGCCGGGAATGTCTTCGCCGTGATCGTAGAAGATTTCGGAGCACGGGCCGCACGGGCCGGTGTCGCCCATCGACCAGAAATTGTCGGACGTGGCGATGCGGATAATTTTCGAATCGTCGAAACCGGCGACCTTTTTCCAGATGGCGGCGGCTTCATCGTCCTCTGAATAAACCGTGACCAGCAGGCGTTTCGGATCGAGGCCGAATTCCTTCGTCACCATCTCCCAGGCGAAAGCGATAGCGTCGTCCTTGAAATAGTCGCCGAAGGAGAAGTTCCCCAGCATTTCAAAGAAGGTGTGGTGGCGGGCCGTATAGCCGACATTGTCGAGGTCGTTGTGCTTGCCGCCGGCGCGTACGCATTTCTGCGAGGTCACGGCGCGCGGGGCGAATGGCGTCTCGGCACCGGTGAAAATGTTCTTGAACGGCACCATGCCGGCATTGACGAACAGAAGGGTCGGATCGTTCTGCGGCACCAGCGGCGCGGATGCCTGGCGGGTGTGCCCGTGCTTCTCGAAATAGGCGAGAAAAGCTTCGCGGATCTGGTTTACGCTGGTCATATGATCTCAGGGTCCTCGGCGTACAAAATTGTCCCTAAACGCCGAATCCGGCGCCGGGGCTTTACGCGCGATATAAAGGCCCCTTTGCCGCACGCCAAGATTGGCGCACCACAAAGGGGCCAGTTTGCCGGACGAGAGAGTGGAAACCGGCCCTGAGAGGACGTTTTCTGCAGGGAAAACGCGAGAGAGCGGGCCGGTCAGCCCCGATCAGCCCTCGGCAGCATCCGGTGTATCGTCTTCTTCGGAGTTCTCCATGCCGGCCGAGAGCAGCTCATCGGCGAGCAGGCCGGCATTGCGGCGGACAGCATCCTCGATTTCGTCCGCAATGGCCGGGTTTTCCTTCAGGAACTGGCGGGTTTTTTCACGGCCCTGGCCGATCCGCTCTCCATTGTAGGAATACCAGGATCCGGATTTCTCGATCACGTCGGCCTTCACGCCGAGATCGATCAGTTCTCCGGTCTTGGAGATACCTTCGCCATAGAGGATGTCGAACTCGACCTGCCGGAAGGGCGGGGCCACCTTGTTCTTCACCACTTTGACGCGGGTCTGGTTGCCGATCACTTCGTCCCGGTCCTTGATCGCGCCGATGCGGCGGATGTCGAGGCGGACGGAGGAGTAGAATTTCAGCGCATTGCCGCCGGTCGTTGTCTCCGGGCTGCCGAACATGACGCCGATCTTCATGCGGATCTGGTTGATGAAGATCACCATGCATTTCGACTTGGAGATCGAACCGGTCAGCTTGCGCAGGGCCTGGCTCATCAGGCGGGCCTGCAGGCCGGGCAGCGAGTCGCCCATTTCGCCTTCCAGTTCGGCGCGCGGCGTCAGGGCGGCCACGGAGTCGATGACCAGAAGGTCCACCGCGCCGGAACGCACCAGCGTGTCGGCAATTTCAAGCGCCTGCTCACCCGTGTCCGGCTGGGAAATCAGGAGATCGTCCAGATCCACGCCCAGCTTGGACGCATAGATCGGGTCGAGCGCATGCTCGGCGTCGATAAAGGCGCAAACCCCGCCATTCTTCTGCGCTTCGGCCACGCAGTGCAACGACAGGGTCGTCTTGCCCGAGCTTTCCGGGCCGTAAATCTCGATGATGCGGCCTTTGGGCAGGCCGCCAATGCCAAGGGCGATGTCCAGCCCGAGCGAACCCGTCGAAACGGCCTCGATATCCATGGCCTTCTTGTCGCCGAGACGCATGACCGAACCCTTGCCAAAGGACCGTTCAATATTGCTGAGCGCCGTTTCGAGAGCCTTCTGCTTGTCCACGCCGGTTTCCTTGTCCACGAGTTGCAGCGCTGGTTTCGCCATGAGTCGTCTCCTTTGGTCCACTATGGGGGTGTTTTTGGCAAGGCCCCCGGTTGCCATTCATGATTGTCATGTACCATGTTTGTTCCGCGGAACAAAGCGGAAACTTCCTGCGGCCTGCTCTTTTCTTTCTGCGCCCGTTCAGGCATGATTACACGCATGCTTACTCGATCCTCCAAACCCGCCGGCGAAGCGCGCCTCCGCTATCTCGATGCCGACATCGACGTGATCTCGCCCGGCGATTATGTCGTCTGCGCTGTCACCAGCCGAAAGATTCCGATCCAGGCGCTGCGTTACTGGTGTGTCGACCGGCAGGAAGCCTATTGGGACGCAGACGCGGCCTCATCTCGCATGGTTCCGGCAAAGGACTGATGCACGCATGATGCGTGACCTCCTCCTGACGGTGGTGATGTGCACGGGCGTCTGCCTTGCTGCGCCGATGGCAGGGGCAGAAACGGCAGTCGCGGTGCCGCCTCCAGTCAATGAGGGCTGCGACGGCGCACTAACCCAGGGCGGGCTCGTCATCTGCCATGGAGCACCGGGCACAGTGTTTACCGTCGCAGGCCGGAAGCTGACCGCCGGAAATTCAGGCTCTGCCCAATTCGGCATCGCGACGAACGCCCCTTCGGTGATCGGCTGGTCATCGGACACGGGCGCGTTTGGCGACCTCGCCATTGAAAAGCGCCATGACGATTTCCGCACGATCAAGGGCTTCGATTGCGACAAGGTCGATGCGCGCAGCGAGGAACAGAAGGCGCATGCTGCCCGCTCATGGGTCAAGAAGCAGGACGCCTTCGCGGCCTTCAATGAAGGCCCCGGCGCGCTGACAGGCTTCATCAAGCCGGCAGATGCACCCGCCTCATCGCCCTTTGGCCCGACGCGGAAATATATCGGTGTCAGCAAGGTGACAGGCGAGCCGTGCGAGTCCGTTTCCGTGCATCGGGGCTACGACATGGCCGCGCCCGTGGGCACGCCGATCGTCGCCCCGGCTGACGGCACAGTGATCCTCGCCGATCCGGACCTCTATTATGAAGGCGGCTCAGTATTCCTCGACCATGGGCACGGCCTCGTCTCGGTGTTCATGCACCTGTCGGAAGTGGACGTAGAAGCTGGCGACGTGGTGGAACGGGGCGACCTGCTGGCCAAATCCGGCAATACAGGCCGCACCACAGGTCCGCACCTGCACTGGGCGGTGAAGTGGCGCAATCCGGAAGCAAGCGACCGCGGCGGCGACTTCTATATCGACCCGTCCCTGCTGCTGGACCTTCCGGTCACAGACTAGGCGCACAGGGTCAGGCTGAGAGCCCCTCTTCCTGCACCATTTCCGCGAACGCCAGTGTGGTGCGGTCTTCGTATAGATTTCCGACCACCTGCATGCCGGTCGGCAAGCCGTCCGATGTTCGCGCCAGCGGAACGGCCGTCGAAGGCAGGCCGGGATATGTCGCAAGCCCAGCCCACATGAGCTGGGACGCATAGGGCACGGCCTGCCCGTTCACGGTCAGCGAGCGCTTTCCCCAGTCGGGCTCATCCATGTGCGGGAATGCAGCCGTGCTGAAGGCCGGTGAGAGAACCACATCCACATCGCGGAAGATGTTCGCCCATTGGCGCTGAAGGTTCAGCTGGGCGTCCAGCAGGCTCAGATAGGTGTGCGCATCGATAGGACGGGCTTGCGGCGTGCCTCGCGTGACCGCCGTATTCAGGAGCTGCATGTACTCTTTATGCACACTGGCAAAATCCGGCAGGCCCGGCATTCTGCGGTGCACCTGCACGCCGACCTTCTCCAACTCTCCGGCCAGCGCCTCAATCGGCCCCGCAACCGCGTCATCGACGGGCGGCAGGTCCTCGGAGCCGAGAACGAGAACGCTGAAGTCCTTCAGCGTGTGGTGACGGGCGGCGGGCAGGTCCAGCTTCCAGCCTTCATTCAGCGGCCCGGCCACGACTTCCAGCGCGGCGGACAGGTCTGCCGCACTGCGCGCCATCGGACCGACAACGGCGAGCGGACTGTCCACACCATCCGTACCCGGTGGGTTATACCCCTTAAGCGGCACGATCCCGTAGGTCGGCTTGTGCCCCCAGACTCCGCAAAAATTCGACGGAAACCGGATCGATCCGCCGATGTCCGAGCCGAGTTCCAGCGGCACCATACCGGAGGCAAGCGCCGCGGCAGACCCGCCTGATGATCCACCGGGCGTCCGACTGGGATCGTAGGGATTCACCGTGCGGCCATAAACCGGGTTCACGCTCTGCCAGTCTGTCAGGCCAACGGGCACGTTCGTCTTGCCGAGAATCACGGCGCCCGCGGCCTTCAGCCGGGCGATGGGAGGCGCATCCTCCTGCGGCTGGAAGTTTGCGAACATTTCGAAGCCCCAGGTCGTGGGCAGGCCTGCGACATCATTTGCTTCCTTCACCGTCATCGGCACGCCAAGGAACGGGCGGGCATCGTCCGCCGTGCGGCTTTCGTCGATCGCCTTCGCGGCAAGCAGGGCGCGGTCATAGTCTTTCACGACCACCGCGTTCAGCGGGGCGTTCTTTGCCTCGATCCGCTCGATGGCCGCCTGGCAGGCCTCCACCGCGCTGATCTGACCGCTTCGAACCAGCGCAGCCGTGTCCAGAGCAGTGGCAGTTTCCAGATTCGTGGTTGTGGTGGTCATTCCGTGTCCTCCAGGCCCTTGACTGTGCACCCTGCACGCAGAAGGCTCTTTTTGAGATTGGTTCTCACAAACCTTAACATGGCGACTGGGGGAAGCCATGCAGAAAGCGAATGGGCGAAAGGGGGCGGCGCCTTGAACATGATAGCCAGCGCTGTGTGCGCATGGATCGAAAGTGAGATCTCGGTGGCGCCTGTGGGCGACGTGCCGCTGCTGATGCTGTCCGGCCCGCAGGGGTCCGGCAAGTCGACAGCGCTGGCCGAAGCCATCGGGGCGATGCCCTTGCCGGTCGCGGGGATGAGCATCGATGACTTCTACCTCACCCATGCCGAGCGCATGGAGCTTGCCCGCCGTATCAGCCCCCTGTTCATGACGCGCGGACCACCGGGCACGCATGACCTGATCCTGCTGCAGACAACCGTCGCGGCTTTGCGCGCCTCGTCAGACGGCACCGAGACGCCCCTGCCTGTATTCGACAAGCTGAAGGATGATCGCGCCCCGTATCCGGCTGGCGCAGCTTCCGGGGCAGGCCCGCCGCCATCGTCATCGAAGGCTGGCTGATGGGCGCGCTGCCCGATGCCAGCGCCCCCATGGATGCTCCGCTGAACCCGGTAGAAGCCGAAGACCGCCCCGGCGACTGGCGGCGCCATCAGGAAGCGGCGCTCGCCGGACCTTATGCCGATCTGTGGGATACGGCGGACGGCTTCTGCCACATCGTGCCGCCGGACTTCGACTGTGTCCTGGGCTGGCGCCTTCAACAGGAAGCGGGGCTTTGGGCCGCGCGCGGCGAAGCAATGCCGGACGAACGGCGCGACTGGGTCCGCCACTTCATCGAACACTATGAGCGCCTCACCCGCCGCATGCTGTCTGGCGGGCGGCGCGCAGGCGTGGAAATCTACATCGACGACGACCGGAATGTCGTCAGAAGTTCTGTCTACTGAGTACCTGCCTCATCAACAGGGCCGCAACCGGGAAGACCACAGCATAGCCCAGAATGCCGATATTGCGGACCTGCATGTCACCCGTCGCAACACCGAGCAGCCCGAGCAGGGAGAGCACGCCGGAGGCCAGCAGCAACCGCCCCGTCCACTGCGACAGGCCTTCTGCGCGGAAAACCTGCGAGGCGCTCAGTGCCGACAGGGCGAAGAAGACGTCCCATGCAAGAATGTCCGCCGCATAAGCCACTGACGGCCAGCGAAAGGCAAACACGCTGTCCCAGTTTACCGGCAGGTCGCGGCTTATAGTGAGGATCAGAAAATGGACGAGCGAGGTGACCGCTGTGCACATAGCCATGAACACGAGCGCACAGAGGCTGAACAGTTTCCGTGCCTGCGGTGTTGCTACATGGAGCGCCGCCATCAGGATCACCAGCAGCGGCGCAATGAACAGTATGAGGAGTTCCATCGCCGTGAAATACGGGTCCGGAATGGGCGCATCCGGTGAGGGAAGCGCGGCGAGCCCTGCGGCCAGCACAATGGCATAGGCCAGCTGCAGGGCAACGATCAGACCGGCCGCCAGACGACCGGCCCGGTTCATGGCATCAGCACCGTTGCGCCGGTGGTCTTGCCGCTTTCGAGAGCTTCGTGGGCCTTGCCGGCTTCCTTCATGTAAAAGCGCTGACCGATATCGGCGCCGAAGGTTCCGGTCTTCATGGCGGCGAACAGGTGTCGCGCGCCACGGGCGAGATCTTCCGGTGTGTCGATGAAGCTGAACAGCGAGGGCCGGGTCAGGATCAGCGATCCGCCAGCGGCGAGGCGTCCCGGCGGCATCGGGTCAGCCGCGCCGGACGCGTTGCCATAGGAGATCATCCAGCCGCGTTTTTTCAGGCTGGAGAGTGATGCCTCGAAGCTGATCTTGCCGACGCTGTCGAGCGCGACATCAACGCCTTTGCCGTCAGTCAGGGCTTTTACGCGGGCAGAGGCCGCACCATAGCCTACGACCACATCGGACGCGCCGAGTTCCATGGCTTTTTCAGCCTTTTCCTCGGTCGAAGTCACGGCAATCACACGGGCGCCGAGGCTGGCAGCCCATGGTGTCAGAACGCTGCCAACACCGCCCACGGGCGCCCAGATCAATACCGTGTCACGGTCGGTTATCGGGCGGATCTCGAACAGGAGCATCCAGGCGGTCAGCCCCTTCAGGAGGACGGCCGCGCCTTCTTCCTCCGAGATGCCCTCCGGCAGGACGACCATGCGAGCCGCCGGGCCGGTGAAGTGCGTCGCATAGGTGCCGCCGCCAAGATAGGCGACCCGGTCGCCCGGCTTCACATTGGTGACGCCCTCGCCAACCGCCTCAACCGTGCCGGCCCCTTCGGAGCCCTGCACGAAAGGCAGTTTCACCGGGTAGAGCCCGGTGCGGTAATAAGTGTCGATGAAATTGAGACCGGAGGCGGCCTGCTTCACCAGCGCTTCGCCGGGGCCGGGTGTGCGCGGTTCGAAATGCTCCACCTTCAGCACGTCGGTGCCGCCGGTTTCGTTCATGATGATCCGGTAAGGCTCGTGCATGTCAGTGTCCTCCAGCTTTTGGCGCCTGCTTGCGCGCCTGAATGTTCAGCAGCTCCACAACCAGCGAGAAGGCAATGGCGAAGTAGAGATAGCCCCTCGGAATATGGAAGCCGAGCCCGTCGGCCACAAGCGCCACGCCGACAAGAAGGATAAACGACAGCGCCAGCATCTTGGTGGTCGGATGGTCTGCAATGAAGTTCGCCAGCGGGGTCGCGGCGACGGCCATGACAAAGGTCGACAGGATCACCGCGCCGATCATCACCGGCAGCAGGTCCGTCATACCGACCGCCGTGATCACGCTGTCGAGCGAGAAGACGATATTGATGACGAAGAGCTGGATGACCACGCTACCGAAGCCGCTCTGCGCCGTGGTCTCTTCATGGCCGGTGCCTTCAACAGCGGAATGGATTTCCTGCGTGCCCTTCCATAGAAGGAACAGTCCGCCGCCGAACAGGATCAGGTCTTTCAACGTCACTTCTTCGACGTGGTGCATCACGTCCGCACTGCCGTTCGCCACAAACTCGGCCAGCGCATGCGGCAGGTGGAACAGCGGCGACTTGTCGAGCTGCAGGATCCAGAAGATCAGGCCCAGCATGGCGATGCGCAGCACCATGGCACCCCAGACGCCGATACGCGTGGCGGTCTTTTTCTGATCGCCCTTCAGCTTGCCGGTCGCGATGGACACGAACAGCAGATTGTCGATGCCCAGCACGATTTCCAGAAAGGTCAGCGTCGCAAGGCTGCCCCAGAAGGCGGGTGAAGCCAGTAATTCGGTCATGGAGTTTCCCCTGCGTAGCCGCGTTCGCACCGTTGAACCGTGCTGCGCGGTGGAGCGCAAGCCCGACTCGCGGTCTGCTTGGGGCATGGACCTGTTCGGAAACCTCACTTGCGGCGTGGATGAAGCCGGGCGCGGCCCGTGGGCCGGCCCCGTGACGGCAGCCGCCGTGATCCTCGACCCGGCGAAGCCCATCGAAGGCCTGACCGATTCCAAGAAACTGTCCGAAGCAAAGCGGGACGCGCTGGCGCCGCTTATTCGCGAGCGGTCGCTCGCCTGGTGTGTCGCCCATGCGAGCGTCGAGGAGATCGACCGGATGAACATCCGTGAGGCGACCTTCCTGGCCATGCGGCGCGCAGTCGAAGGCCTGCAGCACGCACCGACCCTCGCCCTGATCGACGGCAACGCCCTGCCCGGCGGCCTCGCCTGTGAAGCCCACGCCATCGTGAAGGGCGACCTGAAAGAACCTGCAATCTCTGCCGCCTCCATCCTCGCCAAGACGGTCCGCGACGCGCTGATGCTGGAGCTGGACGCGGCCCATCCCGGCTATGGCCTTGCCAGGCACAAGGGATACGGCACGGCGGCCCATGCCGAAGCGCTGACCCGGCTCGGCCCGGCGCCCTGCCACCGGATGAGCTTCGCGCCGGTCCGCAAGGCCAGCCTTTCCGCTTGATTTTCTGGCTGACGCGCCGTCAGGCCTCCCCCGCGTCAGGGTTTGTCAGCCCTTCACCTTCAAGGCATCTTCCAGTCTGAAGGCCCATCAGAGGCCGGATGGAGGAAAACCGATGATCTACGATCTTGTCATTGTGGGCGGCGGTATCGGCGGCAGCGCGCTGGCCACCGTCATGGCACGGGCCGGGCGCAGCGTGCTGGTGCTGGAGAAGTCCGAGGAATTCGAAGACCGCGTGCGCGGCGAATGGATCGCGCCCTGGGGCGTGGTGGAGACGAAACGCGTTGGCCTCTACGACACACTGATCGCGGCAGGCGGACATCACCTGTCCGAACACATCACCTATGACGAGAGCCTGCCGCCGGAACTCTGCGAAGCAACGCCTCTGCCGCTGAACATGCTGATCCCGGATATTCCGGGACCGCTCTGCATCGGCCATCCGCATCACTGCCAGACACTGTACGACGCCGCATCTGCTGCGGGCGCAACCTGCCTGCGGCCTGTGAATGTGGAGTCCGTGACGCTCGGCGCCTCGCCGTCGGTGACCTTTACACATGAGGATGAGCAGCAGACCGTCCAGGCCCGCCTCATTGTCGGCGCCGAAGGCCGCCAGTCCATGGTTCGCGCGACCGCCGGCATCCAGCTGCACCAGGACCGGCCGCACCACTGGTTCACCGGCCTGCTGGTCGAGAATGTCGAAGGCTGGGACCCGAAGCGGCAGGCCATCGGCACCGAGGGCGGCTTCGGCTTCCTCGCCTTCCCGCAGGGCGACGGCCGCGTGCGGGTCTATGGCGGCTATGCGCTGGAGGAAAAAGGCCGCTTTGCCGGGGACGACGGCCCGGCGCGCTTCCTCGAAGCGTTCCGGATGGAATGCGCCCCACACAACAGCGCGCTTGCCGATGGCACCCCGGCCGGGCCGCTCTATTCCTATTTCAACAATGACAGCTGGACGGACGAGCCCTTCGCGCCGGGCTGTGTGCTGATCGGCGATGCCGCAGGCTGGAACGACCCCATCAATGGTCTCGGCCTGTCGATCACCTATCGCGATGTACGGATTGTATCGGAAATCCTGAAGGAAACCCCGGACAGCGCTAAACCGGAATTCAGCGCCTACGCTGAAGAACGGGCGGAACGCATGCGGCGGCTGCGCTTTGCGGGCCAGCTGCAGTCCATCCTCGATATGGAGTTCGGGGAAACGGCCAAGGCCCGGCGCCTGTCCTATCACACGCGCAAGGCATCCGATCCGAGCCTCGGCATTCATGGCTTCGCCATCATGGCCGGGCCGGAGACCGTGCCGCCCGAATTTTTCACCGAAGACCATCGCGCCCGTGTTCTGGGCCAGCCCGAGGAGACCGCCGCATGAGTTTCAGCATCGATCGCTTCAATGCCGATTGGCTGGATGCGTGGAGCCGCAAGGATGTGAATCGCCTCGTCGCCTTCTACACGCCGGATACGGTCTACAAGGATCCGCAAACCGCCGCTGGCCTGCACGGCCACGAGGCCCTGCGCACCTATCTGACCGGCCTGTTCGGCGCGACGCCGCCCATGGTCTACAAACCGGACGAGACCTGGCCGATCCCCGGCGGCTATTGCGGACGTTGGTATTGTCATGTCGGTGAAGGCGGCAAGGACGGCCTGATGCGGGGCTTTGACCTCGTGATCATCGAAGACGGCCTGATCAAGCTGAACGAAGTCTACGTCCACCAGATGCCAGAGGGTTAACCGCCCATTAACCGTCTCAGCCGAGCTTCGCGGAATCGATGTGGAGGGACACATGATCCTGTTGTTTGGCTGGCATACCTGGTGGGGCGAATCCGGTCGGCCGTACCGGTTCAATATTACGCTGACGCGCAAGGGCCTGCCGGATGAGGGCGGGATCTATGTCTTCGTGCGCCGCCGCTTCGTGTTCTTCCTGGAGCCGCTTTACATCGGCAAGGCCACCAATTTCCGCTCGCGCCTGATCGGGCATGAGCGCTGGTGGGAAGCCTGGTGGAAACGCGGGGCGACCGAACGCCATGTAATGGTTGTCAAAAAACCAGCAGACCGGGCCCGGATCGAGGAAGACCTGATCCGCAATTACCAGCCGCGGATGAACGACATCCTGATCCCGCGCGGGGCCGACGATGCGCCGAACAACAAGCGCCTGCGCCGCTGGTGGAAGTTCAAGCGCATGTTCCGCCTGCCCTTTTTGACCTGATTACACCGGACCATACCGGACTATCTCATGATCTGAGGCGGCTCCGGCCGCCTTTTTCATGACCGCAAACGACCATGACGGACCTGCCGCAGGGTCTTTTCGCAAAGCCCCGCCCATGGGATAGGGCACGCATGGCAGATGATGTGACCTCTTTCACCGGCGCGCCCCCGCTGTTCGCGGAGACGCCGGATTCGGTGAGCTTCAAGAAGCTGCGCAAGCGGCTGGTGCGTGGCGCCCTCCAGGCGATCGACACCTATGGCATGGTCGACCGGCGCGCGGTGGAAAGCGGCGCGGCCCCACGTCCGAAATGGCTGGTCTGCCTCTCCGGCGGCAAGGACAGCTATGGCCTGCTGGCCGTGCTGATGGATTTGCAATACCAGGGCGCCCTGCCCGTGGACCTGATCGCCTGCAACCTCGACCAGGGCCAGCCGGGCTTCCCGAAACACATCCTGCCGGAATGGCTGGAGAAGATCGGCGCGCCCTACCGCATCGTGACCGAGGACACCTATTCCATCGTCACCGACAAGGTTCCAGAAGGCCGGACCTTCTGCTCCATGTGCTCGCGCCTGCGCCGGGGCATCCTCTACCGCATTGCGCGGGAGGAAGGCTGCGACGCCATCGTGCTGGGCCACCACCGCGACGATGCGCTGGAGACGTTCATGATGAACCTCATCCATGGCGGGCGCCTCGCCGCGATGCCGCCGAAGCTGCTGAACGATGAGGGCGATGTCATGGTGCTCCGTCCCCTGATCACGGCTGCGGAAGACGATCTGGAAAAGTTCTCCGTCGCCATGAACTTCCCGATCATCCCGTGCAATCTGTGCGGCAGCCAGGACGGCCTGCAACGCGTGGCGATGAAACAGATGCTGACGGAGTGGGAACGCAAGAAGCCGGGTGTCCGCCAGGTGATGGCCCATGCCCTTGCCACCGTCCGCCCCAGCCACCTGCACGATCCGAAAGTATTCGACTTCCTCGGCCTCGCCCCTGGCGGCGAAGGCGAAGACGACCCCAACGTGCCGTTCTGACCTCATTCAGCACGCGGGTTGCCTAACGGCATCTCCGCTTCATCCGCGGCAGTGTCGATCTGAATACCTGAATGTCCGCTCTTTCAGGCTAGCGCACGCGACCTTGGTAAAATGAGAATTGCTCCATCACATGCCAGAAGCTGGCCATGAGGTGCGGGCGTTCCCGAAGGGGGCCCGTATAATGGACGGTGCACAGACACCCGTCCTCGTCCTCGGGAGACCTGCGACAAGAGATGTCAAACGGCCCCCAGTCCACACGTGACAGGATGATTTCGCGAAGCCTGTCAGGGTTTCCCGGCCACCGGCATTCAAACAGCGCGTTTCGCAGGCCATCTTCGGGTGTGCGCGATGGCGCACTGCGCGAGGAAACTGGCCGTGCCGGCAAAACGTCAATAACACCGTACACCAATTTTCCGGCTCCTTCCATTCTGTCTGTAACCGGAAGCTGTACGCAAAGACACGATAAGTAAAATCGAATGAAACTGAATGGCGATTAGGTTTTTCCTTTCACCATTTTCCCCGTCTGCGCCAACAGGTCAGCCGCCACGTCCCTGAACACCAATCCCAGTTTCTGGATATTGTGCTCAATTGGAGACCCTGACCGCCAGACCAGGCTGATCTGGCGCCGTGCCAGCGGATGATCAATCGGGCGAACGATCTGGTGAGGATCCTTGCTTGCCTCCATCACCGCATAAAGACTGGGGACGATGGCGATGCCTGCGCCCATGCCGGCCATCTGGCGGATCGCATCGAGCGAAGTGCCTTCATATTCCGTCGACACATGGGCGCCTGCAGCTTCCGCCAGTTTCTGCACCACCGTGCTGAGGCGGTGACCGTATCCCAGACTGAGCACTTCCCGGCCCTTGAGCGCTGATAGCTTCAACGGCCCATCTCCTCCGCCGATCGGGTCGTCCGACGCCGTACAGACATAGAGCTGCTCATCGAAGAGCTGCATCGACTCCGAATTCAGATGATCCTCGGCCGTCGAAATGATCATGTCGAGCCGGCCGTCATTGAGCTTTTCGTCAAGATCAATCGTCCGCTCCTCCCGGACACCCAATCTGAGGTCCGGGTAGAGCTGGTGCAGCTCCCGAACGGCGCTTGGCAACAGATAAGGTCCGATCGTCGGCAATGTGCCGAGTCTGTAGCGCCCCGCCAGGTCACCTGCGACCTGGCGTGCGACGGTTTTCAGGTCTTCCACCTGGGTCAGGACGATCCGTGCGCGGCGCACGACTTCCGCTCCCGCCGGTGTGAGAACGGCCCCCGTCCGGGCCCGTTCGATCAGTGTCACGCCGAGCTGCGCTTCGGCATCCGAAATCTGCTCGGAAAGGCTGGGCTGGCTGACGCCCAGCTGAAGCGCAGCATCCCGGAACCGGCCCGATTCCGCGACCGCGACGATGTATTGGAGCTGGCGAAGGGTTGGTCTCATAGTTCGGAAAAACCTATCACTTGGAAAGATACATTCGATTTGAGCTATCGCGCATATGGCCTCATATCGGGGTCATCGCAAGAGCCAAAAGGAGACAAACCAAATGTATCGACTGACCGACGACCTCTGGACAGGGAGCCAGATTGGCCCGGCAAGTCCGGGCCGTGGCGGCCGGTTCATGGATGCCACTGACAACAGTCCGAAAGCGGACGGGGTCAGCAAGAGTATTGCGGAAACGCCCTCCCAGTACCGCCGCCGTCGGCGCCGTTTACGGCGGGCTGTCTGAGTTCCAATCAGCACATAGGAAAAGGTAAAGACAATGTCTGTCCTCAAAGACCTGATTACGAACTTCCTCGAGGAAATGGCCGACTTTGCGGACCCTCGCGAACGCAATGCCCGCCCCCGCCGAGGCAAACTGGTTCCGGCACGCATTCGCACCCGCGAGGATGTCGAAGCCGTCGCCCGGTGGGAAGGCGAAGGAGGCCGCCTGCAGCGTGGCAAGGAACGCTTCGGCTTCTTTGACCACTAGCCCTCCCACACACCTGAACACGTCCAGGACCTGCCCCTGACAGGACCAACTCTCCTGGACGTCACGATCCCCCGGCAGCGCTCTCCTGTCTGGACCCTACTCTCCGACACCCTCAGCCACCAGGCAGGGGGAATGGCCGGGGGATCGTCTATTTTTGCCTTTCACCCGACCCAGCTGCCCTGCGTACAAGGATAATTGTTCATGACGAAAGTTGTCGCCCGCATCCAGGATTTCCTCAGGCTTGAAAGCGCTGCCGGTCTCATTCTGATGCTGGCAGCTGCACTGGCAATTGCAGCGAACAATACGGTGTTCAGCCATTGGTATGGCGGATTTCTTTCGACGCCCGTCGCCCTGCAGGTTGGTGCGCTGGAAATCGCAAAGCCCCTTCTGCTCTGGATCAATGACGGCCTGATGGCCGTTTTCTTCCTGTTGGTGGGTCTTGAGATCAAGCGGGAAATCCTGGAAGGCGAGCTGTCCTCATTCGACAAGGCCGTTCTGCCCGCGTTGGCCGCCATCGGCGGTATGGCCGGTCCGGCATTGCTTTATGTCATGCTCAACATGTCGTCACCGGAGACCCTGCGCGGCTGGGCGATCCCCGCAGCGACCGACATTGCCTTTGCGCTCGGCATTCTCGCCTTGCTTGGCACACGCGCGCCGGTCGCACTGAAGATCTTCCTGCTTGCGATCGCGATCATCGACGACCTCGGCGCGATCCTGATCATCGCCGTGTTCTATACAGAGCAGCTCTCCGTTCAGGCACTCAGCCTGGCAGCCATCGGATTTGCCGGCCTGCTTCTCATGAACCGGATGGGCGTGAAGCGGATTGCACCTTATATTCTGGTTGGAATGTTCATCTGGGTCTGTGTACTGAAGTCCGGCGTCCATGCGACCCTTGCTGGCGTCCTGACGGCACTCGCCATTCCGCTGTCCCCGCGCAGGGAAACCGAGCAGTCGCCGCTTCACAAGCTGGAGCACGGCCTCCATCCTTGGGTCGCCTACATGATCCTGCCCGTCTTCGCCTTCGCCAATGCCGGTGTGGACCTTCGCGGGATCGACCTGGATGCGCTGACCGGAGCAGTCCCGCTCGGAATTGCGCTCGGCCTGTTCCTTGGCAAGCAACTCGGTGTGTTCGGCCTGACCTATGTGGCGGTGAAGTCGGGCATTGCACGGCTGCCGTCCGGCGTCAGCTGGGTGCAGGTCTATGGCGTCGCCTGTCTGACCGGCGTGGGCTTCACGATGAGCCTGTTCATCGGCAGCCTCGCCTTCAGCACGGCCGCCGAACTCGACCAGGTGCGCCTGGGGGTCCTGATGGGATCGGTTGCGTCCGGCCTCCTGGGCTTCACCGTGCTGCGCTTCGCAAGCCGATTGGGCGAAGTGCAAATGCGGCGGAACATTCCGGCCACCGGGATGCAATTGCAGAAGTGATTGCTTGCCCCCGGCGGCGAAGGCGAAGACGACCCGAACCTGGCGTTCTGACAAGTGCGGAAGGCCTTTCAGGCGCGTGTGACGCTCTCCGCATAATAGGTGGGCGGCGCAAAACAGATCCGGAAGCCTCCGCAGGCGGACCAAGACACTTCCGCCAGCACCTAAATACCGCTCCATGGCTTGGATGGCGCCCGGAGGCTCCCTAGATAGTCACCTCACCTGTTCCGAATGACGCTGGAATGGGTCCGAATTTTCAAATGCATAGAGAGGCCATCCGATAATGCAGATCCCAAAGTTTCTGGCTTGTGTGCTCACTTTCCCGGTCTTGATCGGCGGGAGCCATGCGCAAGGGAACGCCCATGACATCGGGATGGATATTATCGGTCAGACGCCTCCGGGCCTCACGCCTGAACTATTTGCGCCGGGAATCGTCTCAACGGACAATCTGGAAATTGAGGGCGTCTTTGCCCCCGGCATGGCAGAATTCTATTTTGTCAGGCAGGTTCTGGGCGACGTCCCCAAGACCTTGTCCTATCAATACAAGAACGGTGAGTGGCAGGAATCGATTGTGGGCCCGCGTGCGGGTGAAGTGTTCATCTCTGTAGATGGGCAGACGATGTATCTCGGGAACGAATACCGGGAACGCACCGAAACGGGCTGGTCCGAACCGAAAAGCCTCGGGGCGCCCTACGACACGATTCCGGTTATGCGCCTGACCGCGTCAGCAGATGGCACTTTTGTCTTCGATGAACGACATGAAGTCGGCACGATCAGGTATTCCCGGTTGGTGGATGGCGAACGCCAGGCGCCACAGGCATTCAGTGAAGAAATCAATTCCGGAACCTATACCGCCCACCCCTTTATCGCCCCCGATGAAAGCTACCTGATCTGGGACAGCGAACGGGAAGATGGCTATGGCGATTCAGATCTGTACATCAGTTTTCGTCAGGATGATGGTTCCTGGGGCCCCGCCATCAACATGGGCGAGGACATAAATACCGAATTCGAGGATGCGTATGGAACCGTCACGCCTGACGGGAAATACTTCTTCTTTCATACGATCGACCTCAGCGAACCAAAGGCCAACATTTTCTGGGTGGACGCCCAGATCATCGAGAACCTCAGACAAGCGCAGTAAGCCTGAAATTGTCGCCTGCGTCAGGTTTCGTCTGGATGCGGCCTGGCCCCAATGAAGCGTTCTGATCAGGCCTGCCTGAAATTCAGGCAGTGCCGCAAATCACAGCTTGCGACAAAAGAAGGACTGGCCATCCGGCGCGACCGTTTCTATTCGACGGACAGCAATAAACGGTACGCCAACAGGCGGCCGGCGAACCTTCGGGAGGAAGCACACGTGCATCGATGGATGTTGGGCGCCTGTATTGCCTTGTCCGGCGCCGGGTTGGCCATGGCCGAAGACGACCCGCCGGTCCGCAACTTTGCCACCTACCAGCCGACGGTTCGTCCCGTGCGGATCGACAAGAGCGAAGCGCCGGTCATCGACGGCAAGCTTGACGAGGCGATGTGGTCGAAGGCGACCGAGGTCTCCGAGTTCTACCAGGTGGAACCGAAAGTCGGCCCGCCCAGCGTCGAAACGCGCGTCTATTTCGCCTATGACGAAAACAATCTCTATGTCGGCGTCCACGCATATGACGATATGCCCGAAGCGATCCTTGCCTCGGTGCTGGAACGCGATGGCGAAATCTGGCGGGACGACATGTTCCGCTTCTATATCGACCCGTTCAACACCGGCACGTCCGGCTTCGGGTTCGACGTCAACGCCCTCGGCGCACGCACGGAACGCCTGATCCGCTATGGCCAGATGCCGGTGGATGCATGGAACATCATCTGGGACGCCGACAGCGTGATGACCGACGATGGCTGGACGGCGGAAATCTCCCTGCCCTTCCGGTCGCTCAGCTTCGACCCGGCCTCCGACGGCTGGGGCCTGATGATGACGCGGGAACACGCCCACGAGAACGAGGAAATCCGCTGGGCCGGCATCGACCAGTCGGTCAACAAGTTCGGATTTGCGCGGCCGGGCTATATCGAGGGCATCGACAATATCAACAAGGGCAAGGGCTTCGACGTCCAGCTGCAGGCGGGTATCGCCGGGAACCGGCGCTGGGCCCAGCCGCGCGACGATGACATTACGATCGAGCCGAGCGCGAACATTTCCTACAAGTTCACGCCGTCGCTGACCGGCCTTCTCACGCTGAACACGGACTTCTCCGACACGCCGCTGGACGACCGGCAGATCAATACGGGCCGCTTCTCGCTGTTCTTCCCGGAAACGCGGGATTTCTTCCTGCAGGACGCCGCCCTGTTCGAGTTCGCGGGCCAGACCTTTGCCGGCGCGCCGAATGGCCAGCCTTTCTTCTCCCGCCGCATCGGCATCGTGAACGGGCAGTCGGTAAAGGTCGACGCAGGCCTGAAACTGAGCGGCGAGATCAACGGCGTGGAGATCGGTGTCTTGTCGGCCCAGACCGGCAGCACCGGCTCCATCGGGTCGCAGAACCTGTCGGTGGCGCGTGCCACGGTCGACGTGCTGGACCAGTCACGCGTTGGTTTCATCGCCACCAATGGCGACCCGACGGGCCTGTCCGACAACACGCTGGCCGGGGCCGACTTCAGCTATCGCGTGCCGTCTTTCTTCGGCGGCGGGCGGATGCAGGCGGACCTGTTCTACCAGCGCACTTTCTCCTCGACGCGGGAGGACGATGATTCCTTCGGCGCGAAGTTCGACTATCCGAATGACAAATGGGCCTGGAGCCTGGAAGCCCGCCAGATCGGAGAGGATTTCGCCCCGGCACTCGGCTTCGTGAACCGGCCCGGGACACGCACTTTCAGCGCCGGCTGGCACCGCCGTTTCCGCCAGTCGAGCGGGAAATTCCGCTGGTGGCAGTTCGGCACCAGCCACGAATACATCACCGACCTCGACGGCAATGCCGAGACGACCGTCAACGCCCTCGTCCTGAACGCCAACACGATCTGGACCGACGACCTGACCTTAACCGCCAGCCAGAACGAAGAGCATATCAATACGCCCTTCTTCCTGCCGGGCGGGCTGATGGTCCCGGTCGGTGTCTATGACAATAATGGTGTGAAGTTCCGCGTTCAGTCTTCCTATGTCCGTTCCTGGGGCACCACCTCGGAAATCGAGTTCAAGGATTTCTATGGCGGTGACTCGAAGCGCTATAATTTCAATGTGAATTTCCGCCCCAATCCGCATGTGGATCTGAAGGCTGGCTACCGGCGGGAGGACATTTCCGTGCCCGCAGGCGATGTCAGTGTGCAGATCGGATCCCTGGAAACCGTGTTCAACGTGTCGACAGACCTCTCGGTCACGACGCAGACCCAGTATGACAATATCAGCAACAGCCTGTCCTTCTTCGGACGGGTGAACTGGGAATTGCGTCCGCAGACCGAAGTGTTCTTCTCGCTGGGCCACGGCGCCTATATCGAGGGCGACGATTTCCGCCGCAACTTCCGTTCTGTCCAGACGAGCGCCATCCTGCGCTTTGGCAATACGTTCCGGTTCTAGGCAGTGCCCAAAAGAAAAGCGCGGCCCCTTGCGGAGCCGCGCTGATCGTTTGACCTGAAGCCTGGCTTATTTCCGCCAGACAGCAGCCATCGCCGGATCTTCCTCTTCGCCCGTATACTTGCGGGTCTCGGCGCGGCCGACCACCATGTGGTGCACCTCGTCCGGACCATCAGCCAGGCGCAGCGTGCGCTGGTTGGCGTACATGCGGGACAGCGGCGTCCACTGCGACACGCCGGTGGCACCATGGATCTGGATGGCATCATCGATGATGTTGCACACACGCTCCGGCACCATGGCCTTGACCATGGAGATCCAGACGCGGGCTTCCTTGTTGCCCAGAACGTCCATCGCCTTGGCGGCCTTGAGCACCATCATGCGCATGGCTTCGATCTCGATCCGCGCGCGGGAGACCTTTTCGAGGTTACCGCCCAGCTTGATCAGGTCGCGGCCGAAGGCCTGACGCGTCATGCCGCGAACGACCATCAGGTCGAGGGCTTTCTCTGCGGCGCCGATGGAGCGCATGCAGTGGTGGATACGGCCCGGGCCGAGGCGCAGCTGCGAGATCTCGAAGCCGCGGCCTTCGCCGAGCAGCATGTTGTCCTTCGGAACACGGACGTTCTCGAAGCGGATGTGCATGTGGCCATGCGGCGCGTCGGGATCGCCGAACACATGCATCGGGCCGACGATGGTCACACCCGGATGCGGCAGCGGCACGAGGATCTGAGACTGGCGGCGGTTCACATCCGGCCCGTCATTGGTTTTCACCATACAGATCATGATGCGGCAGCGCGGATCGCCCGCACCGGAAATGTAGTACTTCTCGCCGTTGAGAACCCACTCATCGCCTTCCAGAACGGCGCTCATGGAGACGTTCTTGGCGTCCGAGGACGGCAGGGCCGGCTCGGTCATGGCAAAGGCGGAGCGGATCTTGCCTTCCAGAAGCGGCTTCAGCCACTCTTCCTTCTGGGCCGGCGTGCCGACGCGCTCGAGCACTTCCATGTTCCCGGTATCCGGCGCCGAGCAGTTCATCGTTTCAGAGGCCAGTGGAACCTTGCCAAGCTCGGACGCGATGTAGGCGTAGTCGAGGTTCTTCAGGCCTTCGCCCGTGTCGGCGTCCGGAAGGAAGAAGTTCCAGAGACCTTCCTTCTTGGCGGCGTCCTTGGCCTTTTCGAGGGCTTCGAGCTGGCCCGGCGCGTAAGACCAGATGTCGGTCTTGTTCTCGCCGAGGCGTTCGAATTCCTCATACATCGGCTCGACCGTTTCCTGGATGAACCGCTTCACATGTTCGTAGAGAGGACGCGCCTCCTCCGACATGCGCAGGTCATTCAGTTCGGCCATTGCGTCCATGGATTGCTGGGTATCAGCCATGGCTATCCTCCTTCACTTTGTTTGGTTGAGGCATTGGTAGTCCGTGCGGCCGGGGGGCCGCAAATTCTTTCTTTGCAATCTTTTCTGACGGCGCGGCGCAGAAGGCCGCCGCTTTGCGCCGAATCGCAAACAGGTCTAGAGCGCGCGCATGAGTCCATTCGCAGCCGCCATCATTCTCGTCACCGTGCTGGTTACCAGCTTCATTTCGGGCATTTTCGGCATGGCGGGCGGCATCATCTTCATGGGCGTCCTGGCCACGCTTGTGCCGGTTGCAACCGCCATGATCGTGCATGGCGCCGTGCAGATGGTCTCCAATGGCTACCGCGCCTTCCTGTGGCGGGATCATATCGACTGGCAAATCTTCCGCCGCTACGCGATGGGTTCTGTCCTGGCGGTCGGCCTGCTGTTTGCGCTCAGCTGGCGACCCGACAAACAGATGGTCTATGTGCTGCTGGGCTGCGTCGCCATGCTGGTCTGGCTGCCCAAGAAACTGCTCGATCTCGACATCCAGAAACGCTTCCAGGCCGAAGGTGCGGGCTTTGTCGTGCAGTCGCTGAACACGATTGCCGGCGTGTCGGGCCCCCTGCTGGACCAGTTCTTCGTTCACACGGACATGACTCGCCACGCGATTGTCGCGACCAAGGCGGTGACGCAGGTACTGGCGCATTTCGTGAAAATCATATTCTGGAGCACGCCGGTTCTCATGGCGGCTGGCCTTCAGGCCCTGCCGCCCTGGTGGCTGATCGCAGCAGCCGCCCCGCTCTCCATGCTGGGCACCACGCTTGGCGGCAAGGTGCTGGACCGGATGAGCGACGTGAACTTCAAGCGCGGTATGAAATACCTCGTCACCGCGATTGGCGCGGTGATGTTGATGAAGGCGGCTGGCTGGCTGTAGCGCCACGCGCATCGGGTCACTCCACTGTCGACACGGTGACAATGCCTCAGGCTCGACCATTCGGGAACTTTATTATATGAACACCAAACATCACTACGAGTGATGTTTGGGAGCCTGACATGAACTTGCGGTCGATCGACCTGAACCTGCTGCCCGTGCTGGAAGCCGTCTATGACGAGCGCAGCCTGACCCGGGCCAGCGAAATTCTGCGCATCACCCAACCCGCGGTCAGCAATGCGCTGGCCCGCTTGCGCACTCATTTCGAAGATCCGCTCTTCGTGCGCGAGGGCCGGGGCGTGAAGCCGACGGCCATGGCAGAAGCTCTGATGCCGGCCGTGCGCGAGGCGCTCGACCGCCTGCGGTCTGGCCTCGAACCACGTTCGGTGTTCGAGCCGTCACGCTCAACCCGTGTCTTCAACCTGTCCGCCCGCGATGCCGGCGCCTTCCTGATTGCTCCGGCGCTGGCAGCCCGCCTCGAACAGGCTGCGCCGGGCGTACGGATTTCGTGGAGCCAGCTGAACCGGTCGGCAGTCGCAGCCGAGCTTGCCACGGGACGGCTGGACCTTGCCATCGACGTTGCCGACCTGCTGGGCATGGACATGGAACGTGAAGCGCTTCTGAAAACGCCCTATGTCTGCCTCCTGTCACAAGATCATCCGCAGGCGGACCAGAGACTGACACCAGACAGCTTTTTCGAGCTACGTCACATCACGGTTTCCAGCCGCCGCGAGGGCCGTAGCCTGGTCGAGGAACTGGCGCGCGCGCATGGCCGGCGCATCACCCCGGTGCATCGCCTGCCGAACTATATGCCGGCACTGGAAATCGTGCGGCACACGCAGTTTGCCCTCGTTGCCCCACGCCAGCTCGTGGAGCATGCAGGCCTTGTCCTGCAGGACCTACCATTTGACTTCCCGGCCCCGGAATCGACGCTCTACTGGCACCGCGAATATGCCGGCGACCCTGCACTGACCTGGATGCGCGGCCTGATCCGGGAAATATCGCGAGAACTGGCGCAGACCGACGCCCCCGCTGAACCGCGCGCGGCGCTTTAGACCGTGGACGATTCCAGAGACGGCATGATCGCATCGACATATGGCTGCCGCACCAGCATCTTGTTGCGGTAGTAGGCGCCATTCGCGATGGCCTTCAGTGCGATGGCCGCTTCCATGGCCGTGTCCATCAGCGCATCCGCCTCGACCACCTTGTCCAGCCAGCCGACAGGCACGGCTTCGTCCGGCGAATAGAGGCGTGCCTGCACCAGTGCTTCGGTCAGGTACATCGGGTTGAGGCGGGCACGCGGCAGCTCGATGCCGAAGCCCGGCAACGTCATGCCGTTGACGGTCTCGTTCGCGCCGATCTTGAAAGCACCGCGCGTGCCGATGCGCGTGTCGCCGCCCAGCAGGATGAAGGCGCCCATGGCGATGGAGTGACCGTTGGATGCGATGACGACCGGCATCTTTGATGTGAAGAGGCGCATGGCCAGCTTGCCGCCGCCCGTCACCAGTTTGCGCACGCCGTCGCCGTCCGACGTTGCCAGGAATTTGAGATCGAACCCGGCGGAGAACTTGCCTTCGCGTCCGGTCAGCACCAGCACCTTGCCGTCTTTCTCGGCTTCGTCGAGGCAGGCATTCACCGCTTCCAGCATATCGAGGCTGATGGCGTTGGCCTTGCCGTCATCCATTGTGACGACGGAAATATCGTTTTCGGTTCTGACGGTCGCGGTCATGAGGATCTCCCTGTTTGGTGCACAAGGCAGCCCGTGCCCTCAAGGAAAGCAAGCATTTCCGGCGCGTCAGGCGTGAAAGGCGGGGTTTCAGCCAGCCTCCGGCTAGTTTCGGCGGGCTTTGAAGAAATCCCTCAGCAACTGGCTGGCCGCCTCGCCGCGTGCCTCGTCCTGCTCGACCTCAGGCCGCCAATGGCAGGTGGGCTGTTCGAAGAAGCGCGCGCCATGAATCACCGCGCCGCCTTTCGGGTCGCAGGCGCCAAAGACAAGCTTGCCGATGCGGGCGAGGCTGATCGCTCCGGCGCACATCGCGCAGGGCTCCAGCGTGACATACATGGTCAGTCCCGTGAGACGGTAATTGCCGACTTTCTCTGCGGCACGGCGCAAGGCGACGATCTCCGCATGCGCCGTCGGATCGTGACCGCTGATCGGGGCGTTGGCCCCCTCTGCAATGATCTCTCCCGTTTCCGGATCGACGATGACGGCGCCCACAGGCACTTCGCCTGCCGCAGCAGCTTCCGCCGCCAGTTCCAGCGCGCGGTCCATCGGATCAGTCAGCGCAAGGCTCATCTTGTGATGTCTTCTCCCGTTTCGAGAAATTCCCGCATCGCGGCCATAGCGGAATCCGCTTTCAGCACATTGTAAAAGCCATGCTGTTCCTGCCTTGTGCCTTCGACAAGTCCCCAAGTCAGCGCACCCCTGACCAGACGCTTCGCATGGGCAAGGCCTTCCACCCCGCGCCCCGCCAGTTCATTCGCCCAATCCGTTGCGTGGGCGACAGCGTCATCCGCCACAGCGTGGACCAATCCCAACTCCAGCGCTTTGTCGGCATCGACCGTCTGGCCGAACAGGATGAACTCCAACGCCCGCGCCTCGCCGATCATGCGCGGCAGGCGCTGGGTTCCGCCGCCGCCCGGGAAGATGCCGATCCGTGTCTCGGGCAGGCCGATCAGCGGCACGCTACTGGCCGCCACCCTCAAGTCACAGGCAAGCGACAGCTCAAACCCGCCACCCATGCACACGCCATTGATCGCCGCAATGACCGGCTTCGGCGCGTCGAATATTGCGCGGACCAGATCGGCAAAGCCGCCCTGTTCGAAATCTTCCGGCTTCATGCCTCCGGCCTGCACAACCTCGGCAATGGCGACGAGTTCGCTGACATCGTAATGGCGGACGAACACATCGTCCGTTCCTGTCAGGATGATTGCGCGGATTGCCGGATCATCGATGGCGCCGGTGACCGCGGCCAGCATCAGACCCGTGCCTTCCGCGGTCATGTAGTGACGCGGCGGGTTGGCATACCGGATGAGGCGGACCGCCCCCAGAGTTTCCGTGGTTACGCTTGCCATGCCTTCCTCCCTTTTTTTGGGTCAGAGTGTGCCTTGAGGCGCGGCAGTGCAAGGATGTGTTTTGTGACGCGGCGTGCTAAGGCGCGGTCGGAATACGGAGGGGCCATGCGCATCATTGCCGGACAGCACAAGGGGCGTGCGATTGCCGCGCCGAAGGGACAAGGCACACGGCCGACGGCGGACCGTGCGCGCGAAAGCGTGTTCAACATGCTGGCCCATGCCGCCTGGGCGCCGGAGATTGAAGGCGCGCGGGTGATTGACCTGTTTGCCGGGTCTGGCGCGCTGGGCCTCGAAGCCGTCAGCCGGGGCGCCGCCTTCTGCCTGTTCGTGGAAACCGACCACGCCGCGCGCGGCGCGATCCGCGACAATATCGAGACGCTGGGCCTCTATGGGAACACACGCATCCACCGCCGCTCAGCCACTGACCTTGGCGAGAAACCGGTGGGCGTCGGCAGCCCCTTCACCCTCGCCTTCCTCGATCCGCCTTACCACAAGGATCTCGTCGCCCCGGCGCTCGCCTGCCTGATTGAGGGCAAATGGCTGGCCGAAGACGCCATCGCCGTGGTGGAGACCGCCTCGGACGAACTGATCAACCCGGAAGGCTGGGAAACGCTCGACACACGCGACTATGGCGCGGCACGAGTGTGGTTTTTGAAGCAGGGGGCGGGCGCATGAACTTCTGGATCCGCATCGCCATTTATGAATTCGTGATGTTCGCGATCATTGGCCTGCTCTACCTCAAACTTGAAGACCAAGCCGTCCTGTTCCTGTTTGTCCCGGCGTTCCTGATTACCGGGTTCATGGTGCTCAGGGAAAAGCGGAAGTAATTCGACACGGCTTCTAGCCCTTCAGGAATTCTTCCCTGAGATCGCAGTTCGATGTCTTCGTGCCGACAAGGTCTGCATCGCCTGAGAGCCACGTCTCCGCCGCCGCCCGGCCCTTGTCGCGCAGGCTGGTGAGATAACGCCAACTGGTGTCGAACTTGGTGTGGAGGCTCTGGTCCACCAGGTCCTGCCCGCCGCGGATCGCGTGCACGTTCAGGCGGCGGTACTTCTTCAGCATCGGCGCCTTCAGCATGCCGTCATCCAGCAGGCGCTGGACGAAGGCGATGGCACGCAATTCACCGATCAGGGCGGCATTGAAGCTGATCTCGTTGACGCGTTCCTGGATCTCGCCTGCCCGTTTCGGTACCCCCGGCCGCTCGATCGGGTTCAGCGTGACGAGCAGCAGGTCCGTCGGTGCGCCGGCATAGATCAGCGGGAAGATGCTGGGATTGCCCATATAGCCGCCATCCCAATAGGCGTGGCCGTCGATCTCCACGGCCTGGAAGGTCTGCGGCAGGCAGGCGGAGGCGAGCACGGCATCGAGCGTTACCTCGTCGCCGGTGAACACTTTCACATGGCCCGACTCGACGTCCGTCGCGCTGAGGAACAGCTGCAGGCCGGAGGCACGGGCCGCGTCGAAATCAATCACTTCCTCCACCGCGTCGCGCAGCGGGTTCAGTTTCAGCGGGTTCAGGTCATAGGGGCTCGCCCAGCTCTGCAGCGCAGAGGCATAGGCGAAGGCGGCCGGGTTGTTGGCGCCATAGGCCCGTGCGTGCCGGCCGCTGTGGGAGATGGCCTCCCAGAGCGATTCCAGTGCCGCCCGGGCACCGTCGAGACCGCCTTTGCCATAGCCGCCCGCGAAGGCGACCGCGTTCATCGCACCCGCCGAGGTCGCTGTGATCGCGCGAATGTCGAATCGATTCTCTTCCGCCAGCCGGTCGAGAACGCCCCATGTGTAGGCGCCATGGGCACCGCCGCCCTGCAGGGCGAGGCTCAGAGGCTGTTGCGCCGGTTTCGCCATTCAAGCCTCCTGTTCGCGACCGTCCTTGGGTGCTAACCCGTGAATCGGGACAAAAACCAGTGGGGAACCCGGTATGCCTGCTATTCCAGATACGGATGCCCGCGGCGCCAGCACTGTGGTCATCGAACGCCTCGGATCGAAGGGTGACGGGCAAGTCCGGATCGACGGCGAGTGGGTGTCCGTTCCGCGCACCCTGCCGGGCGAGGAAGTGCGCATTGCGGTGAATGGCGATAAAGCAAGATTGCTGGAGATCGTGACGCCATCGCTAGACCGGCAGACCCCGGTTTGTCCGCATTATGCCAGCTGCGGCAGCTGCAGCCTGCAGCACCTGGCCGACGGGCCCTACCGGGCATTCAAGCAGTCTCTGGTGATCAACGCATTGAAGGCGCGCGGGCTGGAGCCGCACGTGGAAGACGTCTGGGTCACCCCGCCGGGCACACGGCGCCGCATCTCGCTGGCCGCTCGGCGCACAAAAGCGGGCGTGCACCTCGGCTTCCACTCCCGGCGCAGCCACGACATTGTGGACATCAACACTTGCCCGGTCGCCTCACCGGAGATCACGCGGAAGATCAGTGCCCTGAAGGAACTTGCCGCACCGCTGGCACCGTTGAAGGGCGAGATGGTGCTGAAGGTCACGAGCATGCCGAACGGGCTAGACCTGCATATCACCAACACGGCGACCTTTGCCGCCCCTCATGACGTGATGATGGCCGGAGCAAAGGCGCTGGCGGCCGGCTTTCTTCGCGTCTCCATCGGGGATGATGTGCCCCTGCAACAGACGACTCCGGAAATTCAGGTGGGCCGGGCTTTCCTGCGTCCACAGCCAGGCGGCTTTCTTCAGGCAAGCCCGGAAGCAGAAGCCTTCATGGCCAGCCTTGTACGCCAGCACCTGAAATACGCACTGGAAGTGGCAGACCTTTTCTCCGGCTGCGGAACATTTGCTTTGCGTCTGGCAGAAGAGTCACGCGTCCATGCTGCGGAAGGCGATGCCGAAGCCATAGAGGCACTGGAAGCCTCCGCACGGGCCGCTTCCGGCCTGAAACTAGTAACGGCAGAAGTGCGGGATCTGTTCCGCAATCCTGTTCCGTCTGCGGCGCTCTCCCGGTTCCAGGGCATTGTGCTGAACCCGCCACGGGCCGGTGCCGCCAAGCAGGTCGCGGAGATCGCCTATAGCGGTGTGCGGCGTATCGCTTACGTCTCCTGCGACCCCGGCACGCTGGCGCGCGACTTGCGCGTGCTGGTCGATGCCGGCTACCGCATCATGCTGGTGCAGCCGGTCGACCAGTTCCTCTGGTCCGCACATGTGGAGACGGTCGTCCTGCTGGAGCGAGGCACCGGCGCATGAGCGATCTGAAGCCTGTCCCGGCCGTCGGCACAGTCTGTTTTCGCGGTGATGATGTCGCCCTGATCCGCCGGGGGACGAAGCCGATGGCGGGCAGCTGGTCCCTGCCCGGCGGCAAGATCGAGTTCGGCGAGCGCGTGGGCGATGCCGCCTTGCGCGAACTGAAGGAAGAGACCGGTCTCACAGCCCGGCTTGTCGGCCTGGTGGATGTGGTGGACGGCATCTTCACCTCCCGCACCACGGGGGATGTGACCCGCCATTTCGTCCTGTTCGACTACGCCGCGGTGTGGGTTTCCGGTACGGTAATGGCGGGCGATGATGCGGCCCATGCCGAGTGGATCAGCCCGGCCCGCCTGGCAGAACTCGAGATCTGGGACGAAACCCGCCGCATCATCGATGCGGCCCGAACACTCGTTGCGGCCAGCCAATCAGCCTCTTGACCGGCCCCCGCGTCACCTCTCTTGTGTGACGCCAGACAAACAAACCAGAATCTTTCAGGAGGAAGTCATGACCTACGCCCCATTCGACCTTACAGGAAAGGTCTGCGTCGTAACCGGCGGCAACAAGGGGATCGGCCTCGGCATGGTCGAGGCGCTGGCCGCTTCGAACGCCGACATCGTCATCTGGGGCCGCAAGGAAGCCGACAATGACGCCGCCGTGAAAACGGCTGACGCCCTTGGCACCGGCAAGGTGAAAGCCTGGAAGGTAGACGTTGGCGAGGAAGCTGAAGTCGTCAAAGCGATGAAGGAAGCCGAAGAAGAGTTCGGCCGCATCGACACTTGCATCGCCAATGCCGGCGTTGGCCGCGGCGCCCCGAACTTCCACGAGATGACGCTGGAGACCTGGCGCTACAATCAGCGGATCAACTCTGAAGGCGCCTTCCTCACCCTTCGCGAGGCCGCGAAATCCATGGTGACCCGCGCGAAAGCCGGCGATCTCGGCGGCAGCCTGATCGGCACCGCATCGCTGGCGGCCCTCTCCGGCGCAGCGCGTAACCAGTCCTACGGCCACACCAAGGGCGGCCTGATCGCCATGATGAATGCAATCGCCGTGGAATATGGCCGCTACCAGATCCGGGCGAATTCGATCCTGCCAGGCTGGATCGCAACCGACATGACCGAAGGCGCACAGAGCACAGAAGCATTCCAGACCAAAGTGATCTCTCGCGTACCCATCCGCCGCTGGGGCGAACCGGAAGATTTTGGCGGCATCGCCGTTTACCTCGCCTCCGACGCCTCGAAATTCCACTCTGGCGATACGCTCCTGGTGGATGGTGGCTACCAGAAGTTCTGATCCTGAATTTCAGGATACAAATCAAAAGGGCCGCTCCCCATGGAGCGGCCCTATCTAATTCCGGAAAAGGTAACCGCTTATTGCGGGGCTTCTTCCGTCATCTCTTCGGCAGCAGCGTCTGCTGCGTCCTCGGCAGCGTCTGCAGCGTCGGCAGCAGCGCCTTCGGCTGCTTCCATGGCATCGCTGGCGGCTTCTTCTGCCGAATCGGCAGCTTCAGCAGCGGCATCTGCAGCTTCATCAGCTGCTTCAACGGCAGCATCAGCAGCATCGGCAGCCGACTCTTCGATAACCGTGGTTTCTTCGACAACCGGCGTATCTTCAGCCGGAGCTTCCGCCGGTGCGCAGGCTGCGAGAGCCAGGGCTGCAACGCCCAAAGTGATGATATTCTTCATGATATTACCCCTGATTATGGTCTTTCAACCGAATAGCGTCATAGCATCCGCCAAGCAAAACGGATAGCTCAATTCAGAAATCGGCAAGGCGTGCCTGCAAACTCCTCAATCAAGCCCCCTCTCCCGGAGCCCCCGGGAAAGGCCAGAAGTTGGGGGCAACCGGACCTGTTCCCGGGCTAGCCCGTCGGCCGGTTGCCGCGTCCTTCACGAAGTTGGACTGATCAATCGATCCGGTCCATCTGGTCTCCGCATGTGACGCCGGACCGGCGATTCTGCCAGTCCATCGTATATCCTGACGGCAGATCACGGCGGGAATACGGCAGAGACGCGGCGGGGTGGCGCCAACCCTATTGCGTTGACGTTGCGACGGGGCGGTAAGTACCTCTCATAACGCTTTAAAGAGAGGAAGCCCGAAAATGGCCCTGAAAACCCGCCTGACAGAGATGTTGAACATCCAGCACCCGATCATGCTCGCCGGCATGGGCGGAGTCTCCTATGCCGAAGTCTGCGCTGCGATGTGCAATGCGGGCGGCTATGGTGTGCTGGGCATGGCCGGAACCTCCCCGGATTTCATCGCCGGACAGATGAAGCGCGTGCGCGAATTGACCGACCGCCCATTCGGCGTCGACCTGCTTGCCGCCAGCCCGGAAAGCCTGGAAGAGTCCGTGGACGTAATCATCAATGGCGGAGCGGATTCCTTTGTCGCTGGCCTCGGCGTACCGATGCCGATCATGGAACGCCTGAAGAAGGCCGGCGTGAAAGTCATGGTTGTGGGTGGCGCGGTGAAGCACGCCATCAAGGCCGAGCAGGCTGGCTGCGACGCAGTCATCCTGCAGGGTGGTGAAGGCGGCGGGCATACCGGTCTCGTCGGCACGCTGCCACTGGTGGCGCAGGCCGTCGAAGCCGTGAAAATCCCGGTCATCGCCGCTGGCGGTATCTATGACGGACGCGGCCTCGCAGCTGCTCTCGCGCTCGGTGCGCAGGGCGTGTGGATGGGTACGCGCTTTATCGCCTCCGAAGAAGCGCATGCGGCCAACATGTACAAACAAGCTGTCGTTGGCGCAGGCGACACCGACACGACGCGTACACGCTGCTACTCCGGCAAGCCGATGCGCTGCCGCACCAACGACTACATCAATGACTGGGAAAGCCGTCCGCAGGACATCAAGCCCTTCCCGTTCCAGGCAATCCACTCAACGCAAACCGGCGTCATCGGCGGCATTGGTGGGATCACGGATGAAGCGAAACTGTCGATGGACGATTCCTGCTTCGCCATGGGCCAGTCGGCTGGTGGCGTGCATGAGGTGAAGCCGGTCGCCGCCATCGTGGCAGACATCATGCGCGATGCCGAAGCCTCGATCGATCGCATCGCAGGCCTGAAAGTCAAAGAAACCGCGTAAACGGATGAAATCGCCGCTCAGTCCTCGAAAGCCTTCCGGTCGACGAGGTTCCTGAGCGGCTCGCCGTTCAGGTAGCGGTGGAGATTGTCCACAAACGTCCCGTCAGCCCGCAGGATGGTTCCATTGGTCTGGGACGAATCGTGCGGCGTCAGCATGATTTTCGGATGGTGCCAGAGTGGACTTTCCGCCGGCAGCGGTTCAACGCCCGTCACGTCCAGCGCCGCATAGGCCGGGCAGCCCTTGTCCAGCGCATCGATCAACGCGTCCTCATTCACCAGCGCGCCCCGGCCGAGGTTCATGAACAGGGCGTCCGGCTTCATCTTCGAGAAAAACGCCGTTCCGGCCATGCCTTCGGTCTCCGCCGTGTGCGGCACGCAAAGCAGAACGACATCCGCGCCGGGCAACTCATCCGGCAAGACGGCGATTGGCAGGATTTCTTCAGCCCCCGGCGCGGGTCCGGGAGACCGGCGAAGGCCGGTGACATGGCCGCCAAGCGCGGTAACCCGCTTGCCCACCGCCTCACCAATAGAACCATAGCCAACAATCAGCCAGCGGCTGCCGGCAATCTCTCGCGCCTGAACCCGCTTCCATTCCGCCGCCTGTTGCTGAGCTCGATGCAAAGGGCCTTCCCGCAGGAAGTCCAGCGCAGCCCATAGCGCCCACTCGGCCATGGATTCGGCCTGGGTATGATTCGTCGTGTAGTGTTTCGACGCCTCGCCGATGGCTTTCAGCACCGCATTGTCGACGCCTGCTGCCGGAGACTGGAACCAGTCCAGGCGATCAGAGGCCAACACGGCTTTAATAAATGTCCCGGCTGCAGGCCCGTAAAAGCAGTCCAGGCTGCCGAAGACGATCTCGGGCTCCACCTTGTCGGTCACCACACGGCTACCCGCATGATAAAAGCGCCCCTCATCGGTCATAATGAGGACATCAAGTTTGTGTTCTACATCCTTGAGCCGAGGCTGGATGCGGGCAAAAGTCTTTTCATGAACAAGGCACGTTTTCATGTCGTCCTGCTTAGCGCCCTGATGGTCTGTGGCGCAAGCGCGGCGCAATCGGCTTTGCCGATGCGGGGGCCGGATTATTTCCGGGATGCCTCGGATCTGGCCGGTGCATTGGGCTCAGCGCATGCAATCCGGGTGCGCTGCAATGGCCGGGAAGACCAGTACTGGCGGCAGTACATGTCCGACATGTTGAGTTATGAGGCCCCGAATAAGGGCAACCTCCGCTCCAGCCTGGTGGAGCAGTTCAACCAGGGCTTCCAGGAAACCTCCCGCGATTACCTGAAGTGTGACAACCGCGCCGTGGAAGCCGAAGCCCGCTTCGCCCGTGAAGGGCAGGAAATCGCGGAACGCATGGCGATGCACTATTTCCCGAAGAAGCCGAACTAAACCCGCTCAGACGATTGTCAGCAGATGACTGCGACAGGATGAGCAATCGGTACTGCCGAAGCCCTCCAGCGCGATTGCGACGCTGTTCGATTCCATCAGCGCCTCAACCAGCTCGCATTCATTGCCATTCTCCACGATGAAAGCGGCGAGACGGCTTGCCTCCAGCGTCAGCCGATCGACGTGCCAGTGAACTTTCTTGTCTCTTCTGAAATGACGCCCGATACGAGCCGCAAACCCGCCCGCACCGTACGCGCTGCCAGCATAGAAATAGATTCCGGCTGGCAATTGTCCTGATTTGCTGCGGCCTGCCCCAACCGGCAACGGCCGGTCCAGACCGACCAGGAGGATATAGGCGCCTTTCCGGCTTGCCAGGGCGTTCGTGTTGCCGGGTGTGATCCATCGTCCCTCAAGCCGGGTTGCGGTGACAATCGCCTGCGCCGGCTCAAAGCACGCGCCGGGACTCACCCCACCTTCTCCGCTGTCACCACAAAGCGCGGTCCCGGGCCGGCAACATTGGCGCGGTCATCCGGATTATAGAGCTTGCAGGTCTTGAGGCTGAGACAGCCGCAGCCGATACAGCCGTCCAGCCGATTGCGCAGGCGCTCCACCATGGCGATGTGATCATCGAGGCGTTTGCGGAAGTGCTGGCTGATGCGCGTCCAATCTGCCTTTGTCGGCGTACGATTGTCCGGCAAATCGCTGAGGACCTCCCCGATCTCCTCGATGGTGAGGCCCATTTGCTGTGCGATCAGAATGAAAGAGAGACGCCGGATGTCTGCACGGGCGAACTCCCTCTGACCCGAGGGGCGCCGGTCCGGCTTCACCAAGCCACGCGATTCGTAGAAGCGGATCGCTGAAACCGACAGCCCGGTGCGCCGCGCGACATCCCCGATTGAGAGTCCCTGTTTCATGTCGGATTTCCCTGAAATTATTCCTTGACCTCAAGTTAGGTTGAGGAATTACAAACGTCAAATCGGAACTCGAAAGAACAAAAATTAAGGGAGTTAGAAAATGAAACCCGCCCTGTTTGAACATGTGAACGTGACGGTCTCCGACCCGAAGAAAACGGCTGCAACGCTGGTAGACCTGTTCGGCTGGCACGTACGTTGGGAAGGCCCGGCAAAGTATGATGGCTACACTGTTCACGTCGGCACGGAGGACGAATACATCGCGCTATACGCCCTGCCCAAGCAGGACCGTCTGGATGAGGAAAGTTATTACCGCACGGGCGCGGTGAACCATTTCGGCATCCTGGTCGATGATCTGGCCGCTGCCGAACAACGCATCCTGAAGGCCGGCCTGAAGACACACAGTCACCAGACATACGATCCCGGCAGCCGGTTCTATTTCCACGACCACGATAATATCGAATGGGAGGTGGTCAGCTATGCTTGAAGGCCTTGCACAGAGCTATCTTGAAGCGCTCTCACAGACGCTGCGCCCAGCGGACGACTATTACTGGGCCGGCCGGGAGGTACCGAAGCGTGGCGCAACCACAACCGAGCGCCCCCGAGCGCCATCAAGGTTGAAAAGCCGGTCCTGAGATGGGCGAGGTGCTACGCCTCTGCCAGCTTCAGCGCGATGCCCCCAATCGAGATGGACCTGCCTTCTACGGGCAGGTCCTTTTCTTCTGCGCGGGCCAGCACACCATCTGCACCCGGAAGTTCGAAACCAAACTCGATCATGCGGTCGGCTGGGCCTTCGGTAAAATACAGGACGGCATCGGCAAGGAACAGGCGGCGCTTGTCCGCCGTCAGGCCGAAGGCAAGCCCCCATTTCTGAGCCAGCGCATCCGGATCGGGCGTTTCCAGGACCGCATGCGTGAACCGCCCGGGAGCGGATCGCTCACGCCAGCCGGGACCGCCCCAGCGCCAGCTGCCGGCCGGGCGCGGCTCATCCACCGAAACAATGGCGCCGCCAATATCCGCCGGGTGAAGATGGCTGGCCGATATGTCCGGCAGGTCGATGTTCCAGACTCGCCGGATGCCCAGCCCGTCGACTCGGGTGCGCAAGGCGTCCATGTCATCCGTCTGGAAGATGGCCATGTAACCGCCCTCACCGCCACGATCGATGAACCGCCGCGCAGGTGCCTTGTCCTGCGTCGGCACCACGACCTCCAGGAACTGGTCTCCGATCGCGAACACGGCGTTCACCAGCCCGAATTCCGCGACACCTGGATCCGGAAATGGTTCCCCGAGGCCCAGAACGCTCTGCAGCGTGTCGGCAGTGTCGAGACTGTTGGCAGCGAGCACAAGCTGGCGCAGGCGCGGTGGGCTCATGGATTTCCTCCCCATCGTTTTTGTTATGTTTTCAGGCAACCTAGCACACATGACGTGACGACAGCGCGAAAAATCGAGCGCCGGGCAACGCTACGATATCACACTCGAATTGACGTTCCGCTGAAAGGATTCCACCTCAGGTCCATGAGTTGCAACCTGAACACCGACCCTGCCGACCACACCCACGATCACGGGCACGACCACGCGCATGGCCACGGTCACCACCACGGGCATGGGCATTCTCATGACCATGCCGACATGACGACGGCGGATTCACGCCGGCGGGTGGCGATCGCTGCGGTCCTGACGGCCGCGTTCATGATGGCGGAAGTGACGGGCGGGTTGATCTCAGGCTCTCTCGCCCTGCTCGCCGACGCCGCGCATATGCTGACCGACGCTGCATCGCTGATCCTCGCCTGGGTCGGCTACAAGCTGGCCGATCGTCCGGCGGACCCCAGCCGCTCCTACGGCTTCGGCCGTATGAAAGTGCTCGCCGCGTTTACAAACGGAATCGCGCTCGTCGCCCTGTCCTGCTGGATCGTCTGGGAAGCCATCCACCGCTTGCTGGACCCGGCCCCTGTGCTGGGGGGAATCATGTTGTGGATCGCCATTGGCGGCCTTGTCGTCAACGTGCTCGCCGCCTGGGTGCTGCATGGCGGCGACAAGCACGACCTGAACCTGCAAGGCGCGCTCTGGCACGTCATCGGAGACCTGCTCGGATCAGTCGCGGCCATCGCGGCGGCGATCATCATCCTCACGACCGGCTGGATACCGGCAGACCCCATCCTTTCGGTCCTGGTCGCCCTGCTCGTGCTCGTCGCCGGCATTCGGATCGCCCGCCAGTCCGGCCACATCCTGCTGGAAGGCACGCCCGAAGGCCTGTCGCCGGAGGACATAAGACAGGACCTGATGGAACATGTCGGCAATGTCGCCAGCGTCTCGCACATCCACGCCTGGGCCCTGACCGAGTCCAAGCCGCTCATCACGATGGAAGTCACCGCCGTTCCGGGCGCCTGTATCGAAACCCTGCGCCGGGACGTCAAAGCCCGCCTCGCGGATCGGTTCGAGGTCTCCCACGCCACCGTTGAGGTGGTTTCGAAGCCCTGCTGAGCTTTCCGTGCGGTGTCACATTGATATGAGCGGCCGGGACCTTTAAGCCTCGACCGACGCGCCCTATGTGCAAATGCCGATTCCAAATGGCACATCCGGAGTACCGACATGGCCGACACGAAACACGTTGAAATCCTGATCATCGGCTCCGGCCCGGCCGGCTGGACAGCCGCCGTGTACGGCGCCCGCGCCCTGCGGGATGTGCTTGTTGTCACCGGCATCCAGCCCGGCGGCCAGCTGACCATCACCACGGAAGTGGAGAACTATCCCGGCTTCACCGAGATTCAGGGTCCGGACCTGATGGTGAAGATGCAGGAACACGCCGAAGCGATGGGCGCGAAGGTCGAAAACGACCATATCGCCGAAGTCGACTTCGAATCCCGCCCATTCAAGGCCGTTGGCGAAAGCGGCACGGTCTACACCGCCGATTCGATCATCATCTGCACCGGCGCCCAGGCCAAATGGCTGGGCCTGCCGACCGAAGAGAAATTCAAGGGCTTTGGCGTCTCCGCCTGCGCGACCTGTGACGGCTTCTTCTATCGAGGCCGTGAAGTCATGGTCGTCGGTGGCGGCAACTCTGCCGTGGAAGAGGCGCTGTTCCTGACGAACTTCGCCTCCAAGGTCACCGTCGTGCACCGCCGTGACAGCTTCCGCGCCGAAAAGATCCTGCAGGAGCGCCTGCTGAAGAACCCGAAGGTCGAAGTGGTCTGGAACCATACGCTGGAAGAAGTTGTCGGCGACGAGAACCCGCTAGGCGTGACTGGCGCAAAGATCAAGGATGTGACCACCGGCGAAGTGAAACTCGTGCCCGTACACGGCGTCTTCATCGCCATCGGCCATGCCCCCTCGACCGAGCTGTTCCGGGGCAAGCTGAAGATGAAGGACAATGGCTACCTGATCACAAAGCCCGGCACGCCGCAGACCGACATCCCGGGCGTCTTCGCCGCCGGTGACGTGACTGACGAAACCTATCGTCAGGCTGTCACCGCAGCCGGCATGGGCTGCCAGGCTGCGCTGGACGCCGAGCGCTTCCTCTCCGAGCAGGAAGCCGCCGCGGAAACCGTGGCCGCCGAATAGTCAGGCGAGCCAATGCAGGCTTTACGCAGGGGCATGCGCGCGAGGAATTTCCCATCCTCGAGGCCGGCAGGCGGCGCGGCGCCGTTTCGGCGCAGTCATTAGGATAACCCGCTGCAATGAGGTGCAGATCGCCCGCTTGCAGGCTGGCTCGCCCGCGTGTATGAGGCCCCTTCGTTTCGGCGAACGGTTCGGTAGCTCAGCTGGTTAGAGCGCGCGACTCATAATCGCGAGGTCGGGAGTTCAAGTCTCCCCCGAACCACCATTTTCCCGCGGAACTACTCCTGGCTTGTGCCGACTTTCCCCATCGACCAGAGCACCGCAATCCAGCCGGCTTTGACACGTGGCAGGGCCAGCATGACAGCGCCCGTGACTGCGATAGCTGCGCCCGGCAGAGTGATCCAGAGCGGCAGGTTGGACATCGAAACAAAAAAGGTGACGGCCACCAGGAATGGGGCGAGCATCAACACAGTCAGCCAGGCCGGTCCATCTTCCGAAGGGACCTGCCCAAGCGGCGCGCCGCAGCAAGCACATGTATCCACCGGCTTCAGATAGGCCCGATAGAGCGCCCCCTGCCCGCAGGCGGGGCATTTCAGAGCGAGGCCACGGATTAGCGCGGTGCGGGAAGACGCAGTGGAAGTCTCAGGCATCGGTGATCCTTCGAGACTAACGAGCGAAGCCATGTCCGGTCCAGCCGGGAGGCGATGCGTCGCAGGCTTCGGCAGGCTCACCCAGCCTGTCCCGTCCGGGGCATCAGTGTGCGCTGCTTGCCTTGTTTCCAGAAAAAGTCTTGCCCCGCGAAGACGTTCGTTCCTGCCCGTAAAACTTGTGCCACGCCTTGGTGACGAGCAGCTGACAACCCCGGAAAGGGCCGACGAGCCGAACATAAAGACGCAGGAGTCCCACTGCTTTGGAATAGCTCTTTTCAGATACCGCCACCTTCATAAGGTAGGGAAGCAGGTCTGCGATGCAGGCAATGGCATTGCGCTGTTCCGCAAGCCCGGCGAAAGCATCGCGTAGCTCATCAAGGATTTCAGGTTTTTCCAGAAGCTCGTCGAGGCCGTAGCGGCACCCCAGCATCCGCCCCAAGATCAAACGGTCCATGTCGCTGAGCGGCGCATCAGGTGCTTCCTTCACAGCGTCCCGCACAGCAGCCAACGCCATTGGCCAGAGCTTCTTGCGTGCCGCAATGGTTGCATTCTGGAACAGGGCCTGGCGGCGTTCCCGCGGATCGCTTATCGTTGCGCCCGGCCGTCCGACGAGCTCTCCCAGCGAAAGGTCGGGCAAAAGTTTACGTAGCAATTCGGTATCGGCCTCGCACCAGCGGGCATTCCGGGATTCGGCGGCATAGCGGATTTCTGCCGGGCCGCGCGGACCATCATGCTGGCGCTGCAGGAGCGTGACCCCGTCAACCCGTACGGCGCTCCATCTGCGGGAAAGAAGCAGCAGGACTGCATAGTCCTCCGACACAACATTTTTTTCCGGCAAGGGAAATATTTCTTCATAGGAGGATCGGCGTACCAGCATGCAGGGCTGGCCCGTAATGTAACAATCCTCCATGATCCTGACGAAGAAAGAGCGGCCATCCTCCGGCGGGTATGGATGGGTCATCTCATTGTGGTGCTCGCCGGTAACCGGATCTTCCCTGAACTTTTGCAGGGCACCATAACTTATTGCCGTCGACGGATCGGCGATGAACGGGGCGACAAGGCGGGCAAGCGCATCCGGCGGCGCAAGGTCATCGTCATCCATGATCCAGACGAGATCCCCTTTAACCTCGCGCAGGCCAGTATTTATGGCGCTGTTCTTGCCACCGTTTTCCTGGCGCACGTAGCGCACCCGGCCTGCAAAAGCCGAGACAACAGCTTCGGTCTCGTCCGTTGATCCATCATCGACCACCAGGATTTCGGCGATCGGATAGGTCTGTTGAAACAGGGATTCAATACTGTCGGCGATCAGGTGCGCGCGATTAAACGTCGGAAGAATAACCGACACTGTTGGCGCAGGAGTTTTTTGATGATCGGTCAAGACGTGTCTCTTGCTGTGAATAATTGCCAGCCGTACAAGGCAAGAAATATGCCGCCGGGATCATACCACAATACGGCACGCATATTGCACATCGACCGCGTTATAGAGCCAGCATCAGCCATAAGGACGCAGAACATGCTCAATACCGCCCAAGATGATCAGCCGCTCGTCACCCTCATCGTGGCGCCGCGCGAGCGTTTCGAACAGGCGACAATGTCGCTTAACAAGGTCTTTGAAACGGCCGACATCCCCTTCCGCATGATTTATGTTGATGGCGGTTCCCCAAAAGCCATCTCTGACGAATTGCGGGCCAATGTCGAAGGCCATGGCCACACATTTATCCGCCGCCCGGGTTATGTGACGCCGAACGATGCCCGCAATACGGCACTGCCGCTGGTGAATACACGTTATGTCGTGTTCATGGACAATGATGTCGTCTTCTCCGAAGGCTGGCTCTCTGCGCTGGTCAATTGCGCTGAAGAGACCGGTGCAGGGCTCGTGACGCCGACCATCCTGGTCGGACCGGAATCCCGCATGCCGAACCTGCGGATCCACCATGCAGGCGGCATCCTGAAGCTGACGGACGTGGGCGGTCAGCTCGAAATGTATCGCCGTCACGGCCACGAGCATGAGATGTATCTTGAAAAAAAAGAGAAGCTCGTTCGTACCGAGACGGAAAGCACCGAGTTCCATGTCGTACTCGCACGCCGTGACATGCTTGAGGACATTGGCCCGCTCGACCCGAAACTGGCCGGCTTCACCGATGAAATCGACATGGCTTTCAAAGCGAAGGAAAAAGGCTGGACGATCTGGTACGAGCCGTCTTCGGTTGTTGCCTACGCCGTCGGCAAGAAGATGACCTGGCGCGAAATCCCCTATTTCTGCCTGCGCTGGAATACCGCTGGAGCGATGAACGCGGAACGTTATTTCTACAAGAAATGGAACCTTGTGCCGGAGTTCTCACGTCAGAGAGGCTTCCTGCGCGATCACCGCCGCCACGCCTTCCCGTTCAAGAAGATGCAGAAGACCGTTGGTTGGCGGATCACTGTGGCGTTCACGACGCTCGTTTGCGAAACGATTGCCTTGTTCGCATCCACCCGCTTCATCAAGCCTGATATGTCACCGGCGCCCGTTTCGAGTGCCGTGACCAACTAGACCAGGCGCTCACCGAGCCATTTCCACATAGCCATGATGCGATGGTAGCCCTTAAAATATTTTGGGCGCCCATCCATCGAAAACACGTCTTCCGCGCTGAATTCGAATTTCAGCGATTCTCCACGCCGGTAGCGGCCTGCATTTTCCCGCAGGATGTCCAGCGTGCGAGCTGTGCGATCCGGCATTTGCGGAGTGACGTGTGGCGTCAAAATGAGGTTCGGCTGCCCCCACAGTCGATCCCATGGTGGTAATGGCTCGATAGGGTCTGTGACATCCAATCCTGCCCCGCCCAATTGACCGGAGCGCATTGCGGCAACCATCGCCGCACTATCGACCAGCTGCGCCCGCGCCATATTTACGAGAATGCCGCCTGGCTTCATCTCTGCGATTTCGCGCGCGCCAAGCATATGGTAGCTGTCATCATTCAGCGCCGCGCACATGACCGTGAAGTCCGCGCCGCTCACGGCGTCCTTCAGTCGATCTCCCGCTTCACGCGAGAACATGGTGACATCTTCGACATCTGCCGGAATGTTGCGGCGGCGATAAGCCGTAATTTCCATTCCGAAGGCGCGACACTGATGGGCAAGATGGCTGCCAGTGGCACCGTATCCGACAATGCACACCTTACGTCCGTGCAAGCCCCGTAATCCATTCTGTCCATGATCGGCCCACACTCGCCTTGATTGGGCGCGCAACAGCCGTTTCACATCATAGCAAAAAGCCAGCATGAAAAAGATCGCATGCTCGGCAAGCACCGGACCAGAGCGTCCCTTGGACGAGGTCACGATCAGATCGCTGTCGGCAAGGCGCCGAGGGGCAAAGCCATCAATTCCGGACTGGTCGCAATGCGCCCACTTCAGATTTGGAGCTGAGAGAAAACTGTCGTCCAGAACGCCGTCGATGACAGCCACATCGCAAAAGCCGAGCAATTCACGAACGCGATCAGTATCGTCTTTGTCCGCCAGATGAATTTCTGCCGGCGCGAAGATATCCCGCAAGACGTTGATATACTCGTCAGGCCAGCGCAGCCGGGCCAGGACATTTCGGATTTCCCGGCTCATCATGCCTCCACCTTTATTTGTGAGCTGTTCGCCAAGCGGGGTGCCCCGTCAGGCACTTGCCTCTACCCCGTCCGGGCCCAGGCGTCCGGACTATCGCCCAGCATCAGAATATCTGCGAGGGTCGCAACGAGCGTACGCGGACGGATCGGTTTTTCAATCATGGCAATAAACCCCGCGGCCTTACATGTCATGCGGCGGGCATCGGTGAGGTCTGCTGTCACGGCGAGCACAGGGATTTCAGAATTAGGGCCCGGCGTGGTGCGCAGGGTACGCAGGATCATGTCACCGCTCTCGTCGGGCAGGTGAATGTCGGTCAGAATGGCCTGGTAGCTGACATCGAACAGGAATTCACGGGCGGCCGATGCGTTCGGAGCGTGATCGACTTCCCAGCCCGCAGCGCGCAGGGCTTCGGTAATGACCAGCGCGCTGGCGGCATGGTCTTCGATCACCAGAATTCGGCCGAGGTCAAACTTGCCCGTCTGAAGGCGCATTGTCTTCTCAGGTGCAGGGCTGCTTACCAAGCGCGGTCCGGCCTTGCGGACCGGCAGGTCCACCGTGAAAATACTGCCGCCGTCTGGATTGTCGGCGAGCGTGATTTCTCCGCCCATGGCTTTCGCCAGCGACTTGGCGATTGCGAGGCCAAGACCAGAACCGCCATGGGTATGCACTGTTGTGGCGCTGGCTTGTTCAAAAGCCTCGAACAGGCGTGCCTTGTCTTCATCGGTAATGCCGCAGCCCGTATCGGAGACACTCATCCGGAGACGGAGGGATGCTTCGTCACGCCAGGTGGCGAGCGATACGTCGACATGGCCAAGCTCGGTGAATTTCAATGCGTTGCTGAGCAGGTTGAACAGGATCTGGCGCAATCGCAAGGCATCAGCCTCGATCCGCGGCGTCCCGTCTTCTACATGGATGCGCAAGGCGACACGCTTGCCATCGGTGCGCGGCTGCCAGATGTCACGGGCCTCGGCGGCGAACTCGTCCAGGTCAAACGGCGCAGCATGCAGCGGCATCTTGCCGGCCTCGAGGCGCGACAGGTCCAGCAGATCGTTCAGAAGGCGCTCCAGATGATGGCCACTTTCGGAAATCGTGCGTGCAAGGCGTTTAGGTTCTCCGCTGGACACACTGTCCTGCAACAGGTCGGCCACGCCCAGAATTCCCGTCAGCGGCGTGCGGATTTCATGGCCAAGGAAGGCGAGGAAGTCCGCCTTCTCACGCGCGGCGGAGTTCAGCTTCGCCTTCGCCGCTTCCATGCGTCGGGCCGCCTGGCCCAGTGTCCGGGCGCGTGTGGCGTTCTCCTTCGCGATGGTCGCGGTAAGAGCCGCCGGGCTGATCAGGCCACGATAGACGCCTTCCAGCACCACGATCATGCCTTCGCCGAGGGCTGCCGGATTGTTCGCTGCGGCATTGCCGGCAGCGAGGCCTGCTGGGGTGGCCGCCTCGACGATCATCGGGGTGTCGGATGCCAGCATGGAAACGGGTTGGGATGCCCACACCATGCGCCCTTCCGGGCCGACCATGGCTTCAGTGACGGCGCTGCGCGTGACGAGTGTCAGCGCGCCGTCTTCGTCCCGCAATGGCAGGGCGAACAGGGACGTATCGGACAGAAAAAGGCTTAGCGCCGCAGCGCAATTGGTGTCCGCCGTGACCGGCGGGATCGGCAAAGATATGTCTTCGACGCGCGCGAGCATCCGGGCGGTCTCTCTTCAGTCAAATGGAAGAGAAATAATCGCCCGGAATGATTGAGAGGCCGCTAACTTTTGGTTACCGGCCGGTTAACCGCCCTACCCCTGCGGGTCAGACGATCTCGCTGTGATGGCTGACGATCTTGTGGACGAGGCCGTAATCGACGGCCTCCTGCGCGCTCATCCAGAAGTCACGGTCAGTGTCTTCCTTGATCTGCTCAAGCGACTTGCCGGTGGCAGCGGCGAAGATCTTGTTCAGGCGCTCTCGCATCTTGATGATCTCGCGAGCCTGGATTTCCACATCCGTTGCCTGGCCACCGACGCCGCCGCGCGGTTCATGAAGCAGGAAGCGGGTGTTCGGCAGGGCGTAGCGGTTTTCTTTCTTCGCCGCCGAGTAGATCAGCGCGCCGGCAGAGGCACACCAGCCCGTCCCGAGGATTTTCACCGGAGCCGGGACGAACTTGATCATGTCGTGGATCATGTCGCCGGATTCGACGTGGCCGCCCGGCGAGGACAGGACCAGAAGGATCGGCTTGTCATTCTCGGACGACAGGGCCAGCAGGCGCTCGCACACGCGGCGGGCCTGCAGGAAGTCGATGCCGCCGGTCAGCAGGATCGTGCGGGCCTTGAACAGCGCTTCCTCAAGGAAAGCATTCGGCTCGGAAGCCTTTTTCTCTTCATTCTCGTCGTCGAGGCGCGGCTCGCGGGAGGAATAGTCCATGATGTCTCCGGTTCGCGGGGATTCTTACGTGATCATAGGTGCGGTGCCCCGGCGCTGGGGTCAAGAGTAGGTATGCTGGAAGCATGGGATAGAATTGCGTTTGACCCCGAAAACGATGCGTCAGCACCTTTCTACAATATCGCGTATTTTTACCGTATAGTTTTAATATTTTTCATGTATAGGTAGCGCCCCATTCAGAGGCACCATACATCAGATGACAAGCATTTCAGGCTCCGATTTACCGGCAGTGGCTCCTGACTGGCGGGCCGGTTCTACGCAATCTGGCAGCCTGCACATCAGTGCCCGCGACGTTGCGTTGGCTTTGGTCATCGTCGGCGTGCCGCTGCTGCTGGCACATGTATTCGTACTGACCATGAATTTCGGTTTCGGACACAGCTACCTCTTCGGCCTGGCCGAAAAGTTCAATCTGAATGATGAAATGAACATCCCGACCCTGGTCGCGACACTGGAGCTGCTCGCCTGCGGTGTCATGCTGGCCGCCAATGCCCGGTTCAGACCCGGCGGCCGTGGACAAGCCTCGGGCTGGTGGGTGCTGTGCGCCATTTTTGTCTTTCTCGGCTTTGACGAGAATGCCAGCCTGCACGAAATGACCAGCGGCCCGACGGCTAACCTGCTTCAGGCCGATTGGGTGCCGGAATATGCCTGGATGATCCCTTACGGCCTGGCGCTGCTTATCGTGGCGGCGGTGCTGCTGCCATGGTTCCTGAAGATCGATCGGGCCTCGCAGATCCGTTTCGTCGTCGCGGGTACGATCTTTGTTGCTGGCGCGCTTGGGATAGAGATCCTTGAAAGCGCCAATGTCAGCACGGCGGACTTCGAGATGACCGCCGATGGCCCGGCACTGGCAGACGTTTCGCTCAGTCTGGCGGTGCTCACCACCGTTCAGGAATGCATGGAATATATCGGTGCCGGGTACTTCCTCTATGCATTGGTTCTCCGGCTGGACGGATTGACCATCGGCGCTGCCACCAGCCGGAACAGCTAAGCCGCTTCGCCGACAATCCGCGCAACATCCTCGGCATAGCGCTGGGCTTTTTTCTCGCCGACGCCGCTGATGTCACGCAGCGCATCCGGGTTTTCGGGGCGTTCGCGGGCGATTTCGGCGAGGGTGCGGTCGTGGAAAATGACGTAGGGCGGCACGCCGCGGGCCTTGGCGGTTTCGGTCCGCCAGAGGCGCAGGGCATCGAACAGGGCCTGATCGCGGTCTGACAGGTCGTCCTGCACGCCTGCCCGCGCGACCCGGCCTGTCTTGCGGCGGCGTGCGGCAGCGGGATCTGCCCGCAGGAACAGCGTCCGCTCGCCCTTGAACAGCGCCCTCGCCGCATCCGCGTCCGGCACCATGACGATGGGGCGCATCGCATCGCCGCCCTCGGCCAGCATGCCATCGTAAAGCAGCGCATCGAAAATCCGGTTCCAGCCCTGCTTCGGCAGCTCCGCCCCGATGCCAAAGGTCGACTGCGCGGAGAGTTCCTCATCCAGCGCGTCCTTCGCCTGCCCCATCAGGTGTTGGACGAGACGCCCACGCCCGACGCGCTGGCCACAGCGCAGCACGGCAGAGACCGCCATCTGCGCCCATCGGGTCGCGTCATGGCTCTCCCCGCCCTCGCCCCGGCAGATATCGCACGTCCCGCAAGTCTCGGACGTCTCTTCGCCAAAGTAACGGCGCACGGCGAGGCGTCGGCATTCATCGCCATCGAAGAAGGCAAACAGCTGGCGCGTCTTGGTGATCTGGACGCGCTTCACTTCGTCTGGCGCATCGCTGTCATAGGTCCAGCTTAGCGAGCGGCGCATGTCTGCCGGGCCATAAAGGGCGATCCCCTCGGCGGGTTCGCCGTCACGCCCGGCCCGGCCGACTTCCTGCCAATAGGCCTCCATCGTTTTCGGCGGATCGGCATGGATCACGAAACGCACATCCGGCTTGTCGACGCCCATGCCGAACGCGACCGTGGCGCACATGGTGAGACCATCTTCCAGCAGGAACCGCCGCTGGCGCTCGGCCCGCACATTCGCCTCCAGCCCGGCATGATAGGCGAGCGCGGGAATGCCCGCCTTCTCCAGCGCGTCGGCCAGGTCTTCGGTGGCGTTGCGCGTGGCGCAATAAACAATGCCGGAAAGCCCCGGCCGCGCCTTCACGAGGGAGACAACACGCTGCGTGCGGTTGCCCTCTTTGGGCTCCGCCGCAAGGGCGAGGTTCGGCCGGTCGAAACTTGCGACGTGGACGGATGGCTTCGTCAGGTCCAGCTGGGCGAGAATGTCTTCCCGCGTGCGCGCATCCGCCGTCGCCGTGACCGCAAGGCGCGGCACACCGGGGAACAGATCCTTCAACCGGCCAAGCGCGCGATAGTCGGGCCGGAAGTCATGGCCCCACTGGCTGACGCAGTGCGTCTCGTCCACCGCGATGAGAGAGATGCTCATCTTCGCGAGGCGGTCGGCAAGGCCGGTACCGAGCGCTTCGGGCGACACGTAAAGCAGGTCCATCTCACCGCGCTGGGCTGCATCGAGGGCATCGGCGCGGGCGGTGAAGTCCATCGAGCTGTCGAGCCGCTCGGCGCGCACGCCCGCCTGTTTCAGCGCGTCCACCTGGTCGGCCATCAGGGCAATCAGCGGCGACACGACGAGGCCGACGCCGGGGCGCAGCAGCGCGGGGATCTGGTAGCAGAGCGACTTGCCGCCGCCGGTCGGCAGCACGGCCAGCGCGTCCCGCCCGGCCAGCGCATCGGCGATCACATCCTCCTGCAGGCCCCGGAATGCCTCATAGCCATAAACCCGCTTCAGCAGGTCGCGGGCATCGTCGAGAGTGGGGGCGGCAGACATGGCTCATCTTGTGGCGGGCGCAGTGAGTCGGGGCAAGTGGGCGGGTGCGCGAATCAGGCCAGATAGAACTGATGACAAACACGCCCTACCCGCCCGAAGCGCCGAAGGATTGCGCGCTGTGTCCGCGCCTTGTGGACTATCGCCACGCCGTCGCCGCGAAGGAGCCGGACTGGTTCAATGGCGCCGTGCCGAGCTTTGGCGACGAGACAGCGGAACTCTTGATCATCGGCCTCGCGCCGGGGGTGACCGGAGCGAACCGTACGGGGCGGCCATTCACGGGCGACTGGGCGGGCGACCTGCTCTACGCGACCATCGACAAGTTCGGTTTTTCCAAGGGCACCTATGCGGCCGATCCGGGCGATGGCCTCGCCCTCACCGGCGCGATGATCACCAATGCCGTGCGCTGCGTGCCGCCGGAGAACAAGCCCGTCGGCGCGGAGATCAATGCCTGCCGGCCGTTCCTGCTCTCCCGTATCGAGGCGCTGCCGAAGCTGAAAGTCATGCTCTGCCTCGGTAAGATTTCACACGACTCGACGGTGCGCGCGCTCGGCCTGAAGCTGAAGGATCATCCGTTCGGACACGGAACAAGATATGAGGTGAGCGTGGGCGCGCGGGATTACTTGCTGGTCTCCAGCTACCACTGCTCCCGCTACAACACGAACACCGGACGCCTCACGGCGGAGATGTTCGAGGACGTGTTCGCAATGGCACGCGAGGCGATCGGGTAGATCACCCCTCTTTCAGGATACGCGCTTTCTGTCTTGCCCAGTCGCGCTTCGCTTCGACGTTCCGTTTGTCGTAATTCTTGCGGCCCGTGGCTGTACCGATCAGGAGTTTGGCGAGGCCTCGGTCATTGAAATAGAATTTCAGCGGCACGATCGTGCGCCCGGCTCGTTCGACTTCCTGCGAAAGCTTCGACAGTTCCCGGCGTGAGACGAGCAGTTTCCGTTTGCGGCGGGGTTCGTGGTTGAAGCGGTTCGCGCCCTTGTAGGCCTGGATCTCGCAATTGATCAGCCACAGTTCGCCGCCCTCGGGGCTGACATAGGCCTCGGCGATATTGGCCTTGCCTTCGCGCAGGGATTTCACCTCGGAGCCGGTCAGCACGATGCCGGCTTCGAGCGTGTCTTCCACTTCATAGTCGCGGCGGGACCGGCGGTTCTCCGCGATCATCCCGTCGGAGCGGCCCTTGGTTTGCGTGTTCTTAGACATGGGCCCTATTTAGGCATGAAGCCCGGCAAGTGCCATGGCTGCATCGATCTGCTCACGCGCGGCAGCGTCCGGCGGGGTCAGCGGCAGGCGCACATCCGGCTCACACAAGCCAAGGCGGTGAAGCACATATTTGGCCGGCCCAGGCGAGGGCGAGCAGAACATGGCCTCGTGAAGCGCCGCAAGGCGCGCCTCGATGTCGCGCGCGGTGTCGAGGTCTCCAGCCCGGAACGCCTTGTGCATCTGGGCGCAGGCTTCGGGCATCACATTCGCGGTAACCGAGATGCAACCATCACCACCTGTCGCGAGGAAGCCCAGCGCGGACTCGTCCCGGCCGGAAAGCTGTACGAACTGTTCCGAGGCGCCGATCAGGTTTTTGTGGAGGATCACACGCTCCATCGCACTGGTCGCGTCCTTGATGCCCACCACGTTGGGAAGGCGGGCCAACCGGGCAACTGTCGCGGGCTTTAAGTCCACTATAGTCCGGCTTGGCACGTTATAGAGCACCACAGGCATGGCGACGGCATCGTTGATCGCCTTGAAGTGGGCGTACAGTCCGTCCTGATTTGGGTTATTGTAGTACGGGCAGACGACGAGGGCCGCGTCGGCACCGGCGGCCTTGGCATGCTCGACCAGGTCAATCGCCTCGTCGGTGGAGTTCGATCCGGCGCCCGCGATGACTGGCACGCGGCCTGCAGCAACCTCTACACAAAGCGATACGACGCCCTTGTGCTCTTCGGTGCTGATCGTGGAGGTCTCGCCCGTCGTGCCCACAGGGACAAGCCCGGCAGAACCCGCAGCAATCTGGCGCTCGACCAGTTCGGCAAACGCCTTCTTGTCCACGGCCCCATTCTTGAATGGAGTGACCAGCGCTGGGATTGAGCCATGAAACATCGTATTCTTGCCGCGATTCAGGTGTTGTTTGGAATGATCCATATATGAATCGCCTCTGCCTTCCCACGCTTTGGCCAAGAAATAAACACCCGGTGACAACTCGCATGATCCGACCCTTCGCGCTTTCCCTGTTTGCCGCCTTTGCCGTTTCCGGTGCTGCAGCGGCCGGTTTGCCGGAGTCGCCCAGCCTGAAACCAGACCGCCCCTATTACTCGACAGCGACCGACTCCTGGAATGCAGAGGTGCTGCACAAGGCCTTGGATGCCGCTGGCCGGTACGACTGGAAAGAGGTCGCACGCCTGCAGGGACAAGCCACCGACCCGGCCGTGCGCGACCTGATCATGTGGAAACGCGCCAGCGAGGGCGTTCCCGGCATGGGCTTTAACGAGGTCAATGATGCCCTGACCCGTCTGCATGACTGGCCAAAAGCCGGAAATATGCGCGCCCGCGCAGAAGAGATCATTGAGCTTTCTACCCTGTCAGCGGCGGAACGGATTGACTGGCTGGAGAAATCCGGCCCGCGGACCGGCGAAGGCAAGGTGGCGCTGGCCAATGCCCTGCGTGAACTCGGCATGATGGACGAAGCGGTCGAGGCTGTCCGCGATGCCTGGCACAACAATTCCATGGATCGCGCCCTCGAACGGCAGGTTCTGGCCCGGTTCGGCAGCAAGTTGACCCAGGCGGACCATCAGGCCCGCGTCGAGTTCCTGCTTTGGACCAACCAGCGAACCGCCGCCTCGAACCTGAAATCCTTGCTGAGTTCCGACTATCGCAAGCTGGTCGATGCCCGGATCGCGCTGGCGAGCCGTGGGCGCAATGTGGATGCGCTGGTCAATGCCGTTCCAGCCAGCCTGAAAGACAATCCGGGCCTGCTATATGACCGCGCCCGCTGGCGCCGTACGCATGGCAACCAGGAGGGCGCCATCCCGCTGCTCACTCAGATCGACGGGAAAGACGTGCCGGCTGCCGGCCGCTCCAAACTCTGGAAAGAGCGCTCCATCGCCCTGCGGACGGACCTGAAAGACGCAAACTGGAGCCGCGCCTACCAGCTCGCATCTCCGCACGGCATGTCGGAAGGAAACGATTTCGCAGAGGCTGAATGGGTGTCCGGCTGGATCGCGCTGCGCCTGAAGGGAGAGCCAGAACGGGCACTCCAGCATTTCGAAACTCTGTCGGAAGGCGTCTCGACGCCGATCAGCCTGTCACGCGGCCAGTATTGGACGGGCCGGGCCGAAGATGCGCTTGGCGAAACGGCCCGTGCGCAACTGGCCTATCTTGACGCCGCCAGTCACAAATATACCTATTACGGCCAACTCGCCGCAGAACGCGTCGGTGACCGGCAGATCTTCTTCGAACCCGCCGCCAAGCCGACCGAAGAAGAAGTTACAGCCTTCGAGGCCCGCCCGATGGTAAAGGCTCTGCGCCTGCTGGGGGAAGCGGGCGAGACGCAGCTGTTCCGCACTTTCGCTTACCATCTGGATGACCTGCTGGAGACGGAAGCGGATTATATTCAACTGTCGAACCTCGCCAGTGAATACCATGTGCCCGACATCGGCGTGCGCGGCGCCAAGGCCGGTCTCGCCAAGGGGATTGTCGCGACAGATGCTGCCTACCCGGTCGTCTCTTACCCGCTGCTGAAAGAGCCGCAGGTCGAGCGTTCACTGATGCTCGCTCTCTCTCGGCAGGAAAGCGAGATGAACCCGAATGCCGTCTCATATGTCGGTGCACGAGGCCTGATGCAGTTCATGCCGTCCACAGCGTCACGCGAAGCGCGGATGAGCGGACTGCCCTATCGCAAGTCGTGGCTGACGGATGACCCCGGCTACAACATGACACTGGGCGGCCAGCATCTCGACTACCTGCTGAACCGGTTCAATGGCAGCTACATCATGACGGCCGCGGCCTACAATGCCGGTCCGACCCGCCCATCGAGATGGATCTCGGACTATGGCGACCCGCGCACGGGGCAAGTGGACCCGATCGACTGGGTGGAGTTCATCCCGTTCAGCGAGACGCGCAATTATGTCCAGCGCATCCTGGAGAACACGCAGGTCTACCGCTCACGCCTCTCGGGCAAACCGGAAGAGATCAAGATCCAGGAAGACCTGGAACGCGGGAAGCAGTAACTGAACCTACCGCGCCGGGACGTGTGCCGCGATCAGCTGCGGGCCGTCGGCCGCGAAGGCACGCTCCAGCGCCGCATCGAACTCTTCCGCCGTGAAGGCATCCTGCGCTTCGACGCCCTGCGCCTCGGCCAGTTTGACCCAGTCGATTTCCGGCTCGCCGAGTTCCAGCATCGATTTCGCCGTCGGGCCAGGATTGCCGGCCCCGGTGCGAGCAAGTTCGATATTCAGGATACGGTAGGAATGGTTGACGAAGACGACGTTGACGACGTTCGCATTCTCACGTGCCATGCTCCACAGCGCCTGGTTCGTGTACATGCCTGCGCCGTCGCCTGAAATGCAAAGTACTTTCCGGTCCGGTACAGCGACCGCTGCGCCGAGCGCGAGCGGCATGCCCTGCCCGATGGCGCCGCCGGTCAACATCATCCAATCGTGCGGCTGCGCCTTTTGGGTCATCAGGAAGCATGGAAGGCCATTGGATACGCCATCATCAGAGACGAAGGTGCCTTCCGGCATATGCCGCGCAAGCGCCATCCCGACCGTCATGGCGTTCAGATCACCCGTCGGCTGGCCGGGAATGTCCAGCTCTGCAAACTCTGAAAAATCCTTCGCACCGATGGCATCCGCCAGCGCGCCAAGGATCGCGGCGCTGTCTGTTTCCGGCCCACCGATGATGTAGGGCTCGCAGCCTTCCGGCACGAGGACGGAGGGTTTGCCCGGATAAGAGAAGAAGGCAACCGGCACCTGCGTGCCCGCGACGAGCATCAGGTCAGCGCCTTCAAGATCAGCAATGGCGGCTTCTGCGAAATATTGCATCCGGTCAGGGATGAACGTACCAGCACCGCGCGCCTGACGCGGGAAGAAAGTGTCGGATATGACGCGCAAGCCTGCCGCTTTCAGGCGGGCTCCCTGCGCGAGGCCCTCCTTCGTCAGCGCCGTGCCGTTGATCAGGATCACCGGCTTCTTCGCATCTTTCAGCTTCCGGGCGGCATCCTCGATGCGGGCCGCATCCGGCTTGCGAAGCGATGGGCGAGCTCGGGTCTTGCCCGGCGTGCCGCCTTCGTTCCATGCGGTGTCTGCCGGCAGCAGCAGGCTGACCGGGCCGGGCACGGGGCCGAAACTTGCTTCCCATGCCTCGGCTGCCAGCTCCCCGGCATCCCCAACCTTGTCGGCGGATTTGATCCAGTTCGAATTCGGCCCGGCGAGGCCCATAATGTTGGATGTCAGCGGCGCGTCATAACGCAGGTGCGGCACGGCATGATCACCGATGACATTGATCATAGGCGTCCAGGCGCGCTTGGCATTGTGGATGTTGGCCCCGCCATTCATGTAACCGGCACCAAGGTGCAGCAGCGTCATGGCTGGGTTGCCGGTGACACGCGCATGGCCGTCCGCCGCGCCGGTGGCAACGCCCTCGAAGAGGCAAAGCACCGACTTGATCCGCGGCTCATGATCGAGCGCGGTCACGAGGTGCATCTCGGACGTGCCGGGATTGGCGAAACAGGCCGTCACGCCATGATCGGCCAGTGTGGAAACGAGCGCTTCGGCCCCGGTCAATGTTTGAACCTGCGTGTCGGCCATGGTGTTTCCTTCCTGTCGTCTTGTCTGTCCGTGTTTAGCCTGTCGGCGGCACGGATCAACGCTTGAGGTCGATGATGTCCGGTCCGGGCGCTGCGGCATAAAGCTTCTGGACGTCCGCCTTGCGCAGGTCCTGCGTGCGGGACTGGTTGATGTAGCCCTTTTCAGTGATTTCACCGGCGTCGGCGCGCGGCGGGATCGGCTGCAGCAGGACCCGGGCGATGCGCGCCGCCGGGTTCGGATGGTGGCGGTTATGGTCCTGCAGGCCGAGCTTCACATGCTCGATCACTTTCGGATGGCGCGCCAGTTCATCCATTGGCAGCGCTTCGCCCACGAACCGCTGGCACCAGGCCTCGTTCAGGAAGCCGAGCAGCGTGATGTCCGGCTCGTTGAGGCCGCAGATGACGGCATCGGACAGCGCCCCGCCGGTCGCGGCCACAGCGTGCACGCGTACTGTGCCCGCCGATACCCATGTGCCGTTGGAGAGCTTGAACTCCTCGGCCGTGCGTCCGTCAAAGGCAAGGCCGTGTTCGGGATTTTCGGGGTCCACGAATTTCACCGCATCGCCAAGCTTGTAATAGCCTTCCTCGTCGAAGGCCTCGGCGGTCTTTTCCGGATTGCGGTAATAGCCGGGCGTGATGTTTACGCCCTTGACGCGCAGTTCCATCTTCTCACCCGCCGAGACCATCTTGAACGTGTTGCCCGGAAGCGGCAGGCCGATCAGGCCCATCCGGTCATTCGGCCAGTGGACGTTCGATGCCGTCGGTGCGGTCTCGGTCGCGCCATAGCCTGCCGAGAGCGAAATGCGCTCGCCCGTTGTGCGCACAGCCACCGCCTGAATGCGCTCATAAATGTCCTGCCCCATCGATGCACCGCCATAGGCCATGCAGACGATGCGGGAGAAGAACACGTCAGCCAGTTCCTGGTCACGCTCAAGCTCCGTCGCCAGCGCCGCCCATGCGGCAGGCACCGTTGTGTGCTGTGTCGTCGGCACATCTTTCAGGTTACGGATCATGGCCGGCAGGCGCGCAGGCGTCGGGGCGCCCTCGTCAATGTAGAACGTGCCGCCCCAATCCAGCATGTTGTGCAGGATGGAGTGGGCGCCATAGGTATGGCTCCATGGCAGGAAATTGCACATGACCTGCGGGCCGCCCGTGATCTCATCAAGACGTTCCTCGTCCCAGACAGACCGGATCATACGGGCATTACAGGCGACCATGGAGTGCAGATTGATGACCGCTTTGGGCTCACCGGTTGATCCCGACGTCATCATGAAGCTGGCGACCGTGTCGGGCGTCAGCCGGTCATAGGCCGCGTCCGTTTCCGGCCGGGGCGCACGGCCGAACTGCTCGAAGCGGATGGCATCGCACCGCTCCGGCGCCTCTCCGCCATGGATCACCAGGCGGCCCTCCATGCCCATGCCGTCAAGTCCGCGCTGATAGGCAGCGCCATCTTCGACATAGATGAATTTCGGTTCGATCAGGTGATCGATATATTTCAGGCGCCCGAGGTCTTCCGACAAGAGCGCGTAGGCCGGCGTCACCGGCACGACCGGGCTGCCCGCCCACATGGCCGCATACTTGATCAGCGCATTATCCACGGCATTGGCCGACAGGATCATCAGCGGCGCGTCCGGGCCGCCGCCTGCATCAAGGAAGCCCTGCGCGAGGCGCTTCACCGTGGCGAGGCCCTGCGCATATGTGACTTCCCGCCAGCCTTCGCTGCCGTCCGCCGGCCGTTCCGCCAGCCAGATCGTGTCAGGCCGTTCCGCCGCCCATTTCACCAGAGGCGCCAGCATGTGCGGCGGGCAGGTCTTCAGCGGGTTGCCATTTTCGAGATAGATCGTGCCATCATCCCGGCGGTCCACCTTCAGCTTCAGCGGAAGGTAGGGCACTTCGCGGAATGGAATATGTGCTGTGTCGGCCACCTGGTGGCTCTCCCCTTGATTATTGTTATTCCGGCTCAGACGAGACCGCGTGTCGGAATGTGGACCACATGGCCGCAATGCTTGCAATGTACCGCGTCGCGGTCGTGCATCACGAGGCCGCATTCCGGGCACTCATATTCCACCTTGTCATTCGGCTCGATGATCGACTTCAGCAACTGCAGGAACAAGGTCAGGCCGAGTGCCATGATAATGATGGACAGGATGCGGCCCCAGCGGCCGATCATCAGCACATCGCCATAGCCGGTCGTCGTGAGGCTGGTGACGGTGAAGTAGAGCGCATCGAGATAGGAATGGATGCCGGGATTCACGCCGATCTGCGTCGCATAGACCAGCGCAGACATGATGAAGACGAACACGACCAGGTTCGTCACCTTGTCGATCACCTGTTCATGCCTCTGGAAGAACGGCGTCAGGATCTTCACCCGCCTCACGAACGTAAACGCCCGGATGGCCCGCATCGCCCGCAGGACTCTCAGGAACGCGAAGTTGGATACGAGGAGCGGCGCCAGCATCGTCACCACAACGACAAGGTCTGCCAAATTCACCGGTCGGAAAAAGAAATTCAGCCTGTGCCGGGCGATGTACAAGCGCGCCAGGTAATCGAACGCGATGATCACGCCGATCACATAATCAATCAGGACATGATGGTAGCCACGCTGCTCGAACGGCGCCCACAGGAAGTAGGCGATCGTCACGAAATCGAAGGCCAACATCAGCCAGCGGAACCGGAACGGCCAGGGCCCATGACCTTCGTACAGCCAGAAAAGGGACCGGTTCAGCCCTTTGCGTTCATGTTTCATGACCCCTGCTCCAACGCCCGCAAGGCACGCGCCAGATTCGAGCGCGCCGCCGTATCCCATTCTGCATGGGCGACATCGGTGAAGTAAAGCCGCGGACGGGACAGGAATCCGTTCAGCACCGCGCCTCGTCCTGTCCGATAGGCCTCATCCGGCACGAAGGCATACTCAGCGCGGATATCCTGCTCGTAACGGTCATAGACATCCGATGGTGCACCGAGGATCGACAGGTCCATGTCCAGGAACAGGGCGAGGTCTTCGGCATCATGCACGGGCAGGCCGGCGGGCACTGTGTGGGTCGCGGTCGCGCGTATGATCGCGGCAGCGAACCTGATGTCATCGGGGGAGAGGTGGCCTGCCGCTTCCTGCTCCAGCAGACACGCACTTTTTTCCTCATTGTCCTTTGCACGCGGATCATAGATCGCATCGTGCCAGAAAAGTGCCCACAATACAGGCTCCGGCCGATTGAAGTCTCGTTCCCAACGGTGGTAATGCCCCAGCAGAGCCTCGACATACGCCCAAGTGTGATAGTGGCGCTGCTGCTCGTCATAGCGCTGGCGCAATGCTTCCATCAGCGCGGATGGGATCAACTGGCAGGCTCCAGCGTCTCGTTGAATCGGACGGGTTTGCCACCGCCCTTCTTTACGATCTCACCATCCCGCATGACAAAATCACCGCGAATGATCGTGGCGACGGGCCAGCCGGTCGCCTCGAAGCCCTCGAACGGAGTCCAGCCACATTTCGATTTCGACCAGTCCGCCGTGATGGTTTCCTTGCGCTTCAGGTCAACCACAGTGAAGTCGGCATGGTATCCTTCGGCGATGCGGCCCTTGTCGGCGAGACCGAAAACGCGCTGCGGTCCGGCGCTCGTGAGTTCGACAAAGCGTTGCAGGCTAAGCTTCCCTTTGTTCACATGGGTCAGCATGATCGGCACGGTGGTCTGCACGCCCGGCATGCCGGATGGGCTCGCCGGATAAGGCCGCGCCTTCTCTTCCTTCGTATGCGGAGCATGGTCTGAGCCCATCACGTCAACGATGCCTGCATTCAGCGCGCGCCACAGAGCATCCTGATGGCGCTGCTCCCGGATTGGCGGGTTCATCTGGGCATAGCCCTTGAGGCGCTCATAGCATTCCGGGGCCGCGAGGGTCAGGTGTTGCGGCAGGCATTCGACACTGGCGATATCCTTCGCGTCGCGCAGGATTTCCATCTCCTCGGCCGTGGAGATGTGGAGCACATGGATGCGCTTGCCGACCTTGCGGGCAAGGCGCAGCAAGCGCGTCGTGGACGACACCGCCGCCTCGACATCGCGCACCACCGGGTGGCTGCGCCAGTCACCCTGCACGGCCAGGCCGCGGCGCTCCTCAAGGCGGTACTCGTCTTCGGAGTGGAAGGCCGCGCGGCGCTTGATGACACGCAGCACGGCCTCGACACCTTCATCATCCTTGATCAGCAGGTCGCCCGTCGAGGCACCCATGAAGACCTTCACGCCGCAGCAACCGAGCATGCGCTCCATCTCAGGCAAGAGATCGATGTTTTCGTGCGTCGCTCCGGCATAGAAGGCGTGGTCAACGTCCATTCGGCCGGCGGCCCGGTTCAGCTTGTCCTGCAGCGCAGCCGGCGTTGTCGTCGCCGGATTGGTATTCGGCATTTCGAACACCGCGACCACGCCGCCGAGCGCGGCGGAGCGCGCCTCGGTCTCGAGGTCGGCCTTGTACTCCATACCCGGTTCGCGGAAATGCACCTGGCTGTCGATGACACCTGGCAGGATGTGCAGGCCGGTGGCGCCAAAGATCTCTCCGGCAGATGCATCGGAAAGGTCGCCGATGCGGGCAATGCGCTCGCCGCGCACCCCGATATCGGCCTGCATTTCACCACCGGGAGTGACGACAGTGCCGCCGCGAAGGATCAGATCATAGGTCTCGCTCATGGGCCCCTATATGCGCCTGCCCGTGCGCGCTGTCACCCGCCTCCATGACGTTGGGTGACGGTTGGCCGCGCAGAGGTTTACGCGTACGTTACCCCAAGATCGCAAAGCGAAATCGCTACGGGAGGAAATCGAGTGCCAAGGCTGAAAGAAGCAGGGCGGGAAGCAGCAAACGACTACGCCACACAAATCTTCAACATCGTCTTCGGCGATCGCGACCCCATCGCGGAACCGGGCACGGCGACCGGGACACCGGGCAATTGGTGGACAGTGTTCAATATCCTGCCGGATGCATTCCAGCACACGACGGAAGGTTTCCGGTTCTATCGTTCCAAGAACCGCCTGATCGATCCCAAGCTTCGAGAACTTGGGCAAATCCGGGCCGGTTATACCGTTGGCAGCCAGTTCGTGTTTTCCCAACACTGCAAGGCCTGCCGGCATCTCGGCATGCCGGAGGAACAGATCCAGGCGATTCCTCACTGGCAGGTGGCAACCTGTTTCAACGAACTCGAGCGGGCACTGCTGGCCTATACCGATGGCCTGGTCCTTGAACGCGGCCGTGTTCCTGATGGCGTGTTCGAAACCCTCAAGAAGCATCTCAGCGACGAAGAGATTCTCGAATTCACCTACATCACCTGCACCTACATGATGCATGGCATCATGAGCCGCGCTTTGCGGCTCGAATTCGATGACGTCGACGAGCCGGTCGTCGAAGTGCCCGCGCCGGAAGGCTATGATTATGGCGACGTCATGAGCATGGTCGACAAGAAGGAGAAATAGTCATGGGATACCATCACCTCGCCCTCGCGGCGAAGGACATGAAGGCCACGCACGATTTCTACGAACGGGTCATGGGGTTCGAACTCGTGAAGGTCGAGATCGGCCCGGTTCCTGGCGGCGGCTGGGGCAAGCACTTCTTCTACCGAATGGACGGCGACGACAGCCGCTTCATCGCCTTCTGGGAACTGCACGAAACGGCGGGACAGGAAAACTACAAGTTCGACCTGAACGCAGCCGCCGGCCTGCCGCCCGGGACCAATCACTATTCCTTCACGGTAGATTCCGTCGAAGAGCTGGCTGTCTGGAAGGACCGCTGGAATGCGGCGGGACTGGACGTGCTGGAGGTCGACCACAACTGGTGCCACTCGGTCTACACGAGCGATCCCAATGGCAACATTGTCGAGTTCTGCGCCACTACGGGCAGCTTTACTACCGCTGACCGCGAACGCGCCCTCGCCGCTCTGGACGAGACCGAATTCAAGCCTTCGCCGCCACCGGCAAAAATGCAGCCCTGGCCCGCCCCTGAAAAGGCTGACGCCTGAACCGGCGCACCTGCGCAGGAGGATATTAGGGTTTCGCGCGTAAGATCTTGCGATCTGTAGCCAGTACAGGCGTGCGCGTGACTCTGACGTTCGACAATGAGACGGTGAAACGGCTCCGGCAAAGCCCGGGCGCGCGTTATTTCGTGGCGAGCCTCGCCGCGTTGGCGGTCGACTATGCTGTCACGCTGGCACTGTATTACCTGGCCCGGCTGGATCTTTCGGTAGCCGCGGCGATTGCCTTTATAGCCGTAGGAGCCGTGTTCTACCTCGTGCATGAGTTCTGGACGTTTCGGCAGGCGACGTCCCGCTTCTCCATGCGCCGGATGACGGCCAATATGGGCGTCCTGCTGCTGTCGGGCGCGGTGCGTGTGGCAGTAATTGCCGCGTTGGAATGGGCCCGCCCGCCTGCAGGTCTCTGGGTCCACGCCTATTTTGCCGCTGGGGTCGCGGGCTCCTTCAGCACGAATTACCTGCTCAATCGCTATATTGTGTTCCGCCGCTGACAACAGGTGTCAGCAGGGCTGCTTGACCCGGTGCGAGGCGCATCCCACAACTCGGCCTCCTTTTCCACCGGACACGAGGCCTCCCTCCCATGAAGCTCGCCCAGACCCGCCCTAGCAACCAGACCCTGCTCCGCCCGATCCTGATCGGCATTGCCGGTGTCGCAGCCCTGACCGCCTCTTCTCATATCTCTGTGCCGATGTACCCGGTGCCGATGACGATGCAGACCATGGTCGTGCTGATGCTGGGCGCCCTGCTGGGGCCGCGCGCAGGGGCGCTGACGGTGCTTGCATGGCTCGCCCTGTCACTGACCGGCGCGCCTGTGCTCTCCGGCGGCAAACCGGGCCTCGTGGCGTTGGCAGGGCCGACGGCGGGTTACCTGATCAGCTTCCCGCTGGTCGCTTTCGCTGCCGGGTTCCTGCCGAAGGGCGACCGGATCGGAGCCCATGCCTCGCGGCTTCTGGGCTTTGTGGCTCTTCACGTAGTGATCCTGTTTGCGGGCTGGCGCTGGCTGTCGGCACTGACCGGGCCGGAAGTCGCCTTTGCCACCGGTGTTGCGCCGTTCCTGCTGGGCGCGCTGATCAAGAGCGGCCTGGCCACGGCGCTGCTGGCGGCTTTCCCGCGCCGGGCGGGCTGAACTGGGGACTGTCATGATGCGCTTTCCGCACCGCAGCCTGATCCGACTTTCCGGTCCCGACACGATCGCTCTTCTGGAGCGGACGGTGACGAATTCGGTGAAGGATTGGGCCGCGGGCGAGGTACGTTACGGCGCACTACTGACCCCCCAGGGCAAGATCATATCGGACTATACCGTGCTTCGGACGGACGATGGCGTGCTTCTGGATGTGCATGAAGACGCCGCCGAAGACCTGATGAAGCGCTTCAAGATGTTTCGCCTGCGCGCTGAGGTCGAGATCGCGCTCGACGACACGCTCGTCGCCGTCCGCGCCGACGAAGGCGCCGATCCGCGCTCGCCCGCTCTCTGGGGCCGAAGCTGGGTGCCGGTGGCCGAGGCCGGGGAGCTGATCGCGGACGAAGACTGGACCGCGAACCGCATCGCCGCGGGCGTGCCCGAATGGGGCAGCGACTATCGCGGGGCGGAAGTGTTCCCGACCGACATCAACATGGATGTGATGAGCGGGATCGATTACAAGAAGGGCTGCTTTGTCGGGCAGGAAGTCGCCAGCCGCATGAAGCGGCGCGGCAAGATCCGGAAGCGGACGCTGGTCGTGCATGGCGCCGGCCTGACTGCCGGGTCTGACATCCTCGCAGGCGCCCCCATCGGCACGGTGACGAGCGCGGCGGGCGACACCGGTCTCGCGCTCGTGCGGACGGACCGGCTTCAAAAAGCCCTCACGGAAGGCACGGATCTGACCTGCAATGATGCGCCCGTTCGCTTCGAACTGCAGGACTGGGCCGAGGCGGAACTGGCTGCATTGGCGGAGGCTGGCGATGAGTGACGACTTCCCCTGCGCCTGGGCGCCTCTGACGGACGAGCTTTACCGCGCATATCACGACACCGAATGGGGTGTGCCGGAATATGACGGCCGGGCCCTGTGGGAAAAGCTGCAGCTGGACGGCATGCAGGCGGGCCTTTCCTGGATCACCATCCTGCGCAAACGCGAGTCGATCCGTGAGGAGTTCGACCAGTTCGATCCGGAGAAGCTGGCCCGCTGGACGCCGAAGCGCGCCGAGAAGGCCCTGAAAAATCCCGGCATCATCCGCAGCCCCAAGAAGATCGAAGCCGTCATCGGCAACGCGCAGGCCTACCTCGCCATGGAAGAAGCCGGCGACGGCTTCTCCGACTATTGCTGGGGCTTTGTCGGCGGCGCGCCTATCGTAAACAAGTGGAAGCATTTCCGGCAGGCACCGACCTCCACGGACTGGTCGGCCACCATGTCAAAAGACCTGAAGAAACGCGGCTTCAAGTTCGTCGGCCCCACCATCGTCTATGCCTGGGCGCAGGCGGTTGGCATGGTCAATGACCATGACGTAACTTGCCCCCGTCACCGCGAAGTGCAGGAGATGGCGTCATGAAGAAAACAATCCCCCTGATTTTTCTGGCCTTGCCGCTGATGGCGGGCTGCGTCTCGGCCAACAGCCAGGAAGGCAACAAGGCAGAGGCGTATGCGCGTTGCAGCTACACGCCGAACCCCGACGCACGCGCAAAGTGCATCAAGACCGAACTCGCCCTGATCGAGGCGCGTGAACGGGCGGAGGCCGAGCGCGTCCAGAGCAATCGTGAAGCCGCCGAGCAGACCCAGTCCCAGCTTGAGGCGATGGGCGTTCCGCGCGAAGACGCAAAACAGACAACCGATTCCGGCCTGAGCCTGCCCGACTGACCCGGTGTCTCGACCCGGCCGACAAGCCGCGCTACAGAAAATCGGATAGAGATTCAGGACATTGCCACGTGACTCGCATGTGGCGCGCATCAAGAGGGCACCATGAAGAACGCCGTCATCTCGTCCACAGGCCTGTGGACGCCGCCGCATTCCATTTCAAACGAAGAACTGGTCGTCGCCTACAATGCCTGGGCGGACAACTGGAATCGCGAGCGGGACGCGGACATCGCCTCCGGCCTGATCGAACCGAAGACCCACTCCTCGGTCGAGTTCATCGAGAAGGCCTCCGGCATCAAGTCACGCTATGTGATGAACAAGACCGGCGTTCTGGACCCGGACATCATGGCGCCCCGCATTCCGGAACGCCCGAACGAGCAGATCTCCGTCCTCGCCGAAATGGCCGTCAATGCTGCCCGCCAGGCGCTGGAGCGGGCAGGCCGCAAACCGGAAGACGTGGGCGCCGTGATCTGCGCCGCGTCCAACATGCAGCGCGCCTACCCGGCCATGGCCATCGAGATTCAGCAGGCCCTCGGCATCGGCGGCTTTGCCTTTGACATGAACGTTGCCTGTTCCTCGGCGACCTTTGGCATCCAGACGGCTGCTGATTTCGTCCGTACGGGATCTGCAAAGTCGGTCCTGATGGTGAACCCGGAAATCTGTTCCGGCCACCTGAACTTCACTGACCGCGACAGCCACTTCATCTTCGGCGATGTCGCCACCGCCGTCCTGGTGGAAGAGGAGAGCATTGCGCCTGCCGGTTACTGGAAGATCCTCGGCACGAAACTGAAGACCGAGTTTTCCAACAATATCCGCAACAATTTCGGCTTCCTGAACCGCGCTGCCCCGGAAGGCATCGGGGCACCGGACAAGCTGTTCAAGCAGGAAGGCCGCAAAGTGTTCAAGGAGGTCGTGCCCATGGTGGCAACGATGATTACCGAACACCTTGGCGAACTGGGCCTTCAGGGGACGGACCTTCGCCGCCTTTGGCTGCACCAGGCCAATGCCAACATGAACCGGCTGATCTCATCCAAGGTGCTGGGCCATGAAGCGAGCGCCGACGAAAGCCCGACCGTGCTGGACACGTACGCAAACACATCGTCCGCTGGATCGATCATCGCCTTCCACAAGCATTCGGAAGACTTCAAGCCCGGAGACAAGGGCCTGATCTGCTCGTTCGGTGCAGGCTACTCCGCCGGCACGGTATTTGTTGAGAAAACGGCGTAGGGCGAAAGCCCTCGTCAGGCTCAGTCGTACTCGTCGTCGCTGAACAGGTCGCCCCAGAAGACTTCGCGGCTGGATTTCGCAGCCTCGACGACAACAATGATTCCGCCCATCAGAAGCACACAGAACGCCATAACCTGCCAGGGAGCCGTTTGTGCCACTGCCTCGAACATCATCACCGCCTTATCTTTAATCGGGTAAACGGAGTTGGTTCCGCGCCCTGTTGTCAGAGCAGCAGTTTTCGCGCAAAGCCCTTAACGGCGCATTTGGAAATAAGGGCAATCACAGGGCGGGTTTGTAACCAGATTGCCCCCCTTTCTTTACCCTTATTACTGATGCTTTAAAGAAGGGCTGAATGACCGTTCGCAAGAAGCAATCCGTTAAGGCACCCAGGGTCTGGCAGCGCATGCTGTCCGGGCGGCGGCTGGACCTTGTCCACCCTTCGCCGATGGATGTGGAAATCGAGGACATCGCCCATGGCCTCGCCCGGGTCGCACGCTGGAATGGCCAGACCAGGGGCGAACATGCCTTCTCCGTCGCCGAACATTCTGTCATCGTGGAACGGATCTGCAAAAAGCTGGACCCGACCATGAGCGCAAAGCACAGCCTGCTGGCCCTGCTCCATGACAGCCCGGAATATGTGATCGGCGACATGATTTCGCCCTTCAAGGCGCTGCTGGGCAATGGCTACAAGGACGTCGAAGGCCGGCTGCAGGAAGCGATCCATATCCGCTTCGGCCTGCCAGCGGTGACGCCAGTGCGCCTGAAGAAAACGATCAAGAAGGCTGACCTGATCTGCGCCTGGTTCGAGGCGACGCAACTGGCCGGGTTCGACGAGACGGAGGCCAACAAGCTGTTTGTCGTGCCGCCGGATAATGTGCGCCTGAGGCTGGCCCCGAAATCAGTGCCGGATGCGCAGGAGGCGTTCCTTGACCGCTTCCACAAGATCATGACGGAGATTGGTGCGCCATGATGAGTTCCGCTTCCCCGCTGCTGATCGGCCTGTCGGCCGTGATGGTCGCCATCCAGGATGACATGCCGCTGGTGCTGGTCACACGGCGCGGCACCGAGGACGCGCTGCCGTTTGGCCCGTTCCACCCGGACAAGCACCGCACATTCGACCTGTCGCTACGCGGCTGGGTTCGCGAGCAGACGGGTTTCGAACTCGGCTATGTCGAACAGCTCTACACGTTTGGTGACCGGGACAGGGAAACGCCGGAAGCGACGCTGACCGGCGCCCCGCCGCATTCGCGTGTGATCTCGGTCGGCTACCTAGCCCTGACGCCGGAAGCGCGCCCGGCCGAGGCCGGGTTCGAAGCACGCTGGCAGAACTGGTACCGCTATTTCCCATGGGAAGACCATCGGAACGGCCGGCCGGCCATGATCGATGCGCAGATTGCGCCGCGCCTGTTCACCTGGGCCGCGGGCAAGGAGATGCGGCTTGAGCGGGCGAAGATCGCCTTCGGGCTTGATGGCGCGCGCTGGGCCGAGGAGCGGGTGCTGGACCGATACGAACTGCTTTATGAAGCTGGCTTGGTGGCGGAATGCGCGCGCGACGCAAACCTCGCCGAAGCGGATATTGTCCTGGGCGAAGCGATGGCGTCGGACCACCGGCGGATCCTGGCCACGGCGATTTCGCGCCTCAGGGGCAAGATCAAATACCGTCCGGTCGTGTTCGAGCTGATGCCCGACCGCTTCACCCTGTCGGCCCTGCAGCGGACAGTGGAGGCCATTCTCGGCCTTGGCCTGCACACGCAGAACTTCCGGCGCGCGCTGGACAAGACGGGACTGGTGAAAGGTACGGGAGCGATGGAAACCGGTACGGGCGGGCGCCCGGCCGAGCTTTACCGCTTCTGCCGCGACCAAGCCATCTCGACCGGCGCGCCGGGCCTGTCGACCCCGCGCCGGTCTGCCGACTGACCTATTCTTCCGCTTCGGACTCGAACTCTTCCGAGGTAATGCCTTCCGGCTGGCCGACGGCGACGAAGAGATAGTCTTCCGGGTTCAGGTATTCCTTCGCCACACGGTTCACATCCTCCAGCGTCACAGCGCGAACCTTGTCATTGCGCAGGTCGAAATAGTCGATCCCGAGTTCGTCCTGACGCACGCCCATCATCTGGCTGGCGATCTTGGCATTTGAATCGAAGCCGAGCGGATAGGATCCGGTGAGATAGGCCTTCGCGTCGGCCAGTTCTTCCTCGGTCACGCCATTCTCGACGAAGTCTTCCATTTCGTCCTTGATGCCCTGAATGAATTCGCCGGCGCTCTCATTCTTGGTCTGGCCACCGCCACCCCAGGTCTGCAGGTGCTCGCCAGAGGAGAGGCTGGTGTAGATGCCGTAGGTCAGGCCCTTCTCGACACGGAGAGATTTCATCAGCCGGCTTTCGAATCCGCCGCCGCCATAGGTGTAGTTCAGTACGAAAGCCGGGAAGAAATCCGGATCGTCGCGCTTGAGGCCGGGGCCCGTGAACTGGACCAGCGATTGGGGCTGCGGCAGATCCACGACGATCGGGTCTGCCGGTTCGAGTTCCGGCAGAACGATGTCCGCCGCTTCCGGCAGGGTTGAGGTTTCCGGCAGGCCAGCAATGACCTCATCGATCATGGGCGCCAGCTCTTCCGGCGTTACGGCGCCAACGGCTGTGACCAGCAGGCGGTCCTTCACCATCAGCTTGCGCATCTGCTCTTTCGCCAGTTCCGGCGTCAGGGCCGCGATGCTCTCCTCGGAGGTCGTCCGCGCATAAGGATGATCCGGGTACAGCGCTTGCGAGACAGCCCGCCAGGCGAGGAAGCCGGCGCTTGCCTCACGTGTCTTGAGGTCGACCTGCTGCTCCCGGCGGAAGCGCTCGAACGGGCCTTCGTCGAAGCGGGGGTTTTCGAACGCCGTTGCGATTAGCGCCATCGCGTCTTCGGCATTGTCCGTCAGCATGGAAGCCGAGCAGGAGGTCCAGTTGTCCGATGCCGAACAGCCAAAGCTCATGTTCAGGTCTTCCATACGCGTCTGGAAGCCGAGGGAGTCGAGATCGCCCGCGCCCTCGTTCATGTGATAGGTCACCGCATCGGTCAGGCCTTCCAGCCCTTCCGGATCGCTCGCCTCGCCGCCTTTCCAGGCCATGTTGAGAGACAGGATCGGAATGGACGGTTCGGACACCAGCCAGACCGAGGCCCCGCCCGGCGTCGTGAATTGCTGTATCTCGGCAAAGTCGCCGGAATGAACAGCGACTTCAAGCGGCGCCGGTTCCAGGGCAACCTCAACTTCGACGACCGTCTCTGGCTCGACTGGAGGCGGGGTCAGATAAGCACAGGCCGACAGGCTGGTGACGGCAAACAAACCGGCGGTAAAGGTCAGGGCTCTCATCTCAGTTTTCCCCCTCGGATGGCAGCAGCTGCGCCTCAATGAAATGCCTGTCCGGCCCGAACACGGTGCGGACCGCGGCAATGGCTTCTTCGGTCGTGATGGCACGGACATCGTCCGGATAGGACAGGACGCTTTCAATCGTGCCGCCAATGGCGAGCGTCGAACCGAAGACGTTTGCCATGGTCGACTGGCTGTCCCGGGCATAAATCGCTGTCGCGGCCAGATTGTTCCGGGCCCGGATAACTTCCTCGTCCGTAAAGCCCTCTTCAAGCGCCTTCCCGACTTCCGCCATCACGGCCGTTTCGAGATCATCCATGCTGACACCCGGCGCCGGACTTGCCGAAATCACGGCAGGGCCGGGGTCGTGCAGGTCCGACCAGGCATAAGAGGCGACACTGATCGCCAGCTGCTGCTGCTCCACCAGGGACTGGTAGAGCCGGCTGGTCATGCCGCCGCCCAGCACTTCAAGGCCAACTTCCAGTGCGTAAGCCTCATGCGGCGTGCGGATCTGAGAAACGCCGTTGTAGTAACGGCTCCAGACCGGCTGGCGCACTTTCGGATCGGAGTGGACGATGAGGTCGTCTTCGGTCAGCAGCGGCACGTCGCGCCATTTACGCTGGCCATGAGCTGTACCGGTCGGGACGATCTGGCCGAAAGTCTCCTCAGCGAGGGTGCGGACTTCGTCCTCGCTCACATCCCCGGCGACGACCAGGATCGCGTTCTCCGGGCTGTAGTATTCGTGGTAGAAATTCAGGCCATCTTCCGGGGTCAGCGCAGCCACTTCGTCCATGTTGCCGATGACGGTGATTTCGTACGGATGCCCCTTCCAGAGTTCGGAGAGTACCTGTTCCTGCAAGATGACGCCCGGATTGTTGTCGATCCGCTGGCGGCGTTCTTCCTTCACAACGTCACGTTCTGAAATGAAGGCGCCTTTCGGGTCATCATCGATGACGAGGTTCACCATGCGGTCGGCTTCCAACTCCATCATCGTGCCGAGCTGTTCCTTGGCCACACGCTCGAAATAGGCGGTGTAGTCCCAGCTGGTAAAGGCGTTCGACTGGCCACCATTGCGCGAGACGATGGAATCGAACTCGCCCGGCGCCAGCGTGTCCGTCTGCTGGAACATGATATGTTCGAAGAGGTGGGCAATGCCGCTCTTGCCAGGCGCTTCATCGACTGCGCCAACCTTGTACCAGACCATATTCGTCACAACGGGCGCACGATGGTCGGGGATGACCACAACCTGCATGCCATTGTCGAGATTGAACGTGGTCGGTGTCCAGGTCGTTGGCGACTCCGCAGCGGTGTCGGCCAGGGCCGGCAAGGCGAAGACGGCGAGGGCCGCAAGCCCTCCGGTCAATGTCCGTTTCATGGGCTTGTTCCCTTGCAAGAGTTGGAGGTCCGGCACCGGGCTGGATCAGGTTCCCGGCAGTTTGACGCGCGGCTTGGCGGTCGAGCTCTGAATGGTCACCGGCTGGCTGCCGGTTGCGTTGTCGGTTGCCGCGGATTCGGCATCCTCGGGATTGTCCTTCCGCCAGAACAGGATCCTGTCGGAAATGCTCGGTGATTTCCGGATGGCCTTGTACTCGTCGTAGTCGACTTCAGTACGGATCATCGGGCTGATCGCATTCGCATCGGCCGCGGCCACGAGGGCCCGCTCGGAGGCGCTGGCGTTAACACCCAGCGTTGAGCCGAAAGCAGCGGCGTTGTCGTTCTTGGCCGCTTCGACTTCGGCCGGAAGAGACTGGCCGGCGCCCGGCGGACGCAACGAATATTCCGGGGGCACGATCAGCGGTGCCTTGGTCACAACCCGGAATTCGTTCGGCGTGCGCGTACCGGCGGCGCCGCTGGAACAGGCCGTTGTCGCCAGGCACACGGCGCCCAGGGCCAGAAAGGAAAGCTGCGTCTTCATTTGGCGTCCTCGCCTCTAGATTTAGGAGGGCCGGTCCGGTTTCCCGGACGGCTTTCTTCCCGACAGTACGAATTGATCGAAAAACAGCAAGACCGCACCGACACTGATCGCAGCATCGGCCACGTTGAATACCCATGGAAAGTGAAGCGCTCCGGCATTGATGAAGTCCACCACGGCGCCAAAACGCACCCGGTCGATCAGATTGCCGAACGCACCGCCGATCACCAGCGCCAGCGACAGTTTCAGCAGCCTGCCTTCCGCCACCATCAGCCAGCGCAGGAACCCAAGCGCGATCGCCAGCATGATTCCCGCCAGCACCCAGCGCATCAGCCCCTCGGACTGGAACATTCCGTAGCTCATGCCCCGGTTCCAGACCATGGACAGGTTGATCGGACCGGGCAGTTCGATCGTGCCGCAGGCAAAACTGTCCTGAAAGCATTCCATGGCGCGGAACCGCCCGTTCGCAAGAACCATCGATTTGGTCACCTGGTCTGCGATCAGCGTGACCGGGATGATGGCCAGCGGCCAGACCTGAGCGGGTTTTATTTGCATGCGGGGAGATTGCATCCCGTCCCGGCCAGATCAAGCGATTCCGTGCAGGTTCGTCCCGCTACGCCTCGTGCGTCGCGTCCCAGGCTTTCACCGCCAGCGCATCGCGTGGAGTGATGTCCGGGAAGGACGGATCGGCGAGGACCGGGTCGAAATACTTCCAGCTGCGCCGGCATTTGATGCCTGTCGCTTTCTCCGGATAGACGACCACGCCGGGCGTATCGTCCAGCGTGAAACCACCGCCCTTGCCTTCGGATGTGTGCACCAGCTCCGCCCCGGAGGTGATGAACAGATCGGCCGGGTCTTCGCCTTCGAATGCTTTCACCAGCGCCTCATCGGCGATGTGCACAACCGGCGCGGCCTCCAGCGAGGCACCGATGCGCTTCTCGCGGCGCTCCACTTCCAGCGCGCCAGTGACGACACGGCGGACGGTGAAGATCTTCGCCCAGCGTTCCGCCAGCTTCTCGTCTTTCCAGCCTTCCGGGGTTTCCGGGAACAGGAGCAGGTGGACCGAATCCGCCTTTCCGCCGAGGTGGCTTTCGAGGAAGGCCTCTTCCATCGTGAACGGCATCACGGGGGCGAGCCAGGTGAGCAGGCGTTCCAGGACGGCAGCCATCACCGTGCGGGCAGCGCAGCGGCGGTTGCCGTAAAACGCGGTAGCATCGTCCCATGCGTCCATCGTGCTGAAGCGCGGGTCGCAGTAGAGGCTGTCTTTGCGGATATCGAAATAGACAGCCGACAGGTCCACACCCGCGAAATTGATGAGCAGGCTCATCACGCGCTTGAAGTCGTAGACCGTGTAGGCGGCCTTCACCTGCGCATCGAGCTCGGCGAGGCGGTGCAGCACCCAGCGTTCGAGGCCCGGCATTTTCGCTGGTTCGATCGTCTCGGCGTCCGTCCAGTCGTCGAGCGCACCCAGCAGGTAACGCACCGTGTTGCGCAGTTTGCGGTAGGTCTCGACCGAGCCCTTGATGATCTCGTCGGAGATGCGCAGGTCTTCGGTATAGTCGCCCGATGCCGTCCAGATGCGCAGGATCTCGATCCCGTACTGCTTCTGGATTTCCTGCGGCTCGATCGTGTTGCCGATCGATTTCGACATCTTCTTGCCTTCGGCATCAACGATGAAGCCGTGCGTCAGCACCTGCCTGTAAGGCGCCATGCCGCGCGTTGCGCAGCATTCCAGCAAGGATGACTGGAACCAGCCGCGGTGCTGGTCGGAGCCTTCCATGTAGAGGTCCGCCTGCCCGGTCTCAGCATCGATGATGCCGCGCTCGCGCAGGGCAAAGGCATGCGTGGTGCCGCTGTCGAACCAGACGTCGAGCACGTCCGTCACCTTGTCCCATTCATTGGCCGACAGGCCGAGCGGGCCGAGGAATTCCTCCGCTGGCGTATCGAACCAGGCTTCAACGCCGCCCTTGGTGATCGCCTCGCGGATCGCCACATTCAACGTGTCCGCCTGCTCTTTTGTGAGCGCGGCCGTATGCGGCTCGCCGGACTTGTTGACGAAGATGGTGATCGGCACGCCCCAGTTGCGCTGGCGCGAGATCAGCCAGTCCGGACGCCCTTCCACCATGGACCGCAGACGATTGCGGCCGACCGCCGGGAAGAACTCTGTCTCATCGATGGCCTTGAGGGCATTCTCGCGCAGCGTCTTGCCGTTCGGGCCCGGCTTGTCCATCGAGATGAACCATTGCGGCGTCGCACGGCGGATGACCGGCGCCTTGGAGCGCCACGAGTGCGCATCGCGGATCGTCGTCATGCCGCGCGCGAACAGGTTGCCGCTCTCGGCCAGCGCCGCGATCACTTCATTGTTCGCCTTGCCCGGCTCGCCGCGCTTCTTGCCGCTGGTCCGGATGATGTCCATGCCGGCAAAGCGCGGCACGTCCGGCGTGTAACAGCCGTCCGGATCGACAATCTGGCGGATCTCCTGCGTCGTGTGGCCGGACTCGACCCAGACATTGAAGTCGTCTTCGCCGTGCGCGGGCGCTGTATGCACGAAGCCCGTGCCGGCATCGTCGGTGACGTGTTCGCCAGCGAGGAGCGGGATGTCGTGTGCGAAGAACGGGTCCATCGCGTGCAGCGGGTGGGACAGCTTACCGAGCGCCGACGGATCAACATCCTCAAGACGTTTGTAGGCAGATACTTTTGCACCATCCATCACAGCAGCGGCAAGCGCATCGGCTAGGATCAGTTTCTCGCCCGGCTTGGCGTACGGCGCAAACCCCAGCTCTTCCTCGCTCATCACCGTCTCGACCTCATAGAGGCCATAGGCGATGCCGGGGTTATAGCTGACAGCCTGGTTGGCCGGGATCGTCCATGGCGTGGTCGTCCAGATGACAACCGAGGCATCAGAGCCTTCGACCGGGAACTTCACCCAGATCACCGGCACCTTGCGGTCGTGGTATTCCACTTCCGCTTCGGCGAGCGCCGTGCGCTCCACCGGCGACCACATGATCGGCTTCGCACCGCGAACCAGCGAGCCGGTCTTCGCCATGCGCAGGAACTCGCCCACGATGGAGGCTTCGCTCTCGAACTTCATGGTGAGGTAGGGATTGTCCCACTCGCCCTCGATGCCGAGGCTGCGGAACTCCTTGCCCTGGATCTCGACCCATTTCTCCGCATAGGCGCGGCAGGCGGCGCGGAACTCGCCCGGCGGAACGTCGTCCTTCGTCTTGCCCTTGGAGCGGAACTCTTCTTCGACCTTCCACTCGATCGGCAGGCCGTGACAGTCCCAGCCCGGCAGGTAAGCCGCGTCGAAACCGGCCATCTGGTGTGAGCGGACGATGATGTCCTTGACGATCTTGTTCATCGCCGTGCCGAGGTGGATGTGCCCGTTCGCATAGGGAGGGCCATCATGGAGGATCCACTGCTCGGCGCCGCGGGCCTTCGCATCGGCGCGCAGGCGCTCGTACAGCTTCAGGTCATCCCAGCGCTTGATCCAGTCTGGCTCGCGCTTGGGCAGGCCGCCACGCATGGGGAATTCGGTCGCGGGCAGGAAAAGGGTGTCGCGATAATCTCGGTCGGTCAGGGAATCGGTCATGGATCTTCAGTATGAACGGATTGGGAGAGGTTTGGGGCTCAGAAAAGCAAATCCCGGCCTGGCCCAGACCCTTCGGTGGGGTCAGCGCGCAGCCGGGCGGCTAATTCGAATTGTGAATATCCGTTCCATCGGCAAGCGCCTTAACAGGCAGAGGTTAACCTGTCACTAGGGCGATACCTCAGCGGGATGCCGAAGCCGATGCCTGCGGCGGCCCATAGGCAAGGCGTTCGGCCACTTTCGAGCAAAGCGCATCGAATACGGCTGCGTTCTCTATCAGGTTGCCCCAGGTGATGCCCTGATCGAGGATCACGTATCGCGAGACATTCACGGTGTCCGGATCGGCCTTGTAGACCGAGACAGCGCTGAATGCCCGGTCGATCTCGGTCACTTGCTCATAGGACAGGATAGACCCGAAGGCCGCCATGAATTCCACCCCACGACAGTCGGTCGCAGCCTGGTCGGCACAAATGGAATAGATGCCCAGAGTCAGGCCATCGGGCAGACGGGCAAAGACGAATGGCGCACCGGAATCATTCTGGCCCGCGGCGAGGAATGTCCCGCCCATCTCGTCGATGATGAGGCGCAGGTCATCCAGCTGGACATTACGAATCAGGACACTCGGTGCGCGAGTCACGCGTGGGGCCGTCTCGGGCATCGGATCCGGCATTTGTGCCAGCGCATTGCCGCTTCCCAGCGCCATCAACCCAATTGCTGCCAATGCCTCTCGCACACCACACCCTCAGATTGCTGCACGCCCCACCTGAGGATGTTATTGCCCTCATTCGATGTCAGCAATATGGCAGTGAAGAGGCGTCTTACTCGTCGTCTTCGTCGTCGAAGAGCCAGTCGTAGTAGTCATCGTCGTCAGAAGGCCAGATGACATCCGCGACGAGCGGGCCGAGTGCGAGCGCGTTCTGAAGGTTGATCTTCAGGTTTTCCATGCGCTGGCCGCCATCGAGAATGAGATAGCGGGTCACACCAACGGTATCGCCTTCCTTGTCCCACTAGGTTGATACAGCGGCATAAGACAGGTTCGCATTGTTGATGGCTTCTTCCGTGACGGTGTCATCATCGTCGTAGCGGACCTGCACCATGATACCGAGGCAATCCTCGGAATACTCAGAATTGCAAGCCGTGCCGATGAGATGGAAGATCAGCCCATCCGGCGTCGTCGCCCGAAGGGAAATTTCTCCGTCGCCGCCGACTTCCGTGATCGTGTGCCCCTCTGACACAGCGATCGCCTTCAGGTCTTCAAGGCTCACGCTGCGGACGACGCGGTCGTCATTCGCAAGCGATGTGTCGGCGGTGAAGTCTTCCGCCGAGGCGGTCATCGATACCGCTGCGGCCAATGCTGCCGTGGCAAGGAAAGTACGCATGGGAAACTCCCTCTCTTGATGTCCCCAGTCTGGCGCCAGCATGGCGGGTACCGGACGGTATGAAAAGAGGAAATTCTAACAAAACCTACAGATTTGCGAGGCGTTTACGCGCTTCTGCAGCGTCTGCGTGCATGGCTTCAACCAGAGCGTCCAGACAATCGAATTTCAATTCGGGCCGGATGAAGGACACCAGCTGGACCTCCAGCCACTTGCCGTAAAGATCGCCGTCAAAGTCGAAAATGTGGGTTTCCAGCAAGGGATCGCGGATGCCTGTGGTGGGCGTGCGTCCGAAATTGGCAACGCCGTCCAGCCACTCGCCCTGCCGGTCGATCCGCGCCCGCACCGCATAGATTCCGTGGCGCGGATGGATCAGATCACCAAGGTGCAGGTTCGCGGTCGGGAAACCCAGCGTGCGGCCGTTCTTCTCGCCACCTTCAACAATGCCATCGGCAATCCACCAGTCCCCGAGCAATTCGGCCGCGACTTCGGGCTCACCCGCATGGAGCGCCTGCCGTATCGCGGTGGAAGAGGCCTTGCCTTCGAGTTCGATGACTTCGTCGACAATCGTCACGCCAAAGCCCAGCGCCCGGCCGAGGCTGGACAACCGCTGGGCATGCCCCATCCGCCCGCGTCCGAAACGGAAATCGAACCCGACTGAAACATGGCGGACGCCGAGACCCTGGACCAGCACATCGCGGACGAAGCCCTCGTCTGTCATGGAGGCCATTTCGCCATTGAATGGCAGTTCGAAAACGATATCGGCGCCGGCCGCCAGGATGGCATTGTTGCGCCGCTCAGGCCGGAAAATACGGAAAGGCGGGTCGCTGGGCCTGAAATAGGCGCGGGGCGGCGGCTCGAAGGTCGCGACGGCGAACTTGCCGCCGCCTGCCTGCTTCGCCGCCTCCATCACGGCCTTGTGGCCGGCATGGAGCCCGTCAAAATTGCCGAGTGCAATCGAGGCTCCGCGCGCGCTGGCGGGCAATCCCCGGTAGTCGGCATAGATGGCCAATCAGGCCTCCCGGCTCGGTGCAACCACTTCCGCTTCGCCGGTAATGACGCGCTTGCCGTCCACAATGCACTCGATCTTCAGGACAATGCGATTGCCGCGATCGATCTTCTCGGCGACCGTGGCGCGTGCCGTCACCGTATCGCCGATATAGACCGGCCGGCGGAAGCGCATGTTGAGCCCCACAAACACAGCGCCCGGGCCTGGCAGATTGTTGCCAAGAATGCCGGAAATGTAGCTCGCCGTCAGCGCGCCATGGGCGATGCGCTTCTCGAACATGGTCGTGGCCGCGTACTCGTCCGACATGTGCAGCGGATTGAAATCGCCCGAGACTTCCGCGAAGCGCTGGATGTCATCGGCGGTGATTTCGTGCACGGTTTCGTGCGCCTGCCCGATTTCGAGATCTTCGTATTTGAAGCCGGTAAATTCAGTCATTCCGGGATGCTCCGATTCTTTCGACGGGCTTCGTTACACGCCTAAAAGCGGCGCGTCACCACCTTAAGCCTGTCATGGCCCAGGTCGCCTGCTCTCCATATGCCGCCAGCAACTCGGCGACTTCCTCTTCAAATTGCTCGCCATGCTCCTTGATGCCGGTGCCGACGTACAGGCTGTCAAAGCCCTGCACCCCGGCGCCGCGGACATCCGTGCCGGGGCTGTCGCCGATACAGAGGATACGCGAACGGTCCACCGGATTGCCTCCGGTCAGGGCTTCGACCCGCTCAATGGCAAGGTGGTAGATCGGTGGATGGGGCTTGCCGGAATAGATGACCTTGCCGCCAAGATCCTCATACACGTCCGCGAGCGCACCAGCGCACCAGTAGAGCTGCCCGCCAACGCGCACCTGCTTGTCCGGATTGGCGCAGATCATCGGGATGCCCCGCGTGACGCCTTGGGACAGCTCCTCCCGGTAGTCTTCCGGATGCTCGCCGACATGGTCGCGCAGGCCGATGCACAGCAGCATGTCTGCTTCGTCTGCTTCGGTGAAATTCAGGTCCAGCCCCTGATAGAGGTGGCGGTCGTGTTCCCAGCCCTCGTCGGCGCCGAGCCGCCAGACGGACTGGCCCTCGAACCGGGCGAGCTCAGCCCGTGTCGCATCGCCGGAGGAGACGCAGTCGTCGAAGGCCTCATCCGGTACGCCGAGCGGCTTGAAATAGCGCACCACCTGCGCTTTCGGCACGGGGGCGTTGGTGATCAGGCAGACACGGCCGCCGCCTTCGCGGAAGCGTACCAGCGCTTCGCAAGCTTCGGCGAATGCGTTGCGGCCATTATGGATCACGCCCCAGACGTCACACAGGATCGTGTCGTAGCGGCTGGCGATTTCGGAGAGCCCTTGCGGGAATTGCAGTGCGGTCATGCGCGGCGAGGTAGGCTGCAGAGGCGCCGGGGTCAATCGCCGGCATTGCAGTCGGCGGCTGGCAGCGGGTTCAGGATCCACTGAATGGCTGTCGGGATCGAGACCGAATTGGCGAAATAGCAGCCCTTGATACGGATCACATGGCCGAGGTCGGTGTCCGTGGACCAGGCCGGTGCATAGTTGCAGGAGACCATGTTCGCGGCGTGCTGCTCCGGCTCGCCGGGGCGGATATCGAGCAGCAAATGGTTGGATCCGGTGGGGACTGAGACGGCCTTCGCGCTGACTTCGCCATGACTATCGCAGACTATACCGGACCATGAGCCGTCTTCGTGCTGCACAGACGGATCAAGCGGCGGCGCGACGGTTAGATCCAGCCAGACCGGACCTTCGGCGAGGTTCTGGAGCGCTTGAGGCGCCTCGAACTCCGCCTTGCCCGGAAGGCTGGCGACGACCCGCTGCACGTCTGCCAGAGCCGCCCCAGTGGGGCAAATCGCGAGAGCCAGAATGAGGGCGCGCATCGGCAATCCTCCGCTTCGATACGGAGAACAGGGAAACCCGGGATTGGGGCGATTTGAGGGAGGTCGCCTTAGCCGAAATTGGTGAGGCGCTGGACCATTTCCCGCGGCGGGGCGGTTTCTTCCATCAACGAGGCCTTGATCGGGCGCGGCGCGCCGAAGACATGGCCCTGGCCATACGGAATCTCGTATTCGAGGATTTCCACGACGCTCGCCTCGTCTTCCATCTTCTCGGCCACCATGGTGATGCCATAGCGGGAGAACACGGCGGAAACTTCCTCGCCATCGACCCGGCGATTGATCGAGGACACCGGACGCGGGCCTGCCGGATCGCGCAGCTGGTCGATCAGGGCAGCGCCATTCATTTTCACGAAGCGCACACCGGCGGACTGGAGCCGCGGCAGGTCGAGGCCGAGGTCAGGGGCGTGGTCAATCGAGAAGCGGAAGCCAAGCTCGGTCAGCTTGTCCATATTGTCCCGCATCTGGCGCGACCGGGTTTCGAACCGGTCGGCCCGGATCTCGAATATGACGGCGCCGGAGAGATCCCGGTTTTCCGTCATGAATTCAAGGAACATCGGGAAGAAGGTCGAATCTTCGAGTGAGCTTGCCGCGATGTTGCAGAAGACGCCGACGCGGCGATCACGCTCTGCCAGGCGGCGGACGATCTGCACGCAGCGGAACAGGGTGAAATTGTCGATCTGCCCCATCAGGTTCGCGCGTCGGCCAGCGTCCAGGAACTCCGCCGGCAGGATCAGCGAGCCATCCGGACGGCGCAGTCGCGTAAAGCCTTCATAGAAGGAGACGCGGCGCTGCGGCAGCGAGACGATGGGCTGCAGGTGCAGGTCGACCCGGCCATCCTTCAGCGCATCCCTCACATCGCGGAGAATCGCATCTTCCTGCGGGGCGACGATCTTGTTGGTGGAGGTTTCGGCGAGACGGGTCTCGAAACTGTGGGACAGCCGGTCGATCAGGCTTTCCAGCTGCTTCATTTCCGAGACGAGCGCATCGCGCCGCTCCGTCAGCTCATGCTTGACCGTTTCCTCGACCACGTCGGTGCGCGCCTCGATCACGTCCATCCGGCGTTCGGCGTCGCGATTCTCTTTCTCGATGGCCTGCATGCGTGCATCGATCTCACGTTTCGAGCTGCCATTGGAGGCAAGAACGTGGATCTGGCTGAGGACTGCCGTGGTCAGGACACCCGCGCCAATCGAGAGTGGCAGGCCGAGCTGCAGCAGGGTTGCGCTGGCATATCCAGCCGCGCCGCCAGCTGCGATGTACAGCAGGAACAAGAAAAACGTCATCAGCTCAGCACCCGAAACAATTCGTCAATCTTAACAGATATGACCCATAAGTTAACGAATTGCTTGGATGTGGCGCAATTTGGGAAGTCCCGCAATCCCACCTCACATTGTTGCGGAGAGGTCACATCGGTTGCGCGTGTCATAATCGGATACAATCCGTAACTGGACAGCCCGGCACACGACCGATAGCCAGAAGGTACAGACCCGGCGCACCGGTCCGCGGCCATCTTATTGGCCGGAGCGGGGGCAGTCTCGGGGGAGACACGGGTCGCGCAGAAATGCGCGACCCGGTCCTTTATCTGGGCTCCGCTTCATCAAGGCTCTGCCGCTGGCTACGGCTCAGCACTCGCCCCCTGTACAAGATACTGGACCTTCCCGAGTGGCCATTGAGGTCCGGCGTCTTCTCCGCACGCCAGCGTAAATGCTTCGATCTCATTGAATTTCACGGCGAGGTTCATGCCGCAGGGCTGCAGCACGGCGCGCTTGCCGCCATAATCGACCCAATACCCGGCCCGTCCGTCAGCGCCTTCAAGCTTGGTGACGACCAGGTCCCCGGTATTGAAAACCTCGGTCTTGGCATCGCCTTCACCGGGCAGAACGCCGAGCAGCGCGGCGCCGAACCCGCCCTTCGGAGAGGTTTCCACAAAAATCTGCGCGTCCGACATTTCATAGGCCTTGTTGAGCGCCGCCACGACATCCCGCAGCCCGGACGGGCCACCGACGGCAAGCGGCGTCTCCCGTCCCGCCGTCCATCCCGCATTGCGCGCCTCATCCAGCCCTTCGAGGTCTGCCGCCTGCAATGAGAACAGCAGCGCCGCGTCGAGGCTGGCCAGCGTTTTCCCGTCGAATGCCGCGCGAAGCCCGGCAGGCGTACCGAACAGCACCCGTTTGCCGCCCGCGACCACAAGCACGCAGGGCGCAGTTTCAGTCGCAGCCGCGCAAGGCAGAAGGGCAAAATCGGCGCTGCGGATATCGTCTGGCGAAACAGACCTGTCCGCGCCCTGCCCGCCGCCGCAAGCTGTCAGGATGACCGAAAAAAGGATCGCAAGAAGGCTGGCGCGCTGCACGGCAAAACCTCCCGGATCAGCCGATGATCGTGGCCCCCGGCTCTGTCACGATTTGCTGCTCGATGTAACCCAGTGCATCGATCTCGACCCGCACACGGTCTCCGGCCTTGAGCCATTTCGGCGGATCGAAGCCCGCGCCGACGCCGGCAGGGGTTCCGGTAAATATCAGGTCGCCCGGCTCCAGTGTGAAAGCGGCTGTCAGGTGCGCAATCTGTGCGGGAATGTCGTGAACCATGTCCCGGACGTGTCCCGACTGGCGCTGCTCGCCATTGACGAACGTGCGCACTTCAAGCGCAGAGAGGTCGTCGATCTCATCCAGTGTGACAATGGCCGGACCGACCGGGGCATGCGTATCGAACCCCTTGCCCATGATCATGGTCTGGCTGGCCCGCTGCCAGTCGCGCACCGAATAGTCACACCCAATGGTGACGCCCGCGACGATTTCGAACGCGCGTTCCCGTGGCACATGACGTCCGCGCTTGCCGATGACGACGACCAGTTCGCCTTCATAATCAAGCTGTTCCGAGACTTTCGGAAGATTTACATCTGCATACGGATCGTTGATGGCTGTCGCCTGTTTGTTGAACCATTTCTGGACTTCGGGCTTTTTCGTATCGACGAAACTGACGCTCTCTGCTGCATGGGCCGCATAGTTCACGCCGATGCCAAGAATTTTTCCGGGCCGGGCGACCGGTGACAGGATTTCGATCTCCGACAGGGGAATTGGGGCACCATCTGCCTCGCCTGACAGGGCTTCGGAAAGCGCCGTCCCCCGAATGGGGGTTACAGATTGCCCAGAAAGTATTCCATATCTGATGGAACTTTGATGGCGGAACCTGATCAGTTGCATATCGTTACCCTCTCGTCACACTTCAGCCAGAAACACACTTCACGCGGTTCATCTCGCGTTGTGGCGTGGGTTGGCAAGAGCTAGTCAGAAGACAGAGACAGGGGCTCCAGAATGGACAACGGCATGGATCAGAGTATCGACCTTGGCGTCAGGGCGCAGGAAAGCTCCGTCAGGATGATTTTTGCACCGGGCGAACAACTCCAGATGCCGCCCTACCAGCGCAGCTATTCCTGGGAAGCGCGCGAAGCAAACGAGCTGCTCGGCGACCTCATCGATTCGGTGGAAACCGGCACGCCGCACTTCGTCGGTGCAATCGTTTTGATCAATGGCGCCGAGAGTGGCGTGCTGGAGATTGTCGACGGCCAGCAGCGGCTGACGACGTTGACGATCCTGCTCGCTGTCCTGCGCGACCTCGAACCGGACAAAGCCCGTGCAGCCATGCTGCATGCCCTGATCGCCGACGATGCCCGCCCGATGCTGGGCGAAGGCGCCAATTGGCGGCTGACGCTGAACCATATGGACGGGCCCTTTTTCCGCGATGCCATCCAGACACCGGGCGCGACGCGGAACCTGGACAAGGAACCTGGCGAGAGCGAAAGCCAGCAGCGCATGGTGCGCAATGCTGCGGGCTTCATGAAACGCCTGAGCACCATGAGCGAAGAGGACCGGCGCGAACTGGCCGACATCGTGATGAACCGCTGCGCCCTGGTGAGAGTTGTCGTGGGCGAAAAGGAACAGGGATTCAAAGTGTTCCGCGTGCTCAACACGCGCGGCAAAGAACCCGATGCGCACGACATCATCAAGACCGAACTGTTCCAGCGCGCCCGTTTCACCGACAAGGAAGCCAGCACTTATGCAGAGCGCTGGTCGGAGCATGAGGCTGCCCTTGGCGGATCGGCTTTCGACGACCTGCTACGCCAGATCCGCGCCATCTATGACAAGTCGGGCCGGGGTGAACTGATCTCGGCCTTCCCGAAGGCCGTGCTGTCCAAGGTGGATCCGCGAACATTCCTGGACGATGTCCTGCCGCGCTATGTCGAGGCCTACCGCCTGATCACGACGGGTGAAGTGCAGGACGGGGCGAACGCGAAGATCATCAGCGACAAGCTGAACCAGATGCGCGCCCTCGACCAGAGCAGCTGGCGGGCACCAGCCCTCAAATTCCTCGTCGAACGCGGTGCGGAAGACCCGAAAGCGCCGGAATTCTTCACCCAGCTGGAGCGCCTCGCCTTCATCATCATGCTGGTGGTGACCGACCGTGACCAGCGCAACAAGCGTTTCAACAAGGTGATGGATGCGATCACCAATGACCGGGTGCTGTTCGCAAAGAACGGCCCATTGTCGGTCGACCGGTCCGACGCAAAAAAGGCCCGGGAGCGCATGCTGGGCCGGTTTGCGACATTCGCTCAAAGGCGGGCCATGGCACTGCGGCTGAACGCGGCGCTCGAACATGGCGTGACCATCCCGCCGGAATCCGACGCCACTGTGGAGCACGTGCTGCCACGCAATATCCATGAGGACAGCCACTGGCTGACCGTCTGGCCAGACCCCGCCAAGCGGCGCGAACAATGCGACACGCTCGGCAATTTCGTCCTGTTGACCCACAAGGTGAACCAGAAGGCCGACCGGCAAGACTATCGCGCCAAGAAGGAAGTCTACTTCAATGGCGGCGGCGGGATGGACTTCGCCCTCACCCGCGACCTGCAGGAACAGCATGCCTGGACAGCGGACGTGGTGCGCAAGCGGACCGAAATGCTGGTCGAGATCCTCTGTCAGGTCTGGGACATCTGAGCCGCACGCTCCAGATTGCTTTCCCTAAGGTCCCCCTAGCGGGCGCACGCCGGACGGCCTAGCCTGCGTTCAGACAAAAAAACGCAGGGAGCCCCGCCATGAGCTTGTTCGACCTTACCGGCAAAGTCGCCGTCATCACCGGATCTTCCCGCGGGATTGGCAAGGCCATCGCCGAAGCCATGGCAGATGCCGGCGCGAAAGTGACGATCTCATCCCGCAAGCCGGGCCCCTGCCAGGAAGTTGCCGCAGAGATCAATGAAAAACATGGCGAGGGCACAGCCATCGCGGTGCCGGCCAACATCTCGTCCAAGGAAGAGCTGCAGGCCATGGTGGACGCCACCAACAAGGCCTTCGGCAAGATCGACATTGTCTGCTGCAACGCAGCCGCCAACCCCTATTACGGGCCCATGGAAGGCATTTCGGACGAGCAGTTCGAGAAGGTGCTGCAGAACAACATCATCTCGAACCACTGGCTGATCCAGATGTGCATGCCGCAAATGCGCGAGCGCAAGGACGGCGCAATCATTCTCGTCTCGTCCATCGGCGGCCTGCGCGGATCACCGATCATCGGCGCCTACAACATCTCCAAGGCGGCGGACTTCCAGCTCGCCCGCAACCTCGCGGTCGAATACGGCAAGGACAATATCCGCGTAAACTGCATTGCGCCGGGCCTGATCCGCACCGATTTCGCCCGCGCCCTGTGGGAGAACCCGGATAATCTGAAACGCTCCCTCGGCGGCACGCCAATGGCGCGGATCGGCGAACCGGAAGAAATCGCCGGGGCAGCCGTCTACCTCGCCTCCAAGGCCGGCGCCTACATGACCGGCCAGATGATGGTGGTCGATGGCGGGGCAACCTGCTGAGCCCGAAATGCACCTGATCGATATGCCCGAGAACGCACCTGCGGACGAAATCACCTTTGACGATTTTCGCAAGGTGGACATCCGCATCGGCACCGTGCTGGAGGCCGCACCGCTTGAAGGTGCGCGCAAGCCAGCCATCCGTATGGTGATCGATTTCGGACCAGGCGTCGGTGTAAAGAAAAGCTCGGCGCAGGTCACCGTGCATTATTCGCCGGACCAACTGGTCGGCAAACAGGTCGCCGGGGTCGTCAATTTCCCGCCGCGCCAGATCGGCAAGTTCATGTCCGAAGTGCTGACGCTCGGATTTGCCGACACTGAAGGCGCCATCGTCATGTTCTCACCCGACAAACCCGTCCCCAATGGAGCACGACTCGCATGAGCCGGACCGAACTTTCCGAACAGCAGAAAGCCTTTTTCAAGCGGCTGAGAAGCGGCGAATGGGAGTTGCCGCCGGGCATCCGAAACATGGGCATCCGGCCGGACCTCTGGCTGAAGGAAGTCAGCTATGGCCGCACGCTGTATGAGTGGCCGAACGAAGGCGACCGCGACATCAATGATGGCCGCGTCTTCGGTGGCTGGGTGGCTGGGTTTTCCGATCACATCGTGTCGATGACCATGGCCAGCGCGCTGGAAGACGGCGAATGGTTCACCACGATGGAACTGCAGACGCGCATCCTGCGCCCGGTGCCGCATGGCCTGATCACGATCGAAGGCCGCCTCGTCAGCCGCGGGCGGACCACTGGCCTTGTCGAAGCCGACTGGCGTGACGAGAAAGGCCGACACCTCGCCCGCATCACGGCGGCCAAAGCCATCCGTGAAATGACGGAACTCCGCCCGGATGTCGCTTCGCAATTAGGGAAGTAACAGACAGGCATCGCCATAGGAATAGAAGCGGTAGTCGTTCGCGATGGCGTGGGCATAGGCCGCGCGCATCACGTCGGTGCCCATCAGGGCCGAGACCAGCATGAACAGGCTGGAGCCCGGCAGGTGGAAGTTGGTCACCAGCGCATCGGTGCCCCGCACCGCATCGCCCGGCTTCAGGAAGATGTCCGTCGGGCCGGTGGCCGGGTGTAGCACACCCTCCGTATCCACACAGCTTTCCAGTGTACGCATGGCCGTGGTACCCACCGGCACGACGCGATGGCCTGAGGCGCGCGCCGCATTCAGGCGCGCCGCCGTTTCCGGCGTCAGGCGGCGCCATTCCTGGTGCAGGCGGTTCTCTTCCAGCTGCTTTTCTTCCAGCGGCTTGAACGTGCCGAGGCCGACATGCAGGCGCACTTTCTCACGGATCAATCCGGCGGCGGCGCACTCCGCCAGAAGACGCGGCGTGAAGTGCAGGCCCGCCGTCGGCGCAGCGACGGAGGCGGCATCCTCGCCCGCAAATTCGGTCTGGTAGGTTTCCCGGTCTTTCGCATCGGCCGGGCGGCGGCGCGCGATATAAGGCGGCAAGGGCATGGCGCCGTGCAGGTCCAGCGCTTCGGTCAGCGCGTCGCCCTCAAGGGAGAAGCGGAGCCCGATTTCGCCGCCCTCATGATGGCCTGTGATCTCTGCCGTGAAGCCTTCGGCGAAGACAATCGTGTCGCCGTCCTTCAGCCGCCTGCCCGGCCGCGCCAGCGCCCGCCAGTTACGGCCATCCACCCGCTCGGTGAGGTTCACGTCGCAGGCAACGTCCTGCCCCGTCTCGTCCCGCGCCGGGCGCACGCCTTTCAGCGCGGCAGGGAGCACACGCGTGTCGTTGAAGACCAGCACGTCCCCGGCATTCAGGTATCGCGGCAGATCCCGCACGCCCGCATCTTCCAGCCGGCCATCGCCATGCACGACCAGCAGGCGCGCAGAATCCTGCGGCTCCGCCGGGCGAAGTGCGATCAGCCTTTCGGGCAGGTCAAACTGGAATTGTGTCAGGTCCATGGGGCGCCCCATGTCGCAGAAACAGGCCGGGCGCGCAACAAGCCCTTACTTGTCGACGACAGCCGGAACCGACGGCAAGGAGCAGACATCGATATCGTCCTTGTCGGCCATCTCCGCGAGGAAGATCGGACCGTCCGTGCGTTCGACCCAGACTTCCGGGCGTTCTGCTTCCGGCAGGTCTGCGGCGACCTTGGCCGACGTCAGGATGTCCGGATTGTCGACATAGCCATCGCGGGCTTCCAGACCGTGCTTGATGGCCTTCACCACATCTTCGCCGGCAACCACGCGGCCCCATGCCGTGTATTTCCGGTCAAGGTGCTCGGCCTGGCCCCGCATCAGGAAGAATTGGGCATTGGCGGAATTCGGATCGTCAGTGCGGGCCGTCGAGGTGATACCCTTGCAATGCGGGATGTAGCTTTCAACCATGCCGTCGACAGACATCTCCGCGAAGAAGCTCGCCTGTGTGCCAATCGGAAAGCCCTTGATGTAGCCGAACTTCGCGGTGTCTTCCGGGCCGATCGTCGCTTCAAGAGGCATCGCGGCCGGATCGCGGCGGAATGTGAACTCGCCCTCAATGTCAGGCAAACCGGAATCCCGGCCCTTCAAGGCAAAGATATCACCGCCCTGCGCCATGAAATCGTCGATCACGCGATGAAAGCCGGTGCCATCATAGTCTCCGGACCGGATGATGGCTGCGAACTGCTGATAGTGATGAGGCGCGACTTCGGGGAATGCCTCGATCAGGATCCGGCCCTTGGTCGTCTGGAAGATGAAGAGGTTCTCCGGATCCACCTGCCGCCAGTTTGCCGGGTCCGCTTTCGCATCGGCCACGGTGATTTCGGCCGGGGCTGCCGGTTCGTCCGCATCCTCGGCAAATGCCGTGAACGAAAGGGCGAGGGCCGAAGCCGCAAGGGCCATGGGCGCGAATTTCAGGTGGGCGAAATTGGGGGGGGCCAGCTTCATGGTACGCAACGTCTCCATCCGGGCGCACGGGTGGCGCCATGTGTTCCCCAATGTCAGGCATCACATGTCAGGATTCAACGGTCTGAGGCAGTAGATCCGTCGCGGGGGGATTACTTCCCGTACTTTTCCATCAGGGCGCGCTTCACGTCCGGTGTCAGGAACGGGGTGATATCGCCGCCGAGGCTGGCAATTTCTTTCACCAGACGGGAGGCCACAGCCTGGTGGCGCACATCCGCCATGAGGAAGACCGTCTCGATATCGGGATTGAGCTGTTCGTTCATCGCCGTCATCTGGAATTCGTATTCGAAGTCCTGCACGGCCCTGAGGCCCCGCACAATGATCTGCGCGCCGCAGGCTTCGGCGAATTTCATGAGCAGGCCGTGCATCGGCATGACCTTGATATCGGCGAGCCCCGGCCCATTCAGTTTCTCACATTCCGATCGCACCATCTCGACGCGTTCTTCCAGCGAAAACAACGGCTTCTTGGCCTCGTTGATGGCGACGCCGATGATCAGCGTGTCGACCAGCTTCCTTGCCCGGCCGATGATATCAACATGGCCGATGGTTGGGGGGTCAAAAGTTCCCGGATACAATCCTACGCGGTGCATGGCGGCCCTCCCCGGCCCAGTCGTTCGTGCAAATGCCGCGCTTATTCAGCGCCGCCGCCCTCTTCCATAGCGGTTTCAGCGTCTTCCACAAGGCGAGCAACGGACACAACGCGCTCTCCTTCCGCTGTCCGGAGGACCCAGACGCCGCCGGTCGAGCGACCGGCGATGCGGATCTGTTCAACCGGGGTGCGGATCAGCTGGCCAGCATCGGTGACGAGCATGACCTGGTCACCCTCATCGACCGGGAAGGACTGGGCCACTTTCTTGACCGGGCCCTTCTTCTTGTCCCGCCCCCAGATGTTCTGGGCGACGAGGCCTTTGCCACCGCGGCCGGTGACACGATAGTCATAGGCGGAGGAGCGCTTGCCCATACCGTCGTCTGCAATCGTCAGCACGAATTCCTCAGCGGCGCCGAGCTCAGCCAGGCGCTCGGTGGAGAGCGAGGCTTCTTCGGTGGTCTCCTCATCATCGTCGGAGACTTCCTCTTCCTCACCCGTCGCAGCGCGGCGCATGGCGGCCGCGTGCTTGAGGTAAGCGCGTGCTTCTTCGGACGTGACATCGACATGGCGCAGGATGCCCATCGAGATCACTTCATCGCCATCTGCCAGACGGATACCGCGCACACCGGTCGAATTGCGGCCGGCGAAGACACGCACATCCGTGACCTGGAAGCGGATACACTGGCCAAGCGCAGTGGTCAGCAGGATATCGTCCTTCTCGGAACAGATCTTCACGCTGACGATACCGTCGTCGGCATCCTCTTCCAGCTTCATGGCGATCTTGCCGTTGCGGTTCACGCGAATGAAGTCCGACAGCTTGTTGCGGCGGACCGTGCCCGTCTTGGTAGCGAACATGACGTCCAGCTCGTTGCGGGACTCTTCATCGTCCGGCAGAGGCATCACGCTTTCGATGCGCTCATCGGCCGCCAGCGGGAAGATGTTGACCAGCGCCTTGCCACGCGAGGTCGGTCCGCCAACCGGCAGGCGCCACACCTTCTCCTTGTAGACCATGCCGGCCGAGGAGAAGAACAGCATTTCCGTATGCGTCGTTGCCGAGAAGAGCTGGACGACGAAATCGTCTTCCTTCATCGACACGCCCGAGCGGCCCTTGCCGCCGCGATGCTGCGTCCGGTAGGTCGAAAGCGGGGTCCGCTTCACATAGCCGCCATGGGTGACGGTGACGACCATGTCCTCGACCTCGATTAGGTCTTCGTCTTCCATGTCGATACCGCCGGCCGTGAACTCGGAACGGCGCGGAATGGCGAACTTTTCCTTCACTTCCGTCAGCTCGCCCTTGACGATGTCGCGGATGCGCTGGCTGGACCGGAGAATGTCGAGATAGTCGGCAATTTTCTCCGACAAGCCCTTGGCTTCATTGCCAATTTCATCGCGTCCAAGACCGGTGAGACGGGACAGTTGCAGCGCCAGGATGGCGCGGGCCTGCTCGTCAGACAGGTAGATCGTGTCGCCGTCGCCCTTGCGCGTGCGCCGGTCCGCGATGAGGTCAAGCAGCGGCCCCATATCCATGATCGGCCATGCCTTTTCGAGCAGGGCGATACGGGCGGAGTTCGGATCAGGCGAGTAGCGGATGATGCGGATGACTTCGTCGATATTGGCCACAGCCATGGCAAGGCCGACGAGAACATGGGCCCGGTCGCGCGCCTTGTTCAGGTCATGCTTGGTGCGCCGGACAACGACTTCCTGACGGAAGGCGATGAAGCAATCGAGCACCTTGCGCAAATTCATAAGTTCCGGACGGCCGCCATTCAGCGCCAGCATGTTCACCGGGAACGAGTTCTGCATCTGGCTGAAGCGGTAGAGCTGGTTCAGCACCACTTCGGCGCTCGCATCCTTCTTCACCTCGATCACGACACGGATGCCGTGACGGTCGGATTCGTCGCGCAGGTCCGCGATGCCCTCGATCCGTTTCTCGCGCACCAGCTCAGCGATCTTGGTGATCATCGCTGCCTTGTTCACCTGGTAGGGAATTTCGGTGACGATAATGGCCTGGCGCCCGTTCCGGGCTTCCTCGATATCGGTCTTCGCACGAACGATCACACTGCCGCGGCCTGTCAGAAGCGCCTTTCGGGAGCCGGACATGCCCATAATCTGGCCGCCGGTCGGGAAATCCGGCCCAGGAACGATTTCACACAGGGCGTCATCGTCAATCGTCGGATCGTCGATCACGGCAATCGTTGCGTCGACCACCTCGCCCAGATTGTGCGGCGGGATGTTCGTTGCCATGCCGACCGCGATGCCGCCGCCGCCATTGACCAGAAGGTTCGGGAACTGGGCCGGAAGGACCATCGGCTCCTGTTGGGAGCCGTCATAGGTGTCCTGGAAGTCGACCGTATCCTTGTCGATGTCGGCGAGCAGATGCGTCGCCGCCTTCATCATCCGGGATTCGGTGTAACGCATGGCGGCCGGCGGATCGTTGTCGATCGAGCCGAAATTGCCTTGACCATCGACCAGAGGCAGCCCCATCGAGAACGGCTGGGCCATCCGCACGAGCGCATCATAGATGGCGCTGTCGCCGTGGGGGTGATAGTTACCCATCACGGCGCCGACGATGTTCGCCGATTTCTTGTAGGGCTTGTCCGGCGTATTTCCGTTGACCTGCATGGCATACAGGATGCGCCGGTGCACCGGCTTCAGGCCATCGCGTACGTCAGGCAGTGCCCGGCTGACGATGACACTCATCGCATAGTCGAGATAGGAGCTTCTCAGCTCGGATTCGATGGAAACGGGCTCAATGCCGTCCGGCAGGACGCCACCGCCATCACCGCCGTTCTCAGGGGTTTCCGGGTCTTCCGGAGGGGTCGTTTCGTCGCTCATGAGAAACTCGTGTCTGCTGCAGAGGGCGCGCGGGAATCGCGCATCAGAATACTGTTATTTGTCTAGCATTTCGGGGCGCCAAAACAAACCGGAAAGCCCCGAAAATTGCAGTGATTCAGGGGCAAAAAAACGGTTTTACTACAAGGCTCAGGGCACAGGCAGCGCGCCGATGTCCTCGAGCGCCTGCCGCACGGCCGCCGGACGCTTCGGAATGTCCGTTTCAGGCGTCACCACATCCAGGTTGAAGGCGAACACATAGGTGCCCGGCGCCTGACCGCCCAACTGTTCCAGCCAGCCGACATACCAGCCTATGTCCTGCTCATCTTCGCTGCTGTACCAGCCGGTCTTGGCGTGGAGACGCCAGTTTTCGCCCTCCTCCGCCAGCATGACGGGTAAAGCCAGCTCATAGGTCCGATCCGACAGGGGCAATTCATGCCGCACCAGACGCGTCAGGAAGGCCACCTGCTCGCGTACGGAGATGCGGAGCGGGCCACGCAGCCAATAGGACGTGATGTCCTCCGGTGCGCCTGTGTCGGCGTTGCCGTAGCCGAAAGCGGCCAGCCAGCCACGCAATGCCTCGCTGCCGATACGCGGCGTGATGGTCTGGTAGATCCAGACCGTCGAGTGGCGGAAGGCGTCCGCCAGGGTTTGGCTCTTGTTCCAGGCCGGCAGGAACCGTGTCTGCCCGTCCCACTCAAACCATTCGTCCGGGCCAGAGACCGCGCCGGTTTCAATGGCGATCAGCGTGTGCGGAATCTTGGATGTGGAAGCGGCGACAAAGCGCTCGTCCACCCGGCCACCGCCACTGGACCATGTCATTCCATCCTCCAGGCGGACAATCAGCAGGGCAGAGTGAGACGGATCCGCCCCGGCACTTTCTACAGAAGTTTCAACGCCTTGCTCAAGATTCCCGGACGCAGCCGTTGCGCATGCCGCAACGGCCAGAACTGCCATTGCTAGCAGCTGCCGAAACAACGCCCCGACCATTGCGGGCTGCCTTAGAACGGGATCTCGTCGTCGAGGTCGTGGCTGGCAAAGCTCTCTTGCGGGCCACTCATCTGGCGCGCGCCGCCACCACCCTGGGAGTAGCCGCCGAAATCGCCACCAGCAGATCTGCCACCGCCTTCACCGCGGCTGTCGAGCATGGTCAGCGTGGAATTGAAGCCGCGCAGCACGACTTCAGTCGTGTAGCGATCCTGCCCATCCTTGTCCTGCCATTTGCGGGTTTCAAGCTGGCCTTCGATGTACAGCTTCGAGCCCTTCTTCACGTAATTCTGAACCACGCGGACAAGGCCCTCGCTGAACACGGCGATGCGGTGCCATTCGGTCCTTTCGCGGCGCTCGCCCGTGTTCTTGTCCTTCCAGGTTTCAGACGTCGCGAGCGAGAAGCTGGCCACCTGTCCGCCATTCTGGAACTGGCGGACCTCAGGATCCTGGCCAACATTCCCTACGAGGATGACTTTGTTCACTGATCCTGCCATGGTTGAAACTCCGCTCCGATCTGATCCGTTTCGTATTCGATTCGACTCTTTTACCCCGATGGAGCCTTCCTGTCGCCTGCCGGGAAGCGGCAGCGGCCGGTCTGTCCACAAGAGATGACTGCTGACACATTTTTGCAGCAGCAAACCAATGTTCACATTTTGTTCTTGTCGTCAAGCTGGACTCGCGACACACATAAGCACTAGCACCAATCCAATTCCCGTTTTGCAGACGTAACGAGCAAACAGCCCGAAAGTCCTGTCATGGCCGAGTCCCCCTTCATCCGCGTTCGCGGCGCCAAGGAACACAATCTCAAGAACATTGACGTGGACATTCCGCGTGGCGAACTCGTCGTGATGACCGGCCTCTCCGGCTCGGGCAAATCCTCGCTGGCGTTCGACACGATTTATGCTGAAGGCCAGCGCCGCTATGTCGAGAGCCTTTCGGCCTATGCGCGCCAGTTCCTCGAACTGATGCAGAAGCCGGACGTGGAGAGCATCGAAGGCCTCTCGCCCGCCATCTCCATCGAGCAGAAGACAACCAGCCGGAACCCGCGTTCCACCGTGGGCACGGTGACCGAGATCTACGATTATATGCGCCTCCTCTGGGCGCGCGTGGGCGTGCCGTATTCGCCCGCCACCGGCTTGCCGATCGAGAGCCAGACGGTCAGCCAGATGGTCGATCGCACGCTGGAGTTGCCGGAAGGCTCCCGCCTCTACCTGCTGGCACCAATTGTTCGTGGCCGGAAGGGTGAATACCGCAAGGAATTCGCCGAACTCCTGAAAAATGGCTACCAGCGCGTGAAGGTCGATGGGGAGTTCTACGAACTCGAAAGCCCGCCCAAGCTCGACAAGAAGTTCAAGCACGACATCGACGTCGTGGTCGACCGGATCGTCGTTCGTGAAGGCATGGAACAACGCCTCGCGGAAAGCTTCGAGACGGCGCTGAACCTCGCCCAAGGCATCGCCATTGCCGAATTCGCGGACAAGACCGATGATGACGAAGAACCGCGGCGCATTACCTATTCGGCCAATTTTGCCTGCCCGGTCTCCGGCTTTACGATCCCGGAAATCGAACCGCGCCTTTTCTCTTTCAACAATCCGTTCGGCGCCTGCCCGACCTGCGACGGCCTTGGCGAACAGCTGAAAATCGATGCAGGCCTCGTCGTGCCGGACAAGGACCTCGACCTGATGAACGGCGCCATCGCGCCATGGTCCAAATCGACCTCACCCTACCAGACCCAGACGCTGCAGGCGCTCGCAGACCACTACGGCTTTGACCTCAAGAGCAAATGGAACAAGCTGTCCCAGAAGGTTCAGGACGTCATTCTCTTCGGCACGGGCGAGGAGGAGATCGACTTTGTCTATGATGACGGCATGCGCCGCTATGAAGTGACGAAGACTTTCGAAGGTGTCATTCCGAACCTTGAACGCCGCTACCGCGAAACCGACAGCCAGTGGGTGCGCGAGGAGATCGGCAAGTTCCAGGCCGCTGCGCCCTGCCCGGCCTGTGGCGGCAAACGCCTGAAGCCCGAAGCGCTCGCAGTGAAGATTGCCGGGCTGGATATTTCCGATGCCGGTCAGTTCTCGATCCGGGAAGCTGGTGAATGGTTCTCCGTCGCGCACAAGACGCTGACAAAGCAGCAGAACCAGATTGCCTCCCGCATCCTGAAAGAGATCAACGATCGCCTGGTCTTCCTCAACGATGTCGGTCTCGACTATCTCAGCCTGTCCCGCGCGTCCGGTACGCTGTCAGGTGGGGAAAGCCAGCGCATCCGTCTTGCCAGCCAGATCGGCTCCGGCCTGACCGGCGTTCTCTATGTTCTGGACGAGCCAAGCATCGGCCTGCACCAGCGCGATAATGAGCGCCTGCTGGAAACGTTGAAACGCCTGCGCGATCTCGGCAATTCCGTCATCGTGGTGGAGCACGACGAGGATGCGATCCTCACGGCAGATCATGTCATCGACATGGGCCCGCGCGCCGGGGTGCATGGTGGCGAAATCATCGCCGAAGGGACGCCTGCCGACATCCTGAAATCCAGGGACAGTCTGACGGCTGACTATCTGAACGGCACGCGCGAAATCGCGATCCCGAAGCGCCGCGTGGTCGAAAAGGCGAAGCGAAAGATCACGCTCAAAGGCGCGACGGGAAACAATCTGAAGAATGTCAGCGCGACGATCCCGCTCGGCAGCTTCACCTGCGTGACAGGCGTTTCCGGTGGCGGTAAGTCGACCCTCATTATCGAGACGCTGTACAAGGCCTTGGCGCGCAAGCTGAACGGAGCATCCAGCCCGCCGCTGCCCTATGAAAGCATTCAGGGCCTCGAACATCTCGACAAGGTGATCGACATCGACCAGAGCCCGATTGGCCGCACGCCGCGCTCCAACCCGGCGACCTATACCGGCGCCTTCGGCCCGATCCGCGACTGGTATGCCGGCCTGCCGGAAGCCAAGGCCCGCGGCTATGCGCCGGGCCGGTTCAGCTTCAACGTGAAGGGCGGCCGCTGCGAAGCCTGCGAAGGCGACGGCGTCATCAAGATCGAGATGCACTTCCTGCCAGACGTCTATGTCACTTGCGAGACTTGCAAGGGCCAGCGCTACAATCGCGAAACGCTCGAAGTAAAATTCAAGGGCAAGTCCATCGCCGATGTGCTGGACATGACCGTGGAAGACGGCGCGAAATTCTTCTCCGCCGTTCCTGCCATCGCCAACAAGCTGGAAACGCTGAACCGGGTGGGCCTTGGTTATATCAAGGTCGGCCAGCAGGCGACCACCCTGTCAGGCGGTGAAGCACAACGCGTGAAGCTCGCCAAGGAGCTTTCAAAGCGTGCGACCGGCCGTACGCTGTACATCCTGGATGAACCAACAACTGGCCTGCACTTCGAAGACGTACGCAAGCTGCTGGAAGTGCTGCATGAACTGGTCGATGGCGGGAACACCGTTCTGGTCATCGAGCACAATCTGGACGTCGTGAAGACGGCCGACTGGGTGCTGGACATCGGGCCGGAAGGTGGCGATGGCGGCGGCCAGTTGATCGCGGCCGGGACGCCGGAGGATATCGCCGCCTCGAAGGAAAGCTGGACCGGGCGGTTCCTGACCGAAACTTTCCGCCGCCAGGACGAACGCCGCGCCGCCCGCAACAAGCGGGCAAAGCCGGCAGCGGCTGAGAAGAAGAAAGCCAGCAAGACGGAGGCAAAGAAGCCTGCTTCTCAGGCCGCGGGAAAAAAGCCCACTGCGAAAAAAGCCCCCGCCAAGGCAAGCAAGACCAGGGCGGCAACCTCCGCCAAATAGGCTGAGGCATTGAGCTGGTTAGTCGAATTCGGAAACATTCAACGCGTCGTCCACGCCGCCACGCGGGTCGTGCCTTGCGGCAAAGGCAGCCGGGCCATGTACGATGTGCATCAGCAATCCTGACAGGAAGTAGCGGATGAAGGTGTACACTAGTAGGCCCGCGATGAGTGCAGGTGAGAAGAGGTTCTCCAAGTCAGAAATATCGTCGACCCAAACGACGGAACCCACCAAAATCGGCATCACCAGCATCTCGAGTATTGAGGCAGCAAAACCAACTACCAGGCCGCCGACGACAGCGAGGATCAGATAGGCGCCAAGGATCGGCCAGAACCGGCCCCGTGATGCGATCCACGCATCGCCGAACGCAATTTTTCCTTCCTTCAGGGTCATCGCGAAGACCGGTGCAAAACGCGTTGCGAAGAAGACATAGAACGGAAATGTCAGCAGGAAGAACACAGAAACGATTCCGGCGCGGCTGAGCATCGAGATGGTGAATTGCTCTTCGGTGATATCTCCGCGGTAAAAGTCCGTGATCAGGCCGAATACAGGCAACATGACGAGCATTGGCAGCAGGAAGATGACCGACGGCACGAGAAACCAGACAAGACCGGCACCGACCATTCGCATCTCGTCAGCCCCGAAGCGGAGGGAGAAATCCTGATCCCGGATGTATCGCCGCTGGGTCGCCGCCGTGAACATGGCCCAAACGACGATGCTGGCGATACCGCTCAGGATTGCCAGGGGGATCAAGCCACGCATCACATTGAAAATCGTGCCGAAGACGACGCCCGGGTCGTCGATGCCGGAGTTTTCCAGCTGCTCTATCGCCTCGATAAAGCGGAACAGCGTGTCTTTCATCAGCCAGACACCCAATGCCGACAGGGCAGTGCTGACCAGCGCAAATGCCAGGGCATATTTCCAGAGGAATGACCGCGCGTGGGCCGCGCGGAAGGCAAACATCAATGCCCCGTCGAATGTGAACCGGCTGGCCATGCTGCGTCCCTCCGCTCTGCCACGCAGGCGCGAAACTAAGCCGGTTCGGGGCGCTTAGGCAACGCTGGCGGGAGGGTGCACGGCCCGCAATGCTGCCACAGCGAGACCATGTCCAGCCAGAATGAATGGCACCTGCAGGAACAACCCGCTGACTCCCGTCGCAAAAACGGCAACCTCACCCTGCCCGGCAACGCTGATGATCACCAGGTTCGCGATATAGCCCACCAGGAAGGGCAGCACATGGGTGACCAGGCTCGCCGCGCCGAAGCGCAACACATCGCCTTTCGTCCAACGCCATGTGCGGAACACCATGACACGCCCCATTTGCACCGTCGCTGCCCCGGCGAGCAGCAAGCGCAGGGCGAGGAACGCCAGGCCGCCAAGTCCGGTCGCATAAACGATGGAAAGCGCCCAGCCATAGGGGGTCGACATCATGCCGGCCAGTGCAGCGGGGATCTGCTCATCTGCTCCTTCGGCGGCGAGATCTACAAGGCCCGACAGCTGCAGCATCACCACACCAAAGATGCCGACGAAGAAAAAGATGAAGAAGCTGATGAAGAAAAAGGCGAGATAGACGGCGAGGTTCATGTGCATCAGGGCCATGAACGCCCCTTTCGCCTCCGGGATCATCGCCCGGTAGATCATCAGCGACGCCTGCACCCCGGCAAGGAACAGGACGGCCAACGCCGCCAGCGTCAGCATCGTACCGCCAGCGCCCGTGGTCAGCGCCCATTTATAGAATCCACCCATCAATGCCAACAGGGCCAGCCATGGCAGGCCCGGCAGCGCAGCCTGCGCGGCGAGGCGCCAGGCCTGTACAATCAGGTCCGGTATGGAGGGCGAAGGTGCCGGGGATGCGGTATCAGAATCCATGCAGAATGCCTTACCGCCCCAAGCCTCAGCCGCAAACCCCGTCTTGACGGAACCTGCCGGCCTGCGCATGTCCCGGCAATGAGCATCAAACCTATCCATATCATCGGCGGCGGCATGGCCGGATCGGAAGCGACCTGGCAGGCAGCGAATGCCGGCGTGCCAGTGATCCTGCACGAAATGCGCGGCGTGAAGGGCACCGAAGCCCACCAGACCGACAAGCTGGCAGAGCTGGTCTGCTCCAACTCGTTCCGGTCCGACGATCATACCTCCAACGCCGTCGGCGTGTTGCACGAAGAGATGCGCCGCGCGAACGGCCTGATCATCTCCACCGCCGCCGAACACCAGGTACCGGCCGGCAGCGCGCTGGCGGTTGACCGGGAAGGTTTCGCAGAGGCGGTCACGGCAAAACTGGAAGCCCATCCGAACGTGACCATCGTGCGGGAAGAAATCGCCGGTATTCCGCCGGAAGATTGGGACAGTGTGATCGTGGCCACCGGCCCGCTCACCTCCATCCCGCTCGCGGAGGCGATCCACGCCCACACCGGCGAAGATGACCTTGCCTTCTTTGATGCCATCGCACCGATCGTCTATTTCGACTCCATCGACATGGATAAAGCCTGGCGCCAGAGCCGTTATGACAAGCCGGGGCCCGGCGGCGACACGGCGGCCTACATCAACTGTCCGCTGACGGAAGAGCAGTACAACGCCTTCATCGACGCGCTGATCGCCGGTGACAAGACTGAGTTCCGCGACTGGGAAAAGGACACGCCCTATTTCGAAGGCTGCCTGCCGATCGAAGTGATGGCAGAACGTGGCCGCGAGACGCTGCGCTTCGGCCCCATGAAACCGGTCGGCCTGACCAACCCGCACCAACCGGACGTAAAGGCCCACGCCATCGTCCAGCTACGCCAGGACAATGCCCTCGGCACGCTGTGGAACATGGTCGGCTTTCAGACCAAGCTGAAATACGGCGCCCAGACCGATATCTTCCGGATGATCCCCGGCCTCGAAAAGGCTGAGTTCGCACGACTTGGTGGCATTCACCGCAACACGTTCCTGAACTCACCAAAGCTGCTGGATGCCCAGCTGCGCATGAAGTCGATGCCGCGCCTGCGTTTTGCCGGTCAGGTGACGGGTGTGGAAGGCTATGTCGAGAGCGCAGCCATGGGCCTGCTGGCCGGACGGTTCGCCGCGGCCGAGCGCCTTGGCCGCACGTTGGATGCGCCGCCGCCAACCACGGCGCTCGGCGCGCTCATCACGCACATCACTGGCGGCCACCTCGAAGGCAAGCAGACCTTCCAGCCGATGAACGTCAATTTCGGCCTCTTCCCGGATATCGAGGACTTCCCCAAGAAGGACGAAAACGGCAAACGCCTGCGCGGCAAGGCCAAGGGCCGCGCCAAGAAAGGCGCCCAGGCTGCGCGCGCGCTACAGGACATCGATGCGTGGCTGGCCGCGCAGGCCGCGGAAACCGTCTAGACCTGACCCGTCCGGATGGCTTTCAGGATGCTGAGGCGCTTGGTGACGGCGTCCGGCTCCCCCTTTTCGCTGTAGTGCTTGCGCAGGCGATAGTGGGCGACGGCCGGACGGATGGATTTCGGCACAGGCTTCACATGAGGCCCGAAGGCTTTTGTCTCTGACCGGCGGAGCGCTGCGTAGGCTGGCGCGACTTCGCCGATTTCCTCGGCCCAGTCATGATGGCTGGTCAGCATGCTCGCGGCGATCAGGGCGAGCCAGGCTTCCGGTTCCCTGCTGCGGTCTTCCGCAACGAAGGCGGCCTCATAACCATCGACCAGTCTTTGCATCGCGGCAGGCTTCAGCTGGCCGGAGGCAACCTCTTCGGCAATGGCGAGGCAGACATCATGCTCGCGCGGGGGCTTGCCCGCTTCCAGCTCATTCAGCGCTTCGCGCCACCACTGGAACCGGATCAGTCCCAGCGTCTCCTCCGAAACCGCCAATCGCACGCGGGCCAGCTCATAGGCGAGCGCATAGAGCGCCGTCAGGGCCTTTCGCTGAGCAGAAGGCGCGTAGCGGCTGGAGATCCAGCGATCCTCATCAACCTTGCGGACCCGCTTGTCGATTGCGGCCCACTGTGTTTTGGAAAGGGGGGTAGTCTTGTTCGGCATGGAACCCATATGTCGGATGACGCGCTTCTCTACCAGATACATACCTGCAAGAAAGGAATTCCAGATGGCATTCACACTTCCCGATCTTCCCTATGGGCGTGACGCACTGGCCCCGCACATTTCCGAACAGACATTGAATTTCCATTATGGCAAGCACCATCAGGCCTATGTCACAAACCTGAACGGCCTGATCGAAGGCACCGACCTCGAAAGCAAGTCGCTCGAGGAAATCGTCAAGATCTCTGCAGCGGATGCGTTGAAAGCCGGCATGTTCAACAATGCCGCGCAGGTGTGGAACCACACCTTCTACTGGCACTCGATGAAGCCGGGCGGCGGCGGCAAGCCGCATGGCAAGGCAGCTGAACTGATCGACCGTGACCTCGGCGGCTATGATGAATTCGCCAAAGCGTTCAAGGCTGCTGGCGGCACGCAGTTCGGTTCCGGCTGGGCCTGGCTGGTCCTGAAGGATGGCAAGCTGGCCATCACCAAGACACCGAACGCCGAGACCCCGCTGACCGAAGAAGGCACCACCCCGCTGATGACTATGGATGTGTGGGAACACGCCTACTATCTCGACTACCAGAACTCCCGCCCTGGCTACATGGACACGTTCCTGAACAGCCTGGTGAACTGGGACTTCGTGAACCAGAACCTCGCTGACGCGGGTGCATAATTGAGGTAGGGTCCCTGCGGTGAATGTCGTGGGGACCCGACCATGTTCTGTACGCAGTGCGGCCGAGAGTTCGGCGAGACTGATAATTTCTGCGCCGGATGCGGCGCCCCGCGCAGCAGCGCAAATTCACCGCCCCTTCAGGAAACAGACCCGTCCGTCGACTGGCGTGCGTCAACCGATTCGCGCCTGATCATGAATCATCCCGAGGTCCGAGCCCGGGTCGAGAAAGTCACGGGCGCCAATCCGCAAGGCATGACGGCGGAACGCTTCTATGAACTTGCCCGCCCCGTCATGATGATCACAGGCGCCGGCCCGGCTCCGCCACTGAAGCTGCTGAAGGATGTGGCCTTGCCGCTCTACGCGAAGTTCGGCGTCAAATCCCATACCGAGCTGTCACAGGGATTCCGCAATGGATTCGGCGAAACGCTGGCCGCCGTCCTCTGCTCTCTCGCCAGCCGCAGCCAGCCTGTCGAGAACATCGCCGATGCCACCGACGGCTGTGTGATCACCTCGAAGATGGCGTCTTCCATCTGGTCATGGGAAGGCACCATGATCGTCACGCTTGAAACCCGGCCAGAGGGAACGCTGGTTAAGGGTGCGATCACGGTGCCGGGGCAAACTTCAGACTGGGGCAAGGCGAAGCGGGTCCTGCAGGACCTGATCGACGATGTCGGCAAATACCGGGACACGCCTGCCGGAAGCTGACTCCGGGCCCTGAACGCAGCCCCTTCACCTGACGCCCGAAATACACTATGTGCAGCGCACAAGACGCTCCGGGCATGGAAAGCGCCCGGTCCGTGGAACGCACATGGGTGTGCGGAAAGCGGAATGTTGGCGGCCATACGGGCCGCACCGGGTAACAACTTCCATCTCAGGAACGACAGACTTTGACTGAAACAACTTTTGCTGACCTCGGGCTTGGCCCGAACATTCTCAAGGCTTTGGACGAAGCGGGTTACAAGACCCCGACGCCGATCCAGGCCGAAGCCATTCCGAACGTTATCGCTGGCCGCGACGTCACTGGTATCGCCCAGACCGGTACAGGCAAGACGGCTGCCTTCGTGCTGCCGATGATCCACCGCCTGGCCCGCGGCCGTGCGCGCGCGCGCATGCCACGCTGCCTGATCCTCTGCCCGACGCGCGAACTCGCGGCGCAGGTTGCCGAGAACTTCGAAAAATATGGCAAGTATTTGAAGCTCACCATGGCGCTGCTCATCGGCGGGGTCAGCTTCAAGGAACAGGAAGGCCTGCTTCAGCGTGGGGTCGATGTCCTGATCGCGACGCCGGGCCGCCTGCTCGACCAGTTCGACCGCGGCAAGCTGCTGCTGATGGGCGTGGAATATTTCATCATCGATGAAGCCGACCGCATGCTCGACATGGGCTTCATCCCGGACATCGAGAAGATCTGCACCAAGCTGCCGCCGCGCCGCCAGACCCTGCTCTTCTCCGCAACCTTCCCGTCCGACATCCAGCGCCTTGCCAAAACCTTCCAGAAGGATCCGATCAAGATCGAAGTCGCCCGCCCGACCGATGCGGCGACAACGATCACGCAGCATGTCGTCCATCTGCCGACCGACAGCGCGAAGGCAAAGCGTACGGCCCTGCGCCGCGTGATCGAAGCCTGTGATGTGAAAAACGGCATCGTCTTCTGCAACCGCAAGGTCGAGGTGGACATTGTTGCCGCTTCACTCAGCAAGCATGGCCATGACGCCGCACCGATCCATGGCGACCTGCCGCAATCGGTGCGTTCCGAGACCCTGCAGAAATTCCGCGATGGCGACCTGAAGCTGCTGGTGGCGTCCGACGTCGCAGCCCGCGGCCTCGACATTCCGGATGTCGGCCACGTGTTCAATTACGCACCGCCGCCGAAGGATGAAGACTACATCCACCGCATTGGCCGGACGGGTCGTGCCGGGCGTACCGGTGAAAGCTATACGATCGTTTCTCCGGTCGACGAGAAATCCTGGGGCTTCGTCCTCAAGATGATCGACAAGGATGTCGAAGAGTTCATGCCGGAAGGCCTGCTCGAAGAGATCGAAAACCTGCCGCCGGAAGAAAAATCCGGACGCGGACGGCGTGGCAGCCGTGACCGCGACAGCAGCCGCAGCCGTGGCGGGCGTGGCGATCGCTCACGCGGTGGGCGCAGCCGTGGCCGCCGTGAAGAGGCCGAAACCGAAACGGCGGAAGCCGTCGCCGAGGTGACGGAAGTCGCGCCCCAGGAAGAAACTCCGGCAGCGCCTGAAACAGAGGAACAAGCCGAAAAGCCGAAAGCCGAGAAGCCGAAAAGAGAGCGTGCCGAGCGCGCAGAACGGTCTGAGCGCAAGGAAAAGCCGAAGCGTGAACGCGATCGCAAGCGCAAGGATGACGACCTCATCCTGGAACCGGCACCGGAAAACGTCAAAGGCTTCGGCAATGACATCCCGGCCTTCCTGAAACGCTGATCAGTATCAGCCCCAAAATAAAAGCCCCTTATCCTGCAGGACAAGGGGCTTTTTCTTTTTGCCGGACCGGGCGGTTAGCGCTTCAAGCTACCCTGGACTTGCTTGCGGAATTTCTCGCCATAGGGCGGGCGGATCATGGAAATCATCTCGCTGCCCGTCTGTGTAAAGACGGATTTCTTGTGGCTGAATTCCATGAAGCCCTCCCGGCCATGATAGGAGCCCATGCCTGACGGCCCGACGCCGCCAAAGGGCAGGTCTTCCTGGCCGACATGCATGATCACATCGTTCACCGTCACACCACCGGATGTGGTGTTGTTGAGCACCATGTCCTTTTCCGCAGCGTCTTCACCGAAATAGTAGAGACCCAGCGGACGGTCATGGGCGTTGATGTAGGCGATCGTGTCCTTGGTGTCGGAATAGGATTTGATCGGCAGGATCGGACCAAAGATTTCGTCCTGCATCACTTTCAGATCGTCGGACGGATCGACGATAATGTGCGGTGGGATCTTGTGGTGCGGCTGCTGGGAGAAGTTCTCCCCGGTCGGATTGATCTCGATGACCTCAGCACCTTTCGACTTCGCTTCGTCGATATAGCCCATGATCCGGTCATAGTGGCGCTGATTCACGATGGATGTGTAGTCGTCATTATCCTTCAGGCCACTTGGGTACATCGTCTCGATGGCCTTGGTCGCGGCGGCGACAAAGTCGGACGTCTTTTCCTTCGGCACAAAGGCATAGTCCGGCGCGAGGCAGATCTGGCCTGCGTTCAACGCCTTGCCCGCCATGATGCGGGTCGCCGCCTTCTGCAGGTCAGCCGACCGGCCCAGCACGACCGGGCTCTTTCCACCAAGCTCCAGCGTCAGCGGAACGAGGTTGTCCGCCGCAGCGCGCATGACGTGGTGAGCGATGGACGTCGCACCGGTGAACAGGATGTGGTCGAAGGCGAGCTTGGTGAACTCGGCGCCGATCTCCGGCCCGCCGGTGATCACGGCGACTTCTTCCGCGTCATAGTACTGTTCGATCGCCTTCTTCATCACTTCAGACGTGATCTCGGTGAATTCGGACGGCTTGATCATGCAGCGGTTCCCCGCCGCGAAGACGCCGGCGAGCGGCGTGAAGGTCAGGTTGACCGGGAAGTTCCACGGGCTGATGACGCCGATAACGCCTTTCGGCTGGTACTGGATCTGCGCCTTCGCGCCGAGCAGGCCGAGCGGGAATTCCGGCCTGCGCTTTTCCGGGCGCATCCATTTGGCAACATGCTTCTTCGCATGTTTCAGCGCGCCGATAGAGCCGGCGATGTCGGTGAAACCCGACTGGTCCTTCGAGCGGTGGCCAAAGTCCTGGCACATCGCATCGACCAGTTCGTCATTATAGGTGATCAGCAGGTCTATGGCCTTGTCGATCCATTCGATCCGCTTGGCGACCGACGGGATGCCGTCGCGAATATGGGCAGCCTTTTGCCGCGCGAGAATGCCAGACATGCCGGCGGTGGGGGCGCTATCGAGGGCCATGGATCCGATCTCCCTGCTTATCGGTTGTTCTGAACAGTGTAGCGCACGTTCAGGGCTTAACAATGGGAGATTGAGCTTGCCGCCGGGTGAGGCGTTCACAAGCCGCGCGGGGCGGCTAGATTGCCGTCAGATCACCAGACACGCCAAAGGGAGGGCGACCATGAGCTACGAGCTGATTTCCTATGAATTGAAGGGCAATATCGCGGTCATCGCCTTCAACGATCCGAAAACGATGAATGCCTGCGGTGTCGATACTGCTCAGGAGATGCTGCACGCCCTCGAAAAGGCGGCTGATGAAGCCCGCTGCACCGTCATCACGGGCAATGGCCGGGGCTTTTGCTCAGGCGCCAATCTCGGCAAGGTCTCGGGCCCGTCCCTCAGCCATCCTGGCTCCAAGCCGGATGCCGGCCGTCCGCTGGATACTCACTACAATCCGATGGTTATCGCCATCCGCGAGCACCCCCATCCGGTGATCACCGCGATCAACGGCGCGGCTGCCGGTGTCGGCTGCTCGATCGGCCTGATGGGCGACCTGATCGTGGCCGCGAAAAGCGCCTATTTCATGCAGGCCTTCCGCCGCATCGGTCTGGTGCCGGATGGCGGCTCGACCTGGCTTCTGGCCCGCAATGTCGGCCGTGTCCGCGCCATGGAGATGGCTCTGCTCGGCGAAAAACTCCCTGCAGACAAGGCACTGGAGTGGGGCATGATCAACAAAGTGGTCGAGGATGACCAGTTGATGGCAGCCGCCATGGAATGGGCGGAAACGTTGTCGACAGGCCCGACCGTGGCCCTGGCCGGCATGCGCAAGCTGATCTGGGATGCCACCGAAACCGGGATGGGCGATGCCCTGCACGCAGAGCGCATGGCACAGCGCACCGCGGGCCGGACGGCGGACTTCGCGGAGGGCGTGAAGGCCTTCCTCGAAAAGCGCCCGGCCGAATTCCACGGAAAGTAACCTAAGATTTATACTCTCTACCGACCGGCCTTTAAGAATGGGGTAATTCCTTCTCGGTATTTCCTTCCCATTCAGGAGGCTGGGGATGGATTATCGCCTTGTTCATTTCAACTGCGCGCGCCCAATTGGGGCGTTCAGTCTGGAAAATGAGTTTATTCGAGTTTTTGTAAGCATCATGCCGCGTGTTTTTGCGGATGCCGCTGATTTTGAAGGCCTGCATTTCCACCGCCACGGCGTGCGCCGTCCTGACGGTGTGTGGATGCCTTTGGACGGAATTTTTCCATATCCGGAAGGCATGGGGGCACCGGATGTGTCGACAATGGGGGGCTGGGCTTCGCTTGAGCGCCTTCGGGAATTCTCGTATTCCGGACGGACTCACCCGCCGAGCATGCGGCGCCTGGCGGCGGAAATCGACCGTTCTGCCGGCCCGAGCTTCGTGATGTGGTGGGCGCCGAAGGAAGAGAGAGTGACCCTGGAGGACGGATGGCAAAAGCTGCAGCACCTGAGAGAACACGGCTCCACGCCGGAGGCCTTCTCCCTCGACGAACCGATGGATCGTCCCATCGCCGCATGAGCCTGACGCGCCGCGGCGCCATTGCCGCGCTTTCCTTCCTGGCCCTCGGCGCATGTGCCAGCGCGCCTGCTGTTCCAGACACGACCATCTACCTTGTCCGTCACGCGGAAAAACAGGCCGGTGATAATCCGGACCTGACCATCGTGGGTCGTGCCCGCGCCGAGATCCTGTCGCAGCGACTACAGGATGTGAGCCTGACTGATATCTGGTCAACCGACACGAAACGCACAATCGAGACCGCCAAACCGGCCTCGAAACGCACCGGCCTTCCCATCCAGATCTATGATGCCGACCGCCAGGCCGCCTTCGCAACCCGGCTGAAATCCACCCCCGGCACGATTCTGGTCGTCGGCCATTCCAATACGATACCAGATCTTGTGGGCCTGCTTGGCGGCAAGCCCGGCGCCCCGATCGTGGAGGCCACAGAGTATGACAGGCTCTACGTCGTGACGGTGACCAAGGGCCGGGCGAAGAGCGAACTGCGCCGCTACGGAGAATAGTTTTTACTACCGTAAAGAGAATTCCGGTGTTGGATAAGTCGCCCTTCAGACCGTTTAAATCCAATGTAAAGACCGTGTAAACGCCGTGTATAGCGGCGTCTGACGGGCCCTATTTGCGCTTTTTCGCTTTTGCGGCCAGTGCCACGGCGAACGCCTTGCGGCCCCATTCGCTGGCGAGGTCTGCCTCGTCCATCGCGTCCGGCGGCAAGCTGACATAGCCCATGTCCGTCTGCTTGCCGTCGCTCGGCCGGGTCCAGATGAAGGGCTCGCAGCCTTCTGCTTCCAGTTCCGCGCGCAGAGCCGCATCGGTCTTCAGATAGATGACGTCATCCGCCAGCAGCGCGAACATCAGCCCGTCCTTGAAGACACCCGCGCCGCCGAACATGCGCCGGACGCTGACCGGCCCCATCGGCGCGAACAGCTCCATCACGAATTCATGGAACGGGTCTGGCGGCTTTGCCATCAGGACGCCGCGGGGCGCCCGAGCCGGTAGACGCCCTTGAAGGCTTCCGGGTCCTCCACCGGCTTGCCCTTCCGGTAGATCAGGACCGTGCCTTCCTTGTGCAGGCGGATCGCCTCGGCCCGCACATCCTTCAGGACGCGCTGGAAATTCTTGTCGCTGACGGCCCGGGCCGCCTGCTCCGCACTGATCGACTTGCCGGGACCGGCCGTCTCGGTCAGCTCGAGGATCGCTTCGCGGACAGGGTTGGTGGATGGCTCGCTCATGTCTGGGGCGTTTCCTTCAGTTGATCGACAAGATCGGCGAAGTTCTCCGGAAACACGGGATCCTGCAAGGCTCGGATATCATCGGATGTGAGCCAGGAAACCTGTTCAATCATTTCCTGCTCCACCGGCTCCCAGCCGGACCGGTCCACATCGCGAGACGCCACACGCAGACAGAAGTAACGTTCGTCCGCCTCCACACGGTTCCCGAATGGGCCGGTGAACACCACATAGCGGCGGTGCACTTCGGCAGAGAGTTCACCCGTGAAGCCTGTCTCTTCCGCCAGTTCCCGCCGGGCGGCCTCCTCATAGGATTCGCCCTCATCCACCGCACCGCCGGGCGTCGCCCAGAAAGTCCGATCCGGAAAGCGGAACCGGAACAGCAGCGCCCAGCCCGCCTGATCAAGAATGATGAGCCGGGCGCTGGGCCGTTGTTGCGGCGGGGGAACATCAGGCAACGTCACGATGGGGCGCTAAGGTTGCATCACGCCCGCCCACACGTCACGCCCCAATTCAGGCAGGGTCGCCCGCAGGGAGTTCAGCCGATCTGAATCGGCTTTTGAAGTCGATGGTAATTGCGACACTGTCAGAGCAATTTCGTCGATGTGGCCGGCAAGTTCGTCAAACGGCGCATCGAATACCAAGCAGCCAGAATTATAAACCCACCCCCTGTCTGCCAAGAATGACAGAACTTTCTGGTCAGCCTCCGAACGAGGCCCGTCCAAAAGCGTCAAACCAGACATAGCCGCTGTACTTTCCGCTCTCCAGTCTTCAACAAGCTGCGCCGCCGCGGACAGGGCGTCCACCGCCTCGCCCGGAAGATTTCTGCTGACTGCCGCTTCGGCGATAGCCGTGTACGCCAGATACGAACGGAACTCCGGACGGGTGATATTCGGGCCATTCCCTGCGCGACCCGCCCCGCAACCGTAAAAGCACTTATCCCCGTCTGGGCCGGAAAGCGCCATGTAGCGGTCAGAAAAGTCGCGAAGCGCTGCACGCTCGTCATCAACATCCTGATACGGACGCCCGATGAAGTCCTGATACATCTCCCCGGCGGAGGAGTGCACATGCTTGTAGCTTGCCCAATACTGCGCTTGCGCCGAGCCTGCCGCGAGAAGCACCAGGAAAAAGACCGTAAAAAGCTGCCTGAAGAGGATCACCAATCAACCGCCGCGTAAGCCAGTTGCTGGAACTGGGGCCGCATCGGATAGGACGAGGAGGGCATCAGCTGGGTCATCTGGATACCGATGAGTTCCTCTTCCGGATCAATCCAGAAGAAGGTGGAGGCAAGGCCGCCCCAGCTGAACGTGCCTTCGCTGCCCGGCTGCTGCGTATCCACAACATCGGTGACGACCGAGCCGCCGAGGCCAAAGCCCGTGCCGCCGGTGATCACTTCGCTGAACAGGGACCGGCCCATTTCCCGGATCGTCTGCCCGCCGGGCAGATGGTTCTGGCGCATGAATTCCCAGGTCTTGGGGCTGATGATGCGGGCGCCGTCCAGCGTGCCGCCGCGCAGCAGCATGAGACAGAACCGGTGGTAGTCGCGCACCGTGGAGACGAGGCCGCCGCCGCCATTCAGCAGTTTCGGACGCTTCGAATAGAGTTTCGAGGAGGCACCCGCACCGTCTGACTGTTTCACTTCGCCCGTGATCGGGTGGCGCTCATAACAGGCCATCAGCCGGTCGATCTTGTCTTCCGGTACCCAGAATTCCGTATCGACCATGCCGAGCGGACCAGTGATCCGCTCCCGGAAGAATTCGTCCAGCTCCATTCCGGAGGCGATTTCGACGATGGCGCCCAGCACGTCGGTGGAGTGGCTGTACCACCACTCGTCGCCCGGCGAGCATTCCAGCGGCAGTTTTGCGAGGCGGCGCGCCATGTCCTGCAGCGTCTCGTCCGGCCGGCCGATCTTTTCCTTCCGGTAAAGCGCGTCGACTTCCGACTGCATCATGAAGCCATAGGTGAGGCCGGATGTGTGGGTGAACAGGTCCAGCACTTTCATCGGCCGGTCAGGCTTGCGTGTCTTGTAGTCTTCGCGGCTGCCGCTGTCGAAAACTTCGACATCGGCAAATTCGGGAATGTAGCGGGCGACGTCATGTTCGAGACGCAGCTTGCCTTCCTCGAACAGCATCATCGCGGCCAGCGAGGTGATCGGCTTGGTCATCGAATAGATGCGGAAGATCGTTTCCGGGCCGATGGGCTTGCCGCCATTGAATTCGGTCGTGCCACGATAATCTTCCAGCGCGATCTCGCCATTGCGGGAAACCAGTGTCGCCATGCAGGGCAGCTTGCCGGTGTCGAGATAGTTCTTCTCGAAGAAGTCCGGAACCGCCGCGAGGCGATCCGCATTAAGTCCAACATCGGACGCCGTGGCCGGTTGAATATCGCCTACGTCTGCCATTTCATTTCCCTTGTCTGTTTTCCCGTTATTGTGACGCTCCGGGGGCAAGACGCAACCCGCTTGTGAGCCCCTCCATGGCACAGGGCTTGCACCGGAACGGGGCGTCAGCAAGGATATTTCTGGTCCGGCTGCGCTGAAATGCCAGCGCCGGTCTCCTTTTGTAGAATGCGGGAGGGATGTTTGGCATCCTCGAACAAGGCTCAACTTAACCAGCTGCAGGTGCTTCGGGCTTATGCCGCGATGATTGTGGCGCTGGCTCACATATTCCACGAGCTCGATCCCGTATTCGGCACGCACATGTTCGAAAATGTCTGGTACGATCTCAGGTCGGGCGTCGACCTGTTCTTCGTGCTCAGCGGTTTCATCATTGTCTTTGTGACGGGCAGGCATTTCGGGAATGCTTCCTACCGGCCCAATTTCTTCTACCGCCGCATAACCCGGATCGTGCCCATCTACTGGGTGTACACCAGCCTGATGCTGGCCATCGTGCTCGCAGCCCCGTCTCTGGCCGCGTCGGTGAAAACGTCACCCGAACATACGATCGCGTCCTACCTGTTCATACCCTGGCCGAACCCGGACGGCGCACTCGGCCCCCTGCTCGGGGTCGGCTGGACCTTGCTGTATGAGATGATGTTCTACGTCACCTTCACCTTCGTGATCGGCCTGAAAATGTGGCGGGCGATTGGCGCGCTGGCGGTGGTGTTCATCGGTCTTGTCGTGGCGCGGGCGCTGTTCCACACGCAGATGCCGTTTTATCTCGACTACTGGTCGAACCCCATGATCCTCGAATTCCTGGCCGGCGCGGTGATCGCAGGCCTGTACCTGCAGTTCCGCACCCGGTTCCACTGGGCCTTGGGCCTCGGCCTCACCCTGTTCGCTTTCGCCTGGTATGCCATAGGTTGGCATATGCCGGCCTTTGCCGGACAGGAGCGGGTTGTCTTGCTGGGTATCCCTTCGGCCCTGATCATCTTTGCCCTGACCTTTGGTACGAAGGGTCTGCCGGCCGGTCTGAAATGGCCGCACTGGCTGGTGGTCGTCGGCAACAGCTCCTACAGCCTCTATCTCTCCCATTTCTTCACCATCGGCGCCAGCGTGGCGATCCTGGAAAAGCTTGGTCTGATCCAACGCCTACCAGCCGTGTCCTGGATCCTGCCAATTCTGGCAGTCTGCGTTATTGTCGGACTTGTGTCCTACTTGCTGATCGAAAAGCCTGTCATGGAATTCGCCCGCCGGCAGGAACCGAAGCTCCGGAAACGGCCGGTCGCCGGCGGGGTCTGAAAATCCAATTTGCCTAGAGCTTGCCGGTCTTGGCGGCGCGGGCCAGCTCGCGGGCGATAATGATCTGCTGGATCTGGCTGGTGCCTTCATAGAGGCGGAAGATACGCACGTCGCGGTAGAAGCGCTCGATGCCATAGTCGGAGACGTAGCCGGCACCGCCGAACACCTGCACCGCGCGATCAGCCACGCGGCCGCACGCCTCGGTGGCGAACAGCTTCGTCGACGAGGCGAGCAGGGTCACGTCTTCGCCTGCATCGCGGCGGCGGGCCGCATCCATGATCATGCACTCGGCGGCATAGGTCTCCGCCTGGCTGTCGGCGATCATCGCCTGGATCATCTGGTGCTCCATGATCGGCTTGCCGAACTGCTTGCGCTCCAGCGCGTAGTTCACCATTTCGCGGATGAGGCGCTTGGAGACGCCGGTCGCCACAGCCGAGATGTGCAGGCGGCCCTTATCGAGCACGCTCATCGCGACCTTGAAGCCCTCGCCTTCCTTGCCGATCATGTTGGACGCCGGCACGCGGGCATCCTCGAAGATCACGTCGCAGATATGGGCGCCCTGCTGGCCCATCTTCTTCTCCGGCACACCGACGGAAACGCCGGGCGTGTTGCGCTCGACCACAAAGGCCGAAACGCCCTTGGCGCCGGGCGTGTCAGGATCGGTGCGAGCCATGGCGGTGAAAATATCCGCCTTGTTGGCATTGGTGATGAAGCGCTTGGTGCCGTTGAAGACGTAGTGATCCCCATCACGGATGGCTTTCGTCTTGAGGCCCGCGGCGTCGGAGCCAGCTTCGGGCTCGGTCAGCGCAAAGGAGGCGATCAGGTCGCCTGAAGCGACCCCCGGCAGCCACCGCTGCTTCTGCTCCTCGGTGCCGAACAGGACGAGGGCCTGCGACCCGATGCCGATATTGGTGCCCGCAACGGAACGGAAGGCCGGCGAGGTCTGGCCGAGTTCCATGGCCACCAGCGCTTCTGTCTCCATGTCCAGCTGCAGGCCGCCGTATTCCTCCGGCACGGCGATACCGAACAGGCCGAGCGACTTCATCTCGTCCACGATCGACTGCGGGACTTCGTCATTCTCTGCGACTTCGGCTTCGGCGGGCACGCACTTTTCGGTCACGAAGCGGCGCACTTGCTCGATGAGGGCGTCGCGGATCTCGGCGTCGAAGGCCATGGTCTGCTTCCTTTTCAATTCATTCTGACTGTTTGCCCGCACAATCTATTCCCCAACGGCACGCTTGTCGAAGGGTAACCGTGCGGTATCGTGCCGCCCGTAATGCTGGGAGGCGATGTGACCAAAACAATCGAGAAATCAGGCGAGTTTTCAGGCTGGCTCACATGGACGGATGATCCATTTGAACACGAGACGGCCGGGCCGTTCTATTTCAAGGTTGATGAAAATGGTCCAGTCGCCGCATTCCGGGTGAAACGCAAACATATGAACGCAAACGGCGTCGTGCATGGCGGCTGCCTGATGAGTTTTGCCGATTTCGCGCTGTTCGCCATCGGGCATGGCACGACGGATGGATTCACCGGCGTCACGGTCGCCTTCACGTCGGAGTTCATTGACGCGGTCCTGGAGAATGAACGGCTGGAAGCGCGCGGAGACGTTTTGCGCGACGGCGGTTCGCTGAGCTTCATCCGAGGAATCATCACCGGAGAAGATGGACGCCCCGTCCTGAACTTCTCCGGGACAATCAAGAAAAGAAGAGAGAGGAAACCCCTATGAGCCAGCCGCCCTATGAAGCGCTTTCGCGGTCTATCAAAGGCAAGACCGCCCTTATCACCGGCGCCGCCAGCGGCATGGGCCGGGCGACCGCACACCTTTTTGCCCGCGAAGGTGCAAACGTTGCCGTCACGGACCTGAAGCAGGACGCCGTCGATGCCGTGGTTGACGAGATCAAGGCCGCTGGCATCGACCATGTCGAAGGCTGGGCGATGGATGTGTCCGACAAGGACACGATCAAGCGCGTGATCGACGAGGCGGCGGCCCATTTCGGCGGGCTGGAAATCCTGGTCAACAATGCCGGCTTCGCCATGTTCGCCGATGTCGCCGAGGAATCCTATGAGGACTCCTGGGGCCCGACCCTGAATGTCATGCTGACCAGCCACCAGCGCGCCATTCGCGCCGCGCTGCCCTATATGCGCAAGGCAGGCTATGGCCGGATCGTGAATGTCGCGTCTACGGAAGGTCTTGGCGCGACGCCGGGCAACTCACCCTATGTCGCTGCCAAGCATGGCGTCATCGGTCTGACCCGCGGCCTCGCGGTCGACCTTGGCCGCGAAGGCATCACAGTGAACTGCATCTGCCCCGGCCCGATCCGCACCGGCATTACCGCTGGCATTCCGGACGAGCATAAGGAAATTTACGCCAAGCGCCGCGTGCCGCTGCGCCGCTACGGCATTCCGGAAGAGGTGGCCAACATGACCCTGTCCTGTGTCCTGCCGGCCGCCAGCTTCATGACAGGCGTTTTCATCCCGGTCGATGGCGGCCTGACGATTAAAAACGCCTAGGTGTGATCTTTCAATAGGTTGTCCATTCGGGCCTGACCGAGGAGATTGAGGTTGCGAGACTTCAACTCCAGGAAAGGACACCGAATGGACATCCACGAGAATGCCCGCACCACACCTCATAGTCGAGCCGAGATTGTCCGGCGTGTGATCGAGGAAGGAGAAAGCCGAAGCCGCGTCGCCCAGGCCTTTGGCGTCTGTTGCAAGACGGTCAGCAAGTGGGTGAACCGCTTCCTTGCTGAGGGCCCCGACGGCCTCAGGGAGCGTTCCTCGCGTCCGCACCGGCTGTATCGCCCTACGCCCGGCGCGACCGTGGAGAGGATCCTCAAGCTGCGTCGTCAACGCTTGCCGGGACATGAGATCGCCCACCGATGCAAGGTCTCGCCAGCCACAGTCAGTCGGATCCTCCGCGCTGCAAGGCTCAGCCGGGCGAGGGATCTCGATCCGCCTGAACCGTCCCGCCGCTACGAGCACCCAAATCCCGGCGACATGATCCACATCGACATAAAGAAACTCGGCCGCTTCGGGCGCCCCGGGCATCGCATCACCGGAAGCCGCAAGAGCAAGTCTCTCCATCGTGGTGTCGGCTGGGAGTACGTCCATGTCGCCGTGGACGATGCCTCCCGCGTCGCCTTCAACCAGATCCATCCTGACGAAAAAGCCCCCAGTGCCGTCGATCACCTGAAGGCCTGCGTGGCTTACTATAATCGCCTCGGCATTACCGTCCGGCGTGTGATGACAGACAATGGGGCATGTTATCGGTCTGACGCCTTCAGGAATACCTGTCGTGAGCTCGGCCTCAGACATGTCCGCACCAAACCCTACACGCCCCGGACGAACGGAAAAGCCGAACGCTTCATCCAGACCGCCCTCAGGGAATGGGCCTACGCAAAATCCTACGACACATCAGACCACAGAGCCGCATGCCTCGATGACTGGACGCATCGATACAACTTCCATCGACCGCATGGCGGGATTAAAAATCAAACACCCATCAGTCGACTCGGTCTCTCCGAGGACAACCTGTTGAGAGTCCACACCTAGGCCATTCGCCGATCAAGGCGCGGCGAAGGCAGCCTCAAGGTCTGCCTGCGTCGCGGCCTTCTGGGCCATGCAGAGATTGATCTTCTCCTGTGCCAGCGAAAGTTCGCGTGCATGCCCCTCGGCAAGATCGCCGTATTCCTCGAACAGGGCGTTCAGCGCATCGAGCCCGTCGGTATCGCAGAAATACGCTGCCAGCCGCGGGGTACGGCGTTGCCACTGGGTCGGGATGGCTTTCACGAAGGCAGGGAAATTGGCCTCAAGGAAGGCCCACATCGCATCGCGCGTTTCCGGGGCCCGCATTTGCAACAGTGCCATCGTGTAGGTTTCGCGCGGCCCCAGCTCTGCTGAGGCGATCAGGCCTCGCGTGCGGGCCGCCTGATCCGGATCGGTCACATTGCCGAGTGCCAACGCAACCGATTGGCCGAATGCCGGATCATCGATTTCGTCATAGGCCTTCAGCACACGGTCATAAGCCGCCTGCCCGCCTTCATCGAGCAGGACCAACAATCCTGACGCGTAGAGGTCGCTGGAGAGATTCACATCCGCATCCGGATCGCTGAGCCATTGGTCCATTTCAGCGGCCAGTTCTGCCCGCACGTCTTCACGTTTCAGAATGGTGGCATCGAACTTGGTCAGGTTGGCACTCAATTCAGCATCCTTGTCGCCCGCCATCATGCGCACACGAAGGCGATCTGAAGCCACCTCGGCATCGGCGACCAGCCCAGCGGCATCCGCGCCTTCCAGCCGGTCCATCAGGTCCGAATAGACATTCAGCACCGCTGACGCGACGGCCGCGTCGTCATGTTGCGCACCGGCCGCGAGCAGGCGGCGGAGCGTGGCGGCATCCATCTCTCCGGCGGCCAGGTCGGCTTCTCCGCTATCTATGGCCGTCAGCGCTTCCGTCGCGGTCATCTCCGGCAGGGCAGCGATCAGCTTGTCCCAACCGGCCGCGGCCATATTGAACCGATAATAACCGGTGCCATTTGCATTCGGGTGATAAGCGTCCGGGCAGTGCGCCCCGTTCAGGGGCAGGACCTGACGGCGGGCTTTCATCAGTGTGCACGACCGTCCGGTCTCGCCGCCCTCACGCCAGGAAACACAAACCGGGATCACCCAACGACGGTCCGGATCGGCATCTGAGCCAAGCGGCCGATAGCGGCTCTGCTGCAGGACAACTTTCGCACCGCTGCTCGTACATTGAAGCTCGGTCTCCAGCAGCGGCACACCATTCTGCGTCACAAAGCTCTTCAGTGAACGGCCGATATCGGGATTGCCGGTCGTATGCCCGATCGCCCGGAAGAACTGTTCGCTATCGGCGGCCTTGTCGGCATATTCGGCGATGTACCTGCCAAGTGCCGGGCGGAACTGGTCGGGCCCGAACCAGGCATCCACCATGGACAGGACGGCCTGCCCCTTGTTGTAGGTGATCGAGTCGTAGGCATTGCGGATATCCGCATTTTCCGTGATCGGCTGGGCCACGGCGCGGGCACTGGACAGGCTGTCCAGTTCCATCGCTGCAATGGCGTCGACCACCGCCTGGATATTGTGTCCGCCGTCTGGCTCCAGGAACCCCAGCACGGCAGGCTCGGCCCAGCTGGCGATGCCTTCCTTCAGCCAGAGATCGTCCCACCATGGCGGGGTAACCAGATCACCGAACCACATATGCGACAACTCATGCGCATGAATGCCTTTCATCGACCGCAGGAAACCTGCCCCGGCCTTGTCGTTCGCAAGGATCACGCTTTCCCGGTAGGTGATCGCAGCGGCGAGCTCGGTGGCGCCCGACGGCCATTGCGGCGCGGCGATGATGTCCAGCTTCTCATAAGGATAGGGTTGTTCCAGCGCCTCTTCGAAGAATTCGACCACGGCGGGCGTATAGGAAAGGATCGCCTCCAGCTCGTCGCCCTTGCCAGCCCGGGCGTAGCCGCTGAGCGGGATCGGCCAGTCGCGCCAGGCATTGACCGGGATCGTACCGGCGGACACCTTCTCGAAATTGCCCACCGCGACCGACAGGAGATAGGTCGACAACGGACGGGTACGCAGGAAGGTCACCCGGTCATAACCGGGCCGGGCCGGAACACGGGAGGCAATCGGTGTGTTGCCGATGGCCAGCATGTCGTCCGGCACGGTCAGCGTAATATCGAACGGGGCCTTGAAACCCGGCTCGTCGAAGCTTGGCAGGAAGCGTCGCGCCTGAATGCTTTCGGACTTGGCGAGCGCATAGGCTTCGCCTTTCTCGTCGACCCGGAACAGGCCTGCGAGGTTCACATCGAAGGCGGCTGTATAATCGAAGGCGAGTGTGATGTGGCCCGCATGCACTCGGTTCGGAAAACCTACCCAGACAACGCCAGTCGGATCGACTTCCGTCCAGCTGGCCGGGCGGGTCTCTCCGCCTGCCGTAACCTGGACCGAGGAGACATCGAGGTCCGCCCCGTGCATCCAGATGCCGGCGGCGGAGGTCATCAGGTTCACATCGATCTGGACATGGCCCGAAAAGGTCGTCTCCCGCGGATCGACCGTCATATCCACCCGATAGGCCTTCGGCTGGGCCACACCGGACAGCTGGCCGGATGGCGCCGCCGCTCTCAACTGATCCATCGGCACGGCCCGGACTTGCGGACCAAACGATGAGGCCTGCGCGCAGGCTGCCAGCATGAGAATAAGGGACGCCGCCAAGATACGCATGAATCGTTTCCTCGTCTTGTTTTGACCCCATGCATAGCGCATCACGGGGGCCATGAAACCAGTCCTGTCGATACTTGATCCATCCCCCCTGTTCGAGGGTCAGACCGCCGCAGAGGCCTTTGCGAACACACTGGCGCTGGCCGAATTGCTGGATGGCCGGGGATGGCGGTCTTTCTGGGTGCAGGAGCATCACAATGCGCGCAGTTTTGCCGGCGCCGCGCCGGAAGTGCTGATCGCCGTGCTGACCCAACGCACACAGCACCTGAAACTCGGCTCGGGCGGTGTGATGCTGCCGAACTATTCGCCGCTGAAGGTGGCCGAGCAGTTCTGCGCGCTGGAGGCGCTGGCGCCGGGGCGGATCGAACTGGGTGTCGGCCGGGCAACCGGGGCGGACCCGCGCACATCTGCTGCCCTGCTCGGCCCGGGCGCGCAGGCCTTCCCGACCATGCTGCGCATGTTGATGGACTGGATGCTGGATGCGAGCGGAGAGACGCCCCTGCCGGAGGGGCATCGCGCGACGGGCATCCATGTTGGTCCGCGGGGCCAGCGCCCCGATATGTGGATGCTGTCTTCCTCACCGGACTCGGCCGCCTTTGCCGGGGCGATGGGCCTGAAGCTTGCCTTTGCGGATTTCCTGGCGCCGGGCGGGGCGGGCGCAGCGCTCACCGCTTACAGGGAAACGTTCCAGCCGTCGCCTTTCGCGTCCGAACCCTACGCTGCCGTCGGCCTTGTGGCGCTCGCCGCCGAGACCGAAGAGCAAGCCCGCCGCTTGTCGAAGCCGGCCATCGCGTGGAACCTCGCCCGCAGCACAGGCGACTTCCGCGCTTTCGTTCCGTCAACGGAAGCTGATGCCGTAATCGCCGCCGCTTCACCCGAAGCGCTAGCGGCGGCCGAAGGACGCGGTGTCATCGGTGCCGCGGAGGACGTCGCCGGACACCTCACCGCTTTTGCTGGCGAGCATGGCGCGGACGAGCTGTTCATCCTGACGCTGGCGGAGCACAACGAAGACCGTATCCGCTCCTACCAGCTGATCGCCGAGGCGATGGCCTAGCCCGCGAAACCGCGCGCCTTCATGGCCTCATACCAGCGGCCAAGATTGGCATGCTCCTTGTGCGGCGCATACTTCATCACGCCGCAGAAACCGCAGGCGATGAAGAGCGTGATGTCCGCGATGGAGAAGCGGCCGGCGGCAAGGAATTCATTATCGGCAAGATGAGCGTCGAACCGCTCAGCCATTTTCTTCGCGGCCTTCTCACCCTTTGCAGCAGCCTCGGCGCTTTGCGGCACTTCCAGCGGCGCCATCATGGGATGGGCATTGCGGAACCAGGTGGCGAACTGGATGAAGAACATCAGTTCCACGCGCCGGTCCCACATCTCGATCAGGGCCTTCTCCTTCGGGTCGGCACCCATCAGGTTCGGTTCCGGGAAGATGCCTTCGAAATAGGTGCAGATCGCGCGGCTCTCAGTGATCTTCGTTCCGTCATCCAGGATCAGGGCGGGCACCTGCGAAAAGGGGGAGACTTCACGGTATTCCGCCGTCTTGTGCTCCTGCTTCATGATCGAGACTTCCTCGATCTCAACCGCATCCAATTTGCCCTTGGCGCGCAGGAAATAGACCACGCGATCCGGGTTCGGCGCCATCGGGCTGTGATAGAGCTTCATGGGTGTCCTCCTGATTATCTCTCTAGAATGTCCGGCTGATCCCGACAGTGGCATTTACCGGCTCTCCGGGGAAGTACCGCGGATTGCCGAAAGAAACATCCGCCCGGTCGGCATAGCGCTCGTCCGTCAGGTTGCGGATATTGATCCAGACCGTGTGCGTATCCGTCCACGCCCAGGCTGCGCGGGCGCCGAGCAATGTGTGGCCGGGATAGGTGTTCTGGTTGCCGGGGTCGGTGAAGTATTCGCCCACATGTTCGACATTCAGCGACAGGGCGAGGCGGTCCGTCGCCTGCCAGTTCAGGCGCGCATTGGCGAGCCATTCCGGTGCGGTGTCGATCTCGTTGCCATCGAGAATGCTGCTGGAGGCAGACGCCACGATCCGGTCGAACGTGTAGGTCTGATCCGACCACGACACATTGCCCGACAGGGACAGCGTATCGGTGAACTCATAAGCCGCGGAGACTTCGACGCCTTTGTGTTCCGTTGAACCGTCGGTGACGTTCAGGCCGTCGGAGTCGCGGAAGAAGTAATTCTCCTTGTCCATCCAGTAGGCCGCGACATCGAAGACCAGCCGCCCGTCGAGCGCCGCGCCGCGCGCGCCGACTTCGACACTGTCCAGCGTTTCGGTGTCGTTCTGCCCGACGACTTGCAGGTTCTGCAGGCGGTAGAGATCCGACACCTGCGGCGCGCGCGCGCCGCGGGCATAGTTGGCATAGAGATCGACCGCGTCTGAGACAGACCAGACGGCGCCGAGCTTCGGCGTCACGAACTCAAAAGAGTCCGACCGGTCGGCGGGCACGTTGAACCGGCCATTGATGCCGGCGGGCGCCTTGGTCGAATAGTCATAGTCATGGCTCTCACCGCGCAGGCCCGCGAGGATGCGGAAGTCCTCCGACACCGACCATTCAAGTTCGGTCCACACCGCGGCGACGGTTGTGTCGACATCATAGTCGTAGTGAACGCCTTGCGGGAAACGGGAGTCACCGGGGAAGAAGCCGAAAGGCTCCGGCTGGATCTCACGCAGGTATCCGCTCGCGGCATCAAGGTCCGTGCCAACGCGCCATGTAACCTGCTCGGAGAGCGGCTGTTCGTAACGCATCATGACGCCGCCGCCGGTGTGGCCATTCTTCTCCACGCCGCCATTGGGCAGGAAGTGCTGCGAGAAGATCATCGCCTGCGAATGCGCATAGGGCATCAGGACCAGCGTGCCGTCGAACAGGGGGCGTTCGAGACGTGCGCCGAGTCGGGCGGACCAGGCGTTGCGCCAGGCGTCCGGATCGGGGTTCGTCTTTGCGATGTCCTCGTCCTTGTAGGCATCGGTGCCGACGATATAGCCGCCGGATTCCTGTTCGAGGTTCTGGCCGGACAGCCAGACGGTTGCGTCCCATATGCCCGGATTGAACTTGCCGACGACGGAAAGTTTCTGCTGGCTGACGTCTGTGTTGTCGCGCCAGCCAGTGTCTTTCTGAAGGGAGAGATTGAACAGCCAGTGCTGGCCCTCATCCAGCTTCATGTCGGTACGCCAGCGCCCGAGCGTGCCGTAGGAGGCGCGGAACTCGCTGCCTTCGCCCGGTTCCGGCAGGATGACATTGATCAGTCCGTGTACGGCATTGGAACCGTACTTCGCACTGCCCGGCCCGCGAACGACTTCGATCGCATCGGCGATCTCGTGGTGCGGTTCGATCAGGGAATTGACGTTGCCGAAGGCAGGGGAGCGGGTGGGGACACCGTTCTCAAGGATCAGGAAGCTGCCCTGCCCTGCCCCGCCCGTCAGGACCGGCGATCGGATGGCGATCAGGTGTTCCTGCCCGGAATTCATCTGCACGTTCACGCCGGGCAACTGGTTCAGGATTTCGGCGGGATGGTCGGCAGCGGTGGCATCTATTTCGGAGGCGTCGACAGCGGAATAGCTTCCCGGATCAGTGGCGTCCCGGTCGCCCCAGACTTCAATCGGCGAAAGACGATCCACAGACCGCCAATACATGAAATTGCCGTCCTCATCGACGCAGTTGTCAGCCTGTGTCGACATAACCTTTTCAGTGCACGCTGGCGCGGACGTATCCAAGTTCTGTTCGGCAAACGCTGTTCCCGAAACAGTCAGGCAGCCGCCGCAAAGGCCTACCACCGCACCTGCCACGCGGACCCCTAGCCCCTTAACAGGCAATGCGGAACTCACGGCCAAAGGATTCCGATAATGCAACATGAACGCTTCCTCCCAAGCGGAAGCCTTGTGTTTCGTACGTGCCGCAGCGGCACGCAAGGGCCAGTCGGTCACGCCTGTGTGTCAGGCTTTTGTCAGCCGGTCAGCCAGCGTGCCCGGCGAACAGCTGGTAAGGCAGCGCGCCGACGACAGCGGCCGACAGGCAGGTCGCGAACGTGCCCGCCACCAGCGTGCGCCAGGACAGGGAGAGGAAGTCATCGCGGCGGCTCGGCTCGATGATCGACAGGCCGCCGATCAGGATGCCCATGGAGCCGAAATTCGCGAAACCGCAAACCGCGTGGGCGGTGATCATGCGGGTGCGCGGGTCCATCGCGTCCGGCGGTACTTCGGCCAGCTGCAGGAAGGCGACGAATTCGGTCAGCACCGTCTTCACGCCCATCAGGGAGCCAGACTTCGCAGCTTCCTCCATCGGCACGCCGACCATGTACATGAGCGGGGCGAAGATCCAGCCGAGGACACGCTCGATGGAAAGCGGTGCGCCCGCAACGTCTGGCAGGGCGCCGAGACCGGCATTGACCAGCCAGAGCAGCGCGAGTGCCGCGATCAGCATCGTGGCAATATTGAACACGATCTGCAGGCCATCGGTCGCGCCGCGCGAGAAGGCGTCCATGGTGGAGGCGTAGTTGAAGTCCGGCTCTTTCATCCGCTCGGTCGCGGGCGTGGTTTCCGGGATCATGGTGAGCGCCACGGCGACAGCGGCGGGTGCGGCCATGATGGAGGCCGTCAGCAGCTGGGCCAACGGGTTCGCCATCTTGCCTTCGAGGAACGAGCCGTACACGACGAGAACCGAGCCCGCGATGGTCGCAAAACCGGCTGTCATCATGATCAGCAGTTCCGAGCGCGTCATGCCCTTGATGTAAGGCCGGATCAGGACCGGTGCCTCGGTCATGCCCATGAAAACGTTGGCGGAGACGGCCAGCGACGTTGCCCCACCAAGACCCATGCCGCGCCGGAAGATAAAGGCGAATCCATTGGTGATCCATTTCAGGATGCCCCAGTGCCAGAGCATCGCCGACAGCGCGGCCACAACAATCACGATGGGCAGGATCTGGAAGAAGAAGAGCGGCGGGGGCGTGCCGTCCATCAGCTCGGCCCCGGCGACATTGTCCCCGACATAACCGAACACGAAGCCGGTGCCGGCGCGGGTCGCGGCCTGCAGGCCATCGACCACATCATTGGCCCGGAACAGGATGGAGCGGATGAACGGAATACCGAACAGGATCAGCGCGAAGACGAACTGCATGACCGTGGCACCGATCACGACTTTCCACGGAAACAGCTTGCGTTTTTCAGACCAGGCCCAGCAGAGGCCATAGATCATGGCAATGCCGAGAAGCGCGCGGGCATTGTCCCAGCCCCATTCGAAACCCATGATGTTCATCCCGGCCCTGTCTCCCTTCCCCGAAGAACTGAACCCTATGGATTAAACGCGCGCTCGCCGTAGGGGAAGCTTTGATGTGCGCGGCAGGTGCAATGGTTTGCTGGCGGCAGTCCTGCAGGCAGCGCGTTCGCCGATTATTTGCCGTGCTCAACCGCTGTTTGACGCCACCAGCCGCGATGGGTAGGTATCCGCCTCAGCATTCAGGCTCCTGGCGCCGACTCTTCAGAGACGGACTGACCGTTGCCGAGGAGAACAGACCCCAATGAAACTGCGTGCTCCTTTCATGGCCGCCATGATGGCCATGGGCGTTCCCGTACTGGCCTTTCTGATGGCCTGTTCGGCTCCAGCTCAAGAGACGTCTCAGCTGTCGCAACGGCTCGACGCATTTCTTTCCGCTGCCGAAACCAGTCATTTCTCAGGCGCCGTACTGGTCGCCAGAGGCGATGAGGTGCTGTTCTCCAAAGGGTATGGTTTTGCCGACTATGAGTCTGGCGTGAAGGTTACTCCGGAAACCGTGTTCAATATCGGCTCGGTAACCAAGCAGTTCACTGCGGCAGCAATCCTCAAACTCGTCGAACATGAACACCTCGACCTCAGCGATACGCTCGGCGCGCTGTTCGAAAACGTGCCTGAAGATAAGGCCGGGATCACGGTGCACCAGCTGCTGACCCATACGGCCGGCATTTCCCGTCAGGACCTCGGCTTTCGCTACGATCCAGCCAGCAAGGAAGACTTCCTGGCAGCCTTCTTTGCCTCAACCCTCGCGACCGATCCCGGCACACGCCACGAATATGCCAATACCGGCTATGTCCTGCTGGCAGCCATTGTAGAGCAGGTGTCCGGCCAGACCTTTGAAGCCTATCTCCAGCAGCACCTGCTGGAGCCTGCGGGCTTGAGCCAGACCGGCTATCTTCAACCGGACTGGCGCTCCGAGCGGATCGCGAACGGATACTATTTCGACCTGCCAACAGGCGCCTGGAAAAGCTGGGGCAATACATTCCAGCAATGGGGCGTCGGCCCGGTTACCTGGTTCGGCATCGGCAAAGGCGACCTTCACTCCACGACCGGCGATCTCTACAATTGGCACAAGGCCCTGCGCGACGGAACAGTTCTGGCCCCGGAAACCGTTGCCCTGCTCCAAACGCCCCACGTTCCGGAAAACGAGAAAGACACGACATTCTACGGCTATGGCTGGAGTATTCAGAGCACGAACGATGGCGGCCGCATTATCACGCACAATGGATCGAACGGCCTTTTCTTTGCTGACTTCATCCGTTTTGTGGACGAGGATCTGGTCGTCATCTTGCTGACAAATGTGTCCCAGCCGGAGTCTGCAGATTCGATTGCCTGGCATCTCGCCAGGATGGCCCGCGATGAGAGCTATGTGCCGCCGCCCATCGCGCCTTTGAGCTATGAACTCGTCTACCGTTTCATGGACGGCCACACGGCATCAGAGGCAGGCGGGTTGCCGTCATTCATGGAAACAGGGCTTGGCCGGCCGCTGGAAAACGCAGCCATCCTGAACCGCGTTGGTTTCCAGCTGCTGAGGGAAGACAAGTGCGATTGGTCGACGGCTCTGCTGCAGCTGAACACCGACCTGTTTCCCACCGACGGCAACCTCAGGGACAGTCTGGGAGAAGGCCTTCTGGCCTGCGGCCAGTCCGCCGAGGCGGCGGATGCCTTCAGAAAAGCTCTTGAACTCGCCCCGGAAGAAAATTGCTACTGGTGTCAAAACGCCAATGAGAAGCTCGGTCAGATTTTCGGCGCGCCGTGAAGTCTCCTCCCCGCTGGGAGGAGACGTGGCCGCCTAACCCAGCTTGCAGACGCAGATCTTGTTGCCGTCGGGGTCGCGGAAATAGGCGCCGTAGAAGGTCGGCTGGCGCTGGCCGGGTTCGCCTTCGCTGGGGGCGCCGAGTTCGAGGGCCTTGGCGTAGACCTTGTCGACCATTTCCTTGCTGTCGACGGCGAGCGCCGGCATCACGCCATTGCCGACCGTGGCCGGCTGGTCATCATAGGGCGGGCCGATCGCGATCATCGGTGCGCCGGGGCTGACGCCATAGAACTGGAGCTTCGGCGTGGCGAACACGCGGCGGCCGCCCATCACTTCCATGATGGCGTCGTAGAAGGCCACTGCCCTCTCCTTGTCGTTGGTTCCAAGGGTAATGTAAGCGAGCATGGCGCGTTCCTCCTGCGCAGGTTGTGATTGAACGCAATCACGCCGCGACAACACGCGCAAGGGCTGACGCAGGGTAGATGCTTGACGTTCACGTTAGCGTCTGGTCTGAAACCCCCAAACTTTTCAGGAGAAAGCCCATGTCTGACATCCGTTTTGACGGTCGCGTTGCCATTGTTACGGGTGCCGGCGGCGGTCTTGGCCGCTGCCACGCCCTCGAACTCGCCCGCCGCGGCGCAAAAGTGGTCATCAACGACCTCGGCGCGTCGATGGACGGCTCCGGCGGCAGCTCCGACGCCGCTGAAGCCGTGGTCAAGGAAATCGAAGCCATGGGCGGCGAAGCCATCTCCAATGGTTCGTCCGTCTCCGACGAGGCCGGCGTGAAGAAAATGATCGATGACACGATGGCCAAATGGGGGCGCATCGACATCATCATCGCCAATGCAGGCATCCTTCGTGACAAGTCGTTCTCCAAAATGACGACCCAGGACATCGATCTGGTTCTGGCTGTTCACCTGCGCGGCACCTTCCTGCCGGTTCACGCCGCATGGGACATCATGAAGGCGCAGAACTATGGCCGTATCGTCGTGACCACCTCCTCCACCGGTCTCTACGGCAATTTCGGCCAGGCCAACTACGGCGCTGGCAAGCTGGGCGTGGTCGGCATGATGAACACGCTGAAAATCGAAGGCGCCAAGAACGACATCAAGATCAACGCTGTCTGCCCGGTCGCCGCAACCCGCATGACCGAAGGCCTGATGCCGCCGGAAGCCCTTGAGCAGCTGAAGCCGGAATACGTCACGCCGGGCGTGATGAACCTGGTGAAAGACGACGCCCCGACCGGCTTGATCCTGTCGGCCGGCGCCGGTGCCTTCTCGATGGCCCGCATCGTCGAAACCCGCGGCGCTTATGTCGGTCAGGGCGAAGAACTGACCGCTGAAGCCGTGGCCGCCAAGTGGGACGAGATCACCGACACCAGCAAGACGCTGCCGGCCTTCACCTCGGGCGGCCAGCACGGCGCGAACATGTTCTCGCTCGTCGCTGAAGGCAAAGGCCAAGGCTAACCGCCCGGCGTCAGACTTGCCAAAAATGACGGCGAGGCGCAGGCTATTCTCCCGAAAGGAGAATCCCATGCGCCTCGCCGTTCTTTTGTTTTCCCCAATATTATTAGCCGGTTGCGCCTGGTTTCTCGAACCTGGCGTCGTTCCGGACCGGGCCGTTCCTGCCGATGAAGTGGCCGCGCCTGTTGAGGCGCCCGCAGAAACACCGGTCGATACGCCGGTCAACGGCGAAGGCGCCATGTGCGGGGGCATCGCCGCCTTCCAGTGCGATGACGGCCTGACCTGCATCTATGAAGACGGCGCCTGCCAGTCGATCGCGGATGCCTCCGGTGTCTGCCGGAAAACAGGCCCGATCTGCACCAAGGAATACCGCCCGGTGTGTGGTTGCGACGGCAAGACCTATGGCAATCGCTGCGAAGCCTATGCCGAAGGCGTCAGCGTCGCCTATCCCGGCAAATGCGACGTGAAGGAAAGCTGATCGGCTTGATACAGCAGACCGCATAAAGAAAGGCCCGTATCCCACTGGATACGGGCCATTTTTTTCGGTTCGCCTGCGGACTACTCCGCCTTGCGCAGGTACATGGAATTCTTTGGCTTGGAGAAGACCCGCTCCACCATCGGCTCGAAGAATTCCAGCGGTTCGCTTTCATAGTCAGGGTCGAAAGCGGCCTGATCGTATTTGTGGCAGAACTCGGCGCAGCGCTGGTAGTGCGGGCTGTCCTTGAACTGCTCGCGCATGTTCTTGTCGAGGCCGAGATACTCGAAGAAATAATAGCCTTGGAACGCGCCGTGATTGGCGACCATCCAGAGGTTAGCTTCGGAGACGAACGGCTTCAGGATCGCGGCAGCCACGTCCGGATGGTTCATGCTGCCCAGCGTGTCGCCGATATCGTGCAGCAGGGCACAGACGACATATTCCTCGTCCCGCCCGTCGCGATGGGCGCGCGTCGCGGTCTGCAGGGAATGCTGAAGACGGTCGATCGGGAAGCCGCCGAAATCGCCATCCAGCAGGCGGAGATGGTCCAGCACGCGCTTGGCGAGCCCTTTGTTGAAGATGCGGGAATTCTCCGCGATGATATTCCAGTCTTCCTGGGTGCCTTCCAGCATTTCGCGGAATTTTGCGCGTTCGCCCACGGCGTGTCCGTCAGCCATCTCGTTTCCTCCCTTTTCTTTTTGTCTGGCGGCAGGATAGACCCGGCGCGAGAGAGTTCCAATACTTATCGGATCAGATCGGCGGGGCCGCAGAGGGTGGTACGTCGGAATCTTCCTCGTGCACCTCGATCAGGCCAAGGCCAACATGACTGCGCTTACGGCTGTAGAAGAAGTAGATCGCGAGGCCGAGGGCGCCCCAGACGGGCAAAACCATCTTCGCCACGAATGGCAGGTTCAGATAGAGACCGAGACAGCCAAATGCCGCGATCGGGGCGATGATCCAGACCAGCGGCGTGCGGAACGGGCGGAAACGGTCCGGATCCGTCCGTCGCAGCATCATCACCGCAATCGCCACCATGAAGAAGGCGAACAGCGTGCCGGAGTTTGAAATGTCCGCCAACTGGCCAACCGGGAAGAAGGCTGCCGCGATGGCGACACAGATACCGGTGAAAATGGTCATCTTCCACGGCGTCTTGAATTTGGGGTGCACGTCGGCGAGCCCTTCCGGCAGCAGGCCGTCGCGCGCCATGACGAAGAAGATACGCGTCTGACCGTAGATCATCATCAGGATCACCGACGGCAACGCGATTGAGGCCGCGAGGCCGACGAGGTTGCCAATCACCGGGAAGCCGATGGTTCGGAGTGTTTCGGCCAGCGCTTCGTCAGAACAGACGATTGGGGCGTCGCCCAGTGCCCTGAGTTCCGCGCAGCGCGCGGCGAAGCCCGCTCCATCCGGCGGAAGCACGGCACCCGCGGCGTCCCGCACAGGCTGGGCGCCAACGGTGCCGACAACACCGGCGGCGACGAGGAAATAGAACACGGTACAGATGGCGAGCGAGCCAAGCAGGCCGATAGGCACGTTGCGCTGCGGGTTCTTGGTCTCTTCTGCGGCAGTCGAAACCGCATCAAAGCCGACATAGGCGAAGAAGATGGTCGCCGCCGCCCCGACAACGCCGAGGCCGTCATGGCCTAGCAATCCGGTCGGCATCAGTGGTGTGAAATTCTCTCCCTTCAGAATTGGAAAGCTCAGCACGATGAAGGCGGTCAGAGCCGTGACCTTGATCGCCACCAGCACGGCATTCACCGAGGCGCTTTCGCTCGTGCCGATGACCAGCAGCCAGGTGACCACACCGGCCACGATGATGGCCGGCAGGTTCACCACGCCATGACTGAAATCGACGTGTGGGATGCCGCCTGCAAAGCCCCAGGCCGGGCCGCTACTGAGCGCCGCGGGTAACGTAAACCCGGTTAAGTTCTCCACGAGGCCCATGACATAGCCGGACCAGCCGACACATACGGCCGAGGCTGCGACCGCGTACTCCAGGATCAGCGCCCAGCCGACCATCCAGGCCAGAAGCTCCCCCATCACGGCATATGTGTAGGTGTAAGCCGAGCCCGACACCGGCACCATGGAGGCAAGCTCGGAATAGCAGAGCGCAGCGACGGCACAGACGAAGCCGGCGATGACGAAAGAGAACATCATGCCCGGCCCTGCCTTCTGGGCGGCGGCGGCGGTCAGCACGAAAATGCCCGTGCCGATCACGGCGCCGATGCCCAGCATGGTCAGCTGGAAGGCGCCAAGGGATCTGTGCAGGGACTTCTTTTCCGCTGTCGCAAGGATGGCGTCGAGCGGCTTGATACGGTCGAATATCATGGGGGGATGCTCCGATAGGCGGCGCTGAGCCTATCCGCAATTCCGGACTGTACAAGAGACTTCCATGAGAAGACGCCTCCCCGTTTCCGGAGAGGCGCCTCCCTTTGGGCGCCCTGATCAGTCCCAGAGCGAGCCCAGCATCAGCTGGTCACGCCAGGTCTCCCGCTCAGGCGCGTGAGCCGGTCCGCAACGGCGGCAGACATGCTCATGCAGGCGCCGGGCGAGGATCCAGCTGGACTCGCCAGTGCGCGCCCCTGCCCGTTCCACGGCATCGACAATGAACCGCAGGGTGTCTTCCCGCAGATCCGCATTGTCCTTGCCTCTCGCCTCGGCAAGCCGCCAGCCAGCCGTATCCCGGCGCAGAGCCAGGACGGCGCGTTCCACGCCATCACGCAGAACGTAAACCGCCATGTGCCCGGCCGCGATATCGCTGGTGAAGTCCCGCAGGCAATTGCGGAATTCCAGCGCGACCTGCTCCAGCATCTTCCTGTCCGTTACCCGGAAGAAAGCGGCTGGCAGGACCGGCGGGGACAGCAGCTTCCCGAACTCGTTCGGCTGCAGGTCTTCCGCCGCCATGTCGAACAGGCGTTCGGCCGAAACCGAGCGTTCCCACCGGCGGGCGATGCTACCCGCCTGTTCCTTGCCGCGGATGCGGACAGCCAGCCGGAATGCTTCGCCCAGGTCTTCGACCGCTCCCTGGCTGTCCGGAATGTGCCGAAGGATTTTCGGCACCCGGAGCGGCGCGGGAAGCTTGCGGATCAGATGAAGCTGGGGCGGACGGATCTCATCCGTATGCCGCAGCACCTGCGCTGTGTTCTCATCGGAGAACAAGGACAGGAACAGATCATAGTCTGCCGCCTCCCACAGGGTTTCCCCCAATCGGGCCAGCGCTTTCATCAAACCGCTGGCCGCCTGTCCGTGCATGAGGTGTTTTGCAACATCCCCATCCCGCCCATATTCCACCAGGTGCGCGATTTGATCCAGTTCGAGATCACGCGCCAGAAGGATCGCCGCCGCGTGACGGCGAGCGGATGGCAAGGCAAGAAAGCCCGCATGCGGTGCCGGCCATGCGATAGCGATGGCTTCAGCATGCGCCCCGGCAAGGAACCGGAGCAAGGGCGTCATCGCGCCGGTACGGCCATAGGACCGCGCATGGCGCCGGGTCATGGGATTGCCCATGATCCACCTCCTTCCAGATCGTCCGCATGCCAGGATGCCGGGCACGGACAGATTGAAGTCAGAAAAATTGTGAGGTCAGACGCCCACCGGCAAACGCGCGGGGGACGCTGGCTGCGCTCCCCATCGACTGAGGAGCAGGATTGTTGTTGTACAACCGTGCTTCATCTGTTTGGTCCGTTGGTTGGTTTGATCAGCCATCCGTATCCGGATGGCTGATCAAGAGGAAGGTGGCGTATAGAGTGAACCACCATTAACTGTCAAGGTCATATCGAAATTTGTCCGACTACCCTTTGACACAAACGACCTGTTTCAGCGTGTGAACGATCTCCACAAGGTCAGACTGGGCCGCCACGACGGCATCGATGTCCTTGTAGGCCATTGGCGTTTCGTCGATGACGCCAGCGTCCTTGCGGCATTCCACGCCTGCCGTTGCAGCGAGATGGTCGTCCACCGTGAAGGTGCGCTTGGCAGCAGCGCGCGACATGGTGCGCCCCGCTCCGTGCGAGCACGAGCAGAACGATTCAGCGTTGCCCTTCCCGCGCACGATGAAGGATTTCGCCCCCATCGAACCCGGGATGATGCCAAGCTCGCCCGCGCCGGCGCGCACCGCGCCCTTGCGGGTAACCCAGACATCGGCGCCGAAATGGTGTTCCCGCTCCACATAATTATGGTGGCAGTTCACAGCCATCTTGCCGAGCGTGAAAACAGGCAACTGGTCGCGCAGGGCGATCAGCACACGGTCCATCATCACTTCGCGATTGAGACGCGCATAGTCCTGCGCCCAGCCGACAGCCATCACATAGTCGTCGAACAATTCTTCCCCTTCCACGAAGAAGGCGAGATCCTTGTCCGGCACGTGATAGCCGAGCACTCGCTTCTCCAGCGCCGCACGGGCCTCCTGGATGAAGTAGGTGCCGAGGATGTTGCCCGTGCCCCGGGAGCCGGAATGGAGCATCACCCAGACGTGGTCCTCCTCGTCGAGACAGAGCTCGATGAAGTGGTTGCCACCGCCGAGCGTACCGAGCTGCGTCGCGAACTTCGTGCGCTGGATGCGCTTGTGTTTCGCGAGGATCAGCTCGAGCCGTTCGACGAGCCCCGACCGGCGCATGGCCGAAGCCGCACGCGCCGGGGTGTCCTTGTGATTGCCACCCGGCCCGTTACCCACCGGCACTTTCCGCTCGATCTCGCTGCGAACAGCTGAGAGGCTGTCCGGCAGCTCGTTCGCTGTCAGGCTGGTGCGCACCGCCATCATCCCGCAGCCGATATCGACACCGACCGCGGCTGGAATGATCGCGCCCTTCGTGGGAATAACGGATCCGACCGTCGCACCGCGCCCGAAGTGCACGTCAGGCATGACGGCAAGGTGCGAGTGCACGAACGGCAGCCCGGCGACATTCTCAAGCTGCTCACGCGCCGCGTCTTCCAGCGGCACGCCTTTCACCCAGGCCTTGATGCGGCCACCGGCGAAGGTTTCGAACACTTCAAACTTACTCATCTTCTCGCAGTCTGCTGCTCGCAGACTCCTCCTGACAAGCCCTCCGCGCGAATCCCTTTAGGTGAGAGAGAAAAGAAAACCCTCCGGGCGGAACGCGCGGAGGGCGGCATAAGACCATTCGGTCCCGGGCTGACGATCAGCCCTATCCAGCAACCTCCATGCGGACGACAGCGGTACCCTCGCTCAGGGCCGCGTCCTTCCTTGGCTGATTGGTGACTCGATACGACATCGGGCCGCTCCGTTGCTGAATGGAGGCGCCGTATGATGGATCAGGGAAAATGCGTCAACCGGAAAAAAGAAAAGCCCCGGAGGAAAGCTCCGGGGCTCTTTGATTTCCTTGCGGAAAATTCTTTGCGCGGATTATTCGCCGGCTTCGAGTTCAGCCTCATGGCGGGCCTTGTCGGCGGCGCCTTTGGCGGACTCGTCACGGTCGACCATCTCGAGGACAGCAACCGGTGCGTTGTCGCCATGGCGGAAGCCGGCTTTCAGCACGCGGGTATAGCCGCCATTGCGATCCTTGTAGCGGTCGCCGAAGACGTCGAACAGCTTGCGGACAGCGTCTTCGTTGCGGATCTTGGAGAGGGCCTGCCGGCGGGCAGCGAGATCGCCCTTCTTGGCCAGGCTCACCAGCTTGTCCATCAGCGGAGCCATTTCCTTCGCCTTGGGCAGGGTCGTAACGATCTGCTCATGCTCGATCAGGCTTGCGGCCATATTCGCGAACATCGCCTTGCGGTGCGAAGTCGTCTTGTTCAGTTTGCGGTATCCAAGGCGATGGCGCATGGTTTCAATCCTTACAGGAGGTGGTCAGGCCCCCGGCTGTTTTCGGGTCCTAGAGGTGGTCGTCGTATTTCTTGGCAAGGCCTTCGATGTCTTCCGGCGGCCAGTCCGGCACTTCCATGCCGAGGTGCAGGCCAAGACCAGCGAGGACTTCCTTGATTTCGTTCAGAGACTTGCGGCCGAAGTTCGGGGTGCGAAGCATTTCCGCTTCCGACTTCTGGATCAGGTCGCCGATGTAAACAATGTTGTCGTTCTTCAGGCAGTTTGCCGAACGCACGGAAAGCTCCAGCTCGTCCACCTTCTTGAGAAGGACCGGGTTGAAGCCGAGATCGGTTTCTTCGGTCTGCGTGCCGGCTTCCAGTGTCGGCTCTTCGAAGTTGATGAATAGCTGCAGCTGGTCCTGCAGGATGCGGGCGGCGTACGCGACAGAATCTTCCGGCGTGACCGAACCATCGGTTTCGATGTCGAGGGTCAGCTTGTCGAAGTCCAGCTTCGTGCCTTCGCGGGTGTCTTCCACCTGGTAACCAACGCGGCGGACCGGCGAATAGATGGCGTCGATCGGAATATAGCCGATCGGAGCGTCTTCCGGACGGTGTGCCTCGGCCGGGACATAGCCCTTGCCGGTGGCGACGGTGAATTCCATGCGGACTTCTGCGCCGTCATCGAGGGTACAGATCACGTGATCCGGGTTCAGGATCTTCGTGTCGCCCGAGGTCTCGATCTGGCCAGCTTTGACTTCGCCCGGGCCAGTCGCTTTCAGGACCATGCGCTTCGGCGTGTCGCTTTCCATGAAGATCGCGACCTGCTTCAGGTTCAGGACGATCGTGGTGACGTCTTCACGCACGCCCGGAATGGCGGAGAATTCGTGAACGACATTATCGATCTGGACGCCAATGATGGCAGCGCCTTGCAGCGAGGACAGCAGCACGCGGCGCAGGGCGTTGCCCAGCGTCGTACCATAGCCACGCTCCAGCGGCTCGATGACGAGCTTCGCCTTGCGCTTCGGGTCGTATCCAGCCTGAACCACCGGGCGGTTCGGGCGGATCAGTTCTTTCCAGTTGCGGTCGTTGACGGCGGTATTCTCAGACATGAGCGGTCCTCAGAAAGCGGAAGGCGGCGCGGGGAACGCGCCGCCGGGAGGTATTCTAGTCGTTTAGACGCGGCGGCGTTTCGGCGGACGGCAGCCATTGTGCGGGATCGGCGTGGTGTCGCTGATCGCCGTCACGGTCAGGCCAGCAGCCTGCAGGGCGCGCAGCGCGCTTTCACGGCCCGAACCCGGACCACGAACGAGCACTTCGACGGTCTGGAGACCATGCTCCATCGCCTTCTTCGCGGCGTCTTCAGCGGCCATCTGGGCAGCATAAGGGGTCGACTTGCGGGAACCCTTGAAGCCCATCGTGCCGGACGAAGACCAGGAAATGGTGTTTCCCTGCGCGTCGGTGATGGTAACCATCGTGTTGTTGAAGCTGGAGTTCACATGAACAACACCCGAGGTGATGTTCTTGCGTTCCTTGCGGCGGACGCGGGTCGCTTCACGAGCCATGACGAACTACCCCTTACTTCTTCTTGCCGGCGATCGGCTTGGCCGGGCCCTTGCGGGTACGGGCGTTGGTGTGCGTCCGCTGACCGCGAACCGGCAGCTTGCGGCGATGGCGCAGACCACGGTAGCAACCCAGGTCCATGAGGCGCTTGATGTTCATCGAAGTATCGCGGCGAAGGTCACCTTCGACCATGTAGTCGGCGTCGATGGTTTCGCGGATCTTGATGACTTCGGCGTCGGTCAGTTCGTTCACGCGGCGAGTCGCGTCGACGCCCACCTTCTCGCAGATTTCCTGTGCGAAGGCCGGACCGATGCCATGAATGTACCGCAGCGCAATGACGACGCGCTTATTGGTCGGGATGTTTACGCCTGCAATACGGGCCAAAGCCGGTTCTCCTCAAGCGGACTGTTCAAACATTAAAAGCGCGCCGAGCCGGAAAACGGTCCGCCTCGCGCGCCGGCGATTAAGCCTTAAGCTAAGAATGGAGGCTTATAACCGTGGAAATTAACGCGTCAACAGCGGAATCCCAGCTTTAGGCCGTCTCTTTCAGCGCCGCGTCGATCTGCTTCGCAACCTCGTCAATCGAGGCCATCCCGTCGACTTCCGTCAGGATGCTCCGCTCAGCGTAAATCGGCACCAGAGGCGCTGTATCTTCATAGTATTTCTCAAGACGTTTCGAGAAGGTTTCCGGATTGTCGTCCTTGCGTCCCTGCTCTTCAAAACGCTTGGTGACGCGTGCCAGAAGCTGCTCGTCATCAACGACCAGACGGATGACACGGTTCACTTCTGTCCCACGCGACTTCAGCAGCTCGTCCAAGGCTCCTGCCTGGCCGACTGTCCGCGGAAAGCCGTCGAAAATGAAGCCGGCGGCGCCCTGGTTGGCGGTGAGCTGTTCGTCGATCAGGGCGATCACGATCTCGTCGGAGACAAGGCCGCCTTCGTCCATGATTGTGGCCACGCGCTGGCCCAATTCAGAGCCCGATGCGCGAGCGGCACGGAGCATGTCACCGGTGGAGAGCTGGATGAAACCGCGCTCCTCAACCAGGCGCTTCGCCTGCGTGCCCTTCCCGGCCGCAGGCGGCCCGAACAGTATCAAATTCATTTCTTCCGGCCCCCGAGCTTCGACTTCTTGATCATGCCTTCATATTGATGCGCAATCAAATGCGACTGTATCTGCGTCACGGTGTCCATTGTCACCGAAACCACGATCAGCAGCGACGTGCCCCCGATGTAGAATGGGATCTCGGGGAAATAGCGCCGAAGCAGCTCAGGCAGAACACAGACAAAGGTCAAATACAGCGCACCGATAACGGTGAGGCGAGTCAGCACATAGTCGAAATAGGCCGCGGTGTTGGAGCCAGGACGGATGCCCGGGATAAAACCACCATATTTCCGGAGGTTATCGGCCGTTTCCTCGGGATTGAACATGATCGATGTGTAGAAGAACGTGAAGAAGATCACGAGCACACAATAGGAGATGATGTGCGTCCAGGTGCCCGCCGAGAAATTGGCAGCGAGCCAGGAAAGGATGCCGTTCACTTCCGTGTCCGTCGCCGCACCGGCTGCGTTGCCGCCCATGAAACCCACAACGGTGAGCGGCAGCATCAGCAGGGCCGAGGCAAAGATCGGGGGAATCACACCGGCGGTGTTGATCTTCAGCGGCAGGAAGCTCTTTTGCCCCTGCGCAAAACCATGGGCCTGCTGGCGCTTCGGATACTGAATCAGCAAACGGCGCTGCGAGCGCTCCATGAACACGATGAAGACGACAAGGGCGATCACCATGGCCGCGATCGCGATGACGAACACCACGTTGACCGAGGTCGCACGGGCCTGGCTGATCAGGTTGACGATCGCCTTGGGCAGCTCCGCAACGATACCGGCGAAGATGATCAGCGAGACCCCGTTGCCGATACCGCGCGCGGTGATCTGCTCACCCATCCACATCAGCAGCATGGTGCCGCCGGTCAGCGTCACAACTCCGGTCAGGATGAAGAACGGCCCGGCGATGCCATCGATGCGGACATGCGACAGGCCGGATGAGATGGCAAAGGATTGAACCAGAGCGAACGCCAGCGTCAGGTAGCGCGTGTACTGGTTGATCTGCTTGCGACCCGCTTCGCCTTCCTTCTTCAGCTTTTCAAGCGTCGGAGAAGCCTGGGTCATCATCTGGATGATGATGGAGGCCGTAATGTAGGGCATCACGTTCAGGGCGAAGATCCCCATCCGCTCCACTGCCCCGCCGGCAAACATGTTCATGTTGCCAAGCAGGCCACCTGACTGGCTTTCAAAGATCGAAGCGTAAGCGACCGGATCGAGGCCAGGAATCGGAACGAACGTGCCGAGCCGGTAAAGCAGCAACATGGCAAGAGTGAACAGGATGCGGTTCTGGAGGTCCTTTGCCTTGGCGAAGGTTCCAAGATTTACATTGCGAGCCATCTGTTCTGCGGCATTGGCCATCGACGCTCGATCTCCCTGAAAATGCGTGCGCCGCCAAAATCGGCGGCGTCACGGTGTTTGTGAAGGGGTTCCGGGTAAAAACCGCTGTTTATTCTGCAGCCGTGTCTTTCGAGGCACCCGTAACCGTCACCTTGCCGCCAGCCTTTTCAACGGCTTCGATGGCAGCCTTGGAGGCACCGGTCACTGTGATGTTGAGGTTTTTCGGCGCCGGCCCCTTGGCCAGCAGGCGAACGCCGTCGCGGACGTTGCGCACGAGGCCGGAAGCGACCAGCGTCTCTTCGGTCACGTTCGACGCGTCCAGCTTGCCAGCTTCAACAGCCTTGGTAACGCGGCCCAGGTTGACCCAGGACATCGTCTTCTGGCCGCGCGGCGTGAAGCCACGCTTCGGCAGGCGCATGTAGATTGGCATCTGGCCGCCTTCGAAGCCATTGATGGCAACGCCGGAACGGGCCTTCTGACCTTTGACACCGCGGCCACCCGTCTTGCCCTTGCCCGAGCCGACGCCGCGGCCGATGCGCATGCGCTGCTTGGTGGAGCCTTCAGCGGGGGACAGTTCGTTGAGTTTCATCGTTCTATCTTCCGATACGTCTTGATGGTTGGGGCGGCGGCGATGCGGCACGAGGCCTTATTCGCCGACCACCTCGACCAGGTGGGCCACTTTGCGGATCATGCCGCGCACGGCCGGAGTGTCTTCGAGTTCCTTGGTCCGGCCGACCTTGTTCAGGCCGAGGCCGACCAGCGTCTGGCGCTGTTCAGGCTTGCGGCCGATCGGGCTGCCGGTCTGGCGGACGGTAAGCTTGGCTTTCGACATGTCGTTACCCTTCCCTAGGCTCAGGCTTCAACGACGCCGGCTTCCGACGCACCATCGGTGCGGCGGCCAACCACGTCCTGGACTTTCAGGCCACGCTTGGAAGCGACGGAACGCGGGCTGGCCTGTTCCTTCAGAGCGTCAAAGGTAGCACGGACCATGTTGTACGGGTTCGAGGAGCCGATCGACTTGCCGACGACGTCATGGACACCCAGCACTTCCATAACGGCACGCATCGGACCGCCAGCGATCACACCGGTACCGGGAGGTGCTGCGCGCAGCACGACCTTGCCAGCGCCCCAACGGCCTTTGCCGTCATGGTGCAGCGTGCGGCCTTCGCGCAGCGGGATGCGAACCATGTTGCGCTTGGCTTCTTCCGTCGCCTTGCGGATCGCTTCCGGAACTTCGCGGGCTTTACCCTTGCCGAAGCCGGCACGGCCCTTCTGGTCACCAACCACGACGAGGGCTGCGAAACCGAAGTTCTTACCACCCTTCACGGTCTTGGCGACGCGGTTGATGCCAACCAGCTTGTCGACGAATTCAGACTGCTCCTCGTCGCGATCGCGATTCCGGCGGCCTCTTCCTCTTTCTTCAGCCATAGGGCCTCTCCTTAGAATTTGAGACCGCCCTCACGGGCGGCGTCTGCCAGGGCTTTCACCCGGCCGTGGAACATGTAGCCGCCGCGGTCGAAGACAACGTCTTCAACACCGGCTTTCTTGGCGCGCTCTGCCAGGATCTTGCCGACCTGAGCAGCCGCGGACGTGTCAGCGCCGGTCTTGGAACCACCGAGAATGTCCTTTTCCAGCGTCGAAGCCGAAGCGAGCGTGATGCCCTTCTCGTCGTCGATGATCTGGGCGGAGATGTTCTTGTGGCTGCGCGCAACCGACAGGCGCGGACGGCCTTCGGCGACCTTCCGGAGCTTGGTACGGACGCGCTGTGCGCGGCGCTGCATCTTTTCGCGTGAGCTTTTCATGGCGTTACTTCTTCTTACCTTCCTTACGGCGGACGTATTCGCCCGCGTAACGGATACCCTTGCCTTTATAAGGCTCCGGCGAACGGTACTTGCGGATTTCGGAGGCGACCTGGCCGACCACCTGCTTGTCAGCGCCCGTGATGACGACTTCCGTCGGCTTGGACGATGCCAGTGTGATGCCTTCCGGCGCCGCATAGACCACATCGTGCGAGAAGCCGAGGGCCAGTTTCACATCCTTGCCCTGCATCTGGGCACGATAACCGACGCCGACCAGTTCGAGCGTCTTCTCGTAACCCTTGGACACGCCTTCAATCATGTTGGCGGCGCGCGAACGGGCCGTGCCCCACTGCGTGCGGGCAACCGGATCGAGGGCCTGAGCCAGCGTCGGAGGACGCTTGCCACGGGCTTTCTCGGCTTCGATGCGATCGTTTGCAGCCTTCATGATGTCTTCGCGCGGCGAGACGGAAAGCTCATTGCCTTCCAGTTTCGGCGTGATGACTTCAACAACCGTCAGGGAGAGTTCACCCTTCGGGCCTTTGGCCTTGATCGTCTGTCCTTCGACCGTCACCGTGGTGCCGGCAGGGATCTCAATCGGGAGTTTTCCAATACGTGACATGGTGTTCTCCTAGAAGACCCGGCAGAGCACTTCGCCGCCGACATTCTCGGCGCGGGCAACGTTATCGGACATCACACCTTTCGAAGTCGAAAGGATGGAGATGCCGAGGCCGTTACGCACCAGCGGGATGTCGGAGACCGAAGAGTACACGCGGCGGCCGGGTTTGGAGACGCGTTTGATCTCCGAGATGACCGGCTGGCCTTCGTAATACTTGAGCTCGATTTCCAGGTTCTTGTGACCGTCTTTTTCAATCTCGGTGTAGCCGCGGATGTAGCCCTCGGACATGAGGACCTCCAGAACGCGACCCCGGAGCTTCGAAGCCGGAGTGACAACTGTAGACATGCCGCGCATCTGAGCGTTGCGGATGCGGGTCAGCATATCGCCGAGGGGATCGGAAATGTTCATGTGTACCCTCCTCTCTTACCAGCTGGACTTCACGAGGCCGGGGATCTGACCGTTCGAGCCAAGCTCGCGCAGCGCGATCCGCGACATTTTGAGTTTGCGATAGTAGCCGCGCGGACGCCCGGACACTTCACAGCGATTACGCACACGGTTCGGCGCGGAATTACGCGGCAGCTCAGCCAGTTTCAGGCGGGCCTTGTAGCGCTCTTCCAGCGACAGGTTCTCATCCATCGCCGCCGCTTTCAGCTTCTCGCGCTTTGCAGCATAGCGCTCCACCAGCTTCTGGCGTTTCGCGTTTTTCTCGATTGCGCTCTTCTTTGCCATATCAGCAGTCTCCTGGGCGCTAGTTGCGGAACGGGAAGCCACACTCGGCGAGGAGTGCCTTGGCTTCTTCGTTCGTTGCGGCGGTGGTGCAGACGATGATGTCCATACCGCGGATGTCATCGACCTCGTCGTAATTGATCTCCGGGAACACGATGTGTTCCTTCAGACCCATGGCGTAGTTGCCACGGCCATCGAAGCTCTTGCCGTTCAGACCACGGAAGTCTTTCACGCGCGGCAGGGCGATGTTGGTCAGACGATCGAGGAACTCGTACATGCGGTCGCGGCGCAGGGTCACCTTGCAGCCGATCAGCATGCCTTCGCGGAGCTTGAAGCCTGCGATCGATTTGCGGGCCTTCGTAGCGACCGGCTTCTGGCCGGCGATCCGCTCAAGCTCGGCCAGGGCCGACTTGATCTTCTTGGAGTCCGCGACAGCTTCGCCGACGCCCATGTTGATCACGACCTTGTCCAGTTTCGGGATCATCATCGGGTTCGAGTAGTTGAACTGATCCTGCAGCTTGGTGCGGATCTGCTCGCGGTACTTCGTCTTCAGACGGGGTTCGTATGCCTCAGACATCGATGGATTCCCCAGAGCGTTTGGCATAGCGCGTCTTGCGACCATGCTCGTCGGTTTTGAAACCCACGCGGACAGCTTTGCCATCGCGCGGATCGGTGAGCGCCACGTTCGAGACGTGAAGCGGTGCTTCGAACGTCTTCAGACCGCCTGCATCCATCTGGGTCGGCTTCTGGTGACGTTTCACAACGTTCACGCCGCGTACGACGACGCGGTTCTCATCCGGGATCACCTTCAGGACTTCGCCCTTGGTGCCCTTGTCGCGGCCGGCGATCACGACAACCGTGTCGCCCTTCTTGATCTTCGCAGCCATGTTACAGGACCTCCGGGGCCATGTTGGCGATCTTGACCTGGTTCTTGCCGCGCAGTTCACGCGGAACCGGGCCGAACACGCGGGTGCCGATCGGCTCGCCATTGTTGTTGATCAGAACGGCGGCGTTCGTATCGAAACGAATGGTTGAGCCGTCCGGGCGGTTGATGTCCTTTGCGACGCGAACGACAACGGCCTTGCGGACATCACCCTTCTTGACGCGGCCGGTCGGGATCGCTTCCTTGATGGAGACCACGATCACGTCACCAACGGAGGCATAACGACGGCCTGCGCCACCCAGCACCTTGATGCACTGGACGCGGCGCGCGCCGGAGTTGTCAGCCACCCGCAGGTTGCTCTGCATCTGGATCATGCGTCACTCCCTTCACCGGTAACGAGTTCCCAACGCTTCAGTTTGGACTTCGGCGTGCACTCTTGAATGGTGACCGTCTGCCCCTCGACGGCGACATTGCCTTCGTCGTGAGCGTGGTACTTCTTCGAGCGGCGAACGATCTTTTTCATCACCGGGTGGGTGAAGGTCCGTTCGACGCGAACGATTGCGGTCTTGTTCTGCTTGGCGGAGACCACGACGCCTTCCATGATACGCTTGGGCATGATCCCTCTCCTTACGCCTTGCCTGCCTGGGCCTTCTCGCGCATCAGAGTCTTCACGCGAGCAATGTCGCGGCGGACTTCAGAAACGCTGGAAGTCTTTTCCAGCTGGCCGGTGGCCGCCTGGAAACGCAGGTTGAACTGTTCCTTCTTCAGCCGAACCAGGTCTTCCTTGAGCTGGTCAGCCGACTTCGCCTTCAAGTCTTCGAGGCGTGCTTTGGTCTTGCGAGCCATGATCAGATCCCCTCGATACGCTTGATGATTTTGGTTTTGATCGGAAGCTTGGCAGCGCCGAGGCGCAGGGCTTCACGGGCAATGTCTTCCGGCACGCCGTCGATTTCGAACAGGATGCGGCCCGGAGCAACGCGCGAGACCCAACGGTCCACGGAGCCCTTACCCTTACCCATACGAACTTCGATCGGCTTGGCCGACACCGGCACATCCGGGAATACGCGGATCCACACTTTACCCTGACGCTTCATCTCGCGGGTAATGGCACGGCGGGTCGCTTCGATCTGGCGCGCGGTGACGCGTTCCGGCTCGAGCGCCTTCAGGCCGAACTCGCCGAATGCCAGCGAGAAACCAGCCTTGGAATTCCCGCGGATCTGGCCCTTGAAGGCCTTGCGGAATTTGGTTCGCTTCGGTTGACGCATCTCTTATGCTCCGGCGGTCTGTGCGCCCGTTGCCGGGCCGCGCTGGTTAGCATTTGCACGTGCACGGGACTGGCCGGACGATTCCAGGCGCTTGTCCTGTGCCATCGGGTCGTGCTCGAGGATCTCGCCTTTGTAGACCCAGACCTTGATCCCGATGATGCCGTAGGTGGTTTCGGCTTCGGCAGTGCCGTAGTCGATGTCGGCGCGCAGCGTGTGCAGCGGCACGGAACCTTCAGCATACTTCTCGGTACGCGCGATCTCGGCGCCACCGAGGCGGCCGGAGACCATGATCTTCACACCGTCTGCGCCGAGGCGCATGGCGGACTGAATGGCGCGCTTCATCGTGCGGCGGAACGAAGCCCGGCGCTCAAGCTGGCGGGCGATGTCGTCAGCGATCAGCGTCGCGTCGATTTCCGGCTTACGGATTTCGACGAGGTTCACGCGGACTTCGTCCTCGGTCATCTTCGACAGGTCCTTGCGGAGCGTCTCGATGTCCCCACCCTTCTTGCCGATCACGAGACCCGGGCGGGCCGTGTGGATCGTGATAAGGCATTTCTTGTGCGGGCGCTCGATGATGATCTTCGAGATGCCGGCTTGCTTGAGGCGCTTGCGGATTTCCTTACGGATCGCAATGTCCTCGTGCAGCAGACGGCCATAGTCGGCGCTGTCTGCGTACCAGCGGCTGTCAGACGTCCGGTTGATGCCAAGACGCAGGCCGATCGGATTTACTTTCTGACCCATCAGGCAGCCTCCGCTTCCATGCTCGTGTCACGCAGCACAATGGTGAGCTGCGCGAAGGGTTTCTGGATCGGTGCAGCGCGACCGCGGGCGCGGGCCCGGATACGCTTCATCACCAGGTTCTTGCCAACGTGGGCCTCAGCAACGACCAGGCTGTCGATGTCGAGGTTGTGGTTGTTCTCTGCGTTCGCGATGGCGCTCTGCAGAAGCTTGCGAACATCCTTTGCCGGACGCTTCGGCGAGAACTGCAGCTCAGCCAGAGCCCGCTCGACCGGAAGGCCGCGGATCTGCTGCGCCAGCAGGTTCAGCTTCTGCGGGCTGGAACGGTACATGCGCAGGACGGCGCGCGATTCGTTCGATGCCTGCTTCGGAGGATTCTTGGCCTTACCCATGGCTTACTTCCTCTTCGCTTTCTTGTCCGCGCCGTGGCCGTAGTAGGTGCGGGTCGGGGCGAATTCGCCGAACTTGTGACCCACCATCTCTTCCGACACGGTGACGGGGATGAACTTGTTGCCATTGTGGACCTGGAAATTCAGGCCAACGAATTGCGGCATGATCGTCGAGCGGCGCGACCAGGTCTTGATCACGGTACGTTTCTCGGCGGAACGAGCTTCCTCTGCTTTCTTCAGCAGGTAGCCGTCGACGAACGGGCCTTTCCAGACAGAACGGGGCATGTCTCGTGGCTCCTGTTAGCGTTTCGCGTTACGGCGACGGATGATCAGACGATCCGTAGCCTTGTTCTTGCGGGTCTTGGGACCACGGGTCTTCTTACCCCACGGCGTCACCGGGTGACGGCCGCCGGACGATTTACCTTCACCACCACCGTGCGGGTGGTCGACCGGGTTCATCACAACACCGCGGACAGATGGGCGCTTGCCGAGGTGGCGCTTGCGGCCGGCCTTGGAGAGCACCTGGTTCATGTTGTCCGGGTTGGACACAGCGCCGACCGTGGCCAGGCAGCTGTCCATCACCATGCGCAGTTCGCCCGAAGCGAGCTTGATCTGCGCATAGCCACCATCGCGGCCGACGAGCTGGGCGTAGGTACCGGCAGAGCGGACCATCTGAGCGCCCTTCTGCGGCTTCATCTCGATGTTGTGGATGATGGTACCGACCGGGATGTTCTTGAGCGGCAGCGTGTTGCCCGGCTTGATGTCAGCCGTTGCGGAAGTGATGACGGTGTCGCCGACTTCCAGGCGCTGCGGCGCGATGATGTAGGACAGCTGGCCGTCCTCATACTTGATCAGCGCGATGAAGGCCGTGCGGTTCGGATCGTACTCAAGGCGTTCGACGGTTGCCGGAACGTCCCAGCGGTTACGCTTGAAGTCGACCTTGCGGTACAGCTTCTTCGCGCCACCGCCGATACGGCGTGCCGTGATGCGGCCTTTATTGTTGCGTCCGCCCTTCTTGGTCAGGCCTTCGGTGAGCGCCTTGACCGGCTTGCCCTTGTGAAGCTCTGAACGGTCGACCAGCACGAGCTGGCGGCGGCCGGGCGAAGTCGGGTTGAATGTCTTCAGTGCCATAATATTCGTCCTTCCCGCTTACAGGCCCGTCGTGATGTCGACAGACTGGCCTTCAGCAAGCGTCACAATGGCTTTCTTGATGTCGTTGCGACGACCAGCATAGCCACGGAAGCGCTTGGTCTTGCCCTTCTGGAGGATCGTGTTGACCTTGGTCACGTCGACCTTGAACAGGGCTTCGACAGCGTCCTTGATCTGCTTCTTGTCGGCATCGATGGCGACTTCGAATACGATCTTGTTGTGCTCAGCGACCAGTGTCGACTTCTCGGTGATGAGAGGACGGCGCAGGACGTCATAGTGGTGGGGTTGCACGTCAGCCATGACGATCAGGCCTCCTTCGATCCGTCGAAGCGCGCCTGGATACCCTCGGCAGCTTCCTTGGTGATGACCAGCGTCTTGCGGCGCAGAATGTCGTAAACGTTCAGGCCGGCGACCGGCAGCACGTCGATGTTCGGGATGTTGCGAGCCGCTTTGGCGAAGTTCTCGTCAACGGCAGCGCCCGAAATGATCAGTGCGTTCTCGATGCCGAGACCTGCGAACTGGCCAACCAGCTCCTTCGTCTTGGCGGAGGTCAGAACAGCTTCGTCCAGAACGAGGATCGCATCACCCTTCACTTTCGAAGAGAGCGCGTGGGCCAGAGCCATCTTGCGGACCTTCTTCGGCAGGTCGTGGGCGTGGCTGCGAACGCGCGGGCCGTGGGCGATACCGCCACCGACGAAGATCGGAGCGTTACGCGAACCATGACGTGCGCCGCCGGAGCCTTTCTGGCGGATGTACTTCTTGGTCGTGCGGTTCACTTCACCGCGCGACTTGGTCTTGTGCGTACCGGCCTGACGGCGCGCGAGCTGCCAGCGAACGGTGCGCTGCAGGATGTCGTCGCGGATCTCGTCGATACCGAAGATCGCATCGTCGACCGTGATATTGCCGGCAGCTTTGCCAGCCAGGGTTTTGACTGCGAGTTCCATTATTCGGCGCTCTCTTGCTTGGTGGTGCCTTCAGGGGCCTTGAACGAACCGGCTGCCGGCGTGTCGGCATGCGGCGCCTTCTTCACAGCGTCGCGGAGTTCCACGAAGGCGCCATTGTGACCGGGGACTGCGCCCTTCACGAGGATCAGGCCACGATCGACGTCCGTACGGACGACTTCGATGTTCTGAGTGGTCACGCGCTCAACGCCGTAGTGACCGGCCATCTTCTTTCCTTTCCACACGCGGCCCGGATCCTGGTTTGCACCAGTCGAACCGTGGGAACGGTGAGAGATCGACACACCGTGCGTGGCGCGGAGACCGCCAAAGTTCCAGCGCTTCATGGCACCGGAGAAACCTTTACCGATCGTCAGGGCAGCAACGTCGACTTTCTGACCAACAGCAAAGTGGTCAGCCAGGACAGTCGCGCCCACTTCCGGCAGGTCGCCAGAGACGCGGAATTCTTTCAGCTTGCGCTTCGGCGCAACGCCGGCTTTCGCGAACTGGCCACGCATCGCCTTGGACGTGCGCTTGGCCTTCTTCTCGCCGACACCCATGATGACAGCCTTGTAACCGTCAGTGCGGGTGACTTCGCCGCCTTTCTTGGTGGTGACGGTGCGCTCGTCTTCCGTGCGCACGCCGACGACCTGACAGCCGTCAAGCGACAGAACGGTCACCGGAACGTGACGACCTTCGTCATCGAATACGCGCGTCATGCCGACTTTGCGGGCAAGCACGCCGGTACGGGCTGCTGGCAGAGCCATTAACGGCCTCCCTCAAGCTTGATTTCGATGCCGACGCCGGACGACAGGTCGAGCTTCATGAGCGCGTCCACGGTCTGCGGGGTCGGGTCCACGATGTCGAGGATGCGCTTGTGCGTGCGGATCTCGAACTGTTCGCGGGATTTCTTGTCGATGTGGGGCGAGCGGTTCACGGTGAAGCGCTCGATACGTGTTGGCAGCGGGATCGGGCCTTTCACTTCAGCGCCCGTGCGCTTTGCCGTGTTCACGATCTCTTTCGCCGACATGTCGAGGGCGCGGTGATCGAAGGCTTTCAGCCTGATCCGGATATTTTGTCGTTCCATCGTCTCGGTCCGTCCGCACAAAACACATCTGCCCGTGGGCAAATCAGCATGCGCCCGGGCGTCCGTGGGATTGAATTGTCTGTTTCGAGGGAGCGTTCGCTGTGAAAAAAGCGCTGCCATCCCGGCGAAGTGGGCGGTTTATGGGATCGTAACCGCCACGTCAACTGACTCGGCCAATGAATCTGCAGAAAGACTGCGGCCCTTTTGCCCTCCCCGCTCCCTGCTCTGCCCGGCGCTTTTCCACAGGCCGATTCCCGTCCAGAGTGAGGCCCTGCCGGGCATGGACGCCCGGAAGGAGGGCTTTGACACATGGTTCAGGTGACGAAAAAGGTCGAATTCCGGGGCGCAGGTGGCGACCTGCTCGCCGGGGCGCTCGAACTTCCGGCCGGGCCGGCGCGGGCTTACGCCCTTTTTGCCCATTGCTTCTCCTGTTCCAAGGACATCCGCGCCGCCCGGGACATCTCCCGCACGCTGGCGTCCGAGGGAATCGCCGTGCTGCGTTTCGACTTCACGGGGCTTGGCAGTTCAGAGGGCGATTTCGCCAATACGAACTTCTCTTCGAACGTCGAAGATCTGGTCGCCGCGGCCGATTTCCTGCGTGAGACCCATGAGGCCCCCACCCTGCTCGTCGGCCATTCCCTTGGCGGGGCGGCCGCAATCGTCGCGGGCGGGCAGATTCCCGAAATCCGCTGTGTCGCCACGCTCGCCGCGCCTTCCGAGGCCGATCATGTGATGCTGCACATCCAGGATAAGGTGGAAGAGATCGAACGGGAGGGCGCCGCGACCGTGTCGCTGGATGGCCGCCCCTTCCGGATCAAGCGGCAGTTCCTCGACGATCTCAGCCGGCAGAATGTGCTGGACCATGTCCGCGATCTGAAGAAACCGCTGCTCATCATGCATGCACCGCGCGATCAGGTGGTCGGGATCGAGAATGCCGAACGCCTGTTCGTCGCCGCGCGCCATCCGAAGAGCTTTGTCAGCCTCGACACGGCCGACCACCTGCTCTCGGATCCGGCCGATGCCCGCTATGCCGGCGAGGTTCTGGCTGCCTGGGCCAGCCGCTATGCCTTTGCGGAGGAAACCGCCCGGCCCCAATCCGGCAGCAACACGGCCCTGCCGACCGGCGACGATGCCCGCGCGGTCTCGATTGACGGGGAACGCTTCGCCGTCGCCCTCTCGATCGGCGACTATCATCTCATCTCGGACGTCAGCCTCGATGAAGGCGGGCGCGATCTCGGCCCCAATCCGACCCGCATCCTTGAAGCGGCCCTTGCCGCCTGCAGCGTGATGACGGCCCGCATGTATGCCCACCGCAAGGGCTGGGACCTCCAGTCCGCCGAAGTGCGGGTGCGGCCCGATCCCGGCTCGGACGGCCACATCCCGAAATTCCTGGAGAAACGCGCGGTTTTCGCCGGAGACCTCGACGACACCCAGATCGCGCGGCTCAACCAGATCGTCTCCCACTGCCCCGTCCACGGCATGATCGAGTCGGGCGTCGACATCGAGTTCCGCGAGGACGACTGAGCCCCGAAAGCAAAAAGGCCGCCCTTTCGGGGCGGCCTTTCGCTCAGCTTCGGTGAGGAAGCTTAGTCTTTAATTGCCGAGACGACGCCGGCGCCGACGGTGCGGCCGCCTTCGCGGATAGCGAAGCGCAGGCCCTGGTCCATGGCGATCGGGGTGATCAGCTCGACGTCCATCTTCACGTTGTCGCCCGGCAGGACCATTTCCTTGTCCTTCGGAAGCGTCACGATGCCCGTCACGTCCGTGGTGCGGAAGTAGAACTGCGGACGGTAGTTCGTGAAGAACGGCGTGTGGCGGCCGCCTTCTTCCTTGGTCAGGATGTAGGCCTCGGCCTCGAACTTCGCGTGCGGCTTGATCGAGCCCGGCTTGGCCAGAACCTGGCCGCGCTCAACGCCTTCACGGTCGACACCGCGCAGCAGCGCGCCGATGTTGTCGCCGGCCTGGCCCTGGTCGAGCAGCTTGCGGAACATTTCAACGCCCGTGCAGGTCGTCTTCACGGTCGGACGGATACCGACGATCTCGATTTCCTCGCCAACCTTGATGATGCCCTGCTCGACGCGGCCGGTCACAACCGTACCGCGGCCCGAGATCGAGAACACGTCTTCGACCGGCATCAGGAACGGCTTGTCCAGCGGACGCTCAGGCGTCGGGATGTACTTGTCGACGGCGTCCATCAGCTCAAGGATCTTGTCCTTGCCGATATTGTCGTCGCGGCCTTCAACAGCGGCCAGAGCAGACCCCTTGATGATCGGGATCTCGTCGCCCGGGAATTCGTAGGACGACAGCAGCTCGCGCACTTCCATCTCGACCAGCTCGAGCAGCTCCTCGTCGTCGACCTGGTCGACCTTGTTGAGGAACACGACCAGCGCCGGCACGCCGACCTGGCGGGCCAGCAGGATGTGCTCGCGGGTCTGCGGCATCGGGCCGTCAGCAGCGTTCACAACCAGGATCGCGCCGTCCATCTGGGCCGCACCGGTGATCATGTTCTTCACATAGTCAGCGTGTCCGGGGCAGTCGACGTGGGCGTAGTGACGGTTTTCCGTCTCGTATTCCACGTGCGCCGTGTTGATCGTGATGCCGCGTGCCTTCTCTTCCGGCGCAGAGTCGATGTCCGCATAGGACTTCGCTTCACCACCGGATGCCGCAGCCAGCGTCATCGAAATCGCTGCCGTCAGCGTCGTCTTGCCGTGGTCAACGTGGCCAATCGTGCCGATGTTCACGTGCGGCTTGTTACGCTCAAACTTTGCCTTGCCCATCGGGCCTCTCCTTCATTCAAACTGTTGGCCGGAACTCCGACCGGATTTCCTTAAGAACCAGAAACTTCCGAGATGATCTTCTGAGCTTCCGCACGCGGAACCTCGTCATAGTGTGCGAAGATCATCGTGAACTGGGCCCGTCCCTGAGACATGCCGCGCAGGTCGGACACGTAACCGAACATGTTCACCAGCGGCACGAAGGCCTTGATCGCCACAGCATTACCACGCGGCTCTGAACCCTGGATCTGGCCACGGCGAGAGTTCAGGTCGCCAATGACATCGCCCATATAGTCTTCCGGAGTCACGACTTCCACATTCATGATCGGCTCCATCAGGCGCGGATCGCCCTGGCCTTTCAGCTCGCGGAACGCGCCACGGGCTGCGATTTCAAACGCCAGCACGGACGAGTCGACGTCGTGGAACGCACCATCGACCAGCGTGGCCTTGAAGTCGGTGACCGGGTAACCGGCCAGCAGGCCGTTTTCCTTGGCCATTTCGAAGCCCTTCTCGACGCCCGGGATGTATTCCTTCGGAACCGCACCACCGACGATCGAGCTTTCGAACACGAAGCCCGAACCGGCTTCCAGCGGCTCGAATTGCACCTTGATGCGCGCGAACTGGCCCGTACCGCCGGACTGCTTCTTGTGCGTGAAGTCGATCTCGGCCCCGCGGCCGAGCTTCTCGCGGTAAGCCACCTGCGGCTGGCCGATGTTGGCTTCGACCTTGAATTCGCGCTTCAGGCGGTCGATCAGGATGTCGAGGTGAAGCTCGCCCATGCCTTTCATGATCGTCTGGCCCGACTCGTGATCGGTCTCGACGCGGAAGGACGGGTCTTCGGCAGCAAGACGCTGCAGACCGACCGACATCTTTTCCTGGTCAGCTTTCGATTTCGGTTCGACGGCAATCTCGATCACCGGATCCGGGAAGGTCATGGTTTCGAGCACGACCGGCTTGTTCGGATCACACACCGTGTCACCCGTGGTCGTTTCCTTCAGGCCGGCGAGCGCCACGATGTCGCCTGCATAGGCTTCCGTGATCTCGTCCTGCTTGTTGGAGTGCATCATGACCATACGGCCGACACGCTCACGCTTGCCTTTGGTCGAGTTCATGAACGAGTCGCCCTTCGACAGCGTACCGGAATAGATACGCGTGAAGGTGAGCGTGCCCATGTAAGGGTCGTTCATGATCTTGAATGCGAGGCCGGAGAACGGTTGCGCATCGTCAGCTTTACGCTCGATGTTACGAACTTCTTCTTCGTCGCCCGGCAGGAAGCCCATGTAGGCCGGCACATCCAGCGGACCTGGAAGGAAGTCAATCACGGCGTTCAGCATCGGCTGCACGCCTTTGTTCTTGAACGCGGAACCACAGAGCACCGGCACGAAGGACAGCGACAGCGTCCCCTTGCGGATCAGCTTGCGCAGGGTATCGATGTCCGGCTCGTTACCTTCAAGGTAGGCTTCCATCGCGTCGTCGTCCATTTCGACGGCGGTTTCGATGAGCTTGCCGCGCCACTCTTCAGCCTGGTCTTTCAGGCTGTCGCGGATTTCGCGGACTTCCCAGCTCGCGCCGAGGTCTTCACCGGCCCACACCCATTCTTTCATGGTGATCAGGTCGACATGGCCTTCGAGTTCGTTCTCGGCACCGATCGGCAGCTGGATCGCGGCCGGCGTCGCACCGGTGCGGTCCTTGATCATCTCAACGCAGTTGAAGAAGTCAGCGCCGATCTTGTCCATCTTGTTCACGAAGACGATGCGCGGAACCTTGTAGCGATCAGCCTGGCGCCACACGGTTTCCGTCTGCGGTTCGACACCGGCATTGGCGTCGAGAACGCAGACAGCACCGTCAAGCACGGCCAGCGAACGCTCGACTTCGATGGTAAAGTCAACGTGTCCGGGAGTGTCGATGATGTTGAAACGGAACTTCGGCGACTGGGCCGTGGAACCGTCTTCAGTGCGTTCCCAGAAGGTCGTCGTAGCAGCCGAGGTGATCGTGATGCCCCGCTCCTGCTCCTGCTCCATCCAGTCCATCGTCGCGGCGCCGTCGTGGACTTCGCCGATCTTGTGCGACTTACCGGTGTAGAAAAGGATACGCTCTGTCGTCGTGGTCTTGCCGGCATCGATGTGAGCCATGATGCCAAAGTTACGATAGCGATCCAGCGGGTATTCGCGGGCCATTTTGGTCAACCTTCGTGTTTGCTTTCCGGGTAGGAAAAGGGGCGATTTGCGGGCGCGTTACCCGTTATCGCCCCGGAATGCCAGTGGTGATTACCAGCGGTAGTGTGAGAACGCCTTGTTGGCGTCCGCCATGCGGTGCGTGTCTTCACGCTTTTTCACGGCGTTGCCGCGGCCTTGGCTTGCATCCATCAGTTCGCCTGCGAGGCGCTCACGCATGGTATTCTCATTGCGGCCAGCAGCAGCGGCAGCGAGCCAGCGGATCGCCAGAGCCTGACGGCGCTCCGTGCGGACTTCAACCGGAACCTGGTAGGTCGCACCACCGACGCGGCGCGAACGGACTTCAACCGCCGGCGCAACCGATTCCAGCGCGTTGTGGAACACTTCGACCGGATCTTTCTTGGCGCGGGCTTCGACGAGGTCGAATGCACCATAGACAATGCGTTCTGCAACGGACTTTTTGCCGTCGCGCATGATCTGGTTCATGAATTTGGTGACGACGATGTCCTTGAATTTCGGATCCGGAAGGACTTCGCGTTTTTCGGCGCGGTGACGACGGGACATGAGCTGACCTCTTACTTCGGCTTCTTGGCGCCGTAATGCGAGCGGCGTTGCTTACGGTTTTTGACGGGCTGGGTGTCGAGAGCACCGCGGACGATGTGGTAGCGGACACCCGGAAGGTCTTTCACACGGCCACCGCGGATCAGGACCACGGAGTGTTCCTGCAGGTTGTGGCCTTCACCCGGGATATAGCAGAGCGATTCAAACCCCGATGTCAGGCGCACCTTGGCCACTTTCCGGAGAGCCGAGTTCGGCTTCTTCGGCGTGGTGGTGTAAACACGGGTGCAGACGCCGCGGCGCTGCGGGCAGGCCTTGAGGGCCGGGGTCTTGGTCCGCGAGCGCTTAGGCGAACGCGGCGAACGAATGAGCTGCTGGATCGTGGGCATTCGGGCCTTCTGTCTCTTCTAACTCTGGCCCGATGGGCCGCTAACGTAATGATGCCCCGAATGCCCCCTAAGGGCTTCCGGAACGGGCGAAAACTTGGGAGCCAGATTGGCCGGATCAGTTCAGATCCGGTACGGCGAAGGGACTTTCATCCCGGGGCCTCTCTGACAATGCGTGGCGTGTAAGCCTACCGGACGCCTGCGTCAAGGGTGGGAAGCTGTCCCGGAACAGCTAGTTTTCCGTTACGGGACGCGGGTTCTGTCGCCTCAGGCATTTCTCCAGTTCCGGCGAGAGCGGACCCGCCTCCCCTGCCGGCATCTCGCTCAGGATTTCCTGACACCGCGTAATCGCCCAGCTATCGAGAGAAAGCCACGCAATCAGACCGAGCGCCAGCACTGCGCAGGCACCGCCAATCAGGTCAGACCGCTCAAGCTGCATAGGGCGTATGCCTCCTCCAGAAGCAGAAAAGCCTGCCATTGCTGGCAGGCTTTTCCATTTGGTTCAAGGGCTTGCGCCCGGACCTTCGAGCCTATTCCTCGACCGGAGCCTTGTCCGGGGCCGGCAGGCTGGTGAGCGTCGCGGCCTCTTCCGTCGCCTTCTGGACAGCGGCGGCTCGCTTTGCCTTCAGCTTCTGGTCGCGGTCGGCGGCCACACGGCGGTACGAGCGGATGCCCGAGCCGGTACCGGCCGGAATCAGGCGGCCAACAATGACGTTCTCCTTGAGGCCTTCCAGCGTATCCACCTTGCCCTGGATTGCGGCTTCGGTGAGGACGCGGGTCGTCTCCTGGAAGGAGGCAGCCGAGATGAAGGACCGGGTCTGCAGCGATGCTTTGGTGATGCCGAGAAGAAGCGGCATGCCTTTGGCTTCCTGCTGATCCTTCTTGCGCGACTTGCGAACCGCTTCGTTGGCTTCCTCGAACTCGATGAGATCGACGTGCTCGCCCGTGATGAGGCCGGTGTCGCCCGGATCGGTGACTTCGATCTTCTGCAGCATCTGGCGAACGATCACCTCGATGTGCTTGTCGTTGATCGGAACGCCCTGCAGTCGGTAAACCTTCTGCACCTCGTCGATGAGGTAGTTGGCGAGCGCCTCGACGCCCAGAGTCGACAGGATATCCTGCGGCGCCGGGTTACCGTCCATCAGGTATTCACCACGCTTGATGAAGTCGCCATCCTGAACGGCAAGGTGCTTGCCTTTCGGCACCAGGTAGTCGATCTGCTCGCGACCTTCCTCCATCGGGACGATCGAGACGCGACGCTTGTTCTTGTAGTCGCGGCCATAGAGGACTTTACCGTCCATTTCAGCGATGATCGCGTGGTCTTTCGGACGGCGGGCCTCGAAGAGTTCAGCAACACGCGGCAGACCGCCGGTGATGTCTTTCGTCTTCGCACCACCGGTGGTGACACGGGCAAGCGTATCGCCGGCCTCGATCGTGTCGCCATCGGCAACCGACAGGATTGCGCCCACGGAGAGCAGGTAAACCGCGTCGGAACCGTTCGGCAGTTTGACGGGGTTGCCGTCCTTGCCGACGATCTGCACCGACGGCTTGATGTCTGCCGACTTGGTGGCCGAGCGCCAGTCGATGATGACGCGCGAGGAGATACCCGTCGCTTCGTCTGTCTCTTCACGCACGGACACGCCATCGATTACGTCGACGAGTTTCACTTCGCCTTTGACTTCCGACACGATCGGCTGAGCGAACGGATCCCAGTCAGCAAGCAGCGTGCCTGGCGTGACCTTCTCCGCATCCTTGATCATCAGGCGCGTACCGTAGGCCGGACGGAAGGACTGACGGGTCCGGCCTTCGGCATCGACGATTTCCACCTGCATGCGGCGGCCCACGACGACGATCGTCTTGTCCTTGCGGGTAACGAACTCGGCATCCCTGAACCGGACCGTGCCTTCGAAGCTGGCTTCGACAGACGACTGGTCGGCCACCTGAGCTGCACCACCAATGTGGAATGTCCGCATGGTAAGCTGGGTACCCGGCTCACCGATGGACTGAGCCGCGATGACACCGACCGCTTCGCCGCGGTTGACCGGCGTACCGCGCGCGAGGTCGCGGCCGTAACACTGGGCACAAATGCCGTTCTTGGTTTCGCAGGTCAGCGGCGAGCGGGCCTTGATCACATCGACACCGGCCTTTTCGATCGCGTCGGCCAGGTCTTCGTCGATATAGGTGTTGGACACTGCAACCAGCTTGCCGTCGACGCTCTTCACGTCTTCTGCCGTCACACGGCCGAGGATGCGCTCGCTGATCGAAACCACGACATCGGCGCCTTCCATGACGGCCGAGATGTCGATGCCCTTTTCGGTACCGCAATCATCTTCATTGATGATGCAGTCCTGAGCGACGTCGACGAGACGGCGGGTCAGGTAACCCGAGTTCGCTGTCTTCAGAGCCGTATCGGCCAGACCCTTACGGGCACCGTGGGTCGAGTTGAAGTACTCGAGAACGGTCAGGCCTTCCTTGAAGTTCGAGATGATCGGCGTCTCGATGATCTCGCCCGACGGCTTGGCCATCAGGCCGCGCATACCGGCCAGCTGCTTCATCTGGTTCTTCGAACCACGGGCGCCGGAGTCGGCCATCATGAAGATCGAGTTGACCTGAGCCTTGCGGACACCCTTGGCAGCCTGGTTCTTCGAGGCGGCGTCCATCATGGCGTCTGCAACCTTGTCGGTACAGCTCGACCAGGCGTCGACCACCTTGTTGTACTTCTCGCCGCGGGTGATGAGGCCGTCTGCATACTGACGCTCGTATTCGGAGACCTGCTCCTTCGTTGCGTCAACCAGCTTCTGCTTGGCTTCCGGGATGACCATATCATCCTTGCCGAAGGAGATACCGGCCTTGCAGGCTTCCTTGAAGCCGAGTTCCATCATCTTGTCACAGAAGATGACCGTCGCCTTCTGGCCGCAGAGACGATAGACCTCGTCGATGATCTTGCCGATCGTCTTCTTGGTCATCGTGGTGTTCACTAGATCCGGCTGGATGCCCTTCATGCGCGGCAGGATATTGGCCACCATGTAGCGGCCCGGCGTCGTGTCGATGATCCAGCGACGCGGATTACCTTCCTCGTCCACGCCCTCGTACATCGCCTTGATCTTCGAGTGCAGCGTGATGAAGCCGGAATCGAGCGCCTGCTCGATCTCTGCGAGTTCGGAGAACACCATGCCCTCGCCCACCTGTTCGTCACGATCGAGCGACAGGTAGTAGAGACCCAGAACAATGTCCTGAGACGGAACGATGATCGGTTTGCCGTTCGCCGGCGAGAGGATGTTGTTGGTCGACATCATCAGCACGCGGGCTTCCAGCTGGGCCTCAAGGCTCAGCGGAACGTGCACGGCCATCTGGTCACCGTCGAAGTCGGCGTTGAACGCCGCACAGACGAGCGGGTGAAGCTGGATGGCTTTACCTTCGATCAGCTTAGGCTCGAACGCCTGGATGCCAAGGCGGTGCAGCGTCGGCGCGCGGTTCAGGAGAACCGGGTGCTCGCGGATAACCTCGTCCAGGATATCCCAGACTTCCGGCTTTTCCTTTTCGACCAGCTTCTTCGCTGCCTTCACCGTGCCGGCGAGGCCCTTGGCGTCGAGGCGGGCGTAGATGAACGGCTTGAACAGTTCGAGCGCCATCTTCTTCGGCAGGCCGCACTCGTGCAGCTTGAGGCTCGGGCCGACCACAATGACCGAACGGCCGGAATAGTCGACGCGCTTGCCGAGCAGGTTCTGACGGAAGCGGCCCTGCTTGCCTTTCAGCATGTCGGAGATCGACTTCAGCGGACGCTTGTTGGTGCCCGTGATCGTGCGGCCACGGCGGCCGTTGTCGAACAAGGCGTCGACAGATTCCTGCAGCATCCGCTTTTCGTTCCGGATGATGATGTCCGGCGCGCGAAGCTCCATCAGGCGCTTCAGGCGGTTGTTCCGGTTGATCACACGGCGATAGAGGTCGTTGAGGTCAGATGTCGCGAAACGGCCGCCATCCAGCGGGACCAGCGGGCGCAGGTCTGGCGGGATGACCGGGATGACCGTCAGGATCATCCATTCCGGCTTGGCGCGGGACTGGAGGAAGGATTCAACGACTTTCAGGCGCTTGGAGACTTTCTTGGTCTTCAGCTCGGACGTCGACTCCTTGAGGTCTTCGCGCAGGGTTTCCGCCAGAGTCGGCAGGTCCAGCGACATGAGGATCTCGCGGATCGCTTCAGCACCGATCATGGCAGTGAAGGCGTCCTCACCCAGATTGTCCTGGGCGTCCATGTATTCCTCTTCCGTCAGGAGCTGCTTCGGCTCCAGTTCGGTGAGGCCCGGTTCGATCACGATGTAGCTCTCGAAGTAGAGCACGCGCTCCACGTCCTTCAGCGCCATGTCGAGCAGCGCCGCAATCCGGGACGGAAGCGATTTCAGGAACCAGATGTGAGCGACCGGTGCAGCCAGGTCGATGTGGCCCATGCGCTCGCGGCGAACGCGGGCCAGCGTGACTTCCACGCCGCACTTCTCGCAGGTGATGCCGCGATACTTGATGCGCTTGTATTTGCCGCAAAGGCATTCGTAGTCCTTCTGCGGGCCGAAGATGCGCGAGCAGAACAGGCCGTCGCGTTCCGGCTTGAAGGTACGATAGTTGATGGTTTCGGGCTTCTTGATTTCGCCCGAGGACCACGACCGGATCTTTTCGGGGCTCGCAATCGAGATGCGGATTGCCTCGAAAGTCGGGGCCGGTGTGTTGGGGTTAAAGATGCTGGCGACGTCCTGGCGCATTCGGGTCTGCTCCTTGGGTGGGCTTTTTCCGGGGACTGAAGGGCCCCTGCCCTGGGTAAAATCTCGTTCGGCTCGGAAGGTCCCGCCAGGCCGGTGGCCCGGCGAGGTCTTCCAGTCAGGTCTTCACGCTACTCGGCGGGCACCGTTTCGCTGTCTGCGGTGGGCTCGTCCTCTGCGGAACCGCCACCCTCTTCGATCAGCTCGACATTTAGGCCCAGCGAACGCATCTCCTTGACGAGCACGTTGAACGATTCCGGGATACCGGCCTCGAACGTGTCGTCGCCGCGGACGATGGCCTCGTAGACCTTCGCACGGCCGGCCGTGTCGTCGGACTTCACGGTCAGCATTTCCTGCAGCGTGTATGCGGCGCCATAGGCTTCCAGCGCCCAGACTTCCATCTCACCGAAGCGCTGGCCACCGAACTGGGCCTTGCCGCCCAGCGGTTGCTGCGTGACGAGCGAGTACGGACCGGTCGAACGGGCGTGGATCTTCTCGTCCACCAGGTGGTGGAGCTTGAGGAGATATTTGTAGCCCACCGTGACCGGACGCGCGAACGCCTCACCGGTACGGCCGTCGAACATCCGCACCTGGCCGGACGAGTCGAGACCCGCACGCTCCAGAAGCTCACTGATGTCGGCTTCGCGCGCACCGTCGAACACCGGCGTGGCGATCGGAACACCATTGCGCAGGTTGCTGGCCAGCTCGATGATTTCCTCATCGCTTTCCGGCATTTCCTGATCCTTGCCATAGGCGGTCGTCAGCGCCGCTTTCAGTGCGCTGACATCGTTCTTCTGGTGGAACTCGTCGACGGCGTTGTCGATGATCCGGCCAAGACCGCGGCAGGCCCAGCCCGTGTGCGTCTCAAGGATCTGACCGATGTTCATACGCGACGGAACGCCAAGCGGGTTCAGCACGATGTCGACCGGCGTACCATCTTCGAGGAACGGCATGTCTTCGAGCGGGTTGATCTTGGAGATAACCCCCTTGTTACCGTGACGGCCGGCCATCTTGTCGCCCGGCTGAAGCTTGCGCTTCACGGCCAGGAAGACCTTCACGACCTTCATCACGCCCGGAGGCAGATCGTCGCCACGCTGGACCTTCTCGACCTTGTCGTTGAAGCGGGCGTCAAGCTCGCGCATCGAAGAGTCGAACTGTTCCTGCATCGCGTCGAGTTCGGACTGTGCCTTCTCGGACTTCAGGGCAACATCCCACCACTGCTTGTGGGTCAGTTCCCCAAGCGCTTCGGCGGTGATGCGGCCGGGCTTGAAGCCTTTCGGACCCGCAGCGGCTTCCTTGCCGACCAGGAATTCCTCGAGACGGCCATAGATGTTCTTCTCCAGGATGGCCTGCTCGTCTTCCTTGTCCTCCTGCAGCTTCTCGATCTGCTCACGCTCGATCTGAAGGGCACGCTGGTCCTTGTCGATTCCGTGGCGGTTGAAGATGCGGACATCGACGACCGTACCGGCATCGCCCGGAGGCACGCGCAGCGAGGTGTCGCGAACATCGGAAGCCTTCTCACCGAAGATGGCGCGGAGGAGTTTCTCTTCCGGCGTCATCGGGCTTTCACCCTTCGGCGTGACCTTGCCGACGAGGATGTCGCCAGCTTTCACTTCGGCACCCACGGCCACGATGCCTGCTTCGTCTAGGTTACGCAGGGCTTCCTCACCGACGTTCGGGATATCGCGGGTAATTTCTTCCGGGCCGAGCTTGGTGTCGCGGGCGGCGACTTCGAATTCCTCGATGTGGATCGAGGTGAAGACGTCGTCACGCACGATGCGCTCGGAGATCAGGATGGAGTCTTCGAAGTTGTAGCCATTCCACGGCATGAACGCGACGAGCACGTTACGGCCGAGCGCCAGCTCACCAAGATCCGTGGACGGACCGTCAGCGATGATGTCGTTCTTTTCAACGACATCGCCCACTTTAACGATCGGGCGCTGGTTGATGCAGGAGTTCTGGTTCGAACGGCGGAACTTGGCCAGACGGTAGATGTCGACACCGGACTTGCCCTGGTCGATCTCGTCCGTGGCGCGGACCACGATACGCAGCGCGTCGACCTGCTCGACCACCCCTGCCCGGCGGGCAACGATGGCGGCGCGGCTATCGCGGGCCACGACCGCTTCCATGCCGGTGCCGACGAACGGCGCTTCCGACTTCACGAGCGGCACAGCCTGACGTTGCATGTTCGAACCCATGAGGGCGCGGTTGGCGTCGTCGTTTTCGAGGTACGGGATCAGCGCTGCAGCGACCGAGACGACCTGCTTCGGCGAGACGTCCATGTACTGGATGTCTTCCTTCGGCACCATGGTCGCTTCGCCAGCCACACGGGCGTTGACGAATTCATTGGCCAGTTCGCCATTCTCGTTCACTTCGGCGTTGGCCTGGGCGATCGAGTAGATGCTCTCTTCCATGGCCGACAGATACACGACCTCGTCGGTCTGCTTGCCGTTGACCACTTTGCGGTACGGGCTCTCGATGAAGCCGTACTTGTTCACGCGGGCATGGGTTGCCAGCGAGTTGATCAGACCGATGTTCGGGCCTTCCGGCGTTTCAATCGGGCAGATGCGGCCATAGTGGGTCGGGTGCACGTCGCGCACTTCGAAGCCGGCTCGCTCGCGGGTCAGACCGCCTGGGCCAAGGGCCGACAGGCGGCGCTTGTGGGTGATCTCGGAGAGCGGGTTGGTCTGGTCCATGAACTGCGACAGCTGCGAGGAGCCGAAGAATTCGCGGACGGCAGCGACAACCGGCTTCGCGTTGATCAGGTCATGCGGCATGACCGTGTCGATATCGACAGAACCCATACGCTCCTTGATCGCGCGCTCCATGCGAACAAGACCTATGCGGTAGTTGTTTTCCATCAGCTCGCCAACCGAGCGGACGCGGCGGTTGCCGAGGTTGTCGATGTCGTCGACTTCGCCCTTGCCGTCTTTCAGGTCGAGGATGACCTTCATGACGCCGATGATGTCGTCGTTGCGAAGCACGCGCATGTCGTCGGCAGCGGCCTCGTAGCCCTTCACGGCAACGCCGAGGCGCATGTTCATCTTCACCCGGCCAACAGCCGAGAGATCATACCGCTCCGGATCGAAGAAGAGCTGGCCGAACAGGGCCTCAGCGGCCTCCTGGGTCGGCGGCTCGCCCGGACGCATCACGCGGTAGATGTCGGACAGGGCTTCGAAACGGGTTTCGTTCTTGTCGGCCTTCAGCGTGTTGCGCAGCCACGGGCCGCGGCCCGAGCTGTCAATGTCCAGCACTTCGATGGTCTTGAGACCGTAGTCGCGCATTTCGGCGATGATCTCGTCTTCCAGCACGTCGCCGGCTTCACCGAAGATCTCACCGGTTTCCATGTTGACCACGTCGCGGGCCAAGAATTTGCCGACGAGGGCTTCGGACGGCACGAGGATCTCGTCCGTACCGCCTTCGGCGATGCGGCGCGCCTTGAGGGCGGTGATCTTCTTGCCTGCTTCGGCGATAACCTTCTTGGACTTGGCGTCGACCAGGTCGAATTCCGGCTTCACGCCCTTCCAGGCGTCGGCACGGAAGCCCGTGATCCAGCCCTTCTTGTCCATCCGGTAGATGGAGTGGGTGTAGAACAGGTCGAGGATCGACTCGGTGTCGTAGCCGAGCGCGTAAAGGATCGTCGTCGCCGGCAGCTTGCGCTTACGGTCGATCCGGATGTTCAGGATGTCTTTGGCATCGAACTCGAAGTCGAGCCACGAGCCGCGGTAAGGAATGATGCGGGCCGCAAACAGCAGCTTGCCGGAAGCATGGGTCTTGCCCTTGTCGTGGTCGAAGAACACGCCCGGCGAACGGTGCATCTGGGAGACGATCACACGCTCGGTGCCGTTAACGACAAAGGTGCCCTTCTCGGTCATCAGCGGGATGTCGCCGAGATAGCATTCCTGCTCTTTGACTTCCTTGACCGAACGCGCGCCAGTGTCTTCATCGACATCGAAGACCACCAGCTGCAGACGGACCTTCAGGGGAGCCTGGAAGGTCAGGTCGCGCTGCACGCATTCTTCAACGTCGAACTTCGGCTGTTCGAATTCGTAGGAGACATATTCGAGCGTCGCACGCTCGGAAAAGTCGGTGATCGGGAACACGGACTTGAAAACACCGCCCAGGCCATCATCCGTACGCGATTGCGCCGGCGTGTGCATCTGAAGGAAGTGCTCGTAGGACTCGCGCTGAACCTCGATCAGGTTTGGCATTTCGATGGCTTCGGGAATGCGCCCGAAGGATTTGCGGATACGTTTCTTTTCCGTGAAGGAGAGTGCCATCCCAGGATCCCAATTTTGTCGCCGCGGCCACCTTGGCCACGACCTTATCGCCAGAACGCGAGTTCGCGGCGGCCCCTAAAGGAACCGCCGCGCTAGTCTTTGAAAGGATGGCGCCTCGCGCGAACACCACCCGAATGTGAAGCGGCCGGAGCTTACTTGAGCTCGACTTTGGCGCCAGCTGCTTCGAACTTCTTCTTGATCTCTTCGGCTTCAGCCTTCGGAGCACCTTCCTTGATCGGCTTCGGTGCGCCTTCCACCAGCTCTTTGGCTTCTTTCAGGCCGAGCGACGGAACGACTTCGCGGACGAGTTTGATGACTTCGATTTTCTTGCCACCGGCTTCTGCCAGGATGACGTCGAATTCGTCTTTCTCTTCAGCAGCGGCTGCACCGCCTGCATCGCCACCGGCGACGGCTGCGACTGCGACCGGAGCAGCAGCGGAAACGCCCCACTTCTCTTCGAGAAGTTTTGCGAGTTCAGCGGCTTCGAGGACGGTGAGGGCCGACAGGTCGTCGACGAGTTTTTCAAGGTCTGCCATTTTGGTAATTCCTGTTTGGTTCGGTTGATTGGGTCTTCAGTTTCCGGAAACGATGGCTCAGGCTGCGTCTTTGTTGGCGAATGCCGAAACCACACGAGCGAGTTGGCCAGCCGGTGCCTGCACGACGCCTGCAACTTTCGTTGCCGGAGCCTGGATGAGGCCGATGAGCTTGCCACGAAGCTGGTCGAGCGAGGGGAGTTTCGCCAGAGCTTCGACACCTTTGGCGTCGAGGACCTGGTCGCCCATCACTGCACCGATGATCACGAGCTTCGAATTTTCCTTCGAGAACTCGTCAGCCGCTTTCGCAGCCGACACCGGGTCAGGTGAAAAGGCGATGGCAACCGGGCCCTGGAACATGTCCTTGGCTTCGTCGCCGCCCTTACCCTCAAGCGCGATCTGCGCCAGGGTATTCTTGACCACCTTCAGCTGCGCACCGTCCTTGCGGAGCATGCCACGCAGCTTCGTCATTTCCGCAACAGACAGACCGGTATAGTGGGTCACAACGACCGCACCGGACTCTTCGAAAACCCCTTTCAGGGATTCCAGAGCCGCAGTTTTTCCAGCTTTATCCATAGCGGGTCTCCATTGAGGCGCCCGGACCATCCGGCCGCCCTGGTAATCGCCTTCTGGCCGGTTGGCCTTCCAGCGCCTGCCCAGGGATTGGCCGCTTGCCCCGGTAAGCCAAAAACAGGTCAGCCCCGTTTTTCCGAACCGAATCAACGCCTCACCCCGTCTGCATAGGTGGCCAACTGGCCGTTATCGCGTATAAATACGTGACCCATGGTCTAGGACAGGAAAACGGGAGGCCGCCGAATGCACATCGGAGAACTCCCGTCAAGAGCGGGGTGTTAACGCTTTATCCCCAAGCCTGCAACCCCCCTCGGTGAGAAAAAGTCAAGTCCGGGGTTTCCCGGAGCGCAAGCGCTGAACCGGAGCGCGCTTCAGCCAATCAGAAACACTCGAAACCCTGTTCCCCCACCGGCCTGCACCTGTCCGGCCAGCCGAACTCCCGCCAATAAGGCGGCAGGCCGATATCGGTCATCAGATCAGCATATTCCGGCAGCCTGCGCATGTCGGCATAGACCGGCCCCCAGATCCGCATCAGCCGCAGGCGCGTGCCATTCAGCTCGTGCCGCCAGATGCGGAGCGCCAGTTCAGGATCGCCCAGTTGCGCAGCGAGAACCGCCAGGATTTCAAACCGGTTCGGATGGCTCCCTGCCCCGTCTTCGAACCTGGCCTCTATCACCTGCAAGGCCGCAGCCTGATCCGGCAGGGCGGCAAGGACAGGTGAGACCAGCGTCTGCAATGATGGATCTGTCCGGATCAGCCGCTCGCTGAGGGCGGTCAGCCCTTCTAGTGTCTGCGGCGCCTGCATCTCGATCGCCCAGGCGTAGGCGTCCCATCCGCCGGGCGGCAGTTGCAAGGTCCAGTAATGTTCGAGCGACGCAGCGGCAGCTTCATGCCGGCCGAGCAGCGCATAGGCCATAGCCAGCGTCGCCGCCCGGTCCGGGTTCAGGGGATCGGCAGTCTGGCCCCGCTGCGCGATGCTCAGTGCTTCCTCAATCCGGCCGGCTCGCATCAGGAAGATGGTCTGGTCGTGCAGAACGCGCAGATTGGGCGATCGGTCCAGCGCGGCCTTGTTGTCCCGGCCGGCTTCCAGCCAATTGCCGTTCAACGACTGAAAGCTCGCAAGGGCGGTATAGGCCTGTGCGAGGTCCGGATTGAGCCGGACAGCGTCTTCCGCCATTGCCATCCCCTGCGCCAGGAAAGCCTCGGCCTCTGCCGGCGTTGACGCGTTCCATGCCTGCGCGCCGATATTCATCGCCAGCGCCACACGAGCGGCGCCATAATCCGGATCGAGCTCAAGCGCCTTGCGGAGAAGGGCCAGCACTTCGCTGCGATCTCCCATGCCATAGACGTCGGATTCCCTGGCGCTCAGGAAATAATTGTACGCCTCAAGACTGTCGGTATCCGAGCCGAGGATCTGGTTCGGTTCCTGGACATGAAGGGAAATGCTGAGAGCCCCGGCCACATCGGTGGCGATATCCTTCTGCAGGTCGAACAGGCTCTGGGCGCTGAGCAGCCGGTCATACCCGTGCGACCAGACCTGATACCCGCTGTCGGTATCGATCAACTCCGCCGAAACCTTGATGCGGTCATTGTCCGACCGGATGCTGCCCGTCAGGACATGCGACACCCGCAGCTTTTTCCCGAGCGCCTGCGCATCGAGTCCCTCTTCGGCGTTGATGGAGGGCGGCGCCCTGCCCGCAACCTTCAGCTCATCCAGCTGGGTGAGGAGGCTGCGGATTTCTTCTGACAAGCCGCGCGAGAAATAGTCCTGCTCCGTATTCCCGCCCAGATTCTCGAACGGCAGGACGGCAATCGACTTGTCGGGCACCGGCACCGAGGAGCTCGACGACCGGCCGATCATGACGCCGGTCCACAACATGATGCAGGCGAGGACGACAAGCGCAGAGACGTAGCGGATTGGGCTGATCTCGGCGGCACGGCGCCACGGTTCACGCACAAAGGGAGCGACCGGCTCTTCCGCGGCCGCCGCCATGGCAGGCGCTTCCGGCACTGTGACGGCCTCTTCGACACCGCCAATTTCAGCCGCAAGCCGGTATCCGCGCTTTGGGATGGTCTCGATCGCCGAGTGCAAATCCTTATCGGTGTTCAGCGCGCTCCTCAGAAGAGAGATCGCCCGGGTCAGGCTTTCATCAGCGCCATGCTCCACGCCCCAGACCCGATCTATCAGCTCCTGACGGGAGATGACTTCGCCGGGACGGTCGGCCAGCGCGCACAGCACCTCCATGACCTTCGGCTCCAGCCGGTGGCGGTCAGTCCCATCCGAAACGCAGTTCTGGTCAGGCTCGACCAGCAGGGCGCCGATCCGGAAATCGGATCGCTCCTTCTCTGCTTCTGTGCCTGAACCGAACGTGTCTGCCATCGTGGTTGTTGCCGTCTGACGAAGCTCCTGCGCCGAGAATATCCCAACTGGACCGGAAAGTCCGAAGCAATCAGGCCGAACTTACTCCTTTAAAAACAAGGCATAATGTAAACATCAGGTTTTCCTAAGCCTCTCCACAGGACCAACGCACCCGGTGTGAACGATTGTCAGGCGCAAAGACGGGATCAATCGAGGTCCTGTCCAGTTCCAGATGAGAGGTCCTGACATGAATTTCCACCCGATCCGCTTCGCCCTTGCCGCAATTCCGTTCGCTGTCGCCGGATTCGGCATGACGGCCACCGCACAAACCGGTGAGGATGCAACTATTAGCTTCAACCGTGGCGCAACCGCAGCGGAAACCTATGCATCCATCGAAAAATCGGCGCGTGACTACTGTCGCAGCATTTATGACAACTCCAGCGCCATCGCCGGCATCTGGCCGACCGCCATATCCAACTGCGCAGCTGACGTCGTCGACCGCACCGTTGGTCAGGTGCAAAGCGCCGACCTGACGGAATACCACGTCGCCGTGACCCGTTCGCTCGAGCCGGCCGAAGACTCCGTCATCATCGTCACGGCCGACAACAACTAGGGGGCGTCCCCACCCCACCCAGCCCCTGAACGGAAAAGCCCGGCACCTTGCGGCGCCGGGCTTTTCTTATTCGTTCGATGATCCGCTCAGGCTTACTGAGAGATCTCTGCCGTGTCGATCGTGACGCCAGCGCCCATGGTGGACGAAAGCGAGATCTTCCGGACGAACGTACCTTTCGCGCCGGACGGACGTGCTTTCACAAGCGCATCCAGGAACGCCGAGACGTTCTTCGCCATGTCGTCTTCAGCAAAGGAGGCCTTGCCGATGCCGGCGTGGATGATACCGGCTTTCTCGACGCGGAACTCGACCGAGCCGGATTTCGCGTCCTTGACGGCCTGGGCCACGTTCGGGGTCACGGTGCCGACTTTCGGGTTCGGCATCAGGCCGCGCGGGCCGAGCACCTTACCGAGACGGCCGACAACGGCCATCATGTCCGGCGATGCGATGACGCGGTCGAAGTCCATGAAACCGCCCTGGATCTTTTCCATCAGGTCTTCAGCACCGACGAAATCGGCACCGGCTGCGGTGGCTTCTTCTGCTTTTGCATCCTTCGCGAACACGGCGACGCGGACGTCCTTGCCCGTGCCGGCCGGCAGGTTGACCACACCGCGGACCATCTGGTCAGCGTATTTCGGGTCAACGCCGAGGTTCACGGCGATCTCGACGGTTTCGTCGAACTTGGCTTTTGCGTTGGACTTCACCAGCGCCACAGCGTCAGCGACGGTGTAGGCCTTGTTTGCGTCAACGGTTTCTGCAATTGCGCGTGCGCGCTTTCCTGCTTTTGCCATGGTTCTTACTCCACAACTTCGATGCCCATCGCGCGGGCGGAACCGGCGATGATCTTGGCAGCTGCGTCAATGTCGTTGGCGTTGAGGTCGACCATCTTGATCTCGGCGATCTCGCGCACCTGGGCCATGGTGACCTTGCCGACGGTGTCGTAGCCCGGCTTCTTGGCGCCGGAAGCAGGCTTCTTGCCGAGCTTCAGCTTGGCAGCCTTCTTCAGCAGCACAGTCGCCGGCGGCGTCTTGGTGATGAAGGTGAACGACTTGTCCTGGTAGTAGTCGATGACGACCGGTACTGGCAGGCCGGGTTCCATGGATTGGGTCTTGGCGTTGAACGCCTTGCAGAATTCCATGATGTTGATGCCGCGCTGACCGAGCGCCGGGCCGACGGGCGGCGACGGGTTGGCCTGGCCGGCAGGAATCTGGAGCTTCAGCTGCCCCAGCAGTTTCTTGGCCATATTGTCCTCTCGAACGTTTCAGATGGGGCGGTGGTCTTTCGATCCGCCCGGTTACAATGGAGGCTCCGCGGTCTGGCATGGCATGCCTCCCGCAGAAGCGGCGCGTATGGCGCATCTGGATAGTGGGGTCAAGCGGGACGAGTCAGGCCGCCCCTTCCCTGCTACATGAGGGCATAGCCCTTCGCGTTGATGTATTTCACCAGCTCATCGGCCCGGCGAGCCGGGTCCGGGTGGGTGGACATGAATTCCGGCGGGCGCTGGCCCTTGGACTGGGCATCCATCAGCTCCCACAGGCGCACGGACTGGCGCACGTCGTAGCCGGCATTGTGCATGTAATCGACGCCGAGCTTGTCAGCCTCGAGTTCATGATTGCGGCTGTAGGGCAGGATCACGCCGAACTGCATGGCGGCGCCGCCCAGCGCGCCGATTTCGCTGCCATACTTGGACAGCGTATCGGACTGGGCAATGGCGATCTGGCCGACGGCGAGTCCCGTCTGCGCCAGCGTCGTCACCGACAGGCGCTCAGCAGCATGGCGGCCGACCACGTGGCCTGTCTCGTGGCCCAGAACGGATGAGAGCTGGTCATCATTCTCGGTCAGTTCCGTTATACCGCGATACACGCCGACCCGGTTGCCCGGCATGACGAACGCGTTGACGTCGTCCGTATCGAACACGGCCACATCCCAGCTCTGTCCGGCTGCGATGTCGCCTTTTTGCTCCGCCCCGCGCACGGTTTTCTCCCACACATGCAGCACGCGGTTCTTCAGCTGGGAATTCGCCGTCACAGGCGTTTGCGCTTTCATGTCGGTCCAGGCCGATGCGGCCATGGACGCCACTTCCTGATCACCGAACAGCAGGAGCTGGCTGCGGCCCGTTGCGGGGTTGGTCTCGCAGCCGCTGATGAACGGAAACACCGTGCCGGCAGCCATGCCGGAAATGATGGCCCGGCGGGACAGGTTCACACGCGGCGCGCCCTCGAAAATAGCGCTATCGATATCGATCAGTTTCGTCATGTGCCTCTCCCTGTTGCAGGCAAATCAAGGTTAGCCGCGCGCCTGCAAATTGCAATCGGGCGCGCCGGGCGATTACGCGGGCAAGGCTCGCCGGTTCCGGCTGAACCTCGCCTGAATGTGTCAGACACTTTCTGCGTCGCGGACCAGAACAGCCGCCTGCTCCACCCAGCCTTCGCGGGCGATGCGACCGCCGAAATTGAGATGCTCGTCCATCCAGGCGACATTCTCCGGCGTCCATTCGGCAATCTGGTCATAGTGCCAGACGCCCAGCTCGTTCAGCAGGACCTGGATCTTGGGACCAATGCCGCCAATCAGGGTCAGGTCATCCGGATGACCTTCGACCGGGCCACTCATCGCCATCGGGCGCTCTGTCAGGACCGTCTCTTCTGTCTCGTATGAGACTTCATCTTCGACAGACTCGTCTTCTTCCTCGAAGTCGCCCTCATCCTCAGCGTCGTCTTCGGCGTCGTCCGCTTCGTCCGAAAACTCGTCAGACTCCTCGTCGGAGCCGTCTTCATCGTCAGCGTCAGCTTCAAATTCATCTTCCGAGTCGTCGTACGCTTCGTCGGCATCGTCGTCTTCGGACTCGCCTTCCTCATCGTCGTCGGAGTCCTCATCGGCGTCGTCTTCATATTCGTCTTCGACTTCGCCGTCTTCGTCAGACTCGTCTTCGTCAGACTCGTCCTCATAGGATTCTTCGTCGTACGACTCGTCCTGCTCGTCCGTGTCGTCTTCCTCGTAGTCGTCTTCGTCGTCGACTTCGTCTGCTTCGTCAGCCTCTGCGTCGAATTCCTCATCGGACTGATCTTCTTCGATGAAGTCTTCTTCGTCATACTCCTCATCCGAGAGCACATCCTCATCGGCATGATCGGCTTCGGCGAGGGATTCCTCTTCATCGTCGGAAACGTCTTCGAAACTGTCTTCTTCCGTTTCGGCTTCATCTTCAGAGACTTCGGCAAATGCGTCTTCGTCCGCCGTTTCGATCTCTTCCTCGATGATCTCCAATTCCTCGACGGTCACGTCTTCAATGACTTCGTCTTCGGCTTGCACTTCGACTGCCGGCTCCTCGTAGACGGGCTCCGCTTCAACGTCTTCAAACGTTTCGGCCGCGGAGATGTCTTCGGCCATGGCCTCGACCGCTTCGGTCATGTCGGCGGCAGTATCCGTCACTTCCAGCTCTTCGAGCATCGCTTCCGCACCAGTCGGTTCGGCAACCGTTTCAGCCGCAGCGTCTTCCGCGCCGCCTTCGAAATAGGCGAGCCGGCCCTCCAGGAAACGATTGCGCCAGCGCAGGCGGGCCATCTCCTCGTTGAGATCCTCATCGGCCAAGACCGGTGCTTCCGCGGGCGCCTTGGCCAGTTCGGCTTCGAGCGCCTCGACGCGCTGCTTGAGATAGTCGGCCTGCCATTTCAGTTTATCCAGCCCTGCCTCGTCGACCGAAGGCTCGGTAGCCGGCTGAGGCTCGATGGCTTCGGCAACAACGACCGGAGCGGCGGGAGCAGCCGCCCGTTCTGCGAGCTGGCTTTCAAGGTGCTGCACCCGGGCTTCAAGATGCCGGTTACGCCAGACCAGCGTCGGGGCTTCGGCGTCGTCATCCGCTGTGCCAGCGGACGGAGCTGTTTCGACCTGGCCCGATGCGTCTTCGGCCCCGCCCCGGTTCGGCGGTAGCACAATGGTCGGTGCATCCGTGTCGGCAGCCGGGGCTGCAGAGGCTGCTGCGCTCGCCTTGGCAGATTCCGTTTTCAGGGTCGCAAGTTCGGTCTTCGCTTTCTGAAGTTCCGATGTCAGGTCTGAAATCTTGCGGGCGGACGCATCGGCGACATTCCCGCCTTCCCCGCGCTGAGCCCTTTGGGCCGCAAACAGGCGCTCGATCTCGTCGCGCGCCTGATCGAGTTCAGTCAGGGCCACATCCTTGTCGACAATGGCCTTGCGCATCTTGCCGGTCAGCAGCATGCCGCGAACGGACCAGCCGAGGAGGAGCGCAAACACGGTCGCTCCAGCCAGCACCATCCACATATGTGTTACAAGCCAAGCCATTAGTCGCTCCGTGTCAGAACCCTGATTTCTATCAGCCGGCCGGATACCTGACCGTCACCATTGTCATTAGCCCGCGCAGGCTGGTCTGGGCCATAGCCAAGCGCAGACAGGCGGGCAGGATCAAACCCGGCTGCCACCATATAGGACACGACCGCTTCGGCACGTGCTTTTCCGGAAGCGCCTGCGCCATCGGAATTGCCTGTCGAATCAGCGTGTCCGCCGATTTCGAATAGCAGGCCCGGCGCGCAGCGATGTGACACGGCCAGCAATTTGTCGAGCGCAGGCCAGCTCTCGCGGGAAAGGGTCGTTCCGTCTGCTTCAAACCCGACCGGGTTTGCGGCCAGCACGGCATCGAATGCCGACTGGCAGGCAGTCGCCGCATCTTTCGCAAAGTCGATCCCTGACACTTCCGGGACATCCACATCCATCGGATAGGCCCAGACGGTCGCCGGTATACCGGGCTCCGCCGCCGCGATATCCTGTTTGACCGATTGGATAAGGCTGGCAGGTGCCTCGCCTTCGATCACGAAACCCGCATCGCCGTCTGCCGGATAGTACCCCATGTCTCCCGACTGGAACCGGGCAAATGACGGCAGGCCGGTCTGCGCGAGCGCGATCCAGTCATCCGGCATATCGGGGGCGAGTTCCATCCGGTCGATCACGTCGCCGGACGTATTCGCCTGAGCCGTGCCGACCAGTTCGCTTCGCTGGGTTTCACTGCGAACTTTGCCCTCCAGGACCAGTCCTTCATCCGTATGTGCCGCCGTCCAGACAGGCAGCCCCTTGATCAGCGGTACGCCGCGATACGGCGCAGCCAGCGCGGCGACCTGCGCAGACAGGTGCGCGCGCTCTGCCGGGTCCGCCTCAGTGCCGCTCACCCGCAGCGTGCTGCCAATGAGACGAACTTCGCCTTCATCCATGTCCGACAGGATACCAAGGCCGAAGCGCGCGACGCCCTGCCAGTTGCCACCCGGCGCACCGGCGGCAACCTCCATCCGGTTTTCGGCAGCCTGTCCGCCCGACAGGCGCGTCGCTTCCGCTTCGATCTGGCTGGCGATCATGCGCGAGGGGACGTAACCGGAAAGGATCATATGGCCGTCAGCCAGCTTCTCTGCGCGCCACACAAAGGGCGATACCGGCAGGCCCGGATCGACCGCAACCTCGACAACAGTCACCCCGCCGACGATCACGCCGCCGCCCCAGGTGGACCGCAATACCGTCTCGGCAGCGGCCATGGCGGCATCCTCCGAAGGGGCAGCCCCCTTCAGCACGGCCCGTTGGCCGTTCATGCGCACATGCGCCCAGTCATATCCATTTCGGGCAAGGGTGGCGTTGGCATCCTGCTCAAGCTGCGCGGCCAGGTTTGCAGGCCGCTGCGGAGACTGGTACAGCCCCCACCATCCCGTTGCCACGAGGCCTACCAGCGCAACTGGCGCCAGCAGGTAATCGAGCATTTTCATTCGGGACCCCGCTAACCTCCTGTTAGGCATTCCCTTTGTGATGGGATGCCCTATTCAGGGACCCGTCGCAAGAGTCCGCCGCACGCGATCCACAACGCATGAAACGTCCGCCAGAAACCCTCACCTCCCCGTCGAACCCGCTGATCAAGTCGTTGAAAGGCCTTGAGCGGAAGAAGGAACGCCAGGCGAGCGGCCTGTTCCTGGCCGAAGGCGCGCGCCTTGTGGAACAAGGTCTCGCCAATAACTGGGAGCCGGACACGCTCGTCGTGGCCGCAGCGGTTGCGGACCGCCCGCATATTGCCGCCCTCGCTGACAAGGCAGAGGCCGCCGGCGCGCGGGTCGTGCTGGTGCCCGAGCGGCTGATGTCGAAGATCACCCACAAGGACAACGCCCAGTCCGTTATCGCAACGTTCAAGCAACGACAGGTCACGCTTGATCAGCTTGAAGTCCGGCATGGTCCGCAGAAGTCATTGTTCGTCGCCCTTTATGAAGTGCGCGATCCGGGCAATCTGGGGACGATTTTGCGGACTGCCGATTGCGCCGGGGCGGACGGGGTCATCCTCGTCGGAACCTGTTGTGATCCTTACAGCTTCGAGGCCGTGCGCGCCTCCATGGGGTCGCTGTTCGACATGCCATTTGCAACCGCTTCCTATGAAGATTTCGAAGCCTGGCGCCGCACGGCCGGCATCGCCTCCGTCGCCGCCTCCGTGAACGGCACCGCCCGCCACGATCTGGTGGATTTGCAACAGGATACAGTGATCCTGATGGGCAATGAACAGGCCGGCCTCCCGCCCCCCGTCGAAGCCGATTGCGACCAGCTCGTCCTCATCCCCATGCGCGGCGGAGCGGACAGTCTGAACCTTGCGCAGGCCACCGCGATCATGGTCTATGAGGCTTGGCGGCAGCGGGATTTCCAATGAAAACAGAGACAAAGCTGCTCGTCGCGGATGACTGGGACGACTATGCCCTGCTCGATTCCGGGCACCTGCAGAAGCTGGAACGCTTCGGCAGCCAGACCGTGATCCGGCCCGATCCGCAGGCCTTCTGGGAACCGGCCCGCCCGGTGGAAACCTGGCGCGCCGATGCCCGTTTCTCCAGCAAAAACAATGATGAAGACGGCTCCGGCAACTGGGAGATCCTCTCCCCCAAGGCGCAGGACACCTGGCCGATGCGCTGGAACGGGCTGACCTTCAACGCCCGGCGCACTGCCTTCCGGCACATGGGCGTCTTCCAGGAGCATTCTGTCCATTGGCGCTTCGCTCAGGAGCAGATCCGTACCGCCGGACGCCCCATCAACGCCTTGAATCTTTTCGGTTATACCGGAATGATGTCGCTCGCCTGCGCCACCGCGGGCGCGGAGGTCGTGCACCTCGATGCGAGCCCGAAATCGAACGGCTACGGCAAGGAAAACCAGTCCCTCAGCGGCCTCGACGACAAACCGATCCGCTGGATCGCCGACGACGCGATGAAGTTCACCGCCCGCGAAATCCGGCGCGGCAACCGCTATGACGGCATCATCCTGGACCCGCCGAAATTCGGCCGCGGCCCCAAGAATGAAACCTGGCGTTTCGAGGAAAATCTCCCGGAATTACTGGACACTGTGCGGGACCTACTGAGCGACCAGCCGCGCTTCGTGATCCTCACGGCTTACGCTGTGCGGCTGTCTTACCTCGCCCTGGCGCAGGCGCTGGCTGACCGGCTGAAGCCCTTCGGTGGCACGATGGAAATGGGCGAAATGGCCCTGCCCCAGAAAGACTCCGACCGCCTGCTTCCGACGGCCATCTATGCCCGCTGGCACGCGGATGCCTGACGCCGCCCCCCACCGCAAACCGGTTGGATAAGGGTCCGTCTGCAGACCATCGGAAACACCATATACAGGCAATATAGGGACAATATACGGCGCCATTCCGGGCACCGTTGCGTTCACATTTTGTTACGCCAAAAGAAAACGGCGGTCCCGAAGGACCGCCGTTCCCGATTTGCTGTCGAACAGCGAGGCCGGACTAGAAGTCCACCTTCGCGCCGATGCGGAAGTAACGGCCGATGAAGCCAGAGGAATCCCAGGCCGGGTTGTAGCCGTACAGGGAGTAAGCAGCACTCGGGTCGAAGTTCGGTTCCGAATTCAGGAGGTTCAGAACGTTCATGTAGACCGAGAGCTTCTCGTTGACTTTGTGGCTTGCCGTCAGGTCGAAGTACAGGATGTCATCCGACGAACAGAGCGACGGGGTGCCATCGTTGTAGGGATAGACGGACGCACCAATGTTGTTTGCACAATCACCTTTCACGCCACCGTAGTCGGTCGAAGCCAGATCCAGACCCGCCGTGTAGTAGGCCGTCAGAGTGACCGACGTGTCATTGTAGTCGATCGTGTTCTGCCAGTCCCAACGCCAGTCAGGCGCACCGGAGCAGGACGTCACGTCACAGGGGCTGAGCGTGCCGGCGTAGCTTTCGGTCGTGCCATCGTCATAGGTCTTCTCGTAGTTGTCGAGATACGAAACGTTGGCAACCGAAGTCCATTCCAGACCCATCGGCAGCGACTTGTGCAGTTTTGCCGAGAAGTCGACACCCGACACTTCCTGCGAGTCAGCATTGGTGTAGCTATACTCGATGAAGCCAAGCAGCGGTAGGGCGTTCGGATTTTCCAAGTCAATCGTGCCAGGGCGAACTGTAATTCCATCGAGGTTCACGACGCCGCCTTGGGCGTAGTAAGCTTCGATCGCCGGACCGTAGTTGACGTTGGTGATGAGGTTGCTGACCTCAATCTTCCAGTAATCGACCGTGAACTGAAGGTCCGAAGTCGGACTCCAGACTGCGCCCAAGGTGTAGGACTTCGATTCTTCTGGATCGAGGCCCGGATTGCCCGAGGAAGTCAGACCAACATTGTACGTACCCGATGTGTAGGCTGGGTTGCTGGCATGCGCCGCAATGAATTCAGCAACGCCGGGATCGTCCGCGTCCAGAGTTTGCGAAATGTAGCCGGTCGTCGGCAGGCCGAAAGACTCGTTGAAACTCGGAATGCGGAAGCCTTCCGAATACGTGCCGCGCAGCGACAGCGTCTGGATCGGATCCCACTTGATGCCAATCTTCGGTGAGAAGTTATCCTGACCCGAAGAATATTCATCGTAACGACCAGAGATGTTCACGTTGACGTTATCAAGGATCGGCGCATCCGCTTCGAAGAAGCCCGACCAGACCTGACGGCTACCAACGGCACCGACGGAGTTGAGGTTGTAGTAACGCTCAGTCGGGTGAAGATCGTTTGCCGGGTTTGCACTCGGGTTGTCGATTTTTTCTTCACGCCAGGCAACGCCCACAGCAGCCTGAAGCGGGCCACCCGGAAGCTCGAACAGGTCCTTTTTCAGGGTCGCTTGGCCCTGGATCACATCGGACGTCGAATTATTGACGCTTTCCGGCATGAGGGCATCATACTGTGCACGGGTGTTCGCAGACTGGTCAATGAAGTTGAAAGAGCCGTCAGCAACGACATCCAGCAGGTTTTGCAGGACGATGTAGCCGTTGCGGGTAATGTCGAGATCGACGTGCGAGATCGACAGGTCAGCCGAATAGTCCCAGCCATTTCCGAACGAACCATCGATACCAGCGGCCGCACGGAATGTATCAGCCTGAGATTCGACAGAGCGCTGACGGCTTGGATAGCCGAGAATTTGGGCTTCATATCCTTCAGCAGCATATGGGTTCTGCGGGTTCAGCGTGCCATTGCTTGCATCACAGGTCTCGGTACCCGTCGGGCAGACATAAACCGGCAACAAGACCAGCGGAGTCTTGATTTGTCCCGGAGGCGCCGTGTCGCCATTCCAGCCATAGGGCGTGAACGAGCTCATGCTGGTCACGCGGTACCAGTCTGCGCGGGCGTACACTTCTGCGCCATTGTCCAGACGGAAGGTAGCGCGGCTGGCCAGGCCCGAACGGGTGATGTCCGGAGAAGCCTGGTAGTAGTCGCCGAAGATGTTCTGCTCACAGACCACCGTACCTGCCGGCCAAGCAGTCGAATCGCCCGCTTGCTCAGCGGTGATGACATGCTCAGTAAGACCTTGACAGCCCTTTGTCGGATCCCCCAGTTCGTAGGGACCCACAGCAGCTCCATCCTGATAAGGACGGATCATCGGTACACGAGTTTTACCTACGCCATCGAAACTGCCGTCAAACTCAATGCCGTTCGGGTTGCCGTTGTCCAGACAGCTGCCGGACGGGCCACAGATGTCGCTCCAGTCCCAGGTGTTGAACGGATAACCGCGGTCGCGCGGATAGATCGCTTCGCTGTCCTGATATTCGCCGGCCACGTAAACGTTGAAGCCGTCGAGGTCCAGGTCACCCTTACCCATGGTCAGGCCGAAGCGCAGTTCCTGGCCGTCGCCTTCCTGGGCGATACCGTAGGATGCGTCAGCGTGAACGCCCTGGATTTCTTTCTTGGTGATGACGTTGACAACACCGGCAATGGCGTCTGCACCATAGGTGGACGAAGCGCCATCGCGCAGCACTTCGACGCGGTCGACGATGCCCTGTGGAATTGCGTTCAGGTCAACGAAGTTACGGCGGCCGTCATCGGCCAGCGGATACGGCGCCATGCGCAGGCCGTCGAAAACGGTCAGCGTGGAGCTGGTCGTCAGACCGCGCAGCGAGATGGCAGTTGCACCCGTTGCGAAGTTGAAGCCGACGTTCCAGTTTTGCGGGATCGTACCAGCGTTGTTTGCGGACAGCTTCGTCACAGCGTCGGAGATCGTAACGATACCGCGTGCGTCGAAGTTTTCTGCCGTCATCGTGGTGACAGGCGATGCCGTTTCACCAGCAAGAATCGAACCCGTGACAACAACCGTTTCCTGACGCGCGACGTCTTCTTCCGTCACGGCGGTCACCGGCGTTGCCGTCTCAGCCGTTTCCTGAGCGGTTGCAGTCATGCTCGCCTGTGCTGCAAACGCCGCGCCCGCGATAACGGACGAGGCCAGCAGGCGGGACTTAATGGATTTCCCGTTCACTATATTACCTCCAATAGTTGAACTGCGCCGTCTTCTGGCGCGTGTCCGGACCCCTGAAATCCGGACTTGGGCATATCGATAAGACCCTCGTCACCGTAGCGTCAACGCATCGTTACTGTTCTGTCATCGAAAGCGTGGGGGGTGTGGTTTATTTGCCTCAGTCGGCGAGGCAAACGCGTTCAAGTGAGGACAAAACTGAGAATAACCAGCCCGAGCGCGAGCAGAAACAGCACGGTTATACCAAGAATCAGCAGAATGGAGGTACGAAGCGCCGCCATGAAGAAGCCGGTCCCGTAGGTGACGCGAAGCTGCCTGTGCAGGTAAAAAACACCCCAAGTTGTTCCGATGGCAACCAGCCAACCGGCACCAATATGCAGCAAAGCACCTGCAATTATTAGTAAAAATAACTGGCAATATATGAATGTTTGAAAATGGAGCGAAGTTATAACATGGTCGTATATGTAAACCTTAGGTTTCCATATGTAGACCAGCGTCAACATCAGCGCGAGCAACGGCATGAACATCAGGCTGAATCGCGGCGCCCATTCCCGGAAACGCGCGGCAAAGCGGTCCTGATTTTCGAAAACCCGGGCAAACTGGTCGCCCGCAGCCTGAAAAGCCTGGGTTTCCTCCGGGCTAACCCCCTCTTCCGTGGCCTTGTCGATGGCGTCATGCAGGGCGTCGCGGTCGACCGTCCCGTCCTCGTTGACGAATGGCAGTTCCACGCCGGCTTCCAGCGTGGCCAGCGTTGATTCCAGCGCGGCCCTGCCCTCTTCACCCAGGTTTTCGTCTTCCAGCTCCAGCTTCAGCGCGGCGATCGCGTCAGCGCGCGTTTCCGCCGACCGCTCCAGACCTGCGCCCGAATTGATGTTCCAGCCGGCATACCAGCCGAGCCGGTCGCCGAGCCCAAAGACGGTGAGGAAGAACAGGACCGACGACAGGAGGAACATGCGGAACGGCGGGACGTACCGCGCACGCTTGCCGTCCAGATAGTCCCGCGTCATCCGGCCCGGCCGGAACAGGAGCAGTGGCACCGACCGCCACAGCCGGCTGTCCAGCGCGAACGTGTCCGCGAGGCTGGAGGCGACGAGACTGAAGAACGGCCGGTGGAAGTTCGAGGCTAGCTGTCCGCACCGGGTGCAGTAGCGTTCCATCACCACCGTGCCGCAATTGCGGCAGGGCTCACCCGGCGGCTGAACCTGATGGTGCTCGCCGGAGGACAGGCCGCCAAGGGAGGCCGCCCCGGCCACTTCGAGGTCATGACTCATGCCGCCTCCCCCTGTTCAGCGACGTTTATTCTGCGGTCTTCATACCATCCCGGCAGATGAAGCGCGAGCGGTGCTGGTCCTTGGCGTTGTCTTCAAAGCCGGTCAGCGTCGGATCGACGAGGTTCTTGGTCACCTGGAACCACATCGGCGTGATCGGGTAATCGTTCAGCATCAGCGCCTCGGCCTCGGCAAACGTCTGGGCCCGTTTCTTGAGGTCCAGTTCCGAATTGGAGCGCATGATCAGCGCGTCATATTCCGGATTGTTGTAATTGCCGTAGTTCTGCTGGCCGGTGTCGGATTTCAGCAGGTAGAGATAGTTGATCGGATCGTCGAAGTCCGCGACCCAGGCCGCATCGGCAACCTGGAAGTCCGACTGGCGCAGGCGCGCATAGAGCACTTTCGTATCCTGCTTCACGATCGTCGGCTTCACCCATGGGGCAATCTCGGCCCAGTTGGCCTGAGCCACCGGGGCAACCTTCGGATTGTCGTCGGTCGAGCGGTGGATGTACTCGAACTCCAGCGGATTGCCCGGCCCGTATCCGGCTTCTTCCAGCAGGCGCTTGGCTTCCGCGAGCCGTTCCGGGCGCGGGACGTCCTCCCAGTCCACATGCGGACGCGGGGCATCGTAATTGTCGATCCCCGGAGGCACCATCGAATAGGCCGGCACATAGCCGGGCGTCAGGACGCTTTTCACCATGAATTCCCGGTCGAGCGCCATCGCGAGTGCCTTGCGCACGCGGACATCGTCAAACGGCGCGACTTCGGTGTTGAACGCCCAGTACGTCGTGATCAGGGCGGGTGTCGTGCGGACCCAGCCCGGCAACTTGGCTTCGATCTCGGCCTGGCGGGCTCCATCGAAGGCGTTGTTGATATCCAGTTCACCGGCCTGGATCTTGTTCTCGACCGAGGAGAGATCCTCCAGTTCGAAATAGACGACGCGGTCGAAGCAGGCATCGGCTGCGCCAAAGCCTGTCGGGTTCTTTTCGGACACCAACTGGTCGCCCGTACGCCAGTAGACCAGCTTGTACGGACCGTTCACCACGATGTTGTCGGGCTGGATCCACGCATCGCCATAGGTCTCGATGGCCTGGCTCGGCACCGGATAAGTCGTGTAGTGGGTGAGCAGGCCCGGCAGGTAGGGCGCTGGGTATTCCAGCGTCAGTTCCAGCGTCTTGTCGTCGATGGCGCGGGCGCCCAGCTCTTCCGGCGGCAACACGCCTTCATTGATCTTGGCGGCATTCTTTATCAGGTAAAGCAGCGAGGAATACTGCGACGCCACTTCCGGAGACTGGATGCGGCGCAGGCCATAGACAAAGTCGTTTGCCGTCACCGGATTGCCATCGGACCAGACATAGTCACCGAGGTGGAAGGTCCAGACGAGGCCGTCGGCGCTGGTGTCCCAGCTGGTCGCCATGCCGGGCTGCGGGCGGCCGTCCGCGCCATCCGTTGTCAGGCCGATGAACATGTCACCGATCAGGATGTTCTCCCATTGCGCCGAGGATTTGTGCGGATCCAGCGTGTCGACCTTGGCCGAGATGCCGCGGCGAAGCGTCGGCACATCGCTGGCGGACCCGCCGCCACCGCCGCCTCCACAGGCAGCCAGAACAAGGGCCATGGCGCCGGCGGCCATCAGACGCGGCATACGGGAGAGGATCATGCACATACTCCTAGAAAGGTCTCAGTCTGGATCGTTTGCTGCCAGATGGCGGTACAATTGAAAAGACTTTGCTGATTTTGAATAAACAGAAGCCGGGTTTGCCGCAAATAGCGGTCTCAGCTTCCCACACCTGCCCAAAAAGGCCCGCCATTGCGCCCGGCAGGGGGTCGGTATGGCCGTTTTGACGCGAAACATCGCTTCGGCTGTTGGACCCACGCAGTCCTTTCGCGTATCCGGACGTATAGGACACGTCACCGCAAGGAGCCCTGTCATCACGGGAAAGGCAGACAAGAAGGAAACGGCCCCCACCCTCTCGAAGCGGGAAAAGCTGAGGCTGGCGATGCGGATTCGCTGGCTGAAGCGCGCGCGGCCACCTGCCCTGTTCACCCTGATTGGCGCGGCCATCCTGACCATCCCTCACACAGGCCTGGTGCCGGACTGGGACAAGCTTGGCGACTGGCCGGGCGTGCTCGCCTCCATCTGCTTCATCGCCGCCACCGGCTGGACGATCGGCACATTGGTCGACGGTCTGGTAAAACGGCGGCTCGCCAAACTGAACTTTCACGAGGCCGACAATCTGCAGGCCCGCAAGTCCGCGACTCGGCTGGACGTGGTCAGGCGCATCTGGGTTGTCGCGGTCGGTGTGATCACGGTCGCCGCGGCGCTGACACTGATCCCCGGCGTGAAACAGTTCGGCGTCAGCCTGTTCGCCTCTGCCGGGATCGCGGGCATCGCAGTCGGCATCGCGGCCCGGCCGATGCTGTCGAACCTGATCGCCGGCCTGCAGATCGCCTTCACCCAGCCGATCCGGCTGGACGATGCGGTCGTGCTGGAAGATGAGTGGGGCTGGATCGAGGAGATCGGTCTCTTCTATGTCGTGGTCCGTATCTGGGACTGGCGGCGCCTGATCGTGCCGCTTTCCTATTTTATCGAACAGCCCTTCCAGAACTGGACGCGGAAATCAGCCAGCATCATCGGCAGCGTGTTCTGGTCGCTGGACTATCGCGCACCGGTTTCCGAAATGCGGGAGAAGCTGACCGAAATCTGCCGCGCGTCGCCCTTATGGGATGGCGATGTCGTGAACCTGCAGGTGACCGATACCGGCCTCAGCACGATCCGTGTGCGGGCTTTGGCCAGCGCAAAGAACTCACCAGACGCGTGGGACCTGCGCTGCTTCATCCGTGAAAAGATGATCATCTGGCTTCAGGAGGAACACCCGGAGGCCCTGCCCCGCGTCCGCAACGAACTCGACACCCTGCCAGAGGGAGCGTTCGACGGACGGGCGATTCAGGCCGGGCGGATGGAATAGACGGCCGTCGCGCTCATCACGATCGTGCCATCCACGGAAGCCGAGCCGCCTGCAAACAGAATGGTGCGCGTGCGCCGGTCGATCCGGGTATCGAAGCTGGCTTTGGACGCATCGTCGATACGGGCGGAGACATCCACGGTCACCGAGACGAGGTCCACATGGGACGGCGCGCAAAGCTCGTCCGCCGCCGCCCGGATGGCCGCCATCAGGTCGAGCGCAAGTTTCTCATCCGCCTGAAGCGTCGCAGTCGCTGTCATGAGTGAAATTCCCCTGTTCGTTCGCCCTTCCATAAACAGGGCGGACGCGAAGGGAAAGGGCCAGGCTGCCGGGAGGGTAAATTGGCAACCTGGCCCTTGGGTAGATAGACACGCCTTGCTGGGGTGCGGACGCCAGACGTATCGAAGGTGATACGCAGGAAATCCGAGGCTGGATCATCGGTGCAGACAATATTCTGTCAGGCAAAGAAAAGCCGCCCCGTAGGAGCGGCGCTTCCTTCCGAAGACCCTGGAGCTCAAGCGGCCTTGGTGTCGCTGTCGTCCGCCGTGATATCGCCATCGAGATCGGAGCCGATCAGATCGCCCAAATGGCCGAAGCCGGTCAGGCCATGCACCTCTTCCATATGGGATGAGATCGCCGGCAGCAGCGCGCCGATATGCTTGTGGTCAAGGCCGATGGCATGCAGCGCGGTGATCATCTCGCGCGCGACGCGGCGCTTGCCGCCCGGGGTCTGCTCGATCATGCGGGCAATTTCACCGACCGGGGCGCCAAGCTCGCTGCCTGTACGGGCCGAAAGGGCACGCGCGCCGGGGATGGTCGTGAACATGGCCGTGGCGAAAGGGGAAGCCTGGCGTTCGGCGGCATTGAGCACGATGCCGAGGGCTTGTTTCGCAATAGGGTCCGCAAGGCCGCTAGTTTTAGCGATGTGCGCCGTAAGATCATTCATCATTGGCGTAGGCACTCCTAAGATTAACGGCCTTGGGATGTTCCATTAACCCGCCACAGCCTTTCTGTTTGGTTACCGGATCGGTGAAATTCGAAAGATTGCAGCAAGGCCTTGTTAAGTATTTCGGCGCTTCCGGCTGCGGGCTGATTTACGAACCGGCCCGGCATTGCCACTATGCCCGTCAGCAGAGGGGCAAGGCATGATCCGGATTGGTATCCTCGGGGCGGCGAAGATTGCGCCTAAAGCCGTCATTGAACCGGCCCGGCGACGGACCGATTGCCGGGTGGTCGCTGTCGCCGCCCGCAACCCGGCACGCGCCGCAACCTTTGCCGAAGAGCATGAAATCCAGCATGTGGCGGAGAGCTATGAAGCCCTGATCGCCCGCGATGACGTCGATCTGATCTACAATGCCCTGCCCCCGAACCGGCATGCGGATCTCAGCATCGCCGCCCTGAAAGCCGGAAAGGCCGTGCTGTGCGAGAAGCCGTTCGCCATGAATGCCGACGAGGCCATGGCCATGCAGCGCGCGGCAGAAGAGACAGGCCGGCCGCTGGTGGAGGCGTTCCACTACCGCTTCCATCCGGCTTTCATCCATGCGCTTGGCCACGTCCACAGCGGGCATGTCGGGAAAATCCTGTCCATGGAGGCGGCGTTCTCGGTCCCGATCCCCTACCGGCCGGGCGAGCTGCGTCATACGCTGGAGTCGGGCGGCGGCGCTCTGATGGATCTCGGCACCTATTGCATCCACATGGTTCGGACGATGGCCGGCGCTGAACCGGCCGTGGCCTCTGCCGAGTGCCATTGCGATCGGCCGGGCGTCGACATCTCGACCCATGCGCGGCTGGTGTTCCCGGGCGATGTCACGGCTTCGATCATGACATCCATGTCGGAGACCGTGTCGCGGCGGCTGCAGCTGCATATAGAGGGCACAAAGGGCTCGCTTACGTTCAACAATCCCATCCATCCGCATCTCGGGCACAAGATCATCCTCCAGCAGCGCGGCCAGCCGGACCGGACGGAGACCATTCCGGGCGAGATCACTTACGATCACCAGCTGGCGCATATGGTCGACGTGCTGGCCGGGCGGGCCGAGCCGTTGACCGGCGGCGAGGACGCTGTCGCAAACATGCGCGTGATCGACGCGATTTACCGTAGTGCCGGATTGCAGCCACGCGGCAGCGAACGGGCATCTTGAAAAACTCAGAAGCCCTTGATATCCGGATTCCATTGCAACAGGCGCTGAGCGCGGTCGCGTCACCAAGGCGAGGCAACCGCGGCGCAGGATAAGTCCTGTGTGCGACGCCTTCGGGCCACCTCCAGGACTTTTAAAGAGCCCGGAGTGAGCCAAATGAAAACCATCATCGAACCTTTCCGCATCAAATCGGTCGAACCGATCCGGATGACGACGCGCGAAGAACGCGCCGACCTGCTGAAGGCGGCAAAGCACAACCTCTTCAAACTGCATTCAGACGATGTAATCATCGACCTCTTAACCGACAGCGGCACCTCGGCCATGAGCGCGGCGCAATGGGGCGCGGTCATGACCGGTGACGAGAGTTATGCCGGGGCACCGAGCTTCTACCGGTTTGAGGCAGCAGTCCGCGACCTGATGGACTTCGCGCACATCATTCCGACGCACCAGGGGCGCGCGGCCGAACACCTCCTGTTCAACCTGATCGCAAAGCCCGGCCACATCATTCCTTCGAACACCCATTTCGATACGACGCGCGGCAATATCGAAGCGGCCGGCGCCGAGGCGGTGGACCTGCCCGTGCCCGAGGGCAAAGTCCCGTCCCTCGATCATCCGTTCAAGGGCAATATGGATCTTGAAGCGCTGGAAACCCTGCTCCGCGAGAAACGCGACTCTGTTCCGGCCGTGATGATGACCATCACCAACAATGCCGGCGGCGGCCAGCCGGCAAGCCTCGAAAATATCCGCGCCGTCGCCCAGATCGCACAGCATTACCGCAAGCCGTTCTTCATCGACGGCTGCCGCTTTGCCGAGAATGCCTGGTTCATCAAACTGCGCGAGCCGGGCCAGCAGGACCGCAGCATCAAGGCGATCATCCACGACATGTTCGAAGTTGCCGACGGCATGACGATGAGCGCCAAGAAAGATGCTTTTGCCAATATCGGCGGCTGGCTGGCACTGCGCGACGATGAACTGGCCGAACGCGCCCGCACCCTGTTGATCCAGACCGAAGGCTTCCCGACCTATGGCGGCCTCGCGGGCCGGGACCTGGACGCCATTGCGCAGGGCCTGTCCGAAATCATTGATGAGGACTACCTGCGCTACCGAGTACGGACGAATGCCTATATTGCCGAGCGCCTGGATGCGATGGGCGTGCCGGTCGTGAAGCCCGCGGGCGGCCATGCCGTGTTCGTGGATGCCCGCGCCTTCCTGCCCCATATCCCGCCGCTGGAATATCCGGGCCAGGCCCTTGCCTGCGCACTATACGAGGTGGGTGGCATCCGTGGCTGCGAGATCGGCACGGTGATGTTCGGGCGCAAGCCCGACGGCAGCGAGGAAGCCGCGCGCATGGACCTTGTCCGCCTCGCCATGCCCCGGCGTGTCTACACCCAGTCGCATGCGGACTATATTGTCGAGGTGTTCGAGGAACTCGCCAACTCGAAGGACCAATTGCGCGGCCTGAAGATCGTGAAAGAGCCGCCGATGATGCGGCACTTCACATCTGAGTTCGAGCCGCTTTAAGCCGCGTCACGGGCGCGTTCGATCCATTCTTCGACCTCTTCTTCCATGAAGAGGTCGTCACCGCGGCGGACGCGCTCGCCTTCCGGCGAATTCAGGAATTCCGTGGCCAGCAGGAACAAGGTGCGCGCAGGCGCTTCGGCCAATTCCTTGCTGGTGCGGATACCGGCGCCGACCATGATCTGCACGTCGTGCACGCGCAGGCCCGGCACTTCCATCATAAGCTTCGTCTGGTCCTGCCAATCCCGCAGGGTTTCGGAATCGATGAAGTGGACGTCCAGCATGAAGGCCGTCTCCTCGATATCGCAATCGAGCAGGTCGCCAATCGTGTAGATGCCAACCTCTTCGAGACGCGCGGCCGTCTTCGGACCGATGGACGGCGCATCGACGACCGGATCTTCCCGCGTCAGGCCAGAACCGCGGACTTGCGGCTCGTCTGCAGGCACTTCGTCATCTTCTGACGCGGCAATCTCTTCCACCTCGTCACCGGATTCCTCTTCGGCCGAGTCATCATATTCCTCGGCTTCATCGTCATCTTCGGACTCATCGTCGTCTTCATCGGACTCGTACTCTTCGTCGTCTTCTTCGTCATACTCGTCGGACTCATCGTCCTCGTCGTATTCCTCATCATCCTCGTCTTCGTCGAAGTCGTCGTCTTCATCTTCCTCGTCGAAGTCTTCTTCTTCGTCGTCTTCGTACTCGTCCTCATCTTCGTCTTCGTCTTCGTCGGACTCGTAGTCTTCTTCGTCGTCGTCATCCTCATCGTCGCCGGCGCTGAGTTCAGCCTCACCGTCTATGTCGAGGCCCGCCGCTTCGATGGCCGCAAGGTCTTCTTCATCGAGGATCAGCTCTTCTTCAGACACTTCGGCCTCGACCTCTTCGACGTCCGCCTCGACCTCAGCGGCCTCATCGAGGATGATGTCTTCTTCGACGATCTCGGCTTCCGGTTCCTCCACAATCGCCTGGACCTCTCCTTCCGGCAGCACATGGGCTGTGCCGATCGGACGGATCTCCTGCTTGTCGATCTCTTTCAGCGGAACACGGAGCACCTGAGCCGCATGTTTCTTGCGGATGATCTTGTCGTCTTCCGGCAGGGTCTTGATCACTTTGCCGGTCTTCTTGAACTCCTTGTACATCCGCTCGACCTGCGCGCGGTCGTTCGCATCGGCGAGTTTCGCCGTGATCCAGCGGAGCGGAATGTCGAGCGTCTCGATATAGCCCTGCAGGGTCAGATGGGCCTTCGGCGGTGCGACGGCGGCCTCTTCGATAGCTTGCGTCATCAGCGCAGCGAACCCTGCCGTGGCATAGGCCACGAGTTCGGCAATCCCTTCGCGCATCGTATCATCAAGGCCGGACGGCGGATGGGAGACCCCGCGTTCGAGATTATAATGGTCGATGAAGGTGTCGTAGAATGTGTTCGACAGGGTCGCGCCTTCGACCACCATGTCGGCGACGAAGCCCGGACCGTCCGGAATCTGAATGTCCGGGTAGCCATTCGCCTCGATCATCTCATCGATCACATCGCGGCTTTTGGCGATGGACCATTCGACGGCTCGGTGGATGACGCCCTCTTCTTCCGTCTGGCCCGTGTGGAACGGCTGGATCGGGTCAGCGTAATAATGGCTCAGCACGCCGAGCGCATAGGCTGCCTTGCTCCACTTCTTCGCACGGAGGAACTCTATCGAGCGGGCATACCATTCCATTGCCTTGTCGGGTGCGCCGCCCCACAGGCCTTCATTCACGTGGCAGACGTGATTCTTGAAGTCCTTGAACTTCGCGTCCGGAGCCTTCGCACCTTCCAGAAGGTGCTCGTGATGGACCAGGAAGATGGCCTTCCAGGCCTTCCCCTGCTCCCCGCCAATCAGCGAAAGGGCATCGAGTGCGATATAGTGGTGGGTAGAACGGCAACGATGTGCACGAACGACACGCTCGAGCAAAGACATGGGCGAGACTCCTCAGCCTGGCAGAATTGTCAGACTGAGGAGTGCGTTAACTTGGTTACCCGGTTGTTAACCCTTCGCCCCTTGCGCGAAGAATTTTCTGCAAATCAGCGAACCGCGAAATCGAACGGTTCGTTGCGGTTCTTGCCCTTGTTCGGCCCCATGAAGCCGAACAGGTGGCCGGCCACCTTGCGCATCTGGATCTCTTCGGAACCTTCAGTGATGCGGTAACGGCGGTGGTGGCGGTAGATGTGTTCGAACGGCTTGTGGCGTGAATAGCCGATGCCGCCATGCACCTGCATCGCCCGGTCGGCCGCGTCGCAGCACAGCCGGTTGGCCTTGTAGTTACACATCGACACCTTGTCGGAGAGCTTGATGGCAACTTCCGGCTTGGACATCTGGTCGATTTCCCATGCCGTCTTGAAGATGAAGAGGCGCAGCATTTCAGCCTCGGTCGCCTGCTCGACCAGCGGGAACTGGATCGCCTGGTTCACCGACAGCGGCTTGCCGAACGGACGGCGCTCATTGGCGTAGTTCACCGCCTCGGTGATGCAGTACATCGCCGCACCGACGGAGCTGGCCGCCTGGCGGATGCGGTTTTCGTGGACGAAGTGCTGGGCCAGCGCGAGGCCGCCTTCCGGCGGGCCGAACACGGCATCTTCCGGCACCCAGACATCCTTGATGGTCAGGCGCGGGTGGTCCGTCGGCATGTTGAAGGTCCACAGATACTCCTCGATGATCACGCCCGGATCGTCTGCGGGGATGATCAGACAGGTGATGCCTTTCGCATCGCCATCCTCGCCGCTGGTACGGCAGAACAGCATGATGTGGCTGGCGACATGCATGCCGGTGATCCACATCTTGGCGCCGTTGATCAACCAGCCGTCCTTGCCGTCTTTCTTGTGGCGCACCGCGCGGGTTTCCATGTGCGTCGCGTCGGAGCCGTGATCCGGCTCGGTCAGGCCGAAGCAGGCCTTGAACTCGCCCTTCAGCGCAGCATCCGCGAGGTGGCGCTGGTCCGGGCGGGCAAAGTCGCGCAGCATCAGGATCTGGGGGAAGTTGCCGACGATCGAGTGCTCGTTCTGGAGGTCATTGTGCAAGCCGAGCCCCTTGCGGGCGAAGTGCTCGCGGATGATGGCCATGCCGAGATTGGTGCCGTCCTGGCCGCCGAACTCTTTCGGCAGCGCATAGCGAAGGTGGCCGGCCTTGTCCGCGCGGCGCTTGGCTTCGCTCAACAGCTCTTCCCATTCAGGACGCGGCAAGCCGCCATTGTCGAAATCTGTCCGGGCCCATTCGCGGCGGTGGTCGAAGAAGCGATTGTTGTCGTCCTGCTCCTGAAGCGGCTTGATCTCGTCCTCGATGAACTTGTCTAGCACCACCAAATAGTCGGCTATTTCCTGGGGAATATTGAAATCCATGTCGCGCGTCCTCCTGACCTCTGCCCCGGTTTGAGGCGTCTTTTCGTAAAGCCTGTTGAAGACAGCATATCGAGGGACCGGCGCACCGCAATTTGTGCCGCCGGGGCAAGCGGCGAACTAAATTGAACTGTTAGAAAAATTATAAGCGCTGAACGATTGACATTTTGTTCAGCGATCATATTTTCTGCCCTGTGGCTTCACCGGGCCACGCTCATCCAACGCAAAAAGGTTTCCTCCCATGACCTCCCGCACCCTCTCTCTCGCCCTTAGTGCAACCCTGGCCGGCGCCGCCCTGTTTGCGGCTCCGGCGTCTGCCGAAATCGAGCGCTATCTGCAGCTGGACGTACAGTATGACGCTTCAGTGCTCGGTACAGCCTCCGGCGCGGAAACTGTGCTGAAATCAGTGCAAGACCAAGCGACTGTCGCCTGTCGCTACACCCGTCCAGTCGCAGGTGCTCCGCGTGTGGACGACGCCTGCGTATCCGAGATCATCGCCCAGGCCGTCGCCCGGATCGATGCCCCGGAGCTGACCCGCATCTATGCAGCCAGCACCGAACAACCGGCCAGCCTCATGGTTGCCCAGAAATAAGGCAGCTGCTTAACGTGAAGCGCTGAACACTTGACGAATTTTTCAGCGCTATCTATTGGTTCAGCGCCGGAGTGACCACCGTGCTACCGGCGCTGAACATAACCATAAGCGAAAAGGCATCCTCCCATGCTCCGTTCCGCAATTCTTGGCGCCGCCTTCCTTGGCCTCGCCGCCCCCGCATTCGCCAGCAGCTTCACCTTTGAAACCGCCAAGCCGGTCGATGAGGCACGTTTCGCTGTGATCGGCACCGTCTGGACCTGCGAAGACACCGTCTGCAAAGGCGACATGGACCGCAAGAAAGTCACGCTCCGCGACTGCAAGAAGCTCGCGAAGAAAGCTGGTGAAATCACCTCTTTCAAGAACGACAAAGACGAGCTCTCGGCTGAAGAAATCGAAGCCTGCAAGGCTTCTGCGCGCGACTAGAACGGCGCGTCCTACCAGCCAAGCTCTCCAGAGCCTCTCCTCGGGCCGCCTCGGATTAAACGCCGGGCGGCCATTTTTTTTGTCTTTCGAGCGCCGATCCGCGCATCGTCTCAGACCGCGGGGTCTGACTCAATCGGCTGCCAGAGTTCGATCTTGCGGCCGTCCGGATCAATCACCCAGGCGAATTTGCCATAGGATTCGATCATCGGCTCGCCCGCCATGGGCACGCCTTCCGCTTTGAGGCGTTCCAGCATGCCGTCGAAATCGTCGATCATCAGATTGATCATGAAGTCAGCGTCAGAGGGTTTGAAATAGTCGCTGCCCGCCTTGAACGGCGCCCAGATCGTGCGGGCACCCTGTGGGAACTGCGCCGCCGAGTCGGCATGAGCGAAGCTTGAGCCGCCATAATCGTCGATCTCCATTCCCAGCACCCGTTTGTACCAGTCACGCGTCGCCTCGACGTCTGCGCAATGGAAAAATATTCCGCCCAAACCGATCACTTTTGCCATGCCCGTCTTCCTTTCCAGATTTCGTGCAGGGACATTCCACCCAATTCGCGCAATGATCCGGGAAAATATCCTCCGGCCAAGCTAACCGGGGACAAGATGAAATCAAAGGTGGGAGACAAAACACGTGACGATCGAAGCCAGACGCACACCGGACGAACGATTTGAAGGCCTGCCCAACTGGTCTTACACGCCGCATTATATCGACGACCTGCCAGGTTACGAGGGCCTCCGCGTCCATTATGTGGACGAGGGCCCGAAGAATGCCGTGCGCACTTATCTCTGCCTGCACGGCCAGCCAACCTGGTCTTACCTTTACCGCAAGATGATCCCGGTATTCCTCGACTCCGGCGCCCGCGTGATCGCGCCGGACTGGCTGGGCTTCGGGCGCTCCGACAAGCCGGTGGCGGATGAAACCTACACCTTCCACTTCCACCGCAACATGATGCTGGCCCTGATCGAGCGGCTGGACCTAAAGGACATCACCCTCGTTTGCCAGGACTGGGGCGGCCTGCTGGGCCTGACCCTGCCACCGGAATTTCCTGATCGGTTCGAGCGGTTGATCGTAATGAACACCACGCTCGCCACTGGCACCTCGCCCAGCGAAGGCTTCAATGCCTGGAAAGCCTATAGCGCCTCGCAGCCCGACATGGACATTGCCGCCCTGATGAAGCGCGGCACACCGGTGCTCACCGATGCTGAAGCGGCAGCTTATGGCGCGCCCTTCCCTGACGCGTCCTACAAGGCCGGGGTGCGGCGCTTCCCGGAACTCGTCATGGTCGAACCCGGCATGGAAGGCATAGAAACATCGAAACGCGCCGCTGACTGGTGGGCGCGGGAATGGCATGGCGACACATTCATGGCTGTCGGCGCCGCAGACCCAGTGCTCGGGCCGCCCGTCATGGAAAAGCTCCGCGCGCAGATCCGCGCCTGCCCAGAACCGATGATCATCGAGGACGCCGGCCATTTCGTGCAGGAATGGGGCGAGCCGGTCGCCAGAGCAGCCCTAAAAGCCTTCGGAGAACTCTGACATGCAGGACCTGATGGCCGCCTGGCAGGCCGATGTCGCGAAGCAGCCCCAATGGGTCCAGACCTGGCTGGACCTGATGGTCGTCGTCCTCGGCGTGTTCGGCGCCGCATTCAGCTTCGTGCGCGTCGAGGCGCGCTGGGTGCTGGCGGGTTTCCTGCTGGGCGCCGCCGCCATGCTGGGGCTCTACAGCCAGATCGGATATTCGCGGCTGCTGGGCCTTGCCCATGTCATCTTCTGGACACCGGCACTGGTCTACCTGCTTCGCCGCTTTACCCACTGGCGCGTGGGTCAGACCCTGTCGGGCAAATGGATCGTCCTGGTTGTCATGGTACTGACGGTTTCACTGGCCTTCGATTACACCGACGTGATCCGCTGGATCCTTGGAGAGCGTTGATTCAGTAGCTGCTCCGTCGAGCGGTCTGGCCTAGAATGGTGGCCATGACCGATTCTCCCCCCCGACCCGGAGCTGGCTGCGGCGCCGGTATCCTCGACGATCAGGGGCGCGTCCTCCTGATCCAGCGCCTCAAGGAACCGGAAGCCGGCGCCTGGGGCCTGCCCGGCGGCAAGATCGATTTCGGCGAACGCTCGGAAGACACAGCGCGCCGGGAAATCGAGGAAGAGCTTGGCATCGTCATCGAATTGACGCGCCTGGCCTGTATCTCGGAAATTATCGATGGCGGCGACGGCCAGCACTGGGTGTCACCGATCTACGAGGCCCGCATCGTTTCTGGAGAGCCCCGCATCATGGAACCGGAGAAACATGGCGGCTGGGGATGGTTCAGCCGCGACGACCTGCCGGAACGACTCACCACGCCTGCGATCACATTCCTGAATACGACTGCACATGGGGCATGGCGGCCTGCCCTGAAGCAGTCTTTATAGGTTGGGCATGCGCTGGCTTCGCCGAATCGCTTTCTGGCTGATCTTCCTTGATCTGGTCGCAACCGCCCTCTTCTGGGGCGTGAGCCGGTTCATGGACCAGTCGAAAACCCTCACCGGCGGAACGGGCGTCGTCTTCTATACCGACAATAACAAGGATGCGGCGGCGCGAATCGCCAAGGCAGTGAACTTGCTGAAAGCCGGAAAACTCGACCGGCTTTACATGGTCGGCGGCCACCGCCCGCAGGAGGGCTGGCTTGGCAGTCAGGAAATGGCGCTGATCGCGGCACGCGGCTCCGGCCTCGGCGGACGCATCTCGGCCGATGTGGAAAGCCGGGACACAATCTCCGGTCTGAAGAACCTCGCTCGCAATGCCAGGACAAAGGCACCCGGCGAAATCGTCTTTGTTTCCAATTGCATGCAGGTAATCCGGGCCAAGGTGATCTACAGCGCCCAACCCGATCATCAGTCGAGCGTCATGGGCGCCTGCCCGCCCGGCGACCTCAATCCGATCGATATCTGGCGGCGGGCCCACTATGAGGCAGGTGCCTGGATTCTGTATGCCCTGCCCGAAACCTGGCAGGACGCGGTTCTTGACCGCCTGCGCGGCGCAAACGAGGAACCCGGGTAAGTTCTGTTCGATTTCAGAACATTGGCGCCAGCCCGCCGTGCCGAACTGAACCTGCATGAAAATAAATGAAACAACCGGTTCCGTAATGGGCACAAATGTTGCAGATTTTGCACGGGTAAGCCAAACGGGCGCACGAGATGCGCTGGGGCAACAGCATATAAAAGGCAGGAACAGAGGCTAAAATGAGCGATACTGTAGCGATCCTTGGAGAACTGGGGATTCAGCCGAAATCCGTCCGCAAGAACTGGAACGAAGCACGTTTGTACGAGACGTCCGTTGCAGCGGGCGAAGCACGTGTCGCTGAGGGCGGCCCTCTTGTTGTAGAAACCGGGCAGCACACCGGGCGGTCTGCAAAGGACAAGTTCACGGTTCGCGACGAAACCACCGAAAACACTGTATGGTGGGACAATAATGCCTCGATGACGCCGGCGCAGTTCGACGTTCTCTTCGAAGACTTCAAGGCCCACCTCGCTAATCAGGATGTGTTCGCACAGGAACTGTTCGGCGGCGCTGACCTTTCCCACCGCCTGCCTGTGACCGTGGTCACCGAATACGCGTGGCACTCCCTGTTCATCCGCCACCTGCTCCGCGTTCCGGAAGCTGGCGAGTACGAGAATTTTGAGTCGCAGTTCACCATCATCAACTGCCCGAGCTTCCGTGCCGATCCGGCACGCCATGGCTGCCGCTCCGAAACCGTCATCGCGGTCAATTTCGACAAGCGCATGGTCCTGATCGGCGGAACGTCTTACGCTGGCGAGACCAAGAAGTCTGTTTTCACGGCGCTCAATTATTACCTGCCGGCCAAGAAGGTCATGCCGATGCACTGCTCGGTGAACACCTCGCCGGACGATGACGCCGCCATCTTCTTCGGCCTGTCTGGCACCGGCAAGACGACCCTTTCCGCCGATGCAACCCGCATCCTGATCGGTGACGACGAGCACGGCTGGTCGGAAAACGGCCTCTTCAACTTTGAAGGCGGCTGCTACGCCAAGATGATCAAGCTCTCGGAAGAAGCCGAGCCGGAAATCTTCGCCACGACAAAGCAGTGGGGCACGGTCCTCGAAAACGTCGTGATGGACCCGGACACCCGCACCCTTGATCTCGATGATGCGACACTCGCCGAGAACTCCCGCGGCGCCTACCCGATTTCGGCTATCCCGAATGCATCCCTGTCGGGCCGCTGCGGCCAGCCGAAAAACCTGATCATGCTGACGGCAGATGCATTTGGCGTCATGCCGCCGATCGCCAAGCTGACCCCGGCCCAGGCGATGTATCACTTCCTGTCGGGCTACACCGCCAAAGTTGCCGGGACCGAGAAAGGTGTCACTGAACCGACAGCGACCTTCTCCACCTGCTTCGGCGGTCCGTTCATGCCGCGCCATCCGTCCGAATACGGAAACCTGCTTCGTGAACTGATCGGCAAGTACGACGTGAATTGCTGGCTGGTCTCCACCGGCTGGACCGGCGGACCTTACGGCACCGGCCATCGCATGCCGATCAAGGCGACCCGCGCCCTGCTGAACGCTGCGCTCGACGGCTCGCTGAACAATGTCGAGTTCCGTAAGGACGAAACCTTCGGCTTCCTCGTCCCGGTCGCCGTGCCGGGCGTCGATGCAAAGATCCTCGATCCGCGTTCGACCTGGGATGACGGTACCGCCTATGACAAGCAGGCGACCAAACTGGCCGAAATGTTTGTCGAGAACTTCGCCAAGTTCGAACCCTATGTGGACGACAGTGTGAAAGCTGCCGCACCGAAGGCGAAAGTCACGGTCTGAGCCTGACCCGAACTATCGGAAATTGAGCGCCGCCTGCCGCCAGGCGGCGCTTTTTTGCATTCCTGTCCCCCATCAACACCTCACCGGGGCGTTATCGGGGTAAAATTTGCCGTGATTTCATGCCGTTTACGCGAACGGAAGGGCTGGTGTTCCTTACGTGAGGCCAGTAGGGTGCAGCGCAACAATCACAGCAGTCCTTGGAGGGAAATCCATGCGTGAAGCCGTTATCGTATCCTACGCCCGTACGGGCATGACAAAGACCCACCGCGGGGGCCTCAACGACACCCACCCGATCGTCATGGGTGGCCACGTGATGTCGGCCGCTCTAGAGCGCGCTGGTGTTGAAGCAGGCGCCGTGGAAGACGTATTCTTCGGCTCCGCCCAGCCGGAAGGCGCAACGGGCATGAACGTTGCCCGCAACATTGCGCTGGCCGCCGGCTGCCCTTCCTCGACCGCGGGCGCAACCATCAACCGCTTCTGCTCCTCCGGCCTTCAGGCAATTGCCAATGCTGCTCACACCGTCATCAACGAGGGTGCACCTGTGGCTGTCGGCGGCGGTGTCGAAAGCCTGTCGCTGGTCGCCCATTCCGGCAAGACCAACCGCCACCGCATCGTCGAAGAAGGCCTGTACGAAAAATGGCCGGCTGTCTGGATGTCGATGCTCGAAACCGCCGAAATCGTTGCTGACCGCTACAATGTCAGCCGCGAATACCAGGACGAATACTCCGCTGAATCCCAGAAGCGCACCGCCGCGTTCCAGGAAGCCGGCCACATGGCCGAGGAGATCGTGCCGCTCAAGACGCGGATGAAACTCGTCAACAAGGAAACCGGTGAAGAAACCTTCCAGGAAGTCACCGTCGACCGCGACGACTGCAACCGTCCCGGCACCACCGTGGAATCCCTCGCTGGCCTGAAGCCTGTCTTCTCCAACGGCATGGTCGTGAAAGAAGGCAAATACATCACCGCCGGTAACGCTTCCCAGCTGTCCGACGGCGCTGCTGCCGTGGTTGTCATGGAAGCCCAGGAAGCTGCAAAGCGCGGCCTCAAGCCGCTCGGCCGTTTTGTCGGCTTCAATGTGGCCGGTTGCGATCCGGACGAAATGGGCATCGGCCCGGTCTTCGCCGTTCCGCGCCTTCTTGAGCGTCATGGCCTGAAGGTTGACGACATCGACCTCTGGGAACTCAACGAAGCTTTCGCCTCGCAGTGCCTCTACAGCCGTGACCGCCTCGGCATCGATCCGGCGAAATACAACGTCAATGGCGGCTCGATCTCCATCGGCCACCCGTTCGGCATGACCGGCGCACGCTGCACCGGCTCCATCCTGATGGAAGGCCAGCGCCGCGGCGCAAAATGGGGTGTCGTCACGATGTGTATCGGTGGCGGCCAAGGCGCTGCTGGCCTGTTCGAGATCTACAGCTAAGCACTGAGTGCAACTCGAGAATTGGAAAACCCCGGCTCGTGGCCGGGGTTTTTCTTATGGAAAAGCCGGTCTATTCAATGTCTTGATAGAACAACTTACGGGTGGCGTAAGTTCAAACTGCCAGTGCGCATTGCTATCTGGGCGGAAACGTCAAAAGGAATACCTCTCATGATCCGATCATTCGTAGCCGCAAGCGCCATGATCGCACTCGTTGTCGCCTGCAGCCCGGCAAGCGAAACGACCGAACCGCCCGCCGAAGCGACAACGCCATCTGCCGAAGCGGAACCTGTCCTGCCGGCCGACGCAACCGGCTTCATCACCACCAACCCCCTGCCCCTGGCTGAAGATGGCAGCGTGCGCCGCGACGATTACGGCCGCCCGTATGAATATGTTTTCCTGGGCGAGAAGCTGCCGCACATTACCGGTACGACGCTGGATGGTTCCACTTTCGATTCCGATGATCTCTCCAACTGGACCGTGATCGATATCTGGGGCCTCTGGTGCGGGGACTGCCTGGCAGACGGGCCGTATGTCGCCGCCCTGTCCACGGCGATCGCGCAGGATCCGGATCTCGACTTCCTGTCGATCCACGTCCCAGCGAGCGCAGCGCGCACCACGCCGGAAGAAATGTACAAGAAGTGGGGCTCGGTCGACGCCTATTTCGCCGAGAAAGGCTATTCCTATCCGGTCGTGATCGACCCTGACACGAGCATCCGAAGCGCGCTGAAGATCGGCTGGACGCCGTCTTACCTGCTCGTCTCGCCGGATGGCGTCGTGAAAGGCTATCGCAGCGAATTTTCCGCCGCGAAGGGCGAACCGGTGAAAGACTTCCTGAAAGACATCGCCCGCGTGAAGGCGGAGCAGTAGCCAAACCATTTTGGGCCGGCGCGGACGGGGGTCTGCACTGGCCCGGTCTATACTGGCCCGGAAAGGCACAACCGGGCGGTGTACCTGGCCCGATCCGGCACCACCTGCCAGCGCAGCCATCACAGTCTGACTTTCCTGGCCCGAATCTTGATGCAGCATTTGAACAATCGGCCTGCACGGGCTAACTGGTAGGCTCCGGACAGGGAAACGGGAGACGCCCCGGAATGCTGCATCCTTCGACCAAACGCCTGATCGACAAGCTCGATGAGATGACTCGCAAGCAGCGGGTCGGCTGGGAAGAAAGCGACAATGGCTCGATCAAGCACGATACCGAAGGGTATCGCGTGACGCTGACGGCCGCGCCTCATTCCCTGCTGCTGACGGACACATTGGGCCGCGAAATAGAGACCTGCACGCCGGAGGATTTCGCCAGCGAAACCGACGCCAGCGGGCGGCCCTATACCGAGTTCGTTGAGGAAATGTACCGCGAGGCGCACCGTCATGCGCGCGGCGCCGAAAAGGCGATCTCGGCCCTGTTGAGCAGCCTGGATGAGGCAGCTGCGGAAGACGAGGCTGATGCGGCCACACCGCTGGATGAGCTGGAAAACTTTGAGCACCCGGAAGACGATGGCGACGAGTCCCGTCCGCTCGAAGACCACGAGCTCCCCGAGCCGGAGTATGAAGGCCAGGCAGACATGCAGGCCGCGATCGCGGCGATGGCCGACCAGATGAACGCGGTTCCGCCGGAAGCGGCACACGCCGCTGAAGATTCCGAACTGGACGCGGCGCCGGAACCCGAGCCGGAACCAGCGGTCGAAGCGCCCGCCATGCCCGTCGCCATTGAAACCGCTGCCCCGGAACCGGCGGCCGAACCTGCACCGGAGCCTGTCAGCGAAGAAGTGGCAGCCCCTTATGCTCCTTTCGCCGGATCGGAAGAAACGGCCCGCACCTATGCCATCGCCGCAGAATTCGAAACGCCTGCCGAGCCGGAACAAGCAGCCGAGGACCCTTTCGGCAGCGAAAACGACGTATGGGACTCGATTCGCAATGCAGGCGGCGAAGCTGAGGCGCCTGCCGCCGAGCCAGAACCACCGGCACAGGAGCCGGCCGTCACTTTCCAGCGGCGAGGCCCGGTTTTCGGCTCTGCATTATTCTCGAACAGCCTGGGCGACCTCAGCAGCTATCGCAAGCCGGATGCTGAAATCGCGCCGGAAACGCCATCGGAGCCCGCCGCAGCACCAGTCCCGGAACCGATTGCGGAACCGGCGATGGATGTTGCGCCAGATCCGGCGTCTCAGCCGGAACCTGCCCCTGTGCCGGAGCCCGAACAGGCCGCTCCGCGCAGCTTCAGCCTGTCGGGCATCACATCAGGCTTCGGCCTTGGCTCAACGCATGCCGCCCACCGCGTCCAGCCGGAGACCCCGGCCGCGCCCGCCAAACCGGCCGAACGCGGACTGATCGACGGCACGCTCGACCTGCCGGACGAATTTCCCACAGACGAGCCTGTACCGGGTCAGGAATGGCGGATGGAACAGGATGAGGAATTCGGTTTCACCGAGGCAGACATGATGCCTGGTAGCCCCGCACAGCCCCTGCCTGCCACGACCAGCTCAGCGCCGGAATCACTAGAGCCGGAAGCCCCTGCCGACAAGCCGGAGACGGAAGCTGACAATGGGCACCCCGCGCGGTCGACCCGGCGTTTCAATCCCTGGAATTAATCTGTCTTCGGATCAACCGCGCCAGAAGCGGCGAGTCAGCACCACGAAGACGACCACAAATTCCAACCGCCCGAGCAGCATGTTGATCGTACATATCCAGGTGGCGAAGTCGGAAAAGTCCTGAAACGTGCCGGAAGGTCCGTTGATCGGTCCAAGTCCCGGGCCGACATTGGACAGCGTCGTTGCCGCGCCCGAAATGGCGGTCATCGCATCCAGTCCATCGAGGCCGAGCAGTGCGGCAGAGATCAGGAATGTCGCAAAGTACAGAAACATGAAGACCATAACCGACTGCAGCGTATCTTCATCGACATTCTTGCCGCCATACTTGATCGGCGCCCGGCGATGCGGCTGCACCATGCGGCGCGAATAGGCGAGCATTGCTTTCGATGCGATCTCCAGACGGAACATTTTGAGGCCGCATGCGGCTGACCCGGCACAGCCACCAACAAAAGTCGCGCCGAGAACGATCGCCATCACCGGTGTGCCCCAGGTGTCGTAGGGCGCCGAGGCGTATCCTGTGCCTGTCATCACGGAGATGATGTTGAACAAGGCTTCCTTGAACCCGTGGAAGACGTGGTTGAAGATCGGCGGGTCCACCACAGCCTCGTGATAAATCACGATCGTACTGGAAAGCACGAGTGCGATCCCGGCATAGACGCGGGGTTGCGGGTCGGTGATCATCGGCATGATCCGGCCCTGCAACAGCAGCATGGCCAGCAGGCTGAATGGCAGGCCGGCGACGAACATGAAGAAGGTCGCTGCATAGGCTGCCGGCGTGTCGTTGAAATAACCGAAGGATGCGTCGTGGGTGGAATAGCCGCCCGCCGACATGGTCGTCATGGCGTGGCAGATCGCATCGAACCAGGTCATGCCGCACAAATAATAAACCAGCGCGCAGGTCAGCGAGATGATGAGGTAAGTCAGGCCAAGATACGTCGCGATGTCTGTCACGCGCGGCAGGAACTTGCCGGAACGGTCGGAGTTTTCCAGCTGGAACAGCTGCATCCCGCCGACGCGCAGCTGAGGCAGGATGGCAATCGCGGTGACGATGATGCCAATACCGCCGAACCACTGAATGATCGAGCGCCACAGCAGCAAGCCACGCGGCAGCGAATCGAGCCCGGTCATGACGGTTGCGCCGGTCGTGGTCAGGCCCGACACGCTTTCGAACATGGCATCGGTAAAACTCATGCCGGACGCTATGAAGGGGATCGCGGCAACAGCCGGCAGGGCGGTCCAGACGAGAACTGTCAGCAGGAAGCCTTCCCGCTGACCGGTGCGCTCCACCTCCCCGCGCGCGAGCACCCAAAGGCATGTACCGATGAACACTGCACCGAAGGAGGAAACCGAGAAAACATAGGCTTCCGGGCGCTTGTCGGCCCAGTCGATCAGCGCGCACGGCAGCATGGCCACGCCCAGGAGCACGGTCATGATGCCGATGGCAAGAAGGAGCGGGCGCAGCTGCATATCAGGCGGTAACCATAGCCGGGAAAAGCTGCAAAGACGTCAACGCGGGGACCCGGCAGGTGCCGGGCGTGCCGCAAGAGACGGAATCGTCAGGAATGATCGGGTCATCAGCCTTGTGTCCGGTCAGTGGGCAAACCCTACGTTGCCTGCATCAACTGCGCCAGAGCTGACTACATCTGACCATCCCCGGTGGGGACTAAGATTGACCGAAGGGAAAGCGGTCTCTAAAGGCGGTCAATTCGTTACATTTGTATCTAATTGCACTCCCGGAAGCCGCATGTTCGATCACCCCTCTTATGATGCCCATGAAGGCGTCCACATGTTCCATGACGCCGCCAGCGGCCTGCGGGCGATCATCGCGGTCCATTCCACAGCCCGCGGACCGGCAGCAGGTGGATGCCGAATGTGGAATTATGACAGCGGCGAAGCGATGCTGAAGGATGCCCTGCGGCTCAGCCAGGGGATGAGCTACAAGAACGCCATGGCCGATATTCCCCTGGGTGGCGGGAAATCCGTGATCTGGGGCAATGCCCGCACAGACAAGTCACCGGAACTGTTCCGTGCCTTCGGGCGTGCCGTCCACAGCCTGCAAGGCGCCTACACGACAGCAGAAGATGTCGGGGTCAGCGTGGCCGATATGGAAATCGTGCGCGAAGAGACCCCCTATGTTGCCGGGCTCAGCAAAGGCGAAGCCGCCTCAGGCGACCCTTCCCCCGTCACGGCGAAAGGCATCTATCTCGGCCTGCGGGAAACGGCGAAACGCGCTTTCGGCACCGACGACCTGACCGGAAAAACGGTTGCCGTGCAGGGTGTCGGCCATGTCGGCGGCTATGTCTGCGATCATCTTGCAGAAGCCGGCGCGACGCTGGTGATCACCGACATAGACCAGACCGCATTGAACGCGGTCGCCGAGCGGACCGGCGCCAACATTGTCTCACCGGATGCCATATACGATGTCGATGCCGATATCTTCTCGCCCTGCGCACTCGGCGCCGTGGTGAACGAGCAAACGCTGGAGCGCTTCAAGGTGAAGGCCATTGCCGGCGGCGCCAACAACCAGCTGATCGTGCCGGAAATGGGTGAATTGCTACGCCGCAAGGGCATCCTCTATGCGCCGGACTACGTCATCAACGGCGGTGGCATCATCAATGTCGCGGCAGAAATTTCCGGCAACTATTCACGCGACTGGGTGGAGGCAAAACTCGCCCGGCTGGTCGAAACGCTGGGTGAGGTTCTGGACGAAGCCTTGTCCCATGACACCCCCACCAATGAAGTGGCGGACCGGATCGCGCGAGAGCGGATCGCTGCGGCTACGTAGAATCCCTTGCACAATTGCACGTTCAGCGTGTTAGACGTGGTGTCCTGAAGGCCCATTGCGGGTGAATTTACAGGGAGACGCTCATGTCCGTTGTCGCCATGCTGGAAGGGGCGGAATCTGCCGACCGTGCCTCGACGCTGACCGCTCTGGGGATCGCCCGGCGCCTGAACGTGCCGGTCAGCGGTGTGTGCGCCCTGCCCGACCCCACCTCGACCCTGATCGTAATGTCGACCCCCGAAGCAACAGGCCTCGCAGCCAATGCAACGCGGGATATCTCCGCCCTGCAGGAAGAAGTGATCGCCCGTGCAAAAGCAACCTTTGAGGCGGCGACCGCTGGTGAAAACGTACCCTGCGATTTTTCCCACATTGTCGATGTGGCCGAACGGGCCGGCGCCAACGCCGCCACGCTCGCCGATGCGGTCGTGTTTCCCCACAGTGTGCAGAAAGCGGCAGACCCGCTCAGCCTCTCCTTCGAATATGTCCTCATGGAAGCGCGCCTGCCTGTGGTCATGGCCGGGTCCGAGCCTTTGACGGACGGACCCGTGGTCGTGGCATGGGACGGATCCAATGGCGCCGCCCGCGCCGTGCGGTTCCACCTGCCGATCGTGAAGGCGTTTGGCGAAGTGATCATCGCCCAAAACGAAACAGACCTCGGCAAGGACCAGCCGCGCGACGCCTCCAGCCCGGCGGCGCTCGAAGCCTGGCTCGACTCCCACAATGTGAAACACAAGCGCATGCCGATCGAAGGCCAGGTGGCCAGTGGTCTCCTGTCTCTGGCCAAAGGCAGTAATGCGTCGATAATTGTTGCGGGGGCCTATGGCCATTCCCGCATTGGCGAACGCCTGTTCGGCGGCACCACCCAGCGCCTGCTGGATGCCGCAGAAGCCCCGGCCCTCGCTCTTGCCCGCTGATTATGGCCCACTAATTCTGGCCCGCTAAACCGGAGAAAAAGATGACTCTGAAACGCATTACCCTGCAACTCGCCCGCAACCCCGGCGTCACCGAGGGCGACGCCCGCATCGGCTATTTCATCGTCGCGCCGCTGACCGGGGACGGCCACCTCGATGTGGAAGCCTGGCGGGAACACAAGAAAGAATGCCGGGTGACCCGCTTCCACCCCGATCCGGACGAGCATGCAACGGGCCTGCTGACCCATCGCGGCAACCAGTGGAAGTTCCACTATGACGAAGACGATGAGGGTGACGACGAGGCCGGCTACCGGCTGGGCGACCACGTCTTTTCGGAAGGCGAGTACATCACTGTGGCAAGCCATGGCGAAACACCGCTGACCTACAAGATCACTGACATTTCGGCCGTATAGCAGCGACGACGCGGCGTCAGTCTGGACACTCCTCCCAATCGCGATCTAAATGCACTTTAAGTGCCAATACAGGGGCGCGAGAGGGAGGAATCCATGTTGAAGCAAACGACGGCGCTGGCCGTGATCATGACGTTGGCCGCCTGCAGCGGCACAGGCACATCCACAGAAGAAGCCAGTACGCCTGCGGCGGAGACGGCCGCGGTGGCCGAGACCGGACGTACGGCCGGATACAACCCTGACCGCAACGCCTATTTCGGCGACCTTCACATTCACACGCGTTCCAGCTTCGACGCCTATATCTTCAACGTGCGCCGCACCGCGGACGATGCCTACCGCTTTGCGCTTGGTGAAACGATCCAGCACCCATCCGGCTTCGACATGACAATCGCCGGCGGTCCGCTCGACTTCTACACCGTCACCGACCATGCCGAGTATCTCGGTATCCTGCCGTCCATGGACACGCCCGGAACAAAGCTTTCAGAGCTGCCGCGCGCAAAGGACATGTTCTCGACCGATCCGGACAAGATCACGGCTGCCTTCCAGGGCGTTGGCCAATCCGTCCGCACCGGAAAGCCCATCGAGGACATGTATGATCTCGATACGATCAATTCGGTCTGGCTCCAGAACGTCGCAGCGGCTGACAAGTACAACCAGCCCGGCAAGTTCACGACCTTTGCCGCCTATGAGTTCACCTCGGTAACCACGCCTGACGAGAACGGCGGCTTCGGTGGCGGCAACCTTCACCGCAACGTCTTCTTCAAGGGCAAGGCACCTGTGCGTGCTTTCTCGACGCTCGACTCCACCAATCCGGAAGATCTCTGGGACTGGATGGACGCCCAACGCGAAGCCGGCATGGAAGTCATTTCCATCCCGCACAACTCCAATGTGTCGGACGGCCAGATGTTCCGTCTGGAAACATATAATGGCGAACCGCTCGATACCGCCTATGCCGAACAGCGGATGCGTAATGAGCCGCTGGTCGAGGTGACTCAGGTCAAAGGGACGAGCGAGACCCACCCGGACCTCTCCCCCAATGACGAATGGGCGAATTTCGAGATCTACGACCAACTGCTCGGCGCCTACACGGTCGGCGCCACGAAAGGGTCCTATGTCCGCGAAGCCTACCGCAACGGCCTGAAACTGCAGGAAGAAAAGGGCTTTGATCCTTTCCGTTTCGGCCTCGTGGCAGCATCCGACAGCCACGTCGCCGGCGGCGCCTATTCCGAGCAGGACTACTGGTCCAAGATCGGCATTGTCGACGGTACGCCAGTTGCCCGCGGCTCCGTCCCCTTCCCCGGCACAACCAGCTGGGACAACCAGCCTGACCCGGAAACCAATCCCGTCGTGAAGAATGCCACCAACTGGTTCTCGCGCTGGAGCGCCAGCGGCCTGACGGGCGTCTGGGCGGAAGAGAACACACGTGAAGCCATCTTCGACGCCTTCCGCCGCAAAGAGACTTTCGCGACCACCGGTCCGCGCATGAAAGTGCGCTTCTTCGGCGGCTTCGGCTATGACGAAGACATGCTGACCTCAGCCAATCTATCCCACGAAGCCTATGAAGGCGGCGTCCCAATGGGCGGCGATCTGGTCGGCACGGGTGAAGCCCCGGCCTTCATCGCCTGGGCCCAGCGCGATCCGAACGGCGGCACGCTGCAGCGCCTGCAGGTGGTCAAGGTCACAAGCGATGGCGAGGAAGTCATCGATGTCGCCTGCGACAATGGCACGCCCGATCCATCGACCGGACGCTGCACCGATAACGGCGCCTCCGTCGACATGTCGAGCTGCACGCCGTCAAATGAGGGTGCCAGCGAACTGAAAGTCCTGTGGACGGACCCGAATTTCGACCCGGCTCGCCGTGCAACCTATTATGTCCGTGTGCTGGAAAACCCATCCTGCCGCTGGTCAACCTGGGAAGCCATGCGCAACGGCACCCCGCCGCGGCCTGACGTGCCGGAGACGATCCAGGAGCGTGCCTACACGTCCCCAATCTGGTATATCCCGGGCGGCTGACGCGACAGGAAGACAATTTGACCGACACAACCGAAAAGGTGCGCCGCTGGCCCGTGCTGCTGCGCGAGCCGCTGGTGCACTTCATCCTCGCCGCCCTGGCGGTGTTCATCGCCTGGAATGTCGTGACGTCCGGGCGCGCCGATGAAGCGCGAACCATCCGCGTTTCCAGTGCGGACCTCGAACGCCTCGCCTCCATCTACACGGCGGAGGCAGGGGCCCTGCCCTCCGGTGAGGACATGGTGGCGATGGTCAACGACTATGTGCGCGACGAGGCCCTCGCCCGGGAGGCCAAGCGCCTCGGCCTGGACGAAGGCGACACAATCGTGACCCGGCGCCTGGCGCAGAAGATGACCTTCATGGTCGCCGACCTGGCCCGCGAAGACACGCCGGATGATGCGGTGCTGCGGGAATGGTACGAGACCCATGCGGACCGGTTCACCGAACCGCAAAAAGTCACCTTTCGGCACGTCTTCTTCAGCGAGGATGTCCGCGGAGCATCCGCGACCGCCGACGCCGAAGCCGCGCTTGGCAAACTGAACGCCGGGGATGACTGGCGGGAGGCGGGCGACCCGTTCATGCTGCAGCGCGCTTATGGGGACCTCCCGCTTCGCGAAGTGGTGCGGCTGTTCGGCGGTGAGTTTGCGCAATCGCTCGCCGCAACACCGGCCTCCGGCCTCTGGACAGGTCCCATCCGCTCGGCGCTCGGAGTGCATCTCGTTCAGGTCGAGACCAATGCCCCGCCCCAGCTTCAGCCTTTTGAAGACGTGAAGGATGCGGTCCTCGCTGACTGGCAGGATGAGACACGCCGCGAAGCGAATGAAAAGGCCATCCAGGACATCATCGCCCGCTACAAGGTCGAGGTTGAAGGCATCAATGCCGATTAGATCTGGCATGGCCCGCTGGCTGGCGGCCTGCCTGGCAGGCTTTGCCGTCTGGCTGATGTCCGCAGTCCCTGCGGCGGCGCATGAAGTGCGTCCGGCCTATCTGGAAGTGATCGAAACCTCCCTGGGTGTTTATGACGTCACCTGGAAACAGCCTGTGCTGGACGGTCGCCGCCTGAAGATCGACCCGGTCTTTCCGGACGACTGCGCGCGCGAAGGTGAATATGTCGCCTCGCCCGGCGGGACGCTGGTGCAGCGCTGGACCACGCGATGCGACCTCAATCAGGGCGAAATCCGGATCGATGGGCTGGAACGAACCTTGACAGATGCCTTCGTCCGTATCGACCGGCTGGAAGGTGACGACATTGGCGCCGTGTTGCGCCCGTCCTCCCCCGTGCTGGACCTGACCGTCCCCACGGGCGCACCCATCGCCACCTATTTCCGGATCGGTGTGGAGCATATCCTTTTCGGATGGGACCATCTCCTGTTCGTGCTCGGCATGGTGCTGCTGGTGCGGCCTCGCCAGTTGTTGCTCACCCTCACGGCTTTCACCGTCGCCCACTCCATAACGCTGGCGGCGGCTACGCTCGGCGGGATTACCCTGCCCGGCCCGCCGGTAGAGATCACCATCGCGATGAGTATCGCCCTGCTGGGCGCAGAAGCCATGCACCGCATCAAGGGCTGGGACACGCTCAGCCAGCGCATTCCCTGGGCCATCGCTTTCGGCTTCGGCCTGATCCACGGGTTCGGCTTCGCGGGGGCACTCGCAGAGATTGGCCTGCCGAAGGGCGCGGAAGCGATGGCGCTGCTGCTGTTCAATGTCGGCGTCGAGGCCGGACAAGTCCTGTTCGTGAGCGTTCTGCTGGCGGCAGCCTTTGTCGTCCACAAACTGGCCGCGAAGCGCATGCTGCCGCTGCGCGTGGGCCTTGCTTACTTCATAGGCTTCATGGGCTGCTATTGGGCCATCGAGCGCATCGCCGGAGCCTTCTTCGGCGTCTGATCCGTCAGAGACCGAGGGCCTTCCACAGCATGCGAGCGGCAACCACGGCCAGCAGAATGGCAAACATCCGGCGAAGGCGCACGGCGTCCAGCTTGTGCGCGAGCGACGCTCCAACCGGTGCCATGGTGACGGTGAACAGCGAGATGAGCGCGAACGCCGCAAGGTTCACGTGGCCGAGCGAAAAGGGTGGAAGTCCCTCCCGCCCCCAGCCAATATAGATGGCCATGAGCGCAGACGGCAGCCCGATGGCGACACCCCAGCCAGCCGCCGTCGCCACGGCCTGATGGATGGGCCGGCCGTAGAGCGTCATCAGACTGACGCCGAATGTGCCCCCGCCAATCCCCATGAGAGCCGACAGAGCCCCTACGGCCATACCTAACGCCATCCGCAGCGGACCTTTTGGCATGTCGTCGGCGAGGCGCCAGGTGGGCCGGCCGAAGAACAGCTGCGCGGACAGTACAAAGGCGAGCGACCCGAAGATGCCCAGCAGGGCCCGCTTCGAAAGGAAGCCCGTCAACGACATGCCGGCGAGCGCGCCGAGAACGATCCAGGGGGCCCACCCCCGGATGATCGACCAGTCGACCGCACCATGGCTGTTATGAGCACTGACACTGCGCGCCGAGGTCAGAATGATGGTGGCCAGCGACGTGGAAACCGCCACGTGCATCGCAGCCTCTCCATACCCCATCGCATCAAACAGGAAGTACAAGACCGGAACGATGATTGCCCCGCCGCCAATTCCGAACAGGCCAGCCGCAAGGCCAGCCGCCGCGCCTGCCAGGGCGAGCGCCACCAGCAAAGGCCCATATTGAACGGCCAGTTCCATCGTTTCCTCCTTCCGCAGCGCTTTGAATCTCCCCGGAAGAGCCCTCGCCGCTGCGGTGTCTTGTGCATGCTGTTTGCACGAGCCCAGGCGCCGTGACCAGCGTCAAACGCTGCGTTCTGTTGCCCGCACTACGCAAGCTCGCCCGTTTGAGCCTTCAGAACGGGGGCCAATTCTTACCAGATACTTGCGCCGCGTAAGGAGATTTCACCGGCTTCTTAGTCTGGTGGAAACGTTAATCGCCCATAATCCAATCCGGATGTCTACAATCGGGGCAAGCTCATGTTGAACAAGCTGACCACATGGATCGACAATCGCGATGGCAATGTCGCGATGATTCTGGCAATTGCGATCGTGCCAATTCTGGCGCTGGTCGGAATCGCGATTGACCTTCAGAACACGAACACCAGTCGTCAGTTCATCCAGTACACAATGGACAATGCCGTGATCGCCGGATCGCGTGAAATGCAAGCCGGCAAATCGAAGGCCGAGATCAACACCTACATCAGGAATTATGTGGAAGGCGTGATCAAGGCCAAGAATTACATGGTCGCCTGCAAGCCAGTGGAAGTGACTTATTCCGATGGCAGCCAAGACATCAACGCAACGATCAAGTGCCAGCAAAAAACAACACTGACAGAGCTGATCGGATATCAATATCTGGATTTCGCCGTCACTTCAGGCTCCACTTATGGTATCGGCAAGGTCGATGTTTCGTTCGTGTTCGACATTTCAGGCTCCATGGGTTGGAGCGGCAAAATGAGTGCACTGAAGGATGCTGCTGAAGATGCAGTCGACGTCCTCCTGCCGACGGGCGAAGCCGCCAATATGGGTGATGTTCGCCTCTCCATGGTTTCCTATTCAAATTATGTGGATGCGGGCGATTACTTCAAAGCAGTTACCAATTTGAACCCGACACGGACATTCACCAACACCTACACAACGACCGAAGCGGTTTGTGTTAAGTGGAAACGGAATGGCCGTTGCCGCAAGTATGAATATCAGGAAGTCGAGAAAACTTCTTCGCAAACCTTTACCAACACCTGCGTCGAAGAACGTCTTGGGTCCGACGCCTACACTGACGACGACCCCGGCCCGTTCGCATGGATCGAAGCGATTGAACCAACATACAACTCCAGCAAGGGCACCTGGAGCATGGCGAGCTGCAATCCGATCGGCCCGCTTCCACTGACCAACGACCGGACAGATCTGAAAAACTACATCAATGGATTGAATGCCAGCGGCGGCACCGCGGGCCATATCGGCATCGCCTGGGGCTGGTACATGATCTCACCGGAGTGGGATAGCGTCTGGCCGTCGGGTTCCGACCCGCTCGGCTATGACGAGCCGGATTCCGCGAAGGCCATGATCATCATGACCGATGGTGACTTCCTGAACTGGCACAATACCGGCGAAGGCTCGTCTTTCGACCAGGCCAAGAAGCTGTGCGACAACATCAAGGACGAAGGCGTCCGGGTTTACACAGTGGCGTTCCAGGCCCCGACGGCCGGTAAGCAAATCCTGGAATACTGCGCATCCGGCACCGAGTTCGCGTTCAAGGCGGAGAGCGCCGACGAACTGACCGACGCCTACACCAAGATTGCCCAGTCTATCTCAGACCTGCGCATCACATACTGATCCGGCACCTGGCAGGGCGACTCAACCGAGCGACAGCCCTGCCAGTTCTCCCTCTTCCCTCCATCCTTTCAGAATGGCGAAATACGGATCAGGCCCGGCGCCATAGGACAAGTCCTGACGGGCGCGCTCGCTCGGCTTGCCTTCATTGTTGTAGTAACCGGGTGTGCACTCCTCGAGGAATTGCTGGCGTAGCATGGCCTTCTCGATGATCGTATCGACCCATGCCTGTTCCGCCTCTTCCGTCAGTTCGAACCGCCCGGCCTGCCGCGCATTCGTCTCGGCCAGAGTGTAGCCGATTTGCGAAGCTTGCTCTGCCAGCAAGTGCGGGTAATTCGCTGTGAACCCGGCCTGAGCGGGCCCCATGACGAACATGTTCGGGAATCCGTGCACGAACATGCCATGCAGGCTGCGCATGCCATTCCCCCATGCCTTGGCGAGGGACACCCCGTCCTGGCCAACCGGGTTGTATCCGGCCCGGCGAGTATAGTCGGTACCGACCTCGAAACCCGTCGCATAAACCAGGCAGTCGATCTTGTATTCCTTGCCCTTCACGACCACCCCATGCTCGGTGATGGCGTCAACGCCCTGCCCTTCCGTATCCACCAGCGTGACATTGTCCCGGTTGAAGGCAGCCAGATAGTCGTCGTGGAAACAGGGCCGCTTGCAGAACTGGCGATACCATGGCTTCAGCGCCTGGGCCGTCTCAGGGTCCTTCACGATATCGTCGACGCGGCCGCGCACCTGTTCCATCTTCTTGAAGTCGGCCAGTTCGGCCAGCTCAGCCAGTTTCTCAGGTGTCAGGTTCTGATTACCTTCCTGTGTCGCAATGTGCAGCAGGTTGCGGATAATGTCCGTCCACCCATCCTTGACCATGTCGACCGGGGCGAAGCCACCTGAAACGAGCGTATTGAAATTCTCCATCCGCGCCTTCTGCCAACCAGGCTGAAGCGATTTCACCCATTCCTCGTCGGTCGGCCGGTCACCGCGATAGTCCACAGAGGACGGTGTGCGCTGGAAAACGTAGAGGTGCTTCGCGCCGCGTGCCAGGTGCGGCACACACTGCACAGCCGTTGCGCCCGTACCGATGATGCCGACGACCTTGTCGGAGAGCTTGTCGAGCCCGCCTGCGCAATCGCCGCCCGTATAGTCATAATCCCAGCGGCTGGTGTGGAAGGAATGACCCTCGAAACTCTCCACACCCGGAATGCCCGGCAGTTTCGGCCGGTTCAGTGGGCCGTTTGACATGACCACAAACTGCGCCGTGAAATCGTCGCCGCGATTGGTCAGGACTTGCCAGGCGTTTTTGTCCTCGATCCAGTTGAGTCCGGTGATCTCCGTGCCCAGAAGGGCATTGCGATAAAGATCGAAATGCCGGGCAATGCGGCGGGAATGTTCGAGGATTTCCGGCGCGCGTGAATATTTCTCCACCGGCATATAGCCGGTCTCTTCCAGCAGCGGCAGATAGATATAGCTCTCGATATCGCAGGCGGCGCCGGGATAGCGATTCCAGTACCAGGTGCCGCCGAAGTCGCCGCCCTTCTCCACCATGCGGATATCGTCGAAACCTGCCTTGCGCAGCTCACCCGCGGCCAGAAGTCCGCCAAAGCCGCCGCCAATAACGCAAACTTCAACATGGTCCGTAACCGGATCGCGCGGCTCGAATTCGCAATAAGGGTCGTCGATATAATGGGCAAAATCGCCCGCCATGTTGACGTACTGATCGTTGCCTTCCGCCTTGAGGCGTTTGTCGCGTTCGGCGCGATACTTGTCGCGCAGGGCGTCCGGATCGAACGCATCGGGCCGTGCATCGTCTGCCATGGCCGCTTCCTCCTGATGTTTCCTCGTCCGGATCTTTTTGTCCGGCTGAGGCCAGTTTACCGGAAGCGGGCCACCTGAAACAGGCTGACCCAACGCCAACCTGAAACAGAAAATGCCATGGCGGGTTCCCTTGGCGGCCATATCTTCGCTTGACGGAAAGGAGCGCGCCAGCAAAGGCTCGCGGCCATGCGTCTGCCCCATCCCATTATCCTTGTCTGCCTTGCGGTTCTTTGCGGCTGTACGCTCGACGCCACGATGAAAGGTGTCACGCTGGGCGGCACGGGCGTCATCACCGCAACGGCCTGGCGCTATATTCTGGCCTCCGCGATCATGGTGACCCTGTTCGTGGCGGCGCGACGCCCGATACCCGGCTGGAAGGCAATCCGCTTCCACACGCTGCGATCGATAGCCCAGGTGATCTCGTCGCTCACCTTTTTCTACGCCCTCACGCAGATCACGCTCGCTGAGGCCGTTGTGATGGGCTTCACCGCCGCGCTGATGATCGCACCCATAGCACGGGTCCTTTTGGGCGAACGGATGAGCCCGATCACGGTCGGCGCGTCATTGGTCGGATTTGTCGGCGCCGCCATCGCCATTTCGGGAGAACCGGCAAGTGCCCCGGCAGCCGGCACGCGCGCTTACGGGATTGCGGCGATGCTGGTCTCCGCCGTCGGCTATGCGTTGAACATCGTCCTGTTGCGTTTGCGAACGAAAGAAGAGGACGCGCTGACGCTGGTGACTTTCATGAATGTGTTGCCAGCGCTGTTCCTGATCCCGTTCCTGCCTTTCGTGGGCATTCTCCCGGAGATGAATGCCTGGCCGCCCCTGGGTGGCGCCGCCGTCGCCGCTGTCGGCATCTGGTCCTTCATGACATTCGCCTATGCCCGGGCCAGGGCGCAGACGCTGGCCCCGTTTGAATATACGGGCCTGATCTGGTCGTCCCTGTTCGGCTATGTCTTCTTTCAGGAAATTCCGGGCATCCGCCTCTATGGCGGCGCCACAATTATCATCCTCGCCTGCCTCGTCGTGGCGTTCGAGACGCACTTCTCCGCCCGCCGGGAAGCCCGCGCCGCCGCGGCTGAAATCGCGCCCTGAGGCCTACCAGACACCCGCATTCTTGAGCGCGGTGTCGAGATCCGGCGGGATATCAAGGGCCGCCTCGCCCGATTTCAGGTCACGCGGGGCATCCTCCGGCTTCAGGTAGCGCCAGCCCTGGAAAGGGCGCTTGGCCTGCGCATAAGTACGCACCAGTTCCGGATCGAAGATCAGGGCGCACATGTCCCTTCCCTCGGAATCCTTTTCCTGCCGGATATCGACGATACGCTGGCGCACGCGGATGGCGCCTTTCACGACCCAGTAGATCGACCCGCCGCGCAGGATTTCCTCTGCGCGTTTTGGGAACATTCGGGTGTAGTGCGCTGGATTGGGTGAGGTTTTCAGGTAGCGGGCCTGCCATCTCGCGATGTCATCGACATCCTCGGAGCCGACACTGAGTTTCACCATGTGAATCGTCATGGGCCCAGTCTAGCGCGCACCCGCCCGGAGGCCAAAGCGGCTACTGTATCAGCTGGGCGGATTCAAATTCCTGCTGGGCTTCATTGCTGGCGAAGAAGAACTCCGCCTTCACGATGTTGGCCGAATAGCGCCGGTCGATCGTGCGGAACGCCGCGCGGGCCTGCAGGTCTATGGAAAAGCCGGAGACATAGCTCATGCCCCAGCGTGGCTCTGTCCGGATGAAATAGGACTGGTCGTAGCGGGTCAGCGTGCCGCCTTCAGGGCCGGACACCGGCTGCGGCAGCGTGTAGTCGATGCGCAGGAAACGCTCACCTACAGGGTCCAGCCAGGCCGTTGCGGCAAGGCGCTGGGCGGCCCACACGTCGAATTCCCCGTCATTGCTGGAAGGGCGGTGATGGAACGAGACTTTCCAGGCGGCGCCCTTGTCGTCCACGGCGACCTGGGGCCCAAGACTGGCGCGCAGATCGTCCGGGAACAGGCGCCCGTCCGGGGCAGCCTCGTTGGCCCATTCGGCGGCCACATTGTCGAGTTCCTCATCCTCGCCTTCCCAGGTCAGCGCGGTCCAGCGGTCCCGGCCCTTCTTGCGCGGGTCGAAGCGGTAGACGCGCCGGGCGTGGGACGATTGCAGCTCTACCGTGAAGGCCGCGCGCAGCGTGGGCGGGGCTTCCGTCGCCTGCAGCGCGGAGTTCATCGGGCCCGATCCGGTGGCCAGCGTGAAGGTGAGCAGCCAGGCTAGAAACATGACGGTGTTGCAATCCTCCGGGCAGGGTTAGGCCCGGATTACGGCATCACTACGGCGGATCACGCCGGACTAAACCATGACCAGGACGGATCACAGCATGCGCCATCAATGATTTACGTGAGTTGAACAGGACTGCCCTGGCAGAGCGGGCGTCAGTCCTTGTCGCCATCCTTGAGCGGCACGCCATAGAGTTCGAGCCGGTGATCGATCAGACGGAAGCCGAGCTTCTTGGCGATCAGCTCCTGAAGCTCCTCGATTTCCTCGGAATGGAATTCGACGACCTCGCCGGTGCGCACGTTGATCAGGTGATCGTGGTGTTCGTCCGGCATTTCCTCATAGCGGGCGCGGCCGTCTCGGAAATCGTGAGCCTGGATGATCCCGGCATCCTCGAACAGTTTCACGGTGCGGTAGACCGTGGCCAGCGAGATGGAGGCATCCTGGGCATTGGCCCGGCGGTGCAGTTCTTCAGCGTCGGGGTGATCCGTCGCGGTCGAGAGCACACGTGCGATCACGCGCCGGGGCTCCGTCATGCGGAGTCCCTTCTCAACGCAGAGTTTTTCGAGTCGGTCCATGATACGTATTTGCCCCTAGCGCGACGGTAAGTCCAGATTCAGATGTTGGTTACGGACAACGCTGTCAACTCCGGCCAACCGGGCAAAGCGCGAGAGTTCTGCGTCCAGCCGGGCTTCCCGGGCCCCGGTCCAGGCGATGCCGGGCTCAGGCCAGATCCGTTCCAGGGTGAGCGTTCCGGCCGCCCGGTCGGCCTTCACCTCGATCCGGCCGACCATCCGGTCCCCTTCCAGCAGCGGATAGACGTAATAGCCCCATTGGCGTTTCGCCGCCGGGACGAAGATCTCGATCCGGTAGTCAAAGCCGAACAGGCGCTGCAGCCGCGCCCGGTCGCGGATCACGGGGTCGAACGGGTTCAGGATGCGCAGGCGCGACGTCGGCGCCGGGGCGGCCTCCAGCCGGGTTTCGATGTCTTCCGGCGCAAGCGCGCTCGTCCATTTGCCGTCGGCGCCTTCGATCCGCACCGGTACCAGGCGTGTCTGGCGGCTGGCCCAATCCTTCACCTCGGCGAGGTCTGCCGCGTCCCAGAAGCGCTGGATGTCCCCTTCCGAGCCGAAAGCAATGCGAGAGAGCGCCTCGCGGCAGAGCCAGTCGACCTGTTCGTGCTCGGGTGGTTCATCGTCCCGGTGATGACCGGGAATCACCCGCTCGGTGAGGTCGTAGAATTTGGTGAAATTCTCCCTGTGCGAGGTCGAGAGGTCTCCGGCGTACCACATGTAATCGAGCGCCAGCTTGTGGGGCGGGCGTTTCCACATTTCGCGCGGGCCTTCGATCCTTGTGTCGAATGCCTTGGTGCAAAGCGGGCCCTCCTGCCGGATGCGGTCGACAATGCCGGCCCGGCCATCCTCGTCCAGCATGCCGCGATGCCATTCCCAGCCGCGGACTTTCTCTTCCAGCCGGCGGAACTGGCGCCGCCAGTTGGGATAGAACTCCATCGGGATCACGGAGGCGTCGTGCGTGAAGTGTTCGAACACGCCGCGTTCTTTCCGCATCAGCTTGTCGAGCATGGGCTCGCGGTAGTTCTGGTTGCGCGACCAGAGAATGTGGTGATGCGCCCGCGAGACGACGCGGATCGAATCGAGCTGGACGAAGCCGAGATCGCGGATCAGGGCGGCAAGGTCCAGCGGCCCGGTCGGCGTCGCCGACAGGCCCTGCGCATGCAGCCAGAGACGCCGGGCGTCTCTGTTCCGAATTTCAAGCGGCGCCCTGGTCATCTGATCATCACTCGAACAGTTTCAACTGACCGCCATCCGGATAGACCCCTTCGCGGGCGAGCAGCGCCTTCTTGGTCAGCATACCGCCGGGCGCGGAGAAGCCGCCCAGCCACCCATTGGCACCGAGCACCCGGTGGCACGGCACGATCACCGGCCAGGAGTTGCGGCCCATGGCCATACCAATCGCCTGGGCGCCATTCGGCCGGCCAATGGTTTCAGCCAGTTCGCCATAGGTGACCGTCTTGCCCCAGCCGACCTTGCGCAGCGCGTCATAAGCGGCCCGTTCGAACGGGGAATGCCGCTCCATGTCCAGCCGCAGGCCGTCAAAATCGGTTTCCTCTCCGGAGAGGAAAGCCTTCAGCGCCGCGATGACTTCGGCGATCTCAGGCGGCACATCCGCCTCCTTCACCAGTTCGGCGCCGTGACGTGTGATGCGCGCCACCGTCTGCTTCAGATCAGCTTCCGGCAGCTGCACGCCGGTAATGCCTGCCTCTGTCCAGGCAAGACCGCACCGGCCGATCGGTGTTTCAAAATGGGACGCCCACTCCTTGAACATAGAGGGAACATTTCTCAGTTTGAGAGATGAGTCCATCCCTCCCCGGACCAAAGGCGGTCAGGTCAGGTGTTTTGCAAAGAAATCGAGCGTCCGGCTCCAGGCAAGCGTCGCTGCGGCCTCGTCATAGCGGGATGTCGTGTCGTTGTGGAACCCGTGATTCACGCCTTCATAGAGGTACACTTCGTACGGCTTGCCCGCGGCATTGAGCGCATCCTGATAGGTTGGCCATCCGGCATTTACCCGGTCATCCAGCCCGGCGAGGTGGATCTGAAGCGGCACTTCCAGTTTCGCAGCATCGTCCACGGTCGGCCAGCCGCCATAGAACGGCACGGAACAGGAGAGCCAAGGCTGCTTCACCGCCATCAGATTGGTGATGGCCCCGCCGAAGCAGAAACCGGTGATGCCTACCTTGCCATTGGTCGCGTCATGGTCTCGCAGGAATTCCGCGCCCGCCATGAAATCGGCCAGCATTTTCCCGCTGTCACGCTGCGCCTGCATGGTGCGGCCGTCATCGTCATTGCCGGGATAGCCGCCAAGCGGATAGAGCGCATCCGGCGCGAAGGCGACATAACCTGCCTTGGCAGCCCGGCGGGCCACATCCTTGATGTGGGGGTTGAGGCCCCGGTTCTCATGCACGACCAGAACGCCGGGCAGAACGGCGCCGCCTGCGGGGCGCACGAGGTAGCCCGCCATCTCGCCTGCGCCGTCAGGAGAGGCATACGTGACCATTTCGGCATCGAGTTCGCCGTCAGCTTCCGAAGTCTGCTGTTTCGAATAGTCCGGCATGACACAGGCGGCGAGCGACGCGACGCTTAGTCCGCCTACCGCATACTTGCCCAGCCCCTCGAAAAAGCCGCGCCGCGACAGGTGTCCGTGGCAATACTGGTCGTAGAGGTCGAATACGCCCTGAGGGATGATTGCCGGTTTGATATCGTCTGCCATTGTACGTCCTCCTGCTGCTGCGGGGATGGTAACGTGGCGGGAGAATTTGGATAGGGTGAAGCGATCACTTCTGCGTGGGGATCATAGGCTCATCTTGCAGGACATCAGGATCGCATCCACCGGCACATCGCGCCCGGCTGTATAGTAACGCGGGCGGCGGCCATCCTCGGCAAAGCCGAAGCTGCGGTAGAGCGCGCGGGCCGGCGCATTGTCTTCAGCGACGTCCAGCGTGATGCGGGAAACGCCCCGCTCTCCCAGCCGGTCGATGAGCGCGCGGATCAGCGTGGCGGCGAGGCCTTTTCGGCGCTGGTCCGGGTCGGTTGCGACCGTCAGGATGTCACTTTCGCCTGCGATCGTCTGCGCCATGGCGAAGGCCACGAGTTGGCCCTCCAGTTCTATGCCCAGCGTCAGGATGGAGTTGTCCAGCAGCAGGCCACGGAACGAGACAGCGCTCCACGGGTCATCGAAGCTGCGCATGTGCAGCTGGCTCATGCGCCCCGCATCTTCCGCACGCAGGACGAGCACCGGGTGGGTCACTTGCGCGGCTCTGGCAGGGTTGCGTCAGGCTCGCGCGCATAGACCGGGGACGGAGGATGTTCTGCCGGATCGAACTGACCACCCTTGATGGCGGCCGTGATTGCGGACGGCACCAGCGGGCGCAGGTCCAGTCTGTCTTTCAGGTCTCCCAGCGCATCGGCATTGTCCATGAAGATCGGCGCGTGGAAGCCTTCCAGCATGGGCAGCAATTGTTCGAGGCGGAGTTCCAGCACATCGGCAATGCCCTGCCCGTGGCTGACGCCTTGCACCCACCAGGTCAGGTCCGGCGGGCGCTTCTGCCCCGCGAGGCATCCCATGACCGTGCCTTCCATACCGGACGGCACGGCGGCCTCAAGGCTGGTTACGCCGACACAATCTGCCTTTGTCACCAGCGCCAAACCGCGCGCATAGGCGACGCCGATACGGATGCCGGTGAAGCTGCCGGGGCCGGTGACGACCGCGATACGGTCCACCTGATCCAGCGTCACGCCTTCGTCGTCCAAGAGGCGCTGGACAAGGCCCGGCAGATGCTTGTCCTGGCCACGCGCCATCACCTCGCGCGCATCGGCGAGGATCTCGCCATCGCGCACGAGCGCCACTTCCATGGCGGTAAAAGCGGTGTTCAGCCCCAGGACCAGCATCGTCTCGTCCGCTTACAGGATGCGGCAGGCCTCGTCGAATGGCAGGCGCGGCGAACGATCGAAGATCGTCGTGCGGTCGCCATGGCCGATATTGCAGATGAAGTTGGCCTTCCAGTTCTTCATCTCGCCGTCCTGGCTTTCGAAGAACTCCTTGTTGACGCCAGCCGCATCAAAGCCGGACATCGGGCCGCAATCGAGGCCGAGCGACCGGGCCGCCAGCATCAGGTAGGCGCCTTGCAGCGTGCCGTTCCGGAAGGCGGTCTCTTCCTTGATGTGGTGGAACCAGTCCTTGGCGCTTGGCATATGGGGGAAGAGCTCGGGGATCTTTTCGTGGAATTCCATGTCGTGGGCGATGATCACCGTCCACGGAGCTTTCTGCGTCTTCTCCCGGTTGCCCTCCATCATCAGCGGCAGGAGGCGGGCCTTGCCCTCTTCAGAGCTAATGAAGACGAACCGAGCCGGGGAATTGTTGGCGCTGGTCGGGCCGAGCTTGGCAAGATCATAGACCGCGCGAATCAGCACTTCGGGGACATCTTCCTCGCGCCAGCCATTATAGGAGCGCGCGTCGCGGAAAATCACGTCCAGCGCATGGTCGTTCACGGGATGGGCCATCGAGTCAGTCCTTTTGCTATTGGAATAAGCGGCCCGTCTTCGCGCGGGCCGTCAAGAGGGCAGATCGCGCCTAGAGCACAGCCTCTACGGCCGTCACTTCCGGCACATAGGTTTTCAGCATGTTCTCGATGCCCTGCTTCAGCGTCATTGTGGACGACGGGCAGCCGGCACAGGCACCGCGCATGGAGAGGTGCACAATGCCGGTATCGGGCTCGAAACGGTGGAAGATGATATCGCCGCCATCCTGCGCCACTGCCGGGCGCACGCGCGTCTCGATCAGCTCACGGATTTCCTCGACGATCTCGGCGGCTTCGCCTTCGTAGGTCACATCAGCTTCGGCGGAAGCGGAAGGCTCCGCGCCATCCTCCACGACTGGCAGGCCAGCCATGTAGTGGTCCATGATCGCGGCCAGGACCATCGGCTTCACATGCCGCCAGTCCTTGTCTTCGACCTTGTTGATCGACACGAAATCGCTGCCGAGAAAGACACGCTCGACCCCGTCGACCTGGAACAGGGCGCGGGCCAGCAGGCTGATGCGCGCGCTGGCGACGTCCGGGAAATCGAACGGGCCGCGATCGCCTGCCACTTCGTGTCCCGGCAGGAATTTGATCGTGTCCGGGTTGGGAGTCGGTTCGGTCTGGATGAACATCGCCGCCTGCCCTTTCTGTCTAAAGCTTCACCTGCGCAACAGATGGCGCGGAGAGGCAGGCGTATCAAGGGCGAAAGGCTTAAGAAGCCTGGCTTAGTGCGTTGCGCCAGCCATGGCCGGGTCGAGCTGGGCGACGTCTTCGCCTTCCGGCTCTGCAGGCGGCAGCGGCTGGTCAAGGCGTTCGGCAAGCTCTTCCGAGGTGCGCTGGGCGTCACGCAGGAAGAAGCCGAGGCTGGCCAGGTGGTTGGCCATGATGGCGCCATCGCCCTTCTGGTTGGAGACGACCAGCGGACGGATGCGGGCAGCGCGCGTCCAGGCGGCTTCGGCCTTGTCATAGGCGGCCATTGTGTCGGCATCCGCGAGGCTGTCGCGGTCGGCCAGGCGTGCCGCCTTGATCATTTGCAGCGCGATGTGCGCACGCGCCTTGGCAGCATAGAAGACGCGGATGTCCTGCTTGGATGCCGGCCAGCCAGTCGATTCCTGATAGATCTGGACCGAAAGGTCATCCTGGTCAGCTTCAGCCCAGCCAGCAAACATTCGCGCTTCATCAGCCGCCAGCACCCGGCGGTCAGCGACGTTAACGAGGCCGCGGCTGGCGCGGGAATCGAACCTGTTCAGCGCTTCTGCAGCAGCCGTCAGGCGCGGACGCATGTCTTCGCCGGGAATACCGTTCAGCAGGCGGGACGCGGCGATCAGGTCCGCATCAGGCTCGCCATTTTCGTCCGGCACGGCAGCGGCGGCCATGCGAGTGAACTCCGAGAGGCCTTCTGCGGTGGCTTCCTGCCAGGCGGGCATGGCTGTCAGGCGGGCCTGCGGGTGCCAGTTCGGCTTGTCGGCGGCCCAGCCTTTCCCTTCCAGCTCGCGAGCGATCTTGGTGATGGCGATGCCTGATTCCGGGAAGGCCCATTTCTGGCCATCTGCGAAGACGATGTCGGAATCGTCGATCTTGTGAGACATGACCGCGGAGAACGGATAGGCGCCCACCAGTGCCAGGAACAAGCTCAGTTTGAAAAGGAAGATGGTACGACGCCAGACGCCCCGGAAGAAATCCATGATCGGATGCGGCTCTGCCTCATCCAGTTCGCGCAGATCTTCTTCTGTCACCTCGTTCGGGTCTGGTCCCTCTTCAAGGTAGGCAGCGTGCAAACGGCTGTCGAAGGCCATACTCTACATTTCCCCGGCTCTGGCGCGGTGTTGCATTCACAACACTATGCTTTCAATTGTGGCATTTTAACAGCTCATTAACTGTTAAATGTCCGCAACCTACACCTGTGCACGCAAATGCTGCGCCACATGGGCCGGAGACGACTGTTTTCGAGGCGAACCGGAGCAGTCCGCAGTCGGATCAAGCGACTCAGTCGCCGAGTCCCTTGATCTCCGCGCTGGTCACAACAGTCTGCGACGTGCCGTCCGAATCACGGAATTCCAGAGAGAGGTCGACAGAGTCGCCGACAGCGATCGCTGGGTCGACGCCGAACAGCATAAGATGGTTACCGCCCCGCTGCAGCACGATGGGCTCGCCCTCGGACGCGGTGAAGCTTTCCACCTGACGCATCTGCATCACGCCGTCTTCCATCGACATCGCATGCAGTTCCACCCGGTCTGCAGCATCGGTGGAGACGCCAACCAGTTCCGCAGGCGCGCCGGTGACATAGGCCATCAGGCCGCCCGCAGCGACATCCCGCCCTTCAGTCGGTTTCACGATGAAAGCTTCTTTCACCTCGATCACGGATTCGCCTGCCGGTGCGCCCGCCGGGCCGGAACAGGCCGCGAGCATCAGGGCGGCGGCGGGAATCAGGGCGCGAAACAGCATGGGGCACATCCTTCTAGAACTGAAAGGCAAGACGTAGTCCGGTTGCCGGACGGGTCAATGTGCCGGATTGGCACGCTGCCCCGTCAGGCAAATGTCAGGGCCGCCAGTAACCGACAGCCCGCCGGACCTCTTCCATGATCGGCGCTGCGATGGCGTCTGCCCGCTCCGCCCCGTCCTTCAGGATCGAATCGATACCGGACTGGTCGGCCAGGATATCGCGATAGCGCTGCGTGATCGGCGCAAGATGCGCCACCATCACATCTGCAAGTGCCGGCTTGAACACGCCAAAGCCCTTGCCACCAAATTCGACCAGGACCTGCTCAGTCGTCAGGCCGCTGACGGCGGCGTAAATGCCGACGAGGTTGTCGACCTCCGGACGGCCTTCGAGGCCCTTCGGCTCTGACGGCATGTCGCCTTCAAGGTCCGTCTTCGCCTTCTTGATCTTCTTGGCGATCAGGTCGGCATCGTCGACAAGGTTGATGCGGGACAGGTCCGACGGGTCGGACTTCGACATCTTCTTCGTGCCGTCCTTGAGGCTCATGATCCGCGCGCCGGGGCCCTTGATCAGCGGTTCCGGCAGCGGGAAGAAGCCCGGCACGTCATATTCGCGATTGAAGCGGTCGGCGATGTCGCGGCTGAGTTCGAGGTGCTGCTTCTGGTCCTCGCCCACCGGGACATGGGTGGCCTTGTAGGCGAGAATATCCGCGGCCTGCAGGACCGGATAAGTGAAGAGGCCGACGGATGCCCGCTCGGCATCCTTGCCGGCCTTGTCCTTGAACTGGGTCATGCGCTCGACCCATCCCATGCGGGCGACGCAATTGAACACCCAGGCCAGCTCGGCATGGGCCGGCACGGAAGACTGGGCGTAGACGATCGATTTCTTGGGGTCGATACCGCAAGCAATAAAGGCCGCCGCGATCTGGCGGGTCTGCTCAGCCAGCACGCCCTTCTCCACCGGCATGGTGATGGCGTGCATGTCGACGACTGCATAGACACAGTCCCAGCCATCATTCTGGAGGTCGACGAACTTCTTCAGCGCGCCGAGATAGTTGCCGAGGTGAAGGTTACCGGTCGGCTGGATACCAGAGAAGACCCGCTGGGGGCCGGTGTAGGCGGGGGTGTTTGTGTCAGTCATGCGCAAGCGCTGTAGCCGATTTACCTAGCGGCGCAAGGCCTGCGTGATGTCGCGGGGCCGGATCGCGCCGGTCAGGAAGGCCGCAATCGCGTAGACCAGGCCTCCTGCAAGGATCACAATTGCAGCGGCTAGCGCCCGGGAGTCGACCACATTGTCCCGCAGCCACTGGAAATTCTGCACCATGAACCAGACCGCCCCGGCCATCAGGCCGCTGGCGATGAGGGCGCGCAGCGTACGTGACACGAGCGCCGGGCCCGGCTTGTACCAGCCACGCGCTGCCAGCGTTGCCGCCAGCAGCAGGGCGTTGACCCAGGCCGCAACAGACGTCGCGATCGCAAGTCCGATAAAGCCCAGCTGGCCCTGTCGGCTCAACCAGAAGAACAGGCCCGCGCCCAGCACGATATTGATCACCACCGAGGTGAGCGCAAAGCGCATCGGCGTCTTGGTGTCTTCCCGCGCGAAATAGGCCGGCGCCAGCACCTTGATGAGGACAAAGGCGGGCACGCCCCAGGCATAGTGGAACAGCGCCCCGCCTGATGCCTGTGCATCCGACTGCAGGAAGGCGCCCCGGACGAAGAAGGCATCGATCAGGAAGACCGGCGCGACCAGCAAAGCGGCGGCCGCTGGAAGGGTCAGTGCCATGGCGAGGCCGATGCCTTCATCCATCGTCGACTGGCTGGAGGCATGGTCCTCACTGCGCGCGGCGCGGCTGAGGCGCGGCAGGATGGCGACCCCGACCGCCACGCCGACAAGGCCGAGTGGCAGCTGGTAAAGCCGGTCTGCCGTGTAGAGCCACGACTTGGCCGCCTGTTCGAAACTGGCGAGTGACTGGCTGACGATGATGTTAATCTGCGTGCCCGACGCCGCAATCGTGCCCGGCACGGCAAGCGCCATGACCTTTCTCACTGCGGGTGTGATGCGCGGCCAGCCGATCAGGCTGAGGCGGACCTTCTGGCGGCGGACGCCCCACCACAGCAGAGACACTTGCAGCACACCAGCGATCAGCACCGCGACGGCGGCGGCTTTCGACACAATCTCCGGTACGTTCGAAATCAGCGCTGCAGGAATAAGGCAGAGGTTCAGCAGGGTCGGCACGCCCGATGACAGGATGAAACGCTGACCGGAATTCAGCACGCCGGACAAGAGCGCCGCCAGTGCCATACAGGTCAGGTAAGGCATGGTGATCCGTGTCAGGAGCACGGCCAGATTATAGTGGACATGGTCGTCGGCCTGCCCGCCATGGATGACCAGCAGCACCCAGGGCATGAAGATCTGCGCCAGGATGGTCAGCGCCGCGGTGAAGGCGAAGAGAACGCGCATCGCCTCCTGCGCCACGGCCTGTGCCGCCTCCGGCCCTTCAGCTTCCAGCGTGCGGGCATAGGTCGGCACGAAGGCGGATGCGAACGCGCCCTCGGCAAAGATGCGGCGGAACAGGTTCGGGAATTGCTGCGCCGTGACCCAGGCATCGTTGATCGGCCCGGCGCCGAGCTTCGCCACCAGCAGGATGTCCCGCGCAAAACCGAGGATGCGGCTGCACAGTGTCAGCGAGGATTGCACGAGGGTGTTGCGGGCGATGCTCATGCGACCTGTCGTGCAGGGGTTCTCAGAAACTGTCTACGGCGCGCGACCGGCGCAGCTTGCGAGCCGGTGTGTGCGGCGCATCCGGTTCATGACGGCCCAATACGTCGAGAAGCTGTTCACGCAGGGACTCTTTGAGGGCAGCGTTCTCTTCCAGCTTCCGGCCATCTTCTGTCTGCACATAGAAAGCATCGAACATGCGTTCGCCAAACGAGCCGACGTGCGCCGAGTGGATCGAGACACCGGCATCGGCAAGGCAATTCGCGACATCGTAGAGCAGCGCCGGCCGGTCGCGACCGGCAATGTCGATGACGGTATGATCGGCAGAGAGGTCGTCGCGGATCTGGACGGATGGATGCACCAGGAAGGCAGCCTGCCGCCGGCCCATGCGTTCGCGCACCGTCATGTCGCCCGGTTCACCGGCGAGCACCTTGCGCAGCGCCGTATCCAACCGCTGCAGGCGAGCCGGGTCATCCTTGCCGAAAGGCTTGTCCTGGATGTCGTGCAGCATGAACACGTCGATGATGCCGCCCTCGCGGCTCGTATAGACCTGTGCCGCGATGATGTTCGCGCCATTGTGCGCAAGCGTTCCGGCAAGGTCTGCAAAGAGGCCCGGCCGGTCTGCACCGGAAACGAACAGCGCCATCGCCCCGCCTTCCAGAGACAGCCGGTGATGCACCTGGTCCCCACCCCCATTGAGGGCCTGCGCATGCCAGGCGAGGTCTTCAATATCGAAGCCGGTCCAGTAAGCCGTCTCCATTTCCAGCATCAGCGCAGGAACGGTGCCCAGCCGGTCCATCAGCTCCTGCTGGCGCCTTTCGGCGCGGGCCTCGAGTTCGGCTTGCACGCCGGCTTCATCCGTCCGGCCACCGCGCAGGGCGGCCGCCGTGTTGTGGTAGAGGTCCGTCAGCAACTGCCCCTTCCAGGCATTCCACACGCCGGGGCCGACCGCCTTGATGTCTGCGATTGTGAGAATGTAGAGCAGCCGCAAGCGCTCCAGCGACCCAACCATTTCAGTAAATTTCGTCACGGTTCGCGGATCGGAAATATCCCGCTTCTGCGCCGTCTCGCTCATTTCGAGGTGGTGCCCGACCAGCCAGGCTACGAGTTCGGTTTCGTCTTCAGACAACCCCAGACGCTCACAGGCCTTGCGGGCGGTCTTCATGCCGGCGATCTGCTGGTCGCCCTTCCCCTTGCCCGTGTCGTGCAACAGCATGGCGAGGTAAAGCGCGCGGCGATTTTCGATCAGGCCGAAGAGTTCCGTGACCAGTTTGATCGGGTGTTCGTCGCGCCCATGCTCCATCTCGGCTATCGCCTCGACTGCGCGGATGGTGTGCTCGTCCACCGTGTAGTGGTGGTACATATTGAACTGGGTCTGCGCGACGATACCGCCGAATTCTGGGATCGCCCGCCCCAGAAGGCCGGCCTCGTTCATGCGCCGCAGGATCAGACCCGGATCGTCCCCGCCGAGAATGGCATCAAGGATCAGCGCCTGCGCTTCAGGCTTCTCGCGCACGCGCTCGTTCAGCGCACGGAGGGCCCGCGTCAGCAGGCTCAGCGCCTGCGGGTGAATGTCCTTGCCTTCATCGCGCGCCACGATGAACAGGCGGAGCATGTTCAGTGGATCGCTCCGCATGGCCTTGTCGTCTTCGACATTGATACGGCCATTATCGAGGATGAAGCCTTCGTCTTTCAGCGCCACCGGGCCGCGTGCAGGCAGGAACCGCCGCAAGCCTTCCGGCTTCTTTTTCTGGTCCGCTTCCAGTTTTGCCGCGAGAATACGCGTCAGGCCGCCGACGTCTTTGGTGACGAGGAAATAGCGCTTCATGAAGCGCTCCACGCCCTGCTGCCCGCGCCGGTCGCGATACCCCATGCGGGCTGCGATTTCGGGCTGCAGGTCGAAGCTGAGACGTTCTTCTGCCCGTCCGGTCACGAAATGCAAGTGGCACCGCACGGTCCACAGGAAGCGCGCCGCGCGGATAAAAACCGAATACTCATGGTCCGTAAACGGACCTGCCTGCATGACATCTTCCAGCGTATGACCGCCATAGGTCTGCTTGGCGATCCAGTAGAGTGTCTGCAGGTCGCGCAGGCCGCCCTTGCCCTCTTTCAGGTTCGGTTCGACGACATAGCGTGCATCGCCCTGGCGCGAGTGGCGCGCATCCCGTTCGGCCAGCTTGTCGGCAATGAATTGCGCATCACGCCCCTTCACCGCCCCTTCATGGAAGGCCGTGAGCATGTCTTCGGCGAGCGCTTCGTCGCCGCAGATATAGCGCGCGTCCAACAGGCTCGTCTTGATGGTCACATCTTCCAGCGCCAGCTTCACGCAGTCGCTCGGCGTACGAAACGCATTGCCGACTTTCAGGCCCATGTCCCAGAGGGCGTAGAGCATGTATTCGACCACGCTCTCGGTGTGCGGGCTTACCTTGTAGGCACGCAGGAACAGGAGGTCCGTATCGGAGGACGGCCCCATCACGCCGCGGCCATAGCCGCCGGTCGCCATGATGGCGATGCGCTCGGCCTCCGTCGGGTTGCGGGCCCGGTGCACGTGGGTGGTGGTAAAATCGTAGAGGGCGCTGATCACCTCATCCTGTACGGCGGAGAGGAGGCGCGCAGTGTCCAGCCCGTCGGCGCCCTGCTGCAGGCGTTCCTGAGCGATCATGCGGCCGCGAAACATGGCCCCGTGCAGGAGGTCCAGCGCAGCTTTCCGGGCGGCCTGCGGGTCGCCGAAATTGTCGAGCGCCGCGGCAGTGAGCTTCACGCGCAGGGCGCGGCCATCGATGATGTTCGAAATACGCCACTTGCCCGGCCGGCGCAGGAGCGGGCTACGGGTTTCGAGGAGTGTCGGGGCCTTGGTGGGCGGTATGTTCATGGGGGCTGTCTATAGCAGGTTCCGGGGCGGGTTCTATGCACCCTTTTCCACACGGACCGGCAGGATGCGGGACTTCTTCACAACTCCATACGCGAAACTGGTCTCGATGGAGGCAATTCCCGGCAGTTTCTGGATCGTGTGGCGCACCAGCTGTTCGTAATCGTCGAGGCTGCGGGCGACGATTCGCAGCTCATAGTCAGCCCCGCCGGTCATCAGGTAACAGTCGAGAATCGCTTCGGTTTCCGCGATTTTCCTCTCGAAGGCCTGCACATTCTCCTGCGAATGATTGGCCAGCCGAATGCGCACCAGGCAGGTGATGGGATAGCCGCACGCCTTCTGGTCCACGAGGGCGGTGTAGCCCTGAATCACGCCAGCGGCCTCGAGGTTTCGCACGCGGCGCAGGCAGGGCGATGGCGACAGCCCCACTTCCTCCGCCAGTTCGAGGTTGGTGAGGCGACCGTCGCGCTGCAGGGCGCGGATAATCCTGGCATCTATGGCATCCATGGGCGCCAGTATTGGCATATTCTGCCAATGATCAAGCTTCCTGCGATGCAGTTCGGCACCTTTCGCCCACAACCCCGTGGTAAAATCTCCTCAAACACGGAGATCCCCATGGCATTCGATGCGACCCGCCCCCTCGGCCCTGCCACACGCGCCATTCATCATGGCTATGACCCGGCTAAAAATGACTATGCGCTGACTCCGCCAGTGCATCTGACGTCTACGTTTGCCTTTCCGGATGCGCAGACCGGCGGCGCCCTGTTCGCAGGCGAGGCCGAGGGCCACATCTATTCCCGCATCTCGAACCCGACCGTCGCCTTGCTGGAAGACCGCATCGCCAGCCTCGAAGGCGCCGAGGCGGGCCTGGCCACCGCGAGCGGCATGGGCGCCATCAGCTCCCTCATGTGGACGCTGCTGAAGCCCGGCGACGAGATCATCACCGACGAGACGCTCTATGGCTGCACCTTCGCCTTCATGCGCGACGGCCTTTCGCGTTTCGGCGTGAAGATCACCCATGTCGACCTGCGCGACCCGGCGAACCTGCTCGACGCGATCAGCGAGAAAACGCGTGTCGTCTATTTCGAGACCCCGGCCAATCCGAACATGCGCCTTGTCGACATTCGCGCGGTGGCCGGCATTGCGCACGAGAATGGTGCGCTCGTGGTGGTGGACAACACCTACGCCTCTCCCCTGCTGACCCGTCCGATTTCGCTTGGCGCAGACTTCGTCGTCCACTCGGCCACCAAGTATCTGGGCGGGCACGGAGACCTCGTGGCGGGCATGGTACTCGGCCGCGCGGAGGCCATCATGGAGGTCCGCATGATTGGCGTGAAGGACATGACCGGCTCCGTCATGTCGCCCTTCAATGCCATGCTGGTCATGCGTGGACTGAAGACCCTGCAGCTGCGCATGGCGCGGCACTGCGAGAGCGGGCAGCGTGTTGCCGAATGGCTGGAAGCCCAGCCGGGCGTCGAGACGGTCTACTATCCTGGCCTGCCGAGCCATCCGCAGCATGAGCTGGCAAAGCGCCAGATGGACGGCTTCGGCGGCATGATCGCGTTCGAACTTTCCGGCGGCTACGAGGCAGGCATCGCCATGATGAACCGGCTGCAGCTCATCCGCCGCGCCGTCAGCCTCGGCGATGCCGAAACCCTGATCCAGCACCCGGCCAGCATGACCCATTCGACCTATACGGAAGAAGAACGCCTCGAACATGGCATCAGTAATGGTCTCATCCGCCTCTCCGTCGGATTGGAGGATGCCGAGGACCTTCTGACAGACCTTGAGGCGGCGCTGGCCTAACCCACCACCTCCATCTCGTTCCCGAACCAGAGGGGCGAGTTGGCGAGGTCGATGAATTTCTTTTCGTCTTCCAGCAATTCGGCGCCGGCTTTGGCCGCCGCCTCGCTGGTATTGGCGGCCATGGCTTCCTCGCTTTCGAACCAGAGCTCGGCGACGCCGTCATAGGAGGGCGGCCCGCCTCGGCTGGCCTGCATGCCGGCGTTCATGGCGTCATAGGCCGTGTGGTTCTGGACGTAGCGGAGGATGCCAAGCACCTCCGCATGCTTCGCCACCAAAGGGGCGTGATGCTCGCGCCAATAGGTCTGGAACTCCTCCCGCGTGAGGTGCGGGAGGCGCCGCAGACAGAATGTCAGCTTGATCACAGCAGGTCTCCGCCCGCTGCAGCCGCACTCGTGCCGTCTTTCTTGTAGGCCCGGATCACATTCTTGCCAGTGATCCATTTGTGCACTTCATCCGGCCCGTCGACGAGACGCTGCGAGCGGATGTGCGTGTACCAGGCGGCCAGCGGCGTATCGAGCGAATAGCCGAGTGCGCCGTGCAGCTGGATCGCCGTGTCGACCACCTTGTGCACCATGTTCGCGAGGAACACTTTCGCGATGCCGTTCTCCTGACGGATGTCCATGCCGTTCTCGGCCTTGTAGGCGATATGCATCAGCATGAGGCGCGCGATGTAGAGCTGGCTCGCGCATTCGGCCAGCATGAACTGGACGCCCTGACGATCTTCCAGCTTCTTGCCGAAGGTTTCGCGGCTGGTGACTTGCTCCGTTGCCAGATCAAGTGCGCGCTGGGCCATGGCGACATTGTGCATGCCGTGGCGCAGGCGCCCATAGGCGAGCCGGTGCTGGCCCATGGCGAAGCCCTGCCCTTCGCCGCCGAGCAAATTCTCTTCCGGCACGACAAGGTTCTCGATCTTCACCTCGGCATGGCCGCCGCCCATCTCGTGATAGTGCGGCCCATGCACCGCCATGGTGGGGATGTCGCGGATGATGTTGTAGCCGGGGTTCGGCAGTTCCACGATAAAGGTGGAATATTGCTGGTGGCGCGGCGCTTCCGGATTTGTCTTGGCCATGACGACCGCGATGTCAGCGGCCGTGGCGGCCGAGGAGAACCATTTCTCGCCATTGAGAACGTAGTTGCCCTTGCCGTCTTTCTCCGCAATCGTCTTCATGCCGGTGGCGTCGGCGCCGGCGGCCTTCTCCGTCATGGAGTAGCAGATCCGCTTCTCGCCATTGATCAGGGGCTTCAGGTATTTCTCTTTCTGGAAGTCCGTCCCGTGGGCCAGCAGCGTCAGCATGGTGGCATCGTCCGGGCCCTGCGAATTCATGGAGAGTGCGCCGAGGTGGCTCTGCCCGAGTTCCATCTGCACCAGCGCGTTGGCAAGCGGGCCAAGCCCCATGCCACCATGCTCGACCGGGAAGAAGGGCAACCACAGGCCCTGCGCCCGCGCCTTCTTGCGCAGCACCGCAAGCACTTCCTTGTAAGGCTTGCCAGCCGCCATTTCCTTTTCGGCGGGGATGCACTCCTCCTGCACCCATTTACGCACGCGTTCGCGTACTTCCTTCGCCTCTTCCGGTATCGTGAAATCAATCGCCATGTTTCGCTCCCTTGTCTTTGACACGAGGCTAGCGCCGGACTCGCCCCTCGCAAGCCTGACTTCGCGTCAGACCCTCCAGCAGGCGTGATTTCGGTTCCTCCGGAAAAGCATTATATTCCCACCCATGACCCACGATCATTCCATGCATCACGGGCACGAAGGCGGCGGCACATGCTGCCATCACGACACGCACGCGAAACCGGCTGGGCCCGACAGCGATTACGACCATGTCCCGCCCGGCTATGACGGCACAGTGTGGACGTGCCCGATGCACCCGCAGGTGCGCGAGACCTCCAATACAGGCTGTCCGATCTGCGGCATGGCGCTGGAAGCTGAAACAGCGACAGCAGAAGAGGACACGTCCGAACTGGACGATATGACACGGCGGTTCTGGGTGGGCGTCGTTCTCTCACTGCCCCTGCTGGTCCTGACGATGGGCGAGATGATCCCGGGCGTGTCCCTGCCCGGCTTCACGAAAACGCCCGCCTTCAACTGGGTGCAAGCCGCGCTGGCGACGCCGGTCGCCCTCTGGTGCGGCTGGCCGTTCTTCGTGCGCGGCTGGCGCTCTGTCGTGAACAGCAGCCCGAACATGTTCACGCTGATCGCGCTGGGTACGGGCGTCGCCTATTCCTATTCTCTGGCAGCGACAGTCGCGCCCGGCATCTTCCCGGACACGCTGCGCGGGCATGACGGGCGTGTGCCGGTCTATTTCGAATCCGCTGCGGTGATCACCACGCTGGTCCTGCTGGGCCAGGTGCTGGAGCTGCGCGCCCGGCGGGCCACGTCCGGCGCAATCAGGGCGCTGCTGCAGCTGACCCCGCCAACCGCCTGCATTGTGCGCGAGGATGGCAGCGAGGAAGACGTGGCCCTCGACCACGTGAAATCCGGCGACCGCCTGCGCGTCCGTCCCGGCGAAAGCGTGCCGGTCGATGGCGAGATCCTCGAAGGCCGCTCCAGCGTGGACGAGTCCATGGTGACCGGCGAGCCTCTGCCGGTGGAAAAATCCATGGGCGACAAGGTGACCGGAGGCACGGTGAACCAGACCGGCGCCTTCATCATGGAAGCGACCCATGTCGGCGACGAGACGCTATTGGCGCGCATCGTGAAGATGGTGGCTGAGGCTCAGCGTTCCCGCGCGCCGATCCAGGGCCTTGCCGATACGGTCTCCGGCTGGTTCGTCCCGGCGGTGGTGCTGATCGCGTTGGCGACCTTCATCATCTGGATCGCGGTGGGGCCGGAGCCGCGCTTCGCCCATGCGCTCGTCAATGCCGTTGCCGTACTGATCATCGCCTGCCCCTGTGCGCTGGGCCTCGCCACGCCGATGTCGATCATGGTCGCCACCGGCAAGGGCGCGCAGGCGGGCGTGCTGATCCGCAATGCCGACGCGCTGGAAACAATGGAAAAGGTCGACACGATTGTCGTCGACAAGACCGGCACGCTCACCGAAGGCCATCCGGAACTGGTGACCGTGGAACCGGCAGACGGGTTCCCGGAAAATGAATTGCTGATGCTGGCAGCTGGCGTCGAAACCTCGTCCGAACACCCTCTCGCCGCCGCCATCGTGCGCGGTGCCGGGAAACGCGGTCTGACGCCCGGCGAGGCATCCGGCTTCCAGTCAACCACCGGAGAAGGCGCCGAGGCCGATGTGGATGGCCGGAAGGTCGCCGTCGGCAATGCCAAGCTGATGCGGCGGATCGGGGCCTTCGACGGGGCGCTCGCCAGCAAGGCAGATGACGACCGCGCCAAAGGCCAGACGGTCATGTTCGTCGCGGTGGACGGAAAGCCCGCCGGCCTGATCGGCGTGGCCGACCCGGTCAAGGAAACCACGCAGGGCGCCATCAACCGTCTGCATGCAGAAGGCCTGCGCGTCGTCATGCTGACCGGGGACAATGAGACAACCGCCCGCGCGGTTGCTGCAACACTCGGCATCGACGAAGTGCACGCCGACGTCGCACCGGAAGACAAGAAAAACGTGATCGCGAAACTGCAGGCGGAAGGCGCCGTCGTGGCGATGGCAGGTGACGGCATCAATGACGCGCCGGCGCTCGCCCTCGCCAATGTGGGCATCGCCATGGGCACGGGCACGGATGTTGCCATGGAAAGCGCGGGCGTCACGCTGGTGAAGGGCGACCTGATGGGCGCTGCCAAAGCCCGCACGCTCAGCCACGCGACCATGCGGAATATCCGCCAGAACCTGTTCTTCGCCTTCGTCTACAACTCGCTGGGCGTACCGGTGGCGGCGGGGATCCTCTACCCCGTCTTCGGCCTATTGCTGAGCCCCATGATCGCGGCGGCGGCGATGAGCCTGTCGTCGGTATCCGTCATAAGCAACGCCCTGCGCCTGCGGACGCTGAAGCTCTAGGCGTCAGTCGTAGTCGACCTGCGTCAGGTAAAGCCCGTCGGACGGAGCGATTGGGCCGCATTGCGTGCGGTCGGTGGCGGCAAGAATGTCTGCGATCCAGCCAACTGGCTGCTTGCCCCGGCCAACATCGACGAGGCTGCCGACCATGGAACGGACTTGCCGATGGATGAAACTTTGCGCCCGGCAGGTCACGATTACACGCTCGCCTTCCCGCCAGACCTTGATCTCATTCAGCGTCTTCACCGGCGTCAGGGCCTGACAATCGGTATCGCGGAAGGTCGTGAAGTCATGCGTACCAACCAGCGCCTGTGCGGCCTCGTGCATACTCTCTGCACTGAGTTTCGACGGCACCCGCCAGGCAAGGCCGCGCTCGAGGGTCAGGTCTGCCCGGCGGTTGACGATGTCATATCGGTAGTGCCGCTGGGTGGCGTTGAAGCGGGCGTGGAAATCGTCACTGACCTCTTCTGCTTTCAGCACGGCTATCGGGTGCGGACGCAGATGGAAGTTCATCGCATCGGCGACCTTGCGGCCCCGGTCTGTCTGCAGGTCCATATGCGCGACCTGCCCTGTCGCGTGCACGCCGCTGTCAGTACGGCCGGCACCAAACACCTCGACCGGCGCACCATCCAGCTTCGCCGCCGCCGCCTCCAGCATTCCCTGAACCGTGGGCACGCCAGGCAGCTTCTGCCAGCCCTGGAACGGGCCGCCATGATATTCGATGAGGAGTCTGTAGCGGGGCATCGGCCCGCCCCTAGCCGAAGGCAGCCGGATAGGTCAATTCGCCCGCTACCGGCGCGCCCGGATTGACGGCCTGCGCCATGAAGGCCGGGCCCGACCAGGGCGCTTCAAACGGTTTTGCGAGATCTGCCGAAAATCCGAGCTTGGTATAGAATTCCGGATGTCCCAGAACGAAGACGATGCTCTCGCCCCGCCCGGCCATGACCAACAGCCCCATTCGGACAAGCGAGCTGCCGATTCCCCGCCCCTGGAACTCCGGAAGAACGCTCATCGGCCCCAACCCGACAGCTGAAGGTTTTCCACCTATGAGGATACGGAAAAATTCAATATGCCCGACCAGTTCGTCATGCCTGTGCGCGACAAGCGACAAGAGCGAATCGTGATCTGCATGCAGGTGCCGCGTGATCGCAGCTTCTTCTGTGCCGCCAAAGGCCTGCGTGTTAAGGGCCGCAACAGCATCAAGGTCTTCTAAATTCAGCCGACGGATCCAGGTCTTGTTCATTTGATGGCCGTTCTGGTCACAACAAGGGGGCATGTGGACCGATCAAGATCCCCATGCCCGGATAGAATTTTCAACTTGGCGTCCAGCACCGGCCCCCAGCCGTAGATGCACCCTAAGCTAGAATATTGGCATTTGCAATGAATCTAAACACATCCGGAGATTGCGTCTTCTCAAAAGAGCATCGTATCCGGGGGAATAGGCTGGCCATTCAGAAAAACGTCCACATCCAGCGGCTTTCCGCCCGGTTTCTGCAGGCGGGTGAGGCGCACGGCGCCACCATCTCCGCAGGCGACCAGCAGATTGTCGTCCAGCACCATACCCGCCGGCGCGGAGGTTTCACGACCTGAACGCCGGGAATCCAGCAGTTTCAGACGGACCGGAGTGGCACTGCCCGGAGGCGTCCACTCGCACCAGGCGCCGGGAAAGGGTGACAGGCCGCGGATCTGGCAATCCACCTCGCGCGCCGATCGGCTCCAGTCGACCTTCTGGTCAGCCGGGCCAAGCTTGTGCGCGTAGGTCACCCCCTCTTCCGGCTGCGGCCGGGGCGTCAGGCTACCATCGGCGAGCCCGGCCAGCGCAAACGGGGCGAGTTCGGACGCGAGATCCATCAGCCGGTCGTGTACACTGCCCGCGGTGTCTTCCGTGCTGATCGGCGTGCGGCGGGAGGCCAGCACCGGGCCGGTATCGAGCCCTGCATCCATCAGCATGGCATCGACGCCGGTTTCGGTATCGCCTGCCATGATGGCACGCTGGATCGGTGCGGCGCCCCGCCAGCGCGGAAGAATTGAGGCGTGCATGTTCAGGCAGCCGAGGCGCGGCGCATCGAGGATCGCCTGCGGCAGGATCAGGCCATAGGCGACGACCACCGCGGCATCGAGTCCAAGCGCCGCGAAGGCTTCCTGCTCCGGCGCCTTCTTCAGGCTTTTCGGTGTGCGGACTTCCAGCCCCTGCGACTCAGCGAAGGCATGGACGGCCGTTGGCGTCAGCTTCTTGCCGCGGCCAGCCGGGCGCGGCGGCTGGGAATAGACGCAGGCGATTTCGTGGCCCACGGCGATCAGCGCTTTCAGCACACCGACGGCAATATCCGGGCTTCCCATGAAGGCGATACGGAGCGGTTTGGTCATGGGTGCGGACTTATCGGCAATTCTGGAGGCTGGCAAAGCGGCAGGCTGCCGCCGGTCTCACGCGCCGCCATCGGCATTCACCTCAAGTACAACCTTGCCAGTGCCTTTGCCTGACAGGGCAAAGACCATCGCTTCACCGAACTGGCTGAAGGGGTAGACCTTGCCGACCGGCGGCTTGATGCGGCCCTCACCCGCCCACCCAGCAAGTTCGTGCAGAGCGGCAATTGCCTGCGGCAGCTCGTATTCCATGTATTGTCGGACATCGACGCCCATCAGCGCGGCGCCCTTCATCAGGGTCAGGTTCGACGGCAAGGCCGGGATCGGTCCGCCGACAAAGCCGACCACCATATGCCGCCCGCGCCAGCGGAGAGAACGGAAGGCCGCCTCGAACAGAGGCCCGCAGACCGGATCGAAAACCACGTCCGGGCCCTTGCCGCCGGTCAACGCCTTCAGCCTGTCACGCCAGCCTTCGGGCTCTGTATCGATGGCATCATCAGCACCGTGTTCAAGCGCGAAAGCCCGCTTCTCTTCCGTAGAGGCCGCCGCGATGACGCGGGCGCCGAGCGCCTTGGCGATCTGGGTCGCGGCGGATCCGACGCCGCCGGCGGCCCCGAAGACGAGCACCGTTTCACCCGCTGCCAGCGCGGCGCGATCCTTCAGGCCGTGCCAGGCCGTCAGATAGTTCAATGGCAGGCTGGCCGCTTCAGAGAAACCGAGCGTTTGCGGAATCCGGATCACCATGGCCGCCGGCGCGACGGCGTATTCGGCAAAGCCATTCGCGGTCATCGTCATGACCCGGTCGCCAATGGAAATCCCGGTCACGCCTTCCCCCACGGCTTCGACGACGCCGGCGACTTCCCGGCCCGGCGTATGCGGTAGCGGCGGCTTCACCTGGTATTTACCGAGCGCCACGAGGGAGTCGACATAACCGACACCGCAAGCGGCGACACGGATCAGCACCTGCCCCTTCTTTGGCGCAGGCGTTTCAACATCTTTGAACTGGTAGCTTTCGAGCGACTCGAGCGTCTCGGCGACAACGGCTTTCACGATGGGACCCTCACAAGGCTGGACAAGTCTTGCGCCGATCCTCGCGATCAGGCGACGTTTTCGCGCATGGCGCGCAGCTTGGCTTTCTTCACCTTGTCGACCGCCCGCTGGCGCTTCAGGCGGGACAGGTGATCGATGAACAGCGTGCCTTCGAGATGGTCCATCTCGTGCTGGATGCAGACCGCGTAGAGATCCTCGGCCCATTCCTCGACCTTGAAGCCATCATAGTCGAGATAGCGGATCAGGCATTTTTCCGGGCGTTCGACCTGGTCGAAAATATCCGGCACGGACAGGCAGCCCTCTTCGTAAGGCTGGGTCTCTTCAACGGTTTCGACGATTTCCGGATTCACGAAAAATTTCGGCTGAGGCTCCTCGCCTTCCTTGGCGAGGTCCATCACGATGACGCGCAGTGGCACGCCGATCTGGATCGCGGCCAGGCCAATGCCCGGCGCGTCGTACATGGTTTCCAGCATGTCATCCATGAGCGCGCGGATGTCGTCGGTGACGCCGCCCTCAACGGGCTTCGACACCTCTTTCAGGCGCGGATCTGGAACAGTGAGGATTTCGCGAATAGCCATGATTTTCAGATAGGCGCACGCCCCTGCCCGGTCAACGGCTGCGCGTCATTCCGCTGCTGGCAGGCGTTTCGGGTCTCCGAAGTCCAGCTGGCCGTTTTCCGGCGTGTTTGCACGGGTTTCGATCTGTTTCGGCTCGGCGGGCGCCTTGTTGGGCGGAGCGATCTTCATGTCCTCGAACTTGCGCAGCGTCGGCAGCACACGCTTGTCGAACGATCCTATCATGGAATTGAAGTGGTCGACCGAGCCGTTCAGGGATTTGCCGAGCTTCTCGATGTGGCCCAGCATCACGCCCATGCGGGTGTAGAGATCAGCGCCCAGATGGGCGGCCTCCATCGCATTCTCGTTCATCTGGTGCTGGCGCCAGAGATGGGCGACGGTGCGGGCGAGCGCGATCAGCGTGGTCGGCGTGGTGACGATCACCTGCCGGCTCATCGCCTTCTCGATCAGGTCCGGCGCATGTTCGAGGGCCGCGGCGAAGAAATTCTCGCCCGGAATGAACATGGCGATGTAGTCGAACCGGCCGCCGAGGTTTGACTGATAGTCCTTCGAGGCAAGCGTGTTCACATGCCGCTGGACGCTGGCGGCATGGGCCTTGAGGTGGGCAGCACGTTCGGCCGGGTCTTCGGCATTCACCGCAGCCATGTAGGAAGCGAGCGAAACCTTGGAGTCGACCACGATCTGACGGTCACCCGGCAAGTGGATCACGGCGTCCGGCCGCTGGCGGCCAGCCTCGGTGTCGTCGTGCACCTGTTCGGAAAAGTCGCAATGCGCCGAGAGGCCCGCCTGCTCCATCACATTGCGGAGCGTCATCTCACCCCAGCGGCCGCCGCCTTTCGGGGCTGTCAGGGCGCTGACAAGCTTGCCCGTCTCGGTCGTGTTCAGTTTCAGGCTTTCATGGATCGCCTTCACCTGTTCCTGAATGGCGGACTTGTCCTCGGTACGGACTTTCTCGATCTCGTCGACGCGCTTCTTGAAGGCGTCGAAATTCTCCCCGATCGGCTTGATCAGTTCCTTCAGCTGGCCCTGCGCGCCTTCCTTGTGCTTCTCGAACGTCTCGTTCGCGAGCTGCAGGAACTGAGCGTTCGCCTGCCGCAGCACACCCTGGGCCATGTCGGCGAATTTCTTCTCGTCTTCAGCGCTGCGCGCCTTCGCTTCGGCCAGCGCAATCTCCGCGTCGCGGGCAACCGCTTCGAGTGTTACGACACGCTGCAGGGCTGCTTCGCGCTCATCGGTGGCGCGCTCCAGCTCCAACGTCAGGCGTTCAGCCTTCTGCTTCGCGGTGCCGAGCTGCATCCATGCGATGACGCCCGCGCCGAGGGCGAGGAAGAAGAGGATCAGGTGGGCAAGGTCAAATTCCTGCCCGGCAATGGTGGCAATCGGTTCCATTCAGCCTCTCTGGCATGATTCCAGAGGAACATATACGGAACGAATGTAGCTGTCGACTAAAACGGCAGCTTGAAGCCGGGCATCATGCCGCCGAAGCCTGCGGTGGCGTCCTTCATGGCCGCTTCCATCGCCTCGTCGAGGCGGCGGCGGGCGTCGGCATGGGCGGCCTTGATCAGGTCTTCGATGATTTCCGGCTCGTCGCCCATCAAGCCGGGGTCGATGCTGAGGGAAACCAGTTCTCCCTTGCCGCGCAGGCGCACTTTCACGAGGCCTGCCCCGGCCACACCGTCGGCCTCGGTCGACTCGATCTTCGCCTGCACTTCCTGCATCTTGCCCTGCATCTGCTGGGCTTGCTGCATGATCTTGGCGAGGTCTTTCATGATCGGGTCCTTCAGGCTTGGCGGCGTGAGTTCAGGTCTATGACGTTTTCGGCGTCGGCAGGAATGTCGGGGCTCGCCCGGTCCTCGTCGACAACATCCACAATGGTGGCGCCCGGCAGGCTGTTCAAGGCCGCCGCGATGAGCGGATGCGCGGCAGCGGCCGCGAAGCGCTCTTCCTTGGTGCGGATTTCGGCGGCACGCACGGTCTCTGCCCCGCCACGGATCTGTTCCACCACCCAGTCGTCGCCCGTCTGGCGTTCGAGGAAAGTTTTCAGGCGGGCCAGCACGTCGGGCGGCGCGGCGGCTTCCAGTTCGCAGGTAAAGTGGCCGTAGGTGATCGGGCCGGGCTTCACATAGCGCTCCATCTCGACCTGGAGATTGATCTCCCGGAGGTTCGTCAGGTGGGCAAGGATGTTCTCAAAGCTGTCCAGCCCGCCGGGGTCTGGCGGGGCCTCAGCCTGTGCTTCAGGCTTTCCCGGCGAAGCTTTGCCCTCCGCGATCATGCGGGCAGCTTCTTCCGGGGACGGAAGACCGGCAGAGGCGACAAGGCGCAGGATGACCATGTTGAGCGCGGTGGCCGGGTCTGGCGCAACTTGCAGCACATTGTAGCCCGACAGAAGGATCTGCCAGGTGCGGGAGGCTTCGGCCGGCGTCAGGCGCTGGGCCATGGCGCGGGTGCGCTCCACCCAGTCAGCCGGGCCGCCGGGCTGGTAATCGTCGCCCGTCGCCTGCGCGATGGAAATGTCAGCCGCGATTTCCAGGAGGTCCTTCAGGATCACGGCCGGGTCTGCCCCGCCGCGCACCTGGTCCTGCACTTCTTCCAGCGCTGCCTTTGCCTCGCCGGCGATCGCCTTTTCGAAGGCATCCATCAGGCGGCCCCGGTCACCCAGGCCCAGCATGTCGCGGACGGCAGCGCCGGTAACAGCCTCCCCTTCCAGCGTCTGCACGATCGCCTGGTCGAGAATGGAAAGCCCGTCGCGGACGGAGCCTTCAGAAGCCCGCGCGATCAGGACGAGCCCCTCTTCGGAAACCTTGGCGCCTTCCTTCTCGGCGACGCGCCCGAGATGGGCGGCAAGCGCGGCAGGCTCCAGCCGTTTCAGGTCAAACCGCTGGCAGCGGGAGAGGACCGTGACCGGCACCTTGCGGATCTCGGTGGTCGCGAAGATGAACTTCACATGCGGCGGCGGCTCTTCCAGCGTCTTCAGGAGCGCGTTGAAGCTGGCGTTCGACAGCATGTGCACTTCGTCGATGATGTAGACCTTGTGGCGGGCGGAAACCGGCGCGTAGCGGGCGCCGTCCAGAAGGTCCCGCATGTCGGCGACGCCGGTGCGGCTGGCCGCGTCCAGCTCCAGCACGTCCGGATGGCGGGACGCCATGATCGCCTCGCAATGCTCGCCCAGCGGTTTCAAATTCACCGACGGGCCATCGTGATCGTCTGACGTATAGTTCAGCGCACGGGCCAGCAGGCGGGCCGTGGTCGTCTTGCCGATGCCGCGCACGCCGGTCAGCATGAAGGCGTGGGCGATGCGGCCCGTCTCGAATGCGTTGCGGAGCGTGCGGACCATGGCCTCCTGGCCGATCAGGTCCTCGAAGGTGCGAGGCCGGTATTTCCGGGCGAGCACTTCATAGGCGCCGGGCTTTGCCGGGGCCTCGTCCTCTCCGAACATGGAGAAGGTCGCGTCATCGCGCTCGGTATCGGAATCGGTCTCGCTCATTGGTCGGGACCTTAGCCGCTGCCGGGGTCCGGGCCAATGGGGGCGATGACTCGTCTCAGCCTTCGAGCAGCTTGTCGCGGATCGTGTCCTGCTGCGCCTTGGTCACACCGAGAGTTTCGGTGAGATAGGTGTCGATGGATCCGACTTCGCTTTCGATCCGGGCGAAGGCCGTTTCGAGGTAGGGCAACCGCACGCCAATGAACGGACGGAAAACTTCCGGCTCGTAATTCTTTCCGATGTGGGCGTTGAACATTTCCGCGATCTCGCCGAGGCGCCCGTCCACATCCACGGCCACATTGGTGAGGACGTAGTCGGCATGGATGTCCTCCTGCGAGACGCCCAGAATATGATGGGTGAGCGCGCAGAGAATGCCCGTGCGGTCCTTGCCCGCGGCGCAGTTCACTAGGCCCGCTTCGTCGTCTTTCAACTCGGCGAGGTGGCCGAACCAGGTGGCGAACAGCTCCCGGTGGTGCGCCTTGAAGGGGGCGACGCGGTAATAATCGGTCATCCAGGCTTCGGCCTTTTCGGCATCGGCCTCGACTTTTGTCAGGAACTGGTGGTGCGGCGCCTCATGCTCGCGGCCGCCATCATGGGTGATGGTCATCGGCGCGGACCATTTGCCGGGCTGGCGTTCGCGCTCGTCCGGGCGGCGCAGATCCGCCTGCACGGCAATCCCCTTCTGCCGTATCTGCTGCAGATCGCCATGCGTGGCTTCGGCATAATGGCCGGAACGGAACAGCCGCCCCTGTTTGACATGACCCCCGTGGCGGGAAGCATAGCCCCCGAAATCCCGGAAATTGCGAACGCCTTCAAGCGGCAGGATGCGATCTTTCATAGCCAAGCCAGCTAGCGCGCAGTTGCGCCCTCGTCTACCCTGACCCTGTGACAGCCGTTAATTACGGCAAGATACCATCATTTTCCCGCCCCATTCCCGCCATGTCCGGGGGTAGAACCCCTGAAGATACAAGCAAGAAGAGATCAAAAGGAGTTCTCATGACCCGCCTTCGTTCGATGATTGCCGCCGCCTGTCTCACTTTCGGGACACTGTCCGTCACCGCCTGCTCCACCCTGCCCGACGAGGTGGACCGCGCCGAAATCGACGCAGACAGCCGGCAAGCCCTGAACGCGCTTTACGCCAAGAACCCGGCCGCCAAAGCCATCGGCCAGCAGGCCCGCGCCGTGCTGGTCTTCCCGTCCATCGTGAAAGCCGGCCTCGGCATCGGCGGGGCCTATGGCGAGGGTGAAATGCGCCAGGGCGGCGCGGTCACAGGTTATTACTCGACCTTCACAGGCTCCTGGGGCCTGCAGGCCGGGGCCCAGCAATACGGCTATGCCGTGTTCCTGATGAATGACGACGCCGTGAAATATGTCCGCGAATCCGAAGGCTGGGAAATCGGCGTCGGCCCGACCGTCGTGCTGGTGAATGCCGGTGTCGCGCAGAACCTGTCGACCACTTCCCTGAAGGAAGATGCCTATGCCTTCATCTTCGACCAGAAGGGCCTGATGGCTGGCATCAGCATCGAAGGCACGAAAATCAACAAGCTGGACTAGGCTGACCGCTCACAAGAAAAGCCGGCGCCACCCTTCGGTCGCGCCGGCTTTTTTGTGGTCAGATGCGTCTTACCGGAAGGGCGGCTCGTCGAAGCTGCGGAGTTTGCGGCTGTGGAGCTTGGCGCCCTTGTCGGCGGCGAGGCGTTCCAGCGTCTCGATGCCGATGCGGATATGCTCACCGATGGCCCGCTCGTAGAAGCGGTTGGCGGCGCCCGGCAGCTTGATCTCGCCATGCAGCGGCTTGTCGGACACGCAGAGGAGCGTGCCATAGGGCACCCGCAGGCGGTAGCCGTTGGCGGCGATCGTGGCGCTTTCCATCTCGATGGCGATGGCGCGGGACTTGTTGAACCGCGGGGCCGAAGCGGAGAAGCGCAGCTCCCAGTTGCGGTCGTCCGTGGTCACCACGGTGCCGGTGCGCAGGCGTTTCTTCAGCTCATCCCCGCTCTCGCCGGTGACATGTGCGGCCGACTCCTGCAGCGCGATCTGGACCTCTGCCAGCGCCGGGATCGGGATCTCCGGCGGCAGGACGGCGTCCAGCACATGGTCTTCGCGCAGATAGGCATGGGCGAGCACATAGTCGCCGATTGCCTGTGAGTGACGCAGGCCTCCGCAATGACCAACCATGACCCAGCACTGCGGACGGATGACCGCCAGATGATCAGTGATTGTCTTCGCGTTGGCTGGGCCGACACCAATATTGACCAGCGTGATGCCGGTATTGCCCGGCGCCCGCAGGTGGTAGGCCGGCATCTGTGACCGGCGCCAGGGGGAGGCATCGATCTCGGCGCGTGAGGTTTCCGTCGGCTCGGAAATCTCCAGGCCGCCCGGCACCGACAGGGATGTGTAGCGCGAGTCATTGGCGAGCTGTTCCAGCCCCCACTCGCAGAACGCATCCACATAGCGATGATAGTTCGTGAAAAGAATATAATGCTGGAAGTGCTCGACCGGTGTGCCCGTATAGTGCTGGAGCCGCTTCAGCGAGAAATCCGTGCGCAGCGCATCGAACAGGGCGAGCGGGCGATCTGTAAAGGGCTCGTAGAGTTCACCGTCGGCCACTTCGTCGCCAATTTCCGACAGGTCCGGGCTCGGGAAATGCCGCGCGAGTTCGGCCGGGGAAATTTCCTCGAGGCCGGAGGCCTGCCCCTGCTCCCACACATAGGCGTAGGGCATTTCCGACTGCGAACGTTCGACGAAGACCTCGATCTCGTAATACTTCAACAGCGGGGTCAGCTGCTCCATCAGGTAGGGACGGAAAAAGTCCGGCCGGGTGAAGGTGGAGACATAGGTGCCCGGTTCCGAGATACGGCCATAGGAACGTGAAATACGCGGGGCCGGCCCGTCCGGATTGTAGACGATCCGGATCTGCGGATAGCAGAACGCGCCGGCTGCGCGCAGCTCCGGGTCGGGCGGCGTGCCTTCGCGCAGGAATGTATTGAGGGCAGCGGCTTGCGCCTCGACGGCCTCAGCGTAGAGCTTTTCGAGGGCGTCAATGACGGCTTCAGGTGTAGTGAGTTTCGACATGGCGCCATCTGCCCCAGCGGCAGGAAGCTGTCAATTCACCTTATTATGAAACCAGCCGCCATTTCCGGCAGCACCAGCGCCCGGCGCGGGGCGGACCCGGCCGGCGGAATGACCTGTCTCTTCAGGGGGCTTCAGCTGGAATCGAGCACCGGCAGCCAGGTCAGCGCCGCATCGTGCAGTGTCCAGAACAGTTCGCGCATGACGGGCGAATTCTGAAGCCCGGTACAGGCCGCCGGCGGCTCGTTTGCAACGGGCAGCGGAAGGGATTTGTCGGCCCGGATACGGGCGAGCTTCCGGCGGAATCGGGCGATTTGCGCCTCCGGATTTGCCAGTGCCTCTTCCAGCGCGGCGAACCGGTTCATCAGGCCCATGGCGGGCAGCATGTCCTGCGCGCCGGGGCGCGGCGCCGGGTCTTCCTGTCCTGCCTGACGGCGGCCGCGTGCTGCCAGGCGGGCAGCGAGCCGGGACACTTTCTGCGCAGGCAACGGACACGATTCCGTCAGGCGGAAAGCCGGCAGGGGAAACAGGAGCTGCACAGGCGCTGCGGCATCGGATGGCGTACGGGCGCCCGCCGTTTCGCGGGGCGTGCCCTGTCGGGCGGGCGGCAATGGCGTTTCCATCGCGACAAGAAACAGGATGCGGCGCACCATCGTTTCTAGCCGCTTCAGCTCCGCATCCACCACCCGGCACACCGCCCGCGGCAGGAAAGCCCGTATGCCGAGCGGACCGAGCGCCAGCCGCGTGGCAAGCGCGGCGGCCTGCTGGCCGGCATAAGCCCAGGCGAGCCCGAGGGAGGCAGAAAGACGGATGGGTGAAATCATCATGGCGCCCAGCCTGCGCCCCGCCCGTACCCGGAGGATTGAGATCAATTCTATCCCACAGCAAGCAGCGGGTGGGCCGGACATAGGGAAAGAAAGTAGTTCCAGGTGACCAGATACGGAGAGCCGCTTATGTCATTCCAGATCCGCCCCCTGCCCGCCAATGCCTTCAAGGACCTGTCCACGCTCTGTGAGGACGAACTCAGTCGTCGCCTTGTCCAACGACGCGTGGTGGATAGCAGCCCCGGTTATCCCTGCCGTGTCAGCCTTGAAGATGCCCGCCCGGGAGAGACGGTGTTCCTGCTGAACTACACCCATCACGCCGCGGCAACGCCTTTCCGGGCCAGTCATGCCATCTATGTCCGCGAAGGCGTAGACAGCGCGGACCTTCCGCAGGGAGAGGTTCCGGACATGATCCGGCAACGGATTATATCCCTTCGTGCCTTTGACTCGGAGGGCATGATGGTTAATGCCGAAGTCATGAATGGAATTGACGTAGCGGCAGGCATCCGAACGCTTTTTGGGCATCCGCCCACAGAATATATTCACCTCCATTTTGCAAAGCAGGGTTGCTATGCTGCAAGGGTCGACCGGAGCCCGTTTTTGACAGAATTCTGACGGTTCGCGCAGTAGCGGGTGACCGCAGTAAACACTGCCATTCGTGGAATGCGACGAAGGTTTGGGCAGGCCTGCCCGAACAACGGGCGACCAAGAATCTTACATGCTTCTGGATGCAGCCCACTGAAAAAACACTCTTGAAATGCTGCGTTTGCGAGATGATTGTTGCGGTGCAGCACGCGGCCGCTTCGGGGCTGGCCAACGTCTGCCCGGTGAGTGTGTGTCCGGGCGGCGTGTTTCGAAGCGATATCGTCGCGTGAGGCAGCTTGAGGGAGGAGTTTCAAAGCCGTTGGGAAGACGGCACCAAACTCTGAAGGACTGAATTCTCATGATGAAACAAATGTTTGCAGCCGCCGCTCTCGTTGCCGTGGTCCCGTTCGCCGCGTCCGCTGAAGTGACCACGCCGATCTCCGTTGAAATCTCCTACGATCACGACCTCCTGGCATCCGACACCGGTGCTGAAGTCGTGCTTTCCGACATCCGCAGCCAGGCACGCAGCGCCTGCACCGCTTCGGGCAGCAAGTTCGGCCGTGGCCCGCTTGTCGACCGCGCCTGCACCAACGACGTGATGGCTCAGGCCGCAGTCAAAATCCTGAAAGAACGTGAAGAAATGGGCCTGAAAACGGCTCCGACCTTCGCCCGTGTCGCAACGGTCGAAACCGCTTCTTACGAACAACGCTAGACCATTTCCTCCCGGAATAGCGTTGGAGGGGCGCCCGCGGCCACGGGCGCCCCTCACTGATTCCAGGAACAAGGGGGACGGAATCAGTACGAAAGCAAGAAAAGCCCGGGGGGAAACCGGGCTTTTCCGACTGGACCTGATCGCTGAAGGGGGTCTATTTCCAGCGGCCAGGATTGCGGTACCAACCCCGATTGGTCTTCACCCACTGATCTGGCACCCAAAGAGCGCCGGCATGCGGGGGCGAGCGGTCCCAATGACCGTCGATCCAGACGAAGTCAGTTCCGGTCCAGTTCCAATAGCCACTGATCCAGACTGACAGGGATGTCGGACGCGGCGGAATGATCACGGTCCGCGGCGGAGGCGGCGCGGTCGTGATGTAAACGGTGCCCGCCGGTGGCGGACCATAGTGCCGATACGGGCCATAACCTGCGCAGGCTGTCAGACCTGCGAAGGCAAGCGCGGTGACGGCAGGAAGGATGCGCCTGATTGCGATGCGTTGGCGTGCCATGTCTCACTCTCCTCTCACATGCCGCGATTATAGGATTGCAACTCGCCCCAGCTCAATTGACCGTCATCATTGGTATCGGCTTCCAGCCAGGCATGTTCGCCGAAGCGCATGTATTCCTCGCGGCTGACGACACCGTCTCCATTGCCGTCCATCACGCGGAAACGCTCGGTCTTGCGGAGGTTTGCCTGCTGGCGCATCAGCGCCTGGCGCTGCGAGTCGTCATTGCTGTAGGGGCCGGGACCGAAGCGGGCAGCGTGATATTCTTCCAGCGACAGGCCGTTTCCGTCCTGATCCATCTGGCCGAACATGTCCGTGTGCCAGTCTTCGAATTCGGCGCGGTTCACGCGGGAATCGCCGTCACGGTCGAATTTGCGAATGCGGTCCTGCGTGCCGAGATAGAGCCGGTCACGGTCAGGATCGCGGATCATGTCGCGATCGCGGTCCCGGTCCTGCAGCTTGTCGCGGCCGGAAGCAGGATCCATCACGCGCAGCCGGTCGCGGTCCATATCGCCGGACATGCTGCCCATGCCCGAACCGGAGCCGGCACCCTGGCCGCCACCGCCTTGTCCGCCACCGCCGCCGCCTTGCGCAACAGCCACACCAGACATCGCAACTGCACCCGCCAGAATGGCCGCCGCGCCCAAAAACTTCAGTTTCAGCATCCTTGTCTCCTCGTGCTGAACGCACCGCGAGCATCCGGCCCACGGACAAAGCCCTCCCAAGCAGACCCTGTTTGGCACGGCTGGCTGACGCCTGCCTGACGGGAAGTGGATTGATTGGCGCCTATTTTTGCGAGTGCATTGCAAAGGCGTGGCAAACTGCGCCGTTTGTCATGAGGCGGACGGATTCCTCGTCTCGCCCCTCTCCCAGCCACTCCGCCGCAGGGGCCAGCGCGGCCACCTGCAGAGAGAGCCCGCCACGCCGCAAAACGGCAGCAAGGTGCTCCACCGCGTGCCGGAAGCTATAGGCCCGCGTCTCGAAACGAAAGCCGATCTCGTCGCATTGCGCTGTGAGGGTGCAGGCGGGATCATATGTCCAGGACAGTCGGCACTCAGCTTTCCTGCCGCCGACATTCAGGGGGACCGTTTCGTACACATGATCCGCAAACGGCCCATTCGCCTCCCCCGGTTCCGGACCAGGCGGATGTTTCGGAACCGGCAGAAAGCGGCGCCAACCCCATTTGGCCGGGCGCGGCGGTACTGAGGCAATCGCGGGCAGAGCCGATTCCAGGGCCGTGGCTTCTGCAGACGGCGCCTGGCTCATCCAGTAGACGTCCTGCCGCGCGACAGCGCTTTCCAGATGCGGCAGCGCCTCGTCCGGCGGGCATCCGGCAAAGCCGCCCAGCCTGACTTCGGCGCGCAGGGTATCGAACAAGGCCTGCCGCGCATCGGCATTCGCCGCGTCGATCTCCTGAAGCCGCCGGATAACCCAGCCCAGAATCTCGCTGCGCACGCTCATCCCGGCGAGGCCAGGCCTTCTCGGGCCGCCCTATTCTGCCGGCACATTGTCCGGCTTGGCGGCGGGGCGCTGGTCGAACCGGGTCCACACGCCCTCATCGCCGTGCCAGTCGCCCTTCGTGGCGCCTTTGGAATATTCCGTGGCGCGCTGTTCGAAGAAATTCGCGTGCTCGACACCGTTCAGGATCTCGGTCAGCCACGGGATCGGGTGCTTGGTGATGCCATAAAGCGGCTCCAGCTTCAGCTGGCCGAGGCGCCAGTCGGCGATGTAGCGGATGTAGTTCTTGATGTCGTCGGCGGTCATGCCTTCGACCGGGCCCATTTCGAAGGCGAGTTCGATGAACTTATCTTCCAGGCTGACCACGGTGCGGCAACATTCGCGGATGCGCTCGCGCAGCTCGTCATTCATCACGCCGGTTTCGGCGCAGAAGGTGTGGAACAGCTTGATCATGCCCTCGCAGTGCAGCGACTCGTCGCGCACCGACCAGCTGACGATCTGGCCCATGCCCTTCATCTTGTTGAAGCGCGGGAAGTTCATCAGCATGGCGAAGGACGCGAACAGCTGCAGACCTTCCGTGAACGCACCAAAGACAGCCATGGAGACGGCGATGTCTTCATTCGTCTTGGTGTCGAACTGGCCGAGATAGTCGTGCTTGGCGGCCATCTCCTTGTATTCCATGAAGGCGGAGAATTCGCTGTCCGGCATGCCGATGGTTTCGAGCAGCAGGGCGTAGGCCGCGATGTGGATCGTCTCCATGTTGGAGAAGGACGACAGCATCATGGACACTTCCACCGGCTTAAATAGCGGCATGTAGTGTTCCATATAGTTGGCACCGACCTCGACGTCCGACTGGGTGAAGAAGCGGAAGATCTGCGTCAGCAGGTTGCGCTCGGCATCCGACAGTTTGACCGCCCAGTCCTTGCAGTCTTCGCCCAGCGGCACCTCTTCCGGCATCCAGTGGACCTGCTGCTGCTTCTTCCAGAAATCATACGCCCACGGGTAGCGGAACGGCTTGTAGGCGCGGCTCGGGGTGAGCAGTCCGGGAAGCGAGGAATCGGTGGCAGCCATGACGGGCCTCCTTGGCAAGCGAGTCGGTTATAGGGGTAATCAACACCACATATAGTGCTTAAGAAGCGTTAATGGCGCAAGATGCAGCGTGCCGCACGCGACATTCATCCACAGGCTTGCGCACAGGAAAGGCAAGAGTGGCACGATACCCCGCATGCCGGACAGGGAAACTTTGCAGAAAGAGACCAGGCTGCATTATCAGGAACGGGCTCTGCAGAGGCATATGAGATGAGTCGGCAACTCTTCACGCTCGCATTTCCCGAAACCAGCGCTGGGGCGCGGGCCTGGATGGACCGGGTACGCGCTGAACATGACCGGGATTTCGCGAACCGGGTCGCGCCTCACTTCACGCTCGTTTTCGGGGACAACTCTGTTCCGGAAGCAGAATACCTGCAGCATGTCCGGACTGTCGCCGAGGCTGTCGCCCCCTTCCCTTTCGCATGCACGCGTGCCGTGACTGGTACAGACCACCAGGATGAAACCGGCTACGCTTTCCTCATTCCGGACACAGGTGACGGTGACATACTGGAACTGCGGAACCAGCTGCACACCGGCCCCTTCTCGGGGCTGCTGCGGGCCGACATTCCTTATGTCCCGCACATAACGATCGGCCGGTTTGCCAGCGTCGAAGCCGCCGGGAAGGTATGCGATTCACTGAATACATTCGGCATCGATGTGTCAGGCCGGATCACCGCGCTCACGATTGTTGCCATGGATACACAAGGGACGATTCAGGAGATACAGGCCATCTCTCTGTCTCGCAGCAAGGCATAGCGCGCGGCTCACACTCCATCCAGCATGGCCAGCGCCTTTGTCTGTGCGGTCCGGATGTCCGGTTCCACTAAGACGTGCGGGGCTTCAACACCATGAGCCGCGAGGGCGGCTTCGTTGGCGGGGCTGAGGCCGGTCAGCCAGACGGCGATCTTCCGGCGATGAGCGGCTTCGACGAGCCCCTCGATCGTGTGGGCCGCCGTTGAATCAACGAATGGCACTTGTGAGAAGTCCACGATCAGGGCGCGGTGCTGGTCGCCGATCCGGTCCAGCACAGACCCAATGGTCGCCGCCGCGCCGAAGAAGAAGGCGCCGGAAATGCGATAGACGATCACATCACGGCGGGTGCTGGTGGCCTCGTCATAGGGGACGCGCTCGCGCAGATCGTCGGCCTCGTCCGGGCGGACCAGCGGCGCGCCGAGTTCCACGGTCGCGGCCTGCGACATGCGCTGGATGAACAGAGCCGCGCCAAGAGCGAAGCCGACGATAATCGCTTCGGTCAGGTCGCGGAACACT
>NZ_JAWKUS010000003.1:0-504310 GCF_041398465.1 Hyphomonas sp. | reverse complement strand
GTGCGGGCAGCTTCGCCGAGCGGGAGTTCGTCACGGACTTCAGCCAGCTTGATCAGCATGGGCAGGTTCACGCCAGAGATTACCTCGATATTCCCCGAATTCATGATCGACATGGCGAGGTTCGACGGTGTGCCGCCGAACATGTCTGTCAGGATGATGACGCCAAGGCCGACATCGCAGGCCTTTGCCGTGTCGCGGATCTGCTCGCGCCGGGCTTCGATATCGTCTTCGGCCTCGATGGAAATCGACTTGAATCGTGCCTGTTCCCCGACGACGTGTTCCGTCGCGGAGACCAGTTCCTTCGAGAGTTTGCCGTGGCTAACGACGACGATGCCGATCATGCGGCCCCTTTCAGGTAAGATGACGAACTTGTCATGCTGCCATGGGGAGGATGGCCGTCAACCCGGATTCAGCTGTGCGGTGTGCGGCTTTGTCAGGCGCCGTTGCCTGAAAGCCCCAGCACGTCATCCATGCTGTAAAGGCCCGGCTTCCGGGCAAGGGCCCAGATCGCGGCCTTGAGTGCGCCTTCGGCAAACATCGCCCGGTCCAGCGAGGTGTGGCTGAGTGTGACGATCTCCGTATCGGAGCCGAAGCTGACCGAATGTTCGCCGATCACGCCGCCCATGCGGCGGACGGAAAAGCCTATCTTGCCCGGCTCGCGGGCTGCATCCGGGCCATCATAAGGCCCGGTGCGCAGCGTATCGAGCGTGCCGCCACGGCCTTCGGCGGCGGCTTCGCCCAGCATCAGCGCGGTGCCGGATGGCGCATCCACCTTCTTGTTGTGGTGGGTCTCCAGTACTTCGATGTCCCAGTCGGGGCCGAGGCTGGCAGCGGCGCGGCGGACCAGCGTTTCCAGCAGCTTGATGCCGAGGGCGAAGCTGCCGGACTTGACGATAACGAGATCGCGCGCGGCGGTTTGCAGCGCTTTTTCCTCTGCGGGGGAGAAGCCTGTTGTGCCAATGATCGCAACACGTACAGGCGTGTGTTTCAACGCTTCCAGCGCCGCGAGCGTGGCAGCGGGGCGGGTGAAGTCGAACCAGACATCGGCCTTGGCCGCGGCAACGACCGGGTCGGAGGAGGGCTTGACGCCGAGGTTCGGGATGCCTGCCAGATCGCCGATGTCGGTGTCGAGATGCGGCGAGCCGGCGACTTCCGTACCGCCCGCAACGGTCAGCCCGTGGCGGTGGGACACAGCGGCCAGCTGGCGGCCCATGCGGCCGGCAACGCCAGCAATGGCAACGGAGAAGGAATCGGGCGTCGGCTCAGTCATGGCGCTCTTATAGGCGTAAAATCACAAGACGCGAGCCCTGTGCGTTCGTGGCAGATCGTCAGATCTGCAAATGGTGCGGGAGGGGCGCGCTAAAGGCCGGTTGCAGCTGGGCGCGGATACGCTCGATGAGGAGACTGACTTTGGGCTGCAGGTGCCTCGCTTGCGGATAAACGGCCCAGATCGGCTCCGGTTCCGGGCGATGGTCCTCGAACAATTCGATGAGCGTGCCATTTTGCAGATAGGGCAGAACGTAGAAAAGCGGCAGCTGGCCAATCCCGATTCCGGCGAGGAGGCCGTCCAGCACGGAGGCGGCTGAGTTGCAGCGCCAATTGCCTCGTGGACGGAGTGTTTCGTGCCGCCCATTCTGCGTGAACGCCCAGTTGGCGGAAGAGCCGATCAGGCAATTGTGGGCTTTCAGCTCCTCCAGCTTCCCGGGATGGCCGTGTGCCGCGAGATAAGCGGGAGAGGCGCAGACCACGAACTGGCGTGTGGCAACGCGGGTGCCGACAAGCCGGGAATCCTCAAGCTGGCCCGTGCGGATGGCAAGGTCGAAGCCTTCCGAAATCAGGTCCACCAGCCGGTTGGAAAGATCCATCGTCACCTCGACCCTGGGAAACTCCTGGCAGAAGCCCCGGACGATGGGGGAGATATATCGTTCGCCCAGCAGGGTGGAGCAGGTGATCTTGATCTCACCCTGAGGGGCTGTTTCGCCGCTGACATTGGCGAACAATTCGTCGCGTGACTGGATGAGCTGCCGGCATTGGGCGAGCACCGTCCGGCCAGTGTCCGTGAGCGAGACTTTCCGGGTCGTCCGGTAGAAGAGCGGGGCGCCGATGGCATTCTCCAGCCGGGTGACGGCGCGGCTGACATGGGAGGTGGAAACATCAAGCGCCTGTGCCGCCGGTTTGAACCCCATGGAGGTCGCCACAGCGACAAACTCTTCAATCCCGTCCCAATCGCTTCGCATTATCCCTGTCCTGCAACAATGAATTGCGGATTACCTACTTTAACGCCGTAAGCGCAAGAGTAGTATGGCACCCAGACATTATGGAGTTCCCCGATGAAAACCCGCGCCGCTGTTGCCTTCGAAGCCAAGAAACCGCTCGAAATCGTCGAGCTTGACCTGGAAGGCCCGAAGGCCGGCGAAGTTCTGGTCGAGATCATGGCGACGGGCATCTGCCACACGGACGCCTACACGCTGGACGGGCTGGACAGCGAAGGCATCTTCCCGAGCGTGCTGGGCCATGAAGGCGCGGGCATCGTGCGCGAGGTTGGCGCGGGCGTCACCAGCGTGAAGCCGGGCGACCATGTCATCCCGCTCTACACGCCGGAATGCCGCCAGTGCAAAAGCTGCCTCTCCGGCAAGACGAACCTCTGCACCGCGATCCGCGCCACGCAGGGCAAGGGCCTGATGCCGGACGGCACCAGCCGGTTCAGCTACAAGGGCCAGACGATCTATCACTACATGGGCTGCTCGACCTTCTCGAACTTCACCGTGCTGCCGGAGATCGCCGTCGCGAAAATCCGTGAGGACGCGCCGTTCGACAAGGCCTGCTATGTCGGCTGCGGCGTGACGACGGGCGTGGGCGCCGTGGTCAATACGGCCAAGGTCCAGGTCGGCGACAATGTCGTCGTCTTTGGCCTCGGCGGTATTGGCCTCAACGTGATTCAGGGCGCCAAGATGGCTGGCGCGGACATGATCGTCGGCGTCGACATCAACGACACAAAGGAAGAGTGGGGCCGCAAGTTCGGCATGACGCACTTCGTGAACCCGAAGAATGTTGCCGACGTGGTGGCCCACCTTGTGGAGCTGACCGATGGCGGCGCGGATTACTCCTTCGACTGTACCGGCAACACGACCGTGATGCGCCAGGCGCTGGAATGCTGCCATCGCGGCTGGGGCACCTCGGTCATCATCGGTGTGGCGGAAGCCGGCAAGGAAATCAGCACACGTCCGTTCCAGCTGGTGACGGGCCGCAACTGGCGCGGTACGGCTTTCGGCGGCGCCAAGGGCCGCACCGATGTGCCGAAGATTGTCGACTGGTACATGAACGGCAAGATCCAGATCGACCCGATGATTACCCATGTCATGCCGCTGGAAAAAATCAACGATGCCTTCGACCTGATGCACGCAGGTGAGAGTATCCGTAGCGTCGTGGTCTACTAAGGCCGGAGCGCCGAGGTATGCTCTTCCGGGATACCTGCGAAGGCAGGTATCCCTATGGGCTCGTTTTTTCTTTGCGCGGGGCGCGGCATAATTTTATGGGAATGCGGCGCTTGCGGTTCTCGAGTGTGGACCACATTTGATGTGAGGTACCGCTGACCGGACTGAAGGGAAGAAACACATGAGCATCGTCAAGCGCACTCTCAACATTTACCGTACACGTCTGGTAACACTTCAGGGCCTTCTCGGGAAGGCTGAGGCGGAGTTGTTTCCGGATGATCCGGAGAAGGGGGCGCTTCTGACGGCGCGTCTGGCGCCCGACATGCACGCCTTTCCCTATCAGGTCTGGTTTACCTGCCGTCAGGCCGAGCTTCTGCTGGGCAAGCTGAACGGCACGCCCGTGAAGGAGTTCGAGGCCGACAAGGCTAGCTTTGCCGACCTGAAGGCCCTGGTCGCTGAGACCATCGCGCGGGTCGAGGCGCAGGTCGGCACGTCGGATGATTTCGTGACCGGGCAGACCACGCTGGAAATCCCGGGTTTCCCGACGCTCAAGATCTCGGGGCAGGACTATATCGACGAGTGGCTGACGCCGAACCTCTATTTCCACCTTGTGACCGCCTACGACATCCTGCGGGCCGAAGGGCTGGCCATCGGCAAGGCGGACTATATGAGCCATCTCCTGCCTTTGCTGGCGGGCGCTGCTTCCAGCTGATCACAAAACAGGGGCCTGACGCAGCGGGAGGCTGGAAACCCTCTGGCATTGGCGTGATGGCTGGGGCACTAATTCCCCATCCATCAGGAGGAAACACACATGTTCAGTCACGTCATGGTCGGCACCAACGACCTTGCGAAATCCAAGGCATTCTACGATGCCCTGTTTACGGCCATTGGCGGCCGCGAGGCGATCACGGACCCGAAGGGTCGCCTGATCTATCTGCACAATGGCGGCACCTTCCTGGTGACCCCGCCGATCGACGGTGAGCCGGCCACGCACGCCAATGGTGGCACGATCGGCTTTGCAGCCGAGAACCCGGAACAGGCCGATGCCTGGCATGCCGCAGGTGTCGCGGCTGGCGGCCAGCCGATCGAGGACCCGCCCGGCTGGCGTGAAGGTGGCGGCATGCGCCTCTACCTCGCTTACCTGCGCGACCCGGACGGCAACAAGATCTGCGCCATGTGCCGCGGCTAAACTGACCTGAAAGGCGCCGGAATGGGATGTAGGGAAGACCTCTACGATGCATTCCGGCGCCGCTTCGGCCGCTGGTGGATCGTCGATCCGCTGAGCGAGCCCGAACCCTCCGACACTTGGGACCCGCCCTCCGAAGCAGGGCTTGCCGCGCTGAAGCCGGGCGACTTCGTGAGCCTCGCCTTCAAGGGCTGGCCGCGCGGACGTATCTATTATTGGGAAATTCTGCGCGTTGAGGTGACCGGCATTGACGGCGAGCGGCTGACCGGTTGTGTGAAGCAGGACCCGGATGACATGCCGCAGCTGAAATGGGGGGCAGAGGTGACCTTCCGCCGGGCTGACATCATTGACATCGATCCGCCGGACTGGTGAACGGTTTCGCGCGGGTGCAACTGCGTGTAGTCTGCACGCAAGCTGATGCCGGAAAGGGCGCCAGGCCCATGACAGGTTTTACCCACTTCACATTGCTCGCCGATGGAGAGGTCTTCGAGCCGAACCTTGAGTTCGAGACCGAACGCGGCCGCTATATCATGGCCATGAAGGCCTGGGCCAAGGATGCCGAAGAGGCCGCCGACATGATCGTCGAGATCGGGCAGAGCCTCGGCTTCCGCCCGGATGGCGAACTGCAGGTCTTCGTCACCAGCCCGGAAGAGCCGGAGGAAGACGAACCTTACGGGTACGATGTTCAGTTTACGTCCTATTTAGAGGACGAGGAAGAAATGGACGGGGAAGACCGTCCAAAATGGATTCACTGACAATAGGAAAGACTTGTATGAAACGCATGTTCAGAATGGGCGGGTTTGCCGCCGTGGCAGTCGCGGCAACGGTTCTCAGCGGCTGTGTGGTGGCCGATGTGAAGGATGTGACCGTCGCGCCCTCGACTGAGATCGAGCATTATGTCGGCGTCGCCAAGGCGGGCATGAGCCTGCCATTCTCCAAGGCGGTGAAGGTTGGCAACACGATCTATCTGTCCGGCGAGCTGGGCATCGACCCGGCGACCAATGAGCTGGCGCCTGGTGGCGTCGGCCCGGAGACGACGCAGATCTTCGAGAACATCGAACGCACGCTGGGCGAGTTCGATGCGGACCTTGGCGACATCGTGAAATGTTCGGTCTTTCTGGGCGACATGAGCGATTTCGGCGAGATGAACGCGGCTTACACTGCAGCGCTGCCGGAGCCGAAACCGGCTCGGTCCACCTTCGGTGCGAACGGCCTTGCCCTCGGCGCCGCGCTTGAGATCGAGTGCCTGGCCGTCAAGCCCTAATGGATTGGCATGACCCGGAGGCCCCGGTGGACTTGTCGCCCGTCGGATCGGAAACGATCCGGTGGGTGATTTGCAGAGCCATCGAAGCGGGCAACCGGGTCACGTCGCTTGCCGAATGGTCGAAGGCACTGGTGGCGCACATGGAAAGTGGGCTGACGGCGGAGCTGAAAGCTGAAATCCGCGCGCGCTATCCTGCACTCGACTATTATGAAGAGGCTGGCTCGCCGCATAACCAGCCCGATGAGGGCTTTATCGAGAATGGCTTTGCGGTGTCGTTCCCGCGGCCCCGGCCCGGCTGATTACCTGCGGTATTGTTTCACCGGCAGGTTCGCGGACGTCCATGCCATCATGCCGCCGCGCACATTGCTGACATCAGTAAATCCGGCTGCTGCAAGCAGCTTCGCGGCCCGGCCAGACCGCATGCCGGACCGGCAGATCACGGCTACTGGCTTTGATGCGTCTTCCTTCATCAGGCCATAGACCGTGTCGACCAGGCGCGGGTCGCCCAGCGTGATCGTGTGGGCGCCCTTGGGAACGCCGCCCTGCTGCCACTCGCTCTCGGTGCGCACATCGACCAGGATCAGGTCCTTCTTGCGCACGCGGTCATTCGCCGTGGCCGGGTCGATCTGGGAAATGGCGGTTTTGTTGCCGCCTCCGCCGAGAAGCCAGTCGAATAGTCCCATGGATATGCCTCACAGCTGTCAGTGTCCGATGTCTACCACTGCGCACGGGGCGGCCATAGGTGCGGCGCCTGCGACAGATGAAGCGGCGCTGTCAGGCGAGTGCGAGGCGGTAATTCCGGCGGGTGAGCCGGGCGGGCAGCTGGAGTGTTGAGAGGGCTTCGCCGCCTGTGGCCGAGAGGAGCGCGTCAGCGCGGACCTTCTCCTCACCCTCCAGCGCGGCATAGGCATCCAGCGCGCCCTGCAGGCGGTAGAGCTGGAATGCGCGGGCGGCGGCTTCTGCGGTGCGGCCCTCGATCGTGATCGGGATCATGCCGAAGCCGCGGGGTAGGTCTGCGCCAGGCGTGGCCATTTTCAGCCAGCCCTCAAACAGGGCCGCCGTGGCCTGCAGGGCGGGCAGCTGTTCGCGCATCTGGCGCTGCAGGATGGGGACCAGCGTTTCGGGCACGCTGTCATCTGCCGGAAGGGGGGAGATGTCTTTCGCGCCAGCGTGGGTGCTGGCCACCCAGTCCGCCACGCGCGGGGCGATGCGGCGCATCAGTTCACCCGGCACGGGATCGCGCAGGAGGTGGGCATAAAGCGGGCCGATGAAGGCAAAGTCCGCCAGGCAGGGCCGTCTGCCCAGCAGGAAAGGGTGAGCTTTCAGATGGCGTGTGAAATCCGCCAGGAAAGCTTCATAGGAAGCCTCGATGCCGGGAATGGTTTCCGGCGTGACGCCCAGCATTGGCGTCATCCCCCGGAACATCTGGCCCATGTTGCGGCCGATTTCGAACTGTTCCTCGGGGCTCGCCTCCGGCGCGGACAGCGCGCCAAACTCGGCATAGGCCCACTCTTCGCAATAGGACCAGCGATAGTGCATGGCGGGGATCACCAGCCACTCATCGGCATAAAGGTGCAGGAGTTCGTTGACAAAGCGCTGCAGCGGGCCTTCCGGCTGGACAGGGGGCTTCAGCTGCTCGCGTGCCTCGACATGGGCGATGATGTCGGCCGTGTCCTGCACGATCTCGCCATCCGGCATGGCGGCGACCGGGATCACCGGCCAGCCCACCTTGGGCAGGATGACGGAGGCGAAAACGTCCCGGCTGGAGAGGACTTCCTCGAAGTCCACGCCGCGCCAGCGGAGGTAGGCGCGCGCCTTGCCGGTGAAATAGCTGACTTCGGCGCCGTAGAGCGTATAGGTGGCCATATGCGTTTCCCTGTCCCTTTTATGGCAGGGGTTGTGCCGCAAACTGCGCGGGTGCTTCAAGCCCCCTCCATGGGGAAAGGCCGCGCAGGCCGCGGCGCTTGACGGGAGGGCCTCAATCGTGTTGCCCACTCAGCCAGTGTTCCACTCCCAGCCGCAGGATCCCGTAAATTCCCATGACCCAGCTTGCTTCAGTCTCCTCCTGGAAATCCTTCGGCGGAAACCTTTCCGTGTACGATCATGAGTCCGCCGTGCTCGGCTGTACGATGCGGTTTGCCGTCTATACGCCGCCACAGGCCGCCGATGGCCCGGTGCCGGTGGTCTGGTATCTCTCCGGCCTGACCTGTACCTGGGCGAATGTGATGGAAAAGTCCGGCCTGCAGCGCGCGGCAGCTGAACATGGCATCATGGTGATCGCGCCGGATACCAGCCCGCGCGGGGAAGGCGTGCCGGATGATGACGGCTATGACCTCGGGCAGGGGGCAGGCTTCTACCTTACCGCCACACAGGCGCCGTGGGCGAAACACTTCAAGATGGACCAGTACATCACGGATGAGCTGCCGAAGCTGGTCGCGGCGGAGTTTCCGAAAGCCGACATGGAGCGGCAGGGGATTTTCGGCCATTCCATGGGCGGGCATGGAGCGATCATGCTGCACCTGAAAAACCCGGATACCTACAAGACCTGTTCTGCCTTCAGCCCGATCACCAGCCCGGCCCGTGTGCCATGGGGGCAGAAGGCGTTCGAAGCCTATCTCGGCCCGGTCTCTGTGGCGTGGGAGCAGTACGACTCGACCGAACTGGTGAAGGAATGCCAGAGCCGCACCCGCATCCTGGTCGACACCGGCACGGCAGACCCGTTCCTCGAAAAAGAACTGAAGCCGGAAATCTTCATCGACGCCTGTACGGCGAACGGCCAGGCGCTCGATTACCGGATGCGTGAAGGCTATGGCCACGACTATTACTTCATCGCCACCTTCATGGACGATCACATCGCCCATCATGCGAAGGGCCTGAAGGGCTAGGACAGGAAAAGCAGATATCGCAGGCCCCGTCGGGTAACGGGGTCCATGCCTGACCAATTCCCCGGTGCCCTGCATGCACCTGGCCTTGCATGAATGCCTGCGTAGGACTCAGGCACCTGCGAAACTCTTTCCGGCGCGCTACACTGCCTTGGCGTGGCGCGCTTCGGCCGGCTTGTAGCGACCATCAAAACATTGTGCGACTGTGCGCAGGAGAAGGCGAGCCTCCTTCGGCACGCTGACGATGTTGCCGTCGATCCGGCAGAGGCCGGCCGACTGAAGGAAACGGGCGGTTTCCAGCGCATCGTCCAGCGCGCCGGGAGCTGCGCCCATCTCCTTGCACGTCGCGTCCGCATCCACCCAGAGCTGACACATGAGCTTTTCAATCACGCGGGCGCGCAGGCGGTCGTCATCCGTCAGCGCGATGCCGCGTTCGGACGGCAGGTGCTTGCCTTCGACCGCCGCCCGCCAGAGGGGGCGCGCCTTGAGGTTCTGGACATAGCCTTGCCGGAACTGCGAGATCGAGGTCGCGCCGATGCCAACCAGCGTGTCGCAAGGATCATCCGTATAGCCCTGAAAGTTCCGATGGAGCGTGCCATTGCGTGCCGCGCGGGTCAGCGAGTCGCCGGGGGCAGCGAAATGGTCCAGTCCGATGGCATGGAAACCGGCATTCATAAGGGTCGCGGCGCCAGCCTCGGCCTGCTGGAAGCGGGCCTCAAGACCAGGCAGGGCAGCCTCGTCGATGGCGGACTGGTGTTTTGCGAACCATGGCACATGCGCATAGCCGAACAGAGAGACCCGGGCGGCGCCCATGTCAGCAGCGAAATGCGCCGCCTCGACCACGTCTTCCACCGTCTGGTGCGGTAGGCCGTACATCAGGTCCATGTTGATGGCGGTGATGCCGGTGGCGCGCAGGCGCTCGATCCCGTCCACCAGCAATTCCCGCGGCTGGATACGACCGACGGCTTCCTGGACTTTCGGGGACAGGGTCTGCACACCGAAACTGACGCGAGTAACTCCGGCGGCGGCCATCGCGTCGATGAAGTCCGGCGTCAGCGTGCGCGGGTCGATCTCGACGGCGACCTGAAGGTCTGCCCGGCGGCCGAATGCGATGCGGGCATGTTCGACGAGTTGTCCGAAATCCTCGGGTGAAAGTGCATTGGGTGTGCCGCCGCCAAAGTGAAGCTGGGACATGCCGGCATGTGTGCCGAGCGCGTCTGACCAGAGGTCGATCTCTTCGTGCAGGGTTTCCAGATAGGAGGCGATCCTGCCGTAACCGTTCGGTACGCTGGTGGCGCAGCCGCAATAAAAGCAGAGCTTCTCGCAGAAGGGCACATGGATATAGACTGAGATGGGCTCGTCCACGGCCACGGAGGTAGCCCATTCACGGGCCTGTGCCTCTGCCACGTCGGGCGCAAAGTCTGCCGCAGTCGGGTAGCTCGTATAGCGCGGTACGGGGCGCGCCGCGAAGGTCGTCCATGCCTGTTTCATGGATCGGGTCTTAGCAGCCGAACCGAACGCCCGGAGTACGCAGAATCCCTTACGCACAGCGTGCCTCGACGTCGCAGCCCGGCAGGCGTAGGCTCCCACAATCAAGAGGAGAGACTTCCATGATCCGTCGTACCGCTGCCTGCGCTGCTGCCTTGCTTGTTTTCGCCATGCCTGCCCTTGCGGGGATGGATGATTTCCAGGCTGGCACAGTCGTTCCCGATTTTGGCAAGTTCGTTCCCGTCGAAGGCGTGACCCTTCCGGCCGACACGGAATTCAAGGTGATCTTCGATGTTGCGGATGGCGGGCCGGAGGATGGCGTCAATCGCGGCATCGACAGCGCGGCGCGCTTCCTGAACATGAATGCCGATGCCGGTGTTGCGCCTGAGAACATGAAGGTCGTTCTCGTCCTGCATGGCGGGGCCTGGAAGGACCTGCTGACTGATGAGGCACGCGGCAGCGCTAACCCGAATGTGCACCTGATTGCCGAACTGCAGGCGGCAGGCGCGACGTTCGATCTGTGCGGGCAGACCGCTGCGGCGCATGACGTCACGAAGGATATGTTGTTGCCGGGCGTCAATATCGTGCTTTCCGCCATGACGGCGCGCGCCCTGCTTCAGCAGGAAGGCTACACGCTCAACTAAGCGCGACCGGGGCTATTCCATCGCCTCGGCGAGGAGCCAGATACCTTCGCGTTCCGCCTGCTGGCGTTCGACCAGCAGGCGGGCGACTTGGTGGTCATCGTCGAAGACATTGCCGGTGAGGCTGTCGAGCAGGGCCTTGGCCAGATTGTCGAGGTCCATCCAGGGCGGGTCGCCGGTATATTCCATCATGATGTGTACGGAATATTCGCCATAGCCAGGCCGCAGCGGCGGGAAGTCCTTGCGGAAGAATTCCTTCAGTAGCGTCTTGTAGTATTTCGTCTGCGTGGTGAGGCCCGTGCAACGCACTTCCAGCGCGCCATCCTCAGTGATGCGCGCCTGGACCTTGCCGGATTTCACCCAATCGCCGTTCACTACAGCCTCAGGTCGCGTTTGCGTTCGCGCTCCTCGATGGCTTCCTTGGAATCCTTCAGGCCAAGGCCGGTCGCATCGCGCAGCAACTTGATGGCGCGGATTTTCTTGCGGGCGTCGAGCTCGGCATCGATTTCCAGCCATTTGGACATGGTCACACGTTTCAATGCCGCATCGACCTCTGCCGGGGTCGGCGGGGTGGGGGAGAGGCTGTTCTCCTTCTTTCTGCCGCCAGCGGTCGCGCGGCCGAACAGGAACACCACGAACAGGGTGAAAAGGACTTCCGGCTGCAGGATCTTGTCGAGATAGTCTTCCATGCCGGCCTCCCAGTGGTCGCGGGCGATACCTCCCCATAACTGAAGCTGCCAGCAAGCGCGAGGGGCGATCCGGGCCGAATCCTTTGCTGCGGCGGCGGGAACAGTTGATTGCAGCCCGGCTTGGGGCTAGTCCGCTGCCAGCAGATCAAGGAGCTGAGCCCCATGGCCAATACCCGCACCGAAACCGATACGATGGGACCGATCGAGGTCGCCGATGACGTCTACTGGGGCGCCCAGGCCCAGCGCAGCCTCGGAAACTTCAAGATCGGATGGGAGAAACAGCCGGAGCCGGTGATCCGCGCGCTTGGCATCGTCAAGAAGGCCGCCGCGCAGGCGAACATGGAGCTTGGCAAGCTGGACCCGGCGCTCGGCAAGGTGATCGAGCAGGTCGCCGAGGAAGTGATCGAGGGCAAGCTGAACGCCCACTTCCCGCTGGTCGTGTGGCAGACGGGCTCCGGCACCCAGTCCAACATGAACACGAACGAAGTGATCTCGAACCGCGCCATCGAGATCATGGGCGGCGAGAAGGGCTCCAAGAAGCCGGTCCACCCGAACGACCATGTAAACATGTCCCAGTCGTCGAACGACTGCTTCCCGACGGCGATGCATATCGCCGCCGCAGAAGAGACCGTGCACCGCCTGATCCCGGCGCTGAAGCACCTTCACGCTGCGCTGGACGCCAAGGCGAAGGCCTGGACCGACATTATCAAGATTGGCCGCACGCACACGCAGGACGCGACCCCGGTCACGCTCGGTCAGGAATTCTCCGGCTATGCCAAACAGGTCGAGAACGGCATCAAGCGCATTGAGATGACGCTGCCGATGCTGATGGAACTGGCGCAGGGCGGCACGGCCGTCGGCACGGGGCTCGCCTCGCCGGAAGGCTTTGCGGATCTCGTGGCTTCGAAGATTGCAGAGATCACCGGCCTGCCGTTCACCTCGGCTCCGAACAAGTTCGAGGCGCTGGCGGCGCATGATGCACTGGTGATGACGCATGGCGCGATCAATACGGTCGCCATGTCCTGCTTCAAGATCGCCAACGACATCCGCTTCCTCGGCTCCGGACCCCGGTCCGGCCTCGGCGAACTGGCCCTGCCCGAGAACGAGCCGGGCAGCTCGATCATGCCGGGCAAGGTTAACCCGACCCAGTGCGAAGCGCTGACCCAGGTCTGTGCCCACATCCACGGCAACAACGCCGCCATCGGCTTTGCCGGCAGCCAGGGCCATTTCGAGCTGAACGTGTTCAACCCGATGATGTCCTACAACTTCCTGCAGTCCGTGCGCCTACTGGCAGACGCCGCGATCAGCTTCACCGACAATTGTGTCGTCGGCATCGAGCCGCGCCTCGACAATATCGAGAAGGGCCTCAAGAACTCGCTGATGCTGGTCACCCCGCTGAAAGAGAAGTTCGGCTATGACCGCGCCGCGAAGATCGCCAAGACCGCCCACAAGAACGGCACCACGCTGCGCGAGGAAGCCATCGCGGACGGCATCCCGGCCGAAGACTTCGACGCGATCGTGCGCCCGGAGAAAATGATCGGCCCGGATCCGCGCTAAGGCTGTATCCTGTCCGCTCGGACCAGTTTTTACTTGCTGTTGACCGGCCCCTCCTGCACGGAGGGGCCGGTTGTTTTTAGGAGGAGACCCATATGAGCATCGATTTCAGCAATCTCTATTCGGTCAAAGGCAAGACGGTCGTCATCACGGGCGGGTCGCGCGGGATCGGCGAAATGCTGGCTGCCGGGTTCCTGGCCAATGGCGCGAAAGTAATCATCTCGTCCCGCAAGGCAGATGCCTGCGAGGAGACGGTCGAACGCCTGAAAGGCGAGTATGGCGGTGAGATCTATGCGATCCCGTCCGATGTCGGCCAGATGGTCGGTGTCGAGCACCTCGCGAATGAGATCGCGAAGCGCGAAGAGAAAGTCGACGTTCTGATCAACAATGCCGGCGTCGCCTGGGGCGCCTCGCTGGACGATTTTCCGGAACATGGCTGGGACAAGGTGATGGACGTAAATGTGAAGGGCGTCTTCTTCCTGACCCAGAAACTGATGCCGCTGCTGCGCAAGTCGGCCAGCGCTGACAGCCCGGCCCGCGTCATCAACATCGCCTCCATTGACGGGATGCATACCAGCCCGATGAGCGGGTATTGCTATGGCACGTCCAAGGCCGCGGTGATCCACCTGACGCGCTTCATGGGCTCGCAGCTCGCGAAGGAGAACATCCTCGTCAACGGCATCGCGCCGGGGCCGTTCCCGACCTACATGCTGTCAACTGGCGTCGGCTACAAAGGCCAGACCGAAGGCGTGGACTGGGATGCCATCGGCTCGCGCAGCCCGTCGGGCCGCGTCGGCAAGCCGGAAGACATTGCCGGCCTCGCCATGTTCCTGTCGTCGCAGGCGTCGGCCTATATCAACGGCCACACGATCCCGTGTGACGGCGGCATCGTCGCCGCGAGCTGATCGAACACACGTATAAAAGTCAGCCGTTTTGGCCGCGTCCGTGTTGCCCCGCAGCATGAACGCGGCCATAGGGGCGCCAGAAGCCAGCTCCCTCAAACAGAACTGACGATATTCCCGTGGTTAGATCGACTTTTGCAGCGTTCGCCGACCGGCTCGGCGCGCAGGGCCTTTCACAGCCCGATTTCAAGGCCTACACGCCTGCCCAGATCAAGACCGACCTTCTGGCCGGTCTGACCGTGGCGCTGGCCCTTGTGCCGGAGGCGGTGGCCTTTGCCTTTGTGGCCCATGTGCACCCGTTGGTGGGGCTATACGCAGCCTTCATCGTCGGGCTGGTGACAGCGCTGATCGGCGGTCGCCCGGGCATGATTTCCGGCGCGACCGGGGCGCTGGCCGTGGTGATGGTGTCGCTGGTGGCAACCCATGGCGTGGAATACCTGTTCGCGACGGTTGTGCTTATGGGCATCCTTCAGCTGCTGGCGGGCATTTTCCGGCTTGGCAAGTTCATCCGCCTTGTGCCGCATCCGGTGATGCTCGGCTTCGTCAACGGCCTCGCCATCGTGATCTTCCTGGCGCAGCTGACGCAGTTCCAGGTGCCTGGCAGTGCGGAAGAGGCTGCTGGGCATGGCATGGCTGGCGGCGAATGGCTGAGTGGCCTGCCGCTGCTCCTGATGCTGGCCTTGGTGGGGCTCACCATGGCGATCATCTGGGGCCTGCCGAAACTGACCAAAGCGATTCCGGCGCCGCTGGCTGGGATCGGCATTGTGGCAGCCGTCGTCATCGGCTTCGGCCTCGACGTGCCGCGCGTAGGCGACATGGCCTCCATCGAGGGCGGCCTGCCGCAATTCCACATTCCGAGCGTGCCGATGAATGTCGAGACGCTGAAGATCATCCTGCCTTACGCCTTCATCCTCGCCGCCATCGGCCTGATCGAGAGCCTGCTGACGCTGAACCTCGTGGGTGAGATGACGAACAAGCGGGGCGGGGCGAGCCAGGAATGCGTCGCGCAGGGCACGGCGAACCTGATCACTGGCTTCTTCGGCGGAATGGGCGGCTGCGCCATGATCGGCCAGTCGATGATCAATGTGAAATCCGGTGGGCGTACGCGTCTCTCCGGCATCTCTGCGGCCTTGTTCCTGCTGGCCTTCATTCTGGTTGGCTCTAGCCTGATCGAGCAGATCCCGCTCGCGGCGCTGGTGGGCGTCATGTTCATGGTCGTGATCGGTACGTTCGCCTGGAACAGTTTGCGCATCATGACCCGCATCCCGCTGACCGATGCGATCGTCATCGTTCTGGTGACCGGCGTGACGGTCGCCTATGACCTTGCCACGGCGGTGATCGTCGGCGTCATCGTCTCGGCGCTCGCCTATGCCTGGAACAATGCCCGCCGCATCCATGTGATCGAGCGCGACAGCGTGCGCACGCCGGGCGCCCATGTCTATGAGATCGAAGGCCCGCTCTTCTTCGGATCGACCGACAAGTTCGCCGAGCTGTTCCATCCCGAAAGCGATCCGGATGTCGTGATCGTGGACTTCATGCGCTCGCGCGTGGTCGATCAATCGGCCTTGCAGGCGATTGAGGATCTGGCGGCGAAATATGAAGCGCTCGGCAAAACACTGCGCCTGCGCCACCTCTCGCGCGATTGCCACAAGCTGCTGGCCAAGGCCGGGCAGCTGATGGTCGATTCCGACGATGACCCGGACTATGAGCTGGCCGTGGATTACTCCGTCCGCACCGGCGCCTTCGGCGGCGGGCACTGATCTACGCACGTTCCGCAGCTGACGGGGACGGGCGGGAAGGCTATTCTTCCGGCAGAGAATCACTTCTGCCCAGAAAGGCTGACCCATGGCGACCCCTCCCGTAGGCTCGAAATCCAATCCTTCCCAATTCGATGTCCTGGACAAGCTGGGCGAGGATGAGCCCTATTTCGTCATCCGCGCACATGACCCGCTGTCTTCGGCGCTGGTCGAGCTGCATGCCTATATTGGCGCTGGCCAGTCTGGCGCGGCGCACAACAAGCTGGCCGAGATCATGGCGCTGACGGCCGCCAAGCCGCCGCGTCCGGCCTCCAGCCCGAAATACCGCGAAACCTTCGCGATCTCGCTGGCCATGGAACAGTGGCGCGACGCCCACAAGGACTAGGCGATGGACCTGCGGGCCGGTGAATTGTCGGACCGGCACGTCACCCTCGTGTCGTTCGACGTCGCCCGCGATGGCCCCGCCTTGCGGGACATGGCGGAAACGCTCGGCGAGCGGATCGAGACCTGGCCCTACTACAATCCGCCATCGGACTGGATCGGCGCCTGGCTCGCCAATATCGAGGCGCGCACGGCTGACGGCAAACTGATCCCGTTTCGTGTCTCACGGCCTGACGGGACCTTTGCCGGGATCTCCACCTATCTCAGCCCGGATGCCATTTCACGGAATGTCGAAATCGGCATGACGATGTATACGGCGGATACTCAGGGCACGGAGGTGAACCCCGCTACCAAGCGCCTGCTTCTGGCCCATGCCTTTGAGTCCGGCGCCTTGCGCGTGCAGTTCAATGTCGACCAGCGCAATACACGCTCGCAGGCGGCTGTGAAAAAGCTCGGTGGGGTGCATGAGGGCGTTTTGCGCGACAATCGCATCCTGCCGAACGGTGTGTTGCGTTCCACCGTTGTCTTTTCCATTCTGGCCAGTGAGTGGCCGGCGGTAAAAGCAGGGCTGGATGCCCGCCTGGCAGTGTTCGAATAGGGGACAAAGGATGAGCGACCCGGTCAATCTGAACAAGTTCCGCAAGGCCAAAGCCAAAGCCGAAAAGGAACAGAAGGCAAAGGAAAACCGCGCCAAATTCGGCCGCCCGAAAGCCGACAGACAGCTGGATAAGGCCCGAGCCGACAAGCTGTCGAAGCTGACCGAGGGGCATCGCCTGAAAGATGCGCCCGAGGGCGAAGGCTGACCCTGCCAATACAATAAGCAGGCCGCCTCAACCCGGCCCGCACCTTGCAGCGCTCCCGGAAACGCTGTTCCAATCCGGGAGGACCCAAATGGCTGGGATCGCTAAGAAACTCGTCTTCTGTGCCGCATCATTCGGTGCCGGCATCGCATGGGGCCTGATCGCGGAAGCCGCGGAATACCAGGGCTCTCTGTCCTACATGCTCCTCGGCCACTAAGGCTCAGCTGCCGGGCTCTTGTTCGTCTTCTTCTTTCATGGGCCAGTCCGGTTCGTGGGTGACATTGTCCAGGAATGTGTCATCCATCCGGCGGCCTGAGACGCGTTCCAGCGCATCGAAGATCGGGCGGGCCTTCTTGTCTTTCAGCAGGGGAATGCGGCTTGCGAGGTCTGCGGCGCGGGCGTAACGCAGCTGGGCCGTTTCCATGTCGCCGCGCGCCTCAGCGCAGGCGCCCAGATTGTGCAGGACTGCCGGGGCGTCCGGCCATTCCCGCCCGAGCTCATCCCATTGCGCGCACGCGCCCAGCATTTCGCCGCGCTTGGTCGCTTTCACCGCGGCAGCAAAGCGGGGATCGTTCTGCTCCTCCGGGATCAGGCCTTCGGTCATGATTTCGGCGCGAACGGTCGCGTCATAAGGGGCGATGTCCGTCCGGAACCGGCGCACGGCTTCGACCGTGGCATCCGCGATCATGCCATAGGGCGCGTCGCGTGGATCGTAGCTCGAGCGGATCGGATCGCGCCAGACGCCGAGTTCGCGGCCATCATCTTCATATTCGCGGATGTCGACACAGGATTCCTGATTGGCGCCGCCGCCCTGATTGTGGCTGAAAACCACCCGGCCCGTTTCCAGATCCACCAGCCGGGCGGTGACGATCACTTCCACGGTTTCCTCGGTACATTCGGTTTCGACGATGGCGCGGTGTTCGCAGTCGAATGGCGCGTCATATTCGACGCACTTACGGTCACGCTCGAACCGGGTTTCGCCTTCCCAATTCTCGATCTCGACATAGCCTTCATAGATGCCTTGCGGCTGGCCCGGGCCGCCAATGCCGAACCAGTAGCTGCCGTCCAGAACCACATCGTCCAGCATCCGGGCAAATTCTTCCCCGGCGACATTGCCCGCCGGTCCGCGGAACTGGCCGACCTGGACATCGCGATAGGCCGCCGCTTCGGGGAAGGTCGGCACCATGCGGGCGCGATAGTCGTATCCGGGCGTTGTGCAGGCCGCCATCAGGGGCAGGGCGAGCAGCAGGCAGGCAGAGAAGAAACGGCACATGCGGGTGATCCTTGAAATATCTGGCGTATTCCTGCGGCTTCGGACTGAACCTCAGATTAACATTGCAGCAGGGAGGCGAAAAACCCGCTTCCGGCCGGATTTCTGCTGGCAGTGGAAGACGAGCGGGCCAATATCAGCGAGCCCGACACAGGAGACCTGTATGACCCGTCACCTCGCAGAGCTGAATATCGGCCGGCTTCTGGCCCCCACGGACGATCCGCGCGTGGCGGAATTCATGAACGCACTGGACCTGATCAACGGCATGGGCAAGCGCATGCCGGGCTTTGTCTGGATGATGGAAGGATCGGGCGAACCGGGCACCGGCAATACCGAGACCAAGATCGGCGGCGATCCGCAGTTCGTCTCGAACCTGACCGTGTGGGAATCGGTGGAGACGCTGGAGAACTTCGTCTGGAACACGGTGCACCGCCAGTTCTATGAGCGCCGCCAGGAGTGGTTCGAAGTCATGGACAAGATGCACTTCGTCATGTGGTGGATCGAGCCGGGTCACAAGCCGACGCTGGACGAGGCGCTGGAAAAGCTGGATCACCTGAACCGGTTCGGGGATTCGGAAGAGGCGTTTGGCTGGTCCTACCTTAAGGAGGCGCGCCTGTGGCGTTCACGCAGCTGCCGCGGGGACGCAGCCTGAGCGCCAAAGCGTACACTGTTAACATTCGCTCAAGCGACCCTTTACCCCTCCCATCCAGCGCGCTTCTTGACGGAAGCGTCATCCGCCGCCAACTGTCCGGCTGTCCTGCTGAGGAGGCTGTAGCCCAATGACGAGTCCGCTGTTCACCCCGTTCAAACTGAAAAACATGGAACTGCCCAACCGGGTCGTTATGGCGCCCATGACGCGCTCGAAATCCCCGGGCGGTGTGCCGGGCGAAGATGTGGCGGATTATTATGCCCGCCGTGCCGCTTCCGATGTCGGCCTGATCGTCACCGAAGGCACGACAGTGCGCCGGGGCGGGGCCTCCAACGACCCGAACGTCCCGAACATCTACAAGGCCGACGCGCTGGCCGGCTGGAAGAATGTTGTCGAGAAGGTCCATGCCAATCACGGCAAGATCGCGCCGCAGATCTGGCACCAGGGCATGATGCGCAAACCGGGCACCGGACCGGACCCCGATGCGCCGACCGATGGCCCGTCGGGCGTCACCCACACTGGCAAGCAGGTGCTGCCTGAACCGACCAGCGCGGACGTTGATGATATGGTCATGGCCTTTGCCGAGGCGGCCGCGGATGCGCAGAAAGTTGGCTTCGACTGTATCGAGCTGCACGGCGCGCATGGCTACCTGATCGATGAATTCTTCTGGGATGTGATGAACAGGCGCTCCGACCGGTATGGTGGCTCGCTGCCGGAACGCGCGACCTTTGCCGGCGACATCATCCGCGAAGTGCGAAAGAAGGTTGGTCCGGACATGGCGATCATTCTGCGTTATTCGCAGTGGAAACAGCAGGAATACACCGCGCGCCTCGCCACCACGCCGCAGGCGCTGGAAGAGTTCCTGAAAGTCTTCGTCGATGCCGGCGTCGATTGCCTGCACGTTTCCCAACGCCGCTATTGGGAGCCGGAATTCCCGGAAATCGACGGCGAGAATGGCCTGAATGGCGCCGGCTGGGCCAAGAAACTGACCGGCCTGCCGACCATCACCGTTGGTTCCGTAGGCCTTTCGGGTGACTTCATCGGTGCGTTCCAGGGGCAGGGCTCCGGCCAGCGCTCTCTGGAAGATCTGGAAGAACGCCTGTCGCGCGGGGAGTTTGACCTCGTCGCGGTTGGCCGGGCCCTGCTGCAGGACCCGCATTGGGTGACCAAGGTCAAGGACGGCCGGACCGGCGAAATCAGCGACTATGATGCCGCTGCGCTGGCGACGCTCTACTAAAGGGGGAATAAGTACTTGCCGAATGAGGGAAAATGTGGCTTTCTTGCCGGTGCAGCAAACAGTTGCTTCGGGCTTTGGATACCCCACCTCAGGGACATGATTGCAGGCTGAAGCATTGCCTCCCTCAGGACGCTTACACACCGGCGTTCCCAATCTGGCTCCGCGATTGCGCAATCTCACTCTCTTGCGCGGTGGCGGGGCCTTTTTTTTGGAAGAGAGCCTAGTCGGCGGAGGTTTCCCCCTCCCAATAGTCGACTTCGCTTTCCTGTCTTCCGACATAACGGAACATCCGTTCGCGCTTGCCGGGCAGGCGGGTCGTCGCGAGGAACTTGCCACTGTCCGGATACTCGCAGATCTCCGTATCTGACTTGCTGGAAATGGCGACGTATTTCAGCGGAATGCTGCCTGTGTTCGTCAGCTTGTGGGCATGGGCGGGGCCGCCTCGTGGGGCGCCGAGCACATCGCCTGCCTGCACACCATAGCTGTCCGCCCCGAAGCGATAGGTATCTTCGCCTTCCAGTATGACGAACATCTCGTCCTCGGCGTGGTGGTTATGGAAAGGGCAGGCGGACTTGCCCGGCGGCACGATGCAGAGCGCCGCGCCGATTTGCGTGAGGCCCACGCGATCCGAAATATCGGCGTCGAGTGAACGGTAATGCTCGCCCTGTTCGAAAGGCTCCAGCGGCAGCTCATCCAGCCGCGCGATAGGGTTTAGTTTTTTGGTCATAGCGTTGCTATGCCTCCATGAGAGTCAGCAGATCAATGGGGCAGGGGTTTTATCGTGACGATGTTGTCCGGGCCGGATAAGTAAGCCTCGTAATCCTGCAGAAGGGCCTCATCTTCTGCACTCGGGTCGGGTTTGGCCCGGAGGCTTGCGGCGCGCTCTTCCATCCATGCCCTGGCTTTGTCCGCCACTTCAGGATCTCCGCCTGCGCAAGCAAGGGCGGATCTGTCATCGATGACCACACATATATTTTCCTTAGGGTGCCCAGCCTGTTTGCCCGCGCCATTCGTGGCTGCCGCCCACGCAAGCTGTGGCATGAAGGCAAGGGCAACTAGAGAGACCTGTAGGTGGCGCGACATCATTGGCTTACCAGTGTTACGGAGGCGATGAGTGAGGCAGCATGCGGGCCGTCTATCGCGACCCTGAGGCTGTCGTGTGCAAATACCGGATCGGTTTGGAGGTCAATCTGCCCGGCTTGTGCAAACACACAGTCAAAGCGCTCCAGTTTGATGTGTTTGACTTGAGGATGAGTGGCGCCAACTGATTGCTGCGGTGAAAGAACCACTTCAATTGTTGTCTGTCCCGCTTCTGCGGATGTTGTGTTGCAGATCCTGAAGACAGGAAATGTGTCTGCGGCACCTTCATGGGAGCTGGAAAATACAGTGGCCGTTTCTCCATACCGGAGGAGGAATTCTTCGGTCAGGGGTGTGTCGCACCAAGCTATCCCGGGAATGAGCTGGGACGACAATCCAAGTAACAGCGAACAGATGATGAGCTTCACCCTTAAGCGCCTCCGTTTTAATCAAAGGGAGTAAGCCATAAGCTCACATCCGCTGCAACCGGCGGTCCGATTGGCGGTGCGGTATTCCAGCCTGCCTGAAGCCCTGCCCATCGCGCCAATCCCTTGCTATATGTTCCTGATGAGTTCCAATCCGAATCGTCTCTCGATCAGTCAGATGGCTGCGCCGCGCCCACCGGCCGCGCAGGGCGATGCCTCGTATCTGAATGGCCTGAATCCCGAACAGCGCGACGCCGTGATGACTACGGAGGGCCCGCTGCTGGTGCTTGCCGGTGCCGGCACGGGCAAGACCCGCGTGCTGACGGCTCGGCTTGCGCACATCATCGGCTCGCGCCTTGCCTGGCCGTCGCAGACCCTGACGGTGACTTTTACCAACAAGGCCGCGCGGGAGATGCGCGAGCGGGCGCTGCGCCTGATCGGCGATGCAGGGGAGGGGCTGCGCTGGCTCGGCACGTTCCACTCGATCAGCGCGCAGATCCTGCGCCAGCATGCCGAACTTGTGGGGCTGAAATCCTCCTTCACCATTCTTGATACGGACGACCAGGTGCGCCTGTGCAAGCAGATCATCGTGGCCGAGGACATCGACCCGAAGCGCTGGACGCCGCGCTTCCTGGCTGGCCTGATCGATGGCTGGAAGAACCGCGCCCTGACGCCGGACCGGGTGCCCGCCGACGAGGCCTTCCAGTTTGCCGATGGCAAGGGCATCAAATGCTATGAAATCTATCAGGCGCGCCTGAAAGTTCTGAATGCCTGCGATTTCGGTGACCTGCTGATCCACAACATCACGATCTTCCAGCAGAACCCGGACCTGCTGAAGGATTTCCAGTCGAAATTCCGTTACATCCTGGTGGACGAGTATCAGGATACGAACGTGGCGCAGTATCTCTGGCTGCGCCTGCTGGCGCAGGGTTCGCAGAACATCTGCTGCGTGGGAGATGACGACCAGTCCATCTATGGCTGGCGCGGGGCGGAAGTGGACAACATCCTGCGCTTCGAGAAGGACTTCCCTGGCGCGAAAGTGATCCGGCTGGAGCGGAATTATCGCTCTACCAAACACATCCTCGCGGCGGCCTCATCCGTCATCGCACACAATCGCGGCCGCCTCGGCAAGACGCTTTATGTCGGCGATGACAATGCGGTTGAGAATATCGACGCCGCCAAGGTAAAAGTGCGCGGCCTCTGGGATGGTGAGGCCGAGAGCCGTCTGATCGCGGACGATATTGAAAGCTGGGTGCGTGGCGGCGGCAAGCATGAGGATTGCGCCGTGCTGGTACGCGCCTCCTGGCAGATGCGGGCCTTCGAGGAACGTTTCATCCTGCTGGGCATTCCGTACCGTGTGATCGGTGGCCCGCGCTTCTTTGAGCGCGCCGAGATTCGCGATGCGATGGCCTATCTGCGCCTGATCCGCTCACCGGACGACGATCTTGCTTTCGAGCGCGTCGTGAACCAGCCGAAGCGCGGGGTCGGCAACACGACGCTGGCGAAACTGCAAGCTTATGCGCGGGCCGACGGGCGCAGCCTGTTTGTGCTGACGCCCATGGTCCTGCAGACCGATGAAGTGAAAGGCGCGGCCAAGCGCGGCCTCACCCAGTTTATCGACCAGATCAATATGTGGCGGGACCGGCTGAACAATGGCATGCCGCATACGGAGCTGGCGGAGGTGATCCTCGAAGAGTCCGGCTATACCGACATGCTGCAGAAGGACCGCAGCCCGCAGGCGCAGACACGGCTCGACAACCTCAAGGAACTGGTCCGCGCGATGGGCGAATTCGACTCGTTGGCGGGCTTTCTGGAGCATGTGGAACTGGTCATGGATGCGTCCACAGGCGGGGCAGATGAGGATCAGGTGCAGATCCTCACCCTGCACGCCGCCAAGGGCCTCGAATGGCCGGTTGTCTTCCTGCCAGGCTGGGAGGAGGAAGTTTTTCCCTCCCGCCGCAGCCTTGATGAGAGCGGCCTGAAAGGCCTCGAGGAAGAGCGGCGCCTCGCCTATGTCGGCATCACCCGGGCGCGGGAACTGGCTTACATCTCCTTCGTCGCCAACCGGCAGATATATGGCCGCTGGCAGAGCGTCATGCCGTCCCGCTTTGTCGACGAACTGCCGCACGAGAATGTCGAGGTGATTTCGGAAACCGGTTATTCCGGCATGCCGGGCGGGGAGGATGCCTTCAGCGGCTCTATCGAAGACCTTGGTGAACGCAGCGACTATTCCAGCCCCGGCTGGAAACGGCTGAAGGAAAACGCTGGCAAGTACCCAACGACGGGCGCCCCGCGCGATGCGTCGAACCTCACCGCGACGAGCGGCGGGCCGGAAGCGTTCCGCAAAGGCCAGCGCGTCTTCCACGACAAGTTCGGCTATGGCCGCGTCGCCTTCAGCGAGGGTAACAAGCTGACCGTCGATTTCGAGAAGTCCGGCCGCAAGAAAGTCATCGCGACCTTCGTCTCTCAAGCCTGAACCGGGAATAGGAGGGCAGCGCCGGGCGGCCTGTCAGGGGAGGACCAGGCGGGGCGTCAGGGAGGGAACGCGAAGGCCCCGGCGCTGCAAGGTCCTGTGTGACACGCCAGCGCCGAACGCATACCGAATGGCGCGTTCATCTTCCGCTCAGCTTGTGAAGTGGCCTATTCCGCCGCTGGCAGGGCGCTGTCTGACTTATCGTCCTCGGCCTTGTCATTGGCCGGTTCGCCATTTTGCAGGAGACGGACTTCGTCTGCTGGGCGCTGGCCGCGAATGCGAGCCGAAATCCGGCGGATCATTTTGCCCGTCCGGTGTGGCACCAGAAGCCAGACCGGCGTGACCAGCAGGATCATGATCGTTGAGAAGGCGAGGCCGAAGACAACCGCTGTGGCCAGCTGCACCCACCACTCGGCTTCCGAGCCGCCGAAATTGATGGCGCCTTCACCGAAATTCACGCTCATCTCGAACACCATCGGCAGCAGGCCGCAAATCGTCGTGCCGGTGGTCAGAAGGATAGGGCGGATCCGCTGGGCCGCCGTCGCAATGGAGGCTTCTTCTGGTGTCCGGCCATCCTTGCGAAGCCGGTTGTAGGTGTCGATGAGAACGATATTGTTGTTCACCACGATCCCGGCGAGGGCAACGATCCCGGTACCGATCATCAGGATCGACATATAGGGCAGCACCAGCTGGATGCCGACCAGAACGCCGGATGTGGAAATGATGACCGCCGACAGCGTGAGGATGACCTGCCAGAAATTGTTGAACTCCCATAGGAGGATCACGGCCATCATGAACAGGGCAGCCATGGCGGCGCCGCTGAAGAAGGCATTGGCTTCCTTTGTGTCCTCGTCTGCACCTTCGAAGCGCACTTCCACGTCGGAGCTGAAACCGGCCTGAGCGATCCAGTTGCGAACATCTTCAACGATGGCAGCGCCGGCGCCCTGTTCCCTGGCGTTGCCGCGCACATAGTAGACGCGCTTGCCGTCCAGGCGTTCGATCTGGCTGACGCGTGGTGCCGGAATGCGGTCCACAAACAGGTTCAGCGGAACATTGCCGTTCGGGGTGGCGACACGCAGCGTGTCGATGGCGGAGGCACTGCGATCATCTTTCGGGAAACGGACCCGAATGTCGACTTCATCATCGGCATCGTCCGGACGGTAGCGGCCGACCAGAATACCGTTCGTCACAAGCTGCACCGCTGCACCGATCTGGGCGACATCGAGGCCGTATTTGCCAGCTTCCGCGCGGTCGACCTGAAGGCGGTATTCGATGCCGGGCAGGGGCCGTGTGTCGTCAATCTCGCGCAGGTCGCCGCGCTCATCGATATAGGCGCGAAGACGGGCGGTGGCATCGTCCAGCTCTGCCTGATTGTCGGAGAGGAGCGCGATCTGCAGGTCCTTGCCGGCCGGCGGGCCCTGTTCGCGCGCCTGGATCTGGAATTTCAGTCCCGGCACCTGCAGCAAGCGGGCGCGCACGGCTTCCAGTGTCTTGCGTCCGTCATGGGTGCCGTCGGCGGTGGCGAGATCGAGCAGCAGGCGCCCGATTGTATCCAGCGGCTGGTCGTTTGCGCCATCGAAGCTGACGCCGCCACTACCGCCGGAAGACCCCGAACGTGACGAAATGGATTCGACCCCGTCAATGTCTGCGACGGCCCGTTCGGCGCGCTGCACAAGTTCTTTCTCTTCTTCCGCGGAGAGCGCACCCTGCGCCTGAACGAAGACGAAAGCCTGTTCCGGCTCGATGTCGAGGAAGAATTCAGACCGGTGGCCGGACGAGCCGAACCACATGAAGATCAGGATCACCGAACCGATGGCGACGCCCGACACCATCCACGGACGGGCGATCAGCGACTTGACCAGCCGCACATAGGTGCCGAGCCAGCCAGTGGCCTGTTCCGGGTCAGCGTCAGCGGCAAGGGCAGCAAGGTCAGCGTCGGTACCTTCCGGGCGTGCGCCCATCACGGAGCCAAGCACCGGCAGGAAGATCAGCGCCATGACCAGTGACGCCGTCAGAACGCAGATCAGCGTGAGCGGCAGGTAGGCCATGAACTTGCCGGGCATGGAGTTCCAGAACAGGAACGGCACGAAAGCCGCCAGCGTCGTCAGCGTGGAGGAGACGACCGGCCAGAACATGCGCTTGCCCGCCATGGCGTAGGCGTCCTTGCGCTCCAGGCCTTCAGCCATCTTGCGGTCGGCATATTCGGTGACGACGATGGCGCCGTCGACAAGAATACCGACGGCGATGACCATGCCGAACATGACCATCATGTTGATCGTGAAACCGAACGTGCCGAGCAGCAGGAAGGCCATCACGAAAGAGGCCGGGATCGAGATGCCGACCAGAAGGGCAGAGCGCCAGCCGAGCGCGGCGACGACAATAATCATCACCAGCAGCACCGCTGTCACGATCGAACTTTGCAGCTGGCCCAGCTGGTTGCCGATCTGTTCGGACGTATCCGATGTGATTGTTGCCCGCACGGTTGCGGGCCAGGACTTCTGTTCCTCGGCGATCGTGTCGCGGACGAAATTCGCCGTATCCAGAACGTTCGCGCCGGAGCGTTTGACCACTTCAATCAGCATGGCCGGTTTGCCGTTGAAGGTCGCATAGCCCGTTGCGTCCTTGTAGGTACGGCGGATTTCAGCGACGTCCTGCAGCGTGACGACGGCATTTTCCGTGCGCTTGATCGGCAGGTTCAGCGCGTCTTCGGCGGTGCGGATCAGGCCCGGCACCTTGACGGCGAAGCTGCCGTCGCCCGTGTCGATTTCACCAGCCGGAACCAGCTGATTGTTCGACGAAACAATGTTGTAAATCTCCTGATAGGAGATGTTGTAGGTCTCGAGCATTGCCGGATCGATGACGATCTCCAGCACATCCTCGCGCTGGCCCTGGATCCGCGCTTCGAGGATGCCGGCATTGCGCTCCAGCTTGTCCTGCAGCTTTTCGGCAATGTCGTTCAGGCCGCGCACCGGCGCCTCGCCGTAGAGGTTCACCACCATCACGGGGAACTGCGAGGCGTTGAATTCCTGAATGACCGGCTCGCGCGCATCCTGCGGGAAGAAGCGTTTTGCGAGGTCGACCTTGTCTTTGACGTCCAGCACGGCCTGGTCGACATCGACATCAATCTCGAATTCCAGCAGCAACGTGCCGGCACCTTCGGAGCCGTACCCATTGAAGGTCTTCAGGCCTTCGATGGACTGGATTTCCTGCTCGATCGGGCGCACCAGAAGCCGCTCGGCATCCTCCGGCGTCACACCGGCCAGCGGCACGGTAATGACCACGAACGGGATCGGAATGTCCGGGTCCGCTTCTTTCGGCAGTTTCACATAGGTGACGGTGCCTGCGATGACCGCGCAGATCAGGATGGCGAGCACCATGCGTGCCCGGCCGATGGCGCCGTCAACGATGCTCGTCATGGCTGGGCCCCGCCGGCGGGTACAGGTTTCACACTTGCGCCTTCAGACAGATAATCCTGTCCAAGTGAAATGATGCTGGTCCGCTCCGGCAGGCCGGTGACCCAGGTGCCATTCGGTGTCTCGTCGATCACATTGACGGGGGCAAAGCGAACGGTGTCGGTGTCATCGACATAGCGCACGCCCAGTTGGCCGGCATCGGAGAGGGTAAGCAGGCCGGCCGAAATCTTCGTGGCCTGAACATCGCCGACCGGGAGGACCAGCTGGGACGTCACACCTGCCGCCACGATCTCATCGCCCGTGTCGAGTTTGGCTTCGACGAGGAAGGTCCGCGTCGTGTCGGAGGCAGTCCGCGCGACATAGCGCAGCGTAGCCGGGAAGCGGCGGCCATCGGCCAGAAGGGTTTCACCGGTCATGCCGGTTTTCAGTTTGCCCGCTTCGGCTTCGGAAACCTGCACCGAGACGATAACCGGATCCATGTCCACCAGGACGCCGCAGGCCTGACCGGGGGACAGGAAGTCACCGGCCTCGGCAAGGCGTGTTTCGAAAATGCCATCGAACGGCGCGCGGATCTGAGTTTTGCCAAGTTCCACTTTCGCTGCGTTCACCGCGGCTTCGGCAGCATCGAGCTGGGCTTTCGCGGCGGTTGCCTGATTGACCGGGCCGAGACCTTTTTCGGCAAGGCTGGCGGCGGCTTCGTAGCTCACTTCAGCCGAAGCGCGCTGGGCTTCAGCCTCTTTGACACGGGCGGAGCGGGCTTCCACATCGAGGCCGCAAAGCAGGGTGCCGGCCTTGACGAAGCTGCCTTCCTTGGCGGGCGTCGACACGACCGTGCCGGTCGTTCCGGCTTTTACCGTGACGCTCTTGTCCGGTTCGGTCCGGCCCTTGGCGGTGATCTGCATCAGGTGCGGCTCAGCATTGAGGACCTGGATCACGGCAGACGGTATATCATCCGTGCGTTCCGCCACGGCTTCTTCCTTGTGCGAGGAAATGCTTCCACGCATCACGCTGCGCAGCCCGAAATAGGCGACAATGACAACGAGGATCGTTGCGGCGATGATAGTCGAACGGTTCACGTCAGGATGTCCTTCCCGCGGACGAATAGCAGATATAGGGCGGCAGGTCGCATGAAGAACCGCCGCGCGCAAATTTCCTTAACACCCCCCATCTTGCCATACGGCAAACAGACGGGATCAGTTTACCAACAAGCTGCAAGCGTTGGTTAATCTCTAACGTAAGGAAAAAGGAAATCCGTCGCGGATTAAATCCAGCGTTGCCAACGCAATAGGACCAGTGTGACAACAACCGAAGCAGCCAGGGCAGCCACCAGCGTAAGGAAGGCGACAGGGCTGCCGGAGCCCGGAATACCGCCCAGATTGACGCCAAATAGACCGGTCACAAAACTGATCGGAAGGAAGATCGCGGACAGGATCGCCAGCACGAACAGGCGGCGATTGGTTTCTTCCGTACCCTCCTGAGCCGCCTCTTCATACAGAACACTGGAACGATCCCGGATGGTTTCCAGCAATTCTGTCAGGCGGGTCATGCGGTCGGCGGCTTCGCGCAGATAGAGAAGGTCCGTGTCGGAGAACAGGCCAGACTGGCCGCCATCGCGCACCAGCGTGTTCAGGGCTTCCCGCTGCGGCGTGATGTGGCGGCGCACCTGCAGGATGCGGCGGCGGAACTCCGGCAGGACGGAGCGGTCGAGGTTGACCCTCGGGTCCAGCAGTTCATCTTCATACCGGTCGGCTTCGTCATCGAATTCGTCCAGCACGGTTTCCATACGGTCGGTCAGCCGGTCGGCGATACTGGCCACAAGCGCGCCGGTCGAGGTCGGAATGTCGCCGTCTTCCACCAGTTTGCGGACATCGCTGGCGGACCGGACAGGCCGTGCCCGCAAGGTGATAAGCAGATTTTCGCCCGCCCACATCCGCAGCGTGACGAGGTCCTCGACATCGGCGCCTTCATTGAGGTTGGGCCCGCGCAGATTGATCAGGTAGCCGTGCCCATGGCGTGCGGCCCGCGGGCGGGTTTCTTCCTGCAAAAGGGCCTGAACCGTCACCCTGTCCAGGCCGCTCTTGCGGTAAAGCCAGCCCTGAGCCTGGGCGGACTGCCGGTCGAGGTGGAGCCAGGCGCGCTTGAACGCAGCCAGCTTGCCCTCCAGCACATCGTCCCAGGTCAGGGGCGTCGGGAGCCCGGCCTCGTTGAAACCGAAGCCGAACAGAAGCGGTTCATTGTTTCCGGGCTCCACCGCTGTCTCCCTTTAGAACGCGGACACCGGGGGAACTTTGCCAGCCCACGGACGAGCCTGCTCAAGTTCCAGCGCCAGTTCGAACAGCAGCTGGTCGTCGCCGCGCTTGCCGGAGAACATGGCACCGACCGGGAGGCCGCCCTCGGTCCATGCCAGCGGCACACTCATCGAGGCGGCACCCGCCACGTTCATCGGTGCGGTAAAGGCCGCAAAGGTGATGATGCGGTCATACAGGATTTCGTAATCGACTGTCGGGGCCTGCTCACCAAGTTTGACGGCCGGGCTGCCGGTCGTCGGGGTCAGCAGGACATCGACGTCTGCGAAACCGCTGTCGTACACGGACTCGAAATTCTTCAGCCAGGCAACGGTCTCGTCCATCTCGTCCTTGCGGGACAGGAACATGTTCGTCAGGCCCAGCGTCCAGGGTTCGACAATGTCCGGGCCGACGGGCTTGCCGGAAAAATCGCTCGCCTGCTGGGCGAATTCGGCAGCGCCGGCTGCCCAGTAGAGCAGGAAGTGATCGATGAATTCGGCACCGGAGAAAGGCGCTTTCCAGGCGACGACTTCATGTCCGAGATCGGTGCAGAGTTTGGCCACATCTTCCAGCGCGGCTTTCGTCTCCGGCGCAACCGGCGTGCCGGCATAGGCGTCGGTAGTGAACCCGATTTTCAGGCGGCGGCCGACAGGCTTCAGGTCTGCGGCGAGCGGCGCATAGGTGCCATCATTCACCTGCGTGTCCCGGAACAGGTTGATGGAGTCGCGCACGGAAATCGTGACGGCGTGCTGGACGGAAATGTCCACTGGTGGGGCTTCCGGCCCATGGGCGGGCAGCTGGCCGCGGGACGGCTTCAGGCCGAAGACGCCGCAGGTGCTGGCCGGGATACGGATGGAGCCGCCGCCATCGCTGGCATGGGCAAACGGTACCACGCGTGCGGCAACAAGCGCCGCAGCACCGCCGGACGAGCCGCCGACGATGCGGGTCGTATCCCACGGATTGCAGGTCTCGCCGGTCACCAGCGCCTCGCTGGACGCCATCAGGCCCATTTCCGGGGAGGTGGACTTGCCCAGCACGACCACGCCTTCGGCGCGCCATTTGGCGGGCAGGGGATCGTCCTTGCCAGGGTTGTAGCCCTTGAAGGCCCGGCTGCCATACCAGGTCTCAGCGCCATTCCAGTTGTGCAGGTCCTTGATGAAGGTCGGGACGCCCTGGAACGGTCCGGCAGGCGTATGGCCCGCTTCGGCGCGGGCGGTGTCGAAGATTTCGGAAGCAATGGCATTCAGCTGGCCATTCACGGCATTGGTACGCGCGATGGCAGCGTTGACCTCGGCCAGCGAGGTGGTTTCTCCGCTGGCAATGCGCGCCGCCATTTCCGTGCCGTCGATCCAGCCGGCCGGGGCGGAAGAAGCGGGCGAGACAGGGGCTGCGGCCGGTGTCGCTGCGGTGCCAACAGCGGCTTCCGGTGCCGTCTGGGTTCCGGTCTGGCCGCAGGCGGCCAAAGCGCTCATTGCCGCGCCACCAAGCAAGACGCCCCGTCTTGTAATCCGTGCCATTTGTTTCGCTCCGATTCTCTTTTTGCTTTATGGCCGGGCAAAGTGGAACGGAGCGGGCGGCAGCGCAAGGGCACAGACAAATGACACAAGGGTCCCCGGCCGCCGAGGTCGACATCACTGAAGACCTGGTCTGCGACCTGTTGCAGACGCAGCACCCTGACCTTGTCGGGCTGCCGGTCCGGTTCGCCGGGGAGGGGTGGGACAATGTGATGGTACGCCTCGGCGACGATCTCGTCCTGCGCCTGCCGCGCCGGACAGTGGCCGACCAGCTGCTGCGCAACGAACAGCGCTGGCTGCCGCAGCTGGCGCCCCGGTTACCGTTGCCAGTGCCGGTGCCTCTGCGCACGGGCCAGCCGCAGGACGCATATCCTTATGTATGGAGCGTACTGCGATGGATCGAAGGGGAGACGGCCGATCTTACCCCGCCAGATGTGTCAGAGGCCCCGGTTCTGGCCGGCTTCCTGAAAGCCTTGCACCGGCTGGCGCCGGATGACGCACCCTCCAGCGATGTGCGGGGATGTCCGCTCAGTAACAAGCTTGAGGACATAGAGCGGCGCATGGCTCTGCTTGCCGAGGAAACGCATGCGATCACACCGGAGATCCGGCAGGCATGGGGCGCGGGACTTGCCGCGCCGATTGACTTGCCGCGCCTCTGGGTGGCGGGCGATGTGCATGCAAGAAACGTCCTTGTCCGGAATGGGAAACTTGCCGCGTTCATCGATTGGGGGGACATCTGCGCGGGCGATCCAGCGAGTGACCTCGCCTCCATCTGGGGCCTGTTCGAATCTGCCGACGCCCGGCGTGCGGCTATCGACGCCTATGGCATGAGCGAGGCGACACTCGCCCGGGCGCGGGGCTGGGCCGTCATGTATGGGGTCCTCCTGCTGGAGACGGGCCGGCGCGATCATCCCCGTCATGCGAAGATGGGCGCCGACACGCTCCGCAGATTGAGCGCGGACCTTACTTGATCACGCCGCAGGCAACCCGGGCACCGGCGCCGCCGATCGGCTGGGTCATGTGATCGTCTTCGCCTTCATGGATGATGATGGCAGAGCCGTCTTCATCGACGAGGGCACCCAGCGTGTCGAGCGTGGTGAAGGCCTCATAACCGGCCGAGCCATCGGCGGCGGCCCAGATGTTCGGCAGGTCGCCATTTTCCGGGCCCTTGGGGTTCAGCAGGCCGTGGCCGCCTTCCATCTTGCCGACATGGCCGCCGGACATCTTGTACATGCCGATGTCTGAACAGTCGCCGGTCGCGTGGAGGTGGATACCGTGCCAGCCGGGTGTCAGGCTTCCGGGCGCCAGTTCGACGCGGATCATCAGCCCGTTCGGGCCGTCAAGCAGGTTGGCGGACCCGATGCTCTGGCCTTCGAGACCGATCATGTCGGCCGTGCCGTGCGCCATGCTCGGGAAGACGCCTTCGTCCGGGCCGGGCATATCCGGCATCATGCCCTGATGGTCCATCATGCCTTCATGACCCGGCATGTCCATCGGCATGGCTGGAGATGCGTCTTCCGTGGTTGCAGGCGGGGCTGCTTCCTGAGGTGTGGCTTGTGCAACGCTGGCGCAGGCGCCGAGGGCGATGGCAGATCCGAGTAGGGCTATGCGGCTGATCATGGGGAGTCTCCTCTTTGCGGGTCTTTGCTATAGCATGTTTGCAACGCGTGTCAGGAAAGCCCGTTCCATGAAAGATCGTGCAGATCGCCTCCTTGTGACACTTGGCCTGTTCGAAAGCCGCGCCAGTGCCCGCGCTGCCATTGAAGCGGGCCTTGTGCGCGCAGATGGCGTGCAGGTGACCAAGCCCGCGCAGGACATCTCGGCCGATGCCGTGATCGAGGCCGACCCGGCGCACCCTTATGTTTCGCGGGGCGGGTTGAAACTGGCGCACGGGCTGGAGGCATTCGGTATCGACCCTGCAGGGCAGGCATGTCTGGACATCGGTGCCTCGACCGGCGGCTTCACTGAAGTGCTTCTGCTGAACGGCGCCCGGCATGTGACCGCCGTGGATGTCGGGCGCGGGCAGCTGCATCCGCGGATCGCGGCCGACCCGCGTGTCACCAATCTGGAAGCCACCGACGCGCGCAGCCTGACCCCAGACAGACTGCCGGAGGCCCCGACGCTTCTGGTTTGTGATGCGAGTTTCATCTCGCTGGAGAAGTTGCTGGAGGTGCCGCTGTCGCTCGCTGCACCGGGGGCGGATTTCGTTGGTCTGTTCAAGCCGCAGTTCCAGGTCGGCCGCGATCATGTCGGCAAGGGCGGTATCGTCACCGACCTTGCCGCCGCCGATGCTGCGGCGGTGCGGTTTGAAGCCTGGATGAAAGAAAAAGGCTGGCCCATCCATGCCTGGACGGCCAGCCCGATTTCCGGCGGCGACGGCAATGCCGAACGCCTGTTCCATGCGGTGAAGGCTTAATAGCCGCCGTAGAGCTCGTCTTCGCCGACGATTTCCCACGCCCCATTATAGCCCTCGCGGCAGGCCGTGGCCGGATCGCGGACCACTTGTCCGTCCGGCAGGGTGACTTCGCGCCAAACGGTGCGGCATTCCTCAGGCTGAGGGGCCGGGGCGGACGCGCGCGGGGCAGGGGTTTCCGGATAGCTTGGATAGGCCGGATAGCTGACCGGAGCGGGCGTTGCCGCGCGGCCCGGATGGCTGCGCAGGTCCTGCGGGCTGCCATAAAGGCCCTGCGTGGTCTGCGGGATCGAGCTGCCGGAATATTGCGATGAGACATAGGGGTAAGCCCCGTAGTCTGCGCGGAAGCTGCCGCCATAGGGCGTTGCCGTCTGGCAGGGTGTGGCGCTGTTGGAGGCCATTGCATTGCCCGCCACGCCGCCGACGATTGCGCCGAGCAGGGCACCGGCGACCACTTCGCCGTCATTGTTGCCCTTGTCCCAATAGCCGTAGCGGCCATGACGGCCATAGCGGTTATAGTGCCAGCGGCTGTCATTATCGCCGACATTGTTGCCGATCGCGCCACCAGCTGCTGCGCCGACAATGGCGCCGATCACCGTGCCGGCTGTCTTGTTGTCCTTGTTCTGGCGTTCGCAGGCCGAATTGTAGGGCGTGCCATAGCCATAGGCCTGCGCAGAAGCGGCAAGCGGGGCGGCAACCATGGCCGTCAGGGCGATTCCGCCAATCAGAAGAGACTTCACCATCTCGTTTTCTCCTATTCCGGTGGCCGCAGAACCACCAGTCTGAGCGGCAGAGTGGCAAAGCCAACCTGAACCGGACCTGAAGGCGGCCCAAAGTCTGGACGTGCGCCTGCAGTGGTCACATATTCATGCCATGGGACTTTTCGACCGTGCCGCCCTTGCAGCAGGACGCGCCCGTTACGCGGCGGCGCAGGGCATGCGCTCGGCCTGGTATGCCGCGCAGATGCGGGCGGCCAAGTCGCGCACGACCGGCTTTTACCGGCCGGATGACCCGGATTTCACTCCCACACGCGGCAAGCCGGACATGGCGCAGCTCCGCAAGGCCTATTTCGACCTTTTCCTGCAGGACCGGCGCAATGTGGAGGCAGGGCTCTATCCGCCGCCGCGCGATGTGAGCATCGCTCACCTTCCCAATGCCTTGAAATCTGCCCGCGCGTTCCAGGCGGATGTCGAGGCGGTTGAGCGGCGGCGTCAGGCCCGCAATGCCACCGAAGTCCAGGCGACGCTGCCGGAAGGCTCCAACCGCTACCCCGACTATTACCGCCAGAATTTCCATTACCAGTCCGGCGGATGGTTCAGCGATGAGAGCGCGGAGCTTTATGACACGCAGGTCGAAGCTCTTTTCACCGGGACGGCGGACGCGATGCGCCGCGCGGCGCTGGCGGAAATCGCGCGCGAACTGAAAGGGCGGGATCAACGCGGCGTGTCCCTGCTGGACGTTGCCTGCGGCAATGGACGGTTCCTAAAGAGGGTGATGAATGTCTGGCCCCGCCTGCAGGCTGCCGGGCTTGATCTGTCCCCGAACTATACCGACGCCGCGCGGAAACGTCTTGCGCCTTGGCCGCAAGTAGAGGTCTTCCATGAAGCGGCAGAAGCGATGCCGTTGCCGGATGACTCGCGGGACATTGTTGTCTCCATCTTCCTGTTTCACGAATTGCCGCCGGAAGTGCGCCCGGCCATTCTGGCGGAAGTATTCCGTGTGCTGAAGCCGGGCGGCCTGTTCGTTCTGGCCGACAGCGTTCAGTTCGGTGACTATGAGGGCATTGACGGCGTGCTGGAATATTTCCCGCATGGCTTTCATGAGCCGTATTACAATTCCTACCTTTCCTGGGATGTGGATGCGGCCGCGATAGGGCAGGGCTTTGCCAAAGAGCGCGAAATCCTTGCATTCCTGACCAAAGTCACCACCTGGCGGCGCCCTCTCTGACAAGGCCTGCAATTAAGCCCTGTGATTGATGCGTGACCGGATTGTGGCAGGCTTGCGGCATAGGCGTGCGCCGCGTTTCTGCCACTCAAAATTCAGTAAATTACTGAGGTTTCACAAAGTGTTGTGGCGCAGCCACAGGTAGATCACAGCATGCGAAGATTGTGTTTCCGTAAGCTGTTTTCCGGATGCGGCAGACCTAATTCAGGGCCACGCAATCTTGCGGACAATGGAGTAAAAACATGAAACTTGCACTCGCTTCGCTCGCCGCCATCGCCGTTGTGGCCCCCGCCTTTGCTGAAGGTAATGTGGAACTTGGCGCTGCTTACTCACACTTCGACGCCGACAGCGCGAACCTCGACGCCCTGACCGCCCGCGGTACCTATTTCTTCAACCCGCATGTCGGTGTGGAAGGTGAAGCCTCGATCGGTATCGGTGACGACGATGTCGGCGCTGCCAATGTCGAACTCGACAATTCGCTGGCAGCCTTCGGTGTTGTCCAGATGCCGGTTGCCGAGCGTGTCGACCTGTTCGCCCGCGCCGGTTACGCCACCAGTGAGTACAATGTCGACGTCCCGGGTGTGGGCGGTGCGTCGGGTGACGATGACGGCTTCGCCTATGGCGTTGGCGGCAAGGTCTTCCTGAACGACAAGTTCGGCCTGCGCGCCGATGTCACTCGTTACGAAGGCGACGACACCGATGCCGACGTGATCTCCGTCGGCGGCGTCATGAAATTCTAAGCTTCCCACCTCTCCAACGGGAATACACTGTCCCCGGTGCTGCGGCGCCGGGGACTTTTTTTGGGGAGGAGGGGATTCAGCGCCCGGTCTGGCCGCGGTGGCGCAGTTTCTGGTCGGCCAGCACGCAGGCCATCATGGCTTCAGCCACGGGCACGGCGCGGATGCCGACGCACGGATCGTGGCGGCCCTTGGTGCGCACGTCCACATTCTCGCCGTCGCGGGTGACGGACTGGACTTCGTTCAGGATGGAGGATGTCGGCTTGATTGCGATGCGCACGATTACGTCCTGGCCGGTGGAAATGCCGCCAGCCACACCGCCATTATTGTTCGACAGGAAGAGGGGGCCGTCATTGCCTGCGCGCATCTGATCGGCGTTTTCCTCGCCGGAGAGGCTGGCCGCGCCGAAGCCCGCGCCGATCTCGACGCCTTTGACGGCATTGATGCTCATCATCGCGCCCGCGAGTTCACCGTCCAGCTTGCCATAGATGGGCGCGCCCCAGCCAGCGGGCACGCCGCTGGCCTGCACCTCAACCACGGCGCCTGTTGAGCTGCCTGCCTTGCGGGTGGCGTCCAGGAACTCTTCCCATTTGGGCACCATGTCCGCGTCCGGGCACCAGAAGGGATTCTCCTCGACAATGTCCCAGTTCCAGTTGTCCCGGTTGATGGCATGCGGGCCGATCTGCACGACAGCGCCGCGGATCACGATGCCGTCACCCAGCGCGCGCCGCGCCACGGCGCCAGCCGCGACGCGTGCAGCGGTTTCACGCGCCGAGGACCGTCCGCCGCCGCGATAGTCGCGCACGCCATATTTGGCGTCATAGGGATAGTCGGCATGGCCCGGGCGGTACCGGTCGCGGATCTCGCCATAGTCTTTTGAGCGCTGGTCGGTGTTCTCGATCATCAGCGAGATGGGCGTGCCCGTGGTGACGGGCCCACCTGTGCGGTCGTCTTCGAAGACACCGGAGAGGATTTTCACCGCGTCCGGCTCCTGGCGCTGCGTGACGAAGCGCGACGTGCCGGGGCGGCGTTTGTCCAGGAATTGCTGGATGAAGGCTTCATCCAGCGGCAGGCCGGGCGGGCAGCCATCGACCACGCATCCGAGGGCCGGCCCGTGGCTTTCGCCCCAGGTCGTCACACGGAAAAGGTGGCCGAACGTGTTGTGAGACATGGCTGCCCTTGAAGGCCTGTCAGCGCTTAGCTGAACAGGTGCTCGACGGCGGCGCGTTCTTCACGCAGTTCGGCGTCGGTGGCGTCCATCTTGGCGCGCGAGAAGTCGTTGATCTCGAGGCCCTGCACGATCTCGTACTTGCCGTCCTTGCAGGTGCACGGATAGCCGTAGATCACGCCCGGTTTGATGCCGTAGGAGCCGTCCGACGGGATGCCCATGGACACCCATTCGCCTTCCGGCGTGCCGAGGGCCCAGCTGCGCATGTGGTCGATGGCGGCCGAGGCAGCCGAAGCAGCAGAGGAGGCGCCGCGCGCCTTGATGATCGCCGCGCCGCGCTGCTGAACGTCGGGGATGAAGGTGCCGGTGTACCAGGCATCGTCGACCATCGGCTTGGCGGCTTCGCCTTTGACGGTGGCGTGATGGATGTCCGGATACTGGGTGGCCGAGTGGTTGCCCCAGATCACGATGTTCTTGACGTCGGTGTTGTGCGTGCCGGTCTTCTCGGCCAGCTGGCTCATCGCGCGGTTGTGGTCCAGGCGGACCATGGCGGTGAAGCATTTCGGATCAAGATCCGGGGCGTTCTGCTGGGCGATCAGGGCGTTGGTGTTCGCCGGGTTGCCGACGACGAGCACTTTCACATCGCGGGAGGCGTGATCGTTGATCGCCTTGCCCTGCGGGCCGAAGATGCCGCCGTTTGCCGACAGGAGGTCCTTGCGTTCCATGCCCTCTTTGCGCGGCATGGCGCCGACGAGGAGGCAGAAGTCCGCGTCCTTGAAGGCAACATTCGGATCGTCGGTGGCGACGATGTTGTTCAGCAGCGGGAAGGCGCAGTCGTTGAGTTCCATCACGACGCCGTTCAGGGCGCCGAGCGCCGGGGTGATTTCCAGCAGGTGAAGGTCAACCGGCTGGTCTGGCCCCAGCATGTCGCCAGCAGCGATACGGAAGAGGAGGGCGTAACCGATCTGGCCAGCGGCACCGGTGACGGCAACTTTGACAGGCTGTTTCACGAGGGAGGTCCTTCTTGCAGAGCTGAATTCTGTGGCCTCCACATGGCGAATTTGTTGCCCGAGGGCAAGCCGTGCTGCGCCGATGCCGCAGGTGGCAGGATCGGGAAGCACCCATATACGTAGGTGTCACAGTGGGCATTCCGTCCCGGATGGCCTATATCGGCGACAGATTCAGACCGTAAAAGGCCGCCACAAAGGGATATTCCCGCATGACCAGCCCCACCGACAAGGCCATCATTCCGCCCAGCCCGACAGCTGCCGATTATGCGACTGACCCGACGGGCAAGCCGCTGATCCCGAACGCGGCGGACCCGTTCGCCCTGTTCAATGACTGGATGGCCGAGGCCCGCGCGAAGGAGCTGAATGACTCCAACGCCATGTCGCTCGCCACGGTCGATGCCGGCGGCATGCCGGATGTGCGCATCGTTCTGCTGAAGGAAGTGACGCCTGCGGGCTTCGTCTTCTTCACCAATCTGGAGAGCAACAAGGGTCAGCAGCTGAAGGCAAACCCGGTCGCCGCGCTCGGCTTCCACTGGAAAAGCCTGCGCCGTCAGGTCCGCATCCGGGGCACGGTTTCCCGTGTGACCGATGCCGAGGCCGACGAATATTTCGGCACCCGCGCCGCGCAGAGCCGTATCAGCGCCATCGCGTCAGACCAGTCACGCCCGCTGGCCGACCGCGCCGCCTTCGAGCAGCGCATTGCTGAGCTCTCGGAAATCTATGGCGACGGGCCGGACATTCCGCGTCCCGAATTCTGGGGCGGCTTCCGCCTGACCCCGACCGAGATCGAGTTCTGGCAGGACCAGGCCTTCCGCATGCATGACCGCCTGAAATTCACGCGGAAAGGCGAGGGCTGGGAAACCGGGCGTCTTTACCCCTGACGTATCAGGACTGAAGCATCAGCACTGGTCCGGCGGACGTTCCGCCAGCGGCAGCAACCGTGAATCCTCGACCGCCGCGGTGCGGTGACCCAGGATCTTCATGTAATCCGGGTCCTGTTCGAAGCCGAAGAAGGTTTCCATGTCCTTCTGGCGTACCAGCAGGGCAAGGTCCCAGCGTTCGTCTTCCGGGCCGATCAGCCAGCTGCCGCCTTCGGCGAGGAAGTCCAGCCGGCCGCCGCTTTTCTCAAGGTAGGGCAGCGTATGTTCGATATAGAGATCATACGCCGCCCGCCCGCTGACCGGATTTTCCGGCGCGAGGTCCGGAAAGTCCGAATAATCAGCCACTGTCCGCAGGCGGATCAGGTTCAGCATGATGACATTCCCGGTCAGTCCCCGCATCACGAAGCGCCGGCCGAGTTCCTGTGTCGGAGCCAGATAAACCATCAGACCAGACCGATCGAAGTGCGTTCCACCACGAGATGTGGCACGCCATCGCTTGTCTTCGAGAACGAAACGCCAGCCGAGGAGACCGTCGCCGTGACCCGTTTACGGAAGGCCGAGAAGCTCTCGAACTCGACCACGTCGACCGGGGCGTCGAACTCCAGCGTCACCTCGAAAGCCGAGCCGCCCGCCATTTCGCGCACCGCCAGCACGCGGCCATCGAAGGCCTGCTTCAGGTAACGGCCCGCCACCTGGTCGCCGACCTGCAGCAACACTTCCGGCATGTTCGACAGGCGGGCTGAAGCCGTGTTCCAGTCGCGGTAGCCAAGTTCCTTCGCGACATGTTCCAGCGCTTCGGAATGAGAGATGGGCGCACCGGCTGCTGCCAGTTCCGCCCGCAATTCACGCGCACGGGCCTTGGCCTGGTCGCGATTTGAGATCGATATGTAAGACATCGGAATCATCCTTGTCCGGGCAGTCGCTTTTCAGCGGGGCTCGCCTTGCCGCGGGACTGCCGGATGGACCGGTGTTCCGTCTTTCGCATGTCGCGGTGCTTTTGCACCGGAGGATCTTCACCGTAAGACAGGTGTCTCGCGAGCGGCAGGTGTCCTGAACCTGCGCGTCACATAATCCTTCCGGGACGCAACGTCAATCATTGCCATGCGGGTGTAGTGGCGGCTATCTATTGGCATGTCGCGTGGCAATACCTGGCCGCGCATCAGGGGAGGTATTTCATGAAACGTGGCTTGCAGATCGCGCTCGGCGTCTTTTCACTCATTCCCGTGGCGTTTGCGCTGCTTGGGTTCCTGGCCGGGGCAGGGCGCCTGTCGCCGGAGGGTGTCACCGTCGATCTCGACAATCAGTACCGGTACTTTTCGGGCATGTACCTGGTTGTCAGCTTCATGATCTGGTCCATCATTCCGGCCATTGAAAAGCATGGCCACACGATGCTGCTGGTCAGCGCGGCCATCTTCATTGGCGGTCTCGGCCGTGTCGTTTCCTACATGACGCTGGGCGCGCCCTCGCAGGACCTCGTCGTCGGCATGGGCATTGAGCTTGTCGTGCCGGTGATCTTCGTCCTGTGGCAGCGCGCGGTGGCGGCGAAGGCCTAGCGCCAGAGAGAGTCAGCAGGCCCCCTCCGCTTCGCTGCGCTCAGCACCTCCCCCGCAAGCGGTGGAGGATGAAGTGCAGTGCATGCGTCAGGCCTATCCTCCCCTGCGAAGCGGGGGAGGTGGCAGACGGCGAAGCCGGCTGACGGAGGGGGGCTAGCGCCCGCAGGCCTCGCGGCCGATATCGTCGGCTTCGATCAGGTCTGCCACACGATAGGGCTCGTCCGTTGCCAGAAGGACAAGGCCATCGGCGGCGAGGGCGTCATATTCCGAGCCGTCGCCATCGGCGAGATAGACATCGTCAAGCCGTTCGCCAGCCCGGCCCAGCGTGCCGAAGGCCGGCTCCACGCCCACTTGCTCCAGCCGGGCCCAGGCGGCTGGTTTCGGTTCATTCGTTCCGGTCCAGCCGATGAGGCGCGTGGCATCGACGCCCCGGTCTTCCAGTTTCGCTACATCGCGGTCGCCAAAAGCGGAGGCGGTCATCATGACGCCCGGGTCGATGGCGGCAATTTCGGCGGCCTGGTCGTCATTATAGGAGATGAAGATCACATTCTCTTCCGCGCCTGCGGCCCTCACGGCGGCGGCGATGTTGCGGAAGCTGGTGGTCGGCTTCTTGTCCAGCTCCAGCACGGCGCCGGTCTTCTTCGCCCAGAGCAGCGCATCGGTGAATTTCGGCGGATGGAAGCCGGTGCGGCGCCCGTCATTGTCTTCCAGTTCCAGGCCACTCATCGTCTCCCAGTCGGTGTCGGAGACATAGCCACTGCCGGTCGTGGTGCGGTTCAGGCGGTCGTCATGCATCAGGGTCAGCACGCCGTCTTTGGTTTCGGCGATGTCGATTTCGAAGACGCGGATGCCGCGGTCGAAGCCATGCTGGAAAGTCTCGATGGCATTCTCGGGGAAGCCTGTGTCCGGCCCGCCGCGGTGTGCGGCAATGACCATGCCCTTATTCTCGCGAAGGCAGTCAAAATATTCCGGTAGAGGGAGCGCAGAGGGGGCAATGCTTGCGGCATCTGCGGCGGCTTCCGGCCCACTTGCCTGAGGCGCTCCACAAGCCGTAACTGCAAGAGATATCACAGAAAATGCAAATCTTTTCATGGTGCGACCCTCAATTCCTTGCCTAGCGTCACCCGCGCGAATACACACACTTCGGTTACAGGACAATGACGCCAAAGCGGCGGAAGAGGAGGATACGGCATGAAAGGCCTGATGCAGGACTGGCAACTTACCACGAACAAGATTCTGGAGCATGCCAAACGGATCAACCCGACCCGCGAAATCATCACCCGCCGCGTGGAAGGCAACATCGAACGGATCACCTATGCTGACCTGTTCGACATGTCGAAACAGGTTTCCACGGCGCTGAAGGATGAGGGCATCGGCTTTGGTGACCGCGTTGCCACCCTCGGCTGGAACTCCGAGCGTCACATGGCCTCCTGGTATGGCGCCATGGGCATCGGTGCCGTGCTGCACACGGTCAACCCGCGCCTCCACCCGGAACAGATCGCCTGGATCATCAACCATGCCGAAGACAAGGTTCTGATCTTCGACAAGAGCTTCCTGCCGGTTGTCGAAACCATCAAGGACGAGATCCCGACGGTGAAGTCCTTCGTCATCTATGCCGGTGCCGACACGATGCCGGAAAACACGCTGGGCGCCGTGCCGTTCGACATCTGGATCGACGGCCGCTCTACCAATGTGCGCTGGGGCGACTTCCCGGAAGATACCGCCTGCGGCCTCTGCTACACGTCCGGCACGACGGGCAACCCGAAAGGCGTGCTCTATTCGCACCGTTCCAACGTGCTGCACACGTTCATCACCATGCAGAAAGATGCCATCGGCATGGGTGCGAACGATGTGGTTCTGCCCGTGGTGCCGATGTTCCACGCCAATGCCTGGGGGCTGACCTTCAGCTGCCCGGCGACCGGCGCGAACATGGTGATGCCGGGCGCGCAGATGGATGGCGCCTCGATCTACGAACTGCTCGACACGGAGAAGGTGACGATCACCGCCGCCGTGCCGACCGTGTGGCTGATGCTGCTGACCCACCTTCAGCAGAACGATCTGAAACTGCCGCACCTGAAAAAGGTCATCATCGGCGGTTCGGCCGTGCCGGAGCGGATCCTGCGCGCCTTCGAGGAAGACTATGAAGTCGACGTCGTCCACGCTTGGGGCATGACGGAAACCTCGCCGCTCGGCACGCTGGGAACCCTGCCGCCGCACATGGTGAATGCAGACATCGACACCCGCATGAAGCAGAAGCTGAAGCAGGGCCGACCGCCTTTCGGCGTCGAACTGAAGATCGTCGATGACGAGCATCAGGACGTTGCCTGGGATGGTGAAACCTCCGGCCGTCTCCTCGTGCGCGGCCCCGGTATTGCCCGGGCCTATTTCAAGGGCGCCGGTGGCACCGTGGTGGACGAGAACGACTGGTTCGACACCGGGGACGTGGCGAACATGGACCAGTACGGCACCATGCAGATCACTGACCGCGCCAAGGACGTCATCAAGTCCGGCGGGGAGTGGATCTCCTCCATCGACATCGAGAACATCGCTGTCGGCCACCCGAAAGTGGCGAACGCTGCGGCCATCGGTGTCTATCACCCGAAATGGGATGAGCGCCCGCTGCTGATCATCCAGCCGGCCGAAGGTGAAAATCCGACCAAGGAAGAAATCTTCGCGGCGCTGGAAGGCAAGATCGCCAAATGGTGGACCCCGGATGATATCGCCTTCGTCGATGCCATTCCGCTGGGCGCTACGGGCAAGATCAACAAGCTGGCCCTGCGCGAGTCGTTCAAGGACTACAAGCTGCCGACGGCGTAAGCGCGATGGATCTCGGCCTGAAGGATAAAGTGGTCTTTGTCGCCGGCGCGAGCCGCGGCATCGGCCTTGGCATCGTCGAGGCCCTGCTGGCCGAAGGCGCAAAGGTTGCCATGGCGGCACGCGGGGAAGAGGCGCTGGAAACCCAGCGTGCCCGCCTCGCGGCCGAATATGGCGAGCATCGCGTCTGGGCCCGGGCAGGGGATCTGCGCGACAGCCGCACCATCGACGACATGGTCGAGGCGATCGAGCATGAGTTCGATCCCCTCTGGGGCGCGGTGGCCAATGTCGGGCTTCATCCGTGTCCGCCCGGATATGAGGTGGACGACGATACCTGGACGGCGGGCCTGCAGCAGAATCTCGACAGCGCCTTCCGCCTCGCCCGCTCCAGCCTGCGCAAGATGGAGCCGCGCGGCGAAGGCTCGATCCTGATGATCTCGTCCATTGCCGGGCTCGGCGCGCTTGGCACGCCGGTCACCTATGGCACGTCGAAGGCGGCGATGAACCATCTCGCCAAGGAACTGGCCCGTATCGCAGGCCCCTCCGGCGTGCGCGTCAACGCGATTGCCCCCGGCAACATCATCTTCCCGGGCGGGGATTGGGAAGAGCGTTCCACCGGGCCGCGCGGCGATGCGTGGACCCGCTGGATCCGCCGTGAAGTGCCGCTGCAGCGTTTCGGCCGGCCGGACGAAATCGGCTCCGCCGCCGCCTACCTGCTGAGTCCGCTTGCCAGTTTCATCGCCGGCGCCGTGCTGCCAGTGGATGGCGGCCAGACGAGGTAAGGCGTACCGCCGCGCTGGTCTCAGCCCTCGTCGGAGACGTGAATAGCTGGGTCTGCTTCCTGAATGCTGATCAGGTAGCTCAGCAACAGGTCGGTGCTTTTCGGCCCGAACTGGAATTGCGGCATTTCCGGGTGGCCGACTTTCAGTCCGTCGCGGAAATCTTCTGCCAGGGCGTCGCCATCATAGTCGGCCAGCACGTGGCGCAGCGCCGGGGCTTCCGGCCGCCGGGAGTCTTCCTTGTCGAGGCCATGGCAGTCGGCGCACTGGGATGACGCGATCTGGCGGCCAAGCTCGATTTCCTCGGCCAGGGGCAGGCCAGTCAGGCCGAGATTTTCTTCCGGCGAGACTTCGATCCCTTCAATCTCTTCGGTCACGCCCGGCGGGGTCTGGGCGCAGGCCGCCAGGGCGAGGGGCACAAGGGCAATCATCAGGCGGCGCATGGCGCTCTCCTTTTCGGAACATGGCCCTGATGATCACCCGATGCGGCCCTGTGCGCAATCGGTGAAAATTACGCAGGGCACCTTGCGGTCAGGGCATCAGCCTTCGGCCGGCTGCGGCTCCTGAATGCTCTTCAGGTAGGTCAGCAGCACATCTGCGCCCAGCGGGCCGAAATGGAATTGCGGCATGTCCGGGTGGCCCACTTTCAGGCCTTCCTCGAAATTCTCATGCAGCGTGTCGGCATCGTAATTGTTCAGCACATGACGCAGGGCCGGCGTATCGGCGCGCAGGGCATCCTGCTGGTCGAGGCCATGGCAATTGGCGCAGACGGCAGAGGCGACACCGCGCCCTTCCGAGATTTGCTGCGACAGCGGGGCCTTTTGTGACTCCCGGACTTCCATCCCCTCACACCCGGCAAGGGCCAGCGGAATGAGAATGATACTCAGTTTGCGCATAATAATACCTCCTCTGTTTCTTTCAATGTCTCAGAGAAATGCCCTTCCCGCAATTCCGGAGATTTACGGGGCGGGGGCGGGGGCGGGGAGTTCAGCTTCCGCCCTGCCGTAAACCGCTCATGATCCGGTATAGTCCGGTATGGTCATGGCAAGTCATGCGGGGCGCACCACAAACATGTTTTAGGATGCCGGCACAGCTGGTGGGTATCGGCTTCGCCTCAACCCACCCTACGCTTGCTTACACGTTCTCCTATTCTAGAGGTGGAGTCATCGTCTATGACGTTGTCCGTCCTCAATATCGAAACCCGTTCTATGTCCCCGCTCCAAATCCTTTGGATAAATACATAAATCCCAAAAACGATGTACCTGTCCCTATTCCCATCCCTGGGGGGCAAAAAAATTCCGAAATTTGGTTAGAGATATGGAGGCATAGGGTTGAGCAGTTTTATTGATTTAAGATTTTGGAAACGTCCCGATTTGCTGCGCGCGAAGTTCAGGAACATGGGATTTGGCGTGATAGATCTTCATGCCCAGATTGCGAGCGAGCTTTGCGAGAACGCGTTTAGCGCGGAGGAATTTCTGAAAGAATCCGACTCTAGAGCTATCGCAAGAATTGCAAATTGGATTGACCAAAAACCCAGCGTCCCCGCCACTCAACCTTATTATGATTACCTGTTTCAGTTTCGTCGGAGAGAACGCTCTCTTGGATGGCAAGAAACGCATAAACGCCTCTACGGGCCGATTGAAGAGCAAAAACTTTCGGAACTTCATCTGCTTCCAGAGACGGACGTGGGCATCGTCTTCAAGAAAAAAGAGATGGGCCATTACATAAAGGAGATCGGTCAGCGGATGGGATTCAAGCCGGGGGGGGAAATGCTGCTTAGTGGCAAGTCACCTCTTTCCAGGAAGATTGAGGGAACCGACGTTCTACTGAAATTTGCTCTGGATCTGGGACAAAGCGAAGAGAATTTTCCCAATCAACCGCCCGTTCCGCCGGCGATAAGTGTTGAACTCCTCAACTCGGACGATCCGACGAGCGTGCGGAGAATAAACGTCGATGATATGGTTATTGGTTCGCTCTTTTATCAGGGGATACAAAGTATTCATAAACCCTATATTCAAGGAAGCCAGATAAACGCGGTTCCGGTTGAGCACTGGTCGAACATAATCAAACTCGACATCTTCGCCACGATTACCCTTCTCGATTTGTGAATATCTGAGCTTGAGTTGGCGGCGAAAAATTCTCACAGCTAACAGCAAGGCAGGGTGGATTGAGCGGCGCGATACCCACCATCTCGCGCCCGGACCTATTACACAGCACGCGGAAAACGGCTGCCTCTATCCTCCCGGATAGGTCCCCATGGCACGCTCCGCGCCATGACAGACCGCACTGATTTCTTCTCTCAGGCCTTTTACACGATCGCCCGCGCCATTGCGGAAGCGGGCGTGAACGTGGATCTGTTCAAGACGCCTGAGACGATTGCGAAATCGGTGAACCGGAAGGTGCGGGCGGAGCTGAAGCGCCTCGCTGTGCTGCTCCGCCGTCTGATCTTCCTGGTGGCACTGCGGATGGAGCTGGCACCTCTGAAGCCGCGCATCGGCAGCAATTATTACGAGCCGAAGAAACCGGATGCGGACTACCGCTATGTCTTCACCATGGTGCCCGCGCCATCACGCCCGTGCCCGCATTTCCTGAAAGGGCCGGTGGTTGCCCCTATGCGCGGACCTGTGCCCGCCGCGCCGCTGATCGCCCGCTGGCAGGCCATGTTGGACACGATGAAACACCATAAGCGCCGCGCGCGCTGCCTCGCCCGCACCATCCAGCGCTGGCAGGCCGCCGGTGAAGCCCGGCCGCATGTGCCGCCCATCCCGAATACGCACCGCATGCCCGCGGCCATCGCCCTCGTTTCCGGCGGGCTGACCGCGCAGCTGATCGAGGCGCTGAAAAGCTGGCCGGATTCCAGCTGACCTCACCCACAATCAGGTTCATTTGCCGGAGCGCCAGGGGCGTTTCCGGGCAAAACTGCTGCTCAAAGCGTTACGGCCGGATCACGCACTCTTGATCCTGAAGGGGCGACAAGCGGGCCGGGGCAGGCTATGCCTCAGCACAATAGCAGGGAGGGTCCCCCATGACCAATACGGACGAGAATGGCGGCTGGCGCGGCCGGTTTTCGGCTTTTGCGCTGGCCTTTGCGGTCTTCGGCGCCTTGTGGTTCTTCATCGCCGCCGGGGGCACAAAGCTCGGCCTCTGGGGGTGGCGGGTCGGCTTCAGCAAGCTGGCCATGGGCTGGGGCCCGAAGATCGTCATGTCGGCACTGGCCATTTCGGCGCTCGCGATCATCGTGTCGCTGGTGATGGCCCCGCGCAAAAGGCCCTTCATGCTGGCGCTGGCAGCCTTGCTCGTCTCGGGCCTCTCCATGGGGCGGCTCTATGCGACGAAGGAAAATGCGAAACGCCTGCCGCCGCTGCACGATATCCAGACCGACTGGACCCATCCGATCATGCCCACCGCGGCGCTCCTCTCCGCCCGTGCGTCGACAGATGCCGGGAATGAGATCGAGGAAGCCCCGGTGATCAGCGACCGGGCCAAGGGCAGCTGGCCCGGCATGGAAGGCCGCCTCGTTTCCGAAGTGCAGGAAGAGGCGGAGTTCAATCCGGAGCGCCAGAAGAAGGAAGTCTCCGCGCCGTATCCGCATCTGGAAACGCTGGTCCTGCCATCCGTTCCATTCGATATGGCTTACCAGGCCGCGCTCGATACGGTGAATGCCAAAGGCTGGACGATTGTCACCGCCGAACCTGAAGAAGGCCGTATCGAGGCGACGGAAACCTCCTTCTGGTTCGAGTTCAAGGATGACATCATGATCCGTGTGCTGCCAGAAGGTGAAAGCGGATCCCGCATCGACGTCCGCTCCGTCAGCCGCGTCGGCCTGTCGGATCTTGGCGCCAATGCCAAGCGGGTGAAACTCTTCCTGGAAGATCTCGAAGCGCGGATCGGCTAGGTCCGGGCAGGCTCAGCCTGTGCTGTCTGGGGCTCCGGTACATCGCCGAGCTTCAGCCAGCGCGCCGCCTGTGAAATCGTCCAGCCCTGCGCAATCAGGGACACCGTGACGATGACGAAGACGATGTTGAAAAAGCCGACTGTCACCGGCCCGGGCGCAATGACGGGGTAGATGGCCAGCAGCACGGGAACGGCCCCGCGCAGGCCGACCCAGCTGAGGAAAATGTTTTCCTTCAGCGAAAAGCCCATCCAGCCCACGCTGGCGAACACGGCCAGCGGGCGGGCAACCAGCATGAGAACCCCAGCGCAGGCAATCGCCGGCCAGAAATCCTTCAGCAGTGCGCTCGGCGTCACCAAAAGGCCCAGCATCAGGAAGAGCACCATCTGGCACAGCCACTGGAAAGCCTCGTTGAAATCCTCGATCCGGTCGATCGGACGGCGCAGATAGGCCTTCAGCATGAACCCGGCGAGATAGACCGCCAGGAAGCCGCTGCCGCCCAGAAGTGTGGTGCCCGCATAGATGGTCAGCGCGCCGGAAAGGGTCATCGCCGGATAAGTGCCCATGGGCAGGCTCAGCCGGTCCGTCAGCCAGGCGAGCAGTCGTCCGCCACCAAGCCCGGCCACAAGGCCGATCCCGGCCTGCTGGGCAAGGAAGAGGGCAAAGCCCGCAAGGTCCGTTGCCGCGCCCGCAGGCTGGGCCGCGACCAGCATGGTGAGGGAGACGGTGAGGAAGATGGCCATCGGGTCGTTGATCCCGGATTCCAGCATTAGCGTGTCCCGCAGTTTCTGGCGCAGGTTCACGCCGCTCTGCTGGACCAGCAGGAACGTCGCTGCGGCATCGGTCGAGGCAACGGCGGCGCCCAGCAGCAGGCCCTGCAGCCAGGGCAGGTTCAGGATGAAGGTGGCGGCGATCCCGGTCACAGCGCCTGTGATCAGCACACCGAGTGTGGCCAGGCTGACAGCCGGAATGCCCGCTGTGCGGAAGACCGAGCGCTCGGCCTCCAGCCCGCCGGCAAACAGGATGACCGCGAGTGCCACGCTGCCCAGGTCAAAGGCCAGGCTGAAATTGCTGAACTGTATCCCGCCGGGACCATCCTCTCCGAGCAGCATGCCGATGAGCAGGGCCAGGAGCAGGAAAGGTGCACCCGCACGGCGCGCCAGCGGCATCATGGCAAAGCTGGTAAAGACGACCAGGCTGCAAAGGAACAGGAATAGCGCCAAACGGGCCGCCTCACTCTCGGATTTCGGGATACGGGAGAGATGGGGTGCCGACAGGAAAAGCCAATCCCGTCAGGGACGTTTCAGGTCAGTATGTGCCCGGCAGGACACAAAATTTGGCAGCTGAGGGCACTTTCGGGGCCAGCGCCTTACGGCTGGCGCCATCAGTTCGTTGGACGGGTAAGTGTCAGCTCCTGGGCCAGTTCCTTCGCGAAGGCTGTCTTGCGATGCGAAATGCCGATTCTGCGTGTCCCTGTCTCCACGTCGCGCAGAGGCAAAATCGTGATGTCGTCACGTCCATCACCATGGGAGCGTGGCACAAAAGCGATCCCAAGCCCGGCAGCCACCAGCTCCAGAAGTTGTGTATCATTCATGGCCTGCGCGACGGGGGAAACGAGAGAGGGGGTCAGCTGCATATGATCCGCATTCGGACAATAGGGGCGGTGTATCAGAGGATACTCCCGCAGATCGTCCAGGTGTAACCGGGACAGGGAGGCGAGCGGGTGGAACCGCGCGACAGCGACGCAGAAGGGTTCTTCAGCCAGGGGAATGAACGTATGATTGCCCGGAACGCAGCCTTCCGACAAATAGGCAATGTCGCTGTCTTCAGCGGTATCGGTGAAACTGAAGGTCAAAGTCGCAGACTTCCGGCGTACGCGGCTCAGGTCCGGAGCGATCCCGTGAACCAGAACGTCGGGGGCGCAATGAAACCGAACCGTCTGCTGGGGCAGATCGCGCAGGCGGGCTTCCAGTGTCGAGAGATGGGTGACGCTCTGCTCTGCATCTGAATAGAGCCGACGTGCCAGCGCCGTCGCCGTCAGGCCGGATTTCGATCGCTGAAACAAAGCTCCACCCAATGTTTCTTCCAGCTTCTGGATTGCTGCGGACACGGTCGGCTGGCTGACGCCGTTCGCGCGCGCAGCCTGGCTGAAGGTTCCGGTCTCGAAGGCGCTGGTGAAGTAGCGCAGAGTGGTCAAGTCAATCATAGTCAAAGGCTATGTTATATATACGTGGAATAGCAATAGCCTAAGTTTTGGTGCGGTCGCATATGGGGGGGGCATCACAGCGAAAGGAGCCTTGAGCATGCAAGCGACCCACACCAGGACGGCAGAGACAATCATCGGGCAAGTGCTTGCCAGGTTCGCTGCCGGCGATCTATCGCTCTTCGAATTGATTGCGGACGACATCGACTTCCGCATCGACCACTTCCGCGATGAGGCGGATACAAGTTGGCAGCTGGCCACTTCCCGCGAGGCCTTGATGGGCGTTATCGGGCGGCTCGGGCAGGATGTCTTCCCAAAGGGAACTGAGGCGCTGGGAGTTGATGTCTTCGCGTTGGGAGACGGCTGGCATCTGACACGCTTCCATCAGCGGTTCTTTTACGGTGAGAGACAGCGCGATGTGACGAGCGTAACGTTCATCATTTCACATGAAGCCGATGGTTTGCTGGATTACTTCCGCGAGAACGTCACGAATATTGTGGACGTCTAGCGGTCCTTCGGGTCCAGCGCGTCGCGCAGGCCGTCGCCAATGAAGTTCAGACAGAGCAGGGTGACGGCCATCGTGCCGGCCGGGGCGAGCAGCATCCAGGGTTTCTCTTCCATCCGCGCGGCGCCATCGGAGATCAGCACGCCGAGCGAGGTCAGCGGCTCGTTCACGCCGAGGCCGAGGAAGGACAGGAAGCTTTCGGCAAGGATCACGACCGGGATGGTCAGGGTCACATAAACCGCCACCGGGCCGATCACGTTCGGCAGGATGTGGCGCAGGATGATGGCAGGGCGGCTGACACCGGCAGCGCGGGCGGCCTCGATGAATTCCTTGCCCTTGATGGCGAGGGTCTGGCCGCGGACGATCCGCGCCATGGTCAGCCATTCGATCGCGCCGATGGCCGCGAAGATCAGGAAGATGTTCCGCTCGAACACCGTCAGCAGCAGGATGACGAAGAAGATGAAAGGCAGGGCATAGAGCACGTCCACGATGCGCATCATGAAATTGTCGACCCGGCCGCCGAGATATCCGGCCGTCGCGCCCCAGGTGACACCGATGACGAGGCTGACGGCTGTGGCCACCACGCCGACCATCAGCGAGATGCGCAGGCCGATCATCAGGCGAGCCATCAGGTCGCGTCCTTGAAGGTCCGTACCGAGGATGTGCATGTTCTCGAAGGTCGGGGCGATGGCGCGTGCATCCGAAATCGTGCGGTAGTCGTGCACCCAGACCATCGGGCCGAATATGGCGATCAGGACCAGCACGCCCAGGACCCACATGGAGGCGACAGCGGCCTTGTTGTGGAAGAGGCGCGCGCGGGCGTCGTCCCAGAGGGAGCGGCCGCCGGCGATGGCCTGGTTCACAGGTTCCACCCGGCCGGTGGGATCGAGAAGCGGGTCAGCCTGGCTCATCAGTCGTACTTCACTTTCGGATCGAGCACCGCGTAGAGGATGTCGGCGACGAGGTTCAGGATCACGATGAGGGCGGCGTAGACAATGATCGCGCCCATCACGAGCGTGTAGTCACGGTTGAGGGCGCCGTTGACGAAGTAGGAACCGAGCCCCGGCAGGCCGAAGACTTTCTCGATCACGACCGAGCCGGTCATGACCCGCGCCATGGCCGGGCCGGCATAGGAGATCAGCGGCAGCATGGCTGCTGGCAGTGCATGGCGGGCAATCACCTGTCGCTCCGACAGGCCTTTGGACCGGGCGGTGCGGATGTGGTTCGACCGCATCGTCTCGATGATCGAGGCGCGCATGAGGCGAGAAATGATGGCGATCTGCGGCAGGGCCAGCGTGATGACCGGAAGGGTCATGTTGTGCAGGTTCATGCCGATATTGGGGTAGGTGCCGAGGCCGCCCACGGCAAATATGCCGGCGCCAAGGGCGAAAATGAGGATCAGGATGGGCCCTGTCACAAAGGTCGGAATGGATATCCCGAACATGGCGAGGCCCATGACGCCATAATCCGCTGAGGAGTTTTGCCTGAGCCCCGCAAACACCCCGAGCAATGTGCCCAGCGTTATCCCTAAAATCATCGCCAGCGAGCCGATGGTGAGCGAAATCGGCAAGCCGTCGGCGATCAGGTCGTTTACGCTTTTGCCAAGCGTCTTGTAGGACGGCCCGAAATCGCCTTGCAGCACGCCGCCCACATAGTTGAAATATTGCTCGTGAAGCGGCTTGTCGAAGCCGAACTTGGCCGCAATCGCCTTTTCCGTGGCCGCCGGCAGCTTGCGTTCGCCGTCGAATGGTCCGCCCGGGGCTGCCCGCATCATCAGGAAGGCCATGGTGATGATGGCCAGCATGGTGGGAATGGCGATCAGCAGGCGGCGGGCGGTGTAGGCCCATGGGATCCGGCTGAGGGCGCGCTGCAGGGTGGACAAGGGCAAATTTCCGTCGTTGTTGCAGGGCCATAGTGAAAAGGTGTTCCGCCAAAACCTTGGCAGAACGGATAACCTTCCTTAGCTAGGTATCCGAATCGATCAAGACCGTCTCAACAGACAGGACCCTCCCAAATGGCTGATATTCGCCGCGTAACAGACGCATTTGCCGTTGCTCCGCAGATTTCCGAAAACGATGTCGAAGAAATCGCTGCAGCCGGTTTCAAGACCATCATCGCCAACCGGCCGGACGGGGAAGGCGGTATCGAACAGCCGCGCATGGGGCCGATCCGCGCGAAGGCCGAAGCGCTCGGCCTGACCTTCGTGGCGCTGCCGTTTTCCGGCGCGCCGACGCCCGAAATCGTCGAGCGCATGGGCGGAATCCTGAATGAAGCGCCGCAGCCCGTGCTGGCCTATTGCCGCACCGGAACGCGCTGTATCACGGCCTGGGCGCTGACCCATTCGGGGCAGGGCACCGGACAGGAAATCGTCGACGCCGCTGCAGGTGCGGGCTACGATCTTTCCAGTATCGAATCACTGCTCTAAGGGCAGTTCCGTATGGCCGGTGATCACAAATGCGCCGCATTAAGTGTGTTGTCAGTGAGCTGGCGGCGTGCGAGGCAGGAAACCGGCCGCGAACCATGCTGTGATGCATTGTTCGCCAGTCAGGAGAGTACGGGATGACAGACCGGTTGTGGCTGACCGATTTCAAATACGATGACGGCGCAATGCTGGTTAAGAAAACCGGCGCCCGCATCCCGCTGACTCTTTCGCTGATCAATGATGTTTTCACCTGGCTGACTTTCTACGGTGCAGCGCAGTCCTGGCGCATCTGGCGCCGGATCGAGGGGCACAAGCGCCCGACCATCGCCTTCTACCCGGACAAGCCGCGCCCCTGGTACTTTATCTGGCCGGTCATGCACGTTTCCGGCGCGAAGCTGATCGACGATGTCACCAAGGCCGACATTGTCATGCAGTTCGATGATTGTACCGAAACGAACAACAAGCTGCCGGACGTCAAGGAAGGCGCCCGCCTTGTGAATTTCGAATGCCATGATGTGTCGAAGTCCAAGGTCGGCGTCGCTTTCGAAAAGGCGGCGGGCTACTCGCTGGCGGTTGATCCGACAACCTATACCGGCCGGATGGTGGAAAAGTCCGAACTGAACGCGGCGCATGATGGCCGGGTTCTGGAAGGCCCGCTGGACGAAGCGGTGCCCGGCAAATGCTATCAGGTTCTGGTCGACAACGAGATTGAAGGCGGGCTTGTGGAAGACCTTCGCTGCTGCCTCGTGAACGGCTCTCCGATTGTCGTTTTCCGCAAGCGCCGGCCATTGGAACGGCGCTTTGCAAACGAGAACGCCCAGGTACTGCTCGACGAACCTCGCAATTGCTACACGGCGGATGAAATCACCGTGATCGAGCGCTTTGCGAAGGAAATGGGACTGGACTGGGGCGGCATTGATTGTCTACGTGACCGCAACAGCGGACGACTCTATATCGTCGATGCAAACAAGACCGACATGGGCCCGCCGGTTGCGTTGAAGCTTGGCTCAAAGCTGAGAGCGACGCGCCGCATGGCACAGGCCTTCGGTACACGGTTTGCGCCGAAGCGGCGATAGGGTATGTCTGCAGGCTGAATATCGAGAGACTGCAAATGGCCATCCCTTACATCAAGGAAATCGAGTTTGAATACGGCGTCGTCCAGCAGTTGACGCCTCTGATTCGCCGGGTGATCGCGAACAATCCCGGCCCGTTCACCTATGTCGGTACGGGCGTCTACATCATCGGTCATGGCGAAGTGGCAGTACTCGATCCGGGGCCGGAGCAGCCGGACCATTTCGAAGCGCTGAAAAAGGCGCTGGAAGGCGAAACCGTCACGCATGTTCTGGTCAGTCATGGCCATTCCGATCACTCGCCGCTGGCCCAGCCGCTGGCCGAGTGGGCGGGCTGCAAGACCTATGCGAAGAATTGCGGCGTGCCGACGGCCAAGGGTGAACTTGGCAGTGCGGATGATCTCGGCTTCATGCCGGATGTGAAGGTCGGTGATGGCGATGTGGTTTCCGGCCCGGGCTGGACGCTGGATGTCATCGAAACGCCCGGACACACCTGCAATCATCTATGCTTCGGCCTGCGCGAAGAGAATACCTGCCTGTCGGGCGATCACATCATGGGATGGTCAACGACCGTTGTTGCCCCGCCGGACGGCGACATGGGCGACTATATGCGCAGCCTCGAAAAGATCCGTCTGATGAAGTTCGATGCGCTCTATCCGACGCATGGAGACCCGGTGAAAGGCAAAGACTTCGTCGAGCACTTCATCACCGAATATGCCGAGCACCGCCGCGAGCGGGAGCGGGCGATCCTGTACCATCTTTCAGAAGGGGAGAATCTGATCCCCGAAATGGTGAAAGAGATGTACAAGGACGTCGACAAACGCCTACATCCGGCGGCAGCGATGTCCGTGCTGGGGCACATGATCGAGCTGGTGAAGACGGGCCGTGTGACGACGCCAGATGAAAAGCCCACCGTGCGCTCTCATTTTGAGCTGGTGCGCTCCGCCGCCTGATCCTTTCTATCGAACGCTAAGCCCGATCCGCCGCCCTGCCGACAGATAGTTTGCGGCGGCAACGATGGAATCTGCGTCAATCATGAAATGCCGGTAGAGGTCATCGATCGTGCCGGTCTGGCCGAAATGCTCGACGCCGAGCGGCGCTGTGCGGTGACCCATCACCGAGCCGATCCAGGCGAGCGTCGCCGGGTGGCCGTCCGTGACCGTGATCAGCGTTGCGTCGCGCGGAACATCCGCCATCAGACGTTCGATCTGGCTGGTTGCTTCCTGGTGGCCTCTTGCGCGGGCCCGGCGTGCGGCGGTCCAGCCGGAGTTCAGCCTGTCTGCCGAGGTGATGGCCAGCACGCCAATATCGCGCCGGTCATTGCCGATGCGCCCTGCGGCCTCGATAGCCTCCGGAGCGACACAGCCCTGATAGGCGATCACGACTTCGCAGTTCGGGCCCGGTTCGCGCAGCCAGTAGGCGCCATCGACGACGCCCTGTCGGAACGCCTGATCGTCCCGTGCCTTGAGGCCCAGCTGTTCCAGCGGGCGCGTGGTGAGGCGCAGGTAAACCGAGCCGCCGGTCTCGTCGCGCAGCCAGGTGCGCTCGTCCGGATCGTTCTCGCCGCTGCGCTGGAGATAGTCGAAGCTCCAGTCCATGATGATGGATAGCTCGTCCAGATAGGCCGGTTCGAAGCTGACGAGGCCATCCTGGCTCATGCCGATCAGTTGGGCGCCGATGGACTGGTGCGCGCCGCCTTCCGGCGCCAGCGTCACGCCTGATGGTGTGCCGGCGATGATGAAGCGCGCGTCCTGGTAGCAGGCATAGTTCAGCGCATCGAGGCCGCGTGCCACGAACGGATCATAGACCGTGCCGATAGGGATCAGCCGTTCGCCGAACAGGGAATGCGACAGGCCGGCCGCGCCCAGCACCAGAAAAAGGTTCATCTCCGCAATGCCCAGCTCGATATGCTGGCCAGCGGGAGAGAACTGCCATTTCTGCGTCGAAGGGATGCGCTGCTGGCGGAACGTGTCTTCCTTTTCCGTCCGGGCAAAGAGGGACCGCCGGTTTACCCACGGACCAAGATTCGTGGAGGAGGTGACATCCGGAGAGGTCGTCAGGATGCGATCTGCGATTTCGCTCTCGCCCTTGGCCAGTGCATCGAGGATCTTGCCGAAGCCGGCCTGCGTGGAGAGCGTGCGATCGTCGAGGAAGACCGGGCCGGGGCTTTCGACCATGGGCGCGGTGAAGCGGCGCGGGCCTGCCTCGAAGAAGGGGACGTGGCCGAGGAATGTCTCCAGTGCGGCCTTGTCTTTCACCGTCGCCAGCTTCTCCCATTCCTCGCCTTCCGGTACGCCCATGTGGCTCTGGAAGTCAGCCATTTGGGCCGGGTTCATCAGGCCGGCATGATTGTCCTTGTGCCCCGCCAGCGGCGTGCCCCAGCCCTTGATCGTGTAAGCGAGGAAGACGGTCGGCCGGTCGTCAGTGACGCTGTCGAACGCCTCGGTCAGGGTTTCGAGGCACTGGCCACCGAGATTGTTCATCAGGGCGTTCAGTTCCTCGTCGCTTCGTTTTGAGAGAAGGTCTGAGACGTCGCCCTGATCGCCGAGGTCGTCCATCAGGCGCTTCCGCCACGCGGCGCCGCCCTGATAGGTGAGGGCGGAGTAGTCCGCATTCGGACAGGACTGGATCCAGCTTTTCAGTGCTTCGCCGCCGGGCTCCTCAAAGGCCGCACGCTGCAGCGCGCCGTGGCGCAGCACGACCACGCGCCAGCCAAAGGCCTTGAAGATCGACTCGATCTTCTCCCACAGGCCCTCATGCACGACGCCGTCGAGGCTCTGGCGGTTATAGTCGATGATCCACCAGGTATTGCGCAGCTCGTGTTTCCAGCCTTCCTGAAGGCACTCGTATACATTGCCCTCATCCAGCTCCGCATCGCCGACCAGCGCGACCATGCGGCCAAGCGGGCGCTCGTCCGCCCAGTCCTTGGCCGCGAGATAGTCCTGCACAATGGAGGCGAAAGCTGTCTCTGCCACGCCGAGGCCGACGGAACCGGTAGAGAAATCCACATCGTCCACATCCTTGGTGCGGCTCGGATAGGATTGCGCGCCTCCATAGCCGCGGAAGCTCTTCAGCTTGTCCAGCGTCTGGTTGCCCATGATGTATTGCATCGCATGGAAGACGGGGGAGGCGTGCGGCTTCACCGCCACGCGGTCTTCAGGGCGCAACGTGTGGAAATAGAGCGCCGTCATGATCGACACCATCGAGGCGCAGGAGGCCTGGTGCCCGCCCACCTTCACATCGCCCTCGCCTTTGGGGCGCAGGTGATTGGCATTGTGCACCATCCAGGCGGAAAGCCAGAGCAGGCGCTGTTCGAGGGTTTTCAGATGCTGGAGATCAGACATGGGGCCCCAAGAGATTGGTTACATTTGAAACCAATCTCTTGGCACAGGATTTCCCTGAGGTCCATGCTCCCCGTTAGGGGTGGCTCACATCGCCGTGTCGCGCAGTTCCGACAGTTCCGGATATTCCGGATCGCGCTTCTCGATCCGTGCCTTGAAGGCTTCGGCCATGTGCGGCGGCGGGAACATCGCCGCGTTCCAGACGCCGATATAGTCCAGCGTGTCGGCGGTGTTGTGGTCGCGGCCGTAATTGATGAGCACCTTGCACCCCGTCACAGCCAGCGGGCTGTTACCGGCGATCTCGCGGGCGACGCCCATCACGGCTTCCATCATCTCCTCATGCGTGTCGAACACATCGTTGACGAGGCCGATCTCCTTCGCCTTGGCGGCGGGCAGGCGCATGCCAGTATAGGCCATCTGTTTCACCCAGCCTTCGGGGATATAGCGCTGCAGGCGGGGGAAGGTGCCGACGTCCGCCGTCATGGCGATATTGGTCTCCATGATGGAGAAGAAGGCGTCCTTGGTGCACCAGCGGATGTCACCGGCGGAGATCATGTCCACGGCGCCGCCGATCACGCCGCCATGCAATGCGAACAGAACCGGCATGCGGGCTTCTTCCATGCAGCTGAAACTGTGCTGGATGTGCCGGATGTTGGAGCGCAGGGCCTCGGCCATGATGTAGCGGTCATGCTTGGGTGCATCGCGCTCGCCGGTGAAGACCTCTGTGTCCATGCCGCCGGAGAAGTGCTTGCCGGTGGACGAGATCACGATCACACGCGCGCGGGCATTCTTGTCGATGTCGTGGATGATTTCCGGCAGTTCGTTCCAGAACGCCTTGTTCATCGTGTTCAGCGCCTCGGGCCGGTTCATCCGGATGTGGGCGATCTTGTCTTCGATGGTGACTTCAAAACACTCGTAGGCCATGCGTTTCCTCCTGTTTGGAGGGAACCTTAGCAGCCGGTCCCGCCGCTGCCAGAGGTGACGGAAGGTCAGGCCCGGATGACTAGGCGGTGACGGCTTCAGCCCGGTTCGGCCGCATCAGCAGGCGGACAATGGCCTCGTCCACGCTGATCTCGCCTTCGATCACGGCGGCGACGGCATCACAGATCGGCATTTCCACGCCATGCTCTGCCGCCAGTTTCCTGAGGACCGGCGCGGTCGCGACGCCCTCGGTCACGGCGTTGCGCGCACCCATGATGCTCTCCAGGGACTCGCCTTTGCCGAGCGCCATTCCGCAGCTCATGTTGCGGCTGGTTTCGGACGAACAGGTCAGCACGAGGTCGCCGAGGCCCGAGAGGCCCGCCAGCGTTTCCCGCTCCGCGCCGAGCTTCAGGGCGAGCCGTGTCATCTCCGCACTGCCGCGCGCGATCAGGGCCGCATGGGCTGAGCGGCCGAGGCCCTTGCCGAGGGCGATACCGCAGGCGATGGCCAGCACGTTCTTCACGGCGCCGCCCACCTCTGCGCCCAGCAGGTCGTGGCCCAGATAGGGGCGGAATGTCGGGGTCGAGATCGCAGCAATGAGTTCGGCGCCGAGCTGCTCGTCTTCAATCGCGAAGGTCACCGCCGTCGGCAGGCCCTGGGCCACATCGATGGCAAAGCTCGGGCCCGACATGACGGCCGGCACAGCGTCCGGCAGTTCTGATTTCAGCACATCCGTCATGAACTCGCCGGTCGCCAGCTCGATGCCCTTGGAGCAGAGCACGACCGGTGTGCCGGGTTTCAGCGTGCCTTTCAGCGCCTTCAGCGTGGCGCGGGTGTGCTGTGCCGGGGCGACGGCAAAGACGGCGTCCATACCGGCCAGATCCGCAAGCTCGCTGGTCGCTTTCAGGGCAGGCTTAAGTGCCACGCCCGGCAGGAAGACGGTGTTCTCGTGGCCCGTGTTGATGGCCTCGGCCACATCTGTTTCGCGGCACCAGATCAGCACATCCTGCCCCTCGCGGGTCAGCATCTGTGCGATGGCGGTGCCCCAGGCGCCGCCGCCGATCACGCCGAACTTCTTGAAATGCGTTGTCATGCCCGGAATTTGGTCGAAACCGTCATTCCGGGCAAGCCACAGAGATCAGGACTGGGCTCACAGGAGCGGTCAGGCGAAGTCGAACGTGCCGGTTTCGCCTTCCACGGTGATCTTCACGCTGCGGCCAACGGGGCTCGCATCCTCGCGCAGCACGGCGAGCGCAGCCGGGCTCGCATTGGCGAGGGCACGGCGGCCGTCCGGCAGGCGGGCGAAAATGATGCCCTTGTTCGGGCCTTCCTTGCCGTGGGTGACCGTGAAGGTTTCCAGCTTGGCGACGCAATCTTCTGAGCAGATATCAATTTCCTCGGTCGGCCGGGCATAGCGGGCGACCGGTGTGAACTCTGCCGGTTTGGACGTCGAATAGACGCCGACAGCTTCCTTGGTCATCCAGCCGCCATTGGCGAGGACAAGGCCGAAGGCGCCTGCATCGCCGCGCAGCTTTGCGACCATTTCCGCAATTCCGTGCAGGGAGTAATTGTTTCCGGGGCCACCGAAGAAGGGCAGGCCGCCGGTCAGTGTCAGCGGGCGCTTGTCGGTTTTCCAGTCGACGCCGAGTGCCTGCGTCGAGGAGAACACCGCGCACGGGAAGCAGGAATAGAGATCGAAGTGCGCCATGTCGGCGGTCGTCTTGCCAGACTGTTCCAGCGCGCGGGAGATTGCCGCTTCCATGGCAAACGACCCATCCAGCCGTGGGCGGACAGAGATGAAATCGTCTGAGCCTTCGCCTGCGCCGTGCAGATAGACGCGCTTGTCTTCGGCGATGCCCAGCTCATCCGCCTTGGACGAGCTCATCACGATGGCCGCCGCGCCCTGGTTCACGGCATCCTGCGCGATGAACCATTTCAGGAACGGGTCGGCATATTCGTAGTTCCCTTTGGACGGCGTCGACAGGAACTCGATGGAGTGCTCCACCGGGAACTGGGAGTAGGGGTTCTTCGCGGCCACAGCCGTGAAGGGCTGGAACAGCTCGGCCATGGCTTTGCGGTGCTGGCTGCGCGAGCGGCCTTCTCGGGCGGCGATGGCGTTTTCGAACATGGCGTAGAAATAGGCCGGGGCGACGATGCCATGCTTGATCTCTTCACGGCTCAGCATCATCGGGCCCGTGCCGCGATCTTCATATTCGGCGTCTGCGCTGTCGGCCCAGTTGATCTCCACGCCATGGCGGCGGGCACCCTTGGAAGCACGGTTGGCTTCAGAACCGGAAATCAGGGCGCACTCGATCTCGCCCTCGAAGACCTTGGCGGCCATCTCGTTGACGAGGGCTTGCGGGCTCTGGCCGCCGACGGTCTCATAGATCAGGTTGGCGGGCGAAGCGCCGATGTCGCGTGCCAGCGTGCCGGGCAGGTTCGTATTGTGCCCGTGCGGATGCGGGGCGCCGCGCACGGAGTCTTCGAAGATGCGAACCACAGCGAGCGTGTCGATGGCGCCGGCGATGCCTGCGGCGCCCGTATCGGCAAGTGCCGCCTTGGAAGCATCCACCATCAGCGACAGCGGAGAAGGGGCTCCGGCTGGCCCGGCTGTTCCGTCCCACTGGCTGAGGCTTTGGCCCACGCCGACGAGTACAGGTAGATCCCCTTTGGCCATCGTTCGCTCCCGAATATAATTATGCCTGATCCCTGCTTATCGCGGGATCAGGCATGTTTCGAGACAGGACGCCGGGGAAACCCCTTAGGGCAATCTGCGGCCAATCTGCAGGCCAGGTTCAGGACGCCTCAGCCGGGGCGCGGGACAGGGTGAATCCCTTGTAGTCATTCGCGGCGACATCGTCACAGACTTCCCGGTAAACGCCGACACCGCCCACATAGGGCATGAACACGCGCGGCTTGCCGGGCACGTTGGCGCCAAGATACCAGGAATTGGCCTGCGGATAGAGCGTTTCGGACGCGACTTCATTCACATGGGCCACCCACTCGGCCTCGGCCTCCGGTGTGGCCTCCAGCACGGTAAGCTGGCGCTCGCCCATGTCGTGAATACAGTCCGCGATCCAGTCCACATGCTGCTCGATGGAGACGATCATGTTGGACAGGACAGACGGGCTGCCGGGGCCGGTGATCATGAACAGGTTCGGGAAGCCGGACACGGTCAGGCCCAGATAGGTCAGCGGGCCGGCGGCCCATTTGTCCTTCAGCTTCAGGCCGTCCCGGCCCTGGATATCGATCCGTTCCAGCGCGCCGGTCATGGCATCGAAGCCGATGGCATAGATCAGCGTGTCGAATTCATAGTCGCGCTCGCTGGTCCGCAGGCCGGTTTCCGTGATGGTTTCGATCGGCGTCTTGTTGAGATCGATCAGGTGGACATTGTCCTGATTGTAGACCTCGAAATAGCCGGTATCGACGACCAGACGCTTCGTGCCGATAGGGTAGGTCTTCGGTACAAGCAGGTCTGCCGTCTCGGGGTCCTTCACGATTTCGCGGACCTTGCCGGCGACGAAATCTGCCAGCAGCTTGTTCGCCGCCGGGTCGACCCCGGTATCGGCATAGGGCGCGCCGACGCAGAAGCCGCCTTTCGCCCAGCGTCGCTCGAACTCACGCAGGCGGTCTTCTTCCGATTGTTCCAGCGCCAGGTCTTCGGTTGGTTCCAGCGTCACGATACCAATGCCGGATTCGCGTTGCTCCTGGCGATAGGCTTCGCGGTTGGCCAGCCAGTCTTCACGCACGGCCGGATCGAGCGGGCCGTTGTGGGCGGGCACGCTGTAGTTCGGCGTACGCTGGAAGACGAAGAGCTCGCCGACCTTCGGTGCGATGGTCGTGATGGTCTGGATACCGGACGAGCCCGTGCCGATGATGCCGACCCGCTTGCCGGTGAGATCGGCGTCCTTGGGCCAGGTGGCGGTGCTCAAGGTCTCGCCCTTGAAGTTTCCGGCGCCCGGAATGTCCGGTGTCTTGGCGGCGGACAAGCAGCCTGTCGCCATGACACAATATCGTGCCTCTATGGTCTCGCCCTGGTCCGTTATGATCCGCCATAGTCCGGCCTGGTCATCGTATCGTGCGGACTCGACACGGGTATTGAAGCTGATATCGCGGCGCAGGTCGAACCGGTCTGCGATGTGGTTGGCATAGTCCAGCAACTCGCCTTGAGGTGCGTAGCGCTCAGACCACTGCCATTCTTCCTCCAGTTCCTTGGAGAAGGAGAACGAGTATTCCTGGCTTTCGATATCGACGCGCGCGCCGGGATACCGGTTCCAGAACCAGGTTCCCCCGACTCCGCTTCCAGCTTCGAAGACGTGCGCCTTCAGTCCCATGCCGCGCAATTTGTGCAGCATGTACATGCCGGCGAATCCCGCACCGACAATAACGGCGTCATACTTGGTTGTTTTGGCAGGTGTTTTACCTGCACCGGTACCTTTGGCTTCCGGCATGATTTTTCCTCCCGCTGTTCTACAGCGAGATGGAATTTATCACATGAATCAGTTTTGGGAGCCTGTCACGCAGGGGCAGCGTGCTCAGAGCAGCTCGTCGCGGCCCGCATCGCGCAGGGCAGCAACCACTTTGCCGACATCCTGCGTGCGGTCTTTGGAAGCCACCAGGATGCGCCCGCCGTCCACCACAACGCAGAGATCCTGCACGCCGACCAGCGCGACCGTGTGGTCGGCATCTGACAAAACCGTGCAGCCTTCCGCATCAATGGTAACAGGCGGGTTTGTGTCGTCCTGATTACGGATCGCGCCGATCATGCCCCAGGTGCCGATGTCGTTCCACTGACAGTCCAGCGGCGCGTAGATGGCGGCCTTGGCGGTTTGTTCCATGACGGCATAATCGACCGACGTCGAGCGCACAGCCGCAAAGCATTCCGGGTCGAGCAGGATGTTGCCATCCAGATCAGCAGCTGCCTCGAGCGCGGCTGAGGCGGCATCCAGAACGTCAGGCGCGTGGGCTTCGAGTTCGTCGATCATCAGAGACGCGGGGAACAGGAAAATGCCGGCGTTCCAGCTGAATGCCGGGTCGGCAATGTATTTGATTGCCGTTTCAAGGTTCGGCTTTTCCTTGAATTCCGTGACCGTGTGGAGCGGTCCGCCGATGGTTTCGCCGCGCTGGATATAGCCGAAGCCGGTTTCGGGCCGGTCAGGCTTGATTCCGAATGTGGTGATGTACCCGGACTTCGCCATCCGGGCGGCCTCGGTGACGGCCCCAACGAAGACGTCCGGCTGGCCGATGAAATGGTCCGACGGCAAGAGCAGGGCGAGGCCATCCGGATCCTTCTGGGCGATGTGACGTGCGGCAACGGCCGCAACTGCCGCTGTATTGCGTGCCATTGGTTCAAGGATGACAGCACCCGGTTCGATACCGACTTCCGCCAGCTGTTCACGGATAAGGCCTGCGTAACGCTGGTTCGAAATCACGACCGGCGGTGCGAATGCATCGCCTTTCAGCCGCAGGACCGTGTCCTGAAACACGGTCTTGTCCGTCACCAGGCGGTGAAACTGTTTCGGGTGCGCCTGAACAGATACCGGCCAGAGACGCGTGCCCGCGCCGCCGCACATGATTACGGGATAAATCCGCATGATCTTCCTTTCGACGTCTCCAGCACAGGCTGCCCACCCACTCGATCGTGCACACGCATGCGCATATCAGAGTCCGAGAAAGCCTTTCTCCCGAAGGTAGTCCAGAATTTCTTCAGCGGCGTCATCAGGGCTCCGGTCTACCGTGTCGATCCGTAGCTCCGGATTCACAGGCGTTTCATACGGGCTCGAAATGCCGGTGAAATGCTTGATCTCTCCTGTCCTTGCCTTCTTGTAGAGGCCCTTGACGTCTCTTTGCTCGGCGACGTCCAGCGGGGTGTCGACATGGATTTCGATGAACTCGCCATCCGCCATCATGTTGCGCGCCATCTGCCGTTCTGCCCGGAAGGGCGAGATGAACGAGACAAGCGTGATCAGGCCTGCATCTGACATCAGTTTGGCGACGTTCGAAACGCGGCGGATGTTTTCCACACGGTCAGCGTCAGTGAAACCGAGGTCGCGGTTCAGCCCATGGCGAACGTTGTCGCCATCCAACGTGAAGGTGTGCTTGCCGAGTGCGAAGAGACGTTTCTGCAGGGCGTTGGCGATCGTCGATTTGCCGGATCCCGACAGGCCCGTGAACCACAGCACCGCCGGACGCTGGCCTTTCTGTTCGGCCAGTGCCATGCGATCGATATCCATGGCTTGCCAGTGGATGTTCGAAGCGCGGCGTAGCGCGAAATCGATCAGGCCAAGACCCACCGTATCATTGGTCATCCGGTCAATCAGGATGAAGCCGCCAAGGTTGCGGTTGACGTCATAGGGATCGAACGTGATCGGCTGGTCGAGCGAGATCGTCGTGACCCCGATCTGGTTGAGATCCAGCGTCTTTGCCGGAACGTCCGACAATGTGTTGACGTCAATACCGTATTTCGGTGCGTTGACCGTTGCTGTGACCGTCTTGGTACCGATCTTCAACAGATAGCGCCGGCCGGGCAGGAGCGGTGCTTCGTTCATCCAGAGGAGGCGAACCTGGAACTGGTCGGACACTTCGGTCGGATCATCTGCCGTAACGATGGCATCGCCGCGTGAGGCGTCGATCTCGTCAGCAAGGGTCAGCGTCACCGACTGTCCGGCAATGGCTTCCTGTAGATCGCCATCGGCGGTCACGATCCGTTCGATGGTGGATTGCTTGCCGGAAGGCATGGACTTCACCCGGTCGCCCGGCTTCACCGTGCCGGAAGCGATCTGGCCGGAGAAGCCGCGGAAATCGAGGTTCGGCCGGTTCACCCATTGTACAGGCATGCGGAAAGAGGCGTTGCGGCGCTTGTCGCCCACAGGCACGTTTTCCAGGTATTCCATGAGAGCCGGGCCATCATACCAATCGGTCTCTTCCGACCGGCTGGTGATGTTCACACCCGCCAAGGCCGACATCGGGATCGGCTGGATCTCCAGATCGGTCGCAAGCTCGTCTGCGAAAGCATAGAAGTCGTCGACGATGTCGTTGAAGATCATCTCGTCATAGTCAACGAGATCCATTTTGTTCACCGCAAGCACCAGCCGGCGGATACCCAGTAATGTCGTGATGAAAGCGTGGCGGCGGGTCTGCGTGAGAATGCCCTTGCGCGCATCAATCATCAGGATCGCGACGTCGGCGGTCGAGGCCCCGGTCGCCATATTGCGCGTGTACTGCTCGTGTCCGGGCGTATCGGCGACAATGAACTTGCGCTTGTCGGTAGCGAAAAAGCGGTAGGCGACATCAATCGTGATGCCCTGTTCGCGTTCAGCTGCGAGGCCATCCACGAGAAGGGCAAAGTCAATGTTCTCACCTTGCGTGCCGACTTTCTTCGAATCCGCTTCCAGCGAAGCAAGCTGGTCTTCGAATATCATTTTGGAGTCGTACAGCAGCCGGCCGATCAGGGTGGACTTGCCGTCGTCGACGGATCCGCATGTGATGAAGCGCAGCAGAGACTTGTTCTCGTGCTTTTCGAGATAGGCGCCGATATCGGTGGCGATGAGTTCGTCAGTGAGGCGCATCAGAAATAGCCTTCCTGCTTCTTTTTTTCCATCGAGGCAGACTGGTCGACGTCAATGACGCGTCCCTGGCGTTCGGAGGTCGTGGTCAGCAGCATTTCCTGGATGATGTCGTCAAGCGTGGCGGCCGTACTCTCGACGGCGCCGGTGAGCGGATAACAGCCGAGCGTCCTGAAGCGGACGGATTTCAATACGGCCGTCTTGGCGAGGTCTTCCGGCATGCGGTCATCATCCACCATGATGTCGACGCCATTCCAGTTCACCACCGGGCGTTCGGCTGCGAAGTACAGCGGCACGATCTCGATGCCTTCGCGGCGGATGTATTGCCAGATGTCGAGCTCGGTCCAGTTCGAGAGCGGGAATACACGGATACTTTCGCCCGTGTGAATGCGGGTGTTGAAAACATTCCAGATTTCCGGGCGCTGGCGTTTCGGGTCCCAGCGGTGCTCGGCCGAGCGGAACGAGAAGATCCGTTCCTTGGCGCGCGACTTCTCTTCATCGCGGCGGGCTCCGCCGAAGGCAGCCGTGAATTTGTACTTGTCGAGCGCCTGTTTCAGCGCCTGAGTCTTCATCACATCGGTGTGGACGGCTGAGCCATGGGAGAAGGGCCCGATGCCCTCGCGGACGCCTTCCTCATTGATGTGGACGATCAGATCCATTCCCATTTCGGCGGCCTTGCGGTCGCGGAACTCGATCATCTCGCGGAACTTCCACGTCGTATCGACGTGCATCAGCGGGAAGGGCGGCCGCGACGGGTAAAACGCTTTCATGGCCAGATGCAGCATCACGGCCGAATCCTTGCCGACGGAGTACAGCATCACCGGATTTTCACATTCGGCAGCGACTTCGCGGATAATGTGGAGGCTTTCGGCTTCCAGCCTGTCGAGGTGGGTCAATTGGGGCAATAGATTGGGCTCCGTTGTACTTACAGTGCGTCTTATGCAAATGCCGTGCGAAGTTGGAACTTAATCCAGCATGCAGCTGCACTTATGGCAGCGCGTGTTACCGGGGGGTGTACGGGCTGAAGAGAACCGAAGCTGAAATCCGCTCAGAGGGAGTAATGACTGTTCCGTTTTTTACAACTGATGGGGCGATGGGTGCAAATCAAGACGGTTACAGCATTGCGCCGATCCAGGGCAGAAACTTGTCGCATTTGCTCACAAAGTTTCATTGTTCTGCCGTTTTGAGAGCGTCTAAGACAACATTCACCTGAGAGTGGAGTGGATTATGTGCGGTATTGTTGCGATTTCCGGGACCAAACCCGTCGCCGATCGGCTTATCGATGGTCTGAAGCGGCTTGAATATCGCGGATATGACAGTGCCGGCATTGCGGTCACGGGGACGGACGGCCTCGACCGCCGACGTGCTCCGGGCAAGATCGTCAATCTCGAAGCGATGCTGCGCGAACGGCCGATGGATGCAACCACCGGTATCGCCCACACGCGCTGGGCAACACACGGCAAGCCGAACGAGAGCAATGCTCACCCGCATATGTCTGGCCGGGTCGCCATCGTCCACAATGGGATCATCGAGAATTTCCGTGAATTGCGGGACACTCTGAAGACCGCAGGACGGGCGTTCGAATCCGAAACGGATTCGGAAGTCATCGCGCAGTTGCTGGATCAGAAGATCAGTGACGGAGCAGATCCGGTCGATGCCTTCGAATCAACACTCGCTGAACTCGACGGCGCATTCGCTCTGGCCGTGATCTTCGACGGTGAAGAAGGCCTGATGATGGGGGCCCGCCGGGGTAGCCCGCTTGTTCTCGGCTATGGCGACGGGGAAATGTATCTCGGATCCGATGCCATCGCGCTGGCGCCGTTCACGCGCGACGTGACCTATCTGGAAGAGGGCGACTGGTGCGTCCTGACGCCCGGCAGTTTCGACATCCGCAATGCACGCGGCGAGCGGGTGAACCGCAAGCGTGTGACATCTGCCGTGAATGACGCGCTGATTGAGCGCGGCGAGTATGACCACTTCATGCTCAAGGAAATCCATGAGCAGCCGGAATCGATCGCGCGTTCGATCATGCCCTATGTCGACCAGGTCACTGGGACGCTGGACATCGGCACCGTGGCCACGGCCTCCTTTACGGCAGCCGACCGCGCCGTCGCGATCGCATGCGGCACGGCCTATTATGCGGCTTTCACAGCAAAATACTGGTTCGAGCAGGCGGCGCGCCTGTCGCTGGAAACGGATATCGCCTCCGAATTCCGGTATCGCGAGCCGGTGCTACCGCAATCCGGCCCCGCCCTGTTCGTCAGCCAGTCCGGCGAAACGGCCGACACCCTGGCAGCACTTCGCTACTGCCGGCAGAACGCCACCACTGCCATCGCCATCGTGAATGTGCCGGAAAGCTCCATCGCGCGGGAAGCTGGTGCGGTCGTTCCGACCCATGCCGGGCCGGAGATCGGCGTTGCCTCAACCAAGGCCTTCACGGCGCAATTGTCCGTGCTGGCGGTCATGGCGCTGGTGGCGGCCCGGGCGCGTGGGCATTTGCTGCCGGGCGATGAAGTAAACGCTGTAAAGAACCTGCTGGCCCTGCCGCGCAAGGTGACAGAAGCGCTGGACGCCCAGGAGCAGATCGCCGGGATCGCGAAGACGCTGACGCAGGCAAAGGATGTGTTGTTCCTTGGCAGGGGACGTTACTACCCGCTGGCTCTGGAAGGTGCCCTCAAGCTGAAGGAAGTCTCCTACATCCACGCTGAAGGCTATGCTGCGGGCGAACTGAAGCACGGACCCATTGCCCTGATCGAGAAAGACCTGCCGGTTGTTGTTGTCGCGCCGAAAGACGAGCTGTTCGAGAAAACAATCTCCAATGTCGAGGAAATCCGTGCGCGCGGTGCCAAGGTGATCCTGATTTCGGATGACGCGGGCATCAAGGCTGCCGGGAACCGGGCGGATCATGTCATTCGCGTGCCGGACGGCGATGATTTTACGCTCCCCATCCTTGCCGCGATCCCGTTGCAGCTGCTGGCCTATCACGTCGCGGTGGCCAAGGGCACGGACGTGGACCAGCCGCGAAACCTGGCCAAGTCGGTGACAGTCGAATAGCGTCTCGCCTGTTGGGGGCAGCCACGGACATGCTATAGGCGGTTGAAGCCTGTCGTCCGGGGCGCATTGGAGCTGCCGCATGAAAAGTTATGTCGTGACAGGAGGTGCCGGGTTTATTGGCTCTGCGCTGTGTTACCTCTTGTTGTCAGACACCGATGCGGAAGTCGTCGTCATTGACCGCATGACCTATGCCGCCAATCCGGTAACGCTCGACCGGCTCAAGGCACACAAGGGCTTCCGTCACGTTCAGGCAGACATTTGCGATACGGCGAAAATGGCCGAGATCATCCGGTTGGTTCAGCCGGATGTTGTGTTCCATCTGGCAGCGGAAACGCATGTCGATCGCTCTATCGATGGGCCGGCTGCCTTCGTCACCACCAATGTGGTCGGCACCTATTCCATGCTGGAGGCGTCGAGGGACTATTGGTCTGTGTTGGACGCAGAGGCAGCCGACAAATTTCGCTTCATTCATATCTCTACGGATGAAGTGTTCGGCTCGCTGGGGCCGGAAGGCTATTTCAACGAGACGACCCGTTACGACCCGTCGTCACCTTATTCGGCAAGCAAGGCCGGGTCGGATCATCTGGCACGCTCCTGGTATCGTACCTATGGTATGCCGGTCGTGATTTCAAATTGCTCGAACAATTACGGTCCGCGGCAGTTCCCGGAAAAACTGATCCCGTTGATGATCCTGAACGCGCTGGAGGAGAAACCGCTTCCGGTTTACGGCACTGGAACGAATGTCCGCGACTGGCTGCACGTCGAGGACCACGCGCGCGCGCTGCGCCTGATGGCTGAGCGCGGTGTGCCTGGAGAGGTGTATTGCGTCGGGGGCGGTGCGGAGCGTACCAATCTCGAGATCGTACACGAAATCTGCCGTGTTCTTGACGCGCGTCGTCCGCGAAATACGCCGTACAAAGATCTGGTCGAGTTTGTCACGGACCGGCCGGGGCATGATTTCCGCTACGCTATTGACGCTAGCAAGATCAATGGCCAGTTGAACTGGTCTCCGGCTCATGATTTCACGGCCGGCCTCGAGGAGACCATTGACTGGTATCTCGCAAATGAGAACTGGTGGCGCCCCCTGCGGGAAAAACAATACCGCGGCGAACGCCTCGGAACCCGCGTATGACCAGGATCCTTGTTATCGGAAAATCCGGACAGCTGGCGCAAGCGCTGGTGGGTGTTGGTGGGGAGGCCGTGCTGTGCCCGGGCCGGTCCGTGATCGATCTGCTGGATGCGGCCTCGCATGCGTCAGCACTCGAAAGCCTTGCCCCGGATATCGTGATCAATACAGGCGCGTTCACGTCTGTGGACGGAGCGGAGTCGGCACCGGACGCAGCCAGCGCTCTGAACGTCGAGGGCCCGCGAAGCCTGGCCGAAGCCTGCGATGAGCGCGGAATTCCGCTGATTCATATATCGACGGATTGCGTGTTCGACGGGACAAAGCCATCTGCTTACACGCCGGAAGATGTGCCGCATCCGCTCGGCATCTATGGCCAGACCAAGCTGGACGGCGAACGCGCCGTTCGCGAGGTGGCGGAGAAGTCCCTCATTGTTCGTGTTTCGTGGCTGTTCTCGCGCTTTGGCGGTAATTTTGTCCGCACGATGCTGGCGCTCGCGCAGACCCGGGACGCCGTGACGGTTGTGAGTGACCAGTTTGGCTGCCCGACCCATACGCCGGACCTTGCCCGGGCGCTGTTGGATATGGCGGGGCAGGCAGCGGCGCCGGGATTCGATGCCTGGGGAGTCTATCACCTTGCCGGCAGCGGCGAGACAAACAGGGCGACGATGGCGCGCGCCATCTACAATGAAAGCGGGCGCCTTGGCGGGCCCGTGGCGGACGTTGTGCCCATCCTGACGGTCGACTACCCCACACCCGCCCAGCGCCCCCTGAACGCGCGCCTCGACATGACGAGCACCCGCGACACCTTCAGGATTGACCTGCCGCCATGGACCGAAGGGCTGAAAGCAACCGTCGAGACAATGGTTAAGGAGATGAGCGCTTAACCGCACCACCCCGGCGGTTGACCGGTTCGGCAAGCTGGGGAAACCTGTCGCCTTAATTCCCACGCATGACCGAACAGGTGAAGATTGTCAGACTCACGTTTCATGGACATTGAGCAGCGGGTTGTGCAGCTCATTTCCGTAGAAGGCCCCCGCATCGGGAAAGAGCTGGCAGAAGCATTGCCCGACGTGCCGGTCCTGTCGCTCTGGCAGGCCTGCTATCGCAGCCGGGTGTTTCATGTCTCCCACTTCGCCAGCTATTACCTGCGCTATGATATCACGCGGGATGACCAGGTACGCCTCAGTCCCTCAATCCTCCGGGACTTCATGTCCTTCACTCTGTTCGGCCTCCCGTCGCAGCGCGATCAGATGATCGAGCGCCAGGGCACACTGGCCAATATGCACCGCGAAATCAGCCGCGAAAAAATCAGCGTTGCCCAGCAGGTGATGAAACAGCTGTTCGTCAGTCTCGGCCGGGAAGTGCGCAGCCAGCTATGCGCTTTTATAGCGGGGGACCTTGCTTATTTCCTGGCTCATAACGAACCGCGCGAGCATGTGGCCTCTGGTGAGATGGTCAAAGGTTCCGACATCGATATCGTCATCATTCTCAGCGAATCATTGCCGGACGAGATCAAGACCCGCATCGACAGCGAGATGACGGCCCTGAAGAGCCTCTACCTGCGCCATCCGCAATACCGGCACGAGATCGACTTTATCTGCAAACGCAAGTCGACCATGGAAAAACAATTCCAGTATACGGATATTCACGACAAGATCGCCAGCAAGATTGCTTATGAATCCATGTTCCTCGGCGGCTCGCTGACCCTCTATTTGGAAGTCCGGGATGCTATGGTGCGTACCGGGGTCGACCGGCTGATCGAGCAGGATTTCGATCACGCCCTGAAAGACCGGAAAAATGCGATGCACCAGCTGCTGATAGTTCCGGGCGATTCCATCGATGAGGAAACCCGTTCCCTTTTCCACTTCTCGCAGGAACGTGTGGAGTTTTCGTGATTTGTCCTGGAACGCTTATTGGTATTCCATTCATGATTGCCGGGGCAGGATAAAACGGCACAATAAAAATGAAATGTTGAGGGCAGCGCCCACATTCGGAGGTCGAAGGGCATGCAATTGCGGAAACAGCGGTCGCGTTACCTGAAAGCGGCTATGGTTCTGGCGATCGCTGGACCGGCCTTGGCTATGCTTGGTGCATGCGCGAGCGGCGGGGGCGGGGGTGGCGGTTCAGTCGTGACCCCGACGTCGCCGCCACCCCCGCCGCCGCCAGCGCCTCCATCTCCTCCGCCTCCACCGCCGTTTCCGTCGACCATCGCACCTGCGTCCGCATTCGAGACGCGGGAATACGAAGTGACGGGCGGATTGCCGGTTATCGGTGCTTCAGCAGCTTATGCCATCGGGGCGACCGGGGCAGGCATCAAGGTTGCGGTCATCGACACTGGCACCATCGACAATCATCCGGACCTGCAGGGTGTCTTCGTGCAGACCTTCGACGTCTGCGCTGACACCGATTGCAGTGGATACGACACAAATGGTGATCCCATCACCATGACCCGTCAGCTTGATGACATAGATACGGGCGGCCACGGCACACTGGTCTCCGGTGTCATTGCCGCGCGCAGGCAGGACAATTACGCGACGGCGTTTGACGAAGGGTCGGGTGTGCAGGGCGTCGCCTTTGAATCCTCGGTCATCTCGATCCGTGCTGACAGCCCCGGGAGCTGTGCGCGGACAGGTGTAGACGAAGGCTGCAATTTCTCCGATTCCGCGCTTGTGCGGGCGATTCAGTACGCGGTGGACCAGGGCGCCAGCGTTATCAACATGTCACTCGGCGGCGAGATCGACGCCAATCAGGACCTGGAGAATGCCGTACGCAATGCCGCCGCGGCTGGCGTTCTGGTGGTGATTTCTGCCGGGAACGAAGCCGAACCGGCCATCGATGACGGGATGGGCAACATCACTCCGGCTGTTGGCGGTGAACCGACGGAGCCTGCTTATATCGCCGGTCAGGATCAATCGCTCGGCCGGGTCGTCGCCGTCGGTTCGATTGACCTCAACAGGGTCATTTCAGACTTTTCCAACCGCGCGGGCAATGATGCGAAGAACTATTACATTCTAGCGCCCGGCGAAGACGTGGCCACCACGGGACTTGACGATGATGTCGTGCACCCGGAGTGGCCGGCTTGTTCTGCGACGGTGACAGATCAGTGCCGGGATGCCGATACGACTCCGGATTATTGGTATGCCAGCGGCACATCCTTTTCCGCCCCTTACATGGCAGGCGCGCTGGCGCTGATGCTGCAGACCTTCCCGAACCTGAAGGACAAACCGGAAGTTGCGCTGCAGATCCTGCTGGATACGGCGGATGATTATGTCGATGCGAATCTCGACCCGATTACCGGAACAGCGGCCGGGGTGGGGGTCGATGACGTATCCGGGGTCGGCATCCTCAATCTCATCCGGGCCTTTTCACCGCAGGGGCAGCAGACGCTGGATTTCGGAACGGCGAAGGTTTCGATCGACGCTGCGCTGGTACCCAGTGGCGGCGCCTTCGGAGACTGGGCTTCAAATTCCGGCGCGCTGAACGGCCTCGTCTTCCGGGATGGGTATGAGCGTGGGTTTGTGCTGGACGCTGACGCGGTCTCCGCCCGATTGCCCTCGGGTCTTTCGGGTGACCGGATAGTGGACTTCCAGACGCGGGCCAACTGGGCAGCCGGCGAAACCCATTCCGTCCGGGCGGGCGATCTGTCGTTCAACTGGACTCAGGCCCGCCTCTATGATGATCCGACCGCGCCCTATCAGGAAGACCCGCAATCGACCTTCCAGATGCGCTATAGTTTCGGCGACAATGATGTCGAAGTGGGCCGCGGTGGATCGCTGACCCGGCTGGCGCCGGATGTGTCGCTGCTGAACGAGCCGGGCGTCGGCAATGCCTTCTCCACCGGAGGTGCGTGGGCCAAGTTCAGCCGCCATCTGGGGCAGGGCCTGGTCATGGACTTTTTCTCCGCCGAGCAAGGAGGACGCAGCCAGTCCGGCTTCCGCTTTGGCAAGGACAAGCCGCGTTGGTCTTACCGTTTCGGCGCGACGTTCGTTGACGACGCAAACACGGCCCTTGGCGGGTCGGTTCAGGACCGTTTCGGCGCGGACGACCAGACCCGAATGACAGCCTACGCGCTGGAAGGTGCCTGGCTCGCAGGTCAGCGCTGGACGCTGTCATCCGGTATGGAGATGGCGAGCGTCGAGCTGCCGGGCGTGAACGTGAACGATGTCTGGACAAGCCGCTGGTCTGTAGGCGCGAGCCGTCCAGCTGGGCCAGGACAAATCAGCCTGATCATTGCACAGCCATGGCGGGCGGAAGCAGGCTCCATTGCATTGAACGCGCCCGTTGCCGTCGATGCCAATGGCGCACTGATCCATCAGACCATCAATGCCGGCCTGACGCCAAGCGGGCGACAGGTCGATTTCGAAACGCGGTACGGATTCCATCTGGCAGACAGCTGGACCGGGGAAGCGGCGGCAGTCGTCTCGACGACGCCGAACCATATCGCGGGCGCGGAAGAGGAGAGTGCCCTGTGGTTCAGGCTATCGACAGACTGGTAGTGCCCCGCGCCGCTGTGGCGCTTGCGTCCGTTGTGATGCTGGCCGGATGCCAGTGCTTCGGGCTGTGCACGCAGGCTGAAGCGGGCGGACAAGATGCCATTTCCGACGCGGAAGTGGCGGCAGTGTGCCCGGTCGTGACCAAGTCCGAAGCCTGGGTGAACCGGATGCCGACCATCGGCGATGCGCCGACGAAGATGACCGTGATGCTGGGAGTCAACGGCAAGGATACCTGGTTTCTGACGCCGCTGGACATGCCAGCGGCACAGGGGCTGATCCTGGACCTGAAGCCCGGTGGGGCGACAGTGCCGGGCACGGTCGCCTACCGCCAGACAGCACCTGCGCCGCTACCTGCCCGGATCGTGATCCTGTGCCAGGGCAGCGAGATTGCCGCCATCGAACGTGTGACGATTGTGCAGTAAGCTCGCCTAGTTTGCGAGGCGGGCCAATGCCGATGTGAGGTCCGTCTTTTCCCAGCTGAACGCACCATTGTCGCCCGGCTTCCGGCCGAAATGCCCGTACGCGGCGCTCGGGCTGTAGATCGGTCGGTTCAGCTGGAGATGCGTGCGGATGCCTTTCGGGGACAGGTCGAACAGTTCACGAATGGCTTTGGCAATTCGGACTTCGTCGGCTTTGCCGGTGTCGTGGGTGTCGACGTAGATCGACAGCGGCTGGGAAACGCCAATGGCGTAGCTGACCTGGATCGTGCAGCGGTCTGCAAGGCCGGCCGCCACGACGTTCTTGGCGAGGTAGCGCGTGGCATAGGCTGCCGAACGGTCCACTTTCGACGGGTCCTTGCCAGAGAAGGCGCCGCCGCCATGCGGGGCTGCCCCGCCATAGGTGTCGACGATGATCTTGCGGCCGGTAAGGCCTGCGTCACCATCCGGCCCGCCGATATAGAAACTGCCTGTCGGGTTCACATAGAACTTGTCTTCCGGCGGGAACCAGCCTTCCGGCAGCACTTCCTCGACAACTGGCCGGATAATCTCGCGCAGTTCATCCTGGCTGACATCCTTGCCGTGCTGGTGGGAGACGACGACCGCATTCACGCCGACAGGCTGGGAGCCTTCATACCGCAGCGTGACCTGACTCTTGGCGTCCGGCTCCAGCTGCGGGCGGGCGCCGGAGTGGCGCAGCGCGGCGAGTTTTTGCAGTATCTGGTGGGAGTAGACGAGTGTCGCCGGCATCAGCTCCGGCGTTTCGTTGGTGGCGTAACCGAACATGATGCCCTGGTCGCCGGCGCCTTCTTCCTTGAACAGGCCCTGGCCTTCTTCAACACCCTGGGCAATCTCGGCTGACTGGCCGTGGACGAGATTGTCGATCGACAAATTCTTCCAGTGGAAGCCGTCCTGCTCATAGCCGATCCGCTTCACCACGGCCCTGGCGGCGTCGTTCATTTCCTCTTCGGTGACGACGGTACCATTGTTCGTACGCACTTCGCCGGCCAGCACGATCTTGTTTGTCGTGGTCAGGGTTTCCACGGCGACCTTGGCCGTCGGGTCCTTCGCCAGAAACAGGTCGACGATCGCATCGGAGACCTGGTCTGCGACCTTGTCCGGGTGCCCTTCCGAAACGCTTTCCGAAGTGAATTCGTGGCTGGAAAGTTTCATGGCAGTTTCCTCTGAGGTCTTATCTTGCGAAGACGATTGTGCGGCCGGCATGGCTGAAGACGCGATGCTCTGCGTGCGCTTTGACGGCGCGCAGGAGGGCGGTGCCTTCCAGATGACGGCCGGTTTCGATCATGTCAGCGGGGGTATAGGTGTGGTCGATGGTTTCGGTCACCTGCGAGATGATCGGGCCCTCGTCGAGGTCCGCCGTCACATAGTGAGCCGTTGCGCCGATCACCTTCACGCCGCGGGCATGGGCCTGGTGATAGGGGCGGGCACCCTTGAAGCTCGGCAGGAAGGAGTGGTGGATGTTGATACACCGGCCTTCCAGCTCCCGGCAGGCATTGTCGCTCAGCACCTGCATGTAGCGGGCAAGCACGATCAGGTCCGCACCCGTCTCTTCGACCACATTGAACAGCCGCGCTTCTGCTTCTTCCTTGGTCGCCGCCGTTACCGGAATTTGGAACCAGGGCAGGCCGAAATGAGCGAACTGGTCTTTCAGCGTGTTATGGTTGGAGACGATGCCGACCACGTCGATGGGGAGTTCCTTGCGGCGGGAAGCGTAGAGCAGCGTATTGGCACAGTGATCCGATTTCGAGACCAGCAGCAGTGTCTTCATTCGCTGGCTGACGGGGGCAACGCTCCAGTCGGCTTCCAGCTCTTCCGCGGCTTCTTCAATATCGCCCAGCAGACTGAGCGGCACTTCGCCGCCTTCCGGTCCGCGGAAGACGAGCCGCGCGAAAAACTGCCCGGACTCCGTGTCGCCAAAGGTGCGGGACGAGGCGATGAAACAGTCATGCGCCTCCATCAGCCGCGCCAGTGTCGCGACAATCCCGACCCGGTCCGGGCAGGACAATGTCAGGATGTGGTCCCCGGTGGTCATGTCCGAGATCCTAGTACCGATAGTGTTCGGGCTTGAAGGGGCCGACCGTGTTCACACCGATATAATCGGCCTGTTCGCGGGACAGTTCGGTCAGTTGAACACCCAGCTTTTCGAGGTGCAGCATGGCCACTTTCTCATCGAGATGCTTGGGCAGGGTGTAGACCTTGTTCTCGTACTCGTGGCCACGCGTCCACAGTTCGATCTGGGCCAGCGTCTGGTTGGTGAAGGATGCCGACATCACGAAGGACGGGTGGCCCGTCGCATTGCCGAGGTTCACGAGGCGGCCTTCCGACAGGAGGATGATACGCTTCCCGTCCGGGAAGGTGATCATGTCGACCTGCGGCTTGATGTTGGTCCACTCGAAATTGCGCAGGCCTTCGACCTGAATCTCGTTGTCGAAGTGGCCGATATTGCAGACGATCGCCATGTCCTTCATGGCGCGCATGTGGTCGACCGTGATGATGTCGCGGTTGCCTGTGGAGGTGACGAAGATGTCGAACTTCGGGGCCGCCTCTTCCATCGTCAGGACTTCGTAGCCGTCCATCGCTGCCTGCAGCGCGCAGATCGGATCGATCTCGGAAACACCCACGCGCGCGCCGGAGCCGGAGAGCGAAGCGGCAGAACCTTTGCCCACGTCACCATAGCCGGCGACGAAGGCTTTCTTGCCGGCCATCATCACGTCGGTGCCGCGGCGGATCGCGTCGACCAGGCTTTCCTTGCAGCCATACTTGTTGTCGAATTTTGACTTGGTGACAGAGTCGTTCACGTTGATTGCGGGGAAGGGCAGTTCGCCGCGTTTTTCCATTTGATACAGGCGGTTGACGCCTGTGGTGGTCTCTTCGGAGACGCCCTTGATGCCGGCCTTGGTCTTGGCGAACCAGCCGGGGGAGGCTTCCATCCGCTTCCGGATCTGTGCGAACAGGGCGGTCTCTTCTTCAGAAGACGGCTTGTCGAGGATGGACGGATCCGCCTCTGCCTTTTCGCCCAGCACGAGGTAGAGCGTCGCGTCGCCGCCGTCGTCCAGGATCAGGTTTGGCGAAGTGTCGTCATGCCAGTGGAACAGGCGGTCGGTATAATCCCAGTACTCTACCAACGTCTCGCCCTTGTAGGCCCAGACCGGTGTGCCGTTGGCAGCGATGGCTGCGGCGGCGTGGTCCTGTGTGGAATAGATATTACAGGAGACCCACTGAACGTCGGCGCCGAGGGCTTCCAGCGTCTGGATCAGGACTGCGGTCTGGATGGTCATGTGAAGCGAGCCGGCGATCTTGGCGCCTTTCAGCGGCTGCTCGCCGCCGAACTCTTCGCGCGCGGCCATCAGGCCGGGCATTTCCGTCTCGGCAATCGCGATTTCCTTGCGTCCGAAATCCGCGAGCGTGATATCCGCGACATGGTATGACTTCGCCATATCAACATTCCTTTATGTGTTTGTTTGCGCGTAGCATGCAGTTGCAGAAAAGGCAACGCGCCTTCCACTGCAGGCAGAGCCAAACGGCTCCGGAACACCATGAAAAACACCATGTAAAGACCATGTAAGGACCATGTATACCGGTCCGCTCGAGCTGGTCGGTGCCGCGGGTCTTGCCCGTTTGTGGTCCGGCTATGATCGGCAAAGCCGAAACCCGCCCTGACGCTCAGTCGGGGCGGGGCGGTATCATCAGTGGGATGGGGGCGCTTACTCGGCGGCTTTCTGGAAACTGCCGGCGATCCCGGCGAGTGCGGCAATGGCGAGCGCAAATGGAAAGATGGCCGGCGCGGAGATCGGGGTTTGCGTGACCGCGAATCCGAGCGCCGTGAGGATGAAGCCGATCGGGAATCCGATAATGAAAAAGATCAATGTTCGTATGGGAACGAATTTCATGACGTTACCTCTTCCTGAATGTCGTTAGTCCTGAAACCGGCCACCAGCAGCCAGAGCAGGAAGCCGATTTCGCCCGCCGTGGCAAGGATGGTGACTGCGTGGTCGATATAGCCGGACGCGGCCGAGGCAGTTGGCAAAAGCGCCAGGGCAAACGTGTCGGCGGCGTAGGCGAGCCCGGCGAGCATCAGCAGGACAGCGAACAGTTTTGGCAAGGCGCCGGTCCGGCAAATCATGACCGCCAGAATCATCAGATGGACGCCGAAAAACAGCAGCGACACCATGAAACCGTTCAGGTGCGCTTCGGCGAGGCGAAGTACGGTATCCGGCGCTCCGGAAGCGGCGCCCTGGTCGATCAGCATGATGATGTCCAGAAGGTTGGTCAGCGCTGCGGCGTGAACCGCGACGTAGACGAGCCGGAAGACCATCGACATCAGCGCCAGCCGCGGCGTTGCCGGCGAGAAGATCCAGTACAACAGATAAGCGATGACGATATCGATCAGGGCAGTTGCCAGCCACGCAGCAGCGCCTGCCCTGAACAGGCCGGCGTTTGCGATGATGTTGTGTGTCGTCGTGGCGGCATCGCCGTGGACGATCAGTGTTTCTGAAACAAGGAAATAGGCCGACCCGCCGATCAGGGCCAGCAGCAGGTAAAGTCCGCCCGTCAAACGTCCGGCAAACTTCATCAGGGCTGGCGACCGGTGTGAAGGAATTTCCGGCCGGAAAGAATGCGCCGGATAGGTTGCTGTAGATGTCATGGCTGGCCTCTGTCTGTCGTGTGACAGGTGTAGGCGATGCCAAGTCATACATATATTGCATAAAAATCTTGATTTGGTATACGCAGATCGATGAACTGGGATGCGGCAGACTTCGACTGGAACCAGGCCCGGGCCTTTCTCGCGACGGCCGAGGAGGGGTCCCTGTCGGCTGCTGCGCGTGCGCTTGGTGTGACCCAGCCGACTTTGAGCCGTCAGGTCAGTGCACTCGAAGAGAAGCTGGGGATCACCCTGTTCGAGCGCGGCCCGCGCATGACCAGTCTCACCTCGGCGGGGCTTGAAGTGCTGGACCATGTCCGCGCCATGCATGAGGCGGCGGCGAGATTGTCCCTGTCCGCCTCTGGCCAGTCACAGGCCGTTGCGGGCCTCGTCCGCATCGCGACGACGGATACGCTGGCCTGCTATCATCTGCCGGACATGCTGATCAGCCTGCGGGAAACTGCGCCGGACATCGAAATCGAGATCCGGACCTCCAACAAATTGCAGGATCTCATCCAGCGCGAGGCGGATATCGCGATCCGCCATGCGAGGCCAAAAGAGCCGGACCTGATCGCGAAAAAAGTGCGCACCACATCGGCGACGTTGTACGCGTCGACAGAATACCTGGACCGGGTGGGTCGGCCACAGGACGTGGAGGACCTTCAGAAGCTGAAATTTATCGGGGTCGACACGAGCGATACATTGATCCCGCATCTGAAGCAGAATGGGCTTGCGCTGACGACATCGAATTTCGCCGTGTCCGCCGACAGCGGCCTGGCGGCGATCGAACTGGCCCGGAAAGGCCTCGGCGTCGGGCTTTTCATCGCGGATGAAGTCAGCCAGTTCCCGGACCTGGAAATCGTCTGGCCGGAATTCCAGCCATTCCCGGTGCCGATCTGGCTGGTGACCCACCGCGAGCTCCACACCAGCAAGCGCATCCGGCTGATGTTTGATCTGATCTCAGACTATTACGGCCGGAAATAGATTTTATCCGTTGAAGGCCCGGATTGCCTCGATGACGCGGTCCTGGTCTTCCTCGCCGAGATAGGGGTGCATCGGCAGGGCGATGACATACTGGCTGGCCGCTTCGGTGACAGGCAGGGAGCCGGCGGGCGGGGCCCATTCTGCGGCGAAGTCCTGCATGTGGATTGGCACTGGGTAATAGACCGCAGTCGGAATGCCCTGCGTGCCGAGATGGGCCTGCAGGCCGTCGCGGTTCTCGTGCTCGATCACGTATTGTGCCCAGACGCTCTGGCCGCCCTCGATTATGTGCGGCACGCGACGGACATGGTCTTTCAGGCCTTCCGTATACCGCGTAGCCACTTTCTGGCGCTGTTCGATCTCGTCGGCGAAGATTTTCAGCTTCTCCAGCAGGACCGCCGCCTGGATCGTGTCGAGGCGGGAGTTCATGCCCACGCGCAGCGACAGGTATTTCGGATCGTGGTGGAAGTTGCGTTCGGCTGCATCGGTCGGCGTGACCTTGCCATAGACGCGCAGCGCTTCGACCAGTTCGGCCAGGCGGTCGTCATTGGTCACCACCGCGCCGCCATCGCCATAACAGCCGAGCGGCTTTGCCGGGAAAAAGCTGGTCGTGGCAATGTCGGCCCAATCGGTCGTCGCCTTGCCGTTCAGCGTGCAGCCAAAGCCCTGAGCATTGTCGGAGATCAGCTTCAGGCCTTCGCGGTCACAGATCGCCTTGATCGCCGGATAGTCGGCAGGCTGGCCGAAAAGGTCGACGGCGATGACGACCTTCGGTGTCAGTTTGCCTTCCGCCTTCACGCGGGCGATGGCGGCCTCAAGGCTCGCCGGGTCCATATTGTAGGTATCTGGCAGGATGTCGACGAAGACCGGCGAGGCGCCCGTCCATGGCACGACCTGCGCCGTCGCAACGAAGGTGAAGGACGGGCAGAAGACGGCATCGCCGGGGCCGACTTCCCACGCCATCAGCGGCAGGGCGATGGCGTCCGTGCCGTTTGCGCAGCTCACCGAATGCTTCGCCCCGCACCAGGCGGCGAGCTGTTTCTCAAGCTCCGTCACTTCCGGGCCAAGCACATAGCGCCCGCTCTCCACGACAGAGAGGATCGCCGCGTTCACTTCGCTTTCGATGCGCTTGCGCTGGGCCTGAAGGTCGATGAAGGGGAGGGACATGGGATTTTCCAAATTCTACGCCGGGAACGATGCCTGCGCATACGATCCTCGCGAATCCGGAGCAAGTCACGTGGCATTACAAAGTAATGCGGGTAAATGCGGATGGCAGGGGAGACGGGTCTGCTTTCAGGGAAGGGATCCATTTCCAGTTGTAGTGTTTCTTGCAGAACGCGAGAGGATTACAGCTGCTGCTCCATTGCCGGTTGACCCGCCTCACCGTGCTGGTGCACACCCCTTGCCGGGGAAGCGGGGACAAGAAAGCGGAGTGCGTCGCATGAAAGGCATCGTTCTGGCAGGAGGAACGGGCTCGCGCCTTTTCCCGCTGACCAAGGCGGTCTCCAAGCAGTTGATGCCGGTCTATGACAAGCCGATGATCTACTACCCGCTGAGCGTGCTCATGCTGGCAGGGATCCGCGACGTTCTGATCATCACCACACCGGAAGACAGGCCCCAGTTCGAGAAGCTGCTGGGCAATGGCTCCGACTTCGGGATCAATATCGAGTTTGCTGAACAGGCCCAGCCCAATGGGCTGGCCGAGGCGTTCATCATCGGCGCCGATTTCGTGAAGGGCGGCCCGTCGGCGCTGATCCTTGGCGACAATATTTTCTATGGCGCCAATCTGGGCCGCATGTGCGCGCAGGCGGCAACCCAGACCGATGGCGCGACCGTCTTTGCTTACAAGGTTGCCGATCCACAGCGCTATGGCGTGGTGTCCTTCGACAAGAATTCCAACGCCCTGACGCTCGAGGAGAAGCCCGTCCGGCCGAAATCGAATTGGGCGATCACCGGCCTCTATTTCTATGACGAGCAGGTGGTGGACATTGCCAAAGCGCTGAAACCGTCTGAACGCGGCGAGCTGGAAATTACCGATGTGAACCGTGTCTATCTGAAGATGGGGAAGTTGAAAGTGATGCAGCTGGGGCGCGGCTATGCCTGGCTGGACACAGGTACGCATGACAGCCTGCACGAGGCGTCCAGCTTCGTGCGGACGATCGAACGCCGGCAGGGCGTGAAGATCGCCTGCCCGGAGGAGATCGCATTCGAAAAGGGCTATCTCGACAGGGAAGCCCTGCTGAACGCCGCTGGCCAGCTCGGTCAGACAGAATATGCCGCATACCTGCGGATGCTGGCCGCACAGTAAAGGACGCAGGGCTATGGAAATCAGGGACCTTGGCCTCGAAGGCGTGAAGGAAATCATTCCGGCCCGCTTCCGTGACGCGCGCGGGTATTTCACCGAATCCTACAATCGCGCCCGCTTCATCGAAGCCGGGATCGATCTGGACTGGATGCAGGACAATCTTTCCTTTTCCGCGGATCAATACGTGTTGCGTGGTCTGCATTTCCAGAAACCGCCTTTCGCGCAGGACAAGCTGGTTCGGGTGATCACCGGCGCCGTGTTCGATGTCGCGGTCGATATCCGTGAAGGCTCGCCTACCTATGGCAAATGGACCAGCGTCACGCTGTCGGCGGAAAAGGGCAATCAGATCCTGGTGCCGAAAGGGTTTGCGCATGGCTTCCTGACGCTGACGCCGGATGTGCATGTGGCCTACAAGGTGACCGCGCCTTATGCGCCTGATCAGGACCGGTCTGTACGGTATGACGATCCGGCCATCGGCGTGGACTGGCCGTTGAACGGGGCAGAGCCGAAGCTCTCGGCGAAGGACGCAGCCGCAAAGAGGATCAGCGAAACGCCGACAGGCTTCGTCTATGGCGGTGAACTGGCGGAGTAGGGGCCTGCTCAGAGGCCGGCAGGCCCGCGGGATGACCGTTAGAAATGCTGCCAGAGCTCTTCCATCGTCACCATGTTGAATGGCGGCTTTCGGTAATGCTCGATCTGGCTGAAGTGCGTTGAGTCTCCGCCAACGCCGAAATTGTAGATCAGTCTTTCCTGTGACCGGATATGGCCCTTTCCGGCCTTCGCGGCGAGGAAACCCAGCACTTCGTCCCAGGCGAAGAAGCGTGGCAGGGTCGAGGTCGGCTGTCGGCCGGGCGTGACATCGAGTTTGGCACTCAGTTCCGGCGTCAGATTTTCCTGCATGTATGCGAGGTACTCTTCCTCATTCAACAGGTAGAGTTCGAGAAGCTGGTTCCAGAGTGGTTCGAGCTTCGCCCGCGTCGTCGCCCAACCCCATCCCTGGAAGCGGCCATGCGGGCCTTCTTCCTCGGCGGGGACCAGGAAGTGGTGGCCGTATACGGACATGATGTCCGGATTGTCCTCGATCCTGTCCAGCTCCATCGAGAAGCCCTTATAGGCATACCGGTTCGGGAAGCAGTCGTCCTCCAGGAACAACATGCGGTCGTATTGTTGCATCATCGTCCGCATGGAGATGATCATCATCTTGCGGAAGCCGTAATTGCCACGGTTCCGGTGAACCTTTTTCACCGGGAATTCGGAAACGATCCGCTCTGTCTCGTCGATGCGGGCGCGCTTGGCGGGATTGCCCTGGTCACCGTCGATGAACACATGCGTGTGCTCCAGTGCGTCCTGCAGCATCAGGCTTTCCAGCACGTGCTCGACACTGTCGGCCCGGTCGAACGTGTAAACGGCAATACCGAGCGGCTTTGTGGGCTGGTAGGTCGAGTAGACCGAGTCCCTGTGACCCGAGCGCTTCAGCACTTTTGCCTCCGTGCGTTCGGGCACGGGCGAAGTTGCATCGGCTGGCGGCATTGCGGGCAGGTTGACAGCGGGCACGCCAGAAGCGTCGAGTGAGAGCATGCCTTTTTTCATCAATTGCCGCTGCTGCAGAATGTATCGTGCAGGCCGCAGGGTCAGCAGGGTCTTCATCCGGGGCTCTACTGCGCGGTGAACTTCGGCAAGGCGCTCGGTTGCCGACTGAAGCTGGGCCTGCAATTCGCGATTCCGCTGAGATGCGCGTTGTGCTTTCTCATGGGTCTTGGTGAGCTCGGCCTCGACCTTGTCGATATGGCGCTCACGTTCGATCTTTTGCGTGGTTAGCGTCGCGATAAAGTCCTGCGTACGGACGAGATTGTCGCGGTCGGCGCGGAGGGCTTCCGTCAACTCGTCGACGACTGATTTCATGTTCGCCAATCCGGCTTGAATCTCTTTCTGGATGCCGGCCTTGAAGGCGAGAGCCTGAGCGTCGGCATAGGCCTTCTGTTGGGCCAGCTTGACGCCATCCTCGCCTCGCTTCTTCTGCAGATAATCCACCTTTGCTTCGGCTTCGGCCTTTGTCTTCCAGGCCTGTTGCAGACGGGAGTTCACATCCTCAAGCTCCGCTTTCAGGCTCCACAGTCTGTGCGAAGTCGCCTCGATCAGCGCGAGGGCATCGCGGCGGTTCGCCTTCTCCTCGACATCGTAGCCGAGTGCCTGCATTTCGTTCTGGTAAAGGAACCGGACGAGATTGACCTCTTCATCGCTGAGTGTCCGGGCATTCTTCTCGTTTGACCCGCTGCGGAAAAAATTAGGGCTAATCTCCTGCAGCTCCTCGAAGGTGGGGAGTTTTTCGCGGACCTTGCCCATGTCCAGAAATTTCTGAATCTCGTCGGCTGCTTCGAGAGGGTCTTTGGTCATCTCCTCGAAATGCAGAAGAAGGGTTTTCTTGCGGCTTTTCGGTTTCCAGGCGTTGTAGTGCTCCCCCCACGAACCGAATGCTGTTGCGCCAAGGATCGTCTCGGCCGGCGTCAGGTCCAGCTTCGTGAAGGACTTCATGTATTTGTGGTAGGACACCAAAGCGGCGCGGGGTTCGCGTGCGATATAGATTGCTCCGCTGTCGTCGCTTGGCGGGTGGTGTGTCTTGATCAGGTAAAGCTCGTCGCTGTCGCGGGCTTTTTTGTAGAAATCGTCCCAGCTGCCTTCATAGGTGAGGTGGCCAACGGCCTCCGCCAGTTCCGGATCGTCGGCAATGTCCTGGCGGTCATTGTACTGGGAATAGCTGCCGAGTCCGAAACAGGATTTCAGGAGAACCCGTAGAAATGTGTTACCGGACCGCGGGTAAGACGCCAGCCATACGATCATAGAGATTCCGCCCTAACTACTTCAGGTGCGGGCCGCTTCATGTGCCCTGCGTGCCCAATGCAAATACAGCTGCCATACATTTAGGGAAGTTGTCCCGTTATCGTCTTGATAATTTGTTGAGAACCGCAGTGGCCGCTAATGAATGCCGCACTCAGTCTTGTCGAGGCCCGGCCAGCGGCCGGACCGAGGGTTTTCGCCCTCTCCGACCTTGGACGTGCACGGGAAACATCCGATTGACCGGTACCCTTTCGAAATCAGGGGGTGGTCGGGAAGTTCATACTTGCGGTGATAGTCCGCGATGTCGGTGTGGCTGAAATTGGCCAGCGGGTTCAGCTTTATGCGGTCGCCGTCACGTTCGACAATCGACATCAAGGAGCGCTGGTCTGTCTGATGGCGCTTGCGGCCGTTGATCCATGATCCGAAGGGCTCCAGCGCCCGCTGGAGCACGATTGTCTTGCGCAGCGCACAACAGGAATCAGGATCTGTTCCACTAAGCTTTCCGAGTGGGTCTTTTTCGTCGATTTCAGCCCGCCGGGGCGCCACGTGACGTACGTCCTCTAGGCCCAGCCGGTGCTGGAGCTGGGCAGCGTACTGGCGGGTTTCGCCAAACAGCTTGCCCGTGTCAATCAACAGGACCGGCAGTTCCGGCGCGACCTGCGAGACCATGTGCAGCAGAACAGCGGATTCCGCTCCGAATGAGGACACAACGGCCGAATTATCGAACCATTCATGCTGCAGCGCATCTGCGAGGATCTCTGTCGGCGACAGGGATTCGTAGCGATCACTGAGCGCGTTCAGCTGTATGGCGATGGCGCGAGCGTCTTGAAATCTTGTTGATTCCGGCCTTTGCGACTTGTCTATAAGCAAGGTCATGCGCACGTGTCCCGGTTACCACCACCATTTACTCGGTCTCCATCCTTTAACCCGATTTATGGGGCATGCAACCCGCGCGGATAGGCCCTGTCTGCACTGCAACTTCAAGCTGACCAGAATTCCGTCAGGAATGCCCGCCCTATGAGTACAAATCCGTCATTCACGATTGTCACGCCCGTTCTGAACGGGGCGAAATTCTTGCAGGATATGCTGAATTCCCTGCGTTTTCAAACACTTGGGAACTGGCAGCACATCATCGTTGATGGCGGTTCGACAGATGGCAGCCTTGATATCCTGAAAAGCTGGTGCGCGGGGGATTCGCGGGCCCAACTGGTGCAGGAAGAGGGGCTTGGCCTCTACGCATCCATCTTGCGAGGACTGGACATGGCCGAGGGCCAGTTGCTGGCCTGGCTCAATTGCGACGATCTCTATGCGCCATGGTCTCTTCAGGCGGTCTGGAACCACCACAACAGAACCGGCGCGGACTGGATTACCGGCTATCCAGGCTGCTGGGACGATGCGGGTACGCTCCGCTATGTGCGGCCCTATGGCTGGTATCCCAAGGGGCTGATCCGCAAGGGGTGGTTTCATGAGCGCCTGCTGGGCTTCCTGCAGCAGGAGAGCATCTTTTTCTCGCGCGACCTGTATTCGAAGCTCACACCGCAGGAACGCGAGCAAATTGCCTCCTGCCGTTTGGCGGGTGACTGGCTGCTGTGGCGATGTTTTGCAGGCCACACATCCCTCAACGTGCTGCCCTCGGCCATTTCCGGCTTTCGCGTCCATGGCGGCAACCTCTCGTCCAACAATCTCGATGCCTACCTGGATGAAGTGCGCAGCCATGGCGGCACATTCCTACCGGGGCCCCTGGCCAGACTCGCAGCGACGTCTTTCCGGAGCCTGTCCGCTGTGCGCGCGCTCGGCCGCGTTCGGGCTGAGGACGAAAATGTCGCTGCTTCGCTGCCGGCTGCCGCAGCTGGCGAGATTGCGGCGAAGGTGGAACAGACTTAGACTGGATACGCGCTGATGGAGACTGCCTGATGATTGCAGGCCGCCGCCTTTTTATCGTTGACCCGTCGCTGACCGATATTCGCGGGCACCACTATACGTTGACACGGTCGGTGACGGAGTCCGCCAGGTTGCGCGGATTTGATGTCCACTGGCTGTCCGCTGCCGAAGTGTCCGGGGACTTGCTGCAGCACAAGGAAATCCTGCCGACATTCGGTCTCAGCATGTATGCGGCCTATAAGGGCTCTGTCACGGTAGGGGGCAATGCGCCTCTCGACCGGCTGAAGCGGCTTGGCGCGAGACTGCTGTCGCGGCCGGAGGAACCTGCTGCACCTGAACCCTCCAGCGAGGACAAGTTCGAGGCCGTGGAAGTGTCAATCCGGGACGGCCTGCGTCAGGCGATCGATACCTATGGTATCGGGCCGGCCGACCGGCTGTTGTTCCATACGGCCGATGGGGCGACTTACCGCGCGCTGGCCGAAGTCATCGCAGGTCTGGCGAAGGATGACCTGCCACTGTTCCATGTCTGCACGCCATACGATCCCGTCGGGGTGATGCCCAACCGGCGCTCAGCTGATGAAATCATGGAGGTCATAGACTCCCTGAAGCAGGCGGGCCTGGTAGACCGCAAAGTATTTCTCTATGCGGAAAACCCGTTTCTGGCAGATCATTTGGCCGAAATCTGGAAGGTTCCCGTAAGGCCGCTGGACCTGCCCATGAAAGCGGTCACCGAGGATGAGAAATTCCTTGCACGGAAATTCCGTACCGAGCGTTTGAAACTGGACGAGAACGCATTTGTCATTACCTCGCTCGGGGCTGCCCGACTGGAGAAGGGGTTCAACCTGATTCCAGATGTCGTGCAGCGCACCTTCGAGTTCGCGGGCACGCCGGGCTTTCCGAACGCAAAGCCGGAATCCATCAAGTTCGTGTTGCAGGCCAGTGCGCAGATCATTGGCCGCCATCCCGTTATCGCAAAGGCGATTGAGCGCCTGCAAGAGTTGCCGTCGACACAGGTGGAACTTCTGCTGGAGCCTTTGACCGATCAGGACTACCGCAACATGCTGATCACCTCCGATGCGGTGTTGATGCCGTACGAAGAACAGGCCTACCGCGTCCGCGGGTCGGGTGTGGTGACGGAGGCTGTTACGGCGCGGAAGTTCATTGTCGCAAAATCGGGCACTTATCCCGCACGCATGGCCGAGTTGCAGGGCGGCGCGACAGGCGAAACGCCGCGCGAGATGGCGCAATCGCTGGTGAGCATCATCAACAATCGCTGGGAGCGGTTCGAGCCGGTAAAAGCGGGGTCTATACAGTATTTGCGGGACAACAGCATCGAGTCTTATGTGCCCAAGCTGATCGCTGCTGAGCGGCGGGGCATGGCTGGCCGGATGGCCGCCGTGACTGACGCGCATGGCGAGGATATCCGACCGGTCTGAGGCGCCCCGACACTGTCTGCCGGATAACCGGAGACAGTATCATGGACTACTCGGCGCAGCTTGGATTGCCATACCTCCTGCCAAATCAGGCGCAGAAACATGTGACCGTGAACGAAGCCCTCGCGCGGCTCGATATCGCCGTGCAGACACAAGCGCTGTCGGCTTCGCTCACAGCCCAGCCATCAGACCCCTATGAGGGAGATGCCTATATCCTGCCGGCTTCGGCATCCGGCGTGGATTGGGGCGGACAGGCCGAAGGCATGATTGCTGCCTATCAGGACGGCGCATGGCAGTTCATCACTCCGCATGAGGGCTGGGTGGCCTGGGTGGCAGATTCCGGGCACCTGCTGGTCCGGTCGGCAGCAGGATGGGTGAGTCTTGCGAGTGCCGGCGGCGCACCTGCAAGCTTCGGCATCAATACAAGCCCGGAGGCTACGAACCGGCTGAGCGTCAAGTCTGACGCCGTGCGGTTCAGTCATGACGATGTCACGCCGGGGACAGGCGATATCCGGGTTTACGTCAACAAGGCCACCGCGACCGATGTTGCAAGCCTCGTCTTCCAGGAGGGGAGCTCCGGGCGGGCCGAGGTCGGCCTGTCTGCAGACGGAGCATTTTCCATCCGGACCAGTCCGGATGGCGCGAGTTTCGAAGACCGCTTCCGGATTGAACCGTCAGGGACGGGGGTCGTCGTCGGCGATCCGGTTCATGGGGCCGGTGCGGCGATCGCCGTTCTCGGGAAGATGGTGCTGGAGAGCAGCGGTGTGATCCAGCACAGGATCGTTTCGCGCGACTGGTACCAGATTCTCCAGACCGACAATTATTCGTCCGGCGCGAACTGGCATTGCACCCTGCACCAGTCACGCCGGGCCCGCGGGTCTGATACGTCTCCTGCGGCTGTCATTTAGGGAGATCAGCTCTATGCATTCGATGCGCTTGGCTATGATAACGCGGCATTTGTGAGCAGCGCCAAGGTTCGTTTCCTGGTCGATGGTGCTGTTTCGCCGGGAGTTGTGCCGGGTGGAGTGTCCGTTTCACTGACGGATTCCGGCGGAAGCTCGAATGAAGTGTTACGCTTGTCGGCGAGCGGCAATGTCGGCTTGGGCGTCGGTGCACCCACCGTAAACCTGCACCTAACCGGCGCAATCCGCCTGGCCGTTATCGATGAAGCCTCTCTGCCGTCAGCAGCCTCTACAGGGGAGGGGGCGTTGATCTTCGCGGATACGGCAAGCGACGGTGTGAGGCTTGCCTATAGCGACGGCACAGACTGGCGCCGCGTGGACACAAACCTTTCCCTGTAGTCCTTGCCATTGCGGGCAAAGCGATGTTGATACTCAACGCAGGATTGGGGACATCCGGGGCCCTTGGGAAAGCGGTGACAACGAAGAATGACTGAGTCTCCCATGACAGCGCGCGATCAATATATCGTGCCGATAGATGGCCTGCGCGCCATCGCCGTGATGGCGGTCCTACTCTTCCATGTCGATATCAGTTTTGCCCGCGGCGGCTTTGCCGGTGTCGATGTGTTTTTTGTGATTTCGGGATTTCTGATCACCCGCAACATCCTGCGCGAATCTGAGTCGAGCGAGGGATGGTCAGCGAGCCGGTTCTACCTGCGCCGGATCGCGAGGCTTTTCCCGGCCTTGTTTCTGACGATCGCTGCAACTCTGGTTGCAGCCTGGTGGGTGCTGTCTCCGGCAGACCTCGCCCGCCTTGGCCGTACCGCGATCATGGCGATCCTGTCCGCCGGGAACATCTTCTTCTGGCTCGAGTCGGGCTATTTCGATACGTCGGCGGCGACCAAGCCGCTACTTCACACATGGTCGCTGGCTGTTGAGGAACAGTTCTACCTGGTGTGGCCTGCTTTCCTTCTATTGCTGGGTATGGCGGGCACATGGGGCCGGCGCGCGGGCATCGTCATTGTGGGCGCCCTGTCGCTGTTCGCAGCGCTCTGGTTCATGCCGAAGGACAGTGCTGCCGTATTCTTCCTGATGCCGTTCCGCATGCATCAGTTTGCGCTTGGCGCCATTCTGGCGGCGACCATGTTGTTGCCCCGGAATGCGCTGTCCTCGCTCGTTTGTGTGCTTGGTGTGGCCGGGATCGTCGCCGTTACGGTTATCGCCGATGGTGAGAAGCCTGACTATTTGCTGAATGCCGTCGCACCCGCGCTGGCGGCCATGGCCGTGATTGCATCAAGCCGGTCCTGGGTCGCCGAAAAGCTGCTCGGGTCAGCTGTGCCTGTCTGGATCGGTCAACGGTCCTATTCGATCTACCTCGCGCATTGGCCTATCATCGTCCTCTGGAAGATGAAGACCGACTACATGTTCTCCGCGTCGGAGAAACTCATTGCGATTCTCCTCGCCATTGTTGCCGGCACTCTGCTGCACATGCTGATCGAGAAGCCCTTCCGGTTCAGATCTCACCAGTCGCCGAAGTTTCGCGGGGGCGTGCTGGCGGGTGTGGTCGGTCTGTCGGTCGCCTCATTGACGATCGGGGCTCACTATTGGGGCCTCCAGGGCGTTCCTTCACGTCAGCCTGCGGCGATCGCTGCGCTGAGCGGGTCCATGGACGACCAGTGGGCAGCCCGGCGCAAACTGGTAAAGCACGATATCTGCAGTTTTCCCATCAAGACCATTGTCGCCAGCAACTATCAGCAGGACGTTTGTTCGAACCCACCTGCTCAAGGACGAGCATACCTCATCGTGGGCGATAGTTTCGCAAATGACGCCTACATGATCCTGAGTAAGGCGTATCCGGAAATCTACTTTGGGCAGGCGGCCGTGCCGGGTTGCTGGCTCCGTCTGCCAAAGCAGTTTGCCGACGGTGAGCAGGAGGAGTGCAGAAAGCTGTACTCACTGGCGCTCGAAGAACTGATTCGTAACAAGAACTATGACGGTATTGTTCTCGCCTCGAACTGGCAGGATGGCCACTATTACCGGATCCGCGACATGATCAATTACCTGAAGCCTTTGAATAAGGATATATATGTCGTTGGGCAAAGGACGCGGTTTCGGGAGAGGCTGCCAACTATCATGAGTACTGAACTGTCGCTGGACGCAGGGGTGCGCAAGGCTCAAGGTATGGTCCTCGACAAAGAGCGAATGATCAACGACAAGATCAATGAGATGTTTTCTGATCAGGCCGTTCTGCTCGACTTTTTTGCCCTTCAATGTCCCGACAAATGTCTGATCACGGATGAGAAGGGGGAGCTGCTCTACATGGACGATGCCCACATTTCTATTCCGGGTGCGAACCTATTTGCGAAGCGGCTGAGAGAACAGCGGCCCGTTTTCTAGGGCTTGTCTGTCTCGTTAATCTCGTCCTGAACCCTGAATGCGTCTTCGATATCACCAAAGAACACCATTCGGCCCTTGTCGATGACAGCGCCCTTGTTGGAGAGGCGCTGGTGCATATCGCGGCTATGGGACGCAAAGACAAAGATACCGCTCTCGAAAATCAGCTTGCGGAGCCTTTTGGCGGCTTTCTCGCGGAAAACGATGTCACCCGTTCCCAGCCACTCATCAAGTAGCAGCACGTCGGGTTGAAAAGCTGTTGAGGTGGCGAAGCTTAGGCGCATGCGCATGCCGGATGAATAGGTCTTGATCGGCAGGTGCAGGAAATCGCCAAGTTCGGTGAATTCCGCGATTTCCGGTGTCGCTTCCCTGATGTCGGCTTCGCTCATTCCCATAAGGCGGCCGCGGATACCGATATTTTCATAACCGGTCGATTCGCCGTCCAGGCCGAGGAGGATCGAGGTCAGGGGAGAAATTCGGCCCTCAACGCAGATCGTTCCTGCCACGGGGGGTAGGATCCCTGCGATCGTCTTCAGAAGCGTCGTCTTGCCCGCGCCATTACGGCCGAGGAGGCCGAGCCGGTCACCCGGTTTGAGACTGAGGGATATGTTTTCCAGTGCGCGAACCGTCAGCTGCCCTTCAGTGACGACATAGCCCCCAACACTCGGGGTTTCCGATTTGCCAAGGAAACGCCGGCTGGCGCGGGTATGGACCGGATAGTCCACGTCTACATTGTTCAACTCTACCTTCACCATGTCAGCACCAATAGGGGAGCCTGTTCGACCAGCGTCCGAACAGGAACAGGCTGACAAATGGCACACCCGCCGCGATTGACCCGGTCACGATGAAATTCATGGTGATGTTGTCATGGCCAAGCAATGGTCCACGAACGACCTCGATCATGTGGTAGAATGGGTTGAAATCCACCACGAATGAGTACGGTCCCAGCCTTCCCGGTAGCCAGAATATCGGCGTGACGAAGAAAATGAAGGTCAATGACGCAGCGACGAGCTGCCCGAAATCGCGATATCGTGCGTTCAGAACCCCGAGGCCTAGTGCGCCCCAGAAGCCAATCCAAAGCAGCAACAGGAATCCGGGAAGCGCGAGCCAGGCCGCTTGCGTGAAACTGATCGGAAAGATCACCAGCAAGACCGCGAGCACGATAAGCCGGAAGAAAACGATCAGAATCTGCGAGAGGACGAGCCGGTAAGCAAACAGGCTGAGCGGAAGCGGAAATTCCTTGAAGATGTGACTGTTTCCGACAAACACGTCACATCCGCCTGTTATGAAGGCGCTGATCATGGTCCAGACAATAATGGCGGTGGTCACGTAGGTAAGATGCTCGGACAGAGGAAGTCCAAACAACTGACCGTAGAGAACGCCGAGGCCGGCGGCAGTCATGGCCGTTGTAATTGTCAACCAGAAGGGGCCGAGTATAGCCCCTTTGTATTGATTGCGAAAATTTCGGACAGCCATGCCGGAAAGCAAGCGGAAGCGACCGAGTCCTTCCGCCAGATCTTTCAGCGCATGGCTGAGATTCGAGCGGCTTGCATCGTAGAAATACCGCTGCGGAAGATTGGTTTCTGACGTGCCCTTCATTATGGCGGCGATAGTCAAAACCGGTCTCTCGTGCAAGGCGATTCGACTGAAACCCGTCTAAAACTTGGCTGCTTGTCACAGCGGGGAGAGTCAAATGCAATGTGCCGTTGAGTCTCGCGTTCTCTTGGCCTAGGAACTCTAGCGTTGCCTCGCCTGCGAAGCGAGCCTCACGATTAAGTGCGGTAGTGGGAGTACTTATGTTTAGTGCCATGGCAACCTTCTTCCGGGCGATGGTCCGGCTGCCAGCTATCATCAAGTACATCTTCAAATTTGGGCGCGTTCCGTTGTTACCGGATCAGCCCGAGCTGCAGGATGTTCGCCACCCCCAGTACGACCGGTACCGCTCACGGCAGGATATTGCACCGGTCCCGACAAAAAAGGTCACGCGGACCTTTCCAGCCTTCTTCACGCATCTGGAGAAGGTCGGTTTTACGCCCGGGATCTGTATCGATGTCGGGGCTGCCGAAGGGACATTTCCTATCCTCACGGCCTTCCCTTCAGCCAAGCATATATGCTTTGAGCCGCTCGCTGATTTTGAAGAGCGGTTGCGCAACAATCTGGCGCCATACGACCACGAGGTGCACATGTGCGCGCTGATGGACGTGGAGGAGCAGGAGGAGGTGAACATCGTACGTCAGGGGGACCTTTACGGTTCATCTCTGATGCACACGCTCACGGATGATAATGAAAAGACACAGCGCGTACGCGTGTCGACGCTCGACAAGGAGCTTGCCCACCTTGACTTGTCAGGCCCGGTTCTACTTAAGACTGACTGCCAGGGCGCTGATCTTCTTGTCCTGAAAGGTGGGTTGAATACGCTCCACCAATGCGATGTGGTGATCGTTGAAGCGTCTCTGTTCCGGTTCTGGGGAGAGCATCAGCCGGACTTTTATGACATTGTACACTTCATGCGCCAGCAGGGCTTCGTCGTTTACGACCTGCTCGATGGATTGCTTCGCCCCGCTGATGAGGCGCTCGGGCAGATCGACATCGTCTTCGCAAAGGAAAAAGGTGTTCTTCGCCGGATCAAACACTGGTAATCGGATTACTCATGACTAAAAAAACTGCACTTATTACAGGCGTGACCGGGCAGGACGGGGCGTATCTTGCGCGGCTTCTGCTGGAAAAGGGATACGAAGTCCATGGCGTGAAGCGCCGGTCGTCTTCCTTCAATACGGAACGTGTGGATGACATCTATCAGGACGTGCACGAGACGGGTGCCCGGTTTCACCTTCATTATGGTGACCTGACGGACTCCACGAACATGATCCGCCTGATCCAGGAGGTCCAGCCGGATGAAATCTACAATCTGGGCGCACAATCCCACGTGGCCGTCAGCTTTGAGACGCCGGAATACACGGCAAACTCCGACGCAATCGGCGCGCTGCGCATTCTGGAAGCCATCCGTATCCTGAAAATGGAAGACAAGGTCCGTTTCTATCAGGCTTCGACGTCAGAGCTTTACGGCCTTGTCCAGGAGACGCCGCAGAAGGAGACAACGCCCTTCTATCCGCGGAGCCCTTATGCGGCCGCTAAGCTCTATGCTTACTGGATCACGGTGAACTATCGTGAAGCCTATGGTATCCATGCCTCGAACGGAATCCTGTTCAATCATGAAAGCCCGATGCGCGGCGAGACCTTTGTGTCCCGCAAGATCACGCGTGCAGTGGCGGCGATCGCGGCTGGCAAGCAGGAAATGCTGTTCCTCGGCAATCTCGACGCCAAGCGCGACTGGGGCCACGCCCGCGACTATGTCGAAGGCATGTGGCGCATCGTGCAGCAAGATGAGGCCGATGATTTCGTGCTGGGCACGGGCGAGACCCATTCCGTCCGCGAATTCTGCGAACTGGCCTTCGCTCATGCGGGCTTCGATATCGAATGGTCAGGAAGCGGCACCGACGAGATCGGCCAGGACCGGAAGACCAAGCGCGTGCTGATCGAAGTCGACGAGCGCTATTTCCGTCCGACGGAAGTTGACCTTCTGCTGTCCGATCCGACGAAGGCGCGTGAGAAGCTGGGCTGGACCCACACGATCACTTTCCCGGAACTGGTCCAGGATATGGTCGAGGCTGACATGGCTCTGTTCGGCGCGGCCAAGAAGCGGATCACCGCATAATGACAAAAGCCCCGGACGTTATCTACCCGCTCGTGGGCAAACGTATTTGGGTTGCCGGCCATCGGGGCATGGTTGGCTCTGCGCTGGTGCGCCGCCTGGCGAGCGAATCTCCGGCAGAGATTCTGACAGTCGGGCGGGAAGAGGTTGACCTCCGCGACCCGGCGGCAGTGCTCGCATGGATGCGGAAGGAAAAGCCGGACGCGGTGTTCGTCCCCGCGGCGAAGGTCGGCGGGATCCACGCCAATGACACCTATCCGGCAGACTTCCTGTACGACAATCTGATGATTGCGGCGAACATCATTCACGCCGCGTACGAGACGAATGTCGAGAAGTTGTTGTTCCTCGGCTCTTCCTGCATCTATCCGCGCCTTGCCGAGCAGCCGATCAAGGAAGATGCGCTGCTGACCGGCCCGCTGGAGCCGACCAATGAATGGTACGCGGTTGCCAAGATCGCCGGCATCAAGCTGTGCCAGGCCTATCGCAAGCAGCATGGCTGCGATTTCATTTCTGCGATGCCAACCAATCTCTACGGGCCGTTTGACAACTATCATCCCGAAAACAGCCATGTGATCCCGGCGCTCATCCGCAAAGCGCACGAGGCAAAAGCCGCTGGGCGTAAAGGCATGGAAATCTGGGGCACCGGCACACCGCTGCGGGAGTTTCTCTATGTTGACGACTGCGCAGATGCGCTGGTCTTCCTGATGAAGACCTATAGCGGCGAGGAGCACGTCAATGTCGGTTCGGGTGAAGACCTGCCGATCGCCGATCTCGCACGCGAGGTCATGGCCGCTGTCGCGCTTGAAGGAGACCTGACCCATGATCTCAGCAAGCCGGACGGTACACCGCGCAAGCTGATGTCGGCTGACCGGCTTCGCTCGATGGGGTGGGCACCGAAGACAGGCCTGCCGGAAGGCCTGCGCCTTGCCTATGAGTGGTTTCTCGACAACGTCGCCGAACCAGGAATCGCGGAGTAGGCTGCTTGCCACGTTTCTGTATCAGCGTCCCGGTCGGGGCTTGGCATCCACTGCTGGAACAGTGCCTGGCTAGCCTGGCTGCGCAGGATGCGGATCTTGAAGTTGCGCTTCTGGATGCGTCCGGTGACGAGCGTGTTCGTGTGCTGGCAGACAAGTATGCTGACCTGCTGACTTACCGCCATCACGGTCCGGACGACGGGCAGGCGGATGCCATAGCCAGTGGTTGGGAGCACACCGAGGGCGATGTGCTCGGCTGGCTGAATGCGGACGATGTGCTGGCGCCGGGGGCTCTGAAACATGCGGCGGACGCGTTTGCGGCGAATCCCGATGCTGCGATTGTGTATGGTCTGAGTACGATTTGCGATGATGACGGGCGGGTCACCGGCTATCACTGGAATGTCCGGCCGACGGCAGACGATATCATGTCGACCTGTTCCATCTCGCAGCCTTCCTGCTTTTTCCGCCGCGACGCGCTTGATGCCATTGGCGGGCTGGACAGGTCGCTGCATTACACAATGGACTGGGATCTCTGGATCCGGTTCCACATGGCTGGCTACCGGTTCGCTTTTATCAACGAGGTGCTGTCGCTGGTCTTGTGGACCGCAGACGCAAAGACCGGAGGTTTCGGGGCAGGGCGCCGCCGGGAGCTGCGGCGGCTTCTGGACATGAATCCGGACAAAGCTTCACGCCGGGCCGGATATATCGGTTTCATCACCCATCACCTGTACGAATACCTGCTACCGAAAGCTATGCGGCGGTGGATCTGGCGGCGGGACATCAGCGGTGGTGCAGGCATGTTCGGTTGGTCGGTGTCCGGCGATATTCAGACGGACATGCAGGTTCCGCTGTTTCACTACACAGAGGGGGGCACGCAGGAAATCGTGCTCTGGACCGATGCCGAAGCGCAATCCGTAAGTGTCGTTGCAAACGGTGTGGAGTGCCGGCAATCAGGGACGGAGGAGGGGCGAATCATTTTCAACCTTCCCGCGCCCATGCCGCCGGCCAGCGTTCTAAAATTAGGGGTCCGGAACTGCGGAAATGCGGCCCTGTGCATTCGGGGAATCAGCTTCTCCGGCCAATCCTCGGTTGGCTGAGCCCGATTGCTTGCATTGGGGGCGTGAGTGTGCTCACTGCCCCATGCGCCCGGTTAAAAATCTAGGAGTTCCTGATGAAAGTTCTTGTGGTTGGAGGTGACGGTTTTTGTGGCTGGCCCACCGCGCTTCACCTGTCGAACCTCGGACATGATGTCCTGATTGTCGACAACCTGTCCCGGCGTAAAATCGATGTCGAGCTGGAAGTATCTTCATTGACACCGATCCGCCCGATTTCAGAGCGGTTGGCGGCATGGAAAGAAGTGACCGGCAAGACGATCGGCTTCGAGAATGTCGATGTCGCTCAGGAATATGACCACCTGCTGGCCATCCTGCGCTCGTTTGAACCTGACACGATCATCCACTTTGCCGAGCAGCGCGCTGCGCCGTATTCGATGAAGTCTCCGCGCCACAAGCGCTACACTGTCGACAACAACCTGAACGCCACAAACAACATTCTTGTTGCCATGGTTGAAGCGGGACTCCGGTCCAGCTGCCACCTCGTGCACCTCGGCACGATGGGCGTTTATGGCTACGGCACCGCTGGCATGAAGATTCCGGAAGGCTACCTCACCGTGCATCTGAAGACAGATGCCGGCGACGAGGTGCAGAAAGAAATTCTGTATCCGGTCAATCCAGGCTCCGTCTATCACATGACGAAGACCCAGGACCAGCTGATGTTTGCCTACTACAACAAGAATGACGGCCTGAAGATCACTGACCTTCATCAGGGTATCGTCTGGGGCACACAGACTGAAGAAACCCGGATGGATGAGCGCCTCATCAACCGTTTCGACTATGACGGTGACTATGGCACCGTGCTGAACCGCTTCTTGATGCAGGCTGCGGTCGATTATCCGCTCACGGTACATGGTACAGGCGGGCAGACCCGTGCCTTCATTCACATCCAGGACACCGTCCGGTGTATCCAGCTGGCCGTGGAGCAACCGCCGCAGTCCGGTGAGCGTGTGCGTATCCTGAACCAGATGACGGAAACTCACCGGGTGCGTGAACTGGCTGACCTGATTGCGAAGATTGCTGACGCTAAGATCGAGTACGTCAATAATCCGCGCAAGGAAGATGCAGAGAACGATCTGCACGTCGACAACAGCCAGTTCCTTGCAATGGGTCTCAGTCCGATCACCCTCGAAGAGGGGCTGCTTGAGGAAGTGACCAATATTGCCCGCAAATATGCCGACAATTGCGACAAGACGAAAATCCCCTGCGTGTCCTACTGGACGCCGGAGCAACAGCAGGCCTGATCGGGCTGAAGTTGAGACAAAGAAAAGCCCCGGCCATGTGCCGGGGCTTTTTCGTTCTGTGTCAGGTGTCAGTCTGCGGAATAACGAATGCCTTGTGCTGGCTCATTTGCCAGGGGTTCCAGGCCATCGATTTGGCAAGGTCCCACAGTTTCACCTGGCGCTTCTGAGGGCTCCAGGGAGACGTGCGCTTCATTTCGGCAATGCCTTTTATACCATCCCAAAGTCCGCGACTGGTGGCGCCGAGGCGTTTGATCGCCGGGCTGCGGACAAGAATGTAGAGGGTGAGTGCTGTGTGAACCGGCAGGGTCAGCACGATCAGCGGCCAGGGCGTGCACTTGAAATAAGTCCACAGCCGGTTGCGGGTGCCGTGATAGATCGAGAACTCTGACAGGCGTCCGGACAATGCGCTGCCCGCATGCTTGATTTGTGCCTGGGGGATGAAGATGCACTGTTCGCCAGCCAGCTGGAGCCGGTAACCGATATCGACGTCTTCGCAATAGCAGAAGAAGCGCTCGTCAAAGCCATTATGTTCCAGGAACAGGTCGCGCTCGAAGACGCCGGATGCGCCGCAGGGGCTGAAGCAGTATCCTTCGCCCGGCATCTCCGTGACAGGGTGTTCAAAGCCGCCACGCCAGGGGAAGCCGAAAATGAGATACGCATCGCCGGCACCATCCATCAGGTTCGGATGTTCCGTTGCGATCTGGGCGGACGCGAACATCTTGCGCGCGGGGTGGCGGTGTTGCGCTGCCACCAGCTGCTCCAGCCAGTCGGGGGCCGCTTCGGCATCCGGGTTCAGAAGGACGAGCCATTTGCCCCGCGCCATGCGGGCAGCCATGTTGTTGGCCTTGGCAAATCCGTGGTTCTCGTTCTCCGGGCACAGAACAACGTTTTCCAGCCCTGACGTGTCCAGCGCTTCGAAGGACGTGTCATGACTGGCATTGTCGACGATGATGACTTCGAAATTCCCGAATGTCTGTGCCTTCAGGGAATCGACGGCCTTCTGCAGGTAATCGCCGGCGTTGTAATTCACGATGATTACGGAAAAATGCGGGTCTGCCGCAGCCATACTCACATACTCCACCAATCCGTTCTGCAATCGTGTATCGGGGGAGTAGGGTCAACCCCCGATACACGGTAGACGCGAATGTCGTAATTCTTCCGGCAATTTGGTTTCAATTGAAACCTTTTTCCAAAAGTGCTTATATTTGGGTTCTGACACACAACGGGAATCGCACTTGTGATGACATCGCCCAGCATCAAGAATCGTTATGGAAACGCGCCGCGAGCTGCGGATTTTACCATCGACCAGGCGTGGGAGACCTATACGGCCGCCGAACACGACCGGTGGGACCGGCTGTTTCGCCGCCAGAAAGCGGTGACGAAAGGCCGGGCCTGTTCGGCCGCGCTGAAAGCCATCGCCGCGCTTGAACTGTCGCCGTCCGGCATTCCTCATATGGGGCGGCTGTCAGACCGTCTGGAAAAGATCACCGGCTGGCGGGTCGTACCGGTCGCAGAACTGGTACCGGACGAGATTTTCTTCGACCATCTCGCGAATCGCCGGTTTCCTGCCGGGGCCTTCATCCGCCCCGAAGCCGAGTTCGATTATCTCCAGGAACCGGACATTTTCCACGACATTTTCGGTCACGTGCCGCTGCTGGCCGATCCGGTGTTTGCGGACTTCATGGAGGCTTATGGAAAGGGCGGCCAGCGGGCGATGCGCCTCGGCCAGCTGCACAACCTCGCCCGGCTCTACTGGTACACGGTGGAATTCGGCCTGATCCGCGAAGACGAAGGCCTGCGCATCTATGGTGCCGGCATCCTTTCCAGCCCGCAGGAGACGGTCTTCGCGCTGGAAGACGACAGCCCGAACCGGATCGGTTTCGATCTCAATCGCCTGATGCGGACCAAATACATCATCGATGATTTCCAGCAGACTTACTTTGTCGTCGACAGTTTCGAGGCCTTGCTGGACAGTTGTTACAAGGATTTTGGCTCGGTCTATGCCGATGTGAAAGGCCTGCCAGACTACGAAGCGCACGCGATTGCGCCCGGCGATCAGGTGTTCCACCGCGGCACGCATGTCTATTTCGACGAAGGCGGCCGCGTGAAACCTGTATCCTGACAGGTTCCATCGGTGCGAGGCCGTCATTCCGGTTCTTTCCGGTGTTTTGTTGCGTGTCTTCACCCCGGTCAGCGATGACGCCGGGGCGAATAAAACGGCCGATTAACCAAGGATTATCGCGACAGCGGCAAGGTGAAGCGGCCAACCGGCGCGGTTTTTGCTTTCAGGGCTGCATAGCTCATCATTCGTCGCCCTCCCGATTAATCACACATGGCAGGACCAATGCACTACGTTCCACGAATTCTCGTTACCGGCGGTGCCGGATTTATCGGATCATTTCTCTGTGAACGGCTTCTGGAAAGCGGCGCGGAAGTGCTGTGTGTGGACAATTTCTTCACCGGGCGCCGTTCGAACATCACCCATCTTCTCGATAATCCACGCTTCGAGATCATGCGTCATGACGTGACCTTCCCGCTCTTTGTCGAGGTCGACCAGATCTACAACATGGCTTGCCCGGCGAGCCCGGTTCATTACCAGTTCGATCCGGTCCAGACGACGAAGACGAGTGTGCACGGCGCGATCAACATGCTGGGCCTGGCCAAGCGGACCCGCGCGAAAATCCTCCAGGCCTCGACCTCGGAAGTCTATGGCGACCCTGAGATCCACCCCCAACGGGAAGAGTATTGGGGCAATGTGAATCCGATCGGCATCCGTTCTTGCTATGACGAGGGCAAACGCTGCGCCGAAACGCTGTTTTTCGACTATCACCGCCAGCACAATGTGGCGATCAAGGTTGCGCGGATCTTCAACACCTATGGCCCGCGTATGCATCCGAATGACGGGCGGGTCGTCTCCAACTTCATCGTACAGGCGCTGCGCGGTGAGGACATTACGCTTTATGGCGATGGCCAGCAGACGCGTAGTTTCTGCTTCGTCTCCGATCTGGTTGAAGGGCTCATCCGTCTGATGAATTCGGACGATGATGTGACCGGTCCGATCAATCTCGGCAATCCGGGGGAGTTCACCATGCGCCAGCTGGCTGAAACCGTGCTGGAGCTGACAGGCTCGAAATCGAAGATCGTGCACCGGCCATTGCCGTCGGACGATCCGCGCCAGCGCCAGCCGGACATCTCACGCGCCCGCGAAATCCTTGGCTGGGAGCCGGGTATTCCGCTGGCGGAGGGCCTGAAGCCCACGATCGAGTACTTCGAACACGAGATTCAGGCCCTGTAGCCATGTGGCCGGGCCTGCGGCGGCCCAGTGACGGCGGCTGTGGCAGGGGCGATCAGGCGTCTGCTGAAATCAGCACTTTCATGGCCTTTTCCTTGGCCGCGTTCGAGAACACCTCATACGCCTGCATCATATCTTCCAGCGCGAAGCGGTGCGTGATCAGCTTTTCCGGATGGAACGCGCCGGATTGCACGGTCTGCAACAGCATCGGGGTGCTGTAGGTCGAGACCAGGCCGGTGGTCAGCGTGATGTTGCGGATCCACAGGTCTTCCAGATGCAGTTCCACGCTCTTTCCGTGCACGCCGACATTGGCGATGTGCCCGCCGGGCGCGATGGATTTCTGGCAGATATCAAATGTCGCCGGGATGCCGACGGCTTCGATGGCGACATCCACCCCGACACCATTGGTCATGGCGAACAGGGCTTCGACGGCGTTTTCCTCTCCGGAATTGATTGTATCGGTTGCGCCGAACTGGCGCGACAGAGCCAGGCGTTCCGGATCAAGGTCCACCATGATGATGCGGCCGGGCGAATAGAGCTGTGCGGTCAGAAGTGTCGCCATGCCGATCGGGCCGGCGCCGACAATGGCAACCGTATCGCCGGGTTTGACCTGTCCGGCCAGCACGCCGATCTCGAAGCCGGTCGGCAGGATGTCGCTCAGCATCAGCAGGGCTTCCTCGCTGACACCTTCAGGTAGCGGGTAGAGGCTGTTGTCGGCATGTGGAATGCGGACATATTCCGCCTGCGTTCCATCGATCAGGTGGCCGAGGATCCAGCCGCCATCTTCGCAGTGGGCGTAGAGCTGGCGTTTGCAATAGCTGCACCGTCCGCAGGAGGTGACGCAGGAGATCAGAACCCGGTCGCCGGGTTTGAAGTTCGATACGCCGGAGCCGACCTCTTCCACGATGCCGATGCCCTCATGCCCCAGAATGCGCCCTTCGGTGACGGCCGGAACGTCCCCTTTCAGGATATGCAGGTCGGTTCCGCAGATCGTCGTGTGCAGAATCCGGACAACGGCATCTGTCTGTTTGTCCAGTTCGGGGCGGGGAACGTCTTTCCATTCTTTCTGGCCAGGACCACCATAAACAAGCGCTTTCATCAGAGGCTCTCCTTCGTTGGATTGTGTCTGCTGCTGCAGGCAGAACGGTTTCATCAAAATGGCTATCAGCTGCTCCGGAGCGAGGCCATGAGACAGATTGACGTTAGGAGAGGCTGTTTCGCCAGCGGCCCGCCGCGGACCAGAGCAGCAGGCGGCTGCGCAGGGGCTGTGAAGGTGCTCCGGTGGGCAATGGCGGAGGTGAGAGGTGAAGCCCCGAACCGACACCCGCGCCTCGGGTTGGTGGGTGGCAAGGCGCAAATAAAAATCGGTGGGCCCGGAGGGACTTGAACCCCCGACCAAACCGTTATGAGCGGTCCGCTCTAACCAACTGAGCTACAGGCCCACCGAAGCTTTCGTTTAGGCGGGTGCTGCGCACCTTGCAATGGGGCTGATGAATCCCGCCGAAACAGGTAACGGAGTCTTACCGCTCTTGTGGTCAATCTCTCTGAAACCGGGCACAATTCCTGCTAGGTAGGGGACATGACACGCGTACTAGTGACCGGCGGTGCCGGATATATCGGATCGCACACCTGTGTGGAGCTCGTCTCGCGCGGCTACGAGCCCGTGATCGTGGATAATTTTGTCAATTCCTCACCCAAGGCGATTGAGCGGGTGGGGCAGCTGACCAATTCGCAGATCGACTGGTATGAGGCCGATGTGCGCGACACGGGCCGCATCGCCGAGATTCTCGCAAAGCATGAATGCGAAGCAGCCATCCATTTCGCCGGCCTGAAGGCCGTGGGGGAGTCGACGGAAAAACCGCTCGAATATTACAGCGCCAATGTCATGGGTACGCACAGCCTGATTCAGGCGATGCTGGAAACCGGGGCCAGCCAGATCGTCTTCTCGTCCAGTGCGACGGTTTATGGTGAGCCGGAATTCCTGCCCTATACCGAATCCCACCGCCTCCGGCCAACGAACCCTTATGGCAACACAAAGCTCGCGGCGGAAATGCTGCTGAACGATGTGGCCGGGTCAGGAAAGCTGACGGATGTGGCGATCCTGCGTTATTTCAATCCAATCGGTGCGCATCCGAGCGGCATGATCGGGGAAGACCCGAACGACATTCCGAACAATCTCATGCCTTATGTGGCGCAGGTTGCCGTGGGGCGGCGTGAGCATCTCAACGTGTTCGGCAATGACTATGACACGGCCGACGGCACAGGCGTGCGTGACTATCTCCATGTCGTGGACCTTGCCCGCGCCCATGTGCTGGCGCTGGACCGGTTCCGCCATACGCATGGCCCGTTCACGGTGAACCTCGGCACTGGCAATGGTTCGTCCGTTCTGGATGTGGTGCGGGCTTTCGAGGCCGCTTGCGGGCAGTCCATCCCGATGGAATTTGCGCCGCGCCGGGCAGGCGACATCGCCGCCTTCTGGGCGGATCCGTCGCTGGCGCAGGAGCTGCTTGGCTGGCAGGCGGAGCTGACACTGGAAGACATGTGCCGCGACCAGTGGGCCTGGCAGAGCCAGAACCCGCAAGGCTATGAAAACGCCTGATTTGTCATCGGCCTGAGACACAATCGGAACAAGATTGCCTCCCAGAGTGTTCGGTAGAACACTCAGTCAATTACCAATGGGAGATTCTGATGCGTCGCATGTTACCCCTCTTTGCCTCGACGGCCGCTCTGGTCCTGATCCTGCCGCAGGCTGCCTGTGCCCAGATGCAGGGCCCGGCACTGGGCCTGTCCCAGCAGGCTGCGGCCGGCCTCTATCAGGCGCCGAACTCGATCCAGCCGGAAACGACACTGTCCATCTCGGCTGAAGCTACCGTGAAGCGCGAGCCTGATATCGCCTACATCAATGCCGGCGTGCAGGAAGATGGCGATACGGCGACGGCAGCCATGGAAGCGCAGGCCAAATCCATGACAGGCGTGTTCGACGCGCTGGAAAAGGCCGGTGTCGCGAAGAAGGACATGCAGACGTCCAATTTTTCGCTCTGGCCGCGCTACACCTATATCGAGACCAAGCTGAAAGACGGCTCCTCCCACGGGGAGCAGAAGCTGATCGGCTATACCGCCTCGAACCAGCTGACTGTGAAAGTGCGTGATCTCGACAATCTGGGCTCGACGCTCGACAGTCTGGTCAAGGCGGGCGGCAACACGTTCAACGGATTGACCTTTGCCCTCGATGACGATGCCGATGTGCGTGACGAGGCCCGCCGCAAGGCCATGACCGATGCCCGCGCCCGGGCCGACCTCTATGCCAAGGCGGCAGGCCTGCGCGTCCTGCGGATCGTCACCATCAATGAAAGCGGCAGCTATTCCCCCGCGCCGATGGCGATGGGCCGGATGATGGAAGCCAAGATGGCCGATGCCGTCTCCACACCCATGGCGGGTGGTGAAGTCGGCTACAGCGCGACGGTGAATGTGGTCTTCGAACTCGGCCAGTAGGGCAGAGAGCTGGTCCGGGGCTCAGCCGGATCAGACATAACCTTCGGCAAGCAGGTCCTTCATGTCGATGATGCCGACCGGCTTGCCGTCCACCGTCACGAAGGCGTTCGAGATCCGCTGCTCGGTGAAAGTCTTGATGACCGCAGACATACGGTCGTCAGGGCCGAGCGCCTTCGGATCGGGGGTCATGACGTCGGCGGCGGTGCCGGCCAGTTTCCCGGCCAGCATGGCGCGGCGCAGGTCGCCATCGGTGACCATGCCGACCAGCTTCCCGGACTCGTCGATCACGCCGACACATCCCTTGCGTCCTTCGGAGACAGCCAGGATCACGTCGCGCACATCGGCTTGTACGGAGATAATCGGCATATGATCCGTTTTAGTCTCGATATAGTCGCCTGCAGTCTGTAGGGAGCGGCCCAGTTTTCCGCCTGGATGACGGAAGCCGAACTCCTCCCGCGAGAAGCCGCGGCGCGCCATCAGCACGATGGTCAGCGCGTCGCCCAGCGCCAGCGCCATGGTTGTCGAAGAGGTTGGCGCGAGGCCGTTCGGGCACGCTTCGGCCACGACCGGCATCTCCAGCAGCACATCGGATGCCCGGCCCAGCGTCGAGTCGGCAGAGCGGGTCATGCCGATCAGCGGGATGCCATTGCCTTTGCAATACCGTAGCAGATCCACCAGTTCGCGGCTTTCGCCCGAATAGGAAATCGCGATCACGACGGAGCCCGGAACGACCATGCCGAGGTCGCCATGGCTGGCTTCGGTCGGGTGCAGGAAGAAGCTGGGCGTGCCCGTCGAGGCGAGGCTGGCGGCGATCTTCTGGCCAATATGGCCGGACTTGCCGACCCCGGCGACGATGACATGCCGGTCTGTCGCCATGATCTTGTCGGCCGCTTCCGCGATGGCGGGGCCAATGCTGGCCTCCAGCTGCTCAAGCGCGTCCCGCTCTATGCGGATCGTGTTGCGGGCGAGTTCAATGTCGGATTCATGGGCCACGGCGCTGCTCCTGCAGGATCGGAGGCGTTTTCCGGCAAGCCGGACGCGGTGACAACCCTACTTGGCCAGTTGGCGTCGGCGATACTCTTCCGGTGAGAAGGCTGGCTCCTCCAGAACCGGCGCTTCGGCATAGTAGCGTCCGATAGAGGTTTCGGCCGGGTCCATTTGCTGGGGCTCTTCTGCCGTGGCCACAACTGCCGGCAGGGTTTCAGCAGCAAGAATGGGTGCAGGCGTAGCATCGTCTGCATCGCCCTGAGCCGATTCTGCCGGGGTATTGTCATTGGCAGCGACCTGCGCTGCTGCCGCTTCTGCTGCGAGGATCATCGACAGCGGTTTGCCGTTCAGCATCGGCTCTGCAGCCGCTTCCGGGCTCAGCGGCTCTTCCAGCATCGCAAAGGCCAGGCGGCTGCGAAGGGCCGGGTCATCGGCGGGAAGGGCAAAGGAGCTGAAGGCTGCCTCAAGCAGGGACTCCACATGGCTGTCACGTGCACGGGCTGTGGTGCCGCCCAGCATGACGGCAATGATGCGATGCCCGTCGCGTTTGGCCGAAGCCATCAGGTTAAAGCCCGAAGCGCGGGTATAGCCGGTCTTGATCCCGTCGACGCCATTGACCTCGCCGAGGAGGTTGTTGTGGTTCTTGTAGGTCTTGCCGCCCCAGGAGAACTGCTCGGTCGCGAAATAGTGATAGTAATCGGCATGATTGCTCAGCATCGCCTCGGCGAGCAGAGCCATGTCGCGCGCCGTGCTCAGCTGGCGTGTGTCAGGCAGGCCGGATGCGTTGACGAAACGTGTGTTCTCAAGACCAAGTGCCTTGGCCTTGACTGTCATCAGCTGGGCAAAACGGCTCTCTGTGCCGCCCAGACGTTCAGCCACGACAACGGCCACGTCATTGGCGGATTTGGTGATCAGGGCGCCGATCGCATCGCGCACGGTAATGCGTGAGCCGGTTTTCAGCTTGAGATTCGAGGGGGCCTGGCTGGCAGCGTAGCGGGAGACGACCAGACGCTCATCCAGAGAGACCTCGCCGCTCTTGAGGGCGTCGAACAGCATGTAGAGGGTCATCACCTTGGTGAGCGAGGCCGGATAGCGCGGCTCGTCAGCGTGCCGGTCGTGAAGCACTTCCTGCGTATCGGCGTCGATAACGATCGCGGCGTACTTCTCTGCCAGGGCAGTTCCGCCACCAAAGGCCATTATCGCCAGGAACGCTCCGGCGCCAACGGCTCGGGTGAGGGCTGCGAATGCGCGCAGGAACATCCAAAGTCTCCCGAATAGTTAACCCCGGCCCACCGGAGCTTAATCTAGAATCCTCCAAATCCCTTGACCACACCTTAACAGCAACTTGGGGCACGGATTGCGGAAACGTAATAAAAACGATGCAAAATGCGTGCTGAATGCGCTATGTTGCGGCGCACAAAAAATTATTGCGAACGCGAAGAGGAAAGTGTAATAATGTTTTCGTAGGGTAAGCGCAGGGTAGTACAAAAGGAACGATCGATGACGAAGGCAAAGACGGCCACCACCGCGAAGCGTGCGAAGGCCGAAGCGAGTGCAGCAATGGACACCACCACCAAGATGCTCGGCGAGGGCATGGAACAGCTCTCCGGTTTCACCGGCATGTTCGGCGAGTACGCCGAATCCGGCCTGAAAGCGTTCAGCGAGCGCACCGCGGCTTCGACCGACATGGCGCGCGAACTGGGCAGCCGGAACATGGATTTCTTCACCAAATCGCTGGAGCAGGGCGTTGAAGCAACTCAGGCGATCACTTCTGCGAAAGACGTTCGCCAGGTGATGGAAATCCAGGCTGGATTTGCGAAATCCATGTTTTCGGCGTATACGAAAGAAATGAACGCGCAGGCAGAACTCTGCATGTCTGCATGGCGCGACGCGGCAAAGCCGTTCATGGCCTTCGCTGCAAAATAAGCTTCTGGGATCGGGCCTAACCGCCTGATTGTAGAGTGCAGTAGATTGAGAAGAGCCGGACCTGATTGGTCCGGTTCTTTTGTTCAGGGCGTATGTTTTGCTGGGTCGTTTCCGTAAAGGAGCCCGGAAAACAAGGCCAAAAACAGAGTTGGCGAGTCTCGCGCAACACGGTTACATGCTCCCCATGTCACGACTGCCTGATCTGATCGAGTTTCCTGCCCTGAAGCGTCCGGCCCGGCCGAACAACTGCCTGGTTGCGCCAGATGGATTTACCGGAATGGTGCCCGTGGACGAAACGGCGCCGGTTTTCGAAAAGACGCCGAAGCAGGTCTTCAACGTGGTGATGGACCTGGTGCTGGAACGGGTAGAGTGGCGCCTGCGCGCCTCAGACCCGGATACGCTCCGGATTTCGTTTATCGCGGTGACGCCACTGATGAAGTTCAAGGACGATGTGTACGTCCAGGCCGTACCCGTGGACGGCGACGCTGGCAGGTCCAGCGTGGCCATCTATTCCGGATCTCGCATCGGCTATTCCGATCTCGGAACCAACGCCAAACGAGTGCAGGAACTACTCGAATTGATAGGTACACGCTGAGCACGCCTGCCCTAAAAGCAGGCAGGAAATGATTTTGCCGCCTGTCACATCTTCAATCTTGCCCTGAACCGTATATCTTAAGAGTCATGAGCAAGGGCATTCCGCATTATCGAATGAACGATCCCGAGCCGCCGGCACCGCCCGGCGACGGAGGTACAGGCGATGACGGAATCGAATATGGCCTGTCCACGCAGACTCGTGTGCGGACCAAGAAACCCTCGCTCTATCGTGTGCTTTTGCTCAATGATGACTACACGCCGATGGAATTCGTCGTGTTCATCCTCGAACGGTTCTTCAACCGCTCGCGAGAGCAGGCGACCCGCATCATGCTTCACGTGCATCAGAAGGGTGTCGGACTGTGCGGGGTCTACACATATGAGGTGGCCGAAACAAAGGTTGCCCAGGTGCTTGACCTTGCGAAGCGGCACGAACACCCTCTCCAATGTGTCATGGAGAAAGACGACTAGACCTCTAACCCCGGAAGGCTTCCACATTGCCACGCTTGTCCCCCTCCCTGGAAACGGCTCTTGAAAAGGCCCTCACCCTGGCCTCCGAACGGGAGCATGAGTACGCCACACTCGAGCACCTCCTGCTGGCTTTGACAGAGGATGAGCACGCGAAGGAAGTGATGGGGGCCTGCAAGGTCGATATAGAAGTTCTGATCGCGGAACTGGTCCGTTACATCGATGACGAGCTGACCAGCCTGATCGTGGAAGACGGGGAGGGCCGTGTTCAACCGACCGCTGCGTTCCAGCGTGTGGTCCAGCGCGCCATCCTTCACGTCGAAAGCTCCGGCCGGGACGAAGTGACCGGCGCCAACGTGCTGGTGTCGATTTTTTCCGAGCGCGAAAGCCACGCTGCCTACTTCCTGCAGGAGCAGGACATGACCCGCTATGACGCGGTCAATTTCATCTCCCATGGCGTTGCCAAGCAGCCTGGCATGTCGCGCCCGTCGAGCCCGCGCGGCGCGGAGCCTGCCGAAGAGGAAGCGGTGAAGCAGGGGCACGAGGCGCTTGATGCTTACTGTGTGAACCTCAACGCGAAGGCGCGTGCCGGCAAGATTGATCCGCTCATCGGCCGCGATATGGAAATCAACCGCTGCATCGAGGTTCTGTGCCGGCGGAACAAGAACAACCCGATCCTCGTGGGCGATCCGGGCGTCGGCAAGACGGCCATCGCTGAGGGCCTTGCCAAGAAGATTGTTGATGGCGAGGCGCCGGAGATTCTGGACGAAGCCATCATCTGGTCGCTCGATATGGGCGCTCTGCTGGCCGGTACCCGCTATCGCGGCGACTTCGAGGAACGTCTGAAGTCAGTGATGAAGGAACTGGAGCAGCAGGAAAAAGCCATCCTGTTCATCGATGAGATCCACACGATCATCGGCGCTGGGGCGACCTCTGGCGGAGCGATGGATGCGTCGAACCTCCTGAAACCGGCCCTGCAGAATGGCGGCCTGCGCTGCATGGGCTCGACCACGTTCAAGGAATACAAACAGCACTTCGAAAAGGACCGCGCCCTGTCCCGCCGGTTCCGCAAGATCGACGTGGTGGAGCCGACCGTGGCAGACGCCATCAAGATCCTGACCGGTCTGAAATCCCGCTTCGAGGATTTCCACGGCCTTCGGTACACGAATGACGCGATCAAGTCGGCGGTGGAGCTGTCCGACCGCTATATCACGGACCGGAAACTGCCGGACAAGGCCATCGACGTGGTCGACGAGGCAGGAGCTGCCCAGTGGCTGCTCCCGTCCAGCAAGCGGAAAAAGACGGTTGGCGTGCGAGACATCGAAGCCGTCGTGGCCAAGATTGCCCGCATTCCCCCGAAACAGGTTTCGTCCGACGATGCCGAAGCTCTGCGGTCGCTGGAAACTGATCTCAAGCGTGTCGTCTACGGCCAGGACGAGGCCATTGAGGCGCTGTCCGCTTCGATCAAGCTCGCCCGGGCCGGCCTGCGCGAACCGAACAAGCCGATCGGCTCCTACCTGTTCGCTGGCCCGACCGGCGTCGGCAAGACCGAGGTTGCCAAACAGCTCGCCTCCATCATGGGCGTCGAGATGCTGCGCTTCGACATGTCGGAATATATGGAGCGTCACACCGTCTCCCGCCTGATCGGCGCGCCTCCGGGCTATGTCGGTTATGACGAGGGCGGCCTGCTGACCGATGGCGTGGACCAGCATCCGCACTGCGTGCTGCTGCTCGACGAAATCGAGAAGGCCCACCCGGACCTGTTCAATATCCTGCTGCAGGTGATGGACAATGGCTCGCTGACCGATGCAAACGGCCGCAAGGTCGACTTCCGCAACGTGGTCGTGATCATGACCACCAATGCCGGTGCATCGGATGCCGCGAAAAACGCCATTGGCTTCGGCGCCGGCAAGAAGGACGACGAGCAGGACGAGGCCATCAAGCGCCTCTTCACGCCGGAATTCCGCAACCGTCTCGACGCTGTGATCACCTTTGGCGGCCTGACGCCGGAAATTATCGACCGCGTGGTCGAGAAATTCATCCTGCAGCTGGAAGTCCAGCTGGAAGACCGCAATGTCTCGATCGAAATCTCCAAGGCGGCGCGCGACTGGCTCGCCAAGCGCGGATTCGATGCCGACATGGGCGCCCGGCCGCTGGCCCGGACGATTCAGGAGCACGTCAAGAAGCCGATGGCGGAGGAACTCCTCTTCGGCGAACTGCAGAAGGGCGGCGTGGTCCATATCGACATCGACAAGGCCGACGACAGCAAGCTGGCGTTCAAGTATGTGGCCGAAAAGCCGAAGAAGAAAAAGCCGGCTGCCAAGAAGGGCTCTCAGGAGCCCGCCTGATAGGCAGCGATTTAGCTGGCGAATTGCCGCGACGTTATGGGGCCGTGCCGGAAGGTACGGCCCTTTTCGTACTCGCATCCTGAGAGACGGATGCTTATGCTCGCGGGAAAATACCGGGAGGAAATAAATGTCCGATAGTCAGGTGCACGGCACGTGCGACCCGCGTTTCGAGGAAGTGAAACGCGAACTCGAAAAGAACCTTGCAGAACGCGGCGAGGTCGGCGCGTCGGTCTGCCTGTCCGTGAATGGCGAAACGCTGGTCGATCTCTGGGGCGGCATGGCCAATCCCGAGACGAATGACCCCTGGCAGGAAGACACGATCTCCATCGTCTTCTCCTGTTCCAAAGCCGCGACAGCGCTGTGCGCTCACATCCTGATTGACCGGGGCGAACTCGATCCCGAAGCACTCGTTTCGGAATACTGGCCGGAATTTGCGAAGAACGGGAAGGAGAAGACCACGGTTCAGATGATGCTGAACCATGAGAGTGCACTGCCCACGCTACGCGACCCGGTGAAGCCAGGCGGCTTTGCTGACTGGGACTACATGGTCCAGCGCATGGCGGACGAGGAACCCTTCTGGGAGCCGGGCACCCGCAATGGATATCACATGATCAATTTCGGATGGACGGTGGGCGAACTCGTCCGCCGTGTGTCCGGCAAGTCGCTTGGCACATTCTTCCGCGAAGAAGTGGCGGAGAAAACCGGCGCGCGCTTCTGGCTGGGCCTTCCGGAAACGGAGGATGTGCACATCGCCCCGATCCGCCAATACGTTCCTCAGCCGGGTGATGAGGCGACGGAGTTCGGCATCAAGCTGATGACCGATCCGGAATCGATCCAGCACAAGAGTTTCATGAACACCGGCGGCTGGGACTTCAACGACCGCAAGGGTCAGACCGCCGAAATCGGCGGCGGCGGAGGCCTGTCCAATGCACGCGGGCAGGTGGCGATGTACACACCGCTTGCGACCAATGACGGGTCCCTGGTCTCTGAAGACCGGCTCAACAACATGACCATGGTGTCGACCGCAACCCACCGGGATGCGACGCTGCTGATCCCGACCCGCTTTGCTTCCGGCTTCATGAAATCCATGGACAACCGGCGCCGCAAGATGGGCCCCGGCACCAGCGCGATCATGGGTGAACGGGCCTTTGGGCATGTCGGCGCGGGTGGCTCCATCGGTTTCGCCGATCCGGATTGCGGCCTCGCCTTCAGCTACACAATGAACCAGATGGGTAATGGCATCCTGTTGAATGACCGTGGACAGAGCCTGATCGACGCGGCGTACCGCTCGCTCGGTTACCGGACGAATTCGCCGGGTGCCTGGGTGAAATAGTCCGCGTTTCCGGAATCGCCTTCCGCATGATACTCTTTCCGATAGGGTGGAGGAGGATCATGCGTGATGCGCTGTGCCGGACTATGCTCAATACTGTTGTTGATCCCTGCAGCATGCGACGACGCGGTGGGGTCAGGCTATCCGGGCGAAACACCTCCTGCGGAGGAAATCATTACGGAACCTGCAGACGTTGCAGCAGTCTCTACGTCTGATGATACGGTCACCAGTCCGGAAGCGCGCGCCGCTGCACTCGGCCTGACACGGGAGATGGATTACATCTGCGACAAGTCAGACATGAGCGCCCATCTCGTCCTTTATGGCAGCGAGGAACTGGCTGCTGTGCTGATTCCCGGCAAGGTGAACGTGCCGCTCTATCTGGACTGTTCAGCAACGCGGATCGGCCCGGAATGTGCTGACGGTCAGTTTACGGCGCATCTCAACACGCTGGAAGACACGGCGATGTTCTACGAATTGAAAGACGCATCACCGCTGATCTGCAGCATGGTACAGCCGGAGCTGCTGCCTGAAATGGAGTAGCGCGGTAGGGTCAGCCGTCATCGTCGGCTTCGCCCATACCACGCCGGTTTCCACTCTCCGCTATCATTTTCTGTGCGCGCTCCACGCCTTCGCTGGCTGCCGGCGGTGCCATGATTTCCGGCGGATCGGTTTCCTGCAGATAGATCGTCTGACTCGGGAAGGCGAACCCTGTACCGGCTTTCTCGATGATCTCCATGACGGCAACGGCGAACTCTTCCTTGATGGCTAGCCAATCGCCCCAGTCCTTCGTCTTGGTGAAGGTGTAGATGAGGAAGTCGATGGAGCTGGCATTGAAATTGTCGACGCGCACGAACAGCGCTGCTTCAGGTGGTTTCACGAAGCGGTCGTCATTCCAGAGCCAGGCTTCGATTTCGTCACGGATGTATTTCAGCTGATCGACCGTTGTTCGGTACTCGACGCCAATCGCCCATTTGATCCGCCGATAGGTCATGCGGGAGAAGTTCGTCACGGCCGCGTCGGACAGGGCACTGTTGGGCACATAAACCGGGCTCTTGTCGAACCGCCGGATCAGCGTGGAGCGGAAATTGATCTTCTCCACTGTCCCTTCGACAACGCCATCCACCTTGATCCATTCGCCGGGCACGAAGCGTTTCTCGGTGATGATCAGGATGCCGGAGATCAGGTTCTTGAACAGGTCTTGCGCGCCCAGACCGACGGCAATGCCCAGCACGCCAAGCCCGGCCAGAAGTGGCGCGATCTGGATGCCCCATTGTTCGGCCACCGCGCCCATTCCCAGCACCACAAGCAGGACCTGTAGCGCTTTCACCATCCAGTCGACTGCCGCCGAAGACAGTGCATTGCGCAGCGTACCGAACATGAACTCGAAGGCGTTTACGGCCCGGGCTAGTGTCCAGAACACAGCGAGCGTGATCACCGAGCGCAGAATCCGGTTGGCATACACTTCCGCTTCGCCGGAAATATCCGTCACCTGGAGGGCGATGTAGATGCCGATGATCACTGGAACGACCTTCAGCGGGGTCGCAATCGAATTGACCAGCGCATCGTCGAGCCGGGTCTTGGTGCCTGCCGTGAGGCGCATGATGGAGGACACGATGATCCGCGCGAACAGGCCGCGGACCATCAGTGCGACGGCCACGATCAGGACAGCCGTGAAGATCTCGCCATAGGTGAGGCCGTAATCGCCCTGGTTCCAGACCGTGGCGATATAGCTGGCGGCATCTTGTGCCCACTGAGGCGCGTTCTGGTCGAACCAGCCGCCGATGGACTGGAGCTGGGCGGTATTTTCCATTCTGAATTCCCCTGGGTCTTGTCGTCCCTGTCGTGTCAGTGGCGTAAACTGCCCCGACTCCTGTGTTTTGGTGGCTGCGGCACATGGCCTTCGCGCCATTCGCCGGGCTGAAGGTTTCCGAGCTCCCACTCGCCGATACGGACACGGACCAGCCGCAGGGTCGGGTGGCCGACAGCGGCTGTCATGCGGCGGACCTGACGGTTGCGTCCTTCCGTGATCGTCAGTTCGATCCAGCTGTCTGGCACGGATTTGCGGAAACGGATCGGCGGCACGCGCGGCCAGAGATTTTCAGGTGCGGGAAGGGCGCTGGCTTTCGCCGGGGCGGTCAGGCCGTCGGAAAGGTCCACGCCATCACGCAGGCGCTGCAAGGCCGCTTCGTCCGGAATGCCTTCCACCTGCGCCCAATATGTCTTGGGCATCTTGTTGGCCGGATTGGCGATGCGGTGCTGCAAGCGGCCGTCATTGGTCAGGATCATCAGGCCTTCGGAATCCTGGTCCAGCCGGCCCGCCGGGTAGACACCGGGAATGTCGATCAGTTCCGACAGGGTCCGCCGCTTCGAACCTGCGTTTCCCTTGTCCGTGAACTGGGAGAGCACGCCGAATGGCTTGTTCAGCAGGATGACGCGCGTTTCCTGGTTGGCATCCCGCCTCACGCGGCCACCACCTCGTGCAGCGCCTTCAGCGTCGTCAGCAGGCCTTCGGCATCTGTGATAGGCAGGCAGCTCGGCCCGTCGCAAAGCGCCTTGTCCGGATCGGTGTGGAATTCGAGGAACACGCCGTCCGCGCCCGATGCGATGGCGGCTTTCGCGATGATCGCCACGCCGTCACGGCGTCCGCCCGTGGAGGCGCCAGCGGTGCGCGGGTCAGCGCCCGGCAACTGGACGGCATGAGTTGCATCGATCGTGACCGGGCAGCCAAGCTTCTGCATCTCCGGGATGCCCAGCATGTCGACGACGAGATTGTTGTATCCGAAGCTGGAGCCGCGCTCACACAGGATCACGCCGACATCGGCTGCTTCACCGATCTTGGAGACGATGTTCTTCGTGTCCCACGGTGCAATGAACTGAGCCTTCTTCACTTGGATGATGCCGCCCGCTGCTGCTGTGGCTTTCGCGGTGGCGACGACGAGGTCTGTCTGACGGCACAGGAAGGCGGGGATTTGGACGATGTCCACAACTGCGGCAACCGGTTCGGCCTGGCCAGGCTCGTGCAAGTCGGCACAGATCGGCACGCCGAGCTTGGCTTTCACGCTGGCCAGTGTCTTCAGGCCCGATTCCATGCCCGGCCCGCGATAGGATTTGATCGAGGAGCGATTCGCCTTGTCGAAGCTGGCCTTGAACACGTAGGGCAGGCCAAGCGCACCGCAGATGCGTTTCAGTTCGGTGCCGATTTCCAGGGCCAGGCCCTCATCTTCCAGCACATTCAGGCCAGCGATCACGGAGAGCGGTTTTCCCGTCCCGATGGTCCATCCGGAAGCGGCGTGGGTAAGGACGGTCATGGGCATGTCTCCGTTCGGGTGTTTGCAGCCAGATAGCCGAATTGCGCGCCCGCGCGAACCCGTTTCGGCCAGCAATTACCGCCAGGGACAATGAAATCCCTTCCAGAATCAAAGAAGCCGCCCTGATGAGGACGGCTCCCGTGAGTCCGTTGAGGACAATGGTCCCGGCAGCGTCTCAGCTTACCGGTACAAATCTCTAGGCGCTGATCAGAGGCTGCTCCAACAAGACACCATAGGACTTGGACCACTTGGCCTCACCTGGTTTCTCACTCGACATGGATCACCTCCTTTCAGGCGCGCAACAGGCGCGTACTTTTTGTCCGGGACCATCCCGGACGACTCAGAGTTAAGCATGATTTGCGCCATGCAAAAGTTAAGAACGCGACTTTTTGGCCCAAATTCACAATCTGAACGTAAAACGCCCGGATGCCGGGAAGACATCCGGGCGTTCACCAAGCGGGCAGGACGCCCGATCAGCCTTAATTGTAGGCGAGCGCGCCAACAACGAGGCCAATGATTGCGCCTGTGGCCACCGAAGCCAGGATCGCGTCGCCGCGATCATAGTCGTGAACCCAGTAGTATCCGGGCGGCGGGGCATACAGGCCGTAACGGTCATAGTCGCGGATATAGACCGTGCGCGGGTGCGGGCGGTAATAGCCGCCGATCCGGTAGGGCGAGATATAGCCCGTGCGGAAGTACGGTCCGGTCCGGTAGCCATAGGTCGCGTAAGAGCTATAGCGAGGCGGCGGGGCATAATAATGCCGTACAGGTGGACGGTATGCGTACCGCGGGTGATAGCTGCGGCGATACTCGTAGCGATCCCGGCGGTCATACCGGCTGTGGTCCCGGCGATAATCCCGGCGGTCGCCGCGATAATCACGCCGGTCTCCGCGGTAGTCATGACGATCGCCGCGATCCCTGCGGCTGCGGTCATGATCACGGTCTCCACGATCGTAGCTGCCGCGGTCGCGGCCCCGGTCGGGATCGGCGCTGGCGATGGGGGCGATGGTCAGGCCGGCAACGGCCAGCGCCGCCATGGCTTTTCCGAATGTGTTCATCAGTTTCATGGCAGGCTGAGCCTCCGTCGAAATGGCCTGCCGCACTGTGATTGGCGGGCCGTCTGGTTGTCGCGCATCGCGCATTGGAGCAAACCTACTTTTTCCGGCCTGAACGGTCTCTGAACGGGGAGTTAAGCTTTATCCATGTCCGATTTCGGCGATCTTCGTGTCTCAGAAGCGATTACCGTCCCGGCGTGGGAGCTATCGGAAGCTTTCGTGCGGGCCTCCGGGCCGGGCGGGCAGCACGTGAACAAGGTGTCCACGGCTGTGCAGCTGACCTGGCATGTCGAGGCGTCCTCCCTGCCGGCGGAGATCAAGGCGCGATTCGTGAAACTGTTCGGCAGCCGCATGACGAATGACGGCCGCCTGATACTGGAAGCAGGCAATCATCGCAGCCAGGTCCTGAACCGCGAAGCCGCACGCAAGCGGCTGGCGGAGATGATCCTGAAAGCCAGCCACAAACCCAAGCGGCGTATTCGCACCAAACCGACCAAGGGAAGTATTCGCCGGCGCATCGCCACGAAAAAGAAGCGTGGAGAGATCAAGTCCCTGCGCGGGAGCGTCGACCGGACGGAGGAATAGGGCTCAACGCGCCGAATCGAGCGCGACCCGCAGCTTGAACAGAACCGGCAGGAGCTGCTTCCATTCCGCTTGAGAGAGTGCCGCCAGCTCTGGTTTAGCCGCATCCAGCGCCTTTACGGACCGTTTCCGTATCTCCGCGCCCGCAGGGGTGACCGAAGCGCGCCGGATGCGCCGGTCGTTCGGATCGGGCAGCAGCGTCACGAAGCCTTTTTCCTCCAGCCGCCGTACTGTGGAAGACATGGTCGGCTGGGACACCTGAAGCGCACGTGCGAGTTCTCCGATTGTTTGCTCCACCTCCAACCGTAAAAGATGATTCAGTACGGTAAATTGCGCCGTGGTCAGACCATCCGGTAGGCGGCGGGCAAAAGCGTTGTCGGCGAGGTGGGCGATGATTGAGATCTCTGTCATCACCTCGAACTCGACCGGATCGCCGGCGAGACCGGCTGGCCGGCTCATGTGACGATCCGCGATTCAAGCGGCCACCGGGGGGAGGGAGGCTGGCCGCGCGAATATCCCAGCCGGAAGAGGCCCTGCACCCGGCCCGGAAGCGTCACGCCGAAATGCTCGTGGATCTCGGCGAACGGCGCTGCCATTTCGCTGTATTCCTGCAGCACCTGAGAAAGAGGCTGGAAACCGACTCCGGCAGCTGCTGCCGCCAGTTGCAGCCTGACCCACACCGCGCCGCTGTCCAGCTGTTCGGACCGCGAGTTTCCGGGCGTGGTGAACCAAAGGAATGTCGGCGCACTTTCAATCAGGCCATCGTAGAAGGACTTGGTGGCTTGCCAGGCAGTGGAGCCGACTTCGTCCATGTTCTCCTGCGTCAGCATCCCGGACATTCGATAAGCTTCCATCATCGGACCCGCGAGGAAGATACCATCCGGATTGGCGTTGATCTGTTTGGCGCCAATACGGGTGAGGTTGGAGCTTTCATGGCACGTCTCGGGCTTGCGCAATTCGATTTCCCAGGCACGCTTGCAGAGATCTTTCAGCCAGCTGACTTTCTCAGGATCGCTGCTGCCATCGATCCGTGTCGTATCGAGACCGGACAAGGCCGTCGAAATTTCCATCAGCGCTGCCAATCGGTCCATTGGAACCGGCCTGCCTGGGTCGAATTTCAGCCGGGCTGTACGGCGCCGAAGAACGTAGCCAAATAGCGGGTCGCGCTCGACATTGGCGTCTCTTGCAAAGCGCACATGAGCAATGGGACGAGCGTCCAGCCGGTTTCCCGGTTCGCCCTCCGGGAATTTTGTGACCTCCAGGCGGTTTCCTTGTTCAGCAGCAGCCTGACGCATTAGCTCGAGGAAAGCGCCAAGGCCGATCGTGATTTGGCGGTCTGGCGGGTCGGTTTCCGGCAGGCGGCGGTTCAGGTCACAGAACAGGGTGAGGCTGTCGTCACCCTCCAGCCGGATGATCCATGGCTGTCGGTTGTGCGGGTTGGGTGCGAGGATGGCGTAGGCGGCGGCGTTCAGACGGGCATCGCCGAAGCCTTTGCTTGCCTGCTTCCAAGGCTCGCGTGCGGAGCTGATATCACTCATGCTGGAAAGGCCGGCATAGCCGCCGCCTAGGACAAGAATACTGGCACCGCCAGTAACGAGAAGTGCGCGCCGGGACAGCATCGCCGCCTCCTTTTCTGATAATATATAGATATCTATATATTATCGCGCGCAAAATGCAAACAGGAGAATACCTGGACCGTGAAGATCAGCCGCAGCAGCCGCCGGGGGAGGCGGGGGCTTCGTCGGCGATAGTGGCCGCGAACACGTCTGGCGCAGCGCAACCGGGGAACAGGCCGTAATGGGTGGCGCCATCTCCGATGACGTCAAAATAGGGGGCGAAGCGCGTATCCTTCAGCATGGCCAGCGTGTTGCCGCAGACGGGGAAGACCCGGCCGGCCTCGATGCTGTGCTCCGCGTCCAGCACGAAGACCTGTTCCATGCCCGGAATACCGCCCTTGTAGATCACGGCCTGGCCATAATCCTCACACGCCGCATCGAGCCCTTCGAGCTTGATAAGGCGCGCCGTAACGGAGGCAAAGCGGATCGGCCCCAGTTTGTCCTTCAGGGCTGGATCGATGATGCCGAGGCGGCGATGGTTCACGGTCCGTGGATCGGTGAAGCCAGCAGCCTTGGCGATAGACTGGAAGTCTCCCCAGTAGAGCGCGCCGGAAAGGCATTCGCCATAGAGAACGGGATCTGCCGCAAGGTCTGCCGGGATGCGCCGGTCTGCGTAGACGTCGGAGAAGTAAATCTCCCCACCCGGCTTCAGCAGGCGGTGGGCCTGACGGAACACTTCCGGTTTGTCGGTGCACAGATTGATAACGCAATTGGAGATGATCAGGTCGAACGAACCGGGCTCAAGGTCCAGTTCGCCGAGTTTCTCCAGGTATCCTTTCACAAAACGCGTGTTCGGCGCCTTGTAGCCGAACTGTTCCGCATGCCAGGCCTCGTGCGCGCGGGCGACGTCCAGCTGCGCATCGGTCATGTCGACCCCGGTGACGTGACCGTCCGGTCCGACCAGTTTCGCCAAAGCGAAAACATCCCGCCCGGCGCCGCTGCCAAGGTCGAGCACGTTCAGACCGTCCAGTACCGTCGGGATGGCGAGGCCGCAGCCATAATATTTCGCGGCAACTTCGTCATGCACAGCGGCCAGTGCGGCAGAGACGTGCGGGGGCGGCCGGTCCGCCGTGGTGCACGCATCGGTCTTCAGATCCATCGAAGTGGACAGTGTTTCCCCGTAATAGGTTTTGACGATGTCCTGAATCTGATTCATGCCCCGACTCCTTCTGAAAGTTCGTCCTTCATATAAAGGCGCACGGTATCAGACGAATAACATTCTGGTGTGTGGGATTTTAGTGCTTGCTGCCCTTCTTGGAGGGGGGCTTCTGAAAACCGGCAGGTTTACCGGCATAGGGGTTCTTGCCCTGACGTACGAACAGGCGGATGGGCACGCCGTGCAGGTCGAACGCTTCGCGCAATTCGTTGATGAGGTAGCGCTTGTAGGTCTCCGGCATCTGGTCGCCGCGGGAGGCGATCAGCACAAAGGTCGGCGGGCGCGATTTCATCTGCGCCATATAGCGCGGCTTGATCCGTTTGCCCTGGACGGCCGGGGGAGGGTGACGTTCAATCGTGTGGCGCAGCCAGCGGTTCAGGTCGCCGGTTTTCACGCGCGCGGTCCAGTCATTGTGGACCTGAATGACCGCCGGCATCAGCCGGTCGACATGCTTTCCGGTCAGGCCGGACAGGAACACGACCGGCGCGCCGCCAGCATTCGGCATCAGGCGGTTGGCGATGTCGCGGATATGCCGCGCAGCGGCGTCTGGATCTTTCACCGTATCCCATTTGGACGCAACGAGGACGAGGCCGCGGCCCTCGCGCAGGCAGAGGTCTGCGATCTGAAGGTCCTGCTTCTCCAGCGCATCGTGCGGATCCATCACCAGCGCGACGATCTCTGCATATTTCAGGGAGCGGATGGTTTCGGCGGTGGACATTCGCTCCAGCCGTTCCTGCACCTTGCTCTTGCGGCGCAGGCCCGCCGTATCGACGAGGCGCACGCGGCGGCCTTCCCATTCCCAGTCCAATGTCACGGAGTCCCGCGTGATACCGGCCTCCGGCCCGGTCAGCAGGCGATCGGATTTCAGCAACTGGTTGATCAGCGTGGATTTGCCGGCATTCGGGCGTCCGACGATGGCCAGCTTGACAGGTTTGTCCGTACACGGAGGCTCCGGCTCTACATCGACATCGGCTTCCTCGATCGCGGCAACGAGATCGTCGTCGGAGAGGGTCTCGTCATCGATGTCGATATGGGCGAGCTTTTCGAGGATATCCTCGCCACCACCGCGTGCATAATCTGGCTCCGGCTCTTCCATCGCCTTTTCGAAGGCTTCTTCGCCAAGGGCGCGGCGGATCGCATCGAAGAGTTCAGCGAAGCCTTCGCCATGTTCGGCAGATAGCCCCACCGGTTCACCAAAGCCGAGTGACCAGGCTTCCATCACGCCTGCTTCGCCCTGACGTCCTTCGGCCTTGTTGGCGGCCAGCACGATCGGCAGGCCCGACTTGCGCAGCAGCTGAGCAAAGGTTTCGTCATCCGGCGTGATGCCGGTGCGGGCGTCGACCAGAAAAAGGCAAAGCTCGGCTTCCGCGATGGCGGCTTCGGTCTGCTCGCGCATCCGGGATTCGAGACTGTCGTCGTGGACGCTCTCGTATCCCGCTGTATCGATCAGGATCAGCGGCATGGAGGCGAGATGGCCTTCTGCCTCCTTGCGGTCGCGGGTGACCCCCGGCTGGTCGTCGACCAACGCAATCTTCTTACCGGCAAGCCGGTTGAAGAGCGTGGACTTTCCGACGTTCGGACGTCCGACAATGGCGAGTTTGAGCGGCATGGCAGGCCCGTGACATAAGCGGGGGTCGCGCCTGCCGGCGCTGCCCCTTACTTGATTGCGATCAGTTTTGCGTCATCCGTCAGGACAATGAGCTTGTCCTGCACGGCAATAGGTTCGAGGTAGGCGCGATCACCCAATTTCATCGACCCGACTTCTTCCCCGGTTTCAGGCGAGTAAGCGAGCAACCGTCCGGTCGATGAGACGACCAGAACCCGGCCGGACGCGACGATCGGACCGGAATAGGAGATGCGCTTTTTCTTTTTCTTTTCTTTCTCGAACTGGCGCAGCTGGACGATCCAGTAAGCCTGACCAGTAGTCGAGTTGAGGCAGGCGAGCTTCCCGTCCGTTCCGAGCACGAACATGTGCTGGCCGGTCACGGCAGGCGGCTGGACAGAGCCGATCTGCGCGGTCCAGATCCGCTGGCCGCTACGGCCGTCGATGGCAATGGTGATACCGGACTGGCTGGAAGCAAAGACAAGGCCGCCGGCGAGAACCGGTCGTGAGCCGATGTCGTTGATCTCTGAAATCGGCGTAAACCGGCCGGCGCTGGAGATGGCATCCGTCCACAGGCGGCGGCCGTTCGAGGCGAGATACGCAATCACTTCGCCTGAAGAGAAGGGCGCGATGACGAAATCTTCGACCGCAGCAGGGCTGGGGCTTCCCAACACTCGCGCCGTTTCCGAGATCGCCTGGTCCGACCATTCCACTTCGCCGCTTTCCAGCGACAGAGCGTAGATTTCGTTGTTGTTGGATTCAACGAAGATGCGGCCGTCCTTGATGGTCGGAGCACCGGTCATTGGCGCGCTCAGCGTGTTCTTCCAATTTTCATCGCCGGTGTTGGCGTCCAGCGCTGTGACATAGCCAAAGCCGCTGGCAACAACCAGTGAATCGCCTTCAACCGCGAGCCCGCCGCCGAGCGCAGCCTTGTCACGCTTGGTCAGGCCTTTCAGCTTCTTGCGCCATTTCGTATTGCCGCTGGCAATATCCGTCGCAACGACCTGCTGCTCGGAATCGAGCGTGAAGATCGTCGTATTGCTGGCAACCGGCGGTGTGGAGAGTGCGGATTTCTTGCTCGAGCCCTTGCCGACACCGTTGCGCCAGGCAACCGACAGCGTCTCGGCGGCCTTGATATGGCCGTTCACTTTCGCTGCATTGGACCCGGCTTGGGCCCAGGAGTCGACTTCCTGCGCCGGGGGCAGGGTGATTGTCTCGGTTGCTAGGTCCGGGGCGGCTTCGAGGTCGGTATCCGACAGGACCATGGTGATCCGTCCGGCCTTTTCAGCCTCGGCCAGTTCCTTCGCCTTGTTGTTGCCGAAGTTAAAGCTCGGCAAGCTTGAGCAGGCGGTCAGGCCAAGGAAGCCGAGCGCGGCTCCGGCCAGCAGGAACTTGCGGGTTTGGGTCATTGACCGGTCTCCTCAGTGGTTTCGGACGCCTCGGCGGGTGCCGCCTCTTCAGCGGGAATGTCTGTGGTTGTCTCGGCAGGGATCGGGATCGCGGCGAGCGCGATTTCCGCACGCCGGACCACGCCTTGTGGGGCCGCAGCATCGAATTTCAGGCGGTTGTAAGCGGTGCGCGCGCGGGCGGCGTCCCCCTCGGCATAAGCCTTTGCCGCGATCAGCTCGCGGGCGAGGGCGCCAAGGCCGCTTTCTTCTTCCTTCAGGTCGCCCAGAAGGGTCTCCAGCTCTGCGAGCGAGGCGGTGTCAGCCTTGGCATAAGCCGCTTTCAGCAGGGCGCCGCGCTCGAAGGGCGTTCCATCGGCCTTGCCGGTCTCTGCCAGCACATTTGTGGCACCGGCGGCATCGCCGCTGCCTTCATAGACCGTTTGCGCCAGATAATTTGCGGCGAGCGGAGACAGGCTCGACCCTTCTTCCACAAGTGCCCGGAAGCCGGCTTCGGCATCGGTATAGTCCCCGTCCGCCAGCTGGGTTGCCGCGCTTTCAAAAGCTTTCGCCCGTTCGGTGCGGATTTCTGCAAAATGGGGATAAAGCACGAATTCGTTGACGGCTACGGCTCCAATAAGAAGCGCTGCGCCGCCATAGACAAAGAGACGATAGCGCTTCCAGGCGGTCTCGATCTTGTCCTGGCGAAGGCTTTCGTCGACTTCTTCAAAAATGTCGCTCAATGGGCCGCTCCGGTCGGGGTTCACAATTCTGGCGGGAACCTAGACGCCGCCGCGGCTGGCTGCAATGTGCCAGCGCTGTTCTGATCAAGGTTTTCGCAGGCTGTAGGTTTCAGCTTTTCCGGGGAAATTGCGGGTTCGCACATCTTCGGCATAGGCCTTAACGGCGGCTTCTGTCTCGGCGCGCAGATCTGCATAGCGGCGAACGAATTTCGGGGCCCAGTCAAACAGGCCCAGCATATCCTGGGCGACGAGGACCTGGCCGTCGCAGGCGGCGGAGGCGCCAATGCCGATCGTGGGACAGCTGACTTCGGCTGTAATCTCGGCGGCGAGGTCTTCGGCGACCCCCTCTATGACGATGGCGAAGGCCCCGGCACGATCAGCTGCGCGGGCTTCGTTGATGACGATTTCGCGCTCGGTCTCGGTGCGCCCCTTGGCGCGGAATCCGCCGTCGACATTGATCGCCTGCGGGCGCAGGCCAATGTGCCCCATGACCGGGATGCCGCGCTCGACAAGGTGGGCGATCTGCTTGGCAGCGTAGGCGCCGCTCTCGATCTTCACAGCCTGGCAGCCGGTTTCCTTCATGATCCGCACGGCGTTCAGGAACGCCTGGTCCTCACTCGTTTCGTAGCTGCCGAAAGGCATGTCGACGACCACGAAAGCTTGTTCAGAGCCGCGCATCACGGCCTGACCATGCAGGATCATCATCTCCATTGTTACACCGACCGTGGAGGGGAGGCCGTGTACCACCATGCCGAGGCTGTCGCCGACGAGCAGCATGTCCACATGCGGGTCCATCAACTCGGCCATCGGCGCGTCGTAGGCCGTCAGCATGACCAGAGGCGTACCGCCCTTGGCCTTGGCGATGTCCTTGACGGTCTTGCGGGTGATCTGTGTTTGCTTTGACATGCGCTGCGGCTTATCCGCTCCAGCGGACGCGGGCAAGAATTCCTTCCGGGATTACAAGGAGTTTATCTGCCGGACTCAGCCCGGCATGATCACCGGTACGCCGATCAGCGCTGCGTGCAGATAGCCGACAAACACGACATAAAGCACGATGCCGCCGATGACCGAGACGACATCGGGCCAGAGTTTCGTCGGCGCTTCCGGTGCCGGGCCATTGTCGCCGCGGCGTTTGACCATGACCCGGTCAAAAATGGCGAAGGTCATGAAGGCGGTGAACAGCAGGAAGGCGTTCAGCTGGCCGGTCGCAAAAAAGTGCCCGAATGCCCAGAGTTTCACGGCGACCAGCATCGGATGCTTCGCCCACTTCTTGATCCGGCCGACCGGCAGCTGCGAGGCCACGATCAGGATGAAGGCGGGCGGCATAAGGGCGAAATTGACGTGCTTGCCCCAGCTTGGCGGAGAATAAACAAGGCCCATGCCGCGTGTTTCGCCATAGCCCACGCAAATCAGGAAAAAGCCGACGATGGAGACGAACGTATAGGCCCCCATATAGGGCCCATATCCCATCTTCTTCTTCAGGTCCTTGCCCGGCTCCCGGGAACGCACGGCCGAAAACACGTGCGCGCCGAAAAAGATCACCAGACCGAGAATGAAAATTGCCATGACGGGGCCCTCCCGGAGAGGAGCTTACGGCGAGTTGGCCCCGACTGAAAGGGGCTTCAGCCCTCGCTGCCGTCCTTGATCCAGACTTCGACCTGGCCTTTCAGCTTCAGGGTCAGCGGTTTGCCCTTGCGGTCGAGCGCCTTGCCGGCGGCAACTTTGATCCAGCCTTCGGAAATGCAGTATTCCTCGACATTGGTCTTTTCGGTGCCGTTGAAACGCACGCCGATCTCCTGCTGGAGGAGTTCCGGATCGTGGAACGGGCTGTCGGGGTCAACGCACAGGCGGTCGGGAAGCTGATCAGTCATGTTTGCGGTTTTAGCGTGGGCCGCGCCCACGGCAAGAGGGACCAGGCAGGGAAACCTTTCGGCCAGCACGTGCGGCGCCCGTGAAGGCGCTTGGGGGAGGGAATGGATTTTCAGGGAAGGGGGCGCGTCATGTTTCCGGCAGGGGCAGGTTCGCCTGTGCCAGCGCCATCCCGAACATGCGGGGAGACAGCACCGCAGAGTGCGGATCGTGCGATTCATGACTCCGGCCCTGGCGGGAGGTATCGGAGATCGCGGGATTGCGAAGGTAAGCGGGCGTGGCCGCGCGGCCGTCGCAGGCGGCGGCGAGGCGGTCATTGAAGTGGGTGCAGGATTTCAGCGAAATGCGGTCGGCCTTCTGCCCGGGGATCCAGTCTATCGATGTCAGGAAGACCCGGCCGAACGGGCTGACACTCCAGTGATATTGAACGCCTTTGCCATAGGCGGCCCGCACCGCAGCACGCAGGAGCAGCAACTGGGCCCAGATGAGCGGCCAGATCACAGCAAGATGCGGCGGGAAGCCGGAAGGGGGGTGAAGGAAAGACATGTTGCCATCCTGAACCGGTCCCAATCCAGTTGGATAGACCTGGGCGGGGCGCAATGATCACGACAGATCGCGTGGTTTTGCTGCGGGACAGTCCGCTGGCAATCAAACATGTTAAACAGGTGCTTAACCAAGCCCGCAAATTCCCGCCCGGAATCCACTGAAGATTAGGGTTTCTTGTCTAGTCAGGAGAGACCAACCCGGCGGAACGTATGCTCAAGAGAACCAACATCAATACCTACCGGACGATGCTGCAAAACGCGCGCACGCCAGAAGAAGCCGTGATGATGGAGCAGCTGCGGGCGATTTCGCAGAACATCCCGGCACTCTACATGATGTTGACGGTAGCCGCCGTGGCGCTCGGTGCGACCTTTGTCGGTAACGCGCCGGATTTTCTTACATTGGGTGTTCCAGCCATTTTTGTGACGCTCAGCATTGTCCGCCTGTCCTTCTGGAAATTCGGCAACAGCCGGCTCGAGCATCCGGACGAAGCGCGCGTAAAGCTGAAGCAGGTTGAAGCGCTCACAGCAGGCTTGTTCCTGCTCCTTGGTGTCTGGGTCTGGACGCTTCTTCCGTATGCGACCAGCCAGGAACGGCTTTATCTGTCCTTCTTTACCGCCTTTACAGGTGCCTCCTCGACGATCTGTGCGATTTCGCGGCCGCGTTTGGTGGGCGTGTGCCTGTTCATGACGCTGGGCGTCTTCTGCTTCCTGTTCTTCGACTGGAGCGAACGGTTTTATTTCTACGCCACAATGCAGTTGGGGATCACCTATCTCGTCTTCTTTCTGGCATCCCGGACATACAAGCTGCGTCTGGCCCAATCGGTTGTTCTGCTGAACCGGCTCAATGCAGAGAACCGCCGCTCATCCGAGCTGGCCAATACGAATGAGTCCATGGCCCTGACGGACATGTTGACGGGCCTGCCCAATCGCCGTCAGTTCTTTATGGATGTTGAAGCTGTATATAATCCGAAGACAGACCAAAGGCTTCCGGTCATCGGATTGATCGATCTTGACGGGTTCAAGCCGATCAATGACGTGTTCGGTCACACAGCAGGCGATGCCGTGCTGGTGGAGACCGCCCGCCGCCTGAAGCGCGTACTGGGTACCAATGCCAGCGTTTCGCGTCTCGGCGGCGACGAGTTCGCTTACATCCTGCCCAGGACGACGAGTCAGAAGGATGCCAAGCGCATCGCGCAGCAGATCGTCAATGCGATGAACGAACCTGTTCGGCTGCCGAACAATGACACAAGCCGTGTATCGGCGTCGGTCGGCTATTCTTCGCGTTCATTCCCGGTAGGCTCCGCACACGATCTGATGGAGCAGGCTGACTTTGCCCTTTTCCGCGCCAAAGAACACAAGGTGGGGCAGGCGGTTGAATTCTCCGCCAGCCACGCCGAATCTCAAATGCGCGAAGCCGTGGTGCATCAGGCGCTGAAGAAAGCCAATCTTGATGAAGAGCTGCGCCTTGTCTTCCAGCCGATCGTGAATTCCACCGAAGGCGACGTGACCCGGTGCGAAGCGCTTGCCCGGTGGGACAGCCCCGGGCTGGGCTCTGTGCCGCCGGTCGAATTCGTGGCGGTCGCCGAGAAGATGGGGATGACCCAGAAGCTGACCCGCGTGGTCGTCCGCAAGGCGCTGGATCATCTCCGCAACTGGCCGGAACTGCCGTCCATGTCGGTGAACCTGTCGGCGCAGGACATCATCAGCCGCGAAACCAGCGATGCGCTTGTTGCCATGATCCTGGCGGAACCGGAAAGTGTGCGCCACCGTTTGGTGCTCGAAGTGACGGAATCGTCGCTGCTGAACGACATGGAAGAAGCGCGCTACAATCTCATGAAGTTCCGCTTCATGGGGCTGAAGATCGCCCTGGATGATTTCGGCACGGGGTATTCCTCGTTGCGCTACCTGCAGGAGCTGGAGTTTGACATCGTGAAGATCGACCGCAGTTTCGGTGCGGCCATCAACACGACGGCCCGTGGCCTCGGCCTTGTCGCGACCATCCAGCATCTTTGCCGGTCTCTGTCGATCGAGTGCATTATCGAAGGTATCGAAACTCGCGAGCAGCTGGAGATCGCACGCAGCGCCGGTTGCCGCCTGGTACAGGGTTATCTTTATTCCCCGCCGCTGGAGGCGCGTGACCTTCATGCGTATCTGGTCGGTGAAAAGCGCTTCCCGACTTACCGGGAAATGCTGGAAGGATCGCAGCGCGACGTCGCCTGAGCCTGACCGGCTGTCCGCCAGGGTGTATTGATTTTCCGTTCGTCCACTCTTGTCCGCTCGGCAGGGTGGGCGCATGCTTCCCGGCAAAATAATAAACCGGGAGGACATCATGGAAGATCTGGCAGGCAAGGTCGCCTTTGTAACAGGCGCAGCCTCGGGCATCGGGCTTGGCATCACCACGGCGCTGGCACAGTCCGGTGTGAAGGTGATGATGTGCGATATCGAAAAAGATGCGCTGGATGACGCAGTCGGCGGACTGAAGCAGACCAATGCCGACGTCGATGGTGTGATCGCCGATGTTTCCCTGAAGGACCAGCTACAGGCAGCGGCCGATGCAACGATGGAGCGCTTCGGCCGGGTGGATATCCTGGTCAACAATGCCGGCGTGGGCGGCGGCGGAAGTTATGGCGAATGGACCGATGCGGGCTGGAACTGGACCATCGGCGTGAACCTGATGTCTGTTGTCTGGGGGATCGAGATCTTCGGGCCCCTGATCGAGGCGCATGGTGACGGTGGACAGATCGTGTCGACCGCTTCCATTGCCGGCTTCCTGCCTGTCACGAACCCGCCCTACAATGTCACGAAGTTCGGCGTCGTTGCCCTTAGCGAAGGCCTGCGGACGGAACTTGAACCGCGCGGTATCGGTGTGTCGGTGCTGTGTCCCGGTTTCATCCGGACAAAGATCATGGACTCCGCCCGCAATGTGCCGGCCCGGTTTGCCGGGGCCCGTGACACGACAGGGGAAGACGCCAATGTGGCAGACTCCGAATTCGCGCAGATGGCCCGCGAAGCGATCGCTCACGGCATCGATCCGCTCTATGTGGGTGAGCTTGTCCGGGAAGGGATCGAGGGCAACTGGCCCTACATCTTTACGGATCTGGAGTTCGAGGCCGCGATCATGGAGCGGTTCGCCAATGTGAAAGCCGGGTTTGACCGGATCCGCGGGCGGGTTCCGCGCCACTAATGCGTGTCTGTCTTGCGCCGGGCAAATGTGCTAGCGCTGATGAAACAGTTCCGGATGAACCGGGCTCAGGGAGAATGACGTGACACTCAAGGTAATCAGTGCCGGCTATGGCCGGACAGGGACGATGTCCCTCAAACTTGCGCTGGAACAGCTGGGCCTCGGGCCCTGCCATCACATGATCGAAGTGATCGAAAAGGGCGAGAAACAAGTGCCGCTGTGGAACGACGCGCTGGGCGGCAAGCCGGACTTTGATGCCATCTATGACGGCTACAGCTCGGCGGTGGACTGGCCGTCGGCGGCCTTCTGGAAGGAGCTGGCGGATTACTATCCGGATGCGAAGATCATCCTCTCGTCCCGCTCTGCCGAGAGCTGGTATGGCAGCATCTCGGAGACAATCCTTTCCGCGGTCTGGGCACCGGAGAACTGGCCGCCACAAGCGGTCGAATGGTTCACGATGGTCACCAAAGTGCTCGAGCGCAGCTTCGGCAGTGCAAAGACGAAAGACGAACTGATCGCCAACTTCCTCGCGCATGAAGCCGAAGTGAAGGCGGCCATTCCCGCTGACCGCCTGCTGGTCCATTCGGCGAAAGATGGCTGGGAACCGCTCTGCGCCTTCCTCGGCGTGCCGGTGCCGGAAGGCCCTTACCCCCGCACCAACAGCAAGGAAGAGTTCTTCCAGAACATGAAGAAAACCGATGAGATGTAGTCCCGGCGGGGCCTAGTAACTCTTCGGCAGGCCCAGCACGCGTTCGGCGATGAAGTTGAGGATCATCTCGCGGCTGACCGGGGCGATGCGGGCGAGCATGGCTTCGCGCATCATGCGCTCGACATGGTACTCTTTCGCATAGCCCATGCCGCCATGGGTCAGCACGGCGGTCTCGCAGGCGCGGAAGCCGGCTTCGGTGCCGAGATATTTCGCCGAGTTCGCTTCGGCGCCGCAATCCTGGCCCTTGTCGTAGAGACCGGCGGCCTTGTAGGCGAGCAGCTCTGCAGCGGAGAGTTCCGCCCATGATTTCGCCAGCGGGTGCTGGATGCCCTGGTTCTGGCCGATCGGGCGGCCGAACACGACCCGCTCATTGGCGTATCGCGCAGCGCGCTCCAGCGCGGAAAAGCCGAGGCCGATAGATTCCACGGCAAACAGTACGCGTTCCGGGTTCAGGCCCTGCAGCAGGTATTTGAAGCCTGCGCCTTCCTCGCCGATCAGGTGTTCCTTCGGCACTTCGAGATTGTCGATGAAGAGCGTGTTACACTCCACCGCCTTGCGTCCCATTTTCGGGATCGGGTTCGCTTCGATGCGGTCACGGTTGAGGTCGGTGTAGAAGAGGGACAGGCCGAGGTGAGGCTTGGAGCACTGGTCCTTCGGCGTCGTGCGGGCGATGATCAGGATCTTGTCCGCGCGCTGGGCGCCCGTCGTCCAGATCTTGCGGCCATTGATGACATAGCCATTGTTCGTGCGCTCGGCCCGGGTTTCGAGGCTGGACGTGTCGAGGCCGGAATTCGGCTCGGTCACGGCGAAGCACATCTTCTCCTCGCCGGAGATGATCTTGGGCAGGTTTTCCTGTTTCAGTTCCGGATTGCCGAATTTCTCCAGCGGTTTCGGCCCGAAGATGTTGAGGTGGATCGCCGAGGCGCCGGAAAAGCCTGCACCCGTGCGCGTGACGGTCTGCATCATGATAGCCGCTTCGGTGAGGCCAAGGCCCGCGCCGCCATATTCCTCGGGGAAGGCGATGCCCATCCAGCCGCCCTTGGCCATGGCATCGCAGAACTCCTCCGGCCAATTGCCGGTCTCGTCCACCTTGCCCCAGTATTCGTCGTCGAACGGCTCCAGCGTCTTCTCGACGGCGGCCTTGATGGCTTCCTGGTCCTCGCTCATCGGCGCAATCTGGTACATCCGGTATCTCCTCTTGTCGGAGGGAGACTTAGGATGTCGACTTGAAATCGTCCAGACTCCAGGCAGCGCGACCCAGCGTCATAGGTTCACGGTCCGCGTCACGTCGATCGCGTTCAGGAAGGCGGCATCGTGGCTGACGAGAAGGATGGCGCCGTCCCAGGCGTTGAGGCCGGTCTCCAGCGCCTCGATGGCGCGGAGGTCGAGGTGGTTCGTCGGTTCATCGAGGATCAGCAGATCCGGCGGCTCAGGCCGGGCAAAGACACAAGCGAGGCCAGCGCGGAGCTTTTCGCCGCCGCTCAGCGTGCCCGCCATCTGCATGGCATCGTCATTGCGAAAGCCGAACCGGGCGAGAGCGGCATGTGCCGCGTTGGCGCTGAGGCCGGGGTTCAGCCGGTGCATGTTGTCGAGGATGGTTTCGTCCGGCGCCAGCAGGCTGACATGCTGGTCCAGCAGGGCGAAATTTTCAGTCAGGCGTGATGCCGTGCCGGATGTGGGCTGCAGCGCGCCGGTGACAAGGCGGAGCAGGGTAGACTTGCCGGAACCGTTCGGCCCGGCGATCGCCACCCGCTCCGGACCGGTCAGCTGGAAGTCGAGCGGGCCGAACAGGTGCCGGCCACCGAACGCCATTTCCACGCCCTTGAACTCGATCAGGCGCCGGCCGGAGGGGAGCCCGCAATGCGGCAGGTCCATCGTAATCGGCGCGAGGATTTCGATCCGGGCGCGGGCGGTGGCCAAATCCTCTTCGCTCTCCGTCATCTGCCGGGCGGCGAGCGCGCTGCCTTTGCCCCGCGTGGCCTCGGCGCGTTCCTGCCTTTTATCGAGCAGCATTTTCGGGGCGTCGCCTTTGGTGCGGGCGGCGCGGCCCGCCTTGTCGCGCCGGTCCTGTTTTTCTTTCGCCTGCTGGACACTTTTCCGTGTGCGTTTGAGGGTGTCGCTGGCGCGGGCAAGGTCTGCTTCTGCAGCTTCTCGGGCAGCTTCGCGCGCTGCGGCGTACTCGCTCCATCCGCCGGAAAAGATGGTGACCCCAACGGGAGAGAGGTCCACGATCCGGTCGACCTGTTCCAGCAAGTCGCGGTCGTGGCTGGCAATCAGAAGCCCGCCCGGCCATGCGCGCATCAGGCTCGCGATAGCCTGACGGCCTTCCGTGTCCAGATTGTTGGTCGGTTCGTCAAGCAGGAGCAGATCCGGCGCTTCAAGAATCTGGCGGGCGAGGGCGACGCGCATGCGCTCGCCGCCGCTCAAAGTGGCGACTGGTGTATCCAGCGGGATATCGCGCAGGCCCGTGTCGGCGATGGCCTGTTCCACACGCGACGGCAGGGTCCAGTCGGCGTCGGCGGCGTCTTCGACGCTGCCGTCACCGGACTCCAGCCGGGCAAGGCAGGCGAGGGAATCGGTGATGCCGAGGGCGCCGGCAAGGTCGAGCGCTTCGTCCAGCGATTGCTGGAGCATGCCGACGGTGCCGTTCAGATGAATGCCTCCGCTCGTCGGCGCCACGCTGCCCATGATGGCGTGCAAGAGTGTGGACTTGCCGGACCCATTACGGCCGACAAGGCCCACACGCTCGCGGCCGAGCGACAGAGTCAGATTACCGAAAAGCGGAGTGCCGTCAGGCGTGGAAAGGGAGAGAGAGTCGAGTGTCAGAAAGCTGGTCATGAAGGGGCCGTGAAATGAGGTTGGAACGCAGGGCGAAGCGCGGTGCGTTTTTCATTTCGGGCATCCTTCAGCTTTCGGGCGGGGCTCGCCGAGGGGCCGACTTAGAGCGCGCGCGCCGGGAATACAAGGGCGCGGGGCAAATTTTCAGGCAGCTTCATAAAGACGGCCCGGTGCAAAGCTCTCATGCAGCGGGCTGAGCGGCTTGCAGAGCATCTGGTCTGCGATGATCCGTGCCGTGATGGGCGCAAGCAGGATGCCGTTCCTGTAGTGACCGGCGGCAACGAACAGGCCGGGCGAGGCTGTCTGGCCGATCATGGGCGCGCGGTCCGGCGTACCGGGGCGGATGCCGGCCCAGGTCTCGATCACGGGCAGGCCTTCCAGCACCGGGCAGAGGCGTGCAGCGCGGGCGTGCAGGGCGGCGATGGCCTCAGGCTCAGGTGCTTCAGTGGCGACGCCGGGCTCCACCGTGGCGCCGATGATCACGCGGTCTGCCTTGGGGGCGATATAGATCGCACCGCAGCGGAGCGTCGTTTCCGGCGAGCCGTAGCCGTGGGCGACCGACAGCATCTGGCCGCCATAGCAATCGATCTGGTCCAGCGCAGGATCCCAGTTGACCAGGCTGAGCGGCTGGCCGTTTTCTTCTACCTTGATGGCGGCCGTATTCCAGCCGCCTGCGGCGAGGATCAGGTCGTGCCCTTCCAGCGTCAGGCGTCCGCCTTCACTGCGAAGCGGTGCGGGTTCGCTGCGCAGGGTCGCCAGCGGGCTGCGCTGCAGGGCCATGATCAGAGCACGGACGACGGCGCGGTTGTCCACCTGGCCATCGGTCGGCATCTGCAGGGCGGCGATCAGATCCTTGGCAATAGAGGGTTCAAGCAGGTGTGCCGTGGCGGGTGGCAGTTCCTCATGCGCGATGCCGCGGGCATCAAGTGCACGGGCCAGCTTGTGCATGGCAACTGTCTCTGCCTCGTCGAAGGCGAGTGCGAGAGAAGGGCGGCCGCTATAGCCGGAATCGGTGTCGGCCGCGTGAGCAAGGTCGATTGAAAAGTCCGGCCAGAGTTCAGCGCCCTCCATACAGAGCTCGAACAGGTGCGGGTGGACGCCTTCTTCGGCGGCAGCTTCATAGGCCGGGGCCAGCATGCCTGCCGCAGCCCAGCTGGCGCCGCGTCCCATCGGGGCAGGGTCGTAGAGCGTAACTGGAACGCCGCGCTTCACGGCGAGTTCAAATGCAGTCGCAAGGCCGATAATGCCCGCGCCGAGGATGGCGACTTTCGGTGTGAAACTCGAAATTGGCGGAGGCAGGGGCGGGCTCATGGCCCTTCATTTAGGAGGTTTGCGTGCGAAGGTGAACTATCCGCTTTGACGCGGCGGCACATGGTCCGTTTTCAGGAAGGACTCAGGCGGCGTCGGTCTGGCTTTTCCGGACTTCCCAAAAATTGACGAAGGCGTCTGCCCATTTCCGGTCCTGGAATATGACGGCTTTGGAGACTTCGCCGTCCGGTGTGAATGCCGTGCGTACCATCATGTCTGGTGCGTCGCCCTGGCGGTTCCGTCCCAGGAACTGCTGAACGAATGCGTCCACCACAACCGCGAGAAGGGCGACTTCTTCCGCCGACTTCAAGCCTAGATCCACCACAATGTCGGTCGTCATAACCACCAACCCCTGTATTCCCCAGGTTTCGAATTAATAAATCGGAAACCTTGGAAAATTTGAAGCACATTCTTCCCCAACGGGAGAATTCCATTCGCATGTGCAAAAAACGGGCAAAAAGTCGCGACATCACCTTGTTGCGAATTATTCTCAACCATGTTTGATGAGCTGAAAAGCAAATACAGGCTCTGATATGACCGGAATTCGCCCATGGCTCGTCGCCGCCACTATCCTCCTCGCCTCATGCGGGAATGCGGGCGCCCCTGCTTCCGATTCGAGCAAATCTGTAGCTGAATCAGGGGACAAGCCACAGAGCGCGAGTGTGCTGAATATTTACTCAGCCCGCCACTATGATTCCGACAAGGCCATGTACAAGGCGTTCGAGAGCGAGACAGGAATCAAGGTCCGCTTCCGCGAATCGGGCGCTCCGGAACTTCTTGAAACCATGAAAGCCGAAGGTGAAGCGAGCCCGGCGGACGTCGTCATTTCGTCCGATGCCGGCACGCTGTACCGCTTTGAAGCAGCCGGTCTGCTGCAACCAGTGCATGATACTGTGCTGGACGAAAAGATCCCGGAGCACTTCCGCCAGAAGGACGGTTACTGGTTTGGGCTTGCCCGCCGGGTCCGCGTCATTGCGTATGATCCGCAGCGTGTGACGCCGGAAGAGGTCGCCCATTACAGCGACCTCGCGGATCCGCGCTTCAAGGGTGAAGTCTGCCAGCGGTCCTCCACCAACATCTACAATCTGTCCCTGATGGGGGAGCTGATTGGCCGGATGGGACATGATGCGGCGCAGGCCTGGGCCGATGGCGTCGTTGCAAACTTTGCCCGTCCGCCGCAGGGCGGAGACATCACGCAGATTGAATCCATTGCAGCCGGCGAATGCTCTGTCGCACTGACCAATCACTATTACTATGTCCGTATGACCACCGGGGCGCCGAGCCAGCAGGCCGCCGCTGCCAAGGTGAAGCTGAGCTTTCCGGAACAGGACACGACCGGCACCCATGTGAATGTCACGGGCGCTGGCATTGCTGCGAATGCGCCGCACCGCGAGAACGCGATCAAGTTCATCGAATGGCTCGCCGGTATTGACGGCCAGACCTGGCTTACAGGTGAGACCAAGGAATACCCGATGATCGAGGGCGCCCCCCTGCCGGAGGGGCTTGCTGCCCTGCCGGACTTCAAGAAGAGCGACTTCCCGCTGGATGAACTGGGCACGCACCAGTCCGAAGCGCAGGAGATCTATGACAAGGCTGGCTGGAACTGAGGCGACGCGCTTGGCTGGCCTTCCCCTTCCTGCGCGGGCGTTCCTCCCCAAGCGCCTGAATTTGCGGCCCGCCGATACGCCGGCGGTGCTTGCAGGCGTGATCATCGCTGTGCCGGTTGTCTCTGTTCTGGTGGCGGCGCTGTTCATGGGAGGTGGGGAAGCCTGGCAGCACATTCGAGATACGCTGATGCTGCCGTATCTGGGAGGCACGCTGGGCACGCTGGCCATGGCAGCCTTCTTCATGCTTGCCTTTGCCGTACCAGCAGCCTGGCTGGTAACGATGCACGACTTTCCCGGGCGGCCTGTTTTCGAGTGGCTGCTGATCCTGCCTCTGGCGGCGCCGGGCTACGTGCTGGCCTATGCCTGGGGCGACCTGATGGGCGTCGGTGGACCTGTCCAGTCTGCCTTGCGGGACATGACCGGCTGGTCGGCGCGGGACTATTGGTTCCCATCCATGCGGTCGATGCCGGGCCTCGCTTTCGTACTGGCGAGCGGTCTCTATCCTTATGTCTATCTGACGGCGCGTACGGCGTTCGTTTCCCAATCCATCTGCGCTCTTGAAGCGGCCCGCAGTCTCGGTGCATCGCAGCTGCGCAGCCTCTGGAGCGTTGTCCTGCCAGCAGCTCGCCCGGCGATTGCCGCAGGCCTTGCGCTGGCCTTGATGGAAACCGCGGCAGACTATGGCGCCGCGGAATATCTGGGCGTGCCGACGCTGACCTTCGGCATCGTGCGCGCCTGGAAGAGTTTCGGTGAACCTGCCGCCGCCGCGCGTCTCGCGGTCATCCTGCTGGTTCTGGTCGTTGGCCTGTTGCTTGCCGAGCGCTGGAGCCGGGGAAGGGCGGGCAGCCAGCAGAGTTCCACGAGATGGCGGGCTGTCTCGCGGACGAAGCTGTCCGGCCTGGGGGGGATCGGCGCCGCCATGTTCTGCCTTGTCGGGTTTTCCATAGGTTTCCTTGTTCCGGTCTCGCGTCTCGTCTGGCGGGCGCTTGAGGCACGGGAATATATCGCCCCGGTAGGTGAGGCGCTGAAGAATACGCTGATCCTTGCGGGGGCTGGCGCGGCTTTCGGCTTCGTCCTGGCGCTGGTGATTGCGCTGGCGGGCCGCGGGAAAGGACCGGCGGCTGCCTTTGCGCGGCTGACGGCATCGTCTGCCTATGCCATTCCGGGGGCCGTGCTGGCGCTGGGCGCGCTGGTCGTTCTGGGAGGGCTGGGTTTGACGCTGACGGGGATTGTGCCGGTGCTGGCTTTGGCGTGGGTCTATGCCAGCCGGTTCACGACGACCGGTGCCGAACCCATGGTGGCGGCGCTCGCGCGCGCACCCGCTTCTCTTGGCCACGCAGCAGAAAGCCTTGGTGCATCTCCGCTCCGCCGCGCACGGGAAGTGGACCTGCCGATCGCGCTTTCCGGGGCAAGTGCAGGGGCGCTGATCCTGTTTGTCGAATGCCTGAAGGAATTGCCGGCAACGCTGATGCTGCGCCCGTTCAGCTGGGATACGCTGGCGGTGCGCGCGAATGCTTATGCTTCTGACGAACGCCTTGCGGCTGCGGCCTTGCCTGCGCTGCTGATCACGGTGGCGGGGCTGATCCCTGTGATCCTTTTGTCGTGGCAACTCTCTCATTCGCGGCCGGGTGAGCATACGCATGAGTCATAGCCTGTCCGCCATTGGAGTGAGCCGCGCCTATCATGGCGTGCGTGTCGTCGACTCCGTTTCGCTGGATCTCAAGCCCGGCGTGGTCACCGCGTTGCTCGGTGGGTCCGGGGCAGGCAAGTCGACCTTGCTGCGCTTGTTTGCGGGATTGGAACCTGTCGACGAAGGCGAGATCCGTCTTGGCGATCGGGTACTGTCTTCCACGAAGACCACGCTGGCGCCGGACAAGCGGCATATCGGCCTGATCTTTCAGGACTTTGCACTCTTCCCGCACCTGACGGCGTTACAGAACGTTGCGTTCGGCCTGAAGCTGCTGGGCAAAGACGCGGCCAGAACCGAGGCGCTCGCCTGGCTCGGCCGGCTGGGCCTGACCGAACGGGCCGATGCCTATCCGCACGAAATGTCCGGCGGCGAGCAACAGCGGGTCGCCATCGCACGGGCGTTGGCTCCGAAACCCGCCGCGATCCTGATGGATGAACCGTTCTCCGGCCTTGATCCGGCTCTGCGGGCCAGCGTACGTGACGCCGCGCTGGAGGCGGTGCGGGCCGCAGGCATCCCGGCCTTGCTCGTGACTCATGATCCGGTTGAGGCGCTGGAAGCGGCGGACCATGTCGCCATCATGCGCGGCGGCAAGGTGCGCCAGGAAGGCCCGGCGGCCGAAGTGTACATGAAGCCGGTCAGCGCAGACGTGGCCGCTTCGCTCGGCCCGGTGAACCGCATGGCGGCGGCGGATGTGCCGTCAGGGCTCGCAGATGTGGCCCAAGGAACGGAACTGGTCGTACGCCCTGAAGGTATTTGCCTCGATCCGTCGTCAAATGTGCACGCGAGCGTTCTGGCGAGCCAGGTGACCGGCGCCATGAACAGGCTGGTTCTGGATGCCGCGGGGCAGCGCCTCGTCGCGCTCGTGCCACGACATCAGGCGCCAAAAGCGGGTGAAAAAGTGGGAATCCGGCTCGATCCGGCGCTTTCGTTCATGTTCCCCTCAGCCAAACCCTGACATTTCTGTTATCCTGTAGCTTCCCCCTCGCATTTGCGGGCTTTGGCCCGTAGATTCGGGGGAATGGCGGAAAACGGAGACAGGACCCGCATGGCCCGTACCTTCCTGCGATATATCGCAATGGCAGCAGCCACTTTGACCTTGGCTATCTCGGCCTCTGCGCAGGGCTTGATCCGCGACGCGGAGATTGAGGAAACGCTGCGCGAGTGGACTGACCCGATCCTCGATGTCGCGGGCCTCAAGCATGAAGATGTCGGCCTCTATGTGATCAATGATCCGTCGCTGAACGCCTTCGTGGCCAATGGCCAGAATATCCACATCCATACCGGCCTGATCATCGCTGCGGATTCGCCCGGCCAGATCAAGGGCGTGCTGGCGCACGAGACCTGCCATATCGCTTGCGGCCATACCGTCACCCGAAGCCGGGCTGCCGGTGTCGCCTCGCGACCGGCGCTTGTGTCCATCGGCCTCGGTATCCTGGCGATTGCAGCGGGGGAGCCGGGGGCTGGTGCTGCCCTGATTGGCTCGTCCTCGCAGTTTGCGGCGCTGAACTTCTACGTGCACACCCGTTCCGAAGAGGCCATGGCCGACACTGCAGCGGTCTCTTATCTCACCGAACTCGGAGAGTCGCCGGAAGGGATCGTCGAGTTCTTCGAAAAGTTCCGCGCTCAGGAAGTGATCTCGCAGGCCCGCCGCTATCCGTATTTCCGCTCTCACCCATTGGCATCTGACCGGATCCGCAATGTGCGTATGCTGGCCGATGAATCGCCCACGCGGGACGTTCCGCCCACGGACAGGGAACAGCACCAGTACGAGATGATGCGCGCCAAACTGATCGGCTTCCTCGACACGCCGGGAAAGGTGCGTCGGGAATACCCTGACAGCGACCAGAGCGAGCCTGCACGCTACGCACGCTCCATTGCGGCATTGCAGGCATCTGACATCCAGGTGGCCCTTGATGATGTCAATTCCCTGCTCGTGGACGAGCCCGACAATCCCTATTTCTGGGAATTGAAGGGACAGATCCTGTTTGAGGGCGGGCGGGTTGCGGAGTCGGTCGAGCCGCACCACAAGTCGCTGGAACTGAAGCCAGGCCAACCGCTGCTGCTTATCAATTATGCGCGTTCCCTGAACGCTCGCGCCGAGCCCGGTGATGTGGAGGAGGCCGAGTCTGCCCTCCGAGACGCGCTGATTGCGGAGCCGGACAATGCGTTCGCCTGGCAGCAGCTGGCGATCACGCTGGAGAAGCAGGGGCGCCGTGCCGAGGCCCAGCTGGCAACAGCAGAATCCGCCTACGCCGTGGGTGACCTGCAACGCGCCAACATCTTCGCGCACCGTGCCCGCGAGCAGTTGGAACGCAACACGGTGAACTATCGCCGTGCCGACGACATCCTGCTGATCACCGACCCGAACAATCCCGACAATCGCGATTTCTACAACCGCGCTGCCCGTCGTGGGGTGAACCAGTTCTCAATCTCAGTCGGTGAGCACTGAATCCGTTCAACTTTCTGTCAGGACTGATGGACGGCCCGGCCCTTGCAAGTATAGTCGCGCCGAAATGAAGCAGCCCGTGACGGGCCTGGAAAGGTATTTATGATGATCCGCCCCCTGCTTGCGACCGCCGCTGTTGCCATGGTCGCCATGACTCCCGCCTGTGCCGAAAGCGGCAAGACCCCCGTCAGCATGGACCGGGCTGAGCTCGAGACGATCATTCACGAATACATCGTCACCCATCCGGAAGTGATCGAGGAAGCGATTATCGCCCTCAATGCCCGTGATCGTGCCGAGGCCGCCAAGGCTGCACAGGAGGCGATCAGCCAGAACAAGGACCAGCTTTACAGTCTGGATACGGACCACTTCATTGGCCCTGCCGATGCGCCCGTGACGGTCGTGGAGTTCTTCGACTATCGCTGCGGCTACTGCAAGCGGTCGCTGCCGTTCGTGCAGGCGCTTCCGGAAGAGTTCGACAACAAGGTGCGCGTCGTCTTCAAGGAATATCCGATCTTCGGCGGCATCAGCGAAACGGCGGCCCTTGCTGCCCTCGCGGCTGGCAAGCAGGACAAGTATTACGACATGCATGCTGCCCTTATGAACGTGAAGTCGAACGATGAGCTGACCGAGGCGAAGATTGATGAAATCGCCGAAGCGATCGGTGTCGATGTCCGCAAAATGCGGGCAGACATGAAGTCTGTGACCTTGAAGAAGCAGCTGAACGACATGCAGCTGCTGGGACATGCGCTCAACCTGGACGGCACACCGGGCTTCTACATTGGTGACACCGCTATCGGCGGCGCGGATGAGCAGGGCGTCAAGGACGCCATCAAGGAAGCGCTGAACGGCTAGCTGGGGCGTCAGATCGGCCGCGACCGGTCGTAAGGACTGTCAAGCGAGAAGGCGGGAATCAGGGCGACCAGTTCGCCGCCTTCATCATCTATCAGGTCATAGGTGCCCCGCATCATCCCGGATGGGGCGGATAGCGGCGCGCCGGACGTGTAGCTGAACCGCTCACCCGGGCCGAGGGTTGGTGTTTGGCCGATCACCCCTTCGCCATCGACCTCCTGGAGCCGGCCCATCGCATCGACGATTTCCCAGTGTCGCCGGATGATCGTCCAGGTGCGGTCGCTCTCATTTTCCACATCAACTGTGTAGGACCACATGAAGCGGCCGGCCGCAGGTTCGGACTCGTCATACATGAACTTCGGGCGCACGCGGATGCGCACTCCGTCGGTGACGTGTTCGTACTGGGGTGGGGGCGACCTTCGAGCCATTCGGTGAAATTGCCCGTTGTTCGTTTACACCTTGTTAAGAGCCTGGATCAGGTCCGATTCAAGGTCGTCGGCGTCTTCGAGGCCCACAGAGAAGCGGATCCAGGAACGGTCGAGACCCATCGTTGCCTGCTCCTCATCGCTGAGAGCGCGGTGCGTCGTGGTCGACGGGTGGCAAGCCAGCGATTTGGTGTCGCCGAGATTGTTGCAGATATCGACCAGCTCCAGCGCGTTGAGAAAGCGGAACGCGGATTCCTGTCCGCCTTTCACCGACAGGGCCATCATCGTGCCGCCCATCCGCATCTGCTTCTTGTGGACCTCGTAATGCGGGTGATCCTTGCGGTGCGGGTAGCGCACAGCGGCGACTGCGGGGTGATCTGCGATGGCATCGGCGAGGCGCGCGGCGCTGCGGCTTTGCGCTTCGACCCGTAGCTGCAGGGTTTCGAGGCCTTTCAGCACGACCCAGGCATTAAACGGCGAGGCCGCCGGCCCCATATGGCGAAGCCAGGGATCGTAGATCTCGCTCATCCGCGTTTCGTCACACAGGATCGCCCCGGCCATGACGCGGCCCTGGCCATCCATGTGCTTGGTCGCAGAGTAGACAACGACGTCTGCGCCAAGCTCCAGCGGCTTCTGCAGGATCGGCGTGGCGAAGACATTGTCCACGACCAGCAAGGCGCCGGCCTTGCGGCAGAGTTCCGAAACAGCCGCGATGTCCACGCCGTCCAGCAGCGGGTTGGCCGGGCTTTCGATCAGCACCAGCTGGCAGCCCTTGGCGATTTCGCGTTCCCATGCGTCCATGTCGGCGCCGTCAACGAAGACGGTCTCAATGCCGTATTTCGGCATCTGGTTGGCGATGATCCAACGGCAGGAGCCGAACAGGGCCTTTGCCGCCACCACACGGTCGCCGGTTTTCAGCGGGGCCATGATGGCCGAGGAGATAGCGCCCATGCCCGATCCGGTCACGCGGCAGGTCTCCGCGCCTTCAATCAGGGCGAGGCGCTGTTGCAGCATCTCGCAGGTCGGGCTGCCATAGCGGGAATAGACGAATCCCGGCTCTTCGCCTGCCATGCGCCGCATCGCCTGTTCGGCGCTGTCATAGGCGTAACCGGAGGTCAGATAGAGCGCTTCAGCGATCTCCCCATGCTCGGAGCGCATGAGGCCGCCGCGCACCGCTTTGGTGGCAGGTTTCCAGCCTTTTTTGGCGTCTCCGCCCGATGCGTCTGCCATGGCAGCTTATTCCTTGTGTTTCCGTGTTTCGCCCTTATGCCTGAGAAGGCGAGGGGTGCAAGTGATGCCACAGGATACAGGTGTTCTTCCCGACCGGGAAATCGAGGCGCTGGTAGCTTCCGGCGCCATCCGGACGGACACGCCGCTGGACGATGGACAGGTCCAGCCGGCGAGCCTTGACCTGCGCCTTGCAGAGGATGCCTACCGCCTGCGGGCGAGCTTCCTGCCAGGCAAGGAGCGGACCGTCGCCGAGATGCTGCAGGAGCCGGGCATCCACCTGCACCGGATTGACCTGACGCAGGAAGGCGCTGTGTTGGAGACAGGCTGTGTTTACCTCGTGCCGTTGCAGGAACATTTGCGCCTGCCGGCAGGGATCGCTGCACGGGCGAACCCGAAAAGCTCAACCGGCCGGATCGACGTGTTCACGCGGCTGGTCACCAACCGGTCCCGCGCTTTTGACGAGGTGCCGACTGGGTATTCCGGACCGCTTTATCTCGAGGTGTCGCCGCGGACTTTCCCGATCATGGTGCGCCCGGGTGACCGGCTGGCGCAAATCCGGTTCAAGAAGAAGCGGCCAGAGGCGTTGAAAGAGAAAGTGGTCTCCATCGATTTGGAGCCTCCGGCAGGCCAACCGGCGGGATACCGGGCGAAGCATCATTCCGGCGTGGTGGACCTGCGCGGGATCGGCGCGCATGACGCAGCCCAGTTCTGGGAACCGGTCTATCCGCGCGACGGGCGTATCGTGCTGAACCCGGAAGAGTTCTACATCCTTGTCTCACGCGAAACGGTGAAGGTTGCCCCGAACGAGGCGGCCGAAATGGCGCCCATCGCGCCGGAGCTTGGCGAATTCCGTGCGCACTATGCAGGGTTTTTCGATCCGGGTTTCGGCACGAATACGGGCGGTAGCCGCGCGGTGCTGGAAGTGCGCTCGCGCGATGTGCCGTTCATCCTCGAACACGGCCAGCCGGTCGCGAAGCTCATCTATGAACCGATGCTGGGCAAACCCGCTGCGCTCTATGGCGGCAAGGGGTCGAACTATCAGGGGCAGGGCCTGAAACTGTCGAAGCACTTCCGGCTTTAGAGGGCGCTGCGCGGCGTCGCTATCAGTTCATTGATACGGGCAACCAGCGGATCAATCGCGGATTTGTCCATATAGTCGAACCCGTGAAGTTCGTCCTTCCGACCCTCTGGGTCCTTGTTCATCATGGCGCCGATCTTCAGCACCGTGCGGGTCCACCAGCCAACGGAATCCATATCGAGCTTGCCCTGAAAGCCGAAACGCTCTGCGTGGGAGACTAGGCTTGCAGGCAGGCTGTCATTGACCCATCCGTCTAGTTTCGGACCGGGGGCTGCACCCGACACGGTATAGAGGAGGACCGGCCGTTTCAGGAGAGCAGGCAGGTGCCTGGTCACCCATTTGCGAATGGTGAGCTTGTAGATGATGACCGAACTGCCCAGCACCACGAAATCGAATTCAGACGGATCGACGCTCGCCTGTTTGACATTGAACACCGGCAGGCCGGTCGCTTCGCTGATCCAGTCGGCATATTGGGCCGTGCTGCCATATTGGCCTGAATAGAATATCGCGCCTTTCATGCAGCCTCCGTTCCGGGACGCGTGACAGGGGTGGCCCGGCGTCTGGTGCGCAGTATACGTTATTCCCGGGGGATGCGAAACCATCCCCCGGGAAGTTCTTTCTATATGATCAGTCTACGGCTGATGTTGATCAGGCGGGTTCCAGTTCTGGCCAATCCGGCCAAGTGACGTGCGCGAAATACCTAGCGGTCATCCGGTCGATATAGGCGGGAAGGTTCGCTTGCTTCCGGACGAGGCCGGTCAGCGGGGTATCAAAGAACTCCGTCGCGCAGGCGATCAGTACGGCCGCGACGGCTGCGTCGGCACAGGTCGGCTGGTCACCCAGCAAATAGTCCTGGTCACCAAGCTGGGCGGCAATCGCGCCGATGTCCCAATCAGCCAGCTGCATGCGTTCCGCTTCAGTGAAGCGGCCCGTGCCTTCGCCCGTATGGGTGGCGGCAACGCCTTCGCGGACCTCCTTCAGCACGGCGGGACGGGCCGGTGCGGGAACGTCGGAGAAGAACTGGGCCGGGCCTTTGTTGAAGTTCTCGTCCTTCATCCAGCGCTCAAAGGCCATGATCTTGTTGAGCTGGCCCTCGGCCATCCGTTCCAGAGCCCAGCTGAGCGCGATATCCTTGCCGCTCATGCCGTCATAGAGGCCCTTGCCGAGCTTTGTCTCGTAATGGAGACGGATGAAATTGCTGTCTTCGATCAGTTGGCCGTCATCGATGACATAAGGCGCCTTGTGCTTCGGCACGGAGTCGAGGTCCGCGATGGCGCGCGTGAAATCCACGCCCAGCATCTGAAGCTGGATGTCGGCTTTCATGACATAGGGGCTGGGTGAGGGGCAGTCGAACATGGGGCCCCATCCATAAAGCGTGATCATCGTCTTTCTCCTGGTTCGGGTTGCGATGAGGGCTTGATACCGGAGGCCTGCTGACAGCATGGTGTCAGCAGCGTGGCAGTAGGGTCGATTTCATGAGACGCACCGAGAGACTGTTCCAGATCATTCAGATCCTCCGCCGGAAGAACCGTCCGGTGACGGGACGCGAACTGGCCGAAGAGCTTGAGACGAGCCTGCGCACCCTCTATCGCGACATGGCCGAGCTGATCGCCCAACGCGTGCCGATTCGCGGGGAGGCGGGTACCGGATACGTCCTGGACTCCGGCTATGACATGCCTCCGCTGATGCTGACGACGGACGAACTGGAGGCTGCTGTATTGGGCGCCCGCTGGGTGGCGGCACGCGGCGATGCGCGGCTGGTGCGTGGGGCAGAAGACCTGATCGCAAAGCTTTCAACCGCCGTGCCGCTGGATCTGCAGCCAGTCATCATGGATGCGGGGCTCGTCCCGGTCAGCTTCCGCAGGCGGCCGGAGGATTCCTTCGACGTGGCGCTGGTGCGAGAAGCCATCCGAACACAGAAAAAACTGGACCTTGGTTATGCAGATGAAGGGGGAAATATCACACGCCGCACAGTCTGGCCGTTCCTGATCGTCTATGCGGATCATATCCGCATGATGTGCGCGTGGTGTGAATTGCGGCAAGGTTTCCGCCACTTCCGCACCGACCGGGTGAGGCAGGTCGAGATGCTGGACACACGTTTCCCGGAACGCGTCGCCCGGTTGCGCAAAAAGTGGGAAGCTGTGCGCCAAGAGGAACGCAAACGCGAGACTACTCGTCCAGATTCAGGCGCATCTCGGTGATGTAGGGCGCAAAACCGGCCTTCTCATAGGCCCGGATTGCCGGCTCGTTGGTCGAGTAGACCGTCAGCCGGATCTCGCTGAGGCCGTTGGCCTTAGCCCATCCGGTGAGGTGATCGATCAGCACCTTGTTCAAGCCGCGTCCGCGATACTCCGGGCGCACGAACATGAAGCCGAGGAAAGCGTGATACTCGTGTTGGATGTAGTGTTTCGAGCGCTGCTTGTGGGCGTAACCCGACGCGACGATCTCACCGCCAAGCTCCACGACGGCGACCTCCGCATCGCCGGAGTCGATCAGCTCCCCGATGTCGTAATAGCTGATCGGGTCCGGCTTCAGCGTGTGGTCATAGGGCCGCTCAGCCGTGATGATGCCCTGTTCGAAGTCCTTGAGGAGCGGCAGGTCTTCGCGCGTGGCGGACCGGGCGGCGGGCTCGCTCGCCATCAATGCGCGGCGGCGACTTCGCGGTAATTGATCAGCTGGCCTGTGCGGGTTTCGTCCTTGCTGACCAGCTTGACCAGTTCGGCGGCCACATCATCCGGTGACGGAATGGTCATCGGGTCTTCGCCTGGCATGGCCTCGGCGCGCATGCCGGTGCGGGTGCCGCCCGGATTGAAGAGGTTGGCGCGCAGGGAGAGGTTTTCCTGTTCATCGGCCCAGCCGAGCACCATGGCTTCGAGGCCTGCCTTCGCGGCCTGGTAGGGGCCCCAGAAGGCGCGCGGGTGGCGCGCGACGCCGGACGTCACAAACACGGTGCGCGGGGCATCCGACTTGTGCAGCCATGGACCAAGCGCCCGGATCAGGTGGAAATTGGCGGTGAGGTTCACCGCGATCGTTTCCTCGAAGCTGCGCGGCCCGCAAGTTTCCAGCGGGCCCAGCGTACCGAGAATGCCGGCATTGGCCACGAGCCCGTCGAGACGGCCGAACTGTTCGCCGATGACCTTGCCAAGCGTCTCGATGCCCTTGGTGTCCTTCAGGTCCATCGGCACGAGAACGGCTTCGCTGCCGAGCGCGCGGATCTCGTCGTCCAGCTTTTCGAGGGCCAGTTTCGAGCGGGCGATGGCGATAACGATGTCACCCTGTTTTGCAAGGTGAAGGGCGGCGGACCGGCCGATGCCGCGCGAGGCGCCGGTAACGAGGATGAGACGTGGTTGGGTCATGCCGCGCGTCTAGCGCAGGCCTTACGCGTCGTCCAGCAGGGAGAGCTGACGCTCCTTGTCGCTCTCATCGCTCTCATAATCGACCAGCGGGGTCGGGTATTCGCCGGTGAAACAATGGTCGGAGAATTGCGGCATCATGTTGTTGCGCACAGGTTCGCCGATCGCCTTGTAGAGGCCGGGAACCGACAGGAAGCCGAGAGAGTCCACCTTCAGCTCACGCACCATTTCCTCATGCGTGTGGATCGCGGCGAACAGTTCGGACTTTGCGGCCATGTCGATGCCGTAGAAATCCGGGTTCACAATGGGTGGGCTGGCGGAGCGGAAGTGAATTTCCTTGGCGCCAGCGTCTTTGACCATCTGCACGATTTTCTTCGACGTGTTGCCGCGCACGATTGAGTCGTCGACCAGCACGACCCGCTTCCCATCCAGAACGGCCTTGTTGGGGCTGTGCTTCTTGGAAATGGCGCTCTGGCGGCCGGTCTGGGTTGGCTGGATAAAGGTCCGGCCGACATAATGGTTCCGGATGATACCCATCTGGAACGGAATTCCCGAGGCTTCAGAGAAGCCGAGCGCTGCAGGCACGCCGGAATCCGGCACCGGCACGACGACATCAGCGTCAGCCATGGTTTCCGCTGCCAGCTGGTGGCCCATGCGGCGGCGGACTTCATAAACAGAGCGGCCCTGAACGATACTGTCAGGGCGCGCAAAGTAGACATATTCGAAGATGCAGGGGCTCGCAGGGCGGGCTTGCGTGAAGCGATGGGATTCAATGCCCTTGTCGGAAATGACGACAATCTCGCCATTCTCGACTTCGCGCACGAATTCAGCACCGATGATGTCCAGCGCGCAGGTTTCCGAGGCAAGGACGTAAGCGTCGCCAAGGCGGCCAAGTACCAGCGGGCGCAGGCCCACGGGATCACGCGCGCCGATCAATTTCTTCCCGGTCAGGCCGACCAGGGCATAGCCGCCTTCGATCTTCTGCAGCGCGTCGATCAGGCGTTCCAGGAAACGCGGACGGCTGGAGCGCGCGACGAGGTGAAGGATCACCTCGGTATCCATGGTCGACTGGAAGATCGCGCCGTCGCGCACCAGGTCGTGGCGCAGCTTGCGGGCATTCGTCAGGTTGCCATTGTGAGCAACAGCGAAACCGCCGCCGGCAAGGTCCGCAAAAATCGGCTGGATGTTGCGAAGCATCGGCCGGCCTTGCGTCGAATAGCGGTTATGACCGATCGCGGCGTGTCCCGGCAGACGGGCACGCAGGTCGCCGCCGAAGTGTTCGCCCACCATGCCCATATGGCGTTCGGACGGGAAACGCTTCCCGTCGAAAGAAGTGATCCCGCAAGCTTCCTGTCCGCGGTGCTGCAGCGCGTGCAGGCCAAGCGCGGTCAGAAGACTCGCTTCGTGGTTCCCGAAAATTCCGAAAACGCCACACTCTTCGCGGGGCTTGTCGTCATCGTGATCAAAATGGACCATACGACACGCGCCTCCTGGATGACAGACTTGCGACAGGGGCCTATTGCCCGTTTTCCTCTTCAGAGGAAAGGGGGGCTTGCACTTCTTTTCCGACCTTGGCTGCTTCTACGTTCACAAAATCAGCCAGATTCCGCAGTGGCGGATAGCTCATTCCGTTCTGGATAAAGCTTGGAATGCGGCTTTGTTCCAGCACGAGACCCAGAAGGACTACAAAGAAAACAAGGGCTACGAAGCCTCGCAGCACGCCAAACACAGCGCCGGCCACATGGTCGAACATGCCGATACCTTCGGCGCCGTGGATATTTTTCGAAAGTCGCTGCCCCAGCCACGCAATCAGCACATAAACGATGACGAACGCGACGATCAGCAGAATCACGTCGGCCGTCCATGGCGCAAGATTCGCCGGCAGCAGGGCTGAGAGGTCGTCATGGAAGAATACGCGGGCATAGTAAGCTGCGGCCAGCGCGCCGATGAAGGCGCCGAGCGTGGCCAATTCCCTGAGGAAGCCACGGGCAAACCCCATGATCCCTGAGATCACGACAACCGCCAGCGCGATTCCGTCGAAAGCTGTAATGGACTCAAGCATTCAGTGCGTCCGGGGCAAGCAACTCCACAAGGTCGATAAGCCGTTTAATCGGCGTCACGGTCAAGCCATCCACTGCGGTCGGTGCGCCTTCCGGGACAAAAGCGCGCTCGAAGCCCAGTCGTTCTGCCTCTTTGAGACGCTGTTCCATCCGGCTGACGGGGCGCACGGCGCCTGACAGCGCCACTTCGCCGAAGAACACGCTGCGTTCCGGCGCAGGATTGGCCGACAGGGATGTCAGCAAGGCCGCAGCGGCGGAGAGATCGCCTGCAGGCTCCATAATTTTGTAACCTCCCGCCACGGACAGATAGACATCCATACCCGCCAGCGTAACGCCGCAGCGCGCTTCCAGCACGGCCAGCAGCATGGCGAGGCGGCCCGAGTCCCAGCCAACGACGCTGCGCCGCGGCGTGCCATAGGCGCTTTTGGCAACAAGGGCCTGCACCTCTGCCAGCACAGGGCGAGAGCCTTCCATGGCCGCGAACACGGCTGCGCCGCCCTCGCTCTCGCCATCGGCGCTGAGGAACAGGGCGGACGGCTCCTTCGCCGGGGCGAGGCCGTATTGGTGCATCTCGAAGATGCCGATCTCGTCGGTTGGCCCGAAGCGGTTCTTCACGGCACGCAGGATGCGGAACTGGTGGCCGCGCTCGCCTTCGAAATAGAAGACCGCATCCACCATGTGCTCCACGACACGCGGGCCGGCGATCGTGCCTTCCTTGGTGACATGGCCAACGAGGACGAGCGCAGCGCCGGACTTCTTGGCCCAGCGGGTCAGCTCCTGTGCGCAGGCCCGCACCTGGGCGACCGAGCCGGGCGCGGCTTCCAGGCTGTCGGACCAGAGCGTCTGGATCGAGTCGATCACGACAAAGTCCGGTTCGGCAGCTTTTAGTGCGCTTATGATCTTGCGTAAGTCCGTTTCCGTCGCGAGTTGGACGGGGCTTTCAGCCACTTTGAGGCGCTTGGCGCGGTCCTGGATCTGGGGCGCGGCCTCCTCGCCCGAGACATAGACTGTCTTCAGCCCATTCCGTGCCAGACGCGCCGCAACCTGCAGCAACAGGGTCGATTTACCGATGCCGGGATCACCGCCGATCAGCGTTGCGGAAGAGGGCACGATGCCGCCGCCGAACACGCGGTCCAGTTCGTTCACGCCCATCACGATCCGCGCCGGCGCCTCAGCCGTATCGTTCAGCGCAACGAATTCCGCCTTGCCGGAACGTTTGGAACCCGTCTTCGGCGCCGCAAGACCGCCGGGCACGCCGCCGGTGACTTCCTCGACCAGCGTGTTCCATTCCCCGCAACCATTGCACTTGCCGCTCCATTTGGAGTGCACTTCCCCGCAGGACTGACAGACAAAGGCGGTGGTAGCGGTTTTGGCCATGGTGCCGGAATAGGGGCGTTTGCGAGTTGAAGGAAGACCTTAAAGCGCGGGCTGGATAGGGCCTTCGGCGCGTCCGTGTACGAACTGGTCGACGTAGGGGTTGCCGCTATTGTCGACTTCCGATGCCTTGCCGCGCCAGATGATCTCGCCTTCGAACAGCATGGCGACGTCGTCGGCGATCTTGCGGGCCGAGGCCATGTCGTGGGTGATGGTCACCGTGGCGGCGCCGAGGCCCCGTACTTGTTCAATGATGAGGTCGTTGATCGCATCCGCCGTGATCGGGTCGAGGCCCGTGGTCGGTTCGTCGAAGAAGATCAGGTCCGGCTTGGAGATGATCGAACGGGCCAGCGAGACGCGTTTCTGCATGCCGCCAGAAATCTCTGCCGGGTAAAGGTCTGCCACGTCTGATCCGAGGCGCACCTTGCTCAGTGTCTCGATGGCGCGGTCTTTCGCTTTGGTTCGGCTGACCACGCCGGAATTCACAAGGCGGAAGGCGACGTTCTCCCAGACCGTCAGGGAGTCAAACAGCGCGCCGGACTGGAACAGCATGCCGACCCGCTCGCGCATGCGGGCGCGTGTCTTGCCTTTCGCCTGTGTTACATCTTCGCCGTTGAACAGGATCTGGCCGGAGTCCGGCGTCATCAGGCCGAGCGCGTTCTTGAGCATGACGGACTTGCCAGAGCCCGAACCGCCGATCACGACGAGGCTTTCGCCGGGAGCCACGTCCAGCGTTACGCCGCGCAGGACATGGTTCTTGCCGAAACGCTTCTCGACGTTCTGCAGGCTGAGGATAGGCGTCGTCACAGTCCGATCTCCACGAAGATGGTCGACATGACATAGTTGGCGGCCAGCACCAGCACGGCGGCCCCAACCATGGACAGGGTCGCCGCGCGGCCGACGCCTGTGGCGCCCGCCTTGGATTTGTCCCCCTGGTAACAGCCCATCAGCGCGATTACAGCGCCGAAGATCACGGCCTTGATCAGGCCGGTCAGGATGTCATTGCGGGTCACGAAGTCGAGCGTGTTGCGAAGATAGACCGTGGAGTCGAAGCCGAGGCCGAAGACGGACACGGCCCAGCCGCCCATGACGCCGATAATGTCGGCGACCAGCACCAGCAGGGGCAGGGCGATCAGCGCGGCGAGGAAGCGCGGTGCATAAAGATAGCGGTAGGGCGAGGCGGAGAGGGATTCCAGGGCGTCGATCTGTTCGGTCACCCGCATGGCGCCGATTTCGGCTGAAATACCGGCTGAGACGCGTCCGGCCAGCATCAGGGCTGTGATCGTCGCGCCAAGCTCGCGCGTGATGCCAAGCACCACAATGTTCGGGACGAATTGTTCGGCGCCGAAGCGGCCACTGCCCTGGTAGATGTTCAGGGCGAGCGCCGCGCCGATGAAGATGGCGGACATGCCCACGACCGGCAGGGAGAAAAAGCCGATCTGGACGATCTGCTTCCAGATCTGGCCGAAATACCAGCGCGGTGAAAACGCCGCCGCCTTCACCCGGGCCGCGAACACGGCCAGGCGGCCGATCTCCGCGAAGAGACCGAGTGTCGCCGCGCCGATCCAGGCCAGCGGATTGGGGATCCCGCGTTTACGGGTGGAGGCGTTCGACACGAGTCCCGAGTCCTGTGAGTAGTTCATAGCCAAGCGTGTTGGCCCGCGCGGCCTGTTCTTCGAGTTTGGCATGCGAGCCAAGGAATTCAACGCGCCGGCCTGCTTTTGCCAATTGCTGTGCTTTGGATACATCAATCGTGATGAGGTCCATCGTCACCCGGCCGGTCACCGGGCAAGGCACATCATCCAGCCAGCCGATGAAGCAGTTAGACGCCGATCTCAGCACGCCGTCCGCATAACCAAGCCCGACGGTCGCCAGCAACATGTCCTGCGGTGCGGTGAACGTCGCGCCGTACCCGACGGTTTCTCCGGCTTTGACCGGGAACACGCTCAGGATCTCCGCTTCCAGCGTCACGGCGTGCTGGATGCTGACACGCGCGGGCGGGGTGGAGCCGCCATAAAGGGCGATGCCAGGCCGGGCGACCTGAAATCCGTAGTCGCGTCCAAGATAGCAACCGGCCGAATTTGCAAGGCTTGCGGGCACGCCGGGGAAAGCGGCAGAAATTTTGCTGAACGCGGCGAGCTGGATTGCATTCAGCTCATGATCCGGTTCATCGGCGCAGGCGAGGTGGCTCATAACCAGAACGGGGTTCAGGGCGCGTAGCGCGTCGCCATCGGTGTCCAGCACGTTGGCGGGTAGGCCCAGCCGGTTCATGCCCGTGTCGAAGTGCAGCGCGCAGGGGAGGCCTTGTGCATCGGCCCAGAGGCGGATTTGCACTTGGCTGTTCAGAACCGCCGTCAGGGCGTGCGCGTGGAACAGGTGCATTGTGGACGAGGATGGCCCGTTCAGGACGAAGATGGCCGGCGCCGGGCCGACCGCCTTGCGCACCGCCGCACCTTCTTCGGGGTAGGCGACAAAGAAGGTATCACACCCGGCAGCCATGAGCGCGGATGAGACGCGTTCCGCACCGAGGCCATAAGCGTTCGCTTTTACCACTGCGGCAGTGTTCGCTTTGGGGTTCAGCCCGGCCAGCGTGCGCCAGTTGGCGACGATATTGTTCAGGTGAACGGTGGCGCGAGGCTGGGACGACATATCTGCAGGGGTTAATTGGCTTCTGGCCAAATGTCAGCCCGGCAATGGCGGCCCTTTTCAGGCCTTTTCGCGATGCGCGAGCCAGGCAGAGCCCTTCATGTTCCAGACCGGCGTGAAGAAAACCATCCAGAGAATAAGGATAATCATGCCGCCTGCCGGTACGATGGCGATCTTTTGCGGGCCGAACAGATCTACCAGCGCGCCCATCAGGAAGGCGCCGAACGGAGCCCCCGCCATGAAGCCCAGCTGGTAGATCGACAGCACACGCGCGAGCTTTTCCTTTGGCGCGGCGTCCTGGACGATGGAGCGGCTCATGGCGATGGAAATACCGGCGGCGAGTCCCCAGACGAAAACGATGGCGAGGAAGCCCCAGTGCGGGATCGGCCACATCATCAGGAGAATGCTGAGAGACGCCAGGAACTGGGCGATCAGCAACAGCCGGCCTTGCCGCTTGATACGCTTGAAAATGGACAGCACGACCGACGAGACGAATGCGCCCATCCAGAATGTGACGAACATGTCCCGAATGCCATCCGGGCCGAAGCCGTAGATGTCCCGGTTGACGATGGGCAGCACGACCAGGAAGGCCCCGATTACGAAGATGCCGACGCCAAACATCAGCGCCGTCATCGCCCACAGCTTGCCATCTGACCGGACAGCGTGGAAGCCGTCGGCGATATCGGCGAGGGCGCCTTTGACACCACGACCGCTGCTCAGCAACTGGCGGCCCTTGCCCAGCCAGAGTGCGAAAATGGCGCCGAATGCAAGGACGCTGCCTTGTATGAAGAGGAGTTGCTCTGCCGGGATCGGACCAATCCCGAATCCGCCCATCCAGTCGGGCATTTTTGTCAGCTTGTCGGCATAACCGCCGATGATCAGGCCGCCAATCTGGGCGACAAACTGCGCCATCGTTGCCAGCGTCACCCCGAGTTGCAGCGTCACGCCGGACCCCACCCGGGCGCGGCGTTCCACAACTTCGTTCACGATGGAATCACGTGCAGGCATCATGAAGGCGCCCACAGTGCCGATGGTGAGGCCATAGGCGATCATGGCCGGATAGGTGAGCGTGCCCTTCCAGACAAAGGCTGCCAGCGCGAGTGCCGGGGCGGCTGCCAGAAGGTGCAGCAGGATCAGCAGGCGTTTGCCGTCTGCCCGCTCGGCCACCACGCCGCCCAGCAAAAGGAAAATCACTGAAGGACCGGAAAGGGCCATATTAGCGAGCCCCAATGCGAGGCCATCCCGGTGCAGGTGGTTGGCATCGGTAATCAGGTAAGGGAACAGCACCATCTGGAGGCCGAACGCCATGAACCAGCTGCACTGGACCAGAAGATAGGCCGGCAGCTCGATCTTCACGACCCGGCGAATGCGCCGGGCGCGCCAGTGGCTGGCTGTCGACAGAAGCGAGGCGCCCGCCGTCAGCGCTTCGCTGACACCGCTGACCGGAGACGTGACGTCGCCCGCCGCGTCCTCGGTAATCTCATCGGCAATGGATTCGACCTGTTCTTCCATTCAACCTCCCGCTTGAGGCGGGACATTATGTAGGCCGGGCAGGGATGGAAAGCCCGCTTCGCCACAGAAACGCCGGGTTTCAGCCAGTTGCACTACTGCGTCCCGCCCGGTAGCCTTGTTCCACCTACCGGTTTTCTGGGTGAACCATGCGTATATTCAGACATCTCATCAGCTGGGCGCTCGTGCTGTTCCTGATCGCCATGTTCATCCAGTCGACGATTGCCCCCTTGCCGGATCCGCCGGAGGGTTCTGTGAAACTGTTCGATGCTCCGGGTCAGAATATTGTCTTCCAGACCATCGCCGAACGTTCAGGCGTATCATTGTTCGAGCCGGCTGGACGGTTCGTGATCGCGATCGTCGAACTTTTCGCCGGCTTCCTGTTGCTTTTACCATTCTCCCGGCGCGTCGGGGCAGCGGTGGCCGCGCTGGTTTGCGGTGCAGCTATTGCGTTTCATCTTTCGCCCTGGCTTGGCCGGGAAATCCCGGTTTCACTTGATCCTGCAAGCACAGCGACGGATGGAGGCCAGCTGTTCATGCTGTCGATCCTGATGCTAGTGGCTAGCCTGCTGGTCATGGTCGTGCATCCGGGCCGTATTCGAGGCTAGCTGACAAGCGCGCATTCCACTCCTCGTTAACTGTTTCCTGCGACCCTTTCCCGGTTCAACGGATACGAATTCGACATGGAATCGATCGAACAGGCCGAAAAGCCACGCACGGGGCGCGCGCGGAACACTTTGTTCCGTCGCCTTGTGGATATCGTTTCGATGCCTTCCAGCGGCCGGCTGACCCAGCAAGACCGCCATATGGCCGCGGACATTCTGCTCGACATGCTGTTCCACGCCGACAATGACGATCGCGCCCTGTGTGCGCGGCGCCTCGCTGAAAGCAAGGAAGCCCCGCGGCGCCTTCTGCGTTATCTCGCGCAATGCCCTTACAAGATCGCGGCGCCACTTCTCGAATTGAATGAAGCTTTCGACGCCTGCGACCTGCGGGACGTTGCCATGACCGGCACGCCTGATCACCGCCTTGCCATTGCGAAGCGAAAGATCGTTCCAGGCATGGTCAGCGATTATCTCGCCGATGCCGGCGAGGATCATGTCCTGAAAGAGCTGGTCGTAAACCGGGGCGCCGAACTGCCGGAGCAGGCGATCGACAAGCTCGTCCGGCGGTCCCGCGATGTGCCGGAGCTTTGTCCATTGATTGCAGAACGGCTGGAGACGATCCCGTCGCATGCGCTGACCTTGTTCTGGTGGGCCGATGGAGCGACCCGGAAGCGCATCCTGCAGCGCTACGCATCAGACCGGCTGGAAATCATCGACTCCTGCAAGGACGTCTTCGAAATGATGGCGGAAGAGCAGTGGGCCGATCCGGTGGCGCGCAAGGCGATCCAGCTGATCGAGCGCCGCCAGCGCAATCGTGCTGCTCTGGAGCGCAGCCCTTTCGACAGTCTGGAAAGTGCGATCAACGCAGCTGCCCTGAACGGTATGGATGCCCAAACCTCACAGGAGATCGGATACCTGTCGGGGGTAAAACCGGTCACTGCTGCCAAGATTTTGGGCGATGAGGGGGGAGAGGCGCTCGCCGTGCTATGCAAGGCCACCGGTGTGAAGCGCGATTTCTTGCCCGTTCTGTGGGTGGCATTACAGAAAGAGCTCGAAATTGAGGAGGGAGTGGTCCATCCCCAATTCAAGCATGTCTCTGAAGTTTATGAGCTTTTGAGCGTAGCGAAGGCGCAGACCATATTGCGTTACTGGAACTGGGCATTGTCTTCCGCCTATTCGCCAGGCGCGGTACAAAGCGGAACGGAGATGCCCGAGGCCGCGAATGAAGAAGCAGAGTTCTCGGCTGCACAGCGGACTGCACGTCTGGTTTTTGGCAGATAACCGTTCAAAACTGCAAAACAGTCTCCAACGGGCTTTTCAAAACCTGTTTCCCCCTTTAGTCCCTGTCCCGGTTAAGGGCGATCAAAAGAGGGTTGCGCGTGGCGTATTTCCTGGGGCTGGTACTGGCTTTGGCGGCGTTCTGGCTCGGAATGTCCGGCCACAACACCCCGATGATTCTTTCTCTGGGCGGCATCTCGCTCATCGTAACGTGTATTCTGGCCTACAGGTTGGACATCATCGACCGTGAAGGCTCGCCCTATGTGCGCCTCGTCGGGTTCCTTCTTTACTTCCCCTGGCTGGCCAAGGAGATCGTCAAGGCGAACATCAGCGTTATCCGCGCCTGTGTGAAAGCTGACCTCGATATCGCGCCAGCGCTGGTGAAGGTGAAGACGATCTGCAAGTCGGACCTCGCCAAGGTCACATTCGCCAACTCGATCACGCTGACGCCCGGCACCGTGACGGTGGAGATCGAAGGCGACAAGCTGCTGGTGCACGGACTGTACGAACAGGATTCCCAGCCGGAAGCCTTCATTGAAATGGACCAGCGCTCCGCCCGCGCGATTGACGGAAAGGGAGCTGCTGCATGATCGCCGCCGCGCTAATCGCGATCCTGTTCGGTATGGCGCTGCTCCTGCTGCGCGCCTTCATCGGGCCGACGCTTTATGACCGCATCCTTGCCGTGAACTCGTTCGGCACAAAAACCGTGTTGGCACTCGGCCTGCTTGGTTTTGTGATGGACCGTCCCGAATTCCTCGATATTGCCATCACCTACGCACTGATCAACTTCGTTTCGACGATCGCGATCCTGAAGTTCTTCCGCTACCGGTCGTTCCAGGTGCCGCTGGTGCGCCGCGGGCAGGGAGGCAATGCTGATGGCTGAGTTGTTCGCTGACCTTCATGGATACTGGGAGGTGATCCGCTTCCCTCTGGGCGCGCTTCTGTGCCTCGGTGGGTCCATTCTCTGCGTGATCGGCACGGTGGGCGTCCTGCGCTTTCCGGACATCTACACCCGTCTTCATGCAGCTTCGATTACTGATACGTCCGGAGCAGGGCTGGTGCTGATCGGCATGATGCTGCTGTCGCCCGGCTGGCTCGTGATTTCCAAGCTGTTCGCGATCTGCGTTTTCATCTTCCTGACCAGCCCGACCGCGTCGCACGCGCTGGCCAATGCGGCGCATACCGCTGGGGTCCAGCCAATCATCGGCCGTGTCGGTGCGTCGGACGGAGAAGGGGAGGACGCCTGATGCACAGCATGTTCAACGGCGACTTCGGTGTCGTCCTCGTCAACATTTTCCTGCTCGCCATCCTGTTCGCGACCGCCGTGGCGATTGCCCGGATGCGCAGCCTGTTCGCGATCGTGATGCTGTCAGGCATCTACTCTCTCGTTTCAGCCGCATGGTATGTCGCTGTCGATGCAGTGGACGTTGCCTTTACCGAGGCGGCTGTGGGCGCTGGCATGTCGACTGTCGTTCTGCTGGGGGCCATGCTGCTCACCTCGCGCACGGCAAAGCCCGAGAAACTTGCTTTTCGTCTTGGACCGCTGCTTGTCTGTCTCGCGACCGGCGCCGCCCTGATCTACGCAACGGTAGACCTCCCGGCACTTGGCGACGCGTCTTCCCCGGCAAACGCCGGCGTGGGGCTGACCTATCTTCAGGTCGCCTGGTTCGAAACCGGCATTCCGAACGTCGTGACGCCTGTCCTCGGCAGTTATCGTGGCTTCGATACGCTGGGTGAGACGTGCGTTGTGTTTACCGCCGGTCTCGCGGTCGCGCTGTTGCTCGGCTTTGGCGAGCGCTCGCTGGCTGAACGCATTCGCAATGAGGGCCGTTCGGGCGAGCGCCGCACCAATAAGGTCTCGGCGGCCAGCGACGAGGATCCCGCATGAATACCGATCATCACGTCATCCTGCGCGTCATCGCAAAGATGCTGATCCCCGTGATCACCATGTTTGCTTTCTATGTTCAGTTCCACGGTGACTTCGGCCCGGGCGGCGGTTTCCAGGCCGGTGTCATCATCGCCGTCGCTGTGATCCTCTACGCACTCGTCTTCGGCGTCCCCGCGGCAATGCGCGCCGTGCCGCCAGTCTTCACCCGTTCGCTCGCTGCGGTCGGTGTGATGATCTATGCCGGCGTCGGCTTCTGGGCATTGCTGCAGGGCGGTCACTACCTGGAATACCAGGCCTTGTTTCATGAGCCGCCGGGCGAACACCATGGCCAGCATATCGGTATCCTCGGGATCGAGCTTGGTGTGTTGTGCGGCGTGTCTGGCGCAATGCTGACGATCTTCTACGCCTTTGCTGGCCGCGTGGCCGAAATCCGCGACGAGGACTGGTAAGCCATGCTGGAATTCCTGCTCGAACGCGCGAACTACTGGGTCGTCATCGTCCTGATGATGATCGGCCTCTATATCACTTTTGCATCGCAGAACCTGATCAAGCGGATGGTCGGCCTCGGCCTCTTCCAGACGACGATCTGCCTGTTCTACGTTACACTCGGCAAGGTGTCCGGCGGTACGGCGCCGATCCTGTTCGGTGACGATGCCATTGAGCATCACGGTGCCGGTCACGGTGCAGAAGCAGAAGGTGGCCATGCGGCGCTAGACGCCGTGCTGGCCGCAGGCGGGGAACATGCCGACCGCGTGGCGCACCTGACCAATACATATTCCAATCCGCTGCCGCACGTCCTGATGCTGACAGCCATCGTCGTCGGCGTGGCCACCTTGTCGGTCGGCCTCGCCCTCGTCGTGCGTATCCGCGAAGCCTATGGCTCGATCGAGAATGACCAAGTGAATGAAATCGATCTTGAAACCGCGCTGGCCCAGCACGCCGAAGCGGAAAAAGCCGTGAGTGAGGCGACCGCATGATCGAAGCAATTACGAATGCAGCGCCAGCCTGGGCGCAGACGCATGCCGCGCCGCTGCTCGTCATGGTGCCGTTGTTCCTGGCGCCGTTGCTGGCCTTGGTGCCGAGCGGCCGCATCGCGTGGCTGATCTCCGTCGCGGCGACGGGCATCAGCTTCCTGTTTGCGATCATCCTGCTTGGCCTTGTTCAGACATCGCCGATTGGTGTCGTTTCCTATGAGGTTGGCCGTTGGCCTGTACCACTCGGTATTGAGCTGCGCGTCGATGCGCTGAATGCGATGATCCTGCTGATCGTCACGACGATCGGCTTGCTGGCATCGGTCTTCTCATGGCCGACTGTGGAAGCGGAAATCCCCAAGCAGAAGCGGTCGCTGTTCTATTCCGCATTCCTCGTCTGCTTCGCCGGTCTCAACGGAGTGGCGATCACGGGCGATGCGTTCAACCTGTTCGTCTTCCTCGAGATTTCGTCGATCTCGACCTATGTTCTGGTTGCGCTCGGCTCGGGCCGGGACCGCCGGGCCCTGCCGGCCGCGTTCAACTACCTCATCATGGGCACGCTGGGCGCCAGCTTCTACATTATCGGGATCGGCTTCCTCTATGCTGCGACCGGCACGTTGAACATGTACCACATGTCTACGCTGCTTCCGGAACTGGCCGGGCATCGCAGCGTGCAGGCGGGCTTTGCGTTCATTCTCGTTGGCCTCGGCCTGAAGGCCGCCATGTGGCCGCTGCACCAGTGGCTGCCGAACGCCTATTCCTACAGCCCCAGCTTCGTGACGATGTTCCTGTCGGCGACGGCGACCAAGGTGGCGCTTTATGCGCTGATCCGGTTCCTGTTCACCGTGTTCCGTCCGGACTACGGGTTCGAGATCTCTGCTTTCAGCGCGATCCTCATGCCGCTCGGCATTGCGGCCATGGTGATCTGCAGCTTCCAGGCGGTATTCCAGACCGATGTCCGCCGGATCCTCGCTTACTCCTCGGTTGCGCAAGTGGGCTACATGATCCTCGGCGTCTCCATCGGCACGACGGCGGGACTGTCGGCTGGTCTCTTCCATCTGATCAACCACGCCATGATGAAAGGCGCGCTGTTCATGGCGGTCGCCGGTGTGGTTCTGACCTACCAGGGCACGACTATACGCGACTTTGCCGGACTAGGACGGTCCGCACCGTGGACTATGACGGCATTTGCCATTGCTGCGCTGTCACTGATCGGCGTACCGCTGACCGCAGGCTTCCAGTCGAAGCTCCAGCTTGGCTTCGCGCTGTTCGATCAGGGCCTGTGGTGGGCGGTCGGCCTCGTCGTCTTCTCGTCCTTCCTCGCGGTGATCTATATGGGCCGCGTTCTGGAGGCGGTGTTCTTCCAGCCTCCGGTCAATCCGCGAAAGACGCGCAAGGAGGCGCCCGTCCTCCTGCTGGTTCCGCTCTGGACCCTGGCCCTGGCCAATCTTTATTTCGGCATAGCCGCGGATTTCCCGTTCCAGCTTGCGCGTAGCGCAGCCGCTGCGGCCTTCGGCGTGGAGGCGTTCCGATGAGCCCTGAGACCCTGATCCTCGCCGCACTTGTCCTGCCGCTGCTGATTGCGGCTGGCATCGCCGTGATGGGCTGGTCGCCAAACCTGCGGGAAGGGGTGACCTTTACCGGCGCAGGCCTCCTGTTTGTCGTGATCATCCTGCTGACCATGCATGTGGCTGGCGGGGAGCGCCCTGAACTGAACCTCGGCCAGGCGGCGCCCGGCCTCAGCCTCGCCTTCAAGCTGGAACCGCTGGGCATGCTGTTCGCGCTCGTGGCCAGCGGCCTCTGGATCGTGAACTCGTTCTATTCGGTCGGCTACATGCGCGGGAACCGCGAGCGGAACCAGACGCGGTTCTATATCTGCTTCGCCATCGCTATTTTCGGCGCCCTGGGCGTCGCCATGTCGGCCAACCTGTTCACGCTGTTCGTCTTCTACGAAGTCCTGACGCTCTCGACATTCCCGCTGGTCACCCACAAGGGCGATGCCGCGGCCAAGCGCGGCGGGCGCATCTATTTGCTGACCCTGATGGGCACCTCGATCGGCCTGCTGCTGCCGGCCGTGATGTGGACCTGGGTGCTTGCCGGACAGAACCTGGACTTCGTTCCGGGCGGCCTTCTGGCCGGGGCGGACATCAGCCCGGCTGTGGCCAGCGCGCTGCTGATCCTGTTCGCCTTCGGCGTCGGCAAGGCTGCGCTGATGCCGGTCCATTTCTGGCTACCGAACGCCATGGTCGCGCCGACGCCTGTCTCGGCCCTGCTGCACGCGGTGGCCGTTGTGAAGGCCGGCGTGTTCACGATCATGAAGATCGCCATCTTCATCTTCGGGACAGACCTGCTGGAAGCGACGCCCGCGCGGGAGTTCGTGCTTTGGGTGGCCTGTTTCACCATGGTGGTCGGATCGCTGATCGCCATGACCAAGGACAATCTTAAAGCGCGTCTCGCTTATTCGACGATTGCGCAGCTGTCTTACGTCGTGGCCGGTGCCATGCTGGCGGACCCGGCCGGTTGGCTCGGCGGCAGCCTCCAGATCGCCGCGCACGCTGCTGGCAAGATGACCCTCTTCATGTGTGCGGGCGCGATCTACGTCGCCACAGGCCTGACCAATATCTCCGACATGCGCGGCCTTGGCCGCAAGATGCCGCTGGTGTTCATCGCTTTCATGATCGGTTCCATGTCGATCATCGGCCTGCCGCCCTTCGCAGGGGCCTGGCCGAAATACGAGCTGATGCAGGGCGCCATCGACCATGGAAATGTCTACCTGTCGCTGGTCCTGATCGCCTCTTCGTTGCTGAACATCGCCTACCTGCTGCCGATCCCGCTGATGGCCCTGTTGCCACCGCCCGGCACCAAGGAGCCGAAACCGTTCAAACGTCCTGACGGGGCACCGATGCCCACAGTTGTCGCGCCGCTGATCACAGCCACGCTGTGCATCATCCTGTTCTTTGCGGTCGGCCCGATTTCGAAATTCCTGTCCCCGACCGTCGGGGATCGCGTCGAATACATCGCGGATGGAGGCCAGCCATGAGCGACCCGACCGAAAATGGCCGTGACGGCTCCGGCCGCTTCGTGAAGCGCGCCGCAGAGTCCGTGCACAATCTGCACACGCCATCCGAAGACGGCATTCACCCGCTGTCGCAGATCCTGTTCGGCTGGACGCACCGCAAGGGCATCGGCAACATCATCTTCTGGACGCTGCTGGTCCTGGCGCTGGCCGTCATTTCCGTCGACTTCTTCCACGCACGGCACGAGTATCTGAACTTCGCGAACTATGCCGGCTTCTATGGCGTGTGGGGCTTTGTCTGCTTCGCGTTCGCCGTGATCATGGGCTGGCCGCTGGGCCACATGCTGCGCCGGGACGAAAACTATTACGGCGATGCGGGCGGACCGCCTGAGGGCGTCGATCCGGAGGCCCCGATGGCAGACGATCTGCCGGCGCCGCACCACACTTCCGAGGGAGACGCGTGATGCCGTCCATGCTGGCAGGTCTCAATCCCGGTTGGGTGCTGATTATCGCAGGCATTGCGAGCCTTTTCATCACCATGCGCCAGGCGCGTCAGGTGGTCACGATTGCTGCGCCGCTGCTGGCGCTGGCGCTGCTTGTGACCGCACCGCAGAACGCGGATCTCGTGACAACGCAGGTGCTTGGCCTGAAAATGGTGCTCTACCGCGTCGACGCGCTGAACTTCATCTTCAGCCTGGCGTTCCTGATCGCCGCTGTGCTGAACGGCATCTACGCCCTCCATTCCGATGACCGGATCCAGGATGGCGCCGCGCTGTTCTATGCCGGGGCCGCTGTCGCCGCGACGCTCGCGGGCGATCTGATGACCCTGTTCGTGTTCTGGGAACTGACGGCGATCAGCTCCGTCTTCCTGATCCTGCGGGCGCAGACCAAGGCGGCCTATTACGCCGCCATGCGGTATCTGGGCGTGCAGGTCCTGTCCGGCGTGTTGCTGCTGAACGGTCTCGCTTACGTCCTGAAGTCGCGCGGGGATCTCTCGCTGGAGGCCTTTACCGATCTTTCCGATCCGGGCGTGCTGTTCATCTTCATCGCGTTTGGCATCAAGGCGGCATTCCCGCTGCTGCACAACTGGCTGCAGGATGCGTATCCGAAGGCGACGGTCGTCGGCTCTGTCGTCCTGTCGGTCTACACGACGAAACTGGCCGTCTATGCGCTGGCGCGCATGTTCCCGGGGCAGGAGCACCTCGTCTGGATCGGTGCCACGATGACCGTCTTCCCGGTCTTCTTCGCCGTGATCGAGAATGATCTGCGCCGCGTGCTGTCTTACTCGATCAACAACCAGGTCGGCTTCATGGTTTGCGGTGTCGGTATCGGCACTCCGCTGGCTATCAACGGTGTCGCGGCTCACGCCTTTGCGGATATCTTCTTTAAAGGCCTGCTGATGATGTCGATGGGCGCCGTGCTCTATCGTACCGGTACGGTGAAGGCGAGCCAGCTGGGCGGGCTGCACCGCTCCATGCCGTGGACGACCCTGTTCTGCATCATCGGCGCGATGGCGATCTCAGCCTTCCCGCTGTTCTCGGCCTTTGTGACCAAGTCGATGATCATATCGGAAGTCGCCACCGCCGGTTATGCCGTGATCTTCCTGATGCTCATGTTCGCTTCGGCCGGTGTGCTGGAACACTCGGGCATCAAGATCCCGTATTACGCCTTCTTCGGCCACGACAGCGGCCTGCGCGTGAAGGAAGCGCCGTTCAACATGCTGCTCGCCATGGGCATCGCTGCCTTCCTCTGCATCTTCCTTGGCCTGCCGGCCCTGTTCCCGGGCTTTGGCCATGAATGGCTATACGGCCTGCTGCCTTACAGAGAGGAGGCGATGGGCTATTCCCATCACCACCTGTTCTCGTTCGATCACATCATCACGCAGTTCCAGCTGCTGATCTTCGCGATCTTTGCCTTCGTCCTGCTGAAGCGTTTCCACGTTTACCCGCCGGAGAAGCGCGGCGTGATCCTCGACAGCGACTGGTCCTACCGCAAGGTGGGCTACAGCCTGGTCACCTGGGCCGGGACGGTCTGGGGCAAGGCCGGCCCGGCGATGACGGCTGCGTTCTTCCGGCTGACCAGCCGGGCCTACAACTGGATCGAGGCGGCGTTCAGCCCGCGGGGCGAACTGGCCCGTGGCGGCGTGCTGAACGGCGCGATGACGATCTGGACGGCGGCGTTGCTGGGCATCGTCCTGCTCCTGTCATTCATGGCGGTCGGCTAGAGAACTGCCTGAAATTTGATCACTGGCGCGGTCCTCGCTGTTCTGGCGGGCGCCGCGCCTGCTATTTCGGGATTTCTGTTTTCCACTTTCTCACGAAGTGCTAGCCGGTAAGCGGGCTTTGGGGGGGCAAGGCAGATGTCAGGCACTATTGCGGATGAGCAAGACCAGCAGGATCTGGTCGCAAGTACGTCAAGAATCGTCGCCGCCTATGTCGGCAACAACACGGTGGCATCCGCTGACCTGCCAGACCTGATCCGTCTGGTACACAGATCTCTCGCGGACATTGCCAGCGGCGAACCTCAGGTGCAGATGCCCGAACCTGCTGTATCTGTTGCGAAATCGGTTTCTGATAATTTCCTGATCTGCCTGGAGGACGGGAAAAAGTTCAAGTCGCTGAAGCGCCATCTTCGCACGGCGTACGACATGTCTCCGGAAGATTACCGGGCGAAATGGGGGTTGCCGGCGGATTATCCGATGGTCGCGCCGGGGTATTCCCGCCAGCGCTCAAAACTCGCCAAGAAGATGGGCCTTGGCCGCGCAGAAAAGTAAAAGAACAGGGCTGCGAATACTTGTTGTTCCGGAAGCGAAACGAAATATTCCGGTAATCTTGGTTAACAAAACATCACAAAGACTCTTGATTCGGACCTGCAACTCGCGCGATAGGTGATTCTATCGAATCACCACGGGGGTGGCTGAAGATGACGAAACAGAATGTTTTCAGAGGCGTAACGGCTGTCCAGCGCAGTCTCGTCGACTATTGGTGCCGTCTGGGCGAATCGGATGGTGTGCCGCGCCGCGATTCGATTGACCCGGGACACCTGCGGTCCGTGCTGGCCAGCATTTCCATCGTGGAGTTCGACGAATCGGGCGCAGGGCGCTTCCGGATTGCAGGTTCCCGCCTGCGTGACCTATTGGGCTTCGAGGCGCGCGGTCGCCGGATCGAGGATGTCGCCGGTACCGCGGCTGAGACCTATGCACTCGGCCTGTCCGCCGCGATCGACCGGGGTACGCCGGTTGGCGGCGTCATCGAAACCGGGGAGCGGCTGCATGCCTGGCTTCGCCTGCCGCTGGCGGGCGCGGATGGCCGGATCAACCAGGTGCTGTGCCATGACGAGGAGCTCACCAGCCGCCGCCTGCTGCTCACGCCGCCGGGTGGCGCGGCTATCCACCAGAAATCGAACTTGCACGCCGCCTGAATCCCTTGCCGGGCCGGGGCCGGCATTGCGCGCATAGGAAAGTTATCCTACACTGCCTGATCTCGGGTAGTCTTCTGCCTGTTCCAGACAGCAGGAGGATGACTTGTCGGATTTCGATCCCCGTAAAGATGAAGACCGTGCCTATCTCGCCGGTGCTCTGACCGCCTATGCGCTCGGGCTGAAAGCGGAGGAGGTGCTGGGTGGCGGGCGCGGTTCCGCCGCCGAGTCACGGGCGAGACAAGTCGCGATGTACCTTCTGCGCGCGTGCCTCGGGATGAGCCTCAGCCGCGTCGCCCACGCCTTCGGCCGCGACCGGTCGACCGTCGCCTATGCCTGCCACGTCATCGAGGATCTGCGCGACGACCCGGACTTCGATCTCTGGGTGGAGCAATTGTCCGTCGGCCTGTGCAGCGTCTCGGTTCTGGGCGGTACCTCATTCGAGGATGCGAGGATTGCCTGTGCCGGCTAAGCGCGATCGTGTCCTGTCAGGCTGGCGTACCAGGCGCCTTGTGTGTGCGGGAGGACTAATCGTCCGGGATGGTGCCTCTTTCCGGGTTCATCAGTGGGCAGATGAGCGGAGCAGTCGGTGCGGGCGCGTCCCGGCTCATGTGGTTGCGCGTCTGAAAGCAGCTTGCGTCCTGGCTTCCTTCCGGGATGATCCGGACCGTCTGATACAGGCAGACGGTATGTCGCTCGAGGTACCGTTGCCCGACATGGCACCGGCGGCCTGTCTGGTCAGGGTTCGTGTGCTGGCTCATCTTGCAAGCACAGACCCATTGGGCATTCGCCTGCGCGCGGCGGCTGGGCGGTTCGAAGCCGACTACCATCTCGCAGCTTCGCCCGGGCGGCTGCGGACGAATGATCCGAAAGTCCTATCCGCGGCCCGAAACAGGCTTCTGACGGTGGAGCGGGTGCTCGGGCCCGACATGGCTGGAATGGCGGAGATGCTGGTGCTGGACAGGTTCACACTGTCCGCGCTTCGCCAACGAACGGGCGCCGGACTGGAAGACGCGCGAGGTGTGCTGGTGGAGCTGGCCGGAGTCTATCGCCTTACGGGTTGGGGTCAGGATGTGGGCAGGGCGTTCGCGTCGTCCTGAATGCGTGCCAGCATGGAGGCAAGGCCGTTCGAGCGCTGGGCCGTCAGCGCGCCGCTGACGCCGATTTCGTCCAGGAAGGCCTTGGCATCAAAAGACAGGATCTCTTCCCGTGTGGCACCGGAATAAAGCTGGACGAGCAGGGCGATCAGGCCGGATACGATCATCGCGTCGGACTCGGCGCGCAGCACCATCCTGCCATCCTCCCAGCCTGTAACCAGCCAGACCTGGCTGGCACAGCCGCGCACGCGGGTTTCTTCCGTCCGCTCATGCGGCTCCAGCGGCGGGTTCGCCTTGCCCAGATCGATGATGTGGGCGTAGCGCGCCTCCCAGTCTTCGAGCCAGGAGAAGTCTTCACGGATGTCTGCGGCGGTTTCGGCAATGCTCATGGGCGCTGACATGGGGCATCCAGGCCCAAAAGAAAACCCCCGGTGGCCATGGGCCCCGGGGGTGAAGGTTGAGAGATGGAAGGGGCTTACTGGTAGACCCCACCAATGCACTTACCCACATCGGCGAGCGCGTGCTCTCCGATACAGAAAGGTACTTCGTACTGCTGGTTTGCAGCGGCAACGCACTGTTGCAGATTCAGATTGGCCATGTTCATGCAGCCGCGAGTTTCGCGTTCTGACATGGCACTGGACATTTGCGCCGGGGTGGCGGCTTCAGAACCCATGACGCGGAAAGCGGCGAGCGTGGCGATCTGGTCTGCGATCGGCTCCTTGCCGTACTTCACGCGCTTGCGATTGAGCTTGAGCCCGGAGGTCACCGCGACCGGGAAGCGCACGGCGCTTGCGGCGGACGAGACATTGTCCCACAGCGATGGGGCGCCGGCGACGCCAGCCTGAACCAGCACGCCGTCAATGTCAGACGCGCTGAAGGCGTTGACCAGCGGCTGGCTGGCCGGGATGCCGGCCTTCTGGATCTTGTCGAGCGTCGTGGCTTTCGCCCGCGAATTGCCGATCTTGGCCTTGGCCCAGCCGGAAGCCTGCAGCGAGTAGGCCTGTTCCTTCACAAAGGCGGCGGCGCTGGTCAGGCGGCGGCTGTCGGCTTCGGTTGCGGCCAGCGCAGCGCTGACAGCCGTGTCACCGCCATTCAGCGTACGGGCATAGCGCACGTCATTGGCAAGACCGTTCATCATGGCATCGCGGCCATAGAAGTCCGCAATGTCACGCACGGCAGCGCGATACTCAGGGTCCTGAGAAGCGATGAGCGCAGAATAGGAGATCCAGCCTTGTGAAAGCTGGTCCGGATTGTGTCCGCCAAGTGAATTCAGCGCGTGATCGATATCGCCGGCAGAGCCGAGCGGTTTGGTTTTCACGTCCGTCACTTCGGATTGGTAGGTGGCATAAACGGCGGCGGATTCCGAGATCGCGTCGCCAGATTTCTTTTCTTCGGTTTGGACTTCCTGTGCGGAGGCTCCGAGAGCCATCCCCATAGCGACAACAATAGCCCCGATCATTCTGATGGAATTCATGTTCGCTCACTCCCTCACGCGTCACACGATACTGTCTGCCTGAACTTCCCCAAGGGGGGAACAGCAGCTTGCCCGCTTCTTGCATTACAAATACAGCAAGAAACCGCCGACACCGTCACAATGCCTAATGAATCTCACCGGGGTATTAATATGTTGCCCCAAAAGCAGCGTCAGAGATTACGGATTATACACCTTGGCTGGCTGGCCATGGTGGTTGCGGTCGCCTGTTCCATTCTCGTGTCGCGCGAAAGAGAGGCATTGTCGTTCGCCTGGCTGGGGCTGGCAGCCCTGCCCGGATTTGCGGGTTATCTGCTGCTCGGGCCTGACAGGCTTCTGAACCAGTTTGCCCCGTCGTTTCTGGTGATTACGTGGACTGTGTTTGCGGCATTCGCGCTCGCATTGAGCGGTGCAGCAATGTCTCCACTGGCGGTTCTTTTTGTGGTCGCGCCATTGGTGGCGCTGAATCTCGAAAATTCAGGCATGGCAGCGGAAGCATCGATCTTCGGTGCCGGGGCCTATTTCGTGGCAATCCTGTTGTCCGAAATCGGGATTCTGCCGATGGGCGAGGCCGTTACGGGCTTCTCAAGCGTTGCCCGCCTGCTGGCTTTTGCAGCGCTGGTCACCTGTGCCTTGCTGGTATGGTACCTCGCCCACGGGCGGGAACAAAACGCGGCGGCAGAGGAACAATACCCATTGGCCGAAATTTCCCATCCGGCGAAAGCGACCATACCGGTGCCTGCAGATTCCGGCGTCCTCCTGCTGGATGTGACGCCTGATGGCATGATCCGCGGTGCCGATGGCGACCGGCTCGGCATGCCGTCGATCGGCGCCGGCACTCTGCTGCGCGATATTCTGGATGCCTCGACGCCGCCGTCGAAACTGCTTGGCACACCTACGATGGCAGGGGAGGCGAAACTTGCGAACGGTCGCAAGATTGCGTTCTGCTCGACGCCATATGAGGGCGGCATCCATCTGATGCTGATCGATCGGCCCGCGCAGGAAGACAATAAGTCCTCCGTCGATGCCGAGGCGCATGCACGTGATGCTGTTCGGCAGCGGACGGCGTTTTTCGCGTCTATGGGCCACGATCTGAAGACGCCGCTGAACGCCATCATCGGTTATGCCGACATGATGCGCCATGGTGTACGCGGCCCGCTTCCCGAAGCCTATCAGGACTATCCCGCCATCATCCATGATAGCGGGCAGGAGCTGCTCCTCATGGTCGAGGATATGCTGGACCTCGCCAAGGCCGATGCCGAACGTTACCGCCTGGAGCCCGAACCGGTGGACCTGTCAGCCTTTGCGCATTCGGTGATCCGGCAGCTGGAGAACCAGGCCGAACGGGCCGGGGTGAAGCTGCGCCTGAAAGCAGATGAGGAGGTCTGGGCCCAGGCGGATGCGCGCGCCGTGCGTCAGATCTGGCAAAACCTCGTCTCCAACGCGATCAAATATTCGGACAGCGGTAGCGCTGTGGTGCTGGACGCAGAGATCAGCGGCAATGCCGCAATCCTGTCCGTCACCGACAAGGGTGCTGGCATGAGTGAGGAAGATGTCAGCCTCGCCCTGGAGCCATTTGCCCAGGGCGGCAACGCACGCGGCGTGAAGGGCACCGGGTTGGGGCTCGCCGTGGTCAAACGTTTCGCAGAGCTGCACGGCGGACAAATCGAAATCCGCTCGACTCTCGGCAAGGGCACACGTGTGTCCGTTACCCTGCCGCGCGCACACGATGCCGACATCGAACCCATGGACGATGCCGCGCAATAATCCTTGCGTCAGGAATTAGACGTCTTCGTCTTCCGGCAGGTTCGCCCGCACCAGCAGGAACAGGCCGCCAAAAATTGCGGCGCCGATCGCGAACAGAACAATAGACGTGCTGAGGAACAGGACGTCGCCTGGATAGTTCGCGTGCTGGATGAGCCCTGTCAGGCCACCGGCGAAGGCGATGGCTGGTGCGAGCAGGATCAGGTCACTGCTTTTCATGCTCTGGCCCCTTCCGTCGGTCGTTACCAGTGCGTTAACACTGGATTGGAAACTGCAAGCATCGTGCCGTTTCGAAGGAGCCCCGCCATGATGGAACGTTTGCCCACCCGCCTCTGGATCGAGGCCCTGATACGCCGGGCCGAAGTTGCGGGGGCGTCGGGCTTCATCGTGCAGCATGGCGACGATGATCGCGGCGATGTCTTGCTGAAGGTCGCCCGCCTGGACGGGACCGCAGCAGCTTACGTCCCGTCGATGGACATGGATGGTAACCGCATCTTCATGAACCTCGCTGCGCAGGGCGTGGGGCCTGAGGAGCGCGAAGTGGATGACTATGTCGCCCGTGCCCGCAAACGCGATAGCGATCTCTGGGTCATCGAGATCGAGGACAGGGAAGGGCGCCATTTCCTGACCGAGCATGTCGAGGAAGGTTCCTGAAAAAGGAGCCTGAATCCTGTCGCAGCATCCGGCAAATTCCTTTGCATCCGGCAAGCCTGCGTTAACCGCCCGCTAACCCCGCGCGGGCAGCTTGAAAATCGAATCAGGATACTGGGCAAGGCGGGGTTATGCTGTTTCTCTTGAACGAACAGATCGTCGACGTGGCGATACCTGAAATCCATCTGTCGAAGCGCTGGAAAGTGTTGGGCTGCGGAGACCCGTCGAGCATGCGGGCGCGCGAGGCATTGGAATTCGTCGCGCGGGTCGTGTCGGCCCATGTCGAGGAAGGCGTCGCGATGGAAGTGGGCCTCGTCGAAGACCTTGCGGCCCTGATCATCGCCAAGACCGGTGCAAATGCTGCACTCTTCCCGGTGCAAGAGAAGCGTGTCGGCGAGGCCCGCCTGACGATCCTGCCGGAAACCATCCTTGCCAGCCTGCGCGAGCGCCACGAGCATGAAGGCCAGGCGCCGGACCTCGAACAGATCTGGCCGAAAGCCGCCTGATACCGGCCCTTCTATCTGCGGCCCAAATCGGCTAGGGCCTCGGCCTGTAAAAGACGAGCCGTTTCAACATGTCCCACGCTGCAGAAGCCGCCCGCCGGCGGACCTTCGCCATCATCTCACATCCTGACGCGGGCAAGACCACGCTGACGGAGAACCTGCTGCTGGCCGGCGGGGCCATCCGTGCGGCCGGGGAAGTGGCTGCGCGCGGTGAAGCGCGACGTACGACGTCCGACTGGATGAAGATCGAACGCGACCGCGGCATCTCTGTCTCGGCCTCCGTCATGACGTTCGAGTTCGAGAACCTCGTCTTCAACCTGCTCGACACGCCCGGCCACGAAGACTTCTCCGAAGACACTTACCGCACGCTGACCGCGGCCGACTGCGCCGTCATGGTTCTGGACGCTGCAAAAGGTATCGAGCCGCAGACGCTGAAACTGTTCGAAGTTTGTCGTCTGCGTGACATCCCAATCGTGACGTTCATCAACAAGATGGACCGTGAGGCACAGGACCCGATCGCGCTGCTGGATGAAGTGCAGGAAAAGCTGCAGCTGGATACCGCGCCACTCTACTGGCCCGCCGCCAGCGGCCAGCGCTTCTCTGGCATGATCGACCTGGCCACGAAGGAACTGATCCAGTTCGAACGCCGCCCGGGAGAGGCGCCGAAGATTGGCACCGCGCCGCGAATTGCCGGCGATGAGGCCACGCTTCAGGCAAACCTTGATGAGAGCGTCTATGGCGAACTCTCCGAAGGCATGGAGATGGCAACGGGCCTGCTGCCGGACTTCGACAAGGAAGCGTTCCTTGGCGGGCATATGACGCCGGTCGTGTTCGGGTCGGCACTCCGCCATTTCGGCGTGTTGGAACTGCTTCGCACGCTTCATGCCTATGCGCCCCCGCCGCGCGACCAGAAGGCGGAGAAGAAGGGCGAACCGATCATCGTCCATGCGGGCGACAACACGGTGTCGGGCTTCGTTTTCAAGATCCAGGCGAACATGGATCCGAACCACCGGGACCGCGTGGCTTTCCTTCGTCTGTGCTCGGGTGAGTTCAAGCGCGGCATGCGCTTGAAGACGGCGGGCGGCAAACAGCTGAACATCCACAATCCGATGATGTTCCTCGCGCAGGACCGTGAGATCGCCGAGACAGCCTATGCGGGCGATGTGATCGGCGTGCCGAACCATGGCCAGCTGCGCGTCGGTGACAGCCTGTCCGAGAACGGAGATATCAAGTTCGCGGGCATCCCGAACTTTGCGCCGGAACTCCTGCGCCGGGCACGCGTGAAAGACCCAATGAAAGCAAAGCACTTGCGCAAGGCCCTCGAAAGCCTCGCGGAAGAGGGCGTGACCCAGTTGTTCAAGCCGACCATCGGGTCCGACATGATCGTCGGCGCCGTCGGCCAGCTGCAGTTCGAAGTGATGATCGAGCGCGTGGCGGCGGAGTACAACCTCGAAGTAGTGTTCGAGCCTGCGCCTTACAATGTCGCGCGCTGGCTGGCGTGTGACGATCCGAAAGTGCTGGAAGCCTTCCTGGACAAGAACAAGTCCGCCTCAGGCACGGACCTCGACGATGCGCCGGTCTATCTTGCCAAGAATGCGTGGGATGTCGGCTACGCCCAGGAAAAGAACCCGGACATCCGCTTCACCGCAACGAAAGAACGCGCGCTCTAGGGCGCTTATTCGCCTTCCGGGCCGCCTTCGAGTTCGGGCTTCGGTTCCGGAATGAACTTTGCTGCGAGCGTGGGCGACACGCCGGATGTTGCCAGCGGGTTTGGCCGCGCTTTACCGCCGCCCTGCTTCAACTCACACCGCGCATCAGCGCCTTCGTAAGTCGCAATATAGCTCCACGCGACGCACTTGTCGTCTTCCGCGCAAATCGACTGGCAGGCGGAGGCGTTTTCAGCTGGGCTAACCGAGTAGGTGGAACCGAAGCGATAGACGCCAGCTTCCTGTCCTTTCGCCGGCTTGTCAGGCTTCATGCTGGGCGTGTCGGCAAAAGCGGGCGCAGCCAGCAAGGCAAATGCAATAAGAGGTACAAGGCGCATGGGCGTCGTCTCCATCTGTCAGGCTGAGTTTAGTAAGGCCTGCTTAACGAAGTGTTCGCCGCCGGGCGTTCTTTTCGGAGGACCTATTTCGCCAGCGCTTCGCGCTTTTCCTCGATCTCCAACCATTCCAACTCGGCCATGTCGAGTTCCTCGCGCGCCGCGCCGACGCGGGTGGACTTCCTGTTGAAGGCGTCCGCATCGCGGGCATAGAGATCCGGGTCTGACATGTCCTGTTCCAGCTTGGCGATTTCCGCCTGCAGTTTCGGGATCAGCGCGTCCAGTTCCTTTTGGCGATGCTCGTCCTTGAAGGAGAGTTTTGTCTGAGGTTTCGGGCGCTGTGCATTGTCTGTCTTCGGTTTTTCCGCCTTCGGAGTATTCACTGCGCCTCTCTGCCGGAAGCCTTTCAGCTGTTCCTGCGCATCGCTCCAGCCGCCCGCTGTGACGATCCACTCGCCGTTTCCGACAGGGCAGAGGCAGCTGGTGACGGTCTCATCGAGGAAGGCCCTGTCGTGGCTGACGAGGATCAGCGTGCCTTCATAGCCGAGCAGCATGTCTTCCAGCAGGTCCAGCGTCTGCATGTCCAGATCGTTGGTCGGTTCGTCCATGACGAGCAGGTTCGACGGCTGGGCCAGGCCAATGGCGAGGGCGAGCCGGTTGCGTTCACCGCCAGAAAGCGCGCCGACCGGCTGGCGCAGTTGGTCCGGTGCAAACAGGAAGTCCTTTGCATAGGCTGCCACGTGGCGCTGGCGGCCCTGCACCATGATGGAGTCGCCGCCATTCGGGGCGAGGGCTTCCCAGATCGTGTCCTTCGGGTTCAGCGTCTCGCGCGTCTGGTCCTGGTAGGTGACCTCTAGCGTTTTCGAGTGTTTCACGCTGCCGCTGTCCGGTTCGATCCGGCCGAGGAGGAGTTTGACCAGCGTTGTCTTGCCGACCCCGTTCGGACCGATGATACCGATCCTGTCGCCGCGCAGGATCTTCATCGAGAGATCGTTGACCAGCGTGAAAGGGCCGTCGGGGCCCTCATAGGTCTTGGTCAGGTGCCGCGCCTCGATCACCTTCTTGCTCATCGAGTCCCCGGCATCGACGCTGAGGTCTGCCGTGGCCTTGCGGTCCTGCAGGGCGGCGCGCATCTCGGCGTGCTCGGCGCGCAGGTCTTTCAGCTTGGCGAGGCGGCCCTGGTTGCGCTTGCGACGGCCCGTGACGCCGCGGGCCAGCCAGTGCTGCTCGTCCTTCAGGTGCGTCGTCATCCGGCGCAGCTGGCGTTCTTCCTCCACCTCGATCTGTTCGGCCCATTCGTCGAACTTCACATAGCCTTCCGGGCTCTTAAGCACCTTGCCCTGGCGCAGCCAGAGCGTGTTGGTGGAGATGTTCTCGAGGAAGCGGCGGTCGTGGCTGACGACGAGCACGACGCCGTTGAAGCTTTTCAGGCGCGCTTCCAGCTGCTCGATCATCGGCACGTCGAGATGGTTGGTCGGCTCGTCCAGCAGTAAAACGTCCGGATCGGCGGCGAAGGCCTTGGCGAGCGCCGCCCGGCGCAGCTGGCCGCCGGAAAGCGTGGCCGGGTCTGCATCCGCCTCGACGCCGAACTCCATCAGTTCGGCTTCGGCCATATATTCGCCGTCGAGGCCTTCGCTGGCATAGGCGAGCACCGTTTCGAATCCGGCAAGGTCCGGTTCCTGCGCGACGCTGGCGAAGGTGATACCCGGCTGGCGCCAGACCTCGCCGCTGTCGGCTTCCACGCGTTCGGAGATGATCTTCATCAGCGTGGATTTACCCGCGCCATTGCGGCCCACCAATGCCACGCGCTCGCCCTTTGACAGGGAGAAGCTGACCCCCGTGAACAGGGGCTTGCCCCCGAAAGAGAGGCGGATATCGGTAAGCGTGATCAGCGGAGGCGCGGCCATGGCGGCGATGTAGCGTGAGGGGCGGGTTGGCGCCAGAGGGCACATCAGCGAGGCCAGACAAAGGGTTCCTTAAACTTGCCTATATATAGCCATGAAACGACGCCCATCCGGGCGAAGCGAACCCGGAAGCAGGGAGCTCCATGTTAAAGCGGCAGATCCTGCAGGGTACGTCCTGGCTGCTCGCCGGACGGATATTCAGCAATGTTGTAGGTCTCGCCAGCACGTTGGTTGCGGCCCGCTTCCTCACGCCGGAAGATTTCGGAGTGGTTGCGATTGCGATGGGTGTATTTGGTATTGCTGCAGCGCTGGTGGAGCTGCCGGTCGGTACGGCACTCGTGCAACTGAAGACCGCAACCAAAGCCGACTTCGACACGGCGTGGACGATCAATTTTCTCCGCGGTCTCATTGTTGCGGCCATGATGGCCGCGTGCGCCTGGCCGATTGCCATAGTGTTTGATGATCCGCGTCTCCTGGCGATCGTGCTCGCACTCTCTTCCTATCCGGTCCTGCTGGGCCTTCGGAATGCGTGGTTCGAACAATATACGCGCGACATGGATTTTCGCTGGGAAGCGCTGGTGGAGACGCTCACCAAAGTGGTGTCCTTTTCTGTCGTCCTTGGCATCAGTATCGCGACCCGCAGCTATTGGGCGTTGCCGCTCAGCCTTATCTCATCCGGCGTCGCGGCGGTCATCTTGTCCTATGTGCTCTGCCCGCGTTTGCCGGCTTTTTGCCTGTCGGAGTTCCGGAAGTTTTTCGGCTTTTCTGTCTGGCTGGGTCTGGGCCAGATTGCCGACAGTGTGCGCGACAAAACAGGTACATTCCTGATCGGCAAATATGTCGGCATTTCGCGCCTCGGTGCATGGTCCGTCGGATCGCAATTCGCGGACAGGCTGGAACTGGTGCTGTACGCCCCGATGGAGCGCACCTTGTTCGCTGCGTTCAGCTCCATCCGTCATGACCCCGAACGCCTTCGGGGTACTTTCCTGAAAGCCATGCATTTCGGCTTTGCCTTTATCGCACCGGTGTGCGTCGGCATGGGATTGTTGTCACCTGAAATCATCGCCATCGCGCTCGGACCGAAATGGTCTGTCGCGGCGCTGGTGCTGGGTTTCATCGCACCTGCAATGGCGCTGCACCTGCTCGCGGGGCTGTGCACGTCGCTCACGATCTCGCTGGGCCATACGCGTGCCGTATTCGGTGTGAAGGTGATTTCCGTCCTGGTGCACCTGCCGATGATCCTGGCGGGCGTCTATTTCGCAGGGCTCAATGGCGCGCTCGGCGCCACAGTGGTGACCGCGGTCATATGGTGGGGACTGTGCGGCAGTCTGGTCGCCCGGACTGCCGGGATCAGCTTTGCAGGTCAGGCGGGTGCGATCGTACGTTCTGCGCTCGCAGCGCTCATCATGGCCGGCGTTGTGATCACATTGCGGACCATGCTCTTTGCGGAAGGAGATGACGCACTCATGCCGGTCGTGGTGCGCGCCGTGACCCTGTCAGGCCTCGGCGCGCTGACCTATGTGATCAGCCATTTTGCACTTTGGCAGCTGGCAGGGCGCCCGGCTGGGGTTGAGGCAACCGCGCTGGGCCTGCTCTCAGGGCGCCGTGCAGGCGGGTGAGGTCGTAGGACCGGAACTCCGGGTCGTTGAGAATGCGAACGATTTCGAGCGCGAATGCATGCAGCATGCTGACATATTCGGTACTGGAGGCGTCCTGGTCGACATATTCGCCAAGGCCCAGCGTCTTGTTCGCATCGAAAATGAAGGGTTCGCCATCGATCATCGTGTAATCAAGCTTGCCATAGTCAAGCTTCAGCTTCCTGCGCATCTCCAGCAGGCGCGGATGCGGATTGAACGGATGGCAGGAGACATTTTCGTCTTCGGTGATGATCAGGTCCGATGAACGCTCGATATTCTCGAAATGATTGTTGCCGAGGAATATGTATTCCCTGAGAATATTTTTCTCGCCATCCCATTCCGGCTGCAGCTTCTGAACGACGTGGTGATGCGAAAAATAGGCCGCCGGCACATCCGATAGCCGCTCATAGATCCGGTAGCCCTGCTTGGAGTGAATCAACGGGGCGTCCCGCAGGCCCGCGAGGCGGCTGGCCTTGTTGCGGATCCGGGTGAGCAGGGACCGGGAGCTCTCTTCCGGCTGACCGCCATAGTTCAGCGTGGATTTAACAATGACGCGGCCTTCATAGGGGCTGTCCGGAGCGAGCAGGCCGTCGGCATAGGTATGCTTCCGGATATCGCGCGCACCGGCATTGATCCGGCGGCGATATTGCCTCGCGAAGCGCTCGACATGTGTCGGCACGACCGATCGATCATAATGTACGAACAATAGATCTGCCGGCACGAATTTGTCTGTGCCGTACAGGTCTACGATGTCCACGCCCAGCTGCTTCAGCGCATCTTCAATGATGCAGATCAGGTGCCTGCGAATGTTCTGCGGCTCATCCTCAGTGTGGAGGATCGCGACCCGGTGGCGTCCGAAAGACAATGTTACTCCCTGGCCGTCCTGGCCAAACCTGTATGGAAACTTCTGCGTTCTGGTGGAATCTCGTCTAAGGGGAATATTACCTTAACGATATAAAGATTCCATGAAAAAGAGTAACCAGAATCAAAAAAGTTGGCGCTTCGAGATGCTGCGTGTCGTCTCGAAACCTTCCTGACGACCAAGCCTAGGCTATCCGCCCATATTGTCCGGCTTTCCCAGACATGGGGCAGACTGCTACACTCCTGAAAAACATAACCGGGAGGAACAAAATTGGCTTATTCGGACAATGAGACTGCGTTCACGCAATTCGAGGCCCGCCGCCTGTCGCCCGCCATCGGGGCGGAGCTGATCGGGGCGGACCTACGCAACCCGACCGATGTGCTGGTCTCTGAAGTCCGCGCCGCGCTGCTGCGCTATCAGGTCGTCTTCTTCCGCGATCAGGACATCACCCGCCAGCAGCACATCGCCTTTGCCCGCAAGTTCGGGGAACTGGAAATCCACCCGGCCACGCCGTTGGAGCAGCCGGACCGTGAAGTCCTCCGCATTGCGCACGGGCCCAACTCCCGCGGCACGGAGAATTCCTGGCACTCTGACGTGACCTGGCGCGAGGCGCCGTCGCTGGGCTCCATCCTGCGCGCCATCGAACTGCCGGAGGTCGGCGGGGACACGCTCTTTTCCAATATGGTGATGGCGTATGAAGACCTCGATGATGGCCTGAAAGCGCGGCTCTGCCAGATGACGGCGGTGCATGACATCGCCCGCGTGTTCGCCAAGCGCCTGAAGAAGGACGCGACAGAGCTTCACGCCAAATACCCACCCATGGAGCATCCCGTTATCCGCACCCATCCGGAGACCGGCCAGCGGCTGATTTACGTCAACACGGGTTTCACGGACCATATCAAGGGCATGGACCGCAAGGAGAGCGACGAGCTGCTGAAGTATCTCTACTCGCGCGCCGCCATTCCGGAATACCAGTGCCGCTTCCGCTGGGCGCCAGGTTCGCTGGCCTTCTGGGACAACCGCGCCTGCCAGCATTATGCCGCCAGCGACTATTTCCCGAACGTCCGCATCATGGAACGCGTCACCATCGCGGGCGACCGGCCATACTTCAAGGCAGCGGCCTAGGCGAGAGAGGCCACTTCGTCCTCGCTCAGCAGGCGCCATTCACCCTCTGGCAGGTCGCCGAGGGTGAGGGGGCCGAAGGCGGCGCGGTGGAGGGTTTCGACATGATTGCCGGCGGCGGCGAACATGCGGCGCACCTGATGGTAGCGGCCTTCCGTGATGGTGAGGCGCGCGGTGCGCTCGCCGGTCACTTCCAACTGCGCGGGCAGGAGGGGTTTGTCCTCGCCGCGCAGCATCAGCGTGCCGCTGGCGAACAGGTCTGCCTCATGGCCTTCCAGCGGGCGGGCAACGGTCGCCTCATAGGTTTTCGGCATCTCGGATTTTGGAGAGATCAGCCGGTGCAGCAGTTTCCCGTCATCCGTAAACAGAAGGAGCCCGGTCGTGTCGGCATCGAGGCGGCCGACGCTTGAAAGCGGCGGTGTCCGCAACAGGAAACGCGGCGGCAGCAGCTCATAGACGAGCCGTCCCTGATCGGCACGGGAGCAGGTGAAGCCCGCGGGCTTGTTCATCAGGATGACCATGCCGGGTGGCGGGTCCAGCGGCTCACCATCGAAGCGGAGGTCATCGCCTTCGTCTGTCAGGCGGCCGCGGCGGATGGCGGCTTCCATCTCCTTGCGGCTGCCATAGCCGAGATGGGCAAGGTATTTCGCGAGCTGGCGCGCTTCCTTCATGGCGTGGGTGTCACCGCTTCCGCTTCGGCTTCTCGGCCTTGATGATCTTGTAGCCGCCCTCGTCTTCCAGCATCTCGTGGCTCTTGAAACACTCGGCCAGCACGCTCTCATAGGGCAGGTGCCGGTTGGCGACGAGCCAGAGCGTGCCGCCAGTCTTGAGGGCGTTTGCTGCGGCGCGGATAAAATCCTGTCCCAGCGAGGTGCTGTCCGCCCGGCCCGTGTGGAAGGGCGGGTTCATGACGATGAAGTCGAATTCCGCTTTCGGGGCATCCTTCGTGGCGTCGGCCCAGTGCGCCGTCCAGTTGGCGAAGCCTTCGAGGTTCTTCTGCTGGCAGGCGAGGGCGCGATATTCCGCCTCGAACAGGGTCATGCTTTCGACGTGCTGGCAGTTCGTTAGCACTTCGCGGGAGAGATAGCCCTGGCCGGCGCCGAAGTCTGCACCATTCCCGCGGATCCATTCCGGAATGCTGTCGGCCAGCAATTCGCTGCCGGCGTCCACACGGTCCCAGCTGAAGAGGCCCGGCCGGCTCCACAGGGCGCCATCGTCGACTTCCTGCGGCGTGTCGAATGCAATCCACTCTTCCGCCAGCGGAGCGTTCCAGTCTTCGGTCTTGGTTGCCCAGAAGGCACGGCATTTGTGCTTCGACAGGCTCTGAGTTTCGCCGGCGAGTTCCGCGAGGATTTTCTCGCCCGTCTTGGCGCCCAGCGTGTTCGGCAGGCTCGCCACGATCACGCCGCCGACTGGCGCATCGCGCATGGCGCGGGCGAACAGGGCGCGGGCCTCGTCCCGCTGGCGAGGCGGCAGGATGACGGTCAGCGCGGCGGACGGGAATGTCTCCGTCTCCGGCGGCAGGACTGTGAATCCGGCGGCCTTCAGCGCATCATGATCAGGTTTGAAACTGTTCTGGCAGGTCAGGCGCTCTTTCGGCAGGCGCATCAGAAAGGGTACGGCCTCGGCGCGCAGGCAGAGGATATTGCCCGTCTCCGGCAACAAGTCAGCCTCTTCAAAGGCGAGGGAAAGCGTATCGAAAACAACGGCGTCAAACATGGGCGCTCTCTACGCGCATGACGGGGCGGGCGCAATCGGGCGATGCGGTGCCTAGCGTTCGACCCGGTAACCGCTGCGCCCGGCCAGCGGCTGGCCCGCCGCGATGGAGAAGGCCTGGCTGAGGCCGCGATAGAAGGCGATGCGGGCTTCGGCCTCCTCGCTGACGATCAGGCCGCTTTCGGCGCCGATCAGGCGCTGAGGTGTTTTTCCTGCATGGGCAAGTTCCATCATGTCTGACCAGAGGTCTGCAGGCAGGCCGCCGCCGGTCACTTTCTTCATCGGCTTGTCGTCGTCATTGCCGACCCAGATGCCGCCGACATAATCCGCCGAGTATCCGATGAACCATGCATCGCGCCAGTCCTGGCTGGTGCCTGTCTTGCCTGCGACAGTCCAGTTCTTGATGCGCGCCCGGCCACCGGTGCCGATATCGGAATTCACGACGCGGTAGAGCATCGCATTCATCTCGCGGGAGAGTTCTTCCGAGTACACACGGTCGCGATCATAGTCCGGGCGCTCATAGAGGACGACGCCGCGGGAATCCTCGATCTTCTCGATCAGCCACGGGTCAAGGCGCAAACCGCCGGACTGGAACACGCCATAGGCGCGCGTCAGCTCCCACAAGGAGACTTCCTGGCTGCCAAGCGCGATGGAGGGATAAGCTTCCAGCTTTGTCGTGATGCCGAAACGCCGGGCTGTCGCAGCCACGCGGGCGGGGCCGGATAGCTGGGTCAGTTCCACCGCGACCGTATTGATGGAGCGGGCGATGGCCTCGCTCATCGTCATGGGGCCCAGATAGGCGCCGGTATAGTTGGACGGGTTCCATTTGCCGATGGTGATCGGGGCATCCTCGAACACATCATAAGGTGAGTAGCCGTCTTCCAATGCCGTGGCATAGACGAACGGCTTGAAGCTGGAGCCCGGCTGGCGCAGGGCCTGCGTGACGCGGTTGAACTCCGAACTTGTGTAGTCGGTTCCGCCGACGAGCGCGGCGACCCGGCCGTCTTTCTGAATCAGGATCGCAGCCATCTGGCTCGCGCCTTCTTCTGCTCCGTCACTTTCCATACGTTTGGCCAGCTGCGCCCGGACCTTTTCCTGCAGGGGGATGTCCAGCGAGACGGTCACGACGAGGTCGCCCGGAATGCGGGGCAGCATGGCCTTGACCCGCTCGGACACTGCATCCAGCGCATAGCCAAGCTGGGGGTCATAGGTCGGCGGATCGATGATGGTGATGTCTTCGACTTTCGCGGCTTCCGCGTCGGCAGGACGAATGAAACCGAGATCCACCATCTGGGCGAGGACGTAGGACTGGCGTTCCTTTGCGCCTTCCAGGTTCTCGCGCAGGTTCAGCTTGGACGGCGCCTTGGGCAGGGCGGCGAGGATCGCGGCTTCTGCCACGGTCAGCTTCTGCGGCTCCTTGCCGAAATAATAGCGTGCCGCCGCGTCGATGCCGTAGAGCCCCGCGCCGAAATAGACCCGGTTCAGATAGAGCGAGAGGATCTCGTCCTTGCTCATTCTGGTTTCCAGCTCTCGTGCGAGCTTCACCTCCTGCGCCTTGCGCTTCACCGTCTGGTGAGACGTCAGCACGAGGTTCTTGATGAGCTGCTGCGTGATCGTGGAGGCGCCGGAGACGGTCTCTCCTGCACGCAGGTTTGACCAGGCCGCGCGGGCGATCGCGGCATCATCTGCCCCGTCATGCTCGTAAAAGCGCTTGTCCTCAGCGGCGATGAAGGCCTGCGGCACGTATTCCGGCAGCTGGTCCACGGATGTCGCCCGGCCGTAACGGGGGCCGCGCACGTCCAGCGTGTTGCCGTCATGGTCGATGAATTCGATGGCGGCTTCGCGTTTCACAGCCCAGAGGTCTGCCACCTCAGGCAATTTCGGCATGCCGGCATAGAGAGAGCGCCATTTCCAGAAGCCCCAGCCACCGACGACCAGGAAGACGACCAGGAACACAATCAGCGTGTAGCGCACCAGACGGGGGTGGCGGGAGGCAAAGCCACCGCCGGGCACCTTGATCGTCCGTTGGGCCGGGGTTTTCTTACCCTTCTGCGCCATGTCCGCCTGCCAGTAGAATCGATAATCGCTGAGGGTAAATGCGAGAGGATTACGGCAGTGTGAAGGCACGCCCTGCCTGCAGCAGGGACAGCCAGCCGGGGATTTTGGCGCTAGCGCCGGGCACCGGCCCAAAATGCGTGCGGTAATTGGCTCCTCTGCCGCGACGTCATACGGGGTCTCCCGTAGTGCGGGCGGGATTTTTCTGGTTTCAATGCAACATGAGGAATTGCGCGGTCGGGTGGTCCGGCTGCGCCGAATTCAGATGGACGGAGAGCCATGACAGGGACGGAAACGAAAGCGAAGCCCGCTGAGGGCAAAGTAGAACATTTCGATGTGCTGATTGCAGGGGCCGGCATTTCCGGCGTCGGCGCGGCGTATCACATGAAGACGCAATGTCCCGGCAAGAGCTATGCCGTGCTCGAAAAGCTGGAGAGCTTCGGCGGTACCTGGCTGTGGCACAAATATCCCGGCATCCGCTCCGACTCCGACCTCTACACGTTCGGTTACCGATTCAAACCCTGGACCGGAACGCCGATCGCCACCGCCGAAGAGATCCGCACCTATATGGGTGAAGTGATCGAGGAAAACGACCTCGGCAAGCACATCCGCTATGGCCACCAGATCCTGTCGGCAGAGTGGTCCTCCAAGGATAGCCTGTGGACGCTGAAAGTGCGCCGCGCCGAAACGGATGAAGTGCTGACCTTCACCTGCAACTTCCTCTGGATGTGCCAGGGCTACTACAACTACACCAAGCCCTACACGCCGGACTGGCAGGACATGGACAAGTTCAAGGGCCAGATCGTCCACCCGCAGCTGTGGCCGGAGGATATCGACCTCAAAGGCAAGAAAGTTGTGTGCATCGGCTCCGGCGCAACGACTGCCACAGTGGTGCCTGCGATCGCCGGGGATGTTGAGCATATCACCGTGCTGCAGCGTTCGCCGACCTATTTCATTCCGGGCAGGAACGAAAACGAGCTGGTGACGGAACTCGAAAAGATCGGCATCGACTGGGATACGATCCACCGGATCGCCCGGCAGAAAGTCCTGTTCGACCAGCATGACTTCACGCGCCGGTGTCTCGAAGAAGAAGACGTCGTCACGCAGGAACTGCTCGAAGGCGTGAAACTGTTCCTGGGAGAAGACTATCCGATCGACAAGCACTTCACGCCGCGTTACCGCCCGTGGCGCCAGCGCATTGCCTTCGTTCCGGATGGCGACCTGTTCCAGGGTATCGCATCCGGCAAGGCTGACGTGGTGACCGACGAGATCGAACGCTTCACCGAGAAGGGCATCCTGACCAAGGGTGGCCAGGAACTGGAAGCCGATATCATCATCACGGCGACTGGTTTCAATCTCTCCGTCCTCGGCGATATTCCGTTCACGGTAGATAACGAGCCTGTCGATTTCTCGAAGACCGTCACGTATCGCGGGATGATGTTCACCGGTGTGCCGAACATGGCATGGGTGTTCGGTTACTTCCGCGCTTCATGGACGCTGCGGGTCGACCTGATGGGCGACTTCATCACCCGTCTCCTGAAGCACATGGATGAGAAGGGTGTCAGCCAGGTTCGCGTGAAGCTGCGCGAGGAAGACAAGGACATGGAAATCCTGCCCTGGATCGATCCGCAGGACTTCAATCCGAGCTACCTCATGCGCTCCATGGACCTCCTGCCGAAGCGCGGCTCCAAATATATCTGGCAGCACACGCAGGACTACTGGAACGAGAAAGACGAACTGCCGAATATCGACCTCGATGCAGAGGAGTTCGATTATTCGGGACAGACGGCGAAGACGCCGGAACCTGCCGACGCCTGACCTGTCTGACATAAAAAAGAAGACCCTCCTGCAACCCGCAGGAGGGTCTTTTTTTATGCGCTGAATTCGGATGCCGGTGAGGGTGCTGTTTTGGCTATTGCAGGTCTTGTGCGGACCGGGGCTTGCCCGGGACAGATAAATGACTATCGGTTAATTAAAGGGTTTTCAATTCCTCGGATTCAATCTAAAGGGGTGTAATGAACATTCGGGAAGACTTCGTGCGCCCACGCTCCGACCGGGAAAACGCTGCCCGCCGCGCCGCGATCCTCGAGGCGGCTGAAAAGCTGATGCTGGAGTCCCACAATCAGAGGTTCTCGATCAGTAACGTGGCCCAGCGCCTTGGCGTTTCTCAAAGCACGATCTTCCTGCATTTCCGGAACCGGGAAGAACTATTGACCACACTCTATACGCAAGTGGGCAAAAACTTCTTCGAAACATTTCTGGGCCGGCTCCACGAAGGCATGTCGGACCGGGCTTTCAGCGAGGCGTTTATCGACACGGCAATAGAGTTTCCGGGATTCCGCCTGATGCGCCCCATGATCATGCGTGTCGTGGAAGAGAGCCTGAATCAGGACTATATCCACGACGCCGTGAAGGAGATTTATCTCTACCGCACGGCTGCAGCCGACCATGTGGAAGAACTTCTGAAGCTGGGGGCAGGCGATGGCCGCAGGGTGATGAAGAGTTTCGTCAATCTGATGTGCGGGGCCGTACAGGCGGATATTGGCAAACTCCTTGCGACCGAAAAGATGGACGAAGAAGTCGCAGATGGCGTCCGGTCATTCGATTTCCGTGAGGCCTTCTTGAGCGGTGCGGAACTTCTGATGATCGGGATCCGCAAAAGTAGCAATCACGACTGCAGTTGATGGCAATAGTGACGTTGCCGTCATAGACTTCATCTATACAGTACCTCACATTGAATGAGTCGTCTGTTCTGGGTGGAAATCACACGGCTTGCGCCGCGCGTCGGGGATTGCGCGGCCGTCGCTCCCAGCCAGGCAATTGCTTGAGGTGCCTGATGGCAATCCGTGAAGACTTCCAGCGTGCGCGTACCGACCTGGAAAAAGAAGCCCGCCGCAACGAGATCCTCGACGCGGCTGAAGACCTGCTCCTCAAATCCGGGAATGAGCGGTTCGCTGTGTCGGCGCTCGCTGCCAGGGTTGGCATTTCCAAGAGCACGGTCTTTCTGTATTTCGGGAACAAGGAAGAAATGCTCCTCGCCGTTTATGAGCGGGCTTTCATAAGGGCTTTCACTCAGCTTGGTGATCGCCTGACTGAAGGCATGTCCGGCCGGGCATTCTGCGAAGCGTTTATCGACAGCCTGATCGAACATCCCGCCTTGCTCATATTGCGCGCACAGCTCGCCCGCACGATTGAGCGGAGTGTCGCTCTGGACTCGATGGTCTCCTCCAAGCAGCGGATACTTGCTTGCGGACAGGCCGTTTCGGACAAAATGGACCGGATGATGAACCTCGAAACCGGCAACGGCATGCGCATGCTGATGGCGCTGATAAATCTGACGGCCGGGGCCGTGCAAGTGGATTCCTTGCCCTATGTGGACCCGGATGCCCTGCCGGAAGACATCGCCGATCTCCTGCAAACGGTTTCGATCCGCAACATTTTCATGAGCGGGGCGGAACTCATTTTCTGCGGTGCGACAGGTCGCCCCTTCGACTGAGCCGGTTCTCTCTGGAGTTGTTGGAAAGTCTCCTTTAGCCTGCGCGCAAGACCAAACGGAGGGATAGGCATGAGGCGATTGGCGAAGGCGGGTGCGCTTGGACTGATCATGTCGGTGATCATCGCCGCGCCGGCGAATGCGCAAGCGCAGCCCGAGCTGGACTGCGAAGGCGGTCTCGTCGGGTCTCTGCTCAAGGCGGTTGAGGATGTGCGATACCGGCGGGCCAAACTCGACGACCTTTTGCCGGCGTTCGATGGTGCAGCGGCCCGGTGTCCCGACAACACCTATGCGCTGCACTATGCGGCGGTCGCCCACCTCACCAAGGCCCAGACCCTCAACACCGAGAAGGCAGGCGCAGATGCGATCATGCCGGAGATCGAGAAAGCGTTCACCTATAGCCAGGCTTTCTGGGCGCTGCCGGACCGTGATCGCAAATACACGGTGGCGCAGAACGATTTCCCGGTTGAGAAGGGCCTGTCCTATGTCGAACAAAGCGATCTGCGTACAAGCCTGATCTCGTCTCTGCTGGACATGCATGTGCGGGCCGGGAAGACCCATCCCTACCTGTCCAGCGAAGAAGCTCCTGAAACGTGTGGCGACGTCCAGAATCAGGACGTGTCGGCCGCTGGCAGCTGGTTCGTCCGGAACGAGCAATTCGGACACGCCGCTGTGCCGTTTGCAGAGCGTCTCGCCAGTGCCTGCGAGATGACCGAGCCGTGGAGCAGCATACCAAACATTACGCTCAAATCGCTCGCCAACTCACAGCTGATCTGGGCGCGTAACATTGTCGAGGAAGATCCGGAAACGGCGCGCGACCTGGTCGAAAAGGTGAAGGTTTTCCGGGATGCCGTTCTGGAACCGGGGGAAACGTCAAATTCCATCTGGCGCGACTTCAATGCCTCCGATCTGGAGAAAGTGGAGAAAGCCCTGCCGCAGCCGATCATCGTTCCGACCGACACTCTGGACCCGCTCGTATCTCCGGGGCCTGTCCCGGTAGAAGACTGGTTCAGCGAAGCGGCAGACGACGCGAAGGTGATGGAATCCATGGGCCGCACAATGGACGCCTATGTCGCCGCACGGGGGCGTTCGGGATATAATTCCGTCATCGCAAAAATGTTCGGCGCGACGGTGCATACACCGGACAGGAAAGCCGCCTGCAATCTGATCTATCGCGCGGTTGCGGCCTACCAGCAGGGCAGCTGGCGGTCAGAGGAGACGGCAGACGTGGAGGTGCCCATGTCGAGCGCCGCGTGGCTGGAAAACTGGGAGCCGCCCCCGGCCCCGACCCCGGCTACGGACAGCCAATAGCCTTGGCGAGAATGTTCCGGTGCACCTCGCTGGTGCCGGAATAGATCGTCGCGGCGCGGGTGGCCATATATTTGGCCTGCGCGAAATCGCAGTCCGGCGCGGCTTCCAGCGCCGCTTCCGTGATGGCCTGGTGCAGCTCCGTCGCGAGCAGTTTCAGCTGCGAGGAGGCGGGTCCGCCCGTCAGCGTGCCGACGCCCTCGTTCGTGCGCTCATCCAGCGCTTCGAGCCCGTCGATCCGCATTTCCAGTTCGGCAAAGCGTATCTGGAGCGAAGCGGGCAGGGCGCCGTTTGCAGCAGCATTCCGGCGGGCGGCTCGCATGGCCCGGCGTAGCAAGCCGGTCGTCGTATTGTTGCCTCGTGCAATCGCCATCAATTGCTTGGCGGTTTTCCAGCCTTCGCCGATCTCGCCGATCCGGTCCGCCACCGGGGTGCGCACGCCATTGAAGAAAATTTCGTTGGTTTCGTACTCGCCATCGATGAACTTGATCGGGCGCACCTCAATGCCAGGACGGTCCATCTCCACCAGGAGGAAGACGACGCCTTTGCCGCCATGCTCGGCAGGGTCACAGCGGGCCAGCAGGAACATGTGCGTCGCGTACTGGGCAAAGCTCGTCCAGATCTTGCTGCCCGTCAGGATGAAATCGTCGCCGTCCCGCTCTGCCTTCATCGACAGGGCCGACAGGTCAGATCCCGCCTGCGGCTCGGAAAAGCCCTGGCACCATTCATGCTCGCCATTCAGGATGGCAGGCAGGTAACGGTCCTTTTGTTCCTGTGTGCCGGCCTCGATGATCAGGGGGCCAATCGTCCGTACCCCGGAATTCATCAGGATCGGCGCATCGCGGGCCGCGCATGCATTTTCAAAGTAGATGCGCTGTTCCGCCGTCCAGCCCGCGCCGCCATGTTCCACCGGCCATGTCGGGGCATACCAGCCCCGGGTGTTGAGCTTCTCACGCCAGATCCGGCAGGCTTCGGCGTCTGACTTCAGCCCGGTCGTCGCGCGCCCGGCGGCCCGCAGGTCTTCTGTCAGTTCGCGATCGAGAAATTCGTCTACTCCGGCGCAGAATTCGTCCCACTCACGCCCATCCTCACGAGTATGAGCCGACAATTCTTCCGAGTAAAAGCTGCCATCCATGATGCACTCCCTCCACCGGAGTAGACATTCCATTACCGCGCAGCACGGCAGAATCGGCAATCAGGGAAACTACGTGGGTGACGGTGGGGGAAGGCGCCGCCAAGCCGGATTCCAAAAGATAATTCATTATTTTTCCGGGCGCACACTTGTTAGGCCAATGCATGTTGACCGCGCGGGAGGCGCCTGATGGAGCAACAAAAAACCACCGCAGAAGAGATTCTCAGCAAGGTACCGGCCGCCACCGCAGGCTTCTGGATCGTCAAGATTCTGGCGACAACGCTTGGGGAAGTCGGCGGCAATCTGTTCAGCATGAACATGGGTCTTGGGTATCTGGCCGCGACCGCCATTCTCGCCACGCTCTTTGTGTCGCTCGCCCTGATCCAGATACTCGCACGGCGGTTCCACGCCAGTCTCTATTGGCTGACCATCGTAGCGTCCACGACTGCGGGCACGACGCTGGCGGACTATTCCACACGTTCCATCGGTCTCGGCTATACCGGTGGGTCGATCCTTCTATTGTCATTGGTGATCGCGTCACTGATCGCGTGGCGGTTCGCCCTTGGGCGGGTGTCCGCCGACCAGATCGCGGACCGGAAGACAGAGCTGTTCTACTGGATCACCATCACATTCTCCCAGACGCTGGGTACCGCGCTGGGAGACTGGTTCGCCGATACGGCAGGGCTTGGCTATTGGGGGTCAGCGCTGGTGATCAGCGCCATGCTGCTGGTCGTGCTCGGCCTGCAGATGAAGCGGACGATCAACGGCGTGTGGCTCTTCTGGGCGGCTTTTGTCCTGACCCGGCCGCTGGGCGCGGTGCTGGGCAACTTCCTCGACAAGCCGGACCATGGCGGGCTGGCGCTCGACAGGCCGCTGATCGTCGGAACGCTCAGCCTGATGATGGTTGTCGCAATGATTGTGATGCCCCAGCGTGCGGGGCACCACAAAACAGTGACGGCCTGATCGGGGTTTTTAGAAGCCCTTGGCTTTCACGCGGTCGCGGCCGGCATTCTTGGCTTCGTAGAGGAAGTGATCGGCCTGTTCGATCATGTCGCGAGGCGTCATGCCCGGTTCGAAGCGCACGAGGCCGAAGGAGGCGGTCACGTCCTTGATCGTCTTCAGCGTGCCCTCGATCGGCGTTTCAGAGCTCTTGAAGTTGTACTTGATCTTCACAAGCAGGTTGTAGGCCGAGAAGAGGTCCGTTTCCGGAAGGATGACCGCGAACTCCTCACCGCCATAGCGGGCGACCATGTCCTGACCCTTGATGTTCTGCGTCACGACGGCCGCAAACTGCTGCAGCACTGCATCGCCGACCTGGTGGCCATACGTGTCGTTGACCGCCTTGAAGTGGTCAATGTCAGCCAGCGCCAGGCACAGTTTCTCGCCGGTTTCGGCAGCGGCGCGGACTTCCCGTTCCAGCCGCTCGTCAAAGGCACGGCGGTTGGCGATCGCGGTCAGCGGGTCACGCATGCACTGGGTCTGGACTTCCTCCAGTTCCTGGTTGAGCGTGGCGATCTGCTTCTGGGAATCCATCAGGCCCTGGTTCAATTCGCGCGTGGTCGCAGCCATTCGCTTGTTGTCTTCCATCAGGGTGGAGAGCAGCGAGGCGATGTTTCCGCTGGACGCCGCTCCGGGCAGTTCCTCATTCGCCTTGTCGAGGCAGGCACCGAAATCGTCGCTGTTCTGAACACCCTGCTGGATGATCTTCATGACCTCGTCGATTTCCTTTTCGATGGCGAGGCCAATCGTATGGCGGGCGGATGCGCCGGTTTCTTCGGTCAGCAATTCCCGGAAAATTGCGCTGATGTCGTAAGGAGTCAGCGTGCCATTCTGGGCAATCGCGCTGTCCACACGGTCCACAACCCGCTTGTCGGTTGCGTTCACATAAGCGTACCAGACAGCATAAGTCTTCGGTTCCGGCGGGGTACGGTACTTCTGGATCAGGTCGAACGCTTTTTGCGCGTTTCGGAATACCTGCTTCAGATCAGACCCATTCGAAGGGGCGGCCGATGGCTTGGCCTCGGCAGTAGCAACTGCTTGCATGATTTTGATTCCGTCCCTGAAATTCAACTCTCCACGCTGAAAATTTACGCGGACCAGCTTGATTGACGGTTAACGCAGGCTGCGACCGAATGCCCGCCACACAGGCGATTGCGCTGTTTTCCTGTGCGAGGGACACGAAGACTGGCAAGGTTCGGACAGAAGCTTTCTACCGCAACGGACTGGCCGGTAGTTTTGGGTGGATCAAAGGTAAACGGGGATGCAGGATGGGTATTCCGGGATCATCGGGACGCAATCTCTTCGCCATCGTGGCGTTCATGTTGCTCGTCTTCCTTTTGGCGACGATCGCCTACATGGCGGCCGGATGGAACTTCTCGGACTCTTTGTACATGGTGCTGCTGACAGTCTACACGGTCGGCTACACCGAGGTTCACCCGGTCGATACCGCCTATCTCCACATCGTCACGGTTGCCACCATGGTGTTCGGCTGCACCGGGATGATCGTGTTCACCGGATTGCTGGTCCAGTTCCTGACTGTCAGCCAGTTGCAGAAAGTATTGGGAGTGACCCGAATGCAGAATGCCCTCGATAAATTGAAGGACCATATCGTGCTGGTCGGCTTTGGCCGGATCGGCGTCCAGCTGGCGCAGGAACTGAAGACCGGCGGCGCCGAATTCGTCGTGCTGGAAAAGGATGAAAAGCGCGCGCTGGAGGCGAGGGGGCTCGGCTATCTCTGCCTGCTGTGCGATGCGACCGACGAGGACGCCCTACGCCGCGCAGGTATTGACCGGGCACGGACGCTTGCCACCGTGCTGCCGAACGATGCAGCGAATGTGTTCATCACCCTGTCGGGCCGCAGTCTCAATCCCGGCATCGAGATCATTGCGCGCGGCGAACTGCCCTCGACGGAGAGCAAGCTGATCCAGGCCGGCGCAGACCGTGTCGTGCTGCCGACCCATATCGGGGCCGAACGCATCGCCGAACTCATCCTCTTCCAGGAAAGTGCGCACCCGGACAAGATGAAGGTGCTCGAACACTCCCTCTGGGAGCTGGGGCTGGAGACCGACGTCATCATCGTCGCCGAAAAGGGTGCGCTTGCAGGCTTCAGCATTGCCGAGATCGAAGCGAAAGTCGGCGGGGGCTTCTTCGTCGTCCAGATCAACCGGCGCGACGCGGAGCCGGTCGCCAACCCGGACCGCAGCACGATCGTCAAAGGCGGCGACGGCCTCGTCGTCGTCGGCCGCAACATCCAGACCCTGCGGACGCTGTTTGTAGCGCCGGTGGTGGCGGGGCAGGCGGCGACCTGAGCGGTAGGACCAGACTCAAGCCATTCCCGGCCGCCAGGCATCGCGTACATGACGCGGCATCTGCCGGGGCGCCATGGCGACGATGTCGAAGCGCCAGCCGCAGTCGGCGAGGGCCGGGTGGCGGGCCATCCAGAACTCTGACGCGCGGTCGATCCGCTGCCAGGACCGGTGGGTCACGCTCTCCACGGCGAGGTCCAGCGTCTTGCGGTGCTTCACTTCGATGAAGGCGACGAGGTTTCCGCGCTTCGCGATCAGGTCCACTTCGCCCATCGGTGTGCGCACGCGCCGGTCGAGGATGCGATAGCCTTTCGCCTGCAGGTACAGCGCGGCCAGCCACTCGCCCTTGCGGCCCCGTCTCTCTGCAGCCTGGCGGTTGGGCTGGGCCATGGCATTCAGCCATCCGCCTTCAGCTGCAGCGCACGCTGGTAGACGTCCCGCTTTGGCAGGCCAAGCGCGTCGGCGACGGCGTTGGCGGCGGCCTTGGTCGGCTGGTCGGCGAGGGCTTCGCGCAAGGCCGCGTCGAGGCGTTCGGGCGTGACCTCTTCTTCCAGCGGCGGGCCGGTCAGCACGACGATCTCGCCTTTCGGGCCGCCGGCTTCGGCATAGTGCGCCGCAAGCTCCGCCAGCGTGCCGCGGCGGGTTTCCTCGAACAGTTTGGTCAGCTCACGCGTCACGGCGCCCGACCTGCCCGCGCCCAGCACGGCGGCCATGTCCGCCAGCGTGTGGGCGAGCCGCGGCCCGCTCTCATAGAAGATCAGCGTAGCTGGAACCGTCTTCAGGCTTTCGAGGCTTTGCTTCCGGGCCCCTTGTTTTGGCGGCAGAAATCCCGCGAAGCAGAACCGGTCGCTCGGCAGGCCGCTGGCCACAAGGCCCGCCAGCATCGCCGAGGCGCCCGGCACCGGGAAGACGCGGTGGCCGGCTTCCAGCGCTTCATGCGCCAGCTTCCAGCCGGGATCGGATACCAGCGGCGTACCTGCATCCGAGACGAGCGCGATGCGCGCGCCTTCGGCCAGCTTGCGCAGGAGTTCGGGTCTCCGTTCCGCCCCATTGTGGTCATGATAGGGGCTGAGGCGGGCCTTAACCCCATAGGCGGACAGGAGTTTCCCCGCCACGCGTGTGTCCTCGGCCAGCACTTCATCGGCCGCGGCCAGCACGTCCAGCGCGCGGAGCGTAATGTCCCGGAGGTTGCCGATCGGCGTGGAGACAACATAGAGACCCGGAGACAATGCCTGCGCGGATGACTGGGACGGTTGCCCGTCCGGCCCACCCCCCCTAGAGTCGCGCCAGCCGGGAATCGCCTGCGCGCCGGAAGTTCCAGAAGATGTTTCAGGAGATGACATTGCTGCAACCATTGCTCAGGACGATCAAAGCGCCAAGCTTTCTTCTCATCGGTTTCCTGTTTGCTACCGCCTGTGCCAGCGCGCCAGCGCGCCCGCCTGTCCAGATCGGTACGGGCGGCCCGCGGGTCGAGCCGGTCACCGGGCCGGAAGAACAGCCGGAAGAGGGCGTCGACGTCACGGATCTGGGCGAGCCGGAAGACCTGACCCAGGTTCTCGGCGATGGCGGCCTGACACCGGCCTTCATGGAAGGGCGCGAGATCAAGCGCGCCGCCGTGCTGCTGCCATTCTCCCACCCCAACGCCCAGGTCCGCGCCGAGGCGGAAAGCATGCTGGCCGGCATCGAACTCGCCCTGTTCCAGTATGCAGGCGATGATTTCCTGATCATCCCGAAAGACACCGCCGGCAAGACCTCCGTGACCGAGGCCCGCATCGACGAGGCCATTCAGGAGAAGGCCAATGTTGTGCTCGGTCCGCTGTTCGGCGCCAATGTGAAAGCCATCCGCGAGCGCGCACAGGAAAAGCAGGTCCCGATCATCGCCTTCTCGACCGACCGCACCGCGGCGGGCGGCGGCGCTTACCTGGCTTCCGTCTCGCCGGAAGAGGAAGTGCGCCGCATGGTCGAATACGCGGCCGGGCAGGGCATTTTCAGCTATGTTTTCCTCGGGCCGCAAACCACCTATGGTCGCCAGATCGAGAACGCCCTTCGCACTGAAGCCTTCAACAATGGCGGCGTGGTGCTCACCTCTGCCTTCTACATGCCGGAGGCCGGCGCCACCGATGCGGCCCGGTCCGTCTCCGAAATCCTGAAATCCGAAATCGAGGTGCGGCCGAAGAAAAAGGTTGCCGTGATGATCCCGGAGCGCGGTGTGCAACTGCTCTCCATCGCGCCGCTGCTTCCCTATAACGGTGTGGACATGACCCACATCACCCTGATGGGCACCAGCTTATGGAGCGATGAATCCATCTGGCGCGAGCCGACGCTCGATGGCGCCGTCTATCCCGCGCCGGATCCGGAAAACCTGACCACATTCCGCGAAGCCTATCGCCGCATCTATGGCAAGGCGCCGACAGACCTCGCTGCCGTCGCCTATGACGCGGCCGCCGTGGCTGTGAGCCTCGCGGGCGAAGACAACCTCAAATACAATGGCGTGACAGACCCCGACGGCTTCTTCGGCGTCAACGGCCTGTTCCGCTTCCGCATCGATGGCACCAGCCAGCGCGGCCTCGCCGTGATGCAGATCCGCCCGACCGGCGCAGAGCTGATCGAGAAGGGCGCCAGCCAGTTCGGCCCGGGGGCGAGCTGATCCAGACGAATTGTCAGGCAAATTGACGGCGAATCCTTCGCATTCTGCCTGCATCCCTCCCTTGCACCTGTGTAATTCCCGCCCCACATGACCCGGCAGGGCAAAGGACTAGAGAAAAACGGCGAGCCATCCATCCATGAGCAAGCGCGATTATTACGAGGTTCTTGGCGTCTCACGCGATGTCGATGAGAAGGCGCTGAAATCCGCCTACCGCAAGCTGGCCATGAAATACCACCCGGACCAGAATCCGGGCGACCAGGAAGCCGAAGAGAAATTCAAGGAAGTCGGCGAGGCCTATGCGATCCTTTCCGACGCGCAGAAACGAGCGGCTTATGACCAGTTCGGCCATGGCGCTTTCGAAAACGGCATGGGCGGCGGCGGCAATCCGTTTGGCGCAGGCGTCCACCCCGAAGACATTTTCCAGGACCTGTTCAGCCAGGTGTTCGGCGCAGGCGGTTTCGGTGGCGGACGCCGCCGCGGCGGCCCCCAGCGCGGCGCAGACCTGCGCTACGATCTCGAGATCACGCTGGCCGAGGCCTTCACCGGCAAGGACGAAACCATTCACGTGCCCCAGGCCGTCGACTGCAAGACCTGCGAAGGGTCTGGCGCCGCGCCGGGCACCGAGCCTGAAACCTGCGAGACCTGCCACGGTGCAGGCCGCGTGCGCGCCCAGCAGGGCTTCTTCACGATGGAACGCACCTGCCCGCGCTGCGGCGGCAAGGGCAAGACCATCAAGAAGCCGTGCAAGGATTGCGGCGGGGCCGGTCAGGTGCGCGAAGAGCGCACGCTGAACGTGAAGATCCCGGCCGGCGTCGAAAGCGGCATGCGCATCCGCCTCGCCGGCGAAGGCGAAGCCGGTGCCAATGGCGGCGGCAAGGGCGACCTCTACATCTTCGTCGATGTCGTCGAGCATGACATTTTCGAACGCGACGGGCCGAACCTCTATTGCCGCGCGCCGGTGCCGATGGTGACCGCGGCCCTTGGCGGCGAGATCGAGATCCCGACCATCGATGGCGGCCGCGCCCGTGTCGTGGTGCCGGAAGGCGCCCAGACCGGACGCAAGCTGCGCCTGCGCGGCAAGGGCATGCCGTCCGTCCGCCAGTCCGCCCACACGGGCGACCTCTTCGTCGAGATGTTCGTGGAAACCCCACGCAACCTGACGCAGCGCCAGAAGGATATCCTTCGCGAATTCTGCGACTGTTCCGGCGCCGACTGCCACCCCGAAAGCGAAGGCTTTCTCGGCCGCATCAAACGCTTCTGGAACGGCGACCACGAAGAAGACCGCCCGAACTAGGCTTTCATGGCCGCGAGTTCATTTGCCTGACGGGCAGGGCGTGCCCATCTGAAGGGCATGTTCAAGCGCATCCCTTCCGCCCCGCCCGGGATTGTCGCCTTCGATGCCGAAGGCAAGATCACCGATTCCGATTACAAGACGATCCTCGTTCCCGTGGTCGATGCGGCCATCAAGGAACACGGCAAGGCGCGTATCCTGATCCGGTTCGGCCCGGAATTCGAAACCTACACCGCCCATGCCATGCTGGACGATGCCGTCTTCGGCACCGCGCACTACACGGCGTTCGAGCGGATCGCCATGGTCACCGACATCGGGTGGCTCGCCAATTCCATGCGTTTCTTCGCGCCGCTCATCCCGGGAAAGATGCGGGTCTTCCCGCTCGCTTCCCTGGATGAGGCGATGGCGTGGACGGCGGCCTAACGGCAGCCCTCCGCCCAGTCCATCACGGTACCGATCAATTCGTCGCGCGACCATGAGAAGGAGTGGTCGCCAGAGAGGACGACGCCCGTCGTGTCGATGGCCGGGTCTGCCTCATAAGCGGCGATGAGCGGCTTGATCACCAGATCTGCCGGAACGGAGCCATCCTTGTCCCCGCCCACGACGAGGATGCGCTTGCCCTCCAGTTTGGGCGCGAGGCCCTGCAGGCTGAAGGCCTCCTTGTTGGTCTGGATCTCGGTCATGATCTTCTCGCCGGTCAGGCCGTGCAGCATCTGCAGGCTGTCGCTGTAGGCCATGAAGCCGGCCTTCGCCTCGGGGCTTGTCTCGAAGACGCCGGCCATGACGCCGATGTCTGCCGGGGCGATGCCCGCGGCGCAGCTGATGGCGCCATCGCGCGCGGCGGCCTGAAGCGATGCGAAGCCCCCCATGGAGTGCCCCACAAGCACGATATGATCCGGATTGGTCCGGTACTGGTCAGCATTTGTGCGCAGGAAGTCCGTCGCGGCGGCAACATCCTCGATCACATGGGTGAGGGTGTAGTCACCCTCGCTGCCCCACGCGCCGCGATAATGGAAGAAGAGCACGTTCCACCCCGCCGCGCGCATGTCCTGCGCGAGATCGAGGTTCTTTTCATTGCCCGGAAAGCCGTGCAGCAGCACGACGGCCGGGTGCGGCCACGGCCCGTCCGCGACATAGACAAGCCCGTTCAACCGGTCGCCATGACTATCGAAGGAAACCTCTTCGATGGCAGGCGGGAAGGCTTCGTCATAGGCGGGCGCTGCGGCCTCGACGGGCGCTTCGGCGACGGCTTCGAGGGGTGTCGTCTCACAAGCGGTGAGCAGGGCGGCGCCAGCAAGCGCGGCGAAAAGGGATGCGTGTTTCATGAATGTCCTCCGGTGGGCTGACCTTACGCGGGAAGCCGGGTGGGGGAAAGGCAGGGCACCGTACGCTCCCCGCGCGTCACCCCCCGGCCGCGCAGCGGTCTGGGGGCCCAGCTCTGAACGAAGCGGACTCGTGCGTCATGTCCGGTTCGGGGAAATTCGCCGCCGCGCATGACGTCCTCTGCCGGGCCGTTCGGAGATGGGCACCCAGATGGCCTGCGGCCATCGGGTGTGACGCAAGGGGGTGCGACTTGATTTCCAGTGGCGGAGAGGGTTTGTGTTGTCCCCACACCTTCGGCCAGCGACGGCTGGGAAACAGGCGCGAAATCCGGCTCTCTATCCACCCGGAAAGCATCCGGCCTCATCCTCCCGCCCATGCACCCTGATCTCCGCCGTCTCTTCCAGCTTGTCTGGCCGGTGTTCTGGCCGTGGCTGGTCTGGAACCTTGTGCGCGCGGCCCGCTGGCACGAACGCACGGGGCGGGATGTCCTGTTCGCGGTGGACCCGTTCGGCAATCTCCGGCTGGCCTATGTGGCCGATGCCCCGCCGCCCGATACTCTCTATACATATGAAGCGCCGCGCGTGGCGGCATGGGACCATCCTGCCCTTGGCAGCGATGTGCCGGATTGCGTGCGCGCGTCAGACGCGCCAGTCCGTCATGATCCGGATAAGTCCGGTATGGTCATGCATAGTCATGACATAGTCCGGCATGATCATGGGCTGCACGTCCGTGGGCCGCCTTAGCTGGCATCCCTTCCGAATGCAGCTCTCACCACCGGATGGCGTCCGCCACTCCGGCCGCACGTGCTGCGCCGAACCTAAGCGCCCTCGGCCCAGCGCCGGATGAGGTTGTGATAGATGCCGGTCAGGCGAATGACTTCCGGGTCCTTGTGGCCCTTCTCCGCCACCAGCGCCTGGATCGACTGGTCGAGATCGAACAGCAGGGTCCGCTCGCCATCGTCGCGCACCATGCTCTGTAGCCAGAAGAAGGAGGAAATCCGCGCGCCGCGCGTGATCTCGCTGACAGAGTGAAGGCTGGAGGCCGGATAGAGGACCGCGTCGCCCGCTTCCAGCTTCACTTCCTGGGCGCCAAACAGGGTCTCGATCACCAGTTCACCGCCGTCATAATCTTCCGGTTCGGTCAGGAAAAGCGTGCAGGAAAGGTCGGTCCGGATGCGTTCGGGGGAGTTCTTGACCGAGCGGATCGCATTGTCGACATGGGCTCCGAAACTGTCGCCGACGACATAGCGGTTGAACAGGGGCGGAAACACTTTCTGCGGCAGCGCCGCCGCCAGGAACAAGGGATTGTTGCCAATGGCAATGCTGACCATTTGCTGTGCCTTGCGGGCCGCCGGGCTGTCTTCCGGCAGCTGCGTGTTACGCTTCGCCTCGGCAGACTGGACACCGGCGGTGACGCGGCCGTCCACCCACTCCGCTGCATCGATCAGCTGGCGGATGTCTTTCACCTGCGCTTTGGTCAGGACTTGCGGGATACAGATCAGCATGGGCGGACTCTACGAAAAGGATGAAAGGCGGCCCTGGAAAGGGCCGCCCCTCTTTCGGATGATCAGAAGTCGATGTCCAGTGTCACAAGGGCCGAACGGCCCGGCGCGACATAGGAGAACGGCGTGCCGGAACGGTAGAGCGCATCATAGTAGAGCTCGTCGGTGGCGTTCAGGATATTGAAGGTCACTTCCATATTGTCGGTCAGCTGGTAGCCGCCGAAGACATCGAAGCGCCAATAGTCCGGTACGAAAGTGGAGCCTGCCGCAACCGTGCCGCCGAACTTCTCGCTGTTGTACCCGGCCGTTCCGCCAAGGTGCAGGCGGTCGGTGAACTGGTAGCGGGAGGTCAGCGTGAAGCTCTCTTCCGAGACGTTCGGGAACATCTCGCCGATCTGGGAGGCGATCGAGCTGTCGGTCACTTCGGTCTCGAACAGGGTGAGGCCGCCGAACAGGCTCCACTTGTCGGTGATGTTGCCGGCCACGCCGAACTCCACACCAGTAACTTCCTGGTCCTGCGACCCGGCGGTCGTGGCACCGCGGCCATTGGAGATCGGCACGCCGTCCCGGGTGATCTGGAAGACAGCTGCCGTCAGGTCGAGGTGGCCGCCGAGATTGTACTTCGCGCCAAGCTCGAAGGAATTGTTCTCGACCGGATCCAGCGCCGCAACCAGCGCATCGCAGCCGCCATAGTCGAGCGCGAAGGCGTCTAGCTGTTCGCACGGCGGGTTCGAGGCGGAGGAATAGCTGGCATAGATCGACGCATTCTCGACCGGCTTGTAGACGAGCCCGGCATGCCAGTTGATGAAGTCGCTATCGGCATTGCGATCTTCGGCAGGCGTTCCGTCACGATTGGTCAGGCCGGTCACATCGGCAGAGTAGGTATCTGCCCGCACGCCGATGAAGGCTTCCCATTGCGGGGTGAAGGTCAACGTGTCGAGGGCATAGAGCGCAGCCGTTTCGGTCTCGATGGTCGGCCGTCCGGTGACCTCGGTATCGTTGCCCCACGGAATGGAATTATCCGGATTGTCGAGGTTCAGGAGCGGATTGGAGGTGGCGCCGGTGCAGGGCAGTTCAGCGCATTCGGTGAAGCGGCGCTGGCGGTTCAGTGTTTCCTCGCGCGACAGCTCGATGCCGGTGACCAGCGTGTGGCCGATCGTGCTGGTGTCGAAGCGGAAGGTGAAGCGGCTCTGGTTGGTCCAGTAGTCGGTAATCGCGTCGCGGCGTTTGGCATTGGCGCTGACGGTGCGCGCGTCGGCATCCGGGCGTTCCGGGGCCGAGGCGGTGTAGGCGTTCTTGCTCTGGCCATAGCGCAGCGTGGAAGCGAATTCGACCTTGTCGGAGATCACCCAGTTCACATTGCCGGTATAGACGTCAGCAAAGGTTTCGCCGAAGTCGCGGGAGAGGACGCCGTAGAAATTGTCCCGGTTCACGGCGAACGGACGGTTGTTCTCGGTGTCGTAGGGGTGGCCCCAGTCCGGCATGTAGTCGGTGGACAGATGGTAGTAGTCAAAGCCGAAGGTCAGCGCGTCGGTCGGGGTCCACTCGGCCGCCGCGGCGATGCCCCAGCGGTCGTTGAAGACTTCATCGCGTCCGGCAACTTCGGAGTCGTGCGTCATGGCGTTCAGGCGGACGGTCAGCGTGTCGGTCACTTCGTGGTTCACATCCAGCGTCGCCCGGCGGGTCGCGTCGGAGCCGAGGGTGAATTCCACGTCGCCCCAATCACCCTCACCCGGCTTCTTCGAGACGAGGCTGACGGCGCCGCCGGTCGTGCCCCGGCCGCCAAAGGCCGAGGACGGGCCTTTCAGAACTTCGATCTGCTGGACAGCAAAGGTCTCGCGGGAGCCGACACCCGGGTCGCGGACGCCATCGACATAGACGTCGTTACGGGCATCAAAACCGCGGATAAAGATCCGGTCGCCAAATGCGTTGCCACCCTCGCCGGTGCCGAGCGTGATGCCGGGCTGGCTGCGGAAGAGGTCGCGGAAGGATTTGGCGCCGAGGTCGTGAAGGGTCTCGTCAGTGATAACCGTGATGGTTTTCGGCGTGTCGAGCAGATCCTCGGTGAACAGGCCGCTGGCCGAGCGGATCGCGCGATAGGGCGCATCCGGGTCGCCATAAGGATTGGTGTCCGCAGTGATGTCGGTGACAGTAATGGTCTCGTTGCGAAGTTCCGGTTCTTCCGGAGTGTCAGCGTAGGCCGATACCGCCACGTTGACCGCTATCAGGGCGCAAGCACCGATTTGCGTCCGAAGGTTTTTTGGCTGGCGAATGGCTGGTCTCATCTGGGACTCCCTGAAGTCTTCCCCGTGAATATTGAAAGGAGGCGATATTGCAAATGAGAATAAATCGCAACTGCAAATGAGAATTATTTGCATGGTGTGTTTGGCGATAAAATAGAAGACGCCCGGTCGTTGGGGGGACCGGGCGCCGATGCCGCTCTGGTGCTCTCGAACCGGAACGACATTTTTGGGGGACAGCCAATTACGAACCGTCGATGTTCAATTCGAAAAATCCCCGAACAGAAGGGTTCCCGGCTCCGGATCAAAGTCCGAAACAGCCGAAGTTATTGCGGACCCAGCGATCTGTTCCGCTTAGTCTGTTCTGAGTGTTTCCCGAATTCTGTGGATACTTCGGTATTCAAGATCAGCTGGATTGGCAATAGCGAATGAGAATTATTTGCACAAAAAGGCCGTATTGATGCTTTTTGAGCAGAACGAACAACGCCCGGTCCTTGGGCAGGACCGGGCGTCAGGAAAATAACCTGCTTTCAGGCAGGGAATCAGGCGTCGAGGCGCTCGATGATGATCGCCGGGGCCATGCCGCCAGCGGCACACATGGTGACGAGGCCATAACGGCCGCCGGAACGCTCAAGTTCGTCCAGCGCGGTGCCGATCAGGATCGAACCGGTTGCGCCGATCGGGTGGCCGAGGGCCATGGCGCCGCCATTGATGTTGACCTTGCTGCGATCGAGATCGAGATCGCGGATGAACTTCTCGGCGACGACCGAGAAAGCCTCGTTGATTTCGTAGACGTCGATATCACCGGCGGTGAGGCCAGCCTTGGCCAGCACTTTTCTCGCAGCCGGAACCGGGGCGTTCAGCATCAGCGTCGGGCAGTCACCCATGTTCGCCGTGGCAACAATGCGGCCGCGCGGCTTCAGGCCGTGCTTTTTCATGTAGCCTTCGGACGTCATCAGAACAGCGCCCGAGCCATCCACAACACCGGAAGAGTTGCCGGCATGGTGCACGTGCTGGATCTTGCCTTTGAGCTGCGGGTAGACCTTCTCGATCATGTTGCCGTAGGTCAGGCCCTTGTCGTCGACCGGGATGTCCCAGAACATGTTGAAGACAGTCTTCAGGCCGGCGAGGCTTTCCATCGAGGTGCCCGGACGCGGGAATTCGTCCTTGTCGAGGGCCAGCGTGCCGTCGCGGTTGTAGACAGGCACGACAGATCTGTCGAAACGGCCTTCCTTCAGGGCGACGTCTGCGCGTTCCTGGCTGACCACGGCCAGCTGGTCGACGGCTTCGCGGGTGATGCCTTCCAGAGTCGCAATCGCATCAGCGCAGCAGCCTTGCTGGGACTGCGGGTGCAGGTCACGCAGGTGCAGGTTGCCGGCGTCCATCATCGGCGGGTTCTTCGGGTCGGCGGTGGAAGCCGTGTAGCTCATCATTTCGCAGCCGCCGGCCACGATGCAATCTTCCATGCCGGACATGATCTGTGCCGCAGCGAGATTCACGGTTGTGATGCCGGAACCGCAGAAACGGTCGAGCGTGACGCCGGACGCTTTCACGTCATAGCCAGCGTCGAGTGCAGCCATCCGGCCCATGTCAGCGCCTTGAGCGCCGCGCTGGCTGGAGCAGCCCCAGATGACGTCGTCAACGGTGGCTGTGTCGAGCTTGTTACGCTCGGCAATCTGGCCAAGCACGGTGGCGGCCAGGTGCTGTGGGTGCAGGTGGGCAAGCGAGCCCTTGCCGACTTTGCCGATACCGCGCGGTGTACGGCAGGCATCGATGATGAAGGCGTCAGCCATGATCAGTCTCCGGTTTCCTCAGTTGTGTTCCGCAGGTTTACGCGAACGTAAGGCGCTGCGGAAGTCGTGACGCCGGGGCAGAGTACCTAACGTCAATACAGCGTGATTTTGATTATCCTATCGAATGTGAGATATTGTTCAAATGACACGGGAGTCGAAACGCCGGCCGACCAAAATGGCGGACGGGTGGCACACCAAGGGTGCCCTATTTAGCCTGCTGGCCCTGATGGGCAGCTTTCCGGCGGTTGCAAGCGAGCGCCAAGTGATCCCATTCGAGGTGAATGAGTACGACCATATTGTCGTTCGAATGGAAGTGAACGGGAATGACCGCGCCACCGCTGTCATCGACACGGCAGCGACCTTTCCGATGATCAACCGGCGAACAGCGCGCCTCGCTGAAATCCCGGAGCTCGGTGAAAACCCACCCTTGATCAGCGTGCTGGGTCTGGCGGGCGAGGATATTTTTCCGGTTGTAAGCCTGGATTCCATGGTGGTTGGAAATGTGTCGAAGACGGACATGCCTGTCGCGCTGAACGAAGATTTCGATGTCATTGGAACGCAGAACGTTCTGCCAGCGAATGCCTTCGAAGGCGATGTGCTGGACTTCGATTTCGAGAACCAGCGTGTGATGGTTTACGACGGCCGGCCTGACCGAAGCGTCCGGTTGATCCCAAGCTCTATTCGTTACGAAGACCGGGACGGTCTGATCTTCATCCAGGTCGAAATTAATGGCCGCAAGGGAAAAGCCCTGGTCGACACCGGTTCGAATGTCACCTTCATCAACAGTTCGTTTGCCGAATATTCCGGAACCCGGACGAATGAAGAGAAGACAAAGCTGTTGCAGGGGGCCACGAATGGAGACCTCTCACTCCGCATTGCCACCGCGCGATCTATGGATATTGGAGACTATGGTATTGCCCGGGCCGACATCCTCGTTTCGGATCCGCCCCTGTTTGAATACATGGGCCTGGATCAAGAGCCGGCAATGGTGCTCGGCATAGACATCCTTTCCGCCTTCCGGGTGCAGATAGACCGGCGGCGCAATCGTCTGATCCTCAGTGTCCCGGGGGCACGGCAAAGACCGAAGGCCTTGGGCTACAGCCCGACCGATGCGTACATACGGGAACCGTAGCGACAGCCTAGCCAAATGCTCCATAGGCATGCGTCACGGCCAGGCTAATGCCGTGCAGCGTTCGGCCGATCTCATCCAGCGGGTCAATGATGTCTCTGTGAATCCGCTCATAGCCGTAAGAGGAGCTACGCGTCTGGCTACCGGCTTCGGTCAGTGCCTGCAGGGGTGTGTCTTCGTCCCGGGCGCGGGGGAAAATTTCGCCGAGCAGCTCGACCACTTCAGCAAAGCGCATTTCTGAAACCATGTTCACCACATCGCGGGCGCTGGCGTCATGGCGTTCAGATAGCCGGGGCAAGCCGCCAACGAGTGCGAAGGCGCGCATCATCAGCGCCTGCCGCACGGCATGCAGCACGTGCAGGGCAAGCCGGTTCTCGTGGCGCTCTTCCGTGGAAGGGGCATCCAGCAGCTGTGCTGTCAAACGGTCGAACCGCCGGAGGTCCACCGATAGGAGGTTGGCGATCCGGTCTATCGAGACGGCCGTCTCGTCTGCGCGCAGGGCATAATAGACGGCTCGGTAAGCGCCAGCGCCGCTTTCGGTCTTCATCATGCGGGCATGCGCGATCCAGACGCCGGGGTCGTAGACACGGGCATACCCGCGAAGGGCGGGCAGGCTGGTGAGGCTACGGGCTTTAGCGGCGAGGAAGACGAGGTGCCGCATGCGGGGGCTGTGATCAATCAGGTCCACCAGCCGTTCGGTTTCACGTTGAAGGGAGGAGCCGATCCCGGCGGCCGTGTTCACTGGAACGCTCAATTGTTGCAGCGTTGCATTATGGGAAATCGCGCGCAGGGAACGCGGACCGGCAGGGCCCGCAGCACGGCGCTTCGGTCGCGAACCCGCCTTCACGGTCAGCCCACTGGAGAATGCTCCCAGCAAGCGGCCATAGTCCGGATTCACGAACAGGCGCTCATGCCAGGCCCGCAGGGCACGGTAGAAATCCCAGACCAGATCGGTGCGCGTGTAGAACGGGTCTGTCTTCGATGCTTCATCGACCGGCTGGAAAATATGCACGCCCCATGCGGCCATTGTCGCGTCGGCAAGCACCGGGCTGGCGAAATGGAGATACCCGTCCCCGCCCTGGAAGCTGACTTCATGGCGCAGCTTCAGGCCGCGCATGTCCGCACCGGCGCGGGTCCAGGGCGTCAGCAAATGATCGAAGCGCTGCTGGAACGTGCCCGGCCACGCACCCCGACCCATGGATTCGCCATGCGTGTTAAAGATGAGAAGGTCCACGCCCGCATTCTTGGCCGCCAGCGCCCGGGAGATGAGATTATGGATCCGCTCGATGGCCATGTCGGCGGCGACCTGCCCGATGAACCGTCCGGCATCGGAGAAGCCGAGCTGAATGGACAAATATCCGCGCTGCTTCACATAGGCGAGGAATTCCGGTTCCTCCAGCAGGCGCTCTATGAAGCGCCCACCTGTTTCCAGCGCTTCCGGCGTTTCGAACAGGGGCGAGATGTCCAGCATCTCGTCGACGCCATATTGCCGTGCGAGATACAGCGCGCCCATGACGGTGGCCGGGTTCTCGCTTTCCGCAATCAGGAAACGGATGACCGAGCCGGCATCGATATGCTTCAGGATCTGGGCGCACATCATGAACTGGCGCCGGGCGGTCGACTGTTCCATGAAGAGGTCGCCGAAATTGACATTCACGGGCTTTGATTTGCGCGCCTTCTGGGCAAGCTCGGCGAGGGCGACCCGGCCAAGCTCGCGATCTTCTGTCTCGAGGCCGAGATCGCGATTGATCACCGTACGGACCTGAGCGGCATTGACGCGCAGATGTATCCGCGCCGTGCCGAGCTGTTGGGCCTCGACTTCGGCGCGGAAGACAATGAGTTCCGCGGCGAGATCGTCGCTGGCAGTGCGCAGGCCCTCGTCGAGACCATGCAAAATCTCCCCGGCGTCCAGGATTGTCGGCGGGGCATGTTCCGTGATGGCGTTTGCTGCAACGACAAGATTGTCCGCGTTTGTCAGGTCCCGCGCAAAAAGGTCGGCATGTTTGCGCGTCAGGGCTGCTGCCTTGCGCAGATGCCCGGCCAGGCCATCCAGCCACGCCGACTTGCCGGTTCTGAAGAGAATGTCCTGCGCCCGGGCGGCGTAGCGCTCCAGCTGCATGGCTTTTTCCGTCAGGCGGAAGGTCAGCGACTGCGACCAGTGAATGTCAGCCCGGCCGTCCAGGTCATAACCGACCCAGCACGCGAGAGTGGGCAAGGCGGGGCGCAGCGCCCGCCAATGGTCGGGGAATCTCTTCCTTGCGATCCGCAGGATGGTTTCCGCCATCCTGCGCTGGGCGTGCGCTGTGTTTTCGAGGGCCGCCTGCACTTCTTCATGCTCGCCATGGAGGCTGATCGACTGGTTCCAGCCTCGGCTATCGGACTTGATCAGCTTGGCGAGCCGGGCGCGGCTGGCTTTCGTCGGTTTGTGGACATGGGCGGCGAAAGCCGCACGCAGATCGGTCGACAGGGCAAAGGTCGGATGCCCGGTGAAGACCAGCCCGCCGCGTTCCTGAGCCAATGCGGCGGCAAAAGCATCGAACCCCTCTTCGGCGATCTCCTCCAACCGGGCGATCAGCGGTGCCCAGGCAGTTTTTTCGTCCGCTCCGGCATGCTGGGCACGGAAACGGTCAGCCCGCTCGCCGATCAGCTCGAGATGAACTTCATTGGCCAGTGATGCGAGGTCGGATTGCGTGACCTTTCCATCTTCCAGGTCCCGGAACAGGGTCTGGGTCAGCGCAAAGACCGAATTGGTCATTGGGTCTATGTCGATCCGTTGAGCCTGTTGCCGCAGAAATTCCTGCGCAGCATCAAGGGTCAAAGGCAGCGTCCCGGTCGTCTGGTCCATGGTCGCCAGTCAAACCGGCCTTCGGCCGGAAAGTCAAAGCGATCATCCCCTTGGGGAAACCTTACTGTACCAATTGCCGGATATCCTAGCGGCGACGGACGAATTTGATGGCGCCGAACAGGCCGGCGAGCACGGAACCGACACCGCCGAGGAAGACGGCGAGCGGGTTGGCCTGGTCCGCGAACGCGATCGCGCGGTTGAGACCCGTCACTTTCACAGTCACCGTATTATGGAAGGTCCGCAGTGGCACAGCAGGTCCGTCATCAATGGCATAGATATCAAAGGTCAGTTCCTGGTTGCCCGCAGTCAGAGGCGTGACCGACCATCGCCAGGTGTTTTCGGTCAGCGGCGAGATCGTCTGCTGTTCCGGCGTCATCGCCTTGATCGCGAAGCCTGAGCCCGACAGGCGTGCTTCCACCGTCTTGGAGACCTGCGCGGTACCTTCGGAAATATTGCCGTGGCCTGGAAGGGCATCGACAGCCGTGGAATCCCCCGTCGCATCGATGGCAAGCACAGCTTCGAACGGGCGCTTGTATTCGGCGGCTGCGGGCGTTTCGTGGGCGACCGGCACCGTCTTCAGGTTTTCGAGGAATGAGTCGGACGGCGCAGGCGCCATGACATCCGGGGCGACTTCAATGCCGGCCATGGATTCGGTACCGGCCGCACCGCTCCCGGACACGCCTTCGGTGCTGAACATCGGCTCGTCCAGGGTCGGGGCGGGCAGCGAGCGGGAAAGCGAAGGCGCCGACGCCGTCTCGGCCAGGATTTCTTCATCCGGGATGGGCGGCAGGGCTTCTGCTTCCGGCAGGGCTTCGACGGTCACATCGTCCATCGCGATGGCTTCTTCTGTCGGCATCGCTTCGACCGTCACGCCGTATTTCGGCGCATATACCTCCATGAGGCGCGAACCGCCATAACCTGCCACAAGAAGGCCAGCCAGAAGGACGAGGATCGAGAGAAATCTCAACATGGCGGTCACGTGCTCCGTACGGTGAATCGCAGCCTGACCCTAGCAGAGGTTCAGGCGCCGGGAAAACTGTTCCGAGCCGCTTCGTAGAACGCAATTGCGGCAGCATTGGACACGTTGAGGCTTTCCATGGCGGCGCTGATCGGGATGCGGGCAAGTTCGGCGCAGGCCTTGGCCACGCCGGGGCGGAGGCCCGGGCCTTCGGCGCCCAGTACGATGGCCAGCTTGCCAGCACCTTTGACGGCCTGTGCGATGTCCGCCTCGCCCTCACCCGCCAGGCCAACCGTGTGGTAGCCTGCCTCGCCCAATTGTTCGAGCGCGCGGGAAATATTGACGACGCGGGCCTCGGCCACTGTTTCGATGGCGCCGACGGCGCTTTTGGCGACGATTCCGGTGATCGGCGGGGCGTTCCGGGTCTGCAAGACAAGGGCGCCGAAGCCGAAGGCAGCAGCAGAACGGTAGATCGCCCCCAGATTGTGAGGGTCGGACACCTGATCCAGCACCACGATCCGCTCCAAGCCTTCATGGATCAGGTCTTCCAGCGCGACCGGGTCCAGCGGCTCTGCGCGCAGGGCGAGGCCCTGATGGACCGAACCGGGCGGTAGCCTGGTATCGATATCACTGGCGGTCACAATATGAGGTTTCGGTGCGTCGGCGGGCAGACGGGCAGCGGCATTTTCGGTCGCCAGCAGCTCGATCAGCTTGCGTTCCGGGTTGGCCAGCGCCGCTTCAACGGCGTGGATACCCCAGATCCAGACGCCGGAATCGCCACTTGGGTGGCCCTTGTTGGGATGCCGGGGGCCGGGGCGGTGCCCCTGCGGCGGGGCACCGTCCTGACGGCGTCCCGGACGGCCTTGTGCATTTCGCCGTCTTCCATGGTTGCGCGCCATTTGGTGTTTCCTTATAAGGCCGCTTCCGGTGTGGATCGGCGGTGCTGCGGCGCCTATGTGAAGCCCCGGTCGTACGGCGTCAACGCCGTGCAGCCCGTGAGGTCCCGTGGAGGGATGGGTGAGTGGTTAAAACCGCCAGACTGTAAATCTGGTCCGCAAGGTACGCTGGTTCGAATCCAGCTCCCTCCACCACCTCAGGCGGCTGCATGCTTGCGGCGCGGGTATAGCACAATGGTAGTGCAGCAGCCTTCCAAGCTGAGTATGTCGGTTCGATTCCGTCTACCCGCTCCAGCCTTCTTCTGAACTGCAGGAATTTACCGCCTCTATCTGCGGTTACCCCGGAAGGGGCAAATGTGCCTGAACACGCGGCCGCCGTGAGGAGCGGGCGAGACATTCGCCCCGATGCTCCCTACATGAAACACATGCGTGTCCCACTCATGATCCTGTCAGCCCTTGGTGCCGGTTTCGTCGCAGGCCGTAAGCTGTTGGGGAAGGAGATCAGCGGCCGGAAGAACAAGGCTATTGAATCCGCGGTTCAGGAAGCGCGCCACCGCATCCGGGCTGACACGATGTTGTTCGTCTCGCGCGGTTTCCGCCGCTTCGCCATCGCAACCGGGATCAAGCTGGTGATCCTGCTCTGGCTGTGGGGCTTGCACCATTTTGCCGGCATGCCGCGGCCTGTCTTTGCGACCATCACGGTGATGACGCTGTCTGTGTTCATGATGCGCGACTTGTGGATAAATTATCCCGCCATCCGGCTGACCCTGACAGAGCTGCACCGCCATGGCTGGCATCCGAAGCGGGCGGTGACAGAGACAATCGCCGCGCGCGTTTTCGAAGAAGTGCTGGCCGAGGCAGGGAACCGGAAGCAGACGCGTACGGGCGCTGTCATGCTGATGCTTGCGGGAGAAGACCGCAGCCAGATGCATCATGATGTGGCCACCGCCGTCGCGGATATTGCGCGCGAAACGACCTGGGACGACATCCGCCCACATATTATTTCAGCCGTGGTGAGGATCGGGACGCTGGCCCTGATCTACAGCGCCAGCGTCTGGGTCCTGGTGCATTACTGATCAGTTGAGACCGAGCGCCTCGGAAATCACGGACCAGTCCACCATCTTGAAGTTCTGATTGAGTTCGGAGACCGGATTGGCGTCGTCCTGGACAACCAGCAGGCCGGCAGGCAAGCCCGGCAATGGGGCGGAGGAAATGTCGAGACCGTCCGTGTGGCTCACGCCGCCGATATCGGTTGCTTCGTTGTCTACAATCGTGAAGACGCCCCGCGGGGCGAAAGGCGGGGCACGGTCATAAACGACATAACGGTCAGCCGCTTGTGCAGATACGACCAGGTAGCCGGAATCCGCATCATCGCCGAGCCAGAGGCTCATCCCTTCGACATCCTCGACAAGGCCGTTGGCTGCTGCGATCGTATCGACCACAACCGGCTCTGCAGTGTCGTCTTTCAGGTTCACCGCCCAAACACCGAACGCCTCTTCGCCTACGAACAGTCGGCCATTTGCGTCGTCGAACACGCACCCTTCCAGTTTGGAGGGCAGCTTCACGACGCGATCGAGAGATGGGGCCAGCGTGTCGACGGTTTCCCAGGTGGCAGACCAGATCTGGACCGTGCCATCCTTGTAGGTGACCGCTGCCATGTAGGTTTCGCCGGACAGGCCCGCGCAGATGCCGTAAGGCTCCTCCTTGCCGGTTGGCGAATTGCCGATATGCGACACGGCCAGCGTTTCCGGATTGATGTCGAACCACGAAATTGCATTGTCGGAATCGTTGGAGGCGATCGCGGTATTGCCGCGCAGGTCGACATTGTTGACTTGGCCGACGGGCAGTTCCTGCAACTCGCCGCCGTCGAGGGCGTAGACGTAAACGCCTTCATCCTTGTTCGTACCGAGGATGAGCGAACTGGCCGGATCGGACGTGTTGACCCAGATGGCCGGGTCGTCTGCGAGGTCGCCTTCGCCATTCATCGGGGCGGTTTCGTTCATCGCCACCACGGTGGCAATCTCGCCAGTGTAGGGTGCCGGACCTGTGGCGCAGGCTGCGAGCGGCACGAGGGCGGCGAGCCAGTAGGTGGATTTCATTGCAAATATCCTGATCTTGTGTGGCAGGGCCGGAATCCGCTTGGCGAATCCCGGCCCCCCGTGAGTCTGTTTACTAGCGTAGACTGACTAGTATGTCAGCCGCACGCCGAACACGCCGGACCAGCCGAACTCGTCATACTGCGACAAACGGCTTTCATTGCCGTGGTAGTAGAATTCCGGCTCGTCGGTCAGGTTCTTGCCTTCGAAATAGACCTGAATGTGATCGTTCAGCTCATACTTGGCGGAGGCTTCGACCCGCATGTGGTCGCTGGTGTAACGGTCCAGGTTTTCGCCGAACAGTTCATCGACATAGTCGCCGCGATAGTTGGCCGACACGCGCAGGTCCCATGGGCCTTTGTCGTAACCGAGAGAGACGTTCCACACCGTGTCGTTCTGCTTCAACAGCGGAACTTCGCGGCCATCCGGCAGCGTCGCTTCGGAATCGGCCAGCGTCAGGTTCGCCGAGACGAGGAAGCCATCGAATGCACCGCCGAGGAAGCCAAGGCCCTGGACATAGTTGAACTCGACACCTTTCACCGTCGCCTCACCGGCGTTGATATAGGTCGCAACCTCTTCAAGACCGGCAAGTGTGGCAGAGTCCAGGAAGGAAAGGTCGATCGAACCCGGAACGTCTTCGATGTCATAGGTGACCGGGAAGATGGCGTTGCGGATGCTCTTGTAGAACACGCCGGCCGACAGGACGGAGAGCTTGGTCGGGTAGTATTCGATCGAAGCATCGATGTTGCTGGCCTCGTACGGATCGAGCGCCGGGTTACCCATTTCTGCTTCGTCACGGTCGTCGTTCAGAGCGAAGGTCGGACGCATTTCACCGAAGGCTGGGCGCACGATCGACGAGTAGTATGCCGCGCGGCCGATCAAATTGTCGGCGAACGCGTATTTCAGGTTCAGGCTCGGCAGGAAGTGCGCGTACGTATCTTCATATTGGCGCTTGCCGACATTGGCCGGATCGTCTTCTTCGAAGAAGATATTGCCGGTGGACGAAACATCGGTCGCTTCGATCCGGGCACCGACCACGGCGGTCAGGTTCTGCATCTGGAACGTACCCATGCCGTAACCGGCAAGGATTTTCTCGTTGATGGTGTAGTCGGCCGAGAGGCTGTCAAAGTTGGAACCATCTGCGTCCAGTTCGTCTGCCGTGAAGGCATTGCGCAGGGCTTTGGTCAGGTCGCCGTTCGGCCACTCGAACATCGGGTTCCCCATGCGCCAGCCGGAAACCTGGGCATTGTCGGTGATGTAGTCCGTGAGCAGGACATCGTCACGCTCATAGATCATCAGGTTCTCGTCGCGGACTTTTTCACGGTCGCGCAGTTTCATGCCGAACTTCCAGGTGACCGGCGTATCGCCCAGCACCGTGTCGTTCGTCACGTCGAACTTGTAGGACCATTCGGTGTCTTCATTGATGGTGAACTCGCGTTCGTAGGCGTCCATTTCATAGTTGGACGGATCAAGCAGGAAATCGAAGCCCGGGCCGGAGAAGACCGGTTTTTTCGGGTTGGAATTATCCCACAGCAGGATGCCGCTGCCACTCATGTCGTCGGAACGGAAGTTCACGTCGTGGTTGTTGGAGTCGTCTTCCTCGGCGTAGGCATAGGAGATTTCGTAGTCGAAAGCCCAGTTGCCAGCGAACGTCTGGCCGCCGACAGCATAGGTCTGGATGTTGCGAACCTCTTCGCGTACGCGCACCTCGGCGTCCGCTTCGGCATAGTCGAAGGCAAAACCGTTGGCGGTGAGTGCCGGGTCTTCCTCGTCGAGGCTGCGGAATTCCCACTTGTTGCGGGTTTCATCATCCTTGTACTGGTTATACAGGGTGCGAAGGTAGAGTTCAGTGTTTTCCGTCAACCGGTAGTCGATGTTGACGACGAGGCCGATACGCTCACGGCTCAGGTCATAGAAGCGCTGCTCATAGTCATCGTCGGGGACGAAGGCGCCGAGGTCGTCATTGTAACCCCAGCCGCCGGTTTCGTTGTTGTGCGCCTGAATGCGCAGATCCTGGTAGTTCAGCGAGGCGGCTACGCCCAGTTTTTGACCAAATACGTTGGAGTAGGTGAGGGTACCTTTCGGTGAAATCTCTTCAGTGATTTCGTTGTAGGAGCCTTCCAGCTTTGCGCGGAAGAACTGGCCGTCGCGGTCAAATGCCGAGATCGTTTTCAGGTTGATCACGCCGCCGATTGTATCAGCGTCGACGTCCGGCGTCAGGGATTTCTGAACTTCAATGCCGTCCAGAAGGTCGGACGGCACGCCGTCCAGCAGGACGCCGCGGCGGTCTTCCGGGGACGGGGTACGCACCCCATTGATGGTGGCGGAGATCAGGTCGGTGTTGATGCCGCGGATCGAAACGTAGCGGCCTTCGCCCTGGTCGTTTTCGATCGACAGGCCAGGCACGCGCGACAGCGAGTCGGCCACAGTCGTGTCGGGGAAGTTGCCGAGACCGTCAGAGTCGATGACATTGATCAGGGCATCGGAAGCGCGCTGCTGGTTGATCGCGCCGGCCTGCGCGGCGGCAGAGCCGACAACAAGAATGTTGTCGAGATAGCGGACATCGCCGCCGAGCATCAGGTCAACCTTGGCCGTACCAGCCAGAGAGACGTCCGCAGTGACAGCATCTGCGCCGACATAGGAAACTGAAAGCGTGTAGTCGCCAGCCGGGATGTTGTTGAACCGGTAAGCACCGAAACGGTCGGACGAAACCGTGCGACCCAGTTCCTCAATAGTGACGAGTGCGCCTTGGAGCGGTGCCTCGCCGGATGCGTCGGTCACCTTGCCGGTGATGACGTCGGCGGACGCCGCCTGAATGAGACCGGCCGAGGCAACCCCGAGCGCGAGCAGTGAACGATATGATTTTGTCATGACAGACCCCTCTGTAAATCGAGCGGGCCTTCCCATAGTTTCTTGACGGGCTGATCTCGGAATTGTCACGGTTCGGTGACACGGGGCGTTTACCGGTACGCCGCGGCCATGAAACCGAAGTTTGCCCGGACACTGCGTCATTCGGGCAACAGCCGCGAAGCGATCTTACTGAATTTTGTATGCGTTTTTGAAAATAGCCGCCTGATCGGGGCGGCGTGTCCCGACTCGTTGAATCTGGGTGTAGCGACCCCCTTGGAAAATCATAATTTACGCTTATGTAAAGTGTAAAGTAAGCCCGGAGAGAGACCGCTATGATCAGGGACAGCGAGAATATGGAGCCGTTGGTGGCCGAAGCCAGTGGTTTGCTCAAATCCCTCAGCCATCCGGACAGGCTGATGATCTGCTGCCAGTTGCGCGGCGGGGAAACTTCTGTCGGGGACATGGAAGCAGACCTGGGCATCCCGCAGCCACGCCTGTCGCGTGAACTTGCCAAGCTGCGGGAGGAGGGCGTGCTGACCGCGCGCCGGAATGCGCGGCAGGTTTTTTATACACTTTCAGACAAGCGCGCGCATGCGATGGTGGATGCGATCTGCTCGGTGATGCTGGGCAAGCAGGCCGATCCGCAAGTGCGCATTTCCAAGACACCCAAAGCCAGGAATTGAGGAACCCCGAGATGACAAATCCCGTTGTGACAGCCTTCTTCGACGAGCCGACCTATACGGTGAGCTATGTCGTGGCCGACCCTGAAACCAGGGTCTGCGCGGTAGTCGATTCCGTGCTGGATTTCGATCCCGCATCCGGCCGCACGAACACCGAATCCGCCGACGAGATCATTGAGTTCATTCAGAAAAATGAACTGGAAGTGGCATGGATCCTGGAAACCCACGTTCATGCCGACCACCTTTCGGCCGCGCCCTACCTGCAGGAAAAACTGGGCGGCAAGATCGCCATTGGCGCCGAGATCCGCACCGTGCAGGACACGTTCGGCAAGATCTTCAATGAAGGCACCAGGTTCCAGCGCGACGGCAGCCAGTTCGACAAGCTGATGGTCGACGGCGACACTTTCCGTATCGGGAACATCGAGGCCCATGCCATGCACACGCCCGGCCACACGCCGGCCTGCATGACCTACGTCGTCGGCGATGCGGCTTTCGTTGGCGATACCATGTTCATGCCGGACTATGGCACCGCCCGGGCGGACTTTCCCGGCGGAGACGCCCGGACGCTCTACCATTCGATCAAGAGAGTTCTCAGCCTGCCGCCTGAAACCCGGCTGTTCATGTGTCACGACTACAAGGCGCCGGGCCGCGACGAGTACAAATGGGAAACCACGGTTGCCGAGGAGCGGGCGAACAATGTCCACGTCCATGACGGGGTGACCGAGGACGAATTCGTCGCCATGCGCGAGGCGCGGGATGCGACGCTGGACATGCCGCGCCTGATCCTGCCCTCGATCCAGATCAATATGCGCGCCGGCCAGATGCCCGAGCCGGACGATAATGGCACCAGCTATCTGAAAATTCCGCTGAACGCTCTATAGTGCCGGGAAAAGCCGGGGGCTGAACGCGTGAGACTGTCCGATCACCTGCCCATTCTGCAATGGGGCCGCACCTACAATGGCGGCACGTTCGCCAATGACATGGTGGCTGCGGTGATCGTGACGGTCATGCTGATCCCGCAATCGCTGGCCTATGCGATGCTGGCAGGCCTGCCGCCGCAGGTGGGGCTCTATGCCTCCATCCTGCCTCTGATCGTATACGCCATTTTCGGCACCAGTCGGACGATGGCGGTTGGCCCGGTGGCGATCCTGTCGCTGATGACCGCGGTGGCCGCCGGTAAGGTGGCCGAGCAGGGCACACCGGAATACCTGATGGCCGCGATCATTCTGGCCGTCATCTCCGGGTTGATGCTGGTGGTGATGGGCGTTTTCCGGCTGGGCTTCCTCGCCAATTTCCTGAGCCACCCGGTTGTCTCCGGTTTCGTCACGGCAGCCGGCATCCTGATCGCCGTCAGCCAGCTGAAATACCTGCTGGGCGTACAGGCGAGCGGCCACAACATTATCGAGACACTGGCCAGCATCGTCAGCCATCTGGGCGATGTGAACTGGTACACCGTTTCCATCGGCATCCCGGCGGTGGCCTTCCTGTTCTGGGCGCGCAAGGGCCTTCAGCCGCTGCTGCTGGCCCTGGGCCTGAAGGAGAATATCGCAGGCACGCTGGCCCGGTCCGCGCCGGTTCTGGCCGTGGCGCTGGGCGGCGTGGCGGTCGTGGCCTTCGGGCTGGAAGCCAAAGGCGTGAACATTGTCGGCGACATTCCGAAAGGCCTGCCGGGCCTGACCGTGCCGGCGTTCGACCCCGGCCTGTGGCGCTCACTGCTGGGTTCCTCTGCCCTGATCGCGATGATCAGCTTCATCGAGTCCGTCTCCATGGCGCAGACGCTGGCTGCGCGGCGGCGCCAGCGGATCAACCCTGACCAGGAACTCATTGCCCTCGGCGCGTCCAGCATCGCAGCAGGCTTTTCCGGCGGCTATCCCGTGACTGGCGGCTTTGCGCGGTCCGCGGTGAACTTCGATGCGGGCGCCGAGACGCCTGCGGCGGGTGCCTTCACGGCCGTCGGCCTGGCGCTTGCCGCGCTGTTCCTGACACCATTGCTCTACAATTTGCCGCAGGCCGTACTGGCCGCAACCGTGATCGTTGCTGTGCTGGGCCTCGTGGACCTGAAGAAACTCGTTCACACGCTCAGCTATTCGAGGTGGGATTTTGCCGCCATGCTCGGCACGATCCTCGTCACGCTTCTGACAGGCGTGGAACTCGGCGTCACGACCGGCATTATCGTGTCCATCGGGTTGCACCTCTACACGACCTCCAAGCCGCACTTCGCCATTGTGGGGCAGGTGCCGGGCACCCATCATTTCCGCAATGTGAACCGGCATGCCGTGGTGGTTCCGAAGCACATTGTCACGATACGGATCGACGAAAGCCTCTACTTTGCCAATGCGCGCTTCCTGGAGGATACAGTTTACTGTGTCCTCGGGAACCGGCCGGACGTTGAGCACATCGTGCTGATGTGTCCGGCAGTGAACCATATCGATGTCAGCGGGCTTGAAAGCCTCGAAGCCATCAACCGGCGCCTGAAGGATGCCGGCGTCACGCTGCACCTCAGCGAAGTGAAGGGACCGGTGATGGACCGGCTGAAACGCACGCATTTCCTGCAGGATCTGACGGGCAATGTCTACCTGAACCAGTTCGATGCTATCGTGGACCTCGACTATGATTGCGCGAAATCCGCGATCGAGAAGACCGGGGACGTGACCGATCCGACCTCCGATCCATGCCCCTCGCAATGTATTGCGGGCGTGCGGGAAATGGGCTGAAGCCGGGCATTCGTCTCTCCCTATTCGACGGATAAGCGCCCCGCGCCACACTGCGCGCATGGCAAACCGAACACAAAGACGAGACATCACCGACCGGGATGGACGGGCGATGCGGCTGCTGCATCTCAGCGGGCGCAGCGTGGCCGAGATTGCGCGGCGCCTTGGCCGCGATGCGGCGGTCATTTCCCGCTACATGAAACGGCATGATCTGAAGCGGCCCGAAGCGCCGCTGGAGCGCCAGACGCTGGCGCTGGAATACGCGGCGGACCTGCAAATCGACGCGCTGATCTCTGCTCAGGGAACGGAGGACATAAACGCCGCCGCCGCGATCATCGTGCGCATGGCGGGGGAAGTGCGCCGGATGCATGAGGCGAAAGGGGAGCAAGCCAATGCAAATGCGGAAGCCGCACGGGAGCGGCACGACCATCTCGAAGGACTTCTCGGACGTCTGGTCCGGGACGTTGAGACAAAGAGTGCAGGACTGGAAGGAGGCAGGCGCGAAGGGCCAGCCAGACCTGAGGGCGTTCACGGGTTATTTCCCCTTCCTGCTGACCTGCCGGGAGGCACAGGTGCCCCCGCCGGGCTGCTGGCGAACCTGGCTGTTCCAGGGCGGGCGCGGGGCGGGCAAAACCCGCGCCGGGGCCGAATGGGTGCGCTGGCGGGCGATCTGCGGCGCCGGGCGGATCGCGCTAGTCGGGCCGACGCTGCACGATGCGCGCGAGGTGATGATCCATGGCGAGAGCGGCCTGATGAATGTCGAACCGGAAACCCGCTGGCGGCCGGTCTACCACGCTTCGCGCCGGATGCTGGAGTTCGTGAACGGGGCCCGGGCCTACGTATTCTCGGCGGAAGATCCGGACAGTTTGCGCGGGCCGCAATTCGACGCTGCCTGGTGCGACGAGGCGGCGGCCTGGCACTATGGGCAAGCGACATGGGACATGCTGCAGATGGGCCTGCGGCTTGGGCCGCATCCTGCTGCGTTGGTGACGACGACGCCCCGGCCGACCGCGCTGATGCGGCGGCTGCATGCCGCGCCGGACACGGTGGTGACGCAAAGCGCGACACGGGAGAATGCGGATCATCTGGCGCCCGGCTTCCTGTCGGCGATGGAGGCTGCCTATGGCGGCACACGCCTCGGGCGGCAGGAACTGGAAGGCCGGATGGTGGAGGACCCTGAGGGCGCGCTGTTCCTCCGCTCCCGGATCGATGAGGCGCGTGTCGGTATTGTTCCCGCGCTGTGGGACGTGGTTGTGGCGGTCGATCCGCCCGCGACCAGCGGCGAAGCGGCGGACGCCTGCGGTATCATCGCGGCGGGCCGGGTGGGGAATGACGCTTATGTGCTGGGCGATGCCTCGGCGCGCGGGCTGCGCCCGCTGGACTGGGCCGGGCGGGCGGTGGCGCTGGTCCGCCGGGTGGGGGCGCGCGAAGTGATCGCGGAAGCAAACCAGGGCGGCGAGATGGTGCGGCAGGTGCTGGAGACGGCGGGTTGTCCGGTGCCGGTGCGGCTGGTGCACGCGCGCCTGTCGAAGCGGGCGAGGGCCTTGCCGGTGGCGACCCTCTACGAGCAGGGCCGCGTGCATCATGCCGGCCAGTTCGGAGACCTCGAAGACGAAATGTGCGCGTTCGGGGCCGAGGGCTTTGCAGGATCACCTGACCGCGTGGATGCGCTGGTCTGGGCCGTGTGGGCGCTGATGCTGGACGAAGCGGTGCTGGGCGTGCGCCAGCTGTGAGCCGGTCAGCCGCCGGTGCGGAAGCTCTTGCGGCCGAAATAGGAACCGGACGAGGCTGGCTTTGCCGCTTCGGCTTCTGCAGGGGCTTCTGCCGGGGCCTCGGTGGCCGGTGCAGCGTCTGGCGTCTTGCCGTCCATCAGGTCGCGGATCCAGGCGCAGGCGGCGCCAGCGGTGGAAACTTCGATGTCCGGCACGGTCTTGTCGAGGCGGCGGGCGAGCAATCTCGCCTGGTGCGCCGTCAGCGATTTCAGCTGGGCTTCGAAAATGTCCTTGCCGACCGCATCGCGCAGGGCGCGCATGACTTCCACCGTCTGCCCGGCGGAGATCATCAGCTTCTTGGTGAGCAGGCCCGCGGCGGCGGCGTATTCCTTTTCGCCGAGCGCGCTGAAGGCCTGGTTCAGGAGGGCTGTCAGCGCCTCGGCGCCGGCCTTGTGTGCGTCGCCGCTCATGCCAGCGCCGCCTTCACTTCGGCCAGCAGGTCCTTGACCACGGGCAGGGCGCCGCCGGACCATTTGGCATCGATCGTCGGCTCGGGGCCAAGCTCGATCGGGTTGGTGGCAAAGCCGGACTTCATCGGGATGACGGTCTTGAACATGGTGAACTCGGCTTCCTGCGCAGCCGCTGCTTCGCGCATCGCGTTCAGCACGACCTGCTGGTGAGGAGAATTGTCATACCGGGTCGCCAGCACCATGGGGAGCTTTTTCACGTCGCGGTCGCGCAGATTGCTCATCACGTCACCGGTGAAGAGGTCGAGGCCGAGCGTGGACATGAAGTCCGGAATGGTCGGCACAATCACGAGGTGGCTGGCGGCGAGCACCGATTCCGTCATTGTCGAAATGCCGGGCGGGCAGTCGCACAGGATGACGTCATACTTCGCCTTCAGCAGGTTGAAGTCGTCGCGCAGGCGCCGGCCGACCTGGTTCTCCAGGGCTTCCATGGAATAGCCCTGCTCGGTCAGGTGATAGATCAGTTCTTTCTCGGTCTTGCGCAGGCGCGGGCTCGACGGAATCAGGTCCAGCGGCAGCGGCTTGCCGTTCGCGGTCACGTCGGAGGCGTCGGTGACGATGAACTCTTCCAGCCGTTTCTGCTCGTTGGCCTCGAAATTCTCCAGCAGCCAGTCCGAGATGGTGGCGTAGTCATTGATCGCCTGGAACAGGTGCTCGTCGCCCTCATGGCCGAAAACGAGCAGGGACGCGTTGGCCTGCGTGTCGAGGTCGACGACCAGAACCCGGCGGCCTTCCGCAGCGAAGGCTTCCGCCAGGCTGACCGTTGTTGTGGTTTTGCCGACGCCACCCTTGGAATTGGCAATCGAAATGACACGTGCCGACATTCTTCAGCTCCCAGACCCCTCAATATGGAAGAACCGACAAAGCAGATTTGGCCCCCGATGGCTACGCCTGAACGTCGCAGTTCTGTGGGAAATTGCAGCGCCTCTCCCGCAGGATTAGCAATACGACACACTGAAAAGTCAGGATAATTCCAAACTGAATCCTCCGGGGGAAGGCCGCGTCTTAACTTCACGCCATCAAACGACGGAGGCGGATGCGGCGGAATGGCGTGGAACTGGATCCCTGGAAAAAACAGGCAAGAGTCGAAATCTGCCCCACCGCTGGTGGCGCTGACCGATCCCGGCGGGCCGAACTGGGGCGGCCGGGATGGTGGCGCGCTGACCCGCGACGGCTATCTGCGCAACGCGGTCGCCTATCGCTGTGTGCGCATGGTGGCCGAAGCGGCGGCCTCGGTCCCGCTGGTGACAGCGCACGAGGCAGCAGCCCGGCTGATCCGTAAACCGGCGCCGGATGTGGCAGGGCCGGCCTTCCTGGAAGGCGTCTACACACAGCTTCAGCTGCACGGGAATGCCTTCATCGAGGCGGTGCGCCTGCCGGACGAGGGGGAGGGCATTGCTGCGCTCTATCCGTTGCAGCCGGGCCGCGTGCGCCCCATCACCGATGGCCGGGGCTGGGCCGAACGCTGGGCAGTGCGTGAGCGCAAAGGCGAACGCCAGCTGCCGCGTGAGGCGGTGCTGCACCTGAAGCTGTTCCACCCGCAGGACGACATTCTGGGCCTTCCGGCACTTGCCCCGGCCCGTCGCGCGCTGGACCTGCACAATGCTTCCGCCGACTGGGCGAAATCCCTGATCGACAATTCGGCGAAACCCTCCGGCGCGCTGATCTGGTCCGGCCATGGCCGCATGCCGCCCGAACAATTCGACCGGCTGAAGGCAGATCTCGACGCGCTCTATTCCGGCGCGGCCAACGCAGGACGGCCCTTGTTGCTGGAAGGCGGGCTCGACTGGCGGCCGATGTCGCTGTCGCCGGCTGACATGGATTTCCTGGAGGCGCGCAACAGCGCTGCGCGGGAGATTGCACTGGCGCTGGGCGTGCCGCCACAGCTGCTCGGCATTCCTGGGGACAATACGTATGCGAACTACAAGGAAGCCAATCTCGCCTTCTGGCGCATGACCGTGCTGCCGCTGGCCGAGAAGATGGCGGCGTCCTTGTCGGTCTGGCTGGACGAGCCGCTGGGCGGCGATGTGGAGGTGCGCTGCGACCTCGACCGCGTGCCCGCACTTTCCGCCGAACGGGAAGCCCTGTGGGCAAGGCTGGAAGCAGCTTCCTTCGCAACGCCGGAAGAGAAACGCAAACTGGCGGGGCTCGGCTGATGGAGATCGAAAAGAAAGTCACGGTCGGCCTGATCGTTGCCATCCTCGTCCAGACCGGCGGGGCGCTCGTCTGGGCGGGCTCTGCCGCCGAACGCATTCGCGCCGTGGAGACGGAACTCGACGACCGCAAGATGGTCTCCGAGCGCCTGGTGCGCGTCGAGGCCCAGCTGGAAAGCGTGAGCGGTCAGCTGAACCGGATCGAGCGCCGCATGGAGGCGCGCGATGAGTGAGCTGTTGATCGAAGGCTACGCCGCCCTGTTCGGGATACCGGACCAGTCGGGAGACGTCGTGCGCGCGGGGGCGTTCGCGCACACACTCCGGTCCGGGGCCGCCCTGCCGATGTTGTTGCAGCATCGGCAGGGCGCGCTGGCCGGGCGCTGGACGCGCATCGCCGAAGACGGGCGTGGCCTGTTCATGCGTGGGCTGATCGAAAATACCGGTGTGGAGCGGCTGGTGCGGGAGGGCCTCAGCGGCCTCTCCATCGGCTTCCGCCCGCGCCTCTGGAAGCCGCTGCCCGGCGGCGGACGGGAACTGATCGAGGTGGATCTCGTGGAGGTCTCGCTGGTGCAGGCGCCGATGCAGGCACGGGCGCGGTTCACGGTGATGGAAACAGTGGCGGCACACGCCGCGTGAAGTTTGGTGAAGGAGAAGGAATGACCAAGGAAACCAAGATGGCGGGCGGCAACAAGGCGGCGGAGGCCGAATTGATGGCCGCGTTCGAAGCCTTTCGCGAGGCCAACGATGCGCGCCTTGCCGAGATTGAATCGAAAGGCGCAAGCGATCCGCTGACGGATGAGCGTCTTGCCCGGATCGACCGGCGGCTGGAGGCGTTGAGCCTGAAAATGGCGCGGCCGGAAGCGGGCGTAGCACCCGCTGCGGAGCCGGATGCCCGCACCGAAGCCTGGGGGCGCTACCTGCGCCAGGGTGACGACAGCGGCCTCGCGAGGCTGGATGTGAAGGCGCTGAACACCGGCACCGACGCGCAGGGCGGCTATGTTGCCCCGCCCGAACTCGACCGGCTGATTGAAGCGCGCCTTCTGGCCGCGAGCCCGATGCGTCAGATCGCGACCGTGCGGCAAACTTCTGCCGGGACCTATCGCAAGCCCGTCAGCCTCGGCGCAGCGGCAAGCTGGGTGGCGGAGGAAGGCGCGCGGACGGAGACGGCGCATTCCGGTCTCTCCCTGCTGGAGTTCCCGGCGGGCGAGCTCTACGCGATGCCCGCGGCAACGCAGGCCCTGCTGGAGGATTCCTATTCGGATATCGACGCCTGGCTGGCCGACGAGGTGGAGAATGCCTTTGCCGCGCAGGAGTCTGCCGCCTTCGTTACGGGCGACGGCACGAACAAGCCGAAGGGCTTCCTCGATTACACGATCATCGCTGAGGCGAGCCACACCTGGGGTCAGATCGGCTCTGTCGCCGGCGACTTCACAGCGGTGAACGCGGCCGACCAGCTGATCGACCTGATCTACACGCCGAAATCCCAGTTTCGCGCCAATGGCCGCTTTGTGATGAACCGGCGTACCGTGGCCGCCGTCCGCAAGCTGAGGGATGGTGACGGGCGTTACCTCTGGCAGCCGGGCACGGGCGGAGACCCGGCGACGATCCTCGGCTATCCGGTGACGGAAGTCGAAGACATGCCGGACATCGGCGTGGGCAATGCGGCCATCGCCTTTGGCGACTTCCGCCGCTTCTACCTGATCGCCGACCGGCAGGGCGCCCGCGTCCTCCGCGACCCGTTCAGCGCCAAGCCCTACGTCCTCTTCTACACGACCAAGCGTGTCGGCGGCGGCGTGCAGAACTTCGACGCCGCGAAGGTGATGGTCTTCTAATGGCGTCCCCTCTCGCGTCATCCCCGACCGCGAAGCGGTCTGGGGATCCATCTCCGGTCGTTTCCTCATGTGCGTGAGGCGCTGGCGGGAGATGGGCCCCCTGACGGGCGGGGCCCGTCGGGGGTGACGCCACCAGAAAATTCACTCTCTCAGAAAAGGAAACCAACATGTTTGAATCTGTCATCGTCTCCATCATCCGCCAGGCCGCGCTGCTGACCAAGGCACAGCAGGACGAGTTCACCACGAAAGTGGCCGAAGCCGTCGCCACCCTGATCAATTCGACCGAGACCGAAATCGACGACGAACTGATCCGCTCCATCGGCCTGCCGATCGGCTCGGCCGTGGTCGAGAAACTGGAGACGCTGGTCTAAGAGGTTCCGTATCGCCGCTTCGTCCTCCGGGGCGGGGCGGCAGACGGAGCAAGACCACAAGCAACGCGCAGGCGCAGGCGCGCCGCCGACAGGCGGCAACAGCGCTGAGCAAGGAAAAGAACATGAGCAATCTGACGGTGATCACACCGCCAGCGGGGGCGGCTTTGTCTCTGGCTGCGGCGAAGGAGTATCTCCGCATAGGGCATGACGGGGAGGACGGGCTGGTCGCGGCGCTGATCCCTGCGACGGAGGCGCGGCTGGAGACGGCGGGTGGCCTCGCGCTGGTGACGCGGACGCTGAAGCGCAGCTGGGAGAGTTGGCCTGCGGGCATGACGCGGAACGGAGCGCGCCTGTTGCCCGCGCCTGCGACAGCGTTGGTCGCGGTCGAGATCGTCGGGCTGGAAGGCGGGACGGAAACCGTCACGACGCGCTTCGTGCTGGAAGCCGGGCGGCTGAAGCTGAAGCCCTTCGTGGCTTTGCCGTCCATCCCGCTCGGCGGGCGCGTCGAGGTGACGTTCGTCGCGGGCTATGGTGACGCAGCGGATGTGCCGGCGGATCTGGTGCAGGCGCTGAAGCGGCTGGTGCTGGTGGCTTACCAGCGGGCCGAGGACGCTGACATGCTGGAAGATGTCGCGGCGGTGCTGGCCGCACGCACCGAGGTGCGGCTGTGAGCGGGCGGGCGGAGGAGGCCGTGCAGGCGGCGCTGATGACGCTGCTGCGCGCCGATGCGGGCGTGAAGGCCGTCTTCGGGGTGCCCGCCCGCGTGCTGGACGCGGAGAGCGAGGAGCCGCTCTATCCCTACGCGCTGATCGACAGGCACGAGTCGAGCCCCGCCGGGGCAAGTCTGGTGGACGGGCTGGAGCATCGCATCACGCTCGCCTGCTACACCCGCGACTATGGCGTGCGCGGCGCGAAGGAGTGCCTCTCGGCCCTGAGGGCGGCGGTGGAAGGCGCGGTCTGGGCCGTTGAAGGCCAGCACATCGTGCTGTCGCAGGTCATCTTCGCGGACGCCATGCGCACGCCGGACAAGCGCGCCTTTCGCGGCGTGGTGCGGATACGGATCATTTCAGAGGAGGCCGCCTGATGGCTGGGCAGAAAGGCAGGGATATCCTGCTGAAGATTTCAGATGGGGCGGGCGGCTACGTCACGCTGGCAGGCATTCGCGCGAGCAAGATCCAGCTCTCCGCCGCTTTGGTGGACGCCACCAGTGCCGACAGCCCGGAGGCCTGGCGCGAACTGCTGGCCGGGGCCGGCGCGAAGGCGGCCAGGGTTACCGGCCGGGGGGTGTTCAAGGATGCGGCCAGCGATGCACGCATGCGCGCTGTCTTCTTCGCGGGCGAGACGCCGGACTGGCAGTTCATCCTGCCGGATTTCGGCACATTATCGGGGGCGTTCCAGGTCAGCGAACTCAGCTGGAGCGGCGAACATGACGGCGAGGCGGAATTCTCCGTCACGCTGGAAAGCGCGGGGCTGGTCAGCTTCGAGGCGATGCCATGAACGCGGCACGTGGAGAGACCAGTCTGATGATCGGCGGAGAGGCGCGACGCCTCTGCCTGACGCTCGGCGCGCTGGCGGAGATCGAGGCGGCGTTCGGCTGCAAGCGGATGACGGAACTGGATGCGCGCTTGCGCAGTCTTTCCGCTGCAGACCTGACACTCGTGCTGGCGGCGCTGTTGCGGGGCGGCGGTGAGGACGAAGCGGCGACTCGTCTCGGCAGCGCGGACGTCTCCCCCGGCGCCGCAGCGCGCGCGGTGGCAGAGGCGTTCCGGCTGGGGCTGGCGGCCTGATGTTGCCCTCCCTTTTTCCCTGGGCGGTGATGCTGCGCGCAGCCCTGTCCGCCGGGATCGCGCCCGACGCGTTCTGGCGGCTGTCCCTGCGAGAATGGCGCTGGCTGGCCGGTGAAGGCGGCGAAGCGATGAGCCGTGGGCGGCTCGCGGCGCTGATGGGCGCCTTTCCGGATGGAGAAGACGAATGAACAATTTCGAGAGTGATCTCGCCTCGGCGGCCGATGCGCTGCAGGCGCTGGCGGAGGGACCGGGCGCGGAAGCGGCGAACGCGCTGGAGGCCGCCTTCGGCAAGGCGGGCGAACGGATCGAAGCGACGCTGGCGCAAGCCGCGCGCAGCGGCGAGCTGGACTTCCAGCGCATGGCAGATGCGATCCTGCGCGACATCGCGCGTGTCGCTGCCGAGGCCGTGTTCAATGGCGGGCAGCAATCCTCCGCCCTGAACGTCAACATGAATTTCGCGCAGGGGACGGAGCAATCTGCCGTGACCGGGCGCAATGCCATCGGCGCCGTTCTGGCGCGCCTCGTCAGTCAGGGAGGGCGGTTCCTGTGAGCCTCAGCAATTTCCACGAAGTGAGTTTTCCCGTGCCACTGGCGCTGGCGGCGAGCGGCGGGCCGGAGCGGAAGACCGAAGTCGTGACGCTGGCGAGCGGGGCGGAGGCGCGCAATGCGCTATGGGCCGGTTCCCGGCGGCGTTGGGATGTCGGAAGTGCCGTCACGCGGCTGGATACATTGCAGGCGGTCGTTGCGTTCTTTGAGGCCCGTGGCGGGCGGCTGAGTGGCTTCCGGTTCCGCGATGCGCTGGACGAACGAAGCTGCGCGCCGGGCGGCACGGTGAGCGCGACGGACCAGGTGATCGGCACGGGGGATGATGAAACCAATTCTTTTCAGTTGGTGAAAGCATACGGCTCCTATTCGCGGCGCATCCTTAAGCCGGTGGCGGGCAGTGTCGTCGTGGCGGTGGATGGTGTGGCTACCCCGGCCGCGGTGGATGAGACCACGGGCATTGTCACACTGGGCACGGCGCCAGTGGCAGGCGCCGTCATTTCAGTAGGCTACCGGTTCGATTGCCCGGTCCGGTTTGATACCGACCGAATGGACGTAAACCTCGAAGCCTTTGGCGCGGGCCGTTTGCTGAGCATTCCGCTGATCGAGCTGGTGGGCTGATCCATGCGGTTGATTGACAATGAATTCGCGGCCCGGCTCGAGAGCGGCGCGACGACGACCTGCCTCTGCTGGCGCCTGACGCGCAGCGATGGCTTCGTGCTGGCGGCGACGGAACATGACCGGGCGCTGCTTGTGGATGGTGTGACCTACCAGCCGGGCGGGGCGCTGAGTGCGGGCAGCTTCACGCAGGGCGCTGGCCTCCAGCCGGGGCAGGCCGCAGCGGGGGGCGTGCTGGCCGATGACGCGATCACGGAAGCCGATCTTGCACAGGGTCTGTGGGATGGCGCGCGCGTCGACGTCCTGCGCGTGGACTGGGAACGGCCTGACCTGTTCGTGACGATCTGGAGCGGGCGCCTCAGCGAAGTAACGCGCGGACCGGGCGGGTTCGAGGCAGAGCTTGTCTCACTGAAAGCAGATCTGGAGCGGCCCGTCGGGCGCGTCTATGCGCGCGCCTGCGATGCGGTGCTGGGCGATACGCGCTGCGGCGTGGAGACGGGCGCGTTTCCGGACCTTTCCTGTGACCAGCGCTTTTCGACTTGCCGGGATGTGTTTGGCAACACTGAAAACTTCCGGGGCTTCCCGCATCTTCCGGGGGCGGAGTTCGTGCTGGAAGGCCCGGCAGCGACCGGCAACAATGGGGGCAAGCGATGACACGGGCAGATGTGGTGGCCGCCGCGCGCGGCTGGATCGGCACGCCTTACCGGCATCAGGCCAGCCTGAAAGGCGCAGGCTGTGACTGTCTCGGCCTTGTGCGCGGCGTGTGGCGGGACCTGGTCGGGCCCGAACCCGAGGCGGCGCCAGCCTATTCACCCGACTGGGCCGAGGCGCTGGGCGAGGAGACGCTGCTGGACGCGGCGCGCCGTCACCTGATCGAAATACCGGTTGGTGCGGCTGGCGCCGGTGATGTCCTGCTGTTCCGCATGGCGGCGGGCGTTCCGGCGAAACATTGCGGCATCGCCACCGGCGAAGGCACGCTGGTGCATGCCTATTGGGGACGGTCGGCGGTGGAGACGCGGCTGGTGCCGTGGTGGCAGCGGCGGGTGGTGGCGGCGTTCCGCTTTCCAGGGGTGGAGGACTAGGCATGGCACAGATTGTATTGTCTCAGGCCGGGGCGGCGCTGGGGCGCCACCTGCTGCCGCAGGGCCTGAAATTCCTGGGCACGCAGGTGGCAGGGGCGGCGATTGGGCGGGCCGCTGGTGCGCTGGCAGGCAGTCTGATCGATGCGCGGCTGGCGCCGCCGGTGGAAGGCCCGCGTGTGAAGACGCTGCCGGTGATGGAGTCGCGCGAAGGCGTTGGCATTCCATCTGTCTATGGGCGGATGCGGGTCGCCGGGCAGGTGATCTGGGCGTCCCGGTTCCGGGAGCATCGCGCGACGCAGTCCAGCGGCAGCAAGGGCGGCCCCCGCGTGACGACTTATGACTATACGGTGAGTATCGCGGTGGCATTGGGTGAAGGGCCGGTTCTGGCCGTGCAACGCGCCTGGGCGAATGGCGCACCGCTTGACCTGTCGCAAGTGACGCATCGCCTCTATCGCGGGGAGGAGACGCAGGCGCCCGATCCGCTGATCGAGATGATCGAGGGTGCGGCGCCAGCCTATTGCGGCACGGCCTATATCGTGTTCGAAGATCTGCCGCTGGATGATTTCGGCAATCGCATCCCGCAGTTGAGTTTCGAGATCGTCCGTGTGCCGCCGGGCAGTGACGCGCCGGGGCTGGATGCCTCGGTGACAGGGGTGAACATCATTCCGGCCTCCGGCGAGTTCGTCTATGCGACGGAGATCGTGCGGGAACGTTTGCGCCGGGGGCAGGAACGGGCGCTGAACGCAAACTCCGGCGAGGCGCGGGCGGACTTTCTCGTCTCGCTGGACCAGCTGGAGGCGGACCTGCCGCGCGTGAACCGGGCGGCGCTGACCGTCGGCTGGTTCGGCACCAGCGTCGCGGCGGGAGTGTGCGAGATCCATCCCGGCGTGGAGACGCGGGAGCGGGTGACCGTGCCGCAGGGCTGGAGCGTCGCCGGGCTGGACCGGGCGGGCGCCTATCTCGTCTCGCGGGATGCGGAAGACCGGCCGAACTATGGCGGCACGCCGTCCGATGCATGCGTAAAGCAGGCGATTGCCGAGATGACGGCACGCGGGCTGGCCGTGACCTTCTCGCCTTTCCTGTTCATGGACAGCGAAGGGTTCCCGTGGCGCGGGCGTGTATCTGTGAATGCGGATGGTACGGCGGCGGCGCGCAGTGAGATTGATGGGTTCGTCAACGGGGCGGCGGGCTTCCGGCGGTTCATCCTGCACTATGCGGCCCTCTGCGCGGAGGCAGGTGGTGTGGAAGCCTTCCTGATCGGTAGCGAGATGGTGGGCCTGACCCGCGTGCGGGATGAGGCAGGCGCGTTTCCGTTCGTGGAGGCGCTGGTGTCGCTGGCTGCCGAGGTGAAAGCGATCCTGCCGGGGGCGAACGTCTCCTATGCCGCGGACTGGACGGAATACGGCGCCTATGTGCCCGGCGATGGCAGCGGCGACGTGCTGTTCCCGCTGGATGAACTGTGGGCGAGCGCGGACGTGGATTTCGTCGGTATCGACTGGTATCCGCCCATGGGCGACTGGCGGAGCGGGACAGATCATCTGGACGCGCTGGCAGGCTATGCCGGGCCGGATGATCCGTCGTATCTTACCTTCCAGATCAGCGGCGGGGAGGCGTATGACTGGTACTATGCCAGCCAGGCCGATCGGGACGCACAAATGCGTACACCGATCAATGACAGCGCGCATGGTGAGCATTGGGTGTTCCGCGCGAAGGATCTCTCGGGGTGGGCCGGGAATGCACACTATCCGCGTCCGGCCGGGGTGAGGGCGGCGGCGCCGACGGGCTGGGTGCCGGGGTCGAAGCCCATCCGCCTGAGCGAGATCGGCTTCGGGGCGGTGGACAAGGGCGGCAATGCGCCGAACCTGTTCTACGATCCCAAGAGCACCGAAAGCGCCCTGCCGCCATATTCTACCGGATCACGGGATGATGTGTTCCAGCGTCAGGCGCTGGCGGTCACGCTGGCGCACTGGGAGGCGAGCCCGCTGGTGGAGGCGGCAATGGTCTGGGCGTGGGACGGGCGGCCGTTCCCGGCCTGGCCACTGCGGGACGATATCTGGGGCGATGGGGGTAATTGGCCCCGCGGGCACTGGCTGAACGGGCGGGCGGGGCTCGCACCGCTCAGCGATGTTGTGAGGGACGTATGCGCACGGGGCGGCGTGGAGGCCGTGGATGCCAGCGCCCTTGATGGCGTGGTGCAGGGCTTTACGCTGGATGGTGTCTACAGCGTCCGCGGGGCGCTGGAACCGTTACGGCTGGCCTTTGGCTTCGAAGCGGTGGAGCGGGACGGGATGATCGTCTTCGTCATGGAAGGCGACGGGCCGATCCACGAAATCGACAGTGGGCGGATCGGGGAAGCTGGCCTCATCACGACGCGGGCCTTGCTGGACAAATCGCCCGGGCGGCTGCGTCTGCAATATGTCGATGGCGGTGAGGACTTCGGACCCTCACTGACCGAGGCACGCCGGGCAGGTGGAGACGTCCGGCTCACCGCCAATACGAGCGTGCCGCTGCTGCTCTCTTCCATCGAGGCGGACGAGATTGCCGGGCGGTTGCTGGCGCGCGCGACCAGCGGGGAGACGGCGGAGATTGCATTGCCGCTGTCCGGGCTAGCGGTTGAGCCGGGCGATGCGGTGCGGCTGGACGGCGGTATGTTGTGGCGTGTCGGCGAGGTGGTGGACCGAGGTGCGGAGCGCGTCCTGTCTTTGAAGGAAGACCTGCCCGCGGCGAGCCGGGTTCGGTCCGTTGGCAGCGGCGGTGTGCCAGAGCCTGCGCCCGTCTTCGGCGGCGTGGACCTGGTCCTGATCGATGGGCCGCGTCTTGCCGGAGAGGTGGCGGGTGTGCGCGTTGCCGCCTGGGCAGACCCATGGCCAGGCGAAGTGCAGGTGCTGGCAGGGCCGGACGCCGGGTCGATGAGCGCGCGGACTGTCCTGTCCCGGCCTGCCGTCACCGGCTTTCTTGCCACAGCCGCAGCGCCCGGACCTGTCGGCCGATGGGACCGCAGCAATACGCTCCTTGTGGAAACGACTGGCACGTTCGCCAGCTTGCCGGCATCGCAGGTGCTTTCCGGTGGCAACACGCTGCTGCTGGAAACGGTAGAGGGGTGGGAACTGCTCCAGTTCGAGACGGCGGAATTGATTGGTCCGGATCTGTGGGCACTTTCGGGCCTGTTGCGCGGCCAGCGCGGCAGCGTCAGCGCCGCGGCGGAGGCGGGCGCACGCGTCCTGCTGCTCGACGGATCGGATGCGTTGACGGCATTGTCACCGACAGAGATGGGCCTGGAGCTTGCCTGGCAAGTATCCGGGGATGACGAGCGCATGTCTCTGGCCTTCAATGATGAAGGCGGGCGGCCCTGGCCGGTTTGCCATCTGAAGGCATCGGGAGCGCAGCTGAGCTGGGTGCGCCGCGGGGCAGGCCTGCCGGAGAGCTGGACCCTGCCGGAAGCCGAGAACACGGGCCGGTTCGCGGTTCAGTTCGATACAGGCACCGGATTTGGCGCCGAGACAGTGGTCGAGATCCCTTCGGCGGAGATCCCTCCCGGGGCGATTGCTGCACGTGTTGCTGAAGTCGGTGCAGATGGCCGCATGGGTATATGGGTTCCAATCCCCCTCGGGACGCCCTAACTGTATGTCAGCAAATGACTTACCAGAAGGATCCGACTCACTTGGCCATCGACCCCTACATCGTGCTTGGCGTTCCGCGCTCGGCGACGGAGGCCGAGATCAAGAAGGCTTACCGGGCAAAGGCGAAAGCCTTGCACCCGGACCAGCACAAGGATGATCCGAAAAAGGCTGAAGAGTTCAAACGTGTCTCAGCAGCCTATGAGATCCTGGGCGACAAGGAAAAGAAAGCGAAATTCGACCGCGGCGAGATAGACGGCGACGGCAACCCGACCGGCTTTCCCGGTGGCGGCCATCCGGGCGGTGGCGGCGGATTCCGCTGGCAGAGCACGTCCGGGCAAAGTCCGTTCGAAGGCGCGCAGGGCGACCCGTTCGAGGATATTCTCTCCGGCATGTTCGGCGGTGGCCGATCCCGGCGTGGTGGCCCCGGTCCGCAGAAGGGCCGCGATGTCCGCTATCGGGTCCAGGTCGATTTCGAGGACGCCGTGCTGGGCGCCCGCCGGCGCATGACCATGGCTGACGGCCGCGCACTGGACGTGAATATCCCCGCCGGGATCGACAGCGGTCAGACGCTGCGCCTGAAAAGCCAGGGCCAGCAATCGCCATATGGCGGGCCGCCCGGCGATGCGCTTCTGGAGATTGAAGTTCGCGCCTCGAAGATCTGGGAACGTGACGGCAAGGATCTGCGCATGAAGCTGCCGATCGGCCTGAAGGAAGCAGTTCTTGGCGGCAGTGTGGAAGTGAAGACACCTTCCGGGCACGTCACGCTGAAAGTGCCGGCCGGATCCAATACCGGCGCGCAATTGCGGCTGAAGGGCAAGGGCGTGAAAACCACGCCGCCGGGCGACCTCTATGTCCGGTTGGAAATCGTCCTGGATAACCCGAAGGATGAAGGCCTGCGCAAGTGGGCCGAGAAGTCCTGATCAAGCGCTTGTCTGCTCAGGCAGCCTGAAATGTGATAGGGTCCCTCCATAACCGCCACAGAAGCGGGGCAAGATGGAGGGATACTCAATGCGCACGAAACTCTTGTTCGCGGCCGCCAGCGTGCTGGCCCTGTCTGCTTGTCAGGCTACTAAACCCGCCGGTCCGGCAGAGACGCTTGTCGCTTCGGATGTTCAGGAAGATCTCGCCACGCGGGCCGGAGCGCCGCTGTTCGAAGGCATGGGCGCGTTTCACCGTCCCGTGACCACGGCTAGCGAAGACGCGCAGAAATACTTCGATCAGGGAATGGTGCTGGCGTTTGGCTTCAATCATGCCGAGTCGATCCGGTCCTTCCGGGCGGCGCAGAAACTGGATCCGAACTGCGCGATGTGTTTCTGGGGTGAGGCGCTCGCGACCGGGCCAAACATCAATGTCACCAGCAAGGGCAAGGCGGTGATGTCACCGCAGGACAGGGCAGCAGCCTATGCGGCCATCCAGAAGGCGGTTGAACTGAAGGAGTTTGCCAGCCCGGCAGAGCAAGACCTGATCGATGCGCTGGCGACCCGGTACAGCGCGGATTTCGAAGCAGAACGTGAACCACAGGACATCGCCTATGCCGAAGCCATGGGGCAGTATGTGGCCGATCATCCGGATGATGACGATGCGGCTGCGATCTACGCAGAAGCCTGGATGAACACGATGCCATGGGATTACTGGTCGGCTGACGGCTCTCCCAGGGAGGAGACGGTGAAGGTTATCGACGCGCTGGAAACGATCCTCGCCCGTTCGCCGGAACACCCTCTGGCGCTGCATCTCTATATCCATGCGGTCGAGGCCTCTGCGAATCCGGGCCGGGCAGAAGACGAGGCAGACACGCTGGCGACCCTTGTGCCGGGGTCTGGCCACCTGGTTCACATGCCCGCGCACATCTACTGGCGCGTCGGGCGCTATGACGATGCAGCCAAGGCCAACATTCTCGCGGCCAAGGTGGACGAGGACTATATCGCCCAGTGCAATGCGCAGGGCTTCTATCCAGCGCTGTACTATCCGCACAATATCCACTTCCTGTGGGCGGCCGCCAGCATGTCGGGGCAGAGCGCCCTGGCGCTGGATGCCGCGGACAGGCTATCGGATAATGTGCGTATAGAGCAGATCCGGGAATTCCCGACGATCGAATTCTTCAAGACCGTCCCGATGCTGGCGCATGTCCAGTTCGGACTATGGGACGAGATCCTGGCGATGGAGGCGCCGCCCGCCGATCTCGATTATTCCAACGCCATCTGGCACTACGCCCGCGGCGTCTCGCTGGCGCGGAAAGGCAAGGCACACCTGGCAGCTCTGGAAGAGGAACAGCTCGCCGCGGTGAAGGATACCGTCCAGATTCAGTTCATGGACACGAATGACTATCCGGCGGGTACGCTTCTGAATATCGCGGACGCTCTGCTGCGTGGAGAGATCGCCATGGCAGATGACGACTGGGATACGGCTATTCCCTACTTTGCGGAGGCGGTCAGCCTTCAGGACGCGCTGCCCTATACGGAGCCGCCTTTCTGGTACTATCCGACGCGTCAGTCATTGGGTGAGGCCCTCATGATGGCCGGCAAAAATGCAGAAGCTGAAGCGGTGTACCGGCGCGACCTGGAGGAATACCCCCACAATGGCTGGTCCATGGCCGGCCTGGCAAAGGCGCTGGAGGCGCAGGGCAAAGCGGATGAAGCGATGCAGGTGCGCCACCATCTGGCTACGGCATGGGCAAATGCGGATGTCGAACTGACTGGATCGCGGCTGTAGGCGGCTTTCAACCGGAAGTACGGCCTGCAGGTTTGACCGGCGAGGAATACCCAATAAGGTAAATCCTCTCCGGAGGAACGAAATGCTGGAACTGCTACGGGCGATACTGAAAGCCGAGACGGTGTTCGGCCTCAGTGTGCCGAGCATGGCGGCATTCAATGCGCTTGGGTTTACCAGGGCATATTATTTGACGCCGATCGTTATGGATCGGACAGTCGGACCGGCGATGTTCAACCTCGGCTATCCAGCGGAATGGGAAGAAGCCTATCGGAACGCGCCAAAAGGGTCCGATCCATTGCCCTTTATTGCCCTGCGAATTGGCAGGCCTTTCAGGTGGGGCAAGCTTCCAGGCACGCTGTCTTTGCAGCCTTCCGAGATTGCCTACATCAAATCCCTGGAGAAGTGGGGGATGTCGGATGGGATCGGGATCCCGGTTTATGGGTCTGCTGCGCGTGTAGGATTTGTAGGGATTAGCGGACCGAAAGAGCCCGACGGGCTTGAAACGGCAGACATGGAGCTTCTGTGGGTTGTCGCAGAGACCTCGTATCTTCGCTATTGTGAGCTGATCGTCGCCGACGCCGAACCGGTACCGCGCCTGTCCAGCCGGGAACTGGATGTGCTGCACCAGATGGCAGAAGGGAAGAGTAACGCATCCATCGCGAGAAACCTGGACCTGTCACAAGAGACGGTGGACACCTATGCGCGGCGGATATTTCTGAAATTGAACGTATCAGACCGGACATCTGCCGTGATCAAAGGCGTATCCCGCGGCATCGTCATTGCTTCTGAGCCGCAGATCGAAAAGGCGATTCGGGACCGTCATCCCGATTATGGGGTGTCGAAAGAGACTGAATGATTCAAAACGGTATCGTTCACTTCACATTCAGCGCTTTGCCCCTATACCGCAGCGTATGAAACGGATTGCCGCCTTTTTTCTGGCTCTTGGCCTTGTCGTCGCGCCTGCCGCGTCGGCACAGGGCTGGGCCAACCAGTTCTCGCCCGGACAGGCGCGCGATTCGCGCAATCAGGGGCAAACGGTGCCGCTGAGTCAGATTTTCAACAATCTGAAGCGGCAATATGGCGGCTACCAGCTGGGTGCCGACCTGTACGACCGGGGCAACGGCAAATCGGTCTACGAGATCGACTGGATGACCAAAGATGGCCGCAAGATGCATTTCGTGGTCGATGCGCAAACGGGCGCCATCCTTGACCGCCGCGGTGCCTGAGCCAACATTAGCCCTTAGCCATTTCAGGGAGTAGCCGAACCATGCGTATCCTGGTTGTTGAAGACGATGCTGACCTGCGCCGCCAGCTGGCCGACGTGCTGGGGCAGTCAGGCTATGCGGTAGACCTCGCCGCCGATGGTGAAGACGGTCACTTTCTGGGTGATACCGAGCCGTATGACGCCGTGATCCTGGACCTTGGCCTGCCCAAGATGGATGGGGTGAGCGTGCTGAAGAAGTGGCGCGCCGACGGCAAGTCCTTCCCGGTCCTGATCCTGACCGCCCGCGATTCGTGGAGCGAGAAGGTGGCCGGGTTCGATGCCGGCGCCGACGACTACCTGACCAAGCCGTTTATCACGGAAGAGCTGCTGGCCCGCCTGCGAGCCCTGTTGCGCCGTGCCGCCGGCCACTCTGCTGCAACGCTGGAAGCCGGCAAGCTCATGGTGGACACGCGCGCCGCGCGCGCCATGATCAATGGCGAACCGATCAAGCTGACCGCGCATGAGTATCGTGTGCTGTCCTACCTGATGCACCATCAGGGCCGGGTTGTTCCGCGTACGGAGCTGGTCGAACACATCTATGATCAGGATTTCGACCGCGACTCGAACACGATCGAAGTGTTCATCGGCCGGCTACGCCGCAAGATCGGGCAGGACCGTATCCAGACAGAACGCGGCCTCGGCTATCGTCTGGTTGTGCCGGAGAATGAAGCACGCGTGGCCGGCTGATGCCGGCCCGTGCTGACCGCCGGGTATGAGCGAAGCTGACACCAGACCTGATACATTCCTCGACCGCTGGACGCGCCTGTCCTTGGCGCGGCGGATCATCCTGGCGGCTGCCGTCTGGGGCCTGATCGTGCTGATCGGCGGAGCGGTCGCCCTGTCGGCGCTTTACCGGGCTCAAACACTGTCTCTTCTCTCCGACGATCTGGACCAGACCCTGATCACCCTGACGCGCGACATGACGCGGGAAGGCGCGTTCCTGCCGGACGGCCGGGTGACGGACGACAATCACGTCTTCCTGTCGACGGATTCCCGGTACCAGACTCAGTATTCCGGCCGCTACTGGGCGATCGTTGCGGTCAATGACGAGGGGGACGCCGTCGGTGACCTCCGTTCCCGCAGCCTGTGGGACGAGCCCGTGCCGATGTCGCCGCGGCTTTTGAAGCGGGCGCTTGCCACACCGGGCACGACACAGTTCGGCATCGGTCCGGGCCCAGCGGGTCAGCGCATCTTTGCAGCGGCCAAAGCGATCCTCGTCGAGAACCGTGAGACGCCTCTGGTTCTGGTCGCCGCTGCTGACAGGGCGCAGAACGATGCCGCCGCGACTCGGTTTCGCAACCTGCTGATCGGCACGATGGTCGTCCTGTTCGGCAGTGTGTTCGCTGCGATGGTCGCAGGTATTCGCTATTCGCTGCGGCCTCTGGTGAAGCTTGGTCATGACATTGCGGAGATCCGCGAGGGCACGCGGCTGAAACTGCCGGATGATTACCCTTCCGAAGTGCAGCCGCTGACGGAAGAACTGAACAAGCTGGTCGACCACAACCGCGAAGTCGTGGAGCGGGCGCGCACGCATGTCGGCAACCTCGCCCATGCCCTGAAGACGCCGATCGCGGTGCTGCGCAACGAAGCGACCGGCGGCACACAGCTGGACGACGTCGTGCGCCGGCAGGTCGATTCCATGCAGACCAATGTGGAGCACTACCTGAAGCGTGCCCGTATGGCCGCACGGGCCGAGGCGCTGGGGGCCCGGACTGAAGTTCGCCCCGTTCTGGACGGTATCGCCCGGCTGATGAACCGGCTTTACGACGCGAAGGGTATCGATGTGTCCGTGTTCGGCGGCGAGGCTGCCGTCTTCCGCGGGGAACAGCAGGACCTTGAGGAAATGGTCGGCAATCTCATGGAGAACGCCTGCAAATGGGCGAAGGCCGATGTGCGGGTGCAGGTAGAGGACGATCCGGAGGAATTGCGGATCGAAGTCGACGATGACGGGCCGGGCCTGACCGCTGAAGAACGCGAAGGCGCCCTCAAGCGCGGGGTGCGACTTGATGAAACAACCCCGGGTACCGGGCTGGGTCTGTCGATTGTCACGGAGCTGGCAGAGCTGCATAAGGGCGTGCTTGAACTGGATGAGGCCCCGGCCGGGGGCCTTCGCGCACGCCTGAGGTTTCCGAAACGATGAACCGCCTGAATATTGCTGTCGCCGGTCTCTGCGTCGCTGTGGCCGTGGCAGGCTATCTGGCGGTGGGCAAGCCCGGCATGCCGGATGAACCGATGGAAAAGCGGCAGGAAAGCCTCGCCCAGAAAATCGCCACTGCGCCGGAAACGCTGACGCCCGCAGAGACCCTGTCGCGCCTCGAACTCGCGACCCAGAAGCGCCCGAACGACCCGCAGCCGCACTTCTTCATCGGCGAGATGCTGCGCGCGGAGGGCCGCCCGGAAGATGCGGCGCGGGCTTACCAGTCCGCCCTGCGGCGGGACGAGGATTTCGTTCCGGCACTGGTGGCGCTGGCCGATACGGTCGTGGCCTTGTCCGGCGGCGGTGTCAGCCCGCAGGCGACCCGGCTCTATGGCCGGGCCTATGAACTCGACCAGACGCAGGTTCGCGCCGGCATGTGGGCGGCGATGGGCGCCGCGCAGGCGGGTGACCAGGACAAGGCCGAACAGGCCATGCGGTACATCTACAATCATCTCGCTGAAGATGACCCGCGCCGTGAGCGGTTTCGCGGCATGATCGAAGCCATCGGGCAGGGCGACGAAGCCGCGCCTTCACCAGAAGCTGCGCCGACGGAATAGAACTGTGTTTCCCAGGCGCGAGCAGGGGTATAGTAGTCAACTTTCCGGAGAAGCAGGCCATGGAAATCAGTGGTATGGCCCACGTCATTCTGACTGCGGGCGACTTTGAGAAATCAGCGGCATTCTATCGCCGTTTTCTACCGGCACTTGGCATGACCATCGTGTCGGATGACGAGAACGTCCTTTACGGCGTGGGCGCACGCACGGCGATCGGTATACGACCTCCGGATGCCAAACACGCCGGCGAGCGCTTCGTTCAGGAGCGTGCCGGGCTGCACCATTACTGCTTGCGGGCGAAAGACCGCGAAACGGTTGACGAAGTGCATGCATTGTTGATGGAACTCGGCGCAACCATCGTTCATGCACCGGAAGCCGGACCTTGGGCGCCGGGATATTACTCCGTACTCTTCGAAGATCCGGACGGTATCCGTGGAGAGGTGAACTTTGTGCCTGGCAAGGGTGTTCTGGTCGATGGCGGAGCCAGCTTTCGTCAAATCTAGGTGTTTGCGGCCACTTTCGAATTATCGGGAAGCAATGGGCAAAAGGAACGGTGAGTGCGCATCGGGCCGCATCACAGAAGGTGGCGCACCAGTCTCTTGATAAGGAGCTGTGATTGACGGCCCTCATCTGCCGGGCACGATTCAATCGTGAATCGGCATTTCTGGCCGTCAGGCGTTGTGACGGTCAGGTCATCGTCCCTGGCAGTCGTTTCCAGCCGATGCCGCACATAATGCGGCCCGTAATTCCGGGGTGGCAGTTTTGTGTTGATGAGTGCTGCAATGTCCGTTGCACCGTGGATGTCTCCGAACGGAGACGCGGTGGACCAGACACCCTCCGTATGGAACAGGCTTGCCGCCGCCTCGCCGTCGCGCCGGTCCACACAGTCCAGAAAGCGCGCCAGCAATGCCCGTTCGGAGTGCCGGGCAATGTGGGCCGTATGCAGCAGGGCGTGCGCTGCCTTTGAATTCGGCTCTCCGAGTTCCATTTCATAGAGTTTACGGACATCTGCATTCTCATAGGAACGCCTGCGCGGTGCGCCCGCATCCATGTCATAGATCGCCTTGCTGCGTTTCTTCAGGACATCGGGATCCATGGATTTCGGCTCACCGCCGCCGCCAAGGCAACCGCCCGAGCAGGCCATGACCTCAATTGCTATGAATTCCGTACGCCAATCATCTGTCTCAAGCATGCGCTGGGCGGCGGCAATGCCGTTGCATACGGCGACCGTGCCGACACCGGGGATGGCTGCCGTCTTCACCGCATCGCGCACCCCTCGCAATTGCTGCCATTCCAGCGGGATCTGGTCTTCCAGACCCTTGAGGTGCGCGGCGGTGCGCACCATCGCCTCCATCACACCTCCGGACGCCCCGAAGATCTGGGCGGCGCCCGTGCTCTCACCGAGCGGGCTGTCGAAGCGGCCGTCTTCGGCAAGGGCACCGAAGGCGATGCCGCGGGACCGGATCATCCGGGCGAGTTCGCGCGTGGTCAGTACATGGTCCACGTCGCCAGACATGCCGGGCAGCTTTGCCTCGTCTTTCTTGGCGGTGCAGGGCATCACGCTGACGACGTAAGGCTCTGTACTTCCTTCCGAGAACTCCGGCCCGAGTGACCGCGCGAAGTTCCCCCGCTTGGCGATGGCGCCGTGCATCTGCTGAGGGGATTTGGTTGTGCTGAGATGGGGGAGGAGGTCTGGCCGGTTGAGTTCGAGCCAGTTCACCCAACCTGGGCAGCAGGACGTAAAAAGGGGAAGATCCGTCCCGGCTTCCAGTCTCGACAGGAGTTCCGTCCCTTCCTCCATGATGGTGAGGTCGGCTGTGAAGTTCGTGTCGAACACATAGTCAAACCCAAGCTGGCGCAGCGCATTGATCAGCCTGCCGGTGCTGACCGTCCCTGGTTTCATGCCGAACTCTTCGCTGATCGCGATACGCGTCGCCGGCGCTATCTGAACCACCGAGATGCGCTTGCCGGAGTCGAGTGTGTGCAGGACGTCGTGCCAGTGGGGGGCTTCGATCAAGGCGCCCACCGGGCAGACAAGCGTGCACTGGCCGCAGGAGATGCATGCCGTTTCAGACAAGGGCTCGTCGAAGACGGTGACGGGAACACGGTCGTATCCGCGTTCCGCGAAGCCGATGATGAATTGCTGCTGGCCGGCTTCACCACACGCTTCAGCGCACAGGCCGCATTCGATGCATTTGGACAGGTCGCGCCAGATGCTGGGCGATGTGTGATCTGCCGGAGGGTGCTCGGGATGTGCTGCAGAGCCAGGAGGGACTTCCTCCCAGCGCTCCTCCCACTGGTTTTCCGCGACCAGTGTCTGCAGCTTGCAGGATCCATTGACCTCGCAGTGCATGCAATCATTGGGGTGCCGCGCGAGTAGCCATTCCCCATTGCTACGGCGGAATGCCTGAAGCGAAGTCGACTCCGTTTCGACGATATCGCCTTGTTTGGCGAGAGTGGTGCAAGCCGGTTGCGGTTTTTGTTCGCCCTGAACCTCCACCAGGCACATCCGGCAGACGGAATGCGATGGCAGGCCCGGATAATGGCAAAGTGTCGGGATATGTATGCCGGCTTCTTTGGCGGCATCGAGCAGAGTACCGCCCTCCACGACTTCGATGGTACGTCCATTGATCGTCAGTTCGATCATCCGAAGAAGGCCTCAGATACTGCTGGTTTCATGAAACCAGGTATAAGCGCACAGCCCCGAAGAAGACAGCCATAAGCTGGCGGGCGCGGGCTTTGCCCTTCCTGTCTGCGGTGTGCCTGCGCCGGATGCATCTGCCGCACTCCCAATTTGATGCGGAGCGATCTATAAGATGCGCATGCGCGCACGCACTCGACGACTCTATACGTTTGGAATTGCTGCTGTCCTGCTGCTGGCTGCGGCGGGTCTTGCCTTCGTGGCCCTGCGCCAGAACGCCAACCTTTTCTACACGCCCCAGACGCTGGCTGAAAAAGGCCTTCCGAAACAGGGACGTGAGGTGAAAGTCGGTGGCTGGGTCGAACCTGGTTCGCTGACTTATGCGGCCGACGGTGCCACGATGATATTCACGGTCATGGACAACAGCGACGCCGACATCAAGGTGTCGTTCACCGGCATCGCGCCGGACCTGTTCCGCGAAGGGCAGGGCGTTGTCGCCATCGGCCAGTTCAATGCCGACGGGACATTCACCGCCCGTCAGATCCTCGCGAAGCATGACGAGAACTACCAGCCGCGCGAACTGCGCCCCGAGGCCATCGGCGGATGATCGAAGCCGGGCATTTCGCGGCCTTCCTGGCGCTGGGCGCCGCACTGGCACAGACCATCTTCGGCCTGAAGGGCGATCGCCGCTGGGCGGGCATGGCAGCCGTGACGGGCTTCGGCCTGATGGCCTTTTCCTTCATGACGCTTGTGCATGCTTTTGCGGTGTCGGACTTTTCGCTCGAGCTGGTCGCGAACAATTCCCACACGCTGAAGCCGATGCTCTACAAGATCGCCGGGACGTGGGGAAACCATGAAGGCTCCATGGCCCTCTGGGCGCTGGTCACGTTCGCCTTCGGTGCCGCCGCCGCCGCCCTGATGAAGACAGAGCGCCAAAGTTTCGAGGCTCACGCGCTTGGCATACAGGGGTTCCTCACGGCCGGCGCGATGGGCTATCTGCTGTTCGCCTCCTCGCCCTACCTTCGGCTCGATCCCGCGCCGTTCCAGGGTGCCGGGCTGAACCCGTTGCTGCAGGATCCCGCGCTCTCCTTCCATCCGCCGATGCTTTATCTCGGCTATGTCGGCTATTCCTTTGTCTTCGCTCTGGCGGCCGCGGGTATGATGGAGGGCCGGATCGACCGGGTCTGGGCGAGGGAAGCGCGGCGCTGGTCGCTTGCGGCTTTCGTCCCGCTCACCTTCGGCATCGCGCTCGGTTCCTACTGGGCTTATTATGAGCTTGGCTGGGGCGGCTGGTGGTTCTGGGACCCGGTGGAGAATGCTTCACTGATGCCCTGGCTGATCGGGGCGGCGCTCCTGCATTCTGTCCTCGTAACCGAGAAGCGCGAGAATTTTGCGGCCTGGACTGCGCTGCTCGCTGTGCTGGCCTTCCTGTTCTCGATCATGGGGGCCTTCCTCGTCCGCTCCGGCGTGCTGACCTCCGTGCATGCCTTCGCCGTCGACCCGACACGGGGGACGATCCTCCTGTTCGGACTGATGGTTTATGGCGTGCTGGCGCTCGGCCTCTTCGTGTGGCGCGGACCGTCCCTGAAAGGCGCGAAGCCCTGGCTGATCGGCAGCCGGGAAGGCGCGCTGATGGCCAACAATATCGTGCTGATCGTGGCGGCGCTGACGGTGCTGCTCGGCACTCTGTTCCCGCTGATGGCCGAGGCGGCCGGGCGGACCATGTCCGTGGGCGAACCATATTTCCGGCTCACCTTTGTGCCGATCCTCGCTATCCTGCTGGTCCTCTTGCCGGTTGCCCAGAACTGGGCGTGGGGGAAGGCTGACCTGAAGCAGTGGACGCGCTGGGCCATCGCGGGTGTTGCGCTGGTTGCCGTGTTTGCCGTGCTGGGCGTTGGCGTCTGGAAGATTTCGATCGGGGCGGCATTCGGACTGGCGCTTGGCGTATGGCTGATCGGCGGAGCCTTGTGGGAACTGCGGCGGCGCGCCGTGACGCTGAACCGGGTGTTCCGGGTTTCACCGCGTATCTGGGGCATGACGCTGGCGCATATGGGTATCGGGCTGTTCATCATCGGCGCGGTGGTCGAAACGACCGGGCGCTATGAAACCACCGTCGCACTGGCGGAAGGCGGATCAGGCAAAGCCGCTGGCTGGACTTTGACGCTGGACGATGTCGGCTCAATTGAAGGGCCCAACTGGTATGCCGACAAGGCTGTCCTCAATGCCGTCAAGGGCGGTGTGAAGACCGTGCTCCAGCCGATGAAACGTTACTATCCGGCCGCGCGCATGCCGACGACGGAGACGGCGATTTACAAAACCGGCACTGGCGATCTTTATGCGGCGCTCGGTGAACAGCGAGTCGTCGACGGGCAGGCTCGCTGGGTGTTCCGGGTCTATTTCAACCCGCTCATCGATCTGGTTTATCTTGGCGTGCTTCTGATCGGCCTCGGTGGCGCGCTCAGCATGGCGAAGGTGAAGCGATGAAGGCCTTGTTGCTGTCTCTCGTGATGGCGCTGGCGGCAGATGTCCCGCTGGACAATCCTTCGGAAGAAGCGCGTGCGCAGGCGCTGATGCGGGAGTTGCGCTGCGTCGCCTGCGAGAACGAACCTGTCTCCCAGTCTGCCGCGCCGATCGCTGAAGACATGCGTGCGCGCATTCGCGAAATGGTCGGCGAAGGATCGACGGATCAGCAAGTGCGCGACTGGTTCGAAAGCCGTTATGGCGAGTTTGTCCTGTTCCGCCCGAAGGGTAACGATCTCAGCGGCATGCTTTTGTGGCTCGGCCCGTTTCTGCTGCTCGCCTTCGGTGCGCTGATCGGCATCCTCACGGCGCGCCGGAAGCAGACCGTCGCCCAGCAGATCAAATCGGAAGACGCCTGATCAGGCGTTCTCGTTCAACGCGTATCGCGAAACTGCGAGGGGTGGGTTTGCCGGCGCCGACCCCCAGGGAATAGCCGTCAGGCTGGGTGGGGACATTGCTTGACGTCTGAACGGGACTTCGCACGCCACCTTGGCAGTAGGTGGGTCGCACGAAGTGGTGATTGACACCGGAAGGCCCGGGGATTGGGCCCTTCCAGCGCCGGCAACTTGTTTGAGGCATCGGCGCGACGACGCAACAGCCTGTTTGGCATGCGGTTAATCAAGCGCACAAATCAGCCCCTTCTGATCTATAGTGAAGACTAGTATGTCTCGCAAACTGTAGTATTTCAAGGACTTTTTCAAATTTGTCATACTGGCGGTATGTTTAATTCCGATTGACCGGACTGTCGTTGCATATTCACCTGAGTTGTACGAAGCCTTTTAGTGCTAAAATAAGTGAATAGCCAAATTCCGAAGCGCCGCGCCCGTGCCGCGAGACCGGACAGGAGCGCGCGGAAATTTGCCGCGAATGCCCCCGGCGGGCTGATCTCCTGATTCCATTCGACTTACTGTCTTTTAATGACCACATTCGCCTTCGTATGATTATGTAACGTTCGTCCGGACAAACGGCGATATTTCAGAGAGTTGGAGAGAGAAATCATGAAACTTGGCATTTCTCGGCAGGCACTGGTTGCAGCGCTTTTCGGAGCCGCAGCGGTTGGGACCTTGTCGATCGCGCCTCAGATTCTCAGCCCGGAGGCCGGCGCACAGCCGATCGCGATCCAGGCGCCTGCGGGCGCGCCGATGAGCTTTGCCGACCTGATCGAGCGTGTCGAACCTGCCGTCGTGAGTGTCAACGTGGTGTCCGAGCGCAAGGTCAACGATGCCGGAGACATGCAGGAGTTCTTCGAACAGTTTCGCGGCCTGCCAGGCCTCGATGATTTCCTGGAGCAGCGCCGCCAGCAGCAGGAAGAAGGCGAGGAGCCGCAGACGCGCGAAGCACGCTCGCTGGGCTCCGGTTTCTTCATTTCGCAGGACGGCTACATCGTGACCAACAATCATGTGGTCGAAGATGCGGTCCAGATTGAAATCGTGACGAAAGACGGGGACGAATACGAAGCCGAACTCGTGGGGACGGATCCGGACACAGACCTCGCCGTGATCAAGGTGAAGGACAAGGGCAAATATCCCTACGTCCGCTTCGGCAACTCCCATAACCTCCGGAAAGGCGACTGGGTTGTGGCGCTGGGCAACCCATTCGGGTTCAGCGGCACGGCGACCGCCGGCATTCTTTCGGCTGATGGCCGGGAGCTTGGCAACGACAGCCCGTACACGGACTTCCTGCAGATTGACGCTGCCATCAACCGCGGCAACTCCGGCGGGCCGACTTTCGACCTGCACGGCAATGTCGTGGGCGTGAATACGCAGATCCTGTCGCCCACCGGCGGTTCGGTCGGCATCGGCTTCGCCATTCCGGCGGAACTCGCGCAGGAAGTGACACAGGCCATCATCAAGGACGGCCACGTCTCCCGCGGATGGTTGGGCGTACAGATCCAGGACCTGACCGAAGACATGGCTGAAGCGCAGGGCATGGACAGCAATGATGGTTCGATCATCGCCGATGTGACCGCCGAAAGCCCGGCCGCCAAGGGAGGCCTGCAGCGCGGTGACATCATCCTGTCCGTGAATGGCCAGAAGGTCAGTGACGCAACCTCGACCACGCGCCTTGTTGGCCGCCTGATCGCGAACACATCGAACAAGTTCGACATCATGCGCGGCGGCAAGCGCCAGACGATCAATGTTGTGGTCGGCGAGCGTGGCGACAGCCTGAATGCCCAGCGCATTCCGGCGTCGGCCCTGTCCGAAGGCTCGGAGGACAATGCGGACGAAGCAACCTTGGAATCACTCGGCGTCACCTTCGTGCCGCTCGATGACGAGATGCGCCAGCGTCTCGGCCTCGACGAGGACGAAGCCGGTCTCGTGATTTCCGAAGTGGAGCGCGGCGGGGCCATTGAAGAGGCTGGCCTGCAGCGCGGCATGGTCATTCTTGAAGCCAACAATGAGCCGGTTTCGAGCGTCGAGGTTCTGAAGAAGGCGATCGATGCGGCGAAGAAGGCGAACCGGACCAAAGTGCTGATCGCCGTTCGCGTGGGCCAGATCACGACTTACCGCACCATCGACATCAGCGAAGACTAAGTGAGGCGAAAATGCTAGACACAGTTCAGGAGGATCCCATGCGTGTGCTGGTGATCGAAGACGATGCAGAAATGGCCGGCTTTATCGAGAAGGTCCTCGTTGAGGCCGGGCATTCAGTCGACAAGGCCGATGATGGCGAGCGTGGACTGGCAAAGGCGCGGTCTGAAGAGTTCGATGCCATGGTGGTCGACCGGATGCTGCCCGAGAAGGATGGCCTGACCCTGCTGAAGGAATTCCGCGATGCAGGCGGCACTACACCAGCGCTCTTCCTCTCTGCTCTGGGCGACGTCCAGAACAAGGTTCAGGGCCTGAAGGCGGGCGCAGAGGACTATCTCGCCAAGCCGTTCGCGCCGGCGGAACTGGCCGCACGCGTTGAAGCGCTCGGCCGCCGCACGCCCGGACAGGAACCCCCGGTCACGGTCCTGAAAGCGGGCGACCTGGAAATGAACCTGCTGACCCGCAAAGTCACGCGGGCTGGCCAGAAGATTGACCTGCAGCCACGAGAATTCCGCCTGCTGGAATACCTGATGCGCCATGCTGGCCAGGTCGTGACGCGCACCATGCTTCTGGAGAAGGTGTGGGACTATAATTTCGATCCGCAGACCAATGTGATCGACGTCCACGTCTCGCGCCTGCGCGCCAAGATCGACAAGGAATTCGACGAGCCGCTGCTGCACACGGTCCGCGGGGCCGGATACAGGCTGCAGGGCTAGACGGATTGGCAGGGCGCTGGCACTAGCGAGCCATGAAATTCGCCCTGCCGACCTTCCTTAGGACGACCACATTCAAGCTGGCGCTACTGTACAGCGCCATGTTCGCGGCGTTTTCGGCGGCGCTGCTGGTCTATCTCTATTATTCGACGGTCTATTACATCCGTGCCGAATCCGACCGGCGGATGGACCTCGAATTCGAACAGCTGGGCAATGCCTACTTCACCGGGGGCATGGAGCGCCTCAGCGAGTCGGTGTTCGAGCGGATGACCCGCAACGGGTCGACCTTTTTCTACTATCTCGAAGATGCTTCGGGCCGCCGCATCGCCGGACACTTCCAGCGCATGCCGGCGCACAATCCGGATCTCGACGTCCAGACCGTCTATTTCGAAGTCACACTGACAGAGCCTGACGGATCTGAAGTTGTCCGTCCCGTGGCCGGCCGAATCGTACGTTTGCGAGACAATGGCGGGGCCTTGCTCGTGGCCTTCGATACCGCGCAACAGACAGCCATCGTCGGGCGCATCCAGAACGCGATCTTCATCGCGGCGCCCATCGGGCTTGTCCTGTCATTGCTGGGCGGCTTGCTCATTTCACGCGGGGCGGCGAGGCGAGCGGACGAACTGGCGCGAACCGCCGAAATGGTGATGGGCGGCGAGCTTGGCCGCCGTGTGCCCGTGCGCGGATCGGGAGACGAATTCGACCGGCTCGGCCAGCGCATGAACGCTATGCTCGACCAGATCGAGAAGCTGGTGGAATCGACCCGCAATACCGGCAACGCCATCGCGCACGATTTGCGGTCCCCGCTGTCACGTCTTCGTAACCGGCTCGAGATCGCGCTCTCCGAACCGATGTCCAAGGAAAGCGCCGAGGCGACGCTCGGCGAAACGGTGGAGGAAGTGGACCGGGTGCTTGGCACGTTCAACGCGATCCTGCGTCTTGCGCGCCTTGAGGCCGGCGCTGAAGGCGAGCGTGTGCGGATGGACGTCAGCGAACTCGCTGAGGAACTCGCTGAACTGTTCGAACCTGCCAGTGACGAGGCCGAGCAGACTTTCCGCAGCCACATCGCAAAACACCTGATGGTGCTGGGAGACCGGGACCTGATCGGCCAGGCGCTGTCCAACCTGCTCGACAACGCTATCAAATATACGCCTGCGGGCGGCACGATCAGCTTCACCGTTGCGCGCGGTCCGGAGGGCACTGTCGATCTTACCGTTGTCGACACTGGGCCGGGCGTGCCGCCGGACGCTCGCAAGCGGGTCGTACAGCGCTTCCAGCGAATGGACTCCGCACGTACCCAGCCGGGCAGCGGGCTTGGGCTTGCGCTCGTCGTGTCGGTTGCGGAAATGCACGGCGGTGAGCTGATCCTGTCAGACGGGAATGGTCCGGCAGGATCGCCCGGCCTGAAAGCGACATTGAGATTGCCCAGGGCATAAGCATGCTGAACGTAAGACCGATTGCCGACACACCTGAAGCGGCGCTGGCACTCGCCTGCGATCGGGCGCCTTATCTCCGCCGGCTGGCGGGCCGGGACCTTGAAGACCGGGACTGGCGCGAAGCTATCGAAACTGTGCGTATGCTGCCGAAACTGGGTCAGAAACCCGTCGCAGAGGCCATGCGGGTTTTGCGCCGGGCGAAGCAGGCGACGCATTTGTCGCTGGCCGGAGAAGACCTGTCGGGCACGCTGGACGTGATGGACGTCACGCTGGTGCTGACCGAACTGGCCTGCGAATGCGTCGATACCGCGCTCAAAATCGCCCTCGCACACTACGGCCTGTCGGGCGAGGGCATCTTCGCCATTGCGCTCGGCAAGATGGGCGCGTTCGAACTCAACTATTCCAGCGATATCGATTTCTGCATTTTCTACGACCCGAACGTGTTCGATGGTGGGGAGCGATCTCCCGGGGAGGCTGCCCAACGCGTCGCGCGCGACATCGTGCGGATGTTCGATGACATCACGGAAGATGGTTACGTATTCCGTACCGATCTGCGCCTGAGACCGGATCCGTCTTCGACACCGCTGGCCGTATCCACCACGATGGCGGACGTCTATTATGAAAGCGTTGGCCAGAACTGGGAACGGATGGTCTGGATCAAGGCCCGCCCGGCTGCAGGGGATATCGCTGCGGCGAAACGTTTCCTGAAGGGGATGGAGCCGTTCGTCTGGCGCCGGAACCTCGACTATTGGGCCATCGGCGACATCCAGGCGATCAAGCGGATGATCAATACCAAGGCCAAGGCGCGAGAGTTCAGCCTTCCGAACCCGGACATAAAGCTTGGCCCGGGAGGCATTCGCGAGATCGAGTTTTTCGTCCAGACCCAGCAGCTGATCCTCGGCGGCCGGCGCCCGGAACTGCGGGACAACACAACCCTCGGTGCGATGGCGGCGCTGTGCGATGGTGGCGTTGTGGAGGACAAGACTGCCCGGGATCTCACCGAGGCCTACCGCCAGTTACGCAATGTCGAGCACCGCATCCAGATGCGCAATGACGAGCAGACCCACACTCTGCCCAAGGACCCGGAAGCGCGGGAGGTGGTCGCCTTCCTGAGTGGGTATGGCAATCTGGAAGAATTCGATCGGGATGTTCTCGAAACGAGGCGGATCGTTCAGTCGGCCTATGATGCGCTGTTCGCTGCGGAAGACCGCGCGGCCGGGGAAACCAGGTCAGGAAATTTCGTGTTCACCGGCGTCGATGATGATCCGGGGACGGTCGAAACCCTGCGCAATCTGGGCTTCAGCGATCCGAGCGCGGCCATTGAGACGATCCGCAACTGGCACCGCGGCCGTGTGCCGGCCACCCGTACGGCGCGGGGGCGTGAATTGTTGACGGCGATCCTGCCACGTCTGCTGGAAGACATGGGCAAGACGGGGGAGGCGGACGAAGCGTTTCGCTGGTTCTCCCGTTTCTTCGGAGGCTTGTCGTCTGGCGTGCAGACGCTGGCAATGCTCATGGCGGAGCCGGACCTGCTGGACGATCTTGTCGCCACGCTGGCGCTGGCGCCGCGCCTCGCGGAAATCCTCTCGCGCCGTCCGGACCTTCTGGAATCGCTGGTCAGCGGGCAGGCGCCCGTTCGGCCGGAAATTGGTCCCGACACGAGTTTCGACGGCGCCCTCGACGCCTGGCGCCGCTATCACCGCGACCAGCACTTCCTGACTGGACATCGCCTGCTGCATGGCCTGATCCCGGCACGGGATGCGGCGGACTACTGGACCGAACTGGCCGACGATACGATCCGGGAAATGGCGGCTGCTGCGAAATGGGAAACCGAGCGGCGTAACGGACCGCAGCCCGGACAGTGGGGCGTTTTCGCCATGGGCAAGCTGGGCGGCAAGGAACTGACGGCTGGGTCAGACCTCGACATCCTCGTCATCTACGATGCCGATCCGATGGAAGCGCAGACCTGGTACACCCGCTTCACGCAGCGCCTGATCACGGCTCTGACGGCGCCAACGGCGGAAGGCGCACTCTATGAAGTCGACATGCGCCTGCGCCCATCCGGGCGGGCTGGTCCCGTCGCCGTCAGCTTGCCGGCCTTCACATCCTATCAGCACAAGGACGCCTGGACGTGGGAGCATATGGCCCTGACCCGGCTGCGCCCGGTTGCGGGCGATGAAGCGGTGGGGCGGACCGTCATGGACATTGCATTCGATGCGATCACGGAACGTGCGAAGATAAATTCCAGCACCATTCCGGCTGACATCACTGACATGCGCCAGCGCCTCTACCGGGAAAAGCCGGGCAAGGGGCTGTGGGACCTGAAAACTGCCGAGGGCGGACTGATTGATGTGGAGTTCGTCGTCCAGCAGGACATGCTGCTTGGCGGGCGGGCCGGAGCGATTTGTGCCTCGACGCAGGACGCCATCGAATGTTCGTCGTTCGACATCGAGGAACGCCTGCTGCTGACGGAGGGCTTGCGCCTGCTTCAGGCCCTCCAGCAAGTGCAGCGCGTGGCGATTGGCACCGAAACACGTTCGGATGTCATGCCTGCAGGCCTGCGCGACCGTCTGTGCCGGGCGGTGGAGGCCAGCACGTTCAGCAAACTGGAAACTGAATTATCCTCAACAAAATCAAGGATTCACAAGCTGGCTATCGAAAAATTGCACCTCGACGCGACGGAAAGCTGACGTCTCCTCGTTCTACAGACACTGGTTGCCCCGCAAGAGCGGCAGCCGCAAAGAGAGGAGTTACCCCTGATGAAACGTATCTTTCTCGCGACAGCATCGCTGGCCGCAGTGGCCATGTTGGCCGCACCCGCGATGGCTGGTCCGCGCGGCGGCGGTCCCGGTGAACCGGGCATGATGAGGGACCGCATGGTGGCGATGATGGACGCAGACGGTGACGGAGAAGTCTCCGAAGCAGAAATCAAGGCGCATAAGGCGGCGATGTTCACCGTGATCGACACAAATGGCGACGGCCAGCTTTCGCAGGACGAACTGTCAGCCCATCACGAAGCCAAACGCGCCCAGATGAAGGCCAGCTTCGAAGATCGCCGCGGTGACCGCGCAGATAGAATGTTCGAGCGATTCGACACCAACGAGGATGGTTCGATCACGCGTGCCGAAGTCACGGCCGTTCAGGCAGCACAAAAGGCCGAGCGGGAAGCGAAGAGAGCTGAACACGAAGCGGAATGGGCCGAGAAGGGCGCCGAGATGCAAGCCGAGCGCTTTGCGAAGATGGACAAGGACGGGAATGGCACGATCAGCCAGGAAGAGTTCGAATCCGCGCCCATGGGCCCGGGCAAGCGTGGCAAGTTCGGCCGGAAAGGCATGATGGGCGGCATGGATGGCATGCCACCGCCGCCGCCGGAAGACGAATAGGACGTAGGGCCAAGGCCCGGTAAGGCGGCACAGCACGCATTCAGCACGTATCACCGTATTGAGTGCGTGCATCCCGCCTTCAACGGAGTAAGCTCGGTTCCGTGGCTTTTGTATCGGACCTCGACCAGATCACACGGGCGGCGGCGGGCGACCCGTCAGCCATATCGTGGCTGGTCGACCGCTACTCCCCGGGCGTGCTCGGGCTGGCAACGCGGATGCTGGGCGACCGGATGGAAGCAGAAGACGTGACACAGGAGACCTTCCTTCGCGCATGGAAAGCGCTCCCCACCTGGGAACCGCGGGCCAAGTTCTCGACCTGGCTGCACCGCGTGGCGCTGAACCTCTGCTATGACATCCTGCGTAAAAAGCGGGAGTCATTGCCCGGCGAATTGCCGGAAATGACGGACCCGGACCCGACCCCACCCGAACGGATGATGCAGACCGAACGGGTAAAAGCGATCGAAGCCGCGATTGCCGCTCTTCCGGAGCGCCAGGCAGCTGCCTTGACGCTCTGCGCCCTGCAGGGACACTCTCAGGTGGAAGCGGCGGAGATCATGGAAACAAGCGAAGAAGCGCTGGAAAGCCTCTTGGCTCGCGCACGGCGCAGCTTGAGGGTGACACTGGCCGAACGGAGTGTGGCATGAAGGACCCAAGGATGACATCGACCTTGTCTGACGAACGGATCCTCGACCTGATCGAGGCTTACGGCGCCGATCCCGCTGCCTTTCCCGAGGCAGTGAGCGATGCCGCTGCGCGCCGGATGGCAGAGGCGCCGGGCTTGTTCGCCAAAGCCCTAGATGATGCCCGCCGTCTGGATCAGTTTCTGGATCTCGTTCCTGAGACGGAAGTCTCTGCTTCTTTGCGGGATAGTTTGCTCGCAAGCGCTCCGAAGCCGAAACGCGCAGCAAGGCCGGAAATCCGTCTGCGCCGGTTCCTTCCAGGCTGGTTGCCTGCGGGGGCCGTTGCGTCGCTGGTCATGGGGATCATGATCGGTGTGAATGTTTCGCTGCCTTCATCGGTGGCGAGTGCCCAGACGACGGATGATGCCGATGCGGTGATGTATGCCGCCCTCGGCTTTGGCGACCTGGATTTGATGAGTGAGGCCGCAGAATGAGCGACACGTCTGACACGCCGCGCCAATGGCCGCTTTGGCTGATTGTTTCGTTGATGGCGAACATGATCCTTGTGGGTCTTATGGCGGGGTTCCTGCTGCAAGCTGGCCCAAAGGGAAAGCCTGATGGCCCGCCGCGGGAGCGCATCTCCTGGGGTGAGCGCGACGATCCCAACCGCGAGGCCGTACGGCGGGTGTTCAAGCAAGCTTTCAAGGCCTCCGCAGAAGAGCGCATGGCCCGCGTGGAATCGCGCCGGCAGCTGGCGGAAGCGGTGACCGCCGAACCCTATGATGCCGATGCGGTGCGGACGGCATTCCGGAACCTGCGGTCAGCAGACGACGCGGTGAACGAAGTTACCCACGATTCGATGGCAGAGCTCTTCGCCACGATGACGGTGGAAGAACGCCAGCATATGGCGGAAATCCTGAGACGTGGCCCGCGCGATCACGAAGCCAAGCGCAAGCTGAAGCCCGGTGAACGCGGCGGTCCGATGGATGGGCCTCCACCTCCGCCGCCACCGCCTCCTGAAATGGAGCCGTGATCAGGCTTTCCTTTCGGCGCCCGCCGTTCCACACTGGTGGCAAAACGGGAGGGCCGAATGAGAGAATATGCCGATTATGATGGACTGGGCCTGGCGGAGCTTGTCCGCAGCAAACAGGTCAGCGCCGCAGAACTGCTGGAAGCGGCGGTCACTAGAGCGGAGGCCGCGCAGGACAAGCTGAATTGCTTCAGCGCGCTCTATCCGGATCTCGCAAAATCGCAGCTGGAAACCGGCGTGGGCGATGGCCCCTTTGCGGGTGTGCCCTTTGTCACCAAAGACCTTGCTGTCGAAGTGAAAGGTGCGCCGCTGACCAATGGCTCTGTTGCGTGGAAAGGCAATGTCGCCCAGCGCGACTCTGTGCTGACCGAGCGCTACCGTGAGGCGGGCCTCGTCTTCTTCGGCCAGACGACCAGCCCGGAATACGGCCTGACCACCACCACCGAATCCACACTCTATGGCCAGACACGCAATCCGTGGGATCTGACGCGCACATCGGGCGGGTCGTCCGGCGGGGCGAGTGCGGCGGTCGCGGCGGGCGTGCTGCCGGTGGCGCAGGCCAGCGATGGCGGCGGCTCCATCCGGATTCCGGCCTCCTGCACGGGCCTCTTCGGGATCAAGCCGTCGCGCGGGCGCGTGCCGATGGGGCCCGGCCGTACCGAAGGTTGGAACGGCATGTCGACCGTCCACGCGGTCAGCCGCAGCGTGCGGGACAGCGCGGCACTGCTGGATGCCTGCCATGGCAGAGAGACGGGCAGCCGCTATGTCGCCCCTGCACCGGAACGTCCGTATCTGGAGGAAGTTTCTCGTGGCCCCGGCAAGCTGCGCATTGCGCTGTGGAAGCGGGCGCCGAACGGCACGATGCCGGACGCCGATGCGGATGCAGGACTGATGGCGACGGCGAAACTGCTTGCGGATCTCGGGCACGAAGTCGTGGAGGCAGGCCCGGAACTGGATGGCGAGCTGCTCGCCAAGTACGCGCTGTTCACCATCTCGGCAAACATCGCTGCGGCCTTCGACGACCGCTCCGCCATGCTGGGCCGGCCTGTCCGCGAGGACGAGATGGAGCCGATCACGGCGTCCATGGCTGCGCTTGGCCGGACAGTGCCGATGGTGGAACTCGCCAAGGCGAACAATCTCTTCAACTCCGTCGCTATCGACTATGAGCAGTTCCTCATCGATGGCGGGTTCGACCTGACGCTCTCGCCGGTCACGCACCGCGCGCCGGACAAGCTGGGCACGATGTCGCTGACGCAGGACGGGGATGCGATGGGCAAGGCGATTGCCGGGTTCGGCGCGCATTGTCCGCTGTTCAACCAGACCGGCTGTCCGGCCATGTCTGTTCCGCTGCATTGGACCGATGCGACTGAAGAAGCGGCAGGTGGCCTGCCGATCGGCATGATGTTTGGCGGGCGGCTCGGCGCGGAAAGCCTTTTGTTCCGTCTGGCTGGACAATTGGAACAGGCCCGGCCATGGGCGGGTAAGCGCCCTCCAGTGTGGGTGGGCTGAACCAAGCGGAACGGAAGACGATGAGCGAGTTGAAAACCCATTTCGGCGGATGCCATTGCGGCGCGGTCCGGTGGGAAGTGGACCTGCCGGACGCGTTCGAGGTGGAGGACTGCAACTGCTCCATGTGTGCGATGTCGGGCAACATCCACATCATCGTCCCGTCCAGCCGTTTCCGCCTGATGCAGGGAGCGGGGAACCTGACGGAATACACGTTCAACACCGGCGTTGCGAAGCACCGGTTTTGCAAGACGTGCGGGGTAAAGAGCTTCTACATCCCGCGGTCCAATCCGGATGGCGTCGCCGTTACCTGGCGCTGCATCGACGACTGGCAGGATCTGAACGTCACGGTGAACAAGTTCGACGGGCAGAACTGGGAGAAGCACGCCCACACGCTGGCGCACAAGTCGAAAGACTGAGCGGTCAGTCTGCTGCGTCCAGCAGGCGGTGCATCTCTTCGTCGGACCAGCCGAAATGATGCCCGTATTCGTGGATGGTGACGTGGGCGACCAGTTCCTCCAGCGTGACATCTCCCCGCGCGGCCCATTCGAACAGGATGGGCAGGCGGTAGAGATAGACCAGCGGCGGCTGGATCGACGGATGCGTCACGCTCTCATGGACCAGCGGCACGCCGGAATAGAGCCCTGACAGTTCCAGCGCATCGTCGATCTTCATCTCGTCGAGAATTTCGTCCTCGGCATAATCCTCGACGATGATGCGCACAGCGCTCGCGGCGGCCTGCATGTGCTGGGGCAGGCGGGCGATACAGGCTTCGGCGAGGTTGAGAATGTCCTCCGCCGATGGAGCGGTCTGGTCGAGCAGGCTCACGCCAGCGTCACGGCCGTGCCGGACACCGCGACCATCATCATCGAACCGTTCTGGCCGATCACGGTGTAGTCGAACTTGGTGCCGACAATGGCGTTTGCGCCGAGCTTCCGGGCTTCTTCCGTCATCTCGGCCAGCGCATCGTCGCGCGTTTCGCGCAGCGTGCTCTCATACGCATTGGAACGCCCACCTACGATATTGGTGAAGCTCGCCAGGATATCCTTGCCAAGGTGCGCCCCGACCACGACCTCGCCGCAGACGACGCCGAGATATTTCTTGATGTCATGGCCCTGCACGGTGGGCGTGGTGGTGACGAGCATGGAGGGTGATCCTTTCAAATTATCGAATAACGATATATTTGGGAGCTTGCGCCCCCGTTTCAAGGACCCTCAATCAATTACTCCGCTGCCGTCTTCGCCCCATCGTCGCCGTCGGTCAGGATTTCCAGCATCTTCAGGGCGCTGTCGGCGATGACGGTGCCGGGCGGGAAGATGGCGGAGGCCCCGGCGGCGTAGAGCGCGTCGAAGTCCTGCGGCGGGATCACGCCGCCCACGATGATGCGGGCGTTGGCCGCGCCTTCATTGCCGAGTGCGCGCTTCAGTTCCGGCACCAGAGTCAGGTGGCCGGCGGCGAGCGAGGAGGCGGCGACGATGTCGACGCCCGCTTCACGCGCGTCTGCGGCGGCTTCTTCCGGCGTTTGGAACAGCGGGCCGATCACAACGTCCCAGCCAAGATCCATCAGCGCGGAGGCGACGACCTTCTGGCCACGGTCGTGACCGTCCTGGCCCATCTTGGCGATGTAGACTTTCGGCTTGCGGCCGTTCTGCTTCTCGAAGGCTTCGGCGAGGCTGAGGGCTTCGTCGGCTTTCTCCGTGCCTTTCACGCCGCCGCCATAGACGCCCTTGATGGAGCGGATGACGGCCTGGTGGCGGCCCTGGCTGCGTTCGACCGCTTCGGAGATCTCGCCGACGGTCGCCTTGGCGCGTGCGGCATCCACGGCGAGGGCCAGCAAATTGCCTTCGGTGCCGGCGGCGGCCTTGGCGATCGCGTCCAGCTTCTCCTGAACTTCGGCTTCGTTCCGTTCGGACTTCAGGCGCGCCAGCTTGTCCAGCTGCATCTTGCGCACGGCGGCATTGTCCACCTTCAGCACCGGAACGTCTTCGTCTTCGTCCAGCAGGAACTTGTTCACGCCGACGACGGTCTGCGTGCCGCTGTCGATGCGCGCCTGCGTGTTCGCGGCGGCTTCCTCGATGCGCAGTTTCGGCAGGCCTTCCTCGATGGCTTTGGCCATGCCGCCCATTTTCTCGACTTCCTCGATATGGGCGAGGGCCTTGGCGGCAAGGTCATGCGTCAGGCGCTCGACGTAGTAGGAGCCGCCCCACATGTCGATCGTCTGGCAGGCACCGGCTTCCTGCTGCAGGAAGAGCTGGGTGTTCCGGCTGATCCGGGCCGAGAAGTCCGTTGGCAGGGCGAGGGCTTCGTCGAAGCTGTTCGTGTGCAGCGACTGCGTCTGGCCGCCCGTGGCCGCGATGGCCTCAAGGCAGGTGCGGATGACGTTGTTGTAGACGTCCTGCGCGGTCAGCGACCAGCCGGAGGTCTGCGAGTGCGTCCGCAGGCTGAGGGATTTCGAATTCTTCGGGTTGAAGTTCTCTTTGACGAGCTTCGCCCAAAGCAGGCGCGCCGCCCTCATCTTGGCGACTTCCATGAACGTGTTCATGCCGATCGCCCAGAAGAAGGAGAGGCGCGGCGCAAATGCGTCGACGTCGAGGCCCGCGGCCACACCTGCGCGGATGTATTCGATGCCGTCGGCCAGCGTGTAGGCCAGCTCCAGGTCTGCCGAAGCGCCGGCTTCCTGCATGTGATAGCCGGAGATCGAAATCGAGTTGAACTTCGGCATGTTCTGCGAGGTATAGGCGAAGATGTCCGAAATGATCCGCATCGAAGGTTTGGGCGGATAGATATAGGTGTTCCGCACCATGAATTCTTTGAGGATGTCGTTCTGGATTGTCCCGGCCAGCTTTTCCGGTCCGACGCCCTGTTCCTCAGCGGCCACGATGTAAAGCGCGAGGATCGGCAGGACGGCGCCGTTCATGGTCATCGAGACGGACATCTTGTCCAGCGGAATGCCGGAGAAGAGCGTACGCATGTCATAGATGGAGTCGATGGCCACACCGGCCATGCCGACATCGCCAGAGACGCGGACGTGATCGGAGTCATAGCCGCGGTGCGTGGCCAGGTCGAAAGCGACCGAGAGGCCTTTCTGGCCGGCGGCGAGGTTGCGGCGGTAGAAGGCGTTGGAGTCTTCAGCCGTCGAGAAACCTGCATACTGACGAACCGTCCAGGGCTGGTTCGTGTACATGGTCGGGTAGGGGCCACGGCCGAATGGGGCGAGGCCCGGATAATCGTCCAGGAAGTCCAGCCCGGCGCGGTCGGCCTCGGTGTAGGCGGTCTTCACTGCAACGCCTTCCGGCGTTTCCCATGCTTCGCCGGTTTTCGGAGCGGCGGCCTTCGCGTGCGGGGCGCCGAGGTCGAGCTTGGTGAAATCAGGGAAATTGGTCATTTGGACATCTCCAGATTAGCCGTCCATTCCGGGGTCGGCTGTTTCAGGATGAGAGTTTCGTCGGACGTGGAAACGTAAGGCTTGCCATCCTGATCGACGGCGCCGAACACATAGCCCGAGCGGTCTGCAGACCATTGAGCCTGCAGGATGATGACGGAAACACGGTCGCCGTTTGCGCGCGTCAGTACGGCCGGCAGCGGGCAGTCGACCGGGGCAACACTCTCTTCGCCGGAACCCGCTGTCGCGAAGATGGCGCGGTTCTCCCGCACATCCTGTTCGATCGCCGGACGGCCCTTCACGCAGGGGTGGTTTTCCCAGTTCTCGGCGGTGAATTCGAGCATCATGGCGATCACAGCCCCAGTTCTGCGTGGGCAAGTTTCAGGTTGTGCAGCACATCGCAGCCCATGAAGACCTGCGAGTCGATGCCGCCGCCTTCATGCTTTCCGGCGATCCAGACATGTTGCGCGCCGGCATCTTTCAGCGCCTTGGCGGCAGCGTCCGCTTCGTCCGCATAGCGCGCATCGCTTCCGCAGATGCAGGCAATCCGGCAGCCGGAAGCCTTGAACGCCGCAGCGATTTCGGCAGCGTCTTTCGGCGGCACAGGCGGCTCTTTCGCGGTGAGGCCGCCTGCGGCAAACATGTTGCGGGTAAAGTCTGCGCGTGCCGTGAATTCGGCGAGCGGCCCAAGCGTCGCGAGGAAGATCGCTGGCGGCTTGGCAGCCGCAGCGGCCTTGTCGCGCAGGGCTTCGAAGTCTGCGCCGAGGTGGATCGGCTCCAGCGCTTCTGCGGTTGCGTCGTCGCCGGTGGATGGCGGCAGGTCCGGCACCAGCGCCTGCAGCGCTTCATCCGTCAGCTCTGCGCCGGTGCGCAGGTGCGGGGCGTCGGCCACCGGGGCGGCGATCTCTTCCAGCAGCGGGAATTCGGAAACACCGGTCACCGGGATCTTGCGCTTGGCGATGTCCTTGGCGCGGGCGTCGCGGGTCGCTTTTACGCGGCCCTGGAAAGCGCCGGACATGAGCGATGCGGCATAGCCGCCTTCGCTTTCGATTTTCTGGAATTCGGCCCAGGCGGCCGCGGCCAGTTCATTCGCGAAGGTCTCGGTGAACCATGCGCCGCCTGCCGGGTCCGCCACGCGGCCAAGCTGGCTTTCTTCCATGGCGATCAACTGGGTGTTGCGCGCGATGCGGCGGCCGAGTTCCTCCGGCGTGCCCAGCGGCTCGTTGAAGGCGCGGATGGTCAGGATGTCCGCACCGCCGACAGCGCCCGCAAAGGCGGCGGCCGTGTTGCGCAGCATGTTGGTCCAGGCATCATAGCGCGTCAGCATGCGGGCAGAGCTGTAGCCCTGCAGGCGCATCGGCTTCGCGTCGAGGCCGAGGGCTTCTTCCACGCGGGCCCAGAGGCGGCGCGCGGCGCGGAGCTTGGCAACGCCGATGCCGTAATTGGCATCCAGCGCGAGGCAGAAGATCGTCTTCGCGGCCACTTCCGCAGCGCCCATGTGCGGGGCGAGGCGGCGCAGCGTGTCGACCGCCGAGGCGATCAGCGCGGCGAGTTCCTGCGCTTCCGATCCGCCAGCCTCATGCACGGCGCGGGCGTCGATGCGGAGGAGGTTTGCCGTTGGATACTTTCCGGTGAGGACGGTGGCCAGCTTGCCTGCTTCGGCGAAGGCGGCGTCGAGGCCGCCGGCCAGTTTGCCGGTGCGGGCGAGGGCGCCCAGCGGGTCCATATTGAAGTCGAGTTTCGCGTCGGCCCTGTTACGGGCCCACTCGGCCAGGAAGGCGGCTTCGCGCGTGCCCGAGGTCATGACCGGGTCAAGCGCGACGCCTGCAATGGTCGCGTCGACGCCGTTCAAGGCAATGTCATAGTCCGGCATAGTCATGGCCTGGACACCGTTATGTCCGGTCGGGTCGACGCAAAGTTCGACCGAACTCACGCCGCGTTCCAGGTCGCGCAGCACTTCGCCATGCGTGTGGGAGGGCGAGGCATGGGTAAATGCCTGGCGGATATCCCAGGGCAGCCACGGGTCTGGCGCCGCCGTCGGGCCACGCAGGTAAGGCGCCACGCCGGGCGTGCCAAGCGGATCTTCCGAAGCCGGGAAGTCGCTCTCACGATAAAGCGGGCGGACCTTCAGCCCGTCCGCCGTCGTGCGGGTGATTGCGTCGATGCCACGGCCCTTCAGGGCCTTTTCGACCGAAGCCATCCATTCGGCTTCGGTGGCGTCCGGAAAAGTGCTGGAAAGCGGGAGGATGTCGTCTGCCATGATGGCCCGTGTATTGGCGCAAAGAACAAGAAAAGTGAACCACTTACTTGGCGGCATTCCGTAGCGGCCCGGAACGACTTGACGCAAGATCCCAGTTATGCGAATGAGAATTATTCGCAATATGGAGATTCCCATGAGACACGCGCGCGCAGTTCTGAAGCTCATTCCATGCGAAGGCCCAATAAGTACGGGCGATTCCGGCATATCGAAAACGGGGGCACGCTGGGAAGATGCGCGGCTGGACGGGCGTGCGGGCATCGTCCCGGCGGACACTTCCGGCGCATATGGTGGGCTGCAAGACGAGGGCGAAGCAGCCCGCGGCGTGCGCCAGGACCTGCTAAAGGAGTGGATGGGTTCCCACACGCGAATCCTAGGCCTCTGGCTCGACCGGCTTCTGGAGGAGGGGGACGACGCCGAACTCGTCTCCATGATTCACCGCCAGCACGCCTGGTTGTCCATGATGCAGGCCCGGATGGAGCGCGGCTGACCTCACGTCCGGCTTGCGGTGTGTTCGCGTGACAGGTTTAGTTCCCGGCAGAGAAAAAGGCCGGGAGGAAAGCCATGAGACTGAAGAAACCGCGCATAGCGCCACTCGCCGATTCGGAGATGGGCCCGGAAGTGAAGGAGATGATCGCCGGCCGGTTCGGCGACGCGCCGGTGTTCAACGTCTTCCGCACGCTTGCCCGCGCGCCCAAAGCCTACAAGCGCTTCATGGGCTGGGGTGGGTACATCCTTTCCAAGTATAATGACCTCAGCCCACGAGACCGGGAACTGGTCATCCTCCGCGCCGGATACAACTGGAAGGCTGGCTATGAGTGGGCCCAGCACAAGCGCATCGGGCTCGGTTGCGGGCTGACAGAGGAAGAGATCGAACGCATCAAGGCCGGGCCGGACGCGCCGGGCTGGAACGCAAACGACAAGGCTCTGCTTCAGGCGACCGACGAACTGACGTCGGATGCCTTCATTACGGACGAGACCTGGGCTGCGCTTTCAGGCTTCACGGATAAGCAGAAGATGGACCTCGTCATGACGGTCGGCCAGTACACGCAGGTTTCCATGATGCTGAACAGTTTCGGTGTGCCTTTGGATGACGACCTCGAGCTGGACCAGGATCTCGTCAAATGAGCCTCGGAGATGTGGCCGGCCGCCTGACCGGCAAAGTGGCCATCGTGACGGGCGCAGGCCAGACACCCGGCGAAACGGTTGGCAATGGCAAGGCTATAGCGCTCCTGTTTGCCCGGGCAGGTGCCAGCGTCCTCTGTGTGGACCGGGACATGGTGCGTGCCGAAGCTACCGCGTCGGAGATTGCCTCTGAAGGTGGGGTGGCGAAGGCATTCGCCGCGGATGTCAGCCAACCGGAAGACGCGGCGGCGATTGCCGCAGCCGCTGAAGAGGCGTTCGGGCCACCGGACATCCTCATCAACAATGTCGGCATCGGTGACGCCGGCGATGGTCCGCCGCACAAGCTGACCGAAGAAGCCTTCGACCGCACGCTGAAGATCAATCTCAAAGGCGCCTGGCTCGTCACCAAGGCTGTCCTGCCGGGCATGCGCGAGCGGGGAGCAGGCGCCATCGTCAATATCTCGTCGCTGGCTTCCCTCGCAGGCGGTTTCCAGATGGCTTACGAAGTGTCCAAGGCGGGCATGAACCGGATGACGCTGAGCGTGGCCATGTCTGGCGCATCGCGGGGCGTACGGTGCAACGGCATCCTGCCGGGCCTGATGGATACGCCCATGGCAATCCGAGGCATCGCGAAGATGCGCGGTGTCCCGGAAGATGACCTGCGCAAGGAGCGCGCGGCGCGTGTGCCGATGGGCTTCATGGGCTCCGGCTGGGACACCGCGCATGCGGCGTTGTTCCTGGCGAGTGATGAAGCGCGCTTCATCACGGGTGCCCTGTTGCCTGTCGATGGTGGTGGCAGCGCGCGGATCGGCTGACAGGCTGCTTTGCCGGTTGGGCATTGAGCGCGGGTGCCAAGCTCTCTAGGCTCTGATTTTCCATCCACCTGCGCCGTTCTGGCGTTCATGCCGGCCGGGCCTTGCCCGTGCTGGTTCCACTTTATGGGCAGAGGCACGACGCGCCATGGTCGAATTCTTCATCCTTCTCGGACTGATCGTGGTGAACGGCATATTCGCGATGTCGGAACTGGCCATTGTCTCCGCCCGGACGGCGCGCCTGCAGGCGAAGGCTGATCAGGGCGACAGGGGCGCCACGACGGTGATCGGCCTCCAGAACGATCCGTCCCGCTTCCTGTCGACCGTACAGATCGGAATCACGCTGGTCGGCATTGTGGCCGGCGCCTACGGTGCGACGGCGATTGCAAACGAGCTATCGCCCGTCATCGCGAAACACGTGCCGGCCATTGAAGCCGAGGCGGGCGAAATCGCGTTCGGGCTGGTGATCGTTTTCACCACCTTCCTGTCTTTGGTCATTGGCGAACTTGTGCCCAAGCGGATTGCCCTGATTGCGCCGGAAGCGATCGGTACCGTTATGGCGCCGCCCATGGCGTTTATCTCAAAGCTCGCCTTTCCAGTTGTGTGGTTGTTGCGGGTTTCGACCGAAGGCCTGCTCAGCCTGCTGGGGCTCGCGGGAATCAAGCAGGAGCCTGTCACCGAAGAAGAGATCCACGCCATCCTGGATGAGGGGGCGACCAGCGGTGTCATCGACCTTGAGGAACAGCGCATGATGCGCGGTGTCATGCGTCTTGCCGACCGGGATGTCCGCTCCATCATGATCCCGCGGCCGGACATCGTCTGGATCGACACAACCGATCCGTGGACGGACGTGAAACGGGAGATCTTCGAAAGCGGCAAGTCGCGTTTCCCGGTGGCGGACGGGCGGTTGGACCGCGTGTTTGGCGTGGTGCAGACAAAGGACCTTCTCGCCACTGACCTGAGCGGCGAGGGACCGAACCTTAAGACCGTCGCCCGGCCGGTCACATTCGTGCCGGAAACGCTGTCGGTCATGCGTCTTCTGAAATCCATGCAGGATACGGAAGTGCGCATGGTGCTGGTCGTGGACGAACATGGCAGCATTCAGGGCATGGTCACAGCAGCGGACCTGCTGGGCGCCATCGCGGGCGACAGCGCCTTTTCTCCCAGTGAGGGGATCGACCGACCGGCGCAGCGCGAAGACGGGTCGTGGCTCATCGACGGCCTGATGCCGGTCGAGGATCTGGAAATCCTGCTGTCCGCACCGGATTTCGGGGAAGCGGATGGTGGGGCCATTACGGTTGGTGGCATGATCATTCATCACCTGCAACGCCTCGCGCGCGATGGGGATGTCGTGCACGTTTCAGGCTACCGGTTCGAGGTGATGGACCTGGATGGCCGTCGGGTCGACAAGGTGCTCGTCACGCCGCCCGGCGCAGGCGAGGCTGGCTGATTCCGATTTTGGGACGAGGCCGTACCAGAAGCAGCTTCCCCCCACGTTATGGCTTGCCCATGGGCGTCAGGGCGCTAGATTTGGGGCCAATGTAAACACTGTTCACTTTAAGGGGAAATTGCCCATGGCTGTGCCGTCCGCGCTTCAGAACCTGCGCCTGCCTTTGATCGGATCGCCGCTGTTCATCATTTCCGGACCGGAACTGGTGATCGCTCAGTGCAAGGCTGGCATCGTCGGTAGTTTTCCGGCGCTCAACGCTCGTCCGGGCCCGGTGCTGCACGAATGGCTGGACCGGATCACGACGGAACTCGCCGAGCACAACGAGAAGAATCCGGACCGCCCGGCTGCGCCCTTCGCCGTGAACCAGATCGTGCACAAGTCGAACGACCGTCTGGAACACGACGTCGAGGCCTGCGTGAAGTACAAGGTGCCGCTGGTGATCACGTCTCTCGGCGCGCAGAAAGCTGTCAATGACGCGATCCATTCCTATGGCGGTGTGGTGATGCACGATGTGATCGACACCTTCTTCGCCAAGAAGGCGCTGGAGAAAGGTGCTGATGGCCTGATCGCCGTTTGTACCGGTGCAGGCGGTCATGCAGGTCGGCTCTCCCCGTTTGCGCTGATCCAGGAGATCCGCGAATTCTTCGACGGTCCGTTGGCGCTGTCCGGTTCCATCGCCAATGGCGGGGCGATTGCCGCCGCGCTCGCGATGGGCGCGGACTTTGCCTATATGGGCTCGGCTTTCATCGCCTGTGACGAGGCCAATGCGGTGGAAGGTTACAAGGACGCGATCGTGTCATACGGCGCCGAAGACATCGTCTATTCGAACCTCTTCACAGGCGTACACGGCAACTATCTGAAGCCATCCATTGAGGCAGCCGGTCTCGATCCGGACAATCTGCCCGAGAGCGATCCCAGCAAGATGAACTTCGGCTCGGGCGGCAACACCAAAAGCAAGGCATGGAAAGACATCTGGGGCTGTGGCCAGGGCATCGGCGCGGTCAAGAAGCGTGGACCGGTGGCCGACTATGTGGACCAGCTCGAAGCCGAGTACAACGCAGCAATTGAAAAGCTGAACCAGCCGCGCACCTGGGGCGCAACGCCTGCCACCGCGGGCTGATGACGAGGGGATAAAACCGGGTCTATCCGACACCGGCAACTGGCGCGGCCTGCGGTGACATGGGCCGCGCTTTTCTGTCTGCCTAAATCTATCCACCCGATAAGCACTGCGCGCAGACTTGTGCGCATGCTGATAGAAAACGTCTCTGACTTCGATGCGGACGGCTGGCGCTGGCCGCATTTCACTCCAACAGAACTGGCCTGCCGCTGCGGCGGCCGGTTCTGTGCGGGCGAATACTGGCACGCGCCGGACTTCCTCGACGCGCTCGAAGCATTGCGGGCCGATGCAGGCCTCCCGCTGGTGATAAATTCCGGTCATCGCTGCGCGGTGTGGAACACCTATGTCGGCGGAGTCCGGTTCAGTTTTCACAGGTCCATCGCGGCGGACATTTCGCTGAACGGACAAGACCGGCATACATTGTTGGCGGCGGCGGAGCGACAAGGTTTCACCGGGCTCGGTTTGGGAAAAACCTTCCTTCATCTCGACCGGCGGCCGCGCCCGGCGCGCTGGCTCTATCCGGGGAGCGAAGCGTCATGGCGGACATAGCGGGACTGGCAGCAAGCGCCGCCGGCGGCGGCCTGTTCGGTCTTGTCGGCACGGCCATCGGACGGATCGCCGGACTGGTCGAAGCCCGGCAGGCCCAGGCGCATGAGCGCGCCCGCTGGGAACACGAAACCGACATGCTGGAACTGCGCGTTGAAGCCGAAGCGGCAGGGCGGGAAGCCGAACTGCGGAACACAGAAGCGTCCGGTGCCTGGGCGGGTCTGTCAGCCTCCATGGCTGCAGAGGCGGCCATCGGCGCGAGCTACAAATGGGTGAATGCCGTGCGTGCGCTGACCCGGCCTGCCTTGACTGTGTTGCTTTGGGGCATAACCGGCGCGGTTTTCATTGGAGCGGATGAAGCCGGGCAGGCGGGTATAGTGGATACGGCCACGTTCGCTGCGACGGCGGCCACGCTCTGGTGGTTTGGTGACCGGGGGCCGAGGCGAGAGGCGCGTTGACGGCACTGGGCTGACCGGTCCATCCTTCCGGAAAATCCCGGAGGAACAAATACATGGCTGACGCTATCCTGGTGATCGATGAGGGTACGACTTCGACGCGGGCTATCGTGTTCGACCGAGACTTCAACCAGGTGTCCCTCGCGCAGGAAGAAGTGCCACTTGCCTATCCCGCCGATGGCTGGGTGGAGCAGGATGGTGAGACGATCTGGGAGAAAACGATCGAGGTATGCCGCGCCGCGCTTTCTGAAGCAGGTGGCGTCGAACGGATCGCCGGCATCGGCATCACCAACCAGCGGGAAACGACCCTCGTCTGGGACCGCAAGACCGGCAAGCCCGTCGCCCCGGCCATCATCTGGCAGGACCGGCGCACCGCCAGCGCCTGCGACGCGCTGAAGGCAGCTGGGCACGAAGCCGCCGTTCAGACCGAGACCGGCCTGCTGATCGATCCCTATTTCTCGGGAACCAAGATCGCGTGGATCCTCGATACGGTCACCGGTGCGCGTGAGCGTGCCGAGGCAGGAGAACTCGCCTTTGGCACGGTCGAGACGTTCCTCATCTGGCACCTGACGGGCGGCCGTGTGCACGCCACCGATGTGTCGAATGCGTCGCGGACCTTGCTTTACCGCCTCGGCCTGGGAGACGAGGGTGGCTGGAGTGATGCCATGTGCAGCCTCTTCCGTGTACCGATGAGTATGTTGCCGAAGGTAGAGCCCAATGCGGCGGACTTCGGGACTAGCGACGAGGGCCTGTTCGGCAAAGCGTTGCCGATCCTCTCTGCGGCGGGTGACCAGCAGTCAGCGCTCGTCGGGCAGGGCTGCCTTTCTCCGGGCATGGCGAAGATCACCTACGGCACCGGTGCCTTCCTGGTCGCCAATTCCGGCACGGAAAAGCCGGAGTCGAAAAACCGCCTGCTGGGAACCGTCGGTTACGAAACGGCGGAAGGCGGGGCGATGGCGCTGGAGGGCTCCATCTTCAATGCTGGGACGGTCGTGAAATGGTTGCGCGATGATCTGGGCCTGATCTCCGATGCAGCGGAAAGCGAAGAGATGGCCGCAGCGTTGCCGGGAAATGGCGGTGTCTACATCGTGCCGGCGTTCACCGGCCTTGGCGCGCCCCATTGGAATGCGGATGCGCGCGGCACGATCAGCGGCATCACAAGGGCGACCACGGCGGCCCACCTTGTACGCGCAGGCCTTGAAGCCGTCGCCTATCAGACAAGAGACCTGCTGGATGCGTTCGAGGCGGACGGCGTGGAAATCCGCGAGCTGAGGGTCGATGGCGGCATGGTTGCGAATGACTGGCTGATGCAGTTCCTGGCCGATGTCTGTGCGCGTCCGGTTGTGCGGCCGGAATATCGCGAGATGACGGCGCTTGGTGCAGCGGCGCTCGCGGCAATGCAGCTTGGCTGGGTCGATGCGGCAGGGTGGCAGGCGCGCGAAGTCAAAGGCGCGCGGTTCGAGCCGGGGATGACCGACGAGCAGAGGACGGCGTTGTTGAAGGGGTGGTCGGCCGCGCTTCGCCGCACGCTGGCCTGATCTGGTTCGCATCTCGAATATTCGGGGCGGGCCGGACGGTCGGCTCTTTTTGATTTGGGATTGCCGGTCAGGAATTTCTGTTTAAAACAGAAGTATAATTTGAACAAACTGGGACGCATGCTTGTCTGGTGCGATGAGCGTGCTGATATAAAATAACGATTCCTCCAAAGGTAGCAGCCACGTCCCGCCCTTGATCCCGCAACTTCCAGTCAGGACCTGACATGACCCGAACAAGAACTTTTCTATCCTTCATTCTCGGCTCCACGATGATGACCGCTTGCGCCGGCATCACGCCAGATGCCACCGAAGCCGGTGATCCGGTGGAGTTGGCAAGCGTCGCTGGCGCTTCATCCGAAGCTGCGCCGGAAATGACGAATGAGGCAGCCTGGAGCCCAGGGGATGTCTTCACCGGCCCCTATGGCGGTGTGCCGGCGTTCGACAAGATGGATATTGCATTGCTCGGGCCTGCACTGGAAAAGGGCATGGCATCCCAGCAGGCCGAAATCGATGCGATTACCGCGAACCCGGATGCGCCGACCTTTGAAAACACCATTGCCGCGCTCGAAGATACAGGCCGCGAACTGATACGCGCCGAGGCATTCTATTATCTTTGGGGCTCAAACCTTTCGACACCTGAATTCCGCGAGATCGAGACGCGTATGGATCCCGAAATCCAGGCGTTCGAGGATTCGATCAACCAGAACCAGGCGTTGTTCGCCCGCGTCGATGCGGTCCGTACGGGTGCTGAATTCGATACACTGACCCCGGCCCAGCAGCGACTGACCGAAATCATTCACCGGCGCTTCACCCGCAATGGCGGTACATTGACGGGCGAAAAGGCGGAGAAATTCGCGGCCATCAACAAGGAATTGGCTGGCCTCTATGCTGAATTCTCCGGCAACCTCTTGGCCGATGAACAAGGCTGGGTCACTTATCTCACGCCGGATCAGACGGGCGGCCTGCCGGACTCTTATATCAGCTCCGCTTCAGCGGCGGCAGAGGCGCTGGGCCACCCGGGCATGTATGCCGTGCGCAATACCCGTTCCTCCATGGACCCGTTCCTGACCTTCTCCACCGAGCGTGACCTGCGCGAGCAGGTCTGGCGCAATTATTACAATCGCGGCGACAATGGCGACGCGCACGACAACAATGCCATCATTGCCAAGATCCTGAAGCTTCGCGATGAACGTGTGGCGCTGCTCGGTTATGACAATTTTGCCGAATGGTGCCTCGAAGACCGCATGGCCAAGACGCCGGACCAGGCTTTCGACCTGATGCTGCAGGTGTGGAAAGCGTCCGTCGGGCGCGTGCATGAGGAAGTCGCCGACATGCAGGCGCTGGCCGATGCAGAAGGTGCCGACATCAAAATCGAGCCGTGGGACTACCGTTTCTATGCGGAGAAAGTCCGCAAGGCGAAGTACGACCTCAATTCCGAAGAGGTGAAGCAATACCTGCAGCTCGACAATCTGCGCCTCGCCATGTTCGATGTGGCAGGGCAGCTGTTCGGCTTCGATTTCGTGCCAATCACCGATGGTTCCGTGCCGGTTTTCCATCCGGACGTCACGGTTTACGAAGTCAATGACAAAGCGACCGGAAAGAATGTCGGTCTCTGGTATTTCGACCCGTTTGCGCGCGACGGAAAACGTTCGGGCGCATGGGCGACGACCTATCGTTCGTATGAAAGTTTCCGGGGTGAAACCAATGTGTTGGCTGCGAACAATTCGAACTTCGTGAAGCCCGCACCGGGTGAGCCTGTGCTGCTCTCCTGGGACGATGCCGAGACCATGTTCCATGAATTCGGCCATGCGCTGCACTACCTGTCTCTGCAGGTGGAGTATCCGGATCTGAGCGGCGGCCTGCGCGACTATACTGAGTTCCAGTCTCAACTGCTGGAGCACTGGTTGTCGACCGACCATGTTATCAACACCTATCTCGTCAGTGCCGAGACGGGAGAGCCGATGCCGGCGGAGCTGGTAGAAAAGATCCGCAAGGCTGCTACCTTCAATCAGGGATTTGCAACGACGGAATACCTGGCGTCCGCCCTGATCGACATGAAGCTGCACATGGCTGACCCGGAAGGGCTCGATCCCGACAAATTCGAGCGTGAAACGCTGGATGAACTCGGCATGCCGTCCGAACTTGTGATGCGCCACCGCACGCCTCAGTTCGGGCATGTATTCTCCGGCGAAGCCTACGCGGCAGGCTATTACGGCTATCTCTGGGCCGATGTGTTGACGTCCGACGCGGCAGAAGCCTTCGCTGAAGCATCCGGCGGTTTTTATGATCAGGATGTCGCTGCAGCGATGGTGAAATATCTTTTCGCCGCCGGCAATTCGATGGACCCGGCAGAAGCCTATCGCTTGTTCCGGGGCCGCGACGCAGAAATCGGCGCCCTGATGCGAGACCGCGGCTTTGCGGAATAGGTTCTGATTGCTGACTGCCTTGCGTGAGGCAAGGCGGCCGGCGCCTCCTGCAGTGTCATTCGTACAAAATTCTCGACGAAATGCCGGATTCCTGGGCCGGTGTTAGTAGTCGATTGATATTCCGCCTGCACAACCCTGCTGCATTGCTACGACATCCAGGCACGCATTGGTGCCGCAGGGGGAAATTTGAAAAACTCGACACGCACATTTGCCGTTTCGATTGTGGCAATGGCCGCTATCCAAATAACAGGCTTTTCAGCGCATGCTGAGGAAACCGATACCGACGCGCTGCTCGCTCGGATCGAAAAACTCGAAGCTGACAATGCCAAGCTGATGGAGATGGTTGAGCGGCTGCTGGACCAGCCGGAACCTGAGAGAATCGACCCTGCATCCGAAGCAGTTGCTGCTGTTGAATCGGCGTCCGAAGACCAGTCGGCATTGCTCGGCATTGCAACGGAATACGGCTTCGACGTTCTCGATCATGCCGAGAGGGTCAACCGCAAGCGTATGCTCCAGCTGGAAGCACGCCAGTCTGGCCAGCTGAACCAGATGGTTACCCTGTCCGGCGGTGTCACCATGCTGGCCGACTACCAGACCAGCAATCGTGACGATAAATTCGGCTATCTGATGCGGCATCCGACGCTGAACAACCAGATCGGCGACACCGTGTCCGAGGCGGTTGTGCATTCGTCGTCGTTTGCTGTCACAGCCGCACTGACCGACAATATCACCGCCTATTTCGAGATGTTGTACAGCCCGGAACAAAGCTTCGGGGCAGGGACTATTACCTCTCTCACCCGGAACCAGATCCAGATGCGTCAGGCCTATCTGATGTGGGGCAATCTGGATGAGAGCCCGGTTTATGCATCGATCGGCAAGATGTACACGCCGTTCGGCCTGAACGACACGGTCAGCCCGTTTTCAAACTCTTCCGTCTGGCATGCATTTGCAGGGCTCGCCTACGGCGCAGAGATTGGATACCTGAAGAACGGGCTCAACCTACGTGCGATGGCGATTCAGGGCGGCTCTCAGTTCCGTGCGGCGAACACTCCGGTCGATGGCACCAACGTGCCGTCCAAGCTCAATAATTTCGCGATAGATGCCAGCTATTCCTTCGGGTTCGGCGGAGGCGATGCCGCGATGTTCGGTGCCAGCTACGAACATGGCAGCGCGTATTGCCAGTCCTATCCGGTGGTTCACTTCAATCCGTGTGACGACAACAATCCCGCCTGGGCCGCCTATAGCTCAGTCAACAAGGGGCCGTTCGAATTCCTGGCTGAATACGCGCAGACGACCGATGTCTGGCCTGGCTCGGAAGTACCGGATCCGACCAACCCGCTCAGCCAGTATGACGCCCAGAAGACCAGGTCTTTCATGCTGGGTGGCCGGTATGGGTTCGGTCCTGAACTGGTCAATGGCGAGGCAAACTCCGCTCTCTCGCTGGAATACAGCACCTTCATCGCAGGCGACACGCGCGCGCCATGGGAACGTCAGGACCAGTGGGTTCTGGGCTATTCAAGATACCTGGTTCCGAATGTGAACCTGTTTGGTGAAATGGTGCACGTTGTCGGCTATTCTCCGCTCAACTTCATCAGTGGGGGGAATTTCACGGACGGCAGCACATGGTCTGACCGAGGGGGACGCACGAACGTCATCCTCCTCGGTGCACAGGCGGCCTTCTAGGCTTCGATGCCAGATCCGAATACAGGGAGCCCTCATCTGCGGATGGGGGTTTCTTTTTGCAGGCGCATTAAACGGTTTGTGGTTCTTCCGCAGGACCTGTTTCTGGCTGCGGCGATGGCTCTTGCTGTGCCTCCGTCCGAAGCCGTTTCGGCGTCACGATGCGGCAAAGCACAAGGTCACCGGTCACGTTCACCAGTGTCCGGGCCATGTCGAGAACACGGTCCACACCCATGACCAGCGGCAGGCCCGTTAGCGGCACGCCGAAACTGGTCGCCGTGGTGGCAAGGATCGCGATACTGGCGCCGGGCGCGGCCGGCGCGCCGATGGAGGCGCCGGTCAGCGTTACCATCACGAGTGCAAGATCGCCCGGCGACAGCGGGGTGCCGGAAATGTCTGCCAGGAACATGATCGCGACCGACTGATAGAGCGCCGTGCCCGCCATGTTCACAGTCGAGGCCAAGGGCACCACGGCGCCTGCCAGTGAGGGCGGCGTCTTCAGCTTGTCGATCGCTGTCTTCATTGTCAGCGGCATGACGGCGGCCGAACTGGACGTCGAGAACGCGAGCAATTGAACCGGTATGACCGCTTCGATGAACTTCACGGGGTTCATTCGTCCGAACAGGGTCACGATCACGAGATATAGCGCCAGAAGACAGGCGAGGCCCGACAGGACAATGCCGCAATAGGTGGCAAGATCGACCAGCGTGCTAAAGCCGTTGGCAGCCGTCGTTTTCGCCATCAGGCCGAAAACGGCGAGCGGCGCAAAGCGCATCGCGGTGCGGATCACCGTCATCGAGACTTCCAGCAGCGCTTCGGCCAGTGCCACCAGCGGGCGCGTCAGTTCCTTCTTGTCCGCGGTCACTGTGGCGACCCCGACGAACAGGGAGAACATGACGATGGCCAGCATGTCCTGCTCCAGCACGGAAGCAACGATGTTCTGGGGGATGAGGCCGGTGATCATGTCCGGCAGGTCCCGGGTGATGCCTTCCAGCGCTGAAGGCTGGTGTTCAGCCAGTTGCAGGTTTTCCGGCTTGAGGCTGGGCGGAGAAGGATACACATGTTCCAGCCCCCGGCCCGGGCGGATGAACCGTGCCAGCGAAATGCCGATCATGGTGGCGGTGACCGTTGTCAGCATCACGAACACCAGCAACTTCCGGCCCACGGTTCGCAGGGCTTCGCCGCCGCCGGTACCGGCAATGCCGAGCACGATGGAGCTGGCGGCCAGCGGAATGATCACCATCCGTACCAGCGCCAGGAACATGTTGCCCGGCAGGCCCAGCCAGTCACCGATAACAGCAGCCTGGTCACGCGGCACCACGTCCATGTCCGGCCCGAGGACGAGGCCGACGCCGATTCCTGCGCACAGCGCCAAAATCACCTGCAGCCACAGCTTGCCCCGCACCAGCACATCGAGGCGCCGGTTCAGGCGGTTATAGGTAAAGCGGGGCTTCTTTGCGGAGGCCATGGAATCGCGTCTCTTGGGTTGGATATTCATCCCATATGAAGCCGGCCCATGGAAGGAAAGCCGTAAGGCCCCGTATATAGCGCTGAATTTTCCGGGGATCCGCTGGTGCCGCGAGAGAGAATTGAACTCTCGGCCTCATCATTACCAATGATGCGCTCTACCACTGAGCTACCGCGGCATTGCAGGTGCGGAAAGCGGCGTTTAGCTTAAGCCATCCGACATGAAAAGACCGTTTCGCCGCGAATTGCACCTGACATGACAGAGAAATCCCCACCCAAGGACGAGAAAGCCGAACGCCTGGCCGCCGCCCTGCGCGCCAATTTGCGCCGCCGAAAGGCCGCTGCGCGTAAACCCCCGGCTCAGGCCCCGGCGAAACCGGATAAGAGCGGCTAAGCCGCGCTCTGTTGGTTCACCGCTGAAACCCGCTGAAAATCAACACATTCCGGCCCTCCCAAAACCGCGAAGCACGGTATAAGAGCCCCCATGGACAGACTCGTTATTCAAGGTGGCCACAAGCTGAATGGCCATATTCCGATCTCCGGCGCGAAGAATTCGGCGCTGAAGCTCATGGTCGCCTGCCTGCTGACGGACCAGCCGATCACCCTCACCAACATGCCGAGCCTGGCAGACACGCGCTTCCTGGCGCAGTTGCTGGAAACCCTCGGTGTGGAGGTTTACTGGCCGAGAGGCGAGTCGACCTGCCACCTGAACGCAGCTGAGCTGAAAAGCACGATCGCGCCATACGACCAGGTGCGGAAGATGCGGGCGAGCTTCAACGTGCTGGGGCCGCTGATCGCGCGCTCCGGCCACGCCACCGTGTCGCTGCCCGGCGGCTGTGCCATCGGCGCGCGGCCGGTGGACCTGCACCTTCAGGCGCTGGCCGCCATGGGCGCGGACCTGAAAGTGGAGCAGGGCTATGTGAAGGCTGCGGCCATCCACGGCCTGAAGGGCGCGCACATCAACTTCTCCATGCCGAGCGTCGGGGCGACCGAGCACGCCATGCTGACCGCCACGCTGGCCGAAGGTACGACCGTCCTCGAAAACGCCGCGCGTGAGCCGGAAATCGAGGATCTCGCTGTCTGCCTGAATTCCATGGGCGCAGACATCTCGGGCGCGGGCACCTCCGTGATCCGCATCAAGGGCGTGGAGAGCCTGAAAGGCACCAACCACCCTGTCATGCCGGACCGGATTGAGGCTGGCACCTACGCCATCGCTGCGGCTGCGGCGGGTGGTGACGTGACGCTGGACGGCTGTCCGGTTGAGGCACTCGGCGCCCTGATCTCCAAGCTGCGCGAAGCGGGCGTGACCGTGGACGCCGACGAGGCCGCCCACACGCTGCGCATTCGTCGGAATGGCACGCACCTGAAGGCCGTGAACCTGTCGACCCAGCCGCACCCTGGTTTTCCGACAGACCTGCAGGCCCAGTTCATGGCCCTGATGGCCATCGCCGACGGCACCAGCGTCATTCGCGAGACGATCTTCGAGAACCGCTTCATGCACGCGCCGGAACTCTCCCGCCTGGGCGCGGACATCACCGTGCGCGGGCAGGAAGCCATCGTGAAAGGCGTCAAACACCTCACGGCGGCGCCCGTCATGGCAACAGATTTGCGTGCATCGGTCTCGCTCGTGATTGCAGGGCTTGCGGCCGAGGGCGAAACCGTGGTGAACCGCATCTACCACCTCGACCGGGGCTTCGAACGGCTGGAAGAGAAGCTGACCGCCTGCGGCGCTCACATTGAGCGCCGGTCCGGGGAAGAGGAATAGGGGCTGACGTAAAAGGGGCTGGCATGTCTGAACTGAAACCACTCCGCCTCCTGGCTGAAGAGGCCGAGGATCTCGAGATCATTTCCGCCGCGGTGCAGGATTCCGTGGTGAAGGCCGAGAACCTGAACTACGAGGCGCGCATCCGCCGCTTCTCGCTGGAGATCAACCGCTACCGCTGGGAAGAGGGCGTTCAGAAGCGCCATGATGGCGAACGCATCCGCTCGCTGTTGGCCTTTGACGGCGTGCTGGGCGTGAAGACCCGCGCCGTGACCAAGGCCGACCCGGAACTGATCCTGTCATTGCTTCAGGTGACTTTCACGCCGGATGAGGAACCGCCGGGCGGCACCGTCACGCTGCTCTTTGCCGGTGACGGCGAGATCGCGCTGAAAGTGGAAGCGCTCGATGCGACCCTGCTCGACAGCGACTACATCTGGAACACCCGCCACACGCCAAGCCACGAACGCAGGAAGCGGTAGGCAACTATACAAGCGCACTGAGGTTCAGTTTTCAGGTTCTAGAGTGCCAAAAATGGATTCCAGATCGGATTTTGCTAACCTGACCGATCCGTACATGCCCCCAATAGGGGAGTGTTCGTTGCTCCAATAGTAGACACCCTCTTCGTCCTCGAATCTGAGAGACGATTTGAAGGCATGGAAGGCACCAGCACCCTTGGTGGTGATCGCGATGACCATTTTACCATCGGTGGATTTGAACGATGCAACCTCACCCTTCCGGGGCTGCCGGGCCGGGATCAGATTTGAGCTGGACACAGCTATCCCTCCGCCCGATGGCAAACCGCCTGGAGCTTGTTGCCGTCGGGGTCTCTCACATAGGCGCCGTAATAGTTCTTGTGATAGTGCGGGCGCGGGCCGGGCGGGCCTTCGTCCGATCCGCCATTGGCCATTGCGGCCGCGTAGAAAGCGTCCACTTTCGCCCGGCTGTCCGCGATGAAAGCGACATGGGTGCCGTTGCCATTCGTGGCGGGCTGGCCGTCGAAAGGCGGGCCGATGAAGAGTTTCGGCCCGGTTGCCTCGCCATAGGCGATGCCGCGATCATATTCGAACATGACCGGGATGGAGAGCGCCTCCGTGACTGCCGTCCAGAAGGGCTTCACAGCGGCCCAGTCATTGGTGCCGAGGGTAACGTGGCTGTACATCGGAGGTCCTCCCAAACCGTGCCGGATGCAGCACGGTAAGCCGGGATAGGGTTTCCGCAAAGCCCGGCCAGCGGGATGCGCCGACTCAGCGCCTTGCCAGCGGCTGACGGAGAGTCCATGAAGCGGGGTTCAGAAACACCAATCCTTCCTGGGAATTCCGCGCCAATGGCCCGTACATTCAACACATCCGCACCGGATTTCGAAACCCGGTTCAGCCGCTTCCTTGGGGAACAGCGGGCGGACGGTCATGATGTCGGCGGGATCGTGGAAAAGATCCTGGACGAAGTGGAAGTCCGCGGCGGTGAGGCCGTGGCCCGCTATACGGCCCAGTTCGACGAGCTGCAGATCGACCCGACCACGCTCCAGTCCGATAATGTGGACCTTCCGGCGCTGGCTGCCGAATGTCCGGCGGACCTGAAAGCGGCCATCGATTTCGCGCACGACCGTATCGCCGCCTATCACAGCGCCCAGCGCCCCTCAGACCATTCGTTTACGGACGAGGCAGGCGTCGAGCTTGGCTGGCGCTGGACGTCTCTGGAAAGTGTTGGCGTTTACGTTCCCGGCGGGCGGGCGAGCTATCCGTCTTCGGTCCTGATGAACACCGTCCCGGCGAAGATCGCCGGCGTGGACCGGATCGTCATGGTCGCCCCCGCGCCGAAGGGCGAAATGGCGCCGGCCGTCGCCTATGCGGCGCTGCGCGCGGGCGTCGATGAATTCTACCCCATCGGCGGGGCGCAGGCCGTCGGCGCGCTCGCGTTCGGGGCTGGGCGTTTGAAGCCGGTCGACAAGATCGTCGGCCCGGGCAATGCTTTCGTCGCTGAAGCCAAGCGGCAGGTCTTTGGCCGCGTTGGCATCGACACGATTGCCGGGCCCTCGGAAATCCTCGTCATCGCAGACGGCACAGCCAATCCCGACTGGATTGCCGCCGACCTGCTGAGCCAGGCCGAGCACGACCCATCCTCCCAGTCGATCCTGATTGCTGTGGATGAGGCTGTGGGCAGGGCTGTGGATAACGCTGTGGATTCGCAGTTGAAAACGCTGGCGACGGGTGAGCGCGCAGCGCGGTCCTGGTCGTCCCATGGGGCGATCATCTTCGCGCGTGACCTGGATGAAGCTGCCACCATCGCGAACCGCATTGCGGCGGAGCATGTCGAACTCGCTGTCGAAGACCCTGACGCCATGCTGCCAAAGATCCGCCACGCAGGCGCGGTGTTCCTCGGCCACCACACGCCGGAAGCGCTGGGCGACTATGTCACCGGCTCCAATCACGTGCTGCCGACCAGCCGTGCGGCGCGGTTCTCGTCGGGCCTCGGGCTCTATGACTTCCTGAAGCGAATGAGCGTGCAGCGCGCGAGCGCTGAGGGTTTCGCGGCACTTGCCCCGGCGGCGCTGCGTCTCGCTGAAGCCGAGCGCCTGCCGGCGCATGCGCGTTCCGTCTCCATCCGGTCGAATTCAGGGCCAGGCACAGGAACTGGCGATGTCGGATAAGAACCGTCTTATCGCGGTCGAGATCGACGAAGACACGCTGGGCGCCTCGGGGCCCGACGCCGAGCACGAGCGCCGTGTCGCCATTTTCGACCTGATCGAGCAGAACAGCTTCGCCCTGCCGGACCATGGCGAAGGCCCCTTCATTCTGGCTTTGTCCAAGGTGGAGCGGCGCCTCGTCTTCGCGGTGCGCGACGAGCATGGCAAGGACGTGCACACCTTCATCCTGTCACTGAACCCCTTCCGGGGCGTGATCCGCGATTACTTCATGATCTGCGACAGCTATTATGACGCGATCCGAACCCAGTCGCCGCACCAGATCGAGGCGATCGATATGGCCCGGCGCGGCATCCACAATGAAGGCTCTGAGCTGTTGGCAGAGCGCCTTCAGGGCAAGGTGGAGGTCGACTTCCTCACCGCCCGGCGCCTGTTCACCCTGATCTGCGCGCTCCATGCCGGTCAGGCGAGGGCAGCCGGGTGATCGGCCGGATGACTCGAATCCTTGCCGGAATCCCTGCAACGCTGTAAGGCGCACCCTACATTTACGGATGGCGGCGCTTTGGACCGTCCTGTTTTGGAGACTGCATGTCGAAGGAAGAACTGATCGAATTCGAGGGAACGGTAGTGGAATTGCTGCCGAACGCGACCTTCCGCGTGAAACTCGAAAATGACCACGAGATCATCGCCCACACGGCTGGCAAGATGCGCAAGAACCGCATCCGCGTGCTGACTGGCGACAAAGTCATGGTCGAGATGACGCCCTATGACCTGACCAAGGGCCGCATCACCTACCGCTTCAAGTAAGCGTCATGGCGTCCACCGGGGCCGCGCGGCTCATCCTTGCCAGCGCAAGCCCCCGGCGGCAGCAACTGCTCGCCCAGATCGGCATTGTGCCGGACGCCATTTGCCCCACAGACATCGACGAAACCCGCCGCAAGGACGAAAGCCCGCGCGCGCTGGCCGAGCGGCTTGCGCGCGAGAAGGCGCTGGCCTGCCCGGAAGAGGGCTATGTGCTGGCCGCCGACACGGTCGTCGCGCTGGGTAGCCGGAACCTTGAGAAGGCGGCAGATGCGGCCGAGGCCGAAGCCTTCCTGCGGCTGCTCTCCGGCAGGTCGCACCAATGCCTCACCGGCATTGCGGTGCGCGCCCCCGATGGCCGCCTCAGCGCCCGCACTGTGCTTGCCCGCGTGAAGTTCAAACGCCTCACCGACCGCGACATTACCGATTACGTCGCCAGCGGCGACTGGAAGGGCAAGGCCGGCGGCTACGGCATCCAGGGCGCCGCCGGCGCCTTCGTCACCGGCATCAACGGCAGCTACACCGCGATTGTCGGCCTGCCGCTTTATGAGACGAAGGCGCTGCTGGAAGGGATGGGGTGGCGCTCATAAGAAGTCGTCTGGCGATCTTTTAGCTCAGTCGGCAGCGCATAAAGCGCCAGTCCCGATGTAGCGCTTCAGGCACCTCTGCCTCTTCATACGGCGGGATATCTACAAACCCGGCCGCCTCGTAGAGGCGATGAGCGGAAGTCATGAAGGGGCCAGTTTCCAACAAGAGTTCCTGATAGCCAAAGCTCTGCGCGTCGCGCACGAGCCGATCCAGGATCTTCGCGCCTATTCCCCCGCCACGGCTCGCCCGGGAGACATAGATGCGTTTGATCTCGCCAACGCCGTCTCGTATGCGGCGGAGCCCACCCATTCCAAGCGCGGTCTCCCCACTGAAGACGACATAAACGCCGTTTGGCGGCGTTCCCTCACACAGCTTGTTTAACGAGCTGTGGACATAATCGGGAATAGGCATTCCCAAGAGACTTGGCAGCGAGAGCCCGAACCGTTCTTGCACCGAATCACCGGCCCAGCAGAGATACTCAATATTGAAATTAATGAGCAATTCGCGGTGCTGTTCGAGATCGGCTCGCACGAAGTTTAAATCCATCTACAGCCCCATCCTGCAAGCGCAACCTATTGAGTTGGCCCAAGGGTGCCTTGAAGGACGTGAGAAGGCAACGGCACCATTGGGCCCATTCCAACCTGTCAGCATATATGGCTCAAAGGGCAGGATGCATGGTGGGTGCAGAACGTGGAAAACTCTCCTTATATCAACCCCTTCAAGCCAACACCCACAGTACATCCGCGCGCCTGAACCCAACAGGCCCATCCAGCCCCCATCCTTTCGCGCATGGATGAGACAGGCGATTTCTTTTCAGAAGCGATGGAGACGGCGCGGAATGTGCTGGCCGATCTGATCGTACACGCCGGGCTGCAATTGCGGCCTGGCGTCCTGTCGCGCGGCATGGCGCGGCAGTGCCGGGTGCGCCTCTCTTTCCTGATGAATTATATCCGCCAGCTGATCTTCCTGCTGGCGGCTGGCATGATCGATACGCTGCCGCCGGTGAAGCCGCGGGCAGGGGCGTCCCGTGCGGCGCTGCCCGATGGCGTGGAAGACGTGACCGCCAGCTTCCTGGCCGCGTCCGGCCAGCGCCCCTGGCGCTTTGCGCTGGCGCCCGGCCACTATGCCCCAATGCCCGCGATGCTGGACATTCCGGCAAAGCCCAAGCCGGACGAAGTCCCCGCAGGGCGCTTCATCGAAAAAGTGATCGTGCTCGGCGGCATCCTCGCAGACCCGGCACCGCACGCCCGGCGCATGGCGCGGGCGCTGCATCGCTGGCGGGCGGCGGGGGAAATGCACCCGGTCAGCCTTCAGGTCGTGCCCGGCTTCCGCGCCGGCCGGTTGGCTGAAAGCTTCGCACAGGTTCTCAGTGTACGTTTGAATGAAGCGCTGGCTGTCGCATGGAATGACAGCGGCTGAGCGTGTTTCCCGTCAGGTCGATTTACCGGAGCGCGAAGGCGTCTCCGGACAAGTGTGCTGGAAGCATTGTCAGGCCTCTCCCGGACTGCTGCCAAACGCCTTTCGCATATTGATGCCGGTCGGGGAGAAGCCGACGCTCCGGTACAGGTTTTGTGCGACGTCATTGTCTGCCGCCACCCGCAATCGGATTTCGCGATGTCCTGTCATCGCGTACAGGTTTTCCAATGCGACCAGGGCGGCTTTGGCGTATCCCTTACCGCGATGGGCTGGAAGAATGTAGAAGTCGCTGATGAAAACGCACGGGCCGTCTTCATCCGGTTTGCACCAGAGATAGCCGAGGAGCGCGGCGTCACCTTCGTCAACGATACACAGAAGATCCTGGCCCGGCGTGTCGACGCCCTGCGGAAAGCTGCTCTCGACATCCCGTTTGGCGCACGCCAATGCGGTGTCCGTATCCTGATCGTAGTTTGCAGAGATCTCTGCAGCATAGTCAGGAATGAAATAGGCGACATAGTCAGCGAACTCGCTGGCCAGCATGGGGCGGAGGCGTATCATTGCTTCCCTCCGGCCCCCCGTCGTGCGGTTCCTAGGCCCGTTCCATCGTCGCGACAGCTGCCACGCAGAGGCCCACAACCGCGGCGATGCCAAGCCAGAGCGGGTTCGAACTGGCCAGAAGGTCTGCCTGCTGCTGGGCGGAGGCGATTGAGTTGACGACCGTATTGTCCAGTGCGGCCCAGTCTCCCAGAAGGCCCGGCATCTGCAGCGCGGCGACGATTGCGCCCACACCGCCAACAGCCAGCAGGACTGCCCGGCGCATCAGGGCGCGGCGGCGGACCTTGCCCATCACCTCGTCCACGAAGGGCTTCGCTTCAAGCGCGCGGTCTTCCGCCGCAAAAAGGCTGGTGAGGTCCTGGAAGGTTTCTTCTTCGCGCATGTTTCTACTCCATCACGCCACTTCGGGCTTCGCAAGGTGTTTCCGGAGGGCTTCGACACCCCGCAGCACATGGGATTTCACGGTGCCAAGCGGCCAACCGGTGGCTTCGGCCGCTTCGCGGTGGGTGAGGCCGGCGGCGACGCACATGACGACGCAGACACGCTGGGCCTCGCTCAGTTGTTCCAGTGCCCGGCTGAGATCCATCCGGTCGTCCTGGCGGTCAGTCGGGCGGTCGAAGGGGATGATCTCCGCCGTCTCGTCGAACTCGATCTCCGGCCGCGTCTTGCGGCGGACCTGGAGGAATTCCCGCCAGCAGATGGCACAGATCCAGGCGCTGAACGTACCGCCGGCATAGGTGCCGATCTTCTGCCAGGCCGTGAGGAAAGTGGCCTGGGCGATGTCGTCACCGGCGGCAGCCGATCCGGTCAGGCGCCGGGACATGCCGCGCACGCGGGCCTGGTGGCGGCGGACGAGTTCGGCGAAAGCCGCCTCGTTGCCGCGTGCAGCATCGGCTGCCAGGTCCGGATCCGTGCGCATGTCCCGTCCTTCGTCCGTGACCAGGTAGAGGTCAGGCCTTCCGTTCATTGCGACCCGACACCCACAGGCCAAGGTATGCAACACCCAGGAAGACCGGGAAGGCGGCAACGCCCAGCATCGGACGGATCGCTTCACCTTCTTCCATGCCCACCATCGTGCCGAGGAACGCAAAGGCAAGGCCGGCAGCAATGAACAGCACGCCGCGGCGGAGATCGGCCCGCACCGGGTCGTTCGCCAGCGACAGGCGCACCATCATGTCATCGGACAGCACCTGTCCCTTGTCGATGGCGTGGCGCAGCGTCTCATGGATCGTGTTGCGCTTGCGGGAGTTGAAGTAGCTGACCAGCCACACGATCCCGACGATTGATCCGAACAATATGGCCGGGACGAGAATGTCTTCGGTCATTTCAGGCTCCTTCTTGCAAACTCGCGCGGCGGAATTGCCGCTGTTTGACTGTCAGATGCAGTGAAGGCCCCGCTTGGATGCGGCGGATGTGAATTTTTTTTGGAGGGACCTAGTTCAGCCCGCCGACCGGGATGGACAGGTCTGCCACTTCGGTTGCGGCCTCGGCCTCGGTTTTCACCTTGTGAACCGGCAAGGCCTTCTCGCCGCGCGTCGTTTGCGGGGCGAACTGGTTGGTCAGGCGAACCTCGATGTCGGCATCGGCCGGGAGGGGCTGGTCCAGCGGGACGATCAGGCTGCGAATGCCTTTTTCCGGCACGATCACATCGTCCAGCTTGTGCGTGAGAAGGATTTCGCTGCCGCTGCGGACTTCGATCACGCCATCCAGGCGGGCATGGGCGTTGCCGGTATTGGAGAAGTCGAGTGCGATCGCCGGGTCTCCGGCGTCGGTGACCGTCAGGCGGCTGGCTTCGATACGCGGGCGGGAACTTGCCTTGCCGATCGTCAGGCTGACGAGAGACGCGATCTGGCTTTTCTGCCAGCGGCCTTCGGCGTCCTTCATGACGGATGAAGCGAGCAAGGCGACGCGATAATCTCCGGTTCGCGGAGGTTTATCCGGGGCCGAGAGCTGGATGACGACCTGTTTTGACTGACCGGGCGCCAGTAAAATCGTCGGCGCTCCATATCGCGCCCAGCCTGCGGCAGATGTTTCGCTCTCCCCGGCGGGCGTGAAAACCGGCGCGCCGTCTGAATCATAGGCCCAGTCGGCGAGGGCCAGCGAGACGGAAACCGGATGGGCGCGGTCAAGATTTGCGACGGTCACGACCTGACGCATTGGCTGGCCGGCATCTGTTTCCAGTTCGACGCTGGCCGGCTGGAGCCCGATACGGCCCTGCGCTTCTGCCATGAACGCAGCGCTCCCGGCGGCAAGGATGACCGCAAGGAAGGCGCGAAATGGCATTTTGGCAGGCATGGCTCAAATCCCTGAGGGGCCAGCAATTCATGACATGATCGTAAAAGAACCTTACCGTCCGGTTTAGATTTCCCTGCGAGCCAGCGCTTGATGGAAACCGGGCGGAAGGCTAATCGCGGGGCTTCATGGTGAAACTGACTCCCAAGGCAAAGCGCAAAAAGCGCAAGCATGTTGCGGCGGACCTCTCGACCCGGGAAGGCCGGTCGCGGGCGCGGCGCGAAATGGTCTGGCAGGACCATGGTTTCCTGCGCGCGATCTACCAGAACCTCCACCAGATCTCGCCGGACATGTACCGGTCGAACCAGCCTTCGCCTGCCAAGGTCATGAAATATGCGAAAGAATTGGGTCTGAAGACGATCCTGAATCTGCGGGGAGAAAGCACCAAAGGCTATTACCTGTTGGAGAAGGAAGCCTGCGAACAAGCCGGTATTACCCTGATCGATTTTCAGGTTTTTTCCCGCGATACGCCGACCCGAGAGGCGATTTTCGCCGCGCGCGACCTGTTCGAAACGATCGAATACCCGGCCCTGATGCACTGCAAATCCGGCGCAGACCGGGCTGGCCTGATGGCCGTTCTCTACATGCTGCTGAAGGAAAAAGTCCCGTTTCATCAGGCGACTGAGCAGCTTTCCTTGAAGTATCTCCACATCAAGCACGGCAAGACCGGCATGCTGGACGCCTTCTTCCAGGCCTATGCCGACTTCAATGAGGGCCGGCCGGACGGTGAGTGGAAGCCTTTCCTCGACTGGATCGCCGAAGACTATGACCGGCTGAAGGTGAAAGAGGATTTCCTGCGCGATTTCGGCAAGGGTATTCAGGTCGACAAGATCCTGCAGCGCGAATAGCACCCGCGAACGGGGTCGCTTCCCCCGCAGCGGGATTCATGCTTCGTTTTCCGTCGTTGGCGGTGAGGGAGACACCGATGCGCACGATGATGATTGCAGGGCTGGCTTTCGCCGCTGCGTTGACCGGGTGTGGCGGTTCGAAGAACAGTCACGACCAGCTTGTCGACACGTGCATCGCGGAAGGTGAAGTGCCGGAGACCTGCGTTTGCATTGTCGATGCGATGCAGGCCAAGCTCAGCCCGGACCTGTTCAAGCGCGCAGCGGTTGCGATTTCGCGCGAGAAACGGCCGGTCGGCGAATACATTCTCAGTCTGACGGATTCCGAGAAGATGCAGTTTTTCGATGCCGAACAGGAAATGGAAAAGTGTGAGCTTTCGACCGGAGAAGACGGCTGAGCGCGCAGGATAGTGCAATTCTGCACCAGCTGGCGGGGGTCAGGTTCGTTTCTGACGAGTATTTGCGTGACGAACAGGGTTAATCCCCTTAGATTCCGATTTGCTCCAGAAAGGGGAAGACCATGAAGTTCTTTATTATCAACAGCTTCCGCACGATGGTTTATGTGGCCTATATCGCCGTTATCGTGTCAGGGATTGCACTCGGCATTTACAACAAGGGCGAATTCACGGGCGAACTCGTGGGCCTGACGGGTACGCTGGCCATGGTAGCCGATTTCGCCGTGTTCACCGTGGGCGGCTGGATCGCGGCCAGCCTGATCTGCGGCCTGATCGTGACGCTGCTCGACATCCGGGACGATATCAACGACCGGCTGCCGGATGCGCGCCGGGACGACTGATCTGTCTTTGCGGGGGGTTATGGGACCGCCGGCGGAAACGCTGGCGGTCTTTCATTTGGGAAGGAAGGGACAGGCATGAACTCGACACAGGTCGCGTCGCTTTATGTTGGCTTGAACATCGCGCTCCTCGTCGTTCTGGCCGTGCGGGTGATGATGCATCGCCGATCTGCAAAGGTCTCGGTGGGTGATGGCGGGAACGATACGCTGACACTCAGGATCCGAACGCACGGAAATGCCAGCGAGCACGTCCCGGCCTTCATGATCGGCCTTTTCATGACCGCGGTGATGGGCAGCTCGGCGATGCTGGTTCACGTCCTTGGCGCGAGTTTCACCGCCGGACGTCTATTGCATGCCGCCGGGCTCTCAGCTTCGGTGATGGCAGCACGTGCGCTCGGCATGTTGTTGACCTGGGTGCCGATGCTGGTGATCGCCGGACTGCTGGTCTGGCAGGGCCTCTTCTGACACGGCTGTTTCTGACACGGGGGATTGCGCCTGCAGGTGCCGCAGGCCATCTAGCGCGCATGGCTGATTTCAGGATTCCCCCGGCAGATCTCCTTGCCGGACTTATTGAGCAGTGCCGCAAAGCCGGCGCGGACGCAGCAGATGCGCGTATCGGCGAGGCGGACGGTGTTGGCGTCGCGGTGCGGGACGGCAAGCTGGAAAGCATCGAGCGTGAGGAAAGCGTGTCGGTGGCGCTGCGCTGCTTCTACGGCAAGCAACAGGCGCATGTCTCCGGCGCGGATCTCTCGCCCGACGGGCTGAGAATGCTGGCCGAGCGCTGCGTCGCGATGGCGAAGGCCGTGCCGGAAGACAAGTATTGCGGTCTGCCTGACGCATCGATGCTCGCCACCGGCGATCTCGATATGGACCTGACCGGCGAACCGGAGATGCCTGCCGAAGCTCTGGAAGAACGCGCGCTGGCGGCAGAGGCCGCAGCGCTTGCCATTCCGGGGATCAAGACGGTGGCTGGTTGCGGGGCCTCCTGGAACCGGTCGAAGCGTTGGGTCGCCGCCTCCAATGGTTTTGCGGCCTTCAAGCAGGGCTCGTCCACCAGCCTCGGCCTCTCGGCTGTTGCGGAGAAGGACGGGAAGATGGAACGGGACTATGATTCCTGGTCGGTCCGCTTCCTCAGGAATATGCCGTTGCCCGAAGAGATCGGCAAAACCGCAGGCGACCGCACCATCGCCCGTCTCGGCGCCCGCAAGCTCGGCACCCGCAAGGCGGCGGTGATCTACGACCGGCGCGTGTCCGCCAGTCTGATCGGCGCCATGCTGGGCGCGATTTCCGGCCCATCGATCGCACGCGGCGTGTCCTATCTGAAGGACCGGATGGGTGAGCAGGTGTTCGCGAAAGGCGTCTACATCACCGACGATCCGTTCCGGGAATTGGGCATGGGCTCTCGCAGCCATGACGGCGAAGGCCTGCCGGTGCGCGAGACCCACCTGATCGAGGATGGCCGCCTCACTGCCTGGTTGCTGAACACACCGGCGGCGAAACAGCTGGGGCTGGAGCCGAACGGCTTTTCCGCGCTTGGTTTCGGTGACCCGCCGGGCGTCACGACGTCCAATATCTATCTGCGCGCCGGAGAGAAGACGCCGGAAGAATTGATGGCCAGCGTTGGCGAAGGCCTGCTGGTGACCGACATGTTCGGCCCGTCGATCAATCCGAACACAGGTGACTATTCGGTCGGTGTCGCGGGCTTCTGGTTCGAAGGCGGCGAGATTGCCTATCCGGTGTCCGAGGTCACGATTGCGGGCGACCTGCCGTCAATGTTCTCGCGCCTCGTTCCGGCGTCCAACCTCGAATTCCGCGGTACGCGCGACGCACCGAGCATTCTGGTGGAAGGGATGAGTCTTGCGGGCAGCTGAGCGGACGCTCCTCGAAGACATGGACACGATGCGGGCGCTTGCCCGTGAGGCCGGTGAGCTCGCCGTCTCCTATCAGCACCGCGGCCATCAGAACCGCGTCTGGCACAAGACCGGCGGCAGTCCGGTCACCGAAGCCGATATTGAAGTGAACCGGCTCTGCGCCGCGCATCTCCAGCGGGCGCGGCCCGAATATGGCTGGCTGTCCGAAGAGACGACCGACAGCGTGGATGCACGGCAGAAACAACGCTGCTGGGTCGTCGATCCGATTGACGGCACGCGCGCTTACATGAGGGATGACCCGAACTGGTGTGTGGCCCTCGCCGTGATCGAGGAAGGCCGCGCTGTGGCGGGCGTGCTCTACGCGCCGCGACAGGACCGGTTTTACGAAGCCTGGGAGGCGGGCGGCGCCTTCCTGAACGGGCAGGCGATCCGTGTGTCTGCCTGCTCGGAAGAGACCGGCTGCCGCCTGATCACCAATGAAGGCATGATTGACCATCCGAGCTGGCCCGAGCCATGGCCGGATATCACAATTGCCAGCCCGAAACCGAACTCAACCCTGCTGCGGATGGCCCTTGTGGCGACCGGGGAGTGGGACGCGACCCTGACGCTGGCGGGCAAGTCCGATTGGGACCTTGCCGCCGGGACAGTGCTTGTCGAGCAGGCAGGCGGCGTCGTCACCACCCACAAGGGTGAACCCCTTGTGTTCAATCAGGAAGTTCCTGCTCAGCGCAGTGTCATCGCGGCTGGCGCCGGGCTTCACCCTCTGTTAGTGCGCAGGACAGGATTTGTGGGTATACCTGACCCACAGGAAAGGGCGGCCATGGCTGCCACAACCACGGAGCACAAGAACATGGGCGACGCCCCGAAAAGCCAGCAGCAGCTGCTGCACATCGTGTTTGGCGGTGAGCTGAAGGACGTGACCGGAGTTGAGTTCGAAGACCTGTCCAAGCTCGACTTTGTCGGCGCCTTCCCGAACTACAAGGACGCCTACGACGCCTGGAAATCGGCAGCGCAGCGCACAGTGGACCACGCCGAAATGCGCTACTTCATCCTGCACGCGCACAAGCTGCTGGACCCGCTGACGGGGGATCACCATCACGTCTGATACCGAGCAACCGAAGGCGCAGCGGGGGAGCCTGCGGAGATTGTTCGCGGCCTATTTCCGGCCGCACCTCGGCTGGTTCATCGGCGGCACGCTGATGGCGCTGGGCACGTCCGTATGTGCCATGGCCTATACCTTTGTGCTGAAGCTGATGGGCGACCGTCTGGAAGCGAGTTTCGGCGAGAGTGGCAATGCCGATTCCAGCTGGATCCTGCACATCGGCGCGGCAATCGTGGCGCTGGCGGCTGCGCGCTCGCTGACGATGTACCTGATGACGCTGCTGAACAATACCGGCGTCCAGCGCGGCCTGGTCAGCATGCAGACCCACGAGTTCGAAACGCTGATCGACGGTGATTTCGCGCGCCTGTCTTCAGATGCCTCAGGCGGCTTCGTTTCGCGCTTCATCAATGATGTGAACGCCATCCGCGACGCGGCGCTTCGCTTCGCCAACAATTTCACCAAGAGCACGGCGACTACGATCGGCTGTCTTGGCGTGATGGCCTGGATCGACTGGCAGCTGACCCTGTTGATCCTCGTCGCTTATCCGATCGCTTTTGCGCCGGTCATCAGCCTCGGCAACCGGGTGCGTAAACGCTCCCGCCGGGCGCAGAAGCAGGTCGGGGAAATGACCTCGCTGCTTTCCGAAGGCTTCCAGTCCGCCCGGGTGATCAAGGCGTATGGTCTCGAAGCTTATCAGAAGGGCCGTGCCCGCAGCGGTTTCGCCGAGCGTTCGCGCCTGTTCCTGAAAGTGCTGGCCGACCGGGCGGCCGTCGACCCGATCCTCGAAATTGCAGGCGGCGTTGCACTGGCGGGTATCCTTGGCTTTGCCGCATGGCGGATATCGCAGGGCCAGATGTCCCTTGGCGACCTGCTGGCCTTCATCGCAGCGCTTGGCGTTGCTTCGCCGGAGATCCGGGCCCTCGGCACGTTGAACTCCGTCGCGCAGGAAGGTGGCGCGGCAGCCGACCGTGTGTTCGAAATCATCGAAGCGAAACCCGTCATGGCTGATCTGCCGGGCGCAAGGCACTTCGGAAAAGTGTCCGGCGATGTCAGCTTCGAAGATGTCGCCTTTGCCTATCCGGACGGTACGCCAGCCCTGAAGGGGTTGAGTTTCAAGGCTGCCCCGGGGGAGACGGTGGCGATCGTCGGCCCGTCAGGCGCCGGAAAATCCACGATCTTCAACCTGCTCCTGCGCCTTTATGATCCGTCCAGCGGTACGATCCGCGTCGATGGGCAGGACATCCGGGGCATGACCGGCGATAGCCTGCGCAACAATCTGGGGCTCGTCTCTCAGGACTCGGCTCTGTTCGACGACACGATCCAGGCCAATATTGCGCTCGGACGCCTCGGCGCGACCAAGGCCGAAATCGAGGTCGCTGCCCGCGCTGCCTTTGCGCATGAGTTCATCATGGCCCTGCCGCAAGGCTACCAGTCTCCGGCCGGTGAAATGGGCCGGAACCTCTCTGGCGGCCAGCGCCAGCGCATCGCACTCGCCCGCGCCATCCTGCGCGGCGCGCCCGTCTTGCTGCTCGACGAGGCGACCTCAGCGCTCGATGCGGAGAGCGAGTCCCGCGTACAGCAGGCGCTCAGTGATTTTGGCCGTGGCCGTACTGTCCTGATCATCGCCCACCGCCTGTCCACCGTCCGCGCGGCGGATCGCATTCTGGTGGTTGAGGATGGCCGGGTGGTGGAGCAGGGCAGCCACGACGAGTTGCTGGCCGCCGACGGCGCTTACGCGCGCCTTGTGAAACTGCAACTCAGCTGACGTGCCATCCCGCGTAGGGAAGGCCAAGCATATTCATAAGCTATCAGCCCAAACAAAAACCCCGCGAAGTGGCTTCGCGGGGCTTTCTGTTTGGTGTGCCTGAGAGGAGCCTAGTTGGTCAGCGCCTTCTCGATCTCGCGGGCGGCTTTCTCGAACTGGTCGACAGCTGTGTCACCGGCCAGAAGACGGCGGGCCGCTTCGGTAGCGGCATCGGCAGCCGCGCGGCGTACTTCCTCGGTCGCTTCGGCTTCGGCGCGGGCGATACGCGCTTCGGCAAGCGCTTCACGACGGGCGAGGCGCTCGGCGATGTCCTTGCGGGTCTCTTCCATGATGCGCTTGGCGTCGGCCTTGGCCTGCTCGATCATGGCCTCGGCTTCCTTGTCGGCGTCGAGGGCCTTGCGTTCAGCCGCAGCCAGGGCTTCAGCAGCCTGTTCGCGGAGGCTGGCAGCTTCTTCCAGTTCCTTGCGGATGCCTTCCGCGCGGGCATCAAGACCGCCAAGAACGGTTTTGAATGCGCCCATGCGAGCGGCGATGAGAACGAAGCAAGCGAGCGCCAGGAAGGCGGCAAAGGTCACCGGGTCTGTGGCTGCATACTGCAGGCCACCGATGAAGCCGCCACCGCCATGGCCGCCAGCGGCGCCATGCTCGGTTTCAGCAGCGAAGGCTGGCAGGGCAGAGGCGGTGATAGCGGAGAAGAGGACAATGCGTTTCATGGTCTTACTTCTTCTCCATCGCGGCTGTGACGGCAGACTTCAGGTCACCAGCAGAAGCTTTCAGGCCGAACCGGGCCGTCATGGCCTCGGCCGTGTCGATGGCGATCTGCTCGACATTTGCCATCGCGTTCGACCGGAGTGTTGCGATGCGGGCATCGGCAGCTTCCAGTTTCTTGGCGATATCGGCATCGACGCGCGAGGTTTCGGCGGCCATTTCGGCTTCCATCTTCTCGCTCGCCTTTTCCGAAGTTTCGCGGGCCTTGTTGCGGGCCTGTGCGACACGCAGTTCGAGGGCCTGCTGGGCTTCGGTGGCCTGATCGTTCAGGCGGGCAGCCTGATCGAGATCCGAAGCGATCCGGTCAGAACGCTTTTCCAGCGTGTCGGACAGTTTCGGCAGGATCCAGCGCGACATTGCCAGGTACAGCGTCGTGAACAGGATTGCGAGCCAGAACAACTGGCCCGGCATGTGCCAGGTCTCGAACGGCGGGAAAGCCGGTGGCGCGTCGTCCGGCGTGTGCCCGTGGGCGGCGCCTTCAGCAAGCAATGCGATCAGCATCAGGTTACCTCTGTGTCGGGATACGACAGGATCGGGCCGGCCGGCAAGGGTGCCGCCGGCCCGTTCAGACTGGACGTTGGTCTATTAGACCACGAACAGGATCAGGATGGCGACGAGGAACGACAGGATGCCGAGAGCCTCGGAGAGGGCCATACCGATGAAGAGGTTGCCGGTCTGCTGCGGAGCAGCGGACGGGTTGCGCATAGCGGCGTCGAGGAACGAGCCGAAGATGTTGCCCACACCGATTGCAGCACCGATCATGCCGAGCGTTGCGAGGCCAGCGCCGACATATTTGAGGCCGAGAGTGATATCGCCTTCCATTGGGTGTCTCCTTGTTGGAATGCTTAAGGTTTCTACATTTTGCCGCCCGTGAAGCGTGTTCGGTGGGAGGCGTCAAGCGGTTTTGGTGCGGCTTTGACGCCGCACCGGCGAACAGGTTCCTAGTGGGATGGGTGCAGCGCGTCGTTCAGATAGACGCAGGTCAGGATCGCGAAGACGTAAGCCTGAAGACCCGCAACCAGGAATTCGAGCGCGTTGAGTGCAACACCCATCGAGAAAGCGAGAAGCGCCACCGGAACGTAGGCGATGCCTGCACCGATCAGCGTAACAGCGAAGCCGGCGAACAGCTTCAGCATGATGTGACCGGCCAGCATGTTGGCGAACAGACGCAGTGCCAGGGTCAGCGGACGTGCGAAGAACGAGATGACCTCGATCGGCACGAGAAGGAAGTAGATCAGGAACGGTGCGCCCGACGGAGCGAACAGTTTGAAGAATTTCAGGCCGTTCTTGTAGAAGCCGTAGCCGATCACGATCGAGATCACGAGCAGGGCGAGCGCCGCGGTCACGATGATGTGGCTCGTCGTCGTGAAGGCGTACGGCACCATGCCGATCATGTTGGCGAAGAAGATGAAGAAGAAGAGCGTGAAGACGAACGGGAAGAATTTCAGGCCTTCCTCGCCGGCCGCGCCGCGCACCATGTCAGCGACGAAGCCATAGCCGATCTCGGCCATCGACTGCAGGCGGGACGGTACGAGAAGGCCCTTCGATGCGGCCACGCCGAAGAAGGCGATGGTCAGCACAACACCCAGCAGCATGAAGCCGGAGGCATTGGTGAAGGACAGGTCAATGCCACCGATGTTGAGGTCCAGCCATTTGCTGACCTGGAACTGGTGGATCGGATCGATCGCTACGCTCGGCATCAGGAAGGTCATTCGTCCTTGGTCCCGTCTTCATTCGGGGCACTTTGCCCCTGTGTCATTTCCAGCGCCCGAGCATTCAGCTCTTTATAGGCGCGCATTATGGCCCGGATGCCTGCGACGAAACCGAGGGTCCCGCCAATCAGCAATCCCCAAGGTTCCGAGCCTGCGAACTTGTCGATCCAGAAGCCGAAAAAGCCTCCGACAAAGACATTGGCGACGAATTCGGCGCCGTATCGCAGGGCATAGCCCCCTGCAGAGAGACTGGTCCCGTCTGCCTGCTCATCGCGCCGCTTTCTTGCCTCACGTTCATCGCGGGCCGCTTTTGCCTTGGCGATACGTTCGCCGAGGTCATTCGGTCCCTCGCTGGACATGATTTCAGATGCTCCGCAGCCGCGAATCCTTGCCGACGGGGCTTCCCCCCGGATTTCGGCGCAAACTATGTAGGCAGGCTGTCCAAGTCAACCGGAGATGCAGAAAGCTAGCCCCCTGTTTTTCCTTGGGTTATTTTCGTAATGTGTGCGCTACTCCGCCGCAACAAGCTCTTCAGCGGCCTGCAGGTCCACAGAAACCAGCTTTGAAACGCCCTGTTCACGCATCGTGACGCCGAAAAGGCGGTCCATCCGGCTCATCGTGACCGGGTTGTGCGTGATGATCACGAAACGCGTGTCGGTGCGCTGGCGCATTTCATTGAGCATGTTGCAGAAACGGTCGACGTTCGCGTCGTCGAGCGGGGCATCCACCTCGTCCAGCACACAGATTGGGGCTGGGCGCGACAGGAACACGGCGAAGATCAGCGCCGCTGCCGTCAGCGCCTGCTCGCCGCCGGACATCAGGTTCAATGTGCCCAGCTTCTTGCCGGGCGGCTGGGCGAAGATTTCGAGGCCGGCCTGCAGCGGATCGTCGGCATCGACAAGGCGCAGCTCGGCCTGGCCGCCCCGGAACAGCGCTGTGAACAGCGCCTTGAAGTGCTCGTTCACCTGCTCGAACGCCTTCACGAGGCGGTCGCGGCCTTCCTCGTTCAGCGCCTCGACTCCCTGACGCAGCTTGGCGATCGCCTTGGCGAGATCTTCCTTTTCGACGACCTGCGCGCCGAGGCGCTCTTCCATTTCAGCCGCTTCTTCCTCGGCTTCCATGTTTACGCCGCCCAGCTGGTCGCGGGTGCGGCGCAGGTCTTCGACGCGGCGTTCGATGTCGCGGGGCGTGAACTCGCCCATTTCTTCTTCATTGAGACCTGCTTCGGCAATCGCCAGCAGGCCTTCGGGGGTGCGCTGGAAATTGTTGCGGGCGATCTCTACCGATTCTTCGAGCCGGTTTTCGGCGGTTTCGAGTTTCACTTTCCAGCCGGCGAGGGATTCGCGTGCCTCTGAGGCGGCAGCGGAGGCGCGGCGGGCGGCAAACTCGGCCTCGCGGATGGCGGCTTCCTTCTCTGCGAGCCGGTCAGCCGATTTCTGACGTTCGGCTTCCAGCGAGGCGACCTCGGTTGAGAGCGTGTCGATCTCGGCGGCGAGTTGCTCTGGCCGGGTCTTTGCGGCGAGCGCTTCTGCAGCTGCAGCAGACCGGCGCTCCACCAGGCGGCCCACACGCTCGGCGGCAGCCGCGATGCGGCTGGTCCAGGTTTCGACGTCGCGCTCAAGGCCCTGGCGGCGGGCTGCGGCCTGTTCCCGGCCACGCGTGATGTCGGTCAGGCGGCCTCGCGCTTCGATTTCGGCGGACCGGGCCTCGGCAACAGCAGTGCGGGCTTCGGCGAGGCGCGCTTCCAGCTGGCTCTCCAGTTCGCGGCTGTCGGACGGCGCGATCAGCGCAAGGGTTTCATTGACGATGGACAGCTCGGACTCGGCGCGCTGCAGGGCTTCGCCAGCCGTATCGCGCTTCATCGCCGCCCGTTCGGAGGCCTGCGCGGCATCGGTCACCGTGCTGCGCGCCATGTTCAGCGCACGCTGGGCGGGGGCCACTTCATAGCGGCAATTGCGCAGCGCTTCCTCTGCAGCCACCCGGGCATCGCGCGCCGCGGCGAACGCAGCGTCCCGCGCTTCGAGCGTTTCCTGGAGGGGGCTGAGTTCGGCAAGCGCCGCTTCGAGGCGGGCCTGCTGTTCAAGGCGGGCGGCGGCGCTGACCGGTGCGTCCGGTGTACGGGCGAACCCGTCCCAACGCCAGAGATGGCCTTCCTTCGAAACCAGACGCTGGCCGGGCTTCAGCTGCCCTGCGAGACGCGCGCCGTCTGTCGCATCGACCAGTCCGCACTGTGACAAGCGGGCGGCAAGTTCACCCGGCGCGTCCGTGTACTGAGAGAGCGGTGTCGCGCCGTTCGGCAACATTTGCGCGACAGCGTCAGCGCCGCCCCAGTACATGGCGGCGGCCTTGTCGGTGGGCGCTTCGATGTCATCGCCGAGCGCCGCTGCGACGGCCTTCTCATAGCCATCGCGCGTGCGGATGCGTTCCACAACCGGTGGAGCGCTCGGGCCCTCGGCTTTCCGCAGCAGCTTGCGCAGTCCTCCGATCTCGGCTTCCAGTTCGCGGACAGCGCTGGCGGCTTCGTCGCGCGGCGGCTGGGCGGCGATCTCGGCTTCGCGGGCAGCATTGAGGCGTTGTTCGGCATCTTCCACGGAGCGTTCGGCGGCTTGTAAGGCGGCGTCTGCCTCTTCCTCGGCCGCTTTTGCAGCCTTCAGCTTGCTCACCAGCGAGACGGCATCTTCCAGTGAAGCCATGTCGGAACGAAGACGCTCGACTTCCGAAGTCAGATGAATTTTCCGCCGGTTCTGGGCGGCGGCCTGGTCTTCCGTGGCCTGACGGCGTGCGCGGGCTTCGGACAGGCGGGTCTGCGCATCGTCGGCAGCCTGTTCAGCCTTGACCAGATCGGCGCGGGCGGTTTCCAGCGCAACACGGGTCTGCGTTTCGGTCTCGGCATTCGCAGCTTCGTCTTCCACCGGCAGGGCGGAGAGTTCGAATTTTGCGTGGGCGAGCGCGTCTTCTGCTTCGGTCTTGGCCGCCTGCTCGCGCTCGATGTCTTCCATCAGACGGGTTGCTTCGGCTTCCAGCCGCGCATGGGCGTCTGAGGCGACCTTGCGTTCGGTTTCCAGTTTTGCCAGTGCGATGCGCGCCTGGCCGAGTTTCGCGGCAACAATGCTCTCGGCTTCGCGCAGCGGTGCAAGGCCTTCGCCGGCTTCGATGCGGGCTGCTTCGCAAGCGGCGTCCTGCCGGGAAGCTTCCTCAACCTGACGCTTCGTTTCTTCCAGCTTGTCGCGCGCTGTCTCGCAGGCGAGCTTCGACTCGTGCCAGCGCAGATGCGCGATCAGTGCGTCGAGGGCGTAGATTTCTTCGGACAGCTTCTTGTAGCGGCGCGCCTTTGCGGCCTGACGCTTCAGGCTGGCCAGCTGACGCTCCACTTCGGCAGAGACCTCGGACAGACGTTCGAGGTTTGCTTCTGCCGCGTTCAGCTTCAGCTCCGCCTCGTGGCGGCGTGTGTTGAGGCCCGCAATCCCGGCGGCTTCTTCGAGGATGCGGCGGCGATTCTGCGGCTTCGAACCGATCAGTTCGGAGATCTGACCCTGCCGCACCAGCGCCGGAGAGTTCGCCCCGGTCGAGGCATCTGCGAAGAGGAGCGTGATGTCCTTCCCGCGGACGGTCCGGCCGTTCAGCTTGTAGGACGTGCCGGCGCCGCGGCGGATGCGGCGGACGATCTCCAGCGTGTCGGAGCCGTTGAACTCCGGCGGGGCCGTGCGCTTCGAATTGTCGAGGATCAGCGTGACCTCGGCCGTCTCGCGTGCAGGCCGGGTACCGGAGCCGGAGAAAATCAGATCGTCCATCTCCCCGCCACGCATGGCGCGGGCCGAACTGGCGCCCATGGCCCAGCGCAGCGCTTCGAGAAGGTTGGACTTGCCGCAGCCATTCGGCCCGACGATCCCGGTCAGGCCCGGTTCGACGGGAAAATCCTGCGGGTCGACGAACGACTTGAAGCCGGCAATGCGGAGTTCAGTGATCTGCATTCCGGCTCCCTTGTCTTATGGTTGGTCGGTCGATTCCGAAACGCCAGCATCGTCACCGGTTTGGGTCGGCTGCGGTGCGGCGTCTTCGGCCGGAGCGGTGGCTTCTGTTTCGGCGGCTGGCGCTTCATCGCCCAGCATCTTGTCGAGGAATTTCGAGAAGTTCTCGACCGAGCCGGTCTCACCGCCAAACAGGTGCTTCTCGCCATTGATAATGAAGGTCGGGGTCGAGTCGACGCCCCATTTCTCTGTCGCGACCTGGTATTTGTCGGCGAGTACGGTGCGATAGTCGCGGTTCGCCATGCAGGCGTCGAACTGTTCGGTGGTCTCGATGCCGTGGCGCTTGCCGATGGTCTGCAGAGTGGCCTTCAGCGTGCCATTCTGGGCAGCGGTGACGATACCGGCCTGGTTCGCGAAGAGATCGTCCATGATGTCGTAGAACTGGCCGTCCCCGGCGCACATGGCGAGGACATAGGCGGGCACGTCCGGTTCGTGGATCGGATATTCACGGAAGACGAACTTTACCTTGCCGGTGACGACATACTTCTCGGTCAGTTCCGGAAGGATCGAGTCGTGGAAATACTTACAGGCCGGGCAGGTCGGCGAAGCATATTCGATGATCGTAATCGGGGCGCTCTCGGAGCCCTTTACATGATCGCCCTTCGTGATGGCGGGCATGCCCGCTGTGGAGCCGCCGTCGCCGCCGCCACAAGCGGCAAGCATCAGGGCCGAAACTGCGGCCAGGGCGGAGCGTCTCGAGATAAGATTCATGATCATGGCTTTCGCGTTAAGAATTGAGTCGATTGGGTTGCCAACTGGTTAACGGAAGCGGGGGCTGCTGTTAACTTTTGGCGTGCATTCAGTTTGTTGCAGGGGTGGATTTGGCCAGTTCCGCATCGAGGAATGCGGTGAAGCCTTCAGGCGTCATCATGGCGTTTGTGGCGGCATAGGGGGTTCCGTCGACGATAAAGGTCGGCGAGGCGTGGACGTCGTAGTGTTCGGAGGATTTGTCGACCTCAAGCATGTCGAAGCGGATATCCATGTTCTGGTAGCAGGTATCGAATTTCTCCCGGTCGGAGATGCCATAGGGCGTGCCGACGATCAAAAGTGTGCCGGGCAGGGTTCCGACCTGAGCGGCGACGAAGATTTCGTCCTGCCGGGCAAAGATGTCTTTCAGATAAGAGAGGCCATCCTCCTTCGGCAGGCAGCGCGCCTGTGTCAGGATCGTCTTGTCGACCGAATTGCGGACCCATTCGCGCATGACCAGACGGATCTTGCCGGTGGCGACATATTTCTCTTCGACGACCGGCAGGACGTCTTCGGCGAACTCCTTGCAGTGGCTGCAGGTGGGGGAGAAATATTCGATCACCGTGACCGGGGCATCGGCGGCGCCTTCCACCCAGCCAAGTTCATCTGCCGCGTTCCACTCCTGCCAGTCTTCCTGGGCACGGGCTGGAGCGGACATGGCGGCGCAGGCGAGTGCCGCGATGGCGAGACGTCGGATCAGACCTGTCATGATTTATCCGGTGCTGTTTCGGTGTCTTCCGCGGTTAGCATGGCGGCGCCGAGCGCAACAATTGCCTCCCGCAGCCGCTTGTCCTGAATGCCCGCCGTGCTCGCTTCGAGCTCTGCGCGCTCCTTTGGAGTGAGCGGTCGGATCACCCGGCGGGGTTTCTGGGGAGGTTCGCTGGTGGTCAGCGCGCCCTGCACCAGTTTGATGGAGACCACATCGCCGCCCGCCGCGACGGAGACGCGCTGGCGGATGGTCTCTGACTGGTGCTGAACCATCGGCGCCGCCTGAGGCAGCACGCGCAGGGTCAGCACCCGGCCATCCTTGCCGCCACTCAGGCGTTCGGGGCGGCAGAATTTGTAGAGCTGCTCCCCGGCGATCTCGCGCCAGCGGTTCTTGAGGACCTGGATGGGCGGCAGTTTCTTCGCGCCGGACTTGCGGGTCAGCCGCTCCGCTGCAACGCCGATTTTCGCCATGCCGGGATGGACGGCCCGGCCGCGCATATAGCGCAGGCGGACCCGCGCACGGGCCTCTTCGATGGGATCGATGCTTGATCTCGTGACCATTGATCTGAGATTGCACGGGAATGAAGACAACGAAAAGGCAGGCTGTGCCGAAACACGGGGATTTGAACAGACTGCCTGCAGACTTGCTGGTCTGGTTTGACCGGCATGGGCGGGACCTGCCCTGGCGCACGGCGCTGGGCGAGCGGCGCGACCCGTACCGCGTCTGGCTCGCCGAGATCATGCTGCAGCAGACGACCATTCCCCACGGGACGCCGTATTTCTACGCCTTTACAAAGCGTTGGCCGACGGTCGGGGCGCTGGCCGCGGCGAAGGATGAGGACGTGATGGCGGCCTGGGCGGGGCTCGGCTACTACGCCCGCGCCCGGAACCTGCTGAAGTGTGCCCGTGAAATCGCAGCACGCGGCAGCTGGCCGGAAATGGCGGCGGAGCTGAAGAAGTTGCCGGGTATTGGCCCCTATACGGCAGGCGCCATTGCTGCGATTGCGTTCAACCAGCCGGCTGCGGCCGTCGATGGCAATGTCGACCGGGTCTTCGCGCGCCTGCTGGCGCTGAAAGGCGAATGGGCGGAGGAGAAGAAGCGCCTCCATGCTGAAGTGGAACGCCTCGTACCGGCTGACCGTCCGGGGGATTTTGCCGAGGCGCTGATGGACCTTGGTGCAACCGTATGCACGCCGACCCGGCCGAACTGCCTCATCTGCCCGCTCTCCGCCTATTGCGTCGCCAAAGCCGAAGGTGAGCCGGAGCGCTACCCGATCAAACCACCGAAAAAGGTGAAGCCCATCCGGCGCGGCGTGGCCTTCGTGGCAGTTCACAAGGGTGAGGTGCTGCTGCAGCGGCGGCCCGACAAAGGACTGCTCGGCGGCATGGCCGGCCTGCCGACCAGCGACTGGGTGGAGCGTGAACGCTCAGATCCCGCCCCGCCGTTCAAGGCTGAATGGCAGGAGATCGGCGAAGTTCGCCACGTCTTCACGCACTTTGATCTTCGCCTCACCGTCCAGCGGACCGACTTGCTGCGCCGGCCGGCAGATGCAGACGGGTTCTGGGTGCCGCTGGCCGAGGTGGAAGGCCTGCCCAGCGTTTTTGCCAAAGCCCTGAAACTAGGCACAATATAGCCTTCCATTCGCGCTATCTTCAGGTTTCCCTGCTTGAATTCCGGCGAAAGCGAGAACTGAAAAAAAAGGCCGATCCGTAATGATGAAACCGATCTGGACGCTTTGTGCATTGCAGCTTCTGGTTCAGTGTTCCAGTGCCGAGACTGCGAAGCTGGCAAGCGTCTTTACCGATCACATGGTGGTCCAGCGCGACGTTCCTCTTTCCGTATTCGGAACGGCTGGAGCAAATGCCAGCGTCAATGTTGTCCTTGACGGAACATCGCATAGCGCGGTCGCCGGCTCGGATGGCCATTGGAGTGTCGACCTTCCGGCCCTGCCAGCGGGCGGGCCTCATTCGATTGTTCTGAAATCCGGTGGCCGGACGGTGCAGTCCATTTCCGACGTGCTCGCCGGCGATGTCTTCCTCTGCTCCGGACAATCGAACATGGAATGGCCGGTGGAGAGCGCGATCTACGCAAAGCAGGAACTTTCCAATGCTGCGAATGACCAGATCCGGCTGCTCGATATCAGTCACGCAGCCGCGCTGACTGAGCAGGCGGCCTTGCCGAAGGGCAACGCCTGGGAGGTATCTTCCGCCGGGACCGCGGCAGACTTCTCAGCCGTCTGCTATTTTACCGGCCGTGACCTCAACGCAAAATACAATGTACCGGTCGGACTGATCGATGCGTCCTGGGCCGGTTCACGGATCGAGCCCTGGATTGGCGAGACGGCCCTGGCAGGCAGCGACAAGTACAGATCGACCGCCGAACTCCTGAAGCTCTACCGGGAAAACCCCCAGGCAGCGGCAGTCGAATATGCAAAAGGCTGGACGAACTGGTGGCGGGGCAAGGGGCCGGGGAATGCCCAGGCGCCATGGACGGGTGATCCGTCGCTGAATTGGCAACCGACGCCGGATGGACGCCTCTCCGACTGGCACGATTGGGGCGTGCCTGAACTCGACAATTTCCTCGGCATGGTCTGGCACCGGATCACGTTCACATTGACCCCGTCTCAGGCGCAGGGTGGTGCGACCGTCAACCTGGGGCGTGTCGACGATGTCGATGTGACCTGGCTGAACGGCGAAGCCATCGGCGCGACGAACGGCTGGAACATCATGCGCAACTATGATGTGCCGCCCGGCGTGCTGAAACCGGGTGAGAACACGCTGGTTGTTAATGTCCACAACAGGTCCGGCGCTGGTGGATTGATCGGGCCGTACGGAGCAGTGCGGGTCGATCTTGAATCCGGCGGATCGGTACCGATCACAAAGGGCTGGACCTGGCTGAAGGCGCCCGGCGCCATGGGCACTGCGGCGCCTGCGCCATGGTATCGGGGACAGGGCTTTTCGAGCATGCACAATGGCATGATCGCCCCCCTGGCCGGCCTGCGCATGAAAGGAGTGCTCTGGTACCAGGGCGAATCGAACGCCGGTAAGCCGTTCTATACCGACCTCCTGAGGCTTCTGGTGCAGGACTGGCGGGACACGTTTGGCGACACTGAACTGCCCGTTGCGGTGGTCCAGTTGCCGCGTTGGGGGGCGCTACCGTCAAAGGCTGGCACGGGCGGTTGGGGCTGGGTCCGGGAAGCCCAGCGAAAGGTGGCTGCTCAAGATGACAAGGTCGGTATTGTGGTCACAATCGATCTTGGCGATCCGGACAATCTTCACCCGCCTGAAAAGCAGGTTGTCGCGGAGCGCGCCGCGCGCGTCTTCGAAGGTTTGGCTTATGGCGAGCCGGTTGTCGGGCCGTCAGGTCCGGAGGTTGTTGGTGTGGTCCGTTCCGGCGACACTGTGCGAGTCAGGTTTGCAGGTGTCGCGGACGGGCTGAAGACGATCAGCTCCGATCGGGTCATCGGATTTGAAATGTGCCTCGACAATGGCAAGTGCAGCTATGTGGACGGAAAAGTCGCCGGCGACACGGTGGTGCTCCAGGCTCCCCGCAGCCTGCAGGCCGATGAGGTGCATTTCTGCCAGGGCGATGCGCCGCTATGCAACTTGTTCGATGGCAATGGATTGCCCGCCGGTCCATTCCGGTTGCCGTTGGAATAGGACGATGCCGAATAGGGCCTAGTTCAGGCCCATTTCTTCGCGGTAGCGGCGGCGCAGGAGATCGATCGGCGCGAGGTCGCGCTTGTCGGTTTCGTAGTGCCAGTAAGTCCAGCCATTGCAGGCCGGGGCCTGCTGAACATGCGCGCCGAGGCGGTGGATCGAGCCGGAGACATTGCCCGTCGTCAGTGAGCCGTCGACCCGGATACGGGCCTGGTAGCGGCGCTGCGGGCTGAACAGGCGGTCGCCCGGCTTCAGCCAGCCGCTGTCCAGCAGCGCGCCGAACGGCACGCGCGGCAGGGACTTCTTGCTCTTCTCGGTTTCCAGCGCTTCGCCGTCGATAGGCTCGATCGATTTCAGCCGCGCGCGGGAGAGGCGCACATAGGTCTCGTCCCGCTCGATGCCGATATAGTTGCGGCCGAGGCGTTTGGCGGCCGCAGCAGTCGTGCCCGTGCCGGAGAATGGGTCGAGCACAGTGTCGCCGGGATTGGTCGTCGCAAGCAGGACGCGGTGCAGCAGGCTTTCCGGTTTCTGGGTCGGATGGGCCTTCTTGCCCTCATCATCCTTCAGCCGCTCACCGCCCGTGCAAAGCGGGATCAGCCAGTCAGAGCGCATCTGCTTGTCTTCGTTGAATACTTTCAGCGCGTCGTAATTGAAGGTGCATTTCGAGCGTTCGGACTTGCCCGCCCAGATCAGCGTTTCGTGGGCGTTCTGGAAACGGGTGCCCTTGAAGTTCGGCATCGGGTTCGACTTCAGCCAGATCACGTCATTCTGGATCCAGAAGCCCTGGTCCTGAAGGATCGCGCCGACGCGGAAGATGTTGTGATAGGAGCCGATCACCCAGATCGCGCCATCATCCTTCAGGACGCGGCGGCATTCTTCCAGCCACTGGTGGCAGAACAGGTCATAGGCATCGAAACTGTCGAACTTGTCCCATTCATCGTCCACGCCATCCACGGTCGACTGGTCCGGACGGGTCAGGCCGCCGCCGAGCTGCAGGTTGTAGGGGGGGTCAGCAAAGACGAGATCCACCGACCGGTCCGGCAGGCGGGAAAGGATATCGATGCAGTCACCCTGCATGATGACGTTCTTTTGCAGTTCCATTGGTACAGCCCCGAAGACGCAACGCGTGAAAGACAGAAACCCGAATCAGTGCGTTGCACCGGTTAGTGATTCCCTAACCGCGCCGCCTCGTTCCGGCTCCGAATCGTTCCGGAATCGAAACTAGTTGCTGATTCGAGCTGTGGATAGGCCTGTGATTCGAATTGTGGAAAACCCTGTGAGTCCCTGTGTAATTCGGGCGGTGATTGCCGGGATTGAGAGCAGACACAAAATCGGATTAGGAAACGGGCCATGACTTTCGATCTCGATCTGATCCTCACCATCGTGAACCCAATCGGCGCATTCGTGTTCGCCCTGTCCGGCGGCATTGTCGCCGTCCGCAACAAGATGGACATCTTCGGTGCTGTCGTGCTGGCGATCATCACGGCTGTGGGCGGCGGGACAATCCGCGACATCATTTTGGGCCAGCCGGTCTTCTGGCTGCATGATGCGTTGATCATCTGGTGCGCCATTGCGGGCGGCGTGATGGCGTTCTTCCTTCACGGCCTGGTCGACGCGTTCAAGCCGATCCGCTGGGCCGACGCCGTGGGCCTCGCCATATTTGCGATCGCTGGCGCGGCGAAAACCGCCAGCCTCGGGCACGACCCGCTGTTTGTGGTGATCATGGGCATCCTGACCGGAACCGGCGGCGGCATTCTGCGCGACGTCGTCGCAAACCGCGATCCGCTCCTGCTGAAAGAAGACATCTACGCCACCGCCGCGCTGGTGGGCGCGGGGCTTTATGCGGCGCTCTATTTCTCGGGCGTACCAGAGACGTGGGCGTTTGCGTCCGGCGTATTGGTCGCTTTCGTCCTACGCGGAGCGGCGCTGATTTTCGGCTGGCACTTGCCGAAGAGCCAGCCGTAAGCGGCACTACAGGTCCAGCGCCATCTGGCCGCCCTTTTGTACAGGAGGCGCGAACAGGTCTGAGCGCAGGGGCGGCCGGGGATTGCCGAGGTCCAGCCGCTTCGCCGCCCGGGCAAAGCGTTTCGCGATCAGGTCCGCCACCGGGCCGCGGCCGCGCATGCGCTCGTTCCAGCGCGCGTCGTAATCCTTGCCGCCGCGCATGTCGCGCATTGTGTTGATCACTTTGGCCGCGCGGTCCGGCACATGCTGGACCAGCCATTCATGGAACAGGTCCTTTATCTCGTGCGGCAGGCGCAACAGCACATAGCCTGCGCCGCTCGCACCATGCGCGGCAGCCGCTTCCAGCAATGCCTCGATCTCGTGATCGTTCAGGGCCGGGATGATGGGCGCGGTCATCACGGTGACCGGGATGCCGGCCTCGCTGAGGGCGCGCACGGTTTCCAGCCGGCGCTGCGGCGTGGCGGCGCGCGGTTCCATCTTGCGGCTGAGCGTGCGGTCCAGCGTTGTGATCGAAACGCCCGCGCGCACAAGGCCTCTGGCCGCCATCGGGGCGAGCAGGTCGATGTCACGCTGGATCAGGGCAGACTTTGTCAGCAGGCTGACCGGGTGGTTGTGCGCGGCCAGCACTTCAAGCACCTGGCGGGTCATCTTGTAGGTCCGCTCGATCGGCTGGTAGGCGTCCGTATTCATGCCGAGCGCAATCGGGCGGCAGACATAGCCGGGGCGGGACAATTCCCATTCCAGCTGGCGGATCGCATTGGTCTTGTAGAAAAGCCGGCTTTCGAAATCGAGGCCGGCTGAAAGCCCGTGAAACGCATGGCTCGGCCGGGCGAAGCAATAGATGCAGCCATGCTCGCAACCGCGATAGGGGTTCACCGTTCGGTCGAAGGAAATGTCCGGCGAGCGGTTGAAGGTGATCACCGTCCGCGCCGTTTCCGGCATCACCAGCGTCTCGATCCGCATGGCGTCCTGCTCGACCGTGTCCCAGCCATCGTCGAAGGCGAAACGGGTTTCACGTTCGAACCGGCCGGTCTGGTTGGAAACAGCCCCGCGCCCGCGCTGCGTTACGCGTTCGGACGCGTCTTTCGTGTCGATCAGGCTGACACGGCCTTTGGGGGAGAGTTTCTGTCCGGTCCGCATGGCCGGAGAAAGCCATGTGGATCAGAACAAATCAAGAACAAACTAGTGTCCCTCTAGCTTTTTCCTGTGGATCGCAGGCGGCCGCCAGGTGTGGCGCCGGCGGCTCCAGGCACGCCAGTCGCTCAACTGGTCGATATCCATCAGCATCGGTAAAAGGCCGATATTCGCGTGGGCGGGCAGGTTGGACCAGACATCCTGCATGGCGTGCGGGCCAGACCAGCGCACATTCCGGAACGGCGAATGCGTGCGTGGGCCCTTGTTGATGCCGAACAGCCAGAAGCCGCCATCCTCGGCGGGACCAAAGACCGCATCGTGCCGGGCCAGCAGGCGCACGGCCTGGCGCAGCAAGGCGGGCGACACGTCCGGCGCGTCGGTTCCGATGAACAGGATCGGCCCGGGCGGGGATTCATCGAATCCCTTTTCCAGACGCTCGGTCAGCGTGCCTGGCCCCTGGCTGCAGCGCGGCAGGTGGATTGGCCAATCTGTTGTGGTGACATCACGCAGCGCACTGTCCGGCGCGGCATAGATGATCGTGTCGCAACCGGACTGCACGGCCGCCCGGAAGGTGCGTGCCTGGGTAAAGCCGGCGATGCGCCGGGCGGCGGCCGGGCCGATGCCTTTGGCCAGCCTGGTCTTGGACAGGCCGATGCGCGGCGGCTTGGCGAATACGAGAAGAGTTGGACGTCCCATGCCAATGCCTTACTTTTGTCTGGTGTCCGGCGAAAGATGGCTGGGACAAATCCGGGCCAAAAAAGGAGGCCTTCTGATGCAACGCCTGAACATTGCCCTGGCCATGGCAGCAGCTGGCTTCCTGTCTGCCTGCTTCATGAGCGACACGCCTTTCATCCCGGAAGGCGAAGCGGTCCGCCTCGACGAGGCCTCGCCGGTCCTTATCTGCAGTGACGCGGATGACTGCGCCCGCACTGTGCCGAACCGGGGTAACAAGGGCTATCTTATGATGCCGCCGCCCGGCGAGGATGAGGACGAGGATCCGATGGGCATCCGCTTCGTCCCGCTCATGGATACCGCCATGGGCCCTGTCTGGCTGACCGAGATCAGGATGATCGAGGATGATGAAACGGCCTATGTCGTCGGCGTCACCCGTCGGGCACCGGAATTCGATGCCGACGGTATGAAGGCATTCGATGTCGAACTGCCCTGGTGCGGCGATGTCAGCGAAGAAGAGCGAGAGGCCTATGGCATCGAAAAGCTCGATTCCTATACCTGCGGATTGCCCACAGAGGCTTCGATTGCGGACTATCTGAGTGTCTCGCACAAGGCCTATTTCGACGATCCCATCTGGTGGGATGGCGACTAGGCCCAGCTGCCCCGCTCATACGGAACGCCATGGGCGATACAAATATCGTGCAGGCGGTCTGTCGCCTGCGGGTCGTTTGCGAAAAATTCGATAGAGAGCGCCATCAGCAACTGGCCCCAGGCTTCCTTCGGTACGACGGTCCAGAACTCATAGTCTGAATCGCCCCACATCTCTTCGACCAGCTTGCCCATGTCCTGTGTGTCGAACGTGAATTTGTCTGCTTCCAGCGTCGCACGGACGGATCGGAAATGCTCGCCCTCCTGCCGGTAGAGTTCCACCGAATTCCGTTCCTCGCTCATGAGACTGTCCTCGTCAGGTGTAGCGTTTCGCCAGGTCTTCCGGTTTGGCGCCCAGCAGGAAGCGAAGCAGCAGGAAGGCGTTGCGCCATGACCGCTTGCGCCAGCCGTCGCGCTCGTATTTTGCAGCCGAGGTGCGCGCCTCCGCGTTCAGCTCCGTCAGGCGCTGCTTGCCGATAGCGCGGACGATTATCACGTCCTCCATCAGCGGTACGTCCAGATAGCCGCCGACCTCGTCATAGAGCTTCCGGCTGATCAGCAGGCCCTGATCGCCATAAGGCAGGCCCAGCATCCGGGCGCGCCGGTTCGCGCGCTTCTCCAAAGTCCGGGCCGCGCGCGCATCGGACCGGTACCGCAGCTCGAAGAACGCGGCATGGTCCGGTTTGGTCATGACATGATCCGATGTGCGCTCGGCCCAGTCACGCGAAAGCGCAGTATCGGCATGCAGGAACATGAGCCAGTCACCCCGCGCGGCAGCCGCCCCTGCGGCGAGCTGCGCACCCCGTCCGCGCGCGCCGGTCACCAGATTGGCTCCCATCGCCCCGGCAATCTTCGCGGTGGCATCGTCAGAGCCGCCATCGGCCACGATGACCTCCCGGATCAGCCCGGCCTCCAGACCCGGCATCAGACTATCGAGGCAAAGCGGAAGCTCCGCCTCGGCGTTCAGCGTTGGAATCACTATGGAAAGTGGAGCAGGCATCAGCCGCCAAGCTCGCCCAGCCGCTGCTCGACCAGCAGCAGGTCGCGCCAGGCGCGGGACTTTTCCTGCGGACGGCGCAGCAGATAGGCCGGGTGAAGTAGCGGGATCAGTGGCACGGAGTAGCCGCCTGCGGTGGTGAAGACGTGCTCCGAGCCACGCAGACGCATGATCCCGTCCTGCGTGTCCAGCAGGGCCTTGGCGGGCACGCCACCGGCAGCAACGATCAGCTTGGGCTTCGTCAGCTCGATCATCCGGTCGACGAAGGGTCGGCAGACGTCCAGTTCTTCCTGGTCCGGGTTCCGGTTGCCGGGCGGGCGCCAGTAATTGACGTTGGTGATGAGGGCGTTGGCCTCGCGCGAGCGCTCAATGGCCGCCAGCATGCGGTCCAGAAGCTGCCCGGCCTTGCCGACGAAAGGCAGGCCCCGACGGTCCTCCTCCGCACCGGGGCCTTCGCCGATGACCATCAGGCTGGCGCCGGGGGTGCCGTCGTAAACCACGGTGGAGTGGGCCGCAGCCTTCAGCGGGCTGCCTTCAAACGATTCGATTGCAGCCTTCAGGGCGTCCAGAGTGTCGCACCCTGCAGCCTGAGACTTGGCCTCATCGACCCAGTTTGTCGGCTTCCGGCGGCGCGGGCGGACAGGCGCGGATTGCTGCGGTGCAGCAGAAACTACAGTGTCTGCGGCCTTCAGGAGTGCATCGACCCGTGCATGGTCTACGTCCACGCCCATCTCTTCCCACCAATCGGTGAGGGCTTCGATGGCAGTGATTGACGTAGGGGCGGGCATTCAGAAGCTCTGGACCTTCGCGGCAGACATTGTAAGTGCTTAAGTAATTGCAGATATGGGCGGCAACTCTAAGGCCGAAGCGAGGAGAAACCAATGGCGGACGACGCTATAGAACGGGAATCGATGGAATTCGACCTGGTGATCGTGGGCGGCGGCCCTGCGGGTCTGGCAGCGGCGATCCGGTTCAAACAACTGGCCAACGAAGCGGGTGAAGACCTGTCGGTCGTTGTCCTGGAAAAAGGCGGCGAGATCGGCGCGCACATCCTGTCGGGTGTTGTGCTGGATCCGAAAGCGCTCGACGAATTGCTGCCCGACTGGCGCACCCGCGATGACCGCCCGCTGAAGACCGAAGTGAAGGTCGATAAATACAAGCTGCTCGGCGAAAACGGGTCGGCAGAAGTGGGTTGGGCTCCATTCCCGCCGCTGATGAGCAATCATGGCTGTTTCATCGGCTCGCTGGCGAACGTTTGCCGTTGGCTGGGTACTGAAGCCGAGAACCTCGGCGTTGAAGTGTTCCCGGGCTTTGCCGCTTCCGAAGTCGTCTATGGCGAGAACGGCGAAGTCAAAGGCATCGTGGCCGGTGTCATGGGCATCGCCGAAGATGGCTCTCACAAGCCGGACTATGAGCCGGGCATGGAGCTGCTGGGCAAATACGTCTTCTTCGCTGAAGGCGCGCGCGGTTCGCTCACCAAGGAGCTGACGGCGAAATTCGGCCTGCGTGACAATTGCGATCCGCAGAAATTCGGCATCGGCCTGAAAGAGGTCTGGTCCGTGCCGGAGGAGAACTTCACCGAGGGGCTGGTCCAGCACACATTCGGCTGGCCGGTGATGGGCAAGAGCGGCGATGGCGGCGGCTTCCTCTATCATTTCCGCGACAATGGCGAGCCGTTCATTTCGGTGGGCTATGTCGTCCACCTGAACTACAAGAACCCTTATCTGGCCCCGTATCAGGAGTTCCAGCGGTACAAGCACCATCCTGATGTTGTGCAGTACCTGAAGGGCGGCAGCCGTGTGGCTTATGGTGCGCGGGCAATCACGTCCGGCGGCATTCAGTCCATTCCTGAACTGGCGTTCCCGGGCGGTGCCCTGATTGGCTGTTCCGCAGGTTTCGTGAACCTTCCGCGGATCAAGGGTACGCACAATGCCATGAAGACCGGGATGCTGGGCGCCGAGGCGGCCTTCGCAGCCATCAAGGATGGCCGCCAGAGCGACGTGCTTGAGGATTACAGCCAGTCTGTCCGCGACAGCTGGGTCTGGAAGGACCTCTCGCCTGTCCGCAACATGAAGCCGCTAATGTCGAAGTTCGGCACACTGCTCGGCGCCATGATTGGCGTTCCGGACATGTGGATGCGCACGCTGGTCGGGTTCGGATTCCTGCCGACGCTGCATCACACGAAGACGGATGCGGAATCGCTGAAGCCAGCCAGCAAGTTCAAGCCGATCGACTATCCGAAGCCGGATGGTGTCATCAGCTTCGACAAGCTTACCAACGTCTCCTTCACCAACACCTATCATGGCGAAGACCAGCCGGTGCACCTGAAGGTGGCCGACATGGCCCTTCAGAAATCGTCCGAGCATGATGTGTTTGACGGACCGTCCGCGCGCTATTGCCCGGCAGGTGTGTATGAGTGGGTCGAGGAAGGCGGCGAGCTGAAGTTCCAGATCAACTCGCAGAACTGCATCCACTGCAAGACCTGCGATATCAAGGACCCGAACCAGAACATCAACTGGACCGTCCCGGAAGGCGGCGGTGGCCCGGCCTATCCGAATATGTGATTTGACCGTTACCGGCGATCATGGTGCAGCCCGTTCCTGACAAGGAGCGGGCTGTTTCGTATCGGAACACAGGGCAGGATCCCGGCAAACGGGGCAGATTAAGCCCCTGTTTATGAACAAGGCAGCAAACCTGCCTTATTCAACATGTGGCCGCCTTGCTCTTGCCGTACGGGGCTGCTTCACTCGACTGATCAGCCAGGCTGGAGACCAGAGAGCCCATGCGCTTCAAGAATTCTGTCGCGGCAAGTGCGCTTGTCTTGTCGCTGTCCCTGTCCGTTTCACTGGGGGCATGCGCGTCGGCGCCCGCGGCAACATTGGTGGCGAACCAGCCAGAAGACATCGAAATCGCCGAGACCTATTCGGTTCTTTCCGACGCGGCGCGCGCCACGTCTGTTCTGGATGCGCGCGGCAAGCCTGTCGGGCCGGACGCCTATGCTGTGCCCTCCGATGCGGTGAAGGCCGGTGACATGGCTGCCTTCCTCACGATGACCCGCAATCTGGATATGGAAGACCGGGATGCCAGCCCGTTGTTCGATGCGTTCATCGCGCTGGACGAGGCGGCCGCCGGCCGGATTGAAGAGGCACGCCAGACACTCTCCGATGCCAGCGCGCGGTCGGGTGAAGAAGGCGAAACCAGTTTCTATATCTATCTCGATGCCTGGCTGCTTGCCATGGAAGGCAAGGCAGATGAGGCGATCAACCGCCACCGCGGCGCCGCCAGCGGCATGCCGGGCCTCACCGGCGACCTGTCGCTCGCGGCGATGCTGGACGCGCTCGACCGGCCGGACCAGGCGCTCGCCGTTTACGAGGCGATGACGCCGTCAAAGATCGAAGCACCTGAACACCAATTCGACCCCAAGGGACTCCTCTACAGTCACATCCGTACGGTGATATCCCGTCATGCCCTGCTGCTTCAGCGGCTGGGCCGGATCGACGAGGCCAAGGCCGTGTACCAGAAACTGGCTGACGCGGAGCCGGAAGAGGCGATCAGCTACGCCGCTGCGATGGACAGCCTGGAGACTGGAAAGAACCTGCGGAACCAGCCGCAGTCGGTTGTCGAAGCGTTCAGCCAATCCCTCTCGGACGTCTCCCGTGCTCTTCAGGAACAGCGCGTCATCCGCCGCATCATGATGGGCGGCCGGGTCGACGGCTTCGACGATCAGCGCTCCGCCTTCGATCAGGTCGCGCTGCTGGTTTCTCCGGAAAACGAAGACCTGCGGTCCGGCATTATCGACGAAATGTACGCCAGCGCCCTCTATGACGGCGTGGCCCATGTCGCCAATTCGGCGCCCGAAGCGACGGCTTCCCTTCAGATTGCGGCTGCGCAGGCAAAGCTGATGACGGGTCAGGAAGATGCCGCCCGCGCAGCGATCGACCGGGCGCTCAGCCTGACGGACGACGACGACCGGCTCTCGACGCTTTACGGCGCGCTCCAGCTGCACTCGCGGATGAATGACGAGAAGGCCTCGCGGGACCTGATTCAGGAAGTCATCGCCATGTCGGAGAACCCGGCGGAAAAAGCAGCAGCGCATGGCCTGGCGACGGACATCTTCAACCAGTTCGGTGATCCCCAGCTAGCGGTCGAGCATGCCGAGCAGGCGCGCGAACTCGACGATACGCATGACCGGCGTATCGTCCTGGCAGACGCGTTGGGCCGGAACGGGCAGATCAATGAGGCCCTCGCCATCCTCCGGACCGAGCGGTTGTCGCGCCCGAACGATCCCTACATGCTGAACACGCTCGGCTATTTCCTGATCGAGCGGACAGACAAGCTGGAAGAAGGCTTCAAGGTGCTGAGCCGCGCCCGCGCCATGGCGGAACGCGATCCCTATATCGCTGACTCGCTCGGCTGGGCTTATTTCAAGCTGGGCCATCTCAACGAGGCCAAGCGCCTGATCGAACTGGCCCGCAAGGAGCTGGAGCCGCACCAGCATTGGGAGATCGAAACCCATCTGGGAGACATCTACTGGTATCTGGATGACAAGGAGGCAGCAGCAGAGGCCTGGCAGGCTGCGCTCGACAACCACCCGCCAGCTGCCGAAAAGGCCGCGCTCATTGACCGGCTCGAAAACGGGCTCAACCTACCGGAGCCGGAACGCAAAGCCTTACCGGATGTCTCGCTGACGGATGGCGAAGTTGACCGTCAGGACATCTGACACCCGCCCCTTTAACGCGCCAGCGGCGCGCCTTACTATCGCCTGAAAAGGCTGCGATTCCGTCTGCAGACGGCAGGGAAACTATTCATGAATGACGGCAGATACGAAAGCGTCGAAAACCGCTTCGGAATCAATGGGGTTTACCTGCCCGGACCACGCTGGATGTGGATCTGGATGCGTCGGCTCTTCGTGCTCGGCTTCGTCCTGGCGGTTATCGGCATAATTGTGCTCTGGCTGTATTTTGCAGCGCTCGGCCGTACCGTGCCATCGATTGCCAAACTGAAACAGTATGAACCGCCAATCACCTCGCGCGTCCATGCCGGCGACGGGACCCTGATTGCGGAATTTGCTGACCAGCACAGGGTTTTCGTCCCGTACGAGTCGATCCCCGCACATGTCATCGATGCGTTCGTTGCCGCTGAGGACAAAAACTACTTCCACCACAATGGCCTCGATTATGTTGGCATCCTTCGCGCCGGCATCAATTCGGTGAAGAACAAGATTACCGGCAAGGGCGGCCTGCAGGGCGGATCGACGATCACGCAGCAGGTGGCCAAGAACATGCTGCTGACGCGGGATCAGAACCTGACCCGCAAAGCGAAGGAAGCCATCGTTGCCCAGCGCATGGAAAAGGAATTCACCAAGGGCCAGATCCTCGAACTGTACCTGAACGAAATCTATCTCGGCGGCCGGTCGTATGGCGTCGGGTCTGCTGCGCTGAACTACTTCAACAAATCGCTGCCGGAACTGGACCTCTCCGAAGCGGCTGTCCTCGCGTCTCTTGCCAAGGCTCCGTCGGCCGTCAATCCGTACACAAATCCCAAACGCCTTGTGGCCCGTCGCAACTATGTGTTGGGACGTATGGTCGAGGATGGGTACATCACTCAGGACCAGGCCGACGAGGCGATCGCCAAGCCGCTCACCACAACGCGCCGCCTGAAAGGGCCGGAATATGTCGCTGCGACATATTTCGTCCAGGAACTGCGCCGCGACCTGATCAAGTCATACGGCGAGGAAACGCTGGAGCAGGGTGGGCTTTCAATCCGGTCCACAATCGATACGCACCTGCAGCTCGCCGCCCAGCAAGCGCTCCGCAATGGGCTGATCGCTTATGACCGCCGCCATGGATGGCGCGGTCCCGTTGCCACGATTGATCCGAACGATGGCGCGCAGGAAGCCCTGAACGAGGTCAAGCTGCCCGGCGGCTACGGCACATGGGAAGCGGCCATGGTGCAGAAGGTGTCGAAGTCTGGCGCGACGCTTTTGCTGACCGATGGCGCGACGATCGCTCTGCCCGCCGAAGAAGTCGAGTGGGCGGAGACCTACAAGCCTCAGGGCGGCAAGGCCGGGCTGCAGGTCGGGCAGGTCGTTCTTGCGGAACTCAAGCGCCAGGTCCTCAATGCCGACGAAACGCTGGCGCCGCGGTCCGAAGAAGTCGAGTTCGATCCGGAAGGCAATGAGATCGACGAGGGCGAGATCGAGCCGATGCTGGTGCCGGTGGGCAATGCCACTTTGCGCCAGGTGCCGGAAGCGGATGGCGCGCTGATCGCGCTTGATCCGCATACGGGCCGGATCCTCGCGATGCAGGGCGGCTTCTCCTTCTTCAAGTCGAGCTACAACCGCGTAACCCAGTCGAAGCGCCAGCCGGGTTCCAGCTTCAAGGCGTTTGTTTACGCCGCCGCCCTCGAAAAGGGCTACACCCCGGCGACCCGGATGCTGGATGCGCCATTCGTGTCTTTCGATGTCTCGACTGGCGATTACTGGCGCCCGTCCAATTACACTGAAGGCCGGTCCTACGGGATGGTCACATTGCGGATCGCGCTGGAGAAGTCGCTGAACCAGGTGACCGCGCGCGTGGCGCAGGACATCGGAATGGAAGCGGTCAGCGACCTCGCCGTCCGCATGGGTGTCTATGACCAGCTGCCGCCTTATGCGGCCATGTCCCTTGGTGCGGGCGATGCCTATCTGATCGACATGGCGCGGGGTTATGCCGGTTTCGTCAATGGCGGGAAGAAGATCACGCCGACACTGCTGGACCGTGTTCAGGACCGTCATGGCCGCACTCTTTTCCGGCATGACGACCGGATCTGCGAAGGCTGCCAGTCTGAAGAGTGGGATGGCCTGGAGCCGCCACAGCTGGCCGAAGTCGGCGAGCAGGTTCTCGATCCGATCATTGCCTACCAGATCACCCACATGCTGGAAGGCGTTGTTGAGCGGGGGACCGGCCGCCGGGCGCTCCGCGTCGGCAAGCCGCTGGCCGGCAAGACCGGAACCACGGACGATTATCGCGATGCGATCTTCATGGGCTTCTCGCCTGACCTCGTCGTCGGTGTGCGGGTTGGCTTTGATGACAACCGCACCCTTGGCGAAGGCGAAGCCGGCGGTTCCGTTGCCGCGCCGATCTTTACCGAATTCATGGAAAAGGCGCTGGCCGACCAGCCGGCTATCCCGTTCCGGATTCCGCCCGGCGTTCGCCTTGTGAAGATCGATGCCCGGACGGGCGAGCTGCCGGGGCCGGAGACGAGCGTGATCATCGACGAGGCCTTCCGTCCGGGTACGGAGCCCGGGCTTTCGGTCTTCAACGGAAGCGACGATTGCCTGTCGATTTCCGGCAGCTGCGGTTCCGGTAGCAGCTCGGGCAGCGTGTCCGGCTTTGATCCGGAGCGCGATGCCGGTGTCGTGCCGGAAGACCCGACGCAGCCGCAGGAGCAGGCTGTGACCGGCGACCTCGACGGCACTTACTGACCCCAATCCGTTTTGACCCTGCGGGGCGGCTGCGCTATAGGCCCGCCTCGCAGATTTTATTCCTTCGAAAGGCCGAACACATGTCCGCAGAAATCAAGTCGCTGATTGACCAGATCCGCTCCTCGGCCGCCTTGCTACGGAGGCGTCTTTGACTGGGATACAGCCACAAAACGCCTCGATGAACTGACCGCCCTCTCCGAGAAGCCGGACTTCTGGGACGATCCGCAGGCCGCCCAGGCCATGATGCGTGAGCGCCAGAAACTGGCCGACGGGATCGAAACCGTCGAGGCCCTCGAAAAGGAAGCCGAAGACGCCGGCGAGCTGCTGGAGCTGGCCGAGGGCGACGATGACATGGTCGCCGACCTTGAAGCCTCGCTGAAGCGCGCCGCTGACCGGGCGGAGAAGGCCGAACTCGCCGCGCTCCTTTCAGGCGAGGCCGATGGCAATGATGCCTACATCCAGATCAATGCCGGCGAGGGCGGAACCGAGAGCCAGGACTGGGCCTCGATTCTGCGGCGCATGTATGTGCGCTGGGCCGAAAAGCATGGGCACAAGGTCGAGGAAATGGACGAGCGCGAGGGCGAAGAGGCTGGCATCAAGTCCGCGACGCTCCAGATCAAGGGCGACAGCGCCTATGGCTGGCTGAAGTCGGAGCAGGGCGTCCACCGCCTCGTCCGCATTTCGCCGTTCGACAGTTCCGCGCGCCGCCATACCTCGTTTGCCTCCGTGACCGTGACGCCTGTGATCGACGACAATATCGAGATCGAGATCGACCCGTCCGATGTGCGCACCGACACCTACCGGGCCTCCGGCGCGGGCGGCCAGCACGTCAACCGGACCGACTCGGCCGTCCGCCTGACCCACGAGCCGACCGGCATCGTGGTCCAGTGCCAGAACGACCGCTCGCAGCACCGCAACCGCGACCAGGCCTGGCAGATGCTGCGCTCCCGCCTCTATGAGCTGGAACTGCAGAAGCGCCGCGAAGTCGCCGATGCCAGCTATGCCGGCAAGACCGATATCGGCTTCGGCCACCAGATCCGCTCCTATGTCCTGCAGCCATACCAGATGGTGAAGGACCTCCGGACCGAAGTGGAAACCTCCGACACGCAGGGCGTGCTGGATGGCGACATCGACCGGTTCCTGTCCGCCTCGCTGGCGGCGTCGGTGGCGAAGGACGATAGCGAGGAATAGGGACAGGCTGTTTTCCGGGCAGCACGCTCGCCCGGAAACGCCTCCGCGCTCCGGCAAGTTTCCTGATTCTTGAGAAGGCTCAGCTCGTGTCAGGCTCGGGCCAACCCTTCAGCGCTTCGAGCAGCTGCACGGTGAGCCCGCCGGAAACGAGCGCGACGGCGGCTGGCATGCGGTGCGTGTTCGGGATCGGCAGCACGTGCGGCCGGGCTTCGCCCGCGGCCTGCCAGCGCTGGATCGTGCGGGCGAGGCAGCGGGCGCGGCGCTTGTGATGTTTCATCGTGTCGAGCATGGCCTGCCACCGCGCAATCAGCGGCGCGGCGGGGACAGGCCCGGGCATGGGCAACGTCACCGGCCCTTTCAGGAAGTGCGGGCATGGGCGGGATGGCGTAGGCACCATGGTGAAGATGTAGCGGTATTCTGCATCGGGAGTCTTTGGCGCGTAATAGTTGCTGCCGATACGCGGCTTCAGAGGTGCCAGCTCCATCTTCAGCGCCAGCAGGAAGATCAGACGGCGGAGCAGCACGGCCAGCCGCTTCAGCTCTGCGCGCACACGCCGGTTCACCGATTTCGAGATTGTTTCAGGCGTCTTGTAGAGATCCGCACACACGCCCGCCTCCGCAATTGCACGGGCGAGCGTGTTGAAGGCCTGGGAGAGGAAATCGGTGCAGTCGGTCATGGTGGGGAGCGTGGCATGGGGGCTTATCCGACGAATTCACGCCTACCCCAGTTAACGAAGATGCCTGCCTTCGCAGGGGACTGCGGCGGGTTGGCTGTGGGAGACAAAGGAACCTGTCCCCGACCGCCATTCCAGCATGACCAGCATCGCACGAAATCTGACTTCGTCATGATCATGCATGACCTGGCATGATCATACCGGACTATACCGGATCATGCCGGATCAACGCGCGTTTCCGCCCCATAGAAAAAGCCCGCCGGAGGGCATTCCGGCGGGCTGATCAAGGGTGAGGCGGTCTTAGCTCAGAGGACGTTCAGCATGTCGGCGACGAGCGGGTGGCGGACGACGTCCTGGCCTTCCAGCGTCACCACGGCGGCGCCGGCGAGTTGCTCCAGCCGCTCACCCGCTTTGGCGAGGCCGGAGAATTCCGGCAGCAGGTCCGACTGGGCCGGGTCGCCGGTGATCACCATGGTGGAGTGCCAGCCAAGCCGCGTCAGCAGCATCTTCAGCTGCGTGTAGGTGCAATTCTGCGCTTCATCGATGACGATGAAGGCGTTGTTGAGCGTGCGTCCCCTCATGAACCCGATCGGCGCGATCTCGATCACGCCTTCGGCCAGCATGTGTTTCAGCTGTCCGGGCGAAAGCCGGTCGGACAGGGCGTCGTAGAGCGGGCGCAGGTAGGGCGCGAGCTTGTCTTCCATGGCGCCGGGCAGGAAGCCGATCTGCTCGCCTGCCTCGACCGCAGGACGCGAAAGGATGATGCGGGAGACCTTGCCTTTCTGCAGCGCCTCGACGGCCTTGCAGATGGCGAGATAGGTCTTGCCGGTACCCGCCGGGCCGAGCGCGGCGACGAGGGCGTATTCGTCCATCGCCTCCATCAGGCGGGCCTGATTCTCGGAGCGGGGTTTTACATTCTTCTGGTAGCGCTGGCCGCGGTCGCCCTCGGGGGCGGTGGCGGCGCGCTTGTATTTCTGGTCGGCATCGTCCGGATGCCAGGCCCGACCTCCCTCAATAGCCTGCAGCCGTGGCCCCCTCACGCGGCCGGTTTCTTCAAACCAGGCAGAGGTGTTCACTTCCGAAGCGGTTTTCATGCGCTTGGCTGCGTTGCGTTTTCCCATGGGAGGTCTCCTTGCTGCAGGGACTAAAAAAGCCGCTGGCAAAATTGCGCAGCGGCTGGCTGGAAACTTGGGGGGAAGGGGAGGCAACACGCCCGATGGGCGGCAGGACCTCAACCCGGTATCTTCCGGGCGGCGGGGTATGACACAGTCTCAGGATGACCGTACTCCACGTCCGAATCTGTTGATGAATAGACACTACCAGAGTTATCAGATGGTAAACATTAAATCCGCAAGCGAAATGAAGGGATGAGGCATGGCTATTTTCGAGATGGATGGAAATCGACCAGACGTGCCTGAAAACGGCAATTACTGGGTCGCCGAGACGGCCCAGGTGATGGGCAATGTCATCCTCAAGGAAAATGCCTCGATCTGGTATGGCTCTGTGCTGCGCGGGGACAACGACCCGATCACGATCGGGGAGAATTCCAATATTCAGGACAATTGCGTTCTGCATACGGATGTCGGCCAACCGCTGAACATCGGGCGCGATGTAACGGTGGGGCACATGGTGATGCTGCACGGCTGCACGATCGGCGACGAAACGCTGATCGGCATCGGCTCGATCATCCTGAACGGAGCGAAGATCGGCAAGAACTGCATTATCGGCGCGAACTCCCTGATCCCCGAGGGCAAGGAAATTCCCGATAATTCACTTGTAATGGGCGCGCCGGGCAAGGTCGTGAAGCCGGTCTCCGAGCACCAGGTTCAGGTGATCAAGATGTCGGCTGTGCACTATGTCGAGAACTGGAAGCGCCACAAGACGGGCCTCAAGCGGATCGACTGACCCGCGTGCTTTGGCCTGGCCTGCGCCCCCCGCCTGGCCGGATCAGAGTGAATCGCGTTCGCTTTTCTGCAGATAACGCACGGCAAATCCGCCGCGGCCTGTGCGCACCACTTCCGCCGGGATCGTCCCTGCACTGACGACCTCGCCAAGCTTTGGCAGGGCAGCGCCCTTGCACTCGAAATTCGCGCCGGTGAGGGAAATATCGAGCACCCGGCAATTCAGGACCTGACCGCTGCGGCGCAGGACCTGGGCCGGCACGTCGGCCGCATAGCGCGGGGCTTCGCGCTCTTCGGACAGGTTCAGCATGTCCTTGTTGAGCAGCCAGGTCAGACGGTCGGCGATCTTCTCGCGCTTGTGCGAGGCCACATTGAAAGACAGGGCAAAGCCTTCGCCGGTATGGCGCACGACGGTGGCGACCACGCGTCCAAGGTCATCGAAATAGCAGACAAGTTCCGCGCCCGGATCCGGCAGGGTCGAAGACTGGACCAGCGCACCTGAACAGGAGAGATTGATCGTCGAAAGCGACGCATCGTTTCCAATATGCGTAAGGAACCGGCCCGGAAGCTGAATATCCACGCGCTTATGGCGACGGCGGTCAAAATATTCTTCCGGCGTTTCTGATGTCGTCAGAGCCTGAGAAGTAGAGAAGGTCATCAATCACTCCTTGAGCTGACCCGTCCTTTCGGACTACTTCTCCCCACGCTCTTTACTTAGCACGCTTTCGTTCACAAAGTGTTGCGCGAACCGCCGAAATTCCACCGGCGAACGAGGATAACAGGACCCCCATGGAACGCTATGATTACGTAATCGTTGGTGCAGGAAGCGCCGGATGTACCCTTGCCAACCGGTTGTCGGCTGACCCGGCGGTAAAGGTATGTCTGATCGAAGCGGGCAAGAAGGACAACTCGCTGATGGTGCGCATGCCGGCCGGCGTGGGAGCCCTGATCAAACAGGAGAATGATTTCAACTGGGGGTTCTGGACCGAGCCGCAGAAGCACATGAATGGGCGCAAGCTCTACTGGCCGCGCGGACGGGGGTGGGGCGGATCCTCCTCCATCAACGGCATGCTCTATATTCGCGGCCATGCCGGTGACTATGACCAGTGGGGCCAGATGGGCCTGAAGGGCTGGGACTATGCGAGCGTCCTGCCGTACTTCAAGAAATCAGAGACGCTGGACAAGGGCGAAGACGCTTTCCACGGTGGCTCCGGTCCGCTTCATGTCTCTTCAGCGCCGATGTCCAGCCCGCTTTACCGCGCTTTCGTCAAGGCGGGCGAACAGGCCGGCTACAAGACAACGGACGATTTCAACGGGGCGCAGCAGGAAGGCTTCGGCCCCTACCAGCGAACGATTCACAAGGGCGAGCGCTGGAGCGCGTCTTATGCCTATCTCCGTCCGATCGTGGATGTCCGTGACAATCTGACCGTGATCTCCACGGGCCGGGTGACCCGCGTCCTGTTCGAAGGCACCCGGGCGACGGGTGTTGAAGTGGTGGAAGGCAAGGGCGGCCTGCCGCAATCTGTCTTTGCCGACGGTGAGGTGATTGTCTGCGCCGGGGCGGTCCAGTCTCCGCAGATCCTGCAGCTGTCAGGCGTCGGCAATGCAGAGCATCTGGGCCGGTTCGACATCAAGACCGTGGTGGATTCCAAGGGCGTGGGCCAGAACCTGCAGGACCATCTCGACGTGACCGTCATCCATGAGATGACCCAGCCGATTTCCGCCTATTCGATGCAGAAGGGTATCAAGAAGCTCGGCGTTGGCCTCCGGTATCTCTACAACCAGACCGGCCCTGGCGCAGACAACTTCCTGCAAGCCGGTGCCTTCCTGAAGTCCCGTCCGGGGCTTGAGATGCCAGACCTGCAGCTGCACCTCGTCAATGCCATCATGATGGATCATGGCAAGCATGACCCGAAAAAGGATGGCTACACGGTTCACGCCTGCCAGTTGCGTCCGGAAAGCCGCGGAACGGTTTGCCTTGCTTCCAACGATCCGTTCGCCAACCCGGCGATCGATCCAAACCATCTGGCTACGGAAGAAGATCGCCGCGCCATGCGGGAAGCTGTGAAGATGGTGCGTGAAGTCTGCGCGCAGGACGCTCTGAAGCCGTTCACGGGGGCAGAGATGTTGCCGGGCGCTGGGGCGACTTCCGATGACGACATCGATTCCTTCATCCGCCGCACCGGCGAAACGATCTACCACCCGGTCGGCACGGTCGCGATGGGTGTGAGCGATTCCCAGCCGCTGGACGGTGAGATGAGAGTGAAGGGGGTTGAAGGCCTGCGAGTGGTCGACGCCTCGGTGATGCCGACGCTGATTGGCGGCAACACGAATGCGCCAACTATCATGATCGCCGAGAAGGCAGCCGACCTGATCCTGAAAAAGCCGCTGCTGGCGCGGGCCGAAGTTCCGGAACTGACTGGCGCTTGAGCCGGACGTTACAGTATCGGCGATCCGGCGCTGGGCGTTCAGGCGTTTGAAGCGACCAGCTTCATGCGGGGTTCGCTGGCGCGGGTATCTGGCGGCACCAGCATCGACACGCGGTGGCGCCAGACTGGGCGGCCCTTGAGCATGGGTTCGCCGCCGAGTGTCTGGTAAAGGCCGAGCAGGCGGTTGCTGTCCGGGCGCTCTGTCTGCTTGGCCAGCGGCATGATGGTGAGTTCCAGCTCAACGCGCTGCCCCGTCAGAGTCTCGCCACGCCCGCGGATGACACCCGGTGCCCCGTCCAGCTGAACCGCGTCGAGGAAGGCCGACATCATCGGCTTGTCCGGGCCGGTCCAGAGATTCAGGTAGTTGTGGTCCACCAGCGGCCGGCCCAGCAATTCGGTCAGCGATGTGCCGGCGGTGCGGAACAGCCAGGCGCCATCGCGTTTGTTCTCGAGAACGAACAGGCGGTCGATCAGGCCGGGATGGTCTTCGACGCGTGGCGATTCAATGGCCCCCGCAGCACTGTTTGCGTTCATGCGGCGCCAGGCGTCCAGCAGGACCCTCGTATTGGGATGAATGGACCGGTCATTCATGACTGGGTGGAACTCCGAATTTGTTTGCAGGCCCCCGCGGGCCGGTTCGGGCTCTCTTGCGCAATAACTGTTCCAGACGCAGCTTTTCCCCAGCATGGCGAATTATGAAGGGGAGTCGTGCCGGCTTTTCCCCTGTAGGGGCATGCATGAGTGGTTTTTGGTGAGTTGCTCCAGGGCATTGCCCGCGGGAAGCGACCGATGGCGATCCAGACGTGTCCCTCGACGGGACGGCCTGTTGATTCGGCCTGGGGATCAGGTGCTGCCGGTCATTGCCGTATGGATAATTTATTCGGCCCACTAGCGGGAATGCGGACAGATCAGCCGCAATCGTGCCTAAAAAGACAGCGCGCGTTTTGCAGTTCGTGACTTTCCGGCAACGTATATCCACTTTGGGCAGCAATTGTGGGTGAAACCCTTGCTGTCGGTAACCTAAAGGATACGAAAGGCGTGCGAGAAAACTCGCAAAGACTGGCGTTTCCTCCACTCACTTCAGCAGTCTTTCAAAAATCAATTTCCAAAGGGAGAGTGACCTCGTGCTCACATCCAATGCCTATTCACGTGCGGGCTTCAAAGCCTTTCTCAGTTTCGGTGTCGGCCTGACGGCGCTGGCAACAGCTCAGCTTCCGGCACATGCGCAGGAAGCCGGTGACGAAGACTCGTCGCGCACCCTGCAAACCGTGACCATCACGGCGACCAAGCGGGAGCAGACGCTTCAGGACGTGCCGGTGGCCGTCTCCGTTGTCGACAGCTCGGTCATCGAACAGGCCGAGATCATGGACCTCGGCGACCTGCAGTCGATCGTGCCGTCTCTGCGCGTTGGCCAGTACCAGTCGTCTGCCAACACCAACTTCATCATTCGCGGCTTCGGCAATGGCGATAACAATGCCGGTATCGAGCCGTCGGTTGGCGTGTTCATCGATGGCGTCTACCGGTCGCGTTCCGCAGCCCAGATCGCCGACCTGCCGAACATCCAGCGCGTCGAAGTGCTGCGCGGTCCGCAGTCGACCCTGTTCGGCAAGAACGCCTCTGCCGGTGTGATCTCGGTCGTCACCGCGAAGCCGCAATACGAATTTGGCGGTTCGGCGGAAGCCACGGTCGGCAATTTCGGCCTGTTCCGCGCCGCCGGCGATATCACCGGCCCGCTTGCAGAGAACGTCGCATTCAGCCTGAGCGGCAATTACAACACCCGCGACGGCTATGCCGATGACCTGAACACCGGCGCAGAGATCAACGATCGCGACCGCTGGGGCGTCCGCGGCCAGCTTCTGATCGAGCCGACCGAAGACCTGAGCTTCCGCATCATCGGCGACTTCGACAAGATCGACGAGCTGTGCTGTGTCGCGGCAAACGTCGTGAACGGCCCGACCGGCGCGGCCATCTTCGGCATCGGCGGGGCACTGGATCCGGAAGACCCGTTTTCCTATGACGTCTATTATAACCTGAAGCCCGAGAACGACATCGAGAACTCCGGTGTCTCCGTGCAGGGCGACTATGACATGGGCTTCGCAAGCCTGACCTCGATCACGGCCTACCGCACGTCGAAAGCCGTGACGAACCAGGACGCTGACTTCACCAGCGCAGACCTGCTGAGCCGTTTCTATAATGACACCGACATCGAGACCTTCACGCAGGAATTGCGGCTGACCTCGAACGGCACCGGCAATCTCGACTGGATGGTCGGCGCCTTCTATTTCGATGAAAGCGTCGAAATCAAAAACGAGATCTTCTACGGCGACGATATCCGCCCATACATCGATGTGCTGTCGTCCGGCCTGCTGACGGGGCTGGAGCCTGTGGTCTTCGGCGTTGCGCCGGGCACCTTCTTCCAGTCGGGGCAGGGCATGACCGAGGCCTATGGCCAGGACAACGATGCCTTCTCGCTGTTCGGCACGATCGACTACCACTTCACCGACCGCCTGACGGCAACGGTGGGCCTGAACTATACGCAGGACAACAAGGACGCCTACGGGCAGGTCATTTCGACCGACGCGTTCTCGGCCGTCGATCTCGGCCCGCTTGCACCTTACATCTCGCAGGCGACGCTGGCGGGCCTGCTGGGCGGGGCGGGTGTGAACTACACCGACCCGGCCGCAGTCATGGCTTTTGCCGGTGCGTATCCGGATGCGTTCGCGCAAATGCAAGCCGTCGCCGCAGGCGCGACGGGCAGCCTGCAGCAGCTGCAGTTCCTTCCGCAGTTCGTGAATTTCCCGAACGCGGTCGAGTCCGGCTCCACCAATGACAGCGATACGACCTACACGCTGCGCCTCGCCTATGACGCGACGGACAATATCAACGTGTACGGATCTTATGCGACCGGCTTCAAGGCGTCGTCCTGGAACCTTTCGCGCGACAGCCGTCCGACACCGACGGGCTATGCGAACCTCGTCACAGCCGGGCTCGCCACGCCAAACCTGACAACGGGTACCCGGTTCGCCGGTCCGGAAGAGGCGGAAGTGTTCGAAATCGGCATGAAGGGCGCCTGGAGCACCTTCGCCGTGAACCTCGCGGTGTTCGACCAGAAGATCAAAGGCTTCCAGTCCAACATCTTCACCGGCACGGGCTTCGCGCTCGCCAATGCGGGTGAGCAGTCGACGCAGGGCCTCGAAGTGGATGCGACGTGGAACGCCACGGACAACCTGACGCTTGGCTTTGCCGGCACGTTCCTCGATCCTGTCTATGACAGCTTCCCTGAATCTTCCGCCGGTGACATCTCGGGTTCGAAGCCTGCAAGTATTTCGGAAGTGTCGACGTCGGTATCGGCGGCTTACACATTCGATTTCAAGGGCCTCGATTCCTTCCTGCGTGCCGACTGGCAGTATGAAGGCCCGACCGCTTACCGGGACGACCCGGCAGAGCAGGCCATCATCAACCAGGAGCGCGATACAATTTGTTCAACGCCTCGGTCGGCTTTACGACGGATAGCGGCTTGAACCTCACCTTCTGGGGACGGAACATCTTTGACGAACAATTCGTCACATCGATCTTCCCGGCCGTTGCGCAATCCGGTTCATTCTCGGGCTATCCGAGCCAGCCGGCCACCTATGGCATGACGGTCCGCAAGTCCTTCTAGGACGGCCTGCACATCAATTGAGAAAAGCCCCGCCAGACCAGGCGGGGCTTTTTTATTGCGGGGAAGGTGCCAGCGCTGGCCAACCCAGACACACGCGTCTAGCCTGCCGGGGTGAGAGTTCCGCAAGCAAGGACAGAATCGGCCCCGTGACGCGCGCAAAGAGGACGCCACCCATTATAGAAGCCCCGCCGGCAGTGACCGGTCTGGCGGGTGTCATTTTACTGGCGCACGTCCTGCGTGTCCTCGCGCCGGCCAGCTGGCAGGGCTTCATTTTGCCGATGGGCGTGCTGCAGACGGACCGGTTCTGGGCATCCATGGGGATAGGGGCGGAGGGGGCGCTGCCGTACAACTCCCCTCTGGAGGCACTGATACCGCTTCTTGCGAGTGCCCTGCTGCATGATGGCTGGGCCGGAGCCATCCTGAATGCCGCGCTGATCGTGATATTCGGCCGGCTGGTGCACGCATCTCTCTCTATAGGGCGGAAAAGCGGGGCGATTCCCTTCCTGATCGTGTTTGCGGTGTCCGTGGTGGGCGGTTCCTTGTTTCACCTCATCACCCAATATCCGGCCGGAACCGGCCTGATCGGGGCGTCAGGCGGCGCCAGCGGCCTGTTTGCGGCCTGGGTGCTCATACAGGAAGGGCGGGGCGGGCGGATCCTGACGAAGCGGTTCCTGACCGTCTTCCTGTTCTTTACCTTGGTGAACCTGGCCTTGTGGCTGATGGGACCATCGCTCCTAGGGGCGGGAATCAGCTGGCAGGCGCATCTGGGCGGCTTCATTGCGGGGGCCGTCGCATTCCAGTTCTTCCGGTCCCGGAGGCCCGTTTCGCGATTCTGATCGCCGGATAGAAGGCTTTATGCTAGGTTTCCGTGACGGCGAGGCCGGTCAGCGGTCCGCACATAACGGAGGACGCGCATGACAATAGACCAGATCCTGAACGACAAGGGGCGCGAAATTATTTCGGTGAAGGCTGATTCTACCCTCGCCGACGCAGCCCGTACCCTGGACGAAAAAAGAATAGGCGCAGTGGTGGCATTGGGTGACGGCGGAGAGATCGTCGGCGTGCTTTCCGAACGCGATATCGTTCGTCACGTCGCCCGCAACGGAGGGGCGGCCCTGAATATTCACGTCGGAGACGCCATGACTCGCGACGTCATCACCATCGAGACGACCACAAAAGTGGATGATGCGATGCAATTGATGACCGATCGGCGAGTCAGACACCTGCCGGTTTTGCGCAATGACCGGCTGATTGGGGTCGTTTCCATCGGCGATCTGGTGAAATGGAAGATCGCCGAGACAGAAGCCGAAGCCGAAGCGATGAAATCGTACATCGCGACACAATACTGATTTTACAAGGCTCTAGCATTTTAGAGCTGGAAATCCGGCGTTGATGCATGGCCGCTCTGCAGTGAAATCGCATTATTTCTTGCGATTTGCTGCAGAAGGGGGTTGCGGCCATCCCGTGCCTTGAGTATCTCCCGGCCTCCGCTGAAGACGCCCTCGGGTTTCGGAAGCGGGGCCCGCCAAAAAGGCCTCTGTGAAGTGCAAAAAGAGCTTGCAGCTCGGACCGAACAGAAGCTATATAGGCGGTTCTTCAAAACGCTCTGAAATAACGGGCCGGTCACCGGTCGGGGATTTCTTTTGCGCTAAAAATCTGGTGGTTCCCCGGTTCAAACCGGAAACTGCAGAAGGCGCAAAAAAGGGTGTTGACGGGGAAAACGGCGGCCCATATAAGCCGCCACTTCCGGACGGGGCCGCGGGCTTCTGAAGGGCTTCGGAACTCCGGTTCCAGCTGTTTGACATCGTAAGAGATTAAGGAAGAGAAACGCAGGCGGCGTGATGGCTTGCGAACCTCGCCAGAGAGCAATCGACGGCAGGTTCATACGATCACGACGGATGCGTTTCTTGAGAGAAAATTCTTTTATCCATCGAATGGGTTTCGGCCCGTTCTTTGTGACAAAGGGTTTCTCGTCAAAAGAACGCAATACTTATGCTTAACAGCTTGAGTAACCGTCCACATTCCAATGGATGGTTTCGTCAGATCAACACTCAACTTGAGAGTTTGATTCTGGCTCAGAACGAACGCTGGCGGCAGGCCTAACACATGCAAGTCGAACGACATAGTGGCAGACGGGTGAGTAACGCGTGGGAACGTACCTTTCGCTACGGAATAGCTCTTGGAAACGAGTGGTAATACCGTATACGCCCTCCGGGGGAAAGATTTATCGGCGAAAGATCGGCCCGCGTTAGATTAGGTAGTTGGTGGGGTAATGGCCTACCAAGCCTACGATCTATAGCTGGTCTGAGAGGATGATCAGCCACACTGGGACTGAGACACGGCCCAGACTCCTACGGGAGGCAGCAGTGGGGAATCTTGCACAATGGGCGAAAGCCTGATGCAGCCATGCCGCGTGAATGATGAAGGCCTTAGGGTTGTAAAATTCTTTCGCCAGGGATGATAATGACAGTACCTGGTAAAGAAGCCCCGGCTAACTTCGTGCCAGCAGCCGCGGTAATACGAAGGGGGCTAGCGTTGTTCGGAATTACTGGGCGTAAAGCGCACGTAGGCGGACTTTTAAGTCAGATGTGAAATCCCGGGGCTCAACCTCGGAACTGCATTTGAAACTGGAAGTCTGGAGTTCAGGAGAGGTTAGCGGAATACCGAGTGTAGAGGTGAAATTCGTAGATATTCGGTGGAACACCAGTGGCGAAGGCGGCTAACTGGACTGATACTGACGCTGAGGTGCGAAAGTGTGGGGAGCAAACAGGATTAGATACCCTGGTAGTCCACACCGTAAACGATGACAGCTAGTTGTTGGCAGGCATGCCTGTCGGTGACGCAGCTAACGCATTAAGCTGTCCGCCTGGGGAGTACGGCCGCAAGGTTAAAACTCAAAGAAATTGACGGGGGCCCGCACAAGCGGTGGAGCATGTGGTTTAATTCGAAGCAACGCGCAGAACCTTACCTACCCTTGACATCCCGATCGCGGTTTCCAGAGATGGATTCCTTCAGTTAGGCTGGATCGGTGACAGGTGCTGCATGGCTGTCGTCAGCTCGTGTCGTGAGATGTTGGGTTAAGTCCCGCAACGAGCGCAACCCTCATCCTTAGTTGCCATCACGTTTGGGTGGGCACTCTAAGGAAACTGCCGGTGGCAAGCCGGAGGAAGGTGGGGATGACGTCAAGTCCTCATGGCCCTTACGGGTAGGGCTACACACGTGCTACAATGGCAGTGACAATGGGATAATCCCAAAAAGCTGTCTCAGTTCAGATTGTCCTCTGCAACTCGAGGGCATGAAGGTGGAATCGCTAGTAATCGTGGATCAGCATGCCACGGTGAATACGTTCCCGGGCCTTGTACACACCGCCCGTCACATCATGGGAATTGGTTCTACCCGAAGACGCTGTGCTAACTTCGGAGGCAGGCGGCCACGGTAGGGTCAGTGACTGGGATGAAGTCGTAACAAGGTAGCCGTAGGGGAACCTGCGGCTGGATCACCTCCTTTCTAAGGATGCATTGGATTGTTTTGCTCACGCGGAACTCCAAGGCTTCTTAAATAGCTCCCATTGAGGAGCAAAACATATGCGGCTATCGCGCCGTCTCCGTTTCTCTTCCTTCGTTCGTTGTTTGAGCCGGCATCTTGTCGGTTCGAGCACTAAGCGAGCCCCGCGGGCGCTTTATCGCCTGTCTTCGACTTTGACCGCGATGGGCCTGGCCCTGACCAGTCATGGGCCGGTAGCTCAGGTGGTTAGAGCGCACGCCTGATAAGCGTGAGGTCGGAAGTTCAACTCTTCCTCGGCCCACCATCGAAGCCTGCGGCAACGCAGGGCAGGGCATGCGACCTGGCGGGAAGCCGGGGTTACGGGGCCATAGCTCAGTTGGGAGAGCGCCTGATTTGCATTCAGGAGGTCGTCGGTTCGACTCCGTCTGGCTCCACCATCGCCTTTTATGGCGCACACAACGATCGAAAGAAGAACGTCCGTTTCCGGAGCAAGCTCCGGGATATTTGTCATCGTAAGGGAAAGATTGATCCGGCAGCCACGCCGCTCGACCCATTGGGTCTGGCTTGGTTGCTTCAGCCGATAAAATGATTGCCGCAAGGCCGTCATCCAAAGGGTCAGTCTGCAAGAAACCAACATGTCTGATCGAGATCCATGTGGTGGTATCGCGTATGCGTTTTCCACTGCACATGGGTTTCAAAAACGATCAAGCGTCAAAAGGGCATCCGGGGGATGTCTTGGCGGTAAGAGGCGATGAAAGACGTGGCACTCTGCGATAAGCACCGGGGAGGCGAGAGCATCCTTTGATCCGGTGATTTCTGAATGGGGAAACCCACCTCCGAGATGTTGGATAAATCTTCCGTTCGCGGACGATGTATCTGACATTTCAATAGCGAGGTATTTTAACCTGAATACATAGGGTTAAAAAGCGAACCCGGGGAATTGAAACATCTAAGTACCCGGAGGAAAGGACATCAATTGAGACTCCGTTAGTAGTGGCGAGCGAACGCGGACCAGGCCTGGTCTGAAATAAGGAGAAGTATCTGGAAAGGTACGCCATAGTGGGTGATAGCCCCGTATCCGTAACATGAAGACCTTTTAGAGTAGGGCGGGACACGTGAAATCCTGTCTGAACATGGGGGGACCATCCTCCAAGCCTAAGTACTCCTTACCGACCGATAGTGAACAAGTACCGTGAGGGAATGATGAAAAGAACCCCGATGAGGGGAGTGAAACAGATCCTGAAACCGGATGCCTACAAGCTGATGGAGCTCTTCGGAGTGACATCGTACCTTTTGTATAATGGGTCAGCGACTTAGTGTTGCGTGCAAGCTTAAGCCGTTAGGTGTAGGCACAGCGAAAGCGAGTCTGAATAGGGCGACCGAGTACGTAGCATTAGACCCGAAGGCAGATGATCTAGGTATGGGCAGGCTGAAGGTGCGGTAACACGCACTGGAGGGCCGAACCGTTGAGCGTTGAAAAGCTCTCGGATGACCTGTGCCTAGGGGTGAAAGGCCAATCAAATCTGCTGATAGCTGGTTCTCCGCGAAATCTATTTAGGTAGAGCGTCACGATTAGACTCTGGGGGGTAGAGCACTGAATGGGCTAGGGGTCCTCACCGGATTACCAAACCTTCTCAAACTCCGAATACCCAGAAGTTATGCGTGGCAGACACACGGCGGGTGCTAACGTCCGTCGTGAAAAGGGAAACAACCCAGACCGCCAATTAAGGCCCCTAAGTAATAGCTAAGTGCGAAACGATGTGGAGGTGCTGAGACAATCAGGAGGTTGGCTTAGAAGCAGCCATCCTTTAAAGAAAGCGTAACAGCTCACTGATCTAGCGCCTCTGCGCGGAAAATGTAACGGGACTAAAGTTATTCGCCGAAATTGCGGACTCGAAAGAGTGGTAGCGGAGCGTTCCGTAAGCCTGCGAAGGTGAACCGTGAGGTTTGCTGGAGGTATCGGAAGTGAGAATGCTGACATGAGTAGCGACAAAGAGGGTGAGAGACCCTCTCGCCGAAAGACCAAGGGTTCCTGCGTAAAGCTAATCTGCGCAGGGTTAGCCGGCCCCTAAGGTAAGGCCGAAAGGCGTAGCCGATGGGAACCACGTTAATATTCGTGGGCCAAGGGATGAGTGACGGATTTCGAAAGTTGTAGCCCCTTATTGGATTGGGTCTGCAGCCTGGAAGTTCCTGGAAATAGCCTCCCATTAAGACCGTACCCGAAACCGACACAGGTGGTCAGGTAGAGCATACCAAGGCGCTTGAGAGAACTATGTTGAAGGAACTCGGCAAATTACCTCCGTAACTTCGGGAGAAGGAGGCCTCAACTTGGGCAACCAGGTCTGAGGGGCACAAAACTGGGGGTTGCGACTGTTTATCAAAAACACAGGGCTCTGCGAAGCCGCAAGGCGACGTATAGGGTCTGACGCCTGCCCGGTGCCGGAAGGTTAAAAGGAGAGGTGCAAGCCTTGAATTGAAGCCCCGGTGAACGGCGGCCGTAACTATAACGGTCCTAAGGTAGCGAAATTCCTTGTCGGGTAAGTTCCGACCTGCACGAATGGCGTAACGACTTCCCCACTGTCTCCAACATAGACTCAGCGAAATTGAATTCCCCGTGAAGATGCGGGGTACCCGCGGTCAGACGGAAAGACCCCGTGAACCTTTACTACAGCTTCACAGTGGCATTAAAGAACTTATGTGTAGGATAGGTGGGAGGCTTTGAAGCTTTGGCGCCAGCCGGAGTGGAGCCAACCTTGAAATACCACCCTTAATTTCTTTGATGTCTAACCGCGCCCCTGGATGGGGCCGGGACCCTGTGTGGCGGGTAGTTTGACTGGGGCGGTCGCCTCCCAAAGAGTAACGGAGGCGCGCGATGGTAGGCTCAGAGCGGTCGGACATCGCTCGTTGAGTGCAATGGCATAAGCCTGCCTGACTGCGAGCTCGACGGAGCGAGCAGAGACGAAAGTCGGTCATAGTGATCCGGTGGTCCCGAATGGAAGGGCCATCGCTCAACGGATAAAAGGTACTCCGGGGATAACAGGCTGATGATGCCCAAGAGTCCATATCGACGGCATCGTTTGGCACCTCGATGTCGGCTCATCACATCCTGGGGCTGGAGCAGGTCCCAAGGGTTCGGCTGTTCGCCGATTAAAGTGGTACGTGAGCTGGGTTCAGAACGTCGCGAGACAGTTTGGTCCCTATCTGCCGTGGGTGTTGGATACTTGAGAGGATTTGTCCCTAGTACGAGAGGACCGGGATGAACACACCTCTGGTGGACCTGTTGTGGCGCCAGCCGCATTGCAGGGTAGCTATGTGTGGACGGGATAACCGCTGAAAGCATCTAAGCGGGAAACCCACCTCAAAACCAGGTATCCCTGAGAGCCGTGCAAGACCAGCACGTCGATAGGCCGGGTGTGGAAGCGCTGCGAGGCGTGAAGCTAACCGGTACTAATTGCTCGATCGGCTTGATCGAGAAACTCGTGTGTAGTTGAAAGCGCATCCGCTTTAACTGCCACCGATCTCAAACAGACATATTGGTTTCTAAGCTTGCAAGCAGTCTGGTTTCCGCCGACCCGGTGGTTATGGCAGGGGCTCCCCACCTGATCCCATCCCGAACTCAGTCGTTAAGTCCCCTTGCGCCGATGGTACTACGTCTTAAGGCGTGGGAGAGTAGGTCGCTGCCGGGTCCGCAGAGCCCAGACAAAGCAAGCATCTTGCAGACATTTCTTTCCTTTACGACGACATCTGCCGCAAGCCGGCAGTTGCTCCGGCCTCAGCCTCTGGCGGGCCGGATTTGCATTTTGGGGGGCAACGCCTAGAGTGCAGCGCACAAGTTTGACGCGGGATGGAGCAGCCCGGTAGCTCGTCAGGCTCATAACCTGAAGGTCGTAGGTTCAAATCCTACTCCCGCACCCAATAAGCCCCTGATTTCCTTGCGGATTTCGGGGGCTTTTCCTATTGGGGGTATTGTTGGAGTTCCCGCTCGGATCCGATCGCCGTATGCGCCTCAATTGCGTGATCAATTGATATGCAGAAAGCCGTATCTTTCACGACATTTCCGCGAGAGCGTTGAAAACCCGGAAATATGGACCTAGATTTCTAGCCATGGCTGTGGGGGCAACCATGCTTACATCTTGTGGTTTTATGGTTTGCGCGCAATTTCTCGGACTCCGGTCCGAAGATCTCGTGTACATCATTGGAGCTCGTCTGAACGAGGAAGTGCCGCTTTCAAAGGCGCAGAGCGTTCTCCAGGGCGATGAAACAGTTCCGGCAGGGTGGTGGGACGCCCTTCGCGGCTTTTGGTCCGATTGCAAGGAGATCGCCGTTCAGTTGGCCGAAGATCATCAAACGGGGACAGACCCCGGTTGGTGTATGTGTCTTTCAGACAAGCATCCGCCCTATATGGCGCTCCCATTGCTGCTGGCCATGCTTGAGATATCCGGAGACCAGGACGTGCGTGTGAAAGTGGACGAAGTATCCAAACACCGTCACTAGGTTTCATGCGTTTGGTACTGCAAAACCCCCGCATCTTCGGATACGGGGGTTTTTGTCATCTGGCGCGGGTGCTGCAGGTCGTGCAACGCACACCGACGGAAATCTCCTGCTGGTCCGTTTGATCTGGCAGATGGACTAAAAGGGGCGTGCGATATGCGGCGTATTTTCTTCTGGACACACTTTGCCATGGGGCTCGCGGCGGGCGTGTTCATATTGCTTATGTCGGTTACCGGTGTGCTGATGACCTATGAGCGCCAGATGGTGGCCGCTGCGCAGAATGCCGCTGTCGAAGCCCCGGCCGGAGCAGAGCCGCTGAGCGTGGATGCTCTCGCTGAGGCGGCCCTGGCTGCTGGCGGCGCTGCGGGAAATACACTGACAATTCAACGTAATCCAGCCAATGTCGCGACTCTTTCCAAAGGACGTCGGGATACTTTGCTGCTCGATCCGTATACGGGCGAAGCGCTCGAAGGTGCTGGCGAAGGCATGGAAGCCTTCTTTGGGCGCGTGATGCGCATCCATCGCTGGCTTGCTTTTACAGGCGGGCGCAATGAGGTTGGCGCGGCGGTGAATGGCGCAGCGAACCTGGTCTTCGGCGCGCTTCTGATATCCGGCGTCGTGCTCTGGTGGCCTCGCAAATGGAAGTGGCCGCTGGTGAAGATGCAGCTCTTCTTCCGCCGCGGCCTGCCGAATGCGAAGGCGCGTCACTATAATTGGCACCATGTGCTGGCGGCGTGGAGCTTCGTGCCACTCTTCCTTATCATCGTGTCCGGAGCGGTCTTCTCCTACAGCTGGGCCAACAAGCTGGTCTATGCGGCGTTTGGCGAAACGCCGGGTGGCCAGGGCGGCGGGCAGGCGGTGGCCGCGGTGACGGTGCCGGAAATGTCAGGTGAGTTACTGCCGCTCGATCCGCTGGTTGCCCAGGCGACCGGGAACTTCAAGAACTGGCGCCGGGTGACCATCACACTGCCCCAACCAGAGGCGGCGACGCTCGACCTGTCGATCGACTGGGGCAATGGTACACAGGCGTCGAAGAAACGCAGCGTGACCGTCGCGCGGGACGGATCCGGTCTAATCGGTGCGCCTGTCGGGGATACATCCAGCCCGGCGCAGAAGGCCCGGCGCTGGATGCGTTTCGTGCATACCGGTGAGGTTTACGGGTTCCTCGGTCAGACGCTGGCAGGCCTCGCGTCCATCGCAGGGATCGTGCTCGTCTACACCGGGATTTCGCTCGCCATCCGCCGCCTGATCCGCATGAAACGTTCCGTGAAAGGCTGATCGCCTACGCCGTGATACAAACCTGTTGGGGCGTGACACGTTCGAACAGGGCATCCACAGGCTTATGCGCCAATACGATGAGCGCGCGGCCGGGCTCGCAAGCCCACGCATCGAGGTTTGCTGCGAGGCGCCGGGCGAGGTCCGCTTCCAGCCCGGCGAACGGTTCGTCCAGGATCAGGACTTCCGGGTTTGCGAGCAGGGCGCGGGCGAGGCCGATCCGGCGAAGCTCTCCGCCTGAAAAGGGAAGGTTTCCTTCGCTGAACATGATGTTGAGGCCTTCCGGCCGGGCGGTGACAAAGCCGTCGGCGCAGGCTGTGCGCAGGGCTTCCTTGATCTCTTCGTCCGTCGCTTCCGGAGCGGCCAACCGCATTTGATCGGCCAGTGTACCGGGCAGGAATGCCGGGAATTGCGGACTGATGGCAATGCGCGCCAGAACGCTGGCGATGCGCGCTGACTCCGCAGGCGTCGCGCCGTAATGCACCGTGCCCGGTGACACCGGGTGCAGGCGCATCAAGGCTTCTGCCACCGTCGTCTTGCCGCTGCCCGAAGGACCGATCAGCTGCAACAATGAGCCGGGTTCCACGGTAAAGGTCAGGGGACCGATTACCGGCGCGTTCGGCGCTGCCTGAGCCATCAGGCCGTCTACGGTGAGCGGAAAAAGACTGTCCAGTTCGGGCGCGGACTCCAGCGGCGGGTCCCAACTCGCTTCGTTCGGCTGCAGCCGGGAGGCCAGGCGGTCCGCTGCCACGCCGGAGCGGGCGCGTGCATCGAAGACTTTCAGCATCGCTCCCGTCGATTCAAACGCAGCCATCAAGGCGAGCGCAGCTCCGGTCGCCATGGCGATCCCTGACTGTGTTTCAGCCGCACGCCAAAGGACCAGCAGCGCCAGTGCCAGGCCGACCGTCGCCGTAAACGCACCCAGATTGCGATAGGGCTCCTCTATGGAGTCGCGGGCGGTGACCTGTTGTTCCAAAGAAGTTTGCGCAAGCGCCGCTTCGCGGCCGATGGCGCCAAGGATGTCCAGCTCGATGGCGTTTTCGATCAGCCGGGATGTCTGCTCCCGCGCGACCTCGGCCTGGCGGGCGTGGGCCTCAGCGGCCTGATGGGATCGTTGCACGGCCATTGCGGGGAAAATCCAGCCCGTGCACAAGAATGCGCCCAGCGCGAGAAGACCGCTGATCCAGTCGCTCGCGAAGACAAAGCCGAGCGCCACGGCGACGCCTGCGATCACGGCGGCGGCCGGGCTGTAGACGCGCAGGAAGCCGGCTTCGGCAGCATCCACATCATCAATCAGTGAGCTGAGTTCCCTTGCTGGCATGGATGTGAAGCCGCGCTGCGTTGCGGCGCTGGCCGCGAAGAGCTGGGGCCGCAGGCGCGCAGACAGGTTGAGGGTCGCGTCATGACCAACGAGCTGTTCGCCATAGCGCGTGAGGACGCGAGAGAAGGCGGCCGCGCGAACGCCGGCGCTGGGATAAAGATGGTTGAACACATATCCAGCCCCGGCGGATCCGGCGATGGCCGCTGCGGAGAGGAACCAGCCGGAAAGGCCGAGCAGGGCAATGCTTGAAGCCCCTGCGAGGGCAGACAGGAGCAGGGCAAGACCAAAGCGGACTTTGGCGGGCCGGCCAAGGAGTTTCCAGAGTTTCAGCATCCGGCATCCTCCATCTTGTGTTGCGGCTGGAGCCGGATCACGAGATCGGATGCAGCGATGAGCGCATCGGAATGACTGGCGACCAGAAGTGTCCGGTCCTTCGCGAGGTCTTTCAGTTTCAGGAGGAATGCTTCTTCCGCATCGGGGTCCAGGTGCGCCGTCGGTTCGTCGAGCAGAAGAATTGGCATGTTGCGCAACAGGGCGCGGGCGAGGGCGATGCGCTGGCGCTGTCCGCCGGAAAGCCCCGCGCCGAAGCGGGCAAGCACCTGATCCAGTCCTCCGCGGGTGCTGTCAGCGAAGTCGAGAATACCCGCCTGCTGTGCTGCCTGCATGACGTCTTCCGGCAGCGCGCCCGGCCGGGCAATGGCGATGTTCTCACGGATGCTGCCTTCCATCAGCCACGGCGTCTGGCCGATATAGGCGATGGAATCGGCGAGGCTTTCGCCGGGCTGCAGCGTTCGACCGTCTACCTTGATCTCACCATCGGCCACACAAGCGCGGCCGATCAGGGCGAGTAGGGACGTGGATTTTCCGGACCCGGACGGACCGGCCAGCGTGGTGACCTTTTCGGGCAATGCCTCGAACGAAAGACCGGAGACGGCTGATCGGTCGTCGTTCCAGCCGAGTGTCACCTGATCGAAGATGATGGCAGGCGCCTTCGCCAGCGGCTCCAGCTTCCTCACCGGGAAATCGGCCCGGCGTTCCAGCCACTCCGACAGCATGTCTGCGGCGGCTGCCGCATCGGCACGATCATGGTGAAGGCTGGAGAGCTTTCGGATAGGGCTGAAGAATTCCGGCGCAAGGATCAGGGCGGTCAGGCCCTCGGCCAGCGTCAGGGTTTCGCCGGTGGCGAACGGAAAGACGCCCAGCAGCTTGAACCCGATATAGACGGCGACCAGCGCAATGGAGACCGAGGCGAAGAATTCCAGCACGGCTGTCGACAGGAAGGCAACGCGGAGAATCGCCATCGTCCGGTCTCGCAGCTGGAGGGACGCGTTTTCAAGCCTGACGGTCTCACGCGCAATGCCGCGGAATGCGCGGATCAGGCCGGACTGCGCCGCGCGCGACTGGAACGTGCCGGAAAGCTCATCGAGTGCGGCCTGCTGGGCTTTCGCACGGGCAGCAGTTTCGCTTGCGGTCAGCCAGATGAACACGGGCAGCACCATAACCGATACCAGCAACAGGACGGCCGAGAGCCAGGTTTGGGTTGCGACGGCAATCAGAATGATGACCGGCCCGGCGACAGCGAGGCGCATGCCCGGCAGCCAGCGTGCAGCGTAGCCTTCGAGCTTTGCCGTCCGGTCGATGATTTGCGCCGTGCGTGTGCCAGCGTCGGCCCCGCTGAGCCAGCCGGCGCCAGCTTCCGACAAGGTTCTGAAGATGTCTGCACGTGCGGCCGTCACCATCGCCTGACCTGCGCGGGCGAGCAGGAGATCGCCCAGCCAGCCTGACACGCCCCGCACGAGAACGCCGGCCGCTGCGATGGGCAGGCCCGGCCCGGGAGCGTCCCCGGATGCAATGGCGGCAACGCTGTGCCCGATGCCCCAGGCAATCGCGATCCAGCCCGCCATGGCCAGAAGCTGGCAGGCAAGGCCCAGGCGGATGGCGCGCTGCGATGCAGCTGCCCACGATTTCAGGGCAGCACGTGTCCGCATTTTTCCAGAGTTTTCAGGGGCTTCAGGCATGTAAGCTAGTTAAGACTTATAAGTGTTATATTGCATGCGACTTTTTGCGCTATCGTTTGTTAAAAATGACAGGCATATTTGTGCCGTCATGTAGACCAGAGACCGCTCATTTTTTGCGGCCGGGAGACGACCATGCCTGATTTATTAGTTGCTGACCTGTCGCGCTGGCAATTTGCGCTGACAGCCATGTACCATTTCCTGTTCGTGCCACTGACGCTTGGGCTTTCCATGCTGCTGGTGGTCATGGAAGGCGCTTATGTGATGACCGGCAAGGAGGTGTGGCGACGCACCACCAAGTTCTGGGGCACGCTGTTCGGGATCAACTTCGTGCTGGGCGTTGCGACCGGCATCACGATGGAATTCCAGTTCGGGATGAACTGGTCCTACTATTCGCATTATGTCGGCGACATTTTCGGCGCGCCGCTGGCGATCGAAGGCCTGATGGCCTTCTTCCTGGAAGCGACGCTGGTTGGCCTGATGTTTTTCGGCTGGGACAAGCTGTCCCGTCCTGCCCACTGGCTGGTCACGTTCCTCGTCGCGCTCGGTTCGAACCTGTCGGCATTGTGGATCCTGATCGCCAATGGCTGGATGCAGAACCCGGTCGGATCTGAATTCAATCCGGACACGATGCGGATGGAAGTCACCAACTTCATGGAAGTGCTGTTCAACCCGGTTGCGCAGGCGAAGTTCGTTCACACGGTGAGCGCCGGCTATGTGACGGCGTCCGTTTTCGTACTCGGGATTTCTTCCTGGTATGTCCTGAAAAACCGGCACCTTGGTCTCGCCAAACGCTCCATGGCGGTCGCGGCCAGTTTTGGCCTCCTGTCGGCATTGTCTGTGGTCGTCCTTGGTGACGAAAGCGGCTATGCCCTGACCGATAACCAGAAGATGAAACTCGCATCGCTGGAAGCCATGTGGGAGACCGAGCCAGCCCCGGCTGGCCTGACGCTGATCGGCATTCCGAATGAAGCGGAACACCGCACCGACTACGCCATTCATGTGCCTTATGTGCTTGGCCTGATCGCGACCCGGTCGCTGGACGGGGAAGTTCAGGGCATCCTGCCGCTCGTGGCCGTTGCGGAAGACCGGATCGAAAATGGCATTCGCGCTTACAAGGCCGTGGAAGCATTGAACGAGAACCCGGATGACTTGCAGGCTCGCGATATCTTCGAGCAGACCAAGACAGACCTTGGATATGCCATGCTGTTGAAGCGCTATGTCGACGACCCGGCAACGGCGGACCGCGCGACGATCCAGAAGGCAGCCTGGGACACGGTGCCCAATGTCGCCATGTCGTTCTTTTCATTCCGCTTCATGGCCGGATTGGGCTTCCTGTTCATCGCCATGTTCGCGACGGCGTTCTACTTTGTCAGCCTGAAGCGAAAAGTGCCGGGCTGGTTCCTGCGGCTGGCATTTTTCGCAATCCCGCTGCCATGGATTGCCGCGGAACTCGGCTGGATCCTTGCGGAAGCCGGACGCCAGCCATGGGTGATCGACGGTGTCCTGCCGACATTCATGGGTGTCTCCAGCCTGTCGGCCACGCAGGTGATCATGACCATGGCGGGCTTCACGCTGCTGTACGGCACGCTCGCCGTGATCGAGATCACATTGATGATCCGCGCGGTGAAGCTTGGCCCGGGCGCCCGCATCCTGCCTCAGGGCGCGGGTGGCGGTGGCCCCGACACACACAACGACGCCGTGCCGGCCCGTCCGCGCACCATCCAGTTCGACAAATAGGAGGACAGGACAATGGAACTTCCTCTCGACTATGCAACGCTGAAAGTCCTCTGGTGGGGTCTCGTCGGCGTGCTGCTCATCGGTTACGCCCTGACAGACGGCTATGATCTCGGCGTTGCGTCATTGCTTCCCTTCGTCGCTAAGACGGACAAGGAACGTCGCCTCGTCATCAATTCCATCGGTCCGATGTGGGAGGGCCACCAGGTTTGGCTGATCACGGGCGGCGGCGCCCTGTTTGCCGCGTGGCCTTATGTCTACGCGATCAGCTTCTCCGGCTTCTATCTCGCCATGTTCGTTGTTTTGGCCGCGCTGATACTCAGACCTGTGGGGTTCAAATACCGGTCGAAGCGCGAAAGCGCAGGATGGCGCACTTCATGGGATTGGGCCCTGTTCGTTGGCGGTTTCGTTCCTGCACTGATCTTCGGCGTGGCGCTCGGCAATGTGCTGCAGGGTGTGCCGTTTGACATCGACCGCACGCTGCGGGCGACCTATGCGGGCGGCCTGCTCGGCCTGTTGAACCCGTTCGCGCTGCTGTGCGGCCTGGCGTCTGTCGCGATGCTGGTTGTGCACGGTGCATCGTGGCTGGTCGTGAAAATCGAACATGGCCACGTCATGAACCGCGCGGCAAAGTTCGGACAGATTGCGGCGATTCTGGTGATCGTGTTCTACGCGGCAGCCGGCGTCTGGCTCGCTGTGACGGGCATGGGTTACCGTATCGTGACGGACATGGATCCGAACGGTGTCGCCAATCCGCTGCGCAAGGAAGTCGTGGTGGAGGCGGGTGCCTGGCTCACCAATTACGGAAAGTATCCGTGGATGATCCTGGCGCCCGCACTTGGCTTTATCGGGTCGGCCCTGGCCTTTGTTGGCCTCCGGAACCAGACATCGCTGTCCCTCATCGGGTCTGGCCTTGCCGCAACCGGCATTGTCGCCTCGGTAGGCACATCGATGTTTCCCTTCATCCTGCCCAGTTCGATCAACCCGAACGCCAGCTTGACCGTGTGGGACAGCTCTTCCAGCCATCTCACACTGTTCATCATGCTGGTTGTGACGGTGATCTTCGTTCCGATCGTGCTGGCCTATACGGCCTGGGTTTTCAAAGTGCTCTTCGGCCGTCTGACGACGGAAGAAGCCAACGCCCCCGGCACCTACTAGATCACGCTTATCAAGCGGAAGGAAAACGGTATGTGGTATTTCAGCTGGATTCTGGGCCTCGGCCTCGCGCTGACTTTCGGTATTCTCAATGCGATGTGGAACGAAGTGTCCATGGGCGAAGCCGGTGAGAACGATCTGGAGATCGATTGATCATGAAGAAAGCCTGGGCGGCCTTTGGCTGGATATTTTTCGGCCTGATCATGGGTGTTGGCCTCATGCGGTTTGTTTCCACGCATGAAGACCTCAGCGAGCTGGCGGCCGAAACGGCCCGCCCGGAACGCACCGCCGATGGCCGTCTGGCGCTTTATTTCACGGCTGCGGATCGCGCGCATGTCAGCGGTGAGATGCTTGAATTCCTTCAGGGTCTTCAGACGATCGAAGCGGCCATGGCCGAAGGAGACCGGGAAACGATCCGCGATGTGGCGGGTGGCCTCCGCCGCGGGAATGGACAAGGGCAGGCCGTGCAGGCGAAAGCCCCGGAAGGTTTCCGCGCCATCGGCCAATCCATGCGTCAGGATTTCGGCGCCATTTCTGGCATGGCCATGACAGCGGAGATGGACGAGATCCAGCTGGCTGTCAGCGGGATCATGGGAAAGTGCGCCGCCTGCCATGGCAGCTACAAGGCTGTCGAAGTGAAGGATGATGCGGCGGACTAGCAGCCGGCCGCAAGGGCCTCGCGATTGGTTTCGAGCCGGTCCAGCAGAATCGGTCCGTTGGTGACCATGTCCGCCAGGGTCACCTTGTCCAGTTCGCCGAAGAAGGCGCGCAGGCCCGCCCGGAACAGCGTGCTGAACTTGCAGACGCCGATCAGCGGGCAGGTGTTAGTCGTCTGATTGAAGCATTCGACGACTTCGAGATCGCCTTCCGTGTGGCGGACCACTTCGCCGATGATGATACGCTCGGGCGGGCGGCCAAGGCGTACGCCGCCGGTGCGGCCGCGTACATTTTCCAGATAGCCGAGCTGGCCCAGCTGGCGTGCTGCCTTCAGCAGGTGGGCCTTGGAAATCCCGTGCGCATCGGCAACGTCCTGAATGCGCACCAACTGGTTTGGATGCAGGGCGCAATACATCAGCGTCCGGAGTGCATAGTTCGTGTAAGCTGTCAGTCGCACGTTCTCGAATTCCTCCCGGCTGCTCTGCCACCCAGCCTGATCATGACACATTAAAGTGTCAAAGTTATTGCCACTATAATGAAATTGAGCCGCGCTGTGTCAATCCGTAACTCTACGGGGGTCCGGATAGAATATCTAAATGACGCGATGTGCTTCGGAATTAATATCTATAATTTACAAGATAATAGAGCACTTTCCGGGTCGAGTGATCCGGGCATTTTCTCTCATAAATCCAGTCTATGGCAGGCATCGGAAGAATGAGTTTGAAAAGTGTTATATAAAGTAACACATAAGGCTCAGGAAGTGGCCCCGGATCTTCCGCGGGCCAAAGCCGGACACTGGACAAACAAGAACTGAAGGATTTTCTGCCATGTCATTGCGTATCGGAGACACCGCCCCGGATTTTACTGTTGCCACCCAGAAAGGAGAAATTTCCTTTCATGACTGGGCGGGCGACAGCTGGGTCTTCTTCTTTTCCCACCCGGCTGACTTTACACCGGTCTGCACCACGGAAATGGGACGTACGGCCCAGCTGGCGGACAAGTTCGCTGCCCGCAATGTGAAGCCGCTCGGCCTGTCGACGGACACGGTGGAAGAGCACGTAAAATGGATCGAGGACGTCAACGCCACCCAGAACACCGACCTGCAATTCCCGATCGTGGCCGACAAGGACCTCAAGATCGCCCAGACCTACGACATGATCCATCCGGATCAGAGCGACACTCAGGCGGTACGATCGGTCTTCATTATCGACCCGAACAAGAAGATCCGCCTGACCATGACCTATCCAATGGCGGTGGGCCGGAACTTCGATGAAATCCTCCGCGTCATCGATGCCCTCCAGACGAGCGATGCAAACAAGATCGCGACGCCGGCAGACTGGGTGCCGGGCAAAAAGGTGATCATTCCGCCGTCGATCAAGGATGAAGAAGCAAAGACCCTGTTCCCGCAGGGCTGGGAAACGCTCCGCCCTTATCTGCGCCTGACCGAAGTGAAGGCCTGACCGCACTACTGTCCTGCCGACCCCCTTCCTGCAGGGCAGCAAGGATCGCGCAGACGCTCGCCGTCTGCGCGATTTTCTTTTCAGGCGTCGTCAAAAAGGTCGCCGGTCGCCTCGTCGCGGGCATTGGCGATGTCTTCGCCAAAGTAGAAGCAGGGGTGTTTCAGGCGGGACAGGCCAATCCCCCGTTCGAAGTGAACCCAGCCTCCGTTGGGCATGCGCAGACTGAGGATCGGAGCATCGCAGACAGGGCAAGCCGAGTGAAAGGAAGCCCCTTTTGCGTCCCCGCCCTTGTCCTCGACGGGCACCCAACTGGGGGCGACCTGGACGCTGTCGCCGGATGCCAGGCGCCGGACATGTGCGCGCCGCCGAACCCATTTTATGGACATTTCAGCCTCCTCACACTGAGAGGCCAAAGCATGCCGGCGATTCGGTTAAGGTCGGTTAAGTCTTGGCGGATCGGATACGTAATATCCCGTAATCTGCAGTAATTGCAGTTGTTTTTGTTTAGAGTAACTGGCAAGGATATTGCGATTGTTCCAGCCATATCGCCGCCGGAAGCGGATTTCCGGAGCGTTTTGGCACAATAAGGCGCAATGAGTAGATGGGTACGCAGGGCAGCATTCTCATAGTCGTTCATGGTCCAGGACGTGGCCGTGGGGTTCCCACAGGCGCAGTTTTCATGGACCGGCTCCGGGAAACCGATCCGGATTTTGCCGCGCGCATTCGCTTCCACAAAACCGGCACACCCATGCCAGACCTGACGGGCGTTAGCCTGGTCGTCTTCTGGTTGGGAGACCCGCTAAAGGAGAAATATCCTGAATGTTTCGCCGAGGCGGCTGGCATCGCCAATGCCGCACGCGCAGAAGGAATCCGCATCCTCAACAGTCCGGAAGCGCTGAGTAATACGGGCAAGACACGCCAATCGGCTGTCTGGTACCAGGAGGGCGTCCCGTCGGCTCGGGCCCGGATGGTCAACCGCTCTTCAGACCTGCAACAGGTCTGCAAGGATCTTGGTGGCACATGCATCATCCGCTCGGACACAGAGCACGCCCAGCGGGATGTCCGGATCGTCCGCAATGAGGCAGACGCACGCCGCGCCGCAAACGAATGCCAGTTCCCGGTCGCCGTGATCCAGCTTTTCGACATTCGCTCTGAATACCGGGCGGAAGGCACAAACCGCTCCAGCCTGTTTGCCCGATACCATCACAAGGCGCGCGCGTTTGTGTTCGGTGAGGCGGTGATGCCCAGTCATTTGTTTTTCTCGCCGAATCTCATCGTGGGCCTCTCGAACTGCTTGCTGAAGCGGGAATCCAGGCCGCGCCGGCAGGCGGCGCACAAGATGGGGTACCACCGCAAACTGCTGAACGACATGATCTGCGAAGACAGGGCCTATTTCGACAGTGATCCGGTTCAGGCTCAGACCCTGTCGCATGCCGTGCGTGCCCTCGGGCTCGACTTTGCCGCTGTAGATTACTGTATCCGCCCGGACGGCAGCATTATCATCTGGGAAGCCAATCCATATTTTCACCTGCCGCATGGCGAGAAGAGTGTGTTCAGCGCCCAACGCAAGGCCGTCGAGCGTGTGAACAAGTCGCTGGACTGGATGGCGGAAAATCTGCGGGCCGCAGCAGAGGGCAGGCAAGGTACGCCGGGCCTGAAATACGTTTCCTGACGGTCACCCAAGTTCGTCGGTTCAGGCGGGAAACCATAGTCGGGTAGACATGTGTAAGGCCTGACCGAACACGGCAGTATCCACGCCAATTCCATCTCTACTATCGAATGCGGCACGCCTCGGGGATGGAAACAGCCATATGTTCGCCTGCTCGCCTGATCTCTTTCCCTAGGGAAATCCCCGCGGGGCAGGTCTTGCCAAGGCCTCCGACCCTGTCCCATTGAGTATGGAAAAACAGGGAGATGCCCATGCCGGGAACAAGTGTGCTGTCCGATATCCGAATTGCCGACATGACCACGGTGATCTTCGGACCGTACTGCACCCAGACACTGGCGGACATGGGCGCCGACGTCGTGAAGGTCGAACCGGCATCCGGCGACGATTTCCGCAATGTCGGCAAGTCAGCCAACAACAAGCACATGGGCCCCTGCCATATGACGATCAATCGCGGAAAGCGATCGGTCGTCTGGGATATGAAATCCGAAGAAGGTCAGGAAGCTATCCGCCGGCTGATCGAACGCAGTGACGTCTTTATCCACAATATCCGCCCGGATGCAGTGGCACGGCTGGGGCTGACCTTCGAGGAAGTGAAGGCGATCAAGTCGGACATCGTCTATGTCCACTGCCTCGGTTTCGGATCGGAAGGCCCTTATGCCGGGCGGCCAGCCTATGACGACCTGATCCAGGGGCTCTCAGCAGCCACCAGCCTGTTGCCGAAAGTGGATGGCAATCCGCGCCCGCGTTTCATTCCGACGGCATTTGCGGACAAGGTTTCCGGCCTGCATGCAGTCTATGCGACACTCGCGGCGCTGCGCCAGCGTGACCGGACAGGCGAGGCCGTTCATGTGGAAGTGCCGATGTTCGAATGCATCACACATTTCCTGCTGGAGGAGCATTTCTACGAGGCGGCGTTCGATCCGCCCGTCGGTCCGTTCTGCTACCAGCGCCAGGTCGACCCCTGTCGCCAGCCGCTGCAGACGGCGAACGGCTATATCGTCATCGCGCCTTATGTGGATCAGCGCTGGGTGAAGCTGTTTGAGGTGATGGGCGCGCCGGAAGAGCTGAAGGACGAGCGGATCGCCGACCGGCGCGGACGGTTCTTCAACATGGACTACATGATGGCGCGCGTGCAGCACTATTTCGTCAATCACACGACCGAGCACTGGCTGAAGTTGCTGGCCAAAGCCGACATTCCAGCGGCGCGGGCGAATGATTTCGCGGACCTTCAGGACGACCCGCACCTGAAGGCGGTCAATTTCTTCCAGCACCGCGAACACCCGACGGAAGGCGGCTATTGGGAAACCCAGCCGCCGGTTCAGTTTGTCGGCCAGCCGAAGCGTGAAATAACCCCGGCTCCGGCAATCGGCGAACATACCGATGACGTGCTCTCGGAGTTGGGCCTGAAGAAGTGACCATTGGTTGGTTGCGAGCGATTCACAGCTTTCCCTGCGGTTGAAATTGACACCGCCCTTTGCGGGCATCAGGACTGTCGTCACAAATTTCCGGGGGGAAACTTGGAACCGCGTCCATGGATGAACAGATAACCTTTGGCTCTCTTGCACTCAGAGAACCGACGATGGCTGACCTGAAGCGCCACTTTGCGATCTTCAGTGACCCGGAAGTCTCAGCTTATGCGCCAACCGGCCCGCTGCGCGAGAAGAGCGACAGCCGGCGCATGCTGCAGACCATCAAGGATCACTGGTGGAAGTATGGGTTCGGCAACTGGGCCGTTTCTACAGTAGACAACCCGGATTACGTGATTGGCTTTGGCGGGCTGGCTTACCGGCAGATCAATTTGAAGGAGCGGTTGAACCTCCGTTTCCGCCTTGCCCGGGAAGCCTGGGGCAAGGGATACGGATACGAACTTGGCCGGGCGACTTTCCACAAGGCGTTCCGGGAGCTGGATGCCGATGCGGTTCACGCCATCGTCCGTCCCGACAATCAGAAGATCATCGAGGCGCTGGAACAGCTGAACATGCGCCAGACCGATACGGTGAAGGATGTGCCGGACATGCCGCCAAGCCTGGTCTTTTCCATTACGGCGAACGAAGCCGAGGCCGCGAACTTTTAGGCGGCCCCGATTCCTCTTGCCAGTGCATCCCAGGCGTCCCGGGCGTACTGCTTTGTCACACGCGCTTTCGGTACCCACATGAAACCGTGCGGAGCGCCCGGATAGACATGCATTTCCACCGGTACTCCGGCCGCCATCAGGCGGCGGGCATATTCGAGGTCTTCTTCCGTGAAGAGGTCCATGGCTCCGGTTGAGATGAAGGTCGGCGGCAGGCCGGAGAGGTCCTCTGCCCGCGCGGCGGCGGCGTAGGGTGAAACGTCCTGCCCGCCAGGCGCCTCGCCCAGAAGAGCTTCCCAGCCAAACCGGTTCTTCGCCCTGTCCCAGACATATTCGCCAAACATGTGCGAGAGATCGGCGCGGATGGTTGTGCGGTCGTCCAGCATCGGGAAGATCAGGTACTGGAAGCAGAAGCTGAACTCCTTCCGGTCACGGACGAGCAGTGCCAGAGCCGCGGCGAGCCCGCCGCCTGCGCTTTCACCTGCCACGGCGATCTTCGATGTGTCGACGCCGAGCTGCCCGGCATTCTCGCAGAGCCAGGCGAGTGCAGCATAGGCATCCTCGACATTGCCCGGATACGCGGTCTCGGGCGCGAGGCGGTAGGCCGGCGCGACGACGACCGCGTCCATGCCCTTGGCCCAGGCGCAGTGCTGCGGCGCGTTGCTTTCCGGGCTGCCGAGAACATAGCCGCCGCCATGCAGGTGCAGGATGGCGGGCCGGTCTTTCCGGTCCGATGGCGTGCGGTAGATTTTCATCCGCACATCCGGTGCGCCGTCCCGGCCGGGGGCCAGTTCCTGCACGATGGAGACTTCCGGCGGCAGCGGCGGCATCTGCTCCATCGCCATCTTCTCGCGGGCTTCGCGAATGGCGGGCATTGCTTCCCGCGACAGCGTCAGGGGCGGCATGGACAGGAAGAAATCCTTCAGGTCCGGTTCCAGCAGATGCTCGGAGGACATTACGCGCCTCCGTCGACCCGGATGATGGACCCCGTGGTGAAGCTGGAATGATCGGACGCCAGATAGAGCGCGGCGGTGACGATCTCTTCCGGGCGTCCCGGGCGGCCGAGAGCGTTGTCGGAGGTTTCCCGCGCCTCTTCCGTCCAGGCCTTGGAGATGTCGGTCAGGAACGGGCCGGCGGCGATGCAGTTCACGCGCACTTCCGGGCCGTATTCCCGGGCGAAGCTGGTCGTCATCGCGTTCAGCGCGGCCTTGGCGCCGGCATAGGAAACAACGCGCGGCATCGGCACCAGCGAGGCAATCGAGGAGATGTTGATGATGGAGCCGCCGCCGTCCTTCTTCATCCGGTCGCCGATCACCGCGGCGAGGCGGTACGGGCCCTTGAAGTTGAGGTTCACGACGCTGTCGAACAGGTTCTCCGGCACTTCGTGGCTGCGCACCATCGGGCCCATGCCGGCATTGTTGACCAGGATATCGACCCGGCCGAATTCGGCATAGGCGGCTTCGATCAGGCGGTCGATATCGTCCCACTTTCCGCAGTGGGCGCCGATGGCAAGGGCTTTGCGGCCCATGGCGCGGACCTCTTCGGCGACCTCTTCACAAGCCTCGACCTTGCGGCTGGCGATGATGACGTCGGCGCCGCGTTCGGCGAAGGCTTTCACCATCTGATAGCCGAGGCCGCGGCTGCCGCCGGTGACGAGGGCGACTTTGCCTTCAAGGCTGAAAAGCGGATCTGCCATGTGTTCCTCCTGATATGTACCGCGCCAGTCTATCCCGGACACACGCGCATACCAGTCGTGACCCACGGTCATGCCCGGCCGGAAAGGCCCTTAAAGGAAGGCTTTCAGGTCCGCGACGAACTCATCCAGCTTGTCATGGTGCAGCCAGTGGCCGGCATCCTTGTAGAGTTTCACCTGAGCATTGCGAAAATGCTTCAACCGTCCGTCTTCCTGCGGATTCGAGGCCCAGCTTTTCTCGCCATAGGCCAGGAAAGTCGGGCAGGTGATATTGGCCCACAGCTGTTCCAGTTCGTCCTGCGGCAAGTCATAAGGCGTCATCACGCGGAAGTAATTGTCGAACTTCCAGGAATAGGTGCCGTCCTCATTCTGGCTGATGCCATGAATGGTGAGGTGGCGGGCCTGCTCCGCTGACAGATAGGAGTTCTCGTCGAGCATGCGCTTGTAGGCGTCTTCCAGTGAGGCGTATTTGCGAGGTATCCGGCCGGCCGCGGCACGCTTGTTTTCAATCCAGTCCCGCATCCGTTTGTCCGGCGGTACCGACGAGCGCTCGGACAGCATCCGCGGCGACGGCCCCAGCCCCTCAATGGCGACCAGCTTGTTGACCATGTCCGGATAGATCCCGGCATAGCGCAGCGAAATGTTGCCGCCATAGGAGTGGGCGACGATATGGACCGGGCCGACATTCAGCTGGTGGATCAGCTGGGCAAGGTCATAGACATTGGCGCGGGGGCTGTACTCCCCGTCCGACGACCAGGCGCTGTCACCATGACCGCGCAAATCCGGCGCGATGATGTGCCAGTCATCGCGCAATTCCTGGGCCACCCAGTCCCAGTTGCGGCAATGGTCGCGCCCGCCATGCAGCAGGATCAGCGTCGGGGCGCCTTCATTGCCCCAGTCGACATAATGGAGTCGCAGGCGCTGCGACATGAACGAATGAGAAGTCGGTCCTGTAATCATGGCGCGAATGTCGGCCGCTGCGGCGGACTTGTCCAGACATGCCGTTGCGCCCAGCAGCTTCGACGCCCGTGAAGGCGCTTTGCGGAGGGAACCGGATTTTCAGGATCAGGTTGCGCGTCAGGTTTCCGGCAACGGGAGAGTCAGCGTGCTCGCTGGCGCGATGTGGCGGATGGCGGGCGCCATACCGACATCATGAAATTCGCCGAACTGCGCCGTATATGCAGGCGCAGCCGCCCGCCCATCGCACGCAGCGGCAAGGCGGTCATTGTAATGTTCGGAAGGTTTCAGCCAGTCGCGTTCGGCTTTCTGTCCCGGCATCCAGTCGATGCTGACGAGATAGACGCGCAGGTTCGGCGTGATGCTCCAGTGATATTTCACGCCCCGCCCATAGGTCGCCCGGATCTCCGCGCGCAGCATCAGCACCTGGACCCAGATCACGGGCCAGAGAAAGGCAAGCTGTGGCGGGAAACCGTCGGGAAGGCGGAAGAGTGACATGTGCCGGACTATACGTCAGGGGACGGAGGTGTTGGATAATTTTGTTTGCGCGGTAATGATGGCGGCAGGATTTGACGGTTCAGTTGGTGGATAACTCCCCACCTGCGTCATCCCCGGCCGCGCAGCGGTTTGGGGATCCATCCCGGAACGATACCTCAGGAACGTCATGACATGACGCGCTTGGCGCCTCGTTCAGAGATGGGCGCCCAGATGACCGTTGGCCATCGGGCGTGACGCGTGTGGTGATGATTTGCGCAGCACGAAAGCCGACTTCGCCATGATCATGCATGACCTGCCATGACTATACCGGACTAAACCGGATCATGCCGGACTTGCCTTACGCGTCGCCCCAGAGGCGCAGCAGGTTGGAGATTGTCTTGGCCAGCGTCAGCATTTCGGGCGATTGCGCGTCGTGTTGCTGGGCAAGGGTCGCGCGCAGGTTTTCGAGGTCGAACAGGATTTCGCGGGCGGCGGCATCGCGCACGGCGCTCTCGATCCAGCCGACGCAGACGATCCGTTCGCCGGACGTCACGGGCCGGACTTCATGCAGCGTGGTGGAAGGATAGAGGACGAGGTCGCCCGCCTCCGGCTTCACGACATGTTCGCCGGACGGCGTGTCGACCGCCAATTCGCCGCCTTCATAGGTGGACGGGTCGCTGAGGAAGAGCGTGAAGGACAGGTCAGTGCGCAGGCGCCGGTCGCCGCTGCCCATGAAGGCATTGTCAACATGGCGGCCATAGCCGCCGCCATCGCGGGCGCGGCTGATCATCAGGTTCGAGAAGCGTCGCGGCTGGGCGGCGGCACGCAGCACGGGGTGGCGCTCGATCGCTTCGGTCAGGATTTTCCTTGCCGCCGTGCCGGTGGCCCCGGTCAGCTCTGCCTGCTCATTGCGCTTCACCTGCCGTGCGACGGCCCCGGCGGTGGTGGCGCCGTCACGCCAGCTGAGCCCGGAGGCGAGACTGGTGACCTTTTGCACCTGGTCTGGGGTGAGGACGCTGCTGAGCGTGATCATCATGGGATTTGCGGAGCCTTTGTTCGTGCGTCAGCGAGGTGTCAGCATGATCTGGTCGGTTGTTACGGTGACTATCGAGGCTCTCCCGCCTAGCCCAGATCCGCAGCTGCTGAAACCCGGGGGTTTTCCCTAGAAGGTGGCTTGACGCTGCCTGCCGATCAGGTAATGCAATATTATAACATTCACGCAAGCGGATCCTCCCTCCTATTATGAAACAGCTTCTTCTCCTCGCTGCCTCCTCGGCGGTCCTCGCCGGTTTTGCCCATGCCGATGCCCCTGAAGACAAGGACCTGCGCCAGCAGTCCGTCATTGTCACCGCGCCGGGGCCGGACAGGCTGGAAGGCGAGCTGATCGGCAATGCGACCTCGATTGGCCGGGAAGGCATTATCGAGACGCTGGGCCCGACGCTGGGCGACACGCTGGACCGCCAGCCGGGCGTCTCCACCACCTTCTTCGGACAGGGCGCGAGCCGGCCTGTGCTGCGCGGGCTTGGCGCAGAGCGGGTGCAGGTGCTGACCAATGGCATCGGCGTGATCGACGTCTCTGCCGCCTCGCCCGACCACCAGGCTGCGGCTGACGGCATCGATGCGGAGAAGATCGAGATCCTGCGCGGTCCGGCGGCGCTGGCCTATGGCGGGCAGGCAATCGGCGGCGTTGTGAATGTGATCGACGGCCTGCTGCCGGACACGCTGCCGGAGCGCAAGGCCTCGGCCGACATGTTCGGGGCTTACAATGACGTGAGCGAAGGTACTGAAGCCGCCGCGCGCGGACAGATGGTGCAGGGGCCGTTCGTCTTTACCCTGACGGGCTCTGCCCGTGACTTCGGCAATTACGACATTCCGGGCATGGCCGAGTCGGCCCGCCTGCATGCGCAGGAAGAGGCCGAGGAAGGCCCAGCGCATGAGGAAGAAGAACATGCCTCCGGCACGATGGAAAACTCCTTCGCGCAGACGACGTCTCTGGCAGGTGGTGTCTCCTGGATCGGCGAAAACGCGTTCCTTGGCGTGGCCGTGCGCCAGCAGCAGGCGCAGTATGGCCTGCCCGGTTCCGCCCATGAACATGGCGATGAGGACGGCGATGCAGGCGATGGCGCGGCCGCAGAGGAAAATCCCTTCATCGACATGGAGCAGACCCGCTACGATTTCCGCGGCGGCATCAAGTTCGATACGGGCATCCTGAAGGAACTCACCGCGACCGTCTCGCAGGCAGACTACGCGCATACGGAATTCGAAGCGCCGGGCGAGCCGGGCACGGTCTACAAGTCTGACGGCACCGAGGCGCGCGTGGAGCTGAGCCATGAAATCGGTCTCGTGAAGGGCGCGGTCGGTGTGCAGTACACCGACAAGGACCTCGGGGCTTATGGCGATGAAGCCTTCATCACGCCCACCTCTTCCAACAGCCTCGGTGCGTTCCTGTACGAGACGATCGACTGGGAGAGCGGCTTCGGCCTGGAAGGCGGCGCGCGGATCGAGAACGCCGAGCGCGGCAATGCGGCGGGCGATACGAGCTTCGACCTGTTCAGCGCGTCGCTGGGCGCGCACCAGCACTGGGACAATGGCTGGTTCGTCGGCCTGCAGGTCTCCCACACCGAACGGGCCCCGAACGAGAGCGAGATCTATGCCGACGGCGCCCACCTCGCGACCGCGCAGTATGAGGTCGGCGATATCAACATGGACAAGGAAAAGGGCCTGAACATCGAAGCGACGGCCCGCTGGGAAAGCGCGAATGCCAGCTTCGGCGTGAACCTGTTCCGCACCAGCTTCGATGGCTTCATCTACCTGACACCGGGCCTCTATGAAGGGCTCGAAGAGGTCGACGGCCTGCCGGTCTACCTGTTCAGCCAGGAAGACGCGACCTTCACCGGCGCGGAGATCTACGGCCAGGCTTACATCCCGCAGGGCCCGCTGAACGCGGACTGGACGCTGGATGGCGGCATAGATGTCGTTTCCGGCGAACTGGACCGTGGCGGCAATGTCCCGCTGATGCCGCCGCTGACGATCAATGCCGGCGCCAAGGCCGACTGGGGTCTTTGGTCCGCCGCGGCGCATGTGACGTGGGCGGACGACCAGACCGATACCGCTACGGGCGAACTGCCGACTGATGGCTACACGCAGCTGGACCTGCGTGCGGACCTGAACCTCGCAGAGCTAGGCTTCGGCCGGGACGGCACGACGCTGTTCGTCGATGCACGCAATGTGACAGATGAAGAGATCCGCTACGCCACCAGCGTGCTGAAAGATGTCGTGCCGGCGCCGGGGCGGAACATCCGCGTCGGCATCCGCGCCGCGTTCTAGGCTTCCTCCCGGAAGACCCGCCTGGCCCTCACCTCCAGCCGTTGCCCCCGCAGCGGTTTCTCCCCCCGACCGGAGGTGAGGGCTCAGCCCATCAGGCGCTGGGTGGCTCCGGCGAACAACTCGTCCAGGAACGTATTCACCGCCCGGGCGCGGCTGGTGGCGTGGACGTCTTCGTGCACGGCCAGCCAGAAGGCGCGTTCGATGCGCACGGCGTCCGGCAACACGGAAACAAGCTGCGGGTCGTTCCCGGCGATAAAGTGCGGCAGCACGGCGATGCCGGCGCCTTCCCGCGCCATCTGCCACTGGGCAACGATGGACGGGCTGCAGAAGCGGGGCGTCAGGCCCGGCGCGATGTCTTGATGGTAACGCAGCTGGGCGGAATAGATCAGGTCGTCGACATAGCCGATGAGGTCATGCTCCGCGAGATCGGCCACGGCGCTGACCGGGCCGGTTCGGGCAAGATAGTCCGGATGGGCGTAGAGCTGCAGCACATAGTCCGACAGTTTCCGCACTTTCAGGCGTCCCGCCTTGGGCCGCGTCAGCATGATCGACATGTCCGCCTCGCGCTTCGGCACGCTCACAAAACCGGACAGGGCGATGATATCGAGCCCGATATGCGGGTAGGCCACGGCGAAGCGGGCGATGGCGGGCGCGATCAGAAGGCTGCCAAGGCCTTCCGGCACGCCGAGGCGGACGCGCCCTGCGGCGAGCGGGCCTTCGCTTTCCGACAGGCTGGCGATCTCTGACGCGGAGTGTTCCAGCCCCTCGGCCTTGTCGGCGACGGCCTGCCCGGCGGGCGTCAGCAAATGACCCTTGGGCGTCCGTTCGAACAGTTCGAGGCCAAGGTCCGTTTCGAGGCGGCGCAGGCGCCGGCTGATCGTTGTCGCGTCGAGCCCTGTGCGTGCGGCGACATCGGCGAGGCGCGGATGGCGGCTGACATCGAGAAGGAGGCGGAGATCATCCCAGTTCATGTTGGCCAGTTCATTGAAATTCGCCTGCATAAACGCAGCTGCAAGCTGCGATATTGTCCATTTACCTGAAATTACGCGCGCTTTACGGTCCCGTCAAAGTCGGGGATCTATTCCCCCCAGACGTCAAAGGGAGTCCACCATGCGCGAAGTGCATCATTTCATCGGCGGCAAGAGCGTGACCGGCACGTCCGGTCGGTTCGGCGACATCTACAATCCGAACACCGGCGAGGTTCAGGCCCGCGTCGCGCTGGCGACCGAGGCTGAGCTGGACGCCGCCGTGGCGAATGCCGAAGCGGCCTTCCCGGCCTGGTCGGTGATGAACCCGCAGCGCCGCGCGCGCGTCATGTTCGAATTCAAGCGCCTGCTGGAAGCCAACATCAACGAGCTGGCCGAGTTGCTCTCCTCCGAGCATGGCAAGGTGGTGGCCGACTCCAAGGGCGACGTTCAGCGCGGCATCGACGTGGTCGAGTTCGCCTGCGGCATCCCGCACTTGCAGAAAGGCGAGTACACCGAGGGCGCGGGCCCCGGCATCGACGTCTATTCCATGCGCCAGCCGCTGGGTGTCGTGGCCGGCATCACGCCGTTCAACTTCCCCGCCATGATCCCCTGCTGGATGGCCGCCGTGGCGATTGCTTGCGGCAACACGTTCATCCTGAAGCCGTCTGAAAAAGACCCGTCGGTGCCGATGCGCCTCGCCGAGCTGTTGCTGGAAGCGGGCGCACCGGAAGGCGTGCTGAACGTCGTCAACGGTGACAAGGTGGCCGTCGACGCCATCCTGAAGCATCCGGAGATCAAGGCGGTCAGCTTCGTCGGGTCCTCCGATATCGCACAATATGTCTATGCGACCGGCACGGCGCACGGCAAACGCGTGCAGGCCATGGGCGGCGCGAAGAACCACGGCATCATTATGCCGGACTGCAACATGGAGCAGGCAGTCAAAGACATCGTCGGCGCGGCCTATGGCTCGGCGGGCGAACGCTGCATGGCGCTGCCGGTTGCGGTGACGGTCGGCAAGAAGACGGGCGACGAGTTCGTCGAGCGCATGCTGGACGCGGCGCGGGATCTGCGCGTCGGTTTCTCCACCGATGCGGATGCGCATTACGGCCCGGTTGTTTCCGCCGCGCACAAGGCGAAGGTGGAAAGCTACATCCAGATGGGTGTGGACGAGGGCGCAGACCTGCTGCTGGATGGCCGGGGCCTCACCATGCAGGGCGCCGAGGGCGGCTACTTCATCGGGCCGAACCTGTTCGACAATGTGAAGCCGCACATGCAGTCCTACAAGGAAGAGATCTTCGGGCCGGTGCTGCAGGTGGTGCGCGCGGAGTCGCTGGAGGAGGCCGCGGCGCTTCCCTCCAATCACCAGTATGGCAATGGCTGCGCGATCTTCACCTCGAACGGCCGCGCGGCGCGCGAGTTCGCGGCGCAGGTGAATGTCGGCATGGTCGGCGTGAACGTGCCGATCCCGGTGCCGGTCTCCTATCACACGTTCGGGGGCTGGAAGCGCTCGGCATTCGGCGATACGAACCAGCATGGCCCGGAAGGCGTGCGGTTCTGGACGAAGATCAAGACGATCACCCAGCGCTGGCCGGAAGGCGACATCGGCGATCAGGCCTTCATCATTCCGACGATGGGATAGGATTTCATGAATACCTACGACACGATCACTTTCGAACATTCCGACCGCATTGCGCTGGTCACGATCAACCGGCCGGACAGCCTGAATGCGCTGAACCAGGAAGTCATGAGCGAAGTCGCGCATGTCTTCGGCGAGATCGACCGGAACAAGGATATTGCCGTCAGTATCCTGACGGGTGAGGGCCGGGCCTTTGCGGCCGGGGCGGACATCAAGGAGATGCAGCCGCAGAGTTTCTCCGACATGTATGTCGACGATTTCTTCGGTCTATGGGACCGGTTCGCGGCCTGCCGCAAGCCGGTGATCGCGGCGGTGAATGGCTTTGCCCTCGGCGGCGGTTGTGAGCTGGCCATGATGTGCGACATGATCATCGCGTCGGAAAAGGCGAAGTTCGGCCAGCCGGAAATCAAGCTGGGCGTCACGCCGGGCATGGGCGGCTCGATCCGCCTGACGAAAGCCGTCGGCAAGGCGAAGGCCATGGACATGGTGCTGACCGGCCGCATGATCGACGGCGCTGAAGCTGACCGGATCGGGCTCGTCTCCCGCGTCGTGCCGCATGAGACGCTGATGGATGAGGCGATGGCGGCGGCGAAGGAAATCGCCGGCTTCTCCATCCCGTCCCTGATGGCGGCGAAGGAAATGGTGGGCCGGGCCCTCGAACTGCCGACCACGGAAGGCGTGAAGTTCGAACGCCGCCTGTTCCAGGGCCTGTTCGGCACCGCAGACCAGAAGGAAGGCATGAGCGCCTTCGTCGAGAAACGCGCGCCGGACTTCAAGGACAAGTAAGAACAAAGTCAAAGGGAGGCCGTCATGGCCAAGATCGCATTCATCGGGCTCGGAAACATGGGCTCGGGCATGTGTGCCAATCTGTGCAAGGCGGGGCATGAAGTGCGTGCCTTCGACCTCAACACCGATGCCGTGCAGGCGGCCGTGGACAAGGGCGCTTTTGGTGCGGCGTCGCTGAAGGATGCCGTGCAGGGCGCCGAGGTGGTGGTGTCCATGCTGCCCGCGGGCAAGCATGTGCTGGCGGTCTATTTCGGCAAGGATGGCGTGGCGGAACATGCCAACAAGGGCATCCTGCTGATCGACTGTTCCACCATCGCGGTGGACGATGCGCGCGAAGCCGCGAAACAGGCCGAAGCGGCGGGCTTTCCGATGATTGATGCGCCGGTCTCCGGCGGCACGGCCGCGGCCGATGCGGGCACGCTGACTTTCATGGCTGGCGGGCCCGACATGGCGTACGCCCGCGCCGAACCGATCCTGAAGGCGATGGGCAAGAACATTTTCCACGCCGGCGGCAGCGGAAACGGGCAGGCGGCGAAGATCGCCAACAACATGCTGCTCGGCATCTCCATGATCGGCACATGCGAGGCATTTAACCTGGCCGAGAAGCTGGGCCTCGATGCGCAGACCTTCTTTGACATCTCGTCGGTCTCATCCGGCCAGTGCTGGAGCATGACCTCCTATTGCCCGGCGCCGGGGCCGGTGCCGACCTCGCCTGCGAACCGGGATTACCAGCCTGGCTTTGCCGTTGCGATGATGCTGAAGGATTTGAAGCTCGCCCATGAGGCTGCCGTGGCGGCGGGCGCGAAGATCACGCTCGGCGAGATGGCGGAGAAGGTCTATGGCGACCTTGACGCGCGCGGCCATGCCGGGCTCGACTTCTCCGGCGTCATGAAAGACCTGAAGGGCGACCTCTAGCGATCAGTGCGCGGCGTGCCCGGCCCGCGCCTCCGCCATGGCGAGGGCGCCGGTCACCCCTGCCTCGTCCCCCAGGGCGGGCGGCACGAGATAGCCGGCCAGGTCTCCGCTTGCGGGGCCGTCTGAAAGGTAGTCCGCCAGCAGGATCCGCGTCGCCGCGCGCAGGCGCTCCATCAGGCCGGGCGCCTTCATCACGCCGCCGCCGAAGATGATCCGGTCCGGCATATGGGTGAGCGTGATGGTTGTCGCGAGGTGGGCAAGATAGCCGGCCTGCAGGGCAAAAGCCGGATGACCGGCCGGTACTTCCGACAGCGTCACGCCCCAGCGGTCTGTGATCGCCGGGCCGCTGGCGAGGCCTTCCAGGCAATCCCTGTGAAGCGGGCAACGACCGGGGAACGGGTCGGATTCATAATCGTGCGGCGGATATATGTGGCCCATCTCGTAATGACCCGAGCCGGACATCGAGCGGCCATTCTTCAGGACCCCCGCGCCAATGCCGGTACCGACCGTGACATAGGCGAGCGTGGCGTACCCTTTCCCGGCGCCGAGGCGCCATTCGCCGAGCGCGGCGCCGTTGACATCTGTGTCCACGATGAAGGGGCAACCGAGCCGGCTCAGCCCGTCGACCCAGCTGGCGCCCGCCCAGCCGGGCTTCACCGTGCGCTGGACCGTGCCGTAGGTCGGAGAGCCGGGGTCGATGTCGACCGGACCGAAGGCGGCGACGCCAATCGAGTCGATCCGTCCATGCGTGGCCTGCGCCGTGTCGAAGAACGCGCACACCTGCTGGAAGCTGGCGGCGGGGTCAGCTGTCGGGATGACCTGACTGGCCAAAATCTGGTCAGGGCTGCTTCCGACTGCACAAACTATCTTTGTGCCACCTGCTTCGATCCCGCCCAGCATCGATTCCTCCTAAAGTAACACATCCAATGAATTCACTTATCCGTATAAGCAAATAGAGGGGCTTGTCTGCAACCTTTGCGAGAAATCATGATTCATCGCTGACTCAATCTCACGAAAATGTGTGCACCTGCAATAAACCGCATATGGACTTTGGCCAGTTTGGACTATCTTTGAATATACGGGCGATTTGGAGGCTGGTTGTGCATTGCATGGCCGGCCCGAACCAATATGGACAGGCGGTTTCTGCCGCCGGACAGGATAGAGTAGAAATGAAAATCCGGATTTTCGGACACTGGCACGCAGCCCTGGCAGCTGCGCTGGCCGTGATTGTCACGGCGGGCACATTGCCAGCGGAAGCCCAGCGCGGACCGGGCGCTGCCAGCGTCTTCACTGCGCCCGTGCAGGAAACCGAATTCTCCATGCAGATCGAAGCCCTCGGCACGCTGGAAGCCCGTGAAAGCGTTGACCTGACCCTGAACGTCGCCGACCGCGTGACGGCCATCTATTTCGACGATGGCGACCGCGTGACCAAGGGCAAGACGCTGCTCTCCCTCGCCCAGGGCGAACAGGCCGCGCTGGTGGATGCCGCCGAGGCGACCGCCAATGAAGCCCGTCAGCGCTATGAGCGGACCAAGCAGCTGGTCGAGGGGCGCACCGTGTCCCAATCCGTCCTCGACGAGGCCCAGCGCGACCTGAACGCAGCGAATGCGCAGCTGCGAGCCGTCCAGTCCCGCCAGAAGGACCGCGTCCTGGTCGCGCCGTTCGACGGAGTCCTCGGGTTCCGCCTTGTCAGCGTCGGCTCCTATGTCCGCGCCGGTGACGTGGTGGCCGAACTGATCGACGACAGCGAGATGAAGCTCGACTTCTCTGTGCCGTCCATTTTCCTGCGCTCGGTGCGCAAGGGAACGGATGTGCGCGTCGAAACGGACGACCTGCCGGGCATGTCGTTCGACGGCACCGTAGACACGGTCGGCGCCAGCATCGATCCGGTCACCCGTTCCATCCGCGTGCGCGCCATCCTGCCGAACCCGGACCGCCTGCTGAAGCCGGGCATGTTCATGAAAGTGACGCTGCTGGCCGATCCACGCCGCGCGCTCTCCGTGCCGGAAGAGGCGATCGAGCCGATCGGTCCGAACAGTTTCGTCTATGTCGCGACGGACAAGAACGGCCAGCTGGTGGCAGAGCGCCGTCAGATCCAGGTTGGCCTGCGCCAAGGTGGCCAGGTGGAAGTCGTTGCCGGACTGGAGCCGGGGGAAGAGATCATCACCGACGGCCTGATCCGTGTGCGCGATGGGGCCCCGATTGTCGTGCGTGATCGCACAGTGCTGCAGACAGGTGGTGGCGTGGCCTCGCCTGGCGCCTCCAACGGCCGGTAAGCCCGATGCTGCTGTCAGACGTTTCCATCAAGCGGCCGGTGTTTGCATCGGTCCTTTCGCTGGTCCTCATCATCTTCGGAATCGTGTCCTTCATGCGGCTGCCGCTGCGTGAGTATCCGGATATCGACGCGCCGATCGTCAACATCCAGACCAATTATCCTGGCGCTTCCGCTGACGTTGTCGAAACGCGCATCACGCGCATCATCGAGGACCAGATTGCCGGCGTATCCGGCATCCGGTTTATCGATTCCAATTCCACGGATGGCCGGTCCAGCATCAGCGTCGAGTTCTCAGTGAATGTGGACATCGATGCGGCGGCGAACGACATCCGCGACCGTGTATCGACGGTCCTGAACAATCTGCCGACCGAAGCTGATCCGCCGGAAATCCAGAAGGCCGACAACAACGAAGACGTCATCATGTGGCTGAACCTGGCCAGTGATAACATGACGACGCCGGAATTGTCCGACTATGCCGACCGTTACCTCGTCGACCGGTTCTCGGCGCTGGATGGTGTGGCCCGCGTGCGGGTCGGTGGGGACCGCTCTTACGCCCTGCGGGTCTGGATTGACCGCCGGTCCCTGGCCGCGCGGAACCTCACGGTCGCCGACATTGAGAACGCCCTAAGGCGGGAAAATGTAGAAGCTCCGGCGGGGAGTGTCGAATCTGGCGCACGGAACTATACCGTCCGGATCGACCGGGCGTTCCGGACGCCTGACGAATTCGCCAACCTCGTCATCGGACGGGGGACAGATGGCTACCTCATCCGGCTGGGCGATGTGGCACGGGTTGAACGCGGCACACAGGAAGACCGCAACCTGTTCCGGGGGAATGGCGTGCCGCAGGTCGGCCTCGGCATCGTCAAGCAATCGACCGCGAACACGGTGGCCGTCGCCGAACAGGCGCGCATACTGGCGGACCAGCTGAATGGCTCGCTGCCGGACGGCATGACGATCGTCGTCAATTATGACAGTTCGGTCTTCATCAGTGCATCGATCCGCGAAGTCTGGGTGACCCTTGGGATCGCCGTTGCGCTCGTGACGCTGGTGATCTTCCTGTTCCTTGGCAGTTTCCGCTCGACCATCGTGCCGGCCATTACGGTGCCGGTCTCGATCACGGCGACATTCATCGTCCTGTTCGCGCTTGGTTTCTCGGTGAACCTGCTGACCCTGCTGGCGCTTGTTCTTGCGATTGGTCTCGTCGTGGACGATGCCATCGTGGTTCTGGAGAACATTCACCGCCGCATGGAAGAGTATGGAGAGTCGCCACTGGTCGCGGCCTTCCGCGGGACGCGTCAGGTGGGCTTTGCCGTGGTGGCGACCACGCTGGTCCTGATTGCCGTGTTCGTGCCGATCACCTTCCTCGAAGGCGATCTTGGCCGTCTGTTTACAGAGTTTGCGCTGGCGATTGCGGCGGCTGTGTCCTTCTCGGCCATTCTAGCCCTGACATTGACGCCGATGCTGGCGTCGAAGCTTCTCTCCCCGACGCCGCCGCGTGGTGTGTTCTCAATCCTGCCGAAACTGATCGATGGCGGGTTCAGGAAGCTGCGGGGCGGATATGCTGTGCTTCTGAACCAGCTCATCAAGCGCCCGATTGCTGTGGGGATCGTTCTGATCGCGCTGTTTGCCAGCGCGTTTGGCCTTTTGCGGACCGTGCCGCAGGAATACGTGCCTCAGGAAGACCGGGGCAGCTTCTTCGTCATGATCCGTGGTCCGGAAGGCGCCTCGTTCGATTATATGAAACAATATGTCGACGAGATCGAACGCCGCGTGCTGCCTTATACCGAGGGGGACAATCCCGAACTGCGGCGCGTGCTCGTGCGGGCGCCGGGCTTTGGCAGCAACGCGTTCAACCAGGCCTTTGTGGTTGTGTCCCTGTCAGACTGGGGTGAGCGCAGGCCGGGCAGCGAGATCATCGGCGAGATCAACAGGAAGCTGAGCGACCTGCCGGGGATCCGGGCCTTCGCCATCATGCGCCAGGGCCTTGGCGGTGGGAACGGCAAGCCGGTTCAGTTCGTGCTGGGCGGACCGGACTATGAGCAGCTGACCGAATGGCGGGACACCTTCGTCCAGGCGCTGAACCAGAACAATCCGGGCATCACGGATATCGACTGGAACTACAAGGAAACCCAGCCGCAATACCGTGTGCAGATCGATTATAACCGCGCGGCCGACCTGGGCGTGACTGTGGCCGACATCGGCAACACGCTGCAGACGATGCTCGGCTCGCGCCGGGTGACAACCTATGTCGAGAATGGCGAAGAGTATGACGTCATTCTGGAGGGGCTGCGATCCGAACAGAATTCGCCGAACGATGTGCAGAACATCTATGTGCGTTCGGCGACGTCCGGGAACTTGATCCCGCTCGCCAGCCTCGTGCAGATTGTCGGCATCGCCGACAGCCCGCAGCTGAACCGCTACAACCGGGTCCGCTCGATCACGATCGAAGCCGGCCTCGCGGAAGGGGCTTCGCTGGGCGATGTTCTGATCGAGATGGAGCGTATCGCACGTGACGTGCTGCCCGCCGAAGCGCAGATCGACTTCAAGGGCCAGTCGCTGGACTTCAAGAGCTCCGGTAGCTCGATCATGTTCGTCTTTGCAATCGGCATGATCATCGTGTTCCTGGTGCTGGCTGCGCAGTTCGAGAGCTATCGCCACCCGATTATCATTATGCTGACCGTTCCGGCGACGCTGGCAGGCGGCCTGCTCGGCATCTACCTGACGGGCAATTCGCTGAACATCTACACGCAGATCGGCTTAATCATGCTGATTGGCCTTTCGGCGAAGAACGGCATCCTGATTGTCGAATTCGCCAACCAGCTGCGGGATGAGGGCATGGAGTTCCTCGATGCGCTGAAGGAAGCGTCGCTGACGCGCCTCAGGCCAATCGTGATGACCAGCCTGACCACGGCTGCAGGCGCCGTGCCGCTGATCCTGACCAGTGGGGCAGGCGCCGAAACGCGCCAGGCCATCGGTGTGGTGATCCTGTCCGGCGTTCTGGCCGGCATGCTGGTGACGGTGCTGATCGTGCCGACGGCCTATGCGCTGATCGCGCGCGGCTCAGGTTCGCCAAGCGATGTTGCCCGGCGCCTTGAGGCGGAAGAGCAAGCCGCCGACGAAGCCGCGGCCTCACCGGCAGAATAGTGAAATCCCTGCCAGGCAGCGTCAGCGCGGCCTGGGGGGAGTTCAGTTGCCGGCCAGGAGGCCCGCCACGATAATATCGACAGAGTCTTCGAGCGATTTCCGTACAGCGCGGTCGGAGGCAGTCAGGCGCGGATCGACCGTCTGTATCAAAGGGCGCAATGCGAGTATGGCGCCAGCGCCGTGCGCGAGAAGGGTGAAGGGAACGACCGGGTTCACCTTCTTGAAAACGCCGGCGCTCTGGCCCTTCTTCAGGATATCCGTGAAGGCCCAGCGCCGCTGGTGGAAGAATTTCTGGACGATGTAGTCCAGGCGGTCACTCTGATGCCCGCCCTCGGCATTCATGATCATGAAGATCGTCGGGGATTCGACGAGGCCCATGAGGAAATTGAGGCTGACCTGGCGGAGCTGGTCCGGCAGGTCGGCATCAGATGCCGCGGTCTGTTCATAGGCGGCCATGCGGTCATAGAGCCGGTCCATGCCGAAGTCGAAGGCTGCAGTCCACAAGTCTCTCTTCGTGCCATATTTCGCATTCAGCAGGCTGTGACTGATACCGCTCTTGCGGGAAATATCGCGAACCGAAGCGCCTTCGAAGCCGAATTCCGCAAAGGTCTCGAGTGCGATTTCCATGCACTTTTCTTCGTCGACAACGTGTTTGCCGCCCGCGGCGGGGCGGCCTTTTCCACGTTTCATGGTCTTGTTCATCATGCTGGGCTTATAGGCGACAAAAATTTCTGAAACCAAAAAATAAAATAGACAAGTGGTCATTAAATGCTATGCCTCCCCGAAAATTTGACGAGGAAACATTCATGCCTGCTACCGATAATGAGCTGATCAATCGCGCAAAAGCCCTGGTCCCGGGGATCAGGGCGCGTGCCGCAGAAACCGAAAAGCTGCGTCATGTGCCGGACGAGACCCTGCAGGAACTGGCGGATGCCGAGATCCTTCAGATGTTCGTTCCGAAACGGTGGGGCGGGTCTGAAGCCAGCCTCGATACGATGCGGCAGGTGGTCGAAACGATCAGCAGCGCGTGCGTCTCCACCGGCTGGATCACGGCCTTCTATGCCGGCCACAATATTTATGTGACGCGCTTCAGCGAACAGGCCCAGGAGGAACTTTTCTCACCTCACGGCTACGTCAAAATGCCCGCCGCTTCTGCGCCGAACCTGGAGGCGCGGAAAGTAGACGGTGGCTGGGAAGTCAGTGGACGTGCGGTATGGAGCTCAGGTGTCGTGAATTCAGACTGGGTTCAGATGAGCGGGCGTGTTGGTGACAGTGGACGTTCCTTCCTGATCCCTTCGTCCGAAATGACCATGATCGACACATGGAATTTCTCCGGAGCCGCCGGGACGGGCAGCAATGATTACTCCGTGGAAAAGGTATTCGTGCCGGACCATCGTTCGCTTGATCTCCTTGAATTCAACGGCGGCAAAACGGAAGGTTCCAGCCAGTATGAGAACCCGCTCTATCAGGCACCGTTCCTGCTGTTGGCGTATTGCACCATCGTGCCCGTCGTCACGGGCGGTGTTGCCGGTGCCAAGGCGGAATTCGAAGAGATGATTTCCCGGCGCGTGCGCAACTTCACTGGCGTTGTGGTCAAGGACCTGCAGCATGCGCACATCGTGCTTGGCGAAATGGGGATCCGTGTCCAGGTCGCGCAGGAGATGGCGCAGGACATTTATAAACGTGCCGAAGGGATCATTTCGGCAGGCGATTTCTCCTGGGACGAAAGAATTGCCATGAAGGGGCGGGTTGCGTTCCTCTCTCATCACTGCCGTCAGTCGGTGAACGCCATGATGTCGAATTCAGGGGCGGCGAGCTATCATCTCGATCAACCCCTTCAGCGCTATTGGCGGGATCTCAATACAATTTGCTCGCACGCCTTCTGGGACTGGGATGCGTCGCGTGAAATCACCGGGCGGAATATGCTGGAATTGCCGGTGCAGTATCCGCTCGTGTAGCGGGGGCGGGACGGCTGAGAATTTGTTTCATTTTTCGACGTGTTTTCGCCCCTTGATGCGGAAGTGTCGCGGGATTGAGACGCGTTGACAGCCGGTACTGATAAAACTATCAGAAGTGGGGTGCGTTGCCAGAAATGATTTCGCGCGGGTTCCGGCCCGGGTTACAAGGCAAGTCACGATTGAATGTAAGGAGAGGACCAATGCCAGAAGAAGCGCAGAACATTCTGAACAATGCAAACCACACGGCGTATCGTTGCCGTGATGCCGAGCAAACCCGCTGGTTTTATGAAGACATCCTGGGGCTGCCTCTCCGGATTGCCTTCTCCGAAGAAAACGTTCCGGGAACGAATGAGCCGACACCGTTCATGCACCTGTTTTTCCAGCTGGGAAATGGCGACTTCATCGCATTCTTCGATGAGCCGACCAATGCGACGCCGGCCCATTTTGCGACGGCTCACAGTTTTGACCGGCATATCGCGTTCGAGGTGGATTCCGAAGAAGAGATGCTGGCCTGGCAGAAGAAGATCAACGACAAGGGCATCATGTGTCTCGGGCCCGTGGATCACGGGTTTCTGAAGTCGGTCTACATGTATGATCCGAACGGCATGCAGGTGGAGATCACAACAAAGACCCCGACTTATACGGAGTATGCCACGGAGGAGGGGCCGAAGGCACACAAGAATCTGGATGAATGGGTCAAGCGGACCCGCGAGCAGAAGGTCAGCAAGTTCGGCGCCGAGGCGCTCGACAATCGCAAGATTCCTTACCCGGGATTTGGATAACCCGAAAAGCGTGAATGCCGGTCTCATCTGCTGAGACCGGCGATCCATCAATCTGTAAATCGTTTCCGCAGTTTTGCTTTGGCGATCTTGTTCAATTCGGCGCGCGGAAAATCATCCACAAAGATCACTTCGACCGGGACCTTGAAGTCTGCCAGCTGGGCGCGGCAGGTTTCCAGAATGGCTGATGCCAGAGCGTCCGATGCCTCTGCCGCGCGTACGAACACGGCCGGCACTTCATCCTTCATCTTGTCAGGCTTGCCGACAACGGCGCACTCAAGAACACCCTCCGTCAGCATGACAGCGCCTTCGATTTCCGATGCGGCGACATTTTCTGCGCCGACTTTCAGCATGTCCTTGGCCCGGTCTGCGAAGCGAAGGTGACCGTCCGCGGTCTGGAACACACGGTCGCCAGTGTCGAACCAGCCTTCCTCATCGAAACTGCCCGCAGTCGCTTCCGGATTGTACAAGTATTCCTTGAACAGGGTGATGCCCGGAATCCCGCGCACTTTCAGAAGGCCGGTGTCGCCAGGTGTCACATCCTGTCCGCTTTCATCGACAATCTTCAGTTCGAATTCCGGTGCGGGCATGCCCATCGATCTTTCCGGGCTGGAGAGCTGAGGCGGTGTATATGTTCCGTGAGCGATCAGCTCTGTCATGCCCCAGGCACCGACGAACGTGACGCGGAACAGGTCTTCCGCGGGGCCCATGTTCGCCGCACCGATCACCCAGTAGCGAAACTTGTGATCCTCCGGCACAGGCAAGGTCGCCAGTGCCTGCATCGCAAACGGAATTACATTGGCCCAGGTGCACCCATGCTTGAGCACCGCCGGCCAGAAGCGGCTTGCCGAGAATTTCGGTTGCAGCACCATGGCGCCGCCAGACCAGAGCACGCCGAAGTGTCCCCAGCTCATTGCATTGGTATGGCAGAGCGGGGTGAACACGAGCGCCGTGTCGATATCCCGCAACAGATTGTGGGATGCGACCGTTTGCGCTCCCCACAGGGCATTCGCATGCGTCCAGACAACGCCCTTTGGACGGGACGTCGTACCGGATGTGTACTGGACGGAAAGCGGTGCCATCGGATCATTCCGCTCAATGTCGAAATGCGTGTCGTCAGCGAACAGGTCGCTGAACGCAACGATGCCTTCGGGGATGGGGCCGGAAGGCTCCGCGCTGTTGCGCTCAGTACTGGCGATCCATTCGAGGTCCGGACCGGTTTCGCGGATCAGGTCAATGAATTCCGGCTGCGTGATGGCGAAGCGAACCCGCGAATGGCTGATGAAATAGCGCATCTCCTCGACGGCGGAACGCGGATTGGTCGTGACGACGACCACTCCGAGCGCGACGCAGGCATGATAGGCAATCAGGAATTCCGGACAATTGTTCGCATGCAGCAGAAGGAAGTCGCCCCGGCGGACGCCCTTCGCGTGCAAACCGGCCGCGCAACGGCGCACATCCTTGTAGAACGCGCCATATGTCCATGTCTTCGCGTCGCCCTCAAAGGGTTCCCAGTGAAGAAACGGAGCCTCCGGACGACGCTCTGCGTGGTTTTTCAAGAGCCAATGGAAATCCTTGTCCATGGCCACGTGCAGGCTGCTCATCGGCTATTTGCCTTTGAACTGAGGGTTGTAGGCTGCCGGATCGGGATTGTTGAGCCACATGTCGAGCGCATGCTGTGCATCTTCGGAGACGATGATCTGCATGATCTCCTTGGCTTCCTCGGCCATGAAGTTCAGCTGATCCTGATTGGTTCCGGCATTGATGAGGCGCTTGATACCACGCATGGCGAGCGGCGCGCGCGCAGCGAATTTCTCGGCGAAAGCTTTTACTTCAGCGTCGAATTCATCTTCCGAATACAGGCGGGAGATCAGGCCGAGTTCCAGCGCCGTGCTTGGCTGGAGGAATTCGCCATGGAGCAGGATGTCCAGGGCCTTCGCACGGCCGAGGTATTTCAGGGCATACCAGCCGCCGCTGCCGCCGGGAACGAGCCCGAAGCTGCTTTGGGGCAGGGCGAAGGTGGCTGTGGGAGAGTCTTTCATCAGGCGGAAGTCGAAGGACAGTGAAAACTCGCAACCGCCCCCACCAACATTGCCGTTGATTGCAGCGATCGTCACGACCGGGAGGGCTTCGATACGGCGGGCCAGCGTGTGATTGGCGTTGACGACTGCCGGGATTTCAATCTGCCGCTCACCGTGCGCCAGGCTTTGCATCTCGGTCAGTTCCATCCAGCGCAGGAACACATCGTCTGTGCCAGTCACGACCAGGACACGCAGCTCTTCATCCTGTTCCACCGCATTGAGCATGTCATGCAGCTCGTGAAGCATCAGCATGTTGAGCGTCTGGTTTGGCGGATTGTGCATCCGGCAGGTCAGGATGTGACCTTCCCGCTCAAGTATCAGGTGTTGGTAGTCCATGGTCTTCTATTCCTCCCGATGGTTATCGTTGTTGCGGTCGGCGCGGCGGATCAGCTGATCGCAGCGAGGCCGGCTTGTGCGACTTCCATGTCGTCCGAATAGTGACCGCCGCTCACACCGATGCCGCCAACGAGTTCACCGTTCACGAAGACCGGATACCCACCGCCGAAAACGACGAGACGGTCCGTCTTGACGATACCGTGCAGCAGCGGCGGGTCATTCTTGATGAATTCGTGCCACTCATGGGTCGCCATGCCGAAGGAGATCGCGGTGTAGGCCTTGTCCTGGGCAATATCGACGCTCAGCAGCGGTGCGCCATCCATGCGTTCATATGCCTTGAGCGCGCCCGCATCGTCGACGACGGCGATGACCATGGGTTTACCCATTGCTTCCGCCTTGGCTTTGGCGCCTTCGATCATCTTCTGTGCTGCGAAGCTTGTGATGGTGCTTTTGGTTTTCACGAGATCCATGTGATCCTCCCTCAGATTTGATAAACCTATTAGCTCAATTGATAGGTGCTTGCTGGAAATGCCGTCAATGATGATTTCGGTTCACGTTGAGGGAAGCGGCGAGGCCGCACCCTCTGCATGCCGCCCCGCGTAATGGAAACACCAGATCGAAATCAGCGCGCACAATCCGACGAGCGCGAGGCCTGCATGTAGTGAACGCTGCCCCATCCCCGAGAATACCGTGTCACTCAGTGTCCCGACGACGACGGGAGTGATGGCATAGCCGACAATCGTCACGCAAAAGGCAAGCAGGGCGACTGCAAGCGCGCGTTCGGAGGGGTCTGAATTTGCCTGAACCGACGCGAACACCGGGGCTGCTTCGAGGTTGATGAAAATATTGAAGGCGCCGAGATAGGCGAAAAAGACCAGGGGCGAGTTCGCTCCCAGCATCAGATAGTAAAACGGAATGGACGCCGCGACGAAGATGGCTGGCAGCCAGCTCATCCACTTCAGAGCGCGCTTTGCCATGAGGTCACAAAGGATCCCGCCGACAAACAGGGACGGCATGGCGCAGAACAGAAGGACGCCGGCCGCGTAGGCGCCGATCTCGGTTTTCGGCATGCCGAAATTGCGTTCGATGAGCGGGTAGAGCCAGACGAGCAGGGCCTGAACGGTGACAAGGGCAAATGTGTGTCCGGCGACCGTTCCGACATAGACCCTGTTGGCGAGCAATGAGCGTATGGTGTCGGCCAACGGTGCCTGTTGGCTGCGGCGCTGACCCGGTTCAAGAAACCTGCCGCGCTCTGGTTCCCGTACGGAAATATAGGTGAGAAGGCCAAGCAATATGCCGGGGACGCCCGTAATGTAAAAAACCATACGCCAGCCATAGGCTTCGACGAGCGCCGTACCGATCAGGTGACCGCCCAGAACGCCCAGCGCACCGCCCATGGACAAGAAGCCGATTGCCCGGCCAAGCTCGGTTTTTGTGAAGTAGTCCGACAGGAGGGAATGACTGGAGGGCGTGCCGCCGGCCTCTCCGATTCCCACGCCCATACGGGCCAGAAACAGCGAGACGAAACCGCCTGCAGCGCCACAGGCGGCGGTCGCCAGGCTCCAGACTGTTACGGCGGCAGCGAAGATATTTTTCCTGTTCGCCCGATCTGCCAGGCGGGCGATCGGTATGCCAAAAGTCGCATAAAAAAGGGCAAAGGCCGTTCCGCCCAGCAGGCCGAGCTGTGTGTCGTTCAGCCGGAAATCACTCTGGATGTTCGTCATGACCACCGAAATCAGGCCGCGATCCACCACGCTCAGTGTTTGGCCCATCATCAGAATGAACAGCACATAATAGCGGTAATGACCGCTTCGGGTATGACTGAACTCTGACACCGCAGACATTGGTGTTCCTCCTTGAGCTCCGGGCCTCTTTTGAACGGGCATGCCACCTTTTCGATTTGAAAGGGGGCCCCGAGCGGGCGGATTGAGCGCAAGTATTCTGATAAATCGATCAGGATCAATAGCTGTCTTCGCGAACAGCCGGTTTCCGTGGCGTGAAGGCGGGGAGGTCTGCGCAGCTGTCCAATGAGACGGTTCAGCACGTCAGGAATGTTGGTGAGCGGAGGAAGGGTTCCGCTCTCAATCTGGAAGGCAGAAAATTTTTTTCAAATGGGACTTGGCGGCAGCGAGGGAAGTATTATAGACCTATCAGATAAAGCTCACAGACAAAAAACCGAGCGACCAGGGAGGTCAAATGTTTAATTCCAAGTTTGATGCCAGCACTATTGTGCTTTCAATGCTGGCTGTGTCCGCTGTTCAAGGGGCCGTCGCTCAGGAGGCTGAAGCGCCTGCCAGCAAAGAAAGCGAAAGCCGCCAGTCGGTCGTGATCGTTACGGCGACCAAGAGCGAAACCACGCTGCAGGACACGCCCATTGCCATTTCGGTTGTGAGTGGACAGGATCTTGCGGACCGGAACATTCTCGAAGTCAGCGAAATCGCTCAGGATGTTCCGGGCCTGACATTCAGCCAGTCGCCTGGTGACCTGCCATCCATTGTCATCCGCGGTATCGGAACGAACAACGCAAACCAGACTGCCGAGCAGTCGGTCGGTCTTTTTGTCGACAACGTCTACAAACCGCGTGCCCGGCAGTATCGTGACTCCCTGTTCGATGTGGAACGGGTGGAAGTCATCAAAGGGGCCCAGGGGGTTATCTTCGGCAAGAATACGAGTGTCGGCGCCATCAGCGTTGTCTCGCGCAAGCCGGGAACCGAGCTCGGCGGCGACGTATACGGCAGTTATGAATTCGAGAACGAGGGTTACACGGTTGGTGCCACGGCGGACCTTCCGGCGAGTGACAAGCTCCGGTTCCGGGTCGGGGGGCAGTATTCCGACACGGGCGGCTATGTGAAGAATCTGGCGGGCGGAGACGATGAGCCCACCACCGAACGCTACATTGTTCGGGGAACCATGGTTGCAGAACCGACCGACGCGTTGACGGCGACCTTGATGATCCAGCATTCCGAACAGGACACAAGAGGCAACGCATTCCAGTTGACGGAGGCGCTGAACCCCGCGCTCGTTTCCTATTTTGGTTATACAACAAGGCCGTATGAGAAGCGCCTGAACCAGACAACGACGTTCATCGATGGCGTGTCTGTTCCGGCCGATGCCGATTCTCAGGATAGCACCGACGCGGTCCTCACCCTTGATTGGGAGCTGTCGGACACGCTCACGCTGACGTCCGTTAGCGCCTATTCGGTGATGGACTACAGAAATTATTCCAGCATCTTCTATTCCTCCAGCGATGCTGTGGGGCAGCCAAAAGGGTACCAGCTGTTCAATGAGGATTTCGAGCAATTCACTCAGGAAGTCCGCTTGAACTATGCTGGTGATTCCTGGCACGGCTTCATTGGTGGCATGTATCAGGATCAGAGCCTGGCGTTTGACCGGACGGTCCGCCTGCAGACCTGGTTCTCGCCCGGCACCATTATTGGCGGTGGCGATGTGGGCGGATTCGCCTTTGCCGGCACGTCGAACTCACTGCTCGACCAGGATCTGGAATCCTATGCGCTGTTCGGATTGATGACGCATGACTTCACCGACAAGTTTTCTGTCAGCGGTGGTCTGCGTATCGGATATGAAGAAAAGACGGCAGACTTCTCGGTGACGCTGCTGGACCTGATCGGTCTTGCGCCGATCACTGTTCCGAATGATTTCTTCCTTCCTGTCGACCAGCGCGGAGGGATCTCGATCTATCCGCTGATCACTGCAGCGGGCGTCGTGCCGACCACGTCGACCGATGACACTTCTGTCGATGGCAGCCTGAACTTCAGTTACGACCTCGCTGATGACTGGATGACGTATATCTCCTTCGCGCAAGGCACCAAGAGCGCGGCATTCAACAACGCGACGATCAGTGGTTCCTTCACGCCCGAGCCATTTATCATTCCTGAAGAAGTCGCACGTTCGGTGGAGATCGGCGCCAAGGGCAATTATGCCGGCGGCCGGGGTACGCTGAGTGCCGCAGCCTTTTACACCGACCTGACGGACTTCCAGGACTCCGTTTATGACCCGAATGTCGGTGTCACCGGTGCCTTCATTATCAAAAGTTTCGATGCCGAGACTTATGGTATCGAACTGGAAACAAGATTCGATCTGACCGACAATCTGACAGTGTATGGGAATCTTGGCCTTCTCGAAGCCAAGAGCCAGGCGACAGGTGCCAGACTCGCTGACGCACCAAAAGTCAGTGGACTGATCGGTGCCGATTACACCCGGCCGGTGTCCGAAAGCCTCGAACTCAATGCCGGTGCCCGGATGACGTTCAGCTCCAACCAGCTTCACCGGAACCCGGCCTTGCCGCGTGGCACGGGTGAATACCAGATTGCCGACTTCCATATCGGCCTGGACAACGCCGCTTCGGGTTGGTCGGTAAGGGCTGAAGTCAAGAATGCGTTTGAAGAACGCTATGAGACCTTCACGTTCGTCCAGCCCCTGGTGGCGGCCTCGGTGGTGGGTGCGTACAACCCTCCCAGAACTGTTTACCTCTCCGTCCGAAAGTCTTTCTAGTCGGGGCTCATGTCTGACTAGGCGGATCCTCCAACGGGACGGGTCACCTGCAGCGTCGAAAGAGTGGCCCCTGGCTTCTCATTCGGCGCTGTTTCTTTTTCGGGCGGCTGGACGTATGGTTCTGCAATCACCAAACAATTCAAGTGACTGACGAATGTTGAAGCGAGAAAAATACACCGAACAGTACTCGCAGATCCTCGAGGCGGCGACCGAGCTTTTTTCGACCTGCGGGTATGATGGTGTCAGCACGACCCAGATCGCTGCCGCTGCGGGTGTGTCTCAACCCAGCATCCATTATCACTTCGGAAGCAAAACGGAGCTCTGGATCGCTGCGATCCGGTCTCTGGCGGATAAAATTGGATCTGATCTCCCGACGGATTGGGAAACCATTGAGGAAATGGATCCGATCGAAGCGCTTCAGCACCTGTGCGGTCTCATTATCGATGTTTCAATTCAGAGGCCGGAACTGGGACGTTTCATCTTGCTGGAAGGGCAGGCGGGCGGAGAGCGCCTTGAATGGTTGTACGATATGGTCATGAAGACCTCGTACACCGGGTTCTGCCGACTTATCCAGCGCGGCATAGACAGTGGCCAGATCAAGAAACATCAGCCGCACCACATTCTGATGCTACTTCACGGGGCCATTGTGACCTATTTCAATGTTGCCCCACTCATGGAGATCGCCTTCGGTGAAGATCCGGGAGAAAAGAAGCCCGCTGCAGAATTCCGCGCGGCATTCCTCGACATCGTGGTGGAGGGCCTGAGGGTGAACCCAATCCCCGCGTCGAAAAAGCGTGTTCGTACCAGGAATGCCACCAGGCAGGTCTAGAAAATACAGCGGTCCAACCCGCCTGGTGCGCTTCACTGATTGAGTTCGATCTTAGACAATTACGCAATCGCCTCATTGCCACGCCGCACGAGGCGTCCCGGGAGCGCGCCCGTTTGTTCGCCGTGCCAGTATGTGATTTCGCCTGATACAAGTGTCGCGACGTACCCATCGGCGAGCTGGTTCATGCGCTTACCACCGGCTGGAAGGTCATAATTGACCGTCGGCACATGAAGCGACAGCGCATCAAAGTCGATGATGTTCAGGTCCGCTTTCATTCCTGGGGCAATGCGTCCGCGGTCTGTGAAGCCCACTGTATCAGCAGGCCGTGAGGTGAGTTCCGCGATCGCGTCGGCGAGGGGAATCCGCTCTTCCTCTTTTGCGTCGCGTACCCAGCGTTGCAGGAAGTAGGTCGGAAAGCTCGCGTCGCAGATCAGTCCATAGTGCGCACCGCCGTCAGCAAGCGCCATGACGGTGTCCGGGTGGCCCAGCATCTCGCGAACGGCATTGAGATTGCCTTCGGTGTAGTTCGCAGCAGGAAGGTAGAAGAGCCGCTTGCCATCGTCCTTCAGCAGGAGGTCGTAGGCATATTCTTCAACGGATTGCCCGGCCGCAGTGGCGCGCGATTCGATGCGGTCCTCGCGCGTCGGCTCATAGTTCGGTGTCTTGTCCCACTCCTGCGTGGCGCGGAAGGCATTGATGAGATTCAGCGTGACCGGGTTGGAATCTTCCGGCGTCTCGGAAAGCAGTTTTGCCCGAAACTCCGGATCGCGCATGATCCTGACGCGCTCCTCAAGCGGTAGTGCGGCAATTTCCTTGTAGCTCGGATGCGCGGTGAAGGGGTGCAGGCTGAGGTCGAGGCCGAAGAACATGCCGACCGGCCGGGGGGCCACCTGACCACGGATTTTCAGACCGTCGGCACGGGCCGCTTCCAGTCCTTCAAGCACAGCCCGCCAGCCACGTCCTGGCTGGTTCGGAACGTCAAGGAGCGTGAAAGATATGGGGCGGCGGCCATGCTCGGCGACCTGCCGTACCAATGAGAACTCGGACTCGGCATCACCGTCCGGCGCAGGAATGAGCTGGAAGACGCCTGCGTCGGCATCGACCAGGCCATCCATCAGGGCTTTCAGTTCATCCGTCTCCGAATAGAGGCTTGGCGCAAGTTCGCCTGCCTTGGTCCGGTGCATCATGTTGCGTGACGTCGTTACGCCGAATGCGCCTTCAGCGATGGCTTCGGTGACAAGCGACCGCATTTGCGCCAGATCTTCGGCAGTCGGCGCTTCCTTGCGGGCGGCGCGTTCTCCCATAACGAAAATGCGCAGGGCGGAATGGGGCACCTGGGTGGCAACGTCGATGTCGAGCGCGCGATCTTCCAATGCATTGAGGTAATCTGGAAAGCTTTCCCAGTTCCATGGCAGGCCATCTACCATGACCACTTCGGGAATGTCTTCCACGCCTTCCATCAGTTTGACAAGCATGTCCCGTTGGTTTGGCCGGCACGGGGCGAAGCCGACGCCACAATTCCCCATAAGGACAGTTGTTACGCCATGACCGGAAGAGGGGGCGAGCCGGTTTTCCCAGGTAACCTGCCCATCATAGTGTGTGTGGATATCGATGAAGCCAGGCGTCACGATGTAGTTTGACGCGTCAATTTCGCGTTCGCCTTTGGTGTCGATGGAGCCGATCGCTTCGATGCGGCCATCGCGAATGCCAATATCTGCAGTATAGGGAGCACTTCCGGTCCCGTCGAAAACCGTCCCTCCCCGAATGACAACGTCATAGCTCATCGTTCACGCTCCCTTTTCATATTCTTTCAGTGTTTCTTGTAATCTGCGGACATGCTCCCGGCTCAGCCTGCTGGCTTCGGCCGGATCGCCTTCCAGGATTTTTTTTCCAACAGCAACGAGTTCAGAGGCGTGCTGCCCGCGCAGTCTCAGGAACCCGTACTGGGCGCGCAGTACGTGAACCCGCACATGGGCCAGCAGGTGAGACAGCTCGTCATTGTTCGCGGTGGCCGCGAGCGCGCTGTAGAATTTCCGGCGCGCCGTGACGAAATCCTGGGGCGACATGGAGCTTTGCAGGCGTTCCAGCTCTGCCGTTGCGAGGGCGAGCCGCTTGCCGTTTGCGCCGTCGGAAATTTTACGCGCTGCACTTTCGGCAGCCAAGCCGAAAAGCAACTCGGTGACTTTTAAAGTGTCGATGCCCTGTTGCGGCGTCAGCGTGACAAGGGCTGCGCCGCGATTGGGTGTGATGGATACAACACCCCGCACCTGAAGCTGCTGGAGTGCATCGCGCACAGCCTGCCGTCCGACACCAAAGCGCGCGCAGAGTTCCGCTTCCACGAGGCGTTGGCCAGGTATGTATTCGCCGACCTCCAGCCCCTCGATGATGGCGTGGACCATGCCGAGCGCGGAGGGCTTTCGCATACGATTGGATGTCAGGACGCTTGTAGACATGCCCGAATATTTCTTTCGCCCTCCAGATTGTCAACAATATTGTAGACAATCTGGAGGGCGAAAGAAAAGTCCGCTTCGCATAGCGGATAGCGGACGACCCCACGCAATCGGTGGGCGGCAGACAGTTGGTGTTTTTGGGAACTGGCGACCCCGGCAGGATTCGAACCTGCGACCGTCCGCTTAGAAGGCGGATGCTCTATCCAGCTGAGCTACGGGGCCGAATCCGGACCCGGATGCGCGACTAGTGCGTCCAGGGCTGTTTCCGGTTAGCGTCGAAATTAGCACTATACGACTTTACAAGGCGTTTGCGTTCGTGCGTCGGCTCGACGCGGAAGGCGATGCCCTCGCGCTTGGCGAATTCGACGGCCTGCTCCTGGGTGTCGAATTCCATGCGGACCTGACCGGACGTGTCGTCGATGCTGGTCCAGCCCATCAGGGGGTCGGCCGTGCGGTGGACATTTTCCTTAACGAATTCAAGCACCCATGCCTTGGTCTTGCCACGGCCCGACGTCATCGCGCTCTTGGATGGCTTGTAAATTCTCGCCTGCATTTGCCTGTCCCTGTAGGCCATTCAAAAAAATGGTCGGAGCGATAGGATTCGAACCTACGACCCTCTGGTCCCAAACCAGATAGATGGTGGTTTTTGTCTCTCGCAAGACCTCTGTAAATTCAATGCATTAAGTGGGTTTGGACCCCTCTTTCTGCAGTGCCCCCAAACGCCAAGCCACCAATAAGCCACCGTCTGAGTTGCAATAAAGACGGGATAGCGAGGCTTGCGCCTGCCTGCAACTGTTATGGTGTTTTCACTGCTATCGGGAACAGGCTTCAGGCAGTGTGGATCAATGATGCCGTGATCATCACCCATCTGTGGGGAAGTCGAAAACGACCGCCCGCAACCATCCAAGAGGGCGTGAGACTCAACTGTCGCTCGCGTTCGCCCTGGAGCCACTGGCGCGTCGCAACCAGTGCAATCAATTCAGATGGGGGAGGGTGGAAAAGCCTCAGCATAGACCGTCTCGGCCCAGACAGCCTCCTCAGGCGTCAGAGCAGTAAACTCATTCTCTCGCGCGCGCCGGGATAAGGTGCCGTTGTTCTGCTTGAGAAATCGAAACAGCAGATCGAGACGGGCATCAGGAAGAGCCAGTCTTTGTTCAATGCGTGTCTTGAACTGGTCATAGCGCTCAAGGAACAGGAGTTCTTCCGGCAGGTCCTTTTCGATCGTCTGGGCGACGCATTCGAACAGGAACTGGACGTGTGGTGTGGCGTCAAAGTAGCGGTAAAAATCAGCCGTCTCATTCAGGACTTCGACATTGTGGGTGTCTGTTTCCCGCCACCGAATGAAGGGCAGGATACGTTCTGAATGAGAGCGGAGTGTGTCCCGGTACTCGATGATGCGTGACAGAAACGCACTCGATACAGGAAAGACGAGGCCGGGCGGATTGAATCCTGAGGCGGCGAGTTGATGGTGGATCAGGTATCGATGGATGCGCCCGTTACCGTCTTCGAACGGATGTATATAGACAAAGCCGAATGCAATCAGCGCGGCAGCAACGACCGGATTGAGGCCGGACGCGTCTGTATTTGCAAAATTGAGCAACCCCGCCATGAGCGCCTGCAGGTCTTCAGCCCGAGCGCTGATATGTTCGGGCAGGGGAGAGCCACTGTGGCGATCACGTCCTCCGACAAATCCCCCCTCGGTGCGGTAGCCCATACGCATGAAGCGGGCGTCTGGAATGACGATCCTTTGCAGGCGGCAGAGTTCTTCGTTGCTTAGGCGATTGCGTCCTGCCTGGGCGATGGCCTGTCCCCAGCTATGCAGCCGGTCCTGTGGTGGGTTTTCGCCCTCGATGGCAAAGGACGAGCGGGAGTCGGCGAGCAGCAGGAAGGCAGCCGCCCGGGCAACAAGGTCATTGCCAATCGGTCGGATAATTGCTGCCGCCTCGCCTGCAAGGTCGCGTTCAAGAAATGCCTTGATTGGCGGTGAGAGAGTAACCAGCGGACAATAAGCAGCCGAGCCCGGCAAATTGTTCCGGACCCTGTGGCGCTGCGAATTGGTCCCACGGCACGCAATCTGAATGTCTGGGTTCAGCGCATTTGTGTAACCTACGGCGCCAGCATCGGGCAGGTCGAGCGTGGTGCCGGTCAGCCATTCAAAGAAAAACCAGGCGCGCCTTGCATACTGGCCGTTCGGACTGGCGCGAACCATGTCTTCGACCGGGGCTGCCCCGGTTTTCAGGAAGAGGGCTTTCAGGATCAAAAGGTCCACAGGCTCATAGCGGAGCGCGAAGGTCAGGTGTCCTGCAAAACCTGGATCCGGCAGATGGCGCGGAGAATAGAGCTGCCAGCCATCTGCAGTTATCTCCGCAAAGCTTGGCTTTGCTCCACTCAGCATGCGCGGGAGCGGGATATCGAGGTCGTAGGCGTGGATCAGAGCCGCATAGCCACACAGCCGCACACCTTCGGGAACGTGCCGGTCGCGAAAAACCCTCAAATCGGGCGAAAAATCATAGTTTTCGTCGGGCACGATGAAAAACCCTCAAAGCACAAATCTGATCTAATTGTATTCTTCCCGAAAAACACTCACAAAATACGAATAATGTTCAAAATATCGAAAAACTGCGAAAAGTGATCAAAAATTGAGTGTAAGCGAGGTCGCCGATGAGGTCTTCGAGGCCTAACCGATCCCCGTCCATTAATAAGCTTGTAGCCTGCTTTTCCGGCGCAAAAAGCAGGTTAAAGGCTGTTTTCGCTTCTCAGATGTCGATTGGTGAGACGCTTGAGTTCGGTCGACTTAGGCCAGAGCAGCCTGGACGATTTCGCGCGGTCCGTCCGCAAGACGTGTCGCGCCCTGCTTTAGCCGATCCCGCCACGCCGGTCCCCGACCTGCCGCCTCTTGCAGGGTGTCGGCAAGATCGTCCTGCCTGCGTTTGGCAGCGAGCGCTTCGACAAGAAGGCCAGCTTGAACAACATCTTTGTCGGACTTAACAGCACTCTCGCCAGCTTCGTGCCGCATGGTCGATACAATCAGCTTGTGAACTGCGTACCGCTCCGGAGACGGAACATTCACGAGTGTGCCGAAGCGCGTGAGGATCGCCGCTTCGGTCGTATCTCTCAGCAAGAAGTCCAGAAAGCGTAAGGGAACAGCATCGGATCGGAGGCTCGGCAGGTTGACCGGAGCGTCCCGGTCGGCGCCGCGATTGGTGGTGAGGACGTCGACCCGGTATCCACCAGGGCGAGAATAAGTTGCGGCGATGTTGGGGCCTGCCAGGGAAGGAACCGGCGCGAATTCCTTATCGACAGCTTTCAGGACGTCGATCAGGGAAACGTCGAGTGAGTCATTGAGCGCAACAGACACGCCATAGTCTTGTGCGAGATCGACATCCCCGGTGCGTATAGCAGCACTCGGCAGCCTCACACCTAGAAGGCCGGCATATGCCTGGAAAGCGATGGTGCCGACAATCACACCTCTCAGGCAGAACACACCAGCCTCCGCGAACGCTTCGATCACGGCGCCCGTCAGCGAGTCCGGCTCGGGCAGGCCTGCGCCCGAAAGCGAACGCCGGATCGCTTTGCGCGTATCGGCATGCGCCTTCGCATTCATCGCGCTTTCGATGGCCGTCTGGCGCTCTGGCGTGTCAGCGCCCAGATACCGTTCGGGCGGGCGGCCCTGCGGAGTTGTTGGTTCCTGAACATACCAATAGTCTTTTCCCGAGATGCTTCTTTTTCGGAAGGTCGAGCCTTCTGGAAAATCAGACGCTGTCGCAAGCCGCAGCTGGTCTATCAGCTCGGCGTAGCTGGTCTGGATGACGAGGGGGAGTTCCTGGATGGCCATTTACCGGCAAAATACAAAAATGCCGGTAAAAGTCAATAGTCGTAATGATTTCAATCCACTTACCACACGAAAATCCTCTCGTGTGGTAAGGGCGATCAGGGCGTGACTTGCCAAGCTCACCTGTGGCAACGATTGCAGCGCCAGTCAAAGCCGGTTGCTAATGGTCGAAGCCTGAACGGTGTTGGTCACGACAGCTTCTGCAAACTTCTGCCTGATATAGTCCCCGGGATATCTGGGGCGCCCCGCACGAATAGAATAGGGCGGCCATTGACCGCGCACGCGGCGTTTTTCAAGGCCAGCCACGGTCCACCCCGTCAGCTCTGCGCACTGTTTCGGTGTGAGCCAGCTGGTTTCATTGGCGAAATCGGCTTCACTGATTTTGGTTCCTGCCATTGGTCATACTCCACAACTTGATACCTAGTTCTTTCTGCGTCCGGTCAGGATCTCCTGGCCCGCCTGAATCCGCTGTCGCTCGCCAAAAAAGTCTCGAGCATCAGAGGCACGAGCGCGGCGGCCGGAACCTCGGCCCCATGAATCTCCGAATGGATCCGCGCATAGTCGTCGAGGTCTGCCGCCAGCGGCGGATCGACCAGTACGACCAGCTTCTGCGGTGTCTTGTCCGGCAGTGGCCCGATCTTCAGGCTGGTCTTGCTCATTGTGGGTGTCCTTCTTCGTAGGGTTTCAGAACGATGTCCTTGTTCACGAGCACGCCGAGCCGCCAGCCCGGACGGATCGTGATCGAGGGTTGGACGTCGAGGTTGCGGCGTACGATTTCCTGACCGGCTTCATTGGCGCCTGTCTGGGCCGAGCGGCGAAGCGCCCGGGCGATATCGCCTTCATCGTCGCTTGCGAGCTCGGACCCAACCCCCAGCAGCGTTGAGAGCGCAACGCCCTGCAGGAGCTTCCAGGAATGATAATCGACCTTGTCTTCGAGGCCGGCATAGCCGCGGGCATCAACGCCCGCGAGATTGTCGATGCGGATCGAGGAGCCGTCCGGCATCACGATCCGGCTCCAGACGAGGAGCGCGCGCGACTGGCCAAAAGCGATGACACTGTCATAGCGCCCGATCAGCCGCGCGCCTTGCGGCACAAGAACAGTCTCGCCCGTTACCGTGTCATAGACCGGGCTTGTCACCTGCGCGATCACTTGCCCCGGAAGATCGGAGTTCACACCGGTTAGCAGCGTCGCCGGAATGATCGTTCCCGCCATCAGCTGGTAAGGCGAAATGGGCGTCTCGAGCCGGTGCGGATTGTAGATCGATGGATCCGGCTCCTCGCCCAGAAAATCCAGTTTCCTCACCTGCCGGTTCGGATCCTCGCTCAGCGACGATCCGAACGCACCCTCTCGGGACGGCGCAAAAGCTGACAGGTCTGGAAAGCTCAACGAAGCTGGCGTCGCGGACGCAACACTCCCAATGACGTTCTTCGATCCCGTGCCTGAGTCCACCTGGAAAAATACCCCGCTCCCGCGCGCCGCATCGGTCAGCGCCGCTTCACGTGCCCGCAGTTCCGCCTCCAGCGCCGCCAGTTCCTCGCGCATCGGATCTATTTGAGGCGCATCTTTTTCCGGCAGCCCCATACGTCCTTCGCGCTGCGCCTTCAGGACCGGCGTCCCGAGGTCTCCCGGAAGCGGTGGCCCGAGAACATCTTCCTTCGGCGGCAGTTCGCCATAAGACTTCGGAAGCGCAGCCAGGCCGTCCGCTTCCGGATTATGCCCGGTATTGTAAAGCTCGCGCGCGGGACCGCCGGCATCGTCCTTCGGGCCTTGCAGGGCAAACGCCAGCGAGCCAAGGACGATTGCGCTGCCGGTGCCGACAAGCACCATCAGAGCCCGCCTGGAGAACCTCTTCACGGGCCGGGGTTTCCCTCGGATTTCCAAAGGCCGGGGAGGAGGGGTAGCCGCTTCTGTCATGGCTTCGCGCTTCCAAGATCATTGCGCGCGATCTTCACGACATCCTGGCGCTTTTCGCCAAGGCGGAGTTCTGCGCGGGCGAACAGTCGGTCGACGACATAATAGTTGTGGTCTGCCTCCCGAAAAGTGGTCCGTTATTTGAGTTAGTTCCGGCTTCAGATATGGAGCTGAGACATGGGCAAGAGAGCCAAGCCTGAAGAGATTATTGCGAAACTGCGGGAGGTGGAGGTTCGCCTCGCTCGCGGTGAAACTGCAGCTTCGGCGGCGCGCGCCGTCGGTGTGACCGAACAGACCTACTACCGCTGGCGCAAAGAGTATGGCGGCCTGCAGGTCGACCAAGCCAAGCGCATGAAAGATATGGAGAAGGAAAACGCCCGGCTTCGGCGCGCAGTCTCTGATCTCACGCTGGACAACCAGATCCTTCAGGAAGTCGTGCGGGGAAAGTTCTAAGCCCTTCGCGTCGTCGTGCTGCAGTCGATCACGTGGTGGAAGAGCTTGGCGTCTCCGAACGCCGGGCTTGCCGTGTGATCGGCCAGCACCGTTCGACCCAGCGCAAGCAGCCCATACGGCGAGATGATGAGGACGCCCTGACATCGGCGATTATCCGCCTGGCCGAACGGTTCGGCCGGTATGGCTATCGCCGGATCACGGCGCTCCTCAGAAATGATGGCTGGCATGTGAACGAGAAGCGGGTTTACCGCATCTGGCGACGGGAGGGGCTGAAAGTGCCGATGAAACAACCAAAACGCGGTCGTCTCTGGCTGAATGATGGCTCGTGTGTGCGGCTGAGGCCGGCGCACAAAGGCCATGTCTGGTCCTATGACTTCGTGCAGGACCGCACCCATGATGGACGTGTGTTCCGCATGCTGTGTGTGGTCGACGAGTTTACACGGGAGTGCCTCGCCATCCGAGTCGAGCGAAAGCTGAACTCACGGGATGTCCTCGACACGCTGGGTGAGCTGTTCGTTCGGCATGGGCCGCCGGAACACATACGCTCTGACAATGGCCCTGAGTTCATTGCAACAGCCCTCCGTGACTGGCTGGCACGTATCGGCGTGAAGACGCTCTATATCGAACCGGGAAGCCCATGGGAAAACGGATACTGCGAAAGTTTCAACTCCAAGCTCCGGGACGAGTTGCTGGCGAGGGAAATCTTCTTCGATCTCAGGGAGGCCCAGATCCTGATCGAAACCTGGCGGCGGCACTACAACACCGCGCGCCCGCACTCTTCTCTGGGCTACCGGCCACCCGCTCCACAAACCATCTTGCCCGCGGCGTTCATACCGCCTTACTGTGAGGAGGTAGCGGCATGAACGCCGCTACGTGAAAACCGCCGGACTAACAAAACCGGTGGACCACCCCTGTGGGGCAGAGCAATGGGTCTCGGGCGAGATATAGGGCTGGATACGGGGTTTCATTGGCCATTCCCCGTGAGATCGATACCGGTCGCCTGTTCAAGACTGTCGGCCTGCACGAGGGCATCGAATAGGCTGGGCTGAGGAGCGCCTCGAGCCGCCGCTCGAGACCTACCCGACCGGGTGGGCGCAGAGACCTGCGCGCGATCCCTGGCGGCATCCCGTGTTTTCTGAGGTCCGAGGCCCTCACCATCGGGTTCAATCTCAGCGGCCTGCATCAGGCCTTCATGGATCGACCGGACTTGCCGGCCCCAATCGTCTTCCCGCGCACCTGGAATGCAGGCAGCAAAGTTCGGCGCGTCCTTCAGCCGTTCGGTGAAGTTCTGGTCTTCATAGTAGCGAAGCTTCATCGCCCGCACGGGAGGTGAGCCTGCGACAAGGACCAATTCCTGGTCGGCCGGCAATTGCATCACTTCACCGGGTGTCAGCAGCTGGCGGGCGGTTTCCTGGCGGGACACCATCTTGTGCGAGAGCCAGGGCGCCAGCCGGTGGCCGGCATAATTCTTCATCGCCCGCTGCTCGGTCTTGGTGCCGAGCGCATCGGAAATCCGCTTGGCCGTCCGCTCATCATTGGTCGCGAACGCGACCCGCACATGACAATTGTCGAGGATAGCATTGGAAGGGCCATAGGCCTTTTCGATCTGATTGAGCGATTGTGCGATCAGGAAGGCCTTCAGCCCATAGCCGGCCATGTAGGCGAGGGCGCTCTCGAAGAAGTCGAGCCGGCCGAGAGCAGGGAACTCGTCCAGCATGAATAGGACACGCCGCCGGGATTTCGGTTCAGCAGAAGACATCTGCGGCGCCAGCAGGCCGCACGCCCCGAGAAGGTTCAGCGCCAGCGACTTGCCGCGCGAAAGCACAGACGGATGCACGTCCAGATGTTCCGTCAACCGCCGGCCGACCTGGTTCAGGATGAGACGCATCAGGGGTTTCGTCCGCGAGAGATCAGACGGCGGCACGACCAGGTAGAGCGACAGCGGCCGGTCGCCGGACACCAAATCCTCGATCCGGAAATCGCTCCGCGAGGTTACTTCAGCGATCACCGGGTCGCGATAGAGCGACAGGAAGCGTAGTGCCGTCGACAGCACACCGGAGAGCTCGTTCTCCGACTGGTTCATCAGCTCACGGGCCGTCTCGGCGACCACGGGATGCACCTTCGGTGCCTCACCCGTGCCGAGATGATTGGTCCGCAGCATGATCGACAGCGTCGTGCGGAAGGTCCGGTCAGGATCAGCAAGGAAGCTTGCCACCCGCGCCAGCGTCTTCTCCCGCTCGGCATAGAGGACGTGCAGGATGACGCCGACGAGGAGCGAGTTGGCCTTGTCGACCCAGTGCCCGAGATCGCCGAGCTTGCCCTGCGGGTCAACCAGGATGTCGGCAATGTTCTGGACATCCCGCACTTCGCAGGGGCCTTTACGCACTTCCATCAGGGGATTGAAATGCGCTGACGCAACATCGGTCGGATCGAACCGCAAACAGTGCGAGAATTCTGAACGCCAGCCCGATGTCAGCTGCCAGTTCTCGCCCTTGATGTCATGCACAAGGACGGAATGCGGCCAGGAAAGAAGCGTCGGGACGACAAGGCCCACACCCTTGCCGGACCTTGTCGGCGCAAAGGCCATGACATGATCGGGGCCATCATGGCGGAGATAGGAGCCATGAGCCTGTCCGAGGAATACGCCGGCAGGCTTCAGCAGACCTGACTTGCGCAAGTCCCTGCCTTCCGCCCAGCGCGCCGAGCCGAAGGTCGAAACCCGCTTGTCCCACCGCGCCCGGAGGATCGATCCCGTCACGGCAATCACAATGGCCGCAACGCCGCCCGATCCGGCGATCAGTCCGCCCCGGTCGAACACATCCGGCGCATAGGCATCGAAGGAATACCACCAGCCGAAGAAGGCCCAAGGTACATAGACCGGCATATCGAGAATGACGAAGAGCGGCTCGCCCAGACGCGGCGACCAGCCGAGCGAACAGGCCGTCCACTCCGTCGCGCACCAGAGCGCCACCAGGACGACAAGCAAGACGAGGATGATCTGCCAGAAGAGGTTCGTGCTGCTCTGCCCCACAGGGGTGGTCCACCGGTTTTGTTAGTCCGGCGGTTTTCACGTAGCGGCGTTCATGCCGCTACCTCCTCACAGTAAGGCGGTATGAACGCCGCGGGCAAGATGGTTTGTGGAGCGGGTGGCCGGTAGCCCAGAGAAGAGTGCGGGCGCGCGGTGTTGTAGTGCCGCCGCCAGGTTTCGATCAGGATCTGGGCCTCCCTGAGATCGAAGAAGATTTCCCTCGCCAGCAACTCGTCCCGGAGCTTGGAGTTGAAACTTTCGCAGTATCCGTTTTCCCATGGGCTTCCCGGTTCGATATAGAGCGTCTTCACGCCGATACGTGCCAGCCAGTCACGGAGGGCTGTTGCAATGAACTCAGGGCCATTGTCAGAGCGTATGTGTTCCGGCGGCCCATGCCGAACGAACAGCTCACCCAGCGTGTCGAGGACATCCCGTGAGTTCAGCTTTCGCTCGACTCGGATGGCGAGGCACTCCCGTGTAAACTCGTCGACCACACACAGCATGCGGAACACACGTCCATCATGGGTGCGGTCCTGCACGAAGTCATAGGACCAGACATGGCCTTTGTGCGCCGGCCTCAGCCGCACACACGAGCCATCATTCAGCCAGAGACGACCGCGTTTTGGTTGTTTCATCGGCACTTTCAGCCCCTCCCGTCGCCAGATGCGGTAAACCCGCTTCTCGTTCACATGCCAGCCATCATTTCTGAGGAGCGCCGTGATCCGGCGATAGCCATACCGGCCGAACCGTTCGGCCAGGCGGATAATCGCCGATGTCAGGGCGTCCTCATCATCTCGCCGTATGGGCTGCTTGCGCTGGGTCGAACGGTGCTGGCCGATCACACGGCAAGCCCGGCGTTCGGAGACGCCAAGCTCTTCCACCACGTGATCGACTGCAGCACGACGACGCGAAGGGCTTAGAACTTTCCCCGCACGACTTCCTGAAGGATCTGGTTGTCCAGCGTGAGATCAGAGACTGCGCGCCGAAGCCGGGCGTTTTCCTTCTCCATATCTTTCATGCGCTTGGCTTGGTCGACCTGCAGGCCGCCATACTCTTTGCGCCAGCGGTAGTAGGTCTGTTCGGTCACACCGACGGCGCGCGCCGCCGAAGCTGCAGTTTCACCGCGAGCGAGGCGAACCTCCACCTCCCGCAGTTTCGCAATAATCTCTTCAGGCTTGGCTCTCTTGCCCATGTCTCAGCTCCATATCTGAAGCCGGAACTAACTCAAATAACGGACCACTTTTCGGGAGGCAGACCACCGATCACGCGGCAGGCCCGACGTTCGGAGACGCCGAGAACTTCCACCACATGACCGACCGCATCGCGTTTGCGGGAGGGGCTCAGAACTTTCCCTGAGCGACTTCCTTGAGGATCTGGTTATCCAAGGTGAGATCGGAGACCGCCCGGCGCAGACGCTGGTTCTCCTTCTCCAGCTCCTTCATCCGTTTGGCCTGGTCGACCTGAAGGCCGCCATACTCCTTGCGCCAGCGATAGTAGGTCTGTTCGGTCACCCCGATCGCTCGCACAGCTTGGCCGGTCGTCTCTCCGCGGGACAGGCGGACTTCCACCTCCCGCAGTTTCGCAATGACTTCTTCAGGTTTGGCTCTCTTGCCCATTCCTCAGCTCCATAATCGAAGCCGAAACTAACTCAAATAGCGGACCACTTTTTCGGGAGCAGACCAGGCAGGCGATCGAAAGACCCATGCGGCTGACACGTCCCAACCTGAATAGACAGCGCCGATTTTATTAAGTTCATGTTTCAGTTCAGGCGCGCCCCTCAGAAACCATCCCAAAGATAATGAAACACAATAAGCAGGGTCCTGAAGAGACGCACAGATCGGGAACCAGGCTGGCCTGCTCCTATCTCTCCGGAAAGTCAGGTTTTTTCTTGAAGTTTGATCATTTTATTAAAACCGCCATTTGCCTCTCTGCGCTAGTTTGGGGACATGCAGCGTTTCATTCACTCATTTCCAATGGGGCCTCTCGCTCAAAGGGCGCGCCAGCTCGTATCCATCGGCCTTCTGGTAAGCGTCATCGGTGGGATCCAGGTTTCGTTCATCCTGGTCCAGGCGCTTTCTTCTGAAGTTGCGATTCGAGTCCTCTAGCTCGGTTTCTTGCCGCAGCTGCGCGCAATTGCCTCGGTGATTGGCATGCCGGCAAGGGACTTCTTAGAAATTCGCTAACCATGTCGGGTTAATCCAAACCGGTTGATTGTTAACCCGGGGGGCGGCCTTGGCCGGTCATAAGCGCAAACCTGCTTCGGAATTTGCCGGATTTCGCACGGCGAGCGGTATATTGGTCCTGCTTGGCGTTGCGATGATTGCGGCAACCCCGACGACCGACGGAGTCCAAGTCAAACTGGCGGCTGTGACGGTCGCCGTGCTCATGGTGATGGCATGGCTAAAGCCGATGGGTGGGCCCTTCCGGCTGTTCACCCTTTTGCTGATTGTCTTCACCAGTACGCGGTACATGATCTGGCGCGGGGTCGAGACCATTCCCCATGATTCTCCTGTGACGCTGATTGGCGGCCTCATGCTGTTCGGCGCCGAGGGCTATGGGTATGTTCTTCTGCTCCTGTCCGCCTTTCTGTCTGTCGACATTTTCCGGCGCCGGCCAAAGCCTGCGCCATTATCGCCGGAAAAGTCGCCAAGCGTGGATATTCTGGTCCCCAGCTATAATGAAGATGAAGACCTGCTCGAGGTGACGATCACCGCGGCGCTCAATGTCAGCTATGCTCCCGGCAAGGCGAAAGTTTACCTGCTGGACGATGGCGGGACGGTGGCAAAGCGAAACCAGGCCGATCCGGCAAAGGCCGCCGAAGCCCTGGAACGGCATGAGCGCCTGCGCGCGCTTTGTGACCGCCTGGGGGCAACCTATCTGACCCGGGAAAAGAACGAGCACGCCAAGGCTGGAAACATCAATTCTGCCCTGCAACATACCGACGGCGACCTGATTCTGATCCTTGATGCCGATCACGTCCCGTCGGCAGATATATTGTGGAGGACGGTCGGCTATTTTGTAGACGACCCGAAGCTGTTCCTTGTCCAGACACCGCATTTCTTCCTGAACCCCGATCCTCTCGAACGCAATCTCGGTACGTTCCGCAAAATGCCGAGCGAAAACGAGATGTTCTACTCGGTGATCCAGCTCGGTCTCGATAGCGTCAATGCCTCTTTCTTCTGCGGTTCGGCAGCTGTCTTGCGCCGGGAGCATATCATGGAGATCGGAGGCATAAGCGGAGATACGATCACCGAAGACGCTGAAACAGCATTGGAGCTTCATTCACGCGGATACCGGAGCGCCTATGTCGCCCGGCCCATGGTTGCGGGGCTCGCGCCGGAGACGTTTTCCGGGTTCATCGTGCAGCGCATGCGCTGGGCCCAGGGAATGGTCCAGATCTTCCTGCTCAAGAACCCGCTCGTTAAGAAGGGGCTCAGCCTTGCCCAGCGGATCGGGTATCTGAATTCCTGCTTCTACTGGTTCTTCCCGCTTGCCCGCATGATCTTCATCCTTGGGCCGTTGCTCTACCTTTTGTTTGGGGTGCGGGTCTATGTCGGCGATTTCGATGATTTCCTGATGTACGGCGCCCCGCATATTGTCGGCTCACTGATGTTGTCGGCAACCTTGTACGGGCGCACCCGGTGGGCCATTGCGTCGGAGCTTTATGAAATAATCCAGACGATTCATTGCAGCGGCGCCATCCTCCAGGTCCTGAAGAACCCGCGTGCACCGGAATTTGCCGTGACGCCCAAGGGGGAGTCGCTTGAGTCGGAGTTTGTCTCTCCCCTTGCGAAGCCCTTCTACTGGCTGATTGGCATCGTGTTCCTGGGGGAATGCGCCGGGCTGATCCGGTTGCTGGTAGACCCGATCGGTCCCGGAGTGGTTGGTGTCCTCCTGCTCTGGAACTCCTTCCACTTCTTCCTGCTCATTGCCGCCCTCGGAGTGCTCTATGAGCGGCCGCAAAGGCGTATCTTTCCGCGCTTCGAGCGCGAAGGAGCGGTCCACCTCGATTTCATTGGGAAAGGTGTCACGGCCCGGCTGACCGACATCTCGATCACCGGGCTTGGCTGTGTCTTGCCTGCCGGCAGTGATTGCAATCCTGAGCCAGGTGACCGCGTTCGTCTGGATGCGGTTGATCTCGGAATGGCTCATTCACAGCAGATTGACCTGCGCGTTGAAAAGGTATTCGGGACGAGTGAGGCAAGGCGCCTCGGGTTCAGCTACGTCATCGAAGACCCGCTTCAGTGGCAGACCATTGTGGCGCTGGTTTATGCGCGCAGCCAGAACTGGAAAACATTCCAGGAAGAGCGCGCGACATCCGAAGGGATGGTGCTGAAGGTAATCTTCCTGATGCGTGACAGCCTTCATCACGCGATGGCACACATTCGATATCTCAGACGGGAACGGAATACATGAAGAAGCTTTTGCTTGGTCTTGCAATATGTCTGATTGCGGACGGCGGAGCCGTTTGCGCCGAAGAGGCGGCTGACACGTTTGATGTCTTTGCCCGTGCGCCTGCACAGGCAGACATCGTGACTGAACGCCGGGCGAATGGCACCTATGTCACCCGGATCCCGTTCGCGGCGGTCCGGTCGGAATGGGGCGATATCCGCCTGCTCGGCGCGAGTGCGGAGGCGGCAGTTTCCATCAATCTCGCACCTCAGGCCAACATCCTGTCCTCCCGCCTGGTGATGCGCCATGTCAATGGGCTCAGCCAATCGAGCCTCAAGCCTCAGCTCCGCATGGCGCTCAACAGTCATTTCCTGGCGCAGCTGCCTGGCGTGACCGAGACGGGCGCGGCAATCAATGAAGTCCCGATCCGGACAGATTTCCTTCAATCGGGCTACAATACACTGACCCTTGATGCGGTTCAGCGATATACGCTGGAGTGCCAGGATCCGCTGGCGGCGGAACTATGGACCGACATTGATGCGGTCCGTTCCTATTTTGAAATCACCTATGAGCGGGCCAGGTTTTCCATGTCCCTTGCGGACCTGGATGCCATCATCACGCCGGGGGTCGGAGGTGTGGAATCGCTTGGGATTGTCACCGCTGATGAGGTATCGGCAGACACGCTGAAATGGGGCACGCTTGCTGCCCAGGGTGTCGGCAACAGGCTTAAACATACCCTGCCGAAAATCTCGCATCTCGGCGTTTCAGACCTTTCGGATCCGTCCGGGGGCAGGGGCAGCAGGGCATTTGATGCCATGGACCTGATCGTCATCGCGGCACAGGAAGACCTTCCTGCAGACCTCAGAATGCCCGGGCAGGACATCCCGCCGGGATATGCATATTTGTCGATCCGCCCGTCGCCATTCAATGAAGAGCATTTCATGCTCGTGATTTCCGGGAGTACGCCGGAGGGGGTTGAGCGGGGCGTAGCTGCGTTCAGTACCATGGATTTTCCCATGGATGATGCGCCCGAACTTCTCCTGGCGCCCTATGATGTGCCTGCTGCCGGCGTTCCAGCGGTGACGGGACCGGTGGGAGTAGATCGCACCTACCGGTTTTCCGAGCTCGGTCTTGGCGACACATCGGTATTCGGCGTGGAGCACAAGGCGATCGAGCTGGAATTCGAATTACCAGCCGATGTCCACTTCGAAGAAGGAGAAGAGGTGGAGCTGGCACTCGATTTTGCCTACGGCGCCCATCTTGAGCCGAGTTCGGTTATCAATATTCTGGCCAACGGCCAGTTCCAGCGCGCGATCCCGATGAAGAACGCCAATGGCGAAGTCAATCCGGGGTATGTGATGCTGATCGAAGCCACAGCCCTGAAGCCGGGATTGAACCGGCTTGCGTTCGAGGTAGAGCTGTCAGCCCGCCAGGAAGGGCACTGTGTGAGCCGCAGCATGCGCCATCTCGCCTTCGTCCTGAAAGGGTCGTCGACGATCAGGCTCCCTGCGGCCGAGCGGCTGGCGGTCCTTCCGAATCTCGCCCTGGTTTCGGAGACCGGATATCCCTATTCAGGACTGGAAAGCCGTTCGTTTGCGATTGTTGCCTCAGACAGCGATTCGGCAACACTGGCGGCGACCTGGCTGATGGCTGCCAAGCTCGGGCAACTGCACGGGGCCGTTTTCACGGACGCAGACTATGCGATCGGTGAAGTGCCAAAGCAGCAGGACGCGCTGCTTGTCGGAGCGACCGGAGGCCTGTCGCGGCGGCTGCCGGCTGAGTTGCGCTTGTCGAGCCGCAGCCAGACGGTTGCGGCGCAACTTGTCAGTGGGGCGGTCGACCTGCCTCAGGCCCTCTCGGTTCGTACGCTGGGGCAAAATGGCCTTATCGTTGCAGGAGAAACAGCGCCCGGGACGGGGCGGTTGTTGACCGTCGTGACGGCACAAACCCCGGAACGTTTGCTCGTCGCTGTTGAAAACCTGGTGGAGCCTGCATTCTGGAGCCAGATGAGCGGCGGGGCGGCAATCTGGCGTGACCATCCGGCGACGTTCGTCACGCAGGCGCCGGCGGATGTCTTCTTTGCCGGAACCGCGGATGCGACAACACGCGTCCGCATGATGAGTGGCAGGGCGCCCTGGGCCTGGGTGCTCGGCATTGGTGTTCTGCTCTTCGCAATGGCGACGCTACTGGCCGGACTTGCGCGCTACATGCGCTCGAGGATCGACTGAGCATGATGCGCCGGTCCATTTCCGTTCCCGCATTGCTGACAGGGCTGGGACTTGCCCTCCAGGGAAGCGCAAATGCACAGACGGGGTCTGGCCGGATTGAGCAGGACCCGGCGGTCAGGGCGATCGGGATTCCCGGTAATCCGGATTTGTCCGGCGATCCGGAAGACCTGCAGGAACCGCCGGCATCGGACATCGAACAGGTCCGAAACCTGGCACAAAGCGGCTCTGCGGCGCTCTCATCCAGGCGGCTGGAGGAAATGTCTGCGGGATACCCCGGCTGGCAGGTCCCAGCGGACTTGCGCCGGCGGATTGCTGTGGGAGTCAAGGAGGAGAAAGTCTCCGACGCGCTGTCACGGCATCAATGGGATACAGTTTTGCAGACCCTCGGTGGCCTGGAAGCCGGAGAATGTGAGGACAGGCGATTCCTTCGGGCGCGGAGGGAGGCCCTGAAGGGCCAGGATGCCGCTGGCGCATTCGCTGACTTCTACCTGCACACGATAGAAACATGCGACCCTCAGCTGGCGGCAGAGATCCTGACAGGGACAGGTGTAAATCTCGGTTCTGAGGCAATTGCCGGGTTGTTGGAGCTTCCGGTCTTCACGCAGGAAGATGAGCTACAGGGGAGTGGCCTCATCAAAGGGCTCCGAAGCGAATTGCTGGGCGAGCTGTTTGAGCGCCAGTTCGGGGACGGGATGCTCCTTGAGGCGGTCGAAACGGCGAGAAAATCACGACGCCCGGATTTCCTGAACAGATTGGCATGGGCTTTTCTCGAAACCGATCCCGAGCAGGCTGCGTCCCTGTTTGCTGCGGCGAGTGTGGAAGTTAGCAATCCTGAATCAGGCTATGGGCTCGCGCTGGCGTATCGTGCGGCTGGGGCGTTGCCAGGCGCCCTTCGTGCGTTGGAAGAGCAGGGCGATTTAGGTGAGTTCACTGCCGATGCGACACATCTGAAAAGCCAGATTTTTCTGGACCTTGCCATGAGCGCCGCAAACGCCGCTGACTATGCGGCGGCTCATGAATATCTCGGCGCAGCGCTCCTGGCCGATCCTGGAAATGATAAAAGTGTCGCCGAACGCCGGGGCGCTCTCTACCTCCTGCAAGCCGCTGACGCGCTGGACGCAGGAGAGTATGAGCAAGCCGGTCAGTTTTCTGTCAAGGCCCTGGATTTTCCCGGCACGCGTGTTGCGGCAGAGGAGCAGCTGGCCTGGGCGCGGTTCAATTCCGGCAAGGCTGAGGAGGCGTATACCCTTTTCGAGCGCCTCTATGTCGAAACGGGTGAAGACCGGTTTGCCGATGGATGGGTCCTCGCTGCGGCGCGAACCGGGCAACTGGCGCGGCTTTCGCGCTCGGCGCCGGAAGCCTCCTATCTCAGCCGCCGCCTGGTCGCGCAGCGGGCCGGGATCGCATCCGACAGGGGCGACTATTTCCTGGCCGTGAGCCTTGCTCCGGGTAAGGCGCCTGAACTGCGCGGGCTCGGAAACCTGTCCGTCCGACAAAGTCTCAGTATGCGGCAGCAGGAGGACGGCTCGCCTGATGGACAGTTTGATACTGCAACCTACCGAACTTCTGTCAGTGGGCTGATCGGCGGGCAGCTGGTGGAGTTTGGTGTTGTGGGCCTCGATGTGTCGCCCTCCTCGGGCGCCGGTGTGCCATATCTTTCGAGCGGGCTCTTCTGGAGCCCTTACCTCTCTTATCTGAAAGAAGGTGATGTGCGGGTTTCGGCTGAAATCGGCATAACGCCTGCCGGCGCGGATCTTGCGCCCCAGCCTGTCGGGCATGTGCGTGTCGCGCACAGGTTCGCTGAAACTTTTGTTGAAGGAGGCATTTACCAGCAGGGGCGGCGCGACAACGCCCTGGCCCTGGTTGGCGGTCAGCAAAGGGAAGGCGCCCGGCTGGTGGGTCGGATTCTCGAAACCGGCGCAGACCTCAGTTTGCGCACCCCTGTGGGAAGCAATCTTGTCTTGGGATCAAATGCAGGTGTTTCGAGCCTTGATGGTGCGGGAACGCTTTCCAACAGCCGTCATGACCTGAGGATCAGCCTGTCTCGGGCCTTCCGGCTTGAAGGGTTTGATTATTTCAACACCGGACCGTTCGTTCAATATGATGCCTATCGGAGGAATCTTTCGGCCCAGTCGGCCTCCCAGGCGGGGTATTTCAGTCCACAGATATTTGTGCAGTCGGGCTGGGAGCTGAACTTTCAGACGGATGCGTTGCGACAAACCCTGTATCGCGCCGGCGTGTCCATCGCGCATCAATATGTCGAGGAGAATGCGCCTTCCGGATTGCCTGTGTCCGGCAGGACGTCGTCTGCCTCCATCTCAGGCGCAGTCGAGTTTGCCGCGGGGTACCGTTTGAGCGAGCACTGGATCGCGACGGCGCACATGTCGGGCCTGACGTCTGGCGTGTTTGATGACGTGCAGGCCGGGATTTCCCTGACGTTCACGCCGGGAGGACGCCGCGGCCTGGTGCGCAGGGACCTCGAACCCGATCCTTTTGCAAATGACCTTTGGGGAAGATGATGACCAATCGGTCCGGGACTTCAAGACCAGGTTTCAACAGGCGGGTCGGCTGGCGCAAACTGTCAGATCCCACAATATATCGTTCGCTTCATGTTGCTGGCATTCTCGGGTGTTTGCTGGGTTTCATGCTGTTTGCGCAGTTTGAAGCCGGACGCGCCGGAAAGACGGATGCATCCGCTGTGAGGATGTGGGCAGGCACTCTGGCGGCCAGCGTGGATAACAAACTCATCAATGCATCGCTCCTTGCGGAAGAGTTGGAGCCGGAGGTCGAGGCCGTACTCGACCAGGGGCTGGATGCAAAATCGCGCCGGCAAGCTGCAGTAGAGCTGAGGGCTGAACTCGCCCTCAGGGACGTCGCGGGCATTCTTCTCGAAGACGCAAATGGCGGAGCGCGTACGGCGTTCGGTGATGTGCCGCCGCTGTCGCCTGCGTGGGCGCAGAGTGAAAATTCTTCCACTCGCTTGCTCGGATTGCAGCGTATCGAAGCCGTCCAGGGAAGCTACATTCTCTACCGTCCTGACATGCAGGGCCCAGCCGGAGACAGGGCTGTTCTTGTGTTCAGGGCCGAGCAGTTCATGGAGATATTGCAGCAGTCCGGCGCACCTTCTTTTCTATTGAGCGAGGATGGTGACCTGCTGGTGTCGAGCCAGGGAAGTGGTGGGCAGACCACACGAGACGATCTCGCCCTGTTTGAAGCAGCCCGCCAGGTGCTGCGTGCATCGGAAAGGCGTCAAAAGGCGCTCTCGGAGCTGGGCAGGCGCCTTAACGAGGCAGGAAGTGTCTATGCCGAGGAGAACACAGGCGCTGGCCTCGCACACATCCTGGTCATGCGGGCCGAAAAGGGGCCAATTGCGGCCCTTTATGCATTTCGAACCGACTTGCTCTATCTCATCGGTCCCTCCCTGATTGCGATCCTTCTGGTCCTGTCGCTTATTCAGAATGAGTGGCGCCGGCAGGACCGCCTGGCGCTGGAGCGGGGCAATATGTCGGCACGTGCGCGCATCGCCGGGGAAATCATGTCGGCCGGCATTATCGACTGGTCCGTCCGGGAAGGTGGGGTCTCTTATTCCGAGGGATGGGCAGACATATTCGGGTATGCTTCACCGCCCCGGCATGAAGAAGTATTTGATTGGGTTGAACGCATTCATCCCGAAGATCGGGAAGGCGTCCGGGCTGCTTATGAAGAATTGCAGTCCGGTACCCGGCAGGACCTTGCTCACACGATCAGGGTTCGTTCAGCGGCAGGGAATTACCTGACAATCCGGGAACGCGCCCGCGTTCATGAAGACGCTGCCACCTCGGACAAATTTGTCGTCATGGTTCAGACGCCAGCCTGAGCGTGAGGTTCAGAAGGACGCGGCATGGCATATTCTGACCTCGTGCAGCCAGGCTGCAGGATCAAATAGAATTCCCGTCAAACCAGGTTTAAAGTGTCGATCCAGGGAGCTTCAGCGGGCTGGATTGCTGGCTTGGCGTTTCCTTATCTCTTTAGGGCACCTTCAGGCGAAGCGATGCTTCGCCTGTTTTTTTGCGGCCAGGCTGAGAGACCTCCCAAATTACCTTGAATCGGCGGTACCTGCCCGATTTAATCCGGTCTCTGACCTGGCGCGGGGCAGGCGCTTCGGTGATGTGCTAGACGAACAGTGTCTGGCGATGCGCGCGCTCAATCCGGACCGTATCGGTATCTGTCAGGCCCGCCTGGTCCGCAAAGGTCTGCCATTGCGAAACCGCGCCGGATACCTCCTGCAGAATGGTCCTGGCTTTTGCCGCTTTCAAGCCGCCGACCTTCGCGAACGAGACCAGGTCGTCGACCTCAAACCCATCGCGTTTACCGTTGACACTCATCTGGTGCCGGCTCGTCCAGTTTCCTGACGGATTGTAGGAATATGCGATATCGAAAGCGGGCGAGAGCCGCCAGGCGCCCTGCCGGTTCATCAGAAAGGCAATGTTCTTGACGTGGTCATCCTGGTTCCGGGCAAGCACGTTCAGGAAGGTGCGCCTGACCTGCTGCTCGACATCGCGCATCGGAAGGCCCAGGCGGCGAATGGTTTGCAGGGCTTGCTCATAGGCATAAGCGCCGGCACTGTTGAAATCGTAATGCATCAGGGCGCCAAGAGACTGCATGTGCAGCTTGCCGCCTTTGGGTGTGCGATCAAAGCGCCGCGTCATGAAGTGCGCGCGTCCTCCTTCTTCGTGCAGGCGGCAGTCTTCCATATCGATACCTGCTGCGCGCGCCATCAGGTGGTAGGCATATTCGATCCGGCCAAATCCTTGAGGGTCGGCGAGTTCCCGGTCCTTGTTGCCATGAACGCCGTCAAACTTCATGAGCCATTGGGAAAAGCCACCGGCGACCGGTGCCTGGCCTGAGCGGAACTCACCTGTATCCGGGTTCCAGGCCAGTACGGCCTTCGCGCGAGCGCCGCCAGCCGATGTTCCGACCCTCAGGATGTCTTCAATAGTATGATGATCGTCATCACCGGCGAGCTTTCCTTCGAGCGCCACTCTCTCGTCGAGCACGCGGTTTGCCAGTGCTACCAGCGCGTCGATTTCGACAGTTCGAGATGACCGTGGCGCATCAGTGATCAGCGGTCTGAATTCGAGCGCGCCCATGCCGCGGGTGCCTGTGTAGCAGAGGCGTTCGACGGGAGTGAAACTGCCGGGGGCGCGTCCCCGCGCGGAGAGCCAGGCATTGATCAGGGTATTGCCGAACCTGTCCGGCAAACTGTCGGCGAGCATGCCAGGCAGGCCTCTGAAAGTTTCGCGGGACAGGGATGGAAATTCGTAAGGCCTATCCGCCAGTGGCATCATCAGGGGCGCGACTTCAATCCTTGAGCGCGAGAATTCAGGCGTATACTGAAAGACGCCAAGGCCGCGGTCGGGCAACCAGGTGATGGCGCCAATGTCGCTGCCCCACAATATGACGCGCGCCGTGTCGGTCATTCTTCGTCCCTGGCTTCTTCGGCCCAGCGCCATTCTGCTGGTTCGGTGCGTCTGCTGCTGGCGCGCTGGCGCTTGGCGCCGTCGAAGCGAACACGGTCGACCGGTCTCACGGCGGGGTCGGGCAGAAGGGCGGCGAGATGATCGGTCAGCCTTAGTGCCTGCATGATGCGCACAAAGGAATCCAGCGAGACGGGCTTGCCATCCGATAGCCGTGTCAGCGTGCTGCGGGAGATGCCAGCTTCTTCTGCAAGGTCGGCCTGGGCGATGTTCCGGCTGAGGCGGATCTCATCAAGGCGTTTGCCGAGCGTTGCAATAATGGCAGAGCTGGAAGCGGTAGAAAAATCGATTTTGTGTGTCATTTGTGAGGCATAGGTATTCTTTTCAGGAGTTTATGCTTCAAATACCATACATTGTCATGTTTGACCATGCGGTGCGTTTTTAGAGCATCATAAATAATGCATAGAAGCCTGATTTGAAGATTAATGCTCCAAAATTGCATCAAAGCGGACAGTATCCACCTGCCGTGATTGCCTGGAATGCGCGATGATGCCCGGCCTGGTTGACGATAGGTTAAACCAGGTCCCGGATTTCAGCATTCCCGACAAAGAGTTCGCCAACCAGGACATGCTAGAAGCAGCCGGTGAGGAGTTCATCCAGATGGCAGCATTGAATAAAGACTCTTCTCGTGGAGCGGTTCCAGCGCCTGGAGGGTATCGCGCGTTGCAGCGTCGGACCGTCGTGTTTGCATCCCTGACTGCGCTATTTGTCATGGCTGTCACGATCGGTGCCATGTCTGTCTCTGGAGACTATGGCCTGAACGCGGGTACCTACCTTGATATCGTGACAGCCTTGGTGCTCCTCAGCGCGCTTTATCTGGCGATACGCGACATGCATACGAATTTGCGCGCGTTTCTGGTCTGTATCATTCTGCCGCTCAACCTGTTTCCGATGGTTGTCCTGGACGGGCAGGGCGCATGGCTGGCATTGCTACTGCTATCGGCGACCCCGCTCGTATGGGGCGCGCTTACGAGACCTGTCATCTGTGCGGCCTATACAGGCGGTCTTGTGCTTTTCCTTTTCGCATATGTCGGGGTCAGCGGGGCGTTTCAGATCCATGCGGCAGGTGAAGACCAGTCAGCGGTCACGGCCGTGATCTTGAGTGTGTTGTCGGTTGCGCTGGCTGTAGCCTCGTCCGTTCCTCAGCACCTGATGAAAACGGCCTATTCCAAACTGGAAAAGGCGCTTCTGGATGAAGCCAGCCAGCGCGATCGTCATGCTCATTATGCCAGTATGGCGTCTGACTGGCATTTCGAAATCGGTCCCGATGGGGAAGTGATTGACTTTTTCGGGTATGCAGACGCGGTTGGACGAAACTGGGAAGACCTTCTATCCGACTGGGCCGGAGATGGCTTTGAGTTCCGCAAGGCCGTCAGCCGGAATCAGGCCTTTCGCGACATAAAAGCGAGCCTGAAAATCAAGGACCAACTGCGCTATGTCGAAGTCAGCGCAGATCCTGTCACTGACCGGCAAGGCAGGTTCTGTGGTTATCGGGGAACTGTGCGCGATGTAACGGAAAGAGCCACCGCTGAGCGCCAGCTCAGAATGATGGCGAGTTCGGATTTGCTGACCGGGCTCGGCAACAGGCATGCATTTGACCGTATCCTGAAGAGTGGGGAGTCCGAGTGCCGCCCAGGCGCGATCCTTTACATCGATCTCGATAAATTCAAGGACCTCAATGACCGCCATGGACATTCTGCAGGCGATGAAATTCTCCGGCATGTGGGCCATCAGATATCATCGGCTGATTGGCCAGGCATCAGCGTTCAGGGTTTTCGGCTTGGCGGCGATGAGTTTTGCTGCATTGTGGAAGGCGTAATTGACAGGCAGAGTCTGCAGGAGCTCAGCGAAAGCCTTGCATTGAAGATCGGGGCCTCCATTCTGAATGCCGGGGCAGAACTTAGTATAACAGCATCGATGGGTAGTGCGCTCAGGCTGGAAAATGAGCCTTTCCAGGACACACTCGAACGAGCAGATATGGCGGTCTACGAGGCCAAGGCTAGGGGTGGCGGATCCGTTGTGATTCCGGACGACGAGATGGTGTGCGCGTTTGAGAGAAAGTCAGCGCTTCGCCGCGACCTGCTCAGTGCCATTGCCAACAGAGACATCGAAGTCGTTTTCCAGGCGATCTTTCAGGCCAAATCCCGTAAACTTGCCGGTGTTGAAGCCTTGGCCAGGTGGAACCATCCGAAGTTTGGTCTTCTTGCGCCTGCTGACTTCATGGAGAGTGCCCGAAACAGCCGTGACATCATCGCATTTGGCCAGCATGTGCTGGAGATGGCGTGTCTGCAGGCGGTGAACCTGTGTCCCGGGACACAGGGCGGAGTACAGCTGCATGTCAATTTCTGTGCGACGGAGGTTCTGTCACCCGGTTTTAGCGCATCCGTTGTGCGCATTCTGTGCCGTACAGGATTTCCTGCTCAGCGTCTGACAATCGAGATTCCTGAAGTCTCGATCGGTGGCAATATCGGGGCACTGAAGCCGGTCTTCGAGGAACTGCGCGGACTCGGTGTGAAACTGGTCCTGGACGGGTTCGGGTCTGGGCACGCCTCCCTGACGCATCTTGGGGAACTCAAGCCGGACGGGATCAAGGTCAACCGTTCCCTGCTTGAACAAGGGGATGCCGGGCAAGTGCCCTATGCGATGGCCGGCCTCATTTCAGGATTGTCGCGAACGCTTGGAATAGAGCTGACCGCGGTCGGAATAGAATCAGAAGAACAGGCGCGCCTTGCTGCTTTTGCCGGTTGCTCAAGTCTGCAAGGCTTTTATCTGGGACGACCAAAACCGACTATTGCGGTCGCAACTGGTGTCGAGTGGTCTGCATAAAGATCAATTGGGCGCAGGCAAACCCGTTCCCTCTTGCGTCTTTAAGATGACCGCCTGCCTATGAGCGGAAGGGCGCGTCAGAACAGCCGTTCGAAACGGGCAAGGCGCACCTTTGTTATCGAGCGTTCGGGCAGGTCTGCGCCATAGGTTCGTTGTCCGCTGCATCGGATTTCCGGAACGGGGGCAGGATGCAAAGGTGTGCTGATGCATGACGGCGTACAGAGCTCCGATATCCAGCGAGAGCATCCGCGGTAAATGTTCGGATAATGGAGTTGTCAGTGGTCTGTGATGACTTCGGCAGTGCTTGGAACTGCGTCACACGAGATGCGAAGTCCCTGCACATCGATGTTGAAGCTGTGGAACAAGGCCTCACGAAAAGCACGATACAAACCGCCTCGTGAGAATACAGTAAATTTGCATGAAAATACGTGGCGGGTTGGCCCTGTTTTTCCACCATTCGTTACTAAAGTGAAGGCACATGAGGGCTTGTTACCCGAACGAACCGGCGGCTTTGGGGGGCGCAGGAAAATGTTTAAACAAATTGGACTTAGCCAAACGGAGCATCTCTTCGAAGTTTTCGACCGGGATGGCGAGCATGCAGCCTTCATTCGAGGCATGCAGCTACATACTTATCGTATGTTGCTTCCATTTGGATTGACCGCAAGTCTCTTCAATTCCGTTGTCATGGTCGCTATCCTGGTCTGGCACCATCCTTCCGCCTCACTTCCATTCTGGTCTGGCCTGATGGTTGTCATGGGAGTGTTGGGAGTCCGGACCACGTGGTTGCTGTCGAGCATAAGCCTCAGCCAAAGCCCCGGTCGGTGCAAGCGCTTTCCCGTCCGATCACGGAGTCGGCATTGCTTGGAATGACCTGGGCAGCATGTCCGGTCCTGTTCCTGCCTCAGGCATCTGGTTATGAAGCGACAGTGATTCTTTGCGTCTGTGCCGGAATGATGGCAGGCGCCGCATTCGTATTGTCCACGCTGCCCAGTGCCGCGATCCCCTTTGTGGTGTCCCTGTCTTTTGGAACCGTGATTGGAATTCTCCGGTCTGGGACAGACCAAGACAAATGGATCATGATCGCGGTGCTGATCTGTTTCACCATTATCATGATACGCGCGCTTTTCTGGAATCATGCGAACTATGTCAGGACGTGGCTCCAGCAGGTGAGGCTGAGAGATCAGGCAAATGAGCTGGAAAAGAAACAAAGCGTCATCAGCCTGCTACTCAATGAGTTCGAACAATCAGTCTCGGATTGCCTTTGGGAAGTTGATGCGGAAGGACGGCTAGTGCGTGCCTCGGACGCCCTTGCTGAGCGGACCGGTTTTACTGTTGCCCAGCTTGAAGGTCAGCCTCTGCTTGGTTTTTTCGACGCAGACCATCAGGAAGCGAAGGATGATCTGTCCCAGATGCGCGCTGCCTTGGATCATCAGGATGAATTCAACGATCTCTGCGCCCCCGTTTATCTGAATGGGGCCACGCGATGGTGGCAGATGTCGGCGAAGCCCGTCTTCAGCGAATCCGGTGTGTTCGAAGGGTATCGGGGGGGCGCTTCCGACATCACGGAAAAACATGAAGCGGAAAAAGAGATCTACCAGTTGGCACACTTCGATACGCTGACTGGCTTTCCGAAAAGGGAATTTCTTCTGGAGGCGATTGGCAAGACCATCGCGTCCAGCAAAGGTGAAGCCCCAGCGTTTGCGCTCCATTCGCTGGATCTCGACCGGTTCAAGACGATCAATGATGTCTTCGGTCACACGATCGGCGATGCCTTCCTGCAGGTCATCGCGCGGCGCCTGGAAAAACTCGTTGGTCAAAATGACATGGTTGCCCGCCTTGGGTCTGACGGCTTTGTCATTCTTCAAAATGATGCTGCAGTTAGCAATGATGCCAAGTCGCTTGCAGACGAAATCCTGTACGAACTTGGCAAGCCGGTCTTCATCGATGGAGTAAAAGTTCAGTCTACCGTCAGTCTCGGTTTTGCATTGTGCCCTGAACATTCTTTCCATGCACCCGAGCTATTGAAGTGTGCAGATCTTGCCTTGTTGGAGGCCAGAAAGTCCGGCCGGAACACGCACCGGGCATTCGAGCCGCGCATGATGGCTGAAACTGCCAAGGCAGTCGCCCTCGAGCACGACCTGCGAGATGCTCTGGAGCGCAATGAGTTTGCACTCAATTTCCAGCCGCTATTTCACACTCAGTCCCGGCGTATCGGTGGATTTGAAACGCTGATCCGTTGGAATCATCCTGTTCGCGGATCGGTCAGCCCGGACCTTTTCGTTCCGCTTCTTGAACAGGCTGGAATGATCAATGTGGTCGGTGACTGGATCATTCGGGAGGCGTTGCGGGAGGCGTCGACCTGGGATACGTCAATCCGTATTTCAATCAACCTGTCGCCGCTGCAAGCCAGGAGCGGGGCGATCGTCGCAACGGTCGCGCAGGCACTCGCCCAGTTCGAAATCGATCCCGCGCGGGTTGATTTCGAGATAACCGAAACAGCTCTTGTAGAAGATACCGAAGAAATTCTGTCCACGCTTCGGGCATTGCGCAGTCTTGGTGTGACGATCTCGCTGGATGATTTCGGTACCGGATATTCTTCCCTCGCGTTGCTTCAGATCTTTCCTTTTGACAAGATCAAGATCGACAAATCCTTCGTTCAGCAGATGGAAGCAAGCAACGAGTGCCGTGCGATCGTGCACGCCGTTCTTCATCTCGCCAAGGATCTCGGCATGAAGACTACTGCGGAAGGCGTAGAAAGCCAGCAGCATATGGATGTATTAATCGCAGAACAGTGTACAGAGTTGCAGGGCTATCTCTTTGGTAAGCCGATGGGGCCTCAGGCATTGATTGAAGCGGGACTTCTGCAACGCAAAGTTCCCGCGAGATCTGCACACACAGCTGTATTGGAAATGGTCAGGACTGAAGAGAAATTGTGGGCGCATAACTGACTGTCAGGTTTGTGAGGGTTTCTGTAGACGTTGCGACCGGACGCACCGCGCTGGCCCGAAGAGGTCATTGCGATTGGATGCACAGCCCCTCCAGTAAGATTGTTCAGATCGCATAGTCAGGCTTTGCCGGCGGTCGATAGATCAGAGAACATATTCGTCGGAGGCCGGTTTGGTCGCTCATGCAACCCTCCATCTGGACCTTTGTCTCCCGAATGTCGTAGAAGTCTTTCCTGGACAGTCTGCAACATCTCGCGGGATGCCGTACAAGATGTGGAGACAGGAAGCTTCAGACCAGCGCTGGCTGCCAACAAGAGCGATTGGCGTTCGCACGTGAAAAGTCCAGCCGTTCTCGAACCTTCACGAAGGTCACGGGGGGAAGGCGAGGAAGCAGTGGCTCTGCCTCCCAGTTTTCCTGTCAGGTGATCAACAGGTGCGAAACTCCGCCTACGCGCCAGAGCCAAGTTTCTCCCTGCCAATTGGTGTGATGCAGGAAATTTTGTCGAAGTGCAGTCGTTCAGAATACTTGTTTGTTCGTGCTGTACTTTCTCTAATACATCTGCGGTTCCCGGGACGGAAAGGCGTCTTACCTTGATCCGGCTCATCAGGTGCGGCTCTGGCTGCTGCGGGCTTGGTTGTAGCGGACAAGCCGCTGGATGAACCGGCCTGAACAAAAATTGGATTTCAAACTCGGGAAGGGTGCATTTTCAAATTCTCGGGATCAGGTGTTATGACAACCTCAGGGCAAGCCGAGAGGGAAAGCCCGAAACGCTTGGAGTGGGAAACAAATGACGCGAAGCGTAAATGGTCATTTCATGCTCTGCGCGGTCGTTTGTGCGGTTTTATTCATTGTCCTTGCTGCCTGCGGAGGTTCGACGGCAGAAGGTCAAACAGAGCGTTCTCTCTCGAAAAAGACCGTTACCGAGCTGCCGCGGTCCTGGTCGGGCCTGATCCTGGAGTCGCGTAATCCTTTTCCAGCGACGCTTGCCCTGGATGTGGATGGGACAGATGTGCAAGGTTTCCTCAGAATCGAAGTTCTCAATGGCTCATCACCACACCTGATCAATGCCGAGACCGATATTCCGTTGGACGGGAAGTATGACCCTGCCATCGGCGTTCTATCACTCACCACAAAGTCCGGAGACCGGCGCGGTGAGTTGATCTTTGACATGGCTGTCAGCGATGTCGGTTCGGTTGCCGTAGCGTCTCAGCAGCTTGGCACGAATGGAAGAGGTGCTCAGCGCGCAAAGGCATTCTTTGCAAGTGATGGCAATGGAGGAGCCGCGCTGGCAAGGATTACGGCGCTGTCAGCGGCGTTCGAAGGCTGGCATCCTGACATGGCGGAGGGGAAGTGTCCCAGGGCATTGGCAGCCTGGCGGGATGAGACCCTGACCTTTCAGGAGACACGGCGCGGTCCGGTAGAACAGTTTGATATTTTCTACACTGACACTTTCAGGAAAGCCTTCGGTGCTCCTTATCAAATAGTTGCCCCTGACAAGTTAAAGAAGAATGCCAGCCTGTTGCGCGGCGCCTGCCGGCCGGAAGACCGCATTCAGGGACAAAAGACCAATCAGCTCGCTTATATGGTCGGATTAGGCCAGCCACATCAGGATCATCTCCTGTGGAAATTTGGAAGTGAGGTGGCCGACCGTTGGGTCGAGATACGGTCGGATAAATTGCAAAGCGATGTCCCCATGACTGTCGAGCAACTCAAAAGGCTCGATACCATGTGGCGCGGCATCGGGATCAGCCAGTATGGGCACAATCTCAGTCAGTTGAACCAAGACATCGCGCACCGCAGAAATGTCCTGCAGGCAGAAGCAAACCGCGCCGAAATGCTGGCCTTCTATGACCGCTACAAAGACCGGTTTGACCTTCTAATTGAAGTCTCACGTAGCCATGCAAATGAGGACGAGGCCTTTCTTGCGGAAGTCCAGGCAAAACTCGATGCCTATCTGAAACCAGCAAGTGAAAAATTTGTCCGGGACGCCAATAATGTCAGCGACGCCGAATACATGCTCGCCTGGGCGTCTCAGACAGGTGCTGATGATTTGTGTCCTCTGAGCAGGCCGGCGGTCTGCCGTGGAATCGGCAAGCACTTCGAGGCTCGCACGGACGAAATGGCCAAGGATTTTGCCGCGGCACTTAAGCAGGCTGCATTTCAGCGTACTGACAAAAGTGAGCGGTCACTTGAACAATTGGCAACGCAAGTGAAATTCGCACAGGACATGGACCTGCTCTATGGCGAACTTCTGGAAATCGGAAAGCTGCAGGATGGCTGGGCGGATGTCAGGCGGGTCAGGCAAAACCTGCAGAAACGTCTTTCGGGTGCTTTGCAGAAGGAACTTGGCGAGCTGTCAGGCGCGGATGCATTGATAAGGTTCGAGAGCCGCTACTTCTACGGGGATGATCTCGGGCATGGGAATGTTCGGAAAATCGCTCAAACGCTTGATGAACGGCTCGCCGATGAGGCGCCATTCCGCCGGCTGGACGGCGGCGATTACCTCAATGCCCTCGTCAACCGGGACATGTCCCGTTTGCGGGAACTCGATGCGCACTACACGCGTGGCTATCGCCCGATGATCGCCCTTGCCGGCGCCAGCCTCTCCATGATGAACCCGGCTGCAGGGCCAGCTTTCGAGCGGGAGCTGGCCAACTTGTCGGCCATTCACGGCGCGTTCGGCACCTACCTGCTGAACTATCAGGAGGCCTGGCCAAAATGTCTCAAGAAAACAGATCCGGTCTTTGAGGTGACTTCCAGCATGTCGACAGTCACACAGGATGCCTATGGATATGAAATCTCCCGGGTCACCAATTGGACGACGCGGGATCAATACAGGGTACCCGCCTCGCTGGAGCCGCATTTCAGGACTCTGTGGCGGTCCGACGTGCGAACGGCAGATGCTCGCTTCATGGACTGGCTGGTGAATGACCAGAAAACCAACAGGTTGATTGATGGTCTGGACAAAGCGATGAGGCAAAGCGCGTGCGACAGCGACGAGATCAGGCAGCTGGAGCAGGGCATGATTGCCTATTATGCCGATGTCAGCCGCCGACTCGGACACCGGTAAGGAGCTATTTCGACCGCGGTCTACGCGAAACCTCTGACGGCCGATTGGTTTTGTCCGCTTGTCTTTGGACCGAATATAACTGTTCTCTCTTTCCGGGGAGCGCTTACCGTCCTGGATCATCAAGTCTCGGCGCATTCGCCTGGTCATGTCAGGTTTTTCTCCCGTGCCGTGATCGGGCCTTGCAGTCAGGAGGCCCCGCCCTGAGGCGGTTTGGCAGCTGGCTGTCAGTCCTGTGTATAAGTCTCAACAAGAATTGGGCTGGCAAGATGATTTCCGGGAATCGCGGGTGGTCCGTCACGACGGGCACAATTTGTATTTTATTTGGAATGTGTACGTTTGGGCACCAATAAAATCTGAAATTTGATGGTAGCCGTTCATGACTTCACAGGATCAATCGGCAGGGCATCATTCAGAACAGTCACCATAGATGTTTCCGCCCCATCAGATCGAAGGCAGTGTTCGGGAAGCCCATTTGTACATTTCAGCGTGCGCGTATGCGACCGCCCCGGCCACATGTTCGGACAGGTAAATCCTGGATTTTCGCTGATCGTCAGTTTCCTTGACGGAATGGATCGGCCCATTCTCCTGCAGCTCTTTGAGCCTGGTGAAGAAACTCCCCTGAGAAATAGCCGCGAATTCCAGCAAGGCGGAGGCGCTCGGGCCATTCTGGCTGTAACAGCCTATGATCAATTTGTATTTCTGAGCGAGGACTTCGACGCCAAGGTCTCGCTTGAGATTTTTCACCAGACTCAAGGCCTTGTCCCTTGGCTCGGCCTCGGGAATTTCCCAGGAGCTGAAATAGGCCAGTTCTGTGTCCAGGAATTTTCGTACATTGTCCGGCAGGACGAATTTTCGCCTGCGCAGATCGGTTTCATTGAGGCGGGACTTTATCAGCCCCTTGTCACGGAGCCGGCCGAGTTTCCTGCCAATAGTTGAGCCTGACGTTTGCAGATGGAAATATAGATCTGTGAACGATGCTTCGCCCGCCTCGTGGAGCAGTATCAGGATATCATATTCAGTTGTGAAAACGCTCACGCCGAGTTCCTGGCTGAGCATGTTCGCCAATTCCCGATGGCCTAAACACACAATTTTCCACTCCCCCTACCCATATTCGAAATACGTCAGCTGTTCCTGTATCTAAGTGAATTCAAATGACCAGAAGACAAATTTGGCACGACCGGATGCTATCTTGCCGGTGGCATGGAGGTAAGGGGACGGCTGCCAAAAACACCACAGAACTGAACGTCAAAATTGGAGTTGATTTAACCTGGCAGCCTTTTGAGAAGGGCGGGTGGTCCATTTTTCTGTTCGCCGCTCGACTGGTTGTGCGTCCGACGAACCGAGAAGCACCAGTTGGTATTCGTACGGAAGGGCTCGCACGATGGGGCACCAGCAGATGTCTGACCGGTTCAAGACGTATCGCGGTGAGCACGGACGTTCCATCGCGCGAGACACGCTAGAGATGCTGGCTCAATTTGATATTCCGACCCATCCGGAAAATTACGAGATCTGGGCGACCTTTAAAGCGGAAGAGCACCCCGACCTTTGCCGTGAGATCAAACGCCTCATGGCTGATGGGCATGCCTTCACTGAAGATGTAAATGCCGGGCTGTTCGAAAAATATTTCACCGACACCAGACTATCCATGCGTATCGTCGACGCGAGCGAAGCGTTCGCAGCAGAGCTTTCCGATGTCTCGACCAGTATCCGCAAAACCGGCGCTGAAACGGCGCATTATGCAGATGGTCTCAGGAAATCGATCGAGAAAGTCAGGTCCACACGCAGTGTGACTGATTTCGAGGAGATGTTGACGGAAATCGCAGCGAAAACAAATACAATCGCCCAGAACAATGCCCAGTTGGCGATCGCCCTGAACCATTCCCTGGATCAGGTGGAGCGCCTCACGGCAGACCTCGAAGCTGCCAGGACGGCGGCATTGACGGATGGGCTGACCGGTCTCGCGAACCGGCGTATGCTGGATACGAAGCTGTTGGGCTTTGTCGCCGATGCACAAGGGGGCGAGGCTGCGTTAAGCCTTTTTGTCTGCGATATCGACCATTTCAAGCGCGTGAACGACCGCTGGGGGCATGATGTCGGGGACCATGTGATCCGCTTCGTCGCAGCGAAGTTGAGAAGCCTTGCCAGACCGGGGTGGCTTGCCGCTCGATTTGGCGGTGAGGAGTTCGTCCTCGTGATGCCTGGAATGACGGCGTGGGAAGCGGAAAAAATCGCGACTCAGCTCTTGGGCGACGTGGGTAGCCGTCCGCTTCGCATTCGTAATAGCGGAGACGTGATCGGCAGGGTGACCTTGTCGATTGGTGTCGCAGAATACAGGCCTGGGGAGACAGCCGACTACTGGTTCCGCCGTGCCGATACCTGCCTCTTCAATGCGAAGGCGGGCGGGCGTAATCAGGTCCTGAGTGAGCCAGCTGGGGATGTTCCGGGGCGGCAGAATCCCTGAAAACAAGCAGGATTATCGAAGCACCTCTTTCGAGGTTCTTCCGGATGAGCGTTCGATGGGCGTTCGACAAAGACGCCCTTGGTATATTCGGAGAACCATGCGTGCGCTTGGGCCGCCAGTCCTTGGGTTTCGTCAACTTACCTCGCCGCTGAATGGGCGAAACAAATTGTCGTTCTGCTTGCGCCAAGACGACGCAGGCCGAACTGTTGCGTTTGGCTTGTTCTGAGAATGATTTGCACCTATTCAGCGGGTGAAACTCATTCTCAACAAATGGTGAACCTGTGAAATCGGTCTTCTGGAAAACTCTCGCAACAGGCGTGGCCATCAGTGCGCTGGGTCAGGGCGCAATCGCGCAGCAGCAAGGAGACGAAGACGGCGAGCGCGTCCTCGAAACTGTTGTTGTAACAGATACTTCGCAGGTCGAGCTTCCGGAAGTCTACTCCGGTGGCCAGGTTGCGCGTGGTGGCCGGGCGGGCCTGCTGGGAAATCTCGATTTCCTTGACGCACCTTTCTCCGGCACAGCCTATACTTCAGATCTGGTGTCGGCCCAACAAGCCGACAGCATCGGCGATGTCCTTCAGAATGACCCGGTCGTTCGCGTTGCGAAAGGCTTTGGCAACTTCCAGGAAGTTTACGTGTTGCGCGGCTTTCCGGTCTATTCGGACGACATCACGCTGAATGGTGCATTTGGTGTCCTGCCGCGTCAATTTCTGGCTGGGGAATTGGTGGAGCGGGTGGAAGTCTTTCGGGGGGCAAATGCGTTCGTGAACGGTGCAGCGCCGGGAGGCTCCGGTGTTGGCGGCTCGATCAATCTTGTTCTGAAACGCGCTCCGGCAGACGGTGTGCGCCGCGCGACCATCGGCATGGAAAGCGGTGGCCAGTCCTATGCCGCAGTGGATGTCGGCGAGCGGTTCGGCGCGGATGACGCCTGGGGTGTCCGGTTCAACGCCGTGCTGCGTGATGGCGAAACCTCTGTCGAAGACCAGCGACGCTCCCTTGGCGCATATTCCCTCGGCACTGATTATGCTGGCGAAGGTTTCCGCTTTTCCGCTGACATTGGTTTCCAGGACAACCACATCGATGCGCCTCGCCCGCAAGTGACTCCGCTGGCAGGCGTACCGGCTGTCCCGGGCTCCGACGGCAACTTCGCGCAGCCATGGACGTACACAGATGAACAACAGCTCTTCGGTGTGGTGCGCGGTGAGTATGACGTGACCGATGCCGTGACTGTATGGGTCGGGGCGGGGGCCCGGAACGGAGAAGAAGCGAACATCCTGGCGAACCCGAGCGCTGCGGCCGACGGCAGCCTGACGGCGTACCGTTTCGACAATACCCGCGAAGACGATGTTCTCTCGCTGGATGCAGGCCTCAGCGCCGCGTTCGACACCGGTCCGGTCGGCCATAAGGTCGTCGTTTCCGCTTCGCAGGTGCAGCTGGACTCCAAGAACGCCTATGCCTTCTCCAGTTTCTTCACCCCGTTTGCAACCGATCTCTACAATCCGGTCGACGTGGCGATGCCGGAAGCAGATTTCTTTATCGGCGGTGATCTCGGCAATCCGCTGAAGACCGAGGCGGTGACGAACCAATCCATCGCCATCGCGGACACGATGTCCTTGTTGGATGGCCGCCTGCTTGCAACGGTTGGCCTGCGCCAGCAGGACATTGAAACGACCAGTTTCGACTACAATACCGGCACGCGCCTGTCAGGCTATTCCGACGACAAGGTGACCCCGGCGCTGGGCCTTGTTTACAGGGTTTCACCGAATGTATCCGTGTACGGGAACTATGCCGAGAGTCTCCAGCCCGGTCAGATCGCGCCGGCGACCAGTGGCGGCGTTACGATCCTGAATGCCGGCGAAGTGCTGGAACCGTTCACAGGTGAGCAGATCGAAGCCGGTGTGAAATACGATGGCGGCGATTTCGGTGCGACGGTCGCGCTGTTTCAGCTGACCCGGCCAAATGCCATTGTTGCAAACCAGGTGTTCAGTGCATCGGGCGAGCAGGAGAATTCTGGTATCGAAGTGACCGTGTTTGGTGAGCCTGTAGAGGGCGTCCGCCTGATCGGCGGGGCGACCCTACTGGATTCCGAACTCTCCCGTACGGAAGGCGGTGTGAACCAGGGCAATTCACCGATTGGTGTTCCGGAGCTCCAGGCAACCCTGAACGGTGAATGGGATGTGCCGATGCTGGTGGGTCTGACGCTGGACGGCCGTATTGTGTTCACCGGTGAACAATATGTCGACGCGGCCAATGCAACGGCGCTCGACAGCTGGACGCGGGTCGATATTGGCGCACGTTACACCCTGGACGTCGCAGATCAGGCGCTGACACTGCGTGCACGCATCGAAAACCTGACCGATGAGGCCTATTGGGCATCGACCGGTGGGTATCCGGGGGCGAACTATCTCATTCTGGGCAATCCGCGCACCTTCATGATGTCGGCCTCGATCGACTTCTGAGGGAGACGGAATGCGCGCTTCCACCATCCGTGCTTGGGGCTGGATCCATAAATGGACCAGCCTCATCTGCACGGCGTTCCTGTTCATGCTGTGCCTGACGGGGTTGCCGTTGATCTTTCATGACGAGATTGATGCCGCCCTGAACCCCGCGACGTGGGAGCCTGCCAATCCCGGCGGGATGCATCTTGACCTTGATGACGTCCTGGCGGCGGCAATCGAGAACCGGCCCGGCGAAGTACCCATATTCATGAGCTTTGACATTGACCGGCCGGTCGTCAATGTCACCACCGGTGCCCGTGCAGACGTGCCGGGTAACGAAATGCATTTTGCCTCGTTCGACCTGACCAGCGGTGATCTCGTGCCACCGGCAGATGCCGGCGAAAGCGTGATGGAGTTCCTGTTGCAGCTGCATACGGACATGTTCCTCGGCCTGCCGGGCATGTTGTTCCTTGGCGCGATGGGCACACTTTTCGTGTTCGCAATTGTGTCAGGCGTCGTGCTCTATGCTCCATTCATGCGGAAACTAGATTTCGGTACAGTTCGCCGGAAACAGTCAGTGCGGGTGAGGTGGCTCGACTATCACAACCTGCTTGGCATTGTGACGACTGCCTGGGTGCTGGTTGTTGGCCTGACCGGTGTCGTGAACACGCTCGAACAGCCGATCATCGACACCTGGCGCGCCGCAGAGCTGGCAGACCTTGTCGCGGAGAATGAAAGCGTACCGGCAGGGGAGGCAACTGCCTCTCTCGATGAGGCGGTGAATGCTGCCGTTTTGGCAGCTCCGGAGATGACGCTACAATTCGTTGCTTTTCCGGGCAGCGGTTTTTCGACCGAGGCACACTATGCGGTGTTCCTGCACGGAAACACCGCTGTCACCGAGCACATCATTGCGCCGGTCCTGATCCATGCCGGCACCGGTGAGGTGGCTGGCCTGCGCCACATGCCATGGTATGCAAAGGCTTTGTCCTTGTCGCGGCCGCTGCACTTTGGAGACTATGGCGGCGTGCTCCTGAAACTGGTGTGGGCCGCACTGGATCTCGTCACGCTGATCGTGCTCGGCAGCGGAATCTATCTCTGGCTGGCACGAGGCAAACGGTATAGTCGGGAGGTGTTGTCGTGAGGCCGTCAGACCCGAACGTCCCTGAGCGGCGTGGTCTCATGATGATCTTCGCCTTCCCGGCGCTCGTGTTCACGATCAGCCTATCCGGACTCGTTTTGGCGTTGTTGTTTCAAGGCTGGCCAGATGCGCTTTCCGCGCTTGCGGCTGGAAGCAGCTTGTTTGCTCTCGGCTTTCTATTCATGAAACAGCGTTGAAGCGCTTCACGCTTGCTCCCGCGCTTGCGAGTGGTCGATCTGGTGGAATACGGCTTTACCGTTCTCTTTCGGCGGTCAGGTACAGTTCGAATGAGGTGCAGGAATTGATCGCCATACTGACGAGTTTGAAGCAGGATTCAAACAAATTTGCATAGCTCACTGGCGCGCAACTGGCGCGCAAATTCGGGTTTTTTATGTATTTTTCAGGACTTCTGTGATTGCGAAAAAACTCTAAAGCCTTGTAATTGTAGAGATTGTTATTGAGCGACTTTTCCTTCCGCATTTTTGTAATCGGCGGTCCGGGATCGAACCCAAATGCTACCATAAAGGGACGGCGGAGTGCGCGCTCTGGGAGCTTTGTATTTCTAACGAACTGGGACGTTATCTGAAGTTTCCGTATCGCGAGTCTTGGCCATCGGGACGGGCAACGTTCCTACACAGTTGCAGTTGACCAGCCGCAGTTCTGAACAATCAGGACGTCGTGTCATTCCCAATAACACTGATGGATGGATCCATTCTTCTAGCTGGAACGCCGTGCACATGCTTTCGAGAAGCTAGGAATTAAATAACATGTTGAGTTAATTGAAGAAAATTAGAGCGGGTGAAGGGAATCGAACCCTCGTCGTAAGCTTTGGAAACCTCTTGGTACGGCAATTCCATATTAGCCTGCTTTCAAGTTCGTCGCTGAATGATTGATTGCGTCGGCCATCGGGTTGTCACCAACGAGATTTCCAACGTGTTTCCCCCACAAGTTCATAGCCCGACGGATTTCATCAACATTGTTGCCCACATCATAGCGACTCTGCATCGACCGGTCCGGTGCGTGGTTGATACATGCTTCAGCAATTGTTGGGGAAACCCCCAGCTCGCGTACCATAAGCGTGCGCCCAAGGCGACGGCAGTCATATAGCTGTACGCCCTCAACCGGACAGGATTCTGCGTTTTCCTTCGATTGTTTCACGAGCTTGTTTCGGACGCGTATCCAACGCTGCTTAGGTCCATCGTGACGAATGTGGTCGTCATTGACCTGGTTCGGGAACACCCAGGCTTGGTTGTGTTTTGCCAGGGCTTCGAGAAACAGCGCAGCGGCGAGAGGGGACAGGGGGACTTCATAGGTCTCGTTCGTTTTTGTCTGGCTTGCCGGTATTCGCCACGTCTCTTGTCCCGGCGTCCAATCGAACTGTTCGCGCCGGGCCGCGACGATTTCTGCGGGCCGTTGAAGGGTCACTGCGTGCAACATGATTGCGAGAGCAGATGTCCAGCTGTTGCGATCCTCGTCACGCCCCATGTTGGACCTCAACGAATTCCACATGAGTTTCAGGGCTTCTTCTGGCATTTGGGGGCGCTTGTCCGGTGTGTCCCGGAAAAGCTTGCGGAAAGACGCCGGATTCACCTCGACGAGTTCTTCTTCGATGGCCCAGTTGAATACTGCCCGGATAACGCCCTGACACTCATTGGCGAGCCTTGCGCCGGGATTGCTCCCTTCCTGGGCCCGCGGATGTTTTGCCGCTTCAGCTTGAATTTGCCTGACCAGTTCCCGGACACGAGGTCTGGTAATCTTTCTGAACGGCACTTCGCCCAGTTGAGGCAAAATATGAACTCGCAGCAGTCTCTCCCGTTCATCATAGGTGCGTTGTTTGATGCTGGGAGGAGACTTCTCCGGGGAGGCCATGAAGCGGTTCGCCAGGGCGGCAAACGTCGCAGCGGCTTCCCGTTTTGCCTCCTCCTTCTTTGCCCGGCGGCGGGCGACCGGGTCGGCGTCTCCCAGCGCCATACGGCCCAGTTCTTTCGTCGCCAGAGCGCGGGCGATCTCGGGGGAACCATCATCCACTGAAATGAGCTTGGCGTCTGTCTTGCCGCCGTCCGGTTTCACGATCTGGAGCTTGTAGGCCGCACTGCCGTTCGGTGTGATCGCAAGAAAGAGTCTCGGCACTTCGGTATCCCAGTGGCGCTCTTTTTTTGTTCCGCCGTGCGCTCTGATCAGGCGCTGAACGTTCGTCTGAGTGAGTTTGAGCCTGTTGATAGCCATGTCCGTCTCGTGTCCTTCGGGTCTGAAGACGGTGGCTTTCAAGCTATGTGCCATTCCTGAGCCACCAATAAGCCACCTCGGGACGTCGGATTCTGTCCGTTTTTGTCCGATATAGCCCAAGAGCGACCAGATACGGCGCGCGCTTGTGGGGCTTGAATTTACAGGATTATTCCCAACAAATTCAGGTTCTTAAGCCTGAGGAGGGGATGGTCGGAGCGATAGGATTCGAACCTACGACCCTCTGGTCCAGCGATAGATAAGTACCTCAAGTCTTGCGCCTTGCCAGAATGGTTTCGATTTCGAGATCATACCCGTCACTTCCGTGCTGACATCATAATCCGTACGCGTCTTATATGCGGTTCGGTTGCGTCGGTGCGAATTGTGTTGGGCTGCTGAAGTTCAAATCGTTTTCCTTCACAGCCTTCGGTTCCGATTGGTTCATGCAGCACTTCGGAAAATGTTCATGCGTATCGACACCTTTCTAGCTGGTTTCTAGCTGGAGGGAGTGTGACATTGTTTTGCTGGGCGGAATGATCTCCACCGCATTGAATATAAAGACATAAATTTGGAGCGGGTGAAGGGAATCGAACCCTCGTCGTCAGCTTGGGAATGTGGTCGCGACCTCCGTCGAGCACTATCACTCGCTAGGTAGAGTGGCTCTACAGTACTGGAACACCTCGTCCGCCCAAGCTTGCAGCGCGGCTTTCTTTTCCTCGTCGTACGAATGCAGTTCATAGATCTGTGTCACACCGCTTTCCACGTGCCCAAGTATCTTTGAGACGACCAGCCTCTGGAAACCAAGTCTGGCAATATGCGTTCCGGCTGTTCTGCGCAGGTCGTGATAGCGCCATTCGTCCATCGGGGCGGCTTCGTCGAGGCGCTGTTTCAGTTTCGAGTACCCCGAAAATGTGCTTCGTCCATCATGTGTGAAGACGATGTCTTCGTCTCCCTGGCGGGGAAGATCATTGATCAGCTCGATAAGCTGGTTCGGAAGGGGTATCGAATGTGTTCGGTCACCTTTCATCTTCTCCCTGGGGATCGTCCAGACGCCACTCTCGATATTCGATCGCCGCATGGTCGCAACCGTCTCTCGGCGTTGTCCGGTAAGGAGCAGGGTTTTGACGAAGGCAGCCTGGATCGGGTGAACGGTATCTAGGGCCGACCAGAGCGACTTGATTTCGGCCATCGAGAGAAACCGCGTCCGCTGCTTTTCCTTCGAGGGTGCTTTCAAGCCGTAACACGGACTCATATCCATGACGCCTCGCTCAACTGCCCAGTTGAAGAGTTTTCGGACGACGGCGAGATTTCGGTTCGCATGGATAGGCGTGCCGTCGTCGACCATATCATCGAGCATGGCACGCACTTCGCGCTTGTTGATGGTGACGGGGTCGCGTCCCTTGAAGCGCTTGGCGAAGTTCTTCAACGCATTGCGGTATTGCATTTGTGTTTTAGGCTTCAGGCTCGGCAAATGTCGGCGCTCGAACTCTTCAATAAGTGCCTCGATGGTTTTGGGCGCGGTCGGGGCCTTGCTCCTTGGATCGATGCCGCCCATTGCGCTTTCCAGGACTTCGCGCGCCTTGTCCCTCGCATCGGCAAGCGGGAGTGCAGGGTACTTGCCAAGGGTCACTCGGATCTTTTGTCGGCCGAGGCGGGTCACCACGAAGTAGCTCTTCACACCTCGACCCGTGACGCGGACGCCAAAGCCCGGTAGGACGTTGTCCCACAGCTCGATCCGTTTTTGGTCGGCAGGAATGTCATGCTGTTTGGACAGTGTGCGATCGGTAATTCTGACGCGCGACATTGTACAAATCTCCCTTCATGATCGTCGATTTGGGGTTCCTGTGGGGTTCCACTGGGGTTCCAAAATCGATGAAATTCGACGCAACAAGATGCTACGGAATGAACGGGAGACCGTCCATAGTGAATTGTATTTATTGGAGAATTGGAACGCATTGAAACCGCATGAAACATGGCTTCAAAGGGTTTTGTAATCAGAGGGTCGCGGGTTCGAGTCCTGCAGCCGGCACCATGCAGGGATTTCCAGCATCCTGAAGTCAATTACCCCAGCGCCTGCGCCAAAGTATTGCGCTGGTAGCATGTTACCTGTGTAGTTGTTCATCTGACGGGGTAGAGGTGAAGAGCGTGAGCGAGCCCGATGGCATTATAATGACCGAGCGGATGGACTGGGATAACATGCGTGTGTTCCGTATCGTTGCGGAACTCGGAAGCATGAACGCCGCCGCCCACCGGTTGCAGGAATCCGCGCCGACAATCGGCCGCAAGATCGACCAGCTGGAAAAGGACCTGAACACGGTCCTGCTCGTGCGCACGACGCGCGGCGTGGAGCTGACGGATGCCGGCCGCATCGCGCTGAGCCACATTCATGCCATGGCAGAATCCGTTGGCGAGGTGTTCGAGCATGCCGGAAACCGTGACCGCGACGTCGAAGGGCGTATTGTGCTGGCGACCGGCGATGGCCTGGGGCCTTACTGGATCGCGCCGCGCTTGCCGGACTTCCAGGCAGCAAATCCAAGGGTCCAGCTACGGATGCGGGTCGTGGATTCCGTACCGGACCTGCTGGAAGGCGAGGCAGATATCGCGATTCAGTTCACCGAGCCGAAATCGCCGGAGATCATCGGCCGGAAGCTTGGTGTGTTGCACTATATGAGCTTCGCGTCAGAGTCGTATCTGGAACAGTACAGTGAGCTGCCGAACAGCCTGTTCGAATATTATCGCTACAAGACCATCCTCCACGAAGGCTACGTGCACCAGATCGAGCGCTGGGCGCCGCGCGTCGCTGAACTGAAGAAGATGATCGACTATTCGCTGGTCACGAATTCCGCGGCGGCGATGATCGAGGTCTGCGCGAGTGGGGGCGGGATAGCCGTGCTGCCGTCCTATATCGGGGAGGTCGACAAGCGCGTGAAGCCGCTGAACCTGCCGGAAATCGCGCCGATCCAGTTCTGGCTCACCTATACAGAGCGTGTGCGCCGGCTGCCGCATGGCCAGGCCGTGCTGGATTGGCTCTGGACCATATTCGATGAGCGCAGGGTGGCCTGGTTCCGGGACGCGTTTGTCCATCCGGACCAGGTGAAACATGGCGCAGAATCGCAAATCGCCCGGTCTTTCTAGGCGCGCCTGAAAGCCGGACGACTGGATCGTTGCGACCGGGCAGGATCAGTCTGCCGACAGGGCCTTCAGCACGCGGGCCATGGCGCCGAGCTTTTCAACGGAGTTGGCGCGGTTGATCCAAGAGTGGCACTCGTTACGCGCCTTTTCCAGCGGATCGGGGGCGTTGCCCTTGTTGGCGGTCGTGTCTTCGAACAGATCGGTGATATCGACGCGCAGCACGTCGGCGACGTTCGACAGCATGCCGGCGCTCAGCCGGTTGGTGCCGGTTTCATACTTCTGTAGCTGCTGGTGAGAGATGCCGAGTTCCGAGCCGAGCTCGGCAAGTGTCATGTTTCTGTCGAGGCGAAGTTTTCGGATTTTCTCGCCAACCATCTGGTCGATTGCGGTCGGGGCGCGGGAAGTAGTCTGTCGGCGAGCTGGCACGTCCATTATCCTCAGAAGTTTACGGATTATGGGATAGCAAGCTTTTCGCTCTTAGGGTGTGGAAGCAAATCCGGCGCTTATTAAAATTTTGAAACACTACCCACCCGACGCTATTCGATAGCGAATATTACATTCTTTGAGTAGGCATGTACAGGTACTCTAGAGGCCTAAAATAACAGGAATTATCGCTTGGGGTGCCGGTGCGCCAACTGTAAGGGTGATTCTTGTATAAGTTGCTGTCATACAAGGGCTTTTCAGCGGCGGGTCAGTAGTCCTTTTTCCACCGGATGGAGACCTTGCTGTCTCCGGTGGCACTCGTCTCTGACGTTACGGAAACCTGCGGTCTGGGCTGCCACTCGACCTCGACCGAGCTGCCTTCCGCACCTGCTGATTTCAGCTCCAGATACACATCATCGCTCAGATATTGACCAACACCGATTTCGGCGCTGCCAGTTTCCGATGTTCCGATCGAGAATCGATCCAGGCCAAGGGCCGCCTGGAACTCGCTCACGGGGTCGAATCCGGTGGAATTTCCGGACAACCGGGCAATGGTACTGGCAAGCTGTGCCGCCTCCAGAGCCGAGAGATCCATGGAAGAGCGTCCGAAGAGGAGCCGCGACAGGATTTCGTCCTGTGGCAGGTCCGGCGAACTGGAGAGCTCTATGACCGGTTTGACGGGTGAGCCGGTTACATTCACCCGCACATCGAAGTCGTTCACAGACCGCTCGGCGGACAAATTGATCTGGGCCCGGTTCACGGGACCGTCGAACGTGATCTTGCCGGTATCGAAGACGAAGGGCCGGCCCGCGAGGTCCAGGTCGCCACGGACGAGCGTGGTTGTACCGTTGAGCCGCGGCGTGGCTGGCGTGCCCGTGAGCTTCAGATCCGCCCGCCATTCGCTGTCGAGCCCACGGCCGGTCACATAGACCCGGCGGTCGGCATTGATGGCGATGTCCAGTGCCAATGTCCGGCGCAGTTGGCTGGCTTCCGCTTCGGCGGGGGGATCATCGGTCCAGCGCACGTCGATCGCATGGGGGCGAGAAGAGGGCAGGTTGTCCAGCGAGTACCGGGCCTGGGTAATGGTGACTTCGCCTGTCAGGCTGCGGGCGTCCACGCTGTCGGCCAGGACGAGCTTGCCCGAGCCGCGGGCATTGTCGCCATCGCGGTTGAACAGCAGCAGGTTCCGGAAGTCGGCTTCGAGGTCCGTGTTGTCGGGTGCGAGGCGGCCTTCGAGCGAGAAAGTGCCGCCGCCTGGTGCGCCGGCCTTGCCGCTCACGCTGAGAGCATCGCCGTCATAATTGGCGTCGGCGGTGATGCCGGAGAGCTGGAAGCCCATGCTTCCGAGTTCGTAGGTGCCGTCGCGGAGACTGGCGTTGGCTTTATAGGCCGGCGCCTCAAGTGTTCCGGAGAGATTGGCCAATGCGTCGACTGTGCCGCTGACATCATGACCAAAGGCGAGCGCCGCGGTGCGCAATACGGCGAGGTCGCCTGCCAGGCTGGCTTGGCCTTTCAAGGGCGCGGTACGGTGCAGCGCTACAAGCTTGCCGGCCTTGGCGGTTACCGGAATGTCTGCGTCGCCCTTCAGGATCAGCCGGCCGCCATAATCGCTTCGCAGATCGACCGAGAGGCCGCTGGGGGCCAGTGTGCCGTCGAGGTTCATCATGAACGAGGAATCCAGTCCCGGCACATCGCTCGCCGCAACGACATGAATGGTGCCGGACGGATCCGTGCCGAAGACGCGCAGGTCGCCGTGGCCTTCCATGCGTGTACGATTGGTTGTGGTCTCGAACAGCGCGAGCACGGGGCTGAGATCAACGCCGGTGGCATCGAAGATGAGGCGGGTGTCGTCACCGCCTCCCGTCAGGCCAGCCTTGATGCGGCCGCTCAGCAGTGAGACGTCCGCGTCGAGTTCCGGCGCGTCGCCAAGCCGCCAATGGGCCGGCGCTGCTGTGTTTATGGGCTCACCCAGCGCCGTGCCGGACAGTTCGAACATGCCGGTTGCGGCCGGAGCGCCGAAGCTGGCGGAGGCGATGAAGGTCAGGTCGGTCGGGTAGGACGGGACTTCGGAGATCAGCCGGGCGCGGATGTCGTAGCCTTCCGGCGCGTTGCGCAGTGTGGCGGTCGCCTTGTCGAACAGCAACGCGCGGCCCGGGCCGAGGGCGAGATCCGTCACGGTCAGGTCGGCTTTCAGGGCGAACGGGTCAGCGCCCTTGCGTTCGAATTGGATCGTGCCTTTGGCCTCGCGGGCTTCGCCGCTGCTCCAGGAGAGGGCCGTGCCGTCGACATTGATGTCGCCCGAAAGATCGCCGGAATCTGCGATGGATACGGCGCCTGTGAATGTGCCGGGGCCGAGGGCGCCGGTCAGGTCTGCGACTTGTGTCACTCCATCCGCGCGGACGAGGTTCGCATCGGCGGACAGGGGTTCGCCATCCACATTGGCGCGCAGGGTGAGCGGGCCCGTGATGCGGCCCCGGGTGTCGGTCAGCTTGGCCGTCAGGGCGAGGTCATCCACCTGCCGCCCGGCGCCTGTGGCGGTGCCGCCGGAGGTGACGATGCCATAACGAAGCGCGCCTGAGCGCCCACCAAGCTGGACTTGCGCATGACCAAGCGTGACTTCCCAGCCACCAGCGGTGACCGGTGCTGACTGTGTGAGCGAGGCCCGCACATCGCTGTTGCCAGACCACGCCCAGTTACCGGATGCGGTCACGACCGCGCGCTGGCCAGCGAGCCGCGCGGAGGAAATTCCGAGCGCGCCCGATTTGACCTGGAGCGATGCCTTGAGCGCCGGCGCCGTGCCCGTCAGTTGCACAAGCGGATCCGGCAGGCCGGCCAGATCCCTGGCGGCGAGGCTGAAGTCAATCGCCGGGCGGGCAAGGGCGCCAGTCACGGTGAACGGGCCACTCAGCTGGCCGCGCACTCCGCCGGGTAGCGGGTCCAGCGCCGTGGCGAGTGAACCGGAAAGGTCCAGCCTGTTTTCAGCCAGATCGATGGTGCCGGTCACGCCGGCGTGGCCGGTGGCGAGGATCGCGTCGGTCTTGTCGAGCACGATTTGCTGCGCGGTGCGGTCATAGCGGCCCTCGGCATGCAGGGCGGTTGTCTCGCCAAACAGCGGTGCGGCGGCGCTGACGCGGCCCAGCAGGCGCGTGAGTTTCAGGTCGCCCGTGAAGCCGATGTTCGGCTGGCCGATGCTGACTTTGACCGGTCCTGCGGCGCGTTCGAACGGCAGGGCGTTCTCGCCGCTTACTTGCAGCGCGGCCTTGCCCTGCAGCAGCCAGTCTTTCCGGTCTTTTGCCGCTGTGCCGATGAATGAGAGCTTGCCCGGCTCGCCGAGGAGCGGCTGGAGGTCCGTCACTTCCACGTCCAGATCGGCAGCTTCGGTCAGAGACCAGTTGCGCGTGTCGACCTTGCCGCGGACGGACAGCGAGCCCGCGCGCAGCGAAGTCTCCACGCCGAACGGCGCTTCCCGCAGCCCGGTCGTGCTTTCGAGGCGGACGCTTGCCGTGTTACCGACCAGCGACACAACCTGGCCGCCCAGCATGGGCAGGCGCGTAGCGTCGAGGTCCGCATCGGCCGTCAGGCGCTTGTCCTTGATCTTCAGCCTCGCGGTTGCGGCCGGCTGGTCGCCGATGGTCAGCGTCGCCTCGCCCGTGGCGGTGTCCGGCGTGCCGGAAGCAGACGCCTTCAGCGTGACGCCTGTGCCGGTTTCGAGGCCGATCAGATTTGCGATCACACCGCCCGGCGCGCCATTGATGTCGGCATCGAGACTGAAGGGGCCGGTCGCATTGCGGCGAAGGTCGATCAGGAACCGGTCATTTCCGGTGTCGCGCGGTGAGGCATCGAGGCGCGCCGCGAGTGTACGCCCGGCCTGGTCGTACCGGCCGGTGACATTGAAATGGGCTTCCGGTCCGGCGAACCCTTCCTGGAAGGCAAGGTCAGGAATGGTCAGGCTGCGGAGCTTGATGCGGATGTCGCCGCCGTCGCCGCTCGATGGCGGTTGCTTCTCGGTGACGGGGCGCCGGATGAAGTTAAGCTCGCCGGCAGAGAGGGCTTTCACGTCGACAAGGCCGGAGACCAGCGCCATCGGCGCCCAGTCCACTGACACGTTTTGGGCCACGACCCAGTCTCCGTTCGCATCGCGCACGGCGAGGCGGCGCAGGTGCATCCTGCCCAGCGGGTCGCCTGACAGGCCTTCGGCATCGATCGTGCCATAGGCGCCTGCCTTGCGGCCATCGATCTGTGAAAGCAGCCAGGCGCGTCCGCCATCGCTGGTGATCCAGAGCCGGGCCGAGATGGCGGCGATCAGGACAATGAGCAGCAGGGTCGCTGCAGCTGACACCCACTTGTGTTTGCGGATCGGGGTGAGAAGCGGCTTCAGGGCTGGCATCAGAAGGCCTGCCCGATGGAAATGTAGATCTGCACCGGATCGTCGCCCTCACGTGGGCTGATGGGTGTCGCGATGTCGAGGCGGATCGGGCCGAAGCCCGGATAGTAGCGTACGCCGAGGCCGAAGGCGCTGCGCAGGTCGCCGAAGACTTCGCCGAAATCTGCAGCCGCCGCGCCTGAGTCCACGAAGGCGACATAGCCCCAGCGCTTGGACTTGCGCCAGCGCAGCTCCAGCGAGGCGTCGAACAGCGCTTCACCGCCGACATAATCGCCGTCAAGGTTTGTCGGAGAGAGCGACTGGTAGGAATAGCCGCGCACGGTGCCGCCGCCGCCCGCGAAGAAGAGGCGGTCTGCCGGCACATCCGTATCGCCAAGGAACCCGCCGGCTTCCACGCGCGCGGCAGCCAGCAGGCTGTCCGTAAACGAATGATAGGTCGTCGCATTGGTGAGGTAGCGGGTGTAGACCGCGTTCACGGTGCCCGTGGAAATACTTGGTTCCAGCGTCAGGAGCACGCGATTGCCATCCTGCGGGTCCAGCGTGTTTTTGACGGTGTTGTAGGTCGCGCTGAGCGGCGTGAAGAAGGTGACCTGGTCAATCGGATCGGACGGGCCGGAGCGTGTCAGCTCGTATTCAACCGTGCGGGTCAGGTCGACATAGGCGCCGGCTGAGATGGTGAAATTCTTGTTGAACGGCTGGGAGAGTGTCGCGCCGGTCTTCAGACCGGTCAGGTCGTAAGCATCCGTCTCCTGCTGGCGGGCGCCGATCTCCGCATCCAGCGTCCGGCCATAGCGGCCGATGTTTGGCAGTTCGTAGCGGGCAGTCAGGTTGCGGCTGATATTGGCAACGGCGCCTTCGAAGCGAACGGTGTCGCCGCGGCCGGTGATATTGCGCTTCTCCCAGAAGGCATCGATGCCGGCGCCTTCGGTCGTCGACAGGGAGGCGCCGATACCGACAGAGCGTGGCTTGGATTCTGCCAGCAACAGCTCAACGGCGTGAGTGCCGTCGGCGTCGGGCGTTTCGGCAACTTCGATGCCGATCCCCTCATAGAGGCCGGTGGAGCGCAAACGTGTTCTCAGTGTCCGGATCTTCTCGGGCGCGTAGTAGTCGCCCGTCTTCCAGGTCTGCATTACGCGCATGGCGGAGGGGCGGGTCTTGATATCGTCCGGCAGGACCAGTTCGCCAAGCTTCACCCGCGGTCCGGGGCTCAGCGTGTAGGTCACTTCGACAGAGGTATCTGCGCGGGATGCCAGCACATCGATGTCGGCGCTCGTGGCGAAGGCGTACCCGGCTTCCTTCAGATGGTTCACCAGTACGGTGTCCATCCGCTCTATGGAACTGGTGTGCGCTGGCCCGCCGATCAGCAGGCCTTTCTTCGCACGGTCGATTTCGTTGGCGGTGTCAGGGTCAAGCTCACCATCGATCGCCACCGTGACAGAAGCGATGCGGAACCGGTCGCCGGGTGTGATTTCGATCTTCGGCGTCGTCGCGGCGGTGTCGATGCGCTGAGGCACGGCGCTGGCGGCGAGATAGCCTTCCGATGACAGGAATTCCTCGATCGTTTCAGCGGCCCGGTCCGCGCGGCGGCGTGCTTCGAGAATGGAGGCGGGGGGGGACTGGTAGGTCTGCAGGATTTCATTCGCGCGGGGGGCGAGATTGTCCGGTACGCCATCCAGCGAGGCGGGCGCGTAAACGGTGCCGGAAATACCGCCATTCGCACCATTTCCGCCCAGCAGCGTGCACGCCGACAGTGTGCCCGCCAGCGCAAGGCTGGCAGCACCGCGGGCAAGACCCGAACCCTTCTGACGCGGGCGGGAAGGCAAGTGACGGCCGGGCATCGATTTAACCATGCGATTTCTGGACCAAATTCATCGGTATTTCATGAATATGGGAGCTCAGATTGCCTGAATCTCGCATGAACTGCGGTAACTTCCTGTTAGGCCGCAGGTGTGTGATGCGGAACCATTGTGCGGAATGGCCCGTAAACTATGTTTAGCCGGTTCTCCGAAAGGCCCTTTGATGGATTATCTTCTGGTGCTGGCGGGCCTCGGCCTCCTGATTTTTGGTGGCGAGGGACTCGTTCGCGGCTCAGTCGCGGTCGCCCGCAAGCTCAACATCTCGGAACTGGTCATCGGACTGACCCTGGTGGGCTGCGGCACGTCGATGCCGGAGCTGGTGACCAGCCTGCGCGCTATCGATACCGGTGCGGTCGGCATTTCCATCGGCAATGTCATGGGTTCGAACGTGGCGAACATCCTGCTCGTGCTGGGCGCGGCGGCGCTGGTGAAGCCCATCACGACCAATCCGGGCGCCCTGAAGCGGGATGCGGCGGTGGTCATCGTCGCCACGGCGGCGCTTTGCTGGCTGATCTGGCTGGACGCGTTCACCCGGCTTAGCGGGTTCCTGCTGGTCACAGCGCTGATCCTCTACATCATCCTGTCGCTGGTGGCAGACCAGAAAGGCGACACACCGGAGGCCGAGATGCATGTCGGCGAGGGCGAGATCGTCGAGGCGCCCTACGGTATCGTCAAAGGCCTGCTGATCGCATTGCTGGGGCTTGGCGGGATTGTGTTCGGCGCGCGCTTCATGGTCGATGGCGCGGTCGGCATTGCACGCGACATTGGCGTCAGCGAAGCGGTGATCGGCATGTCCATCGTCGCCATCGGCACCAGCCTGCCGGAACTCGCGACCTCTCTGGCGGCGGCGCGCACCGGCAAGGCGGACGTCGCGCTCGGCAACATCATCGGGTCCAACATCTTCAATATCCTCGGCATCCTGGGCGTGACCGCGCTCGTGCACCCGTTCAGCGTGATGCAGAACCATGCCGGCAACATTGCGGGCGAAGCCATGCAGGCGGGTGGGCAGAGTATCGTCAGCTCCACCGATATCGGCGCGCTGGTCCTGTCGCTGTTCTTCCTGTTCCTGTTCGGGATATCCGGGAAGAAGATCGCCCGCTGGGAAGGGGGCCTTCTGCTCGGCGGCTACGTGCTTTACATGGGGCTCCTGTTCAACATCATTCCAGTCCCGGCGCTGCTTCCCAATGTCTGATAATCCGATCTACCAGAACCTCGGCCAGCTCGGCCAACAGACCGCCCAGCCGCAAAGCCCGGAAGAGGCGCAGCTGGAGCGCGTTCCGAACCCGCATGCCGGGACGCTCTACCTGACGCGCTTCGTGGCGCCGGAGTTCACCTCTATCTGCCCGGTGACCGGCCAGCCGGACTTTGCCCATCTCGTGATCGACTATGCGCCGGGTGAGTGGCTGGTTGAGTCGAAGAGCCTGAAGCTCTACCTCACCAGCTTCCGCAACCATGGCGCCTTCCATGAGGACTGCACCGTCTCCATCGGCAAGCGCATTTTCGAATTCACAGAGGCCAAATGGCTGCGCATCAGCGGCTACTGGTACCCGCGCGGCGGGATCCCGATCGACGTGTTCTGGCAGTCGGGCGAGGTGCCGGCGGGGCTTTATGTGCCGGATACCGGCGTCGCGTCTTATCGCGGACGCGGCTGAGGCTCAGCCTTCCCAGCGGGTGATTTTCTCGGCCATGTCCGCGCGCGGGCGTTCCGGCGGGGCCATTGTGGCGGTTCCCAGATAAATGAACCCGGCGACGCGTTCGCCGTCCTCCAGGCCCAGCAGCTTGCCGGCATCCGCATCGAAGGCAGGCCATTCCGACAGCCAGTTGCCCGCCCAGCCGCTGGCATTGGCGGCCAGCAACAGGTTGTAGCAAACCGCCCCGGCGGAGAGTTCCTGTTCCCAGACCGGGGTGCGGCCGTCATTCACAGGTGAAGAAATCACGCAGACGACCACAGGCGCGCGCAGCAGCAATTTGCGGGCCGCCTCGACTTCCGGCTCCGGATCGCCGCGTCCGGCACGGATTTCTGCCAGCCCTGCGCTGAAACGGCTGCGGGCCTCACCTTCGAACACGACAAAGCGCCACGGGGCGAGCTTGCGATGGTCCGGAACGCGGGCTGCGATCTGTAGTAATTCATCCAGATCTGCGGGTGAAGGACCGGGGGCGCCCATGAACTGCTTGTTGGCCGAGCGGCGCAGCGCCAGCAGCGCGCGGGCCTCTGCACTGGCCCTCACAGGAAGCATCGGTTCACCGAGCGGCGGAGCGGGAGGAAACCTTTTCGTCATAAGCCGTCCCTACAGTGAACTGAACCGGGCGAAAAGCGGGCTTTCAGACTCCGTACTTGCCGGGCGGGCGATGGCATACTATTTTAGTGAACACTGTTCACTTTTCGAACGCTGATCGTGGCCGCGGCATGGATTCGGACTATACCCTCGAGCAGACCCCCGCGACGCGGCGGCGCAACAAGGTGCGTGAGGCGATCCTCGCGGCGGCCGAGCGCATGTTTGCGAAGGAAGGGGAAAGCGGCCTGTCGATCCGGCGGCTGGCCGAGGAGATCGATTACTCCCCGTCTGCGATCTACAAGTATTTCGGCTCGAAGGAAGAGCTGCTGGAGGAACTGAAAGACAGTTTCTTCGAGCGCCTGCTGGAGCAGGTGGACCGTGTGTCTGCCACCAGTATGAATTTCCACGACCGCGCCCGCGCCTGTGTCACGACCTACGTCTCTACGGCGACCGCCCGTCCGCATCATTATGCCGCCGCCTTCTCCTCCATCCCGACACGGGAGGAACTCGCAGCCCGCAGGCAGCTCAGCTGGGATGACTTCCTCGCCACGCCAAAGGGGCAGGCGTTCAAGATCCTGGTGGACCTTGTTGAGGAAGGCCAGGGCCTTGGCGTGTTCGACCCGGCGCTGGAGCCGGTCAAGACGGCCAAATCGATCTGGGCCTCGTCCCATGGCCTGGCGCTCCTGATGATCCACATGCCGCTCCTGCCGGACGTGCAACCCTGTCCGACCCAAACCGACGGCGACTTCGTCGCCTATCATGCGGACATCGTCATGCGGGGCCTCGCCGTGCCTGCTGACCTTCCGCACAAGAACGGAACACGCTCATGACCCACTCGCACCCTTATGAGGGCAATGAGATCAGGGAGAAGAAACCGACCGTCGTGAAAGGGCTGGTTTTCCTGCTTCTTCTGATCGGGTTTGGCGCGGGCATGTTCTTTGCCGCGACCCGCCTGCGCAGCGCCGATGGGCCGAAAGTCGCACATGAGGCGCCGGCGCCGTTGACGGTCGCAGTGGTGTCCGTGGAGCCGACAGAAGCCTTCGACCTGAAGGAAAGCTATACCGGCCTCGCCGAAGCGCGCCGCACCAGCATGCTGGGCTTTGCTTCCAGCGGGCGGATCGCCGCGATCCGGGCCGATGTTGGCGACAAGGTGAAGAAAGGCACGCTTTTGGCAAAACTCGACACCCGCAGCCTGCAGGCGCAACTTGCCTCGGCGAATGCGCAGGTGGAGGAAGCCCGCGCAGCCCACGACCTCGCGCTCAGCACGGTGCAGCGCCAGCGCCAGCTGAAACTGCAGGGCCATGTCTCGCAACAGCATGTCGACGAAGCGGAAGCGCAGGCGAACACCGCACTCGCTCGTGTCGAGGCCTCAAAGGCGCAGGCCGATACGCTCCGCGTCCAGATTGATCTCGCCTCGATCACAGCGCCATTTGACGGTGTGGTCACGCAGCGCCTGTCTGATGAAGGCGCCATCGCCGCCGCGGGCCAGCCTATTCTGGAACTGGTGGAGAAAAGCCACCTTGAAGCCCGCCTCGGCCTGCCGGCGGCGAGTGCTGCGCTGCTGGAGCCGGGCAAGGAATACAAGCTGACGGCCGACACCGGGGAAGTCTCGGCGCGCCTGCGCAATGTGACCGGGGTGATCGATGCGAACCAGCGTACCGTCGGGGCCGTTTTCGATATCGAGAATCCGGAGGCCATTGCTGCGGGCGCCGTCGTGCGCCTCGCCCTGGACCGCAGCGTGGGCGAGGAAGGCTTCTGGGTGCCGGTGAAGGCACTTTCTGCGGCGTCTCGTGGCCTGTGGACAGTTTATGTTGCGGACCCGTCCGATGCCGGTTGGACGGCGGTGCCGCGTCCGGTCGAAATGGTGCACAGCGATGGTGACCGGGCCTATGTGCGCGGCCCGGTCCAGCCGGGAGAGCGCGTAATCGTCGACGGCCTGCAACGCATCACACCCGGCATGCCGGTGACCCCCCGCGAATCCCAGCGGGCCGACGTCGCAGGACAATAGCTGCCATGATCAAGGCGCTCAGTCTCTTCTACCGCCTGCCGCGCCTGACGGTGCTGACCATGATGGTCATGCTGATCGGCGGTCTGGGCGCCATGTTCACGCTCGGGCGGCAGGAAGACCCGACTCTGATCGAACGCTACGGGTTCGTCGTAACCTACTTGCCCGGTGCCGATGCCGAACGGATGGAGGCGCTCGTTACCGAGCCGCTGGAATCGGCGTTGATGGAACTGCCGGAATTGAAGGAGGTCCATTCGACTTCCCGTGCCGGTGTATCCCAGATGCGGATCGACATTCGTGAGGACCTCAACGCAATCGAGGTGGACAATGCCTGGACGCTGGTCCGGCAGAAGGTCGACCAGGCGAAGGCGAAGTTCCCCGACGGTGTGTCCCTGCCGGAAGTGACGCAGCAATATGTCGGTGCCGCGACGCTGGTGGTCGGAATCCGCTGGGACAGTGAGGAAGACCCACCGATGGCGGTGATGCGGCGCATGGCGCTGGACCTGCAGGACCGGTTTGAACGTCTTCCGGGAACGGAACTGACTCAGACCTACGGCCTGCCTGCAGAAGAAGTGCGTGTGGTCATGGATCCGGACGCGCTGGCGGCGACGGGTCTGTCTTTCCGGCAAGCCGCAGCGGCATTGGCTGCGGGAGATGCCAAGGCCCCGGCCGGGCGCCTGAGGGCCGACGGCGGCAATGTCGGTTTCCAGATCGGCGGGGAGTTCGACTCCATCTCGCGCGTCCGTTCCGTGCCGATTGTGCAGCGGGGCGATGGAACGGCGGTGCGTCTTGGCGACATCGCGGATGTACGCAAGGGCCTGACCGATCCGCCGGTGAACATGGCGTTCGAGAATGGCCGCCGGGCGATCCTGATCGGTGTCTATATCTCGCCTGGCCAACGCGTGGATCAATGGGCGGACAGGGCGCATGCGGTTGTCGAGGATTTTGCACGCGACACGCCGCCGGGCCTGACCATCCGGCCGATTTTTGACCAGAGCAACTACACGAATGCGCGCCTGAACGGCCTCGCACTGAATTTGCTGATCTCTGCCGGGATCGTGTTCTGTGTCCTGTTCCTGACGATGGGGTGGCGGTCGGCCTTCGTGGTCGGAATGGCACTGCCCCTGACGGTGGCGCTGGTGCTGATCCTCTTCAAAGTGTTCGGCCATCCTTTGCACCAGATGTCGGTAACCGGCCTCGTCATTTCGCTTGGACTTCTGATCGATAACGCGATCGTGGTGGTCGACGATTTTGACCAGTGGCGCGTGCGCGGCCTGAACCGGCTGGATGCGATTGAGCGCAGCCTGAAGCATCTGTTCGCTCCGCTCGGGGCGTCCACATTGACCACAGCGCTGGCCTTCGCACCGATTGCGATGCTGCCCGGCCCGGCGGGAGAATTCATCGGCATGATCGGTCTGTCGGTCGTGTTCGCCATCTGCGCGTCCTTCTTTATCTCGATGACGGTGATCCCGGCCATGGCAGGCTGGTTCGACCGCACGCGCGGGTGGGAGAAGGGTGAAGCGAGCCGTCCGCGCCGGTGGTGGCGGGATGGTCTCACGATCAATTATGTGTCCGACGGCTACCGCGCGACAGTGGAGGCCGTGCTGCGCTTCCCGCCTCTGGGCATCGTACTTGGCATCGCCCCGGCGATCCTTGGCTTCTGGCTGGCAGGGCAGCTGCCCAACCAGTTCTTCCCGCAGACCGAACGCGACCAGTTCCAGCTGACGCTGCAGTTGCCGCCGGAGGCGAGCCTCGCAGATACTCAGGCCGCGACACAGCGGGCGACCGAACTGATCCGGTCCCTCGATGGGGTGAAGGATGTGACCTGGGTGCTGGGGGAGCCGGCGCCCCGGGTGTACTACAACGCCATCAACAATACGCGCGGCGTGGAGGGGCTGGCGTCCGGCTGGGTGCAGCTGGACAACAATCTCCGTACACGCCAGATCGTCGCCGACGTGCAGCAGCTGGTCAGGGCCGAGTTTCCTTCCGCGCGCTTCCTTGCATTGCCTTATGAACAAGGCCCGCCGGCCGATGCGCCGGTGGAATTCCGTATTCTGGGCGACGATTTCGAAACGCTGAATCGTCTCGGCGACGAGACGCGCGCTGTCCTCGCCCAGACGCCCGGCGTAACTTACACGGTCGCCTCGCTTCAACTCGGCGCGCCGACCATGAAGCTCAACGCCGACGAGACGGCGGCTGCTCTGACCGGTGAACGCCTTACGGATCTCGCGGCCGATCTGAATGCGGAACTTGAAGGCGTGCGCGCGGGCTCGGTCCTTGAAGGCACCGAAGAGCTGCCCGTCATGGTCATCGCGCCGGACAGCCGCCGGCGGGAACTGTCGAATTTGCGCTCGGCCACGGTGGGCTCCGGTTCCGGCGGCACGCCATTGTCTGCGCTCGGGCAAATGTCGCTCGATCCGGAGACGGCCGTCATCACGCGCCTGGACGGCCAGCGGATGAACCAGATACTCGCCTATCTCGAACCCTACACGATCCCGGCGCCGGTTCTGGCTGACTACCAGGCCCGCCTCGCGGCGACCGGCTTCACCGTTCCGGCGGGCTACAGTGTTGTGGTCGGTGGTGAAGCGGAAAACTCAGCAGGCGCCGTGACAGACCTGGCCAGCGTCGGTGTGCCGTTGATCCTCGTCATGGCCGGGGCAATCATGCTGGTCTTCAACTCCTTCCGCATGATGGTGCTGATCCTGACGACCGGGTTCCTGTCCATCGGGCTCGCTTTCTTCGGGGTCTGGCTGTTCAACCTGCCAATGGGGTTCAACGCGATCGTCGGCAGCCTTGGCCTTCTCGGGATATCCATCAACGCATCGATTGTGGTGTTGAGTCTGCTGAGGGCAGACCCGTGGGCGATGGCGGACGATGTGATCCGCCAGAGGGAAATCGTCGTGGATGCGACACGTCACATTGTGGCGACGACGCTGACGACGATGGGCGGCTTCATCCCGATCCTCCTTTCCGGTGATAATTTCTGGCTGCCGCTGGCGGCGGGAATCAGCGGCGGGGTGGCCGGATCGGCGCTGTTGTCGCTGTATTTCACCCCCGCGATCTTCCGGATCATGACCTACAAACCGGTGCGCCGCCTGTTTGGATACCGGCCCGCCATCCCGGAGACTTCCGGTGAATAAACCGATTGTGAGCGGGGCAGGGCTTGATGCCTGCGTCAAGCTGCCCCATGTGAGCGCCACACCCTGAGCAAGAGGGAAGAGGAATGCCAGAAAATCCCGACATCGGCGCCCCGCCGCCCGCATGGAAGCGCCTGCGCTTCGAAGCTGCCGCCGCTGCTGCAGATGAACCGTCGCTGGCCGGCTATATCAACGCTGCGATCCTGGCGCATGACTCGCTGTGCGATGCGCTGTCCTATCACCTTGCGGAAAAAATCGGTGACTCGACCATCGGTACCCAGCAGGTGCGGGACATTCTGTCGGATGCGTGCGATTCTCACGATGAACTCGTCAATGCGGCCGAGGCCGACATGATGGCCGTTCTGGAGCGCGATCCCGCCTGCCGTGGCCTGCTTCAGCCCTTCCTGTTCTTCAAAGGCTTTCAGGCTCTTCAGACGCACCGCATCGCCAATGTCCTCTGGCGCGAGGGACGTGAAACGCTGGCCTTCCACTTCCAGTCCCGCGGGTCTGAACTGTTCGGTGTCGACATTCACCCCGCTGCCCGTATCGGCAAAGGCGTGATGCTGGATCACGCAACGGACATCACCATCGGTGAGACCACTGTCGTCGGCGATGGCTGCTCTATCCTGCAGGGCGTGACGCTTGGCGGCACCGGCAAGGAAGTTGGCGACCGCCACCCGAAGATCGGGCGCGGCGTACTGGTGTCGGTTGGCGCGAAAGTGCTGGGCAACATTCACATCGGCGATGAAGCGAAGATCGCGGCTGGTTCGGTTGTCCTGAAGGATGTGCCGGCGCACTGCACCGTGGCCGGCGTCCCGGCGAAAGTTGTTTCCGGCCCGTCCTGCTGCCAGCCTGCCAAGACGATGGACCAGACGCTGCCGGACGCTGCTGACAGCTGATTTGTATGCCGCTAGTTCGGCTTTTTACGAACCGTGACATATCCGTGGGTGATACCCGCGCCAGTTTTCACGTTCATCGCGCTGTACAGGTCTTCCGCCGTGACCCAGAAAGGCGGGTACTTGTAACGGGAGACATCCAGTACAAGGAACATGTCCGATGGCGCGTGATAGGCGGCAACGGGGGATATGTGTCCTCCGGAGAGCTGGCCGACCTTTGATCGTCTGTAGTTGACGACGAGATATTCGCCGGGCGTTTCGAGTATTTGTCTGCCGGTCTCGCGGAAGGTGTCCAGCGATACCGAGCTGGCATAGACCGTATGCGCATCAACACCGTGCGCTTCAAAGAATTGGCCCAGTGTCGATAAGGGTGTGCCTTCCCGCCGAATTTTGCGGCGCGGGGTGATCTTGTGAGTCTCGCGGGTGAAGATGTTTTCCTGGTCGAACAGGCCGTGCTGATCGGACACACGCGAGCCTGGGCGTTCGATGCCCAGTGCATTCAGAACCATCGTCATGCTCGCCGGGCCGCACAGAGTGGGTGCGTCCTGCGTCACGAAATGTATGCTGAGAGGAACGTAATCTGCGATAGCTTCGGCTTCGCGCAGGAGGCGCGTGCCCGCCTCGGAATCGAGTGCGATCAGCTTGTGGGGGTGAGCAAGTGGCAACGGCATATCCGGTACCGGCAGGCGGCGGCTCAACGCTGAAATTTCGTAGCTTATCCTGGAGGCCAGAATTCCGGCTCTGTATCTGATACCCACGGTCGACTCCCTCATGTCCCGGCCGGAAAGATATGTCTGGCTTTGGCAGGCGAAAATTTCCGGCAATGCGCCGCACACACATTTTCCCGCATGACGGGACTTCCATCCAGCAAATTTCGTATATCGCACGAATAAGTTCTGGCGTGCCAACATTTCTGTGCTCAATGGCGCCCGATCATGCACGCAAATATTGTTGCTCTCCAAGGTTTCGTCTAGGTTTGTCACTCCGAAAAACTGCGTGTTTTCGAAGAGATTTCCGCGTCAGAAGGAGGCGGCCCGGGTGAGTTTTGAGACCGTCGACGCGGATGGGGAGGCGCGCGCTGTGCGCGTGCGCCGGCTTGTCCGCCGGGATGGTCACCTGCCATTCATGCCGTTCGGCCTGGTTCCGCTGGCGGGTCTCGCGCTTCTGTTCCTGATCGCGATCGGCCCGTTTGCCTTTGGCGTGCAGAGTGCAACCCGGCGCGCGGTGACGGAGGCGCTTGCCGCCAATGGTGTGGACTGGGCAAGGATATCCGCCAGCGGACAATCGGTCACGATTTCGGGCGAGCCTGCATCCGGTGCGGAAGCGCACAAGGCGCGGATGATCGCCCGGGAAGCCGCCTCTGCAACGCCGTTCGGATTGGCCCGGCCAGTGACCCGCGTGACGGTGCCGCAAGGCCCGTACAAGTCCCGGCCGGAGACGCGTGATGAGTCCGAAACCATCGCGGTCGCTCCGCTTCAGGATGTGACTGCAGAGGCTGCTGCCTCGCCATCCTGGCATTTTACAATCGCCAGTGGTGTGCTGACGCTGGCAGGTGCGATGCCGGACCAGGCCACGAAGGACACGGTGGTGCGTCATGCCTTCAACAAGATTGCGCCTCCGTACATCACCGGCGTCGACGACCAGTTGAAGATTGCGGATGTCGAGCCGCCGGCAGGATATGTCCAGGTTGCGATGCGCGGTGTGAACACGATCACCAGGTGCGATACTGGCCAGGCTGCGTTCGAGAAGGGGCGGTTCAGCCTGCGCTGCGAACTGCCGGAAGCAGATGCGGCTGCGGTGCGCCGGGATGCGAATGCCTCGATGCCGCTCGGCACCGTCGGCAAGGTCGACATCCTGCCGCACGAGGCGGTGATCACGTGTGAGGCGGAACTCAGCGATTTACTGATGGATGCGCGCATCGAATTCGACTCATCGAGTTCCGTGATTGATGCCTCCAGCAATACGCTGCTGGATGCCGTCGCGGCAGCTGTGAGGAGGTGCCCCGGCACGCTGCGCATCGAAGGCCATACGGACTCCACCGGTCCGGAAGACGAGAATGAGACGCTGAGCCGCAACCGGGCGATTGCTGTGCGCAATGCGCTGATCGCCCGCAATCTCGACCCACAGCGCCTGATCGCCGAAGGCTATGGCGCAACCCGTCCGGTCGCCGGAAACACCACGCCGGAGGGGCGCGCGCGCAACCGCCGGATCGAGATCCGCGTTGTGCGGGCGTCGGAATGAAGTTTAACCCAATAGGGGGCTCCGGCCTCCGCCACGAGTAGAATCCATGCTGTTCCTACTGCTCCAGATTTTCCTGTTGATGGTTCTTGCTGCCGCTTGCGGGGCGGGCCTCGCCTGGTGGTGGTTCCGCCGGAACTTCGAGGACGTCACGGTCTATCATGAAGAGCTGGTGGCGGGCGCCGAAAACGCGAAAGACAAGCCTGCGGCGGTAACAAAGGAAGAGTTGAAGGAAAGCCTTTCCAGCCTCGCCCCGCCGGATCTTTCGCCGCTTGTTGAGCGTCTCGCCCGGATCGAAAGCGCCCTGTCGCTGACAGGGAGTGCGGGCCTCGGTGCGATCAATGACCGCTTCACCGAAATGCGCGGCCTGATCACTGAAGTTCGCGAGACTGGCATGGGCGGGCTTGAAGGCCGCCTTGGCCGGATGGAAACACTGATGCAGCAGCCGGATGACGCGCTGGAAGGCGTGCTCGGCCGCCTGTCGGATATTGAGAGCTCGCTTCTGTCCGTTTCGAACGAAGTGGCCGGCCTGCAGAATGCCGATCTCGATCCGGTGGAGATTCGTCTTGCTCAACTGGAAGAACTCGTCCGTGGCCAGACGGTACCCGAAGTAGACCTCGGGCCGATCCATTCCGGTCTCGCCCGGCTGGAACTCGCCATCGAAAACAGGGAGGCCCCGGCAGCCTTCCTCGAACCTGTTCGCACTCACATGGCGGCAATGGAAGCCCGGCTTGCCGAATTCGCTGACCGGATCGACACGGCGCGCAAGGCCGATATCGAAGAGCTGATGATCCGCATGTCGACGCTGTCGTCTTCGCTGGCGGGCCTGCGTGTGCCGGATCTCGATTCGGTGAAGGAGCGCCTGTCGAAGATCGAGGACGCGATCGCGAATATCGACCTGCCGGAAACGGATTTCACGCCGCTGGTCAACGAGTTCCGCAACATCGAAGGCATGCTGCGCGCACCGTCGGACGATATGCGCATCGTGCAGACCAAGCTCGCCGATATTGAAGGCGGCAGCGCGTCGCTGCACTCCAAACTGTCGGGCGTGGAACATACGGTCTCCATGCTGGCGCGGTCGGGCGTGGACCTGACGCCGGTTCAGGCGCGGCTGTCGAGCGTCGAATCCGCGCTGGCTTCGCTGCGGGTGGAGATGCAATCGCTGCCGGACCTTACTCCGGTTCTGTCCTCCATGCGCAAGCTGGATGCCCGGCTCGACATGGGCGCGGTCGACAGCCGTCTTGCCAATATCGAGTACACGTTGGCTGCCCTGAACCACATCCTCCGCGCGCGCGATTTCGGCCACCTGCGCGGGGAGGGCGAGTATACCTACCGCCAGCCGGCCTATACTCCACCACGGACGGAGCCGCCGGCCTTCGCGCCAATCGATCAGGTGTTCCCGAAAACCGCACCGCCGCCACACATGGCTGAGCCTGCCTCCGGACATGAGGCAGAACCTGAAGCGAACCCCGAAAACACGGCTCAGCTGCTGAAAATCGCCCTGCGCCCCGGTGACAAGGCGAACCTTTTGGTCGAGCCGGCTTTCGGCAATGAGGACGATCTGGAAGTCGTCAACGGCATCGGCCCGATGCTGTGCGAACTGCTGAACGAAATCGGCGTGTACTATTACTGGCAGATTGCTGAATGGGGACCGGCGGAGATCGAATGGGTGGACAACAAGCTGGAACATTTCAAGGGCCGGATCGAGCGGGATGAATGGGTCAGCCAGGCAAAGGAACTGGCCAAGCTGCCCACATCTGCAAAGCATCCAGCCAGCTGACCAAGTCTTCCCGGCCGGTTTTTATCTCCCCCTTTTCCCCTCCGCCGAATTGCGGTTAGGGTAGGTTCCAGTGCTGGGGATGAAGGTGACGATCTCAAGGGAAGGGGACGCGTGCCATGCTTCGTCTGTTGCTGCTTGGAATTGCAGGCTTTTTTGTCATGCTGTCCGCGCGCGCCGATACGGTTCAGCCGCCGCGCTATGCGCTGGTCATAGGAAATTCTGACTACCAGCAGCGGGGATGGCAGCTCGCCAATCCCGCAAATGACGCCAGCCTGATGGCTGAATCCCTGTCCGGTGTCGGGTTTCAGGTCGATCTGGTTCTCAATGCCAGCGAAGACCAGATGGAGGAGGCGTTCGCCAATCATGGCGCGCGCCTGAAGGCCGGCGGCAAAGGCTCGGTGGGCCTGATCTATTATGCCGGGCATGGCGTTCAGTCGCAGGGACTGAACTATCTCGTGCCGGTGGATGCCAACGCCCGGTCCGAACAGGACATCTGGCGCCAGGCACCGCGCCTCGGCGATGCGCTGCGCTATGTCGAGGATGCGGGCAATGCGGTAAACTTCGTGATCCTGGATGCCTGCCGGGACAATCCGCTGCCGAGTGCAACGCGCAGTGCGGCTGGCGGTCTGGCTGAAGTGAAACCGGCGCGCGGCCTGCTCATTTCCTATTCCACTGCGCCCGGCTATGTCGCCTATGATGGTGACGGTGCGAATTCCGCCTTCGCCGTCGCGCTGGCGCAGACCCTTTCCCAGCAGAATTTGATCGCGGAACAAGTGTTCAAGCGCGTCGCAGACCGCGTGAATGCGGCGACCGGGGGCTTGCAGACGCCGTTCTACAATTCCGGCCTGACGGGGGCGGATTTCTGCTTCGCTGGCTGCAGCGGCGCCGCAGCGCCAGCACCGACAGTGGTGTCGGACTCTGTGCTCTCCACCCGCCTGCCAGCCGGGACGCGCTCCACGGCTTCGACAGGTGAGGCGCCTGTCGCGGGACCGGCAGCATCACCTGCCGCGGGAACGGTGTCAGGCCTTCTGCGTCAGGGGGCGTTCGCAGCGGCGGTTAGCGGCGGTCCTGTCGAAGCGCGCAAGTTCAAGGACTGCGCCGATTGCCCGCAAATGGTGGCGATCCCGGCGGGCACGTTCCTGATGGGCTCCCCGGAAAGCGAGCCGGAGCGCAAGGACACCGAAGGTCCGCAATGGGAACCTGCGGTCGCGTTGTTTGCAGCCTCCGAAAAGGAAATCACCTGGGCCGATCTCGACGCCTGCATCGCTGCAGGCGGGTGCGCCGGGAATGAAGCGAAGGCCGAAACGCGATCTGACCAATGGAAGCGCGGCGCCATGCCCGCCATCAATATCACCTGGTGGGAAGCGATGGATTATGTCCGCTGGCTGAACGGACAGGTGGAGGGTGAACCCTATCGCCTGCTGAACGAGGCCGAGTGGGAATATGCCGCCCGCGCGGGTACGACGACAGCGTTCAATACCGGCGACTATCTCACCGACAAGGACGCGAACTTCAATGCAGGCGGACGCCTCTACAATGGCGGGCCGAAAGGGAAATGGCCGCGTCAGCCGATGCCGGTCGGATCCTATCCGCCCAACGCTTTTGGTCTGTACGACATGCATGGCAATGCGGCCGAATGGGTCGCCGATTGCTGGAGCCACGATTATCTGGGCCGCATTGGCAAGGCCGAGGCCGAGCCGGGCGCCGAGAAATGCTCGCGGTCTGTCCGAGGCGGTAGCTGGGAGAAAATCCCGTCCTATGTCCGCTCTGCCGTGCGCGATGCGTTCCCGTCCAGCGGCCGCGACGATGCGATCGGCTTCCGCGTCGCGAGGGATCCAGATCCGTCATGATCCAGTCCATCAGCCCCCTGATCAGCCATCACCGGGACCAGCTGAAAGCTGAATCCCGGCTGAACCGGACTCTTCTGATCGGGGCGATGCTGGCGGCGCTGGCTGCGTTCAGCGTGTTCCTGCTGACGCTGTTCGGGCACTATCCTCTGCCTGTGGGCGAGCGCATTTTTTCCGGTAATCCAGAGAGAATTCTCGGCGCGTCGAACTTCTTCGTCGCCACAGCCATCGGTGCGGCTTTCAGGATGTGGCGGATGCGCCAGACGCGGATCAAGCTGCTGATCGCGGAGGCGTTTCTGCGCGAGAATGAAGACGAAACCGGCCTGCGCCTGTTGCTGGAGCCGATGTTCGGTCCGAGCGTCTGGCGAGGCACGAAGTTGAACGAATCCGGGGGCACAGAGTGGTGAACAAGGAAAACGAGACAAGCCGGTCACCGGTTACTTCGCTGGACCTACTGATGGAGCTGCAGGGTGAGCAGCAATCCTTCCGCTTTCTCGTGCGGGCTCTGGCAGCCCTGCTGGCGACTGCAGCGGTCATCGCGGTCGGCAGCGTGATCTATTTCTATTTTGAGCTTCAGGGCCTGCGCTCGGAATATGTGCGGCAGGCGCGGCTGAACGAAGTGAACCTGCGCATCGTGGCGGGGGAAGCCAGCCGCCAGAGGGAATCGACGCAGGCCCAGCTGGTTGCCATCCGCGAAGAGAATGAGGCCGCCCGCCGGCAGGCCGAACTTTCGCGGGAACTTCAGCAAGCCGGATCACCCGGACAGATCGCCTCCTACAAGGACCGGGCCGTGTCCATCGCCCGCGGGCACATTCTCGGCAAGACGATGAACGAGGTGACCTCCCAAGTCGTCGCCATGGTGCTGCGCGCGGACCAGACGAGCAGTGTCAGCCTGCTGACGAGCGGCGAACGGGTACTGATGCAGGCCGCTCTGGACGATTGGGGTGGACAGGTGGAATCTGCAACCGTGCGCAGCGAGTTCCAGTCGCTGCTGGATGACAGTTTGGATCTGCCCGATCAGTCCATTGGTGCGGCTGGCCTCGCCATGCTGGAATACCGCAAGGCGAACGGCAATTCGCTGGGCTGGAACCGGGGTTGCTCGACAGTCGTGGACTATGTGAACCAAGCCGTGGCGAGGGGGCTGAACGAGCCGATGCTGCTGCTCTGGAAAGGCCAATGCCTGCGCAAACGCGGTGACGCCTTGCTGGCCTACAACGCATTCAGCCGCGCGGCGAAGCTGATGGAAGATGACCCAGAGGACATCACGCTGGAACAGTCCCAGATGGCGCACCATGGTGTTGGTACCACATTGATCGCGCTGGCGGCTCAGTCGCAATTGCCGGAAGGGCAGGACCGGAGTCTCGCCTTGCAGGAAGCGCTTTCGGAGTTGCGGACCGCGGCCAAGATCAGGGCAGACCGTGGCGCTACGCGTGTCGGTGTCGCGTACACGGAAGAAAACATGGGCTTTATCTATATCCTGGAAGAAGACTGGCTCGCTGCGCTGTCCCATACCGAGAACATCGATCACATCCTGCCGCTGGCCTGGAACCTGACCGTGCGGAACATTGCAGCGCGTGAAAACGAGAAGGCGTTGAAACGGGCCGGCTCCAGCCGCGAAGCGGTGCAGGAAATGAAGCGCATCCAGACCGATACGGCCATGGTGTTGTCCCTGATGGATTGCGGCCAGATCGACAAGGCTGAGCTGATGCGCCTGTTGCCACAGACTTATTCCGATGATGTGGACGAGCTTGCGGCCCATTGTCTTGTGGAATCGGGCGGGATTTGATGCAGCCTTGCTGTTGAACCCCAAGCGAAACCAACTAGGTTGCGCCTCGCGAAGAAAAGGACACCGATAATGAACCGCGAAGAAACGCTCCGCCTCGAAGCCTATCTCAAAGAGAAGCTGAACCCCGGCCTGCGCCTGCTGCCGCGCGACAAGACGGACGATTCTGTCGAAGTCTATCTCGGCGCCGAATTCCTGGCCGTCGTCTACAAGGATGTGGACGAGGGCGAGACCTCCTACCAGTTCCAGATGACCGTGCTGGAAGAAGACATTACTGGCTAGCCTGACAGGACCGTCCCGGCATCGGAACGGTCCTCTTCCAGCCATTTGTACCTGCTCTAATAGGGCAGAGCGCGAATGTCCGGGTCGACCCACGTTCGCCGGGCTTGCACGCTGAACAGCGTGTCGCGGTGCCAATACTCAAAAATCCAGTCCGGCTTTCCGCAGGGGCCGGCCAGCAGACCGGACAGGACCGTGTGCAGCGCGGCACCCTCCGGCGCCGAGCGCCATGCATGTTCGGCCGCTTTCAGCGAAGCGATGGTGATCGTCTCGTGATAGCCTTCGGCGTCCGTGTTCCTGCCGCCTACGGATTCATTATAGGCGCGGATCATGCCGGGCATATCGCGATGGGCGGCTGCCGCATCTTCTGCAATCAGGCCGAGGGCAGCGGCCCAGTGTGCGGCATGGGTCCATTTTTCCTTCGGCAAGGTGCGGCCGCGGAAGCCTTCCAGCACTTCCGCGATGTCGTCATCGGTCTCAAAACTCATCTTCCAGTTCCTTCATTATTCTGGCGGGACCAAAACAAAAGCCCCGCCGGGTTGGCGGGGCTTGTTGGGTCGAATACCTGTCGGACGTGTGGGTCAGTCAGGCAGTCGCCAGGCACAAGCACGCGCCGGCTGGATGAGCCGGGTCTGTTGTTGGGTGGTGGGCGCGTGTTTGTGCATGTGGGCGGGGTAACGATTCCGGCTTTCGATTGCAAGTCCTTATTTATCCGTAGGCGGAAGCGCCCTAGAAAAGCGAGCCTTGCTGGCCTTTTGGTTTGGCCCTGGCTGGTTTCGAGGCAGGCGCTGGGGATGGGCCGGAAGATCCGCCAGGTACGGCGGTGATGTCCCCATCTGCGAAACTGATCTTCAGGCTGGCAGCGCTGGCGGCCGGCCCGGCGGAGCGGACAAGCTTGCCTGCATCGTCGCGGACAAGGGCATAACCGCGCTTCAGCGTCGACTGGTAGGACAAAGTCTCCAGCAGCTTGCCCTGGCTGGCGAGCGCGGTTTCGCGCTGCTGCATCAGGCGGTTCAGCGCGGGCCGGGCGCGCACGGCGACATCGCGCAGGCGCTGTTTGGAAGTGCGGATTTCACTGCGCAGGCTGGCCGGGCTGATGGTCAGGCGCGAGAGGCGGACGCGCGCTTTCTGCGTCAGGGCGAGGGCCGCGCGCGGCAGGGTCGCGGCGGCATAATCCAGCCGCTGGCGCTTGGTCTGCAGCAGGGTTTCGGGGCGCGGCAGGCGGGCGGCGGAGAGCTTGTCCTTCGCTTGTCCGGTCCGGCGGGAGAGGGCGCGCTTCAGGCGCTCCCCGGCTTCACCGGTTTGCAGCAGCAGTTCCTGGCGCACCGGCACGGCGATCTCGGCGGCGCCAGTCGGCGTCGGCGCGCGGGCGTCGGAGACATAGTCGATCAGCGTCGTGTCCGTCTCGTGGCCGACGGCGGAGATCAGCGGAATCTCGCTCTCGAAGGCCGCGCGGACAACGATCTCTTCATTGAAAGGCCAGAGGTCCTCAATCGAGCCGCCGCCGCGGGCGACGATCAACACGTCCGGTCGATCTTCGCCGGTCATGGCGTTGAAGCCCTTGATGCCGGCCGTGATCTGAGCCGCGGCGCTGTCGCCCTGGACGAGGGCTGGCCAGACGATCACACGGACTGGGAACCGGTCGCGGATACGGTGCAGGATATCGCGGATGACGGCGCCGGTGGGGCTGGTCACCACGCCGATGGTCCGCGGAAGGAAAGGCAGCTGCTTCTTGTGTTCCGCCGCGAAGAGGCCTTCGGCAGCGAGTTTTTTCTTGCGCTCTTCCAGCAGGGCCATCAGCGCCCCGGCCCCGGCAGGGCGCATGGACGCGGCGATCATCTGATAGTTTGAACGGCCGGCATAGATCGACAGCTTGCCCGTCGCGATGACTTCCAGGCCTTCCTCGGGGCGGAACGGCAGCCGGTCGACCTGGCCTTTCCACATCACCGTATTCAGTACGGCCTTGTCGTCCTTCAGGTCGCAATACATGTGGCCCGAGCGGGCGATGGTGACCCGGCCCAATTCTCCGCGCACGACGACGTGGTCGTAATTGGTCTCGATCGTCCGCTTCAGGCTGGCGGCGAGATCGGAGACGCTGAGGGCGGGATCATTGGAGGCGGGCGTATCTGACATGGCCCTTTTCTGGACGCGGTTGCGGGCCAGAGCAAGAGGCGGGGGCAAGGGGGAGCAAAGGGGCCAGCGCCTTCGCCTCCCGTCACAGGCGTGAGGGAGCGGGGAATTCAGATTGCCGCTACGGCGTCAGGAGGAGTCGTGGCTCTGCGCGTCCAGCGCGACCTCGTGCAGGTGCTGCATGTTGCCTGCCTGCTCCGGCGACAGGGCCGGATCGGTGAAGGCTTTGGGCTGGGGCGCCAGAAGGGGCTTCAGCGGGGCATGCAGCCGCGCGCTCATGGCCAGAAGGTAGAGGTCTCCATTCTCGAACACGTCAGCGAGCGCGACGAGGCGCTTCAGGAGCGGCGCGGCGGAGACGAGACCGTCCGCGGGCCGGTCGGCTGCCGGTACCCCGGCGGAAGGGGCTTTCAGGAAATAGTCCGGATCAGCCGCAGGTGCGCGCCGGATAACGGGCACGGGCGGGCATTCATCGATACGGAACAGGAGCTTTGCGCCCTCCGGCAGCGCTGCCATGGGGCCGTACTCCGCGCACATGACGACCAGCATGCGGCGGACAAGCGCCTCGAAGATGCCGATGGCGGTCCGCACGGCCCACGCTTCGGCATGCGACAACCGCAGGGGCGCGGCTTGCTCTGTTGCGTCACGGACCGGAGCATAGCGCGCCAGCATGTCGGCGACAGCGCTCTGCACGGTGGACCACCAATGCGAGATCAGGCTGTGCATGCGGGCAGGGACTGGAAAGCTCATACCCGCAAGCTTGCCCAGCGCGGCCTTCCGGTTGGATAGACGCGGCAGGCTGTGTCGCAATCAAAGGAAAAGGGTGGCGGATAGACCCGGTCCCGTCCAACGAAAACGGGCCAGGGCGTCCTTGGACATTCCCGCCCGATTTGAAGGCGGGTTTGGCCGTTCCTGCCTGCACGTATAAGTGAGCGATTGCAAACAAGATGGGCGCCATCAGCGGCAAGGTACTTTCCAAGCGGTGAAGATGGCCCGCCGGATTGCACCGGTGGTCACGGGAAATATCAACCCATGAGAGCAATACTGTTTCCGCAGAGGGAGACGCCAGAATGACTGCTCAATCCGGAAATCCGCGACAGCCCGGTCTATCCGGTGTTGCCGCACGGCTGTGCCTGCTGTTGCTGGTAAAGCTGATTGTGTTCGCGGCGGCGGCGGCCCTGTTTCCCGTTCTCTATGTGATCAGTTTCGCCGTTGCGGCAGCGCTGACCGCGTGGCCGACCTGGTATGTCGTCTCGTCGGCGGCACGGCCGCTGAACAAGGGCATACTGGCCACGCTGGGGCTGTTCGGTGTGTATGCGCTTGCGGCGGGCCTGTTCGAAGGCGTGCTGACCAATGCCTGGGGTCCGGACACGGCGGCGCTGAAGGCCCGGGTTGCGGAGATCGGGCAGCAGCTGCACAGCACGGCAGAGATGCATGCGGAGTTCCGTATCCTATTCGGTAAGGCGGCAATGCAGATGGTGCTGATCAAGGCCGCTGCGATGGCGTTCGGATCGGGCGCGCTGTTGATCGTACTGGCGGTGTTGCGGCCGCGGCAGGCCCCGCGCCGGGCAGAGGCGATCGCGCCTCGGCCTCAGGAGGCGCCGCGGCCTTATGAAGTACCGCGGCCCTATGAAGTCCGCGCCTTGCGGGCCGGCGGGAAGGCAAGCCTTGGCGATATCCTGTTCAATCCGGCCGGGCGTATCGGACCGGAAGACTTCGTGCGCGGCTTCACGGCGTTGTCGATTGTCCGCTTCGGTTCGTTCCTGCTGGGGCCGGTGACTCTGCTGATTCACCTGATCCTGTTCCCGATGGCGTTTTGCGTCTATGGCAAGCGGCTGGAAGATGCGGGCTGGAGCCGCTGGGTGCATGTGGCGGCGACGGGCTTCTCCCTGTCGCTGGCGCTGTTGTCCATCCTTGTCCTGATCGTTGCGCCATCCTTGGCGATAGGGTTGCTGCAGCCGGATGCGATGAGCGGGGAGACGGTGAACTGGCTCGACCTGGAGGCGTGGAAGGCGATGGCCGCGGTCGCGCTCGGCTTCTACACGATGTCGATCTTCGGCCTGCCTCAGGCGCTGGCGGCGACAGGCGATATGGACATCTCGATTGCCTACTACGGCATCCTCGTTTCGTTGCTGATCGTGGTGATGAAGATCGCGTTCGACCTGGCTTACATGATGTGGCTGTGCAAGGCGGCGCCGCGCGGGGCGGATGCGGGCGCTCGGCCGATTGGCGGCAGCCGGCTGGATATGCCGGCCGGGGCGACTTAGGCGCCCGCGGCGAGCTGGACGGCGAGCGAGGCGGCCCTGCTGGTGGCGACGCGGCTGAGCGAGAAGGTGCCGGAGATGCGGGCGTCTTCCGAGAAGGACCAGCGCCCTGTGAACAGGGAGAAGGATGCATCCACCGCGCCGCAATAGATCAGGTCGGGCTGGATGATCCCGGTCGCAGCCCGATACCGTTTCGAGAACAGGACATGCTGGCCGCACCGGTCGCCCCGGATGGTCGCGTCATATTCCGGCTCATAGCCCAGCATCGGGCCAAACGTCACCGGTTCCAGCGTTGTGCCGCACAGCCTGCTGTCGATTTCGGTCAGCATCGCCGTGAAGCTCACGCACTCGCCATTGGCATCGTACCGGAACTCTCCGCTCCACAGGCCGCTCATGTCTTTTAGTCCGTTCATACCTACTTGATCTCAGACGCAGAGCCGAGCATCAAGCGCTTCATGAATATTCTTCTCATTGGATCGGGTGGCCGCGAGCATGCGCTGGCCTGGAAAATGGCCCAGTCGCCGCTCGTGGACGTCGTGCATTCGACGCCGGGCAATCCGGGCATGGACGAGATCGGCCCGTGCTTCGACGTCAGCGCCACGGACATCGAAAACCTTGTAAAACTTACACTTCAGGTGGAACCGGACCTTGTTGTCGTGGGGCCTGAGGCGCCGCTGGCAGAGGGGCTGGCGGATGTGCTGCGGGCGCGCGGATTCGATGTCTTCGGACCGAGCCAGGAAGCCGCACAGCTCGAAGCATCAAAATCTTTTTCCAAGGGCCGGATGTCAGCCTATGGCGTGCCGACGGCGGCTTATGGCGAATTCACGGAACCTGGGCTCGCAAAAGCCTTTTTGCGCAAAATGCAGGCACCTTACGTGCTGAAGGCCGACGGGCTGGCAGGCGGCAAGGGTGTGGTGATCGCCGAAACGCTGGACGATGCCGACGCGGCGGTGGATGAAATGCTGGGCGGACGTTTCGGCGATGCCTCCGCGACACTGGTGATCGAGGAGTTCATGCATGGCGAGGAAGCAAGCGTCTTCGTGATCACCGATGGCGAGGGCGCGATCTACCTGCCTGCCGCGCAGGACCACAAGCGCGTGGGCGATGGCGATACCGGACCGAACACGGGCGGCATGGGCGCCTATGCCCCGGCGCCGGTCGTCACTGACGAGATCATGACGCGGGTCAAACGCGAGATTGCCGAGCCGATGCTGAAGGGCATGGCGAAGGACGGCATGCCGTATCAGGGCGTGCTCTATATCGGCATCATGGTAACGGCCGAGGGCCCGAAAGTGGTGGAGTTCAACGCCCGCTTCGGCGACCCGGAATGCCAGGTGCTGATGAAGGGCCTGAAGGGCGACATTGTCCCGGCGCTGCTCGCTTCGGCGACCGGCGGCCTGAATGGCAATGAAGAAGCCTTCGAGGCGCTGCTGGAACTGGACCAGTTCGAGCCGTCCGCCACGATCGTGATGGCGATGACCGGCTATCCGGGTTCCGTCGAGAAGGGATCGGTCATCAAGCATGTCGGCAAGGCGAACGATCTGCCTGGCGTGCATGTCTTCCATGCCGGGACCGATCGCAACGATCTGGGCATGCTGACGTCGAATGGCGGGCGCGTGCTGAACGTGACGGCCAGCGGAAGCACGCTGCGCGAAGCGATCGACCGGGCTTATGCCGGGGTGGACATCATCGACTGGCCGGAAGGCTTCTGCCGCCGCGACATCGGTTGGCGCGCGCTGGAACGCGGCTGAACCTTGGCTGAGACGGGTCAGCGTTGAATTGGAGACACGAGTGAAACTCTGCCTGAAACGGTTCGGGGCGGTGCTTGCCCTGGGATCCCTGTCGGCCTGCGCGATGGATCAGCTGCCACAGCCGATGCCGCAACCGGACCGGCGCGATGGTGACCTCCTGATCCGAGATGTGCGCACCATTGGGTTCGAGCGGGAAACGCCCGCGATCCGTGAAAACGCCTTCGTGCTGGTAAAGGACGGGAAGATCTTGACCGTAAGCGATACCGCTGATGGTCTCTCTGCGCAGGAAGTGGTGGATGGCGCCGGGCAGACGCTGGTGCCGGGCCTGACCGACATGCATGTCCACATCTGGGATGAGGCAGAGCTTGGCGCTTATCTCTCCTGGGGCGTGACGCGGGTGCGCAACATGTCTGGCCTGCCGTTCCATCTGCCGCTGGCAGAGCGGATCGAGATGGGCGAGGTAATGGGGCCGCACCTCGTCACCACCGGGCCGATCCTCAATAGCCCCGGCCCGAACGCGCAGATCAACCACCAGATGGTCGTCACAGCCGAGGAGGCGCGGGCCGCCATCGACTGGCAGGTTGAGGCCGGTTTCCAGCGCATCAAAGTCTACTCCAACCTGACCCGCCCGGCCTATGAGGCGATCATCGAAGAGGCTACCGCGCGCGGCATGCCTGTCACTGGCCATTCGCCGGAAGGCGTGCGCGAAGACGGCATGCCGGACGAAAAGCCGTTCGATATCGGTTTCGAGGAAGTGCTGGCCGATGATTTCGAGTCCATCGAGCACATTGAATCCATCGTCTGGCACGGCCTGCGGAATCGCCATGATGAGGCCGCGGCGCGGGACCTAGCCCGCAAGATCGCGGCTCAAGGCGTGCCGGTGACGGCGACGCTTCTGGCGCACCGCAACCTGCTGCTGGTGGCGGAAACGGAGGGTGCCGCGACAAGCCGTCCGGGAACGGAACTGCTGAACGCGGTCGAACAGCAGACCGAAGCGCCGAACTTCGCATACTGGGCCGGGCACGATCCGGCGCCGGTGGCGGATGACGCTGCGTTCTATGCCCGCGTGGCCGACATCTTCCAGCAGGAAGGCGTGACGCTTCTGGCCGGTACGGATGCGGGCATCTTCACCAACATTCCCGGCAAGTCGCTGGGAGAGGAACTGGTCCTGCTGGCGGGCGCTGGCCTGTCGCCATACCAGGCGCTCCGCGCGGCCACCTATGCGCCATCCGTCGTATTGGGTACGGCGGGGGAAGACGGCTGCGTCGCGTCCGGTTGTGCGGCTGATCTCGTCCTGCTGCCCTGTAACCCGCTGGCAGATATCGCATGCGCCACGGAGCCGGCTGGCCTCGTCTTTCGCGGCGCATGGCTGGACCGCGCGGCGCTGGACAAGTTGCGTCAGGCTTCAGCGGTGCAGAATGTCGAGCGGACAATGGCCAATGTATTTGGCGGGCTGGCCGAATATGGCGTCGATGTGAGTGCGCTCGCGGGCGAGTAGGAAGTCAGGCGGCGCCGCCAGTCCATGGATGTGCGGTCCAGAATGGCGGTTTGCCCGCCGCGGGGCGATTTGGGAAATGCGACGGGCAAAACGCAGGACGCCGGTATGGCATCCTGTTCGTTGAACGCATCACCGGCCTGAATCCATCGCGAAAATTTCTTCTGGCTCACAAATTTCTTATGGCCGCCGCAGCCTCAGGCGTTCGGGTCGATGAGAATCTTGATTTCGTGAGGATCTTTGGCGAGCGCGTCGAAAGCTGCCTCGGTACTGGCCAGCGGCTGGTGACTGGTGATCAGACGCGCTGCCTGATCGGTGTGGGCTTCGATAAGGTGCAGCGCGGTGCTGAATTCTTCCGGCCGGTAGGCGAAGCTGAACTCCAGCGTGAGTTCGCGCGTGATCCCCTCCAGCGGCGTGATCTTCTCTTCATGCGGGCACACGCCGACCACGACGATGTGCGCATGCGCCGGAGCAGTCTGGATGATCTGTCCCATCACGCCGGGAGCGCCGGTGCATTCGAAAATGTTCAGCCCATGCGGCTGGCCGCGGAAGTCCCGTTCCAGTAGCGGTGACATCAGCGCCGGTTCGTGGCCAAGGTCGCTCCAGCGTTCGTACGGGCTGTCGGTTGCCGGGTCGAGCACGATGTCGGCACCAAGGCTGGCGGCGACAGCGCGGCGCTCGGCTGAGAAATCCGCGGCGAGGATGGGCCCGCGCCCGGCGATCTTGAGCGCCAGGATCACGGCAAGGCCGACAGGGCCGCAGCCGATCACCATATTCGGTCCGTCATTGCGGTTCGCGAGGTTCACGGCGTGCAGGCCGACGGAGAGTGGCTCGGTCAGCGCGGCCAGGTCGTCGGGAATACCGTCCGGCACGCGGAAGGTGCGTGTCGCGTCGATACAGGACAGCGTGGCGAGGCCGCCGCTGTGGAAGGGGGAGAGGCCGACACAGGCCGGGCCGTCATGGCTATGCGTGAAGGGCAGGCCGGTCACCCGGTCGCCGACCTTGAGCGATGTCTCCGTGCCCGGAGCGATGCCGACGACCCGGGCCGAGAATTCATGACCGGGAACGATGATGGGCAACTGGTGTTGCGCTTCTGGCGGTGTGGCATCGGCAAGTTCCGCCATTTGCTTGCGCAGGCTGAGGTCGCTGCCGCAGATACCGTTGAATAGGGGCTGGACCAGAAGCTGGCCAGCCGCGGGGGACGGATCAGGCAGGTCCGTCACGTGGAAGGATTTGCCCTGCAGGGTGAGCGCGCGCATCTAGGCCTCTGGCAGTCCGGCGAACAGGGCAACCTCGGGCTGGCCTGTGTGTGCGGTGGTGCCACCATCCGCTACGACGATGGAGCCGGTCATGTAGGAGGCGTCATCCGAAGCGAGGAAAGCGACAACTTTCGCCATCTCTTCCGGCTGGGCACCGCGGCCCATCGGGATGCGCTTGTGCCATTCCTGCGGCAGGCCAGGCATCTCGTTCATGCCGGCGGTGATCGGCGTTTCAACCAGGCCCGGGCATAGCGCATTCACGCGAATGCCGTCGCGTGCATGGTCGATGGCGAGCGCCTTCGTATAGTTGATCACCGCGCCTTTGGCGGCGTTGTATGCGGCAAACCGGTAGTCCCCGCCCAGGCCGGAAATGGAGGCTGTGTTCACGATGGCGCTGCCACGCGGCATATGAGGAATGGCATGGTGGCAGGCATAGTAGACACTGTGCAGGTCCACCGCGATGACCTGTTCCCACTGGTCCGGCGGCAATTCCACTGTGTTCGCAAAACTGCCGATCCCGGCATTGTTGAACAGGATGTCGATCCGTCCATGCGCTTCGATCGCTGCCTTGATAAGGGCGCCAACATCAGCCTCTTTCGAAACGTCGCAGGTCACCGCCAGGGCATCCGGACCAAGCTCAGCAGCAAGGGCATTTGCTGCGTCCTCGGAGATGTCGGCGAGCACGACTTTTGCGCCTTCACCTGCCATCAACCTTGCCGTTGCCGCACCGATGCCGGAGGCGGCGCCGGTGATGATGGCGACCTTGTCTTCAAATCTTTTTGTCATCCGATGGCCACTCCGTCAGGACAGGACTGAGCTGGGAGGAGACTCGTCTGCCCATGCGGAGCGGCGCTCGGAAATGACTCCCGAAATCTTCTGCCAGGCCGGCAGCGTCTTCGCGAGGAACTTGATGTCGAAGTTTTCCTGGGTGCGGAACTCAAGGACTTCCACGCCGTCAGGGCCGGGCGTGTACCGGTAGGCCTTACCCGCACCCAGAAAGAAACCGTCGCCTGGGCCCAGCGTATCGGTGCCCAGTTGGAGGCTGCCAGCGACGATATAATAGAGACAGTCGGCATTGTGCGTATGCAGAGGGAGCGGGAAGCCGCTCTTGAACCATGCATAGGTCAGGCTGAAGCCGGGTTGGGAGAACAGGGTCTTGACCACATTGCCCTCGGCAAAGCCCGCTTCCAGCGCGGTGCCGATGCCCGCTTCGAGATCAGGGGTCATGTCCGCCACTTCCATGTGCGCCGTCTCGTCCAGCGAGGGCGCTTCGGATGTGCGGAAAATCTGGTAGCCGGTTGCGGCTGGCTTTTCGGTGACGGGTGCATCGCTCATGTCTCAATTCCTCCCAGAGGCCGCGGTGGAGGGCGGCCGGTCATACAGGTGCCGGGCTCTGGCCCATGTCTTCCTGCTTGGATCACGCTAGCGTCAAAAACGAAATAGTCAACATTGACTAGTATTAGGCGAGTCCGGTTGACGCGCGCGGGCCTCTGCCCATTATCGGCGCCGGGCAGGGCAGGAAGCAGCAAACGGAATGACCGAAACGAAAGAGGGTTCAGGCCGCAGGCGCACGCGCCGCGGCGAGGAAACCCGACGGCAGCTAATCGAAGCCTGCATCGATTGCCTCAATGAACGCGGTTATGCGGGCACCTCAATTGAGGCGGTCATGTCAAAGGCCGGGATCAGCCGCGGTTCCGTCCTGAACCAGTTCCCGACCCGGCTGGACCTGATGACCGCGACCATCGAGACCGCGATGCGGGCCATGATGGCCGACACCAGTGCCCGATTTGCGCGTATCGCTGACCCGGTCGAGCGCCTGCGCAGATTGTGTGACGTCTATTGGGAAACCCAAAGGCTGCCCCGGTCGGTCGCCGTGACCGAAGTGCTGCTGGCGGCGCGCTGGGATACCGAACTGGCAGGCATGCTGGGCCGGGTGACGAAGGAAATCGAGATCGAACTCGATGCCGAAACGCGGCGCCGCGGCGAAGAAGCAGGTGTGAATGACGTGGATGCACTGGTGGTCCACACGCGCATGCTGATCCTGTCCCTGCGCGGCATGACGCTGGAACTCATGTTCGATCCGGACCGGCAGATCATCCACCACGCGCTGGAGGAAATCCGTTCCACCCATGACGCGTTCTGCGATCGGATGCTGTCGGACAAGGCTTAACCCGGCAACTTGTCCGGATTGCGCATGGCGTAGAGCCAGGCGATGCGGCCATCCGTTGAAGGGGCGAGCGTCAGGATCAGGTCCACTTTTCCATCGAGCCGCCGGACAATGGCCGGGCCGCCATTGGCGAGCGCTGGTTCGACGGACCACTCGGATGTCTCCTTTGCCGCTTTCGCCATGACAGCCATCAGCACATGTGTGATGTCCTCTGGCCCGATCAGTGGACGGAGCGCTGCGCGCACCTTCTTGCCGCCATCGGTGTAGGCGACGGCGTCCTTGGAAAACAGGCTGAGCGCGGCGTCATGGTCCAGTGCACTAGCGGCGGCCATGAAACGCTGTAGCAGGTCGGCCACTTCCGCCGGCGGGGCGTCGAACCGCGGGCCGCTCTCCTGCAGGCGCCGGTGGGCGCGGCTGACCAGCTGGCGGCACGCCGCTTCGGACTTGCCCGTTACGGCGGAAATCTCGTCATATCCGGCATCGAACGCTTCGCGCAGGATAAAGGCGGCGCGTTCCGTTTCCGACAGACGCTCCATGGCCCAGAGAAGGGCGAGTTCGCATTCCTGCGCCAGCGCAAAACGGTCCTCGATTCCGAGGCTTTCGCTCTCGACCAGAGGTTCCGGCAGCCATGGACCGGGATAGGTTTCCCGCCGCGCGCGGGCGGAGCGCAGGGCGTCAATGGCGATGCGGGTGGCCGTGCGGCGAAGCCAGGCTTGCGGGTTTTCGATCGCGTCATGATCGGCCCGTTCCCAGCGCAGCCAGGTATCCTGCACTGCATCCTCGGCGCCCGCGCGTTCGCCCAGCATGCGGTAACACAGGGCCGTCAGGGCCGGGCGTTCGGCTTCGAACAGGGCAGTGTCGGCGTTCATGCGGCGAGCTTCACGACCTTGCCGCCAAAGTCCAGCCTCTGGCAGGCCTGCCCATGACCAATGCCGCGTTTCAGCACCGGATAGATACGGCCCGACGCGGCGGCGAACGCGCAGGAGATGGCGGCTTTCTTGCCGAATTCGGCTTCGATCTCGCGGCGCAAATCGTCGGCGACAATGTCCCCTGCAATGGCGGCGCAGGCAAAGCGGAAGCCCAGCCCCATGGTGCCGGCATCGTTCGGGCGTCCTTCCGCGCAAGCCTGCAAGGCGTCCGCATCGGCGCCATTCGCCAGTGCCATGTCCACGACCAGTTGGGCACACGGGCCGCAATCGCCTTCCAGCGTGGACGCCAGCAACGCGCCAGTCCAGACCGGCAGGCCCGCCTCCGGCCCGCGATATTTGTAGAAGTTCGGCAGTTTCGACAGCGTGTAGGCGGCGCCCGGCGAGACATCGGCGATTTCGTGCATGTATGTCACGTCATAGCGGAACTGGTGGCCGAATTTGCGGATCTGTGAATGAAGGAATTGACGGATCATGTCCTGATCTCCTTGCGTGTGAAATTGAGGGCAGCGGCCAGGGCCAGCCAGGCTGGGGTCTGGATGCCGATGAGATTTGCGAAGGCGATCTGATCAAGCGGCACACCGCGCGCAAACCAGATCCAGATGTGGAAGAGCGCATGCAGCGCTGGCCAGACTGCGCCGCAGATGGCGGCGGTGCGATCATATTTCAGAGTGCCGTAAGCCAGCGCCCCGGCGCTCATCCCGAAGACAAGGGCGATGTCCCGCACGAAGTGCAGGTTGAACGGGCCCATCATCGCAACGCCGGGTACGGTCTCGTACCAGGTGTGCGGCGCGAACCACATCATCAGCGCATTGGCGAAATGGACTGCTGCAATCAGCAGAAGGATCGGTCTCCACATGTCATGTCTCCTGTTTCGGGGACATGACGAGACAGTGCCTGGTTTTGTGACAGGCTCTAGGTCGCGGCTTCCAGCGCTTCGGCGGCTTCGAGCCAGGCGTGTTCGGCTTTCTCGGCGGTTTCGGCGTGGTTGGCGCGGGTTTTCAGGAGCTTTTCGAGCTCTTCGGGCGGCGGGGTGCCTTCGGCGAGTTTCGCGTCGATCTTCGCGATGGCGGCATTGGCCTTTTCCATCCGCTCCTCGGCTTCGCGCGCCTGTTTCTTCAGGGCGGAGAGGCGTTTCTTGTCTTCTGGCGAGGCGGTGGGCTTTCGCGCGGCGGCCTGTTTGGGCTTCGCTTCTTTCGCTTCGGCGCGGTCCGCCTTCATGACGAGGGCGCGGTAGTCTTCGAGGTCGCCATCATAGGTCGTGGCGCGGCCGTCCTTCACCAGCCACAGCCGGTCTGCCGTCGCTTCAGCGAGGTAGACGTCGTGCGTGATCAGCAGGACCGCGCCGGGGAAATCGTTCAACGCGTAGATCAGCGCCTCGCGGCTGTCGATGTCGAGGTGGGACGTCGGTTCGTCGAGGATCAGGATATGCGGCGCGCTGTGGGACATCAGGCCCAGCAGCAGGCGCACTTTCTCGCCGCCGGAAAGCTTCTCGACCTTCGTCTCGACTTTTTCTGCCGAAAAGCCCATGGCAGCGGCCGCTGCGCGCACTTTTGCAGGCGGCGTGTCTGGCGGCAAAAGGCGCCGGACATGGTCCAGCACACTGTCGCCTTCGGAAAGCTCGTCGAGCTGGTCCTGAGAGAAATAGCCGATCCGCACGGCCTTTGGCGTCACGCGCTTGCCTTCCATCAGGGGCAGGCGCTCGGCGATGGATTTCACCAGCGTCGTCTTGCCCTGGCCGTTGGCCCCGACAATGGCGATCCGGTCGTCCGGGTCGAGGCGCAAATTCACTCTCGACAGGATGCGCGCGCCTTCGCCATAGCCAAGGTCGGCATCCTTCAGCTCCAGCATGGGCGGCGCCAGCTTGTCGGCCGGCGGTGGGAAGTGGAAGGGCGTTGTGCGGTCTGCAACAGGGATGGAGATGTGCTGCATCTTCTCCAGCATCTTGATGCGGGATTGCGCCTGGCGGGCCTTGGAAGCCTTGGCGCGGAAGCGGTCGACGAAGCTCTGCAAGTGGGCGCGTTCCTTGGCCTGTTTCGCCTGCTGGGATTCCAGCTGGGCAATCTTGGCCGCGCGCAGTTTCAGCCAGTCGTCATAGCCGCCGGGCGTGATGGACAGCTTCTTGTGCTCCAGCGCCATCGTGTGGGTCACGCAGCGGTTCAGCATTTCCCGGTCGTGGCTGACGATAAGGACCGTGTGCGGATACTTTTTGATATAGCCTTCGAGCCACGAAGCGCCTTCAAGGTCCAGATAGTTGGTCGGCTCGTCCAGGAGCAGGAGGTCTGGCTGCGAAAACAGCACGCCCGCGATCGCCGCGCGCATGCGCCAGCCGCCAGAGAATTCCTTCGTGGCGCGGGAGAGGTCAGCGTCCGAAAAGCCGAGCCCGTGCAGAACTTCTGCGGCGCGTGCTTCCGCAGACCAGGCATCGATGTCCATCAGGCGCTCATGGATCTCGCCGATCCGGTTTGGATCGGTGGCCGTCTCGGCTTCCTGCATGAGAGCGTGACGCTCGGTATCCGCAGCGAGGACGACATCGAGGACGGTCTCGTCCGTGGGGGCGACTTCCTGCGCGACCCAGCCAAGCCGGGCGCCGGTGTTCAGCCGGATCGCGGCATCATTTGTAGGATGCTCGATATCTTCCCGGATCAGGCGCAGCAGGGTCGACTTGCCGGTGCCATTGCGTCCGACAAGGCCCACCTTCCAGCCGGACGAGATCTGCGCCGAGGCAGATTCGAACAGCGGCCGGGCTTCGACCTGAAAATCGAGGTTCGTGATGGTGAGCATGCGCGGGTGTGTAACCGGGCCAGTGGTGAAAGCAAGGCCGGTCGTGAACTCCGCGAATGCGGGCGGTGCAGGAAAAAAGCGCCCGCCATACCTAATGGTCCGGGGGGCAGGACCAGGCATGGCGGGCTGTTCGCCGTTCGGTTTCCAGGGGGAAGAAACGTTTCGAACGGAACCTCTCTCGTGCTCTTCATATGGGAGAAACGGGGGGCGTTTCCATGGGGTTCACGCGTTCGTGAGAGGTGAAATTCCGGTAAGGAATCGAGGCCGGAAAAGAGCCCGAAAAAGGGAGGTGCCCGCCACGCAGTCTGCTCGGGGCTCAGGGGGTAAGGAAGACTGCATGGCGGGCGGTTCGCTGTGTCGTTTCAGGGAGGATTCAACAGCGAACGGGACCGGTTGCGGCGAACCGCATACAGTTCAAACGCGGCACGCCACGGTTTCCGTCGCTGAGATCTGAAACGTGTCGGAAGTTTAATCTGAAGGTGTAGCAGGCCGCCGCCTATTTGATCTCTTGCAGATCGTCCCAGTATTCGATGGGTGGAACGTCGCGGATCATCTCCTCGACCATGGCGGTGAAACCGCTGTTGAAATAGCCGGAGGTGAGTGCCCACATCGCGCGACCGCGTTCCGTGCCGAGCACGAAAAAGATCACACCGCGATAGGTTTCCCACGACTCCTTGTCCATCGCGCCGGACTTGTATTGCAGCCACTCATATTCCCGCGCACGCATCTGGCCGATCATCCAGAAGATCGCCTTGGTCTTCTCCTCGAAACTCGGCGTCTCGACTTGAGACATGATCCGGCCGAGTTCCGGAAATTCTACAAATTTGTAGACGCCAGTCTGGTCGTTCGCGAGCTGTGTCTGCCGCGAGTCCGAGCGCAGCAGGACGGTGCCCTGACGGACCTGTATGGTCAGGAAGATCAGGGTCGCAGCAACGACAACCACACCGGCGATCTGGGCGATATAGGCAATCTGCTCAAGGGTCATGTGGGGTCTCCGGTTGAGGCAGTGCCAGCAGGGACTCCGCCGAGATGGATGGGTCCGCGCGCAAGCAGGACATTTCCGGATGTGTTCCGGCATCCAGCCGATCCGCGAGGCAGTTCGCCCAGCGGCCGAGCCGGCTCATTTCGCCCCGCCATTCGCGTAGGCGATCCATGCTGGCGCGGAATTGCGGTTTCAGGGCTGTGCCATCATCCGTGTAGAAGTACCCCGGATCGCCTGCTTCGTACGGCAGGATGTCGTCTTCGACGAAAGTCACATAGCGAATGTATTTGCGGCCCACCCCATCCATTTCCGAATAATACATGTTGAGGTCGAAGATGGTGACCGGATCGAACAGGCCGATGATGTCCATCTGTTGCAGCACGCTCCATGTATTGGGCGGTATGTCGGAGCCATCCATCCGGAAATAATAGGGGGCAGGGGTTTCTCCCCGCTGGAATGCGGCTTCCCAGTCGGCAAGACCGGCTTCGATGGCCGGAATGGCGGCTTGTTCCATCACATTGGTTGCGTCCTTCAGGTCGGTCACGAGCGCCTCGACGATTTCAGCCTTCCGGGCTTCGGCGGCCCGCGCTTCGTTCCAGTTGTTGACCTGCAGACCGAGGAAAACGCCAAGCACGACAATCAGGGTCTCGATGAAGACGGTGAACCAGTCCTGTTTTCGGATGGAGGAGGCGAGGCGCTGGAGGATCATCCTGTGGTCTCCAGATCAGACTCCAGAGATGCCGCCTGACGAGCAAGGTATTCAAGCAATGACTGGAGCCCCGAAAGATTGCTTAGACGCGCGTTCAGATGGGACCGGAGCGCTGCCGATTCCTGAAGGCTCGCGGCTGAACGCATAACGAGCGCAAAATCCTCTGGCGGCGGACAGTCTTCGTAAAATGTCGTGGGGTTTGTACCCGGCAGGCTGGGCTCGAAACTGGCCGCTGACAGACAGTCAGAGATGTGCATACCGACGCGGCCTTCGATTAACTGGCGCGCCAGGTCGCCATAGGCGGATCTGAATGTCAGTGATATTTCAATCTCTCGGGCAGCGTCTTCGTAATAGTCGCGCAACCGTCGTTGCATCGATCCGCTGGCGATGAGATCCAGATCGCCAGCATTCTGAAGTTCCTTGTAGATCTGCGCCGAAGGTGCGAACGGCCATTCGCCGCCGGCGATCCAGCTGTCGAGGACAAACCGCCACGTCTCTTCGGCAGTTTCGGGCGGATCGGACCGCAGGGCGCCATCAACGCGCAGGGCGGCTGCCACAACTTCCTCGTACCACTGACGGCGAACCGCGAAGGCATCAAGATCAGTGCGCAAATCGGCGATTAGCCTTTCACGCGAGGACTCTGCCTCGATCCGATCCCTCCGCGCCTCGTTCCAGTTGTTCACCTGCAGGCCGAGAAACACGCCGAGCACGACGATCAGCGTTTCGATGCCGACCGTGAACCAGTCCTGCTTGCGGAAGGCATCGGTGATGCGGCGGAGGATCATTCCCATCCTTTCTCGCTGAGTGCCTGAAGCACGTCCTCAGCCTTTTGCCTTGTCAGCCGTGCGAGCAGCAGGTGCAGGGCCGCGTTTTCGCGGGCAACCGCGATGGTCGCGCGGATTGAGGGATCGCTCTTCACGAGATCTGTCAGCTCTGTTTCGTCAACAATGCCGTCCGATGACATGCCATGGGCGATTCCCGCGTCAATGGCGCGAAGGCGCATTGGGGCGAGCGATCGCGATTGAGTCTGCTCCAGCCCGTTCACGAGGTAATAGTATTCGCGAAGAAGCTGCATAAGCTCCGGATCATCGATCAGGTCTATGTTGCCAGAGCTTATGAGGGCATCGAAGGCCGTGCGATTGGTGTCATAGAGATAGCCGCTGACAATCAGTGCCCACAGGCGGTTGCGGTCGGCATCCGGAAGGGCTTCCTGATCTGGAATCAGAAAGTTTTCTGATCCGGCAAACATGTCATTTGCCGTTGGGTTGGCGGGAGCGAATGACAAGACATCGTTCAGGTCAGGAGCGCCTGCCTTGCGGAGCACATAGGCTGCTGCAGTCACGCGCTGCTGAGCCTCCGTTTCGACGCGGGTCAGTTCAACAATGTCGGACCTGATGTCGGACGCCACAGCCTCCATATAGCGGTCAAGCGCCCGCCGCTCACCATTGGCCGCGTTCCAGTTCGAGACCTGGATGCCGATGAAGACGCCGAGCACGACGATGACGAAGTCGAGCGCAACGGCGGTCCAGTTCTGGGCTTTGACGTGCTCGGTGAAACGGCGCAGTAGCATTCCCATCCCCCTCGGGTGGAAGCCTAGTGCGGGGCGAAACCGATTACAAACGCAATATGGCCCGGCTTATTACCGGCCGACGAAGACCAGCGTGCCCCTCGGCACATCCTTCAGGAAGGTGGCGAGGTCTGTCTGCGAGAAGACGATGCAGCCGTTCGAGCGGCCGAGCTTGCCCCACTTCTGCAGGAAGGATGGTTCGGCATAGTCGGCGGCGTGGATGACGATGGCCCGGGCGCGGGCATTGGCATTCGTCGGGTCGAGGCCGTCGAGGCGGAGCGAGCGGCCATGCTTCCCCACATATTCCTCTGCGAGGAGGTAAGCGCCCTCCGGACTCGCCGAGGAGCCGGGCACGTCCGAGAATTGGTCGAGATAGCCGTCATGGTCCCGGTCGGAGCCGGAGCCGTGCGCTGCGCGGAACATGTCTTCCACGAGGCCTGTTTCCAGATTGACGAGATAGGCGCGTTTCTCGCTGGACCGGCGGGCATAGTCCACGATGACGAGATGGGTCTGGTCCGCGGTGTCGCCATGCGCTTTCAGCGAAGCGAGCGCCTGGCCCAGCAGTTCCGGGCGGATCAGGCCCTGCGGATCGACGGGAATCGCTGCGGCGGGCATGGCGGTCAGGCAAAGGGCTGCGAGACTCACGCCGGCGAAGGCCAGAAAACGTCTCATGGTGCCTTTTCACTCCTTACAGGTGCAGCAAGTTGTGCCGCTTTTGCCGTTAGGGAAGCTGTCTTGCCATGATGCAACATACGCCCAGCTTCTCGCCAGATCATGAATGTGACAAGCCCCGCCACGCATACACTGGCGATGCAAATGAGGGTCAGGGCGGTCACAAGGGTTTTGATCTGGAGCATGGTCGCGTGCCTTTCCATTCGGGGCGGGCACGCGGACGTCGCGGAAGGCCTTGGCGCAGCGTGGCCCGTGAGTATGGTATCCTTTGAAAAATTGCGGAAATGAGGGCAGGAAAATGGCCGACGCGCCAACAGCAAACGATCTGTTCAGTGGCACCAAAGAGGTGGCTGACTCGCACAAGTTCGACGAGGCCAAGCTGGCCGCCTGGATGGAAGCCAATGTCGAGGGCTATGAAGGCCCGCTGGAAGTGCGCCAGTTCAAGGGCGGCCAGTCCAACCCGACCTACCAGCTGGTAACCCCGAACAAGAAGTACGTGATGCGCCGCAAGCCGCCCGGCAAGCTGCTGCCGAGTGCCCATGCCGTGGACCGTGAATTCCGCGTGATTTCCGCGCTCTACCCGCTCGGTTATCCCGTGGCCCGGCCCTACGGCCTTTGCACCGACGATTCGGTGATCGGCACGATGTTCTACGTCATGGACATGGTGGAGGGCCGCATCCTGTGGGACGGCACGCTGCCAGACTACGAACCGGCCGAACGCCGCGCCATTTATGAAGCCAAGGTGAAAACCTTCGCCGACCTCCACAATGTCGACTGGCGCGCCGCGGGCCTCGAAGGCTTCGGCAAGGAAGGTGACTATGTCGCCCGCCAGATCCACCGCTGGACGAAACAGTACAAGATGTCGGAAACCCAGCACATTCCGGAGATGGAACAGCTGATCGAGTGGCTGCCGAAAAACATCCCACCGGGCGACAAGACCACGATCGTCCACGGCGACTACCGTCTCGACAATATGGTGCTGCACCCGACCGAGCCGAAAGTGATTGCCGTTCTCGACTGGGAGCTTTGCACGCTTGGCGATCCGCTGGCGGATTTCTCCTATCACCTGATGAACTGGGTGATGCCGCCGGGCGACTCCACACGCGGCTCGATCATGGCGATTGATGACCTCGAGGCCTGGGGTATCCCGACCATGGACGAGTATGTCGACATGTACTGCAAGCATACCGGCCGCGACGGCTTGCCGGAGCTCGACTACTACTTCGCCTATAATGGCTTCCGTCTCGCGGGCATCCTGCAAGGTATCATCGGCCGCGTACGCGACGGCACGGCCAATAGCGCCAATGCGGAAAGCAATGCCGCGCGCGTCGTGCCGCTGGCGCAGTTCGCCGCCAGCTATGCCCGCAAGGCCGGGATGCCGGGGTGACGCCCGATCCGTCAGGCGACGGAGACAATCCGGCCCAACACACACAACGCCTTGGGCGGCGGGACCTGGTCCTGCTGACCCTAGCGGCGGCCGTGGTGACGGCCAATGCCTACTATATCCATCCGATCATCGCCCTTGTGGCCAAGGATTTCGGCGTGTCACCGTCCGAGATCGGCCTCGTTCCGGCACTGAACCAGATTGCACTGGCGCTCGGCATCCTGCTCCTGCTACCGCTGGGCGACCGGTTCTCTAACAGACGGCTCGCGACCATTTTCGCGATGGGCCAGCTGGCTGGCCTGGTTGTGATGGCCTTGGCAAACAAGTTTTGGGTCTTCGTGGCAGGCTCGACCTTCCTCGGCTTTTCCACGATCACGCCTTACCTGCTGCCGGCCTACGCATCGAAGCGCGTCGCGCCGGAGCGGTTGGGGCAGGTCACGGCGACTCTGGCCACCGGCGTGATCGGCGGTATCCTCCTGGCGCGCGTCGGCGCCGGCTGGGTGGGGGAGCATCTCGGCTGGCGGACGGTCTATTTTATCGCGGCCACCGTGATGGCGGCGGTGACTTTCATGCTGCCGCGGATCATGGACGAGCGCGAGAAGTCTGCGCACGATACGCCGAAGCACAATTATGTCGCCCTGGTCCTCTCCGTGTTTCCGATCATTCGCAAGCATCCGGAAGTGCTGTTGTCCGGAACGATGCAGGGGTTGGGCTTCGGCATCTTCCTGTCGGTCTGGCTGGGGCTTGGCCTGTACCTGACCAGCCCGGCCATGGGCTATGGCGCCGATACGGTGGGTTACCTCGCCGCGGTCTCGTTGCTGAACCTGATGACCACGCCGCCGATGGGTGCCTGGGCGGACCGGGTGGGGCCACGCAAGGCGAGGGTGTTTATTGCGGTCGTGCAGTTCTGTGCCGTTTGCCTGCTGGGCCTGTTCGGGCACAGCCTGTGGTTGATGCTGATCCCGATCATGATCATGAACGTCGTCGGCCCCCTGATCGACATCACCGGACGGATGACCTTCCTCAGCCTGCCGACCAATGTGCGCACGCGCCTGATGACCGCGTATATCGTGCTGATGTTCGTCGGCGGCGGCATGGCCAGCTGGGGCGCAACCTATGCCTACGAACATGCCGGTTGGCATGGAACGACAATGCTGACCCTCTGCCTGTCCGGCTTGCTGATGACGCTGGCCTTCCTCGGCTGGTGGTTCGGGCCGGAACGTCGTGGAAAGCCCGCAACAGGAGAATGACATGGTAATTCTGAGACGTTTGAGCCTCTTCCTTGCTGCGCTGATCGTGGCGGCGGGAATCGGCTGGATCCTGATTGGGCCGGAATGGCGTGCCCTGCTGGCGCACCAGCCCTATGGCCGGGACATCCTGTTTTGGAACCAGGCACAGCGCGATGCCGGATTCCGCATGATCGACCGAATCCCATTCGTGATCGAGGCTCACGAGATCAAGGCCGGGAATGAAGTGCGCGAATTGCCGGAAGGCGACGCGCTGGACACCGGCATCGACCTGGATGCCTATCTGGCGGCCAACCGGACGGCAGGTATTGTCATCCTGCAGGATGGGAAAATCCGGCTAGAGTATCCGTCTTGGTCAAGCCAGTCTTGGTTCCCAAGTTCGGTCGGCCTTGATGAGGGCGTTTGCGAGTGTGATGAGCTTGCGCATGATGGCTGTGAGGGCGACTTTCGGCGGTTTCCCTCGGGCTGTGAGCGCCTCGTATTTGGTTGCGAAGTCGGGATTGAAGCGGGCCGCGACCAGGGCGGGCATGTAGAGGGCCTGGCGTACCTGGACGCGCCCGCCGGTGACGTAGGCTTTTCCGGTCTTCCTGCCGGACTGGCGGGTTCTCGGCGCGGTGCCCGACAGGGCTGCGGCGGCTTGGGCGTCGAGTGTGCCGAGCTCCGGCATGTCCACGATCAGGGCAAAGGCAGAGCGCTTTGCGAGGCCCGGGATCGAGGTGAGGATCTCCAGTCGGCGGGCGAGATCGGTGTTGCTCTCGATCAGGGCCAGCATCCCGGCCTCGATCGCCTCCATGTGGCGCTCGATCTGGGCCAGGCGCTGGCGGGACTGGCGCTTCAAGAGCGCGCTGGAAAGGGATTTCTCCCGGTTCTTCGTGGCCGTGCGGTCCTTGACGAGGGCCATGCGGGCGACGTGCAACTCTTTAAGTTGCAACAGGATTTCCGGCGGCGCTGGCCGGATGGGCGGTTCGAGAAGCGCGCCGAACCGGGCCAGCATGCCCGCATCGATCCGGTCGGTCTTGGCGATAAGGCCGAGGGCTTCGCCGAAGCGTTTGGCCTGCTTCGGGTTGACCTTGCAAAGCGGCAGGCCGGCGCGGCCCATGGCCTGCTCGAAGGCGCGGTGATAAGCGCCCGTGGCCTCAAAGACGAGGCGCTGGACAGGCCGGGAGCCAATCCATTTGATGAGGGCCCTGAAGCCGCTGGCATCATTGCCGAAGCGGCGGTCATCGCCCGTCGGGTGAAGATGGACGTCGAGGGTGTCTTTCGAAACATCGACGCCAATGGTAAGGATGGTCATCTTTCCTGCCTCTGCTTGTCATGCGGGCCACTCAGCGCCCGTGTATCCGTTCAGGCCAATGGGAAAGACGAGGGCGATCAAACTCTAGCTCGGAGCGTCAAACCTCCTGCGATTCACCGATCCGCCCCTCGCCGCCGGTCCGGGAGCGCGAACTCCCGGCGGCGGTTCCAATGTCGTCCAACTGGCCGGAAAAGTCATAAGACAAGCGTTATGAAATGGGTTTCCGGCCAGACGGCCGCTGGACCAGTTTCTCTGTCGCCAAATCCCTGACCTCCACCCTGGTCGGTGCGGCAGTGAAGGATGGCGCAATCAAGAGCCTTGATGATCCGGTGTCGGATTATATCGATGAGTTGAGGGGATCTGCATATGACGGCGTGACGGTCGAGCAGGTGCTGACCATGACGTCCGGCATTGACTGGAACGAGGATTACAGCGACCCGGCCTCCGACGTCGCTCAGTTCGATCTGCAAGAGGTTGAGCCGGGAAAGAGTGCGCTTGCGACTTATATGGCGGGCCTCGGGCGGGCACATCCTGCGGGCGAGGTGTGGAACTATTCGACCGGGGAGACAAACCTGATCGGCGTACTGGTCAGCCGTGCGACGGGACGGGAGCTAGCCGGCTATCTCTCCGAAAAAATCTGGACGCCTTACGGGATGGAACGGGACGCAACCTGGCTGCTTGGCCATGACGGCCATGAAATCAGCGGCTGCTGTATCCAGGCCTCGGTGCGGGATTTTGCACGGTTCGGCCTGTTCATGCTGGACGGCGGCTCGGATGTGCTTCCCGACGGCTGGATCGCGGCCGCGACGGTCAAACAGGCTGACATTGGTTCCCCCGGCGAAGGTTACGGCTATCAGTGGTGGACCTGGGATGACGGGTCATATCAGGCCGACGGCATCTTCGGGCAGGGCATCTTCATCGACCCGAACCGCAATCTCGTTATTGCCTCCAACGCCAGCTGGACCTCGGCGCTAGGCGATACCGGCGGCGAATGGGAAGCACGGAAGGGATTCTACAAAGCGATTCAGCACGCGATCGATACGGAAGCTGCAACGACGCAGGGTGACGCGCTGCAATGAAGGTGGCAGACTTCAGAAAAAAGGAAACGCCATGACCGAGACGATCAAGGGGCCGCTGCGCGCGCCTGTACAGATGCTGCAGGAGCAGTCCTATGACGGCCACAAGAGCCTGCATGATGACAGCGAGGCTGAACGCCTTGGCATCAAGGCCGGGCCCATTGAAGGCCCGACGCATTTCTCGCAGTTCGTGCCGTACCTCGCGGATATCTGGGGTAATGACTGGTTCGAGCGCGGCTGCTTCTCCAGTCACTTCCTGAACATGGTGTTCGAGGGCGAGAAGGTGCGTGTCGAGGTCGACCGCCCGGCGCCCGGCGAAACGCGCACCCTCTGCCGCGCTTTCAAGGAAGACGGCACGCCCGTGCTGGAAGCCAGCGCATCCATCGGTCCGGATCACGGCGAGACGCTGTTGGAAGGGCGCATGGCGAAGCTGCGCCCGCCGGGTGATCTTGTCATCCTGGCCGACATGAAAGTCGGCATGACTGGTGTCGCGGATGAAACCGTGACCATGGGCATGGATCAGCACATGGGCAGCCTTTACCCCTTCTCGCTGGCCGAGAAGCTGAAGGTCATCACTGAGCCGATGGCCGTTTACAGCGACGCCGCTGCCGGACCGTGGGGTAAACCGATCGTGCCGCTGGAGATGGTCAGTGTGCTGGGTAATTACTCCAGCCGCACCGCCAAGTTCCCGGTAAAGCAGCCGGCCATTGGATTGTTCGCCGACCTTGAAGTGCGGATGGTCAATGGTCCGCTTCTGGTGGGCGAGACCTATATCCTGCAACGCGAAGTCGTCGCGCTGTCGGAGAGCCGCCGGGTGGAGAATTACTGGATCCGCACGAAGTTCTTCGACAAGACCGGCACGACACAAATAGCGGAAATGCTGCTCAATCATGGCGTGATGAAAGCCAGCTATCCGGCCTATCCCGCCGACAAGCTTCCGGCCTGAGGAGGGCGACATGGCGCTGTCCCCGGAGTTGCAGCCCGTTGCTGCCAGTGTTGACCGCGATGGCTGGGCGAAAGTCTACGTGCAGAAGGATCCGGCCGATCCGAAATCGAAGCTGTTGTTCACGGTCACGGTCGGACTGCAGGAGAAATTCGGCTTGCCGGAGCTCGTCCTGTTTGGCCTGGACCCGGAATTGGCCGACGGAATGATTCACAATGTTGCAGCCCGGCTTGTGAAAGAGAAACTGTGGGCCGGTCAGCCCTTGCGGCTGGACGGCGTGATCGAAGGCGAGGAAGTCGAACTCCGTTCGGTGCATTCCGAACATCTTGGTGAGGTGGGCGCGATCAACATCATGATCCGCCGCGAGACCGGTCGCCCGCCGCTTGCCGGAATGGTCCAGGTATTCTGGTCCGGCGATGATGGCCATTTCCCCTGGGATGCTGAAAGCACGGATGATTTCCGGGACCAGCCGAGGCTGGATATTTCCTGGAAGAAGGAGGGGGCATGAGCGGTTTCGAAACAATCCTGTACACCACGCAGGACGGACATGTGCGCATTACGCTGAACCGGCCGGACAAGCTGAACGCGCTGTCTTATGTCATGCAGGCGGAGCTTTCAGCCGCGTTGTGGGAGGCGGACAATGACAGGTCCGTTCACTGCGTAATCCTCGAGGGCGCCGGTCGGGCGTTCTGCGCCGGTTATGACCTCTCCGGCGCGGATGGAGAGGTGCCGGTTTCTCCGGTCGAAGACAAGGCCAATAAATCCTATCGTGGCGGTCGCAGCATCGATGACGATGCGTGGCAGCTGGAACGCCAGCAGCGCTGGCGGATGGCCCTGTTCGATATGCACAAGCCGGTCATCGCAAAGGTGCACGGCTACTGCCTCGCTGGCGGCTGCGACCTCGCCCTGCTGGCGGACATGGTGATTGCCGCAGACGATGCGACCTTTGGCTTCCCGCCGGCGCGCGACCTTGGCGCGCTACCCAACAATTTCTGGGTCTATAATTGCGGGCCGCAATGGGCGAAGCGTCTCCTGCTGACCGGTGACACGGTGACCGGCACGGAGGCGCAGTCCATTGGTCTCGTTCTGAAAGCTGTCCCGGGCGAGGATCTTGAGGAAGAAGTTGTCGGCTTGGCCAGCCGGATGGCGAAGATCGATCCGGATCTCCTGTCGGCCAACAAGCGGATTGTGAATCTCGCCATGGAACTGATGGGCGCGCGGACGCTGCAACGTCTGGCCGTCGAGAACGATGTGCGCGGACACAATACGCGCGCGGCAGATGGGTTCCGGGCGAGTGTGGCCGAGAAAGGCCTGAAGGCGACGCTGCGCGCCCGAGATGCGGCTTTCGGCGATGGGCGCGCCCGCGTCTTCGGCCCTGAAAAGCGTGATGCTGACGGTCGGCTGATTGAAGACTAGGCTCGTGATTGCGGTGCTGTGCTGGGCGGGCTAGGCTCCCAGCAAACTGGAGGGATTTTTATATGAAACGGTTCGGACTGGCCGCGGCAGCGACGCTGGCAATTGCAGGCATGGCATCGGCGCAGGAGGCGGTGATCCATGCGGGTTACCTTCTGGCTGAGCCGGGTGAAGGCTACCTCCGCAAGCAGACCATCTTTGTCGAAGATGGCCGGATCGTCTCAGTCGAGGCGGGCTACAAGCCGGGGGCGAAGGGTGTGCCCGTGATCAATCTTCGCAACGCCTATGTGCTGCCTGGCCTGATCGACAGCCATGTGCACATCACTGGGGAATCCGGTCCGGGCGAGCGGATCAAGACGTTCGAGGACACAACCGTCGATCAGGCATTCGACGGTGCGGGTTATGCTCACAAGACGCTGCTGGCGGGCTTCACGACGGTGCAGGATGTTGGTGGTTCGAACGATGCCGTCTTTGGTCTTCGCGACGCGATCGCCAAGGGGCTGGTGCCCGGGCCGCGTATGCGGGCAGCCGGGCAGGCGGTGTCGGTCACGGGCGGTCATGGCGACATCAACGGCTACTCGCCGGAAGTCATGGCGATGTTCACCGGTACCAACATCTGCAATGGCGCCGATGATTGCCGCCGGGCCGTGCGCCAGCAGGTGAAAGAAGGCGCCGACGTCATCAAGATCACGGCGACAGGCGGAGTGCTCTCCAACACCAAGGCGGGTCTCGAGCAGCAATTCACTGATGCCGAGCTGGAAGCCATCGTCGAGACAGCGCATTCCATGGGCCGCAAGGTGACAGCGCACGCGCACGGCAAGGTCGGCATCGAATCTGCCTTGCGCGCCGGGATCGATTCCATCGAGCACGGCACCTACACGGACGACGAAACCATCGCCCTTTTCAAGGAACACAACGCCACGCTGGTGCCGACCGTCCTGGCAGGCGCCACGGTGACCGGCTGGGTCGAGGAACCCTGGTTGCCGGAGGCGAGCCGTGCCAAGGCGGCCATTGTCGGTCCGCTGATGCAGGACATGCTGCGCCGCGCGCATGAAGGCGGTGTGAATGTGGCATTCGGCACCGATACCGGGGTTTCGAAGCATGGCGACAATGCGAAGGAATTCGCTCTCATGGTCGGTGCGGGCTTCACGCCGGAAGAGGCGATCCGTTCTGCCACTGTCATCGCGTCCGAACATGTCGAAATGGATGCGGAAATCGGCACGATTGAACCCGGCAAGTACGCAGACATCATCGCTGTTACCGCCGACCCTCTGAAGGACATCACCGAACTGGAGGACGTCGACTTCGTGATGAAAGGCGGCGTGGTCTACAAGACCAAGAACTGATCAGGTTAACCACCGGCGCTTCGCCCGGCCCACGAAGGGTTTTGACAAGGCGGGGCGAACGCCGGATGCTGAACAGCGACTATGTGCCATCCGGCCCGGATCATGCATGGGGCTGTGAGAAGCACGGTTTCTGAAGGCATAAGGAAAGACAAGATGGCTCTGGCAACGCGTATGGTTACCGGCGCTGCGGCAGTCCTCGCGCTGGCCGCCTGTTCGGGGCAGGAAAGCGCCCCAACGGCGCAACAAAAGGCCTCTGCGGCCAAAGCGGACTGCATTCCGATCTCCGACGGCACCTATCAGATCCGCGATGGCAAGATCCTCGTCATGCGCGCGGATGCATCGTCCCGTCCTGAACCAGCCCCGATCACGGACATGTCGGGCCAGCCGGTCGGCTGGGCGGCGAAACTTGAGCAAACCTTCGAGACGACCGGCTATCCCTGGCTTGGTCTGCAAGTGCGAAACGGTATTGCGGCTGCCGTCGGCACCGCCCCCGGTCTTGCCGCGCGAGATGTCAGCTTCCTCACAGCGAAAGCTGCGATCCAGAACGATCCTGAAGGCTCTGAAAAGGTCGACTTGATCATCAATGCGATGGCGGTCGAAGGGCGGGAAGACACGCTGGGTGCCGGACTTACGCGCCTCATGAACAGCGATCTGACGCAGAGTGATTGCCAGGACGCATTTAATCAGACCCTGCGCGTCGACGATATCGATTTCCCTGTGAACATGACCGTGCTGAACGCGGCAGAACTTCCGGTGGTGGATGCCGCAACCGGCATTGCCCGTCTCTGCACCGCCTACAAGATCGAGATTGCCGTACATACGGACTCGCGCGGTTCTGACAGCTACAACCTCCAGCTTTCGCGCCAGCGGGCTGACGCAATTCGCGATTACATGATTGAACATGGCGTGGATGAGGCGGTTCTGACAGCAAAGGGTTATGGAGAATCCCAGCCGGTCGACAGCGGCACGTCCGCCGCTGCACGTGCCCGGAATGAGCGGACGGAGTTCGTCGTCACGCAGCGGTAGACGTTCTGCGATGCTGGCGGGTTTTCGCACCCGCTTCATTGACTGTTCATACAAACAAGGCCATGTGGCCCCTGTCGCAGCGCCGGAACGGGCGCATGGGGCAGGCAGCGTGAAACGTGCAGCGGGTTTTCCGCGGCGACCGGCCAGCCCCTTCAGGCATTCAATCAATGCCGTTGCCCCTGATCGCGCGGGGCTTCCACAAAATCAAACCCTTCAGGGCTGGCAGTGCGCAGGCATGCCGCACGCCCGCTCGAACGTGAGACTATATATGACCAAGTTTTCAGACCTCGGCCTGAACCCGCTGCTTATGAAAGCGATCTCGGAAGAAGGCTACGAAACGCCGACTCCGATTCAGGCGCAGGCCATTCCGCTTCTTCTGGAAGACAAGGACCTTCTCGGCATCGCCCAGACCGGTACTGGCAAGACAGCAGCCTTCGCGCTGCCGACTCTCGATTTCATGCTGGAGTTCCCGCAGAAACGCCGGGCGCGGAGCGCACGCGTTCTGGTGCTGGCGCCGACCCGTGAGCTTGCCGGCCAGATCGCCGACAGCTTCCGCACCTATTCGCGCCATATGGACTGCAATGTGCAGACCGTGTTCGGCGGTGTGAACATCAACGCCCAGCGCCGCGCGCTGCAGCACGGCACGGATGTGCTGGTGGCAACGCCGGGCCGCCTGCTGGACCTGGTGGGCCAGAAGGCTGTCACACTTCAGGATATCGAAGTCCTGATCCTCGACGAAGCCGACCAGATGCTCGACATGGGGTTCATCCATGACCTCAAGAAGATCGTCGCGCAGGTTCCGAAAGACCGCCAGACATTGCTGTTCTCGGCAACCATGCCGAAACTGATCTCCGATCTTGCCCAGCAATTCCTGGATAATCCGGTGCGCGTTTCGGTGACACCGCCTTCCACCACTGCAGAGCGCGTGGACCAGGGCGTTTATCACGTGTCCAACAATGACAAGCTGGAACTCCTGTTCGATGTCCTGAACAATCCGGAGATTGATCGCGCGCTTGTCTTTACCCGGACGAAGCATGGCGCCGACAAGGTTGTACGCAAGCTGCTGGCCAAAGGCCTGGATGCGAAAGCGATTCACGGCAACAAGTCCCAGCCGCAACGCCTGAAGGCGCTGGATGCGTTCAAGAACGGCAGCTGCAAGGTTCTCGTGGCGACCGACATCGCCGCCCGCGGCATCGACATCGATGGCATCAGTCATGTCGTGAACTTCGAAGTGCCGAACGTGCCGGAGCAGTATGTGCACCGGATCGGCCGCACCGCGCGCGCTGGCCGGGCTGGCCTCGCCGTCTCCTTTGTGGCGGAAGACGAACGCTATTACCTGCGCGACATCGAGAAGACGATCGATGTGCAGGTGGACGTGCTCGAAGCCCCGGAAGGCTCGAAGGTCGACCTGTTGCCGACACCGGACCCGAATGAGCGCCTCTACAAGCCGAAAGGCCCGGCGCGCGGAACTGGCGGACGCCAGCCAGGTGGCCGCGGTGGCCAGCGCCGTCCGCAAGGCGGTTCACGTCCGCAGGGCAAACCCAAGGCGCAAGGCGCAGGCAAACCGGGCGGCAAGCAAGGCGGCCGCAATCGCGGTGGCAAGAAACGTAATCTGGAAGGCGCGCGCAGCTAGAGGCTGGCGCGCAGCGTCGACCACATCCTGGCAAGGTCGTTCCGGAAGTCCGGTGCGGCGATGGCAATCAGCCGCTCTGCGCGCTGGTCGATATCGGCCGTCGTCAGGTCTGCCACGCCAAACTCCGTCACGACATAGCCGGCTTCCGCGCGGCTCAGCGTGACTGTCGGCGAGGCGAGTTTGACGACGATCCGGGAAAGGCTGCCGCCGCGTGCCGTGGCGGGGAGGGCGATGATGCTCCGTCCATCGGCGGAGAGCTGGGCCCCGCGTACGAAATTTCCGAGCCCACCGGTCGAGGCGACCTGCCGTCCCTTCACCCATTCGGAATTCAGCTGTCCGAACAGGTCCACCTCGACCCCGCCATTGATCGCGGCGAGGCGGGGGATGGCGGCCAGCACGGGTACAGAATGCGTCACGCTGACTGGCTGGAAGTTGAAGCGCGGGTCGACCCCTGCGGCCTCGTAAAGTGGCGGCGTGCCGATGGCAGTACCGGTCAGGATGGTGCCCGGCTCTGGGCCGATGGCGCCAGCGTTCACCGCTTCGAGCGCTGCATCCGTGATCATGCCTGTGTGAATACGAATGTTCCGGTGATGTGCTGCGGCTGCCATGGCGATCTGCTGCACGCTGCCAATCCCGGACTGGACCGTAAATCCGTCGCCCAGCAGCGTTGCGACATGGCCCGCAATGGCTTTGGCTTCGTCCGACAGGGGCGGATCGGCAAGCGTGATCAGCGGGGCGTCATCTTCGATGACATGAGCGAACGATGCGAGCGGCACGCGGGGCGCGTTTCCCGGAGAGGGCATGTCCGGACGCACCACCGCAATGAGCCGGACTTTCTTGCGTTCCATCAGGGCAGGCGACATGTCTGTGCCGAGGCTGAGAGACACATCCCCGCGCTCGTCCGGGCGGGAGACTGGAATGAAGGCCGCATCCATCGGAACGGTCTTCAGCCACTCGAACGCGGCCGAGTAATGCAGGGGATGAAGCCTGTAGCGGCCTTCTTCGAAGCTCTTGCGATACTCCGAATAGAGAAAAGTTCCCTCGGCACTGGCGCTGGGGTGGAAGTCCGTCCAGGCGGTCCGGTTGATGCCTGGCAACCAGTGGCCAATGAAGGTCGCGCCGTCAGCCAGCTCCGGCGTCTCGCGGAGTACATCTGCCAGACAGGCCGGTTCGGCGGGGCCGCCGGGAACATAAATTCGCGGCGTTCCGCCTGTGGCGTCCCGCAATTCGACAAGCAGTTCCCGGGTCGTGGTCACGTCCGCCTCACGGCGTGAGGATCAGGCCCGACGCCGGACTCACGTCCGCATCCAGCGTTTTCGCCCACGCACTTGAGATCGCTTCATGGCCGCTCGCCTGCTTCGGCTTCACGAATTTCTGCGAGGCCGTGTAGAAGCTCATCAGCGACTGGCCGAGCTTCGCATTCAGCGTGTCGGCGCCGAGCTGCTTCGTTCGCTCGGCGGCGTAGGTCGGTACGAAGAAGAATTCCGGCTGCGGATCGGGTAGCTGGATAGGCGCGCGATTGCCTTCCCAGTCGGTCACACCGATGACCAGGCTGCGGACGAGACGGTCTTTCAGGGCGTTGTGAACATCCGCTGTCAGCGTAGGACGTCCGAGGAAGTCGACAAAAGCGGTGAGGCCGCGGGCGTGCAGGCGGTCGGCATCGGCATAGGTGCGTACCCGGCCGTACAGCCCGGTGGATTCGACGAAAGATTTGTTGCCTTTCGAAGTCAGCGCGACCGTGTCGACATTGCCGCGCTGTTTCAGGCAGTGCGCCAGGGCCATGGCGGTCTTGGACGAAGCCGAGGAAATGACGACTGTTTCGGGGATCGGGTCTCCGGTTTCCATCAGCGAGTCATCTATCATCCAGCCGGTGGTGAACAACGGGCGGAACAGCATCTGTTGCGCTTCAAGCCCTTCATTGTAGGACGGGTCTGTCGCGGTGAAGATGTATGTGTTGTAGATCGGCGCCATGGGCTGGCGGTGCGCGGCGCCGTCGATGAAGCTGGCTTTGCCGACTTTGACGGGCGCGACATCAAACCGGTCTGAGATCGGAAGGTATCCGTAGACGCGCTGGCCGACCGCAACGCCTTCGGCATTCGACTCTTCAACCGTCGCAAACCCCCAAACCGGCACGCGCCCGAACGCTGGGTCTGTCGCTGGGAAAAAGTCCCAGTATTTCATCGCCTCGCCGAAGGTGGCGTAGGTTACATTGTTGGCGGTCAGGGCGAAGGCTTCAACCTTCAGTCGGGCGCAGCCGTCGGCAAGGGGTGCCGTGGGCTGATCCACCCATTGAACGTCGCGCAAATTGTCGCGCCGGATGAGAAAATCGCTCATGTTTTTGCTTTCGCTGACTTCCCCGTAAAGGCCCCGATTCGTGCCTGCATGTCAGGCCCCACGCCCTCATTATTGAGGACTTCCCATTGCAGCCCGCTGTCCATGTCGCGCGCATCGGTCGCTTCGAGCAGGCGCTTGTTGGCGGCGTGCGAGAAAGCGGAGTTTTCCGTGATCTGCTTTGCAAGCTTGCCGATGGCGGCATCGAATTCTGCGTCTGGCACGACCATTTCGGTCAGCCCGATGCGGAACGCTTCTGCGGCGCCAATCATTTCGGCGGTGAACATCAGCCGTTTTGCGGTGGCAATGCCGACGCGGCGGGGCAGGCGCTGGCTCATACCCCAGATCGGCGTCAGGGCCCATTTGGCATGTGTATCGCCGAAGCGGGCACTTTCTGCCGCGATGATGAAGTCTGCCGCCAGTGCCACTTCCAGTGCACCGGTATAGCAATGCCCATGCACCGCTGCGATCACCGGTTTCGGCAGGCGCTCCATCAGGCGTAGTGTTTCCGAATGCCAGCCGCGCGACGGCACCGCCTCACCCTCGGCAATATCGGCAAGGTCATGCCCGGCGGAGAAACACTTGCCTGCGCCGCGCAGAACCACGCAGCTGATCGAGTCGTCCTTGTATAGATCCGACACATGTGAACGAAGCTCGCGGAACATGCCCACGGTGAGGGAGTTCAGCTTGTCCGGGCGGTTAAGTGTAAGGATGGCACAGCCATCCTTGTCCTGACGGGTTGCGAGAGAGGCTGTCATGTGCCGAGGTCCACCATGAGGCTGGAGATTGCGTGAACAAAATTGTTCGGGGCGATGGTTTGTTCGCCGGTCCATTTCACGTCCGGGAAGCGTGACAGGATCTGCCGGTAGGCGGCTTCAAGCTGCATGTTGGCGACGCGCTGGCCGAGGCAGACATGCGGCCCGTGGCCGAAGGCGAGGTGTTCTTTCGCGTTCGTACGGGTGATGTCGAACCGGTTCGGGTCCGGGAATTTCGACGGGTCCCGGTTCGCGGCGGCGTAATACATGACTACCTTGTCGCCCTCGGCGATGGGCTGGCCGCCGAGTTCGGTGTTCGCCGTTGCGGTGCGGCGCATGTAGGTCACCGGCGATACCATACGGATTGCCTCGTGAACGAAGTTCGGGAAGAGGTCCGGGGTCGTTTGCAGTTTTGCTTTCTGGTCCGGGAATTCCGTCAGCAGGCGCATTGTTCCGGAGAGGGAGTTCCGGGTCGTGTCATTTCCGGCGAACACGATCAGCAGCCACGAGCCATCGAGGAATTCTGGGCTCAGCGGCTTGCCATCAATTTCGACATTGGCGATGGCCGACAGCAGGTCTTCCTTCGGTTCCCGGCGGCGCTCAGCCAGCAGGTGACGGCCGAATTCGAACATCGCCTGGATCTCGTTGACGAACTCCATGATGTCTTCCGGCGTCACATTGCCGAGGCCTTCCTGCTGGGCCCGGTATTGCGAGGTTTCCAGGAAATGCATCCAGTGGACCAGCTTCGGCCGGTCGGCGGCCGGAACGCCGAGGATCTCACACAGTGTGAACAGCGGCAGTTCGGCGGAGAACATCTCCACCATGTCCACCACCGGTCCTTGTTTCTCCATCGCATCCAGCAGTTCGGTCACATATGCATCCACCCGCTTGCGAAGCTCGGCGACGAAACCGGGGCGGAAGAAGTGCATGTGCTCCATCCGCAGGGGCGTGTGATAGGGCCGGTCCAGATTGATCAGGCTGTTCAGGCTGGAGGAATGCAGCAGCGGATGACGCGGCTGCTCCGGCAGGCCATAGGTCATCAGGATGCCGCCGCGCTGGGACGAAAAGGTCGCTGGATCCAGCTCAACTTTCTTCACCAGTTCATACGGCGTGATCGCCCAGAAGCCGGCAGCGGCCGCTTCCGGGTGCCACATCACCGGGGCCTTCTCCCGCATCAGGGCGAAGGCGTCATGGGTGTAGCCGCCATGACTGGAAAACACTTGTGGATCGGTCAGGTCGACCGGAGGGGCGAGGTCATAGACCGGCGTGTTCGAAGGGGCATGGGGCGGCACTTCCTGCTGGTAAGTGTCGGTCACGTTCTGAAGCGTCATGCATGGCCTCCCTTGTGGCGATGGCCACGGGCGGCATTCTATGGCCGTCTCAGCGTGGCTTGCTGCGTTTCCTGTTGCCCGACAGCTTACCGGAAGGCGGCTTGCTGCCAAGGCGTGACTTGGGGGAAGTGCGTTCGGCGCTGGTCGACCATTCCTCATCGGCTTTGCGGCTGGACTTCGTGCGCGATTTGGGCGGCGGTTTGGGACCGCTCCTGCCGCCTTTGGCCACCGGCTTCCGGGGAGCCGCATTGGACTTTTTAGGCGCAGGGCCTGCGTCCTTCAGCCCTTCATAGAGATGGCCCACAGCCTGCGCCAACAGGTCCGGCGGCAGTTCGTCCACCTGGCCGGGCTTGAGGTCCGTCAGTTCGAACGGGCCGTAGGACACGCGGATCAGCCGGTTGACCATCAGATCCAGCGACTCCAGCGCCCGCCGTACCTCGCGTTTCTTGCCTTCGGCCAGCGTAACCGTCAGCCAGTTGTTGGCACCTGTCTCGCGGTCCAGCACAGCCTTGATCGGCTGGTACTTCACGCCTTCGACCGTGATACCCTGTGCGAGCTTTTCGATCTTCTCCGGCGTCACCGTGCCATGGGCGCGAACGCGGTATGTCCGCTCCAGTCCACTGGCAGGCAGTTCCAGCGCGCGGGCGAGGGCGCCATCATTGGTCAGCAGCAGCAAGCCTTCGGTGGTCAGGTCGAGGCGGCCGACCGTCACGACGCGGGGCAGAGTGCGGGGCAGTTCGTCAAAGATGGTCCGGCGGCCTTCCGGGTCCACATTGGTCGTGATCAAGCCGGATGGCTTGTGATAGCGCCATACGCGCGTCGCTTCAGGGGCGGAGATCGTGCGGCGGCCAACGCGGATCAGCTCCTTGCCGGTCACCTTGAAGGCCGGTGAAGTCAGCTTCTTGCCGTCGACGGTGACCTTGCCTTCCTCGATCAGACGCTCGACTTCGCGGCGGGAGGCGACGCCGGCCCGCGCGAGGTATTTCGCGATCCGCTCGCCCTCGCTCCAGTCGGTCTCAGGCGCAGGGCCACGCGCAGCATGTGATCTGCCCTTCGGGGCCGATTTGTGGTTGGGTTTGTATCCGGGCCTGTTGCCCGGCTTGCCTTTCGCGCCAGCAGGTTTGCTGCGCGGGCGGCCCGTCTCTCGACACTCCGTCATGATGGCTTCCTTTCAGTGTCGCAGGCCCGAATCCGTCATTCCGGCCACCGATGCAAGGCATTTTGGCCGTCGAGCTATTTCGACAGTTCGGTGATCAGAACATACCAATGGTCCAGCGCACCGGGGATGGCGGCCACCGGCACACGCTCGTTCAGGCCGTGGGCAAACTCATCGGACGGCTTCATGAAGATGCCGGTGACGCCATAGGTGTCGATGCCTTCCTTGCGGAAGAACAGGCCGTCCGTCGTGAAGGCTGCCATGGTCGGGATTATCGGCAGGCCCGGCGCCTGGGCATCGACCGCCTTGCGCAGCGCCGCCATGAGTTCCGGGTGCAGCGGCGAGGTTTCCGATTGCGGGTACTCCTCCGGCAACGTCACCGAGGCGTCGTCGCCCGCCAGTTCCTGCAGTTTCGCCATGACCTCTGCCGGGGCGGTGCCAGGAAAGATGCGGCAATTGACGTTCGCCACCACGCTCTGGGGCAGGGCATTCGGGGCGTGGCCGCCATTGATTTCCGTCGGGACGCAGGTGGTGCGGACCATGCCGACATATTCCGGATATTTCGACAGTTCTGCCACTGCCCAGGCGTCATCCGGATCACTGGAAAAGCGGGCCATGGCGTCGCCTAGTTCGCCCTCGCTGCGCTTCGCGGTCTCCGCGAAGAAGGCGCGCGTCAGCTCCGTGGACCGGACTGGGAAAGCATATTTGCCGAGCCGCTCCAACACACCGGCCATGTCCACGATGGCATTCTGTGCGGTCGGGCGGCTGGAGTGCCCGCCGGGATTGGTGATGGTGATCTTGAAGTCCGCATAGGTCTTTTCACCGGCCTGCAGGCTGTAGAAGCCGAAGCTGCCATCTTCGTTCAGCTTGCCGCCACCGCCATCCGCGTTCAGCACAAAGCGGGCATGCTTGTAGAGCGGGGCGATCGTTTCGGCGGTCTTCTGCGCGGTTTCCTCGTCCCCCGTCAGGATAAGGACAATATCGTTTTCCGGCTCGAACCCCTCCCGCTTCAGGCGCAAGAGGGTGGTGACCAGCATGGTGAGGCCGAATTTGTCGTCCAGCACGCCGCGCCCATAATAATAGGTGCCGTCGGTCTCCATCGTGAACGGCGCGCGCTCCCAGTCTGCTGGGTTGGCTTCCACCACGTCCATGTGCGCGTTCAGCAGGATCGGCGCGTCTGCGCTCTTGCCGTGATAGGTTGCGATCAGCGTGGCGGTCTCGCCAAGCGGGACGATCTCGATGTCTTCTTTCGCAAAGCCGCCTGTTTCCAGAACATCGGCAAGGTAGTCCGCATAGGCCGGAACCTTTCCGCGCCCGGCTACGGTGTCGAAGGCGACGGACTGGCCGAGAATCTCGGTCGCCATGTCGACATCCACCGGTTCTGCATTGGCGGACGTCGGGGCAGACACGCAGCCGACGAGGAACAGAGCTGCAAGGCCTGTGAGGAGCTTGTGGGTCATTGTGTGAAAGTCCGGATGATCTCGTAAATCTGGATGAAGTTTGAGCCAATCGCGAGACCGATGAAAATTTCAAGCGGAATCCAGACGGGGATCAGGCCGCGGGTGCGATTTTGGTCCTTGTCGGCCAGAAGCGAGATCAAACGCCCAAGACCTGCCCCAATCCAGCCAAGGGCAAGCGGTAGGGCAGCGAACCCGGCATAAATGGCGGGCAGGTTCAACGCGATCAGCAGGGCAGACAGGTGCGCCATCAGAAACAGGCCGCCATAGGTGGCGCGGAATTCCGAATAGCCGCCGGGCCGGGCCGGGTCAGGATCTTCGACAAGCCGGACGACACCGGACGCCCATCGCGGAGAGATGAGCGCCCCAAGCCCCATGGCGGCACCGGAGGCGAGGGCGACACAGGAAATGATCTGGCTGTAATGCATGCCGGTTTGTCCTCTCTGTTGGGAGGGACCTTATGATGCTTTTCGCCCGTGTCTAATGGTGTCGTCAGTTCGCGGGGGACGACAAAAAAATACGCCGGCCTTTTCAGGCCGGCGCAGGAGAGTGGGGTTTCTGCGGGGGGATTAAGCCTTGCGCGCTTCCTCTTTCGGTGCGCCGAACGCATTGATGCTCGGACGGCCGAGGAAGTAGCCCTGGCCACGGCGGACGCCGAGCAGCTTCAGGGTGCGGAGCTCTGCTTCGGTTTCGATACCCTCCGCGACGATCTGGGCGCTCGTCTCGCGGGTGTAGTGAAGCAGGGCGGAAATCAGGGCACGGCGCGCAAGATCGGCATCGACATTGCGGGTCAGGCTGATGTCGACTTTCACGAAGTCGGGGCTCAGCTGGATGATGTGGCGCAGCGAGGAATGGCCGGCACCGGCATCGTCGACCGCGATACGCAGGCCACGCTTTCGCAGCGGCGCCAGGCACTTCGTGAACAGGTCATAGTCCTCGATGATCGCGTGCTCGGTAATCTCAAGCACGATGCGCGACAGCGGAAGTCCGGAAAAGGCCGGCGCGAATGCCGGATTGATCACAGTCTGCGGTGAAGCGTTCACCGACACATACTGATCCGCCGGAAGCACGTTCAGAGCCCGTACGGCATGGCGGATGGCGGCCAGTTCCAGTTCGGCAGCGAGGCCGACTTCGGCGGCTTCGGCGAACCAGATATCCGGCGTGCGGTAAGGCTCTGCCGAGAAGCGTGACAGCGCTTCGAAGCCCTTAGGCTGCATGTCGCCAAGGTCGACAATCGGCTGGTAGGCGATTTCGAAGGCTTTTTCTTCCAGCACGGACTCGATGCGGATGCGCTTTTCGCGCATGAGCCGCTCGGTGCGGTGATTGGCGTGGATCTGCTGGGTCGCGAGATTGGCGAACAGGCGCATCGTCTCGAGATCGCGTGAGTTCAGGCTCGTGTTCGGCTTCGGGCTGAGGCAGGCGAACATGCCATAGATCGTGCCGTCTTCGAGATGGATCGGAATGGCTATGTGCGAGCCGATCGGAAGGGTGCGGGTGATTGGCAGCGAGGCAGCCAGCTGATTTTCGGATGTGTCCGGGATCATCTGCGGCAGGCGCCCGGCGATGATCAGGCCGCAATAGCCTTCATCCATGCTGCGGCTGGCGCCAGCGCGTATCAGGTGCTCATAGCCCGGGGCATCAACATGGCGGTAGACGACCCGGCCGTTCACGAACTGTGAAAGATAGGCAACCGGCATGTCGAGGTGCTCGCGGATCGCCCGCAGAGATGACTCAATGATTTGCGGTGAGGTCTCGGACGGCCCCTTCAACATGGTTGCGTCGAGCTGGAATGCGTTCATCAGTGCTCTCCCGGCGAGTGCCTGGCTAAATATCTAAATCCCCCTGCCGTCCTGGCAGCTACCGGGAGAACATAATTAGCTTTTTTTAAGCAAGCGGTGCCGGAAACAGGGGAATTCGGAAAAGAGAGTTGCCAACTTGGAAACCATGTTGCGCTAAGACAGGCTTGGGGCGTCAGGTGACACCGGCTTCCTTCCAGGCTTCCTTGGGCCAGCGGCGGTGTTGCCAGAACCATTGGCCTGGATGGGCGCGGACCTGCGCTTCAAGGAAGGTGTTGATCCGCGTGACCGAGCGAAGAATGTCGGCATCGGTATCGCCGGTGTCTTCAGGCACGTAAGGCTCGTGAAACTCGATGCGGAAACGGGCAGGGCCGGTGCGGATAGTGGAAACCGGCACGATGGGGACCTGGTATTTCAGGGCAAGCCGCGTCGGGCCCGGCGCCGTCATCGCATCGCGTCCGAAGAAGGGCACGGCGACGCCTTCATTGAACTTCTGGTCATTCATCAGTGCGATGGGCGAGCCTTTGGCGAGTGCCCGCATCAGTTCCCGCGTGCCGATGCCCTTCGGCGCGTTGATGGCCGTGCCGTAATCGTGGCGCAGTTTCGAGATGCGCCGGTCAATGTGCGGATTGTTGAGCGCGCGATAAGTCATCACCGCCTGCGGGATGCGCTTGGTGATCGCTGCCGGCATTATTTCCCAATTGGCGAAATGGCCGGAGATGAACACCGCGCCTTTCCCGCTGTCGCGAATGCGGTCCAGGACTTCGAGCCCAACGATCTCCACCCGGCCAGACGTGTACGGATCGATTTTCGGCAGGTGTGGCAGCTCGCCCGCTGTGCGTCCGGCAGATTCCCAGGCGGCCATGGCGGTTTCTTCCACCTGCGCATCGGTCCAGTCCGGGAAGGCCATTTTCAGGTTGCGCCGCATTGTCTTGTGCTGTGACAGGCGCGGTCCGATCTTCCGCAGCAGCCAGCCGCCGAAATTGGACGCGCGGTCCGGCCCCATCGCCTTGATGGGCGCCCAGTAGATCAGGTCCCACGCAATCGTTTCCAGCCGCCACTGGATCCGTTGCCAGAAGCTGGCGCGGTTATCGATATCCTTCGGGCGGACATATCCTGATTTCTGCTGCGGATCGCTCATGCTTTGTCCGGCGTAAGAATAGGGGCGAGAAGCGCATCTAGCGCCGCTTCATCTTCAAAACGGGCTTCGACTGGAAAGACAAGAATGCGCGCGCGCTCCTCCTCAGGCAAGCGCACATGGTCTTTCGAAGTAGTAATGAGCCGAGCGCCGCGGCTGGCGGCAAGATCGTTCAGGAATTTGAGGTCGCTGGCCGAATAGGCGTGGTGGTCGCCATAGGGCACGCTGTCCCGCAGGTCGGCGCCCGCTTCGGTCAGGCTGTAGAAGAATTTTACCGGTCGGCCAATCCCAGCGAAAGCGACCAGCGGGCCTTCCGGCACTTTGCCTGCCGGTGCCAATCCCGCCCTTACCACCGGCAGATGCGATTTCTGCACCGCCGTCAGCTCCTTGCCTTCACCCATCAGGATCACGCCATCTGCACGGGCCAGGCCATCCGCCACCGGCTCGCGTAGTGGCCCCTTGGGCAGGACATGGCCATTGCCGAAGGGCGCAGCTGCGTCGATCACGATCAGGGAGAGGTCTTTCGCGACAGAAGGGTTCTGGTGCCCGTCATCCATAACGATCAACTGGACACCATCAGCCGCCATGGCGCGGGCAGCTTCCGCTCGGTCTTTCCCGATCCAGGCTTCGCCTGTTGCGGCCAACATCAGCGGTTCATCGCCGACATCGGCTGATGAGTGCATAGCGGGATCGACTTTCAGCGGGCCTTCCAGCTTGCCGCCATAGCCGCGAGACAGGCTCGCTGCACGCAGGCCAGCGTCGAGCGCCCTCCGCCGGATGGCTTCCACGACCGGGGTCTTGCCGACGCCGCCGACCGTCAGATTTCCGATGCAGACGATCCGTGCCGGGATGGCTTCTGGCTTCGCGCGGGCGAGCTTGCGGCGGATACCGAACGTATAGAGCGTTGCCAGCGGCGTCAGCATCAGGCGTGTCAGGGGCGCGGCTTCACGGGAGTGCGGATCAAGGCCGGCCGACCAGAAGTGCGGCGCCTTCATTCCAGAAGTCCCTTTTCAGGCAGCAGCGGACGGATCGCGTCCAGCGTGACCTGCATCGGTGCATCGGCTTCATATTCCAGCAAATCCAGCGAGGAGCTTGAGGGAGGCGCCATGGTCACCAGCGCGCGGCCAATGGCTTTCGGCGTCTTGAGCAAGCGGATCAGGCCGCGCTCCGACAGGTCTTCCATCATCTCGGCGAAATTGAACACGTCGGGGCTGGACACGACCGGTTTGCCAAGGCGGATCGGTTCCAGCGGATTGTGCCCGCCCACATCCGGTGTGTGCCCACCCCCAAGATAGACAGCGTCGGCGAGGCGGAACCAGATGCCCATTTCGCCCATCGTGTCGGCCAGAAGGACGCGCGTATTCTGGTTCGGCACTTCTCCGCGGGAGCGCCGGGCAAAGGGAATGTTGCGGGCGCGCAGCAGGTCCTCGACCACTGGTCCGCGTTCCGGATGGCGCGGGGCGATGATCAGAGCGGCATCCGGTGCCGCCTTCATCGCATCGAGAAACAGGGCCTCTTCCCCGTCATGGGTGGAGGCTGCGACATAGCATTTGCGCAGGCCCTTGAAGGTTTCCTGCATGCGGCGCAGTTCAACATCATTGGCAGAGGGCGGTGGCAGGGAGGACTTCAGATTGCCGGCACAGACGACAGGCTTTCCCATCAGGTTCGCCAGACGCCGGGCGGTGTCCTCGTCCGCTGCAAGCACGGCATCGAACCGGCCGACCAGAGCGCGGAAGGTCTGGTGGAAGCGCTGCCAGCCCTGTGCGGACTTCTCGGTCATGCGGGCATTGACCAGCGCCCGTTTCGCTCCGGCCTTTTCGGCTTCGAGGAGCAGGTTCGGCCAGATCTCGCCTTCGCCGAAAATGCAGAGGCTGGGCTTCCAGTGGCGAATGAACCGGCGTGCGGCTGCAGGCGTATCGATCGGTGCCATCGTGTAGACAGCATTATCGGGCAGCATGGGACCCATCAGCTTGGCCGAGGTCTGCGTCTGGCTGGTAAACAGCAGCATCAGGTCGGGCCGTTCATCGAGCAACCGGTTGCCCAGCTCGAGCAGAAGCCGGCTTTCGCCGACACTGGCCCCATGAAGCCAGACCAGGACTCCATTGTTCCGCAACACCGGCAGGTGCCGCGCCATCCGCTCATTCCGGCGCGAGAAGTCTTCCTTGCCCTGTTTGACCCGCGCACTCAGCACAAAGCCCAGGAAAGGGGATAGCGCGCTGGTCAGGACGCGATACACGTGCAGCGCGAAGGTCATCTGGAAGCGGCGTCCGTTTCTGTTTCCGATATGCGGCCGGACAGCATATCAGCCCGGCGGGTCGCGTCATCAAGTCGAACCTGTAATTCTGCGCGTAATGTATCGGGATCCGCGGAGCGGGGCGCTTCGATGGGGGCACCCAGAATGATGGCGCCGCGTGTGAAGGGGAAGGGGATCATGAACCGGTCCCAGGTCTTCAGCCGCCAGCAGGGTGTAACCGACAGGGCATAAGGCACAATCGGAGCGCCAGCCCGCTGAGCGATCATGATCGCGCCGGGGCTGACCTGTTCGGCGGGGCCGCGCGGACCATCGGGTGTTATGCAGACCGCGCTGCCGCTTTTCAGCAGGCGGGCGGCTTCTGCGATGGCCCGTGCGCCGCCCTTGTCCTTGCGCTTTTTCTTGTTGGCTGCCGATCCGCGGATGGCGTGCAGGTCGAGATGATCGATCGCCCGTGCGACGGCTTCACCGTCCGGTGATAGCGAGATCAGCATCGCCGCCCGGTTCACGCGGTCTTTCCAGCGGCGAATGAAGCGGATCCATGCTGCTGGCAGGATCATGATGCGGGAGTGCCAGGAGGCGACCACGATGCCGTCATGGTCCCGCCAGGCCTGGCGGGCGGCGGGGTCCACTTCAATCGTCCAGCGGATCGTGTGGGCCACCAGGGCCATCCAGGCCCAGATCAGGCGGCCCAGGATGGCGGCGACGACGGAAGAACGGAGCAGCGATTTCATCGCGCGGCTTATAGCGTGCTTTGCGGATGCCACCACGTATTGTCTCAGATGGGCCGGGTGGTCAGAGGATCCAGAGAACGGAAATGGTGGGCGATACAAGGTTCGAACTTGTGACCCCTGCCGTGTGAAGGCAGTGCTCTACCACTGAGCTAATCGCCCGTTCCGGAAGAGAGCGGGGTTAATCTGACTGAGTCGAGAGGTCAAGCGGGGAAAGCTGAAGCGGGTGTATCGGCATTCTGTCCCCCGATCCGATGACAATTTTCTGCGAGGAATGTGACGTCCAAGTTATGGCTGCTATGCAAAGATATGCTGCAATGCATGGTTTGGGAGCACAGATTTCGGCTTGGGATTGCGGCGAAAATGGGACTGTCACCCATCTGCGGGACAACCGTGGTATAAGGGATTTACGCTTTTCAGCAGGAACACCGTAAACATTACTGCCGTAATTGCATAACATGAACAGTTGTTCATTATGAACAGATGTTCATCGAATAACATTACGTTGGTTTCATTTGAAATAGGTCTTGAGATTGAACGCCAACATTGTCATTTTGCAGTCATACGAGACGAACCGCGAATGGTTCGCAGAAATGTAGACCCTAAGAAGGACAGGCAGGGGCCTTTCGGCCCTGAAAAACAAAAACGCCTGGAGAGAGAGAAAATGAAAGACTGGTGTGACGAAGAAGGCGCAAAGCGCCTGCGTGAGAAAATTGCTGCCTATTGGGCCGAGCGTGGCTACGAAGTGGATGTCGACCTTATCGACGCTGGCTTTGTGCCTGCCATGCGCAGCGCCCGTACCGACGTACGCAGCAACATGGTGAACGGTATGCCCCGCCGCCGGATCAATGCGGATGCGTCGGCTGCTCGTCCGAGCTACCGTCCGCGCGCAGAAGCCACTGCCTAACTGATCAGGCGCGAGAGCGCCGCCGGCAGTTGGGAATAGTGGGAGACGACCGCGTCTGCGCCTATCGCTTCCACTGTTTCGGCTTCATAGCCAAATGGCACAAATACGAAGGGCAGTCCGGCATTCCGGGCTGCCCTTTCGTCTGTCCGGCTGTCACCCACCATGATCGCGCGAGCCGGATTGCCGCCAGCGGCCTGAACCGTGCGCACGATGTGGTCGCCGTCGGGCTTCCTGGAAGGCACGCTGTCCGCACCAATGATGGCCGCAAAGCGGGGCGTGAGGCCCAGTGCGTCCAGCAACTTGTCGGAGAGATCCTGCTTCTTGTTGGTACAGACCGACAGGATCGCGCCGTCCGCCGCGAGGTCATCCAGGATTTCCGGCGCCTGGTCGAACGGACGTGAACCAATCGCGATGTGGTCTGCATAGTAGATGAGGAAGCGCGCGAAGAGGCTCTCAAGGTCTGCCTCGGACGGGCTCTGGCCTTGATGGGCCATGCCCTTCTGGATCATCGCCTTGGCACCATGGCCGATCATCCCCGCAACCGTCTGGAGATCGACAGATTCAAGTCCGGCATGATCCAGGACATGGTTCAGGGCGTTCAGCAGGTCCGGCGCGGTATCCACCAGAGTCCCGTCGAGATCGAACACCACGGTCCAGCCGTCCAGCCATCCTGTCATACCCGCTCCAATTCTTGCTCGCCCCTCGCCTTGAATCGGCCTTTGATTTAGGCGAATGGGCAGAAGAAAGCGAGAGGGCCCTGTCATGAGCCAGACTGTCAGACTCCGCGCCGCGGTGATCCTCGCCGCCGGCAAGGGCACGCGGATGAAATCCAGCCTGCCCAAGGTTATGCATCCGGTCGGCGGCCGGCCGATGGTGGATTGGTCGGTGGACCTGGCCCGCAAGGCAGGCTGTTCGGAAATCGTGGTCGTTGCCCATCCTTCGCAAGGGTTGCTGATCGAACATGTCGCCAGTCTTCCGGGGAATATTCCGGTCGCCTTCCAGGATCCGCCGATGGGCACAGGCCATGCCGTACGATGCGCAGCTGATGCGCTTAGCGGATTTAAAGGTGATCTTGTCGTGCTCTACGGCGACTCCCCGCTGGTTCCGGTGGACGCCATTGAGGAGCTGTTCAGGTCGCTGGACGAGGGCGCCACGGTCGGCGTGCTCGGGTTCGACACGCGCGAACCGGGTCTCTACGGGCGCCTGATCACATCTGGTCATGGTGAGCTGGAAGCCATCGTCGAAGCGCGCGAGGCGACGCCCGAGCAGCTGATGGTTACGCTTTGTAATTCCGGCGTCATGGCGGCCAGCGCCGAGAACATGTTCCGGTTGCTGGAAAAGGTGACGAACGACAATGCCAAGGGCGAATACTACCTGACCGATCTGGTTGGCCTCGCCCGGGCGGAAGGCAAGCGTTGCCAGGCGGTGCGCTGCGATGAGGAGGATCTTATCGGTTGCGATTCGAAAGCCGACCTTGCCGAAGCTGAGGCCATCTTCCAGGCGCGTCGCCGCAAGCAGGCGCTGGACGGCGGGGTGACGCTGATCGCGCCTGAGACGGTGTTCTTCTCCCATGACACGGTGATTGAACCAGATGTGGTGATCGAGCCGAACGTCGTGTTCGGCCCCGGCGTGAAGATCCGGTCCGGCGCGCAGATCCGGGCGTTCAGTCATTTGGAAGGCGCGGAAGTCGGCCAGTTTGCCTCTGTCGGCCCGTTTGCGCGGCTTCGCCCCGGCGCCGTGCTGGAACAGGCGGCATTTGTCGGCAATTTTGTCGAGGTCAAGAATGTGCGCATGGCTGAAGGCGCAAAGGCGAGTCATCTGTCTTATCTGGGCGATGGTGAAGTCGGCGCGGGCGCGAACATCGGAGCAGGTACGATCTTCTGCAACTATGACGGCTTCTTCAAATACCGCACGACGATCGGGGATGGCGCATTCATCGGGTCCAATTCTGCGCTGGTGGCGCCTGTTACGATCGGTGAAGGCGTGATTGTCGGCAGTGGCAGCGTTATCACCAAGGATGTCGAAGCCGGTGCGCTGGCAGTCGCCCGGGGCAGGCAGGTCGAACGCAAGGGCTGGGCAACGGCGTTCCGGGAAAAGATGGCGGCACGGAAGGCCGAAAAGAAGAAGGGCTGAGCATGGCGAACGAACTGGAGAAGTACAACGCCGCCGCCGCGGCGATGGAATTCGTTGAAGATGGCATGACCATCGGTCTCGGCACCGGTTCGACCGCGAAATACTTCGTCCAGATGCTGGCAGAAGAAATTGCCGACGGCCTGGTCGTGCGCTGCATCGAGACCAGCGAGCAGACACGCAGGCAGGCGGAAAGCCTTGGTGTGCCCCTGATCCCTTCCGAACAGATCGAACGCATCCACCTCACCGTCGATGGCGCTGACGAGGTGGACGAACACGGCTTCCTGATCAAGGGCGGCGGCGCGGCCCTGCTGCGCGAGAAGATTATCGCCAATGCGAGCGATCACATGGTCGTGATTGCCGATCCGTCGAAACAGGTCGAAAAGCTCGGCAATTTCCCCCTGCCGGTCGAGGTGACGCCCTTTGGCTACACGATTACCGCCAAGAAGGTTTACGACGCGCTGTGCTCCAGCGGAATCGACCGCCCACGCGTGGAATTACGGGCCCAGCCGGGCGGCCGGCTGGTCATGACCGATGGCGGAAACTACATCCTGGACTGCCACTGCCAGCGGATCCCGGATGCGGAATCCCTGGCGGCGCGCCTCTCCAATGTGCCGGGGGTTGTCGAACACGGATTGTTTATCGGCATCGCGCGGACGGTCATTATCGGCAATGAGTCCGGGGCCACGGTGTTTGAATTCTGATTTGCTGCGCCCATATGCGCCCGCAGACACGCATACGACTTTCAAGGAACTGACCTATGGCTGAGCACGCTTACGACTTCGACCTGTTTGTGATCGGAGGCGGTTCCGGCGGAGTACGCGCGGCACGCATTGCAGCCATCGCAGGCGCACGTGTCGGTCTTGCCGAAGAATACCGCATGGGCGGCACCTGCGTGATCCGTGGCTGTGTGCCGAAGAAGTTCATGGTCTATGCCAGCCAGTATGGGCAGGATATCGAGAAGTCCGCAGGCTATGGATGGAGTGTCGGTGATGTCTCGTACGATCACGGAACATTTGCCGCCGCGATGCATGCTGAAGTCGATCGCCTGTCGGGCATTTATTTCCGCAACCTCAAGAATGCGGGTGTCGAGATTTTCGAAGAGCGCGCCGAATTTGTCGATGCGCATACCATCCGCCTGAAAAGCAGCGGCAAGACCATCACGGCGGACAAGATCCTGATCGCCGTCGGCGGCGCGCCGTGGCGCCCATCACCGGATGAACTGCCCGGTGTGGAGCACACCATCACGTCCAATGAAGTCTTCCACCTGGAAGACCTGCCGAAACATGTCGTCATCGCAGGCGGCGGCTATATCGCGGTTGAGTTCGCGCACATCTTTGCCGGGCTCGGTGTGCCGACCTGCCTCGTTTATCGTGGCGAAGAAGTGCTGCGCGGTTTTGATGCGGATGTCCGCACGGCGGTGCATGAGGGGCTGAAGGAAGCCGGCGTGCGCGTTGTCACCGGCGCGGTGTTCGACATGATCGAGAAGCGGGAGGGCGAAGACTTGCCTTTCCACATCTCGCTTTCCAGCGGCAGCCATATTGATGCGGATGTCGTGCTGATGGCTGTTGGCCGGCGTCCGAACACCGAGGGACTTGGCTGCGAAGCTGCGGGCATCGAACTGGATGACAATGGCGCCGTCAAAGTGGATGAATGGTCCAAGACCAATGTCGACAGCGTCTGGGCCGTCGGTGACGTGACCGACCGGGTGGCGCTGACGCCGGTGGCTATCCGTGAAGGCCATGCCTTTGCCGATACCGAGTTCGGCGGCAATCCCTGGCACTTCGATCATTCGGATATTGCGACCGCGGTCTTCTCCCAGCCGGAAGTCGGCACGGTCGGCCTCAGCGAAGCGGATGCCCGCAAGGCCTATGGCTCCGACATCGATATTTACAAAACCAACTTCAAGCCGATGAAGAATGCCCTCAACGGCGATACCAGCCGTGTGCTGATGAAACTGGTCGTGCGCGCATCGGATGAAAGAGTGCTGGGCGTTCACGTGGTGGGCGACGATGCTGCCGAAATCATTCAGGCCGTTGGCATCGCCATCAAGATGGGCGTCACCAAGCCGGACTTCGACCGCACCTGTGCCGTGCACCCCTCTGTCTCGGAGGAACTGGTGACCATGCGCACGAAATGGGTGCCGGAGGTGGCAAGCAACGCCTGACGCGCCAGCGCGTCACGTCATTTTGGCTCGCAAATATCCGTTCGTAATCGAGGCCGATTGCTCCGAACTTGCTTTAGTGCGTCTCGTCGCAGAGCGTTTTCAGCTCCAGCGCAATTGTCTTCAGGCTTTCGCGGATCTGCTTCAGGCCTCCGCCACGCCCCGAATGGATCGTCAGTTGCTTCCAGGGGGGCTGACCTTCCTGCGGCGGTTTGACGGCCAGATGCTTTGAGCGTGGCAGGGCGGATTTCAGCAGGGCATCCGACAGTTTGAACCCGGCGACCTCATCGAAGGCGCCGTTTCGGGCATCGGCTTCGAACGTTGACTGCTCAGACCGGCTGACCGCGTTGAACAGAACCGAAAGGGCCGGGCGGTTGGCGACGGGGATTTGCGTCCGCAGCACCTGGTTCAGCAGTTTCACGCCGCGCAGCGAGTAGATGTCGGTATGCATCGGCGCCAGCACGCGGTCGGCCGCCTCCAGCGCACATCGGGTGAGGAAGGTCGCGTTCGGGTTTGTGTCGAACACGATCAGGTCGTACTCGCTGCGATAGAAGTCCACCTGCCGCAGGAAGTGGAGCTTGATCTTTTCCAGCGCGTCATTGTCGGTGGCGAAGGCGTACTTCGAAATCTCGAACTGGCCCGAGACGATGTCGAGGCGGCCGGGCGGGCTGTTCCCGTCCGCCATCAGGTCATGGACAAGGTAATCGCGCGCGACCGGCGCGAACGGCTCGGTCGACAGGTTCAGCCAGTGTTCGGCGGGGCTCTCCGCATTTCGGGTATGAAGGCGGGAGCGTTCGAACAGGGAAATGACCGAGCGGTCCTTCGCCGCGCTCTCGTCGGCTGCGTCCATTTCATAGAAGGTCTGGGTCAGATTGTATTGCGGATCGAGGTCGATCAGCAGGATCCGCCCGCCCGCCATGGCGTGCCAGGCACCAAAGACCTGTGCCGAGACTGTCGTCTTGCCGACCCCGCCCTTCAGATTCATCACCGCGATGACGGGGCATTTCTTCTTGTAGGCGTCCTGCGTCTCCTGGACGAGCTGCTCCAGCCCGCCGGGCGTGGTGCTGGAAAGGCGCAGGTGCGGCTGGACTTCCTGCTTGAAGAAGCCATTCAGGCGGGCCTTGTCGATCTGGTACGGGATCAGGGGCAAGCCACGTCCCTTGGCGCGCTCCACGTCCTGGCGCACAGTCTTCGAGCGCACGGAGCTGGCCGAAACCAGTACGATCATCGCGAACGCATCGTCGATATCCGCATTGTTGCGGGCCCGGTCGTTTTCGTCGTCCGGGGCGAACTTGACCGGAATGGAGGCGGCCCGCATCGCTTCGTGAAGCTTCAGCAGGTCGTCGAGGTCCAGCGTGGAGTGGGCAATGTAGACGTGAGACATGATCTCGCGGCGGTCCCTTCAGGCTTGCCTCAGGTCCTGTCTAAGTAAGGGGAGGCGGGGTGATTCCGCCAGCTTTCTGCTGTGAAATTGTGGTGAAACTTGAGCGAACGCCTTCCATGTGATTAATGCGGCCATCAATGGAGCGTAAAATGAGCAACTGGACCCCTTCCGACTGGCGTGAACTGCCTGCGAAGCACATCCCGGAGGACTATCCGGATACTGCAGCACTTGCTGCAGCAGAGGCCCGTCTGCGCTCCTATCCGCCGCTTGTTTTTGCAGGGGAAGCCCGACGCCTGAAATCCCGCCTTGGCGAGGTTGCAGCCGGTAATGCTTTTCTGCTGCAGGGCGGCGACTGTGCCGAAAGCTTCAAGGAATTCCATCCGGACAACATCCGCGACACGTTCCGCGTGATTCTGCAGATGGCTGTCGTGCTGACCTTTGCTGCTGCCAAGCCGGTGGTGAAAGTAGGCCGTATCGCCGGACAGTTCGGCAAGCCGCGGTCTGCCCCGATCGAAACGATCGATGGCGTCACGCTGCCGTCCTACCGGGGCGACAACATCAACGGCATGGATTTCACGCCGGAAGCCCGTATGCCCGATCCGGAGCGCCTGATTCAGGCTTACTCCCAGTCGGCCGCGACGCTGAACCTGCTGCGCGCTTTCAGCCAGGGTGGCTATGCCAGCCTCGCCAACGTGCACCGCTGGATGCTCGGCTTTGTGGATCGCAGCTCTCAGGGCGAACGCTATGAGAAGCTGGCAGACCAGATCTCGGCTTCGTTGCGCTTCATGGAAGCGGTTGGGCTGAATGCCGAAACCGTGCCCCAGATGGCGCAGGTGGAGTTCTACACCAGCCACGAAGCCCTGTTGCTCGGTTATGAGGAAGCGCTGACCCGGATCGATTCCACGTCCGGTGACTGGTACGACACGTCGGCCCACATGCTGTGGATCGGCCACCGTACCCGCCAGGTGGATCACGCCCACGTCAATTTCTGCAAGGGGATCAAGAACCCGATCGGCATCAAGTGCGGCCCCGGTATGGAGCCGGACGAGCTTGTCCGCCTGATCGAGACGATCAACCCGACAGACGAGGCAGGCCGGATCACGCTGATCACGCGCTTTGGCTCCGATGGCGTGGCGCAGGGACTGCCGCCGCTGGCGCGTGCCGTGAAGGCAAGTGGCCGCACGGTCGTGTGGTCCTGCGATCCGATGCACGGCAACACGCTGAAGACCGACTCCGGCTTCAAGACGCGTCCGGTGGACCGTATCCTCTCCGAGGTGCGCCAGTTCATCGACGTCATGAACGCCGAAGGCTGTTACCCGGGCGGGGTTCACTTCGAGATGACCGGCCAGAACGTCACCGAATGTATCGGCGGCGCGCAGGCGATCTCCGAGGATGACCTCTCCAGCCGCTACCATACGCACTGCGACCCGCGACTGAACGGTGAGCAGGCACTGGAGCTGGCCTTCCTGGTGGCAGAGAAGCTTCAAGCGCTCGGCAATGGCAAGGACGCGGCCCGCAAGGCCGGCTGACGCATCCTTCTTCACCGGCCGCTTCAGGCCGGGTGCGACAGCCAGAACCGTCTCCGTCAGGACACGGAAACTTTACAAGGCCGGACCTGATCCGGCCTTGCTTCGCACAACATAAATCAACAAGACACACGAGCCCGGCCAATGACGCCGGGTAGAGGGTATTCCAATGCGGAGCATGAACTTGCCGGCCTGGGTCCGGCTTGGGGACATTATTGATTTGTTGCGCCTGTCGGTGCCGATTGCCATCTCGCGGATGGCGATGATGCTGATGAGCATGACGGACGCTGTGGTGCTGGGCCAGTTTGCGCCTGGCGAGCTGCCATTCGTTCTGAACTCGTGGCTGCCCATGGGCGTGACGCTGGGCTTCAGCATGGGCATCCTGATCGGGGTGCAGGTGCTGACGTCGGAAATGCTGGGTATCGGCCACCATGCGCAGTCGGGGCGAATCTTCCGGCGCGGACTGGTCGCGGCCATCGGGCTGGGTCTCGTCCTGTTGGGTGTCGTGGTCTTCGCCGCAGAGCCGCTCTTTCACTGGCTTTTCGTTGAGGTCGCACCGCGATCCGAGGCGACGAACCTCGCCGATCCGGAGTATGTCGCTGCCTCGACGGCCTCCGTCACGCGCATCATGGCGCTGGCTCTGCCGGGTTTCACCATTTCGACCGTGTGCAGCCTTTATCTCGAAGCCCTGCGCCGGCCGACACTGGTGGCCGTCATCAGCTATGGCGGGGTCCTTCTGAACATCGTCCTGGACCTTGCTTATGTCGGTGGGTTCTGGGGCCTGCCCAAGATGGGCGCAGAGGGCGTTGCCATCGCGACAACCGGATCGCGCTATGCGATCGCCGTGGTGATGTTCGTCGCAGTCATCTTCCTGACGCCGGCATTCCGCGCATCCACGAAGGCGGAGCCGGGCGAGGCGCGGCGCCAGTTCGAAGTCGGTATCGGCTCGGCCATTTCCAATGTGGCAGAGTGGGGTGGGTTCAACCTGACCTTCACGATCGCGACCTGGATCAGCCTGGCTGCCAATACCGTCTATGGCTACACGATCCAGCTCGTGGGCTTCTGCTTCATGTTCTACATGGGCATCGCGTCGGCAACGAGCGTGCGCGTGGCCGAAGCCTTCGGCCGTGGCAACAAGGAAGAGGTGGTCAATGCCGGCCGTCTCGGCGTTGCGGCCACGATCCTGACCGGCGTCACGATGGGGCTGGGTCTCGTCACCTTCCGTGGACCGCTTTCGGGATTGCTGGTGAACGATGACGCGGTGATCGACGGCGTACGGATTGCGCCTGCGATCGCATCGCTATTATTCCTGGCGGCTGTGATGACCCTGTTCGACGGGCTTCAGGCCACGGCGTCCTTCGCGCTGCGGGCACAGGAAATCGTCTGGTCGCCGAGCCTCATCCATATCGGTTCGTTCTTCCTGGTCATGCTGCCAACCTGTTACTGGCTGGGCATCGTGCAGGGGCACGGGGCGAAAGGCATGATGGAAGGCGCCCTGATCGGCGTGTTCGTGGCGGGCACGCTGCAGACGCTGATGCTGGAACTGAAAGCGGCGCGCCCTTTGAAAGGACACGCCGCCTGAAACTCTAATTGTTCCGGTAACGGATGACCGGTTCTAGAGATCCTTCATTGCGGAGGCTGGCTTGAAGGAAGCCGATGTCTTCTCCGGGATCTTGATCGGTTCACCGGTTGCCGGGTTCCGGCCGGTGCGGGCATTGCGGGTTTTCGGCGCGAAAGTGCCGAAGCCTGCGATGGCGACCTGCTTACGCGATTTCACCGCGTCAGCGATCGTGTCGAATACAGCATCAACGGCCTTGCCGGCGTCGCTTTGCGACAGACCAGAAGCAGCGGCCACTGCCTTCGTAAGTTCACCCTTGTTCATACGGGTTCTCCTCTGAGTTAAACGGCGATGCCCCGCCGTTGGTTCGACTTGTCCACGATTCGGAAATCCTGAACACGCCGGATTCCCAATAAACACGGGCTATATGCCTGGAATCCAGCCCTCTTCGGCCTGAATTTTCGTATTTTCTGCCAGATTGAGCCCTTTGGCTGTGGAAAAAGTGGCCGGAAGGCCCCCTTTTTCGTCGAGCGAGGCGAAATGATGGGCGATTGCGCGAACCTGGGCCGCATCCGCTGTTTCGCCGGAATCGGGCGTCACCTTGGTCAATGAAGGGTAAATCTCGGTGATCAGAACCTTCACGTCAGTGAGCGCTTCCTCAGTGAGAGGCTCTGCGGGATCGAATTCGAACGGCCAGATCCGGGCCTCCGGCCAGGTTTCGCGCAGGGCATGGACATGCGGAATCCCGGTTAGGGACTGGCTGCCGACGCTGCCCGTATAGGCGAGCTGCCAGACGGACTTTGGCTGACCGATCTTGTTGTCCCTCAGATAAGCTTCCGCGATGCGGTATTCGGGCAGCGGCGCACCGGTGAAATCGGGCTTCGTGCTGCCCAGCGTCGAGACGACATCGCGCGCTGGTGCGCCCCAGAAGGGAAACGGCCCCTTCGAGATTGCGTAGTTCATGCCGGCGGCGATGGCGTAACGCGCATTGGAATTGTCGGGCTTGTCCTTCAGTTTCGCGGCCAGATGCTCGTGCATCGCCTGCCACGGGGCTTTGCCGTCCAGTTTCAGGCCGAGGGCCTCAGCTGTTCCGGCTGGGTAGCCGAGCGAGAAGTCAAATCCCAGAAGGACACGGTCGCCGCGCTTTGTCAGCTTGCCGACCATGTCCTCAAGGAAACTGCGGGCCTTCAGGCGCGTATCGATGTTTACAGCGCGGAACTGCAGCTTCAGGCGTGCGTCCTTGGCCAGGATGCCAATCCAGATTGAATTGGGCCCGGTCACGGGCTTGGACGCCGCGCTCCAGTCCACCATGATGTACGCGTCGAAAAGGGCCGCCATGACTATCCCAGTTTTACAAGCATCTTGCCGGTGTTCTTACCGCTGAAGAGACCGATAAAGGCATCCGGCGCCTTGTCGATTCCTTCCATCACGGTTTCCTGGAATTTCATCTGCCCGGCTGCGATCCATTTGGCCATATCCGCATGGAAGGCCGGCTGCATGTCGGCATGCGTGGACACAATGAAGCCCTGGATCTTCAGCTGCTTGCCGACGACCTGAATGATGTTGGGCGGACCAACCGGCGTGCCGGTTTCGTTGTACTGGGCGATCATTCCGCATTCGGCGAAGCGGGCCATCGGACGGGCCACCTCGATGGCGGCGGCCAGATGATCTCCGCCGACATTGTCGAAATAGACGTCGATGCCTTTGGGGGCTGCTTCGCGCAGGGCCGCGACGAGGCCGTCGAAGCCCTTGGCCTGCTTGTAGTCGATCACATGATCGGCGCCGAGCGATTTGACGAAGGCGCACTTGTCCGGCCCGCCTGCCGACCCGATGACGGTGCAGTTCTTGATCTTGGCGATCTGGACCACGGTGGAGCCGACGGCACCAGCCGCACCGGAGACGAACACCGTGTCGCCTTCCTTCAGTTCAGCAACGCGCAGGATGCCGGCATAAGCCGTCAGGCCCGGCATGCCCGCGACGCCAAGGAAAGCGCTGTCCGGCAGGCCGCTGTCGCCCGGCAGTTTGACTGCCATGGCCGTGGCCGGGGCGCCGACCCATGCCGTGCGCCAGCCATTCATCGACTGGACGAGGTCGCCGACCTGATAGTCTGGATTGTTGGAAGCCGTGACTCGGCCGACGGCGCCACCGGTCATCGTTTCGCCAATGCCGAAAGGGGGAACATAGCTTTCCCGGTCGTACATGCGGCCGCGCATGTACGGGTCGACGGACATCCACGAGTTCTGAACCTGGATTTCGCCAGGGCCGGGCTCTGCAATCTCGACCGTCTTCTTCTCGAAATCTGATTGCTGTGGCAGCCCGACCGGGCGACGGGCGAGGGCCCATTCCGTTGATGTAAGTGTAGCCATTCGTGATTCCTCCTGCTTGGTTTCTTGTGTTTTTCTTGTGCCCTAATTGGGCATGATGATCGGCACTGTGAAGGGGCAACCGGGAAGAATCCCGCTGCGGCGTGGCTGTGCCACAGCCTTGATACATTGGCGCTTGGGTGCCATGCCGGTCAGGACAGAGGGCTAGGACATGACGAAGCTGAAAGTGGGCGTCGCCGGCGCCGGTGTGTTCGGGAACTACCACGCGCAAAAGGCGGCAGCTTCGGTGAAGACCGATCTGATCGGGGTCTACGATATCGATCTGGCCCGTGCCACGCGCATCGCCGAACAGTTCGGCGCGCAAGGTTTTGACGACTACAAGGCGTTTCTCGATGCATGCGACGCGGTTGTCATCGCCGTGCCGGCCACCTGGCATGAGCCGCTGGCGCGTCAGGCGATCGAGGCGCATCGACATGTGCTTTGCGAGAAGCCGCTCGCGCTGACCGGAACGGCCGCGCGTTTCCTGGCTGACGAAGCCGCCGCGCATGGCCGCATCCTTCAGGTCGGACATCAGGAACGTTTCGTGGCGAAGGCAATGGGCGTTCTGGCCATCGAGGAGAAGCCGCTGCTCCTGGAGTCCGTCCGCTCGGGCCCGCCGGCACCTGATAACCGCGCGGGCGATGTGTCGGTCATCTGGGATCTGATGATCCACGACCTGGACCTTGCCGCAATGATGCTGGGCAATGAGTTCACCAGCGTGAGCGCCACAGGCCGCCGCGCGCACTCCGCGCACATCGATGAAGCCACGGCGGAATTTTCCTATGCCTGCGGTGGGAAGGCCCGGCTGACAGCCAGCCGTGCGGCGACCGAGCGCAAACGCAGCATGCATGTCGTCTATCCCTCGGGCGAGATCGCCATCGACTTCCTGACCCGCAAGGTCGAGAACACGACCCCTTATGAGATCAAGGTCGACATCGCTGCCGAACTGCCGGATCCGCTGGGTGCGGCGGATGAAGGCTTTTATGCCGCCTGTCTCGGTCTTGCCCGCAGCCCGGTGCCTGCACACGGGACTGTCGGGGCGGTGGCGATGGCGGAAGCGGCCGAAGCGGCGGTGCTGGCAAAGATCGACGCCTGATCAGGCGTCACCGCGCCGGGCGGCCTGTTTTGGGTCGTGCTTCGGTGCAGGCGCAAGGCGCATGACTTCCGTCTGGAAACGCTCATCATCGCCATCCAGCAGGAAGGGCAGGGCGCTGCCGATGGCGTCGACCATCGGCTCGAACCATTGAAGGTCTGCTTTGGTGAAGTCCGACAGGACGTGCGGCATGACCATCGCCTTGTCACCCGGGTGGCCGATGCCGATGCGGACACGGCGGAAATTCTCACCAAGATGCGCCATCATGGACCGCACGCCGTTGTTTCCGGAATGCCCGCCGCCGCGTTTGACGCGAAGGCGTCCGGGGGCAAGGTCGATCTCGTCATAGAAGACAGTCACATCTTCTGATGGGCGCTTGTAGAACTGCAGCACTTTTGAAAGCGCGCGGCCGGTCTCGTTGTAATAGGTTTGCGGCTTGACCAGCAGAACCTTATGGCCTCCGACATTGCCTTCCGCGAGCAGACTTTCGAATTTCGAACGCCAGGGCCCGAAATTGTACCGCGCATGAAGGGCATCCAGCAGGATGAAGCCGGCATTGTGCCGGTTCTTCGCATAGCGGTCAGTGGGGTTTCCCTGTCCGGATAGGATCAACATGAGGAATGCGCCTCCTGCCGGGGCTTAGGGGTAAAAAGTGAGCGGCCCGCCTGCAACATAGGACAGGCGGGCCGCTCGTGAAAGGATTGAGGGGAAGAGACTTACTCTTCGGACTCTTCGCCGCCTTCTTCTGCAGCAGCTTCTGCGCCTTCCTCGGACGTGTCATCGGACTTGGCCGTACGGCCGGCGATGGTGGCGATGGTGAAGTCGCGATCGGTGATGGTCGGCTCGGCATCGCCCGGCAGGGTGATGTCGGAGATCTTCACATTGTCGCCGACTTCCAGCTTGGACACGTCGGCTTCCAGCGATTCCGGAATGTGGCCGGCCGGGACGAGCAGTTCGACCGTGTGGCGAACCACGTTGAGCGTACCGCCCTTCTTGAGGCCCGGAGAGACTTCCTCGCCGACGAAGTGCACAGCAACTTCGACCTTGATCTTCTGCTTGGCATCGACGCGGAACAGGTCGACGTGCATCGGCTGGTCGGTGACCGGGTGCATCTGGATCGCCTGCGGGATCACCAGCTGTTTCTCGCCCTTGTGGACCAGCGTGGCGGTCGAGGACAGGAAGTGGCCGGTTTCGATGGCCTTCTGGACTTCACCGCGTTTCAGGCTGATCGCGACCGGATCCTGACCGCCGCCATAGAGGACGCCCGGCACCATGCCATTTTTGCGGGCTTCACGAGCGCCGCCGGTGCCAACGCGCTCACGCACTTCGACATTGAAGGTAATCTGTTGTTTTGACATTGTTTTTCCTTTCGCCCTCGACTCCGCCCCAACGCTTTGGTGAGGTGAGAAGCTGACACGCACGGCCTCGCGCCGCCGTTTCTGAAGGCGCGCACGTACCCCATAAGCCCTGTATTGGCAAGGGTTTGCGGCAGAGGCTGGGCCTGCCACGACACCTTCGTATCCATTGCAGAACGAGCCCGAATTCCCCCTCAGACCAAGGTCGGGGATGGTGGCGGGGGGAAATCGCGTAAACTGGTGAAAAGAATACGGGAGGAAAAGATGCTGAAAGCGCATGTGATGATGGCTATGGGCCTGCTTATGGCGGCGATCTATGCGGTGCGTCTCGCGTCGGGTTTCAGCCTGTCGGACGGGTTTGGCCTCGGTGAGGCGTACCTGATCGGCGGATTGGGGCTGGCCGGAGCGCTCTTGTGGAGCGGCTGGAAAGAACGCCGCCACGCCAAGCGCATCCGCCAGGAAAGTTAAGACCAAAGTGGGGCTGTCTGAGACAGCCCTTTTGCGTCAGCCTGCAACCTGCGGCTGTCGCACCCACACAAGAAGAACGGCCATAGAAGCCGGATAAGGCATTGGCCAAACAGGCTGAGGGAGGAAACGGAAACAATGACTCACAATATCAAAGAGATTGATGCGAAGGGGTACTGGCGTGACGTCGTCAAGCTGACCTTGAGCCTTCTCGCCATCTGGTTCATCGTATCGTACGGGGCAGGCATCCTGTTCCGCAGCGTGCTCGACCAGGTATCGATCGGCGGCGCGCCGCTTGGATTCTGGTTCGCGCAGAACGGATCCATCTACGTCTTCGTCGGACTTATTTTCTATTACTGCCGGGCGATGAACCGCCTGGAGAAGAAATACGGCGTGGAGGCCTGAGACGATGGGCGGAGAGGAATTCTGGACCTATTTCTGGGTCGTCCTGACATTCGGGACCTATATCGGCATTGCGCTCTGGGCGCGGGCCGGTTCGACCGACGACTTCTATGTCGCCGGACATGATGTTCATCCCACGATCAACGGCATGGCGACGGCGGCTGACTGGATGTCGGCGGCCTCCTTCCTGTCGATGGCGGGCCTGATTGCCTTCATGGGCTATGGCGGCTCGGTCTACCTGATGGGCTGGACCGGCGGCTACGTTCTGCTGGCCCTGCTGCTGGCACCGTTCCTGCGCGAATTCGGCAAGTTCACCGTGCCGGATTTTGTGGGTGACCGTTATTACTCGACCACGGCGCGCCTGATCGCAGTCGTCTGTGCCCTGTTCGTTTCGTTCACCTACATCGCCGGACAGATGAAGGGCGTGGGCGTGGCTTTCTCGGGCTTCCTCGGCGTCGAGTTCAATACCGGCATCATGGTCGGCATGGCCATCGTGTTCGTCTACGCGGTGCTCGGCGGCATGAAGGGCGTCACCTATACGCAGGTCGCGCAATACGTCGTGCTGATCTTTGCCTACACGGTGCCCGCGATCTTCATTTCACTGATCGTTACCGGAAACCCGGTCCCGCAGCTTGGCTTCATCTCCAATGTGAAGGGCGAAGACATCTCCATGCTGGAGAAGTTGAACACCGTCGTGACGGATCTCGGCTTCCTTGAGTACACGCAGACCGACAAGTCCATGTTCGACGTGTTCGCCATCACCGGCGCACTGATGTTCGGCACGGCCGGCCTGCCGCACGTGATCATCCGCTTCTTCACTGTCTCGAGCGCTGGCGCTGCCCGCGTATCGGCCGGCTGGGCGCTGGTGTTCATCGCGCTGCTCTACACGACCGCTCCGGCTGTCGCATCGCTCGCCCGCCTCAACTTCATCGATACAGTGAACGAGTCGACCTATATCGCCAGCGATGCGGACTATGACACCGAAGCGGCCACCATCGTCGCGGAAGGCGGCAAGCCGATCCCGGCCTGGTTCAAGAGCTGGGAAAAGATCGGCCTGCTGGAAGTCACCGACAAGAATGGCGACGGCATCGTCCAGTACCGCGCAGGTGCGGACAATGAAGTCACCAAGCTCGACCGCGACATCATCGTGACGGCCAATCCTTCCATCGCGGGCCTCCCGGCCTGGGTGATCGGGCTTGTCGTGGCAGGCGGCCTCGCGGCAGCCCTGTCGACAGCGGCAGGCCTGCTGATGGTGATCTCGTCCTCTGTCAGCCACGACCTCTGCCGGCGGACCTTCTTCAAGGGCATGACCGACCAGCAGGAACTGCTCACCGCGCGGGGGGCTGCCGCAGGCGCGGTGATCCTTGCCGGAGTCATGGGAATGAACACGGCCAAGCTTGGCTTCGTGGCGCAGGTGGTTGCCTTCGCCTTCGGCCTCGCCGCGGCATCGCTGTTCCCGGTCATCGTGCTTGGCATCTTCTGGAAGCGGATGAACCGTGAAGGCGCCATCGCGTCCATGCTGACCGGTCTCATCACCACCTTCTGGTACATCTACCACTTCAAGTTCGTGGACACCGATTCCTCGCACTGGTGGCTGGGTGTGTCGCCTGAAGGGATCGGCTTTGTCTTCATGTTCCTGTCGCTGGCTGTCGGCGTCGTGGTTGCCCTCGTGACCGCACCTCCGCCGCAGGACATCCAGGATCTGGTGGAAGACATTCGCGTGCCGGGAACCCGTACCCCGCACGGCATCGCGGATGCGGAAATGCTGCCCGAATAAGAAGGCGGCAGCCCAAAACCTTCCCAACCTGGGCGGTCCGTCAAAACGGACCGCCCGTTTTGGTGTTTTGCACCAGACTTTGGGCGAACTTGCCAGACGGGCGCCCGCCGGGTGAAGATCGGCCCTCAAGGAGTTTTCGTCCATGCCAGTCTGGCTGATCGTCGGGGCAACGGGGCTGTATGTGTTCGGCCTGTTCGCCATCGCCTGGCGGGGCGACCGGCGCGCGCTGGACCCGTCGGCGAAACACAGCCCTTACACCTACGCCCTGGCGCTGGCTGTTTACTGCACGTCATGGACCTTCTTCGGCGCGGTCGGCACGTCGGCCACGAATGGGTGGGACTATCTCGCCATCTATCTAGGGCCTGCGCTGGTCTTCCTGTTCCTGCCGGACCTGATCCGACGCATCGGCGATGTGGCCCAGCGGGAAAGCATCTCGTCCCTGTCGGACTTCTTGTCCGCCCGCTACGGCAAGAGCCGGGGCGTCGGTGCGCTGGCCGCGCTGGCCGCGGTGGCCGGCAGCCTGCCTTATATCGCGCTGCAGCTGAAATCCGTGGGGATGAGCTTCCAGGCACTGGCCTATGGTGCGGAGAATGCCGGTGCCCGGCCCGCCAGCCAGACCGTGCTGTTCACCGCGCTCGCCATGGGCGTGTTCGCCATCCTGTTCGGCGCGCGCCAGTCCGATGCGACCCGCCGCAATGCGGGGCTGATGCAGGTGCTGGCGCTGGAAGCGATGATCAAACTGGTGGCCCTCGTCGCCGTTGCGGCGCTGTCGCTGTCGCTGATCACGTCGCCGGACATCGAAGTACCGGCGCGGGCGACTGAGCCCTTTTCCGGTGGTCTCCTGTCCCAGCGCATGATCACGACCACGATCCTCTCCATGTGCGCGATCATCTGCCTGCCGCGCCAGTTCCATGTCGCCGTGATCGAGCGGCGTAACCCGCGCGAGGTGCAGACCGCGCGCATCGTGTTCGTCGCCTATCTCGCCCTGACCAGCGCTGTGGTGATCCCGATCACGATCGCGGGACTGTCGACGCTCGGGGCAGACGTGCCACCGGACCTGTTCGTACTGGACCTGCCGCTTGCCCGCGAGAACGGGCTGCTCGCCCTGTTCGTCTTCCTTGGCGGTTTCTCGGCGGCGACCGGCATGGTCATCGTCTCCAGCGTCGCCCTGTCCACCATGGTGACGAATGACCTGATCGTTCCCGCCGTCATGCAGACTGGTCGTTTCGCCAGCCTCGGGGGCAATTCCGGGGCGCGCCTCACCATGATCCGCCGGGGTGTGATCATCGTCATCGTGCTGTGCGCTTATGGCTATTACAGGCTGGCGGGCACGGGGGAGGCGCTGGCGCAGATCGGTCTCCTGTCCTTTGCGGCGGCGGCCCAGTTTGCGCCCGCCCTGGTCGGCGCCGTCTACTGGCGCAGCGGACGGCGCACCGGCGTCGCCTGGGGGCTGGCACTCGGCATGGGTCTTTGGGCTTACACACTGTTCCTTCCGGCGATCCTGCAGCCGGACTGGATGGCGGCCGCCGTGCCGGGCTGGTTGGACCCCCACGCCCTGTTCGGGGCGCGGTTCGACGACAGCCTGATCCATGGTGTCGTCTGGAGCCTTGGCGCCAATATTGCCGCTTATATCGTCCTCTCGCTCCGCTCGCGCGAACGCCTTCGGGACAAGGTGCAATCGTCCGTTTTTGTCGGTGAAGCCGAGCGGTTGGGCCTGACGGAGGCAGGCGCATCTGATCCGGTGGCGACGGTCACGCCGAACGGCCTGAAAACGCTGGCCTCCCGCTTCCTGAACCCGGACGCGGTCGAGCATGCCTTCGCGGATTTTGAGCGCCTCTCCGGCGTCCCGGCCTCCGGTGACGGGCCGGCGGACTGGCAGCTTGTTCAGCGGACGGAGCGCTTGCTGGCGTCTGCGCTTGGCGCCTCATCCGCGCGGGTTGTGCTGGCATCTGCCATCGGTGGAAACCAGGTCGCCCTGCGGGACGTCCTGTCCATGCTGGACCACAAGACACAGGCCGAACGCTTTGACCGGCACATGCTTCAGTCCATGCTGGAAAATATCTCGCAGGGCATTTCCGTGGTGGATGCCGACCAGCGCCTTGTCGCCTGGAATACCGCCTATCTGGACCTGTTCCATTACCCGAATGACCTTGTGACAATCGGCACGCCGGTGTCGACGCTGATCGAATACAATCTGAAATCCGGCTGGATCGATGGCAACCCGGCAGAAGAGGCCCAGCGCCGCGTCGCCCACATGCGTGCCGGACGACAGCACACCTATGAGCGGCGCAACCCCGACGGCCGCTTTCTTCGCATCGTCGGCAATCCGACGCCCGGCGGCGGCTATGTGACGACCTTCACCGACATCACCGAAGACAAGCTGCGCGAGCGGGCGCTGATCGAGGCGAACGAAACGCTTGAGACGCGGGTGCGGGAGCGCACGCAGGATCTTGAGGAAATGGCGCAGGATCTGGACGTTGCCCGGCGCGATGCGGAAGGCGCGAATGCCTCCAAGACGCGCTTCCTCGCGGCAGCCAGCCACGACCTGTTGCAGCCGTTGAATGCCGCGCGCCTGTTCCTCGGCTCCATCCGGGCGGACGAGCAGGGGCAGGGGCTTGTGTCCCGGGCCGACAAGGCCATTCAGTCTGCGGATGATCTGATCCGTGGCCTGCTGGACATTTCCCGTCTGGACCACGGCGCCATCGCGCCAAAACCGGTGCAGTTACCCATCGGCCCATTGCTGGAAGATCTCGTCGAAGAGGCCATGCCGATGGCGGAACAGGCAGAGATAGACTTGCGGATCGCCCCGTCCAGCCTCGTGGTTGAGGCCGATCCGGATTTCCTGAAAAGCATCCTGCGCAATTTCATTTCCAATGCCCGGCGTTATACGCGCGAAGGTGCAGTTCTGGTCGGTGCCCGGCGGCGCGGGAACATGGCGCAAATAGAGGTGTGGGATACCGGTCCCGGAATTCCGCCGGACAGCGTTCCGCTGATCTTCGAGGAATTCCGCCGCTTCGAGGATACCGACAACACAGGCATTCGCGGTGCCGGGCTTGGCCTGCCGGTATCGAAGCGTCTCGCGGATCTGATGGAAGCGCCCATCAGGGTTCGGTCTGTGCCCGGACGGGGGAGTGTGTTTTCGGTGTCCGTGCCGCTGGCGGCATCGTCCGGCAAGCGCAAGCGCGGCGTTACAAGGAGTGCGCCGCGCCACAATGTCAGCCTTGAGGGGCTGAGTGTGCTGGTCGTCGATGACGAGGCCGCGATTGTCGACGGGATGACAGCGCTGCTGACCGGCTGGGGCTGCAAGGTGCGTGGCGCGCGTACTGTGGCCGAGGCGCTGGCATGGCTGGAGACCGAAAACTTTGATGCGATGATCGCGGACCTGAACCTTCAGGACGCCGTCGACGGTTTCGACCTGATCGCCATGAGCCGTCCGAAACTGCCATCACCAGGCAATGTGTTGCTGCTGACGGCGGCGGCCAGTGACGCGGTGCGCACGCAGGCAGAGATCGATGGTATCGCCATGCTGCGCAAGCCTGCCGCGCCGAACGATATCCGCCGCTTCCTCGAAGACCTGCTTCAGGGCGCCTCCGCCTGATGTCCGGCGTCAGAGGGAAATGGCTTCCTTATAGATGAGCAATGCCTGCGTGCGGTTGTTGGCGCCGAGCTTGCGGAAGATCGCCGTCATGTGCGCCTTCACCGTCGCGACGGAGATATTCATCTCGTACGCGATCTGCTTGTTCAGCAGGCCGTCATTGAGGCCGGATAGCACCTTGCGCTGCGCGGGCGTCAGGTCGGCCACGCGGGCGAGCAATTCCTCGCGTCCGGCATCTGCGGCGGCGTCGCTGGGCGGGAACCACTGGCCGCCGTCAAGCGCCGTGGCGAGCGCGGCGGAGAGGTCCTCCATCGACATGCTCTTGGGCAGGTAGC
>NZ_JAWKUS010000002.1:0-835991 GCF_041398465.1 Hyphomonas sp. | reverse complement strand
CTCTGGCCCCTGATCTGGGTCCAGGTGCTGATGCTGCGCGCTGAGATCAGGGCGGCCTACGGCAGGGGCGTGAAGTATCACTGGAGCATCACGCCGAACCTGCGCGTTTATCTCGTCAGCATCGACTGGATGCCGGGACAGAAAGCAGAACGCGACTGGCTGAAACCTTCAGAACATTACAATGACCGCCTCGCCGCTGCGTGCGATGGGCGGCTCTTCACGCCGGCTTACACGGCGCGTTGTGCCGGGCCATACGATATCGCGATTGCGCCCGCCGGACGCGGCAGCGCGCTGGCCTGCTTCGTGAACCTGCCGCTGCCGGAAACCTGACGCGCAATCCCGTCCCTGAAAACTCAGCTCATCCGCACAGCGCCTTCACGGGCGTCGCAGGCGCAGGCAGATCTACGGATCGAGCCGCACAGCGCCTTGTGAGGCGTTGCCCACATGTGCCGCGTAGACCTTCAGGGCACGGCTCACCTTGCGGGGGCGTTCCTCGGCCGGTTTCCAGGCCTTGTCGCCCTTGGCCTCCATGGCGGCGCGGCGCTCTGCGATTTCCGCGTCCGAGAGTTTCGCATGGATGGTGCGGTTCGGGATGTCGATCTCGATGATGTCGCCTTCCTCGATCAGGCCGATCAGGCCACCTTCCGCCGCTTCCGGGCTGACATGGCCAATCGAAAGCCCTGACGTGCCGCCGGAGAAACGCCCGTCGGTGATCAGCGCGCAGGCTTTGCCGAGCTTCATCGATTTCAGGTACGAGGTCGGGTAGAGCATTTCCTGCATGCCGGGGCCGCCGCGCGGGCCTTCATGGCGGATGATGACCACATCGCCCGCCTTCACGCCCTTGTTCAGGATGCGCTTGCAGGCGTCTTCCTGGCTATCGCAGACGACGGCCGGGCCGGAGAATTTGAGGATCGAGTCGTCGACGCCGGCGGTTTTCACGACGCAGCCCTGTTCCGCGAGATTGCCGAACAGGACGGCCAGGCCGCCATCCTGAGAGAAGGCATGCTCGGCAGAGCGGATGACGCCTTTCTCCCGGTCGGTGTCGAGTTCCTTGTAACGACGCGACTGGCTGAACGCCTCGGTGGTGCGCACGCCGCCGGGCGCGGCCAGGAACAGTTCCTGAACTTCGGGATCGTTGCTGACGCGGATGTCCCACTTGCCGAGCGCTTCGGCCAGCGTGTCGGAGTGGATCGTGCGAACGGATGTGTCGAGCTTCCCGGCGCGGTCGAGCTCACCCAGGATTCCGAAGATGCCGCCAGCGCGGTGGACGTCTTCCATGTGGACGTTGGCCACGGCGGGCGCGACCTTGCAGAGGCACGGCGTTGAGCGGCTGAGCCGGTCGATATCGTCCAGCGTGAAGTCCACCTCGCCCTCGCGGGCAATGGCGAGCAGGTGAAGGATCGTATTGGTCGAGCCGCCCATGGCGATGTCGAGCGTCATCGCGTTCTCGAACGCCGCCTTGTTGGCGATGCCGCGGGCGGAGACGGATTTGTCCCCGTCTTCATAATAGAGCTTGGTCAGTTCCACGATGCGCTGGCCGGCGCGGCGGAACAGGGCTTCGCGGTCGGCATGGGTGGCCAGCGTCGAGCCGTTGCCCGGCAGGCCGAGGCCCATGGCTTCGGCGAGGCAGTTCATGGAGTTCGCCGTGAACATGCCGGAGCAGGAGCCGCAGGTCGGGCAGGCATTCTGCTCGAACTCTTCGACTTCGGCATCGGTCCGGTCGGGGTTCGCCGCTTCGATCATGGCGTCGATCAGGTCGACCGCGCGCAGTTCGCCGTCGATGTTCACCTTGCCGGCCTCCATCGGGCCGCCGGAGATGAAGACGACCGGAATATCGAGGCGCAGCGCCGCCATCATCATGCCGGGGGTGATCTTGTCGCAATTGGAGATGCAGACCATCGCATCGGCACAATGGGCGTTGACCATGTACTCGACGCTGTCGGCGATCACTTCGCGGCTCGGCAGGGAATAGAGCATGCCGTCATGGCCCATCGCGATGCCGTCATCGACCGCGATCGTGTTGAATTCCTTGGCCACACCGCCCGCCGCGACGATCTCGCTGGCGACCATCTGGCCGAGGTCTTTCAGGTGCACGTGGCCGGGCACGAACTGGGTAAAGGAGTTCACCACCGCGATAATCGGCTTGCCGAAATCGCTGTCCTTCATGCCGGTGGCGCGCCAAAGGCCACGGGCGCCGGCCATGTTACGGCCATGGGTCGAAGTGCGTGAACGGTAGAGAATTGCCACTTTGTGCCTCGTTTTCAGTGCTCGGCAGGGGCTTACCTGCCGGGCGGGCGATTATCAATCATGACGAAGGGGGAACGGCCAGCCCCCGGATGTTGCCGGACCTGCTGGCAGGATCAGCGCGCGGCGGCTTTCACGGCTGGTTGTACCGGGCCAAGGCAGCGCATGCCGCCGATCACCGGTTCCAGCCGGGCGCGGGCAGCCTGATAGGCATCGTCGCCGACAGCTGCGATATATCGGGACTGAATCTCGTCCAGGTAACGCTCGTCGCCATCCGCGCAGATACAGGCAACGCGGGCTGGCTTCTCCTGCCGGGACAGCCAGTCGAGTGCACCGAGGATAACCCCGACGCTGGAGAGGCCAACCTTCGACAGCGCGTGATCATGAAGCAGCACGAAGGCCGCGACCGTGGAGGCTTCATCCATGCGGATCATGCCCGGATCGGGCTTCATGCCGGCAAAAGAGGAGCGCCGCTGGCTGCCGAAGGCGGGAATTTTCAGCTTGTCGGTGCACCCCGATGGGCTTTCGAGGAAGGCACAGGAGCTTTCCGGCTCCACCAGGCAAAGCTGGGTAGTGCCCGGACGCGCCTTCAGATAGTCGGCAAAGCCGCGCGAGGTGCCGCCGGAAGAGGAGGTCATGAATACCGCGTCAAACGGGCCATCGGCAAAGAGTTCCGGCGCGGTCCAGTTCTGGTGCGAGGCCGGATTCAGCGGATTGGAATACTGGTTGAGGAAGACCGAACCTTCCGCGTCGGCAATCTCTCCGGCCACGCGTATGCGGGCGGCGTTGGAGGTCTCACCGGGCTTCGGTTCTGCAATCACCAGTCGCGCGCCGGCGCCTTCGATCTGGGCGGCATTATGCGCACTGATCGAGGTGGACGACACAATGGTCGCCGCAATGCCGAGCCGTTGGCAGATGCAGGCGAGCGCATTGCCGTAATTGCCCGAGGAGGCATCGACAACGGATTGGACCGGGCCGATCTTCTCGATCGTTCTGGACAGGATGTACCAGGCCACGCGGTCCTTGACCGATCCGAACTCATTGCAGCGCTCTTCTTTCACCAGCAATTCGTGGGTCAGATTGCCAATCCTGATCTGATAAACGGTCAGGGGCGTGTGGCCGATTTTGAAGGGACAGCTGGCGACGGCGGTGGAAAATGGCATAAGCCTGCCTCGGTCTGCGTTTCGCAATGCAACATAGCTAGCAGGCCGAATCGTTCACGCAAATGTGACAACTGCGTCTGGCCACATTGCAATTTTGTATGCTTTTGCGACGGGCAGCGGCGCTTCAAGGGCAGACAGCCTAGTGCGCCTCGGCCCAGTTGCTGGCGGCGCGGGCATCGACTTCCAGCGGTACCGACAGGTCCATGGCAGGGCTGGCGGCTGATTGCATGGTCTCTTTTGCGACCTTGATCAGCTTTGCCGCGTCCTTCTCCGGACACTCGAAGACCAATTCGTCGTGCACCTGCAGCAGCATCCGGGCCTTCAGCTTCGCCTTGGCGAGGGCTTCCGGCATTCGGATCATGGCGCGCTTGATGATATCGGCGGCTGAGCCCTGGATCGGCGCGTTGATGGCCTGGCGTTCGGCAAAGGCCTTTTGCGGGCCCTTCGATTGGATGCCGGCAAGGTGCACTTTCCGGCCGAACGCAGTCTGCACATAGCCGTGCTCCTTCGCGAAGGCCTTGGTCTCGTCCATATAGGCGCGGATGCCGGGAAAGCGTTTGAAATAGGTCTTGATGTATTCAGAGGCTTCCGACTGCGGGATGCCCAGCTGGCGGGCGAGGCCGAAGCCGGAAATGCCGTAGATGATCCCGAAATTGATCGCCTTGGCCTGACGGCGAACCATCGGATCCATGCCCTCAATGGGCACGCCGAACATCTCGCTGGCGGTCATGGCGTGAATGTCGAGGCCATCCTTGAAGGCCGTCTTCAGCGCATCGATGTCGGCCATGTGCGCGAGCACGCGCAGCTCGATCTGGCTGTAGTCCGCACTGACCAGAACATTGCCCTCATCGGCAATAAAGGCTTCGCGGATCTTGCGGCCTTCCTCGGTCCGCACCGGAATATTCTGCAGGTTCGGATCGGAAGAGGACAGGCGCCCGGTCTGCGCGACCGCCATGGAGAAGCTGGTATGGACCCGGCCCGTCTCCTTGTTGATGGCGGCCTGCAGCGCTTCGGTATAGGTCGAGCGGAGTTTCGACAGCGTCCGCCAGTCGACAATCGTGCGCGGCAGTTCGTGGCCTTCGGCCGCGAGGCCTTCGAGCACATCGGCATCCGTCACCCAGGCGCCGGTCTTGGTCTTCTTGCCGCCTTCAATGCCCATCTTGTCGAACAGGATTTCGCCCAGCTGTTTGGGGCTCGAAATCTTGAACTCCTCGCCGGCCTGTTCGTAGGCTTCGGCTTCCAGCGCGGCCATGCGCTGGGAGAAATCGGACGAGAGACGCGAGAGCTTGTCCCGGTCCACCTTGATGCCTTCGCGTTCCATGGCGGCGAGGACGGGCACCAGCGGGCGTTCCTCTGTCTCGTAGACCGTTGTGACTTTCTCTGTGTGCAGAAGAGGCTTGAACGTTTGCCACAGGCGTAGCGTGACATCGGCGTCTTCGGCGGCGTACTCGGTGGCTTTATCCAATGCGACACGATCAAAAGTGACCTGCGATTTTCCGGTGCCGGCAACGTCCTTGTAGGAAAGCGGTACGTGGCCGAGGTATTTCTCTGACAAGAGGTCCATGCCGTGACCGTGCTTGCCGGCGTTCAGCACATAGGACAGCAGCATCGTGTCATCGATCGGCGCGACATGGATGCCGTGCTGGGCGAAGATGTTCAGGTCATACTTGATGTTCTGGCCGATCTTCAGGACGGCATCATCCTCAAGCAGCGGCTTCAGGGCCTTGATCGCATCCTTCATCCGGACCTGACGGGGCGGGTCGGCACCGAACATGTCGCCATCGCCGGTATCGTTCGGGTCGACATGTGCAAGCGGGATATAGCACGCCTCGTTCGGGGCGAGCGCGAGCGACACGCCGACGAGATTTGCGGTAACGGAGTCCAGGCTGTCGGTCTCCGTATCCACGGCGACATAGCCCTGCTTCTTGGCTCGGGCGATCCAGTCTTCGAGGTCCTTGAAGTCGCGCACGCACTCATACTTCGTCCGGTCGATCGGGTCTTCCGCAGGCGGAGCAGCCTCCAGCGCGCCTTCCTTCTCCATCATCTCGCGGACGCGGCGGGTGATGGTCTTGAACTCCATTTCCTCGAGGAAGCCGAGCAGCGTGTCCGGCTCCGGGTCCTGCACGGCGAGGTCTTCCAGCGAGACCTCCAGCGGCACGTCATCCTTCAGCGTGACGAGGTCGCGCGAGAGGCGGATCTGGTCGGCGAAATTGATCAGCGTCTCGCGGCGCTTGGGTTGCTTGATTTCCTCGGCGCGGGCCAGCAGCGTGTCGAGATCGCCATACTCGCTGAGCAGGGTGGCCGCCGTTTTTACGCCGATCCCGGGAGCCCCCGGCACATTGTCGACGCTGTCGCCCGCCAGCGACTGGACGTCGACGACCTTTTCTGGTCCGACTCCGAACTTCTCGAACACTTCCTCCCGGCCCATGGTCTTGTTCTTCATCGTGTCGAGCATGACGATCTTGTCGGTGACAAGCTGCATCAGGTCCTTGTCGGACGAGACGATGGTGACGCGCGCGCCTTTGGCTTCCGCCTCGCGGGCATAGGTCGCGATCAAATCATCAGCCTCGAAGCCTTCCATCTCGATGGCGTGAGCGGCGAAGGCTTCGGCGGCGCGGCGAACCAGAGGGAATTGCGGGCGCAGCTCTTCCGGCGGCTCGTCCCGGTTGGCCTTGTACTGGTCGTACAGATCGTTCCGGAATGTGTGGGATGAGGCGTCAAAGATACAGGCGAAGTGGGTCGGCCGTTCGTCGCCCTTGAGGTCCTCGAGCAGTTTGAACAGCATGTTGCAGAACCCGCTGACGGCCCCGATGGGCAGCCCGTCAGACGAGCGGGTCAGCGGCGGCAATGCGTGGAAGGCCCGGAAGATATAGGCGCTGGCATCGACCAGGTAGAGGTGGCTGTCCTTGGTGACGGGGGCGGTGGCCATGGGCGAGAATCCTTTTCTGCCCGATGGTTTAGCCGCCAGAGCATCGCGCGTCACCCGCCCGAAACCCCGGGAAGGATTCTGCTTGTGGAATACATTCCCTAGGGTAAGCTTTGCCGCGATAAAGGCCGGGGAGGGCAAATTATGAGCGAGTCAGCAACACGAACACCATGGCACCTCTGGGTCGTCGGCGGGATCAGTGCACTTTGGAACGCCTTCGGCTGCTTCGATTTCACCATGACCGCCACGAAGAACGCGGCGTATCTGGAACCCTATCCGCAGGAAATGCTCGACTACTGGCTCAATATGCCAGCGTGGATGTGGATCATCTGGGCGATTGGCGTGATCGGCGGGCTGGCAGGCAGTATCGCCTTGCTGCTGAGGAAAAAGCTGGCGGTCGGTCTGTTCCTCGCATCCTTGCTGGCTGCGGCTTCGAGCATGTCGATGGGCTATTTCGACAAGAATGCCCCGCACATGGAGGGGCAATGGATCATGAGCGTCGTCATCATCGCGATTGCACTTCTCCTCATGGTCTACGCCCGCTGGTTGTCGCGCCGGGATGTCTTGCGCTGACCGAAGAAGGCTCTAGCCTCCCTGCAAAAGGGAGGAACACATGAGCGAGATGAACCAGACATGGGTGCTGCGCCAGCGGCCGGTGGGCGATATCAAGGAAGGCGACCTCGAACTCGTCGAGACGCCGCTTGAGCCCCTGAAGGATGGCGAGGTGCGGGCGAAGACGGTCTACCTCTCGCTCGACCCGACCAATCGCATCTGGATGAGCGACATGGACGCCTACCTGCCGCCGGTCGGTATCGGTGACGGCATGCGGGGCAGTGGCCTCGCCGTCGTCGTGGAAAGCAGGCATGACGGCTTCCAGCAGGGCGATGTGGTCAACACAGGCCTGGGCACCTGGACCATGTATCCCACACTGCAGGGCGAAGGCCTCGCAAAGCTGCCCATCCTGCCGGGGGTCCCGCTGACGGCCTATATGGGGCCACTGGGCGCCACCGGCATGACCGCCTATTTCGGCCTGATGGACATCGGCAAGCCGAAGGCGGGCGAGACGGTCGTCGTGTCTGCGGCGGCGGGCGCGGTCGGCTCCATGGTTGGCCAGATCGCAAAGATCCAGGGCTGCCGCGTGGTCGGTATCGCGGGCAGCGACGACAAGTGCAAATGGCTGACGGAGACCGCCGGCTTCGATGCGGCCATCAACTACAAGACCGAGGATGTCGGTGCGGCGCTGGACAAGCATTGCCCGGACGGCGTCGATATCAATTTCGAGAATGTTGGTGGGCAGATCATGGACGAGGTCATCGCACGGCTGAACGATTTCTCGCGTATGCCACTGTGCGGCCTGATCAGTACTTACAACGCCACCGGACCGGTGCCGGGGCCGTATAATTTCTCGAACCTCCTGATGCGGCGCACGCTCATGAAGGGCTTCATCGTGATCGACTATTTCGATCGTTTCCCGGAAGGCATTCAGCAAATGGCCATGTGGCTGATGGAAGGGAAACTGAAGTTCGAGACGGATGTGGTGAAGGGTTTCGAGAACGCGCCGTCCAGCCTGTCGCGACTCTTTGAGGGCAAGAACCTCGGTAAACTCGTCGTTGAATGTAGCCCGCCGCCGGCCTGATCGATTTGCTGTTCATCCCTCGTTCAATTACAATGCTTTGTTATTGCAGGTGAATTGGCTGGAGGGATGACATGGCGCGCGCAAGGCGGCTGAAATTGGCCGGAGCGGCCCTCGCGGCGACGGGGGTGATCGCCCTTGGCGCCTGTACCAGCGAAGAGATGGCGATGTTCGCCGACGCGATGGCGGCGGCATCCGATGAAATGGCTGTCACGCTGACCGCCGTGCCCAGCTTTGGTTGTGATTACAATATCGACGGCTATCTCGTCTGCGACGACACAGGCGACGGGTTCGCTGACCGGTATGGCGATTCCTATGACGTTGCGCCGGTCGCCTACGTCCCGGTCACACCGCCTGTGCGGGTGAACGGATATGGCGAAGCGTTTCAGTATGACGGCGGGTGTGACTGCTGGCTGCGCGAACCGTCACTGGACGAAGCCCCGCCGCCACGGGAACATCGTCACGATCACGACGACTAGAGAACAGCTGGCGCAATCCAGAAGCCGACGATCGTGATGATCACGACGCCCATAAGATTGATACGGAAACCCTGCTTGATCATCTCGCTGATCGGCACTCTGCCCGTGGCATAGATCACCGCATTTGGCGCGGTTGCGACCGGCAGCATGAAGGCGCAGCTGGCGGCAACGGCAGCGGGTGCGAACAGGGATTGCGGCGCAGCCCCCACGGCGACAGCGAGCGAGCCGATGATCGGCGCCAGTGTCGTCATGGTCGCAACATTGGATGTGACTTCAGTCAGGAAGATCACCAGCAGCACCATGATCGCCACGATCATCAGCGGCGGGAAGACACTCAGCATCTGCATCTGCGTCCCGATCCAGTCTGACAGGCCGGTGGCGTGCATGGCTTTGCCGAGCGAGATGCCCCCGCCGAACAGGATGATCACGCCCCAGGGAAGTTTCACCGCTTCGTCCCAAGTCATCAGTGCGCGCCGTTCCTCACCGCCTGCGGGGACGAGGAAAACGAGCACGGCGCCGAACAGAGCGATCATCATGTCCGTCTGCCCGCCATAGGCTTCCAGCAGGGGGTAGCCCATGGAGGTGAGAAGCTTGGTCACCGGCAGGCGCAGCACCCACATTGAGGCAATGATGCCGAACACGATGGCGATCCGCTGCTCAGGTGTCTTGATCGGGCCGAGTTCCAGGAGGTCGTGGTGCACGGACGCAGCCATAGACTCGCCGTGCTTGTACTTCGGCAGGCCGCGGGTCACCGCCCACCAGGCCGCCGGCACCAGCAGCGCTGCGGTCGGGATGCCGAAGGTCATCCACTGGCCAAAACCGATGCCTTCGCCGGTTTCTTCCTGCAGCCATTTCAGGGCGATCAAATTGGTCGGCGTGCCGATGGGCGTGGCAACGCCGCCGATGGAGGCCGAGTAGCACACGCCGAGCAGGATTGCGGTCGTGAACTTGCCTTCCTTGTCCTGCAAGGCGGCCGCAGCCGAGATGGCGATGGGCACCATCATCAGCGAAGTCGCTGTGTTGGAGATCCACATGGAGAGAACGGCGGTCGCCAGCATGAAGCCGAAGATCAGCGCCTTGGGTGAGGTCCCGACGCGGTCGACGATATTCAGCGCGATGCGTTTGTGCAGGTGCCAGCGCTCGACGCCCAACGCGATCACGAAGCCGCCCAGGAGGAGCAGGACGATGGGGTCCATATAGCTGCCGCTTATGGCGCGCGGAGACAGCGCCGCCACACCGGCGGCGTCAGCATGTTCGCCATGTCCGATAATGGCTGCGCCAAAAGGAAGGACGATCAGCGGGAGCAGGGACGTCGCGGGAATCGGAATGGCCTCGGTCGCCCACCATGTTGCCATCAGGACGAGAAGGCAGCCCGTCAGCCAGGCGGGCCAGGACAGACCCGCTGGCGGACCCACGATGAGCATGAGCGCTGGAAGAACAATCCCGAGGATGAGGCCGATCGTCCGGTGCGAGAGCGTCATGCGGGGCCTTTCAGGGCGGCGAAGGCCGAGTCGAGCTCTGCCTTGAGGTCTGAGACGGCTTCCAGGCCGACATGGATACGAAGCAGCGGACCCGCGCGCGATGCGGTCCAGCTGTCCTTGGAACGGGTGAGCTGGTGGTCACATGGAATGAGCAGGCTTTCATAGCCACCCCATGAAAAACCCATACCAAACAGGTGCAAAGCGCCCAGAAAACGATCCATTCCGCCTTCGGGGACAGCATTGAGGACGACGCCGAACAGGCCGCTGGAGCCGGAAAAGTCCCGCTTCCACAATGCGTGATCCGGGCTGGAGGGCAGGGCCGGGTGCAGCACCTCTGAAACTTCGGGCCGCTCGGCGAGCCATGTAGCCAGTTCCAATGCACCGGCTTCGTGCGCTCTGAGGCGCGTGTGCAGGGTGCGCATGCCGCGCAAGCATACATAGGCCTCGTCGGCGCTGAGGCTGATGCCGAAATCTTCCGACGCCATGGCGATACGGTTGTAGCGTCCCGCATCTGAAGTGATCACTGCGCCGCCAAAGCCATCTGCATGGCCAACGATGTACTTCGTCATCGCCTGCACGACGATGTCGGCACCAAGTTCCAGCGGGTTCAGGAAATAGCCCGCCGCCCATGTATTGTCCGCGATCGTCGGGACGCCACGCTCACGGGCGGCTGCGGTCATCGCCGGTATGTCAGAGACTTCGAAGGTGAGTGAGCCCGGTGACTCGATGAAAATCGCCTGCGTCTCCGGACGGATCATGTCAGCAATTCCGGCACCAATGCGCGGATCGTACCGGGTGGCTGAAACGCCCATATATTTCAGGCGGCGTTCGCAGAAACGCGCCGTTGGGCCATAGGCGCTATCCGGGAACAGGATGTGCCCGCCGGATTCGACACAGGAAGAGATCGCCAGAGCGCAGGCCTGCAATCCATTGGCGGCGAGGCGCACATGCGTGCCGCCTTCCAGTTCGCACAGTGCGGCTTCCAGTTCGCGGTGCACGCCGAGACCCATCCGCCCATAACCGGGCTTGGACTCGTAGAGCGCCTTTTCCGTATTGAAGAGAACCGTGGAGGCGCGCTCCACGGGCGGGTTCACTGTGACGCTGCCGAGCCGCGGGCCGCGCGTGTGGATGATCCGCGTTTCGGGCCGTTTCATGCCGCGCCTGTTGCCACCGGACGAGACGGATCGGAGGCCCATTCGGTCCACGATCCATCATAGACGGCGACATCCCAGTTGCCGAGCCGGGCGTAGGCGAGGGCCAGGATCGCGGCCGTAACACCAGACCCGCAGGTGGTGATGATGGGGGCCTGAGAGCTGGGGAGCAGGCCTTGCAGTTCGTTTGCTGACTTCAGCGTGCCGTCGGCATTGATCAAGTCGCTGGACGGGGCGCACGAGCTGCCGGGGATGTGTCCGGACGGGAGACCTTCGCGCGGCTCGGGCGCTTCAGCTGTGAACCGGCCCTTCGCGCGGGCATCGACGATGGCGTGCGAGCCGCTCGCGGAGGCCGCGGCGACCTGGTTGATGTCCTTCACGAGATCGCTGCGGACGCGGGCAGTGAAGTGGCGCTCCACAGCCACCGGCGGCATGTCTTCCAGATCGCCGCCTTCGGCTTTCCAGGCCGCCAGACCGCCATCCAGAACTTTCACATCGAGATGACCCATGACGCGCAGCATCCACCAGACACGCGCGGCGGCGCAGAAATTGTTGTTGTCATAGACGATCACCCGGTTGCCATCGCCGATGCCCAGCTTGCGCACGCGGGACGAGAACATGATCGGATCCGGCAGCATGTGCGGCAGGTCGGTTCCACCGGCCTTGATGGCATCGATGTCGAAATGGACGGCGCCCGGAATATGCTCTTCAGCCCATTCTTCGCGTCCGGTTTTTTCGGCCTTGAGGAAGGGGGCGTAGTAGGTCGCGTCCACGACCCGGATGTCGGGCGCCGAGATATTCTGCTTCAGCCAGCCAGCGGTGACGAGAGGGTCGCCCGTTTCCATTCCTTACCCTTTGATCCATGGCGGAACCGGCAAATCTTTCGATCGCAGGAATTCCGGATTGTATAGTTTCGACTGATAGCGGTTGCCGTAGTCGCAGAGCATCGTAACGATCGTGTGGCCGGGGCCAAGATCCTTCGCCATTTTTACTGCACCGGCGACGTTGATGCCTGAAGACCCGCCAAGGCAGAGGCCTTCATGTTGGACGAGGTCGAACAGGATGTTCAGCGCTTCGGTGTCGGTGCAGCGATAGGCCCGGTCCACCACGATGTCTTCAAGGTTTGCCGTGATCCGGCCCTGTCCGATGCCTTCAGTAATCGAGGTGCCTTCAGATTTCAGCACACCTGAGGTGAAGTATTCGTACATCGCCGCCCCACCCGGATCTGCAAGGCCGATCTGGACCGACTCGCGCTTCTCCTTCAGCGCCATCGAGATGCCGCCCAGCGTTCCGCCAGAGCCCACGGCGCAGATGAAGGCGTCCAGCTTGCCATCGGTCTGGGTCCAGATTTCCTGACCCGTCGTGTCATAGTGGGCCTTGCGGTTGGATACATTGTCGAACTGGTTGGCCCAGATCGCGCCGTTCGGTTCGCTCTTGGCGAGGTCTTCGGCGAGGCGGCGGGAATAGTGCTGGTAGTTGTTCGGATTGGCATATGGCACCGCATCCACTTCGATCAGCTCGGCGCCGAGCAGGCGGATCGCGTCCTTCTTCTCCTGGCTCTGCGTGCGGGGCATGACGATGACCACTCGGTAGCCGAGCGCTGCGCCGACCAGCGCGAGGCCGATACCGGTATTGCCAGCCGTGCCTTCCACGATCGTCCCGCCGGGCTTCAGGTCTCCGGCTGCTTCTGCATCGCGTACGATGCCGAGGGCGGGGCGGTCCTTCACGGACTGGCCGGGGTTCAGGAATTCACATTTGCCGAGGATTTCGCAGCCCGTCTCGTCAGAGACCTTGTTCAGGCGGAGAAGCGGCGTGTTTCCGATAAGCTCGATAACGGATCGATAGGTTTGCATGCAGGCGGTTTCCAGGTCGGTTTCCGGGTTGAGCCGGGAAGCTAGGGCGCCCCGCCTTGCAGGACAACCGTCCCAGGGTGGGCTTCCCCTAAACTGATCCATCATCTGTCCTGTTGCGTAAACAGGCCATGCGGCCCCTGACCCACGGAATTTTCGCGCTTGTACTCGGTTTCGGCTTGGCAACCTCCGGCCCGGCGGTCGCCGACAATGTGCCCAGCGGGGATGGTTTCGCCTGGACCCCGCGCGACGGGGACGTGATCAGGTTTGATGTCCGCCGGCAGGGAAAACCCTTCGGCACGCACGAAGTGCGGTTCGAAGTTCTGCCCGACGGCACGATCGAAGCGCACACGAATGTGACGTTGCGGGCAGGTATCGGCCCCATTCCGCTCTACAGGTACGAGTTGCAATCCACCGAGCGCTGGCAGGATGGCCTGCTCGTCGGCCTTCAGGGCGAAGTGTACAAGGATGGCAAAGCAGGCTCCGTCACCGCTCGGGCGGAAGGCGATGTGATCGAAGTGGAAGGGACCGGCTTCGACGGAACCGTGCCGTTGACCACTGTTCCTGCGAGCCATTGGAACATGGCGCAGACTGAGGCCAGCACGCTCCTATCGTCCGAAAATGGCCAGTTGATCGACGTGTCAGTCCGCCTGAAAGGCCGCGAAACGCTGGAAATCGCGGGCGTGGCGGTCGAGGCGAACAAATTTCTTCTCGATTCCGATATCGACGTGACGCTTTGGTACGACGATGCCGGTCGTTGGCTGAAACTGTCGTTTTCAGCACGCGGCCAGCAAATCGACTACGTCCTGCAGGCCCCTTACTGGCAGGACCAAGGCTAGCGATCCCGCTGGCGTGCAGCCCAGATAGATCAAATTTCATCGATCCGGCTTTCTCCCCGTTCATTCGTATTTTGTAGAAATGGATTCACCCGAGGTTCTTCTGGTGGGAAGGGAGAATCCGGGGCTGTCCGGTCAACCGGATTAACCGATGGGGATCATACATTGACCGGATTCTTGGAGAGCATTTCTGTTCCCGAAAAGCATGCAGCCAGTCTGCGTGCGCGGCAGCTGGATATGGTCCGCCGCATCACGTTCGTGATGATTCTGGCAAACCTGATGAACGCCGGCATTGTGGTGATCTGTTTCCTGGGAACGGCGTCCAGCGATCTTCTCTATATCTGGGGCGCGGCAATTCTGGCATCGAGCAGCCTGTCTGTCGGGACGCAGTTCTTTAACCCGCGTGACATGGATCCCATGGATGAGCGGACCCAGACGGCTCTGGACAATTTTTCCCGCGCTGCGCTGATCAGCGGCGTGCTGTGGGGTGTCGTCCCCTTCATCGTGATGAACGCGGCCGCCCCGCAAGGGCAGATGATCATGGGGGTCATCATGGCCGGCATGATGTTCGCCGGCACATTCCTGATGGCCCGGACGCCCAGCGCCGCGATTTCGTTCTTGCTGCCGGTTGGCGCAGGCGTGGTCGCCGCCATGCAATTCCAGCATGACCCGGCCTACCAGTTCATTTCATTGCTTGCGCTCGCCTACATCGCAGTGCTCGTTCTGGCCGTTCGCTGGTCGTACAAACAATTTGTCGAGCAGCACCTCAGCGAATGTGCGGTGAAGGAGCAGTCCCAGCTCATCGGCCTGCTATTGCGTGACTTCGAAGAGAGCACTTCGGACTGGCTGTGGCAGACGAACGCCGAAGGGGAAATGCAGGACATTCCGCTGGTCTTCGAGGGCGCGAAGGACGCTGACAGCGTGATGCGAAAGGGCGAGCCCCTGGTCGACCTTTTCGTGAAGGATGATGCCCAACACGTCCTGCAGACCAGTCTCATGCGCCGGCAGGAGTTTCGAGACCTCGCCCTGCAGGTGAAGACATCGGAAGATGGACAGGAATGCTGGTGGTCTGTCACGGGAAAACCGATTTTCGAAGCAGGCAAGTTTTGCGGCTTCCGCGGTGTGGCGACGGATATCACCCAGTCGAAGGAAATCGAGGATCGTATTGCCTACATGGCGCACTATGACGGCCTCACCGGTTTGCCGAACCGGATCACCATGCAGGAGCATCTGGAAAAGGCGGTACGCCTTGCGAGTGATCCCAAAACGAACCGGGCGCTGGTCTGGCTGGATCTCGACAATTTCAAATGGGTCAACGATACGCTGGGCCATCCGGCTGGCGATGAATTGCTGCGCCAGGTGTCCGGGCGCCTGACCGGGATCTGCCATGACGACGATGTCGTCTCCCGCATCAGCGGCGATGAGTTCGCGCTCATCATCGAGCGTTCGGATCGCGAAAAGCTGGAAGACTTCCTGGATGAGTTGGTCGAACGACTGTCGGAACCCTATGACATCTGGGGATCCACCGCGAACTGCTCCGCCTCGCTCGGAGTTCGCCTGTTTGACAGCTTTACCCAGGATGCGCGTGTCCTTCTGAAACATGCTGACCTTGCACTCTACCAGGCCAAGAAGCTGGGCAAGGGCAACTGGTGCATGTTCTCGGAGGAGCTGGACGAGCGGGCGCGGGCGCGCCAGCAGATCGAAACGGACCTCCACCGTGCGCTCGACAATCACGAGCTGCGCGTCTTCTTCCAGCCGGTTGTCGATGCGGCAACGCTGGATGTGACGGGCTTTGAAACGTTGTTGCGCTGGGAACACCCGAAGCGTGGCCTTGTCTATCCCGGTGAGTTTATCGAGCATGCCGAAGACATTGGTCTGATCACCCGGATAGGCGACTGGGTGATCCGCGCAGCGATGGAGGAAGCCCGTCGCCTGCCAGAGCATGTCGGCATTTCAGTCAATATTTCCCCGCTCCAGATCCACTCGCAAAGCCTGATCCCCACGATCATGCAGGCGATTGCCGCGAACAACATCGCACCGGAGCGCCTGGAGCTGGAAATTACCGAAAGCGTACTGATGTCGGACACCGAGTTCACGCTCCAGCGCCTGCATCAGATCAAGTCCATTGGTGTACGGATCGCTCTCGATGACTTCGGTACCGGCTTCTCGTCGCTGAGCTATCTGCGCAGTTTCCCGTTCGACAAGATCAAGATCGACAAGAGCTTTGTGTCGGACCTGGAAAGCCGTGCCGATAACCGCGCGATCGCCATCGCAACGCTGGACCTCGCCCGGTCGCTTGGCATGCGCTGTACCGCGGAAGGCGTCGAGACCGGTTACCAGTCGGACTTCCTGCGCGAAAACGGTTGTGACAACCTTCAGGGCTTCTTTATCAGCCGGGCCCAGCCGCTGGACAAGCTGAGCCACCTCATCGAGTTGAAGGACGTACCGGGCGTCGAAGCTTCTCCCGCCCCACGGCCCAAATTACGCATCGTTGAACCTGATGCGGCACCGTCCCGCGCGGCGAAGGTTTCCTGACAGTAATTGCGTGGACTGCCGGACTATTCGTCTGGCTTGTCCTCGGTCTTCTTTTTCCCGAACAACAGGTTGCCAATGGCCTCCTTGGCAGCTTTCTCTGCCAGGTCTTCCGGCGTCTCCTGTTGGGCCGGTTCGGCCGCGTCCTGATCGGCGGCGGGCGTCTCGGCCGGGGAGATGCTGCCGGAAGTGCCAAGAATGTCCGCCAGCGGATTGGTGCTGGTGCCTGACTTTCCGGTAATGCCTTCCAGAAGCTGACCGGTCAGGTCCTGTTTCAGCTGGTTGCTCACGCCCGACAGGTCCGGTGTGACTTTCGGCTTGGTCCAGCTGCCGGACAGGCGGATCGGCACGGGGATGCCGTTCAGTTGCACGACGCTGCCGGTGCCCTGGCCTTTCTTGTCGATGCTGGTAGCAAGGCGCAGGTCCAGAGTCTGACCACCGAGATTGATATTGCCGGTTCCATCGATCCCGAGGACCGGGCTGAGGAGTTTCATCAGGTCGACATTTGCGACGCCGTTCTTCACCGACAGGACCGTGTCGAAGCTGGAGAAGTCTGTCTCTGCTTCCGGGGACAGGGCGGAGGCGAAGTCGAGGCTCTGCAGCTGGCCGGTGGAAAGGGCCTGCAGCAGGGAGTCCTTGCTGCGCACCAGTTGCGCCACGTTCAGGCCCTTGATGGCGCCTTCGTTCAGCTTGGTGCTGACTTCGCCGTTCAGGCCCTTCATGATCTCGTCGATCGAGGTGCCTGTGGACGTGGCCGAGACGGCGAACGTACCGGTGCCGGTCAGCTTGTCGAACCCGGCGAGGGTACCCAGCAGGGACGAGACGCCGACGCTGTCGCCGGTCATGTCGAGCGCGATGGCCGGTTTTGCGGCGGAGGCATCGAGGCTCATCTTGCCGCCCCAGCTGCCGCCGAACGCATCGAACGCAGGCAAGTCGGCATTCAGCTTGCCATTCTTCAGGACCGCATTCACCTGTGCATTCTTCAGCACAACATTGCCGAGTGTGAGCGTCGTCGTCTTGATCTTCAGGTCGGCGTCGACCGCTTCCAGACCGGCAAGATCCAGCGGTTCCTTGCTCCAGCCTTCCATCGGCTGTTGAGGCTTCTTCTCCTGGTCTTCAGCAGCCAGGAAAGGCGACAGGTCCAGTTCGCCCATATCGAGATCGCCGGTCAGGTGGGGCTTGGCGCCCGAAAGGTCCAGCCCTGCCGTGCCCGTGGCGCGGATATCGTCGAGGGCGAAATCGAGGTTCGAGATGGCGAGCTTCTTGAACGATCCCGAAATGGCGCCTGCGGTTGAGAAATTCTTCAGCGTGTCGCCTTCCGGCATTTCCACATCTGCCGCTTTCAGAAGCGCGCGCAGCTCATCACTGGAAGCGTCAAGCGTGCCCTTGAGGCTGCCGTCACCTGCGAGGGAGGCGTCGCCCTTGTAGGAGGCATTCAACAGGGCGCCGGAATGAGAGATGTCGAGTCCTGTCAACGACAGGGCATCCGCTGGGCCGCTGACCTTGCCGGCAATGTTGACCTTCTCCAGCGCGTCTTCAGCCGGAACTTCGATCCCCATTTGCTTCAGCAGTTCGCCGGTATTCGGCGCGGCGGCCTGAAGCTGGCCATCCACGGCCGGACTGTCCTTCAGTGCGACGGTTCCCTTGAAGCCGAGGTCCACGAGGTCGCTTTTCAGGTCGAGGTCATCGAACTTGATCGTCAGCGCATCGAACGGACCGGAGACTGTGCCTTTCATGTTTCCCGCACCGAGCGGCGCGATGTTCACCGGCAGCTCGACGGAGGCAAATTTCGCGACCTCGGCAAGGTTCGGGGCGTTGAGGCTGAACGCGCCATCCAGCGCCGGTGCATCGCCCAGAGTCACCGATCCGCCGAACGTGCCCGTCGCCAGCTTGGAATCGAATTTCGCATCGACAATCGCCGGGACGCCGCTTTGCAGCTGCTCCGGCGTGTCTATGGTCAGATCGATATCGAAGGACTGATCCTGGAAAATGCCGTCGGCATTCGCCTTCAATGGCTTGTCGAAGCCCTGCATGGAGGCTTCGAGGTTCAGGTCCTTCAAGGCGTATTCCGTCCCGATGGTCCGGTCCGCATAGATCAGCGAAGCATTCTTCAGGCTTGCCTTGCCAATGCTCGCACTGACGCCGCCTCCCTCATCGGCCGGTGCCTCCGCTTCCGTGCTGCTGGTGCCGAAATCCCAATTGGTCCGGCCGTCGGCCAGTTTCTCCAGCTGGACATTGGCGTCGACGAAGGACAGCTCCTGCACTTCAACGCGGCGGGAGAGAAGCGGCATCCACTTAACGGAGCCGCGCAGCTCCCCGGCCTCGATCATGTTGGTTGCCGTGAAGCCCTCGGGGTTCGCAACAGTCACGCCACCCACGCTGGCGGAGATTCGGGGGAAGACCGATACGCTGACGTCACCGGTCATCAGGACATCGCGGTTGAGCGCGCTGGTCGCTGCTTTTTCGATCTGCGCCTTGTAGACCGATTTCGGCACGAAAAACGGAACAGTCAGGGCTGCAACGAGGAGGAGGCCGAAAATACCGGCCAGGATCAGGACTATGCGCTTCATTTCGATCGCCCTGGAATCTGCATCGACATACTACATGGGCATTATGTCGGATGAATGGCTGCTGAAAAATCGAATTAGCTGATTCCTCATGAAGTTCCCTGCTTGACCCACTCTTCGCCCGCGCATAAAGAGGCGGCTCGCCGCAAAGCGGCCCGGAAAATGCGCGGGTGTAGCTCAGCTGGTTAGAGTGCCGGCCTGTCACGCCGGAGGTCGCGGGTTCGAGCCCCGTCACTCGCGCCATTTTCTCCAGAACGTGGCCTTTTGGCACAAAAAAGCCGCCCCTTTGGGCGGCTTTTCTGGTTTCTGGACCGGGAATTCCGGATCAGCCTAGCGGTAGTAGTCGCAGAGCGTGTTGATCAGCGCGCGGCCCACGCCGCCGCTGCAGCGATAGTAGATCGTCTGCGCATCCCGGCGTGATTCCACCAGATTCGCCGCACGAAGCTTGGCGAGGTGCTGGGACACGGCCGAGTGCGATTGTTCCGTCAGGCTGGCGAGTTCGCCAACCGGCATCTCGCCGCCTTCGCTGAGGGCACACAGGATCTTCAGGCGGGTCTCGCTCGACATCGCCTTCATGACTTCGGACGCTTCATGAATGCTGTCCGAAACCACTTCATAGGCGTCATTGGCGGTTTTCTTTTTCGCGGCCATCAGCTGTGTCCCTCCTGAACGGTTCCTGCGGTGTCAGCAGATTCCATGCCTTTCACCTCAGGCAGCCAGTCCGGACCGCGCAGGGCGACATAAATCGCGGGGATCACCAGTACTGTCAGCGCTGTCGAAGAGGCCAGCCCGAACAGCAGTGAGATGGCCAGGCCCTGGAAGATCGGGTCGGTCAGGATCACCGCTGCCCCGATCATGGCCGCCAGGGCGGTCAACAGGATCGGCTTGAAGCGGATGGCCCCGGCATGCAGCAGCACCTCTTTCAGCGGCGTCTTGCCGTCCTCCAGGTGTCGCACGAAGTCCACCAGCAGGATCGAGTTCCGCACGATAATCCCGGCAAGCGCGATGAAGCCGATCATCGACGTGGCGGTGAATGGCGCCCCGAACAGCCAGTGGCCGATCATGATGCCGATCAGCGTCAGCGGAACCGGCGTCAGGATGATCAGCGGCACCCGGAATGTGCCGAACTGGCCCACAACGAGGATGTAGATCGCCAGCAGGGCCACAGCGAAAGCGGCGCCCATGTCGCGGAAGGTGACATAGGTGATTTCCCATTCGCCATCCCAGAGCAGGGTCGGCTGGGTATCGTCCGCGGGCTGGCCGTACATGCGCACAGCGGGAGCGGTGAGGCCGGCGGAGGCCCAGTCGAACGCCTTCACCTTGTCCTGGATTTCGAACATGCCGTAGATCGGCGCTTCGTAGCGGCCGGCGAGTTCGCCCATCACCATGTCCGCGAAATAGCCGTCGCGGCGGAAGATGACCGGCGAACCGCTTTCTTCCGACACATCGACCAGCGCACCCAGTTCCACAGGCGCTGCGTTCGGCCCGGCGAGGCGCGCCGGCACCGGAATGGCAGCGATCTCCTGCGACCAGTTACGTTCCGACTTCGGCAGGCGAATGCGGATGTCGAGCGGGTCACGGCCTTCGCTGCGCGGGCTGACGCCAACGGTCTGGCCCGCAAAGGCCAGGGCAATTGTATCGAGGATATCCTGCTGCTGGACGCCATAGTCAGCGGCGCGCGGCTCATCCACCGAGACGGTCAGGCGCGGGGCCGGGTCGCCGATGGAATTGTCGACGTCGACGATGAAGTCGGTGTCATTGAAGAACTGCTCCACAATGGCAGCGGTCTCGCGGCGGGCTTCCGGCGTCGGGCCGTAGATTTCCGCCAGCAGCGTTGAGAGGACGGGCGGTCCGGGCGGAACTTCCACCACTTTCACGCTGGTGCCTTCCGGCATCGGCAGGGCCAGCAGGCGCTCGCGGATATCGAGCGCAATCGGATGGCTCGCCCGCTTGCGGTGGGACTTCTCGGAAAGGTTCACCTGCAGGTCGCCCAGTTCCGGCGAGTTGCGCAGGAAGTAGTGACGGACGAGGCCATTGAAGTTGAACGGCGCTGCGGTGCCGGCATAGGCCTGAAGCGTCTCGACCTCTTCGACGTCGCGGATGGCATCGGCCAATGCGAACAGCGCGCGTTCCGTGTCTTCGACCGAGGCGCCTTCCGGCAGGTCGACCACGACCTGAATTTCCGACTTGTTGTCGAACGGCAGCAGCTTCACCGGCACGACCTTGAAATAGAACAGGCTGAGCGAGGCGAGCGTCGCAACACCGACGGCGATCAGGAAGATCCATGAGTTCTTGCGTGACGCCACGATGGGGCCGGCCACCTTCCTGTAGAAAGTGGCAAGGCGCGTCGCTTCGGCGCCTTCGGCATGGTCTTCCTCGCCACTGGCGCCATGGCCATGCACCGGGGCCTTGCCGGCAATCTTCATCATCAGCCATGGCGCAACGCCGACGGCGACGAAGAAGGAGAACAGCATGGCTGCTGACGCGTTCGCCGGGATGGGGGCCATGTAAGGGCCCATCAGTCCGGACACGAACATCATCGGCAACAGGGCCGCGATCACCGTGAGCGTGGCGATGATGGTCGGGTTGCCCACTTCGGAAACCGCATCGATGGCAGCCGCCACGCGGGAGCGGCCATCCTTCATGGCCCAGTGGCGGGCAATGTTCTCGATGATGACGATGGCATCGTCGACGAGGATACCGATGGAGAAGATCAGCGCGAACAGCGAGACGCGGTTGATCGTATAGCCCATCATCAGCGACGCGAAGAGCGTCAGCAGGATGGTCGTCGGAATGACGATCAGCGTCACCAGCGCTTCGCGCCAGCCGATCGCGAACGCGATCAGGATCACGATGGAAATGGTCGCAAGGCCGAGGTGGAACAGGAGTTCGTTGGCCTTGTGGTTCGCCGTCTCGCCATAGTCGCGGGTGACTTCGACGCGTACGCCCTCCGGGATCAGCCCGCCTTTCAAGAGGTCAACCCGGTGAAGGATCGCTTCGGCCACATTCACGGCATTGGCGCCGGGGCGCTTGGCGAGGGAGAGCGTCACGGCCGGGCGCGCGGCAAAGCCGTCGCCATCTGCGCGGCGGTCCAGCGTCCAGACGCGGGCGTCGCTTTCCTCTCCTGACACACGGATCGTGGCGACATCGGAGAGATAGACGGTGCGCCCGTCGGCGCCCGGAATTTCGAGCCGTTCCAGTTCACCGACCGCATCGATCCGGTCACCGGCCTGCACCAGCAGCGTGTTGCCTTCCTGACGGGCCGAGCCAACCGGCATCGCGGCGGCGGCCTGGCCAACGGACTGGACCAGCGTCTGCAGCGGCACGCCATAGGCAGCCATCGCCTGGATATCCGGCTCCACGCGCAGTTCCAGAGGGCGCCCGCCGATGATCGTGGTCAGGCCGACATCGTCGATCTTGATCAGCTCGGATTGAAGCTCCTCGGCCAGCATGCGCAGGGTCGTGTCGGTCCAGACATCGCCGGTCCATTCTTCGGGCGACAGGGTCAGCGTGACGATGGAAACGTCATTGATCCCGCGGCCCACGACCAGCGGCATGGGCACGTCCGGCGGGATACGGTCCATGTTCGCGCGGATCTTTTCGTGCACGCGCAGGATCGCGTCATCGGCATCGGTGCCGACGTTGAAACGTGCGGTGACCATCGCGCCGTCGTCGCGGCTCTGCGAGTAGACATGCTCGACTTCCGGGATGGCCTTGATGATGTTTTCCAGCGGCTCGGTGACCTGTTCCACCACGTCCGGCGCTTTCAGGCCCGGCGCCTGGATGATCATGTCGACCATCGGCACTGAAATCTGAGGCTCTTCCTCACGCGGGATGGAAAGCAGCGCAACGAGGCCGACAGCCAGCGCTGTCAGCAGGAAGAGCGGGGTCAGTGGCGACCGGATGGTCGACCGTGTGATGGAACCCGAGACGTCCGGTTTCATGCGGGTTACTCCGGCTTTTCGATCTTGTCCCCGGGCTTCAGGCCGGTGAGCACTTCATATTTGCCTTCAGTATCGGCGAGCGGCGCCGCGAGCGCGATCGGCGCATCGACGAACCGGTCGCCGACCTGTACACGGACGAAGTCCACGCCATAGCGGGTGGAGACATAATCCTTCGGCACGAGGATGGCGCGGCGTTCGCCGACCGGGGCCAGAACGTCGACGCGTTCGCCGACCAGCGCATCCAGCCCGCCGGGTACGGTCGCATCGGCGATCAGTTCGCCATTGCGCAGTTCCGGATAGACCTTGACGATGGTCGCCGTACGCAGGTCGCCGCCCCGGGTTGGCAGGCGCAGGGCAAAGGTTTCGCCTTCGCTGATCTGCGCGGCGTGGCGTTCCGGAAGGGAAAGGCGCACAACGCCGTTCACGGTGGCGAAGGTTGCAATCACTTCGCCGGGCGAAACAACGGAGCCTTCCACCACATTCACGCCGGTCACCTTGGCAGCTGCCGGGGCGAGAATTCGGCCTTCAGCCTGACGGGCGCCGAGGGCGTTTCGCTCTGACTGGGCCGAGGAGAGGTTGCGCTTCAGCACATCCAGATTGGTGCGCTGCTCATCCAGGCGCGCCTTCGGGAAGAAGCCTTGTTCGAACAGGGCTTCGTTCCGTGTCAGGTCTTCTTCGGCCTGACGGATCTGGGCCTGCAGGCCTTCGATCCGGGAGGCGAGCGCGGAGATGCTCGGCGCGATGGTCGCGTCGGTGACAACGGCCACGAGCTGACCGGCGTCCACGACATCACCCTCATCGATCGACAGGCGGGACACGACGCCCTGCAGCCGCGACCGGGCGGTCGCGGAGTCTGCCGCCTCGATCCGGGCGACGGCCGGACGATAGTCCATGACCACCGATTCCTCGACGGTCATGACTTCTGCGGATGCCGACAAGGCGAGGACCGCGAAAGCGGCGCCAAGAAGGAGCGATCTAGTAGCGGCCATGGTCTTCCACCTTGCCGGTTGCGGGATTGACCTGAACACAGGGGAAGCCGTCGGCTTTCCATTTCATGATGCCGCCAGCCATGTGCGCTGCGTCAGCGCCCGTTGCGGCCATGAAAGCATCCAGAGCCGCGCGTGAGCGTTTGCCGGAACCGCACTGGAACACGATCTTGCGGCCCGGATGGGTCGGGATGGCTTTCGGTTCAAAGGTCGAGAGCGGGTGCAGCAGGGCACCATGGATGCGCTCGAACGCAAACTCGTTCGGTTCCCGCACGTCCACGAGCAGGACCTCATTGGCTTTGAGGCCTTCACAGACAGTTGCGGGAGAAAGGTCGCGGGGATCAGCCATAAGGGACTCCTCTTATGTGCGCGCGTGCGCACGCCGTGTACTTTGAAGACCGGGATACATGTGACCGGTCAGATTAAACATGCGACATAATGCGCATTTTATAAAATGCGAATATAAGGGATAACGCACACAAAGAATTAATCCCCAAAGGGAGTAGGGCCATGGCTAAGATCGTAGTGTTGGGTGCAGGTTTGGGCGGCGTCATTGCCGCTTATGAGATTCGGAAAAATGTCCGGCGGCAGGATGAAGTGATCGCCGTCAACGAGACGGACTTTTATCAGTTTGTCCCATCCAATCCGTGGGTTCTCGTCGGCTGGCGGGAGCGTGAGGACATTGTCGTCGACCTTGAGAAGCCGATGAAAAAGCGCCGCGTGCAATTGGTCGTGGGCGCGGCCGAAAAGGTCGAGCCAGAGAACAAGCGCCTGCGCATGGCGGACGGCTCCTTCGTCGACTACGACTATCTGGTCATCGCAACAGGCCCGGAGCTGGCCTTTGACGAAATCGAGGGTCTCGGCCCCAAAGGCCATACCCAATCCGTCTGCCACATCGATCATGCGGTGGCCGGCTACAAGGCCTTTGAAGACCTGTGCGCCAATCCGGGCCCGGTGATCGTCGGCGCCGTTCAGGGCGCGTCCTGCTACGGCCCGGCCTATGAAACCGCCATGATCATCGAGACCGAGCTCCGCAAGCGGAAGGTTCGCGACAAGGTGCCGATGACCTTCGTCACCTCCGAACCCTATATCGGCCACCTCGGTCTCGACGGCGTGGGCGACACCAAAGGCCTGCTCGAAAGCGAGATGCGCGACCGCCACATCAAGTGGATCTGCAACGCGAAGGTCCAGAAGGTCGAAGCCGACAAGATGCTTGTCGAGGAAGTGAACGAGGACGGCTCCACCAAGGAGATCCACGAGCTTCCGATGAAATTCTCCATGATGTTGCCGCCGTTCCGGGGCGTGCCGGCAGTGCGTGACGTCGATGGTCTCGTCAATCCGCGCGGCTTCGTCATCACCGACAAGCATCAGCGCAACCCGAAATACCCGGAAATCATGGGCCTTGGCGTCTGTATCGCCATTCCGCCGGTCGGCAAGACGCCGGTGCCGGTGGGTGTGCCGAAGACGGGTTTCATGATCGAATCCATGGTCACCGCGATTGCCGAAAACCTCGGCCAGCTCGTGCGTGGCAAGGAGCCGACCCACGAGGCAACCTGGAATGCAATCTGTATTGCTGACTTCGGCGATGGCGGCGTGGCCTTCGTCGCGCAGCCCCAGATTCCGCCGCGCAATGTGAACTGGTCCGTCTCCGGCGGTTGGGTGCACACAGCGAAGGTCGGCTTCGAGAAATACTTCCTCGGCAAGATCAAGTCCGGCCGCTCCGAAACCTTCTATGAGAACGCCGCGCTGAACCTGCTGAAGACGCACAAGCTGAAGTAACCGCTGAGGAGGCCGTCATGGTCGACACAACCGTCCAGGGCACCATCGCCATCTGCACGAGTTGCGGCGCGCCGAACCGCATCGCAGCCGGCAAGCCGCTGTCCGCAGGCAAGTGCGGCAAGTGCAGCCAGCCGCTGGCGACGCAGAAGCCGGTGGAGATTGACGGGGCCATGCTGGAGCGCCTCATCGCCCGCGACACCGGCGCGTTCGTGCTGGACGTCTGGGCACCATGGTGCGGGCCGTGCCGGATGATGGCGCCCGCCTATGAAGCGGCAGCCGAACGGTTCGCCGACCATGTCCGCTTCTTCAAGCTCAACTCCGACCAGAACCAGGACGCCGCCGGCAAGCTCGGCATCCGGGGTATCCCGACCCTGATCGCCTGGAAGGACGGAGCCCTCATTGCCAACCAGGCCGGGGCCCAGACGGGCGAAGGCCTCTCCCGCTGGATCCAGTCAACCTTCAGGCTGAGTGCCTGACCCAACTCAAAGGATGTTCAAGATGAATGTCGATCGTGCTGTCTTCGCTTTCGCTGGCGTCATCGTTTCGCTGAGCCTCGCGCTTGGCTATTTCGTGTCGCCTTACTGGTTCCTGCTGACGGCCTTTGCCGGGCTGAACATGTTCCAGGCCGCGTTCACGGGTTTCTGCCCCGCGGCGATGATCTTCAAGGCCATTGGCCTGAAGCCGGGTAACGCGTTCAAATGAGCCTGAAGTTTGCCCGCCGGTTCTCCATCAGCCTTCTGGCGCTGGCCGCCCCGGTCGCACTGGCCCAGCCGATCTCCCTGCGCGATGCCGTGCAGCAGGCGCTGAATCACGACCCGTCGCTTGAGCGGGCCGAAGCTGGCGTGGAACGGAGCAAGGCCGGTGTCGACGCCGCCCGGGCAGGTCGCGGCGTGCAGGCAGGATTGCAGGCGCAGGTGGGGGCCGTCGAGACGGACTTCACCCAGGACCGCATCTCCCAGGTGCCGCGCTCTGCCGGCCTTCAGGCTGAGTGGACCGTGTTCCAGTCCGGCGCGCTTGGCGCAGCCATCAATGCCGCGAAAGCCCAGCGTGACGCCGCCAGCTACCAGATGCTCGGCGCGCGTGAGAAACTCGTCCTCGACACGTTCGAAGCCTATGCCAATGCCTGGCTGACGGAGCGTACCGTCGACGTCGCAGAAGCCCGCGTGGCCACCTTCCGTATACGCCTCGATGAGACACAGGCCCGGTTCGACCAGGGGCAGGTGACGCGCACCGACATCGCCCTGACAGAAGCCCGCCTGGCCTCCGCGCAGGCCCAGCGCGAGGCCGCCCGCGCAGCACTTTCCGGTGCATGGGCACGGCTGGCGCGCCTGACCGGTGTCGACCATGCCGTCACGCAGGAGCCGCCGGAACTCGGCACCGTCGTCGGCGGGGACATGCAGGCGGCCCTGTCGCGCGTCATGTCCAAGAACCCTGACCTCGCCGCCGCCCGCGCTGCAGAAATCTCCGCCGGCCACCGGGTGGCAGAGGCGAAAGGCCGCTTCGGCCCGAAAGTCTCGCTGAAGGCCCGCGCCACGACGGGCGAAGACGTCTACTTCTTCTTCGAGGACCAGATCAGCGATGTCGGCGCCTTCGTGACCGTCGAGGTCCCGCTGCTGACCAGCGGCCTGCGCAACGCGTCCAAACGCGAAGCCGTTGCCGGGCGCAGCGCCGCCGCCGCCGATGTCCGCGCCGCGGAGCTGCAGCTGCACGAAGCTGTCGTCGGCCTCTGGGGCGACATCGAGGCCCGTCGTCTGTCCCTTGCGGCAGCCGAGCGGGCGGAGAAGGCCGCAGAACTCGCCGCCGAAGGTGCCCAGAAGGAACAGGCCGCCGGTATCCGCACGCTGGTCGATGCTCTGGATGCGGAGAATGCCTACCGCGATGCCCAGATCGCCCGCTACAGCGCGGCGACCCAGCTTCAGGTCGCCGAAGCGCGGCTTCTGTCGCTGTCGTCTGACCTGGAGCAGCAGCTGGCCACGCTGCCCTGATTGGCCGGACTGGCTGATTTTTGAGCGTCACGAAACCGTCGCCGCTTTTGCGGCTGGCGGGGGCTGACGCGTCGCTGCAATACCCCTAAAGGTGAGCCGGGCGGCCAGTCTCAGGTCCGCCTGGACCTTATCTATTGTTCCCGGGACAAGACATGAATTTCACCAGACGGCTTGTCATGAAAGGCGCGGCGGTTGCCGCGGTCTCGATCGGGACGGAAACTGCCTGTACCGCTGCGCCGGTGCCGGCCTCTGCAGGAGCGCGCACAGTGCAGGACATCGCCACAGACGAAGCCTTCTGGCGCCCGATCGCGGCGCAATACGACGTCACACCGGACGTCGTGAACTTCGAGAACGGCTATTGGGGCCTTATGGCCAAACCCGTCATGGAGGCCTTTATCCGGAACACCGAAAAGGTGAACCGCAACAATTCCTGGTATGCCCGCCGGGACTATTACGCAGAGATCCAGCCAATCCATGCGCGCATCGCGGACTTCCTTGGCGCCGGAGCGGACGAGATTGTCTTCACGCGCAACGCCACTGAATCCCTGCAGGCGCTGGTCGGCGGCTATAACCTTCTTAAGCCCGGCGATGCTGTCATGTATGCCGACCTCGATTACGACTCCATCCAGACCGCGATGGCCACCAAGGCCGAGCAGGAAGGGGCCTCTGTCGTTCGCATCGACATCCCGGAACCGGTTACCCATGACCAACTGATCGACACCTACCGGCAGGCGCTGGAAGCGAACCCCAAGGTGCGCCTCCTGCTGCTGACCCATATCAGCCACCGCACCGGCCTGATGATTCCGGTGCGGGAGATTGTCGAGATGGCGCGCGGCTTCGGCGTGGACTGTATCGTCGATGCGGCCCATTCCTGGGGCCAGACCGATTTCCGGATGGAAGACCTCGGCGCAGATTTTGTCGGCTTCAATTTGCACAAATGGATTGGCGCACCGATCGGGGCGGGCCTGATCTATATCCGCCAGGACCGGCTGGCGGATATCTCGCCGGATATCTCCGAACGGCCGGAAGGCGTTGGCACGATCTATCACCGTATCCATACCGGCACGACGAATTTTGCGACCTTCCTGACGCTCAAGGACGCGCTCGATTTCCATGAACTCGTCGGCCCCGCCCGCAAGGCCGCCCGCGTGTCTTACCTCCGCGACCTCTGGGCAGAGGAGATGCGCGGCGACGACCGGATCGAGATCCTCACGCCGTCAGACCCGCGCCTGCATGCCGCGATCACGTCCTTCCGCTTCAAGGGCAAGACGAGCGTCGATGACAACAAGGCCATCGTGAATGCGCTGGTAGAGAAGCATGGCATCTTCACGGTCCACCGCAGCGATGTTGCAAAGGGCGCCTGCATTCGTGTCACGCCGACGCTCTACAACACGCCGGACCAGTGTATGCAGCTTGTGCGGGCCCTTCGGTCGCTCCTGTCGGACGCCTGACGCCGGGCAGGAAGCGGCCCATGATGCGGCTTAGTCCGGCATAGTCCGGTATAATCATGGCAAGTCATGCATGATCATGCCGAAGTCAGATTTCGTGCTTCGCTGGTCATGCCTCGTTTCCGGGAGTGGACAGACCGGCGCCTATCCCTCACCTCCCACGCCCTTGCGGGCGCGGGTCCCTCCTCTCCCGGAGGGAGAGGGGGGAACCCGGCGCCGCCGCGACTCTGTTGAAATGACGAAAGAAAACCCCTCTCCCGCTCGCGGGAGAGGAGGGGCCCGCCGCCGCAGGCGGTGGGAGGTGAGGGCGAATTCTATCCTGCCGGATTGCTGCACATGCCACTCTCGCCACCATGACAGAACGCACCGCTTTCCTCTCTCAGGCTTTCAACACGCTCGCCCGCGCGATTGCGGAGGCGGGCGTGAATGTCGATCTCTACAAGACGCCTGAAACAATATCGAAATCACTGAACCGGCGGGTGCGGGCAGAGCTGAAACGGCTGGCCCTTCTGCTCCGCCGTCTGATCTTCCTGCTGGAGCTGCAGATGGAGCTGGCACCTCTGAAGCCGCGCATTGGCAGCAACTATTACGCGCCGAAGAATCCCGACGCCGAGTATCGCTACGTCTTCACCATGGTGCCCGCGCCATCGCGGCCTTGTCCACACTTCCTGAAAGGCCCGGTGACGCTGCCCGTGCCCGGACCCGTCCCCGCCGCGCCGCTGATTGCACGCTGGCAGGCCATGCTCGCCACGATGAAGCATCACAAGCGGCGGGCGCGGCGTCTTGCCCGAACGATCCAGCGCTGGCAGGCGGCGGGAGAGGCGAGGCCCCACGTGCCGCCGATCCCGAATGTGCACCGCTTGCTAGCCGCCGTTGCGCTCGTCTCCGGTGGGCTGACGGTCGAGTTGCTTGAGGCGCTGAAACGCTGGCCCGAGCCCGACACGAGCTGAGCCTTCTCAAAAATCAGGAAACTTGCCGGAACGCTGAGGCGTTTCCGGGCAAGCGTGCTGGGCTGTTCGTCAAACGCTGCCGAAACTGACGCAATCGACGTCATCTCCCGGTGCTGCGGCGGGCGCATTGGCCTGCCGGCGGATCAGGCAGTTTGCTTGTTGCAACGGGCGGAGAAGGGAACTGTCCTGGTCCGCAAGTGGCGTGACCGTCCGGACACCGTCATGCAGTCGGGACACGGCGCGATAGTAGGTTTCCCGGAACCCGCCGGGCGCCATCTCCGCCTCCAGCTTCGCGGAAAAGCGGGACGTGGGGCCGGATGTTTTCGCGAGGAGGTCTTTCAGGAAAAGATGTGCACAGACAAAAGCGGAGGCGGGGTTTCCGGGAAGGCCGAGCACACGCTGCGTCCCGCGTCTTGCAAACCAGGTCGGCTTTCCCGGGCGCACGGCAATGCCTGAGAAGAGGATCTCGGCGCCTGCCTCCTGGAAAGCGGCTTTCATATAGTCATAATCGCCCACGGACGCGCCGCCAATGGGCAGGATCAGGTCAGCATCCCCCGCCGCATCGATAAGGGCCCGGATCTGCGCGATGGTGTCGCCCGCGATGCCGGGCGTGATGGGCTCACCGCCCCAGCTGCGGATCAGCGCTGCCAGCGCCGTGGAACTGGAGTCGATGATCTTGCCGGGTTGGAGTTCGCTGGCGGGAGGAAGCAATTCATCTCCACCCGGAAGGATTGCGACTTTCGGCTTTCGCCGGACGGTGACGGTGCCATTGTTCCCGGCGGCAGCGAGGCCAAGGTCTGCAGGGGAGAGAAGCGTTCCGGCGGTGACGAGGATTTCGCCCGCAGAAAAATCCCGTCCGGCCTTGCGGATGTGTTTCGCTTCTGTCTGGGGTGTCGTGACCTCGATCACCTCACCGGTCCGCTCGGCTTCTTCCTGGATCAGGATGTGGTCGGCGCCTTCCGGAAGCGGCGCGCCGGTGAAAATCCGCATCGCTTCGCCAGCTGCCACAGAGCGGTTCGGCAAGGTGCCGGCCGGGATTTCCCCTGTCACCTGCAGGCGGCTGCCAGCTTCCCGGACATCGGACAGGCGGACGGCATATCCGTCCATCGCCGAAACATCTGTCGGCGGTGTCGTGGTTCTGGCGGTGACATCCTGCGCCAGAACCCGGCCGAGCGCATCGCCGACCGGAAGGCTTTCTTCGCCCGCATCCAGAACATGCGGGGCCAGCGCCCGAAGCGCCTCGTCGACACTGATCAGTCCGCTCACTTGTTTTCCTTGTGATAGTCGCCGGATTTTCCGCCGGTCTTGCTCACCAGTTCGATGCCGGAGATCACCATCGCCTTGTCGACGGCTTTCAGCATGTCGTAGAGCGTCAGGCAGGCCACGGAGACAGCGGTCAGCGCCTCCATCTCCACGCCGGTCTTGCCGGTTGTCCGGGCCGTCGCCGTGACTGCAAGCGCATCCGGATCGTGTGATGTGATGCTTACTTCGACATTGGTGAGCGGCAGCGGATGGCAAAGCGGGATCAGGTCGGCAGTCTTCTTCGCGGCCATGATGCCGGCGAGTTCGGCAATCGCGATGGGATCACCCTTCTTCGTGTCCCGGTTCAGCGCCAGCGCGTGGGTTGCAGCGGCCATGCTGATCTTGCCTTGCGCCACGGCTACCCGCTCAGTCACGGGCTTGGCTCCGACATAAACCATCCGTACACGCCCATCCGGGCCGATATGGGTAAGTTCGCTCATGCCTCATGCTCCATGAGGCGCGGCATCAGTTCGACCAGGTTGCAGGGTTTGTGGCGGCTGTCGAGCTGGAAGGAGATGACCTTGTCCCAGCCATCCTTTACCGCGCCGGTTGACCCCGGCAGGCAGAAAATGAAGGTGCCGGAGGCGAGCCCCGCGACCGCACGCGATTGCAGTGTAGACAGCCCGACGCTCTGGAAGCTGACTTGGTGGAAGATTACGGAAAAGCCTTCAATCGTCTTGTCGAATAGCGGTGTCACTGCCTCCGGTGTCACATCCCGGCCAGTCAGCCCGGTGCCGCCGCTGGTGATCACAACATCGGTTTCAGGATCGGCAATCCAGGCTGAAACCTGGGCCCGGATAGCGGCTTTATCGTCCTTCAGAATTTTCCTGTCGGCGAGAATATGACCCGCCTCTTCAAGCCTCTGAACGAGTGTCGCGCCAGACGTGTCGGTGTCGAGCGTTCGCGTGTCGCTGACGACCAGAACGGCGATGCGGACCGGTTTGAACTCGAGACTTTCATTGATGCCATGCATTGGGGGTCAGCTCTCTTCCTGTTGTTTCCATCTGGAGCGGTCGCGATAGTCTTCCGCTCTTGGTTCGATCCAGTGCGATCCGGACGCAGTCACTTCCTTTTTCCAGAAGACCGCGTCGGTCTTGAGGTAATCCATCAGGAAGTCCGCCGCTTCAAATGCAGCCCGCCGATGCGGAGCGGCTGTGGCCACGAACACAATCGGATCTCCCGGTGTCATGTCGCCAATCCGATGGATGACCTGAACCGCGCCAAGCGACCATCTTATTGCCGCCGCGTCGACCGCATGCCGGATTCCGTTTTCTGTCATTGGAGCGTAAGCCTGCAGGTGCAGCGTCACGACTTCTCCTTCAGCGGATTGCGGCCGGACCAGGCCGGAAAATGTAACGATTGCGCCAGCGCCGGCAGCGTGCCTCTCAAATTCTGTGACGGCATCGGAAATTGTGAACGGCTGGTCGGTTACGCGGATCATCATCCCCCTCCGACCGGCGGCAGGAATGCGATTTCATCTGCATTTGAAATCGGAAAGGGGTCGGAGACAATTTCGCTGTTCACCGCGACGCGGACACTGTTGTGCATGAGCGCGCCATCGAAACCTCGTGTTTCGTCGAGCCATTTCCTGAGTGTTGCCGTGTCCGAAATTTCGCTCGGCAGAGGGGCTTGCTCCGAAAGCTCGCCGAAGAGGCTCGACAGCTTCCCAAAATAAAGAATTGTTGCCATCGCTAGCCTCCCGTCACTGACATATGGCGCCTGAGCGACGGAGCTTCACCTGGCGAGCGGATCGCAAAATCATGGCGCTCAGGCTTGGCGAAGAGGGCGGCGTCCAATGCTTCGTCGAGCGCTTTTTCGGGATCTGTGGACTCTCTCAGCGGCGTGCGCAGATCAATATGACTATTTTGCCCAAGGCACATATATATCCGGCCGGTACAGGTCACCCGGACCCGGTTGCATCCGGTGCAGAAATTGTTTGTCAGCGGCGTGATGAAGCCGACCCGCCCGCCCGTTTCCCGGATGCGGAAGTAGCGAGAAGGCCCGGCCAGCGGGTCAGTTTTTTCTTCCGGGTCGAGTGTCCAGTGCGTTTCGAGTTTTTGCTGAACGAGGTCCAGCGGAATGTACTGGTCAAACCGGTCCTCTCCGGTCTCACCGAGCGGCATGACTTCAATCAGGGATATGTCGTGTCCCTGTTCGTGGCACCATGAGATGATATCGGACAGTTCATCGGCATTCTGATGTTTCAAGGCTACTGTGTTTATTTTGACCTTCTGTCCTGCGGCTTTTGCCGCGTGAATGCCATCAAGAACCTGAGCAAGCTGATCTCGCCGGGCGATCTCCTCGAACCGGTTCCGGTCCAGCGTATCGAGCGAAACATTTACTCTGCGAACGCCAGCTCTGGCGAGGTCATCTGCATGTTGTGCGAGCTGTGTAGCATTCGTGGTGAGGGTCAATTCCTCAAGGCCCTGGCCAAGTGCTGCACCGAGATTTCCAAACAGTGTCAGGATATCCTTTCTGACCAGGGGTTCGCCGCCTGTGATACGGATTTTCCTGACACCCCGGCGTATGAACGCTTTCGCCACGAACTCCAGTTCTTCGAGGGTCAGCAAATCTTTCCGCGGAAGGAATGTCATCGCCTCTGCCATGCAATAGGTGCAGCGAAGATCGCAGCGATCCGTGACTGAAAGCCTGAGATAGGTGACTTGCCGGCCGAAGGTGTCGCGAAGAGGTGTGGGTGAAGGAGAGGTCATGGCGTTATGCTGTTCTCCAGACTTTGTAGAGCAGCCGTACGGCAACGACGAGGATCAGAATAGCCGTTCCGCGGCGCAGATGGGCGGGCTGCATTTTCAGGACACCAAACCGGTTGCCGATCCACCCGCCAACCAGGACGGCTGGCAAAAGGGGAAGATAGGGCGTCGCGAGTTGAAGCGTGCCGACATTGTTCAGTTTGGTCGCTTGCCCTGCAAGTCCGGAAACGGAGTTCAGAAGAATGAACAGGCTGCAGGCCGCCGCGATGGCTTTTTCGTGGCTCCACCGGAGCCAGTAGAGCACGGGCGCGAGGAAGATACCTCCACCAATGCCCACCAGACCGGCCAGGAATCCGGTCCCCGCACCGACAGGCAGCAGGAACAGACTGCGGGATGGAGGAATATCTTCATCAGATTGCCGCCAGCGATTTTGGAACATCATGGAAAGCCCGGTCAGCAAAAGCGTAACTCCGAGCAATGCCGAGAAGACAAATTCGCTCACATGTATGCGTCCGCCGAGCCAGGCGAGTGGTATGGACAAGGACAATGCTGGCAACAGCGCACGCCAGTTCAAATTGCCCGTCATGCCATAGCGGATTACATTTCCCGAAACGACGAGGATGTTGCAGGCGAGCGCTATGAGGGGCACGACCCGGAAATCTGCGCCCGACAAGATCAGAACGGCGTTGTATGTCGACCCACCGCCGAAGCCTACGCTGGCATAGAGCGCTGCTGTGATAAAGAAGACGACAGGAAGCACGTAGATCAAACCCCGGCTCCTAAGCTGGCAGTGCGCCGGTCGCCCGGGCAAGGTCTTCGACGGTGTCGATATCCGGCGCGTTGCTGTCCGGTAGCTGGCAGGTTTGTGTGTGGCTCAAGGCACGGAACACTTGCTTGGCACCAACGTCCCCTGAAATGCTCTTCAATTGATCGAACGTCGCTTTCGAGAAAATGGCGGGCGGACAAAGCGCGTTCCGGTTTACCGACATTGACGCTGTTGTTTCAGACGTCATGGCTTCACGAAGTGCGTGAAGGTGCGCGTCGGAAACGAAGGGCATGTCGGCCAGCAGGATCAGGACCTGCTCGACCGCCGGCATTCCGGCGACGACGTCCATGCCGGCTCTCAGGGACGTAGACTGTCCGCTGGTGGTGTCGCTGTTTTCAACGATCTGCCACCCTGCGGCCTTCAGGATTCTCTGCCTGTCCGCCTGACCCGGTCCCGTCACAGCTATCCGGGCCGCGACCGGTTGGTCTGCAAGCATTGCGGCGGCGTGACCGAGGACAGGTTTCCCGGCGAGGTCTGCGAGCAGTTTGTCACCATCCTGGAAACGTTCCGATTGCCCCGCGGCCAGGAGAATAATGGCTGTGTTCGCAAATGGATTGATTGTCGTGTCCTTGTAAGCGCTGACGATCTCCGCCAACGCGGAAATCGCGAGCATCGAAGCATCCCGCATTGAAGGCACCAGACCGATCGGTCCGCGCACGCGGGTAATTTGTGCCGCTTCAACACCCTCCTGCTCGAGGTGCGCCTTGCGGCGGTTTTGCGTCTTCCGGCTGCCGACGGCGCCGATGTAGAAGGCCTGACCGCGCAGCGCCTGTTTCAGCAAAGCTGCTTCCCAATCGGGATCATGGAACATCAGGAGGAAGGCAGTCGAAGTATCGTCTGCCGCGGGTGGCAGGTCCTGGGGCGTTTTGAGAGCTTTCACATCGTCGAAACCATCCAGCGCGGCTTCGTCGATGTCCTCGCCATCGCGCAGCTGGAGCGTGAGGTTATAGCCGCCTGCCCGGACGAGACGGGCGAGCGCCAGCGCATCGGCGCCGCGCCCGGCAATCCTGATACGGAGTTTTGGGCGATAGACAAATGACGACGGGAGTTCGGGCAGCGAAAGTCGAGTCCAGTTTCTTGCGCGCAAACTGTCATGGCACTGCCGCAGGGCATTTTCATCGGCGCTGGGCAGGATCGTGATCTCGATAGCGCCGCCGCAGGGGAGCGGCATGTCGATGAAGGGAGATCCAGCACCATATCTCAGCGTCAGGACCTTGTTGTCTTCGATGGCCTGCTGCGCCTGCAAAACGACATCAGCGTCCACGCAGCCGCCCGAGATGTAGCCGCACCGCCGTCCATCACTTGATACCGCCATCAATGCCCCGGGAGACCGGACGCTCCCGCCTTCCGTGGACGAGACAACCACGAGCGCAACCGGGCCGGTCTGGCGCCACGCCAGCCACTGGGCGAGCACATTCTGAGGGTGTTCTGCGTAGAGGCGTGATGGATTAGGCATTCAGGGCATTATAAATGGCGAATTATAATGCGACAGCCCTATTCACCTGAATTGGGCTTACAAAACTTCGCGAGGAGCGTGTTTGTGTGCGCGAGTGATCGTTTGCAGAGCTCCCGATACATCTCCCTTGTGCTTTCGCCAGCTTCGGTCAGGCGGGAGCCACCCCCGTCAGCGCCGCCTTGCGCTGAAATGACGAGCGGAACACCAAAATCCTTGTTCATTTCCTCGACAAGTTTCTTGGCCCGTGGATACGACATGCCAAGATGCGTGGCCGCCTTGTTGATGGAGCCAAGGTCCGCAATGGCATCCAGCAGCGCGGCTTTGCCGGGACCGAACCGTCCGCCGCCAGGCAGATCGACTCGGATGCTCAGGCGGGGCTTTTGCGGCTTTGTCATCGCCTGATACCCGGAGATTCCATGGCCAGCCCCTCTGCTCGTTTCGCCAGATAGAGTTCAACGGCGGTGTAGGTCTCCGAACCGAATTCCAGCGGCTCAGCGCGGATCCCGGAATCGCAATCGCGCAGACGGCGATGGAGTGATCCAAAAGTCTGCCATTCCATCCGGTAGGCTGGAAACGCGTTGCCGTGCCCCTGGCTGATCGTGTCGCCGCGCAGCTTTTCCCCCCAGTGTTCGTTGTGGCATTGGCTGCAGGCCAGATTGAACTGGCCTTTGCGCAGGAAGAAATACTCTTCGCCAGCAGCGTAGTATTTCTTCGCCGGGCCATCGATTTTCACGGAGACCGGCTCTCCCTGTGCAAGGTGGGAGAGGTAGGCTGTCAGGCCCAGAAGCTCGTCGCTCTCGTATTCCAGTGGCGAGAGATCCTGATAGCGCTCGCGGCAGAGATTGATCCGAGCCTCGATATTCACAAGTTTCCCGGTTAGTTCGTCGATAGCCGGGTAATGCGCAGCGGCTTTGGAGACCGGGCGGCTGTCGTCGCTATGGCAGGAAGAGCAGGTTGGCCCGCCATTCTCCGGGGCCTGATTGAACAAGGCTTGTCCCTTGTCGACCCAGAGGTATCCGGGGTTGGCGAATTCATCGTCCTGCAGGGACTGGGTCTCCGGCTGCAGGAAGTCGTAGCCAGACTGGATATCCTCAGGGGCAATCTGGCTAGGTTGAGCGACGCGGTCATGATCTTCGCTGCATCCCGCGAGGACCAAGGCCAACAAGCAGGCCCGTCTCATGAGACTGTCAGCATCCGTTCTTCGGTCCAGCTCTCTCCATGCTGGTCGGTCCACGAGAATGTCAGGGCGCCGGTATGTGTGGCGCGGGCATGAAAAGTCAGGAACGGATTGGCGGCAATGCCCGGGAAGAATTCAGCCTCGAAGACGATATTGCCGTCATAGGTGCAGCGGAAAGATTTGATGATGTCGCGGGGAATGATGTCGCCTTTGGAATCGCGCCGGTAGCCCGTTTCCATGGGGTGCTGGATCATTGCTTTTAGCTCGATCACCTCGCCTTCAAAGGCTGATTCCGGGGCTGAAATGCGGATCATTGCGCCGATACCTTCCTAACCGATTATGCACGCAGCCAGCGTGACATAGGTGCTGCCCGTGCCGGACCAGAGCGTGCCATCGCTCATCTCCGCGATCACCCGGAGTGTCTGTGTTCCGGCCATGCGGACCCGCGTGGAAACCTCGGCACGTCCGGCATGCGGTCCCAGATGGAACCGCGCGATTGTCGCGATCGGGTTGCGTGGCGAGAGGATGACAATCTGTTTGACGTGGTCAGCATCGGTCATGGGGCTGTCGACGGAGATCCCGATCGAGACGGAATTGCCGTTTTCAGCGATGGGCGGCAAAGTCACGGTCACTCTGCCAGGATTGACCGGCCGGTCGCCGAAAATATCCCGGATTGCCTGATCGGCATCTTCAGGGGTTGCGGATGCCAATGGCGCAAGGATGGACGCGATCGAGACGAGACCGGTGGAGGCAAGAACGGCGCGGCGCGTCCAGCGAACTGTGGAAGGTGAGCGGTTGTCGTCGGGCATCAGTCAGCCTGCATTTCCAAAAACGCGACGATGTCTTCGATCTGTTGTGCGCTGAGCGCTGGGGCGTCCTGATACGCTTTGCCAACCTGACGAAGACCGCCTGTGCGATAGTAGGAGGGCATGACAGTGTCCGGCCAAATGCCTTGAGCGTCAACAAGGCGGTAGCGGATCTGTCCGGCAGTCAGGCGTGCGCCGATGCCGGTGAGTGCCGGGCCGACATTTCCCTGAAATTCAGCATCGAGGCCCGCCATTTGGTGGCACAGGACGCAATGCCCTTCCTCGCGTGAGGTGAAGGTTTCCCGCCCACGTACAGGATTCCCCATTCTGCCTTCGAGGGGGGCAGTGATGGCATCCCCGACGATTGTCACGGGGCTTGCCAGCCGATCGTCCTGCGCCTGCCCGCATGCCGCCAGAAACAGGAAGGAAAGCAGTCCGAACGGAGCGGCGGCCTTCATCCGAATGTCTGTTCGGTGATCGTGCGGAACCAGGTTTTTGCCTGGAGCGCTTCATTCTGGCGGATGATCGGGTATGCATCCAGCGGGCTGAGGCCCCCCGCGCCCTCAACAGAATGCAGAGCGCCGCCACTATTTGTGTAGACGCCTGTGATCGATACGGCGGTCGTATCGGAGAGGTACGAGTAGCAGGTGTTTGTCAGGGTCGTTGGCTGAGGTGAATCTCCGGCAAGAACTCTCGCAATCTGCATCGCACAAAGCTTCGCCTGGAGGTTCGCCGAGAACGCGGACTTCGGCATTGGGGAGGCGATTGTGGCATCGCCGATGACGTGGATGTCCGGCTGGAGAGTGGAGGCGAATGTCAGGGGATCGATCGGGCACCAGCCCGTCATGTCCGCTACGCCGGCATGGTGAGCGATCGCGCCCGCCTGTTGAGGCGGGATCACATTCGCGACGTCAGCCTGAAAATCTTCGAATTCCGTCGAGAGGGTCATGGATGACGGCGAAACGGAAACGACACGGCCAAACTCACTGGCGCCATATCGTTCGATATGATCCGGATAGAGACTGGACCATGCTTCCTCGAAGAGAGGCTGTTTCGAGAACTTGTCCTGAGCATCAAGGATGATCAGTTTCGACGCCGGCTTATGAGTCTTGAGGTATTGTGCAATCAGGCTGGCCCGCTCGTATGGCCCGGGCGGGCAGCGGAACGGTGCGGGCGGCACAGACATCACCACGACACCGCCGTCTTTCATTTTGCTCAATTGTTGCTGCAGCAAGGTGGTCTGCTGACCTGCTTTCCATGCGTGCGGCATGATTTCTGCGGCCGCCTCGTCATAGCCTTCTATCTCATTCCACCTGAAATCGATGCCCGGAGACAGGATCAGTTTATCATAGTCAAAAGTTTGGCCGGAGGAGACCTGCACAGACCGGCCAACAGGGTCCACTTTCATCGCGTGGTCTTGAACAACCCTGATCCCTTGCGACTTCAGTGCCTCGTAGCTGAATCGTTGCGCGGAGAGCTCGCGCAGGCCAGCAACAACGAGATTGCTGAACGGGCAGGCGTAGTACTCCCTATTGGCTTCAATGAGGGTGACGGAGGCGCTCGGAAGTAGCGTTTTCAGGAAACGGGCTGCTGTGGCGCCACCGAAACCGCCCCCGACGATGACCAGTCTCGCTTTGACCTGTGCCGCGGCCTTCAGCGGCAGCGCAGCGAGCAAGCCTGTCCCGGACAAGGCAACGATCAGGTCGCGCCGGTTGAGATACGAATAGGTCATTCCGCGATATCCTCAGCCAGGTAGACGCTGATCGCGTCTATGTCTGCCTCGGAATACCCTCTCATCATGCGGTGCATCACGCTGCCGCCATCCGGGTCGGTGCGGTAGCGAAGCAGGGCGGTTCGCAATTCTGTAGATGTGCGGCCTTCAAGGCTGGCAATTGCCCCGCCCGCCGGGCTGTGACAGCCAGAACATGCAAGTGCAAGCACCGCGGCAGAACCGGTGTCTGCCAGCGGGCTTGTTTCGGCGGCCATTGCGTCTGTCGGCGTTGACCCGCACGCCCCGAGAAGAGACATGAGTAATGCAAGAATTCCCAGTGCGCCAGTTTGCCTGGTCATGAGTTATCTCAATGCCTGGTCCTTCAGTGGAAGCTGGCGGATACGTTTGCCGGTGGCCGCAAAAATTGCGTTGAGGACGGCCGGGGGTGCCACCGCGATGGTTGGCTCGCCGACGCCACCCCAGAAGCCGCCCGATGGCATCACGAGTGTTTCCACTTCCGGCATCTCGGCGATCCGCATTGAATCATAGGTGTTGAAATTCTTCTGCTGGGTCTCGCCATCTTCGAATGTGATCTCCTGATGCAGCATGGCGGAAAGACCGTAAACGAACGATCCAGCAACCTGTGCATCGATCTGTTGCGGATTGACGCCGTAGCCCGGATCTGTTGCGGCCACGATCCTGTGCATCTTCAGTTCGCCGTCATCGCTGACAGTCACTTCCGCACAAGCGGCCGTGTAGCTGCCGAACGAATAGAAACAGCAGAGTCCGCGGGAAAGCCCGTCATCGGCACCCCATCCGGACTTGTCCGCAACCGCCTGCAGTACTGCCGTCATTTTCGGACTGTCCTTCAGATGCGCCAGACGGAACTCCAGTGGATCCCGGCCAGCGGCATGAGCGAGTTCGTCCAGGAAGCATTCGAGATAGATGGCGTTCTGGTTCGCATTCACCCCTCGCCAGAAACCCGGCCGAACAGGCGGGTTCCGCATGGCGTGGTCGACCAGGAGATTTGGGAAGGTGTACTTGATCGACTGGTCTTCGACCCTGGGGTCTACGCCTGACGGAAGCAGTCCCTGGAACACGATCATATCGGCGCCATCCATCAGCGCTTGCGGCATGATGCCAGCGAGGATGGACTGACCGGAAATCCGGATTTTCAGGCCGGTCAGATTGCCGTCCGCATCCAGCGCGCCCTGGCAATAAGCTTTGGTGATCGGGTGATAGAAGCCTTGTTCCATGTCTTCTTCGCGGGACCAGAGCAGCTTGATCGGCGTGCCCGGCATCTGTTTCGCAATCTTTACCGTCTGCGAGATATAGTCTGCTGCCCCTTTGCGGCCGAATCCGCCGCCCAGAAGCTGTTTGTATACGTCGCAATTCTGTATTGGCAGCTCGGCCGCCTCGGCCGCTGCCGCCAGAGCAGCTTCGCCGTTCTGGGTCGGGCACCAGACTTCGCACTTTTCCGGTGTCCAGACTGCGATCGCATTCATCGGCTCCATGCAGGCATGGTTCTGGTGAGGTGCGTTGTACCTTGCTTCAATGACCTGCGCGGCGTTGGCAAAGGCCGTGTCGACATCGCCAGCCTTGTTCCCGACAAAGGTTTCGCTGGCTGTGAGACCTTCGTCGAGATCCGCCTCAAACGCAGCGCTCGAAAAGTCAGAGCCCTCTCCAGTGTCCCATTCGATCGGGAGGGCATCGAGTGCCGTCTTCGCCTGCCACCAGTAGTCTGCAACAACCGCAACGGCTTTATCGTCCACTTGAACGACTGCCTTCACTCCCGGCATTGAGGTGACCGCTTCGGCATCGAAGGATTTGAGCGTGCCGCCACGTTTGGGTGCCGCCTTGATCGCGGCGTTCAGCATACCATCCATTTTCATGTCGGTGGTGTAGAGCTGCTTGCCGGTGACTTTCCCCGTCGTGTCGAGACGCGGCACGGATTGTCCGATAATCTTCCACTCGGACGGATCTTTCAGTGTAACCGTTTCAGGGGCTGGCAGCTCGGCGGCTTCGGCGGCGACTTCGCCGAACCGCAAAGTCTTGCCGCTCGGGCCGTGCGTGATGACACTCTTCGCGGCTGAACATTCATCGACTGGGACGCCCCAGCGGTTTGCCGCGGCCTGAACCAGCATCATGCGGGCTGCTGCGCCGCCTTCCCGGACATAGTCCTGGCTCGACCGGATGCCCTGGCTGCCGCCCGTGAGGAAGTTACCCCAGACGCGGTCACGTGCGAGGTTTTGCCCCGGGGTTGGGTATTCGGTCTTCACATAGTCCCAGTCACACTCAAGTTCTTCGGCGACCATTTGCGCGAGACCGGTCAGTGTGCCCTGGCCCATCTCGGAGCGGGCGATGCGAACCGTGACCACGTCGTCGGTTCCGATGTGAACCCATGCGTTCACTTCAGGCGGGGGCGGCCCCGCGTCGACCGGTGCGTCCTGGCCGCCGGGTGCACAAGCGGAAAGAATGCCGATGGTCAAACCGGTGGCGCCGGTTCCGATGATAAATCCGCGGCGGGAAAGGCCTGTGATAGCAGTCATTTCTGTCGTCCTCCTCAGGCTTTCTTCGTCTTGGCCAGGTGGATGCCCTTCCGGACACGGGTGAAGGTGCCGCACCGGCAAATGTTGGTGATCGATGCGTCGATGTCTTCGTCCGTCGCTTCGGGATTCTCATTGAGCAGGCTTGCGGCCGCCATGATCATGCCAGGCTGACAGTAACCGCACTGGGGAACATCGAGCTCCACCCATGCCTGCTGGACCGGATGGCTACCGTCCTCCGACAGGCCTTCGATGGTTGTGATTTCTTCTTCTCCCGAGAGTGCGCCGACCGGGTAAACGCAGGAGCGGATAGCCTGACCGTCGATATGGATCGTGCAGGCGCCGCACGCGGCAATGCCACAACCATATTTCGTACCCGTAAGTCCCAACTGTTCGCGAATGACCCAGAGCAGGGGCGTTGAATCGTCAACATCAACCGTCATCACCTGCCCATTGACCTTGAGTGTTGCCATTTCAATGCTCCGAGTTTTTGAGATTGTTCCGTTAGGGGAACCCTATTCCAATCAGGATCGTATTGCACGCCCCAGTGGTTCTAAATTTTCCCGCTGGGCCTTTGTCTGCGCCTGGCCCTGATTATCTGAGCGGAATCTGGGCGACCAGCTTCATGAATATTGGGCATCTGGCGCGTTTTGGTCGAGTCGCCTGGAGATGAAAACCGGCTCTGGCTACTTTCCCGGGCGGTTCAAGCTGGCGCGACTCGAAGGGGCGGAATCAGCGCGCGCATTCGCAGGTTGTCACACCCGGTGCTCCATTGCGCTTTCCCGGAATGAGCCCGGGGTTTGTCCGGCCCAGCGTTTGAATGCCCGGGTGAACGCGCTCTGCTCGGAAAACCCGGTCAGAAACGCGACCTGGGCGATGGAGTATCTGGTATCTGTCAGAAACTTTTCGGCGAGCTGCCTGCGCGCCTCATCGACGAGGGACTGAAATGTCTGCCCTTGGTCGGCGAGACGGCGTTGAAGCGTGCGGGCGCTCATGCCGAGCTCCGACGCGATGTCTGAAAGGGTCGGAATACCCTCGCTCAACATATTGGCGATCTGGATTATGACCTGACGATCCAGTGCTTCCTCATGATCTTCTTCGACCAGGGTCTGCTCAATATGGCTCGTCAGGAACCGCCAGATGCTTTCATCGCCGACGGTGTTTTTCCGGTCGAGACGCTCCTCGGGTAAGATGATCGCATCAATTTCAGCGCCGAATGTCACCGGACATCTGAAATAGGCTTCCAGTGCCTCAAGGGATCCTGCTGGTTCGGGGTGGCGAAACTGAACCGCGTGCGGTTTGTTTTCCGCAAACGTCGTTTCCCGGCACATGGCGACATAGGTCCCCAGCGTGCCTTCGGTCGACAGATACATGCCCAGCCGCTTGGGCTCCAACCTTTGGTGAGTCCACATGCTGAAACCGTCTTTTTCAACAAGCCGGAATGTGGCCGTTGTATTGTAAGCGCGGGCATACCGGTCCATCCGCTGAAAGGAACGGCGCAGGGTTGGTGCACATTTCCAGGCGAGACCGACGGCGCCGAAATCCGCACATGTCATCGCCGCAGATGTACGAAGGTGGAAACCGATATTCGGTGCTTCGGCCGCCGCTATGGTTTCAAGCAATGAATAGTACTGAGTATCCCGAACCACAGTATTTGGGTTCGCTGCATCCTCTTCGGTAATACCCACGTCGGCAAACAGCTCGGCTCGATCAAGCGACTCTGGCGCCTGATCGATCATTTTCTTTATGAACATTGCCGCGACGTAGGTCATGTCCCCCAGGCTTCCTGTTGCTGACCTCGTGATCCCCCAATCCGATCACGAGACCTTCCAATAGGTGGTTTTTCGCGGGGCTCAACCCCTCAGGCGTGGTATCGACCCCGCTGTCGAGCTTTCCCATCTATCGCAATTTCGCAAGACAGAAGCTTATGGAAGTGAGGCTTTGTAGCTCGCGATACGCTGTTTGAGCGTAGGCCTGCCTTTGGCGGTTGCGGCGGCGCTCAGGATGTAAGCGTATCCCAAGCCAGCTGAAGGCAGGAGTGCTTCCGTCGAAAGGGCTTCGGTAGCCCAAGAAAGCATGGCGCCTGTTGCGCTATGCGTCAGGCTGCGTTCCAGCCATTCAATGGATTCATCCTTGTCGAGATACCCGTCATCCCGGGCTTGCAATAGTACTGTCCGCCATGCTGCGCGCGTTTCCGCCTGGCGTTCGGGAGGGACGATACTCATGTCACTTTTACCACTGGAATCCAGGAGCGCGCGCCATAGCGGGCGATAGAATTCCGGGTCGTGCGTGTAGTAGCTCACAGCCAGTTCGTGAGCGGCGAAAACCAGATCGATCGGGTTCCGTGCTTTCAGCGACGCAAACCGCTCCTTGAAGTTCTGCCGGTCTTCCAGAACAGCCAGAACGACCGCCTGTTTTGATCCGAAAAGATTGTAGGCTGTCGCAATGCTGACACCCGCGCGACTGGCAATCAGGCGCATCGAGGGATTGGCATCGCCAGTCTCCCGAATGAGGTCACGCACGGCGCGGATAATTCTCTGGCGGCGCTCTTCCTTTGCGCGCTCACGCTGTCCGATGTCTGGGAGGGTGGAAGTACTTGTCATGCTGCGAGCTGTTCATCCTGTTTCAAACGGATGATATCGGCCTGGGGGTCGATTTGAAGGGCCGAGAGCATTTCGGTTCTTTCCGGGCCCGGCGGTGGTGGGTACGCAGCCGCGTTCGCTTTCTTTCCACGGATCCAGAAGTAGAGCACCTTTGCGAGATTGCCGGGTTTGCCCAACCATTTGTCCGGATGTTCCAGCATGTGGAACCCGCGCATTGCTTCGCGCAAAAGCCGGGTGTCTGACCGCAAGGCAATTCGCACACCATCCTCTGCGAAACTCTCGAGCATACGCGAACGGATCGACGGGGTTGTGCCGGGCATCAGGTTGCGTTGAGCCCGGCGTATCGCGGAGCGGTCTTGTTTGCGCTGATTGATATAATAGGGACGCAGGTCGCTCAGGATCCGTTGGTGATAGGCAAGGGCCCGCCTGGTTGGGTCCGCCGATTCGTCCAGAGTCTGACGTAGCAGCTGTGCACTGACCGCGGCGAATGAACATCCCCGCCCGTAAAGCGGATTTGTCCGAACGAGCGTGTCGCCGAGCGGGAAATAGCCGACGGCGGCGGGTTTGCCTTCCACAACCGTATCGCGCCAGCGATTGTTCAAATCGCCCATACCGAAGACCTTGCTCGTTCCCTCTGATCGCTCCTCATTGGTCCACGGCTGCAGACCGGGCAGCATGAGGGTAATGCGGTGGAAAATTTCCGGGTTCAGGATTTTTTTCCTCAACTCCATCTCGACTTCGGGCAGGGCGATCGTGATAGAGAAGTTTCCATTATCCCCCGGAAATACGCCAAACTTCAGATATCCCAGGTCACCCGAAGCAGGCGGGTTTGATTTGCGATCCGGTTCGGAACAGCCGGGCAGGAGGCGGTAGTGGCGGGTGAAGTACAGAATGCCTGCTGTTTCGCTTTCTTCATAAATGTTCGCGCCTTCTTCCATCAGTTGCTCGATGGTGAAGCCACCTTTGCCGGAAGCATCGACAACGAGGTCTGCGGTGATGGAAGTGGGCTTTCCGTCCTGCTCTCCCTCAACGCCGCTGACAGCGAACACTCCGTCAGTTCCTCTTGAAGTGATAAGTCTACGGACAAAGAAGCCGGATTGAACTTCTACATTCGGCAAAGATTCAACGTATCTGCGGATAACCATTTCCAGCGTAGTGCGCCGACTGGTGATGATGGTAAGGTCGCTGTCTTCCGGTTGCGGCTGGTAGGTTTCCTGCTGCTGCTCGGTCAGCATCATTTCGAAGGTGAGTTCCCGCACCCCGTGGGACATCAGGCTATCCAGCAAGGCCGGGTGTTCCTCCTTCAGGATGGTGCGAAGACGCGCAAGGAAGGCGTGGCTCTGCCGAACGTGTCCGACACCAGTTCGCTTCCATGTGCGGAACAGATCATCAGGCTCGTCTGTCCCGATCGGGCCATCCCTTTCCAGAAGCAGGATGTTGCGTCCTGTGGGTTGAAGCATGAGCGCAGTGCAGAGTCCGCCAATGCCGGCGCCGATGATGATTACTTTCTCAGCCATGTGCCCCTCGCTTTCAGGCGTCCAGACTCTTCAGGAACGCAAGTATCTGCGTGTTCACCGCGTCAGGCGCCTCCTGTTGGGTCCAGTGTCCGATGCCTTCGATCATGTGATTGATGCGGAGGTCCTTCACGAAGTGCGGCATCATTTTGATGGCTTCCTCGGCCATCATGACGACGCCGTCGTTTGTTCCCGCGACGAACATGGCTGGCTGGTGGATTTCCGTCGGCGCGCCCTCGGTCATCTCCCAGGTCAGGTCGTGATTGCGATAGTAGTTGATTGGCCCACGCATCGTGGAGTTCGTGAATTCATTCGTGTAGAAATCGAGATCCGCTTCTGTCAGCCAGGCTGGAAGCTGTTCCGGATCGGGCAGGCCCGAGAGAAGGTCATCATCCTCTGCCTTGGGGGGGAGTGCGGCAAGGTCGGTCTCCCCGCCCGCCATGCACAGGAATTTGCGCAGATTGGTTTTCAGGTCCGCCTCGAACTCTGTTTCTGCAACGCCGGGTTCCTGGAAATACAGCTGGTAGAAGAACTGGCCCTTGAACATCTCCCGCATCATTGGCATCGGCTGGACGGGGGAGCGCGGCATGAAGGGAACGGAGAGACCGCCGACGGCGCGGACCTTGTTCGGGTGGAACAACGCGGTCGACCAGGCCGTTGGCGCACCCCAGTCATGACCGATCACGACGGCTTCATCGTATCCGAGCGCCGGAATGAGGCCGATGATATCGTTCACCACTTCCACCTGATTGTAGGCGGTGATCTCTTCCGGTTTGTCGCTCTTGCCATAGCCGCGCATGTCCGGTGCCACGACGTGGTATCCGGCCGCTGCCAGTGGTGCGAACTGATGACGCCAGGAATACCAGCTCTCCGGAAATCCGTGCAGCAGGAGGACGAGGGGGCCGTCCCCCGCCTCTGCAATGTTCAACTGAATGCCATTGGTTCCGATGCGCCGCTGCTTTACTCCCGGCCAGCTCATGCGGCCACCACTGGACGCAAATCGGCCTTCGCACCCGGAAGGATTTCGCCGCGTGTTTCCTGATAGCCATCATCAGCGGACCAGGCGATTCCGCCGCTCACGATAACCGTATCAACGCCGTGAGATTCCCGTACATAACGGCTGCCGTCACCCGGCACATCTTGCACGTAAATTTCTTCTCCCCGGTCGATGGAATCGGGATCGAAGACAACGATGTCGGCGATATAGCCCGTCTGAAGGAGGCCGCGGTCCGGGATGCCCCAGATGGCAGCTGTGTCGGAAGTCACCTTCTTCACAGCTTCTTCCATGCCCATCAGGTTCAGACTGCGGACGAAATGTCCGAACAGGTACCCCGTGTCGCCGTAAGTCGAGAATGAGAGGATGTGCGCCCCGCCGTCGCTCGCGCCGATGTGGACACGAGGATGCTTCAGCATGCTGGAAACCTTCTCATCCGAATTGTGCCCCATACTTGCAGCAATGAAGTGCGCGTCGAGATCTTCCTCAAGAGACAGGTCGATCATTGCATCGATTGGCGTCGTCCCGCGCATCTCGGCGATTTCGGCCAATGTCTTGCCGACATATTTCTGGTTCTCTGGTGTGTTGACGTGGCGCAAGCGCAGGCGAGGCCACAACTCGCCTTGCTGTGCGGCTTCGGCGATCAGCTTCTTGCGGGTATCCTCGTCACGGAATGCTGCAACGATCTGGTCGTGTGTGCCGAAGCGCATCACGCCATACCAGCTCGGTAGGCGGATGAAGAGCAGGCTCGGCACGGCGAAACAGAAGCTGATGTCGATCGGGCGGGTCTGTACCTGCGGCCAGACACGTGCGCCTCGTGCAAACTGCTCATCCACACGGCGGATAACTTTGTCGACCGCATTCGTGTTGTCAGCGTTCACGAAGAGCGGTGAAAACGTCGTGGGAATTCCATATTTCAGGGAAAGCTCAGCCAATTGGTCCAACCGTGCGATAGTCAGGTCCGGGTCGTAGAATTCCGGGACGATCTGGAGCACGCGTCCATATTCTCCAAGAACGCTGGCCAGCGCATCCACTTCGCCCGCATCGGCATGCCGGCTCGGCACTGGCTGCAGTTTCTCGTCCATGTCGACATAGCTGGTCGATAGTCCGATGGCGCCGGCGTCCAGGCATTCGCGCAGGACCGATTGCATCTCTGCGATTTCGGTGTCGGTTGCCGTCCGCTCCATCGCGGCATCGCCCATGACCCACAGGCGCAGGACGCTATGGCCGACCAGTGGCGCAACATTGATGGCAAGACCCTTGCGAATGCGTGTGATGTATTCCGAGAAGGTTTCCCAGTCCCAGACAACGCCTTCTTCGAACGCTTTGAGCGGCATCTCTTCGATCTGGTTGAACATGCCCACGAGTTTCATCCGGTGTTCCGCCTTCAAGGGAGCCAGGGAAAGTGAGCAGTTCCCTGGCACGATGGTTGTCACGCCATGCGAGAGTGCAGGTTTCGCGAAGCCGTCCCACAGCAATTGAGCATCAAAATGCGTGTGCGGATCGATGAAGCCTGGCGCAACGATCCGTCCTTCAGCGTCAATTTCCTTGGAAGCGCTCTCCGAAATGCGTCCTATTTTTTCGATCTTGTTCCCGCGAACGGCAATGTCGGCCTTGAAGGCGGGCATTCCGGATCCGTCGACGACCGTACCGTTCCTGATGATCAGGTCATACATGTCAGTTATCTCCCGTTTTATTTGTTTGTTGTGTTGTCTGCGTATCGTTCAGAGGAAGCGATAAGGGCGTCGCGCACGAGCACCCAGTCGGCACCGATCAGGTCATCCGGCTTTTCGGTCTGGCAACTGGAGAGCAGAACGCGGGCGGCGAACTCATCGAGTGTCACCTGCGTCCGGCCGCCATTGCCATACTCGAGCGTCACCAGAAGTTCCGCCTCGCCGTCATGGGCCGCCGCGATTTGCACATCCCTTATTTTGGCGCTGGTCATGCATCGCTCATTGGCGGTTCGACGAAGATCACGTCGCTGGGCAGGATGGGGTTGCCTGATTTTGGTCCACCGGCCGCGCCGGAAGAACGCATGAAAACATGCAGATTCCAGCTTTGCAGGCTGGACACGCCTTCTTCAGCGTTCATGTCCGCAAGTTCGCGGTCTGCTATGCTTTGCCAGGTGTCGCCGGCCACCGGCAGAATGGATTTCCGGACTCTCGAAAGCTGACTTGTTGGCATGTTGTTTTCTCCCTTTTCGAGAAAACTAGAACATGTTCCAATATTTTCGGCAAGCGCAGGTTAGGGAGGTATCGGCGTGACGTCGGGTTAGGCTGACGCGTGTCGGAATTCCTGTGTGCGAGGTCGTCGGACGGTCATGCATTCAATTTGTGTCCAGAACGAAAAAGGCCATGCCAATCCTGAGAGAATTGGCATAGCCATTGTGGGGAATGGAGGAGTGAACTCCTGATAGCTGAATGTGGAGAGCTTACACCTCAGCGGCCAGGTGGGCGGCCTGATTGATGGCGCGCTTTGCATCCAGTTCCGCGGCTTCGAAAGCGCCGCCGACCAGCGTAACCTTCTCTGAGTCGCCTTCGAACTCGTTGTATACATCCCGGAGAGGTTCCTGACCTGCGCACAGGATGATCGTATCGACTTCCAGAGTTTTCGGCTCACCGTCGATCAGGCAGTGGAGGCCCTGATCATCGATGCGTTCATAGGTGACGCCCGGCACCATTCGTACGCCCTTCCGATTAAGCGTCAGGCGATGGGTCCAGCCTGTCGTCTTGCCAAGCCCACGGCCGACGCCAGTGTTCTTTCTCTGCAACAGCCAGACCTCGCGCGGCGATTCCTCGACCATGGGCTCCACACCGGTCACACCGCCTCGCGGGTGGTTCTCGAAATCGATGCCCCATTCCTTCGCGAATTTGTCGATGTCGAGCGCCGAGGATTTGCCCACATGGGTGATCAGTTCTGCGACATCGAAGCCGATGCCACCGGCGCCGATGATGGCGACGCGCTTACCGATTGGCTTGTTGCCCTGAATTGCGTCGATGTATCCGACCACGCTTGGGTGGTTGATGCCCTCGATTGCCGGCGTCCTGGGGCTGATGCCTGTGGCGAAGATGATTTCGTCATAGCCGCCGGATTTCAGGAAGTCCTTATCCACGCGTTTGCCAAGGTTCACATTGACGCCTGTCACTTCAAGTTGGCGTTTGAAGTAGCGGAGCGTCTCGTAAAATTCTTCTTTACCCGGAACTCTTTTCGCCAGATTGAATTGGCCGCCGATCTCGGGGGATTGGTCGAACAGGTCGACGGTGTGCCCGCGTTCCGCCGCGATGGTGGAGTAGGCGAGACCCGCGGGGCCGGCGCCAACAACAGCGATGCGTTTTGGGTTTGAGGTCGGCTTGTAGACCAGTTGGGTTTCATGACAGGCGCGAGGATTGACCAGGCAGCTGACTTCCTGATTGCCGCCGAATGTATGGTCGAGACAGGCCTGGTTGCAGGCGATACAGGTATTGATTTCGTCTTCCCGGCCTTCAGCAGCCTTTTTCATGAACTGGGAGTCGGCAAGCATCGGACGTGCCATGGAGACCAGATCTGCATCTCCGCGTTCCAGAACCGCTTCTGCAACATCCGGCATGTTGATGCGGTTGCTCGTGATGACCGGAACATTCACCAGCTTTTTGAGGCGGCCGGTCACGCTGGTAAAGGCGGCGCGTGGCACCATGGTGGCGATCGTCGGAACTGCGGATTCATGCCAGGTGAAGTGTGTCGAGATGATCGAGACGCCGGCTTTCTCAAGTTCGTGCGCAAGCTCGACGATTTCCTCCCACGACATGCCGCCCTGCAGCATGTCCATCGCGGCGATGCGGAAGATGATGATGAAATCATCGCCCACCGCCGACCGTGCCCGGCGGACAATTTCCAGCGGAAAGCGCATGCGGTTTTCGAAAGAACCGCCCCAGCGATCGGTTCGAAGATTGGTTTTCTGCACGAGGAAGGTCGACAGCAGGTAACCGGCAGATCCGATGATCTCGACGCCGTCATATCCGGCTTCCTTCGCGCACTTGGCGCAATTGGCGAAATCGGAAATCTGCTTCTCGATACCCTCTTCATCGAGTTCGTTCGGAACGAAGCGCGCGATGGGGGAGCGGACAGGTGAGGGGGCGACGCATTTGTCATGCGGTGCGAGCGGACCAGAATGCAGGATCTGCATGCAAATGCGAACATCCGGGGCGGCGTCATGGACCGCGTCGGTGATCACGCGGTGGCGGGCCACTTCCTCAGCATTTGACAGTTTTGCACCAAGACCGCCTTCCTCGTTCGGAGAAATGCCGCCTGTAATGATCAGGCCGATTCCGCCGCGCGCTCGTTCGGCAAAGAATTCGGCCATCCGGAAATGACCATCTTCTTGCTCCTCAAGGCCGGTATGCATCGAGCCCATGATCGCCCGGTTCTTGATTGTCGTGTTGCCGACCTGCAGGGGAGAAAAGAGGTTGGGGTACTTCGTCGTCACGGAGGTCATGGGTTTCTTCGCACTTTGATCTGGTTCGGCCACTGCAAGGAATGGCGTTCCTTGGTTTGATGTTGGGTGGGAAGTTACGAGGTGTCTGCTCGTTTTCACAAGCCTTTTCCCGGTGTTTCCAACCCAGGAATGGGGATTTTCGCTTGCCCTTGGGGAACGTGCGTTTCGCCCGGCCAAACGCACTGATCGTAGGCCTACGGAGCGTCATTCCGCAAGGAAAGGCCTTGCGCCTATGCACCACTCCGCCTCAGAATTTGAGAAAGGAAATAAGGAGGTGAGGTATCATGAAGTCGGACTATCAGGCACTTATTCTGGAGCAGAAAGACCAGGTTCTGTATATCAAGATGAACCGGCCGGATCGGCTGAACGCGTTGAATCCGCAACTGGTTTCAGAACTTCGGGAAGTCTTTCAATCTCTCTATTTCGACCGGTCTGTGCGGGTCGTTGTCCTTGAAGGGGCAGGCCGGGCTTTCTGCGCAGGACTGGATCTCAAGGATTCCTCGGAAAACCACGGAAAGCGCAGCATGGAAAGCGGTCTCGACAATCAGCGGTCGATTGCGGAGATCTATGTCGCGATGCGCCGCTGCCCCCAGCCGATCATCAGTCTCGTCCAGGGGGCCGCAAGTGGCGGCGGGTTTGCGCTTGCTTTGGCTTCGGACATCCGGATCCTGTCGGAAGATGCGCGCATGAATGCCGCCTTCATCCGGATTGGGCTTTCTTCCTGCGATATGGGCGTATCCTACTTCCTGCCGCGCATGGTCGGGATGTCGCTCGCAAGCGAGTACATGCTGACCGGGCGGTTCATTTCTGCGCAGCGGGCCATGGAGATCGGTCTTGCGAACCGGGTTGTTCATGGCAGCGAGATGCACAAGGAAGCCGAGGGCTTTGTCGAAGACATGCTGCACGCAACGCCGCTGGGTCTGCGTCTCACCAAGGATGGCCTGAATATCGCTGTCGACGTGTCCGGCCTTGAAGCTGCAATGGCAATTGAAGATCGTAACCAGATCCTGACCGCCAATGATCCGAACTTCGCCGAAGGGGTCGCGGCATTCTTTGAAAAGCGGAAACCGAACTACTCCTGATAGGGTTATGGCAATTCGCTCGGGGATGCCTTGGCGGAATGGCTTGACCTGTGCCGGGCAGGCCCGGACACTCCGGGCAAAACATGAAACAGGGAGGCAAAATTGAACCTCGATTTCTCCGACGAGCAGAAACAGTTGCGCGATCAGGTGCGGCGTTTTCTATCCGAAAAATGCCCGCCCGAAGCAGTTCGTGCGATCCTCGAATCCGACGCGACCTATGACAAGGCGCTCTATGCGGGGCTGGCTGACATGGGCCTGCTCGGCGCAGCGATTCCGGAAGCGTATGGCGGCGTTGGCCTCGGCCATCTGGAACTTTGCGTGATCGCAGAGGAACTCGGTCGCGCGATTGCGCCGGTGCCAGTGGCTTCCTCCATCTATCTCGCGGCGGAATTCCTGCTGCTGGCCGGGTCCGAAAGCCAGAAGTCAGAATGGCTGCCAAAGCTTGCTGCGGGCGAAGCCATCGGGACGTTCGCACTGGCCGAGGGGCAGGGCCGTGCCGGACCGGACAATATCTCCGTCAGCGCCAAAGGCAGCAAGCTCTCCGGTGTGAAGATGCCGGTGGCCGATGGCGCCGATGCCGACTTCGCCATCGTTGCTGCGAAGGATGAGAAGGGCATCTCACTCTACCTCGTTTCGCTGACCGGCGAGGGGGTGGCCCGCGAGACACTTCAGTCCATCGACCCGACGCGCGGGCAGGCGCGCCTGACGTTCGACAATGCACCGGCAGAGCTGCTGGGTACGGCAGGCGATGGATGGCACATCGCGACGCAGGTGATGGACCGGGCCGCTGTGCTTATGGCATTCGAACAGGTCGGCGGCGCCGACAAGGCGCTGGAGATGGCGCGGGACTATGCGCTGGAGCGCATGGCCTTCGGCCGGCCCATCGGATCCTTCCAGGCGATCAAGCATATCCTTGCGGATATGTACGTCTCCGCGACGCTGGCGCGCTCCAATTGCTATTACGGCGCGTGGGCGCTGGGATCGAGCCCGGCGGAGCTTCCTGTCGCGGCGGCGACGGCGCGCGTCTCGGCGACGACCGCTTTCCAGCATTGTTCCAAGAACAATATTCAGGTGCATGGCGGCATGGGCTTCACCTGGGCCTTCGACTGCCACCTCTACTACCGGCGGTCCAACAACCTCGCGCTGGCGCTCGGTTCGCTCTCTACATGGGAAGCTGAACTGATCGACCGCATGAGCGCTGGCAACGCCGAAACGGCCGCATAAGGAAAGGGCAGGGACATGGATTTCGAAGACACACCCGAAGAAGCAGCTTTCCGCAAGGAAGTGCGTGCATGGATCGACGCAAATGCACCGAAACATCTGGAGGCGGAGCTTCGCCGCGCCAATTTCGGATCGAGCGGCGTCGTCACTGAAGACCCGATTGTGGCTGGCAAGGCATGGCAGAAGAAGAAAGCCGATGCAGGCTGGGCCTGCCTCCACTGGCCGAAAGAATATGGCGGCGCCGCGCGAACTCCGATCGAGCGCGTGATCTGGAGCCAGGAAGAGGGCCCGTATGCAGCGCTCTCCGGCCCGTTCACCATCGGCCATGGCATGTGCGGTCCAACCGTGATGGAGTGGGCCAGCGAAGAGCAGAAGCGCGAGCGTCTTCCCCCGCTGGCGAATGGCGAGGAAATCTGGTGCCAGCTGTTCTCCGAGCCCGCCGGAGGATCGGACCTTGCCGGCTTGCGCACCCGCGCCGTGAAAGCCGATGACGGTTCCGGCGACTGGATCATCAATGGCCAGAAGATATGGACCAGCGGAGCTCAGAACTCCGACTGGGGCCTGCTCATCACGCGGACGGACCCGAACGTGCCGAAGCACAAGGGCCTGACCATGTTCTTCCTGTCGATGAAGACGCCGGGTGTGAAGGTCGTGCCGATCAAGCAGGCGAACGGCGCCTCCGGCTTCAACGAAGTTTATTTCACCGACGTCCGCATTCCGGACTCGCAGCGTCTCGGCGCCGTGGGCGAAGGCTGGAAGGTTTCGCTGACCACGCTGATGAATGAGCGGCTTTCCATCGGCTCCAGCATGTCGACCGGGTTCCCGGAACTTTTCCGCTTCTGCATGGAAGCCGAGATCGACGGACAGCCCGCCGTGGCGGACTCGGCTGTGAAGTCGAAACTCGCTCAAATCGCCGTGAGACAGAGCGGCCTCAAGTATACGGGCATGCGTTCCATCACGGCACTATCCAAGGGAGAGACGCCAGGGCCGGAGAACTCCATCGGCAAGCTGGTAGCCGGTGCCACCATGCAGGACCTCGCCATTTATGCACTGGACCTGCAGGGGCAGGCTGGCGTGCTGTGGGATGAGAACAGCCCGCAGAACGGCCGTTTCCAGGCCATGCTGATGCGTTCACCTGCGACACGTATTGAGGGCGGCTCGGATGAAATCCTGAGGAACATTATCGGCGAGCGCGTGCTTGGCCTTCCGGGAGATATCCGCGTCGACAAGAACGTTCCGTTCAATGAGATTCCAACCAGCGGGACACGCAAGTAATGACCTATCCACTTCCCAACAACTCGGCCGACCTGTCCGGGCAGGTGGCGCTCGTCACAGGTGCGTCTTCGGGACTTGGCCTTCGCTTCGCGAAAGTGTTGGCAAGCTGCGGTGCCAAGGTGGCTCTGGCAGCCCGCCGTCTTGACCGACTTGAAGCGCTGGCCGCGGAAATCCGTGCAGATGGTGGGGAAGCCGTCGCGATCGAGATGGATGCGACGGATGCGGACCAGATGATCGCTGGCGTCGTGAAAGCTGAAGCGGAGCTTGGGCTGGTCACGATACTCGTCAACAATGCCGGCATTCCCGACGCACAACGTGCGCACAAGATGGACATCGAACTGATTGACCGTGTGCTGGATATCAATGTGCGGGCACCATTCGTCCTAAGCTGCGAGGTTGCACGGCGGTTGATGGCTGCGGGCAAGCCGGGCCGGATCGTCAATATCGCGTCTTCCGCGGCGTACAGCTATCGTGGGGAAGGCGCGGCGCTTTATTCGGTGTCGAAGGCCGCCGTTGTGCGGATAACGGAGACGCTCTCTGTTGAGTGGGCACGCAATAACATCAACGTCAATGCCATTGCGCCGGGCGCCTTCGAATCCGAGATGATGGACGGCATGCTCAGCCGGATGGGTGATATCGCCCAGCATTTCCCTCGAAAGCGGATAGGCAATCCTGCTCAGTTGGATTCGACATTGCTCTATCTTGTGAGCCCGGCTTCGGATGCTGTCACCGGTACATGCATTCGTGTGGATGACGGACAAGGCGCGCGATAGCTCAATCATCCATGAAACGGATTACCGCTTCATGGTGTCTGCATCTGCTCAAGGAACGCGATCACGAGGACGGCAGAGTTTCGGGCGGCAAGGTGCTCGAAAGCCCGGATTTCATTCTGGCTGGCGGTGCCTCCGCCAGCCAGGTCTGATACACTCCGAAAGGCGATGAAAGGAATTTCATTGGAATGGGCGACCATGGCGATGGCCGCCGTCTCCATTTCAACGACCTGCGCGTCAAATGTCTCATGCAGGTAGTCCCGGTACGCCGCATTATCCATGAAGACAGACCCCGAAACACCGGCCCCGCCGATATGAAAGTCTGGTTCATCGGGCAGGCATAGGCCTGACTCTTCGCATTGCTGCAGGGTCGCGTTCGAAGCGGCAGCCTCGGCGATATCAAGGAGGCTTGAGTCAGCTTCAAACCAGAGTTGGGGGGCAGGAGCCGGGTCTTCGGAGGTCGCAATCCGTACGCCTCTTGTCCCCATGAATCCGTAAGGCGGCACAAGGGGGCGGACACCCGGGAAGGGTGCCTTGAAGACGCCGGGTTCGGTTTCCCGCAAATAGGTGGCTTCATCATATTTTACCCAGCGGGCAGGCGCCGTCACATCGCCAATCGAGAGATCCGGGTCGAGGCCCCCTGCAACGCCGCTGACCACGATGTGAGTAATGTGGAACCCGTCCAGCAGGCGCTGTGTGTTCATCGTCGCATTGACGATACTGACCCCGGTTTTGAACAGGACAACCGGGTGGTCGCCCAATTCCCCCGTCCAGTACGAGGTGCCGTGAACCTTGTGTTCCACGGGGTGTTCGAGCGACGGGAGCAGCACCGAAAACTCCGGATCGTAGGCTGTGGCAACAGCGATCCTGGGGGTGGCCTCGATCAGCCCGTCAACCGACATCACTTCACTGTTGACTGGAACTGCGTTTGACGTCGCGCAAGCGCAGGCAAGCGCCGCGAAGAAGACAGCGATCAACGGCGTCAGTCTTCGAAGGTATGTCCGCTGCATTGTCCGGTTACGCCTTTCTTTGCTTCAGACAGAGTCGAGGAATACAAATTTGAGCAGGAAGGCTGCGGCCAGAACGAGTGCGCCAGGCCCGACATCCTGCCACTTTCCTGCGCCAATCTTCAGTACGACGTAGACGATGATCCCGAGGCCGATGCCGTTCGCGATGGAATAGGTGAGCGGCATCGCCACGGCGGTGATCACGGCCGGCATGAATGATGTCGGGTCCTGCCAGTTCACATGGGTCAGGCCGCTGAGCATGAGGCATCCTACATAGACGAGCGCCGGCATGGTTGCGTAAGGCTGGACCGCTCCCGCGAGGGGGGCGAAGAACAGCGCCAGGCAGAACAGCCCCGCAACGGTGAGCGCGGTCAGTCCTGTCCGGCCACCTGCTTTCACGCCTGCAACGCTTTCGATGTAGCTTGTGGCCGACGACGTGCCGAGCGCCGCCCCGATAACGGTCGCGGTGCTGTCTGCGACCAGGGCGCGCCTCAGGTTTGTGACATGGCCCTCGTCATCCAGAAGGCCGGCGCGGTGCGCGACCGAAACAAGCGTGCCGGCAGTATCGAACATGTCCACGAACAGGAACGAGATCACGATGATTGTGATTCCAAGGTTCAGTGCCTGTGACCAATCCATCGCGAACAGCGTAGGCTCGATGGACGGTGGCATGGAGAGCAATCCCGGCGGCGGGGCGGCTCCGAGCACGATGCCGATCAGCGTGGTCGCCAGTATGCCGATCAGGATACCGCCCGGCACTTTCCGGGCTTCCAGAATGCCGATCAGGCAAAAGCAAAACATCGCGAGCAATGCGGGCGTTTGTGACAGGTCACCGAGGCCAACAATCGTTGCGGGATGAGACGTGACAATGCCGACGCCGGTGAGGCCGATGATGATCAGGAACAGGCCAATGCCCGAGGAGATTGCCATCTTCATGTCCAGCGGAATGGCATTGATGATCCATTCGCGGATTGGCAGCAGGCTCAACACGACAAAGATGACGCCAGACATGAACACAGCCATCAGCGCGACTTGCCAGGACAGGCCCATGCCGATCACGACCCCATAAGTGAAATAGGCATTGAGCCCCATGCCGGGCGCAATCGCGATCGGATAATTCGCGTAAAGCCCCATGATGGCGGACCCGATGGCCGCAGAGAGGCAGGTCGCCACGAAGACGGCGCCTCTGTCCATGCCGGCATCCGCCAGAATGTCGGGGTTCACGAAGATGATGTAGGACATCGCGAGGAACGTCGTGATGCCTGCCACAATCTCGGTTCGGGCTGTCGTGCCCCGGGCATCCAGATCAAAAAGCTTGTTGAGCATATGGGGCCGAGGTCTCCGAACTGCGCAATTCGCAGACTTGGCAAACCGGCGGCAAGGTCAAGTCTGTAGGGCCGAATAGATGTACGCCGGAGGCATCAGGCCACGAAATGACCGGCTCCGGCATCCCGTAGTGAGCGGAATGCCGGAGCCGTGGGCACGGTTCGTCTGGGTTCGGTGGGGCGGGGCAGGTTTTGACGGGGAGGCAAAACCTCCCCGCCCCATCCATAGGGAGACCTCAGAACTCCCAGCTCAGTTTCGCCCTCACCCAGCGTGGCTTGCCATAATATTCCTCGATCATGCCGATCCAGTCGGACAGGTCGAAGGTCTGGACGAGGTATTCCTCGTTGAAGGCGTTTTCCACCGAGACGCCGAACTTCCAGTTCGCATCAGCCGGCAGCCAGGTCGCAGAGAGGTTCGCGACGGTGTAACCATCTTCCGTCGTTGCCGGCGTCACATCCAGACCGAAGTAGTGTTCGGACTGGTACTGTGCATCCGCCTGCAGGGCGAGATTGCCCCAGGAACCGACCGGGAACTCGTAACGGATCAAACCATTGATGTTCCACTCCGGCGAATTGACCGAGGTCAATGTCATGCCTTCAAAGCCAACCACGTCGGTCACTTCAATATCGGCATAGCCGACACCCAGCTGAGTGGTCAGGCCGTCAATGGGGGCGGCTTGCAGTTCGATTTCCGCGCCTTTGTTGGTGGCTTGGGCGTTGATGGTTGCGCTGCCCAGGCTGCCCGGGAAGTTGGTGTAGGCCTGGTAGTTGCCGTAGTCATAATAGTAGACTGCGCCATTGATCCGGAGGTAACCGGGGATCGCATCCCACTTCATACCGGCTTCATACGCGTCCAGTTCTTCCGGCTCGTAGGTCAGGTTTTCAGGCGAAGTCAGAAGCGCAGACGTCGGATCATATGGAGGCTGGCTGAAGCCACCTGACTTCGTGCCCCGGTTCCAGCTGACATAGTAGAGCATGTCTTCGTTCGGCTGGTAGTTCGCCTGTGCCCGCCAGGACCACATATTGAACGAACGCTCCGGCGGATCGAACGTCGAGTATGTGTAGATCACGGTCGTGCGAGGATCGAGCCCGCTGATGGCTTCTTCGTCGAAGTGAACATCCTGACGGGTGGAGACGAAGTCACGCTTCTCATCGATGTAACGCAGACCGCCGATGAAAGTGAAATCTTTCCATCGGTATTCGCCCTGGGCAAAGATCGATGCCGATTTGGTCGAGGACTGAGACGGGGTCCGGTCGCCGTTTGCCAGCGTCGGATCCGTCATCACATCTTCTTCAAAGATGCCATTGTCAGGATCGGTATAGAGCAGGGGCGCGATGCCACCGGTGGAGTCCGAGCTGCTCAAATCCATGTAGTAAATGCCGGTCACGAAATCGAGCGCGCCGATCGTGGTAGAGGCCCGGACCTCCTGGGAGAATTGCTCGGCATCGTTTGTCTGGAAGTACTCATATGCCCGAACGGGTGTGGCGTCGGTGTCCTCGATATAGTTACGGAAAATTTTCTGATAGTCGGTGATGGAAGTAAGTTTCCAGTTGCCGACATCCCAGTTGACGGTCGCTGTGTATCCTTCGGTTTCTGAAATGTTGAAGCCGCGCGTGTCATAGTCACCCGCCCAGACATCGCCATCTGTATCTTCGTAGTTTCCGAGGAATTCGTTCAGCACGCCGGGCGTGTACTGACCGCCTCCATCGACCGCAGACTTGTACTCGAAGAAGCCGGTACGGATTTCCTGGCCACCGGTCCGCGCGTTCAGAAGGATGCTGAGATCGTCGGAAGGCTCCATCAGGAGCTGGAAGCGCAGACCGTAATCATCATTGTTGTTCAGGTTCTCACCTGGATGTTCCCGGTTCTTGATATAGCCGGTGGAGGTATGCTGCGCACCTGAAAGACGCGCAGAAATCCAGTCATTGATCGGCATGTTGATAGCGGCTTCCATCATCATGTCGTCGTACTGACCGTAGGAGATGCTGCCATAGCCCCCGAATTCCTGGCTTGGCTTGACCGTCGTGAAGGAAACCAGGCCGCCGGTCGCGTTCCGGCCGAAGAGCGTGCCCTGTGGACCACGGAGGACTTCAGCGCGATCGATGTCGAACAGCAAGAAGCCGGCGGCCGACATCTGGCTGATGTAAACTTCGTCGACATACACAGCGACGGGGCTTTCCACGTTCGTGCTGAGGTCGTTGTTGGCAACGCCGCGAATAGCGAAGGAGTAACTGCCTTCGCCGTTCGGCTGGACCGATACGACGCCAGGAGAGAATGCGGCAACATCCTGCGCATTGGTATAGCCGAGCGCCTCAAGCTGGTCCCCGCTGAGGGCGGTAATTGCGATGCCGACGTCCTGTGAATCCTGTTCACGCTTCTGGGCGGTCACAGTCACCTTTTCGAACATCAGGTTATCGCTCTCCGGTTCGTCATCCGCATAGGCGGCGGGCACGAATGCCAGAGACATTGCCAAAGCCAGCCCCGAGGCTCCGAGAAGCAGTTTGCCGGCTCGCGGCAGAGACGCCTTCTTAAAAACTCCAATCACTTCATCACGCATGTCTATCTTCCCAATTTTGAACACAACTTCCCTGTGCCCCTTCGCGATGCGAAGGCGCTTGCTCAGATGCTCGCTCCCTTTTTTTGTTAGTGGCTCTTCAGTCTGCCCCAGGACTGAGTGCCTGTTATTTTCCAGCCTCCGTTGGCTGGACAAAGGTGTTCATGACCGATCCCGCCGGATCAGGGCCATGGATAATCAGCAACCGGATCACCGGATTCGATCAACTGGTTCACGACGTCGCGTCGGTATTCGACGATGTTGGTCACCGGCACTTGCCGAAGTTCGGCCAGTTCCTCGACTGTGAATCTTGGGGTGTCGGATGCGTCTTCACCCGCCCATTCATCGATAACGTAGTTCAGGACATCGGCGAGCTGTTCGTTCGACAGCCTCGATCCAACAATCCCCGGGACGTGTGCGATATAGACACGTCCATCCGGGTTGCGGGCGAGCGGGGCGATGAAGCCGGGGAATGGCGGGATGCCGGCGGTCGGCGCTCCCTTGCCATCCACCCGGTGACACCCTGAACATTTCAGCATGTAGAGAGACTTCGCCGATGACATTTTACGGACGACCTTGTCGTGGTCGTCGAGACCATAGGACGCTTGTGGTTCGGCTGACGTCACCAGTGGCATGGTGAAGCCCAAGAGCGTTGCGATGCTGATGCCGGTGACAAGCGTCCTCAGAGTCATTATTCGGCAACTCCGACCACGAGAGCGACCGTACAATGATAGCCCTTGTTGGCGTTGGACATGCACCAGTTGATGTCATTGTGCAGGCCCATGGAGTATGCCGGGCGTTCGCCTTCGCTGCGGAGGCAGAACTGGGCGCCGGAGAACGCCGTCTTGCCGCAGCAGTCATAGTAGGAAATCAGATAGTCGCGATTGTCGCCGGGGTTGTGGCAGGTGCCCACCCAGGAGACCAGCGAAGCTTCGGCGCCGACCGGGCAGCTGGATTTGCTGCCGCCGGACGTGGTGCAGAGGAAGCCGTCCAGCGCGCAGTAGCGCCAATAGTCGCAGCTCTTGTCGTCATAGGTGCCGTCACCTGCGGACGGTGTAGCGCCCCAGGCGCGGTCAAATGGCAGAGCCGAAAAGGCTGCACCGCCAACCATCACGCCGCCCATTTTGGCGAGCGCGCTGCGGCGACCGAATTGCCGGGCACTGCGCCGGGCGGTGTTTTCAACAAGGCCGGTGAGGGCGCTCTGGATCCGTTCAATGACTTTCAACACTCTTGTCTCTCCTGAATTTTCGTCGTCTTTTTCAATGCTGTGTGGTCGTGCCTGTTACTTCGTTCCCGGCATTACCCTGCCTCCCGGATCGATTTCAGCTGCTGGAATGAGGCAACGCCCGCATCCAGAGCGTTGAACAGGCTGTCCAATTGCTCCCTGTTGTTGATCAGGCCTTTCGCCTGCACGGTGCCGGCCTTGTCGACCAGTACGGCAAAGGGCAGGCGCTGGACCCGGTAGGCCATTCCGAGATCCGTCGACAGAACATAAGGGAAGTTCGAAAGCTTCTGGCGATTGATGAACTCCATGTGCTTGTCCGGGCTGCCATCGCTGGCGAGGACGACATCGAGCCATGCCTTTTCCGCAGACTGGATACCCGCCAGCGCTGGCAGCAATTGCTTGCAGACAGGGCAGGTGGGCGACAGGAAGAAGACCAGCATGGCCTTCGCGCCTGATGCGCCGACCCGCACGGTTCCGCCCGTCAGGCTTTGAAGCGGGAACACCGGGCTTGCTTCGCCGACCTGCGGACCGGCCTGGTCCATCAGGGCGCCAACCGGGGCGACGCGCTCGTAAAGCACGCCAATCTGGCGCAGCATCACCCACATCATCAGGGCCATGGCCACAACGACCAGCCAGAGTGCGGCGACCGCAAAACTAAGAATGCTGACCATCATGATGTGCTCCATGTCGTTGCCGGGCCCGGCATGCCTTCATTCATTCGCCGGGAATTCGCCAGCATCGTTTCTGCGGTCATCCAGACCAGAAGAAGCAGCGTGGCCATGCCGAGCGAGGTGGCATCAAGTGCGAGGTTTGGCGCCGTCGACCCAACAAGTCCTGTCGCGGTCGGCACGATGAGCGCCACGAGGCTCACATTTCGCACGACCAGCATCCAGCTGATCGGCTCGGGCGCGCCACCACATCCGCAATCCATCAGGGAGTGGCCGCGAGCCAGGCTGATGGCCATGGCGATGGCATAGCCAGTCAGGAGTGTCCCGGCGAGTGCGGCGCCGATCGGCCGGCCAGCCGGCATGATCAGGAGAACCGCAGCAGCCAGCTCGATCACCGGAATGGCGAATGATGCAATGCTGAGCGACCCTTCCGGCAGCAGATCGTAGTCTGCCAGAATGCCCTGGAAGCGATACCTGTCCCCCAGCTTGTGCAGGGCAGCCCGCACGAACAGCAACGCCAGGAAAAAGGCGATGGTTGCCTGGGTGAGAAGAAGCATGCTTTGTAACATGCTTATTTCACCACCAGGTAACCGGCGTCCATGATCTGGAGCGTATCGGTGAATTTGGCCGCAAATTTCGCAGTCGGGTCGATTTCGTAGCGGTAGACGTCGCCGCCGTGGCTGTTCACGCCGAACAGGACGGGGGCTTCTGCGTCATCGGTCACGGCAATGTGGGTCATGTGTTCGACGTAAGAGCGGTAAAGCACCGTCTTCGCTTTCATGTCGATGGCCCAGAGTTCGGTGGCGCCGTTCTTGTGGCTGCCGTCCTTGGCGTCTGGATGCATGGGAACGAACATGATGCCGTTCGGTTCATTGTAGGCGAGGATTTCATACCCGCCGGGCGCCCAATCGCCCTCGATACCATCCGTATACGACCAGCTATCGAGAACAGTAGCTTTCTTGCCTTTGTCGGACACGGTGACGAACGTTCCGCCATATGTGGTGAATACGAGATTTCCATCAATGCGTTGCGAGTGGACGTACAGCGGATCCGCATCGACGTCGAAGATCGGGTCGCTGTAGGCTTGGTTCTTCAGCTTGCCCTTGGAATTCAGCTCGACGGTCAACATCGTGCCATCGCCGCAGAGGCTCGAGAATTTCAGGCCTTTTTCGGCGAGGTAGATGCCCCAGCAGCCCGGGTTCGGGATTTCGGAAGCGACCGTGCCGGCTTTCAGGTCCAGTACGGTGACCGAGGTGGCCGGCGTTGCGTTCTGGATATACGCCCATTTGCCGTCAGCGCTGATGCTCATGCCTGGCTGTTGCGCCTGGGTCTGGGCAAATTGCGGCGGGATCTCGATTTCCTGCGTTGTCTCCAGCGTGTTGACGTCGAACTTCTGGAAATAGGCTTTGACCGGGCCATAGGTGATCCGCTCAGGGAAGGCCGATGCAACGTAACCGACCGCGGCGTCCGGGCCGAGGAAGAATTGTGTCGTCATACCGGTCGCGAAGTTGCCTTTGTAGGAAAGGTCGTCCGCGGAAAGAATGGTCACCGCGCCGGCGCCGCCCCAGGACGGCGAAGCGACAAAGACATTCGGGCCGGGGGCGATCTCTGCTTCAACGACCAGCTCTTCCGGTTCGATCGGATCGGGAATGGCGGTCTCCTGAGCGTGAGCCCAGGAAGTAGATAGTGACAACGCGACCAACGATGCGCCGAACCAGTGTTTAGTCATGTGAACTTCCTCGTCAAAGCGATCAAAAAAATGCTCTTGCCCCGGAAGTCGTTCCCGTCCCTGAATTTTTTGTAGCGCTGAACCTGATCGGCTTCCGAGCTACTCTTGTAACACAATTGTTATTTGGAGGGATCAGAAGCGATCCAGAATTTTTTTGGTCGAAATCCCGAGTGCGTGGGAAGACGCACACACTTCGCGCAGGATCGTTGCTGCGGTGATTGTTTTCGTGCGGATCGGCGCTCGACCGGACCGATTGCGCCGAAAGATAGGGGGTGTTGCGCCTTTAGGTGATGGCGTTTGCCTCAAGGCCGAACAGTGGCGCTCGCGGATCGTGCAACAAATGGCGGAGAAGGTGGGTTCGCACCATCGTCTGTGCAAAGGGACTGTGCACACACCCTCCCATTTTTCATATCCGGTTCAGGAAACGGCGGGTACTCAGAAGCAAGAGACGCGCGGACTCAGGATTCTATCAGCAGGGAAGCAGGCCGAAATGAACGCTTTATTCGCAAGCACCAAATTGATTCTGGCTGCAGCCGTTGGCGCTCTGTTGGCAGGGTCCGCTGCGGCAGATGAGACATCTGAAGGCGCACTTCTATTCAAACGCCAATGTGCCGTCTGCCATTCGGTGGTGCCCGGGCAAACCCTTATGGGACCAAGCCTGGCAGGAATTGTCGGCCGCACAGCAGGATCGCTCGACAATTTCCGCTACTCGCCCGCCATGAAGGAAGCTGGTTTCGATTGGACCCCCGAAGAGATCGATGCCTTTATAGAGTCACCCCGCAAGAAGGTGCATGGTACGAACATGGCGTACCCCGGTGAACGGAAGCCGGAACGGCGGGCAGCCATTATTGATTACCTGACCACGCTGAGGGCGGCAGACTGAACCGGCGCGCTCCGCTTAGTTCACGCCGCGGTCCTTGCCTTGCCAGTATGGCGCGCGCAGGTCCTTCTTCAGGATCTTCCCGGACGCATTGCGCGGCAGGGCCTCGATGAATTCAACGCTTTTTGGAGCCTTGAAAGCAGCGATCCGGTCGCGGGCGAATTTCAGGATGGAGTCTGCGTCCGGCTCGGCGCCCGGCTTCAGGGCAACGACGGCCTTCACCGCTTCGCCCCATTTCTCATCCGGCACGCCGATGATGGCGACCTCGGCGACATCCGGGTGACCGTAGACGGCGTTTTCGACCTCGGCAGGGTAAATGTTCTCGCCGCCTGAGATGATCATGTCTTTCACGCGGTCGTGGATGTAGAGGTAGCCGTCCTCGTCCAGGTATCCCGCGTCACCTGTGTGCAGCCAGGCATCGTCGGCGATTGTGGTGCGGGTCGCCTCGTCGAGGTTCCAGTAACCCTTCATATTGGCGCGGGATCGCGTAACGACTTCGCCGACCGTGTGCGGCGGCAAGACGTTGCCTTCGTCATCTTCGATACGGATTTCCACGCCGGGCATGGGAATGCCGGCGGCTCTCATACGCTCATTCCCGGCCGGGTCGTGATCTTCTGGCGGCAGGTAGACGATCGTGCCGCAGGTCTCTGTCATACCGTATTGCTGGCAGAAACCGCAGCCGAAGACTTCCATACACTCGCGCAGCAGGTCGAGCGGGATGGGCGAGGCGCCATATAGAATGTACTTGAGGCGCGAATAGTCGACCTTGCGGGCGTTCGGTTGCCGGACCACGATCTGCAGGGCTGCAGGGACCATGAACATTTTCGAGATGCGGTCCTGTTCGATGAAGTCGAGCACCTTGAATGGATCGAATTCGCGGGCAACGACACCTTTCGCGCCATTGAACAGGCCAACAATGCCCCAGCCCGTCCCGCCGATATGGCCGACCGGCATGGCGACGAGGCTGACATCGTCGGGGCCCCACTGGTTCCAAGGAAGATCCGTTTCAGCGGCTTCACGCCGTCCGCCAAGCAGATTGTCATGGCTGAGCATGGCGCCCTTTGGGCGGCCGGTTGTGCCCGACGTATAAAGTTGAAGCGCGACATCGTCCGGAGAAATCTCGATGCCTGGATCTGCATCGCTCTGGGCATCGCGCCAGCCGACGAACCCCTCCGGGCCGACATCTTCCATCAGGATGACTTTCGGCGGGTGGTCGAGTTCGGAGAGCGCGGCCTGCACCTGGTCAACCACTTCGGGGCCGACGAACAGGAGCGAGCCCTGACCGTCCTGAATGATGTACGCCATTTCTGCCGGGGCCAGCCGCCAGCCGATCGGCAAGGTCACGGCGCCCATTTTGGCTGCGCCGTACAGGAGTTCGAAATAGAGGTCGCTGTTCTTGCCGACATAGGCGACGCGTTCACCGGCCTTGACGCCAGCCGCCAGCAGCGCGTTGGCGACCTTGTTGGTATGGCGATTGAATGCCTCGTAGGATGTGTCGCGGCCCTCAAAGCTTAGCGCGATCGCATCCGGGCGCTGTTTCGCGTGATAACGTGCGATGTCACCCAATGTCGGCATCTGATCGAAATCGGCTTTGGTCAGTGTTCGCGCGTTACTCATGATTTCCTCTAGCAGATATGCCGGCCTCAGCCGGCTGCATTCCTTGTGGCGTTGCCGCCATCATACATCTGAGTACCTATCCCCGGAAAAAAAAGAAGCCACGCCCCCGGGTAAACCCGGGGACGCGGCCCGTTTGAGGAGGAACTCAGAACTTGTAGCTGAGTGATGCCCCGTAGGTACGGGGACGGCCAGCGAAGCGGAGAACCACGTTCGCGTTCGACGTGATCTGCTGCCAGTAATACTCATCCGTCAGGTTCTGGCCCCAGATCGCGAACTCCCAGTTGTCGTTCAACGAATAGATGCCAATGGTTCCGTTCAGGACACCGTAGGAATCGATGTCATAAAGCGGATTGTCCGGATCACCCGCAGTCGAGTCGCTTTGCCAGCGACCGCTGAGCGAGCCCCGCAGGCCCAGTTTTGTGGTGACCGGCTTGTCGTAGATCAGCGACAAGCTGGCGGTCGTTTCCGGGCTGTAGAGGAACGGGTCGCCTTGAATATTCGTCGGCAGGCCGGCTGCGTCGGTCGTGTCAAAGCTGCCATATTCCGTATGCAGCAGGGTCAGGCCGCCCACAGCGGTAAGTTCCCTTGAAAGCAACCAGGTGATTTCCGCATCCAGGCCGTATGCTTCGCCTTCCGGAGCGTTCTGAAGGCGTGCAAGCGCCCGGTAGATCGGATCCGGGAAGAATGCGTTCACCTGCTTGTCCGTGTAGTCATAATAGAAGACGGACGCGTTGGCCTGCATGCGCTGATCGAACAGGCTGGCCTTCACGCCCAGTTCGTATGCGAGCAGGTCTTCCTGTGTGGCCGGAGCATTTTGCTCGGACTTCGACGCCGCGTTGACGGGGGTGGAAGCCGATTTGAAGCCTTGCGACACAGACGCAAAGAACAGCGTGTTCGGAACGGAATCCGGCGTCCAGTTGGCGACGACCCGCCAGGAGACGTTGTCTTCGCTTGTGTCGGACACAACCGGACCGAACGAATTGGTCGCCTGATCGTACGTGTTACAGGAATTTTCCTGCAGCGCGGCCGGCGGGGTCGGCAGTCCGTAAAGCAGGGTGAAGAAGACCCGGTTGAACACGTTGACGTTGGGCTGCATCGAGCCGTTCACGTCGCCGGAACAGCCGACATAGTCCTGACTGTCATCCGTGTAGCGGATGCCGGTGGTCAGGGACAGCTCAGGGGTAATTTCCCAATCTGCATTGGCGAAAATACTCCAGGTCGTCGATTCAAAATCACCCGTATCGTAATAGCCCTGGAAAGACGTCAGCAAATCGACTGCGGAATAGGGTAGTCCGGTTTCCGGATCGACATTGACGAGGCTCACCAACGGCGCGACCGAAGCCGGGAAGCCGAGAAGTGTCGGGTCAACAGTCAGCAGGTAAGCCGCGGTGCTGACGAAATTGGAGTTGGCATTGTCCCGCAGCATGGTGCGGTTGCCGTCAGTAATTTCGTCTTTGCCGTAATAAGCGCCGACCAGCCAGTTGGCCTTGCCGGTTTCGCCTTCGAGACGAAGCTCCTGGCTGAACGATTTGATGTCACCGCTGACATCCTGTAGCAGGACCTGGTACGGCACGCCGGACCAATCGAGAACCGCTTCGCGCTCGAGCTTGTTGTAGCCTGTCAGCGAGACGAGGCGCATGTCGTTGTCGAAATTGTAGCTGACACCGAGTTTCAGCGCATCGAACGATGAATCTTCCTCAGTCGGTCCGTCGATCCCTTCGCCAACGCCGATATCCATCGAACGAAGGGCGTAAGGCGCCCAGTCCGCCTGTTCGCCGCTGTTGAGATTAACGTTGGCGAGATAGTTGGCGAGACCGGGTTCGTTGAAGGCGGACGTCGCGGTCATGTTCGCCGGATCGGTCGGAGGCGTGAAGGCGAAGCCCTGCCCGGCAATGGTGTCGGACTTGTTGATCCAGCCATTGTACGAGAGGTCGATGTCAAGATTGTCGGTCGGCTGAATGGCCAGCGCAGCCCGGAAGCCAAGCTTGTCGATCGTGCCGCGGTCTTCGCCGCGCGAGATCGATTTCTGCCAGCCTTTGTCGCTGTTTTCGCTACGGATGGCGAAGCGGGCCTGCACGTTTTCTGAAATCGGCAGGTTCACCATGCCTTCGAGGTTCCAGGTGTCGTAGTTGCCGATGTCGGCTGCCACGCTGGCCTGGAATTCGTCGATCGGCTTGTTCGTGACCACGTTGATCAGGCCGGCGGTGGTGTTGCGGCCGAACAGCGTGCCTTGCGGACCTTTCAGGACTTCGATGCGCTCGATGTCGAACATCGGGCCGGAGTTCATGAACGGATAGGGATAGGCGACTTCGTCGACATAGGTACCGACGGTGGAGGTCGCAGAAACGTTGATCGTGTTAAAGCCGATGCCGCGCAATGTGTATGTCGGCACGCCCTGATAGCTCTGTGAAACGGAGAAGCTGGGAACGAGGGTCTGCAGGTCATCGACGTCATTGACGCGGAGGATGTCGAGCTGCTCGCCACCGAATGCCTGGATCGACATCGGAACATCATTTGCCGATTCTTCGCGACGCTGGGCCGTCACGGTGATCGACCCGAGTTTCATCGAATTGTCCTGTGCGGCGTCAGCCTCAGGGGCGGCCGTATCCGCTTCCTGGGCAGTTGCCGGCAGGTTGACGGCGATCGCGGTCAGCGAGGCGCCCAGGCACAATGATTTTATAAAATTAGTTCGACGATTCACAATTTCCTCCCGATACTCCCTTTATTGGGAGCTTGGGGGGAAAGTCCTCGGAAACGCCCCTTCTGCACAAGCTATCAAGGTTGATAGGGTGACCTAGAGGCCAAGCACGGCCTTCGCCATGATATTCCGCTGAACTTCGTTGGAACCACCGTAGATTGAGCCTGCGCGGTTGTTCAGGTATTTCGCCGTTGAGACGACAAGTGCCTCGGAGCCGACCGGTTCGAGGTTGGAATCGGGATGCCAGGTAGCGGGTTCGTAGACGTTCGCATGGATGCCGGACGCCTCAACGGCCAGCTCGTCGATCCGCTGCATCATTTCTGTCCGCTGGACTTTTAGCATCGAGGCCGCAGGCCCCGGCGGACGCCCGGCGCTGAGGGACGCCACGATGCGCTGTTCCGTGACGCGGATCGCATCGAGCAGGATGGATGCCTGTTCCAGCTTGGCCACAAGGCTGGCCTCGATCGTGCCATCCTTCAGCATGGTTTCGCGGAGGCGTTTCAGCCCTGCCTCCAGCCCGGCGGATGATCCGCCGCTGCGTTCGAATTCGAGAAGGTATTTTGCGACCGTCCAGCCGTCATTCTCCTCGCCAAGCCTGTTGGCCACGGGCACCCGCACATCTTCAAAGAAGACCTGGTTCAGCTCATGCTCTCCGGCCAGCGAAATGATCGGATCAACGGTAATGCCCGGTGTCTTCATTTCGAGCAGCAGGAAGGTGATGCCCTGCTGCGGTTTTCCGTCGAAACGCGTCCGGACGAGGCAGAACATGCGATTGGCGTGATGGGCGTGCGTGGTCCAGATCTTCGACCCGTTGAGCACATAATCGTCGCCATCGCACTCGGCCTTCAGCATCAGGGACGCAAGGTCCGATCCTGACTGCGGTTCGGAATAGCCCTGACACCAGTAATCCTCGCCGGCGAGGATGCGCGGCAGATAGAAATCCTTCTGTTCCGGCGTGCCGTATCCGATGATGCACGGACCCACCATGTTGAGCCCCATCGGCGCCAATGGCGGCGCGCCGGCAATCGCGCATTCCGATGCGAAGATGTAGCGTTGCATCTCGGTCCAGCCGGGGCCGCCATATTCCTTCGGCCAGTGCGGCGCGGCCCAGCCCTTGGCGTGCAGTTTCTTCTGCCACGGCAGGGTAAATTCAGGTTCGACAAAAACACTTGTTGCTTTTCTGCCAGCGGCAACCAGGGAAGGCGTCAGGTTGTCGCGAAGGAACCCTCGCACTTCCTCGCGGAACGCGATATCTTCCTTAGATAGCTCAAGATTCATGATGCACCTCCCTGCAAGCCGGGAGGCTAGCGACATTGGGCCCGGTCTATCAAGCTACCAGAACCAATAGGTTATGAATTCCTCCTCACGCTCCGACACCGGATCCGGTGAAACATCGATGGACCTGCATGATTTGGCGGTCGAGCTTGTGGATGCGGGAAAGCGGGCCCGGCTACCCTACATGGCAGCCGCGGCGGATGTGAGCGATCCATCGCCGATATGCGACGCCAATGGCAGGCCCTACGCCGAAACGCTTTTCAAATGGTTCGATCCTGATCTCGACTATTGGAACGACCGGACATTCGCCTTGCGCTCCGGTTTCGTTCATGCGGCGCGCATTTGCTCTGAGCCGTTTTATTTCGATGGTAAGTCACTGCAGAGCTGGCGGCACAATCGTGCGCTGGAAGTTTTCAATGATAATGCCGAATACGAAGTCTACGGTGTTACGAATGCAATCGTCTGCCCATGCTACATGCCATTCGGTGTGATCGGAGCGATTACCTGGGTGACAAATGAGAAGCTTCCCGACATCGAAGCGACGTTCAAGGAACATGCGCCCGGCCTGCATCTGAAGACACTCAAATTCCTGTCTGCCCACCGGGAAACCGCCTCGCAGAGCAAGTTGACGGAAATTGTGGACCTGACGCGTAGGGAGGTGCAGTGCCTGAAATGGGCTGCGCTCGGGAAGACAGACAGCGAAATCAGCAAGATTGTTGGCGTGTCCGTCCCGACCGTCCGGTTCCATCTCACCAATGCCGCGCGCAAGCTCGGCGTAACCGGCCGTGCCCAAGCCGTCCGTGTCGCGAAGAATATGGGCTACATCGGACGGGGCGCCCAATAGCCTCATCCCGAGGCCGTGCGTCTGGGTTTCTTCGCGTCCAGCCTGTCAATGAAGAATCTTGAAGCCGGAATTCTGGAATATGCGTTACGGCGCACGTTTTAGCTGTTGCGCGCGTCCCAGATCTGAGATCGCGCTGAAAAGCCCAATTCGGGCTGGAGATTGCAGAAATTCCTGCTGACGCGCCGTTGTCACCAATTTTCTCCACATTTGACCATTAAGCGCTCACCTGGCGGTCTGACGAATTTTCGTGTGAAGATCGCGTGACAAGCGCGTTAACTTTTCTTACGTTGCGTCATTGGGGAATATGGGTTGATGACGGGAATAGCTGCAAGATCGGAATCTGAGACGGACGCCACGCCCGAAACGGTGCGTGTGATCGGTCGCGTCAAATGGTTCGACAGCGTCAAGGGCTACGGCTTCATCGTGGCGGAATCGACGTCAGACGCGAGTCTGTCGGGCGACGTGATGATTCACATAACCTGCCTGCGTTCCTATGGCGAAACCTATGCCGATGAGGGCGCCCGAATCGTATGCAATGCGATGCAGACAGAGCGCGGCTGGCAGACTGCCAGCATCATCGAAATGGAGCGGCCCAAGGCTGTTGTGGCACGGGAAATGGGCGTCCAGCCGGACTTTGAACCGGTGATCCTGAAATGGTTCAACCGCGGCCGCGGCTACGGCTTTGTGCAGCGGGAAGGCAAGGATGTGGATATCTTCGTCCATGCCGTTGTCCTGCGGAAAGCCGGGTATGAAGAGATTGAACCCGGTACGCCGCTCGAAGCGATCATCGAAGACGGCGCCAAGGGCGAGCACGTCTCCAGCCTGAAGCCGCGCGGATAGCATTTTCCAACCGCCACGAATGCTTGCCGCTGGTCAGGCGGGCGGCTAAACCATGGCGCATGAAACGCTTTCTCGTCAGCGGCATGGCCGCCATCGCCCTCGTCCTCTCAGCGCCGGCTGCGCTGGCCGAGCTTGAAACCAGCCCGCTGACCATCGAATCCGCGAACGGCGCCCACACCTTCACGGTGGAAATCGCTGACGAGCCGGAAGAGATCACCACGGGCCTGATGAACCGCGAAAGCATGGACGCCGATGCGGGCATGCTGTTCGATTTTGGCCAGCCGCGCGAAGCGGCCATGTGGATGAAGAACACGCTGATCCCGCTGGACATGCTGTTCATGGACCCGAACGGGAAAGTCATCGCGATCGCGCGCCAGACCGTGCCGGGCTCGCTGCGCACGATTACGCCGGGTGTTCCTGTGAAATCCGTGCTTGAGCTGAATGGCGGACGCTCTGCCGAACTGGGCATTGAGCCGGGCGATGAAGTGGTTCACCCCATCTTCGGCAATACGGGCGAATGAGCGGCGACGGCGAACTGAAACCGCCGCCCCCCGGCTTTGCGACCCGTCCGACGCGCGGCAAGTTCTCGATCCATAACGGACCGTCCTTCCTCGCAACGGGTGAGGGCGACCTGCGAAGCGGGATCTGGGTTCTGGATCGTCACTGCAACGGCATGGGCTTCATGCATGGCGGCATGATCTGCGCCTTTGCCGACAGTGCGCTTGCCTGGGCCGTCTGGTCGGCCACCCAGCGCATGTCGGTCACGATCAAGCTGACAATGGAATTCATGGGCATCGTGCCGGAAGGCACCTGGCTGGAAGCCCATCCGCAAGTGAAAGGCGTGGACGGAGACCTGGTCCACGTCATGGCCGACATGAAGACTGAAGACGGTACGCTCGTTGCGCGGGCCGATGCGGTCTTCCGGTCCCTGCGGCGCCGGAAGACCTGATCGCAATTACGCGCTGATACCGAGCTCTGCCAGCGCGAACGCCTTGATCGATTTGTAGTCCGCCTTGCCGTTCACCGCGCGGCCCAGATCGTCCTTGAACAGGATGCGTTTCGGCGCCTTGTAGTGGGCGAGCTTCGTTTTCACGAACTCCCGCAGAGATGCCTCATCCGCCTGTCCATCCAGCGCGACGACGGCGGTGATGGACTGGCCCCATTTGTCATCCGGCACGCCGACGACGAGGGCATCCTTGACCGCGTCATGGGCCTTCAGGGCTTCCTCGACCTCTTCGGGATAGACTTTCTCCCCGGCGGTGTTGATGCAGTTGGAGCCGCGGCCCAGCAGCGTGATCGTGCCGTCCGTTTCGACCGTGCACCAGTCACCCGGCACCGAATAACGCTCGCCATTGATCGTCTTGAACGTCTTTTCGGACTTTTCCGGATCCTTGTAATAGCCGAGCGGTACGGCGCCGCCGCGGGCGATGAAACCCGCTTCGCCGCTGCCCGGCACCACTTCGCGGCCGTCTTCCGTGAACACTTTGCACTTCGAGCCGATCTCGAATTTTGATGTCTTCACTTCACCGTCCGCCGTCATGACGGAGGAGCCAAAGCCAACGGCTTCAGACGCGCCGAAACTGTCGGTCAGGGCGGCGTTTGGCATGTGGCGCAGCAGGCCGCGCTTGACCTCTGTGCTCCACATCACGCCGGAGGAGATGATGCCCACGACGCTATCGAGTTTGTGCTTGCCGGGATTGGCATCCAGATAGGCCAGCATCGGTTTGCCGAATGCGTCACCGACGATGGCCATATTGGTCACGCCTTCGCGCTCAACCGTTTCAAACAGGTTTTGCGGGTCGAAATGCTTGTTTTCGGTCAGCGTCACGATTGTGCCGCCGCCCAGCATCGAGCCCATCGCCGTGAATAGGCCAGTGCCGTGCATGAGCGGGCAGGCGGGCACATTGCGCACAAGGCGGCCCAGTGCCTGCGCGGCCATCACCTGTTCATCCATGTTTTTCGGCACCGGAAGGCCGGCGGCCTCAGCGCCTTCCATACCAGCGCGGCGCCAGATCTCGTGAGACCACATCACACCCTTCGGCATGCCTGTCGTGCCACCGGTGTAGAGGAAGAGGAGGTCGTCGCCGGCGCGTGGGATACCCAGAGGAGAAGGGTCACCTGTGGTTGCGAGTTCTTCATAGTCCACGGCAAAGTCCGCTGTCTCGCCGCCGCCCACCTGGACCCAGGCCACCACGTTTGGCAGGCGCGGCTGCACCTTCACCACCTGGTCCATGAATTCGACATCGAAGAACACGACGGTCGAGTCGGAATTGTCGAAGATGTAGAACAGCTCGTCTTCGAGATAGCGGTAGTTGACGTTCACATGGGTCAGCCGGCCTTTGAAACAGGCGGCGAGGCCTTCCATGTATTCCGGCTGGTTGCGCATATAGAAGCCCGCCTTGTCGCCGACTTTCGCGCCGCGAGCCAGCAGGTTGCGGGCGAGGCGGTTGGATCGGGCTGTCATGTCAGGCCACGAAATGCGGCGCTCGCCATGGATCAGCGCCATGTCTTCCGGACCCAGGGCTGCGCCCACGGCATCCAGAATATCGCCAAGGTTCCAGAAATTAAGCTCGGTCATGCGTTTCCTCCGTCTTCCGTCCCTCATCAGGCTACTTTCAGGCGAAAGCACCGCCGGTCTTGTTGCCAGCTTGCGAGGGCAGATTCCCGGAAGATCGTATCAGTGCCGTTGCGGTCATCAATGGCCAAAACAAAGGCGGCCCTCCGAAATCGAAGGGCCGCCCCAAGGTCATTCCGCGAGGGAATAGGCAGATTGGCTTAGAAGCCCATGCCGCCCATGCCACCCATGCCGCCCATGTCCGGCATGCCGCCGCCAGCCGGCGCATCCTTCTTCGGAGCTTCGGCGATGGAGGCTTCCGTCGTGATCAGCAGGCCAGCCACCGAGGCAGCGTTCTGCAGAGCCGAGCGGACAACTTTCACCGGGTCGATGACGCCCATGGCAACCAGGTCGCCATATTCTTCGGTCTGGGCGTTGAAGCCGTGCGAACGGGTCTTGGTCTGCAGGATCGTGTTCACGACCACGGAACCTTCGACGCCGGCGTTTTCGGCGATCTGGCGAACCGGGGCTTCGAGTGCCTTGCGGACGATGTCGATACCGGCCTTCTCGTCGTCATTGTCGCCAACAACGTCGATGTTCTTGGAGGCGCGGAGCAGGGCCGTACCACCACCCGGGACGATGCCTTCTTCGACAGCAGCGCGGGTTGCGTTCAGGGCGTCGTCGACGCGGTCCTTACGCTCTTTCACTTCGACTTCGGTCGCACCGCCGACCTTGATCACGGCAACACCGCCAGCGAGTTTCGCGAGGCGTTCCTGCAGTTTCTCACGGTCATAGTCGGACGAGGTGTCTTCGATCTGCTTGCGGATCTGGGACACGCGGGCCTCGATGTCTTTCTTCTTGCCGGCGCCGTCGACGATGGTCGTGTTGTCCTTGTCGATGGAAACGCGCTTGGCTTTGCCCAGCATGTCCATCGAGATGTTTTCCAGCTTGATGCCGAGGTCTTCAGAGATGACCTGGCCGCCGGTGAGAACAGCGATGTCCTGCAGCATGGCCTTGCGGCGGTCGCCGAAGCCCGGGGCTTTCACGGCAGCGATCTTCAGGCCGCCACGCAGCTTGTTGACCACCAGCGTTGCGAGCGCTTCGCCGTCGACATCTTCAGCGATGATCAGCAGCGGCTTCTGCGACTGAACAACCTGCTCCAGGATCGGCAGCATCGGCTGCAGGCTGGACAGTTTGGACTCGTGAAGCAGGATGAGCGCGTCGTCGAGTTCGGCGATCATCTTGTCCGGGTTGGTGATGAAGTACGGCGACAGGTAGCCGCGGTCGAACTGCATGCCTTCGACGACGTCGAGTTCGGTTTCCAGCGACTTGGCTTCTTCAACCGTGATGACGCCTTCATTGCCGACTTTCGCCATGGCTTCAGCGATCATCGCGCCAACTTCGGTTTCACCGTTGGCGGAGATGGTGCCGACCTGGGCGATCTCTTCGTTGGTTTTCACCTTCTTGGCGTGGTGAGCGAGGTCGGACACGACTTCGGCAGCTGCCTTGTCGATACCGCGCTTGAGGTCCATCGGGTTCATGCCGGCGGCGACGCGCTTCATGCCTTCGCGGACGATGGCCTGGGCCAGGACCGTGGCGGTCGTGGTGCCGTCACCAGCGACGTCGTTGGCCTTGGAAGCGACTTCGCGCAGCATCTGTGCGCCCATGTTCTCGAGCTTGTCTTCCAGCTCGATCTCTTTAGCGACGGTGACGCCGTCCTTCGTGGTGCGCGGTGCGCCGAAGGATTTCTCGATCACAACGTTACGGCCTTTCGGGCCGAGGGTGACCTTCACGGCGTTGGCCAGCGTGTCGACGCCCTTGAGCATCTTTTCGCGGGCATCAGCGCCAAAAACTACGTGTTTTGCAGCCATTTCGAGTTTCCTCTTTGAATTTGCTGTTTTTCTGGAAAGCGGTCAGGGGCGGAGATTACTTCTCCAGCACACCCATGATGTCGCTCTCTTTCATGATGAGCAGGTCTTCGCCGTCGATTTTGACTTCGGTGCCGGACCATTTGCCGAACAGGACGCGGTCGCCCTTTTTCACGTCCAGCGCGATGACTTTGCCGTCGTCGCCGACAGCACCTTTACCGACTGCGACGATCTCACCTTCCTGCGGCTTTTCCTTGGCCGTGTCGGGGATGATGATGCCGCCCTTGGTCTTTTCCTCTTCCTTGACGCGACGTACGACGACGCGATCGTGCAGGGGACGAAGTTTCATGGCTTTTGCCCTCTAGTCTTTGAATGCGAGTTTGAATTGATCTCACGGGAGCCAGCGGACCGCGCAGGCGAATTGGCACTCACCCTTGCCGACTGCTAGCGGTGGTGCGGACTTAGGGCGCGGACCGGAGAGCGTCAACTGGATCATTGCAAATTTTTTGCGATTTGCGGCGGCTCGATCCGGCCGCGGGGCCGCCGGAATGCGCAAACGGTTGCAATTTTAGCGGTCGTCAGGTCCGGCCGATTTCAACCCCTTGCCAAAGTCTGAAGCCGGGATGGTAAATTTGCCGGCGCGCCTTGCCGGGATAGTAGCCTATACATGCAATAACAACTGCACATTCCGGCAGGATGTCGGATCGAATGGGTAGGAGACGGTGGCCGATGGGTGCTTTTGCGCGGGACATGAAGGATTCACTGACGTTCTTCGTCTTTGTCGCGACGACGGCGCTTTGTTTGTCGTTCACCTTCTCTGTTTTTGTGTATCGCCTGGGCGTGCTGGAAGATCCGCAACGGTTCCTGGTGGCCAACCTCGTCGTTGCGGTCTGTGTCGCCATTCCGACGGCGACGATCGCGTCCCAGCACGAGTTCGAGCTGAAGCGCTACCAGCGCCAGCTTGAATCCCTTGCGTCGACCGATCCTTTGACGGGCCTTCTGAACCGCCGGTTCTTTCGTATTTCGGCTGAGGACGAGATGCATCGCCAGCGCCGGGCTGGCGGCATGGCAGCCATTGTCCTTTTTGACCTCGACCAGTTCAAACTGGTCAATGACCAGTACGGCCACCAGGCAGGTGACGCGATCCTGAAGCGGATTGCCGAGATCGCCTATTCCGAACTGCGCGGACCGTTCGACAAGCTCGGCCGCTGGGGCGGGGAGGAGTTCGTTGTGCTCCTGTCCAACGTCAACCGCGACCAGGCCTGGCTGGTCTGTGACCGGCTTCGCGAACGTCTGGAGCGGACCGAGATCGAATATAACGGGCAGATGCTGAAAGTGACCGCCAGCTTCGGTTTCGAAATGCTGACTTCCGACGCCTCGCTGGATCGGGTGCTGGAGACGGCCGACCGTGCGCTCTACGTCTCCAAAACCACCGGCCGCAACCGCGTCACCTATGCCGGTCCGCGTCTCGCCGCGACGGCCTGATCCCTCCGGGCTGGATTCCTGCGTCCCTGCACGGCATGAATGCGTGAAGGGGGATTTTCCATGGAAATCGGCAACACCAGAGAGATCGACGACGCGATCCGCAAGGCGCAGCCCCTGAGCCTGCTGGCGCGCCAGCGGCCGGAATTCGCCGATGTGGAACGGATCTGGGAAACCGAACTCGCGCCTGAGCTTGGTGCCCGCGAAGCGATCCGGAAGCAGACCATATCCCGCGCCAAATCCCGCACCCTGATGGGGGTATTCGCGGCCTTGCCGGTCGTGATCGTGATGATGTTCCTGTCTGGCGGGTTCGGCTTCTTCTTTCCCTTGTCCTTCTTTGTCGGTGTCATCATCGTCGTCGGTGTCTCGGGGTTCGACTGGCTGAAAGTCTATTCGCTGAAGTCCCAGACCAAGGACCTCATCCTCAAGACCGCCTGCAAGCCATTCGGCTTCCACTATGAAACCCTGCATCCGGATCTTTCCGGGATCGAGGATTTCCAGTCGCTGAAAACCCGCGGCAAGGAATTGATGGAAGCCATCAACGGGCCGCAATCCAGCAAGGGGCGCACCATCTCTACCGTGTTCGGTGACATCCAGGTCACCACCCACGATATGTCCGGCAGTCCGCCACCCACTCCGGCCTATCAGGTGCTGAAAGACGCCGCGCTGCTGCCGGGCCACAGCCAGCGCAAATTCGAAGACCTGATCGAGGGCGAACGGGCTGGCGCAAAATTCGCGCTCGTCGAGGCGAAACTCGATACCGGCGGCAAGAACAGCCAGACCGCTTTTCAGGGCATCCTGATCCACATCGAATATCCGCAGCGCTTTTCCGGACGCACACTGATGGCCCGGTCCGGATGGTGGAAGCGCGGCAAGGGGGCGGGCGACCTGAAAAAGGTAGACCTGATCTCTCGCGAACTGGACGAGGCCTTCACCGTCTATTCGAGCGATCAGGTCGAAGCGCGCGCCTTGTTCTCGCCTGACCGGATGGAACGTCTCATCGCGCTGGAGCGCCACTTTTCCGGCGGCAAGCTGCGCGGCCTGTTCGATCAGGGGCATATGACGCTGGCGCTGGAGGCCGACAACCAGTTTGAAGCCGGTTCCGTTTTCAAGCCCTTGGTCGACCCGCGCCGCTTTTCCACCGCGCTTTCCGAACTCGGTCTCGTCTGCGACCTGATCGACGGCTTCCTCACCCGCGAATGGGTGCAGGGGCGGATCTGACGGGGACGGCCGCGCCAGGTCGCTCATGATCCGTTTTAGTCCGGCTTAGTCCGGTATAGTCATGGCTGGTCATGCAAAGTCATGGCGTAGTCATTTTTCGTGCTTCGCTAGTCATGCCTCAATTCCAGGAGTGGACAGACCGGCGCCAATCCCTCACCTCCCACGCCCTTGCGGGCGCGGGTCCCTCCTCTCCCGGAGGGAGAGGGGTTGTTCTTTCGAGATAGCAAACCTGTAGCGGTGGCGCCGGTTTCACCCCTCTCCCGCTCGCGGGAGAGGAGGGGCCCATCGCGCCAGCGATGGGAGGTGAGGGCCTGCCTCTATCCACCCCATAAATCCTTCATGGCAATCTCCGCGCCATGACCGACTGCAGCGCTTTCCTCCTCCAGGCCTTCAACACGCTCGCCCGCGCAATCGCCGAGACAGGTGTGAATGTGGACCTCTATAAGACGCCTGAGACCATAGCGAAATCGGTGAATCGGCGTGTGCGCACCGAGCTGAAGCGGCTGGCCGTGCTGCTCCGCCGTCTGATCTTCCTGCTGGCATTGCAGATGGATCTCGCGCCTCTGAAGCCACGCATCGGCAGCAATTATTACGCGCCCAAAAAGGAAGAGGCGGACTACCGTTACATCTTCACCATGGTGCCCGCGCCATCCCGGCCGTGTCCGCATTTCCTGAAAGGGCCGGTGACAGTGCCGTCTCGCGGGCCTGTGCCCGCCGCGCCGCTGATCGCGCGGTGGCAGGCAATGCTGGACACGCTGAAGGATCACAAGCGTCGAGCGAAATGTCTCGCCCGCACGATCCAGCGCTGGCAGGCCGCGGGCGAAGCCCGGCCCCACGTGCCGCCAATCCCGAACACGCACCGGATGCCGGCTGCCGTCGCCCTCGTCTCCGGTGGGCTGACGGTCCAGTTGCTTGAGGCGCTGAAACGCTGGCCCGAGCCCGACACGAGCTGAGTTCAAAGACAGTCAGGACTTTTGCCGGAGCGCGGGGGCGTCTCCGGGCGAACGTGCTGGCCGCGCGACTTACGAAGCCTGATTGAACACGCTGAACGCCTCATCGGCGATCACACGTTCCTCATTGGTCGGAATAACGAAGGCTTTTACCTGACTGTCCGGCGCCGAGATGCAGGCGGCGTTTTTCGCGTTCGCCTCATCTGACAGGGCCAGCCCCATCCAGCCGAGACGTTTCGCGACCGCGGCGCGGATTGAGGCATCGTTCTCGCCGATACCGGCGGTGAAGACGAGCGCGTCCAGCCCGCCGATGCTCATGGACAGGCGGCCAATCTCCCCGGCGATGCGCAGGGTGAACAGGTCCAGCGCCTCCTTCGCCCGCGGATCATCGCTGGCCTCAAGCTCCCGGCAGTCGGCACTGATCCCACCAGACACACCTTTCAGGCCGGACTGGTGATAGAGCATGTCCTCCACCTCTTCGACGGGCCTGTGTTCCTGTTGCAGCAGGTGAAGGATCACGCCCGGGTCCAGCGCCCCGCAGCGGGTCGCCATCGGCACGCCGTCAATGGTGGAGAAGCCCATGCTCGTATCCTGGCTCTTGCCGTCCAGCATCGCGCAAAGGCTCGCGCCGCTGCCGAGATGGGCGGCGATCACGCGTCCGGCCGCGGCTTCCGGGAAGTGGCGGCGGAGCTCGGCGGCGATGAACTTGTAGGACAGGCCATGGAAGCCATAGCGCTTGATGCCCCGGTCATGCACCTCGCGCGGCAGGGCAAACCGGCGGATCAGTTCCGGATTGGTCCGGTGGAAGACCGTGTCGAAGGAGGCGACTTGGACAAGTTCCGGCCGGACCTGCCGCATCGCGCGGATCAGCCGAAGCGCCTGCGGCTGGTGCAACGGCGCCAGGATGGAAAGCGCTTCGATCCGGGCGAGGGAACCGTCGTCGATCAGGACCGGGCCATCGAACTCGTCCCCGCCATGCACGACGCGGTGGCCGACACAGATCAGTTCACTGAGGTCGTAATGTCCGGAAATCCAGTCCAATGTTTCCGCCATCACATCGTTGAGGTGGTCGGCATGATCAGCTTTGAGTTCGACATCGAATACGGCCTTGCCTTCGACGAGGTGGAAGGTGAGCGGGCTGTGCCGGAAGTCGATCAGCGCATGGGCGATCCGATCCAGCCTGTCGCCTTCGATGCTGAAGAGGCCGATCTTCACGGAGGAAGACCCGGCATTGAACGTCATCAGCAACGGGCCGGACATGTCAGCTGCCTGACTTGGTATAGGTCATGCCGACACTCAGCCGGGCGAGCGCCGCCGAAGCCATGCGGGCCGTCAGCGGATCGGCCCGGCTGGTCAGCACGATCGGTACGCGAGCACCGAGGATCAGACCAGCCGCGATGGCGTCGGCGAAATAGATCAGCTGCTTGGCCAGCATGTTGCCGGCTTCGAGATCCGGCACCAGCAGGATGTCCGCCTGCCCGGCGACGGGGGAGACGATGCCCTTGGTTTTCGCGGCGGCCATGCTGATCGCATTGTCGAAAGCGAGCGGCCCATCGACCCGCGCGCCGGAGATCTGCCCCCGCGCTGCCATCACGGTGAGCGCGGCCGCATCCAGCGTAGCAGGCATGTCGGCGTTCACGGTCTCGACCGCGGCGAGCACGGCGACCAGCGGTTCCTCAACGCCCAGCTGGTGCAGCAGGTCGACCGCGTTCTGGCAGATGTCGCGCTTCTGATCGAGGGAGGGGAGGATATTGACGGCGGCGTCGGTCACGATCAGCGGCTTGTCATAGGCCGGGATGTCCATGGCATAGACATGGCTGATGCGGCGTTCCGTGCGCAGGCCGGAATCGTGGGCCACCACCGCGCCAAGGAGTTCGTCCGTGTGGAGACTGCCCTTCACAAGAACGGAAACCTCGCCGCCGACAGCCATCTCCACGGCTTTGGCAGCAGCAGCGTGGCTATGCTCGGTTTCGATAATGTCGAAACCATCCAGCGATACGCCAGCCTCTTCGGCGGCGGCTTCGATCTTGGCGCGCGGACCGATCAGGACGGGTTCCAGCAGGTCCTCGTCCCGTACCTCGACCGCGCCCTGAATGGCGATGGGGGAACAGGGGTGAACAATCGCCGCCCGGACGGTAGGCGAGGCCTTTGCCCGTTCTATGAATGCATCGTAGCGGTCATGCCGGCGCAGGCGGATGCCCGGCATGTGCTTGCGTTTGACACGGACGCTGTCTTTCGGCGCGATGACCGTCGCCTCGCCCTTCAATACGGTCTCGCCATCCTGATTGGTGCAGACCGTTTCCAGCCGGACGAGGCGTTTCTTGTCCTGCTTCTCCAGCACGGACACGGTGGCAGTGACGGTGTCGCCGGGAAAGACGGGCTTGGTGAAGGCGATCGTCTGGCCGAGATAGATGCAGCCGGGACCGGGCAGGGTGGTGCCCAGCACGGCGGAGACCAGCGACGCCGTCCACATGCCATGGGCGACCGGCTTGCCGAAAATGTCCTTTGCGGCGAATTCGGCGTCGAGGTGGGCCGGGTTCACATCGCCGGAGACGAGGGCGAAAAGTTCGACGTCATTTTCGGTGACGGCACGCTCCAGCGAGGCCGTATCGCCCACTTTGATCTGGTCGTAGGTGCGATTTTCGAGAAAGGCATCGATCATGGGCAGGGACTCCTACCTCTGGAATACATAAGTTCCGGGGGCTTCTTCAAGCGCGGGATAACCCTTACGCGCTGCGCCGGTCCGCGGCGGGCGGACAAGGCCAGCTGAGGAATGCTTCGCCAGCCACGCGCTCCAGCCGGTCCACCACGAGCCGGTCTTCTCTGTCGAAGCTTCGAGCCACTGGTCCGGGCTGAGGATCTGATCCCGGTGACGGTGGTGCGCGATGCGGTAGTGACGGCCATTGTGGCCGGGCTCGCTGACGATGCCGGCATTGTGCCCGCCATTGGCGAGGGCAAATGTCACGTCCGTGTCGGCCAGCTGATGGATCTTGTAGACCGACCGCCAGGGCGCGACGTGGTCGTGTTCCGTGCCAACCGCAAAGACCGGCACGCGAAGCCCCTGCAGGGTGACGGGCCGGCCATCCACCATGAACCGGCCATTGGCGAGGTCGTTGTTGATGTAGAGCTTTTTCAGATACTCCGAATGCATCCGGTAGGGCATGCGGGTCGTATCGGCGTTCCAGGCCATGAGGTCGAACATCGGTGGCCGTTCGCCCATCATGTATTCCTTCACCATACGCGACCAGAGCAGGTCGTTCGACCGGAGCAGCTGGAACGCGCCGGCCATTTCGTCTGCCGAGAGGAAGCCGCGGTTCCACATGATGCTTTCCAGGAAATGCATCTGGCTGTGGTCGATAAAGAGGGCGAGTTCGCCGGGCTCGCTGAAATCGGTTTGCGCCGCCAGCAGCGACACCGATGCGAGCCGGTCATCGCCATCCCGCGCCATGGCCGAGGCCGCGATGGAAAGCAAGGTCCCGCCAAGGCAATAGCCGGTTGCGTGCACTTTGCGGTCCGGGCAGACCGCATTGATCGCTTCCAGCGCATCCATCACCCCCATGCGGCGATAGTCGTTCAGCGACAGATCGCGGTCATCGGCGGAGGGGTTGCGCCACGAAATGGCGAAGACGGTGAAGCCCTGTTCGGTCAGGTATTTCACCATCGAGTTCTGCGGCGACAGGTCGAGGATGTAATACTTCATGATCCAGGCCGGCACGATCAGGACCGGTTCGGCATGAACCTCCTTGGTCGCGGGCGCATACTGGATCAGTTCGATCAGGTGATTGCGGAAGACGACGCGGCCGGGCGTGACGGCGACATCCTCGCCCGGAATGAAGTCCTCGGTGCCGACCGGCGGCTTGCCCTGGATCTGGCGGCGTACATCCTCACGCCAGTTGTTGAAGCCGGCGACGAAGTTCTGTCCGCCGGTCTCCCGTGTCCGCTCCAGAACTTCCGGATTGGTGAAAGGATTGTTCGAGGGGGAGAAGACGTCCAGCAACTGGCGGGCAACGAAAGAGACAACTTCCTCATGATGCGGACTGACGCCCGGCACATCATGCGTGAGGTTATGCCACCATTGCTGGGTCAGCAGGAAGGATTGCGACCAGACGCCGAAAGGCTGCTTGCGCCAGGCCGGATCCCGAAAGCGGTTGTCACCGGGCAGCGGCTCGATACAGCAATCGGCTTCTTCCTGGCCCATCGTGGAAAGCAGGTAGGCCGACAGGCGGTTACTTTTGCGGAAGGCTTTCTGGATCATTTCCAGCTGCTTGCCGGGTGCGGATTGAAGGTGGAGCGCCCAATCCATGTAAGCAAGCGCAAGGGAGGCGGGAGAGACGCCGCTGGAAAAACGGCTGATCAGCATGTCCCGCATCCGGTCCATCGCCTCAAACGCCTCCTGGCGCGCTGCATCTGGATCGGCTGGTTGGGGTTGCGGGGCGGTATAGAAACCTTGCTTGTTCTTCGGCGTCTTGGACATCGGGCTTCTGCTCCGGGGCCATTCGCTGGCCAGTTCGACACAATCCTATCAGCGAAATGTGCGCTCTTGCTTAACCCGCCAGTTGGAAATCCAACAGTTTTAAGGTCTTGCGGCAGAAAGGAGCGCCTTTCCGCGTTGAATTGTGCGCTGCAGCATGCACGCGGCAGCCTTTACGTCAATTCGGACAGAATGAAGCTTTAGTCACGGGGCGGGCAGCGGCGGTCCGATCTTATTCGTCTTCCGGGGGAGGCGTGCCGCGGTTCATCCATGCGAACAGGGGCTTCAGCGGAAAAATCCACGCGATGCCGGCGACAACGTAGAACACCAGTTCTGACCAGCGCGGCCAGCCGGATGTCATGCCGCCGATAGTGGCCGCCAGTACGATGTATGCAAACAGGTAGACCAGAAGGATCAGGGCGGTGAGGGGTTTGCGCATGAATGCAGTCCTTTGTGCAGATGCGACCCCGCAGACCCTTGCCGCGCGGCAACCTCACGTCAATTAAAGCGCATGAGCGAAACCACAATCCCCCCCGCTGCTGCCGTCTGGATCCGCCGCTGGCTGATTCTGGTAGGCCTCATGGTCTATGCGATGATCCTGATTGGAGGGGCCACGCGTCTGACCGATTCCGGCCTGTCGATTACGGAGTGGGACCCGATCAAAGGCGCGATTCCGCCACTCTCGGCCGGTGCATGGAACGATGCTTTCACGAAATACCAGGGCACCGCGGAGTACCGTTACATCAACCACGGCATGTCCATGGCTGAGTTCCAGCAAATTTACTGGTGGGAATGGGGGCACCGTTTCTTCGGCCGGATGATCGGCCTGGTCGCCGTTCTCGGTATTGCTGTTTTTGCGGTCCGCAAATGGCTGACGCGGCCGCTGCTGTTGCGGCTTCTGGGGCTTGTCGTGCTGGGCGGGCTTCAGGGCGCGATCGGCTGGTGGATGGTATCCAGCGGTATCGGCGAGACGACCCGGGTGGATGTCGCGCCTTACCGGCTTATGACGCACTTTATTCTGGCGCTGCTTATTATCGCGATCGTCAGCTGGTTGTGGCTGGATCTCGGTAAACGCGAGCGCAGCCCTGCCAGCCGTGTCGTGCGAGTGACGGCGAAGTTGCTGCTGGTGGCGGTGTTCCTGCAAATGGCGGCTGGGGCGCTTGTTGCCGGACTGGATGCCGGGCGCAGTTATAATGACTGGCCGCTGATGGCGGGAGAATTCTTCCCGTCACATTATATGGAGGGCGATCTCGGAATTCGCAGTCTGTTCGAGGGACGGGCTGCGACGCAATTCAATCACCGCATCATCGCCTATGCGATATGGGCGGCAAGCCTGATTGTGGCGTTCATGCTCCGGAAAACCGCGCATGGACGCAGCTTCATCACCTTTGCCGGTCTCGTCAGCCTGCAGGCCCTGTGGGGAATCATGACGTTGCTGCACGCCGCGCCAATGAACCTCGCCCTGCTTCACCAGGCCATCGGCGTTGTGGTGACGCTGGCGGCCGTCCGCCTTGGCTGGCTGACGGCGCGCCCCGATGCGTCGGCTTAGTCTAGTTTGAGCCGGTCTGCGCGTCCGGCAGGGTAATCGGGCTCGGATCGATAAAGACGACCTGGCTCTTGCCGGGCTCAATCTCACCGGCCAGCGCAATTACGCCGCCGGGATATCCACCCGACATCATGGTCCCCATCGCCGCCATGGCGACCGGCTTGTCCGGGGCGTAGACGCTGAGGCCGTCACGGATGCTCACATCCGATGTGGTTATGCCGAAGTCGGTGGAGATCTTAAGGCCCGAATCCGGTTCCAGAGACAGAAGGGCGGAGACCTTTCCGCGGATCAGGGGTGCGGCAGCGATGGCCCGCGGCGAGGCGACCAGCGTGTCGGTGGTGTAGGCGCAGGACTCGATCGGAAAGTCGGTGAAGGTGGATTCGCCGCGTTCCCATGTCAGCTCGCCATTGCTTTCCTTCACAATACCGGCCTGCAGCACCCGATTGTTGCCGAGGGTCCAGAAGGCAAGGCGCATGATGCCCTCGGTTCCTGCCGGGCCGGAACAGAGGCCCTCGGCGAAGGTCTCGCCATCCACCGAAAGGTCAACCTGGGCCGGGGCGATGAGGCCGTCGCCGAACACATAGGCTTTGACCTCGCCTTCGCGGTCGATCCCCGGGAAAACGGTCAACGTACTGCCGGCAATATTGGCAGCTTGGCCGCCCGCTAGCGCTTTGACGCGGAAATTGGTTGGTTCGCCGATCCGTTCGGCTTCCATGTCGAAAAACTGCAGGCCGCCGGTGTCATAGGCAACAGCCAGAATCCCCCGGGAGCCACCTGACAGGGCGATTGCGGAGACCGGTGATTCCAGCGTACGCGTCGACCAGACGGCCGGAAGCACCACATCTGCAGTGATTGCAGAGGATTCCGGGGGGGATTCCGGCGCCTGTTCCGGCTTGCTGCAGGCCGCCGTGGCAAAAAGCAGGGCAAGTCCAAGCCCTGCGTTGACAACGGTGGATGTGGCGCTTAAACGCCAGCGCTTGAATTCCATTCCATGAACTCCGAAAGCGAGAGGCTCTGAGTAGAGCGATGAAAACCTATAACGCACCCGTGGACGTCGAGAATAAGTGGGTCGTGATCGACGCGACTGATGTCGTTGTCGGACGCCTTGCTTCTTACGTCGCCAAGCGCCTGCGCGGCAAGCACCGCCCTGACTTTACTCCGCACATCGATACCGGTGACCATGTCATTGTGATCAATGCGGAAAAGGCCAAATTCACTGGCAACAAGCTGACCGACAAGGTCTACTACCGCCACACCGGCCACCCGGGCGGCATCAAGTCGACCACTGCCGGCAAGATCCTTTCCGGCCGCTTCCCGGAGCGCGCCATCGAGCTGGCTGTCAAGCGCATGCTGCCGAAAGAAAGCCCGCTGGCCCGCAAGCAGTTCTCGAAACTGCGCGTCTATGCCGGTGCAGAGCACCCGCACACGGCCCAGACCCCCGAAACCGTCGACTTTGCGTCGATGAACCGTAAAAACGTCAAAACGGCCTGATCATTATGACCGACACTGCAAACTCCCTCCAGGATCTCGGCACCATGACTGGTGACGAAACCGTCACTGCCGCTCCGGAGACCCTCGCTGAACCGAAAATCGACGCTCAGGGCCGTGCTTACGGCACCGGCCGCCGCAAGGAAGCCGTCGCCCGCGTCTGGATCAAGCCGGGTTCCGGCAAGATCACGATCAACGGCCGTGATCAGGAGCAGTACTTCGCGCGCCCGGTGCTGCGCATGGTGATTGCCCAGCCGCTGATCGAAGCTGGCCGCGAGACCGAGTTTGACGTGATCGCCACCGTGAAAGGCTCCGGCCTCATGGGTCAGGCTGGCGCTGTGCGCCACGGCATTTCGCGCGCCCTCGTCGCTTACGAGCCGGGCCTGCGCCGCGTGCTGAAGCCGTTCGGCTTCATGACCCGCGACCCGCGTGTCGTCGAGCGTAAGAAGTACGGTAAAGCGAAAGCCCGCCGTAGCTTCCAGTTCTCGAAGCGCTAAGCCGCATCCGGTATATTCTTTTCGGGCGGGCGCTTCGGTGACGGAGCGCCCGCTTTTCTTTTGTCTTGCGTTTGCAAAGGGACGGGAACGCAATGCTGCCCAAAGTATTCATTGATGGCGAAGCCGGCACGACCGGGCTTCAGATTGCCGATCGGCTGAGGGGCCGGTCTGATCTGGAATTGATTTCGATTGATCCGGACAAACGCAAGGATAATGACGAACGCGCGCGTCTGATGAACATGGCGGACGCCGTGATTATGTGCCTGCCGGACGATGCGGCTCGCCTCGGCGTCTCGCTTGTGACCAGCCAGAATACGGTCATGATCGATGCGTCGTCGGCCCACCGGACAGCGCCAGGCTGGACGTATGGCTTTCCTGAGATGGACAAGTCACAGCGGGCGTCCCTGCGCGCGTCCCGGCGGATCGCCAACCCCGGCTGTTACCCGACCGGCATGATTGCCCTGATGCGCCCGCTGACCGGGGCGGGTCTCGTGCCCACATCCCTGCCGGTGACGGTCAGCGCAGTCTCAGGCTATTCCGGCGGCGGCAAGGCCATGATCGCCGAATTCGAGGAAGGCGGCACGCCGGACAATCACCGCATCTACGCCCTGACCCAGAAGCACAAGCACCTGCCGGAAATGAAGCGTTTCGCCCGGCTGGATCATGCGCCGATGTTCCTGCCGTCTGTTGGCCGGTTTGCGCAGGGCATGCTGACCCAGATTGCTTTGCCGCTATGGGCGCTGCCGGGCAAGCCGAAACGGGCGGACCTGCATGCCGCGCTGGCAAAGGCCTATGAGGGCGAAGCCTTCGTGAAAGTGGCGTCGCTGGCCGAATGCGATGCACTGAGCGGGCTGGAACCGGAAGCGTGCAATGGCACCAACCGGCTGGAGCTGTTTGCTTTCGGATCTGATGAGGAAGTCCGTCTCGTTGCCCGGCTCGACAATCTGGGCAAGGGCGCGTCCGGCGCCGCCGTGCAGAATCTCAATATCGCGCTTGGACTTGATGAAGAGGCGGGGCTGGAAGCCTAGAGCGGGAGCTTGATGTCCGCGAGGCGAACCTTGGCATAGTTGCCCGGCGCTGCGCCGAGACCCATGTCCTTGGGCTGCTTTGCCTCAACCTTGCGGCCAGATTTCGGGCGAAGCCAATCCCACCAGGTCGGCCACCAGGAGCCGGGAATTTCTTCGGCATTCTCCAGCCACTCACCACCCGTTTCAGTCAGGTCCGGGTTCAGCCAATGCTGGTATTTCTTCGCGTCTGGATGGTTCACCACGCCGGCAATATGTCCGGACCCTGACAGAACGAACTGCGTGTCGCCGCCGAAGACGAGGGCGGTGCGATACACGCTTTCGAACGGGCAGATATGGTCGTCCTTGCTGGCCTGCACCATGACCGGGATCTTCACCTGCTTCAGGTCGACTGTTTCTCCCAGCACGTCGAAGCTGCCGGTCGCCAGGCGATTTTCAGCGTAGCAGTCCTTCAAGTATCGTTGGTGCACCTTGCCCGGGATATTGGTCTGGTCGGCGTTCCAGTAGAGCAAGTCGAACGGGCGGGGCGCCTTGCCCAGCATGTATTCGTCGATGACGTAGCGCCAGACGAGGTCGATCGGGCGAAGCCAGTTGAAGGTCTCGTACATCATTGAGCCAGGCATCACGCCGCCATTTTCCTCAATAATGCCGTCGATGTATTTGCGACCCGGCCCGTCGGTGAACACCTTCAGGTCACCCGCCAATTCGAAATCGGATTGCGAGGCGAAGAAGGTGGCAGACTTCACCTTGTCGTATCCGGTCTTGGCCATGTGGCCGAGCGCGGACGACAGCAAGGTCCCGCCAATACAATAGCCAACCGTGTTGACGCCGGTTGCGCCAGATGCCTGCAAAGTCGCCTCGATGGCGGCGTAAGCGCCTTTCTGGACATAGTCGTCCCAGGTGTAGTCCTGCGTGATCTCGTCAGCCGAGCGCCATGACACGACAAAGACCGGTACGCCTTTATCGACCAGCCAGCGGATCATCGAGTTCTTTTCCTGAAGGTCCAGGATGTAGAACTTGTTGATCCATGGCGGGAAGATCAGCAGCGGACGGGAATAGGTTTTTTCCTGCGACGGCGCGTAGTGGATCACCTCGATCAGGTCGTTGCGGAAAACCACCTGGCCTGGCGCGGTCGCGATATTCTCGCCCAGTTTGAACGGGGTTTCATCGGTCTGACTGATATAGAGTTTGCCGCCGCCCTTCTTGACGTCGGCGCGGGCGAGGCGAAGGCCCTCCAGCACACTCTGGCCGCCGGTTTCAAAGAAGGCGCGCAGGGCGGTCGGATTGGAGCCCAGATAATTGGTCGGCGAGAGCGTGTCGGTTAGCAACTGGGTAAAGAATTTTGCGCGCAGCTGCAGGTTTTCCGGGATACCCGGCGCCTGATCCGCCAGGCTGTTCATCCAGTTGGCATTCACTTCGTAGGCTTTGCGGATGAAGCGAAAACCGGGATTGGTGGCCCATTCAGGGTCGGAAAAGCGCTTGTCCTTGTCTTTTTCGGGTTTGCCGGAAATCGCCTCCAGCGACATTTCCTGCCACAGCTTCATCCAACTGGTCATGAGTTCAAGGTTTGCATTGAACATGGCGGCCGGATTGGTGGCGAAACTCCAGCCCACAGCGCGGAAGGCTTCGCCCACATTCATCGGGTCGCCCTGGGAAACGGTCCCCAGCGGGCCGGATCCCATCATGACATCCGCCAGCAAGCCCTGAGACTCGACGTTTGCCAGCGCAAGCGTCGTCATCAGCATCTGCATACGCGCTGGATCCTGGCTCATCATCAGTTCAGCCAGAGGCGCGGGGGTGTCCTTAATTCGCTCGCTGCCACTCATTCGTACAAAATATGCCTGTTTTAGCTGTCCTTTACTATGCGCCCGAATATTTGTGATTTAGTGAGTCCGAGCATGAAAAACACCGCGATTCCCCTTTTAAGCGTATCTGTGCTGCTCATTGCGGGCTGCACGAACTCTTTTTCGCGTGTTCGCGAGGCAATTAATCAGGCACCCGACTGGTACGATGCCCGCCGCAAGGAAATTCGGGGGGAAGGCTATCCGAAGCTGGCAGAGGTTCAGGAAATCCCTGTCGACCAGCTTCCCGGCAAGACATTGCCTGACTCAGCTGCCCGCGTTGACATATTGCAGGCCTATTTTGACTCTAATGAACGAGCGGAGCCACCCGTGGATGTAGCAGGCCAGATGGCCGTGCTGCTGAAGCGGGTAGAAGCGGAATTCGCGGGACTGCCCGCTGATCCCGATTTCCTGACGCAGGAAGAGATCGCCCAGATCCAAGCTGCGTTCAACGTTCCCAGAGTTACTGAAGGCCTCAAGGTCAAACGCAAATGAATACCGACTTTCACAAGATCCGCCGACTTCCCCCTTATGTTTTCGAGCAGGTGAACCGCACCAAGGCGGCACTGCGCGCAGACGGGGCGGACATCATCGACCTCGGCATGGGCAATCCGGACCTGCCGACTCCGAAGCACATCGTCGACAAGCTGTGTGAAACGGCGCATCGGCCGGACGTTAACGGCTATTCTGCCTCGCGTGGCATTCCGGGACTGCGCCGCGCGCTGACCGATTATTACAAACGCCGTTTCGATGTGAAACTGGACAAGGACCGGGAGGTGATCGTCACGCTAGGCTCCAAGGAGGGGTTCGCCAACCTTGCGCAGGCTATTTCGGCTCCGGGCGACGTGATCCTGGCGCCGGACCCATCCTATCCGCTGCACCATTTCGGCTTCATCATCGCGGGCGCCTCGATCCGTGGCGTGCCGGCCCAGACGCCGGAGCAATACCTGTCGAACCTCGGCAAGGCCGTGCACTATTCTGTGCCGCCGCCGACGGCCATGGTGCTCTGCTATCCGTCCAACCCGACGGCAGCTGTCTGCGACCTCGACTTCTACAAGGACGCCATCAAGTTCGCGAAAAAGCATGAGCTGTGGGTCCTCTCGGACCTTGCCTACAACGAAATCTATTTCGACGAGCCTACGCCTTCGATCCTTCAGGTCGACGGGGCAAAGGATATCGCGGTCGAGTTCACGACCATGTCGAAAACCTATTCCATGGCAGGCTGGCGCATGGGTTTCGTGGCTGGCAATGAAAAGCTGATTGCCGCGCTCGCCCGCGTGAAGTCCTATCTCGACTACGGTGCCTACACGCCAATCCAGGTGGCCGCTGTGGCCGCCCTCGACGGCCCGCAGGATTGCGTGGATGAGACCCGCGCCATCTACAAGTCACGCCGCGACGTGCTGGTGGAGAGCTTCACACGCGCCGGCTGGCCCGTGCCGAGTCCGGCAGCTTCCATGTTTGCCTGGGCGCCGATCCCGGAACAACTGAAGCATCTCGGCAGCCTCGAATTCGCGCTGCAATTGATAAACGAGGCCCACGTTGCCGTCGCCCCAGGCGCTGGCTTCGGCGAACATGGCGACGGCCATGTCCGCATCGCTCTCGTGGAGAACGAACAACGCATTCGCCAGGCCGCCCGTAACATCCGGAAATTCCTGGAAAAGCGCGGCGTGAAAGAAATCAAGCCGGCGGCGACTGCGGCGGAGTAACCGCTTCATTGGCTCCGGTTCCTTTGTCTTAAAATCGGAACCGGGGCTTCAATCACTCTGTGTGCTCCCCCGCGAGAAACCCGGGCACACAGCTTACCTCCTTGCATGGCGTGAATTCGACGTAAGCCTCGTCGAACCTGAATGTCGTCATATCCACGCCAAAGGGCAGCAGCCGTTCGCGAATTTCGCTTGCTTGCGGGTGTGAGTCTACCCAGCGAACGATTTCGCTGGCTTGACCAAATGTCGCTTTATTCATGCGCTCCAAAAGGCTTGTGAGCGTGTATGCGGTTTCGGATGCTTTATAGAGATCCCGCATCATATCCCGGAACGTGTCCGGACTTTCTGCCGACACCGTGGCATCCAGCAACAGTGCGACTAATGATCCGCCCCCATAGACCAGTTCCCAGTTTTCGCCCTTGTTCGTGCCGGCATCGGCAAGAGAGATGCCCGGCGAGCGGCGCTTGGCAATTTCGTACCGGCGTAGAATGTTCGCAATGCGCTGCTTGAGCATTGCCTCGTCCATCAGGCCCGCCTGATACATCAGTTTGATCGTCAGGTAGTCTGTAAACCCCTCCGTGAACCAATATATTTCGTCTGGGTCTGCGCCGTGGATGGCGCCTGCGCCGATCCACAGGTGCATGATTTCGTGACCAAGGGTGTGAGACCAGGTGATCTTGTCGGCTGGTGATATCGGGGTCGCTATCCGCATCGCAAAGCTGTTCTGGAATGCGCCGCCATCGGACATTGTGTCAGTGAATAGAAACACAGAATACTTGTCTTCCGGGGAGCTGCCAAAATACTCTATGTATGTTTGCGGAACAATTTTGAGGAGTTCGGACACGCCGTCGGAAATCACTTTTGCGTCACTGGAGGCAAGCATGTCCACCGTTAAACCCGGCAGTTCCGCCCGTGCCGGTTCAGCAGGCCCGATGACAAAAGCATTCTGAGCCAGGTTCCACGGGTTGGCTGCAGTGATTGTTTGGTCTTCCAGTTTCCACGGTGAGGTGATGTGCCAGTCTTCCGGCACATCGAACTGAACCGTGATTGGGCAGGCTGGCGCGTCATAATCGATCAGAAAAAATGCATGCCCAGCGAAAAAGAACGAATTGTCGAACCGGGTGGCCACCTCGTCCTTGCCCGGGCCGCCGATCCCCCAGTCGACTTCGTCATGGTCCGCCCGCACTTCATAAATTACGCGCGACACGCCGGATTCACCCACCGGCTTCCAGGCGCCTTCGCCGATGTAGTCAAGTTGGACAACATCGCCTGAAGCGCTGAATCCCTGAAGATTGCGGATGGATTCAGCTTGTCCCTGCGGCCGCTCTTCTATGGGAAAAAAGAACAGATCAAGTTGTGAGGCGGGCGACGAGAAATCCGCTTCAACCCTGAAGGTGTCTGCATCCTGTATCTGAACGAGGTAGCTGGCAGCAGTCGGGCAGTTATCCTGAGCCGACGCGCAACCTGAAAGTCCCAAAGCCAGAATGGGCAGAAACAAGTTACCCAGGATTCTGCTCAGTTTCATCATGCATCTCGCGTTGATTGGCTATCGCCTTCGGGCCACAGGATCTGAGGTTGGTTTTGCTTCTTTATTTGCTTATGCGGTCCGGTCTAAGGCGCCTCAGGCGTAGCTGAAGCCACCATTGTTGATCACCACACGGCCGTCTCCGCCAACGGTCTGGAAGATGGCCGTGCCGTCACCACCTTCGCCGGTCCAGATTTTGATGGTCAATGCCTCGCCCGGCAGGACAGGAGAGGAAAAGCGCCCATCCATGGCCTTGAAGCGGGCCGGGTCGTTCCCGCACAGTGATGCCAATAGGGCGCGTCCAGTGAAGCCATAGGTGCAGAGGCCGTGCAGGATTGGCTTCGGAAACCCACCAACGTCTGAGAACTTCTTGTCGGAGTGCAGCGGATTGCGGTCCCCGCTGAGGCGATAGAGCAAGGCCTGGTCCGGACGGGTCTGGTAAGTCACTTCGTGATCCGGTGCCCGCACTGGCGCAACATTCGTCTGGCCGGAGGGGCCCTTGTCGCCGCCAAAGCCGCCTTCGCCGACAATGAATACGGATGACGTTAGCTCGAAGAGCGGCTTGCCATCCGCCGTCAAAGTCGCTTCGGCTGTCGTCGCGACGACGGCGCCTTTGCCTTTGTCGTAGATGCCGGTGATTGCATCGACGATGCTTATTTCGCCCTCAACCGGAATCGGGCGGTGCAGGCGGATCCCCTGTTCACCGTGGACCAGCATGCGGGGATCGTAGGTCCCGGCATTGGCCATCGCGCTTTTGCCGCCCCTGGCATTGAAACCCGCCAGCACGCCGAAGGTGGGCAGCACTTTCTGGTCGACACCCATCGTGTTCTCGGTGGTGAATTCCAGTTCAGACCCGACTGGATCTTCCATCCCGCTGCCAACTCCGAGTGCATAGAGCAGGGCATCGCGTGAGTCCCATGCCCATGTACGCGGTGTCCCCTTGGAGCCTACGGCGTCTTGATTGATTGGCATGATTTCGTCCTCCCGCTCTGTTTCTTTGTCCGCGCATTAAGCACCGGGTTTCAATCTACTGCAATGCCACCGGTTTGGGCGGTCGCCCCCTTTCCCCCGGGCGCCAAACCAGCTAGGCACCAGCGCGGACATTCAGCAACAAACAGGGGGCCCTTTTGGCACCTTTGAAGATAGGCATCGCCGGGCTTGGCCATGTTGGCTGCGGCTTGATTGAACTGGTTGAGCGCCAGCAGAACCTTCGCCTGCCAGGCGAAGTGCAGATCACTGGCGTCAGCGCACGCAGCCAGTCGCGCAATCGACCGGTCGACATCAGCCCTTACCGCTGGTTCGACGATGCGGCCACGCTGGCCGAAGACCCGGAAGTAGATGTCTTCGTGGAACTTATGGGCGGCTCTGATGGCCCTGCCAAATTCGCCGTGGAAACTGCGTTGAAGGCTGGCAAGCATGTTGTGACGGCGAACAAGGCGCTGATTGCCAAGCACGGTATGGCGCTGGCCCGACTGGCTGAAGAAAAGCAGGTAGACCTTCTGTTTGAAGCGGCTGTTGCCGGGGGGATTCCGGTTGTGCGCGTATTGCGCGACAGCCTCGCCGGCACCGAGATCAAGCGCATCACGGGTATTCTCAACGGTACGTGCAATTACCTCACAACAATCATGCTGGAGCAGGGCCGCGAATACGATGACGTGCTCGCAGAGGCTCAGCGGCTGGGATATGCTGAAGCGGATCCGACGTTGGACGTGTCCGGTTTGGATGCAGCCCACAAGGCGGCCATTCTGTCGGCCATTGCCTTCTCGGCGGACCTCGATTTCTCCAAGGTCAGTGTCTCGGGTATCGACAAGGTCAGCCTGCTCGACCTGCGTCTTGCAGACCGCCTCGGTTACCGTATCAAGCTGATTGCTGAAGGCCTCCTGACCGATGAGGGAGTTGTTTGCCGCGTTGAACCGCTGGTCTTGCCGGCCAGCCATCCTTTGGCGCGCGTTAACGGCAGTCTGAACACTGTCCGGATAGAGGGCGATCCGGTCGGCGCGATCACGCTGACGGGGCCCGGAGCAGGGGCTGGCCCTACCGCAAGTGCGGTGATGGGCGATGTCGCAAAAATGTTCCGCCCGGCCATCCGGCCGGCATTCGGGCGCGCCGCACACCACACCGGTCGCCCATTCGTTCAGGGCGCGCCAACGGAAGTCGCGCCGTTCTTCCTTCGCGTATATCTGCCGGACCAGCCAGGCGCGCTGGCAGCCCTGACGGAAGCGCTCGCCAAAGAAGGCGTTTCCGTAGACAAGCTGTTGCAGGAATCAGGTGAGGAATCCGGCGCTGCACCGGTCGTTATCGTGACCCATCGCTGTCCGCGCTCAAATATGCAGGCTGCGCTGGAGCGGTTGGAAAAAATTGCAAAGCCGATTGACGCGCCACGGCTAATTCGTATCGAGGCGGCAAGCTAATTGCTTACCGACTAGGCATAAGAGACAAGAATCCCGCGTTCGGAGATAAAAAAATTATGGAAAACAACATTCTGACGCCCAGCTTGGCGGATGCCATGGTGCGCGTTACCGAGGAAGCAGCCATCGCCGCGTCAAAACTGGTCGGTCGTGGAGACGAGAAGAAGGCTGATGCGGCTGCCGTGGATGCCATGCGGACGGCATTCAATCAGGTCGATTTCAAAGGCCGCGTCGTCATTGGTGAAGGTGAGCGTGACGAAGCTCCGATGCTCTATATCGGCGAGGAAGTCGGCACCGGAAATGGCCCGGAGATCGACATCGCCCTCGACCCGCTTGAAGGCACGACGCTGACCGCCAAAGCCATGGCGAATGCCCTCGCTGTGCTGGCAATTGCGCCGAAGGGCGGCCTCCTGCACGCACCGGACACCTATATGGACAAGATCGCCATCGGCCCGGGCTATCCGGAAGGCATCATCAGCCTCGATGCCAGCCCGGCAGAGAACATCACGGCGCTCGCCAAACACAAAGGGGTCGATGTTTCGGACATGACGGCTTGCGTCCTGGACCGGCCGCGCCACGAAGACATCATCGAGAGCCTCCGCTCCGTTGGCGCCCGCGTTGCCCTGATCACGGATGGTGACGTCGCTGGCGTGATTGCAACAACCAATCCCCTTACGGGCATCGATCTCTATATGGGGTCTGGCGGGGCACCTGAAGGTGTGCTTGCTGCAGCGGCCCTGAAGTGCGTTGGCGGCCAGATGTTCGGCCGTCTGGTCTTCCGCAACGATGACGAAAAGAAGCGGGCTGCCCGCGTGGGCATTACTGATCTCGGCCGCACTTATGCCCTGAACGAGCTGGCGTCGTCCGACACGGTTTTCTGCGCGACGGGCGTGACGCAGGGGTCCATGCTGAGCGGTGTCCAGCACCGTGACGGTGGTGTGCACACCCATACGCTGGTCATGACGTCGGCCGATGGCATGGTGCGTTACATCCGGTCCAACCGGAAGGCATAAGAGCCGGGGCAATTGCCCCATCCCTGTGATAGGCTTCCGGGAATCCTGATTCCCGGAGCCTCATGACAGTTACCGCCCACAAAGCCGATAATAGCCGCCTGTTCGCGGTGGACCGCTCTGCCACGGGGCGGTTCTGGACGCTTGCGGATGCCGACGAGGCGCTGGTCCGAAGGCTTGCGCCGGCTGTTGGCGGATCGGACCTGTTGGCGCGTCTCCTTGCGGAGCGCGGGGTCGACCCGGAAGAGTCCGGCGCCTATCTGGCGCCGACCCTGCGAGAGACCTTTCCGAACCCATCCAGCTTCGCTGACATGGATAAGGCCGCAGAGGTCGTACTGGATGCCATTCTCGAGAAAAAGCGCGTTACGGTCTTCGCAGACTACGATGTGGATGGTGGGACGAGCTCCGCCATCCTCGCGCGCTATTTCCGCGCCTGGGGTCAGGAACTTGGCCTATACGTGCCAGATCGGCTGGAAGAAGGCTACGGCCCTTCGCCGGAAGCTTTCCGGCACCTGAAAGAGACCGGATCGGATCTGGTCATCACGGTAGATTGTGGCGCAGCTGCCGTCGGTGCGCTGGAAGAGGCCCAGCGGATTGGTCTCGAAGTCGTCGTGATCGACCACCATCTGATGGCAGGGCACAATCCACCGGCGCGGGCACTGGTGAATCCCAACCGGCCAGATGACACATCCGGACAAGGGCACCTTGCGGCTGCGGGCGTGGTTTTCGTCTTCGTGGCCGCTCTTAACCGGCTCGCCCGTGAGCGGGGCGTTGCCCCACCTGAGGGGCTTCCGGATATCATGGCACAGCTGGACCTCGCGGCGCTCGGTACTTTGTGCGACATGGCCCCGCTTCATGGCGTAAATCGCGCCTTCGTCCGCCAGGGGCTCACCATGTTGTCACGCGGCCAGAATGAGGGCCTGCGGGCGCTGGCGGAGGTGTCCGGCATCCAGAAGGTCGAGACCGTCTATCACGCGACATTCATGCTGGGGCCGCGCTTGAATGCCGGAGGACGCGTTGGCGATCCGTGGCTTGCCGCGAAACTGCTTGCCACCGACGACCGCGCTGAGGCCATCGCGCTGGCTGAACAGCTGCATGCCCTCAATGAAGAGCGCAAGGCTGTGGAAGCGGCCATCCTCGACCAGGCGATCATTCAGGCTGAAAAAGCGCTGGAGAAGGCGCCTGACCGAGGCATCCTCATTGCGGCGGGCGAAGGCTGGCACCCAGGTGTGATCGGAATCGTCGCTGGCCGCTTGAAGGACCGTTTCCACCTGCCCAGCATCGTTATCGGTTGGGGCAAGGGCCTCGGCCCAGTCGCCAAAGGCTCGGGCCGTTCGGTGCCGGGCGTAAACATTGGTGACGCGATTGCGGCCGCCGCGCGCGAGGGCGTGATCCTTTCAGGTGGCGGGCATGCCATGGCGGGTGGTCTGAGCCTGGAGCCTGGGCAGCTGAGCGCCTTCGACGACTGGATGGTTGCCCACATGGCGCAATTTACGGCAGAGCGTGCCGCGGCCCTGGAACTGGCGATCGACGCAGTGCTGGCCCCGGGCGCGGCTTCACCGGAACTGGTGGACCGTGTTGCAGAGATCGGCCCGTTCGGTGCAGGCGCGCCGGAACCCATATTTGCGCTCCAATCTGTACAGGTTTCCTACGCTCGCCAGGTCGGCGCCAACCACTGGAAGTTCACCGCAGAAGATGCTTCAGGTAGATTGGATTGCATCGCGTGGCGTGCGGTTGGCGCACCGCTGGGTGAGGCGCTGATGCCAGGGAACCGGGTGCATCTTGCAGGGCGACTCAAGGCGGATGAGTGGAATGGCCGGCGCCGTGTGCAGTTGGACGTCATGGATGCGGCCAGCGCCTGAAATATTGTGCAGCAACCCTCACCAACATGGCTTGCGCTAGCCGCCGTCCCTCGCTATACGGCCTCTTCTTCGAACCGGTGCGGTCCCTTCGTCTATCGGTTAGGACGCCAGGTTTTCAACCTGGAAAGAGGGGTTCGATTCCCCTAGGGACTGCCACCGATTTCTTCCCCTTAGAAATCAACGAATTACGACACTGAGTGAATCGGTTTTTCAACGCCGATTTCAACGTGAAAAATGTGTCGGGAAGCGTGCGTCTCCGGATGGCCTCATCAACGAGGCAGGAGTGCATCATGGGAAGGAGAAGATACCGGTCGATGGGGTATGTCTATAAGCGTTCGAGTGGGATCTACGAGATCCGGTATCCGATCCCAGCGGATGTTCAGCCGAACTTTCCTCAGCCGAGCGGGTCAGGTTTGAGGTCGCACATCATTCTGTCGCTTGGAACGCGCGACATCGGTGAGGCCAATCGTCTGTCGGCTCACAAGATCGTCGAAATCGAAGGCAAGTTCTCAACATTGCGAGACGTTGTGAAGTCGGAACACTTCGCCCGATTTTGCAAATATGTTTTTGAGAGCAGTGTGACAGAAGACGCAGAGCTGCGACTGGACGGAAGACGCCCCCTCCACCTTGATGATGCCTCGCTTCCTTACATACGAGAGTTGCTGGAGGATCGTTCGGTTGACGCAATGGAAGCCCATGTCGGCTGGGTCGTGAACCACTATCTGGAGAATGCCGCGGAAGTATCTGTTGCCGTATCGAATGATGGTGAGTTGAGGATCGCGCTGTTGAACGCAGCGGCGGATGTCATGTGGGACGTCTATCGGCGGATTTCCGCCACAGTGATGAACTCATCTTACATTCCTCCCACGACAGCTCTTCAACTCGAGGCGCGCACAGAGCCGGTTGTTGCGGCAGGTGACAACACGCCATTGTCGAAAGAAGGGCGTATCTCCCTGAGCAAGTATTGGGATGTTCATGAAAAGGTGAAACAAGGTTCCTCATCGTCAGTGAAACCTCATACGCTTTCACGACGAAAAACTGCGTGGACGGAGTTTTGTCAGCTGCTGGGAGAAGACAAGCCACTTTTCAAGATCAAGAAGTCTGATGTGTGGACATACCATGATGCCTTGGCGGATGCGCCCGCTCATGCGGGATCGATTAAAGAACTGCGAACGTTGACTTTTCCTCAGCGAGTCGAAGCGACGAAGGCGGCGCCGGGAAAATATGATGGGCTGGATCCCAACACTGTTGGAGATCGCTTGAGATGCTCTGCCCCACAGGGGTGGTCCACCGGTTTTGTTAGTCCGGCGGTTTTCACGTAGCGGCGTTCATGCCGCTACCTCCTCACAGTAAGGCGGTATGAACGCCGCGGGCAAGATGGTTTGTGGAGCGGGTGGCCGGTAGCCCAGAGAAGAGTGCGGGCGCGCGGTGTTGTAGTGCCGCCGCCAGGTTTCGATCAGGATCTGGGCCTCCCTGAGATCGAAGAAGATTTCCCTCGCCAGCAACTCGTCCCGGAGCTTGGAGTTGAAACTTTCGCAGTATCCGTTTTCCCATGGGCTTCCCGGTTCGATATAGAGCGTCTTCACGCCGATACGTGCCAGCCAGTCACGGAGGGCTGTTGCAATGAACTCAGGGCCATTGTCAGAGCGTATGTGTTCCGGCGGCCCATGCCGAACGAACAGCTCACCCAGCGTGTCGAGGACATCCCGTGAGTTCAGCTTTCGCTCGACTCGGATGGCGAGGCACTCCCGTGTAAACTCGTCGACCACACACAGCATGCGGAACACACGTCCATCATGGGTGCGGTCCTGCACGAAGTCATAGGACCAGACATGGCCTTTGTGCGCCGGCCTCAGCCGCACACACGAGCCATCATTCAGCCAGAGACGACCGCGTTTTGGTTGTTTCATCGGCACTTTCAGCCCCTCCCGTCGCCAGATGCGGTAAACCCGCTTCTCGTTCACATGCCAGCCATCATTTCTGAGGAGCGCCGTGATCCGGCGATAGCCATACCGGCCGAACCGTTCGGCCAGGCGGATAATCGCCGATGTCAGGGCGTCCTCATCATCTCGCCGTATGGGCTGCTTGCGCTGGGTCGAACGGTGCTGGCCGATCACACGGCAAGCCCGGCGTTCGGAGACGCCAAGCTCTTCCACCACGTGATCGACTGCAGCACGACGACGCGAAGGGCTTAGAACTTTCCCCGCACGACTTCCTGAAGGATCTGGTTGTCCAGCGTGAGATCAGAGACTGCGCGCCGAAGCCGGGCGTTTTCCTTCTCCATATCTTTCATGCGCTTGGCTTGGTCGACCTGCAGGCCGCCATACTCTTTGCGCCAGCGGTAGTAGGTCTGTTCGGTCACACCGACGGCGCGCGCCGCCGAAGCTGCAGTTTCACCGCGAGCGAGGCGAACCTCCACCTCCCGCAGTTTCGCAATAATCTCTTCAGGCTTGGCTCTCTTGCCCATGTCTCAGCTCCATATCTGAAGCCGGAACTAACTCAAATAACGGACCACTTTTCGGGAGGCAGACCAACCAGGCATCGCCATGGCCGGGTGCGACCTCGGTTGCGCGACGGTATGAAGCGATGGCCTCTTCGGTGCGGCCATAGGTCTTCAGCGCGTGTCCGCGCGAGACAAGCGTCGCGGGATCGTCTGGCAGAACCGTCAGGACACGGTCGAAATACTCGAGCGCGGTCTCGTAGTCGCCTGCCTGCATGCTTTCGATGGCATAGTGAGACTGGAAGACCGGATTGTCCGGATCGCGGGCCATGAGAAAATTGGCTTGCTCCAGCGCAGCGGCGAACTTCTGCCGTTTACGCAGCACCTGGATGTAATCGAGGCGGAGCTGGATATTGTCCGGATCGAGCTCGACAGCGCTCTCCAGAAGGAAGTCGGCATCCTCCTGCACGCCGAGGCGTGACCCGATATCGGCGAGAAGGCGCATGCCTTCGACATGTGTTGGGTGTCGCTGCAGGAAGGCGCGCGCGATTTCCTCCGCACGGAAGATACGGCCTTCGTGGATGTGATTGGTCACCGCCAGCAGCTCGCGGGGCAGGGCCTGCAGCCGTTGCGCCTGCGCGATCGCGTTGTTCGCCGCGCCCGTATTGCCGGAAGCGGCGAGGAGCTCTGCCTGCGCCTTCCAGCTGGCGATCAGGGACGGATTGTAACGGGTGGCTCGCTCAAACGCGGTCATGGCACCTTGATTGTCGCCCAGCTTGCGGCGGAGATGGCCTTCCTCCTGCCAGGCGCGGCCATAATCCGGCGAAGCGGCTTTCAGTTCCGCAAGACAGGTGAAGGCATCGTCATTGCGGTTTTCATATCGCGCACAAACGGCTGCCATGTAGAGGGCGTCACGGTGCTGTGGCTGCTGGGCCAGGATATCTGCGGCGATCTTCGACGCCGTCCGGAAGTCACCGGACTGTATCGACTTCTGTGCCTGCTGAAGGGCAGCTTCAGGTGTGGCCAGATCGGTCATCGCGTCGGGGTATCCCTCAATAAGAAAACAGCGCCCTGAAAGTGTCAGGGCACTGCTTCAGGATCAAGTCTCGGGCTGTCCTAGTAGTCGTAGGAGAAGCGGATGCCAATCGTCCGTGGCCGCATCGGCGTGATGCGCTCGCGGTCATAGACAAAACTGCCGCTGAGGGCCGCATACTCGTTCGTCAGGTTGGTGGCGAACAGTTCGGCAGTCCAGTTGTCTCCCGTGACACCGGCGCTTGCACCGAGCGTCGTGTAACCGTCGAGCTTCATCTTGTTGATCTCGATCACGTCGGTGAAGGAGTCATCGGAGATGACGAGCTGCGGCATGACATGTGCCCGCAGGTTCTGGCCGGCGACTTGCTGCTCCAGATCCCACTCGTAACGCACACGAATGTTGCCCTGGTAGGACGGTGCGAAGGCGAGGTCTGATCCCTTGATCACATCATTGGTCGGAACCAGGACTTCCGTGATCTCCGTGTCGAGGAAGGAGAAGGCACCCGCAACGGTCAGGCCGTCGATGGAGGCCGGGGCCCAGGTGAAGTCACCTTCAACGCCCTGGATCTCTGCATTGGCTGCGTTGTCGGAGAAGAACAGGTTCACGATCGACGGGTCGAAGATCGTCGTCTGCAGGCCATCGACCTTGACGAAGAAGGCAGAGCCGTTGAAACGCAGCGAATTGTCGAACAGTTCGGTTTTCCAACCGATTTCATAGTTCTTCACTTCGTCGGTATCCACGGCGTACGGCACGACGTAGCCACCCGGTCCCTGTGCGCCGCCCGGACGGTTCAGCAGGCCTGCGCGGAAGCCTTCCGAATAGGTTGCATAGAACAGCGTATCCGCCGTTGGCGTCCACTCACCCGTCACCTTGTAGATGAAGCCGTCAGTTGCCGCCTTGTCCGGATTACCCGCCGGTCTGTCCGGGCCGTAGATGTAGGAGATATTGGTACCGAAGACCTGTTGGTCGCCATCCGCCTCGGTGACGTAGAGATTGTAGAACGAAGAGTTGGCGCTGCCTTCCAGGTCGACTTCAACATCGTAGTAGCGTGCACCGAGGGTCAGCGAGAACTGGTCGCTGATGTCGAAGCTGGTTTCCCCAAAGATGCCGAACTGCTTGTCGGTCCGCTTCACGTCGTTGCGGAAGATCACGCCTTCCGGGAATGGGCCCGGCTGGCTGTAGTAGCCCGGATAGGCACTGCCGATCTCGCCGGTCACGTCCGTATTGGTCAGCGGATAATTCGGAACGAAGCCGATTGTACCATCCGTGTAGGCAACTTGGGTCGAGCCCGGATAGACGAAGTCGTTGCGCTCAGCGAGTTCAAGGTCGCTGAAGAAGCCGCCGAACGTTGCGCGCCAGCGGTACTGTTCAGGCGTGTTGAAGCGCAGTTCGTGCGTCTGCACCTTGGTTTCGCTGTGAGAATTCACAAAGAGGTTCGGTGCGTAACAGGTGCCAGTCGGCGCGGCGGCCGGATAGGTCACGGAATAGTCGCAGATATAGTAGGGCAGGTACTGGCCGACGAAGAGGTAGTCGGAATAGTCCACGACCTGATCCGTGGTGCGTTCCGTATACGCGCCAGTGTAGAGGGCTTCCAGCGCGCCGATGCGGCCATTCACCGTCCAGGCCGTGTTGTGGAATTTGTCCTCGGTGCTTTCCGGTGTGAAGCGAACGATGTCGTAATCGTCCAGTTCCGGATCCGCGGCAAACACGCCTTCGGCGTCGATCTGCTGCTGCGAGTGCTGGAGCAGGATGTCCCAGTCCTCGTTGATTTCGTAGAGGCCGCTCAGGCGGAACCCCTGATAGGTCACATCATTGATGTCGTTTTCAGCAATGGTGCCATTGTTGGCCGCGATGAATGTGACATCCGACAGGTCTGCGCCGGCCTGGAAGCCTTCGCGCTGGGCACTCACCGGAACACCATTTGCCCGGATCGTACCAGCCGGACGGAAGCGGCCGGATTCTTCAGCGGTCAGCGTGCCGCCGACATTATCAATGTAGCCGCCTTGCGTGTCACTGTAGACCACACCTCGTACAGCCAGCTTGTCGTTGACCGGAATGTTGATCATGGCCTCGACGCTGTTGCTCATCTCGCCACCATCGGTGAACGAGGTCGATGCGCCGAAGCTGGCATCGAAGCCGTTGAGGGACGGCTTGTTCGTGATCATCCGGACCGTACCAGCCTGCGAGCTGGCGCCGAACAGCGTACCCTGCGGACCGGAGAGGACTTCCACACGCTCGATGTCGGCGGCATAGACGTCAAGGTTACGGCCCGGCTGGGCCAGCGGCTGTTCGTCGAGATAGAAGCTGACATTCGGCGCGAGCCCCGCCACGCCGGCAACCGTGAGGTTCGGGGTCGTGGATGCGAGGCCGCGGATGTAAATGGTGTTCTGGCCAGGGCCAGCGCCGCCTGCGGTCACGCCGGGCAGCTGGATAAGGTAGTCGTTGAAGCTCTTCACGCCGAGCGCTTTGAGCTCCTGTTCGCCGAGCGCGGTCACAGCAACAGGAATGCTCTGGGCGCTTTCGGCACGCTTGGTCGCCGTCACCGTAACGGCTTGAAGGCGCTTAACTTTTGCTGCTGATGCGGGCGTCGTGGTTTCCTGCGCTTGCGCATGCGAAACGACGAGGCCGGCGATCGCCATAAGCGACGCGCCGTACTTTAACTTCTTCATATTCTTCCCCTTGGGTCAGCTCCAGCCGTGGCGCGCACACCAACGCGGCGCGCAGCATAAGAATCGTGGCTGCTCGATGGCTCAGGGCTACTTGGTTATTTCGATAATCTAAAGAGTAAGGACTGCTGTAGAGGGGGGATTGGTTAGAAACTGTTACATAGAGTCCACATTCACGCCTTACAGGTGTGCATGACCTGCAGCCCAATCGTTTGACTATCGACGTAATTGCGGCAATAGCCGCATATGGCTCAAGATTTCGACCAGAGCGCATCCGGCACGGAAACGACAGATGCAGACGCCCCCGAAGACGAAGTCCTCTTTGTGTACGAGACCGACTACGAGGTCGGTCAGGACAACGTCGAAATCGCGGGATTGGACGTTCACAATCCGGTTTTCTTCCTGAGCGCCGGATTAATTGTCCTATTCGGGGCGATGAGCCTGATTTTTCCCGCCGCGGCGACCCACTATCTGACTGCCGCCAAAACCTGGACGCTCCAGCGCGCCGATTGGCTTTTTGCTATCACGCCACTGATCGTGTTTGCCTTCGCACTCTACCTTACTTTCAGCCCTCTGGGCCGGATCCGACTGGGAGGCGCCGCAGCCCAACCGGAGTTCAAGACGCATTCATGGGTGGCCATGCTGTTTGCCGCAGGTGTCGGTGTGGGCTTCATGTTCTATGGGGCCGCAGAACCTCTGGCATATTACACGGACTGGTATGGCACGCCGCTGAACGTTCCCCCGGATACAACCGCCGCTGAGAGGCTCGCCTTCAGCGCGACAATTTTCCATTGGGGCCTCGCGCCATGGGCGATCTACGCGATCGTGGGTCTGGCGCTTGGCTTCTTCGCCCACAACAAGGGACTTCCGCTCAGCATCCGGTCAGCATGCTATCATGTGTTCGGTGAGCGTGTATGGGGTTGGCCAGGGCACATCATCGACATGTTCGCTGTCGTTTCGACTGTATTCGGCCTCGCGACGACGATTGGCATCGGGGCAACCCAAGCAACTAGTGGCCTCGCTTATCTCTTTGGATTTGAGCCCAACCGATACCTGCAAATTTCCCTTATTGCCATCATGACAGGGCTCGCAGTCCTCTCGGTCTTGCGAGGGATGGATGGCGGCGTAAAATTCCTTAGCAACCTCAACATGACCATTGCTTTCGCCCTTCTGATCTTCGTGGTCATTGCCGGACCGACGATCCTCATTTTCACCGGGCTCGGTCAGAACCTCCTGGCTTACATCACAGACACGCCAGCACTGACTGGTCTGCCTCCCGAAAAGTGGTCCGTTATTTGAGTTAGTTCCGGCTTCAGATATGGAGCTGAGACATGGGCAAGAGAGCCAAGCCTGAAGAGATTATTGCGAAACTGCGGGAGGTGGAGGTTCGCCTCGCTCGCGGTGAAACTGCAGCTTCGGCGGCGCGCGCCGTCGGTGTGACCGAACAGACCTACTACCGCTGGCGCAAAGAGTATGGCGGCCTGCAGGTCGACCAAGCCAAGCGCATGAAAGATATGGAGAAGGAAAACGCCCGGCTTCGGCGCGCAGTCTCTGATCTCACGCTGGACAACCAGATCCTTCAGGAAGTCGTGCGGGGAAAGTTCTAAGCCCTTCGCGTCGTCGTGCTGCAGTCGATCACGTGGTGGAAGAGCTTGGCGTCTCCGAACGCCGGGCTTGCCGTGTGATCGGCCAGCACCGTTCGACCCAGCGCAAGCAGCCCATACGGCGAGATGATGAGGACGCCCTGACATCGGCGATTATCCGCCTGGCCGAACGGTTCGGCCGGTATGGCTATCGCCGGATCACGGCGCTCCTCAGAAATGATGGCTGGCATGTGAACGAGAAGCGGGTTTACCGCATCTGGCGACGGGAGGGGCTGAAAGTGCCGATGAAACAACCAAAACGCGGTCGTCTCTGGCTGAATGATGGCTCGTGTGTGCGGCTGAGGCCGGCGCACAAAGGCCATGTCTGGTCCTATGACTTCGTGCAGGACCGCACCCATGATGGACGTGTGTTCCGCATGCTGTGTGTGGTCGACGAGTTTACACGGGAGTGCCTCGCCATCCGAGTCGAGCGAAAGCTGAACTCACGGGATGTCCTCGACACGCTGGGTGAGCTGTTCGTTCGGCATGGGCCGCCGGAACACATACGCTCTGACAATGGCCCTGAGTTCATTGCAACAGCCCTCCGTGACTGGCTGGCACGTATCGGCGTGAAGACGCTCTATATCGAACCGGGAAGCCCATGGGAAAACGGATACTGCGAAAGTTTCAACTCCAAGCTCCGGGACGAGTTGCTGGCGAGGGAAATCTTCTTCGATCTCAGGGAGGCCCAGATCCTGATCGAAACCTGGCGGCGGCACTACAACACCGCGCGCCCGCACTCTTCTCTGGGCTACCGGCCACCCGCTCCACAAACCATCTTGCCCGCGGCGTTCATACCGCCTTACTGTGAGGAGGTAGCGGCATGAACGCCGCTACGTGAAAACCGCCGGACTAACAAAACCGGTGGACCACCCCTGTGGGGCAGAGCAGCCTTGGTTCTGCGCAAGTAGCGTCATATATGTGAGATCACATCACCACTCGCACAGGAGACCGTATGCAGCCGGTCAGTTTCAAAGGATTTGGCGGAGCCGTTTTGAAAGGTGATGCGCTAGGGTCGCCGGATGATCCGGCTGTATTGCTGATCCATGGCGGGGCACAAACCCGCGCCGTGTGGGAAGACGTTGCTGATGCGCTGGTCAAAGCGGGACGTCATGTCATTCGTATCGACCTGCGTGGACATGGCGACAGTGAGCGGCCGTTGGATGGCCGCTATGATTTCGAGTCTCTGGTCGAGGACCTGCGAGCCGTGCTTGCGCAGATGGCATCGCGCCCGGTGATCGTGGCGGCATCTGTGGGCGGGTGGGCCGCCACTGCGGCAATCGGCGAGGAAGGTGCACATCTTGCCGCGGGATTGGTGCTCATAGATTCTGTGCCGGACATGGACTTCGATGCGGCGTGCCGTCAGGAAACTGGGGCGTCAGATAACTCCATTTACGACCCGGCATTCGCAGAAGTGTTCGACACCGAGACGGCTGTCGCACGCGTGTCGGATGCTGCGGCGCATATCAATATGCCGGTGTTGTTTGTTCGGGGAGCCAGAAGCGAACTATCCGGGGTCGACGACGCAAACCGCTTTCTGAGCAAGCTTGAAAATGTTGAATATGCCGAGATCCGGGATGCTGGACAGATGGTCGCCGCGGAGCGGGCAGACATGTTCAGTGCGACGCTACTGGATTTCCTGGAGCGCAGGGTGCCGCGATTTGCACCGGAATACCGTCAGGGGTCTGATGCTCGGACCCTGCGAGATGCGCTCGGTTGCTTCGCCACCGGAGTAACGGTAGTGACCACGCTGGACGGAGACGGACAACCGGTCGGCCTGACGGCAAACTCATTCACTTCCGTTTCGCTGGATCCGCCGCTTCTTCTCGTTTGCATTGCCAAATCGGCAGGCAGCCTGTCCGCCATGGAAGCTGCGGAAAACTTTGCCGTGAATGTATTGCACATCGGTCAGCAGCCGACGTCCAATCTCTTTGCCAGATCCGGCGAGGACCGGTTCGCTGCCACGCCATGGCGGCGCGGGCATAACGGTGCGCCGCTTCTGTCTGGGGCACTTGCCAACTTTGAATGCCGCCGGCACGCGCTGCATGAGGGCGGTGATCATGTCATTCTGGTCGGTGAAGTTGTTCGTGCCCGGTTTGAACCGCGCCGTGATCCCTTGCTCTATTTCCGTGGAAAGTATCGCCGTTTGCACTTTGCCTGATTGGGGGGGCGGACATCAGCTATCGAAGAATGCTTTGACCTTCTCGATATCGTAAGGCCGTTCTGAGAGAGTTTCTTCGTCCCATTCACTGCGGGGCTGGGAAAAGAAATCCCCTCCGTAAACATGGATTGCGCCTGTCGGGCGCCCCAGAGGATTGGTCACAGAGTGGATGATATCCTTGCCGAGCGGTGCGACATCGCCTGTCAGCAGCGTGCGGGCACCCGCAGCTTCCACCCGGGATGGGTCTTCCTTCACTCTGCGCCAGAAAATGTTGTCTTCACGCCCCGTATAGATCCCGATAATTGCCCACATCTCGTGATTGTGGGGCATCAGGGTTGAGTTGGCGCCCCAGATGACGTTCAGGACTGTCAGCGTATCTGATCTGTGCAGTACGTCGATGCCCGCGCCGGTTGGCTCGCCAACAGCTTCGAGAATGGCGCCGGGGTCTTGAAACGCGGCTTCCATGACTTCCAGCACAGTGCGATGGGTCGGATCTTCCGCAATGGCGTCGCGGCAGTCCGAAACAAATGTATGCATGTCGAACATGGCATTCCTCCCAAATCGGAAGTGTCCTACCGGTTTTGGATCGCGTCAATCCTCGGGTAGGGCGATCCGGCGCGCTGCGTCCGCCAGAGCCCCGGTCACATCGATTGCATTTGTTTTGTGCGGCAGGGCGTTCGTCGTGACCACTCTGGCCGCGCCAGCCGCAATCAGTTGTTCGTAGGCGTCTTCTGCAAAAATGCCGTGAACAGCGCAGCATATGGGGCGTGGTTGCCCGCTTTCACACAGTGTACGTACCAGCGTCGCAAGGGTCGTCCCCGACGAAATAATATCATCAATGATGACAGGTGTATGGTCGCTGGCTGCCATGCCGGGCGGTACTTCGATCTGCACATTCCTGTCGCCCAGCCGGGTTTTCCGGAAGACATCATAAGGGGCGCCACAGGCTTCTGCGATGGACTTAACCCATTGCTCGCTTTCTTCGTCCGGCCCGTAGATGATGGGGCTTTCTATGTGCGTGTTGATCCACTGAGCAATAGGGGCTGTCGCATGAGCGAGTTCGCCGGGAATGGTGAAAACGTCGTCCAGGCCGGCAAGCCTGTGCAGGTGCGGGTCAAGCGTTGTCACCCATGACAGATGCGTTGAAAGAAGTGAACCAATGTGCCGGGCACTGATGGACTCCCCGCGGTGGAAGGCGATGTCCTGCCGGAAGTACGGCATGTAGGGCGCAATCAGGCCGACAGATTTCGCGCCAAGATCTTTCGCAGTCATAGCCGCAAACAATAATGGTATGAGCTTCGGGTCAGGACGATCCAGGCAGTCGACCAGCGCAATATGACGCCCATCCGGCGGGGTCAGGAAGCGAAGGTAGGTCTCGCCATCCGGGAATTTGTGAAATTCGATCTCGCCGATGTCGGCACCAAGTTCCTGGGCCAGTGGCGCAGCGAGGTGACCTGCGCCTGGAAGAAAGTAGAGCAGGAAACGTGTCATCTGGTCAGCTCAATTATGTCGGGATTGGATTTCACGTAGTCGAGCACATAGGAAAGCTCGCCGATCGACTCGGTATGCAGCGTATACAGGGGTGAGCCCTGACGGACAGTGTCTCCGATTTTCACATGAAGATCGAGACCGGCAGCCTTGTCATCCGGCGCACCGGCAAGTTTGGCGACACGGGCGAGGCGGTGATTGTCGATTGAGGCGACACGGCCGCTGCGCGTCGCGTTCACGGGCCGTTGGAACGCGGCGACGGGTGGTTCAAAAACCCCGCCTTGCGCTTTGCAAATGGCAATGAATTTGTCCCACGCCCGGCCGCTATCCAGCGTGTCCGTGGCGAGTGCTACACCTTTGCCAACTTCAGCTTTACCGGTCAGCTCCAGAACAGCTCCGGCAAGTGCGAGAGATTTATCCCTCAAATCCTGCGGGGCTTCCGGTGTGCGTTCGAGGACAGCGCGCACGTCGCGGGCTTCCAGCGCCGGGCCGATGCCACGCCCGATAGGCTGAGACCCGTCCGTCACTTCGATGCGCAGCTCAAGTCCAAAAGTGACCGCGACCCTCCGGAACAGATCTGCAAGTTCCCGGGCTTGCGCGCGATTGCGGATTTTCGCTGTTGGTCCCACAGGGATGTCGATCACAACATGCGTGGCGCCGGCGGCAATTTTCTTGGAAAGAACCGACGCGACCATTGAACCTGCAGAGTCGAAATTCAACGCGCGCTCAACGCGTATGATGGCTGTATCTGCAGGTGAGAAGTCGACCGCATCGCCCCAAATGAAGCATCCACCTTCCTTCTTGATCACTTCGCGCAGCTCCTCCCTGTCGAGGTCTACGCGCGTGAGGGTTTCCATCGTGTCTGCGGTCCCGGCTGGAGAAGTGATGGCGCGCGAGGATGTCTTTGGGATGAGCAGTCCATTCGCGGCGACAATCGATACGACAATCGGAGTGGTCCGGTTTGCAGGCAGACCTCCGACACAATGTTTGTCCGCTACGGGCACGACGCCCCAGTCGATCCGTTCCCCGGTATCGATCATGGCGCGGGTGAGCGAAATGACCTCCCGCGTTGAAAGTGGCTTTGCGGCCGTCGCCGTAACGAACGCGGTGAGGTGGATGTCCGAATAGGCGCCTCTGACAATGTCTGTCACGACCGACCGGATCTGTTCATCGGTCAGACCATCGTCGAATATACGTTCACGGACGTATGACAAAGAGGCGAGTGGCGGCGCATGCGTGATGCGCACCAAAGCGCCATCTTCCAGACCAAGGCGTTCCCACGCCTGATCTGTCAGCCCAACAGACCCGAGAGGAAACCAGTCCTCCGTAACCTGGTAGAGCGTGGCAATGACGGACTTGTCGCCATGAGTCAGGGTGACCTGGCTGTGTGCGCTCATCCCTTCAGAGCGGCAGACCGGGCAGTCGGCATGAACAAGGGCGATCATTTCGTGCTGAGTCAGCACGCCGAGGCGCCTTGCACGCATCAGGTTGGCTGTGTAGTCTTTCATTTCAGCCGTACTGTCTCGCCTTGTTCGGGCACTTTGCAGGACCAGTCCAGTTCTTCGCTCACCCTGTGCCGCAAAGTGTCGGAAGCTGTTGCTTCGCCGTGAACAATGAATGTTTCCTTGGGCGGCGCACTGAAATTGCCAAGCCAGCGCATCAACTCGTCTGCATCGGCGTGCGCAGACAGCATGTGCAGGTTCTGAACTTCCGCATTCACTTCATAATAGCCGCCGTGAATCTTGATCTTTCGCACGCCTGCCAGCATCGCGGCACCGCGGGTCCCGCCCGCCTGAAACCCGGCAAATAGAATCGTGTTGCGTGCGTCTGGTGCGTAGACTTTCAAGTGATGCAGGATCCGTCCGCCGGTGGCCATGCCGGACGCGGAGATAATGATCTTTGGCATCAGATCAGTATCGAGCTTTCGGGATTCTTCGCTCTGGCGTGTGTATGTCGCCACGTCGCAGGCGGCGCGCGCTTCTTCCTGGGTCAGCTTGTGGGCAGCAGCGTGGCGTACGAATAATTCGCTGACATTAATCGCCATCGGGCTGTCCAGATAGACAGGCATTTCCGGAATGCGCCCCGCCGCCCGCAGACGGCTGATATGGAACAAGAGTGATTGAGACCGGCCCACAGCGAAAGACGGTATGATCACGGTGCCGCCGCGTTGGAAGGTGCGATTGATGATTGCTTCCAGAATGTCCTCTGGATCGGTCTTCGGGTGAACGGTATCGCCATAGGTCGACTCGACCAGCACATAGTCAGCTTCGGTGATCGGGGAGGGGTCATGCATGATGGGATTGTCGTACCTGCCGAGGTCGCCGGAGAACGCAATCTTGTTGCTGCCTGTATCCAGAAGAATTGAAGCTGCTCCCAGGATGTGTCCGGCCTCCACGAATGTCGCACTGACGCCATCACCCAACTCGACCTTGTCGCCAAATCCATGGGTGCGGAAATGTTTCAGGCAGGCTTCGGCATCGGCCTGGGTGTAGAGCGGCAAGGCCGGGTGGTGCCTGGAAAATCCTTCGCGGTTTGCAAATTCGGCTTCATGCTCCTGAAGGTAGCCGCTATCCGGTAGCAGGATGTTGCACAGGTCGCGTGTCGGCGTTGTGGCGTGGATGTGACCCCTGAACCCTTCGCGAACCAACAAGGGCAGATAGCCCGAATGATCGATATGCGCATGGGTCAACACCACGGCATCGATGTCAGACGGTTTGATGGGCAATGGCTTCCAGTTCCGGTTTCGCAATTGCTTGAAACCCTGGAACAGGCCGCAATCGACCATAATGCGCCGACCGTGCGTCTCGATCAGGTATTTCGAGCCGGTTACCGTGCCGACGCCGCCGAGGAAGGTAATCTTGTCGGTCATGTCTGGACCTTTTCGTGCTTCGGATGCCTGATTATCAAATGCCACAAGTGCCGGTTTCACAAGCTGTTCATTCGTCGCCATCGGCGGTGGAGAATACGGATGGCGCCCGGAGGGGAGTTGGCGCTAGACTTGTCGGCTTGCAGGCCGGGAGGAGTTTTTGGAGCCGCCCCAAAGTGTCATGACTCTATCAGCGAGCCTTCTGGCGTCGCTGGCGATTGGCCTGATCATCGGGCTGGAGCGCGGCTGGAAAGAGCGTGGCGACCCGACCGGGAGCCGTGTTGCCGGGTTCCGTACGTTCGGTCTCATTGGACTTGTGGGCGGGCTCGCTGCGACGCTGGATACCGGGAATGGCCTGATCATATCGGCAGGGGCGATCGGGCTTGCGCTTTTGCTGCGCCAAGGCTTCGAGGCTCACATTGAAGAGTCCCGCAATGTGAGTGCGACAACGATGATTGCGGCGCTGATCACCTTCAGCCTGGGGGCGGTTGCGGTAAAGCTGTCGCCGCTGCTGGCGGGTGGCGGGGCGGTCGTGACGGCGTTCATTCTCTGGTTACGTGAACCTATGCACCGGTTGCTGGACCGGATCGACGCACATGAGATGAGCGCGTTTTTGCGTTTGTTGCTGATCTCGGTCGTGATCCTGCCGGCCATGCCGGATGTGGGGCTGGGCCCGTATCGGGTCATCAATCCTCGGCACATCTGGTGGATGGTGGTCCTGATCAGCGGCCTTGGGTTTGTGGGCTATGTGGGTGTGAAGGCACTGGGGGAGCGTGCCGGTGTCGGCCTGCTGGCTTTCGCTGGCGGGCTGGCCTCTTCGACCGCAGCGACCCTGTCGCTCTCTCAGTTGTCAAAAGCAGGTGGCCGGCCGTCGGCCTATGCTGGGGGTGTAGCCATGGCATGGTCCGTTATGGTCATGCGTACGGCCCTTATCGTCGCGGCCATCCGGCCGGCATTGCTGCCGATGTTGTGGCAGCCTCTCGGGGCGATGCTGGCTGCGACTGTTGTCATTGCCGGCTTTATGCTGTGGCGCCAGCCAGCCAGAACTGAAGCGAAGCTGGCCTTGCCGAACCCGCTGGATCTGAAATCAGCGCTTGTTTTTGCAGCCGTGCTGACCGGCGCATTGGTTCTGTCGCGGTTGGCACAGGCCGTGTGGGGAGACAGCGGCGTGTTTGGTGTCGCAACCCTTGCTGGCGCGGTCGATGCCGATGCGGTGACCCTCTCGATGGGGCACCTCAGTGCCGGAGAATTGTCGGATCAGGTCGCCGCACGTGCGATCATGATAGCGGTCATGGTCAATACGGTTTTCAAAGTTGTGTTGGCGCTGGGGGCAGGAACCAGGCGCTTCAGCACCTTGGTGCTGTTGATTGGCGCCCTCACCATTTCATCTGGCCTATTGGCTATGATCGCGGCGATTTCGCTCGGCAGCATCTGAACCCGTCATGCCTCACTGATGAGTGCTTCAATGGCTGAGACAGGACGATGAGCATGATCACCTGTGATCGAGTGGTCGATCCGGCTTAGCGTGTGTTCGTTGAGAATGTGTCGAAGTGTTCCCATCGAACGTGGATCAGCCACAAGCACGAAGCGGCGATCGGGTTCGGCACCCGCCCATCCATCCATTTGTGCTGCGAGTGCTCCGATGAAGCGCTTCTCTTCTTGCTCATGCCAATCAGTGTTTCCGACAGCCGAACTCTGTCCCGCTGGTCCAGGATAACGGCCTGGCTTGTCGGTTCCTTGCCCATGCGTGGGCGGATTGACGTGGTCGTCAAAACTGACGATCCGCAGGTCCAACCGGTCAGTATCGCCTTGATTTTCGTAAACGACATATTTCCCGGCATCGCAAACGACGACCCAGTCTCCATTTCTGAGGTGCATTCTTTCCTCCCTGTTCGTTTCCTCCTTCAGGGAAGATAGTCCAGAAGACGAGAGAAGACGATGCGTAACATTCCCGACACGGTTTCAGCCTGTGACGGCGGCAGAGCTGTCTGTTGCGCGCTGCGTTTTGGGCGTTGCACGGATCTTCACCTTCGCGCCACGCTCCAATTGGCGAGGTGGGTGGATAACCACGCGGCTGCCTTCGTCAAGACCGCTGAGGATCTCTGCATACGTCCGGTTGGTATGCCCGACTGAAACACTTTGCCATTGGGCTCTGCCATCGGAGATCACGAACACAGCCCAGCCATCTGCATCCCGGAACAGCGCTGACATGGGAACAACCAATCGGCTGGCACCTTCCCAGACCGCGATATTTGCGACGAAGCGGTACCCATGCCCAAGGTTTTGTCGTGCCGACGGGTCGTTGAGGTCCATAATGATGTTGACCCTCTGCTCTTCTATTCCGAGGGCTGAGACTTTGGTGAAACCGGCAGGTTCGACGCGGCGGACCCGGCCCGGCAGCGGGGGGCCACCCCAGTCCGTAAACATCACCGGATCACCTGGCTTCACCCGTACGGCTTCTTCCGAGAGAAAGTCGGCAACACATTCGAGGGAGTTCAAGTCTCCGATTTCGACGATGGGAGTACCCTGTGCGATCGGCCCCTCGCTTTCGCGGTCAACCGTCAGGATCTGGCCGGAGAGAGGCGCGATGACCGCGACCGTATCGCTGCCATTCTGAGTTTCGCTGGGCATCAGGGCTGCGCGGGCGGCAGCGAGTTCCTGCCGTCGCACACCAATGACAGCTTCACCGGAGCGCAGGGCGAGATAGCCTTCGCGTTCAGCCGCTTCAGCATTGTCGACCGCCTGTTGGGAAACAGTCGCGGATTCAAGCAGCTTTTTGGCGCGATCCAGGTCGCGCTTGAGACGATTGTGTTCGGCGCGAAGGCGTTCTGCATCTGCACGGGCCGCTGTGAGCGCTGCCTCCGCTGATGAGACATTCGATTTCAGTTGCGCTGTCACGCGGGCCGGCAGCAGCGGCGGCAACAACGGGCGTATTGTGGAGATAACGGTTTCTCCCACCGTCACCTGGTCTCCCGGTTCCACCTCCACCCTGGACATGGTACCGTCGAGGGGCGCTGACAGCACGAAGACATCGCGGACCCTTGTCATGCCATCATCAGACACTGTGACCGTCATGTCGTCGCGTGCAACATATGCGGCATCTACTTCAATCGCGCGCGGCGAAAAAGCCCACATGAAGCCCAGAAATGCCAGAACGGCGAGCCCTATCCAGATACGTATACGGACTGATGGCATCTTCATTCCCTTGTCTTCAGAACAGCAATGAGGTCCAGTGAGCGGACCCTGCGGACGACGAACAATGCGGCAATCGTGGAGGATAAAAGAACAATCAGTGCCGCAATACCAAGTGTTGAGGGATTCACCGTAACGGGAATCCGATAAAGTTCTGTTGCCATCGCTGTCGCGATCAGGTGAGCGAGGCCGATGCCGCCAATACATCCAAGAGGGATGCCGATTAGCGCAATTATCGCCAACTCACCGAGCAGGATGTAGCCGACTTCATTATTCGTGAAACCGAGGACACGGAGGCTGGCCAGTTCCCGTCCACGCTCTGTCAGGCTGATGCGGGCCGCATTGTAAACAACCCCGGCAGCAATGGCGCCGCCGATGACGGCATAAATTCCCATCATGATGTAGATGGTTTCCTGAAGTGTCTCCTCGAAGGAGGCGGTCGCCGCCGCGCGCAGCGAGACGCCGGCTATTCCCGGGCGCTCGATGACGCTGTTCTCAAATGCCTTTTGATTGTGGGGGTCCAGTTTCAGGTAGGCGCCTGACACGGTAGGCGGCTGGTCCAGCAGCGCGTTCATCGCCTCCAGGTCCATGAACGCTGGAGTGCCAACAGATTCGTCAATGATCGCCGTGACAGGCAGGTCCGCGACCGGCCGGGTCGCATCCAGAATATGGGCCGTCACGGTCTCGCCCGTCGTTACGTCCAGCATGCCAGCCAACTGGGACGAAAGAACAATTCCTGTGGAGGGGATGTCGACATACCGTCCGTCTGCAGAGAGGATGCGTCTCAACTGAGCGTCTTCAGGTAGCCCTGAGATGCTGACCCGTTCAGACCTGTAGCCCGATACCAGTCTCGCCGGCACATCCCGGACCCCTTCTGCAGACATCACACCGGGTAGGCGGGACAGTTCTGCCACTGCGGTATCATTGGGTGCTTCGAAGAAGGTAACCGCAGCATCGTGTGCGTTTGTGCGGAAAAACATCTGGTCCATCATGTCATCAATGGCATCGAAGCTGAAAAGCGTTCCGATCAGCAGGGTGACCGCTGCGGCAATGCCAAAGAGGTTCGCGCCCGTACGTGCAGGAAACCGGAAAATGTGGCGCAGGATGAGGCGCGTCGGTTCGTCCAGCCAGCGCATCTGTAAAATATAGCGTAGCCAGCCCTGATGATAATTCACCGGTGGGGCAGGTTGCATGGCTTCGGCTGGCGAAAGTTTTGCGGCTCCAAGTGCTGCGCTCATCGCGCCGACTATTGCTGAGCCCAGTGCTGCGACCGATCCGGCAACCAGTGCGAACGCGTCGACTCGCCAGGTGAGGTCCGGGATCCGGAACGTTTCGGCGTAAAGATGGGTGATCAGGTTCTGGAGTACGAAGCCGAGTGCGCAGCCTGCGAGCACGCCGCCTGTCGTGATTGCGATGGCAAATTTCAGATAGTGCCAGGTGATCTCCCTGCGCGAGTACCCAAAGGCTTTGATCAGGCCGATTTGCTGGCGTTCCGTCTGGATTAGCCGGTTCAGGATGGAATGTATCAGGATTGCCGATACGACCAGGAAGACGGTGGGAATGATTTGCGCCATTGTCTTGAGCTGGTTCATCTCGGAATCGACAAATGCATTGGACAACTGGTCCGAGCGATCGAAAGCGCCTGTGCCTCCATACGGTGCAAGGACGTCATCAGCCTGATCAATTACGGTTTGAGTGTCGGTTCCAGGTGCGACGGTCAGGCTGACACTATTAAAAGCACCGTCGAGATCAAAAGCGGCTTCCAGCGCGCGTCGCCGCATCCAGAAAATTCCGAACAGGCGATCATCGGGCAGCAACGTGCCGGGGCCGAGCGCATAGATGAATTCAGGACTATCGCCGATTCCGACCACGGTCAGTGATCTCAGACGACCGTTCATCACCGCTTCGATGGCGTCGCCCGTGTTCAGGTCATTGGCTTCTGCGAAAGCGTTTGAGATGATGATTTCATCTGGTGAGCGGGCTTCGGGATAACGTCCGTGGAACAGGACAAGCCGGTTCAGGATGCTTTCGCCCTCGTCCGGCAGGGATACAATCTGGGCGTTGGCCGGCTCTTCCACTCCTTCAATGCGCAGGATCACGAGCCGCACGATGCGTGTTTCCACTGTCTGCACCCCGTCGATTTCCCGGAGGCGCAACGCTGCGTTTTCAGGCGCGCGGCGGACCGAAGCGAAGACATCTGCGAAGCGATAGCGCTCATAGTATGCATCGCGGCTGGCCCGCAGGGTGCTGAGTGTTCCAAGCGCCATCACCATGATCGCGACGCCGCAAGCGACGATGATCCCGACGGCGATCGCCTGTCCGCGCATGTGCCAGATATCACGCAGCAACTTTGTATCGAGAGGTGAAAGGCCCTTCACCAGGATATCTCCGTCGGCTTTAGGCGCCGGTTGGGCCTTGTCTCCTCAATGATCGCCCCGTCCTGCATCCGCAGAACGCGGTCGGCGATGTCGCCAATGCCGACATTGTGGGTGATGATCAGCATTGTTGTTGACAGTTCGCGGTTCACGCGGTCGAGCGCTTCGAGCACGCGGATACCTGTCTGGCTGTCCAGTGCGCCCGTCGGCTCATCGCAGAACAGGATCTGGGGCCGTTTGGCGATGGCACGCGCGACAGCGACCCGTTGTTGTTCTCCACCCGAAAGCTGCGCCGGAAAGTGCTTCACCCGTTCACCCAGGCCGACCAATTCGAGCGCCTCATCCGGTTTCATCGGATGATTGGCGATCTCGGTGACCAGAGAGACATTCTCCCGGGCGGTCAAACCGGCGACAAGATTGTAGAATTGGAACACAAAGCCGACGGAACGTCGCCGGTACCGGGTCAGTTCGGCATCACTCGCATGGGTCAGATCCTGGCCCTCGAACTGGAGCGTGCCGTCTGTTGCACGGTCCAGTCCGCCAAGAATATTCAGCAGCGTAGATTTTCCGCTCCCCGAATGGCCGAGCAGGACAACCAGTTCGCCGCGCTTCAGCGAAATGTCCACACCACGCAAGGCCCTGACGGCGACTTCACCCGTCACAAACGAGCGTTCCAGACCTTTGCCTTCCAGCAAAATATCCGGATCGGCGGCTGACTGGCTGGACTTGGTGGCAGTGCTCATATGTTTTTCTACCCTGACGTCCCCCTTATTACCAATAAAGGCGCAAACTTCTGCTACGTAGGGACGCGTATTGAATCGGACGATTTTCCGCTATGTTGTCCTTTGAGATCATTTTACCCGGAATGGAGATTTCAAGTGGACATCAAGGATATCAGCGTTTGTATGGCTTCGCCTGACGGGGACAAGGCCGCTTTCGACTTCGCTCGCGCGCTCGCCTCGTCCAAAAATGCTCACCTCAGCTGCGCCGCGTTCACGGTTCTGCCGCCGATGATCCTTGGATATGGTGATGGATCAGCTGGTGAGGTCTACGCCTCGATTCTTCAGCAGACGCGGGATACAATGTCCAGCGCATGGACGAAGTTCGAAGAGAATTTGGGCGTTCTGGATACGCCCGTGGAAATGCGCCATTTCGAGGCGTTTCCGAACCGGGTGGAGGCATTGTCTGCGATGAATGCCCGCCATGCCGATATTGTCGTCGTGCGGGCACCAGGAAAATCTGACGAGCAACCGCATGCCGACATGCTGGAAGGCGTTCTGCTTGGAGGTGGCCGTCCCGTGCTGATCGTGCCGGAAGACTGGAGGGGTACGACAGTCGGAGAGCGCGCCATGATCGCTTGGGATGCCAGCCGTGAAGCCACTCGTGCCATGCATGACAGCCTGCTGTTGATGTCGGACGATGCAAAAGTCTGCGTCGCGACCGTTGATGCAAAACCCGGTGATACAAGTCACGGCGCCGGTCCTGCCTGGGACGTCGGAGCTCATCTCGCCCGCCACGTAGGAGACGTCGAAGTCAGGAATGAAGACAGCATTGGCCGTTCCACAGCGGAAGCACTGATGGACGTTGCGACCTCATTCGATGCTGACCTGATCGTCATGGGAGGATACCGACATTCCCGCCTGCAGCAGGCATTCCTGCCAGGTGTGACGCGCACCTTGCTTCGTGAGGCAAAGGTGCCTCTGCTTCTGTCGCACTAAGGGGACTCGGATGAAGAAAGTCATTCAGGGCGATCGTGCTTTTGACCTCACCATAGACCCGGATGTCGCCTATCGGATTGCCGTTCTTGCCCAATCATATCAGGGCGAGGGCATAATGCCGATGGAAGAGGACGATGTGGTCGACAGCGATATTGGGGATGATCCGATCACGGATTTGGAGGCGATTGCGGACGAAGCTGAAGAGCCACACGAAGATGTGCTGGACGATGAACTGGAAGGCTTGATCCGCGGCCTCAACATCGATGCCAAACACGACCTCCTCGCATTGATCTGGGTCGGCCGTGGTGACTATGAGGCGAGTGATTGGGCTGCGGCACGCCGGGCTGCCCGAGAGGCGGAGCCGTTCGACGTGACGGACTATCTCGAGGAGTTGCAAATGGGCAGCGACTATATCGAGAATGCTCTGGAAGCCATGGGCTATCCGCCACCGGACGAACTGTCCTGAGCTGAGGAGGGGAGGTCGGCTGCCGTGAATTCGTTGCTGCCTCCCCACTCACTTGCGCCGGTATCCGAAGACATCTGGCAGAGAAAATACCGGTTCAGGAACGAGACCCGTGTCGAAGAAACATGGGCGCGCGTCGCAAAGGCCATAGCGGCTGTTGAACCAGGTAGACAGGATGTTTGGGCTGGCAGGTTCCAGGACCTGTTGGCGGACGATCGGTTTCTTCCCGGCGGACGCATCCTCGCCAATGCCGGAACCGAACGTAACGCGACCTTGCTGAACTGCTTCGTTATGGGGGCGCTGGACGACTCCATTGATGGCCTTTTTCACTCTCTTCGCGAAAGTGCCATCACATTGCAGGCTGGTGGTGGGATTGGTCTCGACTTCTCACCGATCCGGCCTGCTGGAACTGCAGCGGTCCGCACAGGAAATGTCGCCAGCGGACCGGTCTCCTTCATGCATCTGTGGGACGCGATGTGCGAAACCATGACAGCAGACCGTACCCGCCGCGGCGCGATGATGGCTGTTTTGCGTTGCGATCACCCCGACATGGAATCTTTCATCGACGCGAAAACTGAGACGGGCGTGCTGTCCCGGTTCAATCTGTCAGTGCTGATCACCGATGATTTCATTCGTTCGGTTGATGCCGATTCTGACTGGCCGCTCGTGTTTGATGGCAAGGTCGTCCGCGTGGTCAGGGCAAAGCATCTTTGGGGAAGAATGCTGGATGCGGCTTATCAAGCAGGAGAGCCCGGCGTCCTGTTCATTGACCGCATCAATCGCGAAAACAATCTCGGCTATGCCGAAACCATTCATGCCTGCAATCCATGCGGGGAAGTGCCTTTGCCGCCCTATGGGGCATGTGATCTCGGTTCGATCAATCTGACGCGTTTTGTCCGGGAACCGTTCACACACGGAGCATCATTCGACTTCGATGGCGTCGCTGAAACTGCGCGGCTGGGTGTCCGTTTTCTCGACAATGTTCTGGACGTTTCACACTATCCATTGAAAGCACAGGCCGAGCAAGCGCATGCCGGGCGCCGCATCGGTCTTGGGATCACCGGTCTTTCAAACGCCTTGATCATGCTCGGACTCGCATATGACAGCGATGAGGGACGCGAATTTTCGGCCCATGTTCTCGGCATGATGCGCAACGCCGCTTATGAAGCGTCCGTCGATTTGGCGGAAGAGAAGGGAAGCTTTCCCTTGTTCGAAGCGGAGTCGTTTCTTGATCGGCCATTCACGAGACGTCTGCCTGAAGCGCTGAGAGCCTCGATTCGTGAGAAAGGTATCCGAAACAGTCACTTGCTGGCGATCGCGCCGACCGGGTCGATCAGCCTCCTCGCGGGGAATGTTTCTGCCGGCATTGAGCCGGTGTTTGCTGCGTCTCTGGATCGACGTGTCAGGCGTATGGACGGCGGATATGATACGATGGCGATTGAGGACTATGCATTCCGCCTATGGCGTGAAAGCGGTGGTGAAGGTCTGCCGCCAGCATTCGTCACAGCGGGAGAATTATCGCCTGACGCTCATCTCGCCATGCAGGAGACCGCGCAGGGATTCATCGACAACGCCATTTCCAAAACGATCAATGCCAACAATGACATGCCCTACGAATCTTTCGAGCGGGTCTACCGAAAGGCATACGATCTTGGGCTCAAAGGGTGCACCGTCTATCGGCAGGGCAGCAGGGGGGAGGATGTGCTGATGCCCGCGTCGGTCGGAGCCTGGTGCACATCGGATACCTGCTGACCGGCAATGCCTGACGAGGGTGTAATGTTGTGGTGCTAGGCGTACGCCCCTGGCGGGTCTAGACTGATGATGCTGACTGAAAGGGACTCACATGCTTCTGCGACGCACCGGACTCCTCGCCATGGGCCTGGCAACAGGGCTGACAATGTTGGTGGCATGCAATTCGACACCATCTGCGGAAACAGAAGCTGCTGCATCAGCTGCGCCCCCGGTCGAGGAGGACGCAGCGCAATTTGCTTATGACAGCAAGATCAAGGTCGGCCGGCTGATTGCGGAAACGCGGTGTTCCACCTGTCACGCTATCGGTACGACCGGCAACAGCCCTCATCAGGATGCCAAACCTTTCCGGCAATTGTCCGAAAACTACCCGGTTCGAAATCTTGAAGAGGCGCTTGCCGAAGGCATCGTGGTCGGTCACCCGGATATGCCCATGTTCGTGCTCAGCCCTTATGAAATCGACGCACTGATTACCTATCTCGAAAGCATTCAGGAGCCGCACCCGGCCTGACCTTCTTGATGATCACGTGCCGGGACAGACAGCTACGCGTTTTGAGCGCTGGTCGATGGCGATGACATAGGCCTGCAGGATGTGTCCGCCGACCACTGGTTCCGGGAAACGCTCCGACACGCGAGCTTCTACGTTCGACGTGACTGTTTCTCCGATGGTGATGGGACCGGACACGATTCCCAGGCCGGTTTCGACCGTTGTGTTTGTCAGCCTGGCCCGTCCAGCTGTTTCAAGTGGGGCGGAGGATACCTGGTCGTAGAGCGCCTGAGGCAAGACGAGCGCCACGCCTGCGCCCGTATCGAGATTGGCTTCCACTTTGACGTCTCCGATGGTGACCGGAATCCGATAAGGCCGCTCATAGACGATCGAACCTTCATTTACAGTGCTAAGGCCTATCGTCTTTGAATAAGTGAGCGTCTTGTTCGGAAAGTCTATGACGAGCAATCCGTCGTCAAAGAAGTCCCGTCCGACGATGCCGGAGATCTCTGCGCCGGCTGGGGCGCTGCTGCTATAGTCGCGACTGATGAGTTCCAGGTCCGTGCGGATCAGACCGCCGACGTTCAGCGAGTCGATCTTTACGGTGTCTACGTCCGAAACAGTGACACCATCGCTGGACTCGGCCTTGTCGGCAAAGGGCAGGTTCAACTCGTCGGTCAGACTGGCATCGGCGCGCCCAAGGCCACTCGCGCCAGTATCCACTGCAAAAGTGAATGGGCCCTGACCGTTTACCTCAGCCTCAATGTAGACTCTTCCGTGTACGATATTGAATGGGAGGGAGACGGTTGCTTGGTCATGTGCATGACTTGCAATGTAACAGGCAGTGGGTGCCAGCTGGTCTGTGTCCGCAGCTGCGTTTCCAGCGCAAGTCAGAACAGTTGCTGCCGCCAAAAAGTATCCCGCGTGCCGTTTGTGTTTTGCCCGCAGTTTCATCTTATCATCCTTATCGTGGCTGGCGCGTTGGCGCCGAATGACAAGGAGATGCGATCAAGGGCCCAATTGGATGCAGAGCTACTGCGAATGGAAGTCAGTCATTGCGAGTGGGGTCAATCGATATTTCTGGCGAAAGGTCCGGATCAACCGTGACTCCGGTAACCTGCCGTTCCAGCATCCGCACAATGGGTGGGGGCCAGCTGCCTTGGTGAAGGGTGTGCAGGATAATCAGATTCTCCCGGTCGGCATGGGTGCGCCGCTCATTGTGCAGGACGTAATCCATCCATCGGCCGAACCGGTATTTCTCGATCCAGACGTCCGGGTCGCTCAAGTCTCGCACCAGCGCCCAATTGCGCGCCCCGTCACGCAGGCGCACGCGACGGCTCTCGTTCATGGCAGCCAGGAAGCGGGGTATGTCTTCCTCGCGAATGCGGTAATGCACAGCGATGTGCACTGGCCCCGCACGCGGTTCGACTGGCACTTTCACATCCGGTGTTTTCCAGCGGCCGACCAGTTCGAGATTGAGATCCTGCACCTCCGGCAGGCGCAGGAAGAAGCCGGCAATCAGGCCGATTACCTGTACGCCTGCCATGATCAGGATTGCTTCTGCGATCCCATGATGTTCGGCGAGAAAGCCGCTCATCCAGCTTCCTGCGGCCATCGTCCCGAAGACGCACATCTGGTAAAGTGACAGCGCCCGGCCCACGACCCAACGCGGCGCAGACATCTGCACCGTCACATTCATTGTTGCCATGGCGAGCAGCCAGCCCCAACCGAAAATGACCAGCCCCCCCACGGTCAGGAGCAGCCAGGGGCTGAGGGCGATCACAATGGCCCCCGCAATCATGGCCAGGACAGTCAGTCGGATTATGGCTTCATTGGTCAGACGCGCCCGCACCGGTCGATTTGAAAGGGCGCCCATGACAGCGCCAACCCCGAACGAGCCAGACAGGATGCCGAAGGTTACAGCGCTGCCACCGACGAGATGGCTCGCGACCAATGGCAAGAGGGATGGCACACTCGCTGCCGCGAAACCGAACAGGGTGGCCCGGAACATAACCCTGCGAATGGGCGGAGACAGGGTCACATAGCGAACCCCGGCCATCATCGCCGTTCCGAGATCTTCCCTCAGACTCGGCCGGGTCGGCTTTTCCGGGCGCCAACTGAACAGAACCCATATAATTCCGAGATAGCTGAAGGCATTTACCGTGAAAGCTGCTGCAGAGCCGAAGGCGGCCACGATCGCGCCGCCAAGCGCCGGGCCGGCGGTGCGGGCCATATTGAAGCCCATGGAATTCATGGCAACAGCACCCGCGATCGTTCCGCGGGGCACGATGTCGCCGACGGTGGCTTGCCACGACGGCGCATTCATGGCCGTGCCGCAGCCGATCAGGAACGTGAACCCAAGCAAGGCCCAGGGCGTCAGGTGTCCGAACCACGCAAAGACGCATAGCGCCACTGACAGGATGAACATCCAGCTCTGACAAGCCAGCATTACAAGGCGGCGGGGGTAGTTGTCCGCAATGGCGCCGGAGAGCAGCGCGAGGATCATGATAGGCAATGTGACGGACGCCTGAACAAGGGCGATCTGGGTTTTCGTCCCGCCCAGTTCGACCATCAGCCAGGCCGCGCCGACACTCTGGATCAGGCTGCCGAACTGTGACGCAACATTCGCCACCCAGATCCGCCGGTACAGCGGAATGGAAAACGGTGGCGGGGCGGGAGCGTCAGGCATGGTATCCAGTTCGAGTCTCAGCAGGCAATCGTGGGAGCGATTGCCGTCAGGTTCAAGATGCCGCCGTCAAACGGCTCGCACCTCAGCTCTTCTCGGTGGAGGTGTAATATGCCTGCCAGCATTTCCGGCCGGTATCATTGTATCGCACCATCGTATCGACCATTCGGAAGAATGCAGCCTGATCAGCCAGCTCTGGGGGCAGTAGCGGATCAAAGTTGATGGCACGAATGACGGCCTGGCCAATCAGGAGGGATTCACGTGCGGCTAAGTCTTTTGGAAGGTCTGGAAGACGTTCGAGACTGGCCAACATCATTTCGGTCGCCTGCTCGTATGTGCGGGCGAGGTCTTCGGTCGACCAGAGCGTTGTCCAGGGAGCACCTTCCGATCGCGCAATGTCGCTGACGCGTAGTAGGGAGATGTCTTCGTCTGCGCCGATCCCAATCAAGTCGGCGCGATGGTCTTCCAGTTTGCGCGAGAGATTTGCAGGACGAACCCAGTAGCCGGATTCCGTCTCCTTGTAGCCGGACAAGCCGAGGGCTCTTTCCCGCGCTCGCAACTGCTTGCGGTCAGTTCTGCCGAGATGCCCCGTCAGTGCGAGCAACCAATCACCCTGCCAGGGTACGATTCTGTCTGCGACTTGCTTCCACCCCTGGACCCGCCTGGTCAGTGCCCTGGATTTCGGCCCGGGTTGGTAGACGCCGCGATCCGGGCTTTCCAGCAGCCCTTCTTTGAGAAGGCGGGCCACCGCCACTCTCAGGGTTGCCGGCTCTATGTCGAAAAGTGCGGCCGCGTTTATCAGGCGGCCGATCGATTGCGGTGCCGTGAATGCACTGCTCATCAATGACAGGACCAGCGCGCGCGGTGACACATCCTTCGGATCGAGAGGCTTAAAATAATACACAGATTGACCTATACTGCCATACAATGTAATAAACGGTAAAAGAGTTCAATGGGAGAGAACCGTCGTGGCGAACCAGCTCAAATTATCTGATGTCCTGACGAAAGACGAACTGCGTGAATTGCGCAAGAAATCGAACCTCAGGGCATTCGCAACGTTGAGCTGGAACTGGGGCCTGGTCGCTGCGGCTTTTGCCATAGCGATAATCTGGCCGAACCCACTAACGATTCTTGCGGGTATTGCTATCCTCGGCGGACGCCAGTTGGGGTTTGGTATTATCAACCATGACTGCGCTCACCACGCCTTCTTCGAGAACCCGAAAGTAGATGAGTTCGTGGGGCACTACCTTGTCGGCGCCCCCATGAACATCTCACTGCCGGCTTATCGGGCCTATCACCTGAAGCACCACAAATATGCCGGCACACCGGACGACCCGGATATCGTGTTCGTCAAAAACTACCCTGTCTCCAAAGACAGCCTGCGCCGGAAGTTCGTCCGCGACTTCACGGGACGTACCGGGATCCGCGATACGATGCGCAAGATTCGGAGTTTCAGATTGTCCCGCAACTGGCCGTGGCTGACTTTCCATGTCCTGCTGTTGGGCGTGTTGACGCTGGCGGGTGCGCCGTGGGCCTATCTCATGTGGTGGGCTGCAGAGCTCTTTGTTTATCCGGCGATCGTACGCCTGCGTCAGATTGGTGAGCACGGAACAGCCAAGGACCGCACACAGCTTGATCCTCGCCTGAACACCGGCACCACTGTTGCGCCTTTCTGGCAGCGTGTTTTGATTGCCCCGAACGATGTGAACTTCCATCTGGAGCATCACATGTTCGCTACGGTTCCGCCCTACAGGCTGAAGCGGCTTCACCAGTTGCTGGCGTCACGCGGCTACTATGATGGCTTCGAGTGTATCTCGAAGGACTATATTGACGTGATCCGCCGCGCCGTACGCCCGGATGACAAGCCGGCGATGGTGCCCGCTGAATAGACCAGCTATTCGGCGTCCCTGTCCGGATTTCGTACCTGGATCAGCCCATTGGACACCATGCTCATGACGATTTCGCCATCCTGGTTGTAGATGGTCTGCTCTGTCTTCATGAGGCCCATCTCTGGTCGGCTTTTCATGCGCCGCTTGCCGATGAGCTTCGATTCCACCCGTAGCGTATCACCCGGGAAGACGGGCTTTCTCCAGCGCAGCTCATCGACCCCCGGAGAGCCCAGTCCGGCTGTCGGTTCCTGCGTGCTCCAACCTTCTACCATCATGCGCATTGTCATCGCAGCGGTATGCCAGCCGGAGGCTGACAGGCGCCCGAAATGCGTTTTCGCTGCGGCGTCATCATCAAGGTGGAAGGGCTGAGGATCGTACTTTCCAGCGAACTCGATCACTTCCTCGCGGGTGACGTCATAGGTTCGTTCGGATTTTGTGACCGTGCCGATCACCAGGTCTTCATAATAGCGCATGAGCGGGTTCCTTGAGCCTCAAAAGAAAGCCGCGCCATTCAGGCGCGGCTTGCGTTACGTCAGGCAAGAATGCCGGGCAGCTACGCCGGGCACTTCCTGAGAGGAAGCGTCCGGCGCCAGGTCGCCTCAGCGTCCGCCCATGTGAGGCAGTTCCGTCGTGACCTGGACAGCCGAAGCGGTCGTCAGCGGGTTCTTTGCCGGGGCGTGGTGGAATGCCGTCCACAGCATCAGGCTGGAGGTGCACAGCAGGTAGACGCCCAGCGCCTTTTTCAGCTTTGCAGAATCCAGGCTGTGGGCCAGTGCCGCGCCGATCGGTGCCGTGATCATGCTCATCGAGATGATCGCCAGCATCGCGACGACGTTCACGTATCCGATCGAGCCGAAGGGCAGTCCGGTTTCACCCAGGCCGCTAATGATCGAACCGATCGTGCCGGGCACAGCGATGATCGTACCGAAGCCGGCCGCAGTTGCGATCGCCCGGTGAACCGGCTGACCGGAAAGGGTCATGATCAGGATGGCCGGTGTGCCACCGCCAATGCCCAACAGAGTGCAGAAGCCGCCGAGGAAGCTGCCGAGGCCACCGCGGGCGACGCCCTTCGGCATTTCATCCGACACGGTGCGCTTGGACAGGATCGGGAACAGGAAGTGCCAGGCCATGATGAACACGCCGACGCCGAAAATGATCTTCAGCGACTTGCCGTCCAGGAAACGGGCAACGCTGAGGCCGAGGACAACGCCCAGGACAACCCAGGGCGCCCATTGCTTGAGGATATTGAAATCCACCGCCCCTCGTTTCGCGTGTGCCTGTACAGACCGGAGAGAGGTGAAGATGATCGTTGCCAGCGAAGTGCCGATGGCCACGTGCATGATTTTGTCCTCGGACATCGGTTGTCCCGATGTCGAAAGGAGGGTGAAGACGGCTGCGAGAGCCGGAACGACAACAAAGCCGCCACCGATTCCGAACAGCCCCGCCAGGAGACCGGCGAAAGCGCCGGCCACCAGCATGGACAGGATTAGCGGGAGTGCATCAGCTAGCATGGTATTCACTCGGTTTCATATTGGGAGAGAGTTTGCTGTAAGGCATGATCAGAACCGCACCGTCAGGGTCGCCTGGAAGGTGCGAGGGTTCAGTGGGCGGAAGTAGGCCGAGCCAGCATAAACGAAGGCCGTCGGAACTTCTTCATCCAGCAGGTTGTCGATGTTGAAGCGCAGGCTCACATTTTCCGGGACACCGAAATCATTCGGACCACCAAGGTCGAGGTAACCGCTCAGGACGGTGTAAGCATCCATTTCGTAGCTTTCCGAGTAGTCGGCATATCGTTTGCCGGTGTACTTACCGGAAACATTGGCAACCATCCATTCGGTTGGCTCATATGTCACACCACCGGTGAACAGCCATTCCGGGCTGTCAGCCAGGATTGAGCCAGCCGGGTTGCCGCTGAAAGCGTCTTTCGATTCAGCATGGTTGTAGGTCAGGTTGCCGTCGAAATAGACCTTGTTACCGAGGAAGTCCGGCTTGTAGACACCCGAGAGTTCGAAGCCGTAGGCCTCGGTTTTGCCTGCGTTGATGTAGAATGCTTCCGGCTGCTCAGTGGCCGGATTGATCACGCTGCCGGCAACGAGACGGTTATCGAACGAAGTGAGGAACAACGCAGCCGAGCCATAGAACTGGGCGCGGTTGGTACGGAAGCCAATTTCGTAGTTATCGGATTCCTCACCCTTCGGTGCCGGCAGGGGTTCTGTCGAAGCATCCGTGGATGCAATAGAGAAGATATCGTCAGCACCGCGCGGCAGGGCGTAGTTCTGCGAGTAGGATGCAAAGACCTGATCCGTGTCGTTGAGGTCATAGACCGCGCCGGCCATCGGCAGGAACGTGTCTTCGTAGGTCTCGCCAACACTCTGCGGGCCAAAAACCTCATAGTCATTGTAGTCGCGATAGCCTTTCAGCGAGTAGTCGACGCTGAGGCTCTTTACGCCGACTTCGACGTTGAGCTTGTCGTCCATCAGGCTGATGGTGTCTTTCAGGTAAAGTTGCGTCGTCTTGCGGTTGGAAGTGTAGTTGCGGCGGTAGTAGGCAACCTCATCCCAGATCACGTCACCATCTGCCGAGCCATTGGTCTTGTTCAGGCGTTGCTGGGTACGGTCATAGTCTTCGTCTTCATACCAGCCGCCAAATTCGACCGTATGGTTGCCGATTTCCCATTCCAGACCGGCGACGAGGCCGGTACGCGTGCCGCCAACTTCGGACAGGCCGTACTGGACGCCGCGCGGATGAACGACATCAAGGCCGGCTGCCACCTGGCGATTATAGATGTTCAGTGAGTTGGAGTAGCTGTCCGGCGAGACGCCGAAGCCGTCCTTGTCTTCCTGGTAGGCCGTCGCCGTCAGCATGACACCGGGGGCCAGATCCGTCTGGAAGTTCAGGGTGTACATCGTGTCATCACGGATGTTGATGCGATCTTCGTAGTAGCTGGTGCAGCTGGAACCGGTGAAGATCGGTGCGAAGTCGTTCCCGTCGATTACGTTATCGCCGTTGTAATCATAGACGTTCGGCATCGGATTGATACAGCCGGTTTCCGGAATCGCATCCTGATAACCGTAGAAGTAGTTGTTCTGGAACACCGACTCCGGACCAGACGGCGAGTCGTAGTCGTGGAAGTCGTTGTGAACGTAACCGAACTTGACGAACGTATCTTCGTCGAACTCGTACTTGATCTTGCCTTCGATATGCTCGCGGTCGATCGTGCCCGGGCCGCGCCAGAGGCTGCTGTCCGTTTTGGACCGGCTGACATAGGCCGACAGGCCATTCCAGTTGCCGGATTCCAGTTTGATGAAGCTGCGCTCCAGGTCGTCATCACCCATCGTGTAGGAGATCATGCCGCCGGGCGTGTCTGACGTGTCGACCGTATTGTAAGAGACGAGCGGGCCGAGCGAGGCATAGCTCGGCAGGGAAACGTCACCTGCACCCGGGGAGGCAACCACAGCGCCAAGGTTTTCGTTGTCCACGTAACGGAAGATCGGGCTGCCGCCGAACGCATCGGACCGCCCCATTGGCACGCCGTCCAGCACAAAGCCGATCTGCTGGAGGTTAAAGGCACGCACGGTGACCGAGTTACCGAATTCGTAGAGGCCCAGGGCGCCGTCGGTTTGCACGTTGAAGCCCGGCAGGGATTCCAGCATTTTCAGGCCCGAGATGCCGCCCGGTGCGGAGAGGAGTTCTTCGCGGGTAACGGCCACTGTGTTGGTGGCTTCGTCCTGCCCGATGGCGGTGTCGGCGGTCGAGACCCGGCGGCCTTCGACAACCACCGCCTTCATGGTCGCCTGTTCTTCTGCTGCCGTCTCCTGCGCTTGCGCGGCAGTCGTCATGGATGCCGCAATCAGCGAGGCAATACATATTCCGAATTTCAAACGGGTGTTGAGGCGGCGCATCGCATTTTACTCCCAGCGACTTATTGAATCTGCCCGCAAGATGTCGGCGTCGCCGGAGTGCGGGAACTGCGCACAACAGAGTGAATGTGTTAAAATCCGGATCTTGCCTGCATTCGGGCGTAATTATCCGAGGCTGAGCGTTTCTTGTGCAGTGCGATACGTCGCGGCCAACGGCGGACCGAGTCGGGAAGTCACGCTGCGCTGCCTGAAGTGGATATTGCACAATCTTGGATTGTGCGCAGGTCGAAAACGAGTCGGCGGCCGTTTGAATTTTACGACCCTGAGGGCTGGTCCCAGCTTTTCGACCAGTCGCTGAGTTGCATCAGGATACCGCCCAGTTCCCTACAGGATTGCGTGGGCTGGTAACCCGCGTCGCCAAGCTCCACCAATCCATTTTCGCGTAACAGGGCGAGGCGCTGATTCAGCACCGTCGGCGAGATTTGATCGCAGCGCTCCCGCAAGGCGCGGAATGTAAGCGGGGCATCACGTAATTCCCAGATGATGCGCAAAACCCATCTCTGACCAAGAATGTCGAGCAGCGCCATGATCGGCCGTTGTGCTTTTTTCTCACTCATCGGGAATTCACCCTCTTGCGCTACGGAAAAAGTAGCAATATGTGTCGCTACATAATATGTAGCAAGAAGGGGCCTTGTCTAGTCCACAGGAGTCCAAATGACACGCAGTATTTCTGCGCGTGCAGGTTCGCTCGCGCTCGATTCCACCTCCGCCGCTCTGACCGGTGCGGTCCTTTTGATGATCTTCGCCAGCGTGTTGCTGGTGAACGGCATCATCTGATCCGTACCGGAACGAACCGGCCATTTCAAAAAATCCTTCAATAAAAATTGGAAACCACAACATGACATCTTTTCAACTCACCACGCTGATCGCCTCCGGATTTGCCCTGGCGGCCTGCGCCAGTTCCGGTGCGAGCTATGAACCCGTTGCGGACGGTCCGACCAGCGTCACCTATGCGGCAGATCTCGAATCCTGCCAGGCGGTGGCCACTGAGCGCGGCTACATCAATGGAGACACAAGGAACAACGCCATGATCGGCGCTGGGCTGGGCATGTTGGCAGGCATTGCTGACGATGACGTGAATGACACGGAAGGTGCCGTCGCAGGGGCAATTGTCGGCGCCGTGGCGGGTGCTGGTGCGACGATGGTCGAAACGCGCAATGAGCGCCGCGACATTGTGATTGACTGCATGAAAGGCCGTGGCCACCCGGTCGTCGGCTAGTCCGGTCGCGAAAGGACGCGCGGCGATGCATCCCCACGCTGCGCGTCCAAGTTTTCAGGGATAAATGCTTGGAGCGGGTGAAGGGAATCGAACCCTCGTCGTCAGCTTGGGAAGCTAATAGGGGTCAAATTCGCAAGTTGTTCATCTTAGATGAAAATAGATAATAATGTAATAAAAACAGCATTATAAGCGCATTTTTGTCCTTCCCATTGTTGGGACAAGTTTCCTATTGATACCCATGAATTCCGTCCGTTTTCTAGCTATTTTCTAGCTGGAATTTCGGTGCATCCTTTTGTAAAATATGAGAATACCGAAAAAGTTTATCTTCCAAATGGCATGCAAATCATAATTTTGCATAGACTTTTGGAAGAACCTATGAGGATTTGGGTAGGTGGCGAAGAGAGTTGGGGAACACCGCATCACGAAACGGCTGGTGGACTCTGCCATCGCTGAGCACGGGAATCGCACGCGGATCTGGGACAGCGAGCAGAAGGGGTTTTGCCTCGTTGTCTATCCAACTGGGCGCAAGGTTTATGTCGTCGGCTATGGTTTCGGCGGCCGCTATCGCTGGTACACGATTGGGAAGCATGGCGATCCATGGACGCCGGAAACCGCCCGAGACAAGGCGAAGGAAATCCTTGGTGAAGTGGCCAAGGGAAATGACCCATCAGCGCAGAAAACCCTGGAGCGCGTTGAGCAGAAGATTGGCGCGCTGACCATCTCGAAGCTCATCGATCTCTATCTTGACCAAGGCCCGATCGACAAACCGGACAAGCGGGAGTCGAGTTGGGCAAATGACAAGAACTACCTCAACAATCATGCCCGCCGTCTTCTGGGACGGATCACAGTCGGTGATCTGAGACCGCACCATATTTCCCGGTTCCAGAATGATGTTCTGACGGGCGTATCAGCAGAAATGGCAAAGGGGTCCGGCAGCAGGGTTCGTGGCGGGCGGGGGGCTGCATCGCACGCGGTGCGTTCCTTGTCGGCAATGCTCGGCTGGGCCGTGAAGCGCGAACTGGTCGAGTCCAATCCGTGTCTCAAGATCAACAAGATACAGGATGGGGCTCGGGACCGTTATCTGACGACGAAAGAAGCCGAACGCATGTTCAAGGCGATCGATGCCTTGTTGGGGGAAGGCGAGATCACTCAGGACCAGGTTGATTGCCTTGAGCTGATTTTTCTGACAGCTGCACGCGCTTCTGAGATCAAGGCGCTCCAATGGAAAGAGGTCGACCTGGAGCGGCGTATCCTCAAGCTTCCGCCACTTCGCCACAAGACGGGTGGTGTAAAGAAGTACAAATCTTTGCCCCTGTCGGCGCGATGCGTAGAGATCCTGACGCGCCGCAGCGAAGAAGCTGATGAGGAGGCGGAGTATGTTTTCCCGTCTTCAAGAAGCGGCTCTGATCACATCAAGCGCATCAGCCATACCTGGGAGAAGATCGCTGCGCGCGCGAAGATCAAGGACTTCAGAGTACATGATTTCCGTCACGCCTATGCGTCCTTCGCAATCAATGCCGGCGAGTCGCTGAAGATGATTGGCGCCAATCTTGGGCACCAGCGGGCCTCTACCACGGAGCGTTATGCTCACCTGCTCGTCGATTCCCAGCGTCCCGTGGCAGATGGCGTCGAGGCTGCCTATGCGTTCGCGCGCAAGCGAGCTTAAGGGGCAACTGGAGGGAAGGCGTCTGCATAGACCGCCTCGGCCCAGACCGCTTCCTCAGGCGTCAGAGCAGCAAACTCATTCTCTCGCGCGCGCTGGGACAAGGTGCCATTGTTCTGCTTGAGAAATCGAAACAACAGATCGAGGCGGGCATCAGGAAAAGCCAGCCTTTGTTCAATGCGTGTCTTGAACTGGTCGTAGCGTTCAAGGAACAGCAGCTCTTCCGGAAGGTCCCTTTCGATCGTCTGGGCGACGCATTCGAACAGGAACTGGACGTGCGGTGTCGCGTCGAAGTAGCGGTAGAAATCAGCCGTCTCATTCAGGACTTCGACATTATGAGTCTCTGTTTCCCGCCACCGAATGAAGGGCAGGATACGTTCTGAATGGGAGCGGAGTGTATCCCGGTATTCGATGATGCGTGACAGAAACGCACTCGATACAGGGAAGACGAGTCCGGGCGGATTGAATCCTGAGGAAGCGAGTTGATGGTGGATCAGGTATCGATGGATGCGCCCGTTACCGTCTTCGAACGGATGGATATAGACAAATCCAAATGCAATCAGCGCTGCTGCAACGACCGGATTGAGGCCGGACGCGTCTGTATTTGCAAAATTGAGCAACCCCGCCATGAGCGCCTGCAGGTCTTCAGCCCGAGCGCTGATATGTTCGGGCAGGGGAGAGCCACTGTGGCGATCACGTTCTCCGACAAACCCTCCCTCGATGCGGTAGCCCATCCGCATGAAGCGAGCGTCTGGAATGACGATCCTCTGCAGGCGGCAGAGCTCTTCGTGGCTTAGGCGATTGCGTCCCGCCTGGGCGATGGCCTGTCCCCAGCTCTGCAGGCGGTCCTGTGGCGGGTTTTCGCCCTCGATGGCAAAGGACGACCGGGAGTCGGCGAGCAGCAGGAAGGCCGCCGCCCGGGCAACAAGATCGTTACCGATTGGCCGGATGATTGCCGCTGCCTCGCCGGCAAGGTCGCGATCGAGAAATGCCTTGATTGGCGGTGTGAGTGCGACCAGCGGACAATAGTCCGGTGACCCCGGCAAATTGTTCCGGACCCTATGGCGCTGCGAATTGGTCCCACGGCACGCAATCTGAATGTCCGGGTTCAGCGCATTTGTGTAACCTACGGCGCCAGCATCGGGCAGGTCGAGCGTGGTGCCGGTCAGCCATTCGAAGAAGAACCAGGCACGCCTTGCATACTGGCCGTTCGGACTGGCGCGAACCATGTCTTCGACCGGGGCTGCCCCGGTCTTCTGGAAGAGGGCTTTAAGGATCAACAGGTCCACGGGCTCATAGCGGAGCGCGAAGGTCAGGTGTCCGGCGAAACCTGGATCCGGCAGATGGCGCGGAGAATAGAGCTGCCAACCATCTGCAGTCATCTCTGCAAAGCTTGGCTTTGCTCCACTCAGCACGCGCGGGAGCGGGATGTCGAGGTCGAAGGCGTGGATCAGGGCCGCATAGCCGCACAGTCGCACACCTTCAGGAACGTGGCGGTCGCGAAAAACCCTCAAATCGGGCGAAAAATCATAGTTTTCGTGGGGCACGATGAAAAACCCTCAAAACGCAATTCTGATCTAATCGTATTCTTCCCGAAAAACACTCACAAAATACGAATAACGTTCAAAATGTCGAAAAATCGCGAAAAATGATCAAAAATCGAGTGTGAGCGAGGTCGCTGATGAGGTCTTCAGGGTCTAACCGATCTCCGCCCATCAATAAGCTTGTAGCCTGCTTTTCCGGCGCAAAAAGCAGGTTAAAGGCTGTTTTATTCCTCGGAGGTCGACTGAAACTGACGGTCGGAAAGGTAGGCGTCTACATCCCGCACTTTGTAATAAACTGACCGCGAGCCGAGCTTGATGTAAGGTGGACCGTCGCCCTTGCACCGCATTTTCGCGAGGGTTGAGACCGAAAGCTTCATTCGGAGGCTGGCTTCCTTCGGGTCCACGAGATCGTCATCTCCATGGCTCGACCAGTGCGGTACATCCTCAGAAGCTTTGTGGTTGTTTGCGACCTGGTTCCGGCGTGCAAGCGCGCTTTCGACAAGGTCGATCAGGACATATTCGGAAGGTTTGCCGAGACGCCGTGCCAGCGAACCTACACGTTCGCGCAGCGTGTCCGGAAAGACGTCGAGCGGATTGCCGGTCCCGATTGAGATATTCTCGTGGCGCATGCTTAAGTTCCTTCACTTATGGCGAATTGATCAGCCGGTGGAACGGGAGATGTCGGGGAGACTGCGACGTGCCTTCCGGAACCCGCTATCACTCGCGAGAAACGCTTCGAGCATGTGAGGGACGAGCACGGGTACGGCAGCGTCTTCGCCATGAAGCTGGCTGTGAACCCGCGCATAGTCTTCAAGCTCAGCGGCGAGGAATGGTTCGATCAGAACTGTCAGCTTCTGCGGTGTCTTGTCCGGCAGCGGTCCGATCTTCAGACTGGTCTTGGTCATGGTTGGTGTCCTCCTTCATAGGGTTTCAGAACGATGTCCTTGTTGACGAGTACTCCGAGGCGCCAGCCCGGCCGGATCGTGATCGAGGGCTGGACGTCGAGGTTACGGCGAACGATTTCCTGACCGGCTTCATTGGCACCGGTCTGCGCTGAGCGGCGGAGCGCCCGGGCGATATCACCCTCATCGTCGGTGCCAAGTTCGGCGCCAATGCCAAGCAGGGTCGAAAGCGCGACGCCCTGCAGCAGGTTCCAGGAATGATAGTCGACCTTGTCTTCAAGACCGGCATAGCCGCGGGCATCAACGCCGGCGAGATTGTCGATCCGGATAGAGGAGCCGTCCGGCATCACGATCCGGCTCCAGACAAGGAGGGCTCGTGACTGGCCAAACGCGATCACGCTGTCATAGCGCCCGATCAGGCGTGCGCCTTGCGGCACGAGCACGGTCTCACCTGTCACTGTGTCATAGACCGGGCTCGTCACCTGCGCGATGACCTGGCCCGGAAGGTCGGAGTTGACGCCGGTCAGCAGCGTGGCCGGGATGATCGTCCCCGCCATCAGCTGATAGGGCGAGACGGGCCTCTCGAGCCGGTGCGGATTGTAGATCGACGGATCCGGTTCCTCGCCCAGAAATTCCAGCTTCCGCACCTGCCGGTTCGGATCCTCGCGGAGTGACGATCCGAACGAACCCTCTCGGGACGGCGCAAATGCCGACAGGTCCGGAAATCTCAGCGACCCCGTTGCCTCAGATGCTACACTCCCAATAACAGTCTTCGACCCAGCACTCGACCCCACCTGGAAAAACACACCGCTCCCCCGTGCGGCATCCGTCAGTGCCGCTTCGCGTGCCCGAAGCTCGGCTTCAAGCGCCGCCAGCTGCTCGCGCATCGGATCCGTTTCAGGTGTAACTTCCTCCGGCAGCCCCATGCGCCCTTCGCGCTGAGCCTTCAGGATCGGGCCGCCGAGGTCGCCTGGAAGCGGCGGACCGAGAATGTCCTCCTTTGGCGGCAGCTCCCCGTAAGACTTCGGCAGCGCGGCCAATCCATCCGCCTCCGGATTATGCCCGGTATTGTAGAGCTCGCGCGCAGGACCGCCAGCATCTTCCTTCGGTCCCTGCAGGGCAAACGCCAGCGAGCCAAGAACGATCGCACTGCCGGTGCCGAGGAGTACCATCAGCGCCCGTTTGGAGAACCTCTTCACGGGTCGTGGTTTCCCACGGATTTCCAAGGGCTGGGGCGGAGGGGTAACTGTCTCCGTCATGGCTTCGTGCTTCCAAGGTCATTGCGCGCAATCTTCACGACATCCTGGCGCTTCTCTCCGAGGCGGAGTTCGGCACGGGCGAACAGGCGGTCGACGACATAGTAGTCGCCGGACATCCGGTAGTTGACGAGCTGGGACTTGCCGTCCCGGCCGATAACGAACAGGGCGGGCGCCTCGCCCTGGTCGAGCCGGGTCGGGAACTGGATATAGACCTTACGGCCATCGTCGAAGACGCGATCCGGCCGCCAGTGCGGCGCATCGCCGTCGATGTCGTACCGGAACTTCAGCCGGTCGAGCTGCAGTCCTGCCGGCGAGGAGGATGCCGATGCGCGCGCCGTGCTGGAGCTTGCGACCCGCGTCACCAATTGCTGGTCGGCATAGCGCCAGGAGACGGCCGCCATATATGTTTCTTCGAAGGCGCGGAGTTCGAGATGGTAAGCGCGCAGGCTCGTCGTGATGATGAGGTTCGTCTTGAGGCCGGCTTGTGTCGGCTTGATCAGGATATGGGCCTGCGAGTCCGTTCCGGTTCCCGAGACCGTATCACCCAGAACCCAGCGAACCGTGTCGCCGGCCGAGACGGAAACAAGCTCCTCACCGGGCTGGAGAACGATGTCGGTCACCTGTTCCGGCGCGCAATAGACTTGGTAGAGCGCGCCGACCGTATAGGGATAGACCTGGATCGCGTTCATGTAATTGTCGAGCGAAGGCTCAATGGCTGCTTTGCCATTTGCGGCCTCGATCGCCTGATAGGGTTTGAGGGACGGCGTCTCAGTCTTGGTCGGCATCGGCTTCAGCTGGCCGGGCACGGCACCCGTCACAATCGTCGGCGTGTAGGTGCGGTAGACCACCGGTTCCGGAGCTGGCGTGGCGTCCGCGACCTCTGTCTCTTCCACATCCGGGGCGAGATAGAGATCCTCGACATAGTCCGGTTCATCCAGCGTGATGTCGGGGCCGCGTGACGCGGGCAGGGTTTCGCATGCCGCCAAGGCAGACGAGGAAGCAAGCAGGATCAGGGCAAGGCGTTTCATAAGGTATGCTCCTATTGATGGTCTTTCGACCAGTTGAGGCCGTGGACGTATAGGCCGAGGGGATTGGCCCGGAGGGCCTCTTCGGTGCGTGGCGGATCGATGACGATCGAAAAGACGCCCGTATGCGTTGACTGGCCGGTCTCGGTGCCGTTCCGGTAGGCGGTCTCGCGCCAGCGCACGGTGAAACTGTCGTCCGAGGCCCGCACGACGCTCGTCACATCGACCGAGACCGAGCGTTTGCCGACCTCCGCAAACGGATCGTTGTCGCGCGCATAATCGTTGAGTGTCGCCGCGGCCCGGTCGGTCGCATAGGCATAGGCCTTCAGCCAGTTCTGCCGGACCACGACCGGATCGATGGAGATGGACCGCGTATTCTTCACGAACTCGGCGAGGTGATAAGCGATCTGCGCATCGGTCGGCTCATAACGCCCGTCGGCGGGACCGACGGCGCGCACAGCGCCTTCGCCGGTCAGCTCGACCACGTAAGGTGTCACGATCGATTGGGTCGAACGCCAGACAAGGCCGCCTGCGAGTACGAAGGACAAGGCCAGACTCCCCAGTGCCGCGAGCCGCCAGTTGGTCGCCTGGACGCGGGCGGAGCCGATCCGGTCGTCCCAGGCCTGCGCCGCGCGCTGGTAGGGCGTCACGGGCGCCGTGGTCTCGCCATAGCGGGTGGAGTTGCGCTTCCAGAGCATTGCCTAGTCCTCGTCTTTCCTGAGTTCGATCGATGTGCCGCCACCCGGCCGGTCGCCATCGCGCACGGCAGTTGCGGCCATCATGCCGGCGTCGCGCACATGCTGGTCCCGCTTGATGCGCCGGGCCCAGTCCGGGGAAGAGTCCGGTCCGCGAGGAGACGGCGGACCCGCGGGACCTGTGCCGCCTGTTGCGGCGAAAGCGGCCCGCGCGCCGGCCTGATGGCTGTCCCGGGGATTGCCAAACATGCGACCGGCGAGGTTCCGTGCGCCGGACGCCGCTGCGCGGACGCCTGCGCCCGCAACACCGCTCATGCCCGCCGCGGCGGCGCCGGCATCGGTCTTGCCGGAGGCAGCCGCGTTCATCTGGTAGGCCGTGCGGGCGCCGCCCGTCATCGAAGCGGCAGCGCCGACAGCGCTCCGCGCCCCACCGGCAGCGGCCCCAACCGCCGATTTGGCAAGGCTGCCGCCCGCGACCGCTCCGGCGGCAACGCCGGCGGCCGTGCCGATGGCGGCGCCGGCGCCCAGCTGCGGCGCACCGGAGACGAGCCCGGTTGCAATGCCGGGCCCGAACAGGCCAAGCGCCAGCAGGGAGAGGGATCCCAGGATTACGGAGGCGGCCTGTTCGAGCGTCACCTCGTCAGGTTGGAACGTGGAGGTGATGGACGAGAAGATGGTCGAGCCGATGCCGACAATGATCGCCAGGACCATGAGCTTGATACCGGAGGCGATGACATTGCCGAGCACTTTCTCAGCAAGGAATGAGGTCTTGTTCCAGAGCGCGAACGGGATCAGCACGAACCCGGCGAGCGTCGTCAGTTTGAATTCGATGATGGTGACGAAGAGCTGGATTGCGAGGAAGAAGAAGGCGAGCAGCGTGATGACCCAGGCGAGGAACAGGACCGCGATGATCACGAAGTTCTCGAAGAAGGCGAGCGGGCCGGTGAGCTTCTCGATCTCGTCGAGGAGCGGCAGGGCCGCATCGAACCCGGTCGCGGCGACGAAGCCCGGCTTCATGATGTCCTCGGCCGTGATCGTACCGCCGGTCGCATTGAGCCCCAGTTGCGCAAAGCTCGTAAACACAATGTCGGACAGGAGCGCGAAATTGCCAAGGATCAGGGCGAAGGCGCCGACATAGAGGACCTTTTTCAGGAACCTGCCGACAATGTCCGTGTCCGGACCCATGGCCCAGAAGAGGCCTGCCAGGGTAATGTCGATGGCAATCAGCGCGCTTGTCAGGAAGGCGACATCCGGTTGAAGGAGCCCGAACCCGCTGTCGATATAAGCGGAAAATGTCGCGACGAACTGGTCAATGACGCCGAGGTCTTCCATCGCCCTAATCCCTCGTATAGGCGACGCCGTCGCCGACGAAGCGCTTGTGGCGGATGCGGGCCTGTTCCTCGATGGCCGCCCGGCGCGACTCTTCCAGCGCCACCATCCGGTACTGCGCGGCCATCAATTGCTGCATCTGCATCTGTTGCTCGACCGAAAGGGCAACGAGCTGGTTGCCGGCCTGCGCCACGGACAGGTTCCCGGTCGCCGACTGGCTCTCGCCGACAAGGTCGGTCAGGGTATTGCGGGCCTCCGCAATGGAGGTCACGATCCCCGACTGGACCTGGATCGAGGCGCGGAACGCGTCGCGGCTGATCCGCCACTGGTCTGCGGCTTCCGCCACGATCTCTTCATTGGTGAGGTCTTCATAGGAGTCCGGGAAGGCTTCGCGGTACTGCCGCTCGGACTGCTCGACCTCGTAGGTGACTTCGCCGGCTTCCCGCATCAGAGTCTCGATCCGTTCGAGCAGGCGTTTCAGGTGCTGGGTCGAGGCATAGTCGAGCCGCTTCAGATCCTCGGCCTGGTTCACCAGCATCTGCGCTTCATGCTGGAGCTGCTGGATCTGGTTGTTGATCTGTTCGAGCGTGTGCGTGGCGGTCAGGATGTTCTGGACGAGATTGGTCGGGTCGATGACGACGTCGCCGACGCCGAGCAAGGCATTGGCAGGAGGCGCGGCCAGTCCAAATGTAGAAACAGACCCCAGCAGAAGGGCAATCATTCGGCGGCGCATGGCATCTCTCCTTCGGTTCCGATGAGGTCTGCGGCCCAGTTAAGCCCGCGGGCTGCAAGCCATGCCGGTGCGAACCCGTCCGGGCCGACCGCAGCACAAATCTCCGAAATCAGTTTCTGGTCGGCCTTCGACCCGGCAGCGCAGAAGGCGAGCGCGACGGGACCGAGATCCAGATCGAACAGGCGATTGCCGTCCGGTGTCTGAACATAATAATCCCGCTTCGGCGTCGCCCGCGCGATCAGCTCGACCTGGCGCGCATTGAGCCCGAACCCTTCATACGCCGCGCGCTGCGAAGGCTCCTCGGCGCGCGCATTGGCAAGGAAGATGCGCGTGGGCGCGCTTTCGATAAGGGAAGGCGCTATCGCGCTTGCTGCAATGTCCGACAGGCTCTGCGTTGCGAACACGACGGAGACGTTCTTCTTGCGGAGCGTCTTCAGCCAGTCACGCAGGCGCCCCGCAAACATCGGATGATCGAGGAACAGCCAGGCCTCGTCGAGGATGAGCAGTGTCGGCCGGCCATCGAACCGGGTCTCAAGCTTCGCGAACAGGTGCGCCAGCACGGGCGCGGCGAGCCGCTTGTCCTGCATCAGCGCGTCCATCTCGAAGCAGAGCAAGTCGCCGGTTTCGAGACGGTCCTCATCGGCATCCAGCAGGGCGCCATAGGGTCCGGCCAACGAATAAGGCTCGAGCGCCTGCCGGAGGTCCGGCAACTGGATAAGGGCGGCGAGACCCGTCAGCGTTCGCTGGGCGACCGGCGCCACGCCGAGGCTCTGCAGAGCCGTCCAGACGGCCTGCTTCACTTCCGGCGTCACCGTGACACCTTCCTGCTCAATCAGCCCCAGCACCCAGGCTTGTGCCGATGCGAGGCCCGCTTCGCCTTCGACATCCCTCAAAGGCTGGAAGGCGAGATCGCCGTCTAGACCAAGCTCGTGCCAGGTCCCGCCAATTGCGAGCGTCGCGCAGCGCGCCGATGCGCCCTTGTCGAAGATGAAGACCTGGGCTTGCTCATAGCGACGGAATTGTAGCGCCAGCAGGGACAAAAGCACCGACTTGCCGGCTCCGGTCGGCCCGACCACCATCATGTGGCCGACATCGCCCTGATGGGTGACCAGCCTGAATGGGGTCGAACTGGCAGAGCGCGCCATCAGGAGCGGCGGGCCGGAGAGATGCGTATTGCGCTCGGGTCCTGCCCAGAGCGAAGAGAGCGGCGCCATATGGGCGAGATTGATCGTGTTCAGCAGCGGCTGGCGGACATTGGCATAGGCCTCGCCCGGCAACGTGCCGAGCCAGGCTTCGATCGCGTTCACGCTTTCTGCGACGCAGGTGAAGCCGCGCCCGCGGATGACGCGCTCGACAGCACGGATCTGATCCTCGGCAATCGAAGCATCCGCGTGCCGGACCACAATCGCTGTCGTGCAGTATCCGAACGCGACATGGCCGGCGCCGAGCGCCTGCAGGGCTTCATCCGCGTCAGCGGCCTGATTGTCGGCATCCGTGTTGAGCAGCGTCGCCGACTCGTTGGTGAGGATTTCACGGAGGTAGGAGGTGAGGGACCGGCGCTTCGCAAACCAGTTGCGGACGTAAGTACTGAGCGTCTTCTCAGCGTCCGGCTTGTCGAGGGGCAGGAACCGCGTCACCCAGCGATACGCAAAGCCGAGCTGGTCGAGTTCCGACAGGAGCCCCGGCTCTCCGGTTGCGGGGAACCCGTTGATGGTCAGGACTTTCAGCGTCTCCTCGCCAAGACGAGGCGAGAGCCCGCCCGTCAGGGAGGTGTCGACCAGAAGCGCATCGAGGCACATCGGCACGGATGGCGCCCGCACAGACTGACGTGCCGTAGAGATGCAGGCATGAAGATAAGTCAGCGTTTCATCGTCGTTCAGGAACCGCGCCTCCGGCATGAGGTCCGCCATCATGTCTCGGGCACGGCTAGTCTCGGTTTCGAAATACGTCAGATGCTCGCTCCAGAAGGCCGCGGGGGCGTCCGCCGGATCCTCAATGAAGAGCTGCTCGATCCTTGCTGTCCGATCGGCCGGCGGCATCCAGGCGAGGGTGAGATAGCAATCGGTCTCGAAATGCCGTCCCGCCTCTTCGAAAGCCGCGCGGCGTTCCTCGTCGACCAGCCAGGCCGCCGGATCGTGCCAAGTGCTTTCGGGATAGGTGACCGATGGCCGCCGGTCCGCTTCGATATGCAGCGCCCAGCCGGAGCCGAACCGGCGGAGGAGATTGTTCATCCGCGCCGTGACGGCGACCAGTTCCTCCGCCGTCGAACTTTCAAGGTCGGGGCCGCGATAGGCGATGGTGCGCTGGAGGCTGCCATCCTTGTTGAGGACAATGCCGGGCGCGATGAGGCAGGCCCATTTGAGATGGTCGGCGAGCGAGGCCGGGCGGGTGCGGTATTCTCGGAGGTTCAGCATGCGTAATAAGCCTTCTGGCGGATGTGCCGGATCAGCACGTCTGTGAATTGCGGATCGCGCCGGGCAGCGAACACGCAGATTCCCTGCGCGACGATCCAGAAGACGAGGCCCACCACCCAGAGCTGGAGGCCGATGCCGAGCGCGGCGGCCAGCGTGCCGTTGACGATGGTCGCAAGCCTTGGCGCGCCGGCGAGCAGGATCGGCGCGGTGAGCGAGCGATGCACCGGCACGCTGTAGCCGGGGGGCAGGGGCGTCGCCTCAGCCATCAGAGCGTTGCCCCGCCGCCGAAGGAGAAGAAGGAGAGGAAGAACGAGGTCGCGGCAAAGGCGATCGACAGGCCGAAGACGATCTGCAGGAGCTTCCGCATGCCGCCGCCGCTCTCACCGAAAGCAAGGCCGAGGCCGGTCAGGATGATCACGATGGTCGCAAGGATCTTGGCGACCGGGCCTTCGATGGATTCGAGGATCGACTGCAGCGGCGCTTCCCAGGGCATGCCGGACCCGGCCGCATGGGCGGGGAAGGCGAGTGTGGCGACCAGCAGGGTGAGGCTGATGCCCTTGACCATGTCTCTGTTCATTGGGGTGGTGTCCTTTCAGGCGCGGTTGAGAGAAGCGGTTCAGAAAAAGGAAGACTCGGTAGGACGAGCTGCAGGTCCGGCTGGACAGGGCTGAGGTCGTACCCGCCGCGTCCGAGCCCGTTCATGCGCGCGACCGTCTCGACCCGGTGCCGGCCGGAGCGCCGCGAGATGTAGACGACGCAGTCGATCGTTTCGGCGATGAGGTCGTGCGGTACCTGAGCGGAGGCCTCGCCGATCAGCTGTTCGAGCCGGGAGAGGCCGCCAAGGGCGGAGTTTGCATGCAGCGTGGCGATCCCGCCCGGATGGCCGGTGTTCCAGGCCTTCAGCATGTCGAGTGCCTCGGCGCCCCGGACCTCGCCGATGATGATCCGGTCGGGACGGAGGCGCAGCGTCGAGCGGACAAGGTCGGCGAGCGATACGGAACCCGGCTGCGTGCGCAGCTGCACCGAGTCCGCTGCCGCGGAAACAAGCTCGCGGGTGTCCTCGAGAATAACGAGCCGGTCGCCGGTCCGGGTAATCTCGGCAAGGAGCGCATTGGCGAGCGTTGTCTTTCCGGAGCCTGTACCGCCGACCACGAGAATGTTCTCGCGTTCCAGCACCGCGCGCCGCAAAGCCTCGGCATGATGAGCTGCCATGACGCCGGAACTGACATAGGTATCCAGACTGATCACTCGGCCCGCAGGCTTGCGGATCGAGAAACACGGTCCCGGCGATACCGGCGGCAACAGCCCTTCAAACCGTTCGCCGCCCATCGGCAACTCCGCTGACACGATGGGAGAGGCCGCATCCGCGCGCCGTCCCATATGGCTGGCGACCAGGCGAATGACACGTTCCGTATCGGCGGGAGGCATCAGGCCCGTCTCGATCCGTCCGCTCCCTTGCCGCTCGACCCAGAGCTTGCCATCGGGATTGATCATGATCTCGACTACGGCGGGATCGTCCAGCGCTGCGACGATCTCGTCTCCGAGTGCCGTCACCAGCATGGCGCGGGTTCGTGCAAGGCTCGGCGTGTCACGCATCGGCCCGCTCCTCAGCTAGAGGACCGGACTCGCTTTCGAGACTTGCCGCTTCCGCCGTCACATCCTCGACGGCGTTCTGGAGAATGCGCTGCCCTGACCGGAGCGCCTCGGCGACCTGACGGACGAACAGATCGAACCGGAGGTCTCCCTTGGCGCGGGCGGCCTCCACCTGGTTCGCCGGCACCGGCGGGGTCACCGTCAGGAAATAATGCACGAAGGTTGCGAGCGTTTCGGCAAGGACGAGATTGTCCCGCTCGATCCGTCCGAACTGCCGCGTCAGCCGGTCGAGTCGGCGATTGATCGCTGCCTCGCGCTGATTGTCCGCCTCGCCGGAAAAGTAAGCGACGAGGGCCCGGTCGACGATCGCGCTTTCGGAGAGGCCCGGGCGTTTCGCCATGGCCTGGAGCCGGCGATGAGTCTCAGGTGAGATATAGGGCTGGATGCGGGGTTTCATTGGCCATTTCCCGTCAGGTCAATGCCGGTCGCCTGTTCGAGACTGTCGGCTTGCACGAGCGCATCGAAGAGGCTGGGCTGTGGCGCGCCGCGTGACTTTGATTGCGACTTGCCGGTCCTGGCCGGCGCAGAGACCTGCGCACGATCCCGGGCGGCATCGCGTGCCTTCTGGGGACCGAGGCCCTCGCCATCGGTTTCGATCTCCGAGGCCTGCATCAGGCCTTCATGGATCGACCGGATTTCCGTGCCCCAATCATCCTCCGGGGCGCCTGGAATGCAGGTCGAAAAGTCCGGTGCATCTTTCAGCCGTTCGGTGAAGTTCTGGTCCTCATAGTAGCGGAGCTTCATAGCCCGCACGGGTGGGGAGCCTGCAACGAGGACAAGTTCCTGGTCCGCGGGCAACTGCATCACTTCGCCGGGCGTCAGCAGCTGGCGGGCGGTTTCCTGACGGGACACCATCTTGTGCGAGAGCCAGGGTGCGAGCCTGTGCCCAGCATAGTTCTTCATTGCGCGCTGTTCGGTCTTGGTGCCGAGCGCATCGGAAATCCGCTTGGCCGTCCGTTCGTCATTCGTCGCGAACGCCACCCGCACATGACAATTGTCGAGGATTGCATTCGAAGGGCCGTAGGCCTTTTCGATCTGATTGAGCGATTGTGCGATTAGGAAAGCTTTCAGCCCAAAGCCGGCCATGTAGGCTAGGGCGCTCTCGAAGAAGTCGAGCCGGCCGAGAGCAGGGAACTCGTCCAGCATGAACAGGACCCGGCGGCGGGATTTCGGCTCGGCGGAAGACACCTGAGGCGCCAGAAGGCCCCACGCCCCGAGAATGTTCAGCGCCAGCGACTTGCCGCGCGAAAGCACAGACGGACGCACGTCCAGATGTTCCGTTAGCCGCCGGCCGACCTGGTTCAGGATTAGGCGCATCAGCGGTTTCGTCCGCGAAAGGTCTGAGGGCGGCACGACCAGGTAGAGCGACAGCGACCGGTCGCCGGAAACGAGGTCCTCGATCCGGAAATCGCTTCGCGAGGTCACTTCCGCGATTACCGGGTCGCGATAGAGCGACAGGAAGCGGAGTGCGGTGGAAAGCACGCCGGAGAGTTCATTCTCCGACTGGTTCATCAGCTCGCGGGCCGTCTCGGCGACCACGGGATGCACCTTCGGTGCCTCGCCGGAACCGAGATGATTGGTCCGGAGCATGATCGACAGGGTCGTACGGAACGTCCGGTCGGGATCGGCAAGGAAGCTCGCCACCCGCGCCAGTGTCTTCTCCCGCTCGGCATAGAGGACGTGCAGGATGACGCCGACGAGCAGGGAGTTTGCCTTATCGACCCAGTGCCCGAGGTCGCCGAGCTTGCCCTGCGGGTCCACGAGGATGTCCGCAATGTTCTGGACGTCCCGCACCTCGCAGGGGCCCTTGCGCACTTCCATCAGGGGATTGAAATGCGCCGAGGCCACATCGGTCGGATCGAACCGCAGGCAATGCGAGAACTCTGAGCGCCAGCCGGACGTCAGCTGCCAGTTCTCGCCCTTGATGTCATGCACCAGGACCGAATGCGGCCACGACAACAGGGTCGGGACAACAAGCCCCACACCCTTGCCGGACCGCGTCGGGGCAAAGGCCATGACATGGTCGGGGCCGTCATGGCGGAGATAGGAGCCTTGGGCCTGGCCGAGGAACACGCCGGCAGGTTTCAGCAAGCCGGACTTGCGCAGATCTCGGCCTTCCGCCCACCGCGCCGAACCGAAGGTCGAGACCCGCTTGTCCCACCGTGCCCGGAGGATCGATCCTGTCACCGCAATCACGATGGCGGCAACCCCGCCGGATCCCGCGATCAGTCCACCCCGGTCGAACACATCCGGGGCATAGGCATCGAAAGAATACCACCAGCCGAAGAAGGCCCATGGCACATAGACCGGCATGTCGAGAATAACGAAAAGCGGCTCACCCAGCCGGGGCGACCAGCCAAGTGACCAAGCCGTCCACTCCGTCGCGCACCAGAGCGCCACCAGGACGACAAGCAAGACGAGGATGATCTGCCAGAAGAGGTTCGTGCCATGTTTCATGACACTGAACCTGACCAATCAGCCCCTCAGTCTCCAGAGAGGGAATTGGGGGGAATTTGTAGGGTATTCTGAAGGCTTCGGAACCATGGTGCAGCGAACGAGCAGTTCCGAGAATTTCTTGTGAACTAAATTAGAGGTGTAATAAACGTCAGTCTCCTGGCCGAATTGCTGTGCCGTCATCTGTGTTCGGCTTTGGACGGGATTGGTCACCTACAAAGTATATGCGAATCCAATTTCGCGATTTAGGTTTTAGCCGAGTTTGGGTATTAGCCCAATCAAACGACGAGATGGACTCAACGCGTGCGTGACCGATTTTTGCCTCGCAGTCTCTGGTATCGAGATGATCGCGAACGGCATAGTGTCGATGAGAGCTTTCTTAGGAGTGATGCAAGATCGCTTGTCATCCTAGGTGAGGCTGGCATGGGCAAATCCACGCTCTTGAGCCAGTTATGTGGTCTAGATGGGTATGTAGTTTGTTCAGCGCGCGCGCTGATCAACGCGCCAGATTTCAATGCGCGATATGGTATGGCGCAAACCTTGGTGGTGGACGCATTGGACGAGGTGCCTGCGCAACATCAAGGGGACGTCGTTGATTTGGTCGTTCGGAAGTTGGGAGAAATTGGATACCCGCGCTTCATTGTGTCTTGCCGAGTTGCTGATTGGCGGAGCGCGACAGCTCTTCAAGGGTTTCGGGAACTCTATGCATCCCCTCCGATCGAACTGCATCTCAATCCACTAGACCGCGACGATGCCATCGTCTTTCTATCGGCCTCTCTAGATGATGAGCGAGCAAAAGAAGTAGTTGGCTACCTCGAGTCCCATGGACTTACTGGTTTGTGGAGCAACCCTCAGACACTCGAACTTGTTGAGCAGGTGGCGCTCGAAGGCCAGCTACCAGCTTCAAAAGGAGAATTGTTCGAAAAGGCCACCAAGATTCTAGGGCGAGAGCATCGCGAAGAGAAAGCAAACACTAAACTTGCGACTCTGCCCCAAGATGAAGTGCTGAATGTCGCAGGCGCGGCGTTTGCTGCATTGATCCTGACTGGCAAAGAAGCGATTTCAAGACGAGCAAACGTAGCCCTGACAGACATTGGCTTACCTCAAATTAGTGCGCTTTCGGCAAGCGATACAATTGGCGCGGTTCTCGATTCTCGTTTGTTTGCCGCAATAGACAATGACCGATTTACCTACACGCACCGAGCAATCGGGGAATTTCTTGGTGCGCGCTGGCTTGCGTCACATTGCGACAGCGATAGGAAACGGAGAAGGCTTTTCGAACTCTTCAACGGACATGCACTTGTGCCCGCAAGCCTCCGTGGGATGCATGCTTGGCTGGCTTGGCATAGCTCTGCACTCGCCGAGCAGGTTATCGCGACTGACCCTTTAGGCGTCATACAATATGGCGATGCGGCGAAACTGCATTCCATTCAGGCTCAGGCACTCTTGAGGGCGCTGTCTTCTGTTGCGGAGGACAATCCTTGGTTCATGGGTTGGGAAAGATTTCGCGCTCCCGGCTTGGCCAAGCTGGAATTATTGTCCGAATTAACGGAACTCATAACACGCCAGGAGACCCCGCATCGTCTCAAGCTTTTGCTATTTGAGTCGCTTCACGGGTCATCGTTGATCCAGAAAATGGCCCCAACACTCGAATCTATTCTAATGGATCAGTCACAGGTGTTCGCCACTCGAAGTGAAGCAGGCGAGCTTCTTATCGAAGCAGGCATCTCGATGAATTGGACTTCGACCATTGAAGAACTCCGCGCCGAAGCCGGTGAAAATGGAATTCGGCTGGCGATAGAATTGATGGGAAATGTTGGATACGACCAATTCGACGACAAGCTATTGCTCGAAGTGGTCCTGTCACAGCTTGAGCGAGTTGAACACACCGTCGGAGTGTACTTTTCCTTCGAACGCAAACTTTCCCCAAGTCGAATAGACGCGGTGCTCGACGGACTTAGTGCAGTAGCTCGAATGGATTTAGAAGAGCATGATCGTGAACAGGTGTCTGCAATCACTGATCTTGTTTATGGTTTGCTCGCTAGACGCCTCGCGCATCGCCCTGTTTCTGCCAAGCAGCTCTGGAACTGGCTTGAGCCCTTCGATAGCAACGCAGGTTTGCGCGACGAATCCCGAAAATATGTTGCCGAGTTTCTTTCTCGAGATTTGGAACTCAAACAATCGATCCAGCGCTTGGTGCTTCTCGAGCAACCTGGTGAAGAAAACATCTGGCAGCGCACTTGGAGGCTCACGAGGCGTTCGCCCGGACTGAACGTACAAGAGTCAGATGTGCTTGCTCTGCTGAGTGCGCTCGAGCCTGACGATGCAAATTGGCGGGAACTGGTTTTGCTTGTCCATCACGATGGCGATAGGGGCCGTGTGGTCCGCGAAGCTGCAGCGCGGTTTGTAAAGGACGATGCAGAGTCGGCGGCGTGGTTGGAAAGTTTGAGTACGCCTCAAGTTCCAGCTTGGCAAATAAAGGACGAGCAGCGCCAAAAGAAAAGAAAAGCCAAGCGTGAGGAAGAATGGGCTAAGCATCGTGCAAATTATGCTGCTCGCATTGTAGAGATGCGTTCCGGACACTACGGCACGGTAGTTCAGCCTGCGAAGGCATATCTGAAAATGTTCGCCGATATCGGGGACGACGCAGTCGATGGCCCAGGGCGCATAGAGGAATGGCTCGGAACAGAGTTGTGTGTGGCCAGTCTCGAAGGGTTTGAGGCTTTCCTGCAAACAACTCCGGTTCGTCCAACCGCTAGTCAACTCGCTCAAAGTTATGCTGAGGGCCGAGGTTGGGATGCCGCAACCATTATCGTTGCCGCACTAGCGGAACGAATTCGAACAGAGCGCGGCTTCGAAGACCTTCCAAGCGAACGCTTGATGGCTGGGCTGTTTGAAGTGCGGCACACCAGGATTGATGAACATGCGGGGATCGACGATCTGGAACAGCGATTGGCCGACGTTTTACGCGAACGCGGTTGTTGGGAGGAAACTCAGCGCCTGTATTTCGAGCCGCAATTTGCGAACAATCAGGAGCATATTTCTGGGCTCCACGAACTATTGAACGATGCACGTGACACTGATCTATCACTGCGTCTGTCAATTGAATGGCTCACTAGATATTCGAACATGCCAAACACGATGGAAGTTCAGCTGCTTGATCATCTTGTTTCTAGCTCAGAAGGCCGATCAGCGCTTCGAAGCTTGGCAGTAAGCCGTAGGAAGGAGGCCGGTCTTGAGGAAGAGCGGCGACGCAACTGGACTGCGATCAGTCTCATTGTTGATTTTGAACAGACGAGTACCGAGCTAGACGCGCAAGGATATGTAGAGAAGGACCTTCTCTACAATATTCGTTCAAGAGTTTCCGATCGATACAGCAATACCCCACCCATAGATCTCAATGTACAACAGCTGATGTGGATGGTTCAGCGTTTTAGAAGGCAGTTCCCTGTTGTTGAACGGCCGAGCGGCGTCACACGAGGCGATGAAAATCCATGGAACTTAAGCGAATTCATCAGTGCGCTAATTAGTCGACTAGGCGATAAAATCAGTGCTGACGCGATCGAGGCAATGGCTTCGTTGCGAGATGAGGAAGCGGACGGGTACACAAACATGCTGCGAGCGGTTGCAGCTGAGCAGCGAAGAAAGAAAGTTGAGCTCGACTGGGTCTCTCCTGACTTGGATTCTGTTGTTTCAGTCGTTCACGACAACGCGCCGACAACGCCAGCGCAGCTTCAAGTCATTCTGCTTGAGGAGCTCAATGCGGTTCAACGCAAACTTCGAGGTAGCGATGTTGATTGGTATCGTGACTTTTACCAGGGAGGAAGGCCTCGAGTAGAGGATGACTGCCGAGATACAATCCTCAAAATGCTTCGGCCTTTGCCATTTGAGATCCAGGCTCTTCCGGAAGGACACCTTGCGGATGACAAACGCTGTGACATCATCTGTCTCCTGGGCGATGTAATGGTGCCAATTGAAATCAAAGGTCAGTGGCATGACAAGCTTTGGACGGCTGCGGACCAACAACTTGACAGACTTTATGTTAACGACTGGCGTGCCCAGTGCGGCATCTATTTGGTACTTTGGTTCGGGACACGATCTCAGAAGCCACCAAAGGACCCACCTCCGGGTATCTCATCGCCCGTCAATGCAGAAGAACTACGAAGACAGTTAGTCGAATGCAGCGCGACAACCCGCGAAGGGCGCGTCGAGGTCGTTGTTCTCGATCTTGAGCGGCCCCGCCAGTAATGCGTGAGGGGGTGAACAATGTTCTGGATGAAGCAGTGCGGAACAGTCGCGTAACGGTGTTGCATGGGTTGCCTCGGGTGGGGCGAACCAAAGCTGTATCTATTTGGTGTCAAGAACGTGGGAGTGCTGAGCTTACGAATATCGACGCTTTGGAAGAGCCGGGGGCTGACGTCCGGATACTCGATCATTTTCGGTCTGAAGATGTCGAAAGGTTGGTGGACTGGTACCGAAATAATGAGTCGAAAAGCGAAGCGCCTCGCTTAATCGTTGTCCCAGTCGAACTTTCAACTACGAGAAGGTTGTCTATAGAGCTCTCAGGTAGTGTCAAACTAGTCCCACTGAATCCGATGCTCCTTCGCGATATTGCGGGGGAGCATTTTGAACTTTTTGACACTTCCGGACCAGCTTGCGAAAGCGTGGTCGAACCACAGTCTCGCAACCTGCCTATGTTCGAGCCACATGTGCATTGGCTGCGCGGCGGTCTTCCAGACAGCGTTAAAGCTGAGAGTGATGTGGATAGCCTAGCTTGGCGGTTACAAATGCTCGCAGCTTTGTTGGACCGCAACTATTGTGATTGGGGAGTCACACAGGCTTTTGATCTTCAAGGTATTTTGAGATGGGTTGCAAATCGAAATAGTTGCGAGCTGGACGACACGAAGTGCCCTATGGTGACACCTAGAGAACTACGCATGGCGCTGCGTCTCTTCGACCAACTGGGGATTACGAGAAGACTGCCCAATTTTCCGGCCGGAAGTGACGAGAGTCTGGGGGAAATGCAGAAGATCTATCTACGGGATAGCGGGCTATTGCATGCGGTGCTCGGCATTGAAACTTTGGAACAGCTCCAACGACATTCTTCTGTCGGTGACAGTTGGGAATCCTATGCGATCGAGGAGATGATCCGTGCGGCGGCGGACTTCGCAACGCCGCAATTTTTTCGGAAGTGGAATGATGATGGTAAGTGGGACGAGATAGATCTTGTGCTTGATGCCCAGCTGCATAACGGACGGATAATTGCAATCGAATGTAAGACCAATCAGAAAGACAATCCGGAAGCCGGATTCTATCGTGGTTGTGAGTTTATTGGTGCAACCGACAGTTTTGTTGTGCATTCGGGGGGCGATAAGATCGTTGACGGGAAGGTGGATAAGCTAGATCTCTCAACGGCGGTTCGAACTATTCAAAATGTTCTGTCGGCTGTTTAGTTCGCCCGTTGAAGAGATTTTGATTGTCATGCCCCTCGCCGACCGAATTGCGTGTTCAGATCCACGACCTGAACGGCGCGACCTATTCCAACGAAGCTGAGCAACCATTGTCTCGGGGTTGTTAGCAGCGATCCAAGTAATAATTGAATGTCAGTCGGATATCACTGGCAGCGGAGGTCATTCTCCTATCCCGATCCCACGCCCGAGGGTCCACGAAATCCTTCCCCCGCGGACAATCCCAGATACCGCCACCCCACGCCGCTGTTCCAGCACCTGTCGCCAGGGTACAATTGTAAAGTCCCTCTGCCGTTCAATGACCGCAAACTTCCCGCTCACACGCGAGATTGGTTCGCGATAGATGCCGTCGACATGACCGCGCTCTGGCGCCGGTGAATAGGGCTTCCCGATCTCGTCACCCATAGACCTGCCAGCCTGCGCCAGGTCGCGTTTCATCAGCTCAGCTTTCTGTGCTGCGGATAGTCCACCGCCTGCCTCTACCTTCATTCCGATTCCCGCCAGGAATGCGCGTCGCTTCAGCTGCGCCTCCGCGACCTCATGACCAAACCCAAGCGGCACACCGGATGCGGAGTGCGCCTCGTCCAGCCAGGTGACGCCCAGCGCCGTCTCCTGATCCTTCAGCCCAAGCTCAGATCGCACGAGCAAGTGCGCCGACCTGAACCGTGCCTGGGTCCGTTCGTAGTCCTGCACGCGATCCAGATAGTCCGGTGGGATTTTCCAGTCCGCACCAGCGGTTCGCTCGACATGACCGGCGCGCCTCAAGGCTTCCAGCCGTCGCACGTGCGCCGCGACAAATTCAGGCCCCGATCGCGGGTCATCGGCCTGGTGCAGGCTTGCCGAATAGATCCCGCCATTCGCTCGCGCGATCCGGTCGATCGTGATGTCCGAAGGTTTCGGCTCAAAGTTCGGCGGCGACACGGTGACGATCGCGCCGCGCTTCAGTTCCTCGACTTCGCCGGCAACACCGAGTTCGACAAAGACAGCGCGGCCGTCGAGACTGTCGATAATGGCATAGGCCCGGTCATGTGCTTCGCCTGTAAGGCCCGTCTGCAAGACCGCACCTGTCACGCTCCGCCCGTCAGGATCAGACTTGTCGAAGATCGTGTCCGCTTCGAGCCGCCGGTCTCCGCGTCCGGCGAGGGCGCGGTTCATCGTTTTGATGATGTCATGGCGCTCGGACAGGTCTCGCAGGACGTCCCGAAAGCTCTCCCGCATCTGCCAGCGTCCGGCGCCGAGTTTCTGAGCAAGCCCAAGCCGCTCCAGTGTCCGTAGCCGGGCGGCATGGAGGGTGCGATAGTGCGAGGGACTTTCTTTCAACAGGAACTCCCCCTCAGGATTGATCTGCCGCGCGATGAAATGGTCGATCCGCGTCACCCGTTCGGCAGCAACTTCGGCATTGAGCTTTCGCTCCTGTTCGAGCCTTGTCTCCGGACCAAGCTCCAGTGTGACCAGGTCCTCCGCACGTTCGCGGATCCCATGCGAGATGTACGCTCGCGGCATTACAAGATCCGAGCCATCGTCACGGCATCCGCGGATGACCAGATGGGCGTGCGGCCGACCGGTGTCATGGTGGATTGCGCCGACCCATTCGAGCCGTGTGTCGAGGTCTGCTTCCATCTGCGAAACGAGATCGCGGACGAAGGGCTTGAGGTTGGCCATTTCGGCGCCGTCCTCGGGAGAGACGATGAACCGGAAATGGTGCCGGTCATCCGCGATGGACTTGGTGAGATCGGACACGCCCGCATCCTCGCTCATGGCGTCGAAGAGCTTGCCGCGATCCTTCTCTTCAAGCGCGGCGTCCCGGCGAATGTATCCGATATGGGCCGCAAGGGCCGCAGCGCTGGACGCCGACATGCGCACGATGCGGGCTTTGACGATGACGCGCCTCTGTCCGCCGCGCGGGGCAGAACGCGGCTGGGCAGGCAGGGCCGTGCGGCGAACACCGCCGGCGGACGACAGGGCTTTCGTCATCCGCGTCAGATAAGTCTTCGCACGTCCCCCTGATCCGGCCGAGCGAATCCTGCCAGGTCTCGGCGTGAACGGATTGTCCGGTGGCGTGCTCATTCCGGTTGCTCCGGAGGGAAACAGGCCAGTTCTCCGGAATGGAGCCACCCAATCCTGTCGTCTTCATTGAGCATTCGCTCAGATGACGGAGCTGTGTCTTCAGGGATAGAGCCATAAAAATCGATGTGCAGACAAGGCGATGCCACCTCATTAGCTCCATGAGCTTTTATCTTGCATTCCGTTCTGCCCCTCAATTGCCTTCTCATTCCCTCTGATCGCGCTTGCACTGCGGAGCCCATCCAGACAGCCCGGCCGATGATGTCGGTCTTCCGTACGGCGCCAAAGTACCGCCCATCGAAGGAGTCCTGCGTGCGGTCCGAGAGGAGCAGGACTTCGTCAGGAAGGAGGCGGCGGCAAGTCCGCCAGGGCGAAGAGAGAGGTCGTCCTGCCTTGTCTGCTGCGAGCATACGAACGCTTGGCACGTCATTAATTTCCAGGACACTGCCGCTATCACAGACAGTGTCGCCTTCGAGCGCGGCAACCGTCTTGATGACTGGGATTCCTCGCGGCAGGTATCCCCGCTGCGATGCAAACTCAGCCGCTTCCTGGGGCAGGTTCGAGACAACCTGATCACCACGCGAAACATGCTCAAGGGCCTCGATCCGATACCATCCCTGCGGTGCGCTTTCGCTCGGATTATAGAGCAAAATGGATGGCAGGAGACCTGTTGCCGGAATCGCAATCAGGGCCGATCCGAGGAATGAAAGCGTGGTCCAGTACACTTTCCGAAACCTTCGGTTCGTACGTTTGGAATGTATCCGGTTATGATCCATGACGAGGTTTCCGCGCCTTGTTCCAGACCGTCGAAAACGCGTTGAGATCGTCCAGATGATAGACGACCGTTCCGCCATGCTTGCGATATTCCGGGCCGTCATTCGACCAGCGCCAGTTTTCCATTGTACGTGCTGAAATGCGCAGGTAGCTAGCGGCTTCCTGTGTCGTCAGGAACGGACTTTGTGGAGTATTCGGTTCGCTCATTGCTTTGCTCCCGGTACAGCCAGAAGGAAGCAGAGGCAGATCTTAATTGGCAGGGTCGAAGTCGCCCTGAACCTGAAGTCACTCTGCAGGTAACCAAGATTTTCGATGTCCCGCTGCGTGCGGCAGCGGGTCCACATTCCTGGCGCCTTCGGAAAATTCAAGCAGGGAAAAGCCGCCCCGGAGGTGTTCTCCGGAGCGGCTTCGATGGGATGTCATGCCGGAACCTAGTCCCTGGGGTTCCAGAGGATCACGTGGCGGCCTTTCTTGCCCTTGACCGGGGCGAGGTTCGCATAGATCCGGCGGGGACCGATTTGCGGGTCGGCGAGGGTCAGCGAGACATATTCGCGTCCCGAAGACTTCGCCTTGCGCATCCAGCCGCCGCCGATTTCCGTCGAGGTGTCTCCGGCGAAGATGCGGTAATCCGGCTGGCCCTCTGCGGCTTTCTCGCCATTCTTCTCGATGCGGATGGCCGCATTGAGGTTCATCATTGCGAGGGTGCCTTCAAAGCCGGCCTTGGTCTCGCTGACATATCCGAGTGCGTTTGCCATTGGGGTTCTCCTTTTCGTTCCTTTGGCTTTGTCTCCGGGGACCCCTTGTCCCCGTCGACGCCGGACCGTGAGGACGCGCTGAGCCGGGCCTGAACCGCATGCGGGCGAAGCAGAGCGAAGCACCGGACGGGCGGGGAATTTTGTCTGGCGGTGAATGCGCGTAGCGCAGAGGAAAATTCTTCGCCTGTCCGGTTTCAGGGCCGGGTCAGCGCGTCCAGGTCATACGGCAAGAGACGGGAACAAGGGGTCTGAAGACCGCTGCCGATGGAAAGGAGGAACCCATTGTGGCAGGCGCTTCGATCTGTCCTGCGAGACCTGTAGATGCGCGATTTTTCGGAAGGCATGCTCAAGAAATGAGCCGCACCTGCACAGCTGTCCGCATTTTCGAAACCGAATGTGAAAAGCCGCCCGGCGCCAGGCACCGGACGGCTCGCACTCTGCCTGAGAGGAGGAGACGAAACTCAGGCAGCGTCTGCTTCACAAGGTTCCGTTTCAGGTTCGGAATTGTCCTCATCTTCACCCTCGAGCAGGCCTGCAATCCGTTCCCACGCTTCGACCGTCGCGCAACCTGCATCTTCGACAAGTCGAGTCGGCGGCACCTGCATCCAGCCGGGACGCCAGCCGGGATTGGCGTCCCGTTCGGCGGGACACTGGTCCACTGGACCAATGCCTTTTTCCGCCTCACCACCCTCGATCCGGTTCCGGATCAGCACCTTCTGCACCTTGCCGCTCTCTTTGACGACGCTCTCCGCTACGCTTGGAGACGCAATGTCCGCGACCATCGCATTGATGGCCCGCTTGTCGCGGAGCAGCTCGAAGAAGGCAGCATCGGGTGACCAGTAGCGGCCAAGATCGGTTCCGCAGACATGAAGCACCGCCTCGACCACCGGCCCGCCTGCCTCAAGTGTTTCGGCCATGGTCAGGGCAAGCACCTGCATCACTTCCGCATCCGACATGGCGAGCAATGCGGAAAAGATTTCGCAGAGCGAATAGGCATCGCCGTTCGCGCGCGGGCGCATTGCGCCGAGTGCGCTGAACAGGGTGTCGACCTGTTCCGATGCGGCATCAATTTCAGCCCGCGCCGCAGAGCCCGCCACACTCTCATGGGTCTCGTTCTTGCGCGCCCCGCACACATGCGAACGAACATTCCAGAGCGACGAGCCGGTGATCGCATGCGCCACCATCAAGCGAAGCGCAATGGCGGGCACGGCGAGCAGGTTGGCGGCGGCAGCGCCGTGCCGGTGGAGGCCGATATATTCCGCCATCGGGCCAGACATTTCAGGTTTGATGTCTGTCTGTGCGCTGCCGTCTCCGTCAATGTCCTGACGCGACTTATTGCGGGCCTCCGAAGCCTTCAGCCAGCCTTCATGGAACATCACCGTCCCGTCATGGCGCTGCTCCACATAGACCTTGCCGCCCTTCTTCTTCGTGGTCTGGACGTATTCCCAGCGCTGGAAGTAGGACCCCCGCTTGAGACAGATCACATCGCTCCAGCCACGGGCCAGGTATTGCTCGATCCGGGTTGACACTTCCGCTGCCTGCGCCGTCCAGAAAGTCTCAGCGTCCGCAAAGACAGCGCGCTCTCCAAACAGGTCCGCCGTCACCGCGCCGGTGTATTGGGTAAGGTCAAACAGGGCCTTGTCTGTGGTGATCGCGCTGCCGCCTGTCACCCATGCCTTGCAGGCCCGCCCGAACGGCGCACGTTCGGTTTCGCTGTTCCAGAGCTTCAACCATTCCGACTGCTGGGCAGGTGTTGCCAACGTCAACGCGCGGATCGTTTCGCGGTCGATTTCGTCCTCGGCGTAGAGTTTGCGGATCGGCGCTGCGAGGCCTGCGAGGGCGAGGACGCGGCGCACAAGAAGCTCGGTCACGCCGAAGAAAGTTGCGATGTCTTCCGGGGCCTTGCCTTCGTCTGCGAGCTTTCTGAACGCCACATACTGCTCCATTTCCGTCGCAGGTAGGCGGGCGACATTCTCGATGATGGACGCCTCGATAGCGGAGGCTGCATCTTCCTCGCTCATCACCGCGCACGGCACGAGCGGATTGGTGCCGGTTTCCTTCGCAAGTTCGAGGAGCGCAAAGTAGCGGCGTCGGCCTGCGATGACGCCATAACCTTCGGCTTCGCGGCGGACGAGCAGCGTCTGGCGGATGCCTTTCTCGCGGATGGACGGCAATATGTCGGACACGTCCGGCTTCTTGCGTCCGTGGCGCATGTTAAGTTTGGAAACGCTCAGCTGATCGAGCGGGATATGGGTGAGGTCGGGCTGTGCCATCGGGGTCTCCTTTTCTGGCGGGTAAAGGGAGAGGCCAAGCGCCCATGCCGGGCCGCTCCAGTGAATGTCGGAATAGGGAAAGCCTTCCCGGTCGAAGGCGGGGGCCGGGTCGGTCCGGCCCCAGTCATAGTCGCGGACGCGGATGCGCGGCGCGCGCCCCGCGACCCAGATTTCGACAATGCGGTCGTCCTCGACGACCAGCGTCAGATCAGGGCGCGGGCCCAGGACGCATTCGGACTCTGTCAGAATACGGCCCATGTCACCGCGTCCAGAAGATATGGACTTCATCGAAGCCCGTCTGGAAGACGAGGATTTCGCCGTTCAGGGCCATGTCGCGGGCGAGCGCCTGCCAGTCGACATAGTATTCGAGGGAGGCCGGGATTTCGGTACCGGACTCGCGCGTTAGTTCCTCGGCAAAGTCAGCCGAGGAGCGGTATTCGCCCGCATAGTCCTCGAAGGCGGCGCGCGCTTCGTCGAGGTCGTTACCGAAATATCCGTAGACCTTCGCGCCGAGACGGCCATGCTCGGCGATGAAGTCCGCCAGTGCACACACGGTCTTGAAGGAGGCATATTCGGAGAGGCTCGCGCCCTCGAAGCCTTCATAGTCATGGATCGCCCATTCCTCGGCCTCGGGCAGCGGCGACGCAGCCAGCATGGCGCGTACCTGGTCCATGATTCCGTCAGGCGTGGTCGCATCGATCCAGCGCCCATGCAGGCGGCCATTATTGTAGGCCGCAAGGCAGGCCACATAGATGCGGGGACGGTCCTCCGATGGGGGTACGGTAGTTGTTCCAAGGGGGGCAGGGGTTGCAGTGTTGCAGGGCATGTCGGGTCTCCTTCTCCAGCCGCGTCCTGCCCGCGACAGGCGGGGGTGGGCGGCGGAAAAGGCCGACAGGCCGGGCGGACAAGCGGCGCGCGCAAGGCGGAAAGGTAGGAGGGCTTGAGACGCAAAAGATGAATAAACACCGGCGCCTTGCGCGTGCGGCGCGCCCGGCCAGACGTGCCGTCCGCCCACCCCTGCCGATCGAGGGTATTTGAACGTGTGATGAAGCTGGCGCGGTCTTGTGAAACTGTTCGCGCGGGTCACGCACCAATGCAGCCTGGACATCATCCAGGGGGGGCGCATGCCGGTGTCATCCTGCCCTGTCGAAAGGAGCTGGCCTGCCTCGATGTCGACGGATGCGGAGAATACTCGGTATAAAATCCGCAAAAGATGCGGAGAATATGCTTGACGATGCGGAGAATAGCGGCCATATTCTCCGCGTATAGTGCGGATAATATGGCATGTATATTCATGAGCTAGATGCCTGGCCAAACTTCCATTGGGACAGGAGCGCAGTTGCAACCCCGCTCGCAGACGTCAGCCGGAGGCAAGGGCGTTTGATCGGCCGGATGGAGGGACTGGGGTTCCATCTGAGAAGCGAGGCGGCCCTGCAGACGCTCACCGAAGATGTCATCAAATCCAGTGACATCGAAGGAGAGGTTCTCGATCGCGACCAGGTCCGCTCGTCCATCGCCCGCCGGCTTGGCATGGATATCGCGGGGCTTGTCCCTTCGGACAGGCATGTCGATGGCGTTGTCGAAATGCTGCTGGACGCAACCGGCCGGTATAACGAGTCCCTGACAGAGGCGCGGCTGTTCGGCTGGCACGCCGCTTTGTTCCCAACGGGATATAGCGGCATGCGCAAGATCCGCGTCGGCGACTGGCGCGACGATGCCGAAGGAGCCATGCAGGTTGTCTCGGGACCAATCGGCCGGGAACAAATTCATTATGAAGCGCCGGCCGCCACGCAATTGCCAGGTGAAATGAAAACGTTCCTGGCGTGGTTCGATCAGAAGGATGGTATCGATCCGGTCATCAAGGCGGGCATGGCCCATCTCTGGTTTGTCACCCTTCATCCGTTCGAGGACGGAAACGGACGCATGGCGCGCGCCATTGCGGACATGCAACTGGCACGCGCGGAAAACAGCCCACAGCGATTCTACAGCATGTCAGCGCAAATCCGGGCCCAGCGAAATGCCTATTATGACATCCTCGAAAGCACCCAGAAGGGCGATCTCGACATCACGGAATGGCTGCTGTGGTTCCTCGCCTGCCTGAATGAGGCGTTCGATCACGCCGAGACGCTACTCGCGGGCGTTCTGGCAAAAGCGGATTTCTGGGAGCGTCATCGCGACAAGCCGCTGAATGATCGCCAGACGGATGTCCTCAATCGCCTGATCGACGGCTTCGAAGGCAAGCTGACGAGTTCGAAATGGGCGAAGCTGACCAAGGTTTCCCAGGATACGGCGTCACGCGATATCAAGGACCTGATCGAAAAAGGGATTCTCCAGCAGGATGAAGGTGGCGGTCGCAGTACCAGTTATTCGATTGTCCTTCACAGGCCGTAGCTGGCGCTTCTATGCGGCGCTAACTTGTATCGCGCAGACGCTGCGAGTGTGGGAGGGGTGAAATCCGGTCTGGGACGTCCATCTCAAAGACCGCTTGCTGGCCAGATCGAATCGGAGATTCTTCCCAATCCGAATTCGGAGTATTCCTGATTGGAGGACGGCTCATGTCTGTCTGGTTCCCATTCGGTTTCGAACAGAGCCGGGCCGCACACGATGCGGCGAAGCGGCTGAGGCAGGCCTTTCCCTCGCTGAAAATCGACCTTCATGATGGACGGATCGAGATCTCGGGGATTGCTCCCGAAGAGGAAGCTGTAATTCTCCGGGAAGCGGCGGATACGATGATCGCCTGCCGCAAAGGACTTGCTGAGGCAGCCTGACCACATATTGGCTCCTGCAGGACTGGTATCGGTCGGCCGAATCTTCCAGTCTCGAACCGTCATGACGATGTATGTAAGAGACTTTCGCGAAACCGACCGGCGTGCGCTCACCGCGCTCTGGGAGGCCTGCGGGCTGACCCGCCCCTGGAACGACCCGAACGACGATATCGACCGGGCTGTTTCAGCCCGGGAAGCGACCATCTTGGTCGGCTATTGCGGAGACCAGCTGATTGGCAGCGTCATGGCAGGGCATGATGGCCATCGCGGTTGGGTCTATTACCTGGCTGTCGACCCGGCACACCAGGGACGCGGGGCAGGCCGGGAGCTGATGGAAGAGGCGGGCCTCTGGCTTGTTTCCCGCGGCGCCCCGAAACTCGAACTCATGGTACGCGATGGCAACGACCGGGCCGCAAAGTTCTACGAGTCCCTCGGCTTCGAACGCCAACAGGTGACTGTCTATGGCAAATGGCTGAAAGCCCCGTCAGAGTCATCAGCCCGGAAGGCCTCCTGACACAATCGAGATGCCACGCGCCCGTGACCCCTCTGGCCGCAAGGCCAGTGGGAAGCGCGCGGCGCGGCCCCGGCCGGCGAGCCCCCGCAGCGCCGGCGCGCCCAACCGGGCGGGCCGGTGACCGGAGACGAGCCGGGCCAGTCAAATGCCACTCAGCCCCAGCGCGCTCTCGCCGACTGGACAGCCCCGCGTGAGCGGGCCGGGGAGAGGCTGCGAAGCGGACGCCCGTACGACACCGCGATGGTTGAGCATTCCCCCGAAAAGGATCACGCTACAGTCCATGTGCGGCAAGTTCTCTCACATGGCGACCTGGGCAGAGGTCGTCAGCTTCTCCGAACCGCTGACAGCGCGTCCGAGTAATGCACCGGAGGAGGTGGCGACGCCCATGCGGTTTGCACCCGTCATGCATCTCGACGACGCCTGGCAGCGGACCGTGACACCCATGCGATGGGGCTGCACCAAAAGCCGGCAAGGGCGCGTCTTTCCCGAATACATCCATGCGCGCGACAACAAGCTCCTGGCATCGCGTCTCTGGAGACCGCATTTCGAAACACGCCGCGGCGTGCTCATCGTCAGCAGCTTCAATGAGGGCGAAGAGGTGCCGACCTTCAGGCCGGACCGGGTCACGCCCACCGGGAATACAAAGACCGTCCAGTGGACCATCCGACCGAAGGACGGATCGCGCCTGGCGATCGCCGTCATTTATCGGATGGTTCAGTCCCCGGAAGGAGAGATCGCCGAATTCGTGATGTGCGCGACAACGGCCAACAAGGGGATCTCCGAATTCGTCACCGGGGATCCGGACCAGCGCATGCCGGCCGTTCTGACGGAGGAAAACCTTGCCGTCTGGCTTGGTCAGACCGGCGCGAGCCCGGAAGAGCTTCGAGCGTGCCTCTATCCGTATGAAGATGAAGGCGCCTGGTCGATGGCCTCGGAAGACCGCCGGAAAAGTCCCATCGCCAAATCGGCGCAAGGCGACTTGTTCTGAAGCATGTCAGGCCAGCAGCGCCCTGTAGCCGCCTGACACAAGGTCCCGCCCACGGGCGCGTGCCCGGCGGATCTCATCCTTCATCGACCGGCCGGGGCCTGCCCAGGCTTCCTCCACCCGCGCCCTGCCATAAAGGATTTCTGCCGTCTCCCGGACGGACAGTCCCGCGATCTGGCAATCATGGGCCACCAACGCATTGCGCAAGGCAAGATTGGTCCTGATCCAGGGGACAGGTGCGTCCTGACCGGCTTCGTACACACGCTGCGCTTCGTCCAGCATGCGCCAGCGGGAGGACAAATTCGCGGTACCCCGTATCAGGAAACCGAGCCGGACCGGCTCCGGAGACAGCATGGACATGCCCGTACACTGAACCTGCACCACATGGCCGTTGCCCTTGACCAGTATGTGCTCCCGCCCGGCCGTGTCGACCAGGTGCACGATCTCACACTGTTTCACCGTTTTCTCGTAGATGGGGCAGGCCTCGCCCGGACCGGCCGGACTCACCTGGACCTGAACCTGCCGCGGAAACAGCGCCGACGACCAGAAGGCGTGAGCGGCAAATCCGTCATGGCGCGGGTCCGGGAAGAAGGCGAGCCCCCAGCGCTCGGCCGCCATCTGGTCCGTGCGCGGGCGGACCAGGGTGATGCCATGACAGGCGGTGCGGACCGATACTTCGTCCGGCCCATGATGCGCAGCTTCCGCCAGGAACTCCTCATTGCGTCGGAGGAATTCCCAAGCCCAGCGGCTCCGGGACAAGGTCCGCGTGTAATCATAGCGGTCGAGCACAGATTGTAACAATACAGGGCAGTTCGACATGGCTTCATCCCCCTTGCGCAACTCCCTGCAAGATGGATTCCAAAAACAACCAAAAAGAGAAATTTGGTTTGGAGACGGGAAGAGCCCGTCTTCGCTGGGCCGAACAGACTTTCTGCATCTGTCCCTCGGACCAGAAGCAATTTCCGACGATTCCGCCCCTATCCTTGTTTTCAACTTGTTGGCAATACTGATGTCAAAAAGAGGTGGAGGAATGACGAAGAAGCGACAGACGGTGCCCCGGAAAAGCTCAAGGTCACCGACGGAGGTCGACAAGCAGGTCGGACGCAATGTCCGCCGCTACCGCAAAGACATGCACATGACGCTGAACGAACTCGCCGACCAGCTGGGCGTGAGCCAGCAACAGATCCAGAAATACGAGACCGGAGAGAGCCGTATCAGCGCCTCCATGGTCCTGGCTATCAGCGAAGTTCTCAATGTCGGTATCGAGGACCTCTTCATCGGCACCCGAAACCTGAAGAAAGCAAAACAGACCCCGCTCGAAACAGCCCGCCGCGAATGCCAGATGTGGATAGACCGCGCCAGCTCCAGGGAAACCCTCCGTCAGATGGTGCGAGTCCTCAAGGCGATGTCGGATGAGAGTTAGTCGGTTTGATTCCAAACCAGCCTGGTGGTTTCGCAGCGTGTTTCATCTGGCGTGAGCGGACGCTGATCGTATTTTCAACTGGACTTGAGCGCATTCAGCATTTTGCGAGCGGCGGCTAGTTGGCGATCATTCATATTGGCGAGAATGGAATTAATATCGCTCAACAGCTCACCTCGGTCACCCGGTGGAAATGGCGCAGCTCCGAAAAGAACTTGTGCTGGTACACCCAGTGCTTCTGCGATTTTCTCGACCGTTTCGAAAAGAGGTGCAGACACACCGCGTTCAATTTTACCAATCGTCTCTCTGGACACACCTACTTCAGAAGCCAGTTGTTCGAGAGTCCAACGAATAGCGCGCCGATAGTGGCGGACGTTCGCACCGAAGATTTTCTGAAGTTCCATCGTCTAGCTCCTGCAGCTAGGTGGATGAAATCGAGCGTGCGTTTCGAGAAATGAGAACTTTACATTCTCAAAAATGAGAACTAGAAGTTCTCTTAGGTAGAAATTCGGTACTAGTTGTTTGCATTTGGGGTTTGCTCTGAAATCGCTGAGCATCTGTTTGTTTATCATCCAAACGATGACGCACGCGAGTCACGGAATGATTTCAACTCCATCTGCTCCGTAAGCAGAATGAATGACAGAGCTGGTGCTCTGCCCCACAGGGGTGGTCCACCGGTTTTGTTAGTCCGGCGGTTTTCACGTAGCGGCGTTCATGCCGCTACCTCCTCACAGTAAGGCGGTATGAACGCCGCGGGCAAGATGGTTTGTGGAGCGGGTGGCCGGTAGCCCAGAGAAGAGTGCGGGCGCGCGGTGTTGTAGTGCCGCCGCCAGGTTTCGATCAGGATCTGGGCCTCCCTGAGATCGAAGAAGATTTCCCTCGCCAGCAACTCGTCCCGGAGCTTGGAGTTGAAACTTTCGCAGTATCCGTTTTCCCATGGGCTTCCCGGTTCGATATAGAGCGTCTTCACGCCGATACGTGCCAGCCAGTCACGGAGGGCTGTTGCAATGAACTCAGGGCCATTGTCAGAGCGTATGTGTTCCGGCGGCCCATGCCGAACGAACAGCTCACCCAGCGTGTCGAGGACATCCCGTGAGTTCAGCTTTCGCTCGACTCGGATGGCGAGGCACTCCCGTGTAAACTCGTCGACCACACACAGCATGCGGAACACACGTCCATCATGGGTGCGGTCCTGCACGAAGTCATAGGACCAGACATGGCCTTTGTGCGCCGGCCTCAGCCGCACACACGAGCCATCATTCAGCCAGAGACGACCGCGTTTTGGTTGTTTCATCGGCACTTTCAGCCCCTCCCGTCGCCAGATGCGGTAAACCCGCTTCTCGTTCACATGCCAGCCATCATTTCTGAGGAGCGCCGTGATCCGGCGATAGCCATACCGGCCGAACCGTTCGGCCAGGCGGATAATCGCCGATGTCAGGGCGTCCTCATCATCTCGCCGTATGGGCTGCTTGCGCTGGGTCGAACGGTGCTGGCCGATCACACGGCAAGCCCGGCGTTCGGAGACGCCAAGCTCTTCCACCACGTGATCGACTGCAGCACGACGACGCGAAGGGCTTAGAACTTTCCCCGCACGACTTCCTGAAGGATCTGGTTGTCCAGCGTGAGATCAGAGACTGCGCGCCGAAGCCGGGCGTTTTCCTTCTCCATATCTTTCATGCGCTTGGCTTGGTCGACCTGCAGGCCGCCATACTCTTTGCGCCAGCGGTAGTAGGTCTGTTCGGTCACACCGACGGCGCGCGCCGCCGAAGCTGCAGTTTCACCGCGAGCGAGGCGAACCTCCACCTCCCGCAGTTTCGCAATAATCTCTTCAGGCTTGGCTCTCTTGCCCATGTCTCAGCTCCATATCTGAAGCCGGAACTAACTCAAATAACGGACCACTTTTCGGGAGGCAGACCAATGATCGCGGCAACAAAAAGGCATCCCATTGCGCCAAGGAACAACATGCCCGGTATTCCGAGGAACATGTCCGTATGCAGCTGGAGAATGAATTCCATGACGCTCTCGCCACGATCTGCGGGCGGCACGAGATCACCGCTCGTCAAATCGAAGGAGGCAAAATACATGTCAGGCCCCGGCGCGTCTGCGGCGGGGCCTGTGGTGACGTTCACGACCGGCCGGTCAATGTCGAAACTCATGAAGATCGGCACCTCGCCCGGACGGTGTTCGAGCGAAATTTCGAGGATTTCGTCAAGCGTAAGGGGCGCCCCGCCGGGATGTGCCGGCTGCCAGCTTTCCGGATTGAGCGCGCTGTCGATCTCGTCATGGAAGATAAGCGGCAGCCCGGTCAGGCAGAGCATGAGCAGGAACAGGGTCGAGATGAGGCTCGTCCATTTATGGACCCAGCTCCACGCCCTGATTGTTCCTGCCTGCATCATCTTGCGCCGGGTTCCTAGAAGTCGATCGAGGCCGAGACGCTGAACGTCCGGGGATTGCCAAGGATCAGATAGTTAGCCCCCGGGAAGCCGCCTGTCGAAGCCCAGTAGGATTCATCGGTGAGGTTTTCGACCCGCGCCCGCAGGGTGACGGGGCGGTCGGAAATATCGAGCGAGTAGCGGGCGCCGATATCGAGACGCGTCCAGCTGTCGAGCTCGGTCGTGTTGGCCGTGTTCACATATTGCTCGCCTGTATAGACAATCCGTCCGTCGAGGGTCAGTCCGTCGATCGCTGCGACATCCCATTCCGCGTTGAGATTGGCCTGGATCTCGGGCACGCCGATCGGGGTGTTGCCCTGGTCGAGGGCGCCTTGCGTCTTTGCAAGCTCTGAATCGAGGAAGGTTGCGCCGCCGATCAGGCGCAGGCCGTCCATGGGTTCTCCGAAGAAGGTGAATTCGAGGCCGGTATTTTCCTGCTCGCCGGAGGCGGAAAACACCTGTTCCGCAACAATCGCATTCGGGCGGGTCAGGCGGAAGATTGCGGCGGTAGCGCCAAAATTGCCGCCATCATATTTGACACCGGCCTCGACCTGTTCGCCGGTGAAGGGGGCGAGCACCTCGCCGGCATTGAGGATGGTCACGCCGCCGCTGGTCGCTGGCGCAATCTGGCCCGGCTGGAGGCTCTCGGCATAGTTGCCATAGAGGGATAGCTGGCCGGTCGCCTTGTAGACGAGTCCGAAGGCGGGCGTGACCTTGTCGTCTTCATATCCGGAGAGGTTCGTGCCGGTATTATAGTCGAAGCTTGCCGTGTCGATCTCCTGCTGGCGCAGGCCGATCGTCGCCAGCAAGCGGCCGTCGATGAAGGACAATGTGTCGGCGATGGCAAAGGAGGTGTTGGTGACCTCTTCGGTCTTCAGAGGACTGGTGAGGTTGCCGCCAACAAAGAAATCTGCCGCCGGGGCGGCCACGTCGACCGGGCTATAGAGATCCGTTGCGAAGGGGGTGAAGAAGCTTGAGAAGGCGTAGGCATTCTTCGATTCCAGGCTGACGGAAGAGGCCGATACCACGACGCGGTGACCGACAGGCCCGGTCTGGAATTCAGCACTGAGGCCGGTATCGAAGGAGATGACATCATCCTCGCGCGTATTGTCGAAGCGGTAGGCGATCAGGCTTCCGTCTCCAGCCGCGCTCGGGTTGGCGAGCACGTTTGCCTCTTCGCCGTTGCGGGCACCGGCGCCCAGCCAGACGGTGACAGCTTCATTGAAATCATATTCGCCGCGCACCACGCCGAAGAGCTGTTTCTCGTCGGTAAAGGTCCAGGGCTGGGCGAAATTCGCGTCGCTGTCAGGCGCTGCCGGCACGCCCGCCAGCGGGGTCACCTGCGGACGGGGCGCGTCGATCCGGTTGTCCTGGTAACCGATGTCCGCGGAGAAACGGAACCGCTCGCCGGCATAGTCCGTTCCGAGTGAAAACACCGACAAGGCGCGGTCCTGGTCCTCGACAGCCGTTTCGCCATCGCGGAGCACGGCATTGAAGCGGACACCCCATTCCTGTGCCGGACCGAACCGGTCTCCAATATCCAGTGCGCCATAGGCTTGGCCGGAAGTTTCATAGCCAAGGGTTGCCCGCCGTACGCCGTCGGCCGGGGCGCGTTTGGGGACCAGGTTGATGGTTCCGCCGACACCGCTTCCACCCGGCGCGGCGCCGTTGATGAAGGCGTTCGCCCCCCGGAAGACTTCGACCCGCTCCAGCAGCTCGGCTGCGACGAACTGGCGGGGCAGGATACCATAGACGCCGTTCAGCGTGATGTCGTCGGAATAGACGGGAAATCCGCGCAGGACATAGACTTCCTGGAAGTTTCCGAAGCCTTTGGCCACACGAACGACCGGGTCGTTCTGCAGGACATCGCCGACGCTGTCGGATTGCTGGGTGAGGATCAGGTCCGAGGTGTAGGCCGTGCCAGAGAACGGTGCATCCAGGAAGTCGAGATTACCGAGCAGGCCCGCCCGTCCGCCCCGCGCCACCTGGCCGCCCGCATATTCACGTGTCAGCTCGACCTGGGAGGAATCCTTGACGATGACCGTGTCGAGGACGCGTTCTTCCTCGCCGGGGGGAGGTGTCTGGGCGAGGGTGCAGGGGGCGGCCATACCGGCGGTCAGTCCGGCAGCGAGAAACAGGCGGGTTGAAGTCTTCAAGGTTCTGTCCTTGTTGAGAATGATTATCAATCATGCGTGTAACTGCAAGTCATTCTCATAACAAGCGGCAAGTTGCCACGCCGCTGCATTTTGGACTGGTTCCGTGCCCAAAGGGGCGGCGGGCAATTTTCCATCTGTTCGGGAGGGGTGGTCAGGTGTGATCAACCTGCACAACACGAGAGCTTTGCAACATCCTTGTCGAAGGTTTGTGCCGCTAGCTTCAGCCCTTCGACCGTTGTCAGGTAGGGAAAAATGGTTTCGCCGAGTGCCTTGGTGGTCATGCCGAATTTGAGCGCCATGGCCAGTGTCTGGATGCTGTCCGCGCCCTCCGGTGCGAGTATCTGGCCGCCGAGTAGGCGGTCGGTGCTGGCGTCGGCCACCAGCTTGATCAGCCCCCGCGTGTCGCGGGCAGCCAGCGCTCGTGGTACGGCATCAAGCAGCAGGACGGAGGTCTTGACAGCGTGACTGGACGCCTTCGCCCCTGCTTCGCTGAGCCCTACGCCCGCCACCTGCGGGTCGGTGAAGACAACCCAAGGCATGGCGCTATTGTCGTAGGCAAGGCTGTCGCCGTTCAGGGCATTGAGGGCGGCAAGCTTCGCACCATAGGCAGCCATGTAAACGAACTGGTCGCGGTCGGTCACATCGCCCGCCGCATAGACGCCCGGTTTCGACGTGCGCATGCGGTCATCGACGACGATGGCGCCATGGTTGTTCTGTTCGATGCCCGCGTCGACGAGGCAAAGGGCTTCGGTATTGGGCGTGCGGCCCGTCGCGACCAGAAGCCGTTCGGCCTTAAGCTCAATCAGCTTCCCGTCCTCCTTGACACAGACTGTCGTGCCGGTTTCGTCTTCGCGGCACGCATCGTAGGCGACTCCGCAATGGAGGGTGATGCCCTCGTTGCGGAACACTTCCGCCAGGGCTGCTGAAACTTCCGGCTCGATCTGCGGCAATAACCGGGAGCGGCAGACCACCGTCACCCTGACACCCATGCGGGCCATCATCTGCGCGAGCTCGGCCCCTATATAACCGCCACCGATGACGATCAGACTTTCGGGCAGGTCTTCCAGTTCCAGAAGCGTTGTGCTCGTCAGGTAGTGCACGCTATCGATTCCGGGAATCGGCGTCACGGCGGGCCGCCCGCCCGTGGCGATGATGGTCTTGCCTGCGGCGATGGCGGTGCCATTCACGATGACACCCGCCCCGTTTAGTCGGGCCTCACCTTCCAGATAGGCGACGGTGTCGTATTCGGGCAGGAGATTCGCGTATTTCTTCTGCCTGAGCGTCGAGACAAGGTCATCCTTGGCGGCGCTCAGGCGCCGCCAGTCGTTCACTTGCGCTTCGCCCGTCAGACCCGGGAAGCGATCAGCTGCGCGAGCACCATGTAGTGCCTCGGCGGCCCGGATCATGGTCTTGGACGGCACGCAGCCGACATTGACGCAAGTGCCGCCAATGGTCCCATGGCCGATCAGCGCCACGTTTGCGCCTTGTTCGGCGGCCGTGATGGCGGCGGAGAAGCCCGCCGAGCCAGCGCCAATAACGGCGACGTCGAAGGTCGTTTTCGATGATTTGGTCGGGGCGCAGCAGTCCGCCATGTCAGTCTCTTTCCTTGTTTGTCTGAATGCTCATACCGCAACAGGCCGCCGCGCGGTTCCGCCGCCACAAGGCGTAGTCTGTCAGGCCGAGGAAGACGGCGAGCCCGCGCAGCAGCACGTAGTCCAGCCCATCGACCCAGGCCGACAGGCCGGGCGTACCGAGGGCAATGACCAGCACGGGCGGCGCGCAGCATACGGCAGCGAACGGTGCCGGTCTTCAGGATCGTGCCGTCCTTCGTCTGGCTCAGCCTTTAACCGAGGCCGGATAACCCGCATTGGTGGAGGCCGCGGCAACGGCGTCCGCATTCGTCACCGCCGGATCGAAGATAACCGTCGCCGTCTTGGCGTCGAAATTCACCGCCACCGATGTGACGCCCGCAACGCCTTCCATCGCTTTCTTCACCGTGACGGGGCACAAGGCGCAGGTCATGTTCTGGATGACGAAGGTCCGGGTCTGGGCGGATGCCACCTGTTGAGAAGCGGACTGCGCGACGGCCGGGGTCACAGCGGGTGCGATTGCCCAGCCGAGTCCACTGAGTGCCAGCAGGGCAGCGGCGAGGATAAGGGGTCGTTTCATAACGGTTGCTCCTGTGTTCGGGTTCAATAGAAAAGCGGCGCCCACCAGCTGATGGTCAGCGCGAGCAGGACGATGACAGTGGAAAGCCAAAGCGCAGTTTTGGCGATGACGGCCGACTGCGGCTTGGCGCAGTAGCTGCCCTCCACGCAGGCGGGCTTGGCCTTGAAGTAGACCTGCCGGAAGCCGAGGCCGATGAAGATGAGCGCAATGCCTGCGAAATACGGCTTGTAGGGCTCAAGAGCCGTCAAGTTGCCGATCCACGCCCCTGAAATCCCGAGCGTGACGAACAGCAGCGGCACCACGCAGCAGGTCGAGGCCAGAATGGCGCCGATCACGCCGCCTGCCGCAAAGAGTTTCCGCTTCCGGTCGTCCGCGCCGTCCACGGCCTGCATTGGCTGGGTTTCTGCTTCGGTTGGGCTCATACGCCATCATCCTCGATTTCGTTCTCACCTTGTGATAAGGTCTGTAGTAACTACAGACTCAAAGGATTTATGACGTTATGGGCGATCACGTTTCCGGGAAGGGATTGAAGCGCGCGGACCTGGCGCGGCGGACGGGCTGCAATCTGGAAACCATCCGTTACTACGAAAAGATCGGCATCATGCCGGAGCCGCCGCGCACCGCGTCCCGCTATCGCGTCTATGACGAGCGGCACGTCGCCCGCTTGCGCTTCATCCTGCGTGGCCGGGAACTCGGCTTTTCCCTCGACGAGCTGCGCGAATTGCTGCGTCTCGTTGATCGGGGCACGCAGACCTGCGCGGAAGTCAAAACCATGACGGAGCAGCATCTTGCGGAGGTGCGGACCAAGATCGCAGACCTCAAGCAAATCGAGAAGGTGCTTGCCGCCACGGCAGCACAGTGCTCGGGCGGAGAGGTGCCGGAGTGCCCCGTGCTGGAGACGCTGGCATCGTGATCTCTACGGTCGCGGTATACATCGGTGCGGCTATCGCCGAGATCGGCGGTTGCTTTGCGTTCTGGGCGTATTTCCGTCTTGGCCGCAGTATATTTTGGTTCGTCCCCGGAATTGTCAGCCTGATGGTATTCGCCTATCTGTTAACCCGAGTTGATAGCGACTACGCGGGCAGGGCCTATGCGGCTTATGGCGGCATTTATATTGCGTCATCAATTCTGTGGCTTTGGGGAGTGGAAGGCCGGACACCTGACAGATGGGATGTGATTGGTGCCGCGCTCTGTTTGAGCGGAGCTTCTATTCTGCTTTGGGGACCGCGCGAGGCATAGCTAGTGCATGAAATTGAAATGTCAGCTCAAAGACTTGCTACGCCTTCTTTGCGAGTCAGGGCGGAATAGGATCCCCTGTTCCGGGTAACGCTGTCGGCTCCTGAAGTGTGCCGATCCTCAAATTCTGGAAACAGCCAGCAGGTCTTGTGTGTTTACCTTTCTTCCTTGGCTATGGGTAATAGCCAGCGCACACTCGGACTTCACGCTTGCTCGGCAGGCAATACGAACCGGCTGGGCCTGAATCCCTGCCGTGAAGAGGGGCCTCATTCGCCGGGGTCACTGCTCCGGCGAACGAGGAGAGCGGGGGCTCAACACCCTGGCGGGTCAGGGGGGGGCGCGAGCTGCAGGATAGCCGGCAGCTGCGAGCGCTGCCTCAATTCCTGCTCGCGGCGCAGACGTCCCGACCTCGACCGTGTGGTGTTCGGGGTCGGCATTGACCGTCGCGCCGGGGTCAACCGAGTGGATCGCCCGGGTCACGGTCCGGACGCAGCCGGAGCAGGTCATGTTTTCGATGTGCAATTGCATTCTGCCCTCCTTTTCATGTGTGGCAGTCAGAGAGATGGTCTCTCCCAGCGTTGGAGGGTCAAGTGTGCCAGAAATCAAATCTTCCGCGCGCCAATCTGAACGACCGGAAATTACCGGTCTTTGCCGGCAGGTATCTAAAAGGGAAGAAAGCCTTACTGATGTTTCGGAACAGCAGCGCTTGACCCTCCCATCATGGGAGATCCCATATTCTGGCGCATCAGACCGATTTTGAAGGATTCCTGCCATGACTGCGCACCCCGGACCCATCCCTGAAACCCTCTCTCTTCCGATTGAGGGCATGAGCTGTGCCTCCTGCGTCGGACGCGTGGAACGTGCGCTGAAGCAGGTTCGCGGCGTTCTCGACGCCAGCGTCAACCTGGCGACTGAGCGCGCCGAGATCCGCATTTCCGATCCTGACGTCCGGGCCGAAGCGATCCGCGCGATCGAGGATGCCGGCTATGCCGTCTCGTCGCCGGCTGTCGAACTCGCGATCGAGGGTATGAGCTGTGCGTCCTGTGTCGGCCGCGTTGAGCGTGCTCTGAAAGCGGTCCCGGGCGTGACCGGCGCGTCTGTCAACCTTGCCACCGAGCGCGCGACCATAACCGGCCGCGCCGACATTGCGGACCTGGTCGCGGCTGTCAGCGAGGCAGGTTATCAGGCCCATGCGGTAGATCCGGGCCGTCATGCATCGGCCGGGGCCGATCTGCGCAAGGAACAGGAACGCCGCGTCCTCATCCGTGACCTGCTGCTGGCGGCCGGCCTTACATTGCCGGTTTTCGGGCTCGAAATGGGAAGCCATCTCATTCCGGGATTTCATGAGCTGATCGCATCGACCATCGGCATGACTGCGAGCTGGCTTCTCCAGTTCGTATTAACAACGCTGGTTCTGGTCATCCCCGGGGCAAGGTTTTACCGGAAGGGCATACCCGCGCTCCTGCGCGGGGCACCTGACATGAACAGTCTTGTCGCGGTGGGCACGCTTGCAGCCTATACTTATTCCCTGGTCGCGACATTCGCCCCGGCCCTGCTGCCGGAGGGCGCTGTCAACGTCTATTACGAGGCGGCGGCTGTCATCATTACCCTGATCATTCTCGGACGCGTGCTCGAAGCCCGGGCCAAGGGCAGGACCTCGGAGGCGATTCAGCGTCTCATTGGCCTGCGGCCGAAGACAGCCCGCGTAAGGCGCGGCGCCGGCCATGCCGAGATCGACGTTGCGAATGTCATTGAAGGCGACATTGTCGAGGTCCGGCCGGGCGAGCGCATTCCGGTGGATGGCGAGGTCATCGAGGGTGAAAGCTGGATCGATGAGAGCATGATCACCGGCGAACCGCTGCCGGTCGCGAAAGCAATCGGCGCGACCGTCACAGGCGGCACGATCAACCAGACGGGCGCCTTTGCCTTCCGCGCCACTGCGGTCGGCAGCGATACGATGCTCTCGCAGATCATCCGGATGGTCGAGGAGGCGCAGGGATCGAAACTGCCAATCCAGGGGCTCGTGGACCGGATCACCATGTGGTTCGTACCGGTCGTGATGACACTGGCCGCTCTGACGTTCGGGGTGTGGTTCCTGTTCGGGCCGGACCCGGCCCTGACATTCGGTCTGGTCAACGCCGTGGCGGTCCTGATCATCGCCTGTCCCTGCGCGATGGGGCTCGCGACGCCAACCTCGATCATGGTGGGAACGGGCCGGGGCGCAGAACTGGGCGTCCTGTTCCGCAAGGGCGATGCGCTCCAGGCCCTGCAGGATGCCCGCGTCGTTGCGCTGGACAAGACCGGCACCCTGACGGAAGGGCGGCCGCGCCTGACCGACCTGGTGACCGTTCCCGGTTACGAACGGGACGAAGTCCTTGCCCGGGTCGCCGCTGTCGAGGCGAAGTCCGAACACCCGGTCGCCCGCGCGATCGTTGCGGCGGCTGAGGCTGAAGGCCTGGTCCTGCCCGAGGTTCGCGACTTCGGGAGCGTCACCGGCCTTGGCGTGCAGGCAGAGGCGGGAGGCGATCTGGTTCAGATCGGGGCCGATCGGTTCATGGCGCAGCTTGGCCATGACCTGAAAGCCCTGAGCGGCACGGCCGAACGTCTTGCCGGTGAAGGAAAATCCCCGATCTATGCGGCCGTCGGTGGCAGGCTTGCTGCCATCATCGCCGTGGCGGATCCGGTCAAGGAGACCACGCCGGAGGCCATCGCGGCCCTGCATCGCCTGGGGCTGAAGGTGGCGATGATCACGGGAGATAACCGGCGCACGGCTGAGGCGATTGCCCAGCCTCTGGGGATCGATGAGGTGATTGCCGAAGTGTTGCCGGACGGCAAGGTGGCTGCGGTCCGGCGCCTTAAGGAGATCGGTCCGGTCGCCTTTGTCGGAGACGGTATCAATGATGCGCCGGCGCTGGCGGAGGCGCATGTCGGCTTGGCAATCGGCACCGGCACGGACGTGGCGATCGAGGCGGCGGATGTGGTCCTCATGTCTGGCAACCTGAAAGCGGTGCCGAACGCGATCGCGCTCAGCCGGGCCACCATGCGGAACATCCGCCAGAATCTCTTCTGGGCCTTTGCCTACAATGCGGCCCTTATCCCGGTTGCCGCCGGTGTGCTCTGGCCGGTGTCGGGGGTTCTGCTCTCCCCGGTCTTTGCGGCCGGCGCGATGGCGCTTTCCTCTGTCTTCGTGCTCGGCAATGCACTGAGGCTGCGCCGCTTCGCGGCCCCAATGACCGAGCGCGCCGGTCCGGCGACCTGATCCCTGCCGCAAGTCCGGCTACGCCGGGCCTCCCGGCCCTTTTCTTCATCTGACCAGGGAGTGCTTAAATGAAAGCGGCGGTCACCATCTATTCGACGCCGACCTGCCCGGATTGCCGCAGCCTGAAGTCATGGCTGAAGCGGGAGGGCATCGCCTATACCGAACGGGACCTGACTGATGAGGCGGTCATGGAAGACGCGCGCCGGCGTTTCGGCGTCCGCATCGCCCCCATCACCGAGATCGGCGACTGGTTTGCCTATGGGACGTTCGAGGATCAGAAGCCTCGCATCGAAGCGAAGCTGCGGGAGATGGGACTCTGGCCGGGGTGAGCGCGATGCCCGGCTGCCGGGAGCGCCCGCCGGGCCTACCTCGCTGAGGCAAATCCCTTCCGGGACCGCTTTTTGCGCGGGGTGCGGGGCGCCGGAGCATCGCTGTCCGCGCCGAGGCTGGTCAGGATCGGACAGTCCGGGCGGTCATCCCCATGGCAGTTCCGCGCCAGATGGTTCAGTGTGGCGATCATCTCATCAAGTTCACGCCGGCGCTGTTCGAGTTCGCTGACATGGGCAAGCGCCAGCGATTTCACGTCCGCGCTTGCCCGGCTGCCGTTTTCCCAGAGATCGAGCAGCGCGCCGATCTGTTTGACCTGGAAACCGAGATCGCGGGCGCGCCGCACGAAGCGGAGCGTTGCAATATTCTTGTCTGAATAGATGCGGTAGCCCGATTCTGTCCGTTGCGCGGGCTGGACGAGGCCGATCTCTTCATAGTAGCGCAGCATCTTGACGGAAATGCCGGTGGCTTTCGAGGCTTCGCCAATATTCATGGCCTGGCTCCTTTCCTGGTCTGAAGCATCCCTTCTAAACCTTCCCATTGCTGGAGGGTCAAGAGCTGGCTCATCACAACCCGGATCGGGATGCCCATGTAAGCCGGCAGGCTTCGTTTACGGGGCATCTCCGGATAATTTCCACCCGATCCGACAACTGATTTGTTGATCCTGTTGAGCCGCGCGGACTTCACAGCCGCAGCCGGACTCACGGTCAATTCCAGAGGGGATCATGCAAATCAAGGAATCTTTCAAACGCGCGCTACTCAGCGCAGCGGCACTTTCATTCGCGCCAGTTCTGGCTCCGTATACAGCATTTGCGGATCCGCAATCCGAAGAACAGGTCAGTCAGTTCGCCATCCCTTCGCAGGGTATGGGAGATGCGTTGCGTCTGTTCAGCAGGCAGTCCGGAACGCCGATCCTGTTCTCCGAGGATGTCGTTTCCGGAAAGCCAGCGCCCGGCCTGGAGGGTGTGTTCAGCCCGGATGCCGGACTCAAGCAACTTCTCAATGGCAGTGGGCTGGAGGCGGTCGCTGCGCCGGGCGGTGCGCGTATCATACGCGAGGTGCCTGCAAGCTCCGGGAGCTCCGGCCGGCAGCCTGAGTTGATCAGGGAACAGGGCGAGAAGGCTGCGCCCTTGCGGATCAAACCGCCGGAAGAAGAACGTCCCGACAGCGTGTTACGCGCCGACAAGGTGACCGTTACCGGGACAAGCCTGCGCGGCCTTGCCCCGGAAAGCTCGCCCCTTCAGGTCTTTGGGCGGGACGAAGTGCTGGGGTCTGGCGCCACCTCGCTCGACCAGTTCATCCGCGCCCTGCCGCAGAATTTTGGCGGCGGCTCGACCGAGTTCACGACAATCGGCCTGCCGAATGACAGCAATTCCAGACAGAACAACACCTCCGGGGCGAGCGCGAACCTTCGCGGCCTGGGCTCGCGCGGTACGCTTGTTCTGATCAATGGCAACCGTATGGCGCCGACGTCTGAGATCGGCGATTTTGTCGACCTGTCCCTGATCCCCATGGCGGCGATTGAGCGGGTCGAGGTCCTGACGGACGGGGCGTCCTCCATCTATGGCGGCGATGCTGTGGCTGGGGTCATCAACTTCATCCTGCGTGACGATTTCGAAGGCGCAGAGACCACGGCTAGCTATGGCAGTGTGACCGAAGGCGGGATGGAAGAATACCGGTTCAGCCAGACGCTGGGGTCTGCCTGGGAAAGCGGTAATCTGCTCGGCACTTATGAATATGCCAGCCGGGACAATCTGACCCTGGAGGACCGTCCGGAGATAGGCCTGTTCGCGCCTCGGGTGGAAGGGGACATCCTGCCGGACGCGCGTTTCCTGGACCTGCTTCCGGCGCAGGAGCGTCACAGCCTCCTCCTCTCAGGCCGCCAGCAGGTGAACCCGAAGCTCAGCCTGTCGGCTTCGGCGCTCTATTCGAAGCGCGATACCGAGCGGACCCGGTTCAACCGGAACACGTCGATCGATGTCTATGAGACAGAGTCTGAAGGCCTGACACTCGCATTCGCAGCGGACTATGATTTGAGTGCCTCCTGGGCTGCGAGCTTCGATGCCTCTTATGGCCAGATCCGGAACAAGGAAGGGCGCTTCAGGATTGAGGACGGGACCCGGCCGGATGATCCGGTGGATGATGTCCGGACGGAGTCCGACCTCTGGTCTCTCGACCTGAAGCTGGATGGAGACCTTTTCCGACTTCCCGGCGGACCGGTGAAGGCCGCGATCGGCGGACACCTGCGAAAAGAGGCGTTTACCAATGATATTCTTGGTCAGCAGATCACGGCCGATGGCGACCGGGACGTCTCTGCCCTCTATGCCGAGATGCAGGTGCCACTGATCGGCGAAGAAAATGCGCTACCGGGTGTCCGGCGGCTCGAACTCAACCTTTCCGGCCGGGTGGACGATTATTCCGACTTCGGAACAAGTTCCAATCCGAAAGTAGGACTTCTCTGGTCTCCGGCGGATGGGATCAATGTCCGAGGTTCCTACAGCACGAGCTTTGCGCCGCCACCGCTCGGGCGGGCCTTCTCCCTGGGGCGGACCGGGCAATTGCTGCCTTATGATTTCATGCTGGAATATATTGAACAAGAGGCGCCGGATCCGTCTCTGAGCGGGACGGGATATATCCAGGTGTTTGGCACGGCCAAGGATCTCGATCCAGAAACCTCCGAGACGTTCACCGCAGGTGTGGACGCGACCTGGTCGCGCGGAGGTCATGACTGGACACTGAGCGCGACATATTACGATATTTCCTTCGAGGGTCGCCTTGGGGCGACACCAATCCCGCAGGGGCAGTTGGATATCGCGGCTCCCGGCATTGCCTGGAACGATCCGGGTGCCTTTCCGGCCGGAAGTATTGTCTTCTTCCCGACGGCTCAGGAAATTGACGACCTGCTCGCAAGCTTTGATATACCGATCGCCCTCTTCTTCGGGGCGACGCTCGATAATGTCGGCGTCATCAACAATGTGAATGTTGTCCGCAATCTCGCGCGTACCGACACGAGCGGGCTCGACCTCCAGCTGGACTACGGAACCGACACGCCGCTTGGGCACTTCGATGCCGGGATCAATGCGAACCATATCCTGGACTTCACCCAGCAGGCGTCCGCCGGCACAGCGGCAGTCGAAACCCTGAACACATACCTGAACCCGGTAGACCTTACCCTGCGCGGTCATGCGAGCCTGTCCCGGGGTGGTCTCACAGCGAGTACATTCGTCAACTATATCGACAGCTACCAGGTCGACCGGACAGAAGGGGCGGACGGGATTTCATCCTGGACCACAGTGGATGCCACGCTCTCCTATGACTTTGACGCTCGCGGGGCAGGCTGGCTCAGGGGCGTGGGCCTCGGACTTTCCGTCACCAATCTCTTCGACGCGGCGCCGCCCGCCGCACCTTCGAATGGTGGCTACAGCATGACAGCATACGACCCGACGAATGCATCGCCGCTCGGCCGGTTCGTCACGTTTGAAGTCCGCAAGGCCTTCTGAGGGAGACGGGCCTTGCGTGTTTCTCCTGTCCTTATCCGGGCGGCTGCCTCTTCGCCCGGTCGCGCAAGGCCCGTTACCCGGTTCCTTGCCACGTACCGTAAATGCCTGAACAGAATGCGCCAATTGCTTCCTGGGCCGATCGTCCTTGCGCTTGCGGCCTGTTCGATTGTTTTACCCCCTGGCACTGCCACTTCGCAGGGCCTGACCCTCGATGCGCTCCTGAAAATGGAAGGGCTCGGCGAGGCGAGGTTCGACTCAACGGGCAGGTGGCTCGTCTTTGAACGGATCCGGCCATATGAAACGTTCCCTGACTATAGCTACCGGACCCATGCCTTCCACAGCAGCGGGCACCAGGTGTGGCGGGTGGACTTGCAGGACGGGTCCGAACCGGAGCTCATGCCCGGCATCGACCCATCGGCGCATGCCTGGATCGAAAGCTTCTCTCCGGACGGCACCCGTCTGGCCGTCATGCAGTACAGGGCGGGGATATTCTCCCTTTCCGCCTGCGAGATGGAAACGGGCGGGTGCAAAGTGTTCGAACCGGTCCCGCGGACGGACTGGACCGGAGACTACCGCCCGGTCTGGATATCCGACGAAGAGCTCGTCTATACGGCTCTGCCGGAAGGACAGGAAGCGGCACAGGCCGGTCTCCGGGCCGCGACAGGTGCATGGCTTACCAGGTCCTGGGCGGCGGCCTGGCGCGGCGACACGGTCACCTCCGACGAGGTCCGAACGCGTCGGCCCGTCACCCATTCCGATCCTGCGTCCGGATTCCTGGTAAAGGCAAATGTCCGGACCGGAGAAACGACCATCCTCGCGCAAGGGCGCTATGCCGATCTCCGTCTGTCACCGGGTGGGGACCGGCTCGCCGCACTTGCCGTTTCCGGACCACTCCCGCTTGATCCGGACAGGCTGCAGGCGGCGATTCCGCGCCAGCGCAGGCTCGTTTACTTCGATCTGGAAACCGGCTCGCAAGAACAACTCGCAGAGGGCATGGACTTCGCCGCATACACGCTCGCCTGGGCGCCGGAGGGCGATCGCCTGCTCGGCTTTGCCTGGGAGGATGGCGGCGGACCTTCGAGTGGGCGGTTCCGCGTCATTGAGACCGCGACAGGTAAATTGACGACTTTTACGCATACCGGTCTTGATCTTGCGTCCGAGCGGGAACGCGGGTTCGCGATGCGTCCTGAGCGGGCCGCGTTTCTCGGCAAGGACATTGCCATCTTTGCGCGGCCAGTTTCGATAGGCCATGAAAGAGAAGCCCTGTTCACGCCGCGGGATATTGGCGAACCGGGCCTCGCCCGGACCGATTGGTATCGTCTGTTTGCAGACGGGGCACATGAGGTGCTGACCGGTGATCTCGATGACGTCTCGAGCGTTCCTCTCGAGATGGGAGCTGATTGCGTCCTCATCAAGGCGAGGCAGGGCCTTTACTGCCTGTCTTCGGGCGGGCAACGGAAGCAGCTGGTCAATGCCGCATCCGGCAATCTGCGCTTCGTTCCGGCCGGATCCTATTCGACTTATGGCTCGCTCAGCCGTCCGGATGCGGGTGCCGGCGCGCTCGCTGAAGTGCGCGGGGGCGAAGTACCAGGCGCCATGCTGATCGGTCCGGCTTCAGCAGGTTTGCCGGATGCAAAGTTCTTGAAATCGCCCGCCAAAGGCGCCGTTCCGATTGCAGGAAGTTTGAAGGGTGGCGCCGCACTCTTCCGCGTAGGATCCAGGGCGGGGGCGGAACTGCTTCTTGTCCGGGAGGGGGCGGACACCCGTGGCCGGCCACTCGCGCGCATCAACGACCATCTACAGGACGTCGCATTCGGGACCTGGCATAGCGTCTCCTACCGGCTCGAACATCCGGGCGACGCCAGCGTCGCCGAAGATGTTGCCTCCTGCCTGCTGCTGCCACCCAATACGACAGAGGTGCCCTTGCCCCTGATTGTCGAGGTCTATCCCGGCACCGTGCCGCGCTGCGAGCCCCGAACACCCATTCTCTCTTATCCCAATCCAAACTCTCCTTATCTCTGGGCAGGCAGGGGCTATGCTTATGCGCGCATTGCTCTGCCGCGCGACTATATCGGAACGGAAGACGGCCCGATCGCGGGAATGGACGAAGCCGTTGACACGGGCCTCGACGCGCTTCTTGCGACCGGGCATATTGATCCGGACAAGATTGTCCTCAGCGGGTTCAGCCAGGGGGCCGTATCGGCGCTTTATGTGGCGGCCCATTCCCACCGGTTCGCGGCAATCATCGCCCGGAATGGCTGGGCGGACCTGACCAGTCACTATTTTGGGCCGCCGGGGATCTACTCCATTCTGGACCCGGATTATTTTGGCGGCGAATTCATCCGCTACGAGGCAGAAGCCGGCAGCGAATTCAGCATCGGTCAGACGCCATTCGACGCTCCGGAAGCGTTCTATCGAAACAGTCCCGTTCTGTTCGCAAAGCAAATCGATGCGCCGGTCCTGCTGATGCATTCCGACATGGACAGTTTTTCCATGGACCAGTTCGACGAGATGTATTCCGCACTTTTGCGTGCCGGGAAGGATGCTCGCTATGTGAGGTACTGGGGCGAGGGACACGGACCTTCAAGTCCGGCAAATATCCGGGACATGTGGGCCCGGTTCGATGCCTTCATGGAGGAGGTGGGCGCCGTCCCAGCTGTGGCTGGACCGTCACTTGAATAGGTTCGTATCGAGGTCCTGTGGAAATGTCGTTACGGCGTCACATATCTGCCTGCTGGAAGCGACTGATTGAGCATTCAGGTGTTGAATTTAAGGAATTTATCCCACTGTTTTTGAATGTGCCGAAATGCAGGACAACGCCATAACCGCTGTCAGGCCATTTACAGACGAAGAGCTTCGCACACTCATGGGTCTGCGCTGCCTCCAGGATGTCTGGGTTGATCGTTCCACGCTCTATTACCTGGTGAGCTCATGCCGCACGACCGCAGTTTATAAAGGGGAAGCCCAGATATTATTGCTTATCATGCGCTCTGCTCACATGCTGGTACGAAGTGTCTTCCACGTCCGCAACCATGCCTCGATCGCATAATAAACAAGGATCATCCGTCCGGCCGGATGGGTGAGGAACTGGTCTTCTCTGAGAAAGGTTTCGACATCCCTGCGCTGTACTATCCCATGAGCAACCAGCTCTCCATCCATGAGGCAATCCCGGACCATGGACAGGTTGAGGCGAAGCTGGTCGACAAAATACCGCGTCGCTTCGCCTTTCGTCATCCGCAGGCGAACTAGGTCTGGAAGACGTCCCTCGAAGGCCTTGCGGGCAAGGCCGCGGCTGACACCGGCGAGGGACAGAAGATAGACCGGCAGGCGCAGGCAGAGTTCAATAAGCGGTTGGGACATCAGTGGATTCACAACTTCCCTTGCATCTTCCGCAAACAGGCGTTCTTGCACCTGTATCATGTGCAGGATGCCGCTCACCTGGTCGAACTTTCCGGGAGGCACTCCTCCTGGCGTTCGGGCCCAGTCCGGAAAAGCGTAGACCGGGTCAAATATATCGAGCGCAGCGGTATTGAGGGGAGTGCGCCGCGCTGCGATCGCGCCAAGAAGCGAAGACGTGTGCGTTTTCCCGATCATGTCGGGAAGCGTGTCCCGAAGCACCCGCCAGACAGACAATTTCGAAAGCCGCGCTGAGTTGGTAAGCTCCGAAATCAGGTCCGGTCCCAATCCGTGCCGGCGCAGATAGTCCGACAATCCGAGAGATGTTTCCGCTGCGTGAAAGAGATGATCTCCACCCTGGCCGGTAAGGTATGTCCGCTCCATGCCCGCGGTGGCTTCCGCAAGCTGTGTATTGAAGTCCCGTGAGAGAAAGTGCCGATACGGCCGCGCCGACGCGGGATGGCTCGTAACGTCTGGTAATTGCCGGGAGGGGGTGAACCGGATTTCCGCAAGGTCGGCGCCGAGAAAGGCGGCCGCCGCTCTCGCAAAGTGCGCTTCTGTCGGGTCTCCGGACTCAACGATATGGTGGACGGCAAGGTGTGGGAGAGGTGCATCGCTCTCGGCAAGGCAGGCAAGGACAATCGAGGAATCCAGACCGCCGGAAAGGTCGACGGCGGGTGCGGGGACCGAGGTCGCCCAGGCGCTGACCACCTGCTGCACCGTCTCCCGAAGGAGACGAGCTCCTGCTTCCGGATCCGGTTCCAGCACGTCGCGCGCAAAGTCGCGAGGGTCCCACAGGGTTTCAGGCAGAGCATCAGGCGTCCGAGCCATTAGGCGCTGGCCACCAAACAGTTCCTTCACCTCATTGAGGCCGGTCTCACCATTCTGGATCTTGTCATAGGCCATGAGTGTGGAGATGAAGCGGCGATTGAGGCTGAAGCGGCTCCTGTCCAGGAAGGGGCAGAGTTCGAGATTGGAGTAGAAACAAGTGACGCCGCCATCGGCCGAATAGAAGCAGGGGATGGAGGAGACCGGATCGGTATAGACAGCCAGATTATCGCCCGTGTGGAAAAAGGCGACATAGCTTCCCCAATAGTCATTGTAGAGATTGCCCCCACCTCTATCGAGCAGCATGGTGGCTGCGGCGTGACGGATCTCCGTCAAGCGCAGGTAACCGTTCTGTGGAAAAAGCGTGCCCAAGATAGCTCCGCCAAACTGACCGTCCGTGCGCCTGATTTCAATAATGGGTGGGCTGGCAAAGCCTGGTTGGCTGAGGTCTGCAAGCAGGAAGCCGGATGTCTCCGCGAGGATGGGCGGCGCCGCGGCTTCCATCATGCGCGTCCGGATCCGGGCTGCCTGCTGCTCGGCCTGCTCGTCTTCCGGGTTCCAGCTCATGGCGAAGAAGGCTGCGGGCATTTTCCGCCCCTTCAGATCGTCAGGATGGGCGCAAACCCGCCCACATGTTCGAGATGGTCGTTGAGGACGGCGCCGTCATATTCGACCCAGCAATGGGCACCGAAGGGGGCGAGCCGTACGCCGAACGTCCAGGTCGCAGTGATCCCGTGGCCCGCCAGGAACCGCATCAGGAAGAGACTGCGGAAGAGGCACGCATCCTTTGTCGTGAACAGGAAGGGGGCGAGCGAGAGAAATTGCGCCGTCCGCTTCGTCGCTTCCTCCAGTGTTCTTCCGTTTCCTGAGGGGACATTTTGCTTCCAGCGGCGTGCGCCTGAAATGACACCGCGCAGGGAATGCGTTCGTTTGAGAGACCAGCTTCGGGCAAATGCCGTCAACATGTGGCACCATTCGGAATATTTCGCATCGGCGGCGAGCAGGCAGGCCTGTTCGAAGCGGGAGGTATCGGGGCAGGCTGCAGTGCAGGCCTTTAATGGCCGGGTTTCTGCAGCGGGACGCAGGAGTACGCCGATGCGCAGGAGATGGTCCGCAAATCGCTCTGCATCCGGAGAGAGTTGTTCGGTCCGGTCTGTAGAAATGATCTCCGGGAACAGCCGCGCAGTCTTACCGGTATAGGCAAAGTAACGATCCGCGTGTGCATCGAGAAAGATGTACGCCCCGTCGGACGCACAGAAATGGATCTCCGGAGCGAGATGAAAGGCTGGCATCGGGGGGAGTTTCTCCGTGAGGCCTGCGGTAAACGCTGAGAAGGAAGAACGAGGGCGCGCATTGGCGCCCTCGTTCTCCTGTTCACATTGGTGCTCAACCAATTCCGGGGCGGGAATTCTGCGAGCCTGAGAGCTCGGCCGGGCCCTCAGCTGCGCCCTTGGTTTCCGAAGAAACGGAACCGAGTTCGATCGGGTCGAATTCGTCCATAGGCTGATGGTTTTCGACTTTCGGAGTCATGGTGTTTTCCTTTCCGTTTTGAACGCCGTCAAAAACAACGGCAGGTAGAATATTGAATCTAAAAATGGTTGAGTCAACGCGATGAAACATTAAAAATTAAATAGAAACAGGGTGTTGCGCAAAATTGTCAGCTGCGCTCCTTTTGATGAGGAACGCTTGGCGAATTGCATATGTGCCGGGGGAATGCCCCCGAGCTCAGGTTTGCCGCTTGATGGCAGGTATGGTGTGAGCCATTGCCTCGCGGGCCACGGAACCCGGTTGCGGCAGGTCTATTCGCGGCAATTGCTGAAGCAGCGCCGCTGCCTTCGTCGCATTTCCGGCGAGCAGGCATGTGCGTGCGCGGGCGAGCGCTAGATAGGCGATGGCATATGGGCTGGTGTTGTGTAGCGCCGGGGAACTGATGGCAGAAGCAAAGTCGGGATCCGGCTTGCGCCAGCCAGGGCCGTAACATTCGGAGAGATAGGTCTCCGTGGGGGTTGGGATGCAGAACATACCCCTGGCAAGACGTGTGTTATGTAGCTGGAACGGAGTATGGCGCCACTGGATGTCGCCCGGCAGGTTCGAAAAGCCGCACACCATGCCGGAAGGCGTCTGGTCGAACACAAATATGTCGGCGGCGATCCCATTCACGGTCAGGCCGACATACCGGTCACCCGGTCTTGCTGAATGAGGGAGCATCAGGTCTGGATGGGTCCGGATGAAATCGACCATATCCTTGCCGCCATTGTCGCCGCGCAGGAGACCGATATCGATGTCGCGGTCGTGTGCCAGGAGACTGCCGGACCGGACAAGGCCAAGCAGTGTTCCCGCGACGAGGAAGGGCCTGAATCCGCCTGTTTCGAGCAGGGAGCAAAGTTTCAGGAGAGCGCCCATTGCGTGGCCCGGTTCAAAGGACGACTTGCGGGAAGCTGGTGTCGCGGCAGGTCCTTTCGGGAGGGAAAGGAATTGGTGATGCGCAGCGGCTTCGAATTGTCCAAGGGCGTAAAGTATACTGGCCAGCAGCGCATGGGCCTCATTCTTATCGTCAAAGCCGCCGAGGCTCTTGTGAAGCAACTGAACCGCTTGCTGACTGCGACCTGCGCAAACCAGGGCTCGGACGCTATTCCGGATTGTTCTGGTCGAGGGGGTGCCTGTCTGGCTGGCGGCCATTAGACTATCTGCCACCTGATCAATGGCACATCGCCGTTCTTGCTCATCTGGCGTCAGATCGGCAATCGACTGCCAGGACGTCCATGCGGAAGGTTCAAGGGCTACAGCCTGCAGGTAAGAGGCGATCGCCCTGTCTCGTTCGCCACGAGCGTGCAGGCAAAGGCCAATGCCGTGTAACGCCGCCACATTGCAGGGGTCGCTTCCGAGAACCCGTTCAAATACTTCGCGGGCCGCGTCAGCCTCGCCGCGCCTGAAATACGCACTTGCGATAGCAATGTCTCTGTCATGGAACTCAGGCATGATCAGGCGCTCGCGGGTAAGGCGTGGCAAGAAGACGGGGCGGGCAGTCATCGCCAACCCGTGCAAGAAAATATTAAACCATAAAGAGTAACAAAAAACAATAATAAGTGGTAATTGTGTCCCGGCGCATCGAAAGGATGCGAAGAAAGACGAGCGATGCAACCAGCGAGTCCGGGTTGGCCGACCGGGCGGGCAGGAACGTCGTACGGGTACCGGCAGTGCTGGTACGGAACGTATTTGGAGACGGCAGGCCATGAGCAATTATGATGGCGCAGCGGTTCTGGAAGCCATCCGCGACATACAGGCGACGACGACGGGCACGGATGCGATCGAACGGCTCGCCGAGTTCAGCGAGTCCTATGGATTTAACCGTGTCTTCTTGGGTCAACTCGTCAATCCGCTCAATGTTCCGCTCAAGGATATTCTCTACCTCTCGAATTGGCCCGAAGAGCTGAAAACGAGACGACTGAGCCGTCTCGCCATCCTGCATGACCCGATCGCGCTTTGTGCCATCCGCTCGAAGCGCCCGTTCAGCTGGGCCGAAGCACATGCGCATGCGTCGCGGATCGGGCGCATGGTCGTCGACATGGTGCATGACTATGGCATCACGGACGGCATGATGTTCCCGATGCATGCGCTTGCCAGCATATCGGGCGGCGTCTCGCTCGGCGGAGACAGGATGCCGGACCTGTCGCGAACCCAGATCGCCGAACTCGAGATCGTCTGCCAGACGGCCTATTACCACCTTGAAGAGCTGATGGGCCCGTTTCCTTACCAGAAATTGGCAGAGCTCTCGCCCCGGGAAGCCGAATGCGTCCAATTCGCCGCGGCCGGCAAGTCGAACTGGGAGATCGCCCATATTCTGGGGATAAGGGAGGACTCCGTGAAGAAAACGCTGCAGCGGGCCTGCCGGAAACTTGATGCGGTCAATCGTGCCCATCTCGTCTCTTCAGCCATTGCGCATGGGCAGATCTTTCCCTGACAAGCCCCCTTATGTGGACATGACGATATGGTAGCTCCGCTCCATTCTCCGCCTGCAACCAGGCACAGCAGGAGGTTCCATGTTCAAGATCATTACGCCGGACAATCGCGGCGAATACCGCGATCTCATCCATGCGATGCATGAGATGCGTTACCGGATCGTCGTCGAAGAATGGGGCTGGCACATTCCTGGCATTCGGGAAGGCTACGACAAGGACCAGTTCGATACGGACGCAACCTTTTACGTCCTCGTCCTTTCCCGGGATGGTGACGTACTTGCATCCTCCCGGCTCAATCCGACGACCCGCCCACATATGATGAGTGAACTCTTCGCCGACTATTGCGACCTCCAGCCCTATCCTGTCGGCGCGGATGTCTGGGAATGCTCCCGCTTCGTGACGGACCGGAAACGCATGCGGGACCCGGTTGAGGATTTCCGGACGAGGTGCCGCCTGGGGCTGGGGCTCACGGTCTGGTGCCTCGATCACGGCGTTTCGCGCCTCAGCTGGCTCACTCACCAGAAATTCTACAATCTCGTCCAGCGGGTCTGGTCAACCGAGCCGCTCGGGCTTCCGAGGCGGGACGGCGACGACTGGGCGTGGATCCCTGCGGTCTCACGGATCGACAAGGAAACACTCGACCGCCAGATGGACCGGTACCGGGACGCGGAAGCCATCGTGGCAGAGTATCTCGCACCAAAGCTTAGGGCCTCGGCATGAAACAGGATCGATCGGAAGCCGTTTCCGCCGAGGATGCCGCGGCGTTTGAGCGCGACGGTGTCGTCTGCCTGAGGAATGTCCTGAAGCCTGATGAAGTCGAACACCTCCGATTGGCCGTGAGCAAACAGATGGAGCAGCTCGGCGTGTCAGCAACAGGTTATGATTTCGAGGCGCTCGCCCAGCAGGTGTGGGACACATCAGAGCCGGTCGAGGTCGGCGCTGCGAACCGGTTCGACATGCAGGCGATGAAGGAACTGGTGCTTAGTGATCCGGATTCGCGCCCGCTCCTGGAAGAAGGAGAGGCCAGTAAAAAGGGACTCTTCTTCTATGATGTCGCGGCGTGGAGATGGGACCCAGGTGTGCGCCAAGTGGCATTTGACTCGGCGCTGCCGGGTATCGCAGCGGAGCTGCTCGGCGCGAACAATCTCAACTTCTGGGAAGACACGACCTTCGTGAAGGCGCCGCACACACGTCAGAAGACAGCGTTCCATCAGGACCTTGCCTATTTCCAGATCGAGGGCGAGCAGTGTGTCATCGTCTGGATCCCGCTCGATGCGGCAAATGACGGGAGCGGCGTCATGCAATACATTCGCGGTTCCCACAGATGGGGTGAGACGTTTGCGCCGAATGCATTTGTCTCGCGAACGTCTTTCCCATCGTCGCCGCATCCGAAATGTCCGGACATCGAAGGCAACCTAGCGGCATACGATATCGTCTCGTTTCAGGTTAAGCCAGGCGACGTCATTATCCATCACGTCATGACGGTACACGGGGCGGGAGGGAACCGGTCAGACCTCTGGCGGCGGGCCATGTCTTTCCGCTATTGCGGGGATGACGTCCGCTATTTCGACAGACCCGGGGCTCTGAAGCAGGCAGGGGGGGCTGCGGGCCTGCGCGACGGGGACCGTCTCTTTTCGAAGGATTATCCGGTCGTTTGGCCAAAGCCATGGCCGGGATTCCGTCTCTCGCCAGTTTACGATGCCAGACAGATTGGGTGGGATTTGGAGCGGGCACGTTACACGTGACGGGAACGTAATCAGATTGCGGAAAGAAGTAATCCAGATCTGGCTTCGAATGAAATTTTTGCTTGACTTGATGGCGGCTGGAAATGTTAGGGCTTGGTGAAGCTCTGTTAACCTGGGCGTTAAGAGCATTTTGTAAACAGGCTGTATTATGTCGCTCGTCCGGACCAAGATGCATTTGTCGAGACTAGTCATCGCTTTGATGACCTGGGCCTGCATAGCGTCTCCGATGAGTGCAGTCGCTGACATCGCGATTGCCTGCGACGATGTCCATCAAGTCTCTGCGGACAGCTATGTGTCCGAAGAAGTTCCTTCCCAGGATACTTCACAGGAAGGGTCAGGCCACCAATTTCATCATTGCGGCAGTTGTCACAATCACATCATCGGCGAAGAGGGTGGCGAAAAGCTTATTGCAGCCTCCACAACTTTGCTTAGCCCGGTTCCCGACCAGAACATGCTTGTGCAGGCCGTTTCGGACGGTCCCTACAGACCTCCTCGAGCTTAGATCCCGACACCTGAAAAGGAGTGCGCAGCGAATGCTGCGCCGTCGATGATTCTATCCGAGGAAAGCATATCCAATGAAAATCCACTTTCGCGGCATGCTTGCCGCGCTCGCTCTGCCCTTTTTGGCGGGGCAAGCCCTCGCAGATGGATGCGGCCCTGCATCTGTCCAGACTTCAAATGCTGAGCAAGGAACCCCACTTACACTTGATGCAGCAGTGAAGCGGGCCGCCCGGGCTGCCCCCGAAGTCCTGTTAGCAGTGCTTGAAGCCAGAGCCGCGTCGGCCGATGCCGATCAGGCCGGGCGCCGGCTCAATCCGTCCGCTTCGATCGAGACTGAAAATTTCGCCGGTACAGGTCCGCTACGAGGTTTCAGCACCGCCGAAAATACCCTGGTGCTCGAACAGACATTCCGGCTCGGTGGAAAGCGGCGTCTTTCCGAGAGGGCTGCCCGGGCTGAGGCTGCCCTTGCAAGCGCCAGGTGCGAGGTCATGCGTCTTGAATCCCAGACGCTGGCCGGAGAGTTGTTTCTCGATTTGCAGGCAGCCATCGAGATTGCCAAGGTTGCATCCGATGCGGCCAAGCTGGCAGGAGAGTTCTCAGATGTCGTTTCTCGCAGGGTGGAAGCGGGAGCATCAGCCCCTCCGGAGCTTGTCCGATCACAGTCTGAGGAAGCGATCCTTCAGGCAGCAGCGGATGCGGCAGCCGGAGAAGTCGAAGCCAGAGCCATTGCTCTGGCCTCTGTCTGGGGACGAGGGGAGGTAGATTTTGTTCTGCCTGATCCTGCCCGTGAGAAATTCGATAAGGCCGAGATCAAAGCAAGCGAAGGCGGACCATCTCACCCAAGGCTGGCAGAGGCAAAGGCTGGGATGGAGGCGCGTCGTGCGGCGGCTGATTTGGCACGCGCAGGTGCCTGGCCGGATGTGACGTTGTCTGCCGGCCTTCGGAATTTTGAACAGACCGGTGACAATGCATTCCTTGCGGGGGTGAGCGTGCCGCTGCCTCTATTCGACCGCAACCAGGATGCGGCGCGAGCAGCCCGGCTCAGATCTCAAGGGGCAGCGTTGAACGCTGATGCCGTGGAAGCCCGTTTGCGTGCGCAGCAAGCGAGCCTTGTTGCCCGCAGCCGCACGTTCAGATCCCGGCTTGACCGTCTTGAAGGGGAGGCGCTCCCCCTGGCCGAGCAGGCCTATGCCGCGGCAGCGGAAGGATACCGGGTCGGCAAGTTCGACCTAACCGCAACACTCGATGCGCGCCGGAGCCTGATAGAGACGCGCTCAGCGGTCATAGACGCACGGCTTTCGCTTGAAATCGAAACCTTGCGGTTGCGCGCCCTGATCGGCGCAGCACCATTTGATGGAGATACCCAATGAACAGGAACATGTTGTTTGCGGCGTTTCTGACACCCGCGTTCCTCTATCTTTCGGCGTGCAGCGGCGATGCCGCAGGCGCCGGCTCGCCAGCAGAAAACGCTGCCGGGAAGGAAGAGAGACAAGATCGCGCTAATCAATATGAGATGCACGATGAAGATGACGACCATCAGGCGCCGGACCATGTAGAGTTGAGCCCGGCAGAGACCAAAGCTGCCGGTATCGTGGTCGGCAAGGCCGCTCTCGGGCGCATCTCCGGAGATCTCGAGCTTCCGGCTGAGATCCGGTTTGACGCTGACAGGATCGCCCGGGTTTCCCCCAAAGTCGAAGGGGTCGTCGCCCGTCTCTATGCCGGAGAAGGAGATACGATCGGGCCCGGTGCGACGCTTGCACTTCTGACAAGCCGGGAACTTGCTGGCCTCAAGGCCGACTTCCTGAATGCGGTGACGGCCGAACGCCTTGCCAAGGCTGAATTGGACCGCGAAGAGCATCTTTTCCAGCAGAAAATTACCGCGAAGGCTGATGTGCAGTCAGCCAGGGCCGCTTTTGCAGCGGCCAATGCCCAACGGGAGGCTGCTGAGAACAGGTTGCATGCTGTCGGTATCGGACATGAAGTTCTGGACCGTCTTGACGGTGCGAAGGACGGTGCGCTGTCGCAAGCCTATGTGACGTCGCCGATCGCCGGAAAAATCATCCGTCGCACGGTTTCGCTGGGCGAAACCGTTTCGGCTGGAGGCGAGCCGATGTTTGTCGTCATCGACGATAGCGTCGTATGGGCCGACATTGCTGTGTACAAGGATGACCTTGGAAAGGTTGATGCGGGTCTGGCAGTTTCGCTCCGGCGGGAAACCGGCGAAAGTCTGGCCGAAGGGACCATTGCGACTGTGCTGCCGATCATTGACGAGACATCACGGACGGCGACGGCCCGGGTTATCGTCGACAATGCTGATCATCGCCTGAAGCCCGGCCAGTTTCTTACCGCACATATCGAAACAGGCGGGTCTGAGACATCCGTCCGGGTTCCGTCTGGCGCGATTGTCGAGGTCGAGGGCAGGCAATCTGTCTTTGTGCCAACAGACGACGGCTTCAAGCCCACAGAAGTGATGGCAGGCGGAAGCGCGAATGGATTCACGCAGGTTCTTTCCGGCCTCGAAGCCGGCGATGCACTCGTGACAGACGGGGCCTTCACCCTCAAGGCCCAGCTCGAAAAAGACGCCTTTGGCGACGGCCACGCGCACTAGGAGACGGTAGAAATGTTCAATCTCATGCACCGCCTTGCCGGTGGCCAGCTGCTTGCGGTCATTGCGGTTATTGCCCTTGCAATCGGCGGACTGTTCGCGTTCCGGAGCCTTCCGGTCGATGCGTTCCCCGATCCCTCGCCGTCACTGGTTCAGGTATTCACCGAGACCGAAGGACTTTCCCCCGAAGAAGTGGAGCGGTATGTCACCTATCCGATTGAAACGGCCATGTCCGGACTTCCCAAGGTTGAGGAAATCCGTTCGACTTCGAACTTCGGGCTTTCCGTCGTCAACATCTATTTTGAAGACGGCACCGATGTCTATTTCGCCCGGCAGGTCGTCGGCGAGCGTCTCGGCGAAGCGGCAGACGCCATCCCGCTAGGGTTCGGGACTCCGATAATGGGGCCCATCTCAACCGGTCTCGGAATCATCATGTATTACCGCCTTGTCGATGAGACGGGCGAACGATCGCTCGTCGAACTGCGAGAGATTGCGGACTGGATGATCAAGTACCCCCTTCAGTCTGTGGAGGGGGTGACCGAAGTGCTCTCGCTCGGCGGATTTGAGAAACAATACCAGGTGCGCCTCGATCCGGACCAGCTGACCTCCTACCATCTGGGTGTTGCAGACGTGATCGACGCCCTTGAAGCGGCTAACCGGACGGCGGGGGCTCAATTCATCGAAGTCGGCGCTGAACAATACACCGTCCGCGGTGTTGGCCTGGCGAGAACACTAGACGATCTTCGCGACACGCCGGTCAGAAGCATTGATGGACGCCCAATCCGGGTCCGCGACCTTGGTGAAGTCCAAATTGGCGGCGGCGTCCGACAAGGTCTTGCAACAGCTAATGGAGAAGGCGAGGCGGTTGCCGGCCTCGTGCTGAAGCTCTACGGGTCGAACACATCAGACGTCATCGAGAACGCGAAGTCGCGTTTTGAAGAAATCAACGCCTCGCTTCCCGATGGAGTAAAGGCGATCCCCTATTATGACCAGGGCACGCTTGTCCAGAAAGCGGCGGCAACGGTTACAACCGCGCTCTGGCAGGGAGCCTTGCTCGTCGCAATCATCGTGTTTGCCTTTCTCGGCGGATGGCGGCCGAGCCTAGTTGTGGTCTTGTCGATCCCGTTCTCGGTCGGGTTTGCTTTCATCGCGATGAGCGCGCTTGGAATCGGTGCGAACCTCATGACGCTCGGCGGAGTTGCCATCGCGATCGGCATGATGGTCGATGGGGCGATCGTGATCGCTGAGAATGTCGATCGAGGATTCAGGGAACGATCAGAGGGCGAGGATGCGCGCACGACGGTCGCGCGGGCCAGTACGGAAGTGATCGCGCCCTTGATCGCGGCGGTGGCTGTTGTCATCATCGTGTTCCTGCCGCTCTTTTCGCTGCAGGGAACCGAAGGCAAGACGTTCCGGCCCCTGGCTGCGTCAGCTGCGCTCGCCATGACCGGTTCGCTGATCTATGCGGCGCTGATTGCGCCTGCCATGGCGCTTGGCCTGATGCGTCCATCGGGCAAGACGGAGACCGCTGAGAAAGGCCGGCTGACGCGGTTCATCAAGCCACTCGCAGCCTTTTTTGTTCGCCGACGGATGGCTGCAATCTGCCTTGCAGGACTGTTACTTCTGGCTGGCGGTCTTGCAGCGACGCGGCTTGGGTCGGAGTTCACGCCGGCGCTTGAGGAAGGCGATGTCCTGCTGCGGGTCACAATGGCGCCGTCAATTTCACTGACGGAAGCCAAGGCCATTTCAACCCGCATCGAAAGTCGGCTGCTGCGTTCCTTTCCGGAAATCGACTCGATTGTCAGCCGTATCGGGCGCGGAGAAGTCGGTGCCCATGCCGACCCTGTCAACAGTATCGAGGCCTTTGTGGCCCTGAAGCCCAGAGAGGACTGGCGGGACGGTATGAGCCCAGATGACCTTCGGGCTGCAATCTCTGACAGCCTCGGTTCCTTCCCGGGTATCCGGGCCAATGTCGGCCAGCCGATTGCGATGTCTGTGGACGAATTGCTGACCGGCACCAAGGCGCAGCTCGCGGTCAAGATCTTCGGGCCGGACACCATTGTCCTGCTGGAAAGTTCACAAGAACTGCAGTCCATCCTTCAGGATGTTCCGGGTGCAAGTGACGTCCAGGCCGACCAGATCACCGGCGCGCCGCAGCTTGTCGTGTCACTCAACCGGACAGCGCTCGGCCGGTATGGTCTCAGCATCGAAGAGGCGCTGGATGCCCTTCAGTCAGGCGTTGGCGGCGCGGAGGCAGGTGCGGTCTTCGAAGGTGTACGCCAGTTCCCGGTGGTCGTTCGCTTTGCAGAGGAGGACCGCAACACACCGGCGGCGATCGGGCGGATCATTCTGGAATCGGAGAGCGGTGCACGCATTCCGCTGGAGAGTGTCGCCGACATTCGCGAGATTGTCGGGCCACGGCAGATCACGCGCGAGAATGGCGAGCGGTTCATCACTGTCCAGCTGAATGTCCGGGGCCGGGATATCGGCAGCTATGTCAGCGAAGCACAGGAGGATGTCGGGGCGGAACTCGATCTACCTGCGGGCTACCGGGTTGAGTGGGGCGGTCAGTTTGAACTGCAGCAGGAGGCCAATCAGCGCTTTGCGGTCGTGATCCCGATCACGCTCGCTATCGTGTTCCTTATCCTGTTGCTGACCTTCGGCCGAATGAAATCTGCCATTCTGATCTTGCTCAACATCCCGCTCGCCCTGACAGGCGGCACGATGGCGCTCTGGGTCAGCGGCTTGCCTGTGTCAGTGCCAGCGACAGTCGGATTCATTGCCTTGTTCGGGATCGCGCTTGGCAACGGTATGGTGCTTGTCAGTTTCATGGACGATTTTGCCAGGGCTGGCCGGAATCTGGATGAACTGGCCATCGAGGCAGCTGGACTGAGAGCCCGGCCTGTCCTCATGACGGCCCTGACCACGGCGCTCGGCCTTGCGCCCTTGCTTTTCGCGACTGGCGTTGGCGCCGAGGTTCAACGTCCACTTGCCACGGTTGTCATGGGAGGGCTTGTCTCTTCGACCGTGCTGACATTGCTTGTTTTGCCAGCACTTCACCGCTGGTTCTCGCCGAAACCGGACGCGCACCATTCCATGTTGGAAACTACACACGCGCATCCACTCCGAGGATGAGCGCTTACCGCTTGGTTTCCGGCCATGTCTGTGCCTGAATCACGGCATGGGCATGGCTGACGAGCACTGATGCATTCTCCAATAAAGTGTTTGAACTCTTGTGAAAGGCCGGTGAAATGAAGGACGGGGCGGCAGAATTGTCCCCCGAATGCCAACCTACAGGACAGTTTCGATCTGATAGTCCGGAGCAAAGATCAGCCGGACGGAGGTAATCGCCTCCTGCTTGTTGCGGGTCGTGCGGTCAATGACAAACAATGCTTCGCCTTCCTTGCAGGAAAGCAATCCCGCTTCTGTCTTGCCGGCTGACATGGCGGAAAACATGATTTCACCTTCCGTAAACGGAACATGTGTGACGAGCCACTCGTTCGGGCTGATTTCGTTGAAGATCGATATTTCCTTCGCCGAAACCCATTTCGGGTTCAGCCAGCGATCTTCGATCACATAGGGGCGGCCGTCAGCTGTATGTATGCAGACGATATGTTGAGCGCGGGCGCGCCTGCCGAATTCCATGATATTGCTGACTTCCGTAGGTGGAAGGACTCTTTCAGAGCAGATCAGTTCATAGCCGTATTCATGTCCCTTATCTGCTATTTCCTGGCGTATGACGGGAATGTACATGGTCGCCTTGCGGACCGGGTGTGTCGCAACACGGGTGCCGGCCTTGCGGCGCCGGTCCAGCAGGCCTTCATCCGCCAGGTTCTGCAGGGCGCGGTTCACTGTTGCCCGGGCGCAACCAAACTCCTGGGCAAGATCCGCCTCGTTCGGGATGAGGTCGCCGGGTTTCCATTGCCGCGAATGAATTCGGGCCAACACTTCCTCCTGGACTGACTGCCAGCTATTGAACGGCGTGTCTGTCATAACGCGTCCCTGAGTTCACTCATCGTCCTGCGATATTTCTCCAAGATCTTGTCCCGGCCGACGTGGCGACCTTCTCTGACAAGGTGGCGTCCGGCGGACCAGACATCCGTAACAAGACCATCATCGCCGGCGAAAACATAGCTATCCAGAAGCGTGTCGCCTTCAAGCCCAGCCAGGCAGATGCTGTCAATGTCAAGCGCGAAAAGGTCTGCTAGAGCGCCTTCCTCTATCCGGCCGCTGTTGCGTCCGGCGGCCGTTGCGCCGCCTTTCGAAATAGCTTCGAAGACTGTTCGCCCCGTTGAATGGCCGGACCGCGACAACACGGCGCGGGCATGGTCTCTCAGGCGCTGGGAGTATTCCAGGGCCCTCAATTCTTCTGCCAGAGAGATGCGAATGTTTGAATCCGAACCGATTGCAATTGGCCCGTCATGTTCGAGCCAGGTGTCTGCCTGAAATATCCCATCTCCGAGATTGGCCTCGGTAGAGGGGCAGACGCCTGCGACGGCCCCTGAGCCCGCCAGACGGATGGTTTCAGTTTTCTCCATCCGGGTGCAGTGAATGAGACACCATCTGGGGCCGGCATTGCAATTGTCCAGGAACCAGGTGACCGGACGGGTACCATAGCGTTCCAGGACTTCGTCAACTTCTTCCTGCTGCTCCGCCAGGTGCATGTGGACCGGGCCGGAAGGCAGGAGCTGTTCGACCCGTGCTATGTCATTGTCAGCAACAGCCCGCAGGCTGTGAGGGGCTACGCCCAGCCTGCAATCCGCCGGAAGACTTCCCAAGGCGCCCTGTGCCTTTTCTACAAGCCGTGCGAACCGGTCGAAAGTGTTGCCAAATCTGACCTGGCCTCGATCAAGGGGGCGCTTATCGCATCCTCCGTACTGGTAGAGCACAGGGAGCAGCGTAAGGCCGATGCCACTTGTCGTGGCCGCTGCCGCGATCCGTTCGGAAGTTTCCGCGAGGTTTTCGTATGGCGTCCCGTCAGGTTGGTGATGGAGATAGTGGAATTCGACACTTGCTGCATAACCAGCTTCGAGCATTTCCATCTGAACAAATGCTGCGATGTCTTCGATGTGACGAGGTGCCAGGCGTTCCAGGAACCGGAACATCAGTTTGCGCCACGTCCAGAAATTGTCCTTTCCATCAGGTCCGCGACCCTCGGTAAGTCCGGCCATGGTACGCTGGAAAGCATGCGAATGAACGTTGGCCGGGGAGGAGAGAAGCAGGCCGGTCCGGGTGCCTTCCGGGGGGTGCCCTGAGCGTACGGACAGGATGGTGCCCTCCGGGCTCGTTTCCACGCGGACCGCATCGGACCACCCATCCGACAGGAGCGCTTTTTTCGCCCAGATGACCGTCATTACATCTTTCCTAGTCTAATAATATGTATATACATATGCAGCAGACCGTACCCTCAGGCAACAGGAAATCATGTTACTGACGCACGCAAAGCTCGCGACGTTTGAAGGAAATGAGCCGTACGGACTCGTTCCGGATGGGGCCGTCTGGATGAAAGACGGGCGGTTGCGTTGGGTCGGAACGTGCGCGGATATTCCTGAAGCTGCCCGGAACGACGAGCGCCTGGATCTGGAAGGGCGCCTTGTTACGTCAGGCCTTGTGGATTGCCATACCCATATCGTTCACGCAGGAAACCGGTCCGCCGAATTCGAGGCGCGTCTGAACGGGGCATCCTATGAGGAAATTTCCCGGTCCGGAGGCGGCATCGTCTCGACCGTGGAGGCGACCCGGGCTGCAAGCGAGGAGGATCTTCTGAGATCGGCCCTGTTGCGTGTGGACGCCCTGATTGCGGAAGGGGTGACAACGCTCGAGATCAAGTCCGGTTACGGGCTGGACATAGAGACCGAGATGAAGATGCTTCGCGTGGCGCGGCAGGTGGAAAAGGTGCGGCCCCTCCGGGTCCGTACAACTTTCCTCGGAGCCCATACGCTGCCTCGCGAATATGCGGGGCGCCCGGACGATTACCTTTCGGATGTCTGCCTTCCGGCAATGGAAGGCGCAAAGGCCGAGGGTCTGGCCGATGCGGTGGATGGGTTCTGCGAGACCATTGCCTTTTCGCCGCAAGACATCCGGACCGTGTTCGAAAAAGCTCGGACGCTCGGCTTGCCCGTGAAGCTGCACGCCGAGCAATTGTCCTGGTTGGGCGGCGCACGCATTGCCGCAGAATATGCCGCGCTCTCGTGTGATCATCTGGAATATGCAACGCCGGAAGATGCCGAGGCGATGCAGCGTCATGGGAGCATAGCGGTCCTGCTTCCGGGCGCATTTTACTTCCTCCAGGAAACGCGGCCGCCGCCCGTATCGGCATTCCGCGAAAATGACGTCCCCATGGCGATTGCGACGGACTGCAATCCGGGTTCCTCACCGATGACCTCGATTCTGAGCGCGATGAACATGGCCTGCGTCCTGTTTCGTCTGACGCCTGAAGAAGCGCTGCGCGGCGTCACCCGGAATGGCGCGATGGCGCTTGGCCTGGAGGATGTCGGGCGCATGCATGCAGGGCAGTCTGCAGATCTCGCGGTCTGGGATGTGGATCATCCTGCGGAACTGTCCTGCCGGATCGGTTTCAATCCATTGTACAAGCGCATTTTTTGCGGAGAGGTCACATGATTGTCCTGGAACCTGGCGCCACGGGTCTGGCGGCGCTGGAAAATATCTGGCGCTCGGACGTGCCTGTCAGGCTGGCTGAGCGGGCCCGCAAGGATGTCGACCGGGCCGCAGACGTGGTCGCGCGGGCAGCTGAAGGCGAGCAGGCGATTTATGGTGTGAACACCGGCTTTGGAAAACTTGCCAGCATCAAGATTGCACCGGCCGACACGGCCAGGCTGCAGCGCAACCTTGTCCTGTCCCATTGCTGTGGTGTTGGTGACCCGCTGGAGCCTGCCACCGTGAGGCTCATGATGGTGCTGAAACTCCTGTCGATCGGCCGCGGTGCGTCTGGTGTATCCTGGCAGGTCGCGGTGCTGATCGAGAGAATGGTCAGCGAAGGCGTCCTGCCCATCATCCCCGAGCAGGGCTCTGTCGGGGCATCTGGTGATCTGGCGCCGCTGGCGCATATGGCGGCGGCGATGATGGGAGAGGGGGAAGTCTTCTTTCAGGGGCGCCGGATGCCGGCCAGGGTGGGCCTGGAGGCAGCGGGCCTGTCGCCCGTGGAATTCGGTGCCAAGGAAGGCCTGGGCCTGATCAATGGAACGCAGTTTTCAACGGCCTGCGCGCTTGCGGGATTGTTCGATGCCAAACGGAACCTGCTGCAATCCCTTGTTTCCTCCGCGCTCTCGACAGATGCGGTCATGGGGTCGACAGCGCCATTCCTTGCGGAAATACACGAGTTGCGGGGCCATCCCGGACAAAAGCGCGTTGCGCGGGCGATCCGTGACATCATTGAGGGGTCGGAAATCCGGGACAGCCATCGCGAAGGGGATGGACGAGTCCAGGATCCCTATTGCATCCGATGCCAGCCGCAGGTGACTGGCGCCGCGCTGGACCTTCTCGATATGGCGGGACGGACGCTGGAGATCGAAGCCAACGCCGTATCCGACAATCCGCTTGTCCTGGTCGAGCGGAACGAAATCGTTTCGGGCGGAAACTTCCATGCCGAACCGGTCGCGTTCGCGGCGGACATGATCGCATTGGCGATCGCCGAAATCGGCGCCATCGCGCAGCGGCGGATCGCAGTCATGGTCGACCCGGCCCTGTCCTTCCACTTGCCGCCATTCCTGACCCGGGCTCCCGGGCTGAATTCCGGCATGATGATCGCCGAGGTCACGTCAGCAGCTCTCATGAGCGAAAACAAGCACATCGCAAATCCGTGTTCGACCGATTCCACGCCCACTTCCGCAAACCAGGAGGACCACGTGTCCATGGCGGCCCATGGCGCGCGCCGGCTTGGCAGGATGAACCGGAATCTCAGCATGATCCTGTCGGTGGAATTTCTCTGCGCGGCGCAAAGCGTGGAGTTTCGCGAACCGCTGAGGACCAGCCCCGCATTGAGGGATGTTCTCGCTGCAATCCGGGCGAGGGTTCCGAGACTGGACGAAGACCGGTTTCTGGCGCCGGATCTTGCAGAAATGAATACCCTTGTGCGGGACGCAGCCCTGTCGCGGGCAGCAGGACTGCCCGAAAGTGTCGACGGGGTTGCTGCATGAGACCCGTCGATATCAAGTCCGGAGAGGGCGCGATCGTCCTTGGCGTTCCGCACAGCGGGACATACCTGCCGCCCGATATTTACGCAAACCTGCGGCCGCCGGCCCGTTCCCTTGCCGATACCGATTGGCATGCGGACAGGCTGTATGCTGATTTATTGCCGGATGCGACCGTCGTCAGGGCAAACTTTCACAGATACCTGATCGACGCGAACAGGGATCCGGACGGAAGCCCGCTCTATGACGGCGCGAACACGACCGACCTTGTTCCGATGACGGATTTTGACGGGAACGCAATCTGGGCGGAGGCGCCCGGGCGCACAGATATCGAAGCCCGTCTTGCAGCCTGGCACCATCCCTATCATGCCGCGCTGGCCGGGGAACTGGAGCGGGTGCATCGCAAGCATGGTCTCGCCGTCCTGGTGGACTGTCACTCGATCCGATCCCGGATCCCTTTCCTGTTCGATGGGGTGCTTCCGGACATCAATCTTGGTACCAATCTCGGAACTTCGTGCGACGAGCGCATTGCGGAAGCCGCCGTGAACGCGTGCCGGAACGGGGGGGATTACACATTTGTTCGCGACGGGCGGTTCCGGGGGGGGTGGACAACCCGCCATTATGGCCGCCCCGGCAATGGGGTCCATGCGATCCAGATCGAACTGGCCCAGGCAAACTATCTCGCAAGCGAGTGTGTGCCATTTGAATATGACTCTGCCAAGGCGGAACGCCTGCGCAGTCATCTGAGAGGGATACTCAGAGCCATTGAAGATGCAACGACCGAAATGGGACAAAGCCATGAATAATAACCGGCACAATCAACGCGATGTATTTCCGCCCACGGGAAAGGAGATCACCGCAAGAAGCTGGCAGACGGAAGCACCAATGCGCATGCTGATGAACAATCTTCATCCCGATGTGGCAGAAAACCCGCACGAACTTGTCGTCTATGGCGGGATTGGGCGGGCTGCCCGGACATGGAAGGATTTTGACCGCATTGTCGAGACGCTCCAGCGTCTTGAAGACAATGAAACGCTCCTTGTTCAGTCCGGCAAGCCTGTCGGCGTTTTCCGGACGCATGAGGACGCACCGCGCGTCTTGATCGCGAATTCGAACCTGGTGCCCCACTGGGCCAATTGGGATCATTTCAACGAACTGGACCGGAAGGGGCTGGCCATGTACGGCCAGATGACGGCTGGCTCGTGGATCTATATCGGGTCCCAGGGGATCGTGCAGGGTACGTACGAAACCTTCATGGAGGCGGGCCGCCAGCATTATGGCGGCGAGCTGTCGGGGCGCTGGATCCTGACGGGCGGTCTTGGAGGCATGGGGGGCGCCCAACCCCTGGCCGCGGTCATGGCGGGCGCCTCTTGCCTGGCTGTGGAATGCGACGAGACGCGTGTCGATTTTCGCCTGAGAACGGGGTATGTCGACCACAAGACTCATTCGCTCGATGAGGCGCTCGACCTGATTGCGAAATGGACAGCGGCCGGTGAAGCGAAGTCGGTCGGCCTGATTGGTAACGCCGCCGACATATTCCAGGAAATATTCGACCGCGGTGTCCGACCGGACATGGTAACCGATCAGACCAGCGCGCATGATCCGGTTCATGGCTATCTGCCGCAGGGATGGAGTGTTGCCGAGTGGCGTGAACGTCAGGAAAGCGATCCGAAGGCCGTCGAACTTGCCGCACGTGCGAGTATGAAGGTCCATGTGGAGGCCATGGTGAATTTCTGGGATGCCGGTGTCCCGACGTTCGACTATGGCAACAATATCCGGCAGGTCGCAAAGGAAGAGGGGCTTTCCACTGCATTCGACTTCCCCGGATTTGTACCTGCCTATATCCGGCCTCTCTTCTGCCGTGGCATCGGGCCCTTCCGCTGGTGCGCCCTGTCGGGGGATCCGGAAGATATCTACAAGACCGACGCGAAAGTTCGGGAACTTGTCAATGATCCGCACCTGCACAACTGGCTCGACATGGCGCGAAGCCGCATTTCGTTCCAGGGGCTGCCAGCGCGGATCTGCTGGGTCGGGCTTGGGGTCAGGCACAGACTAGGTCTTGCCTTCAACGAGATGGTGCGAAAGGGAGAATTGTCCGCCCCCATCGTTATCGGCCGCGACCATCTGGATTCCGGCTCTGTCGCGTCACCGAACCGGGAAACGGAAGGCATGCGGGATGGATCGGATGCTGTATCCGACTGGCCGCTTCTGAATGCGCTCCTCAATACCGCATCCGGGGCGACCTGGGTCTCGCTGCATCATGGCGGCGGTGTGGGCATGGGCTTTTCGCAACATGCGGGCATGGTGGTCTGTTGCGACGGCACGGAAAGCGCCGACCGGCGGATTGCCCGCGTCCTGTGGAACGACCCGGCGACCGGCGTGATGCGTCATGCCGATGCCGGTTACCAGTCCGCCCTCGACTGCGCGCGCGAGTATGAGCTGGACCTTCCCGGCATCCTGTAGGCAATCACTCTTGGCGGCCAGGTCGGGAAGCGGCATGCAAGGAGGGGCTGAACGGGCCCGGCAGGCCTGCCCGGTTCGGTCCCTCAACGACGGCGATGGATCGCCTTCAGCCCTTTCAGGCGGAGGCGACACGATCGAGAAATTCGTAGCGCGAACCTGGATACGTCATGCGGGCAAAGGAGACGACTCGCCGACGGCTCCATGTACGGCGCAACAGGACTAGGCAGGGTTCATCCTTGTTGATCCTCAGAAGTTTGCGCACGTCCGGTTCGGCTAGTACGGATTTGACCCTGTGCTCGAATTTCTGGAGCGGGGCATGTTTCATCAGATATTCGTTTGGCGTTGTTCGGCTGAAATCCACATCGCCATATCCTGGCAACAGGCATTGCGGCACGAAACGCTCTTCCAGCTGAAGGGGAGTCCCGTTCTCCATGTGGACAACGATCGAGTGGAATACCGGTGAGCCCGGGTCGATCTCCAGTTGTTGCGCAACGGCTCTAGAGGCCCGCTCTCTTGCATTCTGAACCATCACGGCTGAGTAGGCGCTGTTCCGTGAGCGGATCTCATCGGCAATGTTGTTGACCGCAATCAATTGCCCGCTCGACTGGGTTTCAGCGACAAATGTGCCCACACCTGCGATTCGGGTCACGACCCCTGAATCCTTGAGTTCCTTGATGGCGCGGTGAACGGTCATCCGGGCGACCTGAAATTCCGCTGCCAGATCCGTCTCGGACGGCAGGCGGTCATTCGGGCCCAGTTCACCGGTTTCGATCAGATCAGTGATATGCTGCTTGATCTGTTCATAGAGTGGGGCAGGTGACATCTGTATTATCCAGGTTCTTCAAAAGGGCCGGCTGATCGACGTCGGCGTGCGGGTGACAGGGAACACTTCGGGTGGCAGGCAGGAGCAAAGAATGTGACAAGTACAGCCTCCGCGGTGTCCAGTGCAGGTGTCCTTTCCATCCAAGAGCGTCAGGATTCAAGTGCTTTCAGGCACAAGGCGCCATGATCGCACGCGCGGAAGAGGCCAGGGCTATCTGTCATGTGTTGTCGGGCCGGGCTAATCCGGCGCTGCGGGCTGCGGGAGCTGCAGGGCCGAAATATTGCCGCCCCGGGCTGGAGAGTGAGCCGGATCAGATGCCAAAATCATCAAATGCAATCTTTTCTTCCCTGATTCCCGCTCCTCGCAGCAGGTTGAGAACGGCCTCCAGCATAGGCGGCGGTCCGCATACGTAGAAGCTGCAGCGCCCGGGGTCCGGGTGTGTGGCGAGAAAATTGTCCCGGAAGATCTCGTGGATCCACCCCTTGTGCCCTTCCCATTCCTGGTGAGGCTCCAGATGCGAGAGTGCGACTTGCCATGAAAAATTGTCGAAGTCCGTGGCCAATTGCTCGAATTCCTCCCGGTATGCCAGCGCCTCCGGGGTTCTTGCGCCGTACCAGAGCCACATCCGGGACGTCGAACCCTTGTTGAGCAACTGGTTCCGGATCATCGAGCGCAGGGGGGCAATGCCGGCACCGCCGCCGATAAAGACACGCTCTTCCTCGTGCTCGCCCACATGGAAATCCCCGAGCGGGCCCCTCAGGGAAAGGGTATCGCCCGGTCGGCGCGAGGTCATATAGGCCGATCCGAGACCAACGGGCGCTCCGGCATGTTCGGGACCTGCCAGAACGAGGCGGACATTCAGCGTCACTTCGCTGCCGGTCTCGCCTGGCGCATTGGCAAGGGAATAGGTGCGAACGAGCGGACGAGCGGACTGGATGCGCTCGTCCGTTCCGGATGTCCGCCACAGCGATTTGACCGGATCCGGAAGGTTGATCTGGTCCAGGTCCGTACTGTAGGGCGGAATTTCCACTTCGATATAGCTGCCAGAGCGAAATTCCAGGGGCGCCGGAAGGGCGATGCGAATTTCAAACATGTCCGGCGTGAGACGTCTGGAAGAGACGACTTCGCCGTCAAGGCGTCTCGCGTCAAGCAGGCCGTCGGGAAGCGTGACGGACACGTCAGATGACAGACGATGCTGGCAGGCCAGCCGGACACCCCGGTCAAGATCCGCTTCCGGTATCTGCCTGCGATCGGCGGCTGTTGCCGGCGAATCAGGACTCGTCTTGATCTTGCAGAGCCCGCAGGACCCGCCCCCTCCACACGAAGAGGGAAGTGCATAGCCTTCAGCCTCCAGTGCGGCGTAAAGGGTCTGGTGTCCCGGGGTTCGGACAGTCTTCAGCAGGTCCCCGCTCGGGCTTGCCACGGACAGGAGGACCGGTTTCTTGCCGGTCAAGCGGGAGACGATGGCGCGGAAATCCTCCCGGTGGAAGCTGTCCCACCAGAGCACAAGGCCGCTCAGGCCGAGCCAGAAAAGGATAAGGGCCGACAGGATGACGAGTGGATTGTTGAAGTTCGACCTATTGGAATAGTCCATGATGTGGAGCATCCAGAGCGTATCGAATGTTCGCCAGTAATTGTTCCGCCTTTCAAGTATGTCGCCCGTTTCGGCAGACACATAGAGGCTTGTACGTTCCGGATCACTGAAGTTGACCTGCCAGGCGGGGCCGGCATGGTCCCTGATCTCCAGCGTCGGATGTTCGAGATGTCTGACGGTCGAAATTCCTGCATCGCCGGAATAATCGCGCGCCGCAATTTGCCGGGCACCGCTTTCATCGATCGCAATCGGGGATCCACTTGCTGCGTCCAAAAGGTATGCCCCCCCTCCGGTATCGACCTGGAAGACGGCTCGATCTGAGAGGAGGCGCAATTCGACCCGGCGGACATCCGAAGCACTCCCGGATAGTGGCGGAGCGATCTGCTCAGTAACCTCCGCCAGAAGCAGTCCTGGTTCTGAATCCACCCTGTGATGGTCGCCGGCGACCTTCGCGTGCGGCAGAATGGCCATGCCCAGACCACTGAACATCCACAGCAGCAACTGCAGTCCGAGCAGAAGGCCAATCCATTTATGAACTTCCCGAATGATTGTCATGGGTCAACGGACTCCGCGGCGGTGTTTGAAGCTGAACCAGAGCAACCAGATACCTGCAATCGAGAGGATGAGTCCAAGACCGGCAAATGCGCGCAGGAGTGTGTTGTTCACATCGGCCCTGTCCTTGTAGTCCATGATGTGCAGCATCCATACGAAATCGAAAATCCGCCAATAATCGTGCCGCCGGGTAACAAGCGCCCCATCGTCCGGTGAGACGTAGAAGGACGTCCTGCCCGGGTCCTCGAAATCGATTCTCCACAGAGGCAGCTTTCGGCCCTGTATTTCGCTTGGCGCATTGGCCTGATCCACGAGCAACTGCGCGGATTTTGCCTCGCCCGGGCGGGCATAGTGGTATTGGGCAACGGCGATCGCGTCGGTCCGGTCGAGAGGAGACCGCTGGATTCCGGTCTGCGCATCAACAAGGACCCGGCCATCAATCGTCTGGACACGGTAATACGGCTTGCCGAGCCATGTTTCGAGGGAAATCAGTTCAGCTTGCGGATAGCTTGACATGACCTCTTCGAATCCGAAGCCCGGCGTGTAGCCCGGCGGTAGCGTATCGGACATGTTGCGGACGAGATGATCACCATGAATGAAGTTCAGGTTGATGATCACCATGTAGAGGCCGGATGCCAGCCAGAGCATGGCCTGTATTCCGACAAATAGCGAAACCCACTTGTGCCACTGGCGTACATTGAAGGCGATTGCTCTGGCCATGGCCGGCACCTCACATTGATCCGGTATGGGAAGGGGAAAACCGGACCCCCATCGGTAGGCAGCCTGCCGATGGGGGTCCTGAAAGCCTGCGCTATCGTCTGTAGGTCACACGCAGATAACCGCGCCGACCGAGCAGGTCATAGGTCATCGTATCGGTATTGCCGTCCGTCCAGCTGGCCACGAAGGGCGGGTCATTCTGGAAGATATTGTCAATCCCGACACTCAGGCGAAGCGCGTCGCTGAGATCATATGACAGCTGTGCATTGTGGTAGAACTGGGCGGGAATACTGGAGCCCGGACCGGAGGTGGCATAGAAATCATCGCCTTCGCCGATCATCTGAACGGAATAGGTTCCGCTCCATTTCCGGGCCGTGGTCGTCCACGATCCGACAGCGCGCCAGTTCGGATAGCCGCCATTCCCGCCGCCGATATGGCCGTCGATGACCGTCGGTGTGTCGCCATCAAACGCGACCGTCTCATATTCGGAGAGATAGGTCGCTTTCAGATCAAGCGCGTGGTCGAGGCCAAACTTCTCGAAAGAATAGACGACGCCAATGTCCAGGCCCTTCATCGTCTCGCTACCGGTATTGGCGTTCTGCGTGGAGAGATAATTGACGTCACCATTGAGCGGGTTGCGGGTGTGATGCTGCGGGCCACAGAACTCGTGCGACAGGTTGACGGATTCGTAGCACAACAGGAGCTTGGTGGAACCTGGCGTGGTCCGGATCGCATTGTCGATCTGGATGTCAAAATAGTCGAGTGTCAGAGACAGACCTTCGATTGGCTGGAAGACCGTCCCCAGGGTGAAGGATTCTGCCGACTCCGGCTGGAGATCCGGGTTGCCGCCGGCATCTGTCAGGACCGTATTGCCGAGCTGGACATAATTGGTCGGTACCCCGGCAGCCTGGCAGTTCTGGTAAATGTTGCTTGACGGAGACAGGGATGACCAGTTCGAGCACGGATCGACCGTCGTCAGGTTGCCTTCGGAAACCCCGCCAAAGAGTTCCGGTATGTTGGGGATGCGGAAGGCAGTTGTATAGGTGCCGCGGAACTTGAGCGCGGGATTGATCCGCCAGTTCAATCCGGCCTTGTAATTGGTGTCGCTTCCGAACAGGTCATAGTCGGAGTAGCGGATCGCACCGTCAAAATCGAGCGCCTCGATGAAGGGTTTGTCCTTCAACAGGGGCACGTCGATTTCGGCGAAGACCTCGGTTGCCTTGGTGGATCCGGAGATGGGGTCTTCCTGGTTTCCGAGCGCCAGGCCGGCAACTGCGAGAGAGTCGGGATTGCGCCAACCCTTGTCTTCCCGCCAGTCAGCACCGAACGCGACGCCGACAGGTCCGGCCGGAAGCTGGAAGGCCTCGCCGCTCATGCTCGCGCTGATTGCCTTTTGCTCATTTCCGCCAAGACCAGTTTGGGTGAACACGATATAGTCCAGCACGTCCTGGGTGACGTCTCCGTATCCGAACAGGTCAGCACACGGAATGCCCCCGGTTCCGCAGGTTGCGGGATCGAGTGTCTGGGCGAGTCTGCCGGTATTGATATTGTTGAGAATGGAGTCCGAACCGGTATTGCGGCCCCAGTTCAGGGCGGCCTCATAGCTCCAGGAGCCACCGAGCGAGCCCCTGACACCTGTAACGATACGGAACGTATCGGTTTCCTGCTCGAACGTCCGCGCGCCATTTTCGAGCAGACGGCGGCGTTCGAGAACAAAATCGATCCCGGTTGGATTGGTCGGGTGAGAGGCATCGAATGCAACATTCACCAGCGTCGCCGGAGAGGCCGGCTGGCTTGACCAGCGCTTCGTATAGAGCAGTTCGGCAAACAGGTCGGCATGCTCGGTCAGGTGATAGGTGCCAAAGGTCGCAAAGCTCAGGCGTTCCAGCGGATTGGACGCATTGAAGTAGCGGTTGTAGTTGAACCCGTCCAGCGCACCGTCATAGATATGGAAAGAGTCGCCATCTCCATTCGGGTCCTGGTTGAAATTGATCCGTGTCGGTCCGGTCAGGACCGTGCCATCCGGCATGACATATCCGGCCGGAACTGTACCGCGGCCGCCGATCGTCGACGAGCTCAGCCCGTCGCATACAAAGCCGTTTGGCGTCGGCGTACCGGGGCAAGGCGCGCGGCTCTTGTCCCAGAGAGGGGCGGCTCCATTGTCCTGATAGCTGACATTGAACATGATGTCGCCGGCGGGCGTTGAGTTGCCCCAGCTCATTTCCAGGAGGGTTTCCTCGCCGTCCCCTTCATCGGTCATGCCATACTTGGCCGATGCTTCGAACCCGTCATACCCTTCCTTGGTGATCAAGTTGATCACGCCGGCAACGGCGTCTGCGCCATAGGTTGCCGACGCGCCGTCCTTCAGCACTTCGACGCGGGATACGAGCGACATGGGTATCATGGAGAGATCCACCGCGCTGTTCGCCCCGGTTCCGCCATAGACAAGCCTGCGGCCATTCAGAAGGACCAGGGTCCTGTTGACGCCAAGGCCGCGCAGGTTGATCTGGGGCGTGCCCCAGCCATTGGAGACCCAATAGGCGCTGTTGGAGTTACCTCCAAATCCGGCAGAGGACGGAAGACGCTGAAGCAGCGTTTCGAGGTTCGAAATGCCGGTCTGTTCGATCTGGACGCTGTCGAGGACCGTGACAGGGCCGACGCTGGTCAGGTCTTTTCGTTTGATGCGGCTGCCGGTGACTGTGACTGTTTCTTCGACTTTCGCGCCGTCCTCGCCGGAGGACTCCTGTGCAGCGGCAGGCTGGGCATAGAGCCACAAAACGATCGGCGCGATGGCGGCACCCATCAGAATGCGATTTTTTGCTGGAGACATTGATTATTCCCTTTCCCCGTTTCTTGGACCTTGTTCGAAAACTATAGACCTGTCTATACAGCTTGCAAGTCCGGGATTTGGATTTTTTTGTCTCGAAATTGTCCCTGCCAAAAACTGGTGCGCTGCGCCGTGCGAATTGCCCAAGAATTCAGCGCAGAAGGGCGTTCAGGGCCGGATGGCTCAAGGTCAAAACGACCACGAACGGCCAGGTATCGGGCTGACCATACATCTGGGCACGGACAAACCCGGAACGCTGCTTGTCATGGCAATATATTGCGCATGAGGGCGCAGTAGCGGCGAGAATGCGCGGCGAGGCGGGAGGGGCGAGAAGATTATGTCTGCTGGCGCCTCCCTCGCAGGTGCAGGGCGATATGACCGACGGCGAGGGCCGGGAGCTCAAGGTGGCCGCCCAGAACCTCTTCCAGGCCTTTGACCGGCCAATGTGGCAGATGGCCCAGGTTCATTCTGTCCCCAATGTCTCTTTCGGGAGTTTAAGGGCAAGTGTCTGCCAGATCAGGAATGCGGCGGGGATGACGAGCAATGTCAGTACGGTTGCGCTGGTCATTCCGCCGACCATCGGGGCGGCAATGCGGCGCATGACTTCAGAGCCGGTTCCGGAACCCAGCATGATCGGGAGGAGGCCGGCAATCACGACCGCGACCGTCATCATGATGGGGCGGACGCGAAGCAATGCTCCCTCAATGACCGCCGCGCGAAGGTCAGACCTGGTCAGATCGCGCTTTTCGGCCCGCGCCTGCTCGATTCTGGCCTCCAGAGCATGCTCCAGATACACCATCATCAGAACGCCGATCTCGACGGATACCCCGGCGAGCGCAATGAATCCGACACCGACTGCAACCGACATGTTGTAACCCAGCATGTCCAGGAACCAGAGCCCGCCGACGAGCGCCAGGGGCAGGGTCCCCATGATGATGAAGACTGGCACAAGCCGCCTGAAATTGAGGAAGAGCAGCAGAAGGATAATGACCAGGGTCAGCGGAACGACGAGGCTGAGGCGCTGCTTGGCGCGCTGCATGTATTCATACTGGCCCGACCAGGACAGGGAATAACCTGCGGGCAGGTCGATTTGTTCGACCGCCTTCTTGGCATTCCTGACATAGGTTCCGATGTCGACATCGGATATGTCCACATAGATCCATCCGTTCAGGCGGGCATTCTCGCTCCTGATGACGCCCGGCCCGCCGGAAATGGAAATGTCGACAAGGCGCGAGAGGGGGATCTGTGCTCCGGTCTTCGTCACGACCGGGAGGTTTTCCAGCCGTTCCAGAGAGTCACGATATTCCCGGGGGTAGCGTACATTCACGGGATAGCGCTCCAGCCCCTCGACGGACTGGGTGACCGTCATGCCGCCGATAGCGGTCTTCACCAGGTCCTGCACATCTGCCACATTCAGTCCGAACCGGGCCGCTTCCTCACGCTCGATATCAACATCCACAAAGCGTCCGCCGGTCACCCGTTCGGCATAGACCGAAGATGTTCCGGGAACGTCCTTGATCACCGTTTCGATCTGCTGGGCGACATCGCCGATGACCTGGAGATCGGGTCCGGCAACCTTGATCCCGATCGGGGTCTTGATGCCGGTGGCAAGCATGTCGATCCGGTTCTTGATAGGCATGATCCAGACATTGGTGAGACTGGGAACCTGGACGATCGAATCCAGCTCCTTTTTCAGCTTGGCGGTTGTCATGCCGGGACGCCAGTCTTCCTTTGGCTTCAGGCGGATCGTGGTCTCGACCATGGTGAGCGGTGCAGGGTCGGTCGCCGTCTCTGCCCGTCCCGCCTTGGCGTAGACTGTCTCGACTTCCGGAACAGTCATGATCAGCTTGTCGGTTTGCTGTAATATCTGGGACATTTTCCCGGCCGAGACCGCCGGGAATGCGCTCGGCATATAGAGCAGATCGCCTTCGTCGAGATCCGGCATGAACTCCGACCCCATCCGGCTGAGGGGGATGATCGCGCTGGCCATGACCGCGAATGCGATCACGATCATCAGAACCGGCGCTCTGAGAACCATGTTGATGAAGGGCTGGTAGATCCCCATCAACAGACGGTTCACCGGGTTCTTGTGTTCGGGCAGAACCCGGCCCCGGATGAAGTAACCCATGAGTACCGGCACAAGCGTAACGGACAGGATCGCCGCGCCGGCCATCGCATAAGTTTTGGTAAAAGCGAGGGGATGGAAGAGCCGTCCTTCCTGGGCCTCCAGTGCAAAGATCGGGAGAAAGCTGAATGTAATGATCAGCAGGGAGAAGAAAAGCGCAGGGCCGACCTCGATTGCCGCCTGGGTTACGACCGCCCAGCGGTTTTCATTCGTCAGAGGCGTTCGCTCAATGTGCTTGTGCATGTTCTCGATCATGACGATCGCGGCGTCGACCATGGCGCCGATGGCGATGGCGATCCCTCCGAGCGACATGATGTTGGCATTGATGCCCTGAGCGTTCATCACGATGAACGCCGCCAGGATTCCGAGCGGCAGGCTGAGCAGGATGACAACCGCGCTGCGGACGTGGAACAGGAACAGGGCGCAGACCAGGAGCACGACGATAAATTCCTCGACGAGCTTTTCCTTCAATGTGTCGACGGCCCGCTCGATCAGGGAAGACCGGTCATAGGTTGTCACGATCTCGACACCTTCAGGCAGGCTCTCCTTCAGGGTTTCCAGTTTCTCTTTCACGAGGTCGATCGTGCGCATGGCGTTTTCGCCGTAGCGCATGATTATCACGCCGCCGACCGCTTCGCCCTCACCATTGAGTTCGCCGATTCCGCGCCTGAGTTCCGGGCCGAGGCGGATCTGGGCAACATCCCGCAGAAGGATCGGCGTGCCCTTGTCAGTCACCGACAGGGGAATGGATTCGAGGTCCTTGATGCCCTTGATGTAGCCGGACGCGCGAACCATGTACTCGGCCTCGGCCATTTCGATGACGCGGCCACCCGTTTCCTGATTGCCGCGCATGATCTCGGAACGGACCTTGTCCAGCGGAATGTCGTAGGTGCGGAGTTTCTCCGGATCGACGACGACCTGGTATTGCTTGACCATGCCCCCGATCGTTGCGACTTCGGATACCCCGTCGATCGTCTGCAATTCGTATTTCAGGAACCAGTCCTGTATGGAGCGGAGCTGGGAGAGGTCGTGCCGGCCGGTCCGGTCGACAAGGGCATACTGATAGACCCAGCCGACCCCGGTTGCGTCCGGACCCAGCGCGGAGCGGGAGGCCGCTGGCAATGTCGGTGCGACCTGGGAGAGGTATTCAAGAACCCGCGAGCGGGCCCAGTAGAGATCGGTTCCGTCCTCGAAGATGACATAGACGAAACTGTCATTGAAGAACGAGTACCCGCGGACCGTGACCGCGCCGGGCACGGCCAGCATGGCCGTCGTCAGCGGATAGGTCACCTGGTCTTCCACGACCTGAGGCGCCTGGCCCGGATAGGTGGTCTTGATGATGACCTGAACATCGGAGAGGTCCGGAATGGCGTCCAGGGGCGTCTTTTTAAGGGTGTAGCCGCCCCAGACGGCCAGGAGTGCGGCGAGCAGGAGGATCAGGACCCGGTTCCCGATGGACCAGCGGACAAGACTTGCAATCATTGTGCGTCCACCCGGGCCGGCGAGATCTTGCGGATGTCCGAGAGGACGTAATTTCCATTGTCGTCCGGCGCGGCCCTGACTGTAATGTCGACATTGTCTCCCTTGCCGATGTCTTTCAGCAGAGCCGGATCCGTCACAAACGCCATGGTCATGGATGGCCAGCCGAGGGCTTCGACCGGGGCGTGCTCGATGGTCACCATGCCATGCGCCTGCATGACAGATACGACCATGCCGCGAGTCTGCGCCGTATCGGCGGGCTGTGTTTCTGGCGCGCCTTCCTGCCGCATTTCGGATGACGAACCCATATCCATGGACGCACCTTCGTTCTGGCCGGCCGTCAGCCTCAGCATGGTTCCGCGCAGGCTTGCTTCGGAGTCGAGCAGGAATTGCGATGAGACGACAATTCTTTCCCCGGCGGCCAGACCGGACAAGATTTCGATATCGTCCCCGATTTCACGGCCGGACACCACCTGGGCCGGTTGGTACCTGCCATCTCCCAGCGCCAGGATGACGCGTTCGGTGCGTCCGGTCCGGATGAGCGCTTCGCGCGGAATGACGACCTTGTCCGATGCGTCTGCGGACGGAACGTCGGAGCTGGTTTCGATCCTGAGACGCACAAACATGTCCGGTCTCAGCAGCCCGTCCTTGTTGTCAAAGCTGATCCGGACCTGAACGGTCCGCGCCCGGGCGTTGACGGTCGGGTAAATATATTCAACGAGGCCTTTCCATTCGCGGCCGGGCATCCCACTCATCCGCATGGTGACTTCCTGACCGGGACGGACCTGGTGGACCTGGTCTTCATAGACATCGGCAATTGCCCAGACCGTTCTGAGGTCGGCGATCTTGAGCACGTTCATGCCGGGTTTGACGAACCCACCTTCGCCAGCGCCCATCTGCGTGACGATGCCGCTTCTCGGAGAATAGACATTCAGCAGGCGCTCGGACTGGCCGCTCTCCTTCAGGCTCTCGATGGCGCGGTTACTCATGCCGAGGGAAACCAGCCGTGATTTTGTGGCCGTGATCAGGTTCTGGTTGCCCATGCGCGTCGCCTGCAGATACTCGTCCTGCGCACTGACGAGGGGGCGCGAATAGATCTGGAACAGCAATTGTCCCTTTCTCACCTCGTCGCCGATCGCCTTGACGGGCATGTTTTCGATCCAGCCTTCGGTCCGAACGTCCACAACCGAGGTATTGTCGTCATCGATCTGGACCGTGCCGACGGTTTCGACAGCGGGAAGCGCTTCGCTGGTGGCGACAATCGCTGTCCTGACCCCGATATTGTTCTCGACTGCCGGATTGATCCTGACGAGGTTGCGATCGTCGCCCTCACTCTCGTCATCGGCATAAACCGGAATAAGCTCCATCCCCATGGGCGACAGGCCGGGAGAGTCGCTGCGGTAACTCTTGTCCATTGGCGCGGCCCAGTAGAGGGGCTTCCTTTCTGCTGAAGGCTGCTTCCCGGATGCCTGATCGGCGCTACCGCTGGCCAGGCTCATGACCACGGCCCCGGCGCCAAGCCCAAGACCGAATGTGGCCGCGAGCAGAATAAGCTTTGTGTTGCGCATGCTAGTCTCCACTCAGGAACAGAAGGTTTGCCTGCGCCTGCAGCCGGTCGACTCTCAGCCGGCTGAGCGTCAGTTCCGTATCCAGAACGGCGAGTTCTGCGCGGACGAGTTCGGCAAAATCGGCAAGATTGTTGCCGTAGGCGGCCATGGCTGCTTCGCGGGTGTCCCGGGCACGATCGAGGACATCGGTTTCATAGACCTCTATCTGTTCGCCCAGGCGCGTATATTGCGCCCAGTCCCGGCGCAGCGCACGTTCGAGTTCCAGGGCCTGTGTGTCCCGCGCCAGTCTCTCCGCTTCGCGCAGCCGCTTTGTCGCGCGCAGGGCATAATCCTTGTTCTTTTTCGAAAAGAGGGGGAGCGAGACGGCGACCCCGACGGATCCGAAGTCCGACCGCGAGTCCCGGATGCCGTATTGGGCATCGAAACTGATACCCGGCTTGTATTGTTCCGCAGCAATGTCGACGTCCCGGCTCTTCGATGTGACGCTGGCGTCAAGAGCCCGGAGCGAGGGATGGCTGGCAAGGCGTTCCCGAATGAGATCTTCACCGGTGACCGGGGGGAGAAAGGGGGCGCCTGATGCAAGCGGCCTCGCCCCTTCCAGGGGGCCGATCAGCCGGATCAGGTCTGCCCTGGCCCGGTCTTCATTGCGCTGGATGTCGACAAGCCGCGCGTCCAGCGAAGAGGTTTCCAGATCAATGCGCAGCACATTCTGCAGGGAAGACCGGCCGCTGGCATAGTCGGCCTGGGCGACGCCGCCAAGTTCGCTGACCTTGCGCTGGCTTTCAAGCGTGAGCCTTCGCGCATCGCGCCAATAGGAGAGCTCAAGCCAGGTCTGGCGCGCTTCAAGAGTAATTTGCTGTTCCTGCAGGGATTTGTGAAACCGTGCGCTTTGTGCCTGAGCCGTCTGTTTTTCACGCGTCAGGGCAAGCGTCTCACCTTTTGGAAGCGCCTGGCGCACGCCGAATTTCAGCTGCGTCATCGGTTCCCGGTCATAGTCGAGGCTGGGAAACGGGACATTGGCGATCTGGGCGCTGACAACCGGATCGGGCAACTGGCTCTCGGCGACCGCCTTGTCGTCAAAGGCAAGCGCTTCCTGTTCCAGCCTTGCGACGCTCGGATCATCGGCACCGAGCGCGATGTCGACAGCTTCCGGCAGGGTCAGGGGCGCTTGCGCAAGTGCAAGGCCGCCCGATGGAAAGGCTATCGCACTGCCCAGAAGGAGCGCTGCAAGCAGGTGTCTATATTTCACGGGGCCTTTTCTCCGGTTTTCGGGTTTCTGTACGGACGATCTCGAGCGTCAGAGGCAGAGGATGGGTCCGGTCGGCGACAGGACCCGGAGATCCGGGGCCGCGGATGCGATCGGATTGCCGCTGGAAAGGCCGCGCCGGCGCATATCAATTCTCCTCGCCGAACTCCTCGTGCAGGTAAGCCAGGACATTCTGGATATCCTGATCGGTCAGTTTCGGATTTCCGCCCTTTGCCGGCATGGGCATGGTCGACCCCTTGCTCCGGAATCCGTTCCGGATGTGATCGGTCAGAACACTGTCATCCTGTGACAGGACGCCATTGCCCTTCGTGAAGTCGGGGGTTCCCGGGATGCCGCCCTTGCCCGTCGGGCCGTGGCAGGCAATACATGTCCCGCGATAGACCCTCTTGCCACGCGCGGGATCGGGGTCTTCCTGCGCGCTTGCTTGCGCCGCAAGGACCATGACAGCCATCAGGGCGGACAGGCCGAAACGTGCGGTCTTTTTGGGGAAAGGCATGAGACGCATCCTTTAAGAGAAGGGATTATTGATTGTTGCTGGCTTGCAGAAAGGCCAGGATGTCCCGCACGTCGGAGGCAGGAAGGTTGCCGCGCACCCGCATATGCGTGACCGAAACGTCCCATTCCTCGTCCGTCAGCTCACTGGGTGAGCGGAGATTGTGGCAACGCGAACAGGTTTCGTTCCAGGCTTTCGCTCCGCGTACGATCTGCATCGGATCGGTCTCGGCCGCACTTTCAGTTGCGGGCGTTTCTTCAGGCGCTGACTGGCTCACTGATTGGGCAATGGCCGCTGACCCGCCTGTCAGGAGGATGGCTGCCAGGGTAAATGCCGGTATTATGCAGGACTTCATCATGTCCTCCTTTCTTCGAGATCAGAACCCGTAACCAAGCTGAAACTGGATGAGCGTTTCGTCCGGGACGCCGGGCACCGTGTAATCCCGCCACTCCAGGCCCGCTTTGGCGACAATGGTCGGTGCCAGCCAGTAGTTCAGTCCGGCGTTCAGGCGGTTCTGGGCGTTTTCTTCTTCAAGTTCGGGGTGCCCGCTGATGCTGAATTCCCCGTACCGGACGACAGGTTCCAGCCTGTGGATGATTTCGGAGTCACTGAAGCCGGACAGTCGGTATGACAATTGCCCATACCAGGCCTCCATTTCCAGATCCGGCAACAGGACACCGTCAGGCTCTTCATCTGTTACCGTGAAGAGCTTGCCGCGTTCGGATTTCAGGTATTCGAAACGGGCTGCAAGCGGTCCCTTCGTATAGGCCGCGTCAACGCCCCACAATTGAAAGCGGGCATCGAGCGGTAGTCCGGAGCCGGAAGGAACAGGCATGTCGGGGTTCATGATGCCATCGACGCGTGCGGTCAGGTAGGAGCCGCCGACCTCCAGGGCCGGCATCGGGAAAAATCCTACCCGTCCTCCGACAGACTTATTTGAATTGTCGTCGCTCCCCATCCCCATAAGCTCGACACCGCCCTCAGACGTTGTGCGGGGGCCGTTGCCGACAGCCAGAGCGTAGGTCAGGCGGGTGGAGCCGGCCGGGATCGAGCCCCGCAGCTGGACACCGGTGTCGCTCGTCGGCTGAACGCCATCATGACCGAACCCGGCGGGTGCGCCTTGTACCTTGTTGATCCAGCTTGGATGAAGCCGTTCCTGAAACTGGCCGATCGGGCTTAAGTACTTACCAACTACCAGGACGGCATGGTCATTCAATACAAGATCGATCTGAGAGTACTCGAGTTCCGATTCCGTTTTGCCATCACCAGTCGTCGCGTATTCGAATTCTCCTTCAAAGAGGAGGAAATCCTTGTACTGGAAATGTAGGGCGGGATTGAACTTGCCGCTGACGAAGCTATCCGGTCCGGGCGTGTCACCGCCGACGAACCCGACATCGGCATAACCGGCAAGGTGCCACTTCGTGTCGGGCATGCCGGGCGAGACGGCATAGGACGGAGCGGGAGATGCCTGATCCTGTACCTCGGCAATCCGGTCGACTGCGTCCTGGGCCGCAGCTTCCGCCTTGCTGGCCGTTTCGGTCGATTGCAGGACCACACCGCGAAGATCCGCCAGTTCGGCCTCCAGCTGTTCGATCCGTTCCAGAAGCGCGGCTGTCTGCGGATCGGGAGGGGATTGTTCCTGTGTCTCCTGGGCAAGTGCCGGCAGTCCGATCAGGGCCACTGTCGCAAGGGCCACAGATCGATATTTGGCGCAGGTCATGGTTCACCCCCTCGATTCAGGTATTTATCATCTGCCTCCACTACGCACTTGGTAGCATGACCCCTCAAAAAAAGTGCCGAGAGCCTTCCACCGGAAGAGCCCGGCCCGCGGAGGCCGAACGACCGGGATGGCGGGTAGGATCCGCCTTGCAGTTCAGGCAGACCGTCTCGCCCTCTCTGGATCTTCCACATATGCGAGGCTTCGTTCCCTTGGGGGACACCGCCAGCAATTCCTGCCGGTCTTCAGTGCGACCCGAAGGCGCCTGTGTTTGCCTTGCCAGTCTCAACCAGGAGGGGCGCGATGGATATTTCAGCAGACGGATGACGGACGCTGTTGGTGGAGACGATCCGGGAGGCGACGGTTTGAAGGCTCGCATAGGATTGATCGGCGAAGATTGCATGTACCACGACGCAGACGGGCTTCGGGAAGCCAGCTGACTGGAAATGCCGGGCAGCCTCGATCATCGTCCGTCCGGAAGAGACGATGTCATCGATCAGGACTGGTTGCCGTCCGGCCCAATCGGCGAGGCCAGGCGCCGCGATTTCGACATCACGGTCGCCGTGGCGTGTCTTGGAAAGGACCAGGTAAGGCGCGCCCGCCCGGGAGGCCACATCGGATACCCATTGCTCGCTTTCGGAATCGGGTCCGATCACGAGGGGGTTTTCAACATTCTGCCAGATCCAGTCGGCAAGGGCAGGTGCTGCATGGACAACCCGTGTGGCGATCGGGAAGATTTCTCCCAGATCATGTATCCGGTGCAAATGCGGATCCACGGTGACCAGCCGGTCGAAAACGCTCGACAGCATCCGGGCAAAATGCCGTGCTGACACGGACTCTCCTTCGGAAAATCGCCGGTCCTGGCGCATGTAAGCGAGATAGGGGGCAATCAGTCCGACGGATTCTGCGCCGAGCTCGCGGGCCGTCGCGGCGGCAAAGAGGAGCCCGGTCAACTGAGGGTCGGGGCGCGCAAGCGTGCAGACCAGATCGACATGCTTTCCTCTGACATCGGTTTCAATGCGGACATAGGTTTCTTCATCGGGAAACCGGCGGACCGCAAGAGTGCCCAGTTCACCCCCCGTCAGCCGGGCGAGCTCGCTGGCCATGGCGGTGTTGCCTGGAAGGGGAATATAGAGCGTCATTCTGGAGAGCTTTCAATGGTGAACATGTCGGTGTGGCTGCGGGCATAATCCCTGGCATAGGCAAGTTCGCCCGGCGCCTCGGCATGGATGGTGGCAATGGGTTCGTCCCGGTTCAGCCAGTCTCCAAGGCGCTTGTGAAGGGTAACGCCGGCGGCAGGTCGTTCTGGCGCGCCGGCAAGTTTTGCGAGTCTCGCAAGCTTGCGGTTGTCGATGCGCGTCAGCCTGCCAGCAAGGCGGGGGAGGAGAGGGGCTGAGTGGTCCGCGACAGGGGGGGACCGAAGCCCGCCCTGCGCTTCGCATATGGCCTGGAATTTCGACCAGGCCGATCCGTCATCAAGCGCCTCGCGGGCTACGTCTCCGCCCTGGCCTTCCGCCACGCGGCCTGCAAGTTCAAGCGCTGCCCCGGCAAGGGTAATCGCGCGCGCCCGCAGGTCGAGAGGCGCGGCCGGTTGCCGCTGGAGGACGTGCAGGACATCCCATGCTTCCAAGGCCGGACCGATCCCGCGGCCGACGGGCTGGTTGCCGTCGCTCAATACAAACCGGGTCTGCAGGCCGAACCCCCCGGCGACCGCCGTCATGTGTTCGATCAATGCTTCAGCATCCGGCCGGCTTCTCAATTTGGCGGTCGGCCCAACCGGCAGGTCGAGTACGACATGGGTTGCGCCCGCAGCGATCTTCTTCGACAGGACGGACGCGATCAGCTGGCCTTCGGCATCGATATCGAGAGCTCTCTCGATCCGGATAAGCACGTCGTCGGCGGGGCTCAGCTGGACGGCGCCGCCCCAGGCAAGGCATCCACCCTCTGCTTCGACAACCCGGCGGATCTCGGACATCGACAGATCGACGCGAGTGAGAGTTTCCATTGTGTCGGCGGTTCCGGCTGGAGACGTGATGGCTCTCGACGAGGTCTTCGGTATTGTCAGGCCCTGACTGGCAAGGATCGCCACAACGATCGGCGTTGTCCGATTGCCGGGCAGGCCTCCGATGCAATGCTTGTCGATTACCAGGTCCGCATCCCAGCTCAGCCGTTCGCCCGCCCCGACCATGGCATGTGTCAGGGCTTTCATTTCCCCGAGATCGAGCTTCAGGGTGGAGCAGGCGGATATGAAAGCGGCTAGGTGCACATCGGAATATTTCCCCGATGCGATATCCGAGATGATCCTGTCGAAAGCGTCCGCGCCAAGCCGTCTTCCGGTCATCCGCTGGCGGACATCGGACAGGGATGGGAGCGTCGGTGCGTGGGCAATGCTGAGGTCTGCACCCGGGACAGCGCCGAGCCGCTTCCAGGCGGCTTCCGAAAGCCCCGCCTCAGAAATAGGTAGCCAGTCGTCCTCGATCTGGTGCAGCGTGGCGATCACCGATCTTGTGCCACAGGTGACAAGGATTCTGGAACGTGATGTCAGGCCCTCGGCGCGGCAGACCGGACAGTCGGTGCGCATGAGGATGATGGCATCGTCCTGGGTGTGCCATTTCAGGCGCCGGGCCTTCAGGGGCTGGCCGCCGGGAACATGATCGCCGGGCACGATCAAGCGTCTCCTGCGAGATCGTAGGTATGATCTATGCGGACAACATCGCTGGGCCAGCCCAGGTCCTCCTGTATCCTGTCATGGAAATGGCTGGAGGCTTCCGGTTCCCCGTGAACGATAAATGTCCTGGCTGGCGGGGCCGCAAAGCCATCCAGCCATTTCATCAGTTCATCGGCATCGGCATGGGCTGACAAGGCGGGGAGGCTGGCGATTTCCGCTCTGATCTCAACTTCCTTGCCGAACATGCGAACTGACCTGGCACCTTCGAGGATCTTTGCGCCGCGCGTCCCGGCCGCCTGGTAGCCCGCGAACAGGATCGTGTTCTTCCGGTCCCCGCCAAAGGCTTCGACATGATGCAGGACCCGGCCGCCGGTCATCATGCCGCTCGCTGCGATCACCACCTTTGGCATGCGGTCGCTTGTGATCGCCTTGGAGGCTTCGACGTCACGCGCATAACTGGCAATGTTGCAGGTCTCCATGCACACATCGGGTGTAAATCTGTGATCATCGAGGTGGGCGCAAAGAAGCTCGGTCGCGTTGATGGCCATGGGGCTGTCGAGATAGATCGCGACGTTTGCAAAGCGTCCGGCCTTCTTCAGCATCCAGATATGATAGAGAAGCAGCTGGGCGCGTCCGACGGCAAAAGCCGGAATGACGACCGTCCCGCCGCGGCCGACGGTACGGCCGATGACCTCGCCAAGCTGCTCCATGGGGTCGGTCTTTGGGTGGGTCCGGTCCCCATAGGTGGACTCGATAACGACATAGTCGGCCTTGCGGACGGGTTCGGGATCGAACATGAACGGGTCATCATATCGTCCGAGGTCCCCGGAAAAGACAATCGTCTTCCCGCCCCATTTCACTTCCAGCGTGGAGGCGCCGAGAATATGGCCTGCGCGCCGCATGTAGACGCGGGCTCCGATGTCGAGCGCGATATCTGTATGGAACGCAACCGGCACCAATTGCGCGATTGCAGCTTCGGCATCCGCCACCGTGTAAAGCGGCTTTGCCGGCTCATGCTTTGTGTAGCGATAGCGGTTTGCGCGTTCGGCGTCCCGCTCGGATATATATGCGCTGTCGCGCAGAAGAATTTCGCAAAGGTCCTTCGTCGCCCCGGAACAGTAGATCGGGCCACGATAGCCTTCCCTGACCAGTTTTGGCAGATAGCCGCTATGGTCGATATGGGCGTGCGTCAGGACAATGGCGTCGATCGAGGACGGGTCGACGGGGAAGGGCGCCCAGTTGCGCTCCCGCAAGCCCTTGAATCCCTGGAACAGGCCGCAATCGATCAGCAGGCGCTGTCCGTCATGTTCGAGAAGGTGGCGCGAACCTGTAACGGTTCCCGCTCCCCCAAGGCTCGTCAGGGTCAGAGTCATTGCACGGTCTCCGTTCGGTGGATGGGTAAAACCTGTTTCAGCACGGACGGGTCGCCGTTACCTTCAATGGCGCGGTGCTCATCTTCCGTGAGCAGGCCGGTCTGCCGGAGACCGGCGATCGCCATGGCCGCGTCGACCGCGTGGGCCCAGGTACAGCGATTGGCAAACAGCATTCCTGGTACATCCAGTGTACCGCCTCGTGAGAGATATCCGAGCGCCCGCAGCCGGCCGGGGCCTTCGTCGATACGTCTGAGCAGGCCGGTCATGGGTTCCGGCCGGGTATGGGTCAGGAGTATGCGGGGCAGGCCGGCCGGGAACAGGGCGCGGACAATATGATCCGGTGCGGTGCTGGCCGTTTCGATCGGGTCCCGGCCGGAACGGAACCGACCGGGTTCAAGCACCAGGGTGACGCAGGAGGCCACGCCGCGCCCGGCCAGCCGGTCATGGGCCGCAAGCGCCTCGACCGCCTGGTAGGCGCCGATGGCGACGAACTGGACGCGTGCGGATTCGAGGTCTCCGGCAATCCGGATGGCGCCGATCCTGAGAGCATCGGCGGCCTGTTCCTGAGAGAGCAGATCGCCGACCTGCCGTTTGGGAATAACAAGACAGGCGATTTCGCCACGTCCGCGATAGACACTGTGGAGGGCTTCCGCGGCGCTGTTTGCGTCGACCGGAAAGATGACACGCGCCGTATCGGACATCTCGCCGAGCAGGGCTTCGGGCAGGGTCGGATCCTGATGAGATTGCTCGTTCTTGGCGTTCTCCCAGGTGTGGGATGTCGCGATCAGGGGGACACTGATCCAGCCGGGGGGCTGGCCGAGTTCCTTCTGGCGGCGCGCAAAGATGATTTCCTGCCGCAGGGCGCCCAGCATTTTCATGGCGAAGGCTTCATAACTGACCGCCAGGTTCAGTCCGGCCTTGTTGCCCAGCACAGCCGAGATGACGGCCTCTTCGTTCAACGCAGTAATGATCGAACCATTGATGTCTTCCGGCGTGCCGGGTTCGGGGACATTGACCCGGTGCTTCAGCAGTTCCAGCGTGAGCGGCATGTGATTCGAGCGAAGCTCGTCGGGGTTCGCAACCCGGATGCGCAGGTGCGGATTGGCGCGCGCAATGCCGGCGAAACACCGGTCGATGGTGTCCATGGCGCAGTCCGGGGGCTCGCTTCCGGACCCTGCCGCTGCGTGTGGAGGAAGGTGCGGGCCCGGTACATTCCGAACGGCGCAGGCGTTCCGGCTTTCCAGCACTCGCCCTTGCGCCTTGTGGGTGCTCAGTGAACGGATTGCGTTATCCAGAACGTCATGTGGTGTGAAGAGTGCCCTTGCCCCTTCATTGAAGGCCGCTCGCGCTGCGGGGTCGGTATGGGGGTTGCCGGCGAGAGGGAGGTTATGGGCCCGGTTGGTCCCAGCGCCCGGGAAACCGTAGCCCTTTACGCACGGCGCAATGAGATAGGGGAGCCTTGCCGGATAGGGGCCGTCAGCCTCTGAGAGTCCGGCCAGCCGCTTTTCGGCTTCAAGGATGCCCCAGGCATAGGACAGGGGATCGTGACCATCCAGGATGATCGGGTCAAACCCGCCCAGTTCAAGGTGGCGAACCAGCCAGTCGAGACCGCCTTCCTGGGAGATTTCCGTTCGTTGTTCGATCCGCCTCCCATTGAGGACCATCGCCGGAACGGCAAAGCCGCTGTCGGAGGCGCGCCACCATCTCGGTGCCCAGTCGGATCCGCGCTGCTCCTCGAACGCGCCATCGCTCAGAAAGGCCACCAGGCGTTCCCCAGGCAACGGCATATGGATATATTGCAGGCTTGCAAAGCCGAGGTACCCGCCTTCCGAGAGGCCGCCGGCCGTATTTGGATTAACGTGGCTTCCAAGGGGAACGGCCGGCTTTCCATCGGACGTCATGGCATAGCTGTAAAAATCGCGGACGAGCCGGGTCAGTCCGGCTTCGCTGCGGTCATACCGGCCGCGCTGCGAAGCGGATACATCGCCCGTGAGTGTGTTGACCGCTTCGATCGCGGCCACGCAATGGCCCTGGCCAAGTGTCCAGGCACGTGTGTGTCCGCTCAGGGCGTTGGCTGCAAGGTAGCCCGCAAAGGCGATCGCCATGTTCAGGGAGCCGCCGGTGTGGCCTTCGGGAGACGGCTTGAAGTCCTCGGCAGAAAGAGGGGTTCCGGACAGATCGACCCGGCAGGCGTAAGTCATGTGCGCGACGAGCCACATCGCCGCATTTGCCAGGCGGTCAGTTGCTGCCAGCACGCTTTCTGCCTGCGGCTCGGTCAGGGCCAGCTCGCCGCGCCGGGCCGAATGCAGAATGTCTTCAAGGCGCAGACGGGTTTCTTCCGTGTGGACGATCACGCCATATCCGTCCTGCCAATGTGCTGTCATGATTTACCGGGTTCCAATTGCCTTGTGCGCCTCATGCGCCGCCAACAATCACACATACGCCGTGCCTCCCTCTTCCCCTCATGCCGGGTAGCAAAAGGTTTCCGGACCAGATCCCGCCCGTACCGGACCAAAACAGGGCAATTCCCAGGCAACAGCCGCTTGTGCAGACCGTCAGTCGTTCAGAAAAGCCGCGCCTTGCGCGTCAGCAGGAAAACCAATGGTGGCAGGATGACCCATTGCAGGATCGGGGCAAGGCCTGTGGCCAGGGGACCGACCGTCGGCATAGAGTCCCGATAGGCCCAGCTGCCGCGCAGGCTGACATTCAGCCACTCACTGAAAATGAGATAGGCAATCCCCAGAAGCGTCGCTGCTAGCGCAACGCGCCAGTAGTACTCCGCGGGCCAGTGCCGCCCGCCGAAGGCAAGCCGAGCCAGGGCAAGCGTTGCTGATCCGATCAGCCCGTCCCCGATCGTGCAATGAAGGATCGCGAAAGTCTTTTCGGCCAACGAGGCTTCGGTCCAGATTGTATAAAGCGGCAATTGCGCGATTTCCCAGACGAGATTGACGACAGTCAGGACGAGGACATAGGAGAGGGCAAATCGCAGTGGCCTGCGGGCCGGGTCGAGTTCTGTGATTTTTTTCCTCATTTGCGTCATGTCTCCCTCTCGCCAAGCGACGAAATTCCTGCAAACAGGCAATCTGGCGGTTCGGTACAGCCCGTGCAGTCAGCTGATTGCAAGGACGCTTGTCGATGCATACCAATTATTAGCAGTAGATTCATGAGGGGGTGTTGAAACTGCCGCGTACAGGGCAATACGTAATCCTCCCTAATCTTGCTATCTGAAAGGAGAGCGCCATGAACAAGGATCTCGACGCCCTCATCGCGGGGATCAAGGCCCTGCCGGCCGATCGCGACCTCAGCCATATCGAGCCCGAAGTCTGGGCCCGGGTCGATGCACGGGCCACGGGAACACAAAGGGGAGGCCTTTTCGGCGTTGCAACCAATGGCCAGGTTTCCGCCATGCCTGTGCTCTCCCGCAGCATTGCCGTTGCGCTTGCGGTCGGTCTCTTCGTCGGGGTCATCTCTGTTCCCAGAACTTCCGGACCGAACGAGCTTTCGGTGTTTTCGGTTGAGGCGTCGTACGGACCTTCCGGATTATTGCGCTAGGAAAGCTTATGCGGCTTGAACACTGGATCATCGTTGCCTTTGTTGCGCTGTGCGCAGGCATGACCGGCGTTTTTCTTGCCGGAAACTGGTCCCCGGCGCCGGAGGTCCAGCGGGCTTCGGGGCTACATGACCTGATCCACAAGGACCTTGAGCTCTCCGACGCACAGGAGCAGCGCCTTGAAGTCGTTGAACGCAAGTTCGCGGCGCGCAAGAAGGCGCTTGAAACAAGGTTGCGAGCGGCCAATCTCGCGCTCGCCGACGCGATCGAGACCGACAAGGCGAATTCCCCCGCTGTCCAGGCGGCGATTGATGATTTTCACGAGGCCATGGGGGAGCTGCAGAAGCTCACCATCGAGCATGTGTTCGAGATGCGCGAGATACTGGATGAGGAGCAGGCTAAGGCGTTCGACAAGGAAATCGTTCGGGCACTGAAGGAGCAATAGACATAGTCGCGTGGCCCATAATGAGCGAACAGACGCGGAACTTGCCGTTGCGGCGGCGGGAGGCGAGGAGCGCGCCTTCACCGAGCTTATGCGCCGCTACAAGGAGCCGCTCTATCGCTACATTCACCGGTCCATGCGCGGGGATGAGGACGCGTATGACGTGCTCCAGGACGCATTCACGGCCGCCTGGCGGTCAATCGACCGCTATGATCCGTCACGCAAGTTTTCGACATGGATCTATCATATCGCCCTCAACAAGGTGCGCGATCACGGAAGGAAACGTGCGGTAAGGAGTTTCTTCTTCCAGGCCGCGCCGCTCGACGTTCCGGACCGTCCGGATATCGCGGACCACGGGGCGGACATCCCGGGCGGTTTTGAAATTCACGATGAGCTGAGACGCGTGTCCGCCATGATCGACGAATTGCCGGAGAAGCTGAGGGTGGCGTTCACGCTGCAGGTCCTGCAGGACCTGCCGCAGATCGAGGTCGCAGATATTCTCGGCGTATCGGTCAAAACCGTCGAGACGCGCGTCTACCGGGCAAGAAAAATCCTCCAGGCGCAGGTCGAGTCCGCCGATCAGTGATCGCGCCGCCCAGGTAAGGGTGACGTCCGGGGATTCCGGCTGGACGCGAGATATAGTCCAAGCGCGGCCAGCATCGCACCAAGCGCGACATTTCCTCCGATGGTTTCCCCGAAGAAGGCTGCGCCGGCGCTGACGCCGATCAGCGGTACCAGGAAGCTGAAACTGGCCGCTTCTGAGACGTCCAGCGATTGCAGGACCTTGTGCCAGAGCCAGTAGGCCAGTGCGGTACCGGGAAGTGCCAGGACTGTCAGGGAGAGCGCAAAGCGTGCGGACCAGGTGATGGCGAGCGGGTCCGGGCCGAATGCTGCAAGCAGGGCCAGAGGCACGGCGCCAATCACGAGCTGCAATCCCATGGCCATGGATGCATCGACGCTGGCGGACACATTCTTGATCGCGATATTGCCTGCCGCCACACCGCCTGTGGCAATCATGACGAAGCCCATGCCGTTCAGGGCCTGGTCACCCCCTGCAGCAAGGATTTTCGGGGCAGCGACCAGGGAAACGCCGACAGCCCCCAGAACGAGGCCCGTCCAGTTCACGAGGCGGGGGCGCTCCCCGAGAAACAGGAAGGCAAGCAGGGCCGTCATCATGGGCTGGAGGCTTTCGATCATGGTGGCCAGCCCCGGAGACACGAATTCGGAAGCGTGGAACATGCCGAAATAGCCAAGACTGGTCATGCTGAGCCCCGTCAGGCAGATCCACCCCCATTCCGCAGCGCTGGAAGGAAGGCGGCATTTCCGTGCACCGGCAATGGCAAGAAGGCCGCCTCCTGCAAGAAGGGCGCGCAAGGCGGCGAACGTCAGATGAGGCGCATCAGACAGGCCCATTGCGATAAACGGATAACAACCGGCCCAGAGGAGCATAACGAGGATGGCAAGCGCGTGCGGGCCGGTCATGGAACCCCTTGGTCGGTCAGGAAACATATTTGCAGTGCGCAAGGCTGTCTGCCTGAGGGGCGCACGCACATGCGACGTAATACGTTCCAGGAGCGCACATCCCCTTGCGTTCCCGAGGTTTAAAAAGGAGTTTACTCATGAAACCTGTCTGGATAGCGGCTGCAATGCTCGCCCTATCGCCCGTGGCACTGGCTCAGGGCGGTCACGATTCTCACGATCATGGCGACAAGCCCGCCGCCGAATCCGGTGCTGCTGGCGGAGCTTCCTGCATGACGGGCCATGAAGGCATGCCTGATTGCAAGGCCGGTATGGAGAGCCAGATGACCGGTGGCCAGATGATGACGCAAGGCGGCAACATGATGGATCACGGCGCCATGAAAATGGGCGGCGACGGCATGATGATGGACCATGACGGCATGAAAATGGACGGCGATGGCATGATGATGGGCCAGGATGGTACGAAGATGAACCAGATGGGCGCCGATGATTGCGATGCCAAGCATGAAGCAAAGGAACATGACCCCGCCGATCACTGTCCGAAGACTGAGGGTCAGGGGGGCGGTGACGGGACTTAATAGGCCCGGCCAACAGACCGCAATCTTGCGTCCGCTCCGGACCTCGTCCTCAAGAGATGAGGCACCGTTTGGCGCAAAAACAGAGACAGCGGCAATGGTCCCACACATTGCCGTCAGGTCCTGCAATGTTCCCGTGCGTCCTTCCCCCCACGATCCCGGTGCATTGCAGGACCGCCCCTCCGGGGCAAAGCATAACCGAGATCGGGATCGTGAAGACCTGAGGCCTGCCACCGCAAAGGGGTCTGCGGGCCGGATAAGGGAGTGGTCCGAATGACCGACGAGATGTCTGCAAGCGACGAGCGGCGGAACTTCATTTTTGTGGCGACCGGTGCTGTCGCGTTTGGTGGGGCCGCGATGGCGGCCTGGCCGCTGGTCGACCAGATGAACCCCGCCGGGGATACGCGAGCCTCCAGTTCCCTGGATGTCGATATTACAAAGATAAGGGTCGGTAGCGAGCTGAGGGTCCTGATCGGCGGCAAGCCATTTTTCGTCCGGCACAGGACGGAAGTTGAAATCGCCGAAGCCCGTGCGGTCAATATTTCGCGGCTTCGCGACCCGGAGACCGACGAAGAGCGCCTGCGTCCCAATCAGGATGGGGGCCTCAATCCCGCCATTCTGATAACTTCTGGCGTCTGCACGCATCTTGGCTGCGTTCCGCTTGGTCCCAATCAGGGAAATGTCGGAGACTATGGCGGATGGTATTGTCCCTGTCATGGGTCACATTATGATACGTCCGGCCGGATCCGGAAGGGACCGGCGCCTCTCAACCTTCCCGTTCCGGAATATATCTATCAAAACGGCAATATCGTCACGATTTCCATTTGATACGCCGTCCCTTCGCGAAAAGCATGGATTCGAGCCTGCCGTGATCAACACTTATTCGTGCGGGGCACGCTCGATGTCCTGCAGGTGTCCCCAGCGTGGCCAGAAGCGGGGTGTAACAGCCGCATAGGCGCGGTACGCCTCTCCGAATTGCGCTTCGGCATCGCGTTCTTCCCTCAATGCCAGGCGGACATACATGAATACGAGAATGGGGAACATGATCAGGGTCAGGACGGTTGGCCACTGCAGGAGGAAACCGAACATGATCAGCACGAAGCCTGCATATTGCGGGTGCCGCATACGGGCATAGATACCTGTTTGCGCGAGTGTGCCAGAGCGCAGCGCGCCGTGCAGGACAGGCCATGCGGCAGACAGGACGCTAAAGCCCAGAAATATGAGACCGAGGCTCGCCCAGTGGAATGGGCCGAAGTGCGGATTGCTCTTCCAGCCAAATATCATCTCCCAGAAATGTCCGGACTCGTGGGCGAACCAGTTGATGTCGGGAAATTTCGATTCAAGCCAGGGCGCAAGAAAGTAGATCGAAAGCGGGAAGCCGTACATTTCCGTAAACAGCGCGATGATGAAGGCACTGAAGGCGCCGAAAGAGGTCCAGTCCCTGGATCTCGACGGTTTGGCGAAACTGAAAGCGAAGATAATGAAGACCAAAGAGTTCAGGACGACGAGAAACCAGAGCCCGTATTCGGACTGTGCCATGGACGGGTTCATTGGCCGGGTCCTTCCTGGTTGTCCGATGGGGGCAGGAAACGATCTTCATGCCGGCCATGGCCGGCTCCGTGCCCGGCGTGTCCGCCATGCATGAACATGTGCATCACGCCGCAGAAGAGCAGGAACCCCAGAAAGAAGACCGCGTTGGCCGGGATGTGCGCCCGGTGTTCATAGAGCAGGAAGAAGGCGATCAGGCCGCCAAAGGCGATAATCGGCAACCAAAGGCGTCCGCCCCGGGGGTGATGGTTCCGAAATGATCTATTATCCTTCTGCATGGCGTTTCTCCTCTGCCATCAGGACTGCGCACTGGACCGCGTGCGGCCGGTTCGACGCGATATCGCCTGGAATAATTGGGTCATGTGCCTGCCCGCTGCCGGTTCAGTTTGAGGAGCTGGGCATTGACGGCGCAGATTACCGTGCTGGCGGACATGAACACGGCGCCGATTGCCGGGGTCAGGATCACGCCCCACGGGAAGAAAAGGCCTGCGGCTGCCGGAATGGCGAACGTATTGTATCCGGTTGCCCAGGCGAGGTTCTGCATCATTTTCCTATAGGTCGCCCGTGCAAGTTCGATGATGGCGACGACGTCTGCAGGACTTGAACGCACGAGAATGATGTCTGCCGTCTCGATGGCAACGTCTGTTCCGGCGCCGATTGCAATGCCGACATTTGCCTGAGCGAGGGCAGGGGCGTCGTTGACCCCATCACCCGTCATGGCCACGATCAGGCCACGCGACTGAACTTCCCGGACCTTTGCGGCTTTTTCTTCCGGCAGGACTTCGGCAATGACTTCGTCCAGCCCGATCTCGCGGCCAACCCATTCAGCCACCTGCCGGTTGTCCCCTGTCAGCATGATACATCTGATGCCCATGTCCCGAAGGTGCCGGATGGCCTCGCGGGATTCCTCACGAACGATATCGGCCAGCGCGATGGCCCCGGCGAGCCGGTCGTCAATCAGGACAAAGACGACGGTCTTTCCCTGCCGGCTCAGTTCCTCAAAGCGCGGGTCTTCCATGCCGATGCCCTGGTCACGCAGGTAGCCGGGACTGACGACCTTTACCTCGTGTCCTTTCACCTCGCCGGAGGCCCCCTTGCCGGGGATCGCCCGGAATTTTTCGACCGGCCAGGCCTGTTTTGAGTCGCGGACAATCCCCTGGGCGATCGGGTGCTCGGAATGCGCCTCGATCGAAGCGGCATAGGCGACGATTTCTTCTTCGGAATGGGTGGTATCGAAGACGAGCGTATCGGTGATTCCGAACTCGCCCCGGGTCAGTGTGCCTGTCTTGTCGAATATGATGGCATCTATGTTGCGGGCCTCCTCGAACGCCGTCCGGTCACGGATGAGCAGCCCATTGCCTGCGGCGATGGCCGTCGAGCGCGCAACGACCAGCGGCACAGCAAGGCCGAGCGCGTGCGGACAGGCAATCACCATGACCGTGACAGCGCGGGCCATGGCGAACCCGAAACCCTGTCCGGTAAAAAATGTCCAGAACAGGAAGGTCGACAGGCCTCCGCCGAGTGCGATGAAGGTGAGCCATTTCGCTGCCGAGTTGGCGAGGTCCTGTGTCCGGGACTTGCTGGCCTGGGCTTCCTTGACGAGCTTGATCACGCTCGACAGGAATGTCTCGTCTCCGGTCTTGTCGACCCGGATGGTCAGCGAGCCTTCTCCATTGATGGACCCGCCAATCACCCGGTCATCAATGCTCTTGGATACAGGCTTCGATTCGCCCGTCAGCATGGATTCGTTCAGCGAAGAGTCGCCATGAACGATGATGCCGTCCGCCGGAACCTTTTCGCCAGGCTTGATCAGCAGCTGTTCGCCGCCGCGCAGTGTCGACACGGACACGTCCCTGACAGAGCCGTCGTCGGCGAGGAGGTGGGCTTCATCTGGCATGAGGCTGGCGAGCTTCTCGAGCGCGCGCCCGGCACCGAGAACCGATTTCATTTCGATCCAGTGCCCCAGCAGCATGACAGCGATCAGCGTGGCAAGTTCCCAGAAAAAGGTCTCGTCGCTGCCGATCGCGACCATGCCGACTGAATAGGCATAAGCGGTGGTGATCGCGACCGAAATCAGGGTCATCATTCCGATCCCGCGCCCGGTTATTTCCTGCCAGAATCCTTTCAGGAAGGGCCAGCCGCCGATGAAGAAGACAAGGCTTGAGAGCGCGGCGAGAAGGATCCGGTCACCGGAAAAGCGTAAACTGTCCTGAAGACCGAGCCAGGTCTGTATCATCGGAGCCAGAGCCAGTATCGGCACGGTCAGGATCAGGACGATCCAGAACCTGCGGCGGTAATCGGCGATCATGCCCTCGTGATTGTGACCCTCATGGGCATGCCCTGCGCCATTGTGAGCGTGATGGCTGTGAGGATTAGCCGTTTCGGGAGAGGCGGCTGCCTGATGCGTGTGGGTCGAGTGGTCCATGATTCTGACTATTTTTCCGTAATGGGACAGGGTCGGCAGGCGCGGGTTGCAATCCTGCATCCTGGCTTGGTGCGTGTGGACATCTCAGGATCAATGATCATGGTCTTCCTTCGCTGCATGCGCTTTGTTTCCCCGTGCAGGGCGGTTGCCGGATTGCTTTTCAGAAATACGTGTCGGCGATGCTGACCCCTCAAAAGCCGATTGCCCGGACTTGTGGGCGGTTGCCAGCACCGGGAGGCGCATGATCGGTCCAGGCGTCGAGGCCCTACCTGTGCACCTTGCTGCCGGATCCCTGACAGGCGCACTGGAAGTATCCGTGTTCGAGGCAGGTATGGCAGGTCTGTTCAAGGCGTTCGCGCATAGCCCGGCGGGCCCGGTGCAGCTTCACCCGAAGGGCGGCTTCGCTGAGGCCGAGGTCTTCAGCGATGGCGGATCTTTCTTCTCCGATGAGATCTGCCCGCCAGATTAGGTCTGCATAGCCGGGACTGAGCGTCGGAAGCATCTTATAGAGACAGGCACAGATCACGAAGTCCAGTTCCTCTTCGCCGAAGAGAAGCTCCGCATTGGCAGCATAGCTGGCCAGCAAATCGCTGGTACGTTTCCTGTCACGGAAATGGTCCGCGATTGTCGAGCGCAGAACCTGAGAGAGCCAGCCGCGCAAGCGGTCTTCATCCTTCAGGTCGGAAAAGCGCGTCAGGGCTTTCACGTAGAAGTCCTGCAACACGTCCCTGGCATCCGCGTCATTGCCGATCTTCCGTTTCAGGAAGCGGTAAAGGTCCTGGTGCGACTCGGTCAGAGCGGCTTCAACGGCCCGCCTGCGCTGCCTTGATGGCGCCTTGTCAGATGTCATCCCTTGGTTCCTTTCGCGGGATCGGCGGGCAGTCTGCATATTCATACGCATCCGGCCGGCATGCCCCTTATCGGGCGTCCGTGGCGCCCGCCCGACTGTAACGGTTGAGGGAGCGGGGCGTCTTCTCCGTATCAGTCAATAAGTTCCGCCTGGCGACCGGCAGGTGGACTCCAACGGAGATCTGGCATGGCACTCATAGGCGCGATCGCAAGAAACAGGCTGGAACGGGCGATCCGCAAGGGATGCCTCGAGGTCAGGTTTCCGGATGGAAAAACAGCGAGATACGGATCCTATCGCGTCCGGCCGGTCCGGATCGCTATCGCCTCGAATGCCTGGCTTCGGCGGATCCTTCTGGATCCGGAACTGCAGGTCGGCGAGGCTTACATGGCAGGCGGCCTGACCATTGAATTCGGCGACCTTTACGACCTGCTGGATCTCTTCTGGGTGAACTTCCTGGCAGACGGACTTCCGGCAGCACGGTTGCCGGCGCTGTTCAGGAAGAGCGCCCGATTGATTGCGCAATTCAATCCGCAAGAGCGATCCGCGCGCAATGTAGCTCATCACTATGACATCGGGAATGATCTCTATCGCCTCTTCCTGGATGAGGACATGCAATATTCCTGCGCCTATTTCCCGGATGCTGAGGTCACGCTGGAGCAGGCCCAGGAACTCAAGAAAGAACATATCGCCCGCAAGCTTTGCCTCAGACCTGGCGACCGGGTGCTGGACATCGGTTGCGGCTGGGGCGGCCTGGCCCTGCATCTTTGCCGGTCGGAGGACGTTCGCGTGGAAGGCGTGACGCTTTCCTGCGAGCAATACGAGTTAGCTCGCAAGCGTGCAGCGGATCAAGGGCTCGGCGACCAGGCCACGTTCCGGATCGAGGATTACCGGTCTCTTACGGATGAGTATGACAAGATCGTCTCGGTGGGAATGTTCGAGCATGTCGGAGTGCCCCACTATCAGGAATATTTCAGACAGATTGCAGCGCGCCTGAGCCCGGACGGGGTTGCCCTTGTCCATACGATCGGCCGAGCGGGCAGGCCGGGTGCAACCAATCCCTGGATCGCAAGGCACATCTTTCCGGGCGGTTACATTCCGGCCCTGTCGGAGATCCTGCCGGCAATCGAGCAAGCGGGTCTGACGGTGCTCGACATCGAAGTCCTCCGCCTTCACTATGCCGAAACGCTGAAAGCCTGGCGGGCGCGCTTTCTGGCGCGCGCTGCTGAGGCCGAAGCCTTGCACGATGCGCGCTTTGTACGGATGTGGGAATTCTACCTGGTATGCAGCGAGCTTTCATTCCGGCACGGTGTCCACAATGTGTTCCAGCTCCAGCTCGGCAAGCGGCAGGAGGCGGTTCCGCTGACGCGGGATTACCTGTATCAGCCAGATCCGATACCTGTTTCAAAGCGTACGAAATCCTGCCTGAATGAGGAAAGGCGCCACCAGAATGTCCGATGACGAACAGGACGCCAGGGGCGTATCAAAAAAAGCCTACAAGCATGATCTCCGGGCGTTGCAAGTAGAGCTGGTCAAGATCCAGAGGCGGGCGATCCGGCACGGGCATCGTATCCTCATTCTTTTCGAAGGGCGCGATGCAGCCGGCAAGGATGGCGTCATCAAGCGGATTTCAGAGCATCTCAGCCCGCGGGATACGCGGGTTGTTGCCCTTGGCAAGCCCTCCGACCGGGACACGAGGAGCTGGTATTTCCAACGCTATGTGCCGCATCTGCCGGCCGATGGAGAGATCGCCTTGTTCAACCGCTCCTGGTACAACAGAGCGGGTGTGGAACGCGTGATGAAATTCGCGCGGAAGGCCGAGGTGGCTGCGTTTCTGGAGACGGTCGGCGCGTTCGAGCAGATGCTCGTCCATGATGGGATGCAAATCCTCAAATACTATCTCGACATAAGCCGGACCGAGCAGGAAACCCGGCTGGAAGACCGCGACCGGGACCCGCTCAAACAATGGAAGAAGAGTCCGATCGATGCAGTGGCCCTGCAAAAATGGGATGATTATACGAACGCGCGCGACGAGATGTTCCTGAAGACGGATTTCGAGCATGCGCCATGGTATGTGGTCCGTACAGATGACAAGCGTGCAGCAAGGCTGAACGTCCTCGGACATATTATCCGGTCCATCGACTGTCCGGAGACGGACAAGACCGTCGCTGCGGTCGACCCGGCCGTCGTGATCGATAATCCGGGACAGAGGCTCGACCGGCTGGCCCGGTAGTGCGCCGCGAATGGATCAGGTCAGGATACTTCTTGCGATCAGAATGACGAGGCCCGCCAGTATGAGCCAGCTGGTCCAGTAGATCCCGTCCATCCACAAGGGCCGCGGAGAGCTCCTGCGAGTGATTCTCGCCAGAGCGATGACGGTCGCGGTCAGGGCGAGCAGGACGACCAGGAGCGCAATGTCCCTGAGATAGCTGGCGACACCCACGCCGAGCCCGAATGCGGCGACTGTGGACAATATCCCGAAGAAGGGCGCGGGAGGCCCCTTGCGGCCTTCCGGTGTATTATGCGCGGGGGCGGGCGTGCGATCCGGACGTTCGTTCATCTGTTCCCTCATTGCTCGATGACCCTTTCGGCAAGGCCAGGCCTGGTCGCCCCGGTACGTGCCAGGTCAACAGACGGGAATGATGCCGAGACGTTACACGCCTGCATGAAATTCACCGGCTTGGAGTTTCTATTGAGGGCGCGCGCGGTCAGGGCCGTATCAGCAGGCAGCGCCAGACATTCACCTGGAAGCCGGGGATGGACATGGAAAACACAGCCAGCCTGCCATCCTCGCATGCTCCGATTGAGACGGTTGTGCGCCCGGCTCCGGGAGCACACAGGCGGCAGTTTCATGCTGCAGGAACCTCATCCCTGTTCCGGCAAGGAGGACGCATGAACCGCTATCACTCAAGGACGAGAGGATGAGCCAGAAAGCCCGGCAAATCCGTCACCTGGTGATCTATGCCGCCCTTGGCGGGATCATCGGTGTTCTGGTGCTGCATCCGGTAAACTCGCTCGTGGTCTGGATGGAGTATGCTTCCCTGTTTTCAGGCAGGTATTCCGGGTTCGGCCAGTTCGCCTGGGAACGTGTCAGCGCCGCGCCCTTGCTCCACCTCATGGCCATGAATGTCATTTTTGCTGCCCTGGGCGCAATTATGGGGCTCGTATTTTCGGTGCTGACCCTTGCACTTTCACGGCAGGCGCGCACGACCGAAGCCTTGCTGGAAGACCTTCAGATGGCTCTGCCCGGCGTGATTGCCGGAGGCGAGAACGAACGGACGGAATTCAAGTCGACCTTGCGCTGGGATATCCGGGAATCGCGAACGAACAGAAGCCTCGAGCAGGTGATCGCCAAAACCATTGCGGGCTTCATGAATCATGAAGGCGGACGCTTGCTCATAGGTGTTGCGGATGACGGCGAACTTCTCGGGATTGATCCGGATCTGAATACACTTCGGAACCCTACGGCGGATGAATTCGAACGTGCCCTGATCGGGATCGTCAGGACCTATCTCGGCAGCGCTGTCTGTCCACTCGTGCGCAGCAGGTTTCTGACGATCGACGGAAAGACGATCTGCTGGGTTCTGGTTGAGCGTTCGGACACGCCGGTCTTCCTGCTTCTGTCGGATACATCGAAATATTTCGTCCGTCTGGGTAATTCAACGCGGGAGCTCAACGCAGCCGAGGCGCACGATCACATTTTACGGCGCAGACATTAAGTCAGCCCCCAGGGGGAGCTGAATGAAACCTGGTCTGCTGCGTCATCGCGACAGGGATCGCTGTACTCGCGTCGCCGACCGCCGGGCGGTGCGTTCAATTGGCCAGCCTGCAATCTGCCGGAACGCTAACCCAGCCCATGCTGGCACCAGACACAAGTGCAGTTCTCGTGATCGCAGCTCGGATCGTTCAGCGCTTTGCCGAGCCGCCATCTTGCGACGGGATAGACAAGCTGTGTCAGGAGGGAGGGCCTGTAGAGCGATCCGAGTTTGCGCCCGGCGTCTGTCCTGCTGAGCCGGTTCAGGGCCCAGCGGCGCAGGCGCTCGTTTGCCAGTTCGTACAGGCAGCGATTGGAGATACCTGTTCGCAGCATGGGCCGAAGGTCGCGGCGCCAGAGCGTCCGATAAGCAGCCCCGGTGAGGATGCTTTGAGCGGCGAGTTGTCCGGAGCGAAGCGCATATCCCATGCCGAATCCGGCCAACGCGTCCTGGAATCCGGCTTGCTCGCCAATAACGGGGCGTTTGCCCTGCATCGCGGTGCGCGGAACCCTTATATTGCCGAACCCGCCAAACGGGCGGGCATTGCGCATATCAAGGCCGGTGGCTTCGGCAAAGAACGCTGCCGTTCGCGCAACATATTCAGCCTGCTGCTTGAACCCGCTAAACATGCAACTGGCGAGCGTGCCGCGACCCTGACGTATCAGGAGATAGGCGTATCCGCCGGGTGCGAGGGAATTGTTGAGCGCTAGATAGTTGCCATCCGGGCAATCGGTTTCGAAAACATAGCCGGCAGCGATGACATCGGCGCGCCGCGGTCCGATCGCAAGCACGTCCTGGCCGCCGGCATCCGTGACCCGGTCGCCAAACCGGACATCCACACCCGCCATCAGGGCCTGTTGCAACAGTCCATGATCAAGACAGCCCGGCTCGCTTCCGCGCCGAACCAGATAGTAAAGCGGGCGGGCGCTTCGAATGGGATAGGCCGTTGCCTGGGCGTCGAATGCTACACCTTCATGAACTGCGTGGGTGCTGAAATTCCGTTCAATCCCTGTCTGCGCGAACCAGTCGATCGCGTCCTCGCTGCGACTCCAGTTTTCGAGCCCCTGGAAGTCCCCGTGGAAGCGATGGCCGACAGAATTGTGCCACTCCCGGACGATTACCTGCCGGCCCGCCCGGGCAAGGATGATCGCGCAGGTCAGGCCGGCAATCCCGGCCCCCGCGATGATCACAGGTGGGTCTTCCACGGCCGGTCCCTTGTCTACGAAACCGGATGGAATGCGGGAGGCCATGGCCGGGACCCATCGCCCTTGAACATCATCCAGACCAGGTAGGCCGACATGACGGCGCCGCCGAAGCAGAACACCGACACATAGGCGTAGGAGAAGAAGGTATACGTCGTAATCAGGACACCGAGCGCCAGCAGACCGAAGATCCGGACACCGCGGATGGACGAGATCAGAAGCGGCAGGATGACGACGGAAATATAGACAACATAAGTGAATTCGCGCCGCCCGACAAAATCCAGAAGTTCGGTGCCTTCATAAACGATCACATGTGGCAGGAAGCGTGTGTGGAGCCAGCCATCATGTGCGAAGTAAGGCACATATTGCAATGCTCCGAGCATTGCGCCGACAATGACGAAGATGAGGAACAAGGGCTTCCGGCGCGGCGGCTCCAGTGTGAACGTCGACACGGGAATCCAGACAGGCCAGGCGAGCCAGGAAAAGAACATGTAGACGAGTGAGGCGTTCAGGATAAGGTCCGTGTTCTGGCCAGCGCCGGCAACCCAGACTACCCCTTCAGCCAATTGCTGAATACCAAAGAGGAGCGGCAAGGTTGCAAGCGGAAGATAATGGCGGTCCGTGCGCCACGCCTGACGCATACTGACCATGCCTGCGGGAATCAGGCCGGCTGCGGCGACGAAACTGACTTCTGGTGACAGGCACATATCTAACTCTTCCTTACAACTCTTCGCGAACTGCGATCCACATCGTCATTGACAAAAGCCGTTACTCGAATTTCGACTGTATCTGCCATCAGCGCCTACGGCGATTGCTGTACGCCTGGGGAGTGAACGGGTACTGGATCGTCCCCACGACAACGAGGCATCCTGAAACCTGTGCAAGCCTGGTACGATCCGGGGGCAATTGCGGCCCCAGACGGAAAGACCGGGCTGCGACCATTTTTTCCTTATCCGTGGTCAGGGCGGATGAAATCTCGGATATCATCTGGCGCCATCCTTGCCCTGATGGCTCATGAACAGGAACAGGTAGGCGGCCGAGCAACTGATCAGTAGAAAGCCGTTCAAGGCCTCTACGCCGGCTACCAGCCGAAGGTGACCGGTTGGGACGATGTCGCCAAGACCGAGTGAGGTATAGCTGACGAGTGAAAAATAGAACACATCCATCGCGCGCAAGGGCTTGAGTTCGGCAAAGCTGCCAAGGTGCAGCGCCAGTCCAGCCCCATAGGTGGCCGCATAAAGTGCAACGACTGAAAGATGTGCAATTCCCGAGATACAGAGCACGAGCACGAGCCTGCCGCCAGGAGAAAGCGTTATTCGATCAGCATGCCGGATGAAGCGGGACATGATCCAGTAGTGAAGGGCGCCGGACAGGATAAATGTTGCGGCCGTAAGAAAGATGGCCAACATCATGGGGAGAATACACCATAAAGGCAGGCTGGCTTAATGGGCATGCGAACTTTCATGACCTGATACTTCCTTGTTGCGGACCTTGCCAAGATAGAGAGCCTCCAGGGCAAAGATCGCCGTCATGGATCCGATGGCAATGAGGATAATCGCGGGATCACTTATCGCCTTTATGAAGATGAAAGCGCCGAGTGCTGCCGCATCGAACAGGATTGCCGAGACAAGGATCCAGGCCCGCGCACCAACATCCGCGCGCAGATGGCGCAACACGCCAAAGTGAATAATAATGTCCATGACAAGATAATAGATCGCCCCAAGTGATGCGATCCGGCCGAGGTCGAAGAAGGCGGCAAGAATGGCCGCGATAACAACGGTGTAGACCAGCATGTGTTTCTGAATCCCGCCCGGCATGCCGAAGTGCCTGTGAGGAATGAGTTTCATGTCGGTCAGCATTGCCAGCATGCGGGAAACCGCGAACACGCTGGCGAGCAGGCCCGATGCCGTCGCGATAATTGCGATAATCACGGTGAAACCCACCCCGAGATCACCAAAGGCGGGGCGTGAGGCTTCGGCGAGCGAGAAATCTTTTGCGGCGACGATCTCTTCCAGCGTCAGCGACGACCCCACAGCAAAGGCGACGGACATATAGACGACAAGACAAATCGCCAGAGACCACATGATGGCGCGTCCGACATTCCTGCCGGGGTTCCTGACTTCTGCACCACTATTGGTGATTGTCGTAAATCCCTTGAAGGCAAGGACCGCCAGTGCGACACCGGCGAGGAAGCCGGCGGGACCGGTCCCATCTTCCGTCGCAGAGCTCGCGGCTTCGAAGGAAAATCCAGACGCCCAGAGGGCGGCACCGGAAAATATCAGTATGCCGCCAACCTTCAGGACGGCTGCAATCTTCGAGACGCCGCCAATGATCCTATTTCCGGCAATATTGACGAGAAATGCAACCGCGATCAACCCGACGGCAAGGAGCGGGACGAGCGTGTCCGTATTTTCGATGTCGAACAATTGCAGCGAATAGGCGCCGAAGGTCCGGGCGACAAGGCTTTCATTGATGATCATCGACATCGTCATGAGGAGCGCGCTGGCGGCCGCGACCGTTGTAGGCCCGTAGGCCTTCTGCAGGATCATGGCGATGCCGCCGGACGAGGGATATTTGTCCGACATCTTGATATAAGTGTAAGCGCTGAACCCGCTGATGACCGCCGCAAGGAGGAAGGCGAGCGGAAAGGCCGGGCCGGAATATTGGGCGACCTGTCCGGTCAGGGCAAATATGCCTGCGCCGATCATCACACCGGTGCCCATGGCAACGGTTCCGGCCAGACTGAGCGACCCTTCCTTATAAGTCTCCGGTGTCATGGCTCGCTGGTCTCGCTGGCCGGGAATCGTCCGACATAGCTCGAATAGGTGCTGGTAGTTCCGCTTCCGAACAGAATAACATCATAGGCATCTGGAGGGCCCTGCATTTCCATGCCGGGAGAGCCCAGAGGCATACCGGGAACCGACAGGCCAGCTGCAGCGGGGCGCTCTGACATCAGGCGCCTGATGTCCGCAGCCGGCACATGTCCTTCGATCGCATATCCGGCAATTTCCGCCGTATGGCAGGAGGCAAGCCGGTCCGGCACGCTCAGCGACGCGCGGACGGGGGCGAGATCTTCCCGCTCGACTACACGCACTTCGAATCCGTCCCGCCGGAGATGTTTGACCCAGGCTGTGCAGCAGCCGCACCAGGGTGTCTTGTAGACGGTCATCGTTTCGGCCCTGGCGGTCCCGGAGTTAATGGCCAGCCATGCCAGTCCCGAAATCAGCGCAACCAGCGTGGCGCCCAACAGGCCCCCAATCCATTTTTTCATGACGTCATCCTTTCAAACCCTCTCTTGGCGCAACACTACAGTGTTCCCAAAGAAAATCGAGGCGGCGGCGAATGGCCACGCTCTGTCTTTCGAACCGGGAAGCAATACGGGTGTCGTACCTTTCCAGTCTCCGCAGTTGTTCTCAGCCGGAACGCACATTGCCGCGATTGAAATAATTGTAGAGCGGGACAAAAACCAGCGCGATATACCAGCCATAGAGATAGGACTCGATCAGTCCAAGGAAGAAACCCGGAACGGAAATAAAGGAAAATCCGGGCAGCAGGGATTCCCATGCAGCATGCATGTGAAGGCTTGCAGGTGTGACGAGGCCCCAGGCAATACATAGGGTAAATGTCATGGCCAGGAATATGGATAGGGCATGCCCCAGTGGTTTGATTTTCATGGCTGTCTCCTTCTCTTTCTTTGGAACACCTGTGGCATTCCTTCCATGACGTGTGGCCCTCGTCCCGTTCCCAATGGGAGTTTTCCGGGGTCAGCCTTTGTGATACGGCAGGTTGCCCCGAGTTGAGTTCCTGTCAGTGTGCATGGCTTTCATCCAGGGGGCTGGAAGACCAATGGATATGCGTGATTTTCCAACCGTCCTCATTCCGCATGAGAACCATGGTTTCCATGGACCGGAGGTGGACGGCCTCACCCTTGTATGTACCGTTCATCTCCGATTGCGAAATGACGGTCGCCATGTCGCCTGCCTGGAAGACTTTCCGGTCCTGTAGCTGAACATTCATCATGGTCATGAAGGACATGTCGGATTTCATGTGATGGCCGGCATATTCCTCGAAGGACAGCTCGGCCTGTCCGCCCTCCGCGATGACCGCGTCCGGTGCCATCATGGCGCGCAAGCCATCTTCATCACCTGACCGCAAGGCGGCCGAGAAGGCATCGGCCACGAATTCGGGCGTGCCGGTCTGGGCTGCCCCGGACACCCTCCCGGCATCTGCCTCATGATGGCTGCCGGGACCGTCCATGTGGCCGCCTTCCGCCATCTCGTCATGGTGCCCGTCGTCCATCTCGTCATCGGAGTGCTCATGGCCTGGCGCAGACGCCATTTCATCATGCCCGGCAGCGATGGCCGCCTCATCTGTCTTGCCACCATGATGATGATCGTGGCCTTGGCCTGTGACCTCGGGCAGACTCCTCACGCCAAGTCCATATCCGTAAACGATCTTCCCGCCCCACCAGGCTGTCGCGGTCAGCGCGAGGGCGGCGGCAGAAAGTGCGCCGACAAACAGGACCGACGCAGATTTTGCGCGGGTTCGCCAGCGCCACACCGCAAGGAGCAGAATGGCCGATCCCGACGGCACCGCCCAGTTGCGGTGTGTCGTCATGGCAATGTGCGACGGCTCATCATGATCGACCGAATAATAGGCCTGGAAGCCCGCGGCGATGGTCACCACGATCGAAGCGGCCGCAAAAGCCAGCAACCAGTCTGCCGCGGGCCACAAGGATTGGGTCCAGCGGCCGGAAGGGAACACGCGACACAGGAGGTAGGATGCGGCGGCCGTCATGCTGAGGGCGTAGGCAAAATGGACCAGGATGGGGTGAATATTCGGTTCTATGAGGCCGTCCAAGAAAGGCTCCTGTCTTGTTGCCGGGTCGTCAGGGCTTTCGGCATGCGGCCGGCAACCCATTCATTCTGGCAGGTGATACGCGCCGGATGCACATGTCCCTCGAAACCGGTTCACCCGGCATCATCGAGCTCGCGTTTGCGCCTTTCGAACTCGTCCCGGTTGATCTCACCCCTGGCGTAACGGCGTTTGAGAATTTCAAGCGGTGTTTCCGGATCAGACGGGGGATCGCGCCTCCGGCCTGGGAGCGAGCGAAGCAGGAGACCGGCAAAAAGAATGATTCCGCCCCAGACGATGAGGCCGCCGACACCGCCGGGCATCCAGTGATTCATGTTTGCCATCCGATCCTCCGGTCTGCTTCAGAACCAAGTGCGGATACCGCCCACCACGACCACCTGGTCCGGGTCTCCGCCAGCTACTCTGGTATAGTCTCGGGAACCGCCAAATTCAGATTGCCACTCGACGCCTACATAAGGCGCCAGTTCCCGGACGAATTCATATCGTAACCTCAGGCCTGCATCGATCGAATTCAGGCCCGAGCCGGTCTCGCGTTCGGCAATGTCCTGCGCGGAGAAGTTCGCCTCGATGCGGGGCTGCAGAATCAGACGCTGCGTCAGCAGAAACTCGTATTCTGCTTCGAAGCGGGCTGTCAGGTCACCTTTTTCACTGAGAAAAGCCGAGGCATCGATCTCGAACCAGTAGGGTGCCAATCCTTGGAGCGCCAGTACGCCATGGGTCAGGCCATGGGGTTCGAAATCATGCCGCACGCCGGCTTGAAGGTTCCAATAGGGAGAGATTGCGCGGGAATACAGCGCCTGGAGCTCGGCGTCTTCGGTACCGTCGCCATTCAGGGAAGTACGTCCCTCGGACTTTATCCAGAGCTTGTTGATATCATCGCCCCAACTGGCCTGGCCGTTCCAGTACAGGGATTCCGATTCGTCAGAAAACTGCGCTTCGAGCTGGTTGAACAGAACATAAAAGGAATTCTGTGCGCCGCCTCCGGCCTGAACCGCCCTGCGGGCATCAGCCATTGTTTCCTTTCCGTAATAGGCGTCGGCCTGTGACCAGGGCTTTTCAGAAGAAGACGGCGGCTGATCATCATGTGCTTGCGCTGATGCGCTTGTCGTAACGGCGATTGCGGCGAGCGCTGCGAACATCACCTTGCGCATCACTTCATCTCCTCAGGCTTGTCATGGCCCATGGCGGAGTGGTCCATCATATCGTGATCCATCGGCATTTCGTGCTCCATAGGCATGTCATGCCCCATCATGTCATGGTCCATTGGCATCTTGTCCGTGGACGGCAGGACGGACACGACCTGCATCATGCCGGCATGCATGTGGTAGAGCAGGTGGCAGTGAAAGGCCCAGTCGCCGACATGTTCTGCCGAAACGTCAACGCTCAGCTTTTCTGCGGGTTTGACGACCACGGTATGCTTGCGCGGCTTATGATCTCCTCCTCCGTTGACGAGGTCGAAGAACATCCCATGGAGATGGATCGGGTGTGGCATCATTGTATCGTTGATGAGGGTCAATCGGACACGTTCGCCTTCGCGAAACCGGATGGACTGCGTGACTTCTGAAAACTTCACGCCGTCGAATGACCACATATAGCGTTCCATATTGGAGGTGAGGTGTATGACGACTTCTCTCTGCGGTGATCGGGAGTCGGGATTCGGCTCGAGGCTGCGAAGCTGAGAATAGGTCAGTGTACGGTGCGGCTGATCGGATAATCCAATGCCCGGCTCATCAAGCCGGCTTGAGGGCATGGCCGCAATGTTTGCAACGCCAGGTCCCTTTTTGAGAGACGCTTCAACACTCGCCAGTTGCGTTGGAGGGCCGTGCGGATCCGGGCCCATAGCCGTACGTGGCATATCCCCATGTGTCATGTGATCCATGCTCGACATACCAGACATGTCGGACATGGTGGGCCTGTTTTCCATATCGCTCATGCCGGCCATGCTCTTATGGCTCATGCCCATGTCCTTCATCGTCAGTGATGGGACAGGCCGCAGGTCCGGAACCGCCGCACGCAGGCCGGGTCGAGGGCCGAGGGTGGCGACGGCTTGACCAGAACGGTCAATTGACTCGGCGACGAAGGCGTAGGTCTGATCATCTTCGGGAGCAACGATAACATCATAAGTCTCTGCGACGCCCATCTGGAACTCGTCCGTCTCGATTGGCTGAATATTCAGACCGTCGGATTGCACAACGGTCATTGGAAGACCCGGAATGCGCACATTGAAGAGCGACATGGCTGATGCATTGATAATCCGCAGTCTGACGCGCTCGCCGGGCTGGAACACCATATTGAAATTCTCAGCGGTGGAATGACCGTTTATGAGATAGGTGTAGGTCGGTGCCCCAACGTCTGCGAGATCGCGCGGGGACATACGCATTTTGCCCCACATGGCGCGATCTTCCAGCGTGTCACTGAATCCGTTATTGGCGGCATCCCTCAAAAAGTCGGGAAGGGTCCTGCGCTGGAAGTTCAGGCTTTCGGCATTATTCTTGAGCTTTGCATAAATCCGGTGCGGGTCTGTGAAGGACCAGTCACTGAGCACCAGAACGTATTCCCGGTCGTAGGCGATGGGATCCCTCTCTGACGGTTCGATGATGATCGGGCCATAATGCCCTAGTTGTTCCTGCAGGCCGGAATGGGAATGATACCAGTACGTGCCATTCTGTCGGACCGGAAACTGGTAGCGGAATGTCTTGCCAGGTTTTATGCCTGGAAACGTAACACCCGGTACACCATCCATCTGGAACGGGACAAGCAGGCCGTGCCAATGAACAGACGTGTCTTCCTGAAGCTTGTTGGTGACATTCAACGTCACCGTCTCGCCTTCGCGAAAGCGAAGCAGCGGGCCCGGCAGCTGTCCATTGATGCCGACGGCCTTTCCGGTCTTACCGTTGATGCGTACCGGAAACTCTGCAATCTCCAGATCGAAGGCGGTACCTGAGGCCGAAGTAATTCCCAGGTTTCCGTCACTGGAGGAGCGGGCCCACGCTGGAAGCATACCAGCTACCCCGAGAGCAGCGCCTGCTCCCAGCGTGTAGTGCAGCAGATGTCGTCTTGAAAGCATATCGGTATCCAACAATTCGTGTTGGCTACTGTTACGCATTCGCGCAGCAAGACCCTCAGGTCTGACTCAGTTCGGCTCATTGCCGGAGGACTCTTCGTCGTCGGGGACCAGTGCCTCGATTACTTCGCGAGCGCTGACGCGCCTTATGGCAACAATCTCGGGAACATCTTCATTCGAGTAATCGAAAATGAACTCGACCGGGTCGCCAGGTGCAAATCCGCTGACATCGACATGGTGCGCGACGGAAAAGTTCATCTGCATGATCGGCCAGCCGGTTTCGTTGACCGGAGTGTGAGTGATCTCGATGGTTCGGTTTGCGGAATCCAGCGAAAGGATCGACCCAAAGGCTGGTGCGACCCTCGGGCCGAGCGCGGCTCCGAGTGCATCCGGATCTGCGATCTCTTCCTGTGAAACGGGTGAGGCTGGCGCACAGGACACAAGACCCAGAGGAGCAAGTGCCAGTGATCCGGCGAAAACTGCATATCTGATCATACGGACTTCCCCCTTTGCTTCATCCGGCAATCCTGATCGGTCCGGACCAGAGTGCGATTGAGCTGAGTTCAATACGCACCGCATCCTTCTCTCCCTCATAGCGTCAATCGCCGGGGATTTCCACTTGAGCATTGGCTGGGGCCGGAGAAGCCGGACAGGGAGCTATTGGCGTGCTGCTGTCTGGCATGTGCCTTTGGTTCTCTATCTTTCCTACCATTGGCCATCGATAGAAGTGCTTTTCTAGCTGGTTTCTAGCTGGAACAGGAAAGTGTTCCGTGGCCAAAGCATTGCTGGCTTCTATCTCATTGAAATAATGAAAGAAAAACTGGAGCGGGTGAAGAGAATCGAACTCTCGTCGTCAGCTTGGGAAGCTGCTGCTCTACCATTGAGCTACACCCGCGCGCCGAAGGGTATTTGAGCCCGTTTCTGCTGCGGCGCAAGAGGGCTGGGCATGCCGCTGGCGCCCGGGGCCGGATGCGGCTAGAAGGCGGGCCATGAACGGATTTCTTGCAGTCGCGGCAGGCGGCGCCCTCGGCGCAGCCATGCGCCATGGGGTGGGCCAGTTTGCGGTGCGTCACATGCCGGACCATTGGCCCTACGGCACGTTTGCCGTGAACATTATTGGCAGCTTTTTCATGGGCTTCCTGATCAGCTGGCTTGCGTTTCGCGGGCAGGGTGGACCACAGGAGCTCCGGTTGTTCCTGGCGACCGGTTTGCTTGGCGGCTTTACCACGTTTTCGGCTTTTTCGCTTGAAGTGGCGAACTTCGTCCGCGCTGGGGATATGACCCGGGCGGCGGCTTATGCCGCCCTGTCGGTCTGCCTGGGCCTGATCGCACTGTTCATTGGTTTGTGGCTGGCCCGGAAGGTGTTCGCATGAGCGGTCAGGTCATCACCGAAACTGTTACTTCCAAGGAGGAGGGCGCGCGTCTTGACCGGTGGGTTAAGCGACGCGTGCAGCTGACCCAGGGGCAGATTGAGAAATTGCTCCGTACCGGGCAGATCCGGGTGGACGGCGCGCGGGCGAAATCCAACACTCGTCTCTCAGCGGGTATGCAGGTGCGCCTGCCCATCCTCAGCACCGATGAGGCGCGTCCGGCGCCCGACAAGACCGCGAAAGTGTCGAAGGAAGACCGCGATTTCCTGCGCGAGATCACCCTCTACGAAGACGACGACATGATCGCCCTCAACAAGCCTGCCGGTCTTGCCGTGCAGGGCGGATCGGGGCAGGGCAAGCACATCGACGGCATGCTGGCATCGCTGAGCGACGGCACGCACCGGCCGGTTCTGGTGCACCGTCTGGACAAGGACACGTCTGGTGTTCTGTTGATCGCGAAACATCCCGCATCGGCCGCCCGTCTGGCTGAGCTCTTCCGCAGCCGCGACATGGACAAGATCTACTGGGCGGTGACGGTCGGCGTCCCCAATCCCCCCTTCGGCCAGATCCGCTGCTGGATGGTCAAAGGCGTACCGGATGAAAACGACGAAGACGGCTACCGCGTCGTGAACCCGAAAGCGCGCGGCCGCCGGGATGCTGATCGCGAACGAATGTTCCGCTCCGCGCAGGGCGTTGAAGGCGCGCGACACTCGATCACCGACTATGCGGTCATTTCTACCGCGGGTCAGCGCGCCGCCTGGGTCGCATTGAAACCGTCGACCGGCCGTATGCACCAGCTGCGCTTCCACATGCTGGAAATGAACACATCCATTCTGGGTGACTTCAAGTACCAGTGCCGCCGTGAAGTGCCGCAGGGCCTCGCGCCCGGCCTGCACCTTCATGCCCGCGCGCTGGTCATTCCCCGCCCGAACGGCAAGCCGCTGAAAGTCGTGGCGCCGCTGCCGCCGCACATGAAGCAGACCTTCGAAGCGCTCGGCTTCCTGGAGCAGGAGGCGGGCAAGGATCCGCTCGCTCCATTCGTCTGATACGGGAAGCCGATGACAGATCTTCGCCTTGCCATCTGGGATGTCGACGGAACGATCGTCGATAGCCGCGAGACGATCCACAATGTGATGACGGAGGCTTTCCGCCAGTCCGGACTGACCCCGCCGGAGTATGACGATACACGTCGTATAGTCGGTCTTAGTCTGCATGAAGCCTGCAGCCAGTTGGCGCCAGGAGTTGCCGGTGCCGAGCTTGACCGCCTTGTTCAGGTCTACCGGGAAAGCTGGGTCCGGGCCCGTGGCCGGGCCGACTTTCATGAGCCGCTTTACGAAGGCGCGCTGGAAACGCTGCAAGCATTGCAGTCCGAAGGCTGGCTGATCGCCATGGCCACCGGCAAGACGCGGGCGGGCATTGCCAGCCTGTTCGAGCGGCACAGGCTGGAGCATTTCTTCGACACGATCTGGTGTGCCGATGACGGCCCCGGCAAGCCGCACCCGCACATGGTGCTGCAGGCAATGGATGCGCTCGGCATGGAACCCCATGCGAGCCTCATGATCGGCGACGCAATCCATGACATCGCGATGGGGCGCGCTGCTGGCGTGCGCACACTTGGTGTCAGCTGGGGCTTTGGTGCCGCGCATGAGCTGGAAGAGGCCGGCGCGCACGAAGTGCACCATGAATTCAACACCTTGCAGGAGAGCGTCTTGAATTTCGCTCCCGCTCCGGCGGAACGGTAGACCGGGACACCGTTGCCTCTTGGAAACCGTGGCCGCACGGCGTACATGCCGGGCCATGACGATTTCTCCTTCCGACAAGCCTAAGCGCTTTTACAAAGAAGCCGCCGCCGAGCAGATGCCAGGTGGCTGGACCGTGGCCCTCGACGGGCGCACCATCAAGACACCCGCCCGCGCTGCGCTTTGCGTGCCCAGCCAGCGGCTGGCCCGTGCCATCGCCGCTGAGTGGAACGCGCAGGGCGAGATCATCGATCTTGCCGCCATGCACCTGACGCGTCTTGCCAATGTCGCCATCGACCGCACGCCGGAAACGCGTGAGGAAATGGCCGACGAGCTGGCGCGTTACTGCGAGACGGACCTTCTGTGCCATATCGCTGAAGGACCGGAAGAGTTGATCGAGCGGGAAGAGGCCTACTGGCGCCCTGTCCGCGACTGGGCCGGGCAGGAACTGGACATCCTCCTCGTGCCGGTGGAGGGCCTTCTGGCCTCGCCGCAGCCGGATGCATCTCTGGAGGCCGCGCGTATGGTCGCGTTGGAAATGGATGATTTCCGCCTGACCGGGACATTGTTCGGCTGCGGTCTGTTCGGGTCTGCGCTACTCGCGCTGGCGGTAGCCGAAGGCCAGCTCTCCGCAGCGGACGCGTTCGAAGTCTCCCGCGTCGACGAGGCATGGCAGATCGAGCAGTGGGGCGAGGATGAGGAAGCCAAAGCCGCCACAGAAGCGCGCCGCAAGGAAGCGCGCGCTCTGGAGACCTGGATGCGGGGGCTCCGCTAAATTTCAAACAAGACAATTTGAACCGCATGGGAGGAAAACATGGCGGACAATGGATATGTGGACGGAAAAGTCATCGTCGTTACGGGCGGCGGCGGCGGCTTTGGACGCCTGATTTCACAACAGGCCAGCGAGCGCGGCGCAAAAATGGTCTGCGCCGACATCAACATCGAGGCGGCTGAAGAAACGGCAGAGCTGGTGCGCTCTGCCGGAGGTGAAGCGATCGCTGTGAAAGCAGATGTGACGTCCGCCGAGGATATGGCCGCGCTGGCGGCGAAAGCGGTCGAGACGTTTGGCCAGATCGATGTGATGATAAACAATGCGGGGATCATGCCGCTTGCGTTCTTTGCCGATCACAAGGAAGCGCTCGGCGCCTGGCACCGCTGCATCGACATCAATTTCCGAGGTGTACTGAACGGCATGGTGGCGGTGCACGACCAGATGCTGTCGCAGGGACGCGGGCACATCATCAATGTCTCGTCGATCTATGGGAACTTCCCGGTCGTCGGAGCCGGCGTGTACGGTGCTACCAAGGCGGCTGTGAACTTCCTCTCGGAATCCCTGCGCATGGAGTCTCGTGGCCGGATCAAGGTGACGATTGTGAAGCCCACGGGCGTGCCGGGGACCGGGCTTGGTGCCGGCGTGATCAATCCTGACGCGGTTGTCGGTATCGTCGGTCAGAACATCATGGAATTCAGCACGGCTGTTGGCGCTCTGCGCGAAGGCAAGCTTGATGGCCTGGCACTCGATCCGGAGAATATCGACTATCTGGTTCTCGACCCGGCCTTTATTGCGCGCGAAGTGCTGCACGCCATAGACCAGCCATGGGGCGTATCAGTCGGGGAAGTCACCGTTCGGGCTGCGGGCGATCACTATCTGCTTTAAAGATCATATTACAGGATATTCCGGGCCGGATTGGCGGCGGTGAAATTGCTCAGATTCGGCAATGCCGCGGCGATTTCGCTGTCGTTCAATCCGAACCACCTTCCCATCGGTTCAGCATACTGTTCCACGGATATCGTCGGGATCAGGCGTCCATGGCCGGAATCCTGCTCATGATCAAACGCAGGGGGCGGAACATCGCCGTAGATGCGTTGTCCCTGGACGGCCCCGCCGACCACCAAATGGTGCGAGCCCCATCCGTGGTCTGTACCATCTCCGTTTGCAGCCAATGTGCGCCCGAAGTCCGAGGCTGTGAATGTCGTCACGCTGTTTCCGATCCCCAGCTCCTGCATGGCGGAATGGAATGCGGTCATCGCCTCAGAGACCTCTGACAGGCGTTCCGGTAGATTTGCTGCCTGGGAGGAGTGTGTGTCGAATCCACCGGTAGCGGCAAAGAAGACTTGGCGGCGTACTGACAGGCTGTCACGGATCGCAATTGCGTTTGCAATCGCACGCAACTGCGACCCGAGATAGGTTTTCGGGAATTGCGTGGAAAGCGGGACAAGGTTCTTTACAGCCTGGTTGTAGGATTCATTCAGAACCACCGACTTGTCGGCAATCCTGGCAACGTCCCGGCCAATAAAATTGCTCTGGTCGTAGTCTGCTGCAGAGAAATGCCGGCGAAGAAGATTCGACGTGTTGGAATTATTGAACTCGGTCAGTAGTCCGATCTCGTCGGCACCATTGAGGCCGACCTGGTACGGAAGTACTTCCTGCCCGGTGAGGAAAAGTTCGTTGCCCACGGCTGTGATCGTGCTGAATTCCCGATTCGAGTTTGCTCCGGACACAATCGCTGCATCGGCAAAGCGCCCGCCCCATCCGTACTGGGCTCCTTCAGGGGCGCTCGCCACCCAGGTGGACTGCTGGTCGTTGTGTGAAAACAGCCGCTTGGGAATCTGTGCTGAGTTGTTTTGCCATTGTGTTCGATTGAGCGGACGGATCAAAGGGCCGGTATTGGCAACGAACGCCGCATCGCCGGATTGGAACAGACCGTGCAGGCCGCTCATTTCAGGCGGCATTGCGAACTGGCGTCCGCCAAAATCCCCGGAATTGACCGGTGACAACGGCAGCAACTGGTTCCGGTCGCGGCTGCCATTGTACCCGCTGAACATCGATGTGCGGATATTCCGGAAACTGTCATAGGAGCTCTGGTCATAGGGTAACAGCACGTCGTGCGTGTCACATCCGCCCAGCATGAATATGCAGACGAGCGCTTTGTAACCCGTAACCTCAGCTGCATTCGCGGCCTGGAAGCCGTTCATGGCATTGCCGAGCGTTGTGAGGGTTGCCGCGCCAAAAGCGCCAGCGCCGATACCCTTGAGGAGATGCCTGCGGGAAAGCTTCATGTCCGTCTCCTAGCGCTGCACGAGATAATCAGGGGACGTCATGACCATCAGGACGGCGGTCCCGATCCGGGTCAATGGACCATCATAACCGGCAACGTTTTCATTGGTCAGCGGTATGGACTGTACCGTCTGAACGATATTGTTTTTGGTTGTGTCGCTCAGCTGACCGGATGCCAATAGCAGATCGAGGTGATCCAACAGGGCTGCGGGGTTGTTGGCCAGGGCCCGCTCGTCTGCGTAATTCGGAATGAAACTCGAGCTGTATTGGGCTTTGCCGTTGAGCGCTTCGGCGAAGGCGTAGTACGCCATGAAGTTAGCGTATCCTACCAGAGTTGCGCTGTTCGTGATCTGGAGTTCCGGTACGGTCATGCCCGCAGAGCCGGTGAGGCTGCCTGGTGCAACATATCCGGGGCGATAGAAGTTGAACACCGAGGGGGATTCATAAGGGGACTGGCCGAGTTCGGCGCTTGTTGCCGGAGTGAAGGGATCGAAAGAATCCTGCGGCGTCACCGCAGAGGCATCGAAGGCGCGTGCCCATTGGGCAAAGCGAATGGCAGGCTCCCGGACCTTGCCGAATGTGTCGAAGGCAAGCATTTGATCTGACCGTGCTTCAGCGTCCATCAGGATGGCTGCCACCATGGTTTGCATGTTGCCGCGCCGGCCGTCGCCAATGGCAGTGCCATCCGGCAGCGTATACCGCCCGGTTTCAAATGCCGTTGCCACCCGGTCGACATAGGCAGGTGAAGGGGAGCTGGTCACCAGCCGCTGTATCATCTGGCGGCTGAGGAAGGGACCGAGGTTCGGGTGCTGGAACAGCGTGTCGAGTGCGATCTCAATGCTTTGCGTTCCGCTCGTGCCGGCCGGAATCGTGGTGCCGAGGAAAGTTTTCTCCGATGTGGAATGATAGGCAGGGAACATCTTCATGGGTGTCGACTGAAGGCTCTCGGGTTCATTCCAGAGGGAGGCGTAGAAGTCGTTGGTATTGAGGCTGAGGCCAGTAAACACTTTTGCGAGACCGGTAACGTCGGTGTTGTCGTAAGTCGGGATTGGCTGGCCATCGGCGCCGATCTTTTCCGTGCCGTCATGGTTCAACTCGTTGAGTCCAATCGTGAACAATTGCATGATTTCGCGCGCATAGTTTTCGTCTGGCATGCGCTGTGTGACGGGGTTTTCCTTCTCGCTGCGGAAATAGGTCAAATAGAGGCCCATGGCGGGAGAGTAGGTGATCTCTTCCAGGATATCCCGGTAGTTTCCGAAGGCATTCCGTGTAAGGATGTCCTGGTAATAGGCGACTGCGCGCGGGCGATTGCGGGTCATGGTGGAGGTGTCGTGGTGGGAAACCACAATGATCTGTGAAAGGGCGTAGGCCACCCGCTGGCGCAGCTGATCGTCGGCCGTTATTGCGTTGATCCAGAAAGAGTGTGTTGGTGCGGCACCGCCGCGACCATTGATGTAGCCTTCGACCGTTCGAGAGCTGGGCACTTCCATGTAGTTGATGACCCAGTTCAGGTTAAGACTCGCTGGCTTGGCGAATTCCTTGACGAGCCAGTCCGAGGCGCTGGTGCCGGTCAACGCGTCGATATCTTCCGTTGTCGGGCCAAATGTTGCCTGGGTCAGAAAGCGGGATGTGCTTTCCGGTGTCGCGAAGCCGGAATCTCCCTGCGTGGCCGGCGGTGGCGGAGGCGGCGGAGGAGGTGGGGGAGGTGGAGAAATAGGCGTTGTTACGCTGCCGCCGGTGTCTCCACCGCTGCTCGTGCCGCTGCTGCCACCGCCGCATGCAGTCATCAGTACCGCGAGGGATACAGCTGTAGCTTTCCAGGCCAATGATTTCTTCATGGCTCCACCATCCGTTCTGGATTGTCGGTTTAGTCACCCGCATGCCTGTGTCACGGAGTTTCGTCACCTTAATTATCGGAATGGTTTGAAAAATTGCAGTTCTGCGTCCTTTACGTGCTGCTTTGTTCGCCTGATGCACGAATTTGGATGAAGCAGTAGGTTTCGGTAGCGAAACGAAAGCGGCGATACCAAATTCATCCGACAACGGGAAATGAACGCTCATTTCAGACACGGTTCTGGTGCGGTATGATTTCTGAGAGCCATGATGAAACACGTCATGACTTCTGGAGCGGCCGCCGTTGCCCTTGCTGCGTCGTCCCTCCTCGCTCTGCCCGCTGCAGCGGAAAGCCCGCCGGTCCGTGCTGCCATCGGCACCAGTATCGGTGACAATTCTACGCTCTTCATCGAAATCGGACACCGCGGCGATGATTATCGTCCGGCCGCATATAGTTATCGCGGCGCCTCACGTGGTTACGCTCCCAACTATCGTGACCGTATGAGCCGAGATGCGATCCAGGCATGCCGGAAAGGCATCAAGAGGGAAGCATACAGATTGGGATTCCGTGATGTTGACTTTGACAGTCGTGCCTGGGCCCAGCCTTTCGGACGGCGCGGTTACACGGTTCGCTTCCGCGAGGTGGAGTTCGAAGGTCGGCGGCACGATTTCGACAGGAGCGTTAGCTGCACCGTCAGAAATGGCTGGGTGACGGACATTCAGGGGATACCCCACCGCGGTGGTGGACCTCGCTCTGAAGGACGCAGAAGGCGCTATTAAATCTCGTCCATGCCTCGCACCAAAACAGCTGAAACGCTCCGGACCGAACATCCGGGGCGTTTTGGTACCCGCGACCGGCTTAATCCGGCTTTCCCTTGCGTAACGGATTGTGGGGGCAAATGACGCGCAAACCCTGTTCGTCGATTTAAAGTGAATGCTGTATTTGCTCTGGGTTGACCGAAACGCGGGCAATCGCCTTCCATTCGCCAGGCTGGCCGCGCCGGAAATGCGGATGGTTGGGCAATTGTTCCTGACGATGTGGATCGATTGTATCCGCCGGGAAATCTGGCCAAATAGCGCTGACGCAAGGGCAATCCGCGAGGGCAGCGACCAGATAGCCGACAGCATGCCCTTGCCAAGTCATGTGGTGCGACTATCAAGCACTTCGGACAATACATGTGACACTCTTTTGGCAAGGAACCGGGTCGGATGCAGGACGTGATCGAAGCGCTGGAGCAGAAACGGGAACAGGCACGCCTCGGCGGCGGCGAGCGGCGGATCGAATCCCAGCATGCCAAAGGCAAGCTGACAGCCCGCGAGCGGATCTCTGTCCTGCTCGATGAAGGCAGCTTCGAAGAGTACGACATGTTCGTGGAGCACCAGTGCTCCGATTTCGGCATGGAAAGCCAGCGCATCCCGGGTGACGGTGTCGTCACCGGCCAGGGCACCGTGAATGGCCGCCTCGTCTATGTCTTTTCTAAAGACTTTACCGTTTTCGGCGGTTCGCTCTCCAAGGCCCACGCCGCGAAGATCGTGAAGGTGCAACAGGCTGCGGCCCGTGTCGGCGCGCCGGTCATCGGCATTTTCGATGCTGGCGGCGCACGTATCCAGGAAGGCGTCGACTCGCTGGCTGGCTATGCTGACATCTTCATGGAGAACGTGCTCTCCTCCGGCGTGATCCCGCAGATCTCTGTCATCATGGGCCCGTGCGCCGGCGGTGACGTCTATTCCCCGGCCATGACGGACTTCATCTTCATGGTGAAAGATACCTCCTACATGTACGTGACCGGCCCGGACGTCGTGAAAACCGTGACGAATGAGGAAGTCACCCACGAGACGCTCGGCGGTGCCTCCGTGCACGCGGCCAAGTCCGGCGTGGTGGACGGCGCGTTCGAGAACGACATCGAAGCGCTGGTGCAGATGCGCCGCCTGATCGACTTTCTGCCGGGTTCCAACCGCGAAGACCCTCCGGTCCGCGATGTGTTCGACGATGTGGAGCGCATCGACGAGAGCCTCGACACGCTGATCCCGCCGAACCCGAACTCGCCTTACGACATGCGTGAGCTGATCGAGAAGGTGGCCGACGAAGGCGACTTCTTCGAGATCAGCCCGAAATTCGGCGCCAACGTGCTCTGCGGCTTTGGCCGGATCGAAGGCTCGACCGTCGGTTTCGTCGCCAACCAGCCGATGACGCTGGCCGGTGTTCTGGACATCGATGCCTCGCGCAAGGCCGCGCGCTTCGTGCGCTTCTGCGACTGCTTCAACATCCCGATCGTCACCTTCGTGGACGTGCCGGGCTTCATGCCGGGCACCAAGCAGGAATATGGTGGTCTCATCAAGCACGGCGCGAAACTGCTGTTCGCCTATGCCGAGGCGACCGTGCCGAAAGTCACCGTCATTACACGGAAGGCCTATGGCGGCGCGTACGACGTGATGAGCTCCAAGCACCTGCGCGGCGATGTGAACTATGCCTGGCCGACGGCTGAGATCGCTGTGATGGGCGCCAAGGGCGCGGTCGAGATCATCTTCCGCAAAGACATCGGCGATGCCGAGAAGATCGCCGAGCACACGAAGATGTACGAAGACAACTTTGCCAACCCGTATGTCGCCGCGCGCAAGGGCTATATCGACGACATCATCATGCCGCACTCAACCCGCCGCCGCGTCGCCAAGTCGCTGCGCACGCTGAAGAACAAGCAGCTGGAAAACCCCTGGAAGAAGCACGATAACATTCCGCTGTAATTTGCGACTGTTACCGCTGCCGTCAGCGTATCCGGATGGGGTAGTAGAGTTCGACCGCCTCATCGAGGACGTGCGGATAGTCTGAGTGCTGTCCGCACATTGCCCAGTCCGTCACGCGCGTTTCACCATCCAGTTCGAAACGTGCCCTGACGGTCCAGTAGTAAACCGTTTTTGCCTCAAGCGGATCGGGCAGGATGTAGTCGGGTGTGTCGAGAGCGTCTGCCCGGTGAACTTCCCGCAAGCCATCGTCGAATATGCGGAAGTCGTACTGCAGCGAACCCTCCGGCACTGCAAGCGTGTCACCACTGCGAGTTGCGGGTACCGGTTGCCAGCTGAACGATGGCGTGTTGGTCTCAACACGCGCTGGCACGCATGCGCTGGGATTGAACCTTTTGTCCGATGGCGGGGTGCCCGATGCATTAAGCGGGTTCAGCGCCCAGACCAGATCGTCACCAAACGTCGCGACCTTGTTGGACGGCGCCACCGCAACAAGGCGATAGGCAGTCCCTCCTTCAGTTCTGGTACTGTGCCGATAGAGCCGGGCGGTGTAATCCACCATCCTTTCGGCCGCTCTTTTCAAGGCATCTTCCAGTTCCGATGCGAACAGGGGGCTGCCTTTGTCCCGCCAGTGTTCGAGACTGTATGTTGGCTGGATCACTGGAAACTTCCGGTGCTGGATCACATAGTCCACCGCCCCGGGATGCTGCCCTCCGGTCAGTACGATCTCATCTCCTTTGGCCGGAAAATCCTGGGTGACGGGCCTTGCGAAAGTCAGCTCAGAGACGATTGCCAGGCTGTAGTACAGCTTTCCGTCTTCGCGCACAGGGTAGAGGCCGAATTTGTCGATGCCCACAGCAAGTACCGGTCCGTGCTCTTCTCCCGGCGGCGGAACTGCGGAGAGGGCCGCTTTGGACAGGGTTGCCTCGGGTGAAAGCTGGTCCGCGCCGATCACAGGTGTGCCAGCGACCAGCCATTGACTGTAGGCTTTGCTACGAACGAACGCCGGTTCTGCTTCTCCCGGGTGCCCGGTGTCGACGGAAGGAGCGTCCTGAGGAAGAGACGCCAATTCGGTCTCGAGTTTGGCAATCAGTTCAGCGAGCGGGCGGATATCTCCCAGATCCCGTTTGATATCTTCGGCAAGGTTTTTCCGGTTGTTCTCTTCCACCATCTCCGCAGTGCCGACAGCGGCGCCGACCGCTGCACCGGCCGCGACGGTGACGATCACCGAGGTGATGAACAAGCCGCAGACAAGCCCTCCGATTGGGTCTCCCTCACACCCGCGCATGTCGGGCCAGTCTTCTGCAAACGCTTCGGCAACAAGACCGGCGCCTACGAATGCGCCGGAGACGGGGTCAGCAATTTCGGCAAGTGAAGTCCGGATTGACAGCCCGTCCGGTGCTGGCGCAGCCAAAATCCGCGCTTCGCTCAGCAAGGCGCGAGAGTCTTCACTGATATAAGGCGCAGCGTTCAGGATAAGTATCTTTTCTCGCGCAACTCCGTTCATGCCTGCTGAGCGGCGTCCGCGGCCCATCCAGTCACCTTTGCGCAGGTCGCCGCTTTTCACATAGTCGGCGCCAATGGATCGCGGGACCTGGAGCTCGGCATAGCCGGGTTGACGGAAGGTGCGTTCAGACTTCGTAGCGCATCCCGATACAGTCAACGCGGTGGCAGCAAGCGAGGCGATTATCAGGCCGGGTTTCATTTCATGCTCCAATCCGGAGGAGCTTTTTATTATGTGGAATAAAATACATTATGGAAGCGCTGCCGGATGGTTTTCGGAGGGCGATTTCTCCATCATTCAACTTTCGTGGGGTATGTGATCGTTCGGCTTCAACGACAGGCTGATCCCCGTACTTCACGGGGCTCGCTGAGGCTGCTACGTCCAGGCTGAAGAAGGGCACTCAAGTGAATACAGCCATCATCGGAGACGTGCACGGAGCGCTCGGGCCATTGGACGCGCTGGTGGAGAAGCTGAGGCTTGGCGCCGGTGACCGGCTGGTCTTTGTGGGAGACCTTGTCGACAAGGGGCCGGACCCGGCAGGCGTGGTCAAATTTGTCCGACAGCTGAGCGAGACAGCCCCCTTTGAGGTGATCCTCATCGAGGGCAATCATGAAGACAGGCACAGGCGCTATCACATCAACACGATCGAGCGTCCGAAAGTGGCCCGTGAGATGGCCGCGGATGCGCTTGAGCTGCCGGCGCTGGACGCCGAACTGTCCGTTGCCGACCGCGCTTTCCTTGCCACGGCCATACCGTTCCTGCGCCTGCCGGAATGGGGCGTGTTGGTTGTGCATGGCGGCATTCCCGGCACGCTGCGCAGGTTCCCGGAAACAGTGGAAGAGGCGCAGCAGTGGCATGGCAAACGGGCCAAGGCGTTTCGCAAGGTGCTTCGAACAAGATATGTTTCGTCAGAAACCGGAGAGTACCTTGCGTTGGGGGACAATCAGCTGGGCGACCCGTTCTGGGCGGAGGTTTACGATGGCCGGTTCGGCCATGTCGTTTTCGGCCATCAACCGTGGCTGAGTGGACCTGCCTGTTTCAGCCATGCCACCGGCATCGATACGGCCGCGGTTCATGGCGGCGAACTGACTGCGCTCGTCTTGCCGGAAGACGGCAATCCATATTTCGAAAGCGTGCCGGGCATCGACTATGCTCCCCGGAAAACAAGCGACTGGCCGAGCCATCCGGGCGGGGAGTTGAAGCTCGCCCGCCCGCTTCGATAACAATCTGAGGATTGGTAATTTTCGGCGAACTATTGAAAGCGCTCACGCCTGTTTTCGGTGCGGTGCTTCACGCTTGCGGCGCGCGAAATGGGACTGATTTTTTTCAGTAGGACTTCAGCAGACTGCTTTGATACGTAAAATGCCGACGATTCGCGGGCACGGAAATCCGGCTGCGTTCAGTCTGATGGTTGCCGTGGATGATCAACATGCCCGTTTTCAAGCGCGTCTTTGGAATGGATCAGCGCGTGGGTCCTGCCTGGCCGGCGTCCGTCGACCCTGTTGGCCGGGACGTACATCATTATCAGGATGGCTTGACGTCCCTGGAGTACATGATTGATGGCGCGCCGGAGTTGCGGCCGCTGATCGTCTTGCAGTCTCTGGAAATGTGCAGCTGGCCGACCGAAATCTTTTGCCGCACAGCCAATTCAGCAGGTTTTCGCGTCATTTCCATTCGCCGTCCGGGCTTTGGCGCGAATTCGCCGCTGACTGACCTGGATGCCCAGGCCAGCCTGATCAGGAATTTTATCGGGGAAATGGGCCTTGAAGATGTGGTTCTGGTCGGGCTCGGCTGCTCGAACCCCATCTGCGAACGCGTGACCCTGTCCGGAGATTCGCGAGTCACGTTCAGCGTCTTCTCAAATTGCGCTTTCAACTACGATCAAATGGGCGAGTTCCAGCCGGAATGGATCGCCAAAGCGCTGGAGCAGGCCCTTACCAGTCCGGCTGGCGGGCGGTTGTCGCTGATGGCATTGAAGAGTTCGTGGGGCGTTTTCGGGCAGACCTGGGTCTTCGAGAATCTGTGGCGCAAGAGCCTTGGCGACATCGCTTTCCTGCGGAACAATTCCGAACTGATGTCGGAAGCCATTTCCATGCTGCAGGCGCGCCTGGATGTGCCAACATTCATGTTCGAATTGGCTAATGCCCTGATTGATGACCCGATTTTGTCGGATGGCTGCTTCAGGGACGTCCCGGCAATAACCGTTTCGGGCACCGAGACGACGTCCAGCTGGAAGACCGGCGTCGAGCACGAAGCAGAGCGGCTTGGCCTTCCTCCGGTCGCTTACCTGTCGTCCGGCGACATGTCCGTGATCTACCAGTCAGCCGATGAGTTCTTCTCGGTTCTGACCGACGCGCTCTGATCAACATTACGAATTGCACATAACAGAAAGTGGTTCACGCATCAGTAACCACTCCAGCCCATTCTGCGGACAGTTAATTTTCCTGCCCGTATTGTTAATGAGGATGCGTTATGGCGAAGAACACTGTGCGCTGGGGCGCAGATGTCGGTTGTCAGACCAAGGTGAAGCCGCTGGAGCTTCGCAATGACCTGGCCGAACATGGCCTGAAAGGAAAGCGCGCCAAGGGCGAGCTTGGAATCAGCCGCCATATGACCCGCAAGGATGCCAAGGCCGATGCCCAGGACGGCTTGCCCGTGTCCGAGGCCATCACACAGGATCAGTGGAGCGAGCGCGAGCAGATGATCGCTGAGCGCGCCGAGGAAGTGCGCCGCGGCCTCGGCACATGGATGTCCACGGCTTCTGCGACGGTCCGCAACTATATTGCCGACTATACACCCATCGATATTCATCCCGACCAGCTGCGTGAGGCGATCAAGTCGGAAGAAAACGAATACCGCCACTACGAGACGGACGACACGACGGAGGCGAAGGAATCGCACTCTGCAGCGATTATCGAACTGCAGCAGTTCCGCGCCCGTCATGGCGACCGGATCGGTGACCGCACGCCGGACATCAAGAAGAATGTCGAACAGGCGATTGCGATTCTCGTTTTCATCATGATCCTGGAAGGCGGCTTCAATGCGCTCCTGTTCAAGGATGCGCAGGCAAACGGCCTGATCGGCGGCATGATGATCGCCTTCGGCGTCAGCGCCGTGAACGTGAGCGTGGGCGTTGTCGCCGGCTTCTTCGGCCTGCGTTACGCCTTCAACCACGCCAATATCGGCTGGCGAATCTTCGGCGGCACGATCGCGACGGTCTGCATTGTGGCCGGCCTGCTGTTGAACTTCTTCGTCGCGCATTTCCGCGACGCTGTGGAGACCGGTCTAATTGCAGCGGACGCTGCCGGAGAGATGGGGGCGTTCTCGCTCTTCTCCATCTCGCCGACCGAAGTGTTCAAGTCGATGTTCCCGAACATCTTTGCGCTCGACAGCTTTATTGCGCTCGGCCTGTTGTTCATGGGGCTGACGGTTTTCGGGCTTGCCATCTATGAAGGCTATGACCGCATTTCCGACCGCTATCCGGGCTATGGCCGCGTGTGGCGCAAGGAGCGCAAGGCCTATGAACGCCGCCAGCAGGTCCGCAATGCTGTGCGCGATGACCTGTCGGATTACTTCACCAATTGCCGCCAGTGGTTCGAGACCCAGCAGTCGCGCCACGTCGCCGCCAAGCGCGAGATCGAGAAGGCGATGAACCTGCTCGATGCCCGCCGTGACTTCGCCATCGCGATTGCGTCCCGCGCCGCCGATCAGGAGCGCAGCCTGAAAGTGGCGTACCGTCAGGCGCATCGCCGGGCTCGTAATGCGAACCGCGATCGCCTTGGCGACCAGGCCCCGTGCCCGGCCTATTTTGACGAGATCGTCACGCCGCAGCTGCCGTCCTACGAGATGGCCAAGGAGCGTGAGCAGGCGCAGGCCGCGATGAAGACCATCGACAACAACATCACGGCGCTGAACATCTGCCGTGAATGGCTGGAACAGCACATCCAGCAGGTCCAGCAGGGCCTGTCCTCCATCGAGAAGAAAGTCGTCGAAGAAATCGGCAAGGTCCGTGAGGTCAAACAGGTCAAGGGTTCCACCCATGTGCCTGTTGACCAGGCCCGCCGCGCCTGAGGAGATAACCGGTCATGGCACGTCGCAGGAGTACTCGAGGTCCCTGGTTCTGGCGTGGCACCATCGGTGCCATGCTGACCGGCGTGTTCGGCCTGTTTGCGCTGGTCGCTTTCAGCCAGCCGCCGGCCGTGGCGCCGGACACCAGCTGCCGTCTGGATCACAAGGACCCGGCGCACACGATCCTGCTGATCGACCAGTCTGACCCCTTCAATCCGAACGACATGGACTGGGTACGTGAGCTTGTGAACGAAGAGGCTCGCGCTCTGCCGAAGTTCGGCAAGCTGAGCGTGATGGTTCCCAATGCGGCGTCGCCTTACAACCCAAAAGTTCTGTACACGTCCTGCTCGCCGGGCAGCGCAGCGGCGGCGAACCCGATCACGCAGAACCCGAAAATGATCGAACAGTCCTGGCAGAAGAAATTCTACCAGCCGCTGGTCGGCACGGTGGAAGAAGCGCTGATGGACAAGGAGCAGCCGAGCTCACCGCTCAGCGAAGCGATCTATTCCATCTCCGACCGCGCAGACTTCCAGCCACAACAGGCCGGGCGCCGCGTCGTGCTCGTGTCAGACCTGATGCAGCATTCCGGCGGCTTCTCCTTCTACAAGAAGGGCGCCGACTATGACGCCTATCTGGAATCGGAACTGGCCGAGACGAAGCCGAAGCTCGAAGGCGTCGACGTCGTCGCCCGCGTCGTCCCCCGCCAGATCTATGACCTGCCGGTCGCAGACGTGAAAGGCTTCTGGCGCGCCTACTTCAACGACGCCGGCGCGACCTACGGCTCTGTGAACTAGTCCTCGAACACGCCAATCACAGGCACATGGTCTGACGGCTTCTCCAGCGCGCGGGCCTTGCGGTAGATTTCGACGGATTGGAGCCGGTCGGCGGCTTGCGGGGAGACCAGCAAATGGTCGATCCGGATGCCGTGATCCTTCTGGAAGGCGCCGCCCTGATAGTCCCAGAATGTGTACTGGTGGGCGCGGCCGTCGGTGATCTCGAAGGCGTCCGCCATGCCGAGGTTCTTGATCCGGCGGAAGGCTTCGCGCGTTTCGGGCAGAGCGAGGGCATCATCGGCCCATTTGGTCTCGTCCCAGCAATCCACGGCCGTCGGGATCGTGTTGTAGTCGCCGCAGAGGACATAAGGCTCCTCGGCCTTCAGCCGCTCGCGGGCATGGCCCAGCAGGCATTCCATCCATTCGAGCTTGTAGTCGAATTTAGGCCCCGGCGCCGGATTGCCGTTCGGCAGATAGAGCCCGCCGACGCGGAAAGGTGTCTCGGCCATGACCAGCGCCTCGATGAAGCGGGCCTGGTCGTCCTCCATGGTGGAGAGGCCTTTGGTCACATCCTCCAGCGGATATTTCGAGAGAAGGGCCACGCCATTATAGGATTTCTGGCCCAGCACGGCACAGTTCCAGCCGGCTTCTTCCAGTTCCATGTAGGGAAAGGCATCCGTCTCGCACTTCAGTTCCTGAAGGCAAACGACATCGCAATCGATGTTCTGCAGCACTTCCTGCACAGTCGGGAAGCGCGCTTTGATCGAATTGACGTTCCAAGTGGCAATACGCATGCGCTGACCTTTAAGCAGCTTCGCCCCATTGTTCCAGCCAGTTACGGCCCTTATACTCCCTGAAACTTCAAGGAGACCCCCGGCATGGCCCCCAGCTGGATTCAAATGCTGATCGTTGTGATCGTCGCGCTGCTTCTGTTTGGCGGACGGGGCCGGATTTCCGGCATCATGACCGACATGGCCAAAGGCATCGGCGCCTTCCGCAAGGGCCTCAAGGACGAGGACGAACCCAAGGCGGTCAACAAAGACGACATGGTCGATGTCACGCCGCAGAAGGACGAAACCAAGGCTTCGTCCTGAGCTCTGACGGAGGGCGCACCCCATGCTGCCCGGAATCGGTTTTACCGAACTTATGGTGCTGGCCGTTGCGGCCCTGATTATCGTCGGTCCAAAGGACCTGCCGATGATGATGCGCCGTCTTGGCCAGTTCGTGGGCAAGGGCCGCGCCATGGCGCGCGAATTCCAGGCTGCCTTTGACGACATCGCGCGTCAGAGCGAGCTGGAAGACCTGCGCAAGGAAATCGAGGAACTGAAGATTTCCAATTCGCTGAAACAGGCGACCAGCGACCTTTCCGACTATGAGAAGGATGTGAACTCGGCCGTCATGGCGCAGTCGCGCTCTGAAGCGGCTGAAAAGCTCGCGAAACAATCGGCGCCGGAGACATCTGAGGCAACAGCCGAACCGGACGCGAAGCCCGAGGCCGGCACGGAACCAGAACCGAAGGGGGATCCGGCATGAGCCACACGCCCCCCAAGGACGAACAGCCCGAGATCGTGGATGAGGTGGAAACCTCCCGCGCGCCGCTGCTGGAGCACCTGACCGAGCTGCGCTCCCGGCTGATCTGGAGCCTGCTGGCACTGGCGGTCGCGACGATCGGCTGCTTCTTCTTCGCGCAGGCCATCTATGAATTCCTGCTCGATCCCTTTGCCCGCATGGCTCAGGAGATCCGCGGCGCAAAGCTGGACTTCATCTACACCGCGCCGATGGAGTTCTTCTTCGCCAAGCTGAAGCTTGCGCTGTTCGCAGGCATCTTCGTGGCGTTCCCCTTTGTCGCCTGGCAGGTCTATGCCTTCGTGGCGCCCGGCCTCTACAAGAATGAGCGCGGCGCATTCTGGCCATACCTCGTCCTGGCGCCGATGCTGTTCTCCGCCGGGGCGGCTTTCGTCTATTATGTCATGCTGCCGATGCTCGCACGCTTCACCGTGGGCATGGAGCTGACCGACAGCGAAGTTGCCAACATCACCATGTTGCCCAAGGTGGCCGACTACCTGTCGCTTGTGATGGCGCTGATGCTGGCTTTCGGCATTTCGTTCCAGCTGCCGCTGATCCTCACCCTGTTGGGCAAGATTGGCGTTGTCAGCTCCGAAGGCCTGTCGAAAGGGCGCAAGTTTGCCATTGTCGGCATTCTTGGATTTTCGGCGCTCTTTACGCCTCCGGATGCGATCTCGCAGATCCTGCTGGCGGCACCCGTGCTGTTCCTCTATGAAATCGGCATCCTGAGCGTGCGGATGATCGAGAAGAAAGAAGCCGAGCGGGAGGCTGCTTCCGCGGCGGAATGACCGTCTCGCTGTCCGGCGCGGTTGAAAAGACCGCGCGGATGTAGAACCTTACAAATGAGCCTGGCCTTGAGAAGCAAGGAGTAGACTGTGGCGCGCCTGAAGAGCGTACTGCTCGTGGATTTCGATAACATTTTCGCCGCCACGGGCATGGCCTTGGTCGACACGTTGCCGAAATGGCTTCTGTGGCTGACCGATGGCGCGCTGTCGGAGAAGGGACGCCGGCGCAAATTCGTTTCCAAGCGCGTCTACTGGAACAGCCAGTATGACGTTCACCGCGATGCCTTTCAGGCAGCGGGTTTTGAGACGTTCGACTGCCGGGCCCACGCCAAGACAAAGATCGCTTCAGGCAAATCCTCGGCCGACATCGTCATGACGATGGATGCGATTGAGCTGCGCCACGAGATGCGCGGTATCGACGAGATGGTCATCCTCACCACGGATTCCGATTTTGTGCCCGTGGTGAACCGGCTCCAGCTCGATGGTCTGCGTGTTGTGACTGCGGGCAAGGAAACCGACCCGACCTATGAACTCTACTCTCAACATGCCGATGGGGTGATCCATATTGGTGCGCTGAAGGCGGCGTTCGATTACGAGCGCACGCCGCGCAAATGGTACAAGCTGCGCTCAGATCCGCCGGTCATTGCCCCGTTGCGCCAGCAGGCAGAGCGCCGCTCGCCCCTGATGAAGAAAGTCCGCGACGCGGTTCGGACCGAGAAGTCAAATGGCACACCGGAAGCTGTCCTGCAGATGCGCCTTGCCGCAGATATCGTCATGCAACTCGGCGCCCGCACACCGGATCAGCCATTGCCGCGCAACAAGGTGATCCGCGCGCTGGAGGATATGGAAGGCTTCCAGACCAAGTATGGCAATCGGGTGAAGCCGTGGCTCGGCCAGAAGAACTTCAAGACGATGATGCTCAAGTTGTCGAAAGAGAACCCGGACATCGAGGTCACGGAACTCGCCGACAAGACTGTGCGGATCGTGTGCCGGGTTCGCGGGGCGCGCGGCCGCCGTGGGCGCATGGTCGGCGTGCCGTCGCCGCTGGCCCCGCCGCCAAAAAGGCCGGAACCGCCTCAGGAGACGGCTCAGCAGAAGCCTCCTGAGAAAACGAATGGGAAGGCGCCGGAAAAAGTGACCGAGGCTGCCGCCGGGAAGCCGGCAGAAAAGCCGGCTGCGGCTGAAACGCGAGTGGACGTGCCTGCCGCAGCGGATTAGAGGCAGGGGCTGAAGAAGACCCTAAAAGTCATCAAAGGCCCGCCACGATGTTTGATCTCCGCGCGATCCGCGAAAACCCTGAAGCCTTCCGCAAGGCCTGGAACCGGCGCAAGCCGGGCCTCGGCAATGCGGTGGACGATATTCACCGCCACGACGGCGCCCTGCGTACGGCCCTGACCGACAAGCAGGAAGCCGAAAAGCTGCGCAATGAAACGTCCAAACTGATCGGCAAGGCGAAGGCGTCTGGCGATGAGGCGGAGTTCGAGCGCCTGCGCGCGGTTGTGGCTGAAGCGAAAGACACGATCGAAGCCTGCGCCGAGCAGGAAGAGGCCGCCCGGGGCGAGCTGAACGAGCTGCTCTACGGCCTGCCGAACCTGCCGCTGGACGATGTGCCGGAAGGCCAGGACGAAGAAGGCAATGTCGAACAGCACCGCTGGGGCACGCCGAAAGGCATCAATGGGCCTAAGGACCACGCCGACCTCGGCGAAGCCCTCGGCATGATGGATTTCGAGACCGCCGCCAAGATGAGCGGCGCGCGCTTCGTGCTGCTCTCGGGCAAGCTCGCCCGGTTGGAGCGTGCACTCGCATCCTTCATGCTGGACCTGCAGACCCTCGAACATGGGTACACGGAATGCTCGCCGCCGCTTCTGGTGAAGGACCAGGCGCTGGTCGGCACAGGGCAATTGCCGAAATTTGCCGAAGATCTGTTCAAGACGACAGCGGATCACTGGTTGATTCCGACGGCAGAAGTGTCTCTCACAAACATCGTCCGTGAGACGATTATCGAGTCGGGCGAGCTGCCGAAGCGCTTCACGGCGCACACGCCGTGCTTCCGTTCGGAAGCGGGCAGTGCCGGGCGGGACACGAAAGGCATGATCCGCCTGCACCAGTTCAACAAGGTGGAACTCGTCTCCATCGTCGCGAACGAAGAAGAAGGCCTTGCCGAGTTGGAGCGCATGACGGCTTGCGCCGAGGAAGTGCTGAAGCGTCTCGACCTGCCGTTCCGCCGCATGCTGCTCTGCACGGGCGACATGGGAGCAGGGGCGCGCAAGACCTATGACCTCGAAGTCTGGCTGCCATCGCAGAACACCTATCGCGAGATCAGCTCTTGCTCCTATTGCGGGGACTTTCAGGCCCGCCGCATGGACGCGCGCTACCGCCCGGAAGCCGGTGCGAAGCCGGAATTCGTGCACACGCTGAACGGTTCCGGCCTCGCGGTCGGCCGCACGCTGGTCGCCGTGATCGAGAATTACCAGAACGAAGACGGCTCCATCACCGTCCCCGAAGCCCTGCGCCCGTACCTCGGCGGCCTTGAGGTGATCTCGTGAGAATCCTCCTCACGAATGATGACGGCATCAATGCCCCCGGCCTGTCGGTTCTGGAGGAGATCGCCAAGGAGCTTTCGGACGATATCTGGATTGCCGCGCCTGAAGAGGAACAGTCCGGCAAGGGCCGCGCGATCTCGCTGACGCATCCTGTGCGTACCCGCAAGGTCGGCGCCCGCGCCTTCGCGATCACCGGCACGCCGTCTGACTGTGTGCTGCTGGCAACGCATGACCTGATGCCCGAGAAGCCGGACCTTGTGCTCTCCGGCGTCAATCGCGGCCAGAACATCGCCGAGGATACGAGCTTTTCCGGCACGATCGCGGCGGCCATGTTCGGAATGCAGCTGGGCATTCCGTCGATTGCGCTCAGCCAGTCCCAGAATTTCCGGGACCGCGGCTCCCTGCCATGGGACACGGCGCGGACCTGGGGCGCAAAGACGCTGCGTCCGCTGCTCGACATCGGTTGGCCGGACGATGTGGTCATGAACGTGAATTTCCCGGACGTGGAGCCGGAGGACGTCCGCGGCGTGAAAATCACCCGGCAGGGCTTCCGCGATGAGTCGATCATCCACACAGACCGGCGCGAGGATTTGCGCGGCAACGATTATTATTGGATCGGCTACAAGGGCAAATTGTCGAAGCCTGACGAAGGAACTGACTTAAGAGCGATCTATGAGGGCTATGTTTCGGTGTCTCCGCTACATGTGGACTTGACGCACGAGGCGTTCCTCCAAAAGCTCCGGGAGTCATGGCAGGCCTGATCGCCGATCCCTTTCGAGCAGCCCGGCTCGTCCTCCACCTGCGGCAGGAGGGCGTGACCGATGACGGCGTGCTGCAGGCCATGGAAACCATCGACCGCGCCGCTTTCATCGACGATCCGGCCCTGTCCCAGCTCGCCTTCGAGAACGCCATGGTGCCGATTCCGTGCGGACAGATCATCCCACGCCCGGTCACCACGGGTCAGCTGATTCAGGCGCTGGATCTCAGAAAAGGTAATAATTCCCGTGTGTTGCTGGTCGGTGCGGGGTCCGGCTATACCGCCGCGCTGCTGGCACAGCTGGCCGCAGACGTGTTCGCCATAGAGCGCTTCAACATGCTGACGGAGGCGATCCGGCGGCGAATTGTGGACCTTGAACTCTCCAACCTGGCGGTGCGCAGCGGCGACGGCCTGCTCGGCTGGCTGGAGCGGGGGCCCTACGACCGCATCCTGCTGGCAGGGGCCGTAAAGGAGATTCCCGACGTCCTTCTGGGCCAGCTCGGCAAGGGCGGTGTTCTGGTCGCGCCGGTGGCCACATCCGACGGGCAGGTCCTGATGCGCCTGCACGAAAATGGTGAACGCGAGCGTTTAGGTTTCCGGCATGCGTTGCCGCTGTTGCGTGAGGGCCCTTCACAGGCGCTCTGACTGCGAATTCGCGCCTGCAGCCCTTGTTTGCCAATCCCCGCGGCCACAGCTATAGGGGCGTATCTTTTTCAGGGGCCAGAAGCGAGGAAAATCATGGCGAACAAGCACGTAGCGCTGCTTATCGGAGCGGTCCTGTCGGTGCTTCCGGCAGCAGCCCAGGAAGCAGGCGCCCGTCCGGGCGGCGGCCTGTTCGAACTGCTGATCATGCCGATCGGCCTGGTTGCCATCTTCTACTTCCTGCTGATCCGCCCGCAGCAGCAGCGCGCCAAGAAGCACTCCACGATGCTGACGGCCCTGAAGCGCGGTGACACGGTGGTTACCTCCGGCGGTCTCGTCGGCAAGGTGAACAAGGTGTTCGACGACGAAATTTCCCTCGACCTTGGCGAGAACGTGAAGGTTCGCGTCATCAAGACCATGGTCATCGAGGTGCGCGGCAAGGCCGAACCGGTCGCCGCAAACGACTAGGCCCAACGACTGAGCCTGACGCCCCCGGCGCGGCCATTCAAGGATTCCCACATGCTTCAGTTTCCACCCTGGAAGATCGGCCTGATCGCTGTAATTCTTCTATGGGGCGTCATCCTGGCGCTTCCGAACGTGGCGAACATGTCCGGTGCGCCGGGCTGGATGCCGAAGAAAGGCGTCAATCTGGGGCTGGACCTTCAGGGCGGCGTCTACCTGATGATGGAAATCGAGTCGGATGAAGTGGTCGCCAACCGGCTGGACGTGCTGTCGCGCGATGTGTCCTCAGCGCTGACCACGCCGGCTTCGGACCGGATCTTCAACCTGCCGGAAGTCAAAGGGACGGAACTGGTCGTGCGCCTGACCCGCCCGGATACTGATGGGAATTACCGAACCGAAGATGCGCTGAAGCGCTTGCAGAAGCTGAACGGCCCCGTCGGCGGCGTCATTGGCGGCGCGCAGCTGTATGAAATGCGCATCTCGGGTAAGGACACAATCACGATCACCGTCCCGCAGGCAGCTGAAGAAGCCCTGCTGAAGGACGCGCTCGGCAAGACGATGACCATCGTTCGCCGCCGCGTCGATCCGGAAGGTGTGTCGGAAATCTCGATCACGCCGCAGGGTATCAACCGCATCATCCTTGAGGCCCCGGGCGAACCGGATCCGCAGCGCCTGAAGGACCTGTTGAACCGCGATGGCCGGATGACCTTCAATCTGGTCGATTCCAGCCCCGCAGCGATCCAGGCCGCACAGGCTGGCGCCGTGAAGCCGGGTTACCGTCTTCTGACCGGTGACCAGACAGGGCCTCTGCTGGTCAACAATATTCCGGAGATCGTCGGCTCTGATGTCGCCAATGCGGCGCAGGGCTTTGACGAACAGAACCGTCCGCAGATCACCTTCCGCCTGAATGGCAACGGTGCCCGCAAGTTCTACGAAACAACGGCCAAGAACACCGGCAAGCAGTTCGCCATCGTGCTGGACGATCACGTCATGTCGGCCCCGAACATCAACGAGCCGATCCCGGGTGGTAACGTCCGCATCACCGGTAACTTTACCCAGCAGGAAGCCATCGACCTCGCCGCCATCATCGAGGCAGGCGAAATGCCGGCCAAGCTGCAATTCCTCGACCAGCGGACCGTCAGCCCGACGCTCGGGCAGGACTCGATCAATGCCGGCTATTCGGCCGCCCTGATCGGCCTCGCTGCCGTGGCCGTGTTCATGGTCATGGTCTATGGCGTGCTCGGCTTTTTCGCCGTGTTGTCTTTGGCCACGAACATCATCCTGATCTTTGCCGGGCTTTCGGGCGTCGGCGCCACGCTGACCCTGCCAGGCATCGCGGGTATCATCCTGACCATCGGTATGGCCGTGGATGCCAACGTGCTGGTGTTCGAACGGATCCGTGAAGAGCAGGGAGAGGGCCGCTCGCCCTGGACAGCGACGCAGGCTGGCTATGAGCGCGCTCTGTCGACCATCATGGACGCGAACGTCACTACGCTCATCGCGGCAATGATCCTCTACCTTCTGGGCTCCGGCCCGGTGAAAGGCTTTGCCGTGACTCTGTCCATCGGTGTCGTGACGTCGGTGTTCACCGCTTATGTCGTTACCCGGATGATCACGGTCGGTTACATGAAACTGCTGAAACCCAAGCGGTTCGGAATTTAGGGGCAGGAGAGACGCGATGCTGATCAAGTATTGGCCCGAACGGACGAACGTCCCCTTCATGAACCTGCGGATTGCGGGGGCTCTGTTCTCGATGATCCTGATTGCTGCTTCGGCGTTCCTGCTCGGAACGCGCGGTCTGAACTTTGGCGTCGACTTTGCCGGCGGCACCGTGATGGAACTGGCCAAGACCGATGCGGTCACCGTGCCGGCTGTCCGTGCCGCCATGCCGATCAATGCCGAGGTCAATAGCGCCAGCGGCACGGACGGACGCGAGATCGTCGTGGTGAAATTCGGCGAAGCGCCTCCGGATCTCCTGGGCGATGACTTCCAGTCGCTGACGGACGAGCAGAAGGCGGAGCGTGCCTCCGGCGCGACGAACGAATTGATCGTCCGCACGCTTTCCGAGGCCTTCGATCTCAGCGTCGAAAACGGTGATTTCCTGCGCAACGACTCGGTGGGTCCGAAAGTCTCGAAAGAGCTGTTCACGGACGGGATCACGGCGCTGGTCGTCGCGCTGGCCATGATGCTCGTCTATATCTGGTTCCGCTTCCAGTGGCAGTTCTCTGTCGGTGCCATCGCAGCGCTGGCGCACGACGTCATCATCACGCTCGGCATGTTTGCGCTGCTGCGGATCGAGTTCAACCTGACGTCCATCGCGGCCCTGCTGACCATCATCGGTTATTCCATGAACGACACGGTCGTCGTGTTCGACCGCATCCGGGAAGACCGCCGCAAGTACAAGAAGATGCCAGACCGGCAGGTCATCGACCTCGCTCTGAACACGACGCTGTCGCGTACCTTGCTGACCTCCGGCACGACGCTGATCTCGCTATGCGCGATCTATTTCCTTGGCGGCCCGGTGCTGCAGGGCATGAGCTTTGCGCTGATCTTCGGTATCTTTATCGGTACCTATTCGTCGATCTTCATCGCTTCGGCACTCGTCCTGTCGCTCGGCATGGACTTCACCAAGAAGGCGGTCGAGGAAGTGCAGGGCTTTACCGGCGTCTGACCGCCGGGCCTCACTGGCCCAGCATCACGATCCGGTCGCACAGCGCATCGATCGCCTTTTCCGGTGTATCGCTGTGAACAAGCGCTTCGCGGAAGCTTTCCGGCGTGAACTTGCCGTCGATGATGTGGCCCATCAGCTCGAAGAAGGGCGTCCAGAAGCCGTCCTCGTCCAGGAAGGCCATCGGCTTTGCGTGCAGGCCGAGGCGGGCCCATGACAGGATCTCGACAGCCTCTTCCAGCGTGCCGATGCCGCCCGGTAGCACGATGAACGCGTCCGACTCCTCGAACATCATCTGCTTGCGGGTGTGCATGTCCTCGACGATGCGGTGCTCCACATCCTCGTAGATCATCTCCTTGGTCAGCAGGAAGCGCGGCATGATGCCGAGCACGTCGCCCGCCGATTCGTGTGCCGCCCGGGCGCAGGCGCCCATCAGGCCGACACCGCCGCCGCCATAGACCAGACGGATGTCGCGCCGGGCCAGCTCCCGCCCCAGCCGTTCGGCCAGCGCGATATAGTCCGGGCGCACCTCGCTGGAGGCGCCGCAATACACACAGACCGACCGCAAATTCGACATCCCCTGAACCTCGTTTTCTTTTCTCATTCCTTCCCTCATATGGGGCGCCTTTTGCCCGCGCCAGCGCGAAATTCAGGCGATTTCAGGCCCAAAGCCGCGCTTCCGGGTTTCCTGCGGGCTCAAACGGCCCCATATCCAGATGGATGAGTCCTCCGCACGCCAGCCAGAACCACGACAAGATCGAAAGCGCCGATGGCGGCCTCGGCCCGTCGATTTCGCGTATCCTGAAGCTGCTCTGGCGGCCGGAACTGGCGAAGTGGCGCCCGGTGATCGCCATCGCCATCGTGCTGACGCTCGGCGCCTCCGTGCTGGAAGTTGTCTCGCCGCTGGTCGTTGGCCATGCGATCAACCAGGTCGCCCCGTCCGGCGGCGCTGCGGCAGCCTTCGGCACAGCGGCCATCTGGCTCGCCTTCGGGATCGGTGTGCGCTTCGCCGCGGGCGCCATGCCCCAGCTGCGCGACTGGCTGTTCTCCCCGGTCAGCCAGGATGCCCAGCGCCTCGCCAGTGTGGACGCGTTCGGCCATGCCCAGATGCTGTCGCTGAACTTCCACCAGACCCGCCGCACCGGCGCGCTCAACCGGGTGATCGAGCGCGGCGCCAGCGCTATCGACTACCTGATCCGCTTCCTGGCCTTCAATATCGGGCCCACCTTTGTGCGCCTGATCCTGGCCTCCATCGCACTCGGCCTCGCCTATGATTACAAGCTGTCGCTGATCGCGGTCGCCACCATCGCGGTCTATGTCGTCGCCACGGTCATCATCACCGAATGGCGTGTGCGCCAGCGCCGCAAGATGAACGAGGCGGACACGCATTTCCGCGCCACCTCGGTCGATATCCTCACCAATTTCGAAACGGTGAAATCCTTCGCCGCCGAGCGCCGCGAAACCGCCCGCTTCGGCAAGGCGATGGCCAATTACAACCACCATTATGTCGAGACCGTCCGGTCCATGTACATCCTGAACGCCACGCAGGCCTTCGTGATGAATGCCGGCCTTGCGGCGGTGCTGGTCCTGTCAGCCTGGAACGTCATCAACGGCACGATGCAGATCGGCGACCTGACGGCGGTCATGCTGATGATGCTGTCGCTCTATGCGCCGTTGAACATCCTCGGCTGGGCCTGGCGGGAGATCAAGCAGGGCGCGGTCGACCTCGAAAAGCTCTACGGCCTGCTCGACATGAAGCCCGAAATCACCGACGCGCCTGACGCCATCGAGCTTGCGCATCCGGTCGGCAGCGTGAAGTTCGAGAACGTCTCCTTCAGCCACGAAGGCCGCGCCGTCGGCGTGCAGGACATCAGCTTCGATCTGGAACCCGGCAAGAAGATCGCCTTTGTCGGTACATCCGGCGCAGGCAAGTCGACCCTGCTGAAACTCCTGTTCCGCTTCTACGATGTGAAATCCGGCCGTGTGCTGGTCGATGGCCATGACGTGCGGGACCTGACACAGGAATCGCTGCGCCGCGCGCTCGGCCTTGTGCCGCAGGACGTGGTCCTCTTCAACGACACGATCCGCAGCAACATTGCCTACGCCCGGCCCGATGCGACGGACGAGGAAGTGCGCGACGCTGCCCGCCGGGCGCAGCTGCTGGACTTCATCGATGCTTTGCCGGATGGCTGGAACACGCGCGTCGGCGAGCGCGGCCTGAAACTTTCCGGCGGCGAGAAACAGCGCGTCGGCATCGCCCGTGTCATTCTCTCCGATCCGGCGATCCTCGTGCTGGACGAGGCGACCTCTGCCCTCGACAGCGCCACCGAACAAGCCGTTCAGGAAGCCCTCGACGAAGCCTCCCAGGGCCGCACCACGCTGATGGTGGCCCACCGCCTGTCCACGGTGAAATCCGCCGACGAAATCCTCGTTCTGGAAGCCGGTCAGGTAATCGAGCGGGGCGACCACGCGACCCTGCTGTCAAAGCACGGGAAATATGCTGATATGTGGGAAAGACAGGCCCGCAGTGCGAATCTCGAACTCGCGGCCGAATAGGGCTGAAAAGAAAGCGTTCTGAATCATGGATGACCTGGAGCACAAGTCCACGCCCTGGCTGAGTGGCGGTTTCGACATCGAAGGCATCGTCGTGGCCTTTGCCGTGTTCCTCGGTGCGCTGCTGCTCGGCTGGCTGTGGGCGCCGCTTTTCTGGCTCGGCTTTATCGCGTTCGGTGCAACCCTGCTGGCCACGCGCTGGTCCCAGCGGACCCCGCCGGAACTGGCGAGCGGCATCGTTGCGCCGTGTGACGGCATCGTCGTTTCAGTGACCCAGATGGAGGCGCCGCCGGAATTGCGCTTCCACACGCCTGTGGTCACCCGTGTGCGCATTTCGTCGGCGCCGGTTTCTACCAACAAGATCTACACGCCGATTTCCGGCAGCCTGGAACATGTCACGCTGGAGGAGGGCGACTCGTCTATCCCGATTGCCATGCGGGCAGACGATGAGGGCCTCGCGCGTGCCTGGCTCTGCTTCGAAAGCCACAGCCAGCAGGTCGGCATCCGGCTTGCCTCCGGCGGCTTCGGCCCGCGCATCGAGATCGACATGAATGCCGGTGACATTGCCCGCCTCGGCAAACCGTGCGGCACGCGCCGTCTGGGCGGCTGGTGCGACCTCTACATTCCGGTCAGCTCCGGCAAGCTGATCTGGCCCGGCCAATCGCTGGTGGGCGGAGAGACCGTGATCGGACGCCTCCGCTCCGATGCACACGACGCGGATGATGACGATATCGAAGAGGCATTTGAAATCCAGCGCGAGGCCGCGGCAGGCGTTGCGGAGGAAGACCCCTTCGAACCGGTGCTCGCTGAAGAAGATGAAGACGACGAGCAATATGTCTCGCCTGAGGATGCCGACGTTTCGGAAGAAGACCCGGCCATCCTCTTCGCCCGCCTCCGCGAAGCCGCCCGCCGCTCCGAAGAAGGCGATTGATCCGCTATAGTCCGGTATAGTCATGGCTGGTCATGCATGATCATGCCGGAGACATGATTTGTGCGCCGCTGGTCATGCGCATGTCAGAATGGATAGGTCAGGACCATTTCTCCACCCCCGCAGACCCCTGCGCAGGCAGGCATCTTCGGCAAGTGGGGTAGGGGTGAGTTCGTCGGATAAGCCTCCGTGCCACTCTCCCCGCCATGACAGACCGCACCGCTTACCTCTCTCAGGCTTTCAACACGCTCGCCCGCGCAATCGCGAAGGCGGGCGTGAATGTCGATCTCTACAAGACGCCTGAAACGATCTCGAAATCGGTGAACCGGCGTGTGCGCGCGGAGTTGAAACGGTTGGCCGTGCTGCTCCGCCGTCTGATCTTCCTGCTGGCGCTGCAGATGGATCTCGCGCCGCTGAAGCCGCGCATCGGCAGCAACTATTACGCGCCGAAGACTCCCGACGCCGAATACCGCTACATCTTCACCATGGTGCCTGCGCCATCGCGGCCTTGCCCACACTTCCTGAAAGGCCCGGTGATGCTGCCCGTGCCCGGACCCGTCCCCGCCGCGCCGCTGATCGCGCGGTGGCAGGCCATGCTGGACACGATGAAACATCACAAGCGCCGGGCGAGATGCCTGGCCCGCACGATCCAGCGCTGGCAGGCGGCTGGCGAAGCCCGGCCGCATGTGCCGCCCATCCCGAACACGCACCGGATGCTGGCTGCCGTGGCCCTCGTCTCGGGCGGGCTCACCGTTCAGCTGATCGAAGCGCTGAAGGCCTGGCCGGATCCCGATACGGGCTGAGGTCTCTCCAAAATCAGGACTTTTGCCGGAACGCGCCCCGCGCTTCCGGGCGAATGTGCTGGCGGATACGCTTACTCCGTCTCCGGACCACCTGTGAGCGCCAGTAGATGAAGCACATCGCTTTCCAGCCGGGCACGTTGTTCCGCCACCATCCGTTCCGCCGATATGTAAGCGCGGCGGCCGTTCAGGAATTCGGTGATCGTGATCTCGCCATACTCATAGCCCTTCTGGATCGTTTCCAGGATCTTCCGGGAAGACTCAGCCGTTTCGAGGGACTTCTCATAAAGCGTCATCGAAGCGCCAAGGGACTGCCGGGCAGACTGCACCGCCTGGAAGGCCTCGCGCTGGGCGGTCACCCGGTCGAGTTCCGCAACGGTGGCGCTGGCGGACATTTCCTGCGCATAGGCACGCCGGGCCGAGCCGCCAATGGGAATGCTGACCCGCGCCATGACGCTGGTTTCGGCGCCGCCGAACTCGTTGCCGAAATCGAGACCGAAGGTGGGATCCGGACGCTTCTCCATCCGCGCCCGCTGGGCCTTCAGCCGGGCCTGTTCGGCAACAAGGCCCGCGCGGCGATAAGCCGGCATAGTCTCGATATCAGATTCAAACAGCGGATCGATCATGTCACCCGAAACATCCAGCGACGTCGTCCGCTCTGGAAAAACGAGATCCGGGTACCGCGCCACAAGCGCAGCGCGGGCAACCTTCGCCGCTGTGCTGTCCTGTTCGGCCTGCAGCTGCAGCAAGCCTGCTTCGGCGGCCAGTTGATCTGCCCGGATCTGGCGTTCTGCGCCTTTGTCGACGGCGATCTGCTGCAGCTCGGCAATCCGCTGTGCTTCCGCGGCCTGGGAAGCGGAGGATTCCGACAGGAGATCGGACCGGCGCCATGCGCTCCACAGCGCCGCGAACATTTCGCGCTCGGCAAACAGGGACTGGTCGAGCCCGGTTCCGGCAAGGTCGATCTCCAGCTGCGCCAGACTGGAGTCCACCTGCCGTTTGCCCGGCAGGCGAACGGTGCGGGAAATCCCGGCAGACCATTCCGTGTACCGGCTTTCGGAGGCGAGCGGATCGTCGATCTTCCGCTGGCCGCCGCTGGCATTGACCTCGAACTCATACGGTCCGGAGGCGATGCGATTGGCGGAGGCATTCGCCCGGTCTACATCCGCTCTTGCGGATTGGTATGCCGGACTTGTGCGGATCGCCTGTTCCATCAGGTCCACAACCGGATCGGTTTGCCCGGCGGCGGGCTGGGCGAGGAAAAGCGTGCCGGCGAGGGCAGCGGCAATAAGAGGAAGTTTCATTGGAGGCGTCCAAAATCGAGTATGGGTTCGATCCAGTAAGAGATCTGGCGGCGCGGGCAGGCCTGGCGAACGGCTTCCAGAACCATTGGTATGACATTCTCCGGCAGGACCATCTGCACAGTGAAGATCTTCATCGCGCCTTTCACCTTCTCTGCGGTGGAGGCGAGGTCCATGGAGCTGCCGCGGCCGAGGCCGTCGTGGCTGGTATAGCCGGGCAGCGGCGGGTCCAGTCCGTCTAGCGTGTCGAGCAGGGTGGGCTCGATGCTTCTGGGGCAGACGAGCGTCAGTTTGCGTAGGGGCGAATCCATTTGACCTCTCCTTGCGGCACACCCGAAGGCGTGCGGTCGACACCGAAGCGGCGGTAGAGCACCGGCAGAAGGAACAGTGTCAGAATGGTGGATGAGACGAGCCCGCCGACCACGACGATCGCCAGCGGACGCTGGAGTTCCGATCCCGGGCCATGGGCGAACAGGAGCGGGACAAGGCCAAGGGCGGCAGCGGCGGCGGTCATGAGGACGGGGCGAAGCCGGCGCTCAGCGCCCTGACGAACGGCCTGCTCCGTATCGAGACCGAGTGCGCGAAGGTCGTTGAAGCAGGTGACCAGAACCAGCCCGTTCAGCACGGCGATGCCGAGCAGGGCGATGAAGCCCACAGATGCCGGAACTGAAAGGTACTCGCCCGAAAGGCTGAGCGCGATGATCCCGCCAACCAGTGCGAAGGGGATATTCAACAGGATCAACAGCGCCTGTCGCATGGATCTCAGCGTGCCAAACAGGACGACAAAGATCAGGCCCAGAGACAGCGGCACCATCAGGGACAAGCGGGCCGAGGCCCGGCGCTGGTTCTCGAACTCCCCTCCGAACTCAAGCGTATATCCGGCCGGCAGCGGACCCATCGCGTCCACAGCAGCCTGCGCATCGGCCACGAAGCCAACCAGGTCGCGGCCAGAGACAAAGGCCTGTACCACCGCGTACCGGGAACCATTTTCACGCGCGACGGAGGCAAGTCCTGCAACTCGTGAGACCGTGGCCACGTCGGAGAGCCGTACCATCTCGCCAGCGGCGTTCACGATCAGCAGGTTCCCGAAGTCATGCGCCGCGCTGCCTGCCGATTGGTCATTGCGGATGATGATCGGCGTCCGGCGGCCCGGTTCAATCACTTCACCGGCCATCACGCCTTCCAGCCGCGAGCGGAGTTCGTCCTGGATGGTGATAACGTCGAGGCCGAGGCGCCCAGCCTGGATCGGGTCGATATCCACCTGCAGGTATTCGGAGACGTCATTGGACGCGGTGAACACGTCCGATGCGCCGGGAACGGTCGAGATTGCCTGTTCGACCCGGCCGGCCAGGTCGGCCAGTTCATTGGAGTCCGGGCCGAAGATCTTCACGGCCAGGTCACCCCGGGAACCGGTCAGCATTTCGGAGACACGCATTTCAATCGGCTGGGTGAAAGAGGATTCGATGCCGACAAAATCGTCCATGACATTGCGGACTTCGCCCACGAGCCATTCCGTATCCGGGCCCCGCCATTCTTCGCGCGGCGCAAGTTCGAGGAACATGTCGGCTTCATTCAGGCCCATCGGGTCAAGGCCGAGCTCGTCAGAACCAATCCGGCCGACGATGTGCTTGACTTCCGGAACCTTTTCCAGGATGGCGGCCTGTGCGCGCATGGCGTCGGCCTCACTCTGGTTGAGGTTGATGGAGGGCAGGGCAGCAAGCTGCATCACGACCGAGCCTTCGTTCATCGTCGGCATGAAAGTCTTGCCGGTCGCAGAGTAGGCGAGGGCGGCAAACACGACACTGATCGCCGCAACCGCATAAACGATCACGGGCGTATTGAGCACGCGGTTCAACAGGCTGCGATAGGCGGGTGTCAGTATACGCATCAGGAAGGTTTCATGAGTGCCCGAAGACTTCAGGAGATATGATGCGAGCACAGGGATCAGCGTGCAGGCCAGCAACAAGGCCGAGCCCAAGGCAAACACGATCGCCAGAGCCACAGGTGCAAACAGCTTGCCTTCCAGTCCCTGAAGCGTGAGCAGTGGAACGAACACAAGACAGATGATGAAAATGCCCGAAGCGGTCGGCAGGGCGACCTCGGAGGCCGCACGGTAGATTACGTGCAGCTTGCTGGACTTCGGATTTTCGTGAAGCCGTTCCACTGCATTTTCCGTCACCACAATGGCCCCATCGACGATCATACCGATGGCGATGGCCAAGCCGCCGAGGCTCATCAGGTTCGCCGACAGACCGAACAGTTTCATCAGCAGGAAGGTGGCCAGAGCCGATGCTGGCAGGATCAACGTCACAACGAAAGCGGCGCGAAGATCCCCAAGGAAAACGACGAGAAGTACGATCACCAGGACGACGGCGATGAGCAGGGCTTCAGTCACCGTCCAAACCGCTTTTTCAATGAGGTCAGAGCGATTGTAGAAGACTTCAATCTTCACGCCTTCCGGAAGGCTGCTTTCCAATTCGGTCAGTTTGTCTTCCACGCCTTTGACGACTATCCGGGCATCCGCGCCCCTGAGAGCGACAACGATGCCCTCAACGGCTTCACCCGTGCCGTCCCGGGTGACGGAGCCATAGCGGGTGAGGCTTCCAAGCTGAACGGTGGCGATGTCGCGCAGGCGAAGGACCTGGCCATCCGTTTCGCGGACGACCAGCGCGCCGATGTCGTTCTCGTTCTCGGTTGCGCCGATGGAGCGAACGACAAGCGCCTCTTCGCCTTCGGACATCCGGCCCGCGCCATCATTCCGGTTGTTGTTCTCAAGTGCGGTGCGGATATCGTCGAGGCTGATGCCGGCCATCGCCATCACCGCTTCATCAGGAGCGATGGTGAATGTCCGTACCCGGCCGCCTAGGGCATTGACATCCGCAACACCCGGCAGAGTGCGCAGGGCCGGGCGGATCACCCAGTCGAGCAGGGAGCGGCGCTCTTCCAGCGAGAGACTGTCACTCTCGATTGTGAACATGAAGACTTCCGACAAGGCGGTGGAAATCGGCGCGAGTCCGCCGGAAACCGTCTCGGGGAAATCGCCGCTGACCGCGGTCAGGCGTTCGGAGACCTGCTGGCGCGCCCAGTAGATGTCAGTGCCTTCCTTGAAGTCGATCGTGATGTCAGCGATCGCATACTTCGCCTTGGCGCGCATGATCGTCTGATCGGGAATGCCGAGCAGTTCCATTTCCAGTGGCCGGACCACGCGGGATTCGACCTCTTCCGGCGTCATGCCTGGCGCCTTGAGGATGATCTTGACCTGAGTGGGGGCAATCTCGGGGAAAGCGTCGATTGGCAGTTTGGCGGAGGCGTAAAGGCCCGACACCGCCAGCAGGAGCGCTGCACCCAGGATAAAGATCCGCTGGGTCAGCGAAAAGGAGACAAGGCGATCCAGCACGGTCCTCAGACTCCTTCGGCGAGGTTCTTGAGCGCGGCAAGGCCGGAGACGGCAACCTGGTCTCCGGGGGAGACGCCGCCACTCAGCACCGCGTCTTCGCGGCTGCGCGTCACCACGCGGACTTCCATGCGGCGGAATCCGTCGCCGGTGTCAACGAAGACGCAGTCAGTGCCGTTGATACGGACAATGGCGCGGGCCGGGACAATGAGGTTGTCTTCCTGCCCGGCTGAATCGAGTGAAAGGTTGACCAACTGGCCGAGGCGCCAGGGAGTCGAGGCTGGCAGTTCGATCTTTATCCGGACAGATTGCAGGCGGGCATCGACTGTCGGGTCGATCGCGACCACAGTGCCTTTATCGGCGGCCCCCGAAAGGGAAACGCTTGAGCCGAGGGAGAAATTGTTCGCCGCGCGTTCGGGCACGGCGACGTCCAGCCAGTAGCGCTTTCCGTCAAAGATCGAGAGAAACGGTTCGGACATGCCAACAGCTTCTCCTGCGCCTACTGACACGTTGGCGACGGTGCCGGTGGCAGGGGCAACGAGCTTGAAGCGGCCGGCTTCTCCTGTGCCGCGAACGGCATTGAGGCGGCGCTGGGAGGCAGCGAGGTTCAGGTGCGCGGTCTTCGCGTCATGCTCTGCTTCATCCGCTTCCTGGGCTGAGCGCAGGCCAAGCTCGCGAAGTTCGGTAACGCGCTCGAGCAGGTGATCCATATGCTCTGCCATGATGCGCTCGGATTCCAGTTCCGCGCGGGCCGTTTCGTATTCGGGGCTGTAGAGCAGGGCGACCGGGTCTCCGGCTTTCACCTGCATGCCAGGAATAACCAGAGGCTCCAGCAGAACCGCTTCGAACGGGCTGGCGACGGGGGAAGAGTTTCCCGGTGGCGCAATGACCGTCCCGAAAGTCCGTGTGCCCTCGATGGCGCTTTCGGTGCGAACCATCTCGGTCGAAATGCCGAGTGCCTTCCGGCTGGCGGCAGAGACTTCAACCGTCTGTGAAAGTGCCGGTTCAGCCAATATTGCCAGGGAGGTTACCGCCAGCGCGGTGCGCAATACCCAATTCACCATCGTCTTCTCGCCGTGTCGTGGTTTCTGTCCATGACGGCGTTCTGACAGCCCTGACTGACGTTATCCTGACGGTAAATCGCGCATCTGCATGGGCGGCATGCGCGAATGCAGGCGCCTGAGTGCTGAATTTTCAGGCAGGGCGGGCAGCGGGGAAGCGAAGCGCGAGACCGGATACTTCGGGCAGGCAGGTGACAAGCTCACCGCCATGGGAGTCTGCGATCCGGTCCGCGATTGCCAAACCGAGACCCGCTTCGCCGCCGGGTGCCCGGTCTGCACGGATGCCGCGCGCTTTGAGTCTTTCGAGCTCATCCGATGTCAGGCCGTGTCCGCCATCAATGACGGCAAGGTTTGCGCCGGGGCCTGCCCGGACGATGACTTCGCTGCCTTCTGGCGCGGCGCGCAGGGCATTGACGATCAGGGTCCGAAGCGAGGCTGCCACTGCTTCTTCCAGCCCGCGAAAGGGTGCGGGAAGATCGGTTTCGACCGACAGCTCCCGGCCTGCCTGGATTGCGGCAGGCGCGAGTTCCGCGACGACGCGGCGCGCCAGCACATCTGGCTCAATCAGGTTCCGGCGCTGTGCGGTATCCGGCGCATTGCTGCGCGCGAGCAGGAGCAACTGGTCGACCATATCGGAAAGCGCGTGAATTTGGGCTCGCAATGGCGCGGCGTCTTCTGCGGGCAGTTTGTCCAGGGAAAGCGCAAGGATGGAGAGAGGTGTTTTCAGCTCATGGGCCGCGTCGGCGGCAAAAGCCTCTTGCCGCCGCGCATGGGCTGCAAGCCGGCTGGTGAGTTCATTCACCGCTTCGGTGAACGGGGTGAGCTCGCTTGGCAGCGCATCGGGTGGCATCTGGTAGCTTCGGAGCTCCTGCGCGGCTTCTCTTACATCTCCGGCGATGGCTTTGAGCTGGCGCTCAACCCGGCGAACGACCAGCAGTGCGCCGAATCCGAACAGGAGCAGGAACACCCCGAAGGGCACGAGCACGTGTTCGGTGATTTCCCGGATGGTTCGCCAGAGTGGAGGCGGATTCGGGCTGAGCAGTCCGTATTCGTAGATCACCATAACGGTAAGCACGACACCTCCGACAAGGCTTGAAATCAGGAGGCCGCGAAGCAGTCTGCCGGCGATGGAATTCATGATGTCCTCCGGTTCCCAAACAGGTAACCCACTCCACGCACCGTGTGGAGGATGTCGTCCTCGCCTGCTTCGGACAGTCTCCGGCGCAGACGGGATGCGACAGCTTCGAGCGCGTTCGGCGTGACCGGATCTGCGGCGCTGTAAAGGGCGCCTTCAATTCGCTCGCGCGGTACGACCTTGCCCGCATTCCGCAACAGGATTTCAAGGAAGTCAGCTTCCTTGCGCCCAATGGCGAGCGGCCGGCCAGCAAGTTCCGCCTGTCGGCTGGTTGTATCGAAGGTTACGTCGCCAACCGTCAGGACAACCGGATCGCGCTTGCCGGGCCTCCGGATCAGGGCGCGCAGGCGGGCGGCGATCTCTTCGACTTCGGCGGGCTTCACCAGATAATCGTCTGCCCCGGTGTCCAGACCGGTCACCCGATCGTCCAGTGTGCTGCGGGCGGACAGGATCAGAACCGGCGGGCGGTCAGCGGGCAGGCCTCGCAGCCAGTCGATCCCGTCACCGTCCGGCAGGCCGAGATCCAGCATGATCACGTCAAATGTCCCGACCGCCATGTGATCGTCTGCTTCGGCGATGCCACCGGCGATGTCGCTGTCGATTCCGCGCGCGCCAAGGCGTTCGGCCAAGAGGTTCGCCAGTTCGCGATTGTCTTCGATGATCAGTGTCCGCATGCGGGTCCGGAGTCCAAGGTTTCGGAGAATTCTATCAGCAAAAGCTGACAACGTCCTGACCGGATACATCAGTCAATTGACGCATAAGATACTCAAAAGCAGAGTATGGCACCACGATCTGGACAAGCGCCGCGAGCGGGCTATTGCATGAAGCCATGAGCCAATACCATGACCTGCTGATCGCGCTTCGGAAGATCACTCGCGCCATTGATATGCACTCCAAGAAGCTGGCGAAGGATACCGGGCTGACGGCGCCGCAGCTCCTGGTTCTCCAGAGCGTGGCGGGGGACAAGCGCGCCAAACCCAGTGACATCGCGCGGCAGGTTCATTTGTCTCAGGCAACAATCACCTCCATAGTTGACAGACTGGTGCGCGCAGGACTGGTTGTGCGAGAACGCAACCAGCACGACCGGAGGAGCCTTGAGGTCGTGATTACTGAAGAAGGCAAGCGCCGCCTGATAAATGCTCCGGAATTGCTTCAGGAAGGTTTTCTGGAAACTTTCGAGGGGTTGGCCGATTGGGAAAAATCACAGCTGGTTTCCAGCATGCAGAAAGTTGCATTCATGATGAATGCGGACAATCTTGATGCCGCGCCCATTCTGGAAGTCGGTGATATCAGCGAGGCCGATACCTAGCGATCCTCGATTTGCTCCAGTTCGTTTTCCGGTGGGGTATCCCACTGGATGTGCCGGTTATCGAGAACAACGATGTTGTCGCGGCTGACAATGGTCGCGTTCGTTTGAAAACCAAGCAATTGCTTGGTGGGAATTTCCTTGTTGCGCGCGAGAATGAGCGTTTCTTCCGCAGTAAAATTCGACAACCCGCGGGCACGTTCATTGCCTGCTTCATCATATATGTGAAGCACGTCACCCCGGACGAATGCGCCCTGAATTGATTGAATGTCCTGACGCAGTAGTCCGCGCTCCCCACGGCAAAGCGCATCAACTGCCGTGTCCGAAACGACAATGCTGCCAGCCATCTGAAGGCGATCTGTAAGCCACGTCGTCCAGTCAGTTGCTGGTTTGTCGTGCGCAATGCACTTCGTGTGTTTACGGGACCCGTCGAGCAGGGAAGTGACCGGATGTTCGGCTTCGCCGTTCCCGATAATCGTGGTGCAGCCAGAATTCTGGGCCATGTTGGCTGCCTGCATCTTCGTCAGCATACCACCGCTGCCAAGATTGCTGACGCCCTTTGTGACTTCCAGAAACTCGTTCACGTCGTTCACCGTTTCGACCAGCTGCGCGCCCGGCTCTTCCGGGTTGCGGTCGTAAAGGCCGTCCACGCATGTCAGAATGACGAGCGTTTCGGCCTGAACCATCTGTGCAACCTTCGCGGCGAGCCGGTCATTGTCGCCCACGCGGATTTCCTCGGTGGTTATGGAGTCGTTTTCGTTGACGATCGGAGTGATACCGGCCTGGATAAGCCTGTGCACTGTGTTCTTGGTGTTGAGGAAACGGCGCCGGTCTTCAAGGTCTTTCAGCGTGATCAGCACCTGCGCGATGTCGAAGCTGTATTCATGGGCGACCTGCTTGTAGGCGTTCAGCAGGATGGGCATGCCACATGCGGCCGCTGCCTGCTTGTCCCGCAAACCTGCCGTTTCGGGTGTCTCGCCAATCGTGCTCAGTCCAAGAGCTACGGCGCCTGACGAGCATATAACGACTTCATATCCTTCATCACGCAACGTTTTCACATCGTTGAGCAATTGCTGGATGAACGCCCACCGGGGCGTCAGCAATTCCTCATTGGCGAGCAGGCTCGATCCGATCTTGATGACGATACGCTTAGATTTAGGCACACAGGGCTCCCTTGGTTCCTCGGGCTACGACCTAGGCTGCGTTGGAGTGGATCGCAACTCGATTAGAGCACAAAGTAACAGTCTGGAGGTCCATTTCGTGGTGAAGGCTCCGAAGATCTCCCTAAATTAACAGTCTGTTGTCCCTATTTGTTCCGTCAGCAGGCGGGAAACAAAAGGAAACCGCAGTAGAAAATTTGAATTCAAAGTAAGATCAGCCTATGTGCGGGGCAATGAGATTCGGAGGACCCATGCACGTATTGATGGTTGGTTGTGGAAATATGGGCGCGTCATTGCTGTCCCGTTGGGTGGATGTTCCGGGTATGACTTACTCGGTTGTCGATCCGGTTGCGACGTTTCCGGATTCGCGTGTGCGGATGTTCAAGTCGGCAGCAGACATTGAAGGCGGCCCATTTGATCTTCTGATTATCGCCGTAAAGCCGCAGATGATCGCTGACGTCATTCCGGATTACCTGGCCCATGTTCGGGAAGATGCGCCCGCACTTTCAATTGCTGCAGGCGTTTCCTGTGAACGGCTCGAATCGATCGTCGGTGCCCGGTCGGTTATTCGTGTCATGCCGAACATGCCTGCGAGCATTGGTAAGGGCGTGAGTGGGTTGCTGTTCAATGACAAGGCTCCGGACGAGGTCAAAGAGCGGGCTCGGACGATGATGCGTGCAGCCGGCTCTGTCGTGGAAGTCGAGCAGGAGGATGGCCTAGACAGGTTCACCGCGATTGCGGGAAGTGGGCCCGGATTTGTCTTCGAGATTGCTCGCGCATTCATGGAAGCTGCGAAAGAGTTGGGCTTTGACGACACTCAATCCCGAAAGCTCGTGCTGGACACGATAGCCGGAACGGTAGAGATGGCGAGCCAGTCAAAAGATGATCTGGCTGATTTGAGGAACGCTGTTACCAGCAAGGCTGGTGCGACCGAAGCCGGGCTAAAAGAACTGAACGGGAATGGCGAACTCTCCAAACTGTTGCTTGCCACGACGCAAGCCGCTTACAACCGCACTGTTGAGTTGCGATAAACTTGGAGCTTTTCGTCAGGGGGGGTGGCAATGACGCCAAAAATTGAGCCTGCGTGGTCCTCCTGACTGCGCTCCCGCTTTGAAAGTGCTGTCATCGCGTCGAACTCGTCAGCCCGGTCGGCGCAAGTCAAATACGAACACCTGAAAAAGTGAGCCTATGAACTACGAAGCTCTGATCTCTCTTGCGATTTATTTTATCCTGATGTTGGCCATCGGCCTTTACGCATACCGGAAGTCCACCAGTGACGTCTCCGAATATATGCTTGGCGGGCGTCAATTACACCCTGCCGTTGGCGCCCTCTCCGCAGGAGCATCCGACATGAGTGGCTGGATGCTCATGGGGTTGCCGGGGGCGGTTTTCGTGTCGGGATTCAGTGCCGCCTGGATCGCCGTTGGGCTCGTGATTGGTGCTTATCTGAACTACCTGTTCGTTGCGCCTCGTCTGCGCGTTTATACAGAACTCGCGGATGACGCGATCACAATTCCGGATTTCTTCGAGAAGCGCTTTCATGACAAGTCGCGCGCTCTGCGCGTTCTGTCGTCGGTTGTGATTGTCATCTTCTTTACACTGTATACATCTGCAGGCGTTGTTGCCGGCGGCAAGCTGTTCGAGGCCTCGTTTGGTCTCGATTATCGCGTGGGCCTGTTCCTGACGGCCGGCGTTGTGGTGGCCTATACGCTGTTCGGCGGGTTTCTGGCCGTCAGCCTTACTGACTTTGTTCAGGGCTGCATCATGTTTGTGGCGCTGATTCTCGTTCCAATCGTCTCTTTCATCGTCCTGAAGAATGAGGGCGACTGGGCTTCCGCTGCAGCGTCTGTTGATCCTGGCTATTTCGGCATGTGGCCGAAGGGCATGACCGTGATGGGAGTGATCTCATTGCTCGCTTGGGGGCTCGGCTATTTCGGTCAGCCCCACATCATCGTTCGATTCATGGCGATACGCTCCCTCAAGGATATTGCGACTGCGCGTTACATCGGGATGAGCTGGATGGTCGTCACAGTGGTCGGGGCCGTGCTGACCGGTATCGCCGGGTATGCTTATACATATGCTCATGGAATGCCTGTCGATGATCCGGAAACGATCTTCATTATCTTGTCCCAAATTCTGTTCCATCCGCTGGTAGCCGGGTTCCTCCTGGCGGCGATTCTGGCGGCGATCATGAGCACGATTTCGTCTCAGTTGCTCGTGTCTTCGAGTTCCCTGACAGAGGACTTCTACAAGACCTTCCTGCGCAAGGACGCGAGCCAGAAGGAATTGGTCGCCGTTGGCCGGATATCGGTCCTCGTCGTTTCGCTCGTTGCGATTGCTCTGGCGTTTGACCGCTCCAGCAACATCCTGTCGCTTGTCGGTAATGCCTGGGCGGGCTTCGGCGCTGCATTCGGGCCGATCATCCTTCTCAGCCTTTACTGGCGGGGCCTTACCCGCGATGGCGCGCTGGCCGGTATGATCGTTGGCGCCGTGACGGTACTGTTCTGGTTGTACGCGCCTGTCGAGATCGACGGAAAATCCCTCTCGGAGACTATCTACGAGATCGTACCCGGCTTTGTGTTCGGAGGCGCTGCCGCAATCCTGGTCAGCATTGTCGGCCGGGATGTGTTGCCTCATGTCTCGCACCGTTTCAGCGAAATGGAGAAAGCGATGGAAGACGGCAAAAAGTAAGCGGGTGAATCGAAACGGCGCTCAGGCGCCGTTTCGCAGGCGCGCGTGATAGCTTGCGACAAGGAAGCTGACTTCCTGCGTGATCTCGTCTTCCCGTTCCGGGTTTTCAAGCGCCATTTCTGTTGCTGAAAACATCAGCTCCATTGTCAGTTTGGTCGCCATTTCCAGGCGGTCTTCCGGAATGTCCGGCAGGTTCTTGCGCAGGGCTGCAAGGATTTCAGCGCTTACGAGATCCCGGGATTCCAGACGGACTTCTTTAAGAACCGGTATGACGCGCATCACTCGGACAACCCATGCGCCGCCAGGAAATAATTTCGTGATTTCGTTCACGCGTTTCTGGATACGGAGAATGCTGTCGGCGGAAGCTTGGAAAGACTTCGCATCAATACCGCCCTTGCGCAGCCAGTCGAAGACAGCCTGGTCCTGTGCTTCCATGAGGCGCCGGCCAAGTTCATGAAGAATGGCGTACTTGTTCGGGAAGTACCGATAGAGTGCAGGAGGCGTTAGGCCCGCGCGCTTGCAGACCATGTTAGTTGAGAGGCGCTCGAAGCCGACCTCTGAGAGCAGGTCGCCTGTGACAGCAAGGATGGTTTCGAACGTGTTTCGCGCTCGATCCTGCGAGGGGGAAACCTTGGTTTCCAGCTCAACAGCGGCCGGCGCCTGAGGAGAGCCGTCCGATGGCGCTTGATTGGTCAAACCTGACTCCTGACCCGCTTCAGGCATCATTTATCCTCAGACCCTTGCTCGCCCTCGTTCGCGCAGAACGTGAGGGAGGAATTGCTACATTTCCATGACAGATAAGCCCAGGCGAAGCGACAAGTCTACGCCATCCGTATCCCTGGTCTCGTTTATAGCGATACAATTACAAGACTTTTTGTTGTTTTTCATGAAGCGCCAATGACCGTCCATCGGAGAGAAGAGACTGATAGGATGCTCATAAACCCTAAGAGTCAGAACGCTTTATGTCCTGGATGGTCGACCTGTGGTGGAAGCGAGAGGGGAGGGGAAAAATATGAGAAAAAAAGCCGATGGATCTGGATAGAAACCTGCTTCAAAGCGTCTTGATTCATAGGCGACGTTAAAAGGGCAATAGAAAAGTATGGTCAGCAGGTTTTTGAGTTCGTGCCTCGTGGCGGCGTGCGTCGCCGGATCTTCGTTTGCCCAGGACCTGGCGATCACTGGCGTAACCGTATTCGATGGCACGGGTGCAGACCCATACAAGGCGACCGTTATGTTCGATGACGGTCTCATTTCTGCAGTCGACAAAGCAGCCGGCCCTGCGCCGAAAGGTGTGCCTGCAATTGATGGAAGTGGCCTGTCTCTTCTGCCGGGATTCTTCGATCTGCACGTTCACTACACGCCAATCGGCCAGCCAGCGACGACACCGCAGATCTCAGAAGAATATGCTAAAACGGGTGTGACCTCGGTCTATGATTTTGCCCAGCCGCCGGAAGCCTTTGCGCCACGGCGCGAGTGGTTGGAATCGCTGCCAGGGCCGCGAGTGAATTTTGCCGCGCGCATGAGCACGACCAATGGGCATGGTGCAGACTGGTCTGACAAAAGCACCACTAAATGGGTCAACACGCCCTACGCGGCGACCGAGGCGGTGAAGGAGCTGCTTCCTTACAAGCCTGATGTGATCAAGGTATTCACCGACGGGTGGCGCTATGGCTCCGGCGTTGACAATACCAGCATGAACGAACCGACTTTGACTGCGCTGGTCGAAGAAGCGCATTCGCATGGTTTGAAAATCCTTACCCACACAGTGACCAAGGACCGGGCTGAACTAGCCGGCCGCGCTGGTGTGGATGTGATTGCGCACTCGGTGCTGGACGCGCATGTGGATCAGGAAACGATTGATGCGCTGAAAAGCCATGGGACGGCTTATGCGGGTACGCTCGCGGTTTACAATCCCGACAAGGCGGAAACCACGGAGTTTGAGCGGCAGCACCCATCCTTCAAGTCGCGCCAGCTCCGGTTTCAGATTGGTCTGGACAACATGAAGGCGTTGTATGAAGGCGGTGTTCTGATCGCGCTCGGTACCGATGCGGGTATGCCGCGCACGCCACATGGATATTCTTCGCTTTCCGAAATGGAACTGATGGTGCGCGCCGGTCTCCCAGCAAAGGCGGCCCTGATGGCGGGAACATCAAACAGTGCGCGCGCCGTTGGTGTTTATGACCAACGTGGTTCGATTGAGGTCGGCAAGGATGCGGATGCCGTCCTGATCGCCGGAAAACCATGGGAGAATATTTCCGATCTGCACAATACAAAATATACCTTTGTTGGTGGCAAGAAGGTATTTGGGGAAGGGGCGCCCGCGCCGGTTGCTGCGACCGTGATGGCGTCTTCCAGGATCACAAGTGCAATGATCGACGACTTTGATCGCGAAGATGGTCGTTCGTCGCGAGATACGCTCGTTGTCGGCGATCCCGACGGTGGAATGGAGCGCAGCTGGCAGGTTTTCGAGATCCGCGATGACGCCGAGCGAGGTGGGGTTATGCACCTGTCTGCGGATCTTGCGCTGCGTGAGGATGCGCGAGCTGGTATCGCAATCCCGATGAATGCAGGTTTCGTTCAGCCTGCGGATGGGACACCGTACAATGGTGTTGCTTTTGACATGCGTGGTGATGAGAAACCTTATGCATTTGCTGTGTCAACGACCGAGGGGCGCTGGACGCACGAATTCGAGGTCGGAGAAGTTTGGCAATCCATAAGAGTTCCGTTCAAGGACTTAATGCCTCCTGCCGAGAATGCGAAGTGGAGTGGCGAGGGAATCGTTGATGTGCGATTTTTGATCAAGCGACCGGGCGGTGATGCTGCTTGGTTTGAGCTGGATAATGTCAGTTTTTTCTGAGCTCTAGCATCAATCTGGCGACTCGTCGGTGTGGTCGTTCGGTATAGGGAGGGTACAGAATATCAGAAGAGCGATCGCGACTTTCGCGATCGCTCTTTTTGTCTTCCAGTCTTAGATAAGTTGAGTGATCCGTGGGTGGTGGGATTGCCTGCGCAGGTGCAGCATTTGTGTGCACTTGACATAAAAATGAAAGAAATTTTCTTTTTTGCGTGTGCGAAGAGAGGCTCGCAGCTAGCCTTGAGATTGCTCAAGGATGAGCAAGGTGTGAGGTCAACGGCGACCTCTTGAATATCCGAATACAGATTTAAAAGTTCTGGTCACGTTCGATCGTGCCAGCGGGTGCAAGCGATGCGCGAATGTCCGGCAGGGGGTCTGCCGGCAAAGGGGAAGCTTGCGGGAAAACGAAAGCTCAGGAGTCAGCAAGAAATGAAATCCAGAGGATTAACGGGGTCGATGGACAAGACCGGCGTGGCGCAAGTCGCGAAGTCGGGGCGCTTCATGCGGCGTTGTGCAATGACGGTATCTACGAGCGCACTTTTGCTCGGCGTGCTGTCGCAGGGGGCGTTGGCCCAGGAGGCGGAAGACGACACCGCTCAGATGGAAAAGGTTCTGGTTGTCGGTTCCCAGATTGCGGGTGCCAAAGTTTCAGGTGCTCTTCCGGTTTCGGTAGTTTCGCCTGACGAAATCGAAGCAACCGGAGCTGTGTCTGCGGAAGAGCTTTTCCGTACCGTTCCGTCTGCTGGCGATATTACTTTCAACGGTACCTACCTTGGCGGTGGTAACTCGAACGCAGCTCGAGGCGACGTGTCAACGGTCAGCCTGCGCGGTCTCGCTCAGGGTAACACGCTGCTCCTGATCAATGGCCGGCGTTCCGTCGTTCACCCGACTTCGCAGACCGATAACCAGACACCCGTCTTTGGTTACAACGTCAACGCTGTTCCGGTTCAGGGGCTGGCACGAGTCGAAGTCCTGAAAGACGGCGCTGCCGCTCTGTATGGTTCCGATGCTGTTGCGGGTGTTGTGAACAACGTTCTCCGGTCAGACTTTGAAGGTCTCGATGTGAACCTTCAATATGGTATGGCCGAAGGAACCAACCTGACGGAATTCACCGGGGATATTCTCTACGGGACGGATTTCGCTAACGGCAAAGGTAATATCTCTGTTTATCTGGGCGGCACGACGCGGGATTCCCTGCTGCGTTCCGACCAGGACTACACGAACCTAGCGGATATGCGCCCGCTGACTGATGGCACCAACTGGGCTGGCGTCGCTTGGGACAACCGTTCGACCTGGACCAGCCCCTGGGGCCAGTTCACGCCCATCGATACCTCCATTGGCCAAATCAGCGCAAACGGCACGCCGTTTACCGATGCAGCGGGCACGTTCCACGTTCAGCCGGCAGACTTCGGCGCTGGCTGTCAATATGATCTGGGTGGTGACATCTGCTACGGCGGCGGCAGCATTTTCACATCGGCATATAGAGATATGCGCCACGATGATCTGGAGACGTTCGACACCCTGACTATGCTCCCGGCAGTCGATCGCTTCAACATGTTCAGCTTTGTCAACTATGACGTATCTGACAGCCTGAGTGTGTACGGCGAAGCCGGATACTATACCGCGACCTCTGAAGCCGTCATCGCTTCCAGTGGTTCGCTTGGTTCGGGGCCGATCTACATCGCTGCAGACGCATACTGGAACCCGCTGGGCCCCGTCGGTTCAGCGAACCGCATCGATGGCCTGAGCGCCAATGTCCCGGTTGAGGGTGTCGATCTTGTGATCAACTCCTATAGCGCTGTGGATGCGGGCACACGTGACGTTACCGTAGACAACGAGCAGATGAGGCTTCTGGCTGGCGCAAAAGGTGATGCGTTCGGATGGGATTGGGATTCCGCAATCCTCTACACTGAAGCAACAGTGAAAGACTCTGCTGACGGATACGATTCGCGTCTGTTCCAACGGGCGATCAATCGTACGGATGCCACTGCATACAATCCGTTCTGTGGTGGTGACCCGGCTATTCCGGATGTCGGCGCACCGGATTGCAATTCCGCGGAGACGATAGACAGCTTCCGCATCACTCAGGTTCGTGAGAACAAGACAACCTTGGCTCTGGCTGATTTCAAGGTCTCCAAAGCTGATCTGTTCTCGATATGGGCCGGTGATATCGGTGTTGCGGGGGGTGTCGAGTTCCGCCGAGAAACCTATAAAGATGACCGCGATCCGCACCAGGATGGTTCGCTGCCTTACTATGACCAGATCACTGGCGCGCTGGTCTCAGACTCCAGCCTAATGGGGCATAGCCCATCGCCGGATGTCTCGGGTAGCCGCAACGTTTCCTCGGCATATTTCGAAGTCGCAGTGCCGCTGGTTTCGCCGGAGATGAATATCCCGTTCGTTCAGGCGATCGATCTGCAAGCTGCGGCGCGTTACGAAGACTATTCGGATGTTGGCTCGGTTTCGAAGCCGAAAGTCGCAATGTCCTGGGACGTCATCGACGGTCTCCGCTTCCGTGGATCATGGTCGGAAGGCTTCAAGGCGCCGAACCTGGAAGTGGTGAACACTCCGCTTCTGGAACGCGTCAATGGATATCCGGACTATATTCAGTGTGAGGCGGCTCTCATCCAGAACCGGATCACAGACTACAGCCAGTGTGCAACACTCGGTGTGACGGTTGCCAGCCTTCGCTCGGGTAACTCAGAACTGGAACCAGAGGAATCCGAAAGCTCGTCATACGGCGTTGCTCTGCCCCACAGGGGTGGTCCACCGGTTTTGTTAGTCCGGCGGTTTTCACGTAGCGGCGTTCATGCCGCTACCTCCTCACAGTAAGGCGGTATGAACGCCGCGGGCAAGATGGTTTGTGGAGCGGGTGGCCGGTAGCCCAGAGAAGAGTGCGGGCGCGCGGTGTTGTAGTGCCGCCGCCAGGTTTCGATCAGGATCTGGGCCTCCCTGAGATCGAAGAAGATTTCCCTCGCCAGCAACTCGTCCCGGAGCTTGGAGTTGAAACTTTCGCAGTATCCGTTTTCCCATGGGCTTCCCGGTTCGATATAGAGCGTCTTCACGCCGATACGTGCCAGCCAGTCACGGAGGGCTGTTGCAATGAACTCAGGGCCATTGTCAGAGCGTATGTGTTCCGGCGGCCCATGCCGAACGAACAGCTCACCCAGCGTGTCGAGGACATCCCGTGAGTTCAGCTTTCGCTCGACTCGGATGGCGAGGCACTCCCGTGTAAACTCGTCGACCACACACAGCATGCGGAACACACGTCCATCATGGGTGCGGTCCTGCACGAAGTCATAGGACCAGACATGGCCTTTGTGCGCCGGCCTCAGCCGCACACACGAGCCATCATTCAGCCAGAGACGACCGCGTTTTGGTTGTTTCATCGGCACTTTCAGCCCCTCCCGTCGCCAGATGCGGTAAACCCGCTTCTCGTTCACATGCCAGCCATCATTTCTGAGGAGCGCCGTGATCCGGCGATAGCCATACCGGCCGAACCGTTCGGCCAGGCGGATAATCGCCGATGTCAGGGCGTCCTCATCATCTCGCCGTATGGGCTGCTTGCGCTGGGTCGAACGGTGCTGGCCGATCACACGGCAAGCCCGGCGTTCGGAGACGCCAAGCTCTTCCACCACGTGATCGACTGCAGCACGACGACGCGAAGGGCTTAGAACTTTCCCCGCACGACTTCCTGAAGGATCTGGTTGTCCAGCGTGAGATCAGAGACTGCGCGCCGAAGCCGGGCGTTTTCCTTCTCCATATCTTTCATGCGCTTGGCTTGGTCGACCTGCAGGCCGCCATACTCTTTGCGCCAGCGGTAGTAGGTCTGTTCGGTCACACCGACGGCGCGCGCCGCCGAAGCTGCAGTTTCACCGCGAGCGAGGCGAACCTCCACCTCCCGCAGTTTCGCAATAATCTCTTCAGGCTTGGCTCTCTTGCCCATGTCTCAGCTCCATATCTGAAGCCGGAACTAACTCAAATAACGGACCACTTTTCGGGAGGCAGACCAATGTTCGCCCGCCCGGGCAACCTTTCGCGGGTGAACCGCTTGCACCTGGAGCCCAGGCGACCCCCGGATTTCGGCCCGATGATGCGGGCGGGTTAGATCGCGCGAATTTGAGTGCTTACGGCGAACTGGGCTGGAGCCCGTCGGAGACCTTGTTCCTGAATGCCGCCGTGCGATACGAAAACTTCGACGACGATGCGGGTGATGAGCTGATTTACAAGGTTGGTGGGAGATACGCACTCACCGACTGGTTTGCACTTCGGGCGTCCTACAACACCGGGTTCAGAGCGCCGTCTCTCGCGCAGCAGGCTTATTCTTCAACGACCAGCCAGTTCAGGGATCTGGACGGCGATGGCGTAACCGAGCTTCTGCTTCTGAAAAACTTGCCGGTTAATTCCGTCGCCGCCCGCGCGCTCGGCTCATCGCCCCTCAAACCAGAGACGTCCCGGAATACCAGTTTCGGCTTTGCTTTCACGCCGCGTTCGAACCTGTCCGTGACGGTGGACGCTTACCAGATCGATCTGGATGACAGGATTGTGGTTACGTCGACCTTCTCACCGTTGGACACCAGGCTATCCGCCGACGGAATCACCACGATTGGTGAACAGGTCCAGGCGCTGTTGGTGGCCAACGGGCTCTCATCCGGCATCAGCGGGCAATACTATACAAATGCAATCGACACCCGTACACGAGGTGTGGACGTAGTTGCTACTTATCGGGTGTATACGGAATATGGCGACTTCGAGATCATTGGCGGGCTCAACAGGAATGAGACGGACATTGTGGTCATCGTCGAAAATCCGCCAGAGCTGGAGGCGCTGGGGGATATCGTTATATTCGATCAGAGTAAACAAGCCGCGCTAACCGATGCGATCCCGGACTCGAAGATCAGTATTGGCCTCGGGTGGAAGCGGGGCCGGTTCAGGGCGAATGCGCGCACCACGCGCTTTGGTCGATACATGGTCCGAAATGCGACCAATCCGGAAGAGGACTTTGATGTTGACCCGGAGTGGGTCGTTGGCGTGGAAGTCGGATATGCCCTGTCCGACAATTTCACCATCTATGCGGGTGCCAACAATCTGCTCAACACATATCCAGAGCAAATCAGTGAACCTGGAGAGACGAACGGATCGAACATGTACAATACTTTCGCGCCATTTGGTTTTACCGGAGGGACATGGTTCGTTCGCGGGGCTTTCAGCTGGTAGGCTGATCTGCCAGAAGCGCGTTCGGAATGGTTGCCGAAGATGAGGCCATCCATAGCGAACGCGCTGCCAATGTCCGGCACAAAATTGTGCAGGGCGGCGTGGTCTCCGCCGCCCTGTAAAAGATTATTGCGCCTGATTATTGCCCGGCGTTCTGGAGTTCCGCGCTGAGGCGATCGCGCAGGTCGCGTTTGACGAACTTGCCGCTGGCATTGCGGGGCAGGGCGTCTGCGATGAACCAGACATAGCGGGGCACTTTGTGCTTCGCCATCGTCGCGGCGCAGTGAGCCCGGAATTCATCCGCGGTCAGCTTTTCGCCGGGCTTCAACACAATGGCGATGCCAACCTCTTCGCCTAGCCGGTCGTCCGGCACGCCGAAGACACTACACTCGGCGATGGCCGGGTGAGTATAGGCAACAGACTCGACTTCGGCGCAGTAGACGTTTTCACCTCCGCGCAGCACCATGTCTTTCTTGCGGTCGACGATGAAGATGAAGCCATCCTTGTCGATCCGGGCGATATCACCGGTGTGCAGCCAGCCGTCCGTGATCGATTCAGCGGTCGCCTCAGGTCGGTTGATATAGCCCTTGATGACGGAGGAGCCTTTCACCCAGAGTTCACCCAGCTCACCGGGCGGAACGGTGTCGCCCAGTTCATCGACGCATTTGACTTCGAAATTGGGCATGGCCGGTCCGGCGCTATCCGGCTTGTCGACGAAGAAGTCTGCAGACACGGACGTGATGATCCCGCACGTTTCTGTCATGCCATAACCGGTGGCCGGGCGGGCCGTTGCGATTGTGGATTCGATCTTGTGGACCAAATCAGGCGGTACTTGTGCCCCGCCGCCCGAAAGCTGGACGAGACTGGATGTGTCGGTCTTGGCGAAGTCCGGGTGGTTGATCAGTTCTCTCCCCATGACCGGCACGCCGCCCAGGCTCGTGACCTTTTCGCGTTCGATGATCTTCAGCGCTTCGCCAGCATCCCAGCGGTACATCAGAACGATCGTGCCGCCGACCGCGGTCGTCGCATATGCTCCACAATTGTTTGCGGTGACGTGGAAGAGAGGTGTTGTCAGCAGCCCTACGGGCGGGGGCGGATCTACCGGAGGCTCGACACCCGTAGCGCGCTGTACGGCCAGTGCTGTGGACGCTCCGGCATACAGCATGTTCATGAGATTAGCGACGCAACCACGCTGGGTTAGCTGTGCGCCTTTCGGAAAGCCGGTCGTGCCGGATGTATAGAAGATGCAGGCGTCCGAGTCCGGATCGACCGTGACGTCCGGCATATCACCGCCATGGGCGATGACATCGCTCCACGGTATAATGTTGGGTGGCAGGTCCGGTATCCGGATGCCGACAAGTGTCATGGAACCCGTCAGGTCCGGCTCGTCCTTGACCCGTTCGAGCCGTTCGGCATCCAGAAACAATACCTTGGGCTCGGAGTCTTTCAGGGCGTAGGCCATCTCTTCGGCGGTCCACCAGGCGTTCATGCCTACGACGGTGACTCCGACAGACGTGGCGGCCCAATAGATGAGGAGCCATTCAGGGTAGTTGCGCATCGCAATGGCGATCCGGTCGCCCGGCTGGACGCCTTGGTCAAACAGCCAGGCGGCAATCGCGTTTACCTGTTCATGGGCTTCGGCGTAGGTGAGCCGCTCGTCCTCATAGACCAGATAGGTACGGTCGGCGAACTCCTTGGTGGCCGCCCAGACTTCCCGAATGCTGGACGGGGCATTCTTGTACACGCGAAGCCTGTTGCCGAGCACGTCGGCTTCAACGATCTCGAAGTCACCGCCCGGTCCGGTCAGTTCTTCACGCGCTTTCAGAAGTTCTGCGTAGTGCATGGCTCTCCCCAATGTAATTTTTGGGGATCATACATGCCTTCCCGGCCAAGGAAATGACTTGCGTAGGGGCAAGTTAGTGCGCAGAGGCTGCGTTCCGGCGTCAGTTTGACGCCGGAGCCGGTCTGCCTAGTCGCGGACGGCGACAACTTCGATTTCGATCAGCCACCCAGGGTTGGCAAGCCCGGCAACTTCGAACACCGAGCGAGTCGGCAGGTTAGGCTGCTCTTCGGTCCCGAAATACTTCACATAGCCTTTCATGAAGCCGCCGAAATCGAGCGAGTCTTCACCCGGTGCGGCCACGATGTAGACCTGCATCTTGATGACGTCGCTCATTGTGAGGCCCAGCCCCTCAAGGCGGGATTCAATCGTCGCCAGCGTCGTTTCGGTTTGTGTGGTGATATCGCCATAGGCCGCCGGCGATCTCGGCTCCGCTGTTTCATCCGTGACGGTCGGGCCGGCACCGCTCAGATAAACCAGCGTTGCGTCGGCAGGAACTTCGACAGCCTGGAGGATTGGAAAGTCCGAGCCGGGGATCTTGTGGCGGATGACTTCGCTGTCTGCGGCATCACAGGCGCCAAGCGCGATGGCGGCAATGGAAAGAAGAGGGGCGGTCAGGCGCATGGGTTTCACTCCGTAATCTGATTATTGAGGCCGGCTGATTTCGACCTGTTCGGTCGTCGCGGCCGGTTCGTAGGTATTGCCGCCCAGCCCGGACTGCAGATAGTTGACGACAGCGGCAACCTGCTCGTCAGAAAGCGTATGCGCGAAGGACGGCATCGCTTTGTAGCCGTTCAGGATGATAAAGACAGCATAATCGGGATACTCAAGCTTCTCGTTCCCTGCGAGCGCGGGGTACATTCCGCCGCCAACGGCGCCTTCGCCCTTGGGCATATGGCACCCTGCGCAAAGCGTGGAGTAGATTTCCTCGCCGCTCGTCACGGTGACGCCCGGGCCATCGAAGATCTTTTTCTCCAGAGGCGTTGGTTCGAAGCTGGTGATTTCAGGAATGCCTTCATCAGCATGTATGCTGAATGCGGTGGCCGCGAATGCGAGAGCGGTCAGAACGGTGCGGGTGGTGGTGGCTTGGTGTTTCATCCGTTGATCACCTTGTCATGCAGTCTGCCGATCGCGTCGAGAGAAGACTCGATCGCGCCTTCCAGCCAGGCACCAAGATAAGACACGTGCTCGCCTGCGCAGACAACACGATTGTCGATTTTTACCGCGTTGGCGTAGTGGGTTTCCTTGTTCCGCCAGATGCCGAAACAACCGAGCACCCATGGAACCTTGTGCCAGACGACGCTGACGCCGGTCTTGTATTCTTCCAGGTATTGCGGGTGGATCTTGGATCCGAACTCGATCGCCCATTTGATCCGGTCTTCCGGCTGCATGGCATTGAATTCATAGGCTTGTGCGTCATCCCATGTGTATCCGCCCAGCAAAACGGCCGGCCCTTTGGTGAACAGACCGCCGGAAGGATAGGAGATCATTTCAATAGGCAGGTCAGTGTAGCTGATCCCGCCATAGATCTTTTCATCTTCTTCCCAGAAGCGCCGTTTGAATTCGAGGCCCCATTTGGCTGAGCCACGATAGAAGACGTCGTTGACCGCCGCCGTGAGTTCCGGCGAAAGATTGTGGTCCATCTGGCCCAGGATCGAGAACGGTACGGTGCAGACGCACCAGTCCGCCTCCGCCGTCAGCGTGTCGCCTGTGCGGGTATCCTCGTAGGCAACTTTTACGCCATTGTCGTCCTGCTGAAGTGAGACGACTTTGGAGTTGAAACGGATCAGATCACCGACTTCCCGCGCAAAGGCCTGCGCAATCATGTCCATGCCTCCGACCGGCTGGAACATCGGCATCTGGTGATCGAGCAGGTCGGCGTCGGCGAGCCGGTGCCAGAGGTTCGATTTCAGGATTTCGGACAAGCTGATCGGATCTGATGGGGAAGGTGCACCATCGAACCCGGCACCCGGCGGCTTTCCATAGCCGCGATACATGCTCGTATAGCCACTTTTCTTGTAGGAATTCGTGCCGTCGAGCGCACCGGTCGCGCGGAGGGATTCGATCAGGGCTTCCTTGTCATCAGAGGTAAGCATGTCGTCCAGCCGGTTCTGGTCGACCGCCTTTGCCAGCAACTCTGACGTCTGCCCGCGATAGTCGGTGGCGATGTGCTTGAAGCGCTGCGGCTTGCCGCCGAAGGCATTGCTGTTGTGGAGATAGGCGTTGTGGTTCTGCTGGACGAACGGTTCGAGTTGAACGCCAAGACGCTGGCAATAGTCCAGGACGCCGTGGTGATCATAAGGAATGCGCCATGGGCCCGGATTGATGTAGTTGTCTCCTTCAAAGGAGACGTGCTGGGTTGCTCCACCCATCTCGGTGTAAGTGTCGCCGCCGCGCAGCGTCCAGCAGCGGCCGCCTGCTTTCTCGCGGTATTCCAGAACTTCGACATCATAGCCGGCTGATCGCAGTTCGAGAGCGGCAACCATGCCCGCAAGACCGGCGCCGAGGATAAGGACTTTTGCGCCTTTCGGGTCTCCGTCGAGTTTGATCGGCCCTCTATAGGAAGAGGGCTGGACGTGATGCATGGCTTTCATCGCGGAATAGAGTGCGGCGCTGCCTGCTGTCGCGCCGATCATCGCCAATGCGTACCGCCTGGTCGCTCCCTCCATCGTACCCTCCGTTTTTGTGTCCGTGGTAGGTGTAGCAGTGTGGGCGTAAAGGGAAAACTGGCCGGGTTTGCTGCATTCGGTGTGGTGGACCAAATTTCGGTCAACATTGCATGTCGCAGACGTCGAGTGGCGTGCGGTTTGTGCAGTCGGCTAGCGGGAGGCGGGGATATTTCGAATCGCTGGCCCGCTTTGAGGCGCGAGGTCAGTGATTCCGTTCATCAGGCTGGACCCATTTGCGGGCTTCCCGGCAGGCCGGGTGGTTCCTCACCCCGGATTCTTCAAGAAAATGCAGCAGATTGTGGAATGTCTGCATCCGCTCGCGGGGCGGCCCTTGTTTCCAAATTTAGAATAATTATAGAAAAGAACACAGGGCGAAGGAAACGTCAGTCGCGGGACTTCAAGCGCATAGATCAAAGACAAGCGCGCGATTTGTCCCACCAGTATTTATTGGCAAGCCATCTCGGACAGGTATTGGATTTGTCCCGGCAAGCAACAACAGACGGAGCCACAATGTCCCTTATCAATACGCAAATTAAACCCTTCAAGGCCGAAGCATTCAAGCAAGGCAAATTCGAGTCGGTCAGCGATGCCGACGTGAAGGGCAAGTGGGCAATCTTCTTCTTCTACCCGGCAGACTTCACCTTCGTCTGCCCGACGGAACTGGAAGACCTGCAGTCCGAGTATGCCGCGCTGCAGGGCATGGGCGTCGAAGTGTTCGCCGTGTCGACCGATACGCACTTCAGCCACAAGGCCTGGCACGAAACCTCGCCGGCCATCGGCAAGATCGAATACTACATGCTGGGTGACCCGACCGGCGCCATCACCCGCAACTTCGACAATATGCGCGAAGACATGGGCCTCGCAGACCGCGGTACGTTCGTGGTCGATCCGGACGGCGTAATCCAGGTGATCGAAGTGACCTGTGAAGGTGTTGGCCGCAACGCGGCTGAACTCGTTCGCAAGGTCAAAGCGGCTCAGTACGTCCGCGCGAACCCGGGCCAGGTCTGCCCGGCGAAATGGGAAGAAGGTTCGGAAACCCTCGCCCCGTCGCTGGAACTGGTCGGCAAGATCTAAGCCACCGCTATTCCGTTATCCGGCTGGCTGTGAACTCCACGGCCAGCCGGCTTTCCTCCCTCTATCCCCGCAGGAACTTGCGCTGCCAGCCGGCGCGTCCGCGACTTTCGCAGGAGACGACTTATGTTGGACGCCAATCTGAAGACCCAGCTCAAAGCCTATATGGAAAACATCCGGCGCCCGGTGGAACTCGTGGCCGCCCTGGATGACAGCAAGGGTAGCCGTGACCTCGAAGAGCTCCTGCAGGAAATTTCCGAACTGTCCGAAAAGGTCAGCTGGAAGCGCGGCGAAGACGCGCGCGCGCCCTCCTTTGCGATCACAACGCCTGATGCGGAGATCAGCCTGCGCTTTGCCGGCCTGCCGCTGGGCCACGAATTTACATCGCTCGTGCTTGCGTTGCTTCACGTCGGCGGACACCCGCCCAAGGTCGCACCGGAAGTGATCGAGCAGATCAAATCGCTCGAAGGCAATTTCGAGTTCGAAACCTATTTCTCGCTGTCCTGCCAGAACTGCCCGGACGTTGTTCAGGCCCTGAACATGATGGCGGTCCTCAATCCGAACATTCGGAATACTTCTATCGACGGGTCCCTGTTCAAGGGTGAGGTCGATGCACGCCAGGTGATGGCGGTGCCGACGGTTTACCTGAACGGCGAAGTATTCGGTTCCGGCCGTATGGAAGTCGAACAGATCCTCGCCAAGCTGGATACCGGCGCGCAGGAAAAAATGGCGGCCAAGATCTCTCAGAAAGAGCCGTTCGAAGTGCTTGTTATCGGCGGCGGCCCGGCCGGAGCGGCTGGCGCGATTTACGCTGCCCGGAAAGGTATCCGCACTGGTATCGCAGCGGAACGTCTTGGCGGTCAGGTTCTCGACACGATGGGCATCGAAAACCTGATATCCGTGCCGTATACGGAAGGCCCGAAGCTTGCGACGGCCATGGAAACGCACATCAAGGAATACAACATTGATGTGATGAACCTCCAGACTGCTTCGAAACTGGTCCCGGCCAAGGAAGAAGGCGGTCTGCACGAAGTGGTTCTGGAGAATGGCGCCAGCCTCAAGACCCGCAGCCTCATCCTCGCGCCGGGCGCCCGCTGGCGGCAGATGGGCGTGCCGGGCGAAGAAGCGTATCGCAATAAGGGCGTGGCCTACTGCCCGCACTGTGATGGCCCGCTGTTCAAAGGTAAGCGCGTGGCTGTGATTGGCGGCGGCAACTCCGGCGTGGAGGCGGCTATCGATCTCGCTGGCCTGGTCGCGCATGTCACTCTGATCGAATTCGATACGCAGCTGCGCGCTGATGCTGTGCTCCAGAACAAGCTGCGCAGCCTGCCGAACGTTACAATCATCACCTCCGCGATGACGACCGAAGTGCTCGGCGATGGTGCCAAGGTGAAGGGGCTGACCTACAAGAACCGGAACACTGAAGAGCTGCACGAAGTGGCGCTGGAAGGTATCTTCGTGCAGATCGGCCTCGTGCCGAACACGGAATGGCTGCGCGGTAGCATCGAGCTCAGCGAACGTGGTGAGATCGTGACCGACATGCGGGCCCAGACCTCGCTTCCGGGAGTGTTTGCCGCCGGTGATGCAACGACGACGCCTTACAAGCAAATCGTTATTTCGATGGGCGAAGGGGCCAAGGCAGCCCTCTCCGCATTCGATTATCTGATCCGTCTGGCACCGGCTGAAGCACCGGTTTTGGAAGACGCCTGATCCTGATCAGAGACCCAGTGCGCTGAGCCCCGGATGATCGTCCGGGCGCCGGCCTTGCGGCCAGTGGAACAGGCGTTGGGCATCGCTGATTTGAAGATCGTTGATGCTGGCATAGCGCTTTTGCATCAGGCCCTCAGAGTCGAATTCCCAGTTCTCGTTGCCATAGGCGCGATACCATTGTCCGCTGGCATCGTGAAATTCATAGGCATAGCGGACGGCAATGCGATGACCTGAGAAGGCGAACAATTCCTTGATCAGGCGGTACTCCTGTTCTTTCCGCCATTTCTCCGTCAGGAAGCGGACGATTTCAGCCCGGCCCGTGACGAACAGGTCCCGGTTTCGCCAGGCGCTGTCTTCGGTATAGGCGAGGGACACTTTTTCAGGATTTCGACTGTTCCAGCCATCTTCGGCGAGGCGGACTTTTTCTGTTGCGGTTACGGCCGTGAAGGGCGGCAGGGGCGGTCTCATCGGATTGCTCTCTTGTGTTGGGAGAAAAGCTTGAGCGGCTGGAGAGTGTGTCCAGCCGCCCGAATTGAAGATTACAGGTCACCCACGGCCTTGTGTTCGATACGCGGCCAGGTGCGCTCAGCTTTAGCCAGAATGCGCTTGGAGTCCTTCTTGTACTTCTCGAAGATCTCGGCGTTCACGAACAGGTAGAGCTTGCCATCGACGATGTCGGCATATTGCGGGTCGCCGTCGAACTTCTTGCCGAGTGCGACGGCATAAGCGCAGAACCCGCCATACTGGGCCGCATACATTGCCGGATTGGCTTTGAACTTGTTGGCCGAGTCTTCGGATGCGAAATAGTAGGCCACGCCGTCTTCGACGACTGTGTATTGCGCGTCACCCTCAGCAACAGCGTTCAGCGTCGTCAGGGCAACGGCATCGACGCCGTGCAGGCCCAGCGGAACACCGGCGGTCGTGATGCCGGTCGAGACGTTGTATTCGTCTTCGGCGGCGGCAGGCAGGGCGACTGCGATGGCAGCAGCCATCACCATGGCGGAGAGTGTAATGGTACGGGACATTTCATTTTCCTTTTCGGGAGGTTGGAGCCACTGGCTCGGTGGGGAGAGGGCCTGCCGATGCGGTGAGGCAACCAGCAGGTGGTGGGTGTCTGGAGCTTCTCGGACTGTCAGCTCCAGACGGACAATTACAATCAGGGTACAGAAGACGGGCGCCGGGCAGGGGCGCGGCTCCAGCGGAGGCAGTAGTTCTTGCGCGGGCATATCGCGTGTCCTGATTGCTATTGACCGGATGACTAAGGGGCGGCCCGGAAGAGCCCGGCTGACGGGGGAGGGAGGGGGAAGCCATCAGCCGGGCTGCCGGACATCCACGCGGGGTGAGACGTGGATGGGGGAGCTATTTCCCGTAAGCCGCCTTGATCGCTTTCACCGTATTCTCGGTGTTGTCGACCGCGCTGGCGATCATCCGGAAATTGGTGAGCGAGGCGTCGTATCCGTTATAGAGCGGCGTGATCGCGCCTGCGGTTGCATCGGTGACAACCATCACTTCGAAACCTTGTTCGATCAGCTCGCGCATGTGGGATTCGGTGCAGAGGTTTGACGACATGCCGCCAAGGATGACCTTCGAGATACCGGCCTTGCGAAGCTGAAGGACGAGATCATTGGTTTCAGGGCCGTAGACCTTGTGCGGGCTGGTCACAACGGTCTTGCCGTCATTGATGTAGGGCTTGTAGCGATCGAGCCAGTCGGCGCCCGAGCCTTCGAACCCTTCCAGGGTGAGGGCGTGCGGGCGGTCAAACATGCCGATGCTGTGCATCAGCGTTTCGAGCGTGCCTTCGAATTCCCATTTGTGGTCGTGCTCGAAATAGAAGTGCGGAGACACGAAGACGGGCATGCCGGTTTCACCGGCCACCTTGAACAGGGCTTCGAGGTTTTCGACCGTGCCGTTCTCGGTGATGCTCTGACCGACAACGCCCCAGGTGACACCATCCGGCGAGAGGAAGTCATTCTGCGGATCCGTGATGACGAGAGCCGTCGTCGCCGGATCGATCTTGAAGCCCGGCATGGGCAGTCCGTCATTGACGGGCGGCATTTTTGCTGTGGCTGCGCGAGCCGTTTCGGCAGCGGCGTTATGCTGGGTGAAAAGCAGGGCTGCAAATCCAGCAGACGCCAGGACAAGTTTCAAAGGGAGGCGCGAGGTGAACATTATGATCTCCGTAAGTGGGCGTTTGGTTTCCGCTTGTTCCGGAGGGAGGGGGCGTCTGTCCCTCCAGAAATGAGCTGAGTTCTGACTACGCCCTGGGTCTGGTCTGGTATTGACGCCGGACGACACAGTTTTGACCGGTCGCGTCAAAGCGCTGAGACGGTGGCCGGATTGGCTTCAGAAGATTGCACACACAAAATGCCGGGCCTTCAGAGCGAAGACCCGGCGAAAGGCGTCTGTTAATTTGGTCTGGGTGGTCGCTATGTCAGTTTGGAGGCCAAATAGGCATGTCCGTCGACCATGCGGCGGATTTCGTCCGCCCGGGGTTCGAGGCTCCAGTCGCCCTTGTCGACCGATCCGCCGAGGAGGATACCAGTCTTTCTGGGGAACGAATAAAGCAGGCCATAGTCATCCGTAGATCCGGCATAGCCATACTCAATGTCGTTCTGAGGCAGCAGGAAGCTCAACTGTCCGCGCGCCGGGATGATGCTCTCGTCTCCGAACACTTTTCCGGAACCCAGTCCCATACAATTCACGATGCTGGACTGAGGTAGCTTCTCAAGGTCGGCTTCGGTCTCGAAGGCCATCTCTTTCATGTGGCCGCCCGCGGCAAGGAAATCGTTTACCAGCGCCCGCAGGTAAATGTCGGGATCGATCATCAGCGTGTAATACCCGTCATAGAACGGGAAGCCGAATGGGCCTCCGGGCTGGTTACGCTTCAGGCCCGGGTAGAGCGCGTCTCCGCCGACATAGGGACGGATCGTGCTCATTGGGCGGTTGCTGAGTGAGAACTGACGGATCCAGTAGACGCCATATTTGGGATCATTCGCAAACCGGATGAACCGGTTGAAGGCGATGCGGGAAGCGAGGTCGAGCATCGCCATGGTTTCCTGTGAGACCTGGTCATTCTCGAATAGAGTCACTGGGTGCCACATGGCGCCGGCGACGTTCGACGTCGTGTAGGGCGGAAAATCCTTGGCGTAGATTGTGACTTGTGCGCCAGCGCGCTGAAGCAAAATAGCCGTCGACAAGCCGATTGCGCCGGAGCCGAGCACGGCGACCTGTTCGCTGCGCGTTTCCTTGGTAAGTGCAACAGCCAGTTCGGCGACGCCCCAGGATAAGGAAACACCTCCGCCGCCATGACCGTAATTGTGCACGACACTCTTGGACCCGACCTTCACGGCTTCCAGACGCGGACCGGGTTTCCGGAATGGGCGAAGGCCGACGATGGTACGTGTCACGCGGCTCATGGACGACTTTATTGGTCGCATCGGTGCGTCCATTGACTGGACGAGCGCATCTCCAGTGGTGGGCGGTGGCGCAAACCCTGTGGCTGTACTTGTGCACCCCGTCAGGGCAGCTACACCCAGGCCCGTTCCTGTCGCCAGAAAGTCTCTACGTTTCATGATGTCCTCGATGCGATACCGTTCCCGTGTGGGACTTTTGAAGTGCCGTTTTGACTGGTCAAGGACAGTTCGGCAGACCGGATGGTTGGCTGGGCATATGCCTGCAGATCCGGCGGTTTCGATCGATCAACCTGAATGTCGCCTGTAAATTGGACGGTGATGCAGTGGCTTGCATTTTATCCATGAGAGTATTCCTGCCGGGTATTTGTTCATCGGCGTAACAGGATCGATCACAAACAGCCAATATGTGACGCCTTCTACAAATGATCTGTTTGGACTCCGCGCGGTTGTTCCCAAAATTCAAGCGACATCAATGGTTTGAATGTGCTGGCAGAGAGCCCGGAACAACATGGCTGCAGAGAAATCCCACAGTACAGCGTTGCTGAATGAGGCGCAGCAACCCGCCCGGTCGTCAGACACCACGAGTTGGGACGGCCAGATCCTGATTCTTGCCAGTGATGAAATTCGGGCCGCACATATTTCAAACGGGCTGGGCGAACAGCCCCATCAGACCGAAATTACAGGTCACCCGGATTGGCAAATCCGGCGTCTGAAGCTGATGGGTGCGAGTGCGATCATTCTGGCTTCACCTACCGCAGATCTTGAACTGTTGACCGAACTTCTGGCCATGCGGCGTTTCAGGGCGGTACCCGTTCTTGTTTTCGTCGACCGTGGTTCCAGGGAGGATATGAGCCGGGCTCTGAAACTCGGGGTCAGTGCATTCATCGTTGATGGATTGGAGCCGGAACGTATTCCGGCCATCCTCAATGTGGCAGAAGAGCGCCACGCTCTGACCCTTGCTCTGAGAGACCAGTTGCAGAAATCGCAGGAAGACCTTGCTGCGCGAAAAACGATTGAGCGGGCAAAAGGCCTGCTGATGACGAAAAGCGGTCTCCCGGAGCAGGAAGTTTATGATTCCATGCGACGCATGGCGATGACCCAGGGAAAAACGATGCGGGAGATTGCAGAAAACATTCTCGCAATCTTCGCGATTTTTCCATGAAACCTCTGATCTTTTGGAACCCGATTTCTGCATTCTGAGTGCTGAGACTTTGGGCGTTGTTTGGTGTGCAGTGCACAAAAGCGTGACGGGTTAACGATTCAACATCTTCGGCCACATGTTTCGAATTGGCTTTGCCGGAGGCGCAGGACAGCTTGGTAGGCAAGTCAGCAGGTACAGAATGCCAAAGGCGGTATTTTGCGCGGTCTGCTGATGGAAGCGGCTCAATGGCGGGCCGACTCAACACCTCAGGATATCAGTGCCTTGGGCGTTCTGCTCAATGGGGGAAGCTGGTGTGTGCTCGACAACAGGGGGCAGACGGAACCGTTAAAGAGAGTGATGGTTTCGCTGCGGAAAGGGAATACAAAGTGCGATTTAGTTCTTTTTTGAAAACTGCCGTGTCATCCGCGGTCGTAGGTATGGTGGTCACCGGGGGGGTGGCTTACGCAGAGCCGGATGATGAACCGGCAGCAGATGAAACCGCTGTCCAGGAAAAAGTCATCATCACCGGTTTGCGGGGTAAAGCCCGTTCCGTAATGGATTCACCGGTGCCTGTGGATGTGCTTAGTGGTGATGAAATCACTGATGTGCCGTTCACGGACGCCAACGACATCATCAAGACGCTGGTCCCGTCTTACTCGCTGTCACGCCAGCCGATTTCTGACGGCGGTACGTTCATTCGCCCGGCACAGCTGCGTGGCATGCCAACTGACAAGACGCTGGTTCTCGTTAACTCCAAGCGCCGCCACCGCGCCGCTCTGGTCTCCATCGGTGGTTCCGGTACTCAGGGTCCGGACATTGCGACTATTCCGGCCATCGCTCTGAAGAGCGTTGAGGTCCTGCGCGACGGCGCTGCGGCTCAGTACGGTTCTGACGCCATCGCCGGCGTTATCAACTTCATCCTGAAAGACTCACCGGAAGGCGGCTCGATCAGTGCTGACTTCGGTCAGTATTACGAGGGTGATGGCTTCAATACGACGCTCGCCGGCAACTTCGGCCTCGGTCTTGGTGACAATGGCTTCGTCAACGTGTCCGCTGAATACTCGAAGGCGGATATGACCCTTCGGGGCGAGCAGTACTGCGAAAGCTGGGCTTGCGTCGATCCCAACAGCCCCGATTTCAATCCGGGCGATACGTCTATTGCAGGTTTCGACCTGGATAGCTTCATCGCGGGTCTTGATAGCGCAGACTATGCCGGTTCGGGCGTGGTCCAGCCGTGGGGACAGCCGAATGCGAAAGCGTTCCGTACTTTCGTCAATGCTGGTTACACGATCGGTGATGTCGAGCTCTATGGCTTCGGTAACTATTCGAACTCCGAAGCAGACGGCAGCTTCTTCTATCGTTATCCGGGCAATGGCACGATCGAGAACATCCGTCTTGAAGACGGCTCGCTCTGGTCTTCTCTTTACCTGTTCCCAGGCGGCTTCACGCCGCGCTTCTTCGGTAACGTCATCGACTACTCCGGTGTTGTCGGCGCCCGCGGTGAATGGGACAACGGCATCACTTATGACTTCAGCGGCCGCCTTGGTCACAACGAGATCAAGTACACGCTGAAGAACACGGTGAACCCGTCGATGGGTGACATGTCCCCGACCTCTTTCCATCCGGGTGATCTGATCAACGAAGAGATGCAGCTGCAGGCAGACTTCTCGAAAGAGTTTGAAGTCGGTCTCGCCAGCCCGCTGCTCTTCGCTTTCGGTGCCAGCTACATGGACGAATCCTACGAACTGGTTGGCGGCAGCTACGAGTCATACATTGATGGGCCATATTCGCTTCCGGATCCTTGGGGCTTCTGTGATGCGGGTGTGCCGACTGCTGCTGGTGACGCTGTCATCGCGAACGGTTCGACGCTGGATTGTGCCGATAGCAGCGACCCGGTTTACCAGGCCCTTGGTGTCGGATCGAACGGCTTCCCGGGTTACTCGCCAGCTTACTCTGGTGAATATACCCGAGATTCTTATGCGCTCTACGGTGATCTGAGTGCCGACGTTACGGACGCCCTGTTCCTGCAAGGTGCCCTGCGTTTCGAGGACTATTCTGACTTCGACTCCGAACTGGTCTGGAAAGTGGCTGGCCGCTACGAGTTCTCGCCGATGTTCGCCGTCCGCGGCTCGGTCGGTACGGGCTTCCGCGCTCCGACACCGGGTCAGCAGGGTACGACCAACGTGTCGACTCGCCTGCCGAACGGCTTCCCGGTTGCAACCGGTCTGTTCCCGGCTGGTGGCCCGATTGCGGGTGCTCTGGGTGCAGAACCACTCAAGCCAGAGAAGTCCACCAACTATACGCTGGGTATGACGTCTTCCTTCGACGCATTCTCGTTGACGGTCGACTTCTACCAGATCGACCTGGAAGATCGCGTGAACGCAATCTCCACGCAGGACGTGTCGACCGATCCGACGGCGGGCGTTGCATACGACAACTATCTCGCCCTGGTTGGCGCAGGTGTTGTCGGTGCCGAATCGATTGGCGGGGTATTCTACTTCACCAACGCATTCGACACGAGCACCAAGGGTGTGGACGTTGTTGGTACCTACTCCAAGGACTGGGCAAATGGTTCTTCGACCAAGTTCACGGCTTCCATGAACTACAACAAGACCGAGTTCGATAGTGATGTCGGTTCTCTGTTCAACGCAGAAGACCAGTATGACTTCGTCAACTACGATCCGAAATGGCGCGGAGTTTTCTCGGTCACCCACGATGTTGGTCCGTACAGCTTCCTGGCTCGTGCCAACTACTACGGTGAATCCACGAACTCCAATACCGGCGGCTCGCCGCTCCGGTATCAGGATTACGGTGCTGTGGTTCAGGTCGACCTTGAGGGCTCTTATCAGGTTTCAGAAGCTGTGAAGATCTCTCTCGGTGCGCGTAACGCCTTCGACCAGTATCCGGACGAAGATGAGATCGGCGACAACTGCTGCGGCCGGATCTATCCTTCCGGTACAATCGTCGACTGGCAGGGTGGCTACTACTACGTCAAACTGCTCGCCAATTTCTGATCAGAAACAAAGCTCGCCTGCCCCTTTTGGGGGCAGGCGAAAATTTGTGAGGAGGGATATCGCTATCCCTCCTTGCTCTATTTGGAAGAGGCGGTTCAACAAGCCTCGAACAGGAAACGCAGAGAAGTATGTCTGGCAACGAAGTAGACTACTTGTACGTCGCCGAGATGATCGGCGTTCTTATGGCGGCAGGTTTGGCGGCGGGATTTGCCGCAGGATTATTCGGCATCGGCGGGGGGTTCGTTGTCGTTCCGGCGCTCCTGCTCGTATTTGCCTATTTCGGTGTTGAGCCGGAACTGATCGCCCATGTGGCCATCGGTACATCACTCGCGACCATCATCGTCACTTCTGCCAGATCTGTGCATGCGCACCACACGCATGGCGCGGTCGATTTCAAGATCATCAAGGATTGGGCGCCACCGCTCATCGTTGGCGTTCTCTTGGGTCTGGTGCTCGCGCGCTACATGGATGGCCGGTCCCTGAAGTGGGTGTTTTCCCTTGGCGTCTTTTTCATGGGGCTGCATTTCATCGCGCCCGTTCTTCAACCCAAGAAGCCGATTGCCAGCGACATGCCACAAGGCATTGCGCTTTGGTCGATCGCAACATTTCTCGGCGGGTTTTCGGCGCTACTGGGGATCGGTGGCGGAACAATCGCCGTCCTGGTCATGACAGCCTGCGGGCGCCCTATACACCAGGCGGTTGCAACCGCCGCCGGCTTCGGAATCATCATCGCCCTGCCAGGCGCAATCGGATTTGCGATTCTCGGGCAGGGGGTGCCAAACCTCCCGTTCGGATCGGTCGGATATGTCAATTTAATTGCTGTCGCCGCCATTACGACCATGTCGTTTTTGACCGCTCCATTGGGGGCTAAAGCCGCTCACAGTCTCAATGCCAAAGCCCTGAAGCGGGTCTTTGGCATCTATCTCGTCGCAACGTCGGCAATAGTCCTGTACAATACTCTGACAGGATAACGCTTACGTTCGCATTTTCGCGAAACTCAAAGGAACCAGTTTCTTCACAACCCCAAGGCAACAGGTAAATCAGAATATGGCTTACGATATTTCCAGACGTTTTCTTCTGGCTGGCGCGACCGGCCTCGGTGTCGCCGGCGCGACGGCCTGCGCATCGGGCGCATCCGCGATCGCAGAAACCACGGAGGGAGCCTTCCCACCTGAGAAGGTCGCTGTTGAGAACCCGTACCTCCTCGGCCCGCCGGAAGGCGTTGCGCTCCTGTCCCGTAACGAAAACCCCTACGGCCCGGCACCATCTGCTCTGAAGATGATCGAGTATGCCGGATCAAAAGGCGCTTACTATGCTTCCCAGGATGCCGTGAAACTGCTCGCGACGATGATCGCCGAGAAAAATGGCGTGGCGCCTGAGCAGATCGCCCTGACCACCGGTTCGGGTGAAGCGCTGTCCGCGATTGCCATGATTTATGGCCCCAAGGGTCCGATCGTTGCGCCGCGTCTGTTCTGGGATACGACGGCGCTTTACGCCGCCCGCCTCGGCATGGCGACCATCGACCGTGTGCCGCTGAAAGCGGACATGACGACCGACCTCGAAGGCATCGAGGCGAAAGTCACGACTGAAACCGGGCTCGTTCAGCTCTGCAACCCGAACAACCCGACGGGCCTCGTGGCAGACGCTGCTACACTGAAAGCTGCTGTAACGCGTATGGCGTCCAAGACCATGGTTCTGGTCGATGAAGCCTACATGGAGCTGGCTGACGATCCGGAAGGCAACACCTGCATTGGCCTGATCAAGGACAATCCGAATGTGATCGTGTCGCGCACCTTCTCGAAGATCTACGGCATGGCCGGTATCCGTATGGGCTACACGATTTCTTCCCCGGAAGTTGCCCAGAAGATCCAGGCAACTGCCATGTCCTGGTCGCCGTGCACGTCGTATGCTGCCGCGATAGGCTCCTACAATGACGAAGAGTTCCTCGCTTTCTCCAAGGCGAAGGTCAAAGAAGCACGTGAGATGATCACGACGACGCTCGACACGCTGGGCCTGGAATACCTGCCGTCTCAGACGAACTTCGTCTTCTTCAAGTCCGGCAAGGCTGCCAACGACGTCCAGAAAGCGTTCGCCGAGCAGAAGATCTCTGTCCGCGGACAATACATGGACTATGTCGACTGGACCCGCGTCTCGACCGGCAAGATCGAAGACGTGGAGCGCTTCTGCAAAGCGCTTCCGGCCATCGTCGGCGCCTGATGTGAGGTAGCGTCCCGGTTCCGGGACGCTGACATCTCCCGTCTGGAGCATAAACAGTTCAAATCAGGGCGAGGCGGTTTACTCCGCCTCGCTTTTTTGTGGCTTGGCAGAAAACTACCGCAAATCAAATTCCAAGTACGGGCTGCAGAAGCCGTAGCAGGGGATTTTCAAATCGCAGCTTGCCTTCGTCAACGATGAGCGAGATGCACGGGCCATCATCGTCAATGCGCAGATCGTGCATGCAGCCTTCGTCTTCCTGATGAATGTCACCGGGGACGAATTGCCGGGATCCGGATTTGTATCCGCCTGCCAGAACCAGCGTCCACTCCTGACCGCTATGCGAATGGCGCGGAACAGGAAGCCCAGGCCTTGCGCGTAGCAGGTAGAGGCGCTCGCCGCGGTCGCTACGGCCAAGCCGTGCTTGCTGGACGCCGAGGCCGGCACTCCGCCACCTGAGGCGGCGGCCGCTGCGTCGCACGTAATCAGCGAGCGGTGCGGGCATCCATTCCGGTTCGTCTTCGTTGATAAGGTTCGTATCTGCGTCCGCGGCCGGTGGGATTGCCTGCTCTGTATCCAGACGAGCGTTCAGCCGCGAGAGGAAGTCGCCCGAAAGCGCCGCCGGTTTCGCGCTTTCCAGCAGCGCCCCGGCGACATGGTCGTTCGAGTCAAAGGTTTTCTTCAAGCGGGGATTGATATCCGCCTGGCAGGTCAACAGGAGTTGTTTGAACGGCGAGAGCGATCCCGCTGACTGCATGGCCAGCCAGTCGTCATCAACCGTGTTCGGCAGGGAGGGTGCCGAGTTCATGGTTCATCCTTTCGGTAGGCTTCAAGTGTTGTTCTGAGCTTCTTCAGGGGCGCCCGGATCCGGCTTTTCACCGTCCCGATCGCGATACCTGTCCGTTCTGCAATTGCGCTGTGGGACAGGCCCTCGAAAAAGGCGAGGTAGAGCATCTGCTTCTGTTCTGGCGGCAGGGTTGCGAGCGCTTCCCTGACGGCTTGCGCGGCTTCGGCTTCTTCCAGCCCGACATGCGGCGAATCTTCCGGCTCGTCAGCCAGGTCTATCATGTCCTGTGGCGCAGTCGGCTGCAGCCGGTCATGCTTGCGCTTGTAGTCAATCCAGCGATTGCGGGTCATACGGAAGACCCAGGTTGAGAAGCTGGCTTTCGAGCGGTCATAGCTGGCGGCTTTCTGCCAGACGGCAGCAAGAACATCCTGAACAATGTCTTCGGACGTTGCATCCCCTTCGCCGCGATGCATCAGCCAGGCTTTGAGCCGCGGGGCATAATGGACAGCCAGCGTGTTGAAAGCTTCGCGATCAGCAGAGCCGACCACGCGAGACATCAACTCGCCGTCCAGAGCAGAGCGGCCGGGGAGGGCGCTCACTTTGGCCGGGCTTTTCGAACTGATGCCATGCATGGCTCCTGACTGAGCGGACGTCACAGATCGCATTATCGCCTCCTTTGCTGCTTTTACGCAAATGCTGGCTGACTGGATCATTCAATCCGGCAGGCTGGCTGCTGCGTATCTCTTTTAGCAAAACCGGAGAACGCTCATGCCATTTGATGTCGCCGCCCCAGCGATCCGCCGTCCTGCGGACGCTTCTGGAGGCCGCCGCCCGAAAGTTGCGATCATCGGAACGGGAATTTCGGGGCTTTCCGCAGCGTGGGCCCTGCAGAATACATGCGACATCTCGGTGTTTGAGAAAGACGCTCGGATTGGTGGCCACACGGCGACGGTAACTGTGAACGCTCCTGAAGGGCCGATTCCGGTCGACACCGGGTTCATTGTCTTCAATGAGCCGAATTACCCGAATCTGACAGCGCTATTCGAACATCTTGGTGTGAGTGCCAATCCGACGCGCATGAATTTCTCTGTGTCGATCCCGGACGAGCGGATGGAATATGCCAGCCACGGCATGGAAGGCCTGTTCGCGTGGCGCCGGAACATGGCAAGCCCGCGTTTCTATCTGATGCTCAAGGATATCATGCGTTTCCATGCCGCCTCGCATGATCTGGCTCAGTGCAATCGCGGGCGGTCGATCGGCGAATATGTCAGAGAGGAAGGGTATGGAACGGCGTTTGTGGATTACCACTTGCTGCCGATGGCGGCCGCCATCTGGTCTTGTCCGGTTTCGATGATCATGGACTTCCCGGCGGCGAGCCTTGCGCGTTTTTTCGTCAATCACGGCCTCGTCAGCGTTCGTCCGCAATTCCCCTGGCAATCCGTCGAGGGCGGCAGCGCATCATATCTGGCGCCGCTGACGAAAGGTTTTGCGGACAGGATCATTTGCAATGCAGGGATAAGGTCCGTCACACGGACCTCCGAAGGCGCGAGAATTCATTTTGAAAGCGGACGACAAGAGGACTTTGACGAGGTCGTATTCGCCTGCCACGCACCGGAAGCATTTGCCCTTCTAGATGATGCTGATGACGCAGAGGCAGACATAATTTCTCGATTCCGTACGCAGCCAAACCGTGTGATCCTCCACCGGGATGACAGCCTTATGCCGGAGCGCAAAGCCGCCTGGGCCGCATGGAACTACCGGGCGAAGCGCAGCGACTCGCTGGAACTCTCGGTCACATACTGGATGAACAGGCTGCAGAGACTGGAAACGGAGACGAATTATTTCGTTACTTTGAATCCGGAAAAGGATCCGGCTGTCGATAAGGTGGAGCGCGAGTTCGTCTATAATCATCCGGTGTTCGATGGGGCAGCAATGGCTGCGCAAAGAGAAATCTGGTCCATTCAGGGGCGCCGAAACACTTGGTTTTGTGGTGCCTGGCAGGGATATGGTTTCCATGAGGACGGAATTCAGTCGGGACTCGCTGTCGCGGAACTCATGAGTAACTGGAAACGCCCATGGGTGTTCGATATGGGACAGGAACGCCTCTCGCGAGCCGTGGCCAGACCGGTGTCAGCGTGAATCACCCAGCACGGTATTATGTCGGTCAGGTGAGCCATCGGCGGTTCGGCAAGATCACCCATGTGCTGCGCTATCGCATTGCTTACCTGCTTCTGGATCTGGATCGGCTGGAAGAGGTTGGCCGCCTTACCAAACTACTGAAAATCGGGAAGCGGGGACTGGTCCGGTTTGACCCGCTGGATCATGGCAAAGGCGAGACGACGGATCTGGCGGCTTGGGTTCGTGCATTTGTCGCCCGGCAGGGTGTTCAGGACGATGTGGCCACCATTGAACTTCTCACTTTGCCGAGAATGTTCGGCTATGTGTTCAATCCGATCTCGGTCTACTTCCTGCGTGATCGTGCAGGCGATCTCCACCATATTCTCTACGAGGTGGGCAATACGTTCGGAGAGCGGCACTTCTATCTGTGTGCTGCAGACCAGAAAAAAGGCCTTTGCAGGCATGAGTGTGAAAAGGCTTTCTACGTTTCTCCGTTTTTTGATCAGCGCGGGCAGTATGAATTCACTGTGCAACCGCCTTCAGAGAATGTAGCGCTCGCGATATCCTACCAGCATGGTGAAGAGAAGCGGATGTCAGCTCACCTCGCCGGTAAGGCGTGTTCCGTTACTGCCGGGACTACGATCGGACTACTCGCAAAGTTTCCGTTCATGACGATTGGTGTGATTGCCGGAATTCATTGGGAGGCGTTTAAGCTCGTGCTCAAAGGCGCGCGGTATCACCGGCGCGGTTCCGAGCGTCAGGTTCCGGGGGTGAGCCTCGGGCGCGCCGCATCCAACTGGGGTGACCGACGACAGACCAGCGGACCTGCAGCCTGACGTTCTGAATTTCAGATCTTAGCCCCGTTGTTCGCTCCGGCCCACACCCCCGGAATTTGACAAAAGACTCATATAATGACAGTTGGAATGTCATTATATGAGTCAGGGGTGGAAATGCCGGATCGGACAGCGGGTCATCTCGTTCGGAAATGTTTCGCATGGCTGGGTGGGGGGCTCACCGCAGTCATCGCATTCTTCGGGATCGGTCTGGGGGCGTCTGCCCAGTCCGAAGACGCACGTCCCAATATTGTGCTGATCCTCGTGGACGATGCCGCCCTGATGGATTTTGGCGTCTATGGCGGGGAGGCGCGGACGCCGAACATTGATGCACTCGCCGCACGCGGGGCCATGTTCCGGCGGCACTATTCCTCGCCGCTCTGTTCGCCATCTCGGGCCATGCTCCTGACGGGCATGGACAATCATATGACAGGTATTGCCACCATTCCTGAGGTCCTCCCGAAAGAGCATGTTGGCCAACCCGGCTACACGATGCATCTCGAGCCGGGAATCCTGACTTTGGCTGACCGACTGCAAGCTGCAGGTTACCGGACTTTGATGTCGGGCAAGTGGCACCTCGGAAGTGGCGCGGGTGATCTGCCCAATGCACACGGATTTGACCGGTCTCTGGCACTGGATGCGTCGGGTGCCGACAACTGGTCCGCCAAGCCCTACATGCCGTATTACCAGAAAGCGCCGTGGTATGAGGACGGACAACCTGCGAACCTGCCGGACTCGTTCTATTCCTCAACCATGATCGTCGATCACATGATCGACTATCTGGATGAGGGTGATCAGAGTCAGCCCTTTTTCGCTTATGTGCCTTTCCAGGCGATCCATATCCCGGTTCAGGCGCCTCCGGAACTGACTGCCGGATACGACGGTGTCTATGACGAGGGCTGGAATGCGCTCCGGGAAGCCCGCTGGCAGAAGGCGAAAGAGATCGGGCTGATCCCCCAAACCGCCCTGCTTGCCGACATGCCGGAAGAGATGCGCGCCTGGACTGATCTGTCTCCGGACGACCAGGCACTTTACGCCGCGCGTATGCAGGTCAATGCCGCCATGATGGAAGCCATGGATATCGAGATTGGCCGCCTCATCGAACATCTCAAGCAGACCGGAAAGTACGACAATACGATCTTTGTCGTCACATCGGATAACGGTCCGGAGCCTTCGCGCGGTGATGAAGACTTCCGCCTGAAGATCTGGATGAAGATGCACGGCTATCACATCGGGATCGAAGGCATTGGAGAAGAGGGCAGTTGGGGGTTCATCGGTCCGGAATGGGCGATTGCGGCGGCCTCCCCGAACAACATGTTCAAATTCCTCGGGTCGGAAGGTGGAATTCGCGTGCCGCTGGTCATGGCGGGCCCTGGTGTGCCGGAGGGTGAAACAATCGACGCCCGCACGGTCGTGACGGATATTGCACCCACCTTGCTGGAATATGCGGGTGTCGATGCGCCGGACGATGCGATCACCGGGCGCAGTCTCGACCCGATCCTGTCCGGGGCGCAGTCGGCTGTGTATCAGCCAGACGATGTGATCGGGATGGAGGTCTCCGGGAATTCGGCCATCCTGAAGGGCCGCTGGAAAATTACCCGTAATCAGAAGCCTCATGGCGACGGGCACTGGCGGCTTTATGATATCGAGCATGACCCGGGTGAGACAACGGACCTGAGTTCGGAAAAGCCGGATGTGTTTGCGGACATGCTTGAAGAATACCAGGCCTACAGCAAGCGTGTCGGCGTTCTGGAGGTGCCGGAGGGATACAGCTCCCTGAAGGAAATCACCCGCAACACGATGGCGCGCCAGTTCAAGGCCTACTGGCCGCAGATGCTCGTCCTCCTCGCCGGGGTGATCATGATGGTCGGCGTTTTCGTGTACATAGTTCGGCGCCTCTTCCGGCGCTGACTTCGCAGTCTGCTATTGACCTGGAAACAAATGGCAGGAAGGGTGCCAATAAATATATTATAGCCCTGATCAGGGGCGGGGAGGAAACATGGATACCGCAGGAGAAAACCGTCTCAAGCTGATGGGCGCGCCGGGGTCGCCTTATACGCGCAAGATGCTGGCGTTGCTGCGCTATCGCAGGATTCCCTACGCAATCCTCTGGGGCGGACATCAAAATCCGCCGCCCGGTCTGCCACAGCCCAAGGTAAAATTGCTGCCGACTTTTTATTTCCCGGATGCGAAGGGTGATGTGGAGGCTGTCGTCGACTCCACGCCTATCGCGCGTCGTTTGGAACAAGAATATGCCGGCCGCAGCGTCATTCCGGAGAACCCGGCGCTGGCTTTCCTGAATGAACTCATCGAGGACTATGCGGATGAGTGGCTGACGAAGGCCATGTTCCACTATCGCTGGTATTTCGAGGCGGACCGCGACAATGCCGCGCCGCTGCTCGTCTACTGGTCCTTGCCGACGCTTGCTGCCCCGGATGCCCAGATGATGGCAGATATGTTCAGTAAACGGCAGACAGAGCGACTCTATGTCGTCGGGTCGAACGATGTGACGGCATCGACCATCGAGACAAGTTATCTTCGTTTTATCGATTTGCTGGATGCTCTGTTGCAGAGCGCAGGCTATGTACTTGGGGCGCGGCCATCGTCAGCAGATTTTGCGATCTATGGGCAGCTGACGCAGCTGGCGATTGTTGAGCCAACCTCCGCAGCTCTGACGCGCGCGCGCTCTGCACGGGTCAGGGCCTGGCTGGACCGGATGGAAGACCTTTCCGGTGTCGAGCCTTCCGGCGGCGACTGGTTCACACTTGAGCAAGCGGCTGAACACCTGAAGCCTCTGTTGAGCGAAATCGGCCGCGTTTACCTGCCTTTCCTGAAGGCGAATGCGGCTGCCGTGGTCGCGGGTCGTTCGGAATTCGAAACCGAGATCGACGGACAGGTCTGGACACAGCCCACTTTTCCGTACCAGGCCAAATGCCTGCAACACCTCCGCGAAACTGCAGGTGCTTTGTCTGGCAATGTCCGGAACGAAGTCCAGCAGCTACTTTCAGGCACAGGCTGCGAAGAACTGGTCGGGTAGGCACAGGCGGGTGGGAAAATGCTGAAGAAAATCACTCTCGGTCTGGCAGCCCTTCTGGTCGCATTGGGGGGGCTGGCCTGGTTTAACAAGTCTGCCGTGATCCTGTTTCTTGTGAAGCATTCAGAGCAGCCTGAAGTGGCGCCCAATCGCGAGATCGCCTGGGACGAGGGCCCCGTTGCCGCGCAAGTAAATCGGACCGAGGGGCCGCCAAACATCATTTTCATCGTCGCGGATGACCTCGGCATAAATGACATCTCCACTTTCGGGGGTGGCGTGGCCGGTGGTCTGGTGCCCACGCCGAATATCGACAGGCTTGCCGCGCGGGGTGCCATCTTCCAGCAGGCCTATGCGGGCACGGGAACCTGCGCGCCTTCGCGTGCGATGCTGATGACAGGTCGCTATCCGACCCGCACGGGCTTTGAGTTCACACCCACGCCGAACGGCATGGGCCGGATCGTATCCATGGTTGGCAATGATATGGACAATGGCTTGCCGCCGATTGTCTGGAACAAGCAGGCAGATGAAGGTGGCGCACCGTTCGACCAGCAAGGACTGCCGGGCGAGGAGGTCACTGTTGCTGAACTTTTGAAGCAGGCGGGCTATCACTCGGTCCATATCGGCAAATGGCATCTCGGGCGGAGCGAGGAATCCCGCCCGACTTCGCAAGGGTTTGACGAGAGCCTGTTGATGGCCAGTGGTCTTTATCTGCCCGGCGATGATCCGGATGTTGTGAATGCAAAACTGGACTTCGATCCCATAGACAAGTTCCTCTGGGCACGGATGCAGTACGCGGCGTCATTCAACAACAGCGACTGGTTCGAGCCCGGCGGTTACCTGACCGACTACTGGACGGAAGAAGCTGGCAAGGTGATTGAAGCAAATCGCAACCGGCCGTTCTTCCTCTACCTTGCACACTGGGGCGTGCACACGCCCTTGCAGGCGACCCGTGAGGACTACGAGGCTGTCGGTGACATCCAGCCGGAACGCCTGCGGGTGTACGCGGCCATGGTGCGGGCGTTGGACCGGAGCGTCGGGCGGATCATGGATAAGCTTGAAGAAGAGGGGTTATCGGACAACACCGTAATCGTCTTCACTTCGGATAATGGCGGGGCGGGGTATATAGGCTTGCCGGATATCAATGCGCCGTATCGCGGATGGAAGATCACCCTGTTTGAAGGTGGTATCCGTGTGCCGATGTTCGTGTCGTGGCCGAACCACATTCCGGCTGAGGCAACGATTGATACGCCGGTCGCGCATGTCGACCTGATGCCAACCCTCGCAGCGATTGCCGGCGCGGTATTGCCTGCCGGTGTCGAAATTGATGGTGAAAATCTCCTCCCGGAAGCGACGGGGAGTGGACGTATCACCCGGCAGGATGATGCGATTTTCTGGTCGAGCGGGTACTACCGCGTCGTGCGGGCGGGGGACTGGAAGCTGCAGGTGAACGACCGGCAGCAGAAAGCCTGGCTGTTCGATCTGGCGACGGATCCGACCGAGCAGGAAAATCTAGCAGATGCCATGCCGGAAAAGCTGGCTGAACTTCAGGCACTCATCGACGCGCATTGGGAGACGGCTCGCGCGCCTCTGTACCCTTACACAATTGAGAGCCCGATCATGGTCGACAAGACAGCTGCTGACAGGTTCGAGCCAGGCGACGAATATGTGTACTGGCCGAATTGATGGCCTAGGGAGCAACATCCCGGGCGATGCGGAAGCCGATATGATTTGACGAGAAGTCCGTCTCTTCCGGCTGGCGGGCAGCGGGGCGGTAGCGCCGGCAGAAATTGTCGGCACACAGATACGATCCGCCTTTGATCGTATTTGTGCCGGGCCCGTACGGCGTATCGGTCCACTCCCAGACATTGCCGATCATGTCAAACATGCCCGCCTTGTCGGGTCCGAAGCATCCGACGGGGGAGGTGCCTGCAAAGCCATCGGCCGCCGTATTGGCCAATGGAAATATTCCCTGCCAGGTATTGGCGACAGGCTGACCGTTCTCATCATAGGCGCCAGAGTTCTGTCGTGTCAGGTCTGGCAGGCCGAGAGACACCGTATATTCCCATTCCGTTTCCGTCGGCAATCTTCCTCCCGCCCAGGCGGCATAAGCGTGGGCGTCTGCCAGAGAAATATGGACAACGGGATGCAGGTCGCGGCCGACAATGTTCGAACCGGGACCTTCGGGCGATTTCCATGTCGCGCCCGAGACCAGCTTCCACGGATACTTTCCGATGGAGCCTTCTGCGGATTGGAAAACGGCCGATCCGGCACCTTCTCCGCCCGCTTCTGCGCTGCGTTCCGCATCGGTGACATAGCCGGCTTCTTCGACGAAGCGGGAGAATTCCGCATTTGTGACTTCGTGGGATAGCAGCTCGAATGCATCGACGTGCAGGACGAGCGTCGGGGCCTCTTCCGGATAGACCGGGTCTTTGCCTTTTTCGAACGATCCCGATGGAACCAGGATGAATTGGTTCAAGGCGTCGGGAGGCAACCCGCAGGACTCTGAAGAAACCGCTCGGTCAGTTGATCTGCTACAGCCAGCGGCGACCAATACGGCCAGCACAAGAATGCGCGTCCACTTCATTCTGCGGCGGCGATGAGGGCATCCAGCATGGCTGCGAGTGTGGCGGTCGCTTTGGCCCGGGAGAATTCCTGATCCTGACGCAGGCGCCGCCAGGTGTCGAAGCTCAGCGCCACATCAAAAGCCAGCTTCAGAGGTTCATTCTCAAGCACTTCCTTGGGAAGTGCGAGGGAAAGTGCAGCGGTTTCGTGTGCGACAAACCTCTTGTGGTTCGCCATCAGGAATTCCGACCGGAAGCGCCTCACGCGTGCGCAGATCCGGACAGGCATGATGTCCTCGAAGATGCGGATGCGGCGCGCCATCATCTCCTTGACGCGGTCCTGCCAGGCTTCCGCCGTCAACGGTTTGGCAATTTCCGGCAGGATACGGGCTTCCATCTGGCCGGACATCTCACGATAAAGCGTATCGACATCGTCGAAATGGCGGAACACGGTGCGCAGGCCCACACCGGCGCGTTCGGCAATGCTGGCGACGCTGGGGTCGTAGTCGCCTTCGCGGACCAGCTCCATCATCGCAGCAACGATTTTCTGCCGGTTGCGTTCAGACCTCAGCCGGCGGCCATCGGAGACGTGGGCTTCGTCCTGCGTGCTCTGGTCTGTCGCCATTTCTTATTCCCTGCCAATGTTTCGGGCCCTGTAAGCAAGCCGATTTTCGTCCAAAATTTCCGCACTCAAGCTCTCAATTTAAACAGGATCAGTCTTGAAGAAAGGTTCCGGCTGCTGCGGGAACCGCATGAACGATCATATTCTAGTCCTGCAACAGGTTTTTCGCCCATGGGGATGCCTGCTGGGCAACCGGAAGGACAGTCTCGATGTTCAGTTGTCCCTTGAGGCCAGCAGATCGGTGGATGGCGGCGTCGCGCCATTCTTCCGACAGGGACATCCGCACCATGTCTGCGCGGCTTGGATACATCGCGATTGCGACCTCATCCCAAAGCTCTTCCACTTCGCCGAGTGCCAGAAAAGTTACGTCCGCTGCAAACACGGCCCGGCCGCCGAATTTCGGAAGAATGTCGGCCACCGTGCGGCCATAGATCATGTAGGCATCGCGGCCCGACAAATCCGTCTCCCGGCCATCGTCATATTCGGCTTTTTCCTTGAATTTCAGCAAGTTGACCATGAAAATCGGGCCATCGGGGCCTTTCTCCATCATCTGCGCCATTCGCGCCGGGTCAGACGGGAAGACTTCATTCCGGACGTCCATGGGCACTGCCTCCGATCCTTGACTTCGGAGAGCCTAATAAATTGGCATAGGGTGTGTCAATTATTATGGGAACGGTATCCTGGCGCTCAATATCCGCCACCCAGCGCGACATAGAGGTTGAGTGCGGATGTCAGGCGGTTGAGGCGGCCCTGCACATAATTGTCGGATGCCGTGAAATACGACTGTTGGGCGGTCAGGAGACTGGTCAGATCATCCGTCCCGGCCCGGTAGCGCAGCTCAGCCGCATCCAGCGCATCCTGGGATGCATCGCGCGCGACCAGAAGCTGTTCCTCCCGGTGGGCATCTGCTTCGATCGACGCCAGGCTGACATCAACATCGCGCAGCGCGTTCAGAATAGCGCCGCGATAGCTCGCCAGCTGCGCTTCGCGGCGTGCTTCCGCGCCCTCCAGCTGTCCTTCGAGGCGGCCGCCGGAAAAGATTGTCTGGGCCAGCGATGCGGATATCGACCCGGTCAGGTCGCCGCCGCCGCTGAGGATGCTGGACAGAGCCGCCCCGACATCCATGCCCGGCAGGAAAGCGGCGCGGGCAACCGTCACGTTTGCGTCGGCGCCTCTCAGGCTGGCTTCTTCCTGCAGCAAGTCCGGCCGGCGCAGCAGAAGATCTGACGGCAGGCTCGGGTCCGCCAGCGGCAGCTCAAGAGCGAGAATGGATTCATCCGGAGCGGAGTAGTCCTGCGGAACCTGACCAAGTAGGGTCGCTAGAGAGGTCTGAAGGCTGACGATCTGGGATTCGAGTTGCGGGATGCGTGCCCGTGCATTGGCGAGTTGTGCCCGCTGGCTCGAAACATCGAACCCGGAAATGGCCCCGGCCTCGTAGCGCACTTCCACGATCTCGAAGATCCGCTCCGATATTTCAAGGTTTTGGCGTGCGACTTCCAGCTGCTCCCGTGTGGAGAGCAGGTTGAAATAGGTGGAGGCGACATCCGATTGTACGGTCAGCTCCAGCGCGCGTTGGGAATATATGGTGGCATCGAGGCTTGCCTGGGACGCCTCCCGGCTTGCTGCATTGGCGCCGAACAGGTCGAGTTCGTAGGAGGCGGACAAGCGGCCAGAAGAGCTGATATTATCGAGCCCGCGATCGGTATCACTTGAGCCAGATATGCTGGCACTTGCTTGAGGCAACAGGGACGCGTTGGAAACTTTCAGGGCTGCGCGAGCACCGTCCACATTCGCCATGCCTCCGGCCAGAGTCTGGTTCGCATCGAGGGCTTCAGCCACCAACGCATTGAGGTTGTCCGAACCGAAGGTCGCCCACCAGTCAGTTTCTACAGCCCGCGCATCGGACAGTTCAGCCGCATTGTCATACGTGGCAGGCAAAGAAATGCCGTGTGTGCTCACATCAGTCTGCGGTGCAAGGGAGGCGCAGGCCGTCAGCGCGAACAAGGAGGTTAAAAGTGTGATCTTCCTGATCATGGATTACTCCGAAGCGAGCGCTGCGACAGGGTCCAGGTGGGCGGCCTTGCGGGCAGGCAGAAGTCCGAAAACGAGGCCGGTTGCCATGGCGGATGTGAATGCGAGCACGGCGGGCGTGATCGTTACCGCAATGGGCATGCCGTTGGCGCCCAGAAGGAAGCACACACCAAAGCCGATCAGTATACCTGCAATTCCGCCGAGCCCGCCCACGACGAGGGATTCGATCAGGAATTGGCTCATGATGTCCGACCGGCGGGCGCCGGTGGCCATGCGGACGCCAATTTCACGCGTCCGTTCTGACACGCTGACGAGCATGATGTTCATGACGCCAATGCCGCCGACGAGAAGAGAAATCGACGCAACTGAGCCGAGCAGGATTGAGAAGGAATTCTGCGTCTCCTGAACAGATTCCAGGATGGAGGCGGTGTTGCGAAGCTGAAAGTCCTCTGAACCGTGACGCGCCAGCAGCATTTCCTGCGCCGCAGTCTCGGTTTCGTCGATGCGGTCAGTGTCGTCGACAGCGATGGTGATGGAGGACAGGTAATTCTGTCCGAACAGGCGCATCATGCCAGTCGTGATCGGCACCAGCGCGACATCGTCCTGATCCTGTCCCCAGGAGGAAGCGCCTTTTTCTTCGAGGATACCTGCCACTTCAAAGGGGGCGCCGCCAAGAAAAATATATTGTCCGACGGCGTCCTGAACATTGTCGAAGAGATTGCCGGCGCTTGTCGTGCCGAGCACGACGACGCCGACACGCCTGTCGACATCCTCCTCGGTGAAGAAGCTGCCATAGAGCAGACCGCGGTTCTGGGCGATCGGCCAACCGGCGGAGACGCCTTCGATGGAGGTGCTGTAGTCATTGTTGCCTACGCGCAGGGTTGCGGAGCCAGACCGGGAGGGGACTGCTGCGAGGACATTGTCCAGTTCGTTGAGTGCATCGGCATCGGCCAGCGTGAGGGTGGCAATTGCTTCACCCCGCATGCGTGTGCCGGGCGCCCCGGGACGGACGAACAGGAGGTTCGAGCCCATGGATTCAAACCGGGCCATCACTTGCTGCTGGCTGCCCTGTCCAATCGCAAGCATCGCGACAACAGCCGCGACACCGATGACCACCCCGAGCAGGGTTAGCGCTGTCCGGAACAAATTGGCCCGAAGTGACCGGAAGGCCATTTTTACAGATTCAATGATCTGCGAGGCAAAGGACGGGCCCCTGCGAAGTTGCTTTCCGGTTTCAGGTGACGGGGGAATGATATCGGCTGAGCCGATATCGGATAAGACGCGGCCGTCTTTCAGCTCTATCACCCGCTTTGCCCGTTCGGCGACTTTCGGATCGTGCGTGATCAGAATAATCGTGCGTCCGGCTTCGTGCAGCTCTTCGAGCAGGCCGAGCAGTTCCTCGCTGGAGCCGGAATCGAGTGCGCCGGTCGGTTCGTCAGCGAGAATGACTTCCGCATCGTTGATCAGGGCTCGTGCAACGGCAACACGCTGTTGCTGGCCGCCTGAAAGCTGGTTCGGTTTGTGGTCCAGGCGCTCGCCGAGGCCGAGCCGGGTGAGGAGCGTGTCGGCTTTCTCCTGGCGTTCGGCGTGGCTGAAACCTGCATAGACCGCAGGGATCTCGACATTCTCCGAAGCCGAGACGCTGGCGAGCAAATTGTATCGCTGGAAGATGAAGCCGAACGTTTCGCGCCGCATGGTGGCAAGCTCATCGGCGTCGAGATCTGCAATGTCCTGTCTGCGGACGCGATAGCTGCCCGCGGTCGGTCGGTCGAGGCAGCCGAGGATGTTCATCATCGTCGACTTGCCGGAGCCGGACTGGCCAACGATGGCGACGAATTCGCCGGTGTGGATGTCGAGCGTGACGCCATCCAGCGCACGGACTTCCGTATCGCCGGAGCCGAAATAGCGCTTCACATCCTGAAGGCTGATGAGCGGGGAGGTCATGGCTGGCTCCTAGCGGCCCATCATGGGCGGCGGCCCCATCTGGCGGCTTTGGCCGCTGCTCACCTGCTTCGGCGCCACATTACCCGAGACAACAGTGTCGCCGGGAGACAAACCATAGATCACTTCAGCCAGTGTGCGGGTGCGTAGCCCGGTGAGAATGGGGCGAGGGAGCATTTCTCCGTCATTGCCTAAAATCATGACCAGAGCGGTATCTGCATCCGGGTTTGCTTCGCGCGCAGCCTGGAACCCGGCAGGCGTCGATGGTGGTGCGCTCATGGCTGTATCTGAACCATTGCGGCTCTGAGGCGAGGACTGAAGCGCCGTCACCGGAACGAGAACGGCGTCTTTCGCAGATCCGACGACGAAGAACACTTGTGCCGTCATCTCCGTACGCAGCCGGCCTTCCGGATTGTCCACGTCGAGCAGGGCCTTGTAGAGCACCACATCGTTCAGCACTTCCGGCGTCGGCAGGACTTGCCGGACGCTGGTTTCCCAGCGGTACTCGGAATCACCGAGCGTCGTGAACCAGGCGGGCTGGTTGTTGGTGATCCGCAGCACATCGGCTTCCGACACGTCGGTCTCGACCGTCATTGTGGTCAGGTCTGCGATAGTGAGGATGGTCGGCGCCGTCTGGTTGGCGTTCAGGGTCTGGCCCTCGACAGCCTCCAGCGAGACGACCGTACCGGAAATCGGGGCGTAGATCTTGGTGAATTCCAAAGAGGCGAGGTCGGCCTGCAGGGTGGAACTCTGGCGTTCGATCTGCGCGTCGATCGCTTCAAGTTTGCCTTGAGCGATCTGATAGTCCGCTATCGCCGCCTCATAGTCCGCTTTGGCCATGGCATCGGCTTCGTAGAGCATGGCGGCGCGGTCTGCCTGGGACTTCAGGAGATTCAGTGACGCCTGCTGTTGCTTCCGGCTGGCGCGCAGTTCTTTCAGCTGGGCGCGGTTTCCTTCCACACTCGTTGTGGCGATTGTCGCATCGATCTGGGCCAACAGGTCGCCAGCCTCGACGCTGTCGCCGACATCGACGTACAGCTTCTCCAGCTGGCCGGACACCTGCGCACCGACGGCAACTTCTTCCTTCGGTGTGATTTTTCCCGCCGCCGAAATGGTGACTTCAATGTCGCCCCGTGTGGCTTTTACGGTCTGCAGGGTCTGCTCTTCGCCCTTCGAAGACGCTGAGACAAACAGGTACACGCCAATGGCAGCCGCGGCTGCAACAAGTGCGATGAGACCCCACCGCGAAGACGATTTCTTTCGTGCCATCTAAATTCACGCAATCAATGAACCAATATTTCCATTGAACGGCGGGTGGGGCGGAATCCGTCGCTGCAGGCTGCATTTCGTGTGCGCGATAGCTGCTAAGACCCTGCGACGATTGTTGCGCGTGACAAGCAAAACAAATATGAGAATGATAATCATTATTGATAACTTGGTGCGAAGCAGAGAGAGAATTGCCGGGCATGTCGCTGACGCGGATCAAATCGTCATCTCGTGCCGGGTTCTACCGCGCCGCTATGCTGGCCGTGGGCTGCCTGCTGGCCGTTTCCTGCAAGGCTGCCGAGGTTTCGGAACCTGTCGGTGGGACAGAACTCGGATGTGGTCCGCAGGTCTGTACTGAAGGGGCAGATCTGCGCGCCGCCTATGCGGGAGCGATCGAAACCTGGCCCAAGGCGGAGACCACCAACGACACGCCCTTCGAGGAAATGGCCGCTCTGGAGCGGCCAGCCGCTACCGGGCCGAACCTCATGGCGATGCTGGGGGAGAAGCTCTTCTTCGATCCGATCCTCAGCGCCTCGGGCCAGATCGCCTGCGCATCCTGCCACCATCCAGACCTTGCCTTCACCGATGGCATCCGCGTCTCCGTCGGGCATGACCGCCAGCAGGGCAAGCGCAATGCGCCGACCCTTCTCGACAAGGCGGATCAGCCGATCTTCATGTGGGACGGCGCCGCCATGAGCCTGGAACACCAGGCGATGATGCCCATCTCCAATCCCATCGAGATGGCAGAGTCACAAGCTGCGCTGATCGACACCCTGAATACCGACCCGAACTATGTAGAGCGTTTCCGGCAGATCACTGGCGAAGGCACAATCGCCATGACAGACGTCACCGCCGCGCTTGCCGCGTACGAACGCACCCTCACCCGGCGGACGAAATTCGATCTCTTCCTGGCAGGCGACCGGGACCGGTTCACCGATCAGGAACTGTTCGGCCTGCACCTGTTCCGCACCAAGGCGCGTTGCATGACCTGCCATTCCGGTCCGCGTCTCACGGATGACGCGTTCCACAATATCGGGCTGACCTATTACGGTCGCAAGTATGAAGACCTTGGCCGCTACGCGCTGACGGAAGCGCCTGACGCGGTCGGCGAGTTCAAGACGCCCAGCCTGCGCCATGTTCGCCGCACAGGCCCCTACATGCACAACGGCCTGTTCCCCAGCCTGCTGGGCATCGTGAACCTCTACAATGCGGGGGGCGCCCGGCCATGGCCGCGTCCCGGTATGGAGGACGACCCCCTGTTTCCGGAAACCAGTGAATTGCTTCCAAAGCTGAACCTCACCTCCGACGAGCGGAATGCATTGGTGGCCTATCTCGAAACCCTGTGATCCTCTCCCATGTCTGATCTCCTGACCGTTCTCATGCAGCCAGCCGGTATCGTTCTGGTGCCGCTCTTTGCCTGCTCTGTCATTGCATTGGCCCTGATCGCTGACAGGACGTTGGCGCTGGCGCGCCTGAAGGGGCTGAGCCGGCAGGCAGAGCAGTCCGTCCGGCGCACGGCATCTGAGAAGGGTGCCTCGGCTGCGCTGGCCGAGGTGAAAGCTGCGTACCCATTCTACGGCGCCGCCGCAGGCGTGCTGAGCGAAAATCTGCATGCAGACAAATATTTGCGCGAAGAAGCTGCGAGCCTCGAGCTGCAGGCGGCCGGACGGGAGTTGTCGCGCCGCTTGACCGGCCTGACGACGGTCGCCGGGCTGGCGCCGCTCCTGGGCCTTCTTGGCACCGTGATTGGCCTGATGGTTGCCTTTCAGGCGCTGGAAGGGACGAGCGGACCGGTTGAGCCGGGCATCGTGGCTGGCGGCTTATGGCAAGCCATGATTACGACAGTGATCGGCCTTGTCATCGCAATACCATGCCTCGTCTGCCATGCCTGGTTCCGGTCCCGCATCCGCTACCGGATGGCGGATGCCGCGGCCCTGCTGACCAGCCTTTCGCTTGCGGCTGATATGCGGGGCGAGCGGACATGATCAATGCCATGCCCGACGACACGGCTGCGGACGACAACGTTCTGCCGAACCTGACCCCGCTGATCGATGTCGTCTTCATGCTGATCGTGTTCCTGTTGCTGACGGCAAATACTGCGCAGTACGCTGTCACCGTTGATCTACCGGAGGCGAGCGCAGCGGTGCCGAGCGAAGGCGAGGCTCTGGTGCTACAAGCCCCGGAAGCAGACGGCGGCACATGGGTTCTGGATGGGCAGCGATATGATGACGTGACGATTGTCCGACAGGCGCTGAAGCAGGCCATGTCCGGGGATGAAGACCAGGCGCTTGTTATCGCTATCGACGCTGCGGCGAGTTCGCAGCGGCTGATCGATGCAATGGACATCGCGACGGAGGCGGGCGCCAAGGCGGTCGACATCTCGACGGAGAAGCGGGGCGAATGAACCGGGTCTCTCCCTTCTCGGTCCTCGTCGCAGCGTCGGGCGTCATGCACATTGCCGGTGCAGGCGGGGCGCTGGTGTACCTGTCCGGGCAGGAGACGGCGTCGGTCGAAAAAGCATCGCTCCGCGTGGCGCTCGGCTCCCGTGGCGCGTCCGCCGGACAGCCTGCTGAGACTGCCACACAGGAAGTGCCTGAAACAGAACGGGAAACATCTCCGCCCAAGCCTGAACCGATGCCAAAGCCACCGGTATCTGAACCGGTCGCCGAACCTATCCCGGTGCCGAAACCCGAGGTGCAGGCGGAGCAGGCGGAAGTTCCGGATCCTGAGCCCGCCGAGTCTGTCAGCCAGTTGGCGGCTGTCGCCGGGAGTGCCGGAAAGAGCGGCACTGCCTCAGACTCCGATCAGGACACGGACGGTGACGCTGCCGAAGCAGGCTACCAGGCTATGCAGGTCAGTTATGATGGCATCGTGCTCGGGCATCTTGCGCGGTTCAAGACTTTTCCTCCCGCTGCCCGGATGCGGGGTGAGGAGGGAAATGTCGGTGTGGAGTTTGTCATCGGGCGGCATGGGCAGCTGATCAAATGCCGTCTTCTGGCATCGTCCGGCAGCCGCCGGCTCGACAAGGCGGCGCTCAGCCAGCTGGGCTCGGCAGTGCCTTATCCTCCCGCGCCGGATCAGGCAGACTGGACGGCCCGCACATATCGGACGGAAATGCGGTACGCGCTGAACTGAAAACACCCGCCCAGCTTGCCGTTGGACGGGTGTCTCATGTCAACCAGGCTTAGCCCTAGTAGACGTAGTTGATGCCGAGCCATACGGCGCGGCCGAGCTGGTAGGGATTGCTGCTCGTGACGTCGGGGTGCGGCAGGGTGTTGAACAGGTTCGATACCCGCGCTTCCAGCTGGACACGTCCACGGCTGAATTTCGGGATCGTGTACGTGGCGTTGAGGTCTGCCCGCAAGGATGCCTTGCGAGTTACGATATCGTAGACATCGTAGGATGAGCCGTCGATGGTTTCGTTTTCACCCGTATCGCCGATCGTCTCATACGCATCCTTCCAGTAGAGCCAGAACGTCGTATCCAGCGCCTCATTGAGCCATGTTGAACGCACAGCCGCGTTCGCCGTAAAGGGCGTTGCGAAATTCTCGCGATACGCTTCGTCCTGCAACTGGGCCAGTGGCATGATTTGACCCTGATAATAGATCAGGTCGAGCAGCAGTTCTTCCGGATCGTATTCGTCGAAATACAGGCCTTCGTCGTCGGCATTGTTGTAGGTCTCCGACCATGCCGCATTGAGCGTGAAGGATGTATTGCGCCAGGTGCCGACCCACTCCGCCGACAGGCCGACATAATCGGTCTTGCCTTCATTGGAAGGATAATGAACGCGGCGGGTGTAGGGATCGCCGTTTTCATCGTTCTGTTCGACCGTTTCTGTTGGCCGGGCAACGATCTGGTCGCGGTGCCACCGTTGCACCGCTTTCAGCCGGCCAATGCCGTTGAGGTTCCGGAAGGCCGGGAAGGTCAGCGCGAGTGTCGCTTCATCGGAATAGGGCGTGTCGAGGTCCGCATCATGGTAGCTGGTCAGGACGCTCCAGCGGTAAAGGCTCCAATCGTCCGGGCTGAAGACGAGATCACTTCCGTCCGAAGTGCCGGTGCGGCGATAGAGATAGAGGTCCGGCTCCTGTTCGCTGATGGCATAGGCAAGAAGGTTGCGCGTATAGTAGCGGTTTGCACCGGCTGTCAGTTGCACATCATCGCGAATGTTCCAGACGGCACTGAGCCGCGGTGCGATGTTCGTGTTATCCAAATAGTCGTCAGTCGACACACGCAGGCCCGCCCGCACGTCCACCGGGCCGAAGGTGTTTGCCTGCTCCGCCCAGAGCGCGCCCTGCAGGATTTCGGCATTTGCGTCGAAAGCCGGGAACAGATTGTACTGGGTCGCGGCGATCTCGCCATCGATACAGGATGTTTCGCTTGGGTCCGCGCAGACCGTATCCGGATCATAGACGCAGCGTGAATACATGCGCAGTTCCTGATCGCGGCCTTTGTGCGCGTCGATGTAAGACACCCCACCGCCGAAATCGAATGTCCCGCCGAATAGTGGGTGGCTCGCTTCGCCTTCCAGCGCATAGTCGCGCTGGGTCTGGTCGAGATTGCCTATGCCACCGATCGTGCAGCTACTGCCGGAGCAGAAGTTGATGCTTGGGGCTTCGGCGCTCCAGTTGTACTGGACCGGTGGGGCTTCTCGGCTGGTGTCGGAGTCGACATAGGATGCGCGGACCAGCCAGTCCAACTCGCCATTCTGCCCGTCGAGTTCGGTCTTGAAGGTCAGGCCGCCGCCTTTGCTGGTGACGAGATTTTCGATACCCGCCGCCGCCGCAGACTCGCTTTCGTACGGGCTGTAGACCAGACTGCTGGTCAAGCGCAGCGTGTCGGAGAAGTCATAGATACCTTTGACGAGATAATTGTCAGAGGTCGACTGGAAGCCGCGGAAATTGTCGCCATAGCTGGCGCTGACCGGATAGGTCACGTCGGCCACCGTGCGGCCGAATCCGAAGAGGAAGCGCAGCTGGTCGTTCACCGGCGCGTCGACCGTGCCGTGCAGGCGCCACTTGGTGAATTCCGGCGGCGGATCGGCACTGTCGAGGTCGGCGCCGTCCTCGGTGATGTAATCCAGCATCTCGTCGCTCTCGTAGCCGTAGCGCAGGCTGACACCCAACTTGTCCTTCGGATCGCGGATGCCGACATCGACGACACCGCCGGAGAACTCGCCATAGCGGGCCGAGATATTGGAATCGCGCAGTTCAATGCTTCCGATCAGCGACGGATCGAGGAAGATCGATTGGGCCGATGCGCCCGCGACATCGAAGACGCTCTGCGGATTATCGTTGGTGACGTCCATCACGCTGTTCACGCCGACGCCGTCGATACGGAATGCGTTGTCATAGGTCTGGCCGCCGGAGATGGAGATATCGGCCGGGCGCAGGTCCAGCAGGTTGTCCCGGTCGGCGCTGGAATGGTTCACGTCGAAATTGACGTTCGGCATCAGACGGAGGGCGTCCATGGCGTCGCCGGAACCGTCTTCCAGGCCGGTCAGGGACTCTTTGTCGATGATCGACAGGCCGCTGTCTTCAGCAATGAAACCGCGATAGGCGGGCATCGGCGCGCGCGTGTCTTCAATGTCGATTGCGCCCAGTTCCACCGCTTCGGACTGTGTAGCATCTGCTTCAGTTTCTTGCGCGATGGCTGGGAGCGCCCCGAACAGCAGGGCGAGGCCCATGGCGGTCTGTGTCGTCAGTTTCATACCTGTCTCCGATATTGCAACTCATTCGCAATATCGGGCTGTCGCCAATATGTAAATGAGAATTAGTCGCAAAAATGGTTTCGAAATGTCGCACCCGTTTTCGAGGCTGCTGACGGGTAGGGCTGCTACCGAAACGGGCAGGCACCGGGCTCGCGGTTAGTGGAAATCCCGGCTCGGCGGGATGACACGGACATTGCGCGGATGACGTCCACCGGAGGGGCGCCCGGCCGGTCCCTTGCGTGGCAGGACGGGGCGGCGCACCTCATCCGGGCGGGCCAGCACCCCGTTCAACGGATCGCGCAACACGTCTTCCGACAGGAGGGAAAGATCCTCTGTACAGTCGACCAGCCGCTCAGCCACGATATGCGTGACATTGTCGGCAGACTGGACCCGGCCGACCACATGCAGGATCCGCGCGCGCATCACGACCGGGCGGAACCGCTCCAGCACGCGCGGCCAGACGACGAGGTTCGCGATCCCTGTTTCGTCTTCCAGCGTGACGAAGACCACCCCGCTGGCAGAGCCGGGCCGCTGGCGCACCAGCACAAGGCCGGACGTCTCCACCCGCTGGCCGTTCCGGCGCGCGGTCGCCTCGGCGGTGGAGACGATCCCCCGCCGCGTATGCGCATTCCGCAGAAAGTGCATCGGATGGCCTTTCAGCGACATGCGATGCGTCTGGTAGTCCTGCAGCACATGCTCCGAGGGCGGAACCTGCGGCAGCTCCACATCCGCCTCCGCGCCCTGTTCGGCGAGGTCGGCCGCCGCGAACAGCGGCAGGGCATGGCCCGGCGCATCGCCGCGGATCTTCCACAGGGCATCGCGGCGTGACAGGCCCATGGAGCGGAAGGCATCCGCCGCTGCCAGCCGCTCCAGCACCGCCCGGGTCAGGCGCGCCCGCCGGGTCAGCGCGTCCGGACTGGCATAGCCGCTGCCCCGGTGCAGCATCAGCTGCTCCATGTCAGCCTGCCTCATCCCGTCGACCTGCCGGAAGCCGAGGCGCACGGCGAACAGGCCGGCCTCATCGTCCACCGGTTCCAGCGTATTGTCCCAGTCGGAATGGTTCACATCCACCGGGCGGATCTCGACGCCATGCTCCTGCGCATCCCGCGCCAGCTGGGCAGGGGCGTAGAACCCCATGGGCTGGCTGTTCAGGATGGCGGCACAGAAAATGTCCGGGTGGTGACATTTCAGCCAGGAGGACACATAGACGAGCAGCGCGAAGGAGGCCGCATGGCTTTCCGGGAAGCCATATTCGCCAAAGCCCTTGATCTGCTCATAGCAGGACCGGGCAAAGACCGGATCATAGCCGCGCTCGATCAGGCGGGAGACCAGCATTTCCTCATAGTTGTGGATCGTGCCGAGGTGGCGGAACGTCGCCATGGCACGGCGCAGGCCGTTCGCTTCGTCGGGCGTGAACTTTGCCGCGTCGATGGCGATCTGCATCGCCTGTTCCTGGAACAGGGGCACGCCTTTGGTGCGCGCCAGGATCTGCTCCAGTTCGTCCGGCGGGCCATGTTCGGGGGCGGGGCTCGGGAAGCGCACAGGCTCCGTCCCGTTCCGGCGGCGCAGGTATGGGTGCACCATGTTCCCCTGGATCGGGCCGGGGCGCACGATGGCCACCTCGATCACGAGATCATAGAAGACGCGCGGGCGCAGGCGCGGCAGCATCGCCATCTGCGCGCGGCTCTCCACCTGGAACACGCCAACGCTGTCGGCCCGGCACAGCATGTCATAGGTCGGCTGGTCGTCCGGCGGGATACTGGCCAGCGTGTGATGGATGCCCTTGTGGCTTTCCAGCAGGTTGAACGCCTTGCGGATGCAGGTCAGCATGCCCAGCGCCAGCACATCCACCTTCATGATGCCGAGCGCGTTGATGTCGTCCTTGTCCCATTCGATGAAGGTGCGCTTGTCCATCGCCGCATTGCCGATGGGTACGGTTTCGGTGAGCGGCCCCTGTGTCAGCACGAAGCCGCCGACATGCTGGGACAGGTGGCGCGGGAACCCGATCAGCTGCCGGGTCAGCAGGATGGCGCGGCGGATCAGCGGGCTGCGCGGGTCGAGGCCCGCTTCGACGATGCGCTTGTCCGGCATGGCATCGTTCCAGCTGCCCCAGACACCATTGGCCAGCGCGCTGGAAATGTCCTCACTGAGGCCGAGTGCCTTGCAGACTTCGCGGACGGCGGAGCGGGAGCGGTAGGAGATTACCGTCGCTGTCAGGGCGGCGCGGTGGCGGCCATACCGTCCGTAGACATACTGGATGACTTCTTCGCGGCGTTCGTGTTCGAAGTCGACATCGATGTCCGGCGGCTCCCGCCGTTCCCGCGACAGGAAGCGGGCAAACAGAAGCTTGGTCAGCGTCGGGTCGACGCTGGTGACACCAAGGCAGTAGCAGACGGCGGAGTTCGCCGCAGAGCCGCGCCCCTGGCAGAGAATGTCCTTGCTGCGTGCCCAGGCGACGATGTCGTGCACGGTCAGGAAATAGGGCGCGTAGGACAGCTCCTCGATCAGGGCGAGTTCCTCTTCCAGCTGCCGGGAAACCTGTTCCGGGATACCCTCCGGGTAGCGGCTGGCCGCGCCTTCCCAGGTCAGCTTTGTCAGGTGGCTCTGGGGTGTTGCCCCGCGCGGCACCGGCTCGTCCGGATATTCATAGGCCAGTTCATCGAGGCTGAAATGGCAGCGATCCGCGATTTCCTGTGTGCTTGCGATAGCCGCTTCGAAACCCTGGAATAGGCGGGCCATTTCGGCGGGGCTTTTCAGATGGCGTTCCGCGTTCGCTTCCAGCCGGTAACCGGCGGTGTCGATGGTGCAATGCTCGCGGATGCAGGTCAGCACGTCCTGCAAGGGGCGGCGGTCCGGCGCGTGGTAGAGCACGTCATTCGTGGCGACCAGCGGCACGCTCGCACTGGCGGCAATTTCCTCCAGCCGGGCGATACGCTCCCGGTTGCGGCCGGAATAGGTATAACGCGCCGCAAGGTAAGTGCGCCCCGGCGTGGCGGCAGCGATCTCGCGCAGCGTATCGGCAAACTCAGCAGGCGGAACAGCGGGTGGCATGACGATCAGCACCTGTCCTTCGCTGGCCGCAAGGATGGTCTCCATCGTCAAATGGCATTCGCCCTTCGGTACGTCCGGCTTCATCTTGCCTTCGGAGAGGAGGCGCGACAGGCGGCCATAGGCGGCCCGGTCCATCGGGTAGACGAGGATCTCCGGCCCTTCCACGGGCACCAGCCGCGCGCCGACCAGCAGCTTCAGCCCGGCCTCCTTCGCGGCGGTATGCGCCCGCACGACACCCGCCAGCGTGTTGCGGTCCGCGACGCCAATCGCCGAGAGGCCCAGTTCGGCGGCCCGCTGCACCAGTTCGGCACCATGGCTCGCCCCCCGCAGGAAGGAGAAGTTCGTCGTCACGGCGAGTTCTGCATAACCGGTCATGCCAGCAGCCCCTGCATGAACCAGTCTGGATGGTTGCCGCGCCCGTCATCATAGAGCCCCTCGCGGAAGATCCAGTAGCGGTGCCCGTGCTCGTCCTCGACGCGGTAATAGTCCCGCGCGCGGGGCACGGCCTGCGCGCCGCCGCCGGGTGTTGGCAGATGGGTCCACCATTCCGGCGCGATCCGTTCCGGCCCGTCGGCCTTCACTACGCGCCGCACCACCCGGCGCCAGACGAAGCGCAGGGGCGGGCCGTCCGGCACCTCAGCGACGGCATCGATCGGCTCCGGCCGGTCCAGCATGCGGATGGGGCGGAGGCCCGGCAGCGTGTCAGGGGGCGGCGGGGTGTCTTCAGGCAGCTGGCCGGTGAAAGGCACGCGCCGCTCGGCCATGTCCGGCGTGTGGCGGGCCTCCGGCTGGATGATCATGACGCGGCCCTCGCCTAGTCGTGCCTGGATCCGGTCGGAGAGCGCGGAAAGCATGCCTAAGTCCGTTATAGTCATGGCAAGGTCAGCGGATAATGGCTGGCTTCCGGCCTCCATCGGGGCGGTTCTGAGGGCCTCCAGCAGCAGGAGGTCGATGCCGAAACCGGGGTCGATCCGGTCCAGCCGCTCCCGGAAAAGGCGCAGGATGTGGGCCGGTTTGCGCACCGGGCGGGCCATGTTGACGGTCAGGCTGCGCGTCTCGCCATCGGAGCGAAATGCATGAAAAACAAAGCCTTGCGCGCCGAGGCCATGGGCCGACAGCTTCGCGCACAGCTCCTCTGTCAGGCGGCTGAGGCCCTCGCTGATCCCGGCGCTGTCGCTTAGCGGCTCGGGACAGGGCAGGCGGGCGGCATAGTCCGGCGGCGCGCGCAGCGGCGCAAACGGCTCGGCCCGCACGCCCAGCGCCTGATCCAGCCGCAGCATCACCGCCTCCACCGCCTCGCGGGACTGGAAGCGCCGGGAAAGTGCTTTGCGATCAATGCCGTAGAGCTGCCCGATCCGCGTCAGGCCGAAGCGGCGCAGCAGGGTCAGAACGGTGCCGGAGAGCCGCAGCGCCCACACCGGAAGCGCCGCCAGCCCCGTCCGCTCCGCCCCCGGTGGCAGGATCACCGGCGCCCCATCCTCCGCTACGGTCCGGGCCAGCGCCCAGGCCGCGCCGGGCGTCCCTGCAAAGGCGAGGCGGTGGCCATAGCCGGCCTCCGCCACCCGCACCGACAAGGCCGCCGCCATGCCGGCCTCGCCGCCAAAAAGGTGGTCGCACCCCGTCGTCTCCAGCAACAGCCCGTCGTTTCCATCGGTGCACACGAGGGGAGAGAAGCGCACCATCCAGTCCGCAAGGGCCAGCAGGGCGGCGGCATCGCTCTCCCGGTCGATCTGTTCGGTCAGAAGGCCCGGCAGGGCGCTGCGGGCATCCTTGAGGCTCAGCCCGGCATGGATGCCAGCTGCCATGGCTGGGGCATTCGCTGCTGCGACGGCCAGACCGTGGGTCGATTTCTCATAAAGAACAAAGGGTTGTGGCTCAGCCGGCCCTGCGTTGGTGTCCGTGCCTTGTGGCGAAGGACGGCGCCGGGTGCGGCGCAGCCGGTCCAGCGGCCATTCCGGAAACCATATGGAGAGATAGCGTCTCATCGTTCCACTCAAGATCAAAAGCCTGCCCCACGGCGGCGGGGGCACTGCGGCAACGTTCCAGCACGGCGCGGTAGCGCGGCTGGCCGGGCGCGCGGGGATCGTGACGATTCATCGCCGAAAGCTGTGTGCCGACCCGCCAGCGGGTGGCGGCTGCCGTCGCGCCGCTGCAGGTGTGCGGCAGCAGGAGGGTGACCGGGACGCCATGCTTCTCGGACGCCAGGGCCAGGCGGCGGGTTGCCGTGAAATCCGCCTCTTCAAGCTCGACCACGACATGACGGACGGCGCCGGACATGATGCCTTCCTCGGCACTCCAGAGGGCCTCAGCGGATTTGTGGACGACGATACAGAGGCGCGGCTCCCGCCCGCCGGTCATCTGCTGCAGGGCGGCTGCGGGGATATGCCCGGCGTCCCGGGAAACGTTGCTCTGGCAGATCCACAGGCAGGCGCCTTTCTGTGTCGGATGCAGCATGCCAAGGACGAAGCCTGTCGCCGCCGCCCAGTGGCCGTAAGCCGTCTCTGCCACCTCATGCACGCCATGGCTGCCCAACCCGAAAGGAAAGGCGTCTGGCTGCGTCGGGGCAGCTGTGACAGGCCGGATCAGGCCTCTGGCTTTGAGGGTCGCGATATCCATTTGTTCTTATTTTGTTCTTTTCTTGCGCCTGAGTCAATTCGGCTCACGCGGGCGGAAACCGGCGCACAAAAGAAAAGTGCCGGCACAGGGGCCGGCACTTTCTCGGTCTGAGTAAAGCGTTGGAAGACTTAGTCTTTCGCGCGTTCCAGATAGGTGTTGTCTTCGGTGTTGACGATGATGCGCGTGCCAACGTCGATGTGCGGCGGCACCATCACGCGGACGCCATTGTCCAGGATCGCCGGCTTGTAGCTACTCGATGCTGTCTGGCCTTTCACGACCGGCTCGGTTTCTGCGATCGTTGCCGTGATACGCGCTGGCAGGGTGGCGGAGACCGGCTCGCCATTGAACATCTGCAGGCTCACTTCCATGTTTTCCTGCAGGAACGCAGCATTGTCGCCCAGCATGGTCCCAGCCACGTAGACCTGCTCAAACGTTTCCGGGTGCATGAAGACGTAGTTGTCGCCGTCCTGGTAGAGATAGGTGTAGCCAATGTCCTCGACGAAGGCCTTTTCCAGCTTGTCTGTCGTCTTGTAGGTGTTGACGATCTTGATGCCGTCCGAAATGCGGCGCATCTCGATCGTGGTGGTTGGCGTGCCTTTGCCCGGGCGGAAGGATTCAGCCTTGAGGACAGAATAGAGCTGACCGTCGGTGTGCTCGACGATGTTGCCCCGGCGGATGTTCGCTGCAATTTCAACGGCCATGAGATGTTCCCGAGTTGCCCGGACTGGCTCCGGTGCTATAGAGCGCTCCGCTCCGGAGCGCCTGATCGGGGTTCGCCATACCGGCACTTGCGTGTTTCGCCAAGCGCCGGTTCACATATTTCGACGCTTCCGGATATTGGACAGGGCAGATGACTGACGGGAAATGGTGGCATCCGGCGCGGCACAGGGACCGCCGGCCGTTCCTGTTGCAGCGCGGCCAGGTCCGCCGGGCGCTGTCGGACTGGTTCGCCGGAGAGGGATTTCTCGAGGTCGAATGTGCGGCCCTGCAGGTCTCGCCGGGCAACGAGACCCATCTCCACGCGTTCGAGACCACATTCCGGACGGATGAGGGGCGGGAGAGCCCGCTCTACCTGCACACCTCGCCGGAGTTTTCCTGCAAGAAGCTTCTTGCCGCGGGTGAAGAGAAAATCGTCGATTTTTCAAGGGTTTTCCGGAACCGTGAGCAAGGGCCTCTGCACTCACCTGAGTTCACGATGATCGAATGGTACCGCACCGGCGCGCGCCTGACGGAGGTCATGTGGGATGCAGTCACGCTTTGCCGGACTGCGCTCGAAGCGACGGGGCGCGAGGCGCTCACCTGGCGCGGCCGCACCTGCGATCCGGGCATGACTCCGGAGTATCTCACGCTGACTGAGGCGTTCCAGCGCCATGCTAAAACGGACTTAAACGGACTACTGGATGACCGGGACGGATTTCTGCGTGCCGCCCGCGATGCCGGAGTGGGCGTTCCCGATGACGCCTCCTGGTCCGATATTTTTTCAGCCGTCCTCGTCACCTTGATCGAGCCCGCCCTTGGCGATGAGCGCCTGACGGTGCTTCACCGCTATCCCATCTGCGAGGCGGCGCTGGCTCGGGCCTGCCCGGACGATCCGCGCTTTGCCGAGCGGTTCGAGCTCTATGCCTGCGGCGTGGAACTCGCGAACGGGTTCAATGAATTGACCAATGCCGAGGAGCAGCGCGCGCGTTTCGAGGCGGATATGGACCTCAAGCAGGAACTCTATGGCGAGCGCTACCCCATAGACGAGGACTTCCTTGAGGCGCTGGACTGGATGTCGAATGCCTGCGGTGTCGCGCTCGGGTTCGACCGTCTGGTGATGCTGGCGTCCGGCGCGCGCTCGATCCATGATGTCCAGTGGACGCCGGTCGAGACATGAGCCGGCCCATCATCACGCCTGAGGCTCTGCATGAGGCCGGGCTGGTCTCAGAGGAAGAGGCCGCTGCGCTGGCACCCGTTGCGGACTATTATGCGATTGCGGTGACGCCGTTTCTGGCGAACCGCATCGACCGGTCGGACCCGCACGATCCCATCGCGCGCATGTTCGTGCCACGCCCGGAGGAACTGGTCCGGACGCCGGAAGAACTGGCCGATCCGATTGGCGATGCAGCGCATACGCCGGTACCGGGCATTGTTCACCGTTATCCCGACCGCGTGTTGCTGAAGCCGGTCGCCGTGTGCCCGGTTTACTGCCGCTTCTGCTTCCGCCGCGAAATGGTCGGGCCGGGGATTGGCGAGACTTTGGCGCCCGCAGAACTGGAAGCCGCGTTTGAGTATATCCGTACGCAGCCGGGTGTCCGGGAAGTGATCCTGACGGGCGGGGACCCGTTCATGCTGTCCCCGGCGCGCGCGGCTGCCCTGACCCAGGCGATTGCCGAAATTCCTCATGTCGAAGTTATCCGCTGGCACACGCGCATGCCGGTCGCCGATCCGGCGCGGGTGACACCCGACTTTGTGAAGGCGCTGAAGGCCGACGGCAAAGCGGTCTATGTCTCGATCCATATCAATCATGTGAAAGAATTGTCGCCAGAGACGAAGGCTGCCGCCGCACGCCTCGCCGATGCCGGCTTTCCGCTCGTGTCCCAGTCAGTCCTGCTGCGCGGTGTGAATGATGAAGTGAACTCGTTGGTCGAGTTGATGCAGGCGCTCGTGGCCGCGCGCATTCGTCCTTACTATTTGCACCATCCTGACCTCGCGCCGGGCACCGGGCATTTCCGGGTCAGTGTGGAAGAGGGGCAGGCGCTGTATTCCGCTCTGAGAGACCGCGTGTCAGGACTGGGTTTACCGCACTATGTCATCGACATTCCGGGCGGGGTCTCAAAGGCCAACGCAGCATCCTCCGATATTGTAGAAACACCGGAAGGCCGGGCATTGCGCGGCCGGGACGGAAGGCTTCATCCGTACAAGGGGTAAAATGCCTTAGTCGAGTGTCCGGCGATAACGAAGCATCGCGACACTGACAGCGACCGCGGTAAACAGGCACAAGGCAAGGATCGGGCTTTGCAGCTGGGCGAGGCTGGTATCTTTCAGCATCACACCGCGCACGATGCGCAGGAAATGCGTCAGTGGCAGGACCTCCCCGATGGTTTGGGCCCATTCCGGCATGCCGCGGAAAGGGAACATGAAGCCCGACAGGAGGATCGACGGCAGGAAGAAGAAGAAGGTCAGCTGCATGGCCTGCATTTGTGTGCGGGCGATGGTCGAGAAGGTGAAACCGAGTGCGAGGTTCGCCAGCACGAAAACAGAAACCCCCAGGAACAGGATCCACGCATTTCCGATAAAAGGAACGTCGAAGAGAAGCCGCGCGGCCAACAGAATGAGCACCGTCTGTCCGGCACCCACCACGACATAAGGCAGGATTTTACCCAACATGACTTCGATTGGCTGAACCGGCATGGCCAGCAGGTTTTCGATGGTGCCCTGTTCGGACTCGCGGGTCATGGCGATGGCCGTGATCATCACCAGCGTCATGGTCAGGATGACACCCAGAAGGCCGGGCACGATGTTGTAGCTGGTCTTGGCCTCGGGATTGTACATCTGATGGACAACGAGGTCGAAGGGCGGCTGCCCGCCCGCGAGGTTGGCGAGCGGGCCTTTCAGATCGTGCCGCAACGCATCGCTCAGGATCGTCTGCGCGAACGAGACAGCGCCGGAAGCGGCGGCGGGATCGGTGGCATCCGCCTCGATCAGAAGCTGTGGATGTTCGCCCCTGATCAGTTTGCGCGTAAAGCCCGCCGGAATGGAGACAACAAAGGCGACCTCACCCCGGGCGAGCAGGTCGCCTGTCTTGCGCGGGTCGTCGGTCTGCATCACGAAGTCATAATAGTCTGACGTTCTGAGCGACTGGATCATGGTGCGGACAATTGGTGTTTGTTCCTCCACAAGAAGTGCAGCCGGAAGGTGTTTTGGGTTCATGTTGATTGCGTAGCCGAACAGGATCAGCTGCATGATTGGTATGCCGATCATCACCGCAAAGGTCATGCGGTCTCGCCGGATCTGGACCGTTTCCTTCATGAAAACAGCCCAGATGCGACCAAAGGACCGGAGCAGGCTTTTCATGCATGCACCCTTTTGTCTTCGCCCGCTTCTGCGCTGAGGGCGATGAAGGCGTCTTCCAGGCTGGTGCGGACTTCACTCCAGCTGACATCCGGTGCCTGGTGCTTTGCAAGCGCCGCCTGAATGGCGGCGCGGTCTTTCCCACTCACATGCAGGGCCGACCCGAAATAGGCGACGTGTTCGACGCCGGGTTCATTCCTGATGTCGTCAGCGAGACGGCGGACTCCTTCGCCTTCACTACGGAAGGTCAGCAGACCGGAGCGGTCAATCACGTCTGGCACGCGGCCTTCGATGATCTTTTCGCCATGGGCGAGGTAGACGATCCGGTCGCATCGCTCGGCTTCGTCCATGTAGTGGGTCGACACCAGAACCGTCATACCCTTCAAAGAGAGATGGTGGATCTCGTCCCAGAAATCGCGCCGGGCCTGCGGGTCGACCCCGGCGGTTGGCTCGTCCAGCAGGAGGAGTTTCGGATCGTGCATCGTCACGGCGGCGAGGGCGAGGCGTTGCTTCCAGCCGCCGGACAAGGCACCAGACAATTGGTGCTGGCGGTGTGTCAGGCCAAGCGTTTCGAGCGTCTCGTCAACGGTCTGCCGGATGTGGGGCAGGCGATAGATCCGGGCGACGAATTCAAGATTTTCACGGATCGTCATGTCGCTCCAGAAAGAGAATTTCTGGGTCATGTACCCTGTCAGTTCCCGGATTCGCGCCGCGTCGCGCTGGATATCATAGCCGAGGCATTGGCCCGTCCCTTCGGTGACACGTAGCAGGCCGCAGATCATCCGGATGGTCGTCGTCTTGCCGGATCCATTGGGGCCGAGGAAGCCCCAGACCTCTCCGCTTGGCATCTGAATGTCGACACCGGCGACGGCTGTCTTGCTGCCGAAGCGTTTGACCAGCCCGTGAACGTCGATGGCGTAGTCGCCGGACATTACCAGTTCACCTCCACCGGCAGGCCCGGATGCAGGCCGATGTCTGCCGGCACTCTGGCTTCAACCATGAAGACCATTTTTTCACGGGAGTGGCGTGCATAGATCACCGGCGGCGCAAACTCCGCTTCGTGGGCGATGAAGGTGATCTCTGCCTTGACCGGGGCCGGCAAGCCATCGGCTGTTAAGGAAACCGTTTCGCCGACCTTCAGTTTCGAAATGTCCGTTTCCGGAACATAGAACCGGGCCTTGAGTCCGTCGTTCGGTAGGATGGCGATGATTGGCGTGCCAGGGGTCACGAACTCTCCCGTGCGGAAGAAGACTTCCTCGATGCGGCCCTTCGCCGGGGCGATGGTCCGGCGTTCATTTAGCCGGTATTCGGCGGCTGCCTTGGCCGCTTCAGCGGATTGCGTGGCGGCCTTAGCGGCTTCGCGGGTCGCATCGCGGGCGGGCAGGGCGGCGACTTTCAAATCTTGCTCGGCGGCATGGACCGCGGCAGTCGCCGCATCGAATTCCGCTTCGACCGTGTCTCGCTGGGACTTCGGAGCATAGCCCTGTTCGACGAGTGGCAGGATCCGGTCGCGCTCGCTCGTGGCTTTGACAAGGCGGGCTTTCGCGGCGGCGAGCTGGGCTTGAAGCCGTTTGATTTCCGGCGGGCGAGCGCCGGTGCTGAGGTCATTGGCCTGGGCGGCCGCCTGGCTGAGCCGCGAGCTCGCCTCCGACACAGCGGCCTCTTCTGCGGTGCTGTCGAGGCGGAACAGGAAGTCGCCCTGTTCGATCCGGTCGCCTTCCTTTACGGGCTGTTCGACGATTCGTCCGGCGGCCGGGGCGGCGACATAGGTCCAGTCCGCTTCGATGTAGCCAAGGTTCACCGGCTCGTCGCTCGGGCTGCAGGCGGCGAGTCCGGACAGTACGATACCAGCGATCAGTACACGTATATCAAACGCTTGTGTCATTGCGTGGTCTCAATCTGGAGGGCCCTGAGCAACATCTGCTCATGGATGTGGAATAGCTGGTCGAGGTCGACTTCGGCTTCGGATTTCTGGTTGAAGACACCTTGCCAAAGGGCGCTGAATATCACCGGTGCCATGACAAGCCGCGCGGTGAGTTCGGCGTTCTCGATCCTGGCTTCGCCGGTCTCACCCGCTCTTCGCAAAAGCGAAGAGACCATGGACAAGACGCGGTCGACCAGTTCTTCCCGGTAGGCTCTCACCATATCCGGGAAGAGCTGGCTGTCTCCGACGAGGACTTTGATCAGGCGGGGCAGTTCCGTTTGCCGGATCAGGTTCGGCGCAAACATGCGGATGCCGTGCAAGGCATCCTTCAGGGTCGGCGCTTCGTGCGTTATCCGCTCGATCAGTTCCAGGTTGGGCGATGCAAATGACTCGACCAGCCCGTGGAACATCGCTTCTTTCGAGTCGAAGTAGAGGTAGAGCGACCCCTTCGAGAGCCGGGCCCGGCTGGCGATGTCGTCCATGCGGGTCGCAGCGAACCCTTTTTCGAAGAATTCATCCAGCGCGGCAGCCAGCAGTGCCTGCCGGCGTTCATCCTTCGCTTCATCAGATCTGGCCCTGCGCATCGGAACGCCTCAAATAACTGACTGGTCAGTCAATTAAGTGCGAAGTCCATCTCTGTCAATGCTGTTACATATTTGTAATTGCCGGATATTCTCTGCCGGACGAGAAACCTGACGCGGCACGGCGGGGGCGCAGGGGCCAAGGTGCAGCCGTCTTGGAACCTTCATACATCTGACATCAAACTATTGGCTTGGCCTTTTAAGGATGCCGGCGTTTAGCTGGGACAAACCGATGCCGATCGACGATCAGTTCGTATATTCACTGGAGCTCAAGATCCTCGATCTCGAAAAGCTGGTGAATGACCTGGAAAAGCGGATAGGTGAGCTCGAGACGCAACAGGCCTCTGCCGCGCAGCTTGCACAGCCTGACGTTCCAGAAGACGTTCTCAAGCAGATTGAAGCCGGCGAGAATCCTATCCGTGCATTGCGCCAATACCGCCTCATGACCCAGAGGGAATTGAGTAATCGGTGCGGTATTCGCGCAAACCATATTTCCGCGATGGAGCGGGGAATGCCCTTCGGCCTGAAAACGGCCAAACGTCTGGCGGAAGCCCTGGAAGTGCCGGTTGGCCTTCTCACATGAGGAAGATGATGAATATTAGAATCGTGTCCGTCGCTGTCGCCGCAGTTTGCGCGCTCGGGGCTTGTTCCAAGGCGACACCATCCGGTCCTGCTGAAATCTTCCCGGGCGCGGAAGCTCCCGATCATCGCAATCATGCATATTCCATGACCGAGAGTCTGGATGGCACGATCCGCATCTACACCAAGGAGAGTGGTGACGAAGCCTGGCTCTACGAGATGCATAAAGAGGGAAATTCCTGGACAGACCCGGTCCGGATGGACCTGCCAGCCCGTCAGCGGATGAAGGGTGCGAGCTTCAGCCGAGCTGACGGTTCTCTGTATTTCGCGACCGACGCGGAAATGCCGCCACCCTTTAAAGGCAAGGACCTGAACATCTGGCGTGTCGAATGGAATGGCGATTCCTGGGGTGATGCCGAACCGATTGCGGGTGATATCAACACCGGCGCAAACGAGACGATCGCGTCGATCGCCGAAGACGGTACGATGATTTACGTGTCGAACCGGCCAGAGATGGATGGGTTCGGTTATGGCCTGGGCGAAGCTCATCAGGACGAATCCGGCGCCTGGAAGGTCACGAAGTTTCTGACAGACCTGAATGACGTCCGGACGGACGATCATGCGGTGATCACGGCGGACGGCAAACGTATCTTTTTCTATTCGCACCGGACGCCGAAAGAGGGCGGAGCCGACATCTGGACCAGTACGCGTGGCGCAGACGGCACATGGAGCACACCTGCGAATCCGGGGCCCCCATTGAATTCAGAAGCGAACGAATTTGGTCCGGGACTGTCCGGAGATGGACAGACATTGTTCTTTTCGCGCGACGGGGTGCTGATGGAAATTCCCATGGAACAGGCATTGGCCGGACTGACGGAACAGTAAATTTACGTAGACGTAAAACCTGCAGATTGTGCCGGAAAACTGTACTTAATCAGGTGCTTAGTTCGGGTTGTCGAGCGCTGTTGCAGGCCAAAGACCGCAATTATTTCCGGTATGTCTGGCGTTAATCTCGAACCTTTCGTGGCTGTCACAAAAAGTTAGTCAAACCGTTTCGTAACCGTAAATCAACGCTGCCATAAGCCACCGCGGCGGCGGGAGTCTCCCACGGGGATTCTGGGGCTTCGCGTACGTCCGACAACCGACACACAGCGGCTCCGCCTGGGGGTCTTAGAGGGAAGTTTCATGAAAATCCGCAAATCACTGAAGCTGGCGACGATGGCGAGCCTTGCCGTCCTGACGCTGGCAGCTTGCTCGGACACGACGATTTCGTCACCCGGCGAACCTTCGACTCCAGTCAGCCCTCCGCCGCCGTCACCGCCACCGGCTGCGACAGCGACGATTGATCTTGTTCCGACCGCCGGCTGCCCGACCGGCACGTCCGAAACCTCGCTGGCTTCTGTTGCCGCTGACGGTTTCTCCGATGTGCTTGTTTGCTCGATCGGCAGTGATTCAGGCTCCACGATCATCACCACCGACATCACCATCCCGGCCAATACGACGATTGCGATCCGCGGCCCGGTATTCATCGGTTCTGACAACAAGAATAACGCTGGCACCCCGGCCGTGCTGACGGTTGGCGAAGGTGTCCGCTTCTTCGGCGCATCGGCAGGTGGCACGGCGACTGCGACCGACGATTACATGGTTGTCTCGCGTGGTTCGAGAATTGAGGCTGTCGGCACCGCGAGCAATCCGATCCGGTTCACTTCGCGCGCCAAGGTCAACGACGAAGAAACCGGCACTTCCATCACGACCAATTCGACGACCGCACAATGGGGCGGTCTGGTCCTGAACGGCTTCGCGCCGATCAACGCTTGTGCTGATGCGACCGCGACGGGCGGTTCGGCTGATTGTGAGAAATCCGGCGAAGGTTCTTCCGGTCTCTTCGGTGGCGACCAGGCTGGCGACAATTCCGGTACCCTGCGCTACGTTTCGGTTGAGTATGCAGGTTCGCGTCTCACCACGGATGACGAGCTGAACGGTATCGCTTTCCAGGGTGTTGGTTCCGGCACGACTGTCGATCACATCCAGGTCCACAACAACCTCGATGACTCGGTTGAGTGGTTCGGCGGCACGGTCAATGTGAAGTACTTCATCTCGACCGGCGCAGGCGACGACAATATCGACTGGACGGATGGCTGGACCGGCAAGCTGCAGTTCGCAGTCGTCAATTCGACCAACCCGTCTTCGGAAGACCCGCGCGGCATCGAAGCCGACAACCTGAACAACGCGAACGCAGCCACTCCGTTCTCTGATCCGAGCATCTCGAACGTGACGATGGTTGGCCAGTCCGGCAACCATCAGGGCGTCCTGCTGCGTCGCGGCACGATGGGTAACCTCGTGAACATGATCGTCGTGGACTTCCCGACGGGCCTCGACATCGACAATACGCAAACATTCGACAACTACACTGCAGGCGATCTGGTTCTGCAAAGCTGGTTGCTCGACAATACGGCGAACTTCGACACCGATACGGATCCGCCGCCGAGCTTCCCGGCATCCGCCAACATCCGGACGGCCAACAACACGCTGACCGACGGCTTCTTCCCGGGCCAGCAAGAACTGAACATTCCGGTATCTTCGCTGCTGTGGGGCGACTCCTTCTTCACCCAAACGGATTACATTGGTGCTTTCGCGCCGACAGAAACCGTCTCCAACAACTGGGCGTCCTTCGCTCAGCCGGGTACGCTGTTCCCGGTAACCGAAGCTAACTGCCCGACCAACACGACCCAGAACGGTACGCTGGACGGCAAGAAGCTCTGCGTAATCAGCGGTGCGAGCGCCATCACCAGCGATATCCACCTGACCAATGGCGACCAGCTTGTCTACGAATTGAACGGCGCGGTCTTCATCGGTGTGGACCAGGGTGCAGACCCGGCCGCTCCGGCCGCTGGTTCGGCAAGCGCCACGCTGACGATCGACGCAGGCGTCACCGTGCTCGGCGCCAACAATGACGACTACCTGGTCATTACGCGCGGTTCGAAAATCCTGTCGAACGGTACGGCTTCCCGTCCGGTTGTCTTCACGGCGAAAAGCAAGGTCGACGGCACTGGTACGTTCGATCAGGACACCAAAGGCATCTGGGGCGGCGTTATCCTGAACGGCCGCGCTCCGATCAACGCTTGTGCAGATGCTGCTGCGACCGGTGGTACGGTTGGCTGCGAAAAATCTGGTGAAGGTTCGTCCGGCTTCTTCGGCGGCGCAACTTCCGACGATGACTCCGGTCAGCTCTTCTACACGCGTGTCGAGTACGCCGGTGTCCGCCTCACGAACGACGACGAACTGAACGGCATTGCATTCCAGGGTGTCGGTTCGGGCACGGAAGTCGAATACGTGCAGGTCTACAACAACCTCGACGACTGCTATGAGTGGTTCGGCGGCACAGTCAGCGCGAAGCACCTGCTGGCAACCGGCTGTGGTGACGACCAGTTCGACTGGACCGATGGTTGGCAGGGTTCGCTGCAGTACGGCATCGCCTATGGTGGCGTCGCGTCGGCGACCGGTGGTGTGTCCAATGACCCGAACGGTCTTGAAGGTGACAACCTCGACAAAGCCAACGCCTCGACCCCGGTGTCCACGCCGCGGATTTCGAACCTGACGGTTATTTCCGGTGGTGAACCGACCGATCAGATCGGCGTGAAGCTGCGCCGCGGTATGGCCGGTACGGTTGCGAACATGATCGTCCTCGGATGGCACGAGTTCGGCCTCGATGTTGATGACTCCATCACCATCGCCAACGCCGACAGCGGTACGCTGAACCTGCAGTCGATCTTCCTCTCCGGAAATGCTGCAACCTTCGCAGCCGACGGTACGGAACCGACGATGTTCACCAGCACGACTGAGCAAGCCGCGCAAAACATTGTGGACTCTGCAGCGAACACAATGAGCGGTTTCACCTTCCGCTCGGGCCGTCCGGGTGTTGTTCCGGGTGCCAATGAAAATGCGGTCACAGTGTTCGACGTGACTGGCATCGGTAACCTGGAACCGACTGACTACATTGGCGCCGTCAAGGATGCCAACGACAAATGGTACCTCGGCTGGTCGATCGACCAGGCCGGAAACCTGACCAGCGCCAACTAATTGTTGGGCGGCAATTGGGTGGAGCAGCGCATTCCTGCTGCTCCACCTTAATTGCATTCACAGCCACTTTTTATGCGACTGCTCCGGCTTCGCATTCAGGAAAACCAAGATGAAACGTTTCATGTCTGCCCGCTCAGTCCTTCTGACGAGTGCCTGTCTGGCGTGGATCTCTCCCGCACTGGCCCAGGACGCGACCCCCGCAGATCCCGCAGCCACAGTGGAAGAGCAGCCCGCTCCTGCCGCCACTGACGATGCTGAATCCCGCCAACAAACCGTTGTTGTCCGCGGCCAGTTCATTCCGGATGAAAAGCGCAGCACGTCAGAAGTTTCCGCCCTCATCGATGCGGGGGATTTCGACCTGCAGGGTGACGGAGACGCGGCGGCGGCGCTTGCCCGTGTGGCCGGTATTGCGACCGCTGAAGATGAATTCATCTATGTGCGGGGTCTGAACGAACGTTATTCCACGGCACTTCTCAACGGCTCGCCATTGCCAAGCCCTGCGCCGCTCCGCCGGGTTGTTCCGCTGGACCTGTTCCCGACTTCAACGCTGAAAAGCGTTCTCGTCCAGAAGACATATTCCCCGAACCTTCCCGGTGAATTCGGCGGCGGTACGGTAGATCTGCGCACCAAGGCGATCCCTGATGAGCCGTTCCTGACGGTCGGCGTCAAGGCATCCGTCGATATGCAGACCACTCTCAAGGACGGGCTGCAGTATGATGGTAGCGATACCGATTGGCTCGGCTTTGATGATGGTTCACGTGATCGTCCGTCGATCGCGAACGGACTTACGCGCGAGTTTGGCCAGGAGTTGACCGGTAATTCCTCGCTTCTCGTCATGCAGAGCGGTGAGGTTCCTCCGAATGGTGGCGCCGACATTTCAGGCGGTACACGGTTCGATGTAAATGAAAACCTGTCCATCGGATTCACGGCTTCCGCCGGTTATTCCAACAACTGGCAGACGAAGCAGGGCCAGCGCAGCTTTGCCTCGGTCGATGCAGGGACGGACACGCTGGTGCCCAACCAGAAATTCACCCGGGATTCGACTCAGAATACGGTTGGTTTGAACGGGCTTGCGACCCTGGGCTTCGACCTGTTCGATAATCACGAAATCAAATTCACTGGCCTGATTACCCGTTCCTCTGAAAAGGAAGCGCGTATTATCAGCACGGGGCTCGACGGGTTCAACCAGGAAGGCTCGCGTCTTCGCACCGATTACCTGGACTGGATCGAGCGGCAATTGTGGTCGACACAGGTGCAAGGCGAGCACTTCTTCCCGGGCCTGCACGACCTGAAAGTTGAATGGCGCGGTTCTTATTCCGAAGCCCTTCGCGACGCGCCATACCAACTCAGCAATATCTACCGCATTGGTAGCGATGGTGGCCTGGCGCTCTCGAGCAGCCCAAGTGCGAACCGCGTACAGTTCAGCACAATTTATGACGACACGACCGACTTCGGTATCGACTTCACCCTTCCTCTTGACCGCCTTGGCGACTGTTTCCTGTTCTGCGAAACGGAACTGAAGTTCGGTTACGGATATACCGAGAATGACCGTAAAGCGACGTCGATCATTTACGACATCAACGGTGTTGGTGGTGTGGATGGGCCTGACGGCATCGGTACAAACCGGCTCGACTATATCTATGCCTATCTCTTCCAGACAGGCGGTGCCGGCTCAGTGTCGGAGATCAAAAGCGACGGCTTCCCGCAGCTCTACGTCGCGACGCTGGAAATCGACGCCGGATATGTTGGTATCGATACGCAGGTCACACCGTACATTCGTGCTGCCATTGGTGCCCGCTTCGAAGATGCCATCGAGGCGATCGATACCCGTACGATCGGTATGGATCTCGCGAACAACTATACCGAAGCATGGATTGACGAGCAGGACTGGTTCCCGGCCGTGACCATCACCTGGAACCCGCTTGATGAAATCCAGGTGCGTGGCGGCTACTCCGAGACGCTGACACGCCCGCAGTTCCGCGAACTTGCGCCGGCTGTGTTCAACAACTCGGAAACCGATGTGACGTTCTTCGGTAACCCCTATTTGCAGAACGCTTCGATCAAGAACTATGACTTGCGGGCGGAATACTATTTTGCACGTGATCAGTTTGCGACGTTCGGATTGTTCTACAAGGACATCACGAACCCGATTGAAGAGATCCTGGTTCCGGCTGAGACCCTGCAGACCAGCTTCATCAATGCCCCGTCGGCGGAGCTTTACGGCTTCGAAGTTGAATACGAACAGATCCTGCCGATGGATCAATGGACCAACATGTCGTTCTTCGACGAGCGGGAGCTTCAGGTGAAGGCGAACTACACCTGGTCAGATTCTTCCGTCAGCGCTGACGGCGATGTCGCAATTAATATCGGCACCAATCTCAATCCGGTTCGCGGCACGGCCTCGGCTGCTGGGCGAATTCAGGATGGCCGCCGGATGCAGGGACAATCGGAGCACTTGTTCAATCTTCAGATCGGTCTGCTTAACGAGAGTGCGCAGTCCGAATACAACCTGCTCTTGAACTATGTCTCGGAAAGAATCCGTTCAGGCGAAATCCTGGCTCGCAACGTCCCGGCTTTCCTCGAGCAGCCGCCAATGACAGTGGACTTTGTCTGGAACAAGAGCTTCAATATGGGCAGTGGAGACTATGAGTTCTCGCTGAATATCCAGAACTTGTTTGGTGAAAGCTATGAGGCTTACCAGGAATACGGTTCTGACCGGGTCTACGTAGACACCTACAAGCAGGACACGGTGTTCAGCGTCGGCCTCAAACGGAGGTTCTGATCGTTTGACTGGATCGAGATCCAGAATGCTGACTGGGGGGTCCGCGGTGGAGAATATCCGCCGCGGGCTCCTCCGTTTTGCCGGGCCCTCGATTATGGTTACCGAGGTGCTGTTGATTGCGGGACTGGCCGTTATCCTTGCAAAAATCGGCTGGTTGATTGTGGAGCCAGGCGGGGCTGTGTTGGGACAGCAGCCAATGGTCCTGCGGTCGAATGTTGACGGTGAACCAGCGGGGAAAACCCTCGTCGGTGACATGACCTTGCTGGTAACGTCCAATCCCTTTTCTCTTATGGCGGAACCTGTCGAAGATGTGCAGGAAGCGCCCGAAACCAATCTCAATCTGGTGCTTAAAGGTGTCCGCGCCTCCGCAGATGGCACGGGTGTTGCGATGATTGTGATGCCGAACAACCGGCTGAGCATTTTTGCGCCAGGTGAGACCATTCTCGACGGAGTGGTGCTCGACCGGGTGTATGGAGATCGCGTGACCTTGCGCAAGGACGGCCAGATTGAAGCCTTGCTGATGTCGAGCGGCGCGGACCGGCTGTCGGTCTTGTCTTCGCCCGGCGATCCAGAGCCCAGAACTTCCGGCAGCAATGCGGCCGGTGATGATGGCCTGATCAGCACAACGGCAAGCGATTTCCTCGCCAATCTTGCGATCAATCCCGTTCATCGCGGACAGGATTTTGTTGGATACGAAATCAGCAGCCGGGGTGATGCGGCATTGCTGGAGCTGTCCGGCCTGAAGTCCGGAGACATCATCCTCTCTGTCGATGGTGTCTCGATCGGCGCGACCGGCCCGGGAGAGCTCGCCATGAAGCTTTCGTCATCCAGGAAAGTCCGCCTCAGAATTGACCGTAATGGTCGTCAGATCGATCAGATATTCACGCTGCCGGAGAACCCGTAGCTCATGAAACTCAAATCCGTCCTCTCTGCTGCGCTCTTCGCTGCGGCTGCGCCGAGTGCATTTGCCCTGGCTGGTGAAAGTAGTCCGGAGCCGTCGCGCCACATCATGAACTTTGATGATGTGGAGCTTTCAGCCCTGATTGCCGATGTGTCGACCGTCACCGGATACACCTTCATTGTTCATCCCGATGCCCGTACGAAGCGCGTCACGGTATCCTCGTCCACGCCTTTGACGCGTGACCAGGTGTTTGACGTGTTCCTTTCTGCGCTGCGGGTCCACGGGTTCACCGCCGTACCGGCAGGCCGGTCCACTTACCGCATCGTGCCGGAACGCCAGGCTGTGTCGGATGCCAGCACATCGGTGAGCGGGTCCAACACCTTCACGACCGAGATTTTCGCTCTCAAGCATTCTTCGGCACGTGACGTTGCTGCGGTTATCAAGCCATTGATCGCGGAGCAGGGGCAGGTTGTCGCCAATAATGCGTCGAATACGCTGGTGGTCGTTGACTATGCGTCGAACCTGCCGCGCCTGCGCGCGATGCTGAAGCAAATCGACTCCGACCCATCCATTACGCAGACGATCAGCCTGAAGAATATTCCGGCGCGTGAGATGGCGACCATTCTGACGAGCCTTTCGATACCACCGGGAGAGAACTCCTATGGTGTGAATTTTCAGGCTGTGGCCTCCGATACCGGTAATGCCATCGTTCTGAGGGGAGATGATGCGCTCGTGCGCCGGGCTGTGGAAGTCAGCCGTGAACTGGACTCGCATGATCGCACGCAAGACACTTTGCGTGTCATTCCGCTGAACAATGCGAACGCAGTAGATCTCGTCCCCGTGCTTCAGCAAATGGCGACAGCGATGGATGCGCGCCGCGCAGCTGGTGGAGAGCCGGATGCCACGACGACAATCGCGCATCACGAACCAACCAACTCCCTGGTCATCAGCGCACCGCCGGAAACTCTGAGCGCGCTCGAGCGGATCGTCACCGATCTGGACCGGCGGCGGGCTCAGGTGCTGGTCGAGGCGATCATCGTTGAAATGTCTGACGATACCGCACGGGAACTTGGCTTGCAGTTCCTTGTGTCCGGAACGAATGACTCCACCGTACCATTTGTTTCGACAAACTATTCCCGCTCTGCCCCCAGCATGCTGGCCCTCGCAGGGGCTCTCAGCTCCAGCACGCCTTTCGGCACGGGAACGTCAGAGACCAATCCATTTTCGGAAGCGGCCATCAACTCGCTTCTGGGCCTGTCAGGTCTCAGCATCGGCGTCGGCGGGCAGGACGGAGACACGCTGTTCGGCGCGATCCTGACGGCAGTCGAAAACGACACTCAGTCCCGCATCCTGTCCAAGCCGTTCAACATGACGCTGGACAATGGTACCTCATCGCTGCTGGTCGGCCAGGAAGTGCCGGTCGCAACGGGCGAAGTGCTGGGCGATTCCAACTCCAATCCGTTCCGCACGGTAGAACGCCGGGATGTCGGTGTCGGGCTGGATGTCACGCCACGGATTTCGAACGATGATACGATCAGGCTCGATATCACGCAGGAAGTGTCCAATATCGCTCAGGCGATCACGACGGGCTCCAGCACGGATCTGATCTTCAATACACGGAAGATCAGCACGAGCGTCATCGCAGACAACGGCGAAATCATTGTGCTGGGTGGCCTCGTGGAACAGACCGAAAGCATAACCAACGAGAAAGTGCCGGTGCTTGGCGATATCCCGGTGGCGGGCCGCCTGTTCCGGTCAGAGGGCAAGGGGCTCGGCCGCACAAACCTGATGGTGTTCATCCGCCCCACAATTGTGCGCAGTCGTGACGACGCGCGCGCAGCGACATCCCGGTCCTATCGTTATCTCCGCGCTCAGGAATTGTGGAGCGGTGATGGCGACAGCGGTGAATCTCTCGACCGCTTCGTCACTCAGGTGCTCGGGAGCCCGCCGCCACAATGACAACCGCACCCGCCATCCAGCAATTCACCTATGCCTTTGCGAAGGACAAAGGTGTTGTTGTGTTGCCCGGACGGGAGAGTCTGACGCTTGGTGTGCGAGCAGGCGCAGATCCACTTGTTTTGCTGGAGGCGCGGCGTGCGCTCGGGTCCAGTTTCGAACTGGAGTCGCTTGACCGTGATGCGTATGAGCGGACGCTGGCGGACGTGTTCGCAGCCGACGCCATGTCCGGGGAAAGCGTCAACGCTGCCGTTGATGCACGTGGCGGACTGGAAAGCCTGATCGACGATCTGCCCAAGGCGGCAGACCTGCTCGAAGGTCAGGATGATGCCCCGGTTATTCGTCTGATCAACGGTCTTATTCATGAGGCGATGAAGCAGCGGGCGTCCGACATTCATATTGATCCGTTCGAAGATACACTTTCCATCCGCTACCGTATCGATGGAGACCTCGTGGAGGTGCTCACCCCGCCGCGGAAACTGGCGGCGCCAATTGTCTCCCGCATCAAGGTCATGTCGCGTCTGGATATTGCGGAAAAGCGCCTCCCGCAGGATGGCCGGATCTCCTTGTCGGCGGGCGGAAAATCTATCGATGTGCGGGTTGCCACGCTTCCGACCCGGTACGGCGAGCGTGTTGTGTTGCGACTTCTTGATACGAAGAACGCATTGCTGGATCTGACCGACCTCGGAATGGATCAAGACACATATAAGCGCTTCGCCGAAGCGCTCAGCCAACCAAACGGCGTGATCCTGGTTACGGGGCCGGTCGGATCGGGAAAGACCACTACGCTCTATTCCGCTTTGTCGCGCCTGAACACTGGCCGGGACAACATCATGACGCTGGAAGATCCGGTCGAATATGGTTTGCCGGGCATCAGCCAGACGCAGATGGACCACAAGGTGGGCTTGAATTTTGCGGCGACGCTCCGCTCCATCCTGCGGCAAGACCCAAACGTTGTGATGGTTGGCGAGATCAGGGATTCCGAAACAGCAGAAGTGGCATTCGAGTTTGCCTCGACCGGGCGGCTTGCGCTTTCGACCCTGCACACGAATTCTGCATCCGGCGCGATCACGCGCCTTCGCGACATGGGTGTAGAAGATTACCTACTGTCTTCGACACTCCGCGCCATCATGGCTCAACGTCTGGTGCGCAAGCTTTGTCCCATGTGCAAGACAGCACGCGAGGCAACGCACGCAGAGTGCGAAGCGCTCGCCTTGCCGGAAGAGACTGACCTGACGGTTTATGACCCGCAGGGCTGCATCTCCTGCGGCCAAACCGGCTTCACCGGTCGTCTCGGGGTTTATGAACTGTTGGTTGCGGATCGGAACATCCGCAACATGCTGGGCGATGGGGCATCGGAAGACGCAATCGATCAGGCGGCGTTCGCGCACCACGACCGTCTGCTCGACAATGCGCGCCGCTATGTGCTCTCGGGGGAGACCAGCGTCGCAGAAGTCCTGCGCGCCTGCCGCAAGGGAGGCCAGTAATGGCCGCCTTCGAATACGTCGCGCTTGATGCTGACGGCAAGCGCCGTTCGGGCATCATCTCTGCCGACAGTGCGCGTTCGGCACGCAAAGAACTGCGCCTGCGAGACCTGAGCGTTCTCAACGTCGATCCAGTCGCAGAGAAGCCGTCGAAGGTCACCGTTCGCCGTGGCCGTCTCAGTGACAAGCAACGTGTGCTCCTCGTCCGACAATTGTCCGTGCTGCTCAAGTCTGGCCTGGCCGTCGAGCAGGCCTTGGGTGCGTGCGCGGGCAGCGAGAACCCGGTGAGCGTTCAGAAAGCGGTGCATACGGTCCGCGCAGATGTTGTTGAAGGTGCGCGTCTGTCCGAAGCCATGGCGCTTGCGCCAGATGCATTTCCACCGCTTGTCAGGGCCGTGACGGCTGCAGGGGAGATGTCCGGCAAGCTGGGTGACATCATGGAACGCCTCGCGACCTATCTGGAGCGCAGCTATCAACTCCGTCAGAAAGTGCGTGCTGCGCTGATCTATCCGGCGTTGCTTACTGTCATGGCAATGGGGATGGTGATTGCGCTCATGGTGGTCGTCGTGCCTCGGTTGGTGGAGCAGTTTGACCTGTTCGATGCGCAGCTGCCGATGCTGACACGCATCGTGATCGCTTTGTCCAACGGCGTTCGCGAGTATGGCCTTCTGATCCTGCTGGCCATTGCCGCAGCGGCCTTCATCGGGGCGCGGCTCCTGCGCCAGCCAGCCATGCGGCGAAGCCTTGACCAGTTTGTCTTGCGCTTGCCGCTGATCGGCCCTCAGACCCGCACGGTCGCCGCAGCACGTTTCGCCAGGGTTTTCGCAACGCTTTCAGCGTCCGGCGCGACGGTCCTGGAGTCACTGGAAGGCGCAAAAGGAGCGGCCAACAATACGGTGATTTCGGATGCGACGGATTTTATTGCTGAACGGGTTCGCGAAGGTGGCTCCTTGTCCAGTGCCCTGTCTGCCACGGGAGTTTTCCCGCCAATGATGGTCCACATGGTCACCAGCGGTGAGGCTGGCCGTGATGTGTCCGGCATGATGAACCGGGCTGCGGACTTTCTGGATACGGAATTCGAAACGGGCTCTGCTGCGCTGCTGGCGCTGGCCGAGCCGCTTATCATCGTGTTGATGGGCGGGATTGTCGGGCTGATCGTAATGTCGATCATGCTACCGATCCTGCAACTCAACACGCTCGCCATGTCATAGGAGACAAAGTCATGATGCCAGTCAGGAAGAATGACAAAGCCCGCCGCCGGAAAGATGCCGGTTTTTCCCTTGTGGAGCTGATGGTGGTGATCTTCATCATGGGCCTGCTTGCGACCCTGGTGATCATCAACGTTGCACCCGTCGGCGAACAGTCCCGCGTCGGCAAAGTCCGCGCGGATATCGCGGCGTTCGAAAGTGCGCTCGAAATGTACAGCCTCGACATGTACTCCTATCCGAACGCGGAAGTCGGGCTCGCCGCCTTGAAGACCCCTCCCGCAGGTGCGGACATCGCGACCTACCGGCCGGGCGGGTACGTCAAGCGCCTGCGCGATGATCCGTGGGGAAACCCCTACAATTATGACATGCCCGGCCAGCGCTCTGGCGGAGCATATGACCTCTACTCGTCTGGTCCTGATGGCAAGGCGGGGACGGCTGACGATATCGGCAACTGGGAATAGGCAGGTCGTTGTATAGTCGTATGCATCAGGATGGCGGCTTCTCTCTCGTGGAGATCATGGTCGCCCTGTTCATCATGGCGCTCGCCAGCGCCATGGTCGTGATGGCTATGCCGTCGCGTCCTGATGCATTGGAATCTGAAGCGGACCAGTTCGAACAGGTTATGACCCGTACCCTGGATCAGGCGATCAGCCGGGGGCAGGCTCAGGGTATTCGCATCGAGAAGAACACCTATACGGTTTATGCCCGGGTCAATGGTCGTTGGTTGCCGGTAGAGTCGGCGAACCAGAAAGTGTCTCGTGGCGTAACCATCAGTGTGCTGGGTAACGTTGAGGTAAAGTCGGAAGATGCGCTCCCTCAGATCGTCATGGATGCTTCCGGTATCGTGTCCGGACCTGGTGTGCGTCTTTCCAAAGGTGTCCGGACGCATGACTTCGACCTGCCCGGACAGGCGGCACGATGATGGATCGCGGCTTCACTCTCGCAGAAGTGCTCGTGGCGCTGTTGGTGTTTTCCATCGCTGCGATCGGGCTCGCGCATCTGGTCACTGAGACGACGGCGAATGCGAGGCATACACGCAGCTTGTCGCTCGCACGGATCGAGGCGGACAACAGGCTTGTCGAAGCTATTGCCGACCCGGCGACGCTCAGGGCGGGGTCTGCATCAGGCGAAGGTGTCCAGCGCGGCCAATCATTCGATTGGGTCCGGGACATTGAAATCCGTGACGAGAGTGGCCTCGCAGGAATCCGCGTGACGGTTTCGGACGCGACAACCGGACAGCAGCTCGCCATGCGTGAGACGCTGGTTCAGGTGATGCCATGACACGGGATGCCGGCTTCACACTGATCGAAATGCTGGTCGCACTGGCACTGACTTCAATGATTGCCGTCGCGGGCTCTACGCTGCTCATCGGCACGGTCAGGGCGTCTGATCGTCTTGGCAAGACGACTGAGAGTGTCAGTGAAATCGAACTGGCTCATACACTCATGCGCGACGATTTCGCGAATATCCAGACGCTGGCTGGTGATGCCGGGCGGCCGGAATACACTTCCGCGCCGTTCGTGGCTTTCGTGCGTGATGGCTGGAGCCATCCGGTTCCGGACGATAACCGGGCCTCGCTTCTCGCAGTGGAATATCAGTTCCGGGACGGTGCGTTGACCCGCCGGGCCTGGCTCCGTCCGGATCCGGCTGCGGATACGCCCCATGTCGACCGGGTGCTCGCCACGGGATTGTCGCGCATGACGGCACGCTATTTCAATGGCAGGGAATGGTTGCCGGAATGGCGAGCTGGGCGGACGGAGCTGCCAGCCGCAATCGAGCTGACCTTGGAATACACCGACAAGGACGCACTCACAGAACTCTTTCTCGTGGGAGGGGGCGGCTGATGCGTGGGGTCGAAAAGGACCGCGGCGCAAGCCTGCTGTCCGTCCTTGTCATTGTCATGCTGATGTCGGTCGCGGCAATCACCGCAACCGACGCGCTTGCGCGGTCCGTGCTTATCATCAAGTCTTCTTCCGGACGTGCCGAAACCTTCTGGACTGCAAGAGGGGCAGCGCAAGCGGCTGCCACCTATCTCACCAAGGCGCTGTCAGTAAACCAGGGCGCGCTGAACAGTGAGTCCGACTTGTTCGCTGAGCCCACAACCCTGCCGGCGGGCAATGGTGTCATCGTCGTGCAGGCCGCCGAAGCATCGAACTGCTTCAATCTGAATGCTCTGTTCAACAGAGCAGGTGATGGTGAGGTCAGCGACGAGGCGCTCCAGGCATATGACGATCTTCTGGTCGCGGCTGAGTTTGACGATGCGGAGGCAGAATCTCTCGCTCAAAAGCTGGCAGACTGGGTGGACGCCGACTATTCGACGCGCACCTATGGAGCAGAAGACGGATACTACGCTTCACAAGCCGAGCCTTATCGCACGGCCAATATGAAGATGCGCAGTATCAGCGAATTGAAGGCAATTGCCGGCTATGATGCCGAAGTCGTTGCGCGGATCGCGGGGCTGGTCTGCTTGCGTCCGGGAACTGAACAGTCCGTGCTCAATATAAACACGCTGACCATTGATCAGGCCCCGTTGCTGGTTGCGTTGTACTCCAATGAGTTGTCACTCGCCGATGCGAGGGGGGTGATCGACACCCGCCCGGCAGGCGGTTGGCTGAATGAAGAGGGCTTCGGGCAGCAGGACGCGATCATGAAGATCGCGCCGGACGCACGCAATGAAATGGCGATTTCGCTGGCGTCCAACTACCTGTCGGCGGATATCAGCGTCGGAACGGGCGGCATGATTTCGAAATTTGACGCGCTTTACCGGCGCTCCGAAGCGGGGAACGTATCCCTGGTCTCCTTGGTACGGAGGGAACTCTAATGGCGCGCCATCTCATCGCGCTTCTGCCAGCAGACGGCGAACCGTGGCGTTTCGCGGTCATCAGTTCTGGCGACATCACTCTGCTGACGCCAAATGAAAAGCCGGCATCGTCTGACGAAGTGACAGTTGTCGTGCCGTCGACGGAAGTGACACTTGCGGCTGTGCGGCTTGTCGGCGCGCGCCGGTCGGACTGGCTTCGCACCGCGCGCTTTGCCGTTGAAGACGACATCGCTGTGCCTGTCGAAAATCTTCATGTCGCGATTGATCCGCGCGGCCATGCCGGGGGGCAGGGCACCGTTTGCATGGTGTCTCGTCAGGTGATGGAAAACTGGATGCAACGCCTCAAGGAAGCGGGTCTGGAAGATGCCCGTCTGGTTCCCGACGTTACACTCCTCGAAGCGGGTTCCGCGCCGCTGGACCTCGGTGAGCGCATACTGGTTGCAAGCGAAGAACACCAATTCGCAATCGACAAGACGCTGCCGGCAGAACTCGTCTCTGCACTGATGCAACGCGCGGGCAAGGAGGCCGAGCGGGCCGACGATCCTTTGCTGGCGCTCGCCCGTTGCTCTGCATCCGGCCAGTTGGGAATCGACCTGCGCCAGGCGAATTTTGCCCGCAAAGCAGAATTGCCAATCGACCTGAAACGATTCCGACTTCTGGCCGGCCTTGCCGCCGCATGTGCGCTGGCCTGGGGCATCTACACGTTTGCCAGCATCCGCGCGATGAACCAGTTGGAAACCGTGCTGGACCGCCAGACCCGTGCAAGCTTTGCGGCCTTGTACCCCGGCGAGCCTGTGCCTTCGAACATCCTTGCTGCGGTACGCGGTCGCTCAGGCGAGATGCAGAGGCCCGCCGCCGGGTTCCGGGAAATGGCCGGAGTTCTCTATGCCGCGCTGGAAAATGGAGAAGGCGTTCGCCTGTCCAGCCTTCGCTATGACGCCGATGCAGGTCAATTGCAGGCGAAACTCGTCTATGGCGCCTTTGGCGATGACGAGACACTCAAGAATGCGATTGAGGCTGGCGGATTGTCTGTCCGTCTTGGAGATGCGCGGGTTGAAGACGGACGTGTTGTTGGCGACATGATACTTGAGGTGGCATCATGACCGAATACTGGTCCACCCGTTCCGCTCGCGAGCGCCTGTTGATCCTGGTTGCCGGCCTGCTCATCGCCGTCTTGCTCTCCAATCTGCTGATTGTTCGCCCACTGCTGGCTGCCAAAGAAAGCGCGTCCGCTTCGTTGGAGGTCGCGTCGAGAACGCTGGATGCGGTTTCTGGGTCGCGGTCGGTGGCGAATGCCGGGACGGCATCCGGCCCGTCCAGCCTCGCGGTGCAGGACCTGCGCTCGAGACTGGTCGAGTTGGCTGCGCGCCGTGGTATTTCTGTATCACGTTTGCAATCGAATGAGCGCGGCGCGATCATAATCCAGTTCGATCAGGTTTCCGTGCAGCCCTTGTTTGCCTGGCTGGAAGCGGCCGAGCGCGAGCTGGGTGCCGAGCCGGCCCAGGCCTCTGTCTTTGCCGATGCGGGCGGTACGGTCCGTGCCAGCTTTGAGTTCCGGGGAGGCGCGCAGTAATGCGAAGATTGCTTCTTCTCATGGTTTTCATTGCCGTGTTCGTTTTCACGCTTGCCGCAAATGCACCCTTGTCATTCATCCTGAAGCGATCGGGCATCGTTCAGCAGGGCGTTTCCTGGCAACAAGCTCGCGGCACAGCGTTTCATGGACAGGTGACAGGTCTCGCGATGCGGGGGGATCCTGTGGGTGCGGTTCAGGGTGACTTCAGTCTGCTTCGCATGGTGCAAGGCCAACCCGGTCACCTCATCCGCTGGAGTGGCCCGATGGGGCAGGGGTCCGCTCTTGCGACCCTGTCTGGTTCGAGCGTCAAGATCCGCAAGGGGCGCGCTGCGGTCACGTTCGATGCCACACGTATCTCGACCCTGTTTCCGGCGCAGGATGTTTCCCTGCGTCTGTCCAATGTTTCGATTGACGCCAATGCGTCGGGCTGCCGGGCCGCCAGCGGGGATGTGACGACAGATGCGCTGTCCAGGATATCCGCTGTTTATGGAGCGAACTGGCCGGATCTCGACGGGTCTCTTTCCTGTGTCGATGGCGAGATTGTCGTTTCGGTCGAGGGCCAGGCGGCGGATGGGACACGTATTTCGGCGAAGTCATCCCTGCAAGGCGATGGCCGGCTGGAGCTTTGGGATGTACCCGAGAATCAGACGAATGCTCTGTTGCTTGCTGGCTTTACCAATGAGGCGGGCCGGTTTGTTTACATGCAGCGCCTGTCGAATGGGGAGAGCGTTCAGTGAGTAGGTACATCCTTCTGTCCGGTCTGGCTTTCCTCGGCGCTTGCGCCTCGTCAGGCACCCCCTCCGTGACCGACGCACCTTCAATTACTGCAGAACCAGTCGAGTACGCCTTGCCGGCGCAGACATTGAAACCTGGAAAGTGCGGTCTCTTCCTGTGGACCCGTGACGAGCCAAGGCACTTCGTCCTGTTCTTCACGGCCGGGGAAGCAACAGCGGAAGCAATCCTGGATGGCCGCAGGCAAGCGCTCACGATTGATTCGCAGGAAGGCGATGTTTTTGGACAATTTCTAACTCGCATGGCGTTCAGAAAGCCGGATGGAAATCCTGTGTCACTGACTCTTTCGCCGGGAGAAGAGATAGAAGGCGGGCGCCGTGTGCCGCTCGCGCGTTTGATCTACAACAATGCTGAAGGTTGGGAAATCATAACGCCGCTTACAGGATTGACCGCTTGCCAGCCTGAGTGACTTACTGTTTTCTGTAATAACTACTACAGTACACAAAATATCCATAATAATGGACAGTATTGACACACAACTGTCACACTGCGTAATGTGACAGTTATGTTACGTCACACCTACAAATTCCTGTCCGTTTCGGCGCTGGCCCTTGCGGCTCTGAGCGGTCCTTCCTTCGCAGAGGCAGGCGCCGCCTGCGACCTTTCCAACGGGTACGCCGTCACACCGGCGGCTTTCCAGCAGGAAGCAAATGCCTGCCTGAAAGGCGTCAATGGTGTCGAAACCGATACGGTCATGGCAGACCAGCTTATGGGTCTGGCGGGCGAACAGCGTGCCAGCCAGGGCGAGGCAGAGCTGTCATCGCTCGGCTCTCTGAGCGAAGCAGCCCGGCTACATGCCCTCGATATGGCTGTGCGCGGCTATGCCTCCCATACAGACCTTGAGGGCCGGTCTCACCTCGACCGCGTTCGGATGATCGAACGCAGCGCTCTGCTCGGCGCTTTTGGTGCGAACATCGTCATCGTCAAAGCCGGCGCGTCGGCGGAGGATGTCCAGAAGGTCATCATGGCGGACGAGATGAACGCGGCAAACATCGTGCGCAACGAGTTCGATCACATGGGTGTCGCTGCAGTTGAAGCAAACGGCGTCCTTTATGTCGTCCAGCTCTTCGCCCGCGTCGATGGTCAGTTGAACACGCCCGTTCCGATGACTGCCGTACCGCGGACGAACCTGGCTGCAAGTTACAGCGACAAGTTCGAACCTGTTGGCTGGTCTGTGGTCTCAGCAAGTGGAGAAACGCTGATGCGCGGCATCGGCAGCAAGATGCCCGCGTCTGTGCCGGATATTTCCGAAGGCTATCTCCAGATGGATGTAGAGCTCGGGAACAATGTCTACACGCTGAGAGGCCCGGCTATATCTTCGTCGCTCTGAGGCAATTTCCAAGCGACTCTCAATTCGCCCGGGCTCTGTGCCCGGGCGTTTTCGTTTGGGACCAATCCTTCTATGCTGCGGGCTGGCTGTCGCAGCCGTGAAGGGGACGGGCGTTCATGACGATTGACGTGTTGCTCTGGTGCTTAGTGCTCCTGCCAGCGCTGGTGGCGCTTGCCTGGATCGACATACGTACATTGCGGCTGCCCGACCGTCTGACCCTTCCGCTGATCGGGGCAGGCGTGATCCAGTTCTGGTATTTTACAGGGGATATCTGGACCGCCCTGATCGGCGCCATCGCCGGATACCTTTTCTTCCTGATCGTCGAGAAGGGATACCTTGCGCTCCGCGGACAGAACGGACTCGGGCGTGGCGACGCGAAACTGCTCGCCGCCGGCGGTGCCTGGTGTGGCTGGATGAGCCTGCCATGGATCGTTCTCATTGCCAGCAGCTCGGGGCTCGTTTTTGCAGGGTTGCTCACGCTGCTGGGACGCCGCCCCACGGGGATGATGCCATTCGGTCCGTTCCTGGCGCTTGCCATCGCACTGGTATGGCTGGGACGGCTCCGATTGGGTTGGACCTGACCTTGCCCCCGATTGATGTGCCCGGGCTTGAGGGGTAGGAGCAGTTCATGACGGGAACGACGTCCAAAGCACGGCCCGACCGACGCACAGCGATCCTCGATGCGGCAGAGGAGCAGTTCGCCAAACATGGCTATGACGGCGTGACGTTGCGCACCATCGCCAGGCGTGCCGGAGTCGATCTGGCGCTTCCGAACTACTATTTCGGACCGAAGCGGGATTTGTTCGATGCCGTTCTGGTACGCCGTGCCGAAATCATGAACCAGCTGCGTCTGAACCAGCTTGATGAATGTCTGAAGGATACGGGTCAGTCACCGACGGTCGACGCGATCATCCGAGCCTATCTGGGCCCCTTGCTGACAGGCGATCATGTTCAGGAAGAAGGCTGGAAGAACTATTACGCGCTGATTGCGTACGTGAATAACTCCCCGGAATGGGGAGGTGTGTTGATGACGCAATTCTTCGATCCGCTGGTCGACCGTTTCATGGACGCGTTCCGCCTTGCCTTGCCCGGAATGGAAGATCGCGACCTTTACTGGGCCTATCACTGTTTGTCGGGGGTCCTGACGCTGACTTTCGCCCAGACCGGACGGATCGACCACCTTTCTGGCGGGTTATGCCGTTCCAGCGACCTGACAGATGCCTACGAGCACATGGTGAAGTTCACGACAGCGGGGTTTGAAGCTTTTCGTCAGAAAAGCCGCACCCGGCCGGAATGATGCGGCGCTGCGCATGCTTCCTGTTGCCGTGGCCTTAAATCTGTTGTGAATTGAATTTTCAGGGGAAAGACGGGCGTACCCGGTCACGAATTCGGCCGGTCTGGAGTGAGGAGTCGGTCGTGGGAAGAAGACGCAGCGTGCTCGCGTTCACGGCAATGATTGGCGCATGCACTGCGCTGACGGGATGTCTGACGAGAAGTATCAATACCCGCCCGCCGGTGGTGTCCGACGGTATGGGGTCAGACCTGAGGGTTATGCTCGACGACACTTGTCTGCCGCCAGATACGCGGGGACCGGGGGACCGGACGCTCGGTTTCGGGCAGGAGCTGGCACTGCAGGCAGGCATGCTGGCTTTCGATTCTGTCGGAGCCTGGCTCCAGCAGATGGGTGCGCCCAAGATCGACCGCAGCACCGGCGTTGTCAGCGGCAAGCTGTTTACCAGCCCGGATATGATGGAGTTCAACCGGGAAGTCGCCTGCGTTCACGTGATCAGAGAAGGTTTCGACCCGTCCGGGCCATCCTTCGGCAACGCGCCGCCGGAATTCCTGGCGGAATGGAATCGCCTCGGCCTCGTGTCCCGGCCATCCTTCTACGCAGAGATCCGTCTGGTGCCGGATGAGGAACTGTCCGGATATTTCAACGCCGAACTGCTCAAGGTTGTCTCAAATGATTTCGAGAGGCAGGCGCGATACGACTCTCGTGATTATTTGCTGGTCCTCGATTTCGAACGTCCTGAGCCGCGAACCTATGTCCAGTTCACTCCCGAAGGTGCGGTGGAGTTTCACGACGCTTCCGGCTTTGCGCGCGGTGTATTCAAATTCCCGGAGCTGAAACGTGGCCAGTACATTTCCGGCGCTGCCGCGACCGCTCTTGAGACGGGGTGGATGCCGCTCGACTATTCCGGTGTCGACCGTGACTCAGGCATCTTCAACCTGTTCGTGGACGTACTTGAGCTGAAGCGCGGTGACCCGCTGCTCTCTGATGTTGGTTCACTGCTCCGTTCCAATGCCGTTCAGGGAGCCGCCGAGGAAGAGCTGCGCAAGCAGATCGACAAGGAAGGCACGCGCCGCGACGAGGAAGAAGAACGTGCCGACGAACTGGTGGCACAGCGGGGCCTCGAACGCGCCCTGCGCCGCGCGGTACTGGATCTGCGCCGGACGCTCGCCGACGACGGCACGAGTTCAGACTATCTGATCTCCGCGCGCGATGATGTGGAAGATGCCCTGTTTGACATTGAACACCGCTTCAATTGGCGCGGCCCGCTGCCTTCAGACAAGATCGATGAAGCTGAAACCTTGCTGGAAGAAGCAGGCGTACGCATCGAAGAGCTGCTGGAACAAGAGCTGGCCGACGATCAGTAGGTCGCGGTCGCTGCGGCCCAGTCTGCCAGACCGCCCTCGCTCGATCGGTTGGCGACTTCCGTTAGCATTCGGGTGGCAAAGTCGACCGGCTCACGCTCCGGCTGTTCTTCTTCCGCGACGGTTCGCATTCTCGCTGGTGTCGGCAACAGATCACCTGCAAAGGCGACACCCTCAGGAATGACGAAGGCATATATCTTCGCGCCGTCTTCTGCGGGCGGAATAACCATCCATGGCACTTCGGGTAGGGAGATGGTCTGCCCGGCTTTGACGATCGCACTTTCCTCTGGTGTCCGGTCGTTCGGGAAATAGGTGTTTATCCGGCCTGAATTCTCAAGTTCGAATACGATGAGGCGTCCATCGATCCTGGGCGTGACGGATATCTTCAGCGCAGCATTTGTGCCTTCACCCTCTTGAGTCACATTCAGATCGAGGCGGTCGCTCGTCGGACTGAGCACGCGCGCCATGGCTTCCATGGTCTCTGCGGTTGCGACGAACACCTGTTCCGGCTGGGCATCAACGAACATGGCGCCGCGTGCGGTGGTTTCGATCCACTCCCGATAAGGCGAGACGCGTGTGTAAACACCCTCCGATTTTGCCGCGGCACACTCGAAACCAAAGCTGACAATGCCGACCTGGTATGTGCGTTCGCTCGCATCGAGCGCGACCAGCGGGCCGCCGCTGTCACCCTGGCAACTGTCCACACCGCCGAACTTCCGGCCTGCACAAATCTGTGTGCTGCCATCATAGGCGAGGTCTGCATATTGCGCGCCGCAGACCTCCGGAGGCTTCATGGGAAGCATGGCGTGATAGAGATAGCGCGATCCGGCCTGACCGGATCTGTCACTGGCACCGATGCGGAATGTTTCCAGCCGGGCGGCTGCGCCTCTGTCTGCCTGTTTGCCAAACCCGGCCACGAAGGCCCGCGCGCCATTTACGTCGCTGTCGGATGCCCCGCCGGACGAGAGCCGCGCCAGTTGGCCGGCCCATGAGCGCCCGATGCGGACAAGGGCAAGGTCATTTTCCGACCCTTCCCAGACGCCCGGTGAGACTTCCATAGTCGGCTTATAGTCCGGATGGATCATGACGGCGTCCACTTCAAACACGGCTTCATCGCCCGCGCCGAGGTCGTCGGTACCGCCGACGACTTCCAGTTGGGCCCGTGACTTCCATTCCCAACGGCCCTCGACCTTGCGGGATTCCCCTTCAAAACAATGCGCTGCCGTCAGCACCCAGCGCCGTGCAATGAAAGTGCCGCCGCAGAAATACTGCAGCCGTCCGCTACGGGATTCATGACGTAAAACAGCGATGTAGGGCCATTGCGCCAGTGTGGAGCGGTCGCCATTCACGATGCGGTCCGATGCCCTGGCATCGGCGTCGAGCGTCGATGACCAGGCGAGCTGCGCTGCGCTCGGTGTATCATCCGGCGCCGTCTGGCAGGCGGAGACCAACGCAATGATGCCGGTGGCCAACACGAAGGGACGGATCAGTTTCATCAGGAGATCCTTCATTCGCTGACACTGTAAGTTAGCAGGCCCATGCCGGTATTGGCGAAGGGATCTGTCGATGGCGCATCGGACATCGCGTCGCGTACCTCAAAGACGAGAATGTCCGAATAGGACTGCCAGACCGTCCGTATCGGTCCTTTGGTTCGGCTGAGATCCGGCAACGTGTCGCCTATCAGCGCCATGCGTTCAGGCAGCACAAACGCCGCCAGTGTGCTGTCTCCCGGCACGGACGGAGGCGCGACGCTGATAGATACCCCGCCGGGCGGCAGGACAATGGATTGCTGCGGTTCCACCATCGCCGTTTCCACTTCGCTTGCATTGCAAGGAAACAGGCAGCTGACTGTGCCGGACGGATCGAGATCGAACACCCACAGGCGACCTTTTATGGATGGGTCGATGAAGATACGGACCCGATCTCCTGAGCGGAACTCAGATCCGCCATCGTTGATGCGGACGCTCACCTTGCCGTCCGCTGGCTGGAGGGTCCGCATCAGGTTCTCCAGACCAGCCTTCGTCATGTACACCGTCTTTTCCGGCTTCGCGTCAACGAAAGCGGCATCGGGGACGACGGACTGGACGAATTCCTTGAAGCCCGACACACGGGTGTAGACGGCAGGTTTCCCTCGGACGCCGCAGCTCTCACCGAAGCTGACGATACCGATCTGGTAGACCCGGCCAGCGAAATCCCTGGCGATCAGAGGTCCGCCGCTATCACCCTGACAGGAATCGATGATGCCGGTGTCATATCCTGCGCAAATCATTGCTGCACTGTCATAAGCTTCGACTTGATAGTCGTTGCGGCAGGCTTCCGGGTTTCGGGTCGGGATCATGGCGTTGCCCAGGATATCCGTATACGCTGCGAACGGGCCCTCCGTGGACGTGTAGCGCTGAGGTTCTGTCTGACGCATGTCGGTTTTACCGAACCCGGCGAAATAGGCTGGCCCGAAAAAGCGATCGACGTCGGAGGCGTTGCTGGCCGACAGGCGGACGACCGGTCCGGTCCATGGCCGGTCCAGCTTCACGAGGGCGATATCGTTTACCGGAACCTTGTTCTCTCCACCGCGCGTGAAATTGGGGGCGATACGCACATCCGTTGCGTTGTAGACGTTGGCCGGGATGACCGTTTTCAGGTCTTTCTGACCCAGGACGAGCTGGAGCGCGCCTGATCCCGGACGTTCCCAACGGCCGGTCGCAGAATTTCTTGTGGCGCCTTCGACGCAATGCGCGGCGGTCAGGATCCAATTCGCGGAGATTGCTGTGCCGCCACAGTCATACGTGACCAACCCATTCCGCGTACCTCGCAGGGCGGCGAAGAACGGCCAATCTTCCTTCCGGGCAGGCTGGGTGTTGAAGCCCTTTGTGCCTGCCTCGTCGTCAGAGATGGAAAACTCGGTGCGCGGCCAGCTCGGATCTTCGTCCGGAAACGATTCCGGCTGGGCCGTGGCAGCCCCCGCGCAGGCGACGAGCGCTAGCATGCACAGGCCACCAAGTGGTTGCAAAAATTGGAGTTTCCGCACTTTTCTCTCCCACCCTGAATGAAACAGGTGTGGCAAGTCTAGCAGGCCGTACGAAGCTTACCAGCCCGATAGAGATTTCAGCGGAACTCCTCCTGAAGCTTGCGCAGTGCGTCGGCACCCGGATTGAGTTTTGCGTAGGGCAGCGAGTGCAGGGGTGTCTCGGGCAGTTTCTTGTGTTCGGCCATCGCAGGACGGGATTCATCAATGTAGAGCAGGCCAGTCAGGATCTCCTGCGTCTGTTGGCTCTGCATCAGTTTTTCCATAGCCGACGCCCGATTGGTCGGATCATAGTCCGCATCCAGTTTACGCAGCATGATGGTGCCGCCGTCATGCAGCTCCACCGGCATGCTTTCGCCTTCATCATAGGCCGCCGTGATTTCCTCGCTCGGTGGAACGTAATCGGCGTGAACAGCCTTGTGGTAATACTGGTAAGTGTGAGCGTAGGACTTGGTGGAGCCCTTGTGGTCGTTGAAGCTGACGCAGGGCGAAATCACGTCGATCAATGCAAAACCGCGATGCGCTATGCCTGCCTTGATCAGCGAGACGAGCTGAGCCTTGTCACCGGAGAAGCTGCGCGCCACAAAAGTTGCACCGATGGAGAGGGCCATGATGGCCGGATCGATCGGCGGCAACATATTGGTCGCGCCTTTCTTGGCCTTGGAGCCGATATCGCTCGACGCCGAGAACTGGCCTTTTGTCAGTCCGTATACGCCGTTGTTTTCCAGCATGTAGATCATGTCCACATTGCGCCGGATCGCGTGTGCCATCTGGCCAAGTCCAATGGACAGGCTGTCCCCGTCACCCGACACACCGACATAGGTGAGGTTCTTGTTGACTGCTGCTGCGCCGGTGGCGAAGGACGGCATGCGCCCGTGGACTGTGTTGGCGCCGTGGGCGTCTTTCAGGAAATAGGTGGTTGTCTTGGACGAGCATCCGATGCCGGACACCTTCACCACATCTTTCGGGTCTGTCGAAAGCTCGTAAAAGGCGCGGGCGAGGGCAGCGGTCACGCTGTCATGGCCGCAACCGGCGCACAGCGTGGACATTGCGCCATCATAATCCGCGCGTGATTTTCCGAGCGCGTTGGTTGGCTCGTTCAGTCTGCGGATCTTTGGTTTGACGAAGGAGGTCATGCGATCTTCCTCACTTTCAGGGCAGTTTCCACAGCCTCGAACACAAAACGGAAATTCAGTGGTTCACCGGAATAGTGCAGCACGGGCACCAGCTTTTCCTTCGCGGCGCTGGTTTCCGTAATCAGCAGGTTCATGAGCTGAGCATCACGGTTTTGCTCCACGACGAAGACTTCCTCGTGTGCTTCAACAAACGCCGCAACATGGTCGCTGAAAGGAAACCCGCGGATGCGCATATAATCGACCGGTACACCTGCGGCCTCGAGACGATCGCGAGCTTCGGTTACGGCGGCGTCAGAGCTTCCGATGGCGATCATGCCGTAACGGGCCGGGCGGCCTGCGGTCTTCACGACCGGTTGGGGCATGAAGGCAGCAGCGCGTTTCCATTTTTCGTAAAGCCGGTCGACGACTTCCTTGTATTCCGGTCCTTTTTCCGTGTAGCGGCCGAGCTTGGTGTGGCCGGAACCGCGCAGGAAATAGGCGCCCTTGGGATGAATGCCGGGCAGGGTCCGATAAGGGATCGTATCGCCATCCACGTCCAGGTAGCGATAGAAGGCATCGACCTCTTCGAGTTGCTCGGCGGTCAGCACCTTGCCGCGGTCTGGCACATAGTCTTCCGGCCAGGTCAGCTCATCGACCATCCAGTCATTCATGCCGATGTCGATATCGGACAGGAAGAAGACCGGGGTTTGGAAGCGTTCGGCGAGATCCAGCGCCTTGGCCGAGAACTCGAAGCACTCTCCCGGGTCGGCAGGGAACAGCACGAGGTGGCGCGTGTCGCCGTGAGATGCGTAAGCGCAAAGCTGAATGTCGCACTGCTGCGTCCGTGTCGGCATGCCCGTTGATGGGCCAACCCGCTGGATGTCGCAGATCACGAGCGGTACTTCGGTATAGTATGCGAAGCCGATGAATTCGCTCATCAGGGAAACGCCGGGGCCAGAGGTGGGCGTGAAGCCGCGGGCACCGGCCCACGCTGCGCCGATGGTAAGACCTGCGGCAGCCAATTCGTCTTCAGCCTGAAGGATGCAGAAATTGTTCTGCCCGGTTTCCGGATCGACGCGGAGCTCTTCGCAATACTTCTGGAATGAGTCCATCAGGGAAGTGGACGGCGTGATGGGGTACCAGGCGCCGAAGGTTGCGCCACCGAAGACGGCGCCAATACCGGCGGCCGTATTCCCGTCGATCATCACCTTGCCTTTGGTCTTGTCCAGCGGGCTGACGCGGAAGTCCAGCGGGCATTTGAAGTTCTGTTTGGCGTAGTCGTGGCCGAGTGCGACGGCCTGCATGTTCAGCGGGATGAGCTTTTCCTTGCCCGCGAACATTTCCGTGACCAGCTGCTCGATCACGCTGAGATCAAGGTTCAGCAGGGCTGCGGCGGCGCCGACATAGGCCATGTTCTTCATCAGGATGCGCGAGCGCGCCGCCTTGAATGCGTCGTTGCACATGGCCGACAGCGGTGCGCCGATCACTGTCACGTCCGGACGGGACAGGAGCTGGGGGCGCGGCCATGTGGAGTCGTAGAGAAGAACGCCGCCGGGGGCGAGCTCCGCCAGGTCATCTGCATACGTTTCCGGGTTCATCGCGATGACGAAATGAGTCTCGCTGTCACGGCCGGCATAGCCGTCTCCTGTGACGCGGATTTCGTACCAGGTCGGCAGACCCTGAATATTGGATGGGAAGACGTTCTTCCCAACAACCGGCACACCCATCCTGAAGATGGCTTTCATCAACAAACCATTTGCGCTGGCCGATCCTGTGCCGTTCACCGTTGCAATGCGCAGGGTGAAATCATTGATGCCGGGTCCGTTCATGCCACGGTCTCCACTTGGTCATCCGCATGCGGGATTTTGATTACGCCTTCCTTCATATCCCAAGCGGATGTCGGGCAGCGTTCGGCGCACAAGCCGCAATGCAGGCAGACATTCTCATCTTTGATCATCACCCGGCCGGTGAGCGGCAGAGGACTGGATACGTAAAGAGACTGCTCTTCCGGAGCCTCCGGCTGGGTCAATGACGCGCGAAGTTCGGCTTCGCTGTCGGCGTCCGGCGTGATGCTGAGGCATTCAACAGGGCACACATCGATACAGGCGTCGCACTCTTCACAGAGTGGGGCTTCGAACACTGTCTGCACATCGCAGTTCAGGCAGCGCTGCACTTCAACGGCGATCTGTTCTGCATTGAAGCCAAGTTCGACTTCGATGTTCAGGCGCTGGAAACGGTCCACCAAAGCGACGTGTTCCATCTCGCGGCGCTCAGCGGCAGTGAAGGCGTTTGAATAACGCCATTCGAACATGCCCATCTTGGCGGATTGTAGCTCGACTTCGCGAGGCGCACGGTCGCGCAAGTCGAGACCCTGGCAATGCCGGTGGATCGAGATTGCGGCCTGATGGCCGTGCTCGACCGCCCAGATGATGTTTTTCGGGCCGAAGGCGGAGTCGCCTCCGAAAAAGACGCCTTTGCGGGTCGATTCAAAGGTTTGCTCGTCGACGACGGGAACATCCCATTTGCCGAACTCGATGCCGGCATCTTTTTCGATCCATGGGAAGGCATTCTCCTGCCCGATGGCGAGAATGACGTCATCGCAAGGCAGTGTCTCTTCGCCGATCACGCGCTGGCCGGTGATCTCGCCCTTGTCGTCGACATCATATTCCATCAGCTCAAACGTCATGCCGACCAATTTGCCATTCTCGGTCACGAAGGCTTTTGGCGAGTGGTTCACGACGATCTGGATGTTTTCTTCCTCGGCGTCCTCAAGTTCCCATTCGGAAGCCTTGAAGAAGTTCCGGGGCTTGCGGGCCATGACCTTCACATTGTCCGCCCCAAGACGGATTGATGTGCGGCAGCAATCCATAGCCGTGTTGCCGACTCCAATAATCAGGACGTTCTTGCCGATTGCATCAATGTGTTCGAATGCGACCGATTCCAGCCAGTCGATGCCGATATGGATGTTCGCGTCGGCGTCTTCGCGTCCGGGGAGATTAAGGTCTTTGCCTTTCGGAGCGCCTGTGCCTACGAAGACGGCGTCCCAACCGTCATCCAGCAACGCCTTCATACTGGAAACCGGTGAGTTGAGCTTCAGCTCCACGCCCATGTCGAGAATGTATTGGAGCTCTTCATTGAGCACTTTTTCAGGCAGGCGGAAGGCCGGGATGTTGGCGCGCATCAGGCCGCCGGGTTCGGACAGCTTTTCGAAGATGGTGCATTCGTATCCAAGAGGCGCGAGATCGTTCGCTACCGTGAAGCTCGCCGGGCCGCCCCCGATCAGTGCGATCCGCTTGCCATTCGTCTGCTCGGGCTTCTGCGGCAGGCGGCTTGTCACGTCGTCGCGATGGTCCGCTGCCACACGTTTCAGGCGACAGATTGCTACTGGTTCTCCATCGACGCGAGTGCGTCGGCAGGCCGGTTCGCACGGTCTGTCGCAGACCCGGCCAAGGATGCCTGGAAAGACATTGGAATCCCTGTTCAGCAGGTAGGCGTCGCTGTAACGCCCTTGCGCGATGAGCCGGATGTAGGCCGGGACCGGTGTGTGTGCCGGGCAGGCCCATTGGCAATCGACGACTTTGTGAAAGTAGTCGGGATTGCTCGTATTTGTTGGTTTCATATTTGCCGGCTTCCTCCGGTGAAAAGACTAGCGACACACAACAGCGGCATCAATGACCTCTTGTCGGCTGCGACAACAGGTACGGAAGCTGAGCGGTGTGAAAAGGAGCCCGGCATGTCAGCGGCCTTTGAAGTTGCCGGGCCGGCGTTCGGCGACAGACAGGATTCCTTCCTGATGGTCTTCTGTCGCGCGCAGCTTCCATTGTTCTTCATGTTCATGGGCCAGCGTGTCCCGAACTGTTTCATATAGTCCGGTGCGCAAGGTCTTGCGCGTTGCCAGCACGCCCAGGGGCCCGCCCTCGGCGATCTCCGCGGCCAGTCTGTGCGCGGCATTCCTGACGTCCGACAGCGGGACCAACTCATCGGCGAGGCCCATTGCGACGGCCTCTTCGCCTTTGATGCGCCGGGATGTCAGCAGCATCAGCGCGGCTTTCTGCGGGCCCAGCAGGCGGGGGAGGGTCGCGCTGAGCGCGAAGCCTGGGTGGAAAGCAAGCCGGGTGAAGTTTGCAACGAACCGCGCTTCAGGTGCAGCTATCCGGAAATCGGCTGAAACGGCCAGGCCCAGACCGGCACCGACTGCTGCCCCCTGGATCGCGGCGACGATTGGCTTCTTTGCTTCATATATGCGAAGGGCCTGATCATAGAATTCCCGCACAGGGTCATCGCCGGATCCGCCGACCCCACCGCCCCGCTCATCGTTTGCAAGATCGGCCCCGGCGCAGAAGGCTTTCCCCTCTGAAGCGAGCACAATGGCGCGGCAGTCGGGTTGCGCGTCCAGTGTCAGGAGGACTTCCCCGATCTCACGCAGCAGCGCCACATTGGCGTGGTTGTTCGGTGGGTTGGAGAACACGATTTCGGTCACGTGACCGACTTCGCGCACGGCGATTGTATGCGTCATGGGCGGGTATCCATAAGGTTCCGGGCGACGACCATCCGGTGCACTTCCGACGGGCCGTCATAGATGCGCATGTTGCGCACGCGGCCGGCGAGCAAGTGAAGCGGCATCTCTTTCGTCATGCCCATGGCACCGAAGCACTGCATGGCATTGTCGATGATCTCCTGCGCCATCTCTGTGGCGTAGTATTTGATCATCGAGATCTCGGTGCGCACATCGCGGCCCTGGTCGATCTTCCATGCGCAGTCATATGCCATCAGGCGCGCTGCATGGATCTTGGCCGCACCATCGGCGACCCACCACTGGATCGACTGACGCTCCGACAGCTTATGACCGAACGTTTTTCGCTGCGGAGCATATTCCCGCATCATGTCGAGTGCGCGCTGGGCTGCACCGATGCACCAGGCCGCCATTTCCATCCGGCGGGTACCGAGGCGTACCTGCATCGGGCCAAAGCCCTGACCCTCCTCGCCGAGCAATTTCCAGCCAGGTACCCGGCAATCTTCCAGCGCCACTTCATAGGTGAATTCACCGCCCAGCATCGGTATGCGGCGCAGGACATTGAAGCCGGGTGTGTCGCGATCGACCAGAAACGCCGACATACCGCCGCGCGCCTTCTTTTCCCTGTCGGTGATCGCCATCAGGATGGTGAAATCGGCTTCCGCCGCGCGCGTGATCCAGATTTTGCGGCCATTGATGATCCAGTCATCCCCGTCGCGAACCGCACGTGTGAGCATTCCCGCTGGATCGGCGCCTGCGCCCGGTTCGGAAATGCCGATGGCTGAGATGGTTTCACCACGCGCGTAGGGCTCCAGGTAAGCCACGCGCTGCTGTTCGTTCACGCTCGTCATGAGCATGCGCAGGTTCGGTGAGTCCGGTGGCAGAGTGTATGTCGCGACGGTGGAGCCGAGCGCTTCATTGACGGCCACCAGGGCGACATGAGGCATGCCCATGCCGCCAGCGTCTTCCGGAGCATCGAGGCTCCAGAGACCAAGATCCTTGGAAACCTTGTCCAGCCGCTGCCGTTCTTCGGGTGTCAGGTAGGCGCCCTGGCCATTGGCTTCGCGCTCAAGCACGGCGCCTTCAAGCGGCATCAGCTCGTCCCGCACGAAGCGCTGGACGAGATCGGCAAGCATCCTGTGCTCTTCGTCCAGTTCAAACTTCATATCACGCTCCTCCGGCCACCTTATTTTGGTGACTCTGAACGGCAGAACGCCACAAGGGAAAGAGTCGGGCAAGGCGGCAAACCTCATGACCTTGGGGAAAGGTATGCAGGTGTCAAAATCTCCCGAAGTATGGAACCCGGCGTTATATTGCCTTATCGGGGTGGTGTGACCGGAGTACCTTGTGACTATAGGGGCTTTAGGAAAATGGGAATTTGTTGAATGGCAGGATCAAGCAGCATGAGCGGGGCGGAAGACCAGGACACATACTGGGTCCTCCGGAAGGACCAGCTTGAATGCCTGGCATCGACGGTGCGGATGGATGTTGTCGACCACCTTGTCGGCAATGGCGAGATGTCGATCAAGCAGCTGGCGACTTCCATGGGGCGGCAGCCGTCCTCGATTTACTATCACATCAATATGCTGTTGGAGGCGGGTCTGATCGTGGAGGCTGGCACGCAGGTCTCGAACCGCCGAACGGAAGTTCTCTATGCGGCGCGTGCTCCGCGCATGCGCCTTCAAAAGGCCCTCGCGGATCCCAAAAATTTCGAAACCATCGCCCGGACGGTTGGCGCGGTAAGCCGGCAGGCGCACCGGGATTTTGTCCAGGGGCTGACACACCCGGATGCCCAACTGGAGGGGCCAGGCCGCAATCTCGGTTTCTTCCGGCTGATCAACCGGCCGAGCCGGGAATCCCTCCAGGAGATCAACGGCTACATCGAGCGGATCGCTGAGATCCTCTGGGAAGAGCGGGACATGGACCAGCCGCTCATCGCTTTCGCGTGGACGCTCACGCCGCTCCACGACAAGGCGGAGAGCGACGAATAGGTATTGATCGCGTCGGCTGACGGCTACACGTTGAACCGGAAGTGCATGACGTCGCCGTCCTGCACGATGTATTCCTTGCCTTCGGCCCGCATCTTGCCAGCTTCCTTGGCGCCGGATTCGCCCCCGCACGCGACGTAATCCTCATAGGAAATCGTCTCGGCACGGATAAAGCCTTTTTCGAAGTCGCCGTGAATGACGCCAGCCGCTTTCGGCGCTGTCCAACCCCTGCGGATCGTCCAGGCGCGGGCTTCCTTCGGGCCGACTGTGAAATAGGTCTGGAGGTCCAGCAAGTCGTAGCCTGCATGAATAAGGCGGGTCAGGCCCGGCTCTTCCAATCCCAGCGTTTCAAGAAATTCGGTCCGGTCCGGTTCGTCCAGCACTGCAAGTTCAGACTCGATCTGAGCCGAAATGACGACGCAGCCAGCGCCTTCTGCGGTGGCGCGTTCTTCCACGCGCTTCGAGTAGTCGTTCCCCGTCGCCGAGTTCGCTTCATCCACGTTCGCGACGAACAGGATCGGCTTGGATGTCAGCAGCTGCAGCATGTTCCAGGCCTTGATGTCATCCTTCGGGACATCGGCGCGGCGGGCAGGGCGGCCTTCTTTAAGCTCATCGAGGGCGAGGTCGATCAGCGCGACCTGCGCCTTGGCTTCCTTGTCGCCGGAATTGGCTTTCTTGATGACGTTCTGCTTGCGCTTCTCGAGGCTTTCGAGGTCCGCCAGCATCAGTTCGGTCTCGACGACTTCGAAGTCGGCGACCGGGTCGATGGTGCCGCGAACATGCGTGATGTCGTCATTGTCGAAGCAGCGCAGCACGTAAATGATGGCATCGGTTTCGCGGATGTTGGCCAGGAACTTGTTGCCGAGACCTTCGCCCTGGCTCGCCCCTTCGACGAGACCCGCGATGTCGACGAAATTCATGCGAGCTGGAATGATTTCCTTCGAGCCTGCAACCTTGGCCAGTTCGGTCAGACGCGGCTCCGGAACGGCAACTTCGCCCACGTTCGGCTCGATCGTGCAGAACGGATAGTTCGCCGCCTGAGCCGCAGCAGTCTGTGTCAGAGCGTTGAAAAGCGTGGATTTGCCAACATTCGGCAGGCCCACAATCCCGCATTTGAAGCCCATTCCGGCCTCCTTAAACTTAGATTTCGAGGGGGCCATAGCCCTATTCCCGCAGGAAAAACAGGCGGTTTTCTCTCCTGACAGCGGAATTGGGTGTTCAAGAGAGGGGCTTTGGGTAAGGTTGGCCCGCGAAATGCAAGGCAAAATGCATGGCTTATGACGTCTTTCTCGTAACTGTGCCGGAAGACTTCGACATGGCGAAACTGATCGCCCGTCGTCTCCGCTCGCTGAAATTCACCGTTCGTTTCAATCAGAAACAAACGGAGGACGATATTTTTGACGCGAAGGACGCGCGCGACGCCGGAAAATCCGGCAATATGCTGGTCCTGTGGTCCGAAAATTCGGTCAAGAATGACTGGGTGCGGGCAGCGGCCGCTGTCGGCAATTCTCGTGACGGTATGCTGGTGCATGCCGGTATCGACAAGACGATCCCTTACGAACCTTACCGAAAGGGCAAGCGCTTCGCGCTGGAGGGCTTCACTTCCCGCAAGATGCCGGAAGGCTTCTACAAGCTGGTCGAGGAACTTGCCGACCGCACGGGCCGGTCGGACTTGCGCGCCTGGATGAAACTCGGTTCGAAGGATGATGAGGGCCGGGAAGCCTGGCTCGAAGCGCATGCCGACGATCCGCTTGCGATCGCAGAGCGCCAAAAGCGCGAAAAGGCGCTCGGCATCAAGCCGGAACCCGCCAAGGAAGCCGCTGAAGCCGCGACAAAGGCCGCCACGACGATCCAGAACGGCAATGGGAACGGTTCGTCTGTAACCCGGCCCACGACCGGTGTCTCCGCAGCCGTCGCGCGAGCTTCGGCAAGTGCCCGGACAGCGCCGAAGACGGTGGTTCAGCCGGATGAAGATCCGGTCTATGGCAACTGGACGATCGCTGCGATTGGTGCCGCCATTGCGGCAATCTTCCTGTTCAGCCTTGTTGTCCGATCCCAGCCGGTCGAGCGTGTGGACGCCCGGTTGCCGGCCATCGGCAACGCCCAGCCAGTCGTCGCGGCTTGCCCAGCCGGGACTGTGCCGCGCGAAATGGTTGAATTCATCGAGCAGGGCCCGGTCGACATCGGCATGGGCCATGGCCCGATCATCGACGACACGACGCCACCGGAAGACGAATAGGCGCTAGCCGAATACCGCGATTGTCTGGCGGCCGACCATCATCGGCTCGCCCTTCGCATTCCAGAGGCGCATAGCCTGGCTGGAATAGCCTTGCTGCGCCGTCTGGGCGATATGCTGGGCAAGGAACCAGCCGCCTTCGGTGGAAATGTCGTCCGTCAGGAATTCCGCCATCCAGGTCATGGAGCTGATACGGCCCGGCACCGTCAGCATCGACAGGGCGGCGGGCGGTGGCGAGTCCGCAATCGACAGCAGGGTGACGGCATCCATCGGTGCCGCTTCGTCTCTGTGGCGTAGCCAGAGAACAATCTCGCCATCCTTCGCTCCGCTGATCGGGCGCCCACCTTTCGCGAGGCGAACATTGAAGTGCTGCGAAAAGGCCGGGCGCTTCCGTTCATCCGGGAAAAACTGTTTCGTCTCGTCCGGCAGTGTGACGACCGGTGCGATCATGTTCGAGAAGTCGAGGCTCGATTCCCGCGCCGTGCCGAAGGCGAAGATGCATTCGGCGACGATGCCTTCCGGCCCGGTCATGCGGACAGAGATGAAGGCCGTGTTCTTGCCCTCCCGCAGCACAGTCGGAACCGATACGAGTTCGCCGGATGCCGGACCGACAAAGGCGACTTGCGCTGACCGCAGTGGACGATCACCTGCAAGAGGCAGAGCAGCCTTCAGGCAGAGGGCAGCCGTCAACCCGCCATAGGTGGTGCGGCCCTGCATCCAGCCTTCCGGCACGGTGACGCGAGACGTGTTGTCTGCACCATAGGCGATGGAGGCGATGAGATCAGTATAGTTCATGACACTTGTCCATATCGGCAGAGTTCACCCTTTGCCTAGACGCATTCCTTTTCGGAACCAACCCGTACCGCTAGGGGAACGGCGGCAGAAATGGAACACCCCGGCCTGGCAGGCCGGGGTGCAAAATCTTCAGATTGTGAAGAGCCTAGTGCTGGCTTTCCGGCGTGGTCACGCGCAGGCCGTCCAGATCGTCAGAAACAGTGATCTGGCAGGACAGGCGGGAGTTCTCCTGAACGTTCTCGGCGAAGTCGAGCATCGACTTTTCCATTTCCTGCTGTTCGCCCACTTTGTCCATGAAGGCACTGTCCACATAGACGTGGCAGGTCGCACAGGCGCAGGCGCCGCCGCAGTCAGCATCAATGCCTGGAATTGAGTTCTTGATAGCGGCTTCCATTACGGACTCGCCGTTCTTCGCCTCGACAGTGCGTTCGGTGCCATCGTGGTCGACATAGGTAATCTTCGGCATCGGCTTTTTGGTCTCCTTAGGCTGAGGCGGCGGCCACAGCGATGTCTTTCATTGATATGGATGTATCCTTGAGCATGTCAGGTGCAACTTTTGCGCCTGTCATGATCAATTTCTTGGACGCCAGAAATTCTGGCGGGCTGTTCACCGCGTCGACAGCGATGAGCGTGCCGTTGCGCAGATAGAACACGGCAAATTTCCGGTCATCCGGATTGCCGCGAACAACGATTTCATCGTGGCCCTGATTGAGGCCGGCGATCTGCAGTTTCAAGTCATATTGGTCGGACCAGAACCACGGGCAATCCTCGGGCGGGCGCGGTTTGCCCAGGATGGCAGCGGCAGCGAGCTTGCCCTGTTCGATTGCGTTGTGGACGCTTTCAAGGCGGCCCGTATGACCATAGTGGACGAGCGGCCGGCTGGCGCAGTCGCCCGCTGCAAAGATGCGCGGATCGGATGTCCGGGCGTCGCGGTCTGTCGCAATACCGTTGTCGATGGTCAGGCCCGCATCCTTGGCCAGTTCGATATTCGGCAGGATCCCGATGCCCGCTAGCACCATGTCCGCGGGCAGTTTCGTTCCATCCGCCAAAACCGCGGCGCAGACTTTTCCGTCTTCGCCTTCGAGATGATCGAGCCGGGCGCCGGTCAGGATCGTGGCGCCCTGTGAGCGGTGTTCCTTTTCGTAGAACGCACTCATGGTCGGGCTGGTGACGCGTGCCAGAACGCGCTCTGCCATTTCCAGCACGGTGACTTCCAGCCCCATCTGGCGGGCAACCGCAGCAGCTTCCAGCCCGATATATCCGGCACCGATGATCACCAGCTTGCGGCCGGACACCATGTTCGGCTGGATCCGGTCGACATCGGCCAGGCCCCGCAAATCGAAAACGTTTTCAAGGTCCGCGCCCTTCACGGGCAGCGGACGCGGGCGGGATCCGGTGCAAATGATCAGCGCGTCATAATTCAGCATCGCGCCGTGTTCGAGTTCCACGACCTGCGCCGCGCGGTCGATCTTCGTGGCGCGGGTGGAGAGGATCAGTTCGACGCCATTGTCCTCGTACCAGGCAGCCGGCTTGAAGAAGAGGCGCTCTTCGGCGAACTCTCCCTTCATGTAGGCTTTGGACAGGGGCGGGCGCTGGTAAGGCAGGGCGGGTTCGTCGCCCACGAGCACCAGTTTGCCAGTATAGCCTCCCATCCGCAGGGACTGCACGGCTTGCGCGGCAGCTTGCCCGCCGCCGATCAGGACGATCTGCGATGCGTCTGAAAGATCCAAACTGGTACCTCCCTCAAGGCCGGAATTTATTTATGACGCATGCGTCACGTTTTTAGTCTTTTATATCTAGCCCGGTTACAGTGCAAGGCGCCGTGAATCCATGGCACGAATTAGCGCAGCGCCTTTATATGCATGAGATGACAGTGATTCTTGAATGTCCAGACGAGACTGCCCTGCGTGACGTTGGGGCACGTGTGGCCCGTTTGCTTCAGGCGGGGGACGTGATCGCCCTTCATGGAGAGCTCGGCGCCGGGAAAACCACGTTCTCACGTGGGCTTATAGCGGACTATAGCGGGACTATGGACGTACCAAGCCCGACTTATACGCTCGTTCAGCTGTATGATTCCGGACCGCTGCCGATCTGGCATTTCGACCTCTATCGCCTGAAATCCCCCGACGAGGTGGTCGAACTGGGCTGGGACGAAACGCAGGACGGTATCGCCCTCGTCGAGTGGCCGGACCGGGCGGGTGACCACCTGCCGGCATGGCGACTGGATGTGACCATCGAAATCCTTGGGGAAGGCCGGCGCGTGACACTGGAACCGCGCGGCGAAGGCTGGCAGACACGACTCTATGGGTTTTGACGACGCAGGCCGCGCGGCAGACATGAACGCCTTCCTGACCCGTGTGGGCTGGGAGAACGCGGCGCGTTTTCCGCTCGGGCAGGACGCGTCGACCCGGCGCTATATCCGCCTGGTCCGCCCGGACGGCACGCGGGCGATGCTGATGGACGCGCCCAATGTGGAGGATGGCGCGTGTCCGCCGGACGCCGACGATGCAACCCGCATCGCCATGGGTTGGAACGCCTCGACGCGCCTCGCGGCATCCCGCGTGGATGCCTTCGTCCTGATCGCAGATTATCTGCGCCATCGCGGTTTCCGGTCCCCGGAAATCATCGCGCATGACAGCGCGCACGGCTTCGCCCTGATCGAGGATTTCGGAGAGAATCTCGAAATCGCCCGCCAGATCGAGGCCGGAGGTGTCGATGAGCACACCGCCTATGTGACCGCCGCGGACATTCTCGCTGAACTGCATCGTCAGGATGCGCCCGGTGTCCTCACCAATGGTGCCGACGTCTGGCCGATCCTCGATTTCGATCGGCTGGCGCTGGTCTCGAATGCGGACCTCTACGCCGACTGGCTTCGCGCGGAACAGGGCGGCGGCGCGCTGGAAGGCGCCGAACGGGAAGAGTGGGAAAAGGTGCGCGACCAACTGATCGCGCAGGCGATGGAGTTCCCGCGCACTTTCACGCTGCGGGATTTCCATGCGGAGAACCTGCTCTGGCTGGGCAATGGCGAAGTCGGCCTGCTCGACTTCCAGGATGCCGTGCGCGGCTGGGACGCCTGGGACATGGCGATGCTGACGCAGGACGCGCGCCGGGCCGTCTCGCCGGAGGCAGCCGAAGCCGCCATCCGGCACTACCTCGATCATACCGGAAAGTCGCGCGAGGCTTTCGACGAGCGCCTTTCCGTGATCGGCGCGCTGAACGCCCTGCGCATTGCCGGTATATTCTCCCGCCTCCAGCACCGTGATGGCAAACCGCGCTACGGCCTTTTCCAGCCGCGGCAGCTCGCCATTCTTGCCCGAAATCTGTCACATCCCGCGCTTAAGGACATGAACGCCTTCGTGCGGCGGACGACCCCATTTGTTTTCGAGGGCTTCTGAATGAGCGTGCCAGTTCCGCACACCGCCATGGTGCTCGCCGCCGGTCTTGGCACACGCATGCGCCCGCTGACCGATGATTGCCCGAAGCCGATGATCGAAGTTCGCGGCAAGGCGCTGATTGACCGGATGCTGGACCCGCTTGTCGCCGCCGGTGTGCAGCGCGCGATCGTCAACGTTCATTACCTGGCCGATCAGGTCGAAGCGCATGTGAAAGCCCGCACGGATATCGAGATCATCATTTCCGACGAGCGGGGCGAGGTGCTGGAGACGGGTGGCGCACTGGCCAAGGCGCGGCCGCTGCTTGGCGAGGACCCGATCATCGTCGCCAACACGGATGCCTTCTGGGAACCGTCAGGCGCTGAGCCGATCCATGCCCTTGCAGAGACGTTCGATCCGTCTGCGATGGACGCCCTGCTGCTGGTTGCAGATACGGGCCGCACGCTGGGCTTCGGCGGGCCGGGCGACTTCTTCCGCCACGAGGATGGCAGCATGACCCGGCGTGGCGACGCGCCGAGCGCGCCTTATGCTTTCTGCGGTCTGCGCATCATCCGGCCCCAGCTCTATGACAGTGAACCCATCGAACGCTTCTCCGCGCTGCGCGTCTGGGCGCCGCTGATTGAGCAGAAGCGCCTGCACGGTGTGTTGCTGGACCGGTTCTGGCTGCATGTCGGTGATCCTCAGGCGCTGAAGGATGCCGAAATGTGGCTGGCCTGCCATGGCGGATAGCGGCGGACTGTTCTCCGGCGCCTCCCGCGTTTACACCATTCCTCCGGGAACGGATTTCCTTCGCGCACTGGCAAGAACGCTGGCGGAGGAAGCTGGCCTCAAAGACAAGCCCGACGCGCTGGCCGATGCCATCATCTATGTGCCGAACCGGCGCTCTGCGCGGGTGTTGGCGCGGGTGCTTTACGACGCGGGCGGCCAGAAGCCGATCCTGCCGCCGGATATCCGCACGCTGGGCGATATCGAAACGGATGAAGCGCCGTCCGTTGACGCCTCGCGCGCTGGCCTGCCTCCCGCCATGTCGCCCGCGCGGCGCCTCGGTGCGCTGACCCAACTGGTTCAGGCTTTCTATGGCAGGGCGTACAGTATCGAGCTGCCCGCTGCCTCCGCACTGGCTGCGGCGCAGGAGCTGAGCCGCCTGATGGAGCAGGCTGCGCTTAGCGAAAATGTCGATTGGTCCAGCTTGCCGGATCTCGCCGGATCGGCAGAACTGGCCCGGCACTGGGAACAGTCGGTCAAATTCCTGAAGATCATATCGGAAAGCTGGCCGGAATGGCTGGCAGAAAACGGAGAGAGTGATCCGTTCCTGCGGGATATCGCCGCCGCCCGCATCGTTGCGCAGCGCTGGGCAGAAGAGCCGCCAACAGCGCCTGTCCTGATCGCGGGCTCCACCGGTGCGACGCCAGCCGGCCGTATCCTGATGAAAGCGGCGATGGAATTGCCTCAGGGACTGGTCGTGCTGCCGGGCCTCGACATGCTTGCTGACGAAGAGGCCCGCCAAGTCATCGCGGGGTCTGTCAGTCACCCGCAGCATATCCTGTTTGACACGCTGCGCGACCTTGGCATTGCCCCGTCAGACGTCGGAGTCTGGCCCGGCACGGACGGCGCGAGAAAAGCCGAAGCCCGCCGCCGCATGATCCATGAGGCGCTGGCCCCGGCGGAATCCACGGCCGACTGGCGCCGGACGCTCGACACACTGTCGGCTTCGCTCGGTACCCAGAAAGAGGACTTTGCCCTCTCTGCGCTCGATGGCCTGACAGTCATTGAAGCCCCGGACGAAGCCGTAGAGGCGGAAACAGCTGCGCTGCTGCTGCGCCAGGTAATGGAACATCCCACCGAGACCGCTGCCCTCGTCACGCCGGATGCAACGCTCGCGCGGCGGGTCAGCGGTGTACTGAAGCGTTGGGGGCTGGACGTTCCGCCATCCTCCGGCAGCCCGCTCGGCCAGACGACCGCCGGCAGCCTGATCGGCCTCTGCGCCCGATGGGTGCTGGACCCGGCAGAGCCAGTGATCCTGAGCGCCGTCCTGAAACATCCTTTTGTGCGCGGGTTCGAAGGCGCCGATACGCTCGACCGGTATTTCCTGCGCGGTGCGCGCAACTGGCGTTCCCTCGAAGACCTGGAGCACTCCGTCCGTCACCGGAGGGAGATCGACCAGTATGCCGGTTTTTCAGACGCAGAGCAGGGTATCGCCATCGCGCTCGTCGAAGAGATTGCAACGGCTTTCCGGGAGACAGACGCAGACTTCTCCGCTGCCGGGCCGATGCCAGGTAGACACATCGCCGAGCGTATCGCTGCACTCGCAGCCCGCGTCAGTCAGACGCCATTTCCCTGGGCTGGCGAAGACGGCCGCTCCGCAACGACGATGATGGAGCATGTCGCGGACCTTGCCGACTATCTCGCCCCGATGCCGCCGCATGCCTTCGCGGAGCTGATCGAGGCGGACGCCGCCCGGCGGACGGTCAGCGCCGGCGTTTCCGAACATCCCCGACTCGCTATCTGGGGGCCGCTGGAAGCGCGGCTGCAGTCTGCCAGCCATATTATCCTCGCCGGTCTGAACGAGGATGTCTGGCCGCAGCGACCGCCGGCCGATGCCTTTCTGCCGCGCCGCTTCCGGAAGGAGCTGGGCATCAGCGATCCGGAAGACCGGGTCGGCCTGTCGGCGCACGACTTTGCCCAGCTTGCCTGCGCGCCGAAAGTGACGATGCTGCATGCCCTCCGCCGTAACGATGCGCCTGCTGTGGCCTCCCGCTGGGTGTGGCGCCTGAAGACGCTGGCCGAAGGCGCGCTCGGCGATGCAGCGAAGGATGCTCTTTCGCCGGATGGGGATAACCCGCTCGAATGGGCGCTCGCCCTGCGTGATCGCGGCACGAACACGCTGGACAAGGATTTCCCGGTTGAGCCGAAGCCGCGCCGCCGCCCGGAAGGCTGGCCGCAGAAACTGTCTGTGACGCGGGTCGATGTGCTGCAGCGCGACCCGTATGCGATCTGGGCCGAGCAGGTCCTGAAGCTCGAAACCGTCGATCCCATGAATGCTGAACTTGGCCCTGCGCCGCGCGGCACGGCGATCCACAAGGCGCTGGAGGATTTCGAGGAAGATGGCGCGCCGAAGACGGCGGCGCATCTCGTCTCACTGCTGATGGCAAATCTCTCTGCCGCAGGAGAACCGGAGGCCGTGCTCGCCGCGCGCCGGGCGGTTCTGGAGCAGATGTCGGAATGGTATCTCGGCTGGCGGGCTGAGCGCCGGGTCGACGGCAAGCCGAAGCTTGAAGTGAAGGGCCGTCTCGACTTCGACATTCGCGGCGCCCCCTTCACCCTGTCCGCGATGGCCGACCGGATCGAGCGGCAGCCCGACGGCAGCCTGATCGTGATCGACTTCAAGACGGGCAACCCGCCCTCGGACAAGGAAATCGCCGCCGAGCTTAGCCAGCAAATGCCGCTGCAGGCGCTGATCGCGGGCAAGGGCGGCTATGAAGGCATCCCCGGGGGCAGCGTGTCCGGTCTCGAATATGTGGCCTTCAAGGCGAAGCCCGATGCCCGCGTGATCGGCCAGAGCCGGGCGCTGCAGGCAACGCCGGACGAATTGGCGAAGACGGCGGAAGAGGGATTGCTGCGCCTGATCGCAGCCTATCGCGAGGATGACTCGGCCTTCCTTTCCGCGCCACGCGTCCAGTTCGTAAAATACGACAATGGCTACAACCGCCTCGCCCGCCGGGCGGAATGGGCGGGCGACACCGAAGACGGGGGCGGCGATGAGTGACATCGTGCAGTCGCCGGACACGGAGGATTTCCGCAAGGCCGTACAGGTCCAGGCCCGCTCGGCCGATCCGATGCACTCGGCATTCGTCATGGCCAATGCCGGGTCCGGCAAGACCAAGGTGCTGATCGACCGCGTTGCGCGCCTGCTGCTGCGCCGTCCGGACGGTCGCCCCGGCGCGAAGCCAGACTCCATTCTCTGCATCACCTATACGAAGGCTGCGGCCAGCGAGATGCTGTCTCGTCTCTTCAAGACGCTTGGCCAGTGGTCTGTGATGGAAGACGATCCGCTGCGGAAGAAGCTCGCCCAGCTGCAGGGCCGTAAGGTCAGCGACTATAACGCCGAAGACCTGCAGGTCGCGCGGGCTCTGTTCGCGAATGCGCTTGAGACGCCCGGTGGCCTGCGGATCGAGACAATCCACGCCTTCTGTGCGCGTGTCCTGCGGCGCTTTCCGCTGGAGGCAGGCGTCTTCCCCGGCTTTACGGAGATCGAGGAAGATGATGCCTTCGCCCTTTGGAACGAGGCGCGCAGCGAAGCCGTCATGGCGGCGCAGGAAGCGATGCCGGATCTGCTCGACCTGCTCGCCCTCGAAGGCGGGCATGAGGGCGCGATGCTGGCGCTGGATACATTGCGCAGCATCGGCACGGCGGTTCTTCGGTTTGCTGAACACCATGATGGTGATCTTGGCACAATGGATGATGACCTACGGGACCGCCTGAACGCGCCGGAGGCATCCGTCCCAGAACTGCTGGACCTCGCCATGGGCGAAGCGTTGCCAGAAGCCGATATCCGCACGGTGGCTGAACTGCTGCTGACAGGCGCCAAGACCGACTTGGCCACGGGCGAAAAGCTGATGGCCGTTCTCGCCACCGAAGATGCGGGCGAGCGCTGGGCGCTCTACCGGTCCGTCTTCCGCACGGCGAGCGGTGACCTCCGCGCCTCCAATCCGTACACGAAGGGCATGAGCAACGCCTCGCCGCTTGTCGCTGGTCTGTTCCAGATGAAGGACGGCCTCGGCGAGGAAGCGCACCGGATGGTGGAGCTGGAGGACCGGCTCAACCGGGCCGCCGCCTTCACGCGCACGTCCGCCATGATCCGTGTCGGCCTGCCGGCGCTGGAACGCTACCGGGAACTGAAACGCGCCCGTGCGGCGCTCGACTTCGATGACCTGATCGAACACACGCGTTTCCTTCTGACAGCCACGGGCATGTCCGACTGGGTGCTCTACAAGCTGGATGGCGGCCTCTCGCACCTGCTGCTGGATGAAGCGCAAGATACGAGCCCGACACAGTGGGAACTCGTCGATGCGCTGACCGGGGAATTCGATGCCGGGCAGGGCATCGAACGCGCGCAGGACCCGCGCACCCTGTTCGTCGTCGGTGACGAGAAGCAGTCGATCTATTCCTTCCAGGGTGCGGACCCGTCCCAGCTGCTGAAGCAGTATCATCAGTTCCAGTCCCGCAATTCGGACCTCCTGAAAGAGACGATGGAAATGTCCTTCCGGTCAGGGCCGGAAGTGCTGGAATATGTCGACACGGTCTGGAACGAGGCGCCCCCCATTCCGAACGCGCCGGCTGACGTGCCGCCGGAAGAAAGCAATCTGGTGCACCACGTTTCATGGCGGTCGAACCAGAACGGCTCCATAGAACTGTGGCCTATTCCGCCAAAGGAGGAGGAAAAAGAGGAAGACGCCTGGGCCCGGCCGGTCAACGCGATGCGCTCATCTTCGCCGAAGGCCCGCCTTGCCACAGATGTGGCGAAGGCCGTGCGGTCGATGATCGATGCGGGCGAGAGTATCTGGGCTGAGACAGACGGCGGCTGGGGCCAGCGGCCTGTACGTCCGGAGGATATCCTGATCCTCGTGCGCGGACGCACCGGCGGCCTCTTCGATGCGATGATCGGTGCCCTGAAGGCGCAAGGCCTGCCTGTGGCGGGCGCCGACCGGCTGAAACTGGGCGACCATATCGGCGTGCAGGACTGCCTGAACCTGATGCGCTTCGCGGCCCTTCCTGAGCGGGACCTGACGCTGGCCGAGATCCTGCGAGGGCCATTCCTCGGCCTCGTCGATGACGACCGCTACCTGTTCGAGCTGGCGAACGGCCGCAAGCGTGGTGAGACGCTGTGGCAACGCGTGCAGGCCAGTACAGATCCGGATATCCAGGTAACGGCGGAATTCCTGCAGGGTTTGATCGATAACGCCCACCTGCCGCCGTTCGACTTTCTCACAGCCGTTCTGGATGTTCCTGGAGCGGACGGTACGACAGGCTGGGAGAAACTCAACGCCCGCCTTGGCCATCCGGCGCGTGATCCAGTCGAGGCGCTGATCGCAGAAGCCATCGCTTTTGACTCGACTGAACCCGCCTCGCTGCAATGCTTCGTCGCGCGCATGGAAGCGGGTGAAGTGGAGATCAAACGCGACCTCGCCGCACCAGAGCGCGAAATTCGCGTGATGACCGTGCACGGCGCCAAGGGCTTGCAGGCGCCGGTCGTCATCTTGCCGGACACGACCAGTGCGCCGAAACCGTCCGGCGGGCGTGTCCACGAGATTGATGGTGTACCGGTCTGGTCCCCTCGCAGGGATGGCGAACTCGCGGAAGTTACCGCCGCGCGGGCGCTGGCCGACGCACGCGCAGAGGAGGAGCACCGCCGTTTGCTGTACGTCGCCCTGACCCGGGCGCAGGACCGGCTCATCATCGCGGGCCATTGGTTTGGCCGCGATGGTTCGGGCGGTTACCATGACCGGTCCTGGTATTCGCTTTGCCTGAACGCGATGGACAAGCTGGTCCCGGCCGAGGGCGAGGCTCGCGACGAAATCCGGCGGTTTGGCGTGGCGCCGGTGATGGTGCCGAAAGGCAGCCAGGCAGACGAGGCGAAAGCTGGCTATCCTGGCTGGGCGCTGGAGCAGGTGAAAGACACGCCCGTCACCGCGCGCCGCAAGTTCAGCGCACCGACCAGCCTGCTCGGTCGTGACATGCCGGTCATGGCGCCGTTCGGGGAGGGGCGCGAAGCTCGCCTGAAGCGCGGCCGCCTCATCCACGCCCTGCTGCAATACCTGCCGGATGTCGCGGAAGCCGACCGGGAGGCTGCCGGGCGCAATTTCCTCGCGCGGGATGCCTCGCTTGATGAGGCCGAGCGGGAAGAGATGCTGTCGGCAGCACTGGGCGTGCTGCAGGATCCGGCCATGGCGGGCGTGTTCGCGCCCGGCGGCCGGGCTGAAGCGGCGATCATCGGAACCTCCAAAAAGTATTTGCCGGAGGGCGTGGTGATCAATGGCCGGGTCGACCGGCTGGTCGTGTCGGACAAGGAAGTATTGATCGTCGATTTCAAGACGGACCAGCCTGCGCCGGATACGCCGGAGGGTGTCGGGGATAGCTATATGTTGCAGATGGCGGTCTATTGGGCTGTGCTGAAAGAGGCCTACGAGAAACTCCATGTCCGCGCCGCACTCTGCTGGACAGACGGGCCAAAACTGATGCCGCTGCCGGAAGAGATGCTTTTAGCCTCACTAAACCGTGCTGGCAGCGAGGTTTGACTTGTGCCGGGAGTCCCTATCTAGCAGTCTGTTGAACCGAAATTGAGGAGTTCGCCATGGCAGCGATTGATGTAACAGACGACGAGTTTGACGGTGTCATCGCCGATTCCGATGTCCCCGTCGTTGTGGATTTCTGGGCCGAATGGTGCGGCCCCTGCAAGCAGATGTCTCCGCATCTGGAGGCCGTCGCCGAAGAAATGGCCGGCAAGGTCAAAGTCGCCAAGATCAATGTCGACGAAAACCCGATGACCGGCTCGAAATACGGCGTTCGCGGCATGCCGACGCTGATGATCTTCAAGGATGGCAAGGTTGCTGCCACGCATCTCGGTGCGATGAGCAAGCAGGCGATTGCCGACTGGATCAAGCAGTCGGCCTGATCCGCCGAACAGCGAGCCCTAGGCTGGCTCGCTGGTCAGCGCCAGGAACACGTCTTCAAGGTCGGGGGTCTCGGTGACGAGATCCCCGATTCCGATTCCGGCCTGACGAACCTGTTCCAGAAGGCGGCCGATTCCGGTTTCGCTGGTCCGGAACGTAATCTCCAGCTCGCCGGTCTCGCGGAGTTTTGCGTCCAGCGCCGACAGGGCATCAGGCACGTCTGCCAGGGGTTCTTTCGGAGAGATGACCAGAGTCTTGTAGTCGAGGCGGGACAGGAGCTGCGGCGTCGGTTCGCAGGCGACGATTTCGCCATGGTTCACGATGGCAATGGAATCGCAGAGCTCTTCGGCTTCTTCCAGATAGTGAGTCGTCAGGATGATCGTCGTGCCGCGTTCGTGCAGCTCGCGCACATAGGTCCACATCGAGCGGCGCAATTCCACGTCCACGCCGGCGGTCGGCTCATCCAGGATCAGGACCGGCGGATTGTGAACGAGGGCCTTGGCCACCATCAGGCGCCGCTTCATGCCGCCGGACAGCTGGCGCACATAGGCGTCTTTCTTGTCGTCGAGGCCCACAGCGGCGAGGATTTCGTCGGTCTGGCGCTCGCCTTTTGGCACGCCATAGAAGCCAGCCATCAGTTCCAGCATCTCGAAGGGCGTGAAGAAGGGGTCGGCAACGATCTCCTGGTTCACAACCCCGATGGCCGCGCGGCTCTGGCGCGGGTATTCGTCGATATCGAGCCCCCAGATGCGGGCCGTACCGGAGGTCTTGTTCACAAGGCCCGCCAGGATGTTGATGAAGGTCGACTTGCCGGCTCCGTTCGGCCCCAGCAGGCCGAAGATCGATCCGCGCGGAATTTTCAGGCTGATTCCCTTCAGGGCGTGCTTTTCCGGCATCCGGCCGGAGGCTGCGTACACTTTCTGCAGGTTTTCGACTTCAATTGCGTATTCCGGGGCGGCGTTTTGGTCAGTCATCCAGTCCTTCTTTCCTGCGGCATGGCGGTGCTTGCGCGGTCCACTGGTGCGCTCTAGGTAGGGCTGTAAGACCCGGTGAACAAGCCGGGGCCAACTTACAGGACTGAATAGGCGATCCAATGTCTACCGAGCGCGATGTTTTCGACCCACCCGAAGTCGTGATGGTCAAAAGCCACAAGGTCTCCTGTAATGGCGGCGGCGGGGCCCTTGGCCATCCGCGCGTCTGGTACGAAATGGGCGACGAAGACTTTGTCGAGTGCAAATACTGCGACCGCCGTTTCGTTCTGATTGGCGGCAAGGATGACCCCGGCCGGGGTCGCTGATTCTCCCTGAGCACGGAGCCGGCTGATCATGCACGTTCTTGTCGTCGGCGGTGGAATCGGGGGGCTGACGGCTGCTCTGGCGCTTGAAAAGCGCGGCCACACCGTCACCGTCGCGGAACAGTCAGGCGTGATCAGTGAAGTCGGCGCCGGCCTGCAGCTCAGCCCAAATGCGATGAAGGTTCTGAACGCGCTGGGCGTTGGCGCGCGGGTGATGACGGATGCGTTCCGCCCGCAGGCCGCCGAGATGCGCTGGGGGCGAAGCGGGCGGAAGATATTCACCATCCCTCTGCGCAAGGCGGCGATGAACCGCTGGGGCGCCGAATACATTCATGTTCACAGGGCAGATCTGATCGAAGCCCTGCGCGCGGAACTGGTTGCACGAGCACCGGATTCGCTGATCCTCGGCCAGCGGATTGAGCGGTACGAGAACCGGGGCGATAAGGTCGCCGCGCACTTCGCTGGCGGTGCCGTGATCGAGGCGGACTTGCTGGTCGGCGCTGACGGCATTCACTCAGCCGTGCGCGACCAGATGCTGGGCCCGGACAAGCCGGAGTTCACGGGCTGCCTCGCCTGGCGGGCAACCGCGCCTGTCACCGCACTTGGCAATCATGCGCCGCCGCCGACAGCAGCCGTTTGGGTAGGGCCACGCCGGCACGCAGTCACCTATCTGCTGCGCCGGGGCAGCCTCGCCAATTTCGTCGGCGTGGTGGAACACAAGACACCGGGCGACGAATCCTGGACGGCGACCGGCGCGAAAGAGCAGGCGCTGAAGGATTTCAAACGCTGGCACCCCTCCGTCACCGCGATCATCGAAGCCGCTGACTCGATGAACAGATGGGCCCTTTACGGGCGCAAACCGCTGCCGACCTGGAGCGATGGCCGTGTGACGCTGCTGGGCGATGCCTGCCATCCGATGCTGCCTTTCCTGGCGCAGGGCGCGGCAATGGCGATCGAGGATGCCTGGGCGCTGGCGGCTTGCCTTGAAACCGAGGCGGATATTCCGGCAACGCTCGCGGCCTATGAGGCCCGTCGCAAGCCGCGCGTGACCCGCGTGCAGGAGGGCGCGCGCGCCAATTCCAAACTGTACCACCGTGGCAATCCCATTACGCGTTTCGGCTCGTACGTGCCCATGGCAATGGCCGCCCGCGCGGCGCCCGGATTTGTCCGCTCGCGCCTCGACTGGATCTATTCTCACGACGAAACGTCTCTGTGATCGTTGCGGGTTAAACTTGCCCCGGAATTGACCTTGGGGCAGGAAGACCGGCCCCGCAGAAACGATCCGGTGAAGAATGCTTTCTATCCTCGACCTGTTCAGAGTCGGAATTGGCCCCTCCAGTTCTCACACCGTCGGCCCGATCCGCATCGCGAACCGGTTTCTGACGGACCTCACGGAAGACCTGGGCGCCGTCGTTCGCATCGAGGTCGAACTGCAAGGCTCGCTCGCGCTCACCGGGGCAGGGCACGCAACGCCCAAGGCCGTGATGCTGGGCCTGCTGGGTTTCGAGCCGGAGACGCTGGAACCCGACGCCGCGGAGCGGGACGTCGCCGCTCTCGAAGCCTCCCGCCAGCTCACCCTGCCGGACGGACACGCAATTCCGTTCGACCCGGCAGCGGACATCGTATTCGCCTATGATGTGCTACCCGCGCTCCACCCGAACGGCATGCGTCTGCGTGCGTTCGGACCGGAGGGCGACATCCTGTCGGATGAGACCTGGTACTCGACCGGAGGGGGCTTCATTGCGACGGAGCGCCAGCTGCAGCGCCCGGTCGAGGACGATATCCTGCCGGTGGGCCCTTCGGTACCGCACCCGTTTACGTCCGCAGCAGAATTGCTGAACCTTTGTGCCGCGCACCAATCGGGCATCGCCGGGATCATCCTCTCCAATGAAGATGCGATGCGCCCGCGTGCCGAGACGGAAGCCTCTCTTGACCGGATTGCAGACGTCATGCTCGCCTGTATCGAGCGGGGGCTTGCCCGCGAAGGAACTCTGCCCGGCGGGCTGAATGTACGCCGCCGTGCGCCCGGCCTCTGGAAAAAGCTGCAGGACGCTCCGCAATCGAATGAACGCGAACAGTTGTTCGACTGGCTGAATGTCTACGCCATGGCGGTGAATGAAGAGAATGCCAGCGGCGGACAGGTCGTCACCGCACCGACCAATGGCGCCGCCGGGATCATACCGGCCGTCATCCGCCATTATTGCGCCGACGCTGAGGACAAGACCGCTCGCCTGCGCCGCTTCCTGCTGACGGCCGGCGGGATCGGTCTGCTCTACAAGCAGCGCGCGTCAATTTCCGGTGCAGAGATGGGCTGCCAGGGCGAAGTGGGGGTGGCATGTTCCATGGCGGCTGCCGGGCTTGCGGCAGTCTGGGGCGCCAATCCGCAACAGGTATGCAATGCTGCGGAGATCGCCATGGAGCACAATCTGGGCCTGACCTGCGACCCTGTTGGCGGCCTCGTCCAGATCCCCTGTATCGAACGCAACGCCATCGGCGCCGTGAAGGCTGCCAATGCCGCACGTCTCGCGCTGCACTCGGTCGATCAGGCCCGCGTATCGCTGGATCAGGTGATCGAAACGATGCGCCAGACCGGCATGGACATGTCCTCCAAATACAAGGAAACATCACAGGGCGGCCTCGCCGTGAACGTAATCGAGTGTTGAGCGTTCTGTCCTGGAGTTGATTGCCGAGACATCACTGGGAGGGCCGTATGGCCACGGTCAATAATCTGTCTTCGCTGCTGCACAGCCTGGAGACGAATACCGAAGGCGACAAGGTCACCGTACGGGCCATGCTGAATGCGGTTGGGCGGCGATCCTATGGTCCCATCCTGCTGCTGCTGGGCTTTTTGGCGCTCAGCCCCCTCACCATCATCCCGGGGGCAACCTGGCTGGTCGGGATCATCACGCTCCTGATCGCCGGTCAGATCCTGATCGGGCGGCCTTTTCCGTGGATTCCATCGCGCTTCCTGAAAATCGAATTCCCGCGAGAGGCATTGTTGCAGGGCATCAAACTGGCCGATCCTTATGTTTGCCAGGTGGATCGTTTCCTGAAACCGCGGCTGGCTTTCCTGACGTCTCCGCTGTTCGCGCCGTTCGTGGCGCTGATCTGTATCGCTGCGGCCATCCTGACCATTCCATTGGGGTTGGTGCCGTTCGGTCCGGTGCTGCCGGGGCTGACCGTATTCCTTTTCGGCCTGGCATTGACCGCGCGGGACGGTTTCGTCCTGATCCTCGCGGCGCTTGGACTGGCAGGGGCCTGCTGGCTGCTTTTCCGCCTCTGGGCCCGGATTTCCGGCGCGTTCGCTTGACGCCGGGTACGGCCTTTTTGACTTCCGATGGCTGGGTTACGCTTGCGAAAACGTAAGGCGAGGAAGCCATGTCAGAGATCAAATCCTATCTCGGCTGGAAAGTGGATTACCTTAATCCGCCCGGTGAACCGGCTTTTGCCGGTCCGGATTCCGTTTCCTGGCAGGTTTTCAAGAACCCGGTTGCGCTCGCCATTGGCGGCGTCGCAGCGGTGCTCCTCGAATTCGCCGACGCGCGCATACGCTCAGGCGTGTGGGATCATTCCGTGTTCAAGACAGACCCGATCGGCAGATCCAAGCGCACCGGTACGGCTGCCATGGTCGGTGTCTACGGCCCGCAAAATGCCGCCCGGCGGGTCATTCAGGGCGTCACCAACATGCATGCCCGGGTCGAAGGGCAGACACCGTCCGGAGAGCATTACAAGGCGCTCGATGTCGAACTGCTCGATTGGGTCAGCGCCACGGCGAGCTTCGGCTTCCTGACGGCCTATGACCGCTTCGTGAAGCCGGTCTCCGATGCCGACAAGAAGCGCTTCTTCGAAGAAGGCGTGCCCGTCGCTCGGCTCTATGGCGTGCAAAACCCGATCCGTTCGCTGGAAGACTTCGATGCGATGATGCAGAAGCTGCTGCCGCGTTTCGAACCGCATCCGATCAACACCGAGTTTCTCGACATCATGTGCTCCGGCCGCGCCGCGCCGGGCGTGCCGAAAGGCCTGCAGAGCGCGCTCGTTCATGCGGCGGTGGCCATCCTGCCGCCGGCCGTCCGTGAACGGTTGGAACTCGGCCCGGAATATAACCTCCAATGGAAGGGCGAGATGACTGTGAAGATGATGGCCAAGACCGCCGAGCGGATCCCTGACCCGTCTTCGCCCGCTGCCCATGCCAGCGAGCGCCTCGGCCTGCCGCGGTCCTTCCTGTGGAAAAGCGATGCCGAGCGCGCGCGCCTCCTTGAGGCTCGTACGCATCAGACCATCCCGGCCGAATAGGGGCGCAAACTCATGGATCTTGCTTTCAAGCCCGATGAGGAAGCCTTCCGCGAGGAAGTGCGGGATTTCCTCGCTGACAATCTGACCGAAGACCTTCGCCGCTACGCTTCGCGCATGACCAGTGTCTATGCCGAAAAGGAGATCGGCCTTGCCTGGCAGAAGATCCTTGTCGACCAGGGATGGGCCGCCCCGTCCTGGCCCGTTGAATATGGCGGCTGTGACTGGAGCCTCGCGCAACACTACATTTTCGACGTGGAGATGGCGCGCGCCGGCGCGCCGCCGCTGTCGCCCATGGGTATCGGCATGTGTGGCCCGGCCCTGATCGGCCATGGCTCCAAGGCGCAGAAAGATTACTACCTGCCGCGCATCCTTTCAGGCGAGGATTTCTGGTGCCAGGGCTATTCGGAGCCGCATGCAGGCTCAGACCTTGCGGCGCTCACCATGTCTGCCGTCGAGGATGGAGACGACTTCATCTGCAATGGCCAGAAGATATGGACCACGCACGGTCATATGGCCAACATGTGTTTCTGCCTTGTACGTACGGATAGCTCCGGAAAGCTGCAGCAGGGTATCACCTTTATCCTGATTGACATGAATTCGCCCGGCGTGCGTGTCGACCCGATCGTGATGACCTCGGGCGAGCACATCCAGAACTCGCTGTTCTTCACAGATGTCCGTGTGCCGAAGAAAAATGTAGTCGGTGAAGTCAACAATGGCTGGACGGTTGCGAAATACCTGCTCGAATTCGAGCGGGGCGGGAATGCCTATGGCCCGCGCCTGATCGCCCGGCTGGAGGCGCTGCGCCGTCATGCAGCAGAGCAGGAACTGCTGACACCGGATTTCGCCCGCAAGATCAGCCTCGCCGAGGCAGACGCCATGGCGCTCGAAGCGGCTGAAATGCAGCTGATGGCGGAGCTGGCTGGTGGCGGCACGCCGGGGCTCAAGGGATCGATGATGAAGATCCGCGGCACCGAACTCAGCCAGCATATTACCGAACTCGCGATTGAGCTGGCGGGTGTCTATGTGCAGCCATTCCAGCCGCACCACACCAGCCCGGGCGGGCCGGTGACGACCGCGCCGCCATCGAATGCCCCCCTGGTCGGTCCGGAAAGTGCTGTCACGTCTTCGGCAAAGTATTTCAATGATCGGGCGGGTTCTATCTATGCCGGTTCGAATGAGATCCAGCGTAACATTCTCGCCAAGGGACAGCTGCGCCTGTAGGACCGGAACACGAGGCAACTGAACATCAACATGGCCGCCAGACGCGGCTCAAGGAGGAACACAATGGCAATCAAGACACGCTTCACCGAGGCTTTCGGGATCGAACATCCGATCGCGCAGGGCGGCATGCAATGGGTCGGCTATGCCGAAATGGTCGCGCCGGTCGCAAATGCGGGCGGCCTCGGCTTCCTGACGGCGCTGACGCAGCCGACGCCCGAAGACCTGGCGAAGGAAATCGCGCGCACCAAGGAAATGACGGACAAGCCGTTCGGCGTGAACCTGACCATCCTGCCGGCCATCAAGCCTCCGCCGTATGCGGAATACCGCGATGCCATCATTCAGGGTGGCGTAAAGATTGTCGAAACCGCAGGCTACAAGCCGCAGGAACATATCGACCATTTCAAGCAGCACGGCATCAAGATTATCCACAAATGTACCGCTGTACGCCACGCGCTGTCGGCCGAGCGGATGGGCGCTGACGCGATCTCCATCGACGGTTTCGAATGTGCTGGCCACCCGGGCGAAGACGACATTCCGGGCCTGATCCTGATCCCGGCAGCGGCCGACAAGGTGAAAGTGCCGATGCTGGCTTCAGGCGGCTTCGGCGATGGACGCGGCCTCGCTGCAGCGCTGGCCCTCGGTGCCGACGGCATCAACATGGGCACGCGTTTCTGCGTCACGAAAGAGGCGCCGATCAATGAGGCCTTCAAGCGCCAGATGGTCGAGAATGACGAGCGCGCCACGAACCTCATCTTCCGTACGCTGCACAACACAGCGCGCGTGATGAAGAACGCTGTGTCCGACGAAGTGGTTGCCATTGAGCGCAAGGGCGGTGCGAAGTTTGAGGATGTCCAGCATCTAGTCGCCGGTGTCCGCGGCCGCAAGGCGATGGACGAGGGCGACACGGATGGCGGCATCTGGTCGGCCGGCATGATCCAGGGCCTGATCCACGACATCCCGAGCGTCGAGGAACTGATCGACCGGATCGTCGCCGATGCCGAGAAGATTATTCGGGGCCGCCTCGAGTCGATGGTCAAATAAGCGGGGAGGGTGATATGGCTTACGAGCAGGTGCTTCTTGAGAAGGATGGCCCTGCGGCCATCATCACCCTCAACCGCCCGAAAAAACTGAACGCGTTCACGAACCAGCTTGGGCTGGAACTCGCCGACGCAATCCGCGCCTGTGATGCAGATGATGACGTTCGCGGCATCATCATCACGGGCGCGGGCCGGCACTTCTGCGCAGGTGCGGACATTTCCGATGGCGCAGACGCCTTCGACACGAAGAGCGGCACGGGCGCGAAGAATTTCGGAACGGCCGAACCCGGCAAGGACCGGGACGGGGCAGGCTTCATCGGCGCGATGTATGCCTGCCAGAAGCCGCTGATTGCAGCGTTCAATGGCGCGGCCGTCGGTGTTGGCATCACGATGGTGCTGCCGACGGACATCAAGATCGCGTCCGAGAAGGCGAAGTTCGGTTTTGTCTTTGCGCAGCGCGGCCTGCCGCCGGAAGCGGGCAGTGCCTGGTTCCTGCCACAGCTGGTCGGCCTGCCTCAGGCCCTGCGCTGGTGCATGACAGGACGTGTGTTCGGGGCGGAGGAAGCGCTGGAAGGTGGCCTGATCAGCGAAATTCACCCGCCAGAGGAGCTTCTGCCCGCGGCCAAGCGAATCGTTGCCGAGATCGCGCAGAACACGGCGCCGGTTTCGGTTGCGCTCGTGCGCCAGCTGCTCTGGCGTTTCGGGCCTGCGGCGCACCCGTTTGATTTGCTGAAAGTGGACGGCCAGTTCGCCCTGACGCTCGGTTCATCTCCGGACGTGAAAGAAGGTGTCACGGCCTTCCTGGAGAAACGCCCGCCTGCATTTCCTGGAAAGGTCTCATCCGACATGCCGGAAGGGTACCCCTGGTGGAAATAGGCCTGGGGCGCGTATCGGGCCAGGAAGCGGTCTCTCGGGCGCCTTTATACATGGTGTATAAATGGCGTTTACATGGTGTTCTGCACGGTGCCCGGGCGCCGCAAACTGTTGGATAGGTCTCTAGGGAAGAGGTGGCTCCGCGAGTAGGACTCGAACCTACGACCGGGCGATTAACAGTCGCCTGCTCTACCAACTGAGCTATCGCGGAACAGCCGGAGAGGGGCTATTACCAGACCGCTCCACCGGTTCAAGCCCTCTGTTGCTGCGAACGGCACAATTCTTTCAGATCACATCAGAAAAACGCACAAAAAAAGGGCGGGAGACATGTCTCCCGCCGAGGCGTTGGGTGATGGTGGGTGTCTCCAAGAGAAGACAGGATCAACAATCAGCGGAAATGGTTAACGCGACCTAAACGACTTGCCGAAAACTCGAATTTCTTCGTCAATGTTCGGGATTTTATCCCGGCACACCAAAACACCTGCGGAAAAACCGCATGAATACAGGGGATTTGGTCGCTTGAGGAAGGTCTGGAGGCCCCGGCCGGAATCGAACCGGCGTACACGGATTTGCAATCCGCTGCGTCACCACTCCGCCACAGGGCCATGCCGGAAGCAGGCCTCCTAGCAACCTTCCGCGCGGCGTGCAATCTGCCGTTTTCATGCCTGTGCGCGTTTATCGCCGATTGCATGTATGAAGCTGCATGTTAAAGGGCTCTCGAAGAGGAACATACGCAGCCCGAAAGGCGAAAGCCCATGAACTTCGAAGCCGCCCGTGAAATCATGGTCGACAGCCAGATCCGCCCGAACGACGTGTCGGATCCTGAATTCGTCCACGCCTTCATGAATACCCCGCGTGAGGCTTTCGTCCCGGCGACCCGCAAACCGGTTGCCTATTCCGAACTCGAGATCGAGACGTCGGAAGGCCGCGCGCTCTGGACGCCGCGGGATACCGCCAAACTGCTGAAGTCCGCTGGAATCAAGCCAACCGACATCGTTCTGGTTATTGGTGCAGGCGCTGGCTACGAGACCGCCCTGATCAGCCACTTGGCAGAGACGGTGATCGCGCTGGAAGAAACGGCCGAGCTCGTTGATGCGATGTCCGAACGCTTCGCCTCTCTCGGTTTTGACCGCGCCGTTGCCGTTGAAGGCAAGCTGGAAGACGGCTTGCCGGATCAGGGGCCGTTTGATGCGATCTATGTCTGCGGCATGGTCGAAACCGTGCCGCAAGCCTGGAAAGACCAACTGTCAGAGGGTGGCCGTCTGGCGGTTGTCGAGCTGGAGCAGGACGGTGCCAGCCGCGGCCGTGTCTACACCAAAGCCGGTGATACCGTGTCTTCGCGCTACGCCTTCGATGCGTTCCCGCCGAAATTCGCACAATTCGACCGCAAAAAGGCATTTGTGTTCTGATTTTCGGGGCGCAGGGCGCTATCGTTAACTCCCCGGAAAAGTGAACACTGTTCTCTGTGGCCGCACGGCCTATATATAGGTCTGTAATTGTAATTACGGCATCTGAGGAGCCTATCATGACCCTGAAGTTTCGCATCCTCGCGGGCAGTGCGCTTGCCGGCCTGCTGGTGACCGGCAATGTGTCGGCCGAGACATTGGGGGATGCCGTTTCCTCGGCGATCCTGTCCAATCCGCAGCTGGAATCGCAGCGCGTCGAATCGGACATCGCACGGGAATCGCTGGAACAGGCGCGTGCTGGCGGTCGCACCACGGTGACGCTCGGTGGCTCGGCTGGTTACCAATATACCGACACCAACTCGCCGTTCAGCATCAGCAATGGTGATTCCGGGGCCTTTTCCTCGCAAGTCCAGGCAACCAAGCCGATCTATACGGGCGGCAGGATCTCGGCGGGTGTCCGTCAGGCCAAGGCGGGAATCGGTGCAGCTGACGCCCAGTATGATGCGGCTGTGCAGGATCTGATCCTGCAGGTGATCACGGCCTATATGGATGTCCGCCGCGACCGGGAGACAGTTTCCATCCGCCAGAACAATGTCGAGGTATCGACAGAGCAGCTTCGTGCAGCAGAAGACCGCTTCGAGGTTGGCGTTGTCACCCGGACGGACGTCTCGCTCGCCCGCGCCAATTTCGAAGGCACGCGCGCATCGCTCGCCGGCGCCGAGGCTGCACTCGAGACCAGCCTTGCGAACTACTCCTTCCTGACCGGGCTCACGCCCGGCGACCTGGCACCTCCGCCGGCGGTGCCGTCTCTTCCGGAATCTCTTGAGCAGGCGACTCAGCTGGGTCTTGAAGCCAATCCCGACATGATCGCGGCCCGCCATTCCGAACGGGCAGCGATGGAAGCGATTGAAGCTGCCAAGGCGCAGGGCCGCCCGACCGTGAACCTCGTGGGTACGGCGCAGACCCAGTATTCAAGATTTGAAACCCGGAACGTGCAGCAATCATCGGTTTCCGGCGTGGTTCAGGGATCTATCCCGATCCTCACGGGGGGACTGGTGAAAAGCCAGACGAAGGCCGCTCGCCTTCGCCGGGATCAGGCGCGCCGCCAGATCGATGCGCTGGACAGGTCGATCCGGGCGCAAGTCGCCTCCGCCTGGTACGGCTATGACGCGACCCTGCGGGCGATCGAGGCCTCCAAGCGTCAGGTAGATGCGGCCGAAATCGCCTATGATGGGGCCAAGGAAGAGCTGTCGGTCGGCGTTCGAACGACGCTGGACGTCCTCAACCAGGAACAGCAGCTGTTCGAGGCCCGCCTCGCACTGGTTCAGGCTGAACGGGATGCCTATGTGGCGGCGCATCAGCTGCTTCGGGCGACTGGTCAGCTTGCGCAACCATAGCTACCGGTCCCGGAAGAGGTTAACATTGTCAGGTCTTTGTTAACCCAATCGCCTTAGCGATCGTAAATAGATTCGACGACGCGAAAGCATATCAGGGGGCTCTGATGGCCAACGAAGCACATAAGGAACCGACGATGGAGGAAATCCTCGCGTCGATCCGTAAGATCATATCCGATGACGCGGCGGCGCCAGCGTCGGCCTCTGAACCGGAGCCTGAGATCGCCAACGACGAGGAAGACGATGTCAGCCTCGAAGAGGTGATGTTCGACGAAGACATCCGCGAGGAAACTTTCGAGGAAGAGGCCGTTGAGCTGGAGATGGAAGCCTTCGAAATCGAGGACTTCGCTGAGGAAGAAGTGCCTGAGGCATCTCCTGAGCCTGCCCAGAGCTTCGAATCCCTGCTCAGCGCGTCACGTGCCGCCGAATATGAAGCTGAGCCGGAACCAGAACCCGTTCCGGAGCCTGTTGCGGTTGCTCCGGTTAAACCGGCTCCCGCACCAACTCCGGCTCCCGCACCTGCGCCTGTGGAGAAACCCATGTCTGCATCGCCTGCTTACGAAAGCGCCTCTCTGACTGACGAGTCCACCGCAAACGCTGCGGCTGGTGCGCTCGGCAAGCTCATCTCCAAAATGGACCTCGGCACCGACAATACGCTCGAAGGCCTTGTCCGCGAGCTGCTGCGCCCGATGATCAAGGAATGGCTCGATGCCAACCTTGCCTCCATCGTTGAAGAGAAGGTTGAAGCCGAGGTACAGCGGATCTCCCGCATGGCGCGCTAGCCTCTCCCGCCAAATTGTTTATAGGGAAGGGCGCGCCGCCACCGGCGCGCCTTTTCTTTTTATCTGGAATACGCCCGAAACGATGCTCGACCAAAGATTTGACCCCGCTGAAGCCGAACCCCGCCTGTATGAGGCATGGGAGACCAAAGGCTGCTTCAAGCCCTCCGGTGACACATCTGCGCAGGCCTATTCCATCGTAATTCCGCCGCCGAACGTGACCGGCGTGCTCCACATGGGCCACGCGCTGAACAACACGCTGCAGGACGTTCTGATCCGCTTCGAACGGATGCGCGGCAAGAACGTCCTCTGGCAGCCGGGCACGGACCATGCGGGCATCGCCACGCAGATGGTGGTCGAGCGCCAGCTGGCCCAGGAAGGCAATATGAGCCGCCGGGAGATGGGCCGCGAGGCCTTCGTCGACCGCGTCTGGGCCTGGAAAGCCGAATCCGGCGGCGCCATCGTGAACCAGCTGAAGCGCCTGGGCGCCTCGTGCGATTGGAGCCGCGAGCGTTTCACCATGGATGAGGGCCTGTCGAAGGCCGTCACGAAAGTGTTCGTCGATCTCTACAACAAGGGCCTGATCTATCGAGACAAACGGCTTGTGAACTGGGATCCGCACTTCCAGACGGCGATTTCGGATCTCGAAGTCGATCAGCGCGAGGTGAACGGCCATTACTGGCACCTACGTTACCCGCTCGCCCATGGCGTGACCTATGAGCATCCGGTCAAGGACGAGGACGGCAACGTCACCGGCACGGAGACGCGGAACTATATCGTCGTCGCCACCTCACGCCCGGAGACGATGCTGGGCGATACCGGCGTTGCCGTGCACCCGGATGACGAGCGCTACAAAGGCCTTGTCGGCAAGTTCGTCGAGCTGCCGATTGTCGGCCGCCGCGTGCCGATCGTTGCGGACGAATATGCAAACCCGGAAAAGGGTTCCGGTGCTGTGAAGATCACCCCTGCGCATGACTTCAACGACTTCGAAGTCGGCAAGCGCGCGGGCCATACGCCGCTCAACATCCTGAACTCTGTTGCTGCCATCGTGGATGGCGAAGAGGCCGATGCGGCGGGCATTCCGGCAGCGTACCGCGGGCTCGACCGGTTTGATGCGCGCAAGAAGGTCGTCGAGGATTTCGAAGCGGCCGGCCTGCTGCAGGAGATCGAGAACCTCAAGATCGAGCAGCCCTTCGGCGACCGCTCGAACGTCGTCATCGAGCCCTGGATGACGGACCAGTGGTATGTCGATGCCAAGACGCTGGCCCAGCCGGCTATTGCAGCCGTGCGCGACGGCAAGACGAAGTTCGTCCCGGAAAACTGGGAGAAGACCTATTACAACTGGATGGAAAACATCCAGCCCTGGTGCGTCTCCCGCCAGCTCTGGTGGGGACACCGGATCCCGGCCTGGTACTCCGAAGAAGGCGAAATTTTCGTCGCCGCGTCTGCCGAAGAAGCGCAAGCCATGGCTGGCGCAGGCGTTGAGCTGAAGCAGGAAGAGGACGTCCTCGATACCTGGTTCTCATCCGCCCTCTGGCCGTTCTCGACGCAAGGGTGGCCGGACCAGACGGACGATCTAAAAACCTTCTTCCCGACCGCAACGCTGGTCACTGCGTTCGATATCATCTTCTTCTGGGTTGCCCGGATGATGATGATGAGCCTCGAATTCATGGGCGAAGTTCCGTTCAAGGATGTCTACATCCATGCCTTGGTCCTCGACGAGAAGGGCCAGAAGATGTCGAAGTCCAAAGGGAATGTGATGGACCCGCTGGAACTGGTCGATGAATACGGCGCCGACGCGCTGCGCTTCACGATGGGCCGTATGGCCGGGCAGGGCCGCAACATCCGCCTTTCCAAGCAGGCGGTCGAAGGCAACCGGAACTTCGCGACCAAGCTCTGGAACGCTGCCCGCTTCGCCGAGATGAACGAGTGCGGCGCGCCGGGCGAGATCGACTTCGATAAAATCCAGAGCCCCGTAAACCGCTGGATCCTCGGCGAGCTGACCCAATGCGTGGCCGACGTCAGCAAGGGCATCGAAGACTATCGCTTCGACGACGGCGCAGGCGCGATTTACCGCTTCGTCTGGAACACGTTCTGCGACTGGTACCTCGAATTGATCAAGCCGCTGCTCGGCGGGATGGATGACGCGGCCAAGTCCGAGACGCGCAAGGTTTGCGGCTACGTCCTCGACGAGACGCTGAAGCTGCTGCACCCGTTCATGCCGTTTGTGACCGAAGAACTGTGGGACCGCCGCGCGCCTGGCCGCCTGGCCGAGCAGGGCTTCCTCATGGGCCAGCAATGGCCGGCCTTTACCGGCTTCCATGACGAAGCGGCAACGCAGGAAGTCGACTGGGTCATCGGCCTGATCACGGAGCTGCGCTCGCTGCGCAACGATCTGGGCGTGCCGGCTGGGGCGAAGATCCCGCTGGCGCTGGTCAAGGCCGGGACAGAGATCGAAGACCGCGCGATGCGGCATGAGGATGTCCTGAAACGCCTTGCCCGCATCGAAGACATCGCTTTCACCGATGAAACACCGGAAGGCGCCGTGACGGCCGTGTTCGGCGAGACAATCGCAGCGCTGCAGATCGCAGATTTCGTCGACGTCGAAGAAGCGCGCAAGCGACTCGACAAGGAACTCGGCCAGATCGAGAAGGACATTACGTCCACCGAGAAGAAGCTCTCTAACGAGAACTTCGTGGCCCGTGCACCGGAAGAAATTGTTGAAGAGAACCGCCAGCGTCTCGTCGATTGGGCAGCCCGGCGCGAAAAGCTGGCTGCGGCACGAAAAGGACTTGAAGGCCTCTGACCTTCAAGTCCAACCTGCTGTCAGATGGACAGGAGGCATTCCCATGATTTTTCGGCCGCTTCTCGCGGCAGCTGCGATATTGCTCGCAGGCTGCCAGGTTTCGCCTGTGAACGCTGAGCCACCGGAAACACAGCAATGGCGCCTGGCCATACATGGCGGGGCTGGCGTGATCACGCGCGGTTCGATGACACCGGAACAGGAAGCGCTTTACCGAGCAGGCCTGCAGGAAGCGCTGGAAGCTGGCGCCGAAGTGCTCCGCAATGGTGGAAGCGCCCTCGACGCGGCGCAAGCAGCTGTCATCCCGATGGAGAACAATGAGATTTTCAACTCCGGCAAGGGTGCAGTGTTCACCGCCGCCGGGACACATGAGCTCGATGCCTCAATCATGGACGGCAGCACACGCAATGCAGGTGCAGTTGCAGGGGTCACCATCGTGAAGAACCCGATCCTCGCCGCCCGCGCCGTGATGGACAATTCAGAGCATGTCATGTTTGCCGGTCCTGGCGCGGATGCGTTTGCCGAAGCGCAGGGACTGGAGATCGTCCCAAATACCTATTTCGATACAGAGCGCCGCCGCAAATCGCTGGAGCGCGTGCTGGAGACCCTGTCACGTACAGCTGCTGACAAGCACGGTACGGTGGGCGCCGTCGCCATTGATGCTGACGGCAACATCGCTGCTGCGACGACGACTGGCGGGATGACGGCCAAGACTGCCGGACGCGTCGGAGACTCCCCACTCATCGGTGCGGCGACTTACGCCGAGAACGGTGTCTGCGGTGTGTCCGCCACCGGTCATGGCGAGTACTTCATCCGTGTCGGAGTTGCCAAGACGATCTGCGACCGGGTCAAACTTGCCGGTGAAAGCGTTGGAAAGGCAGCACAGGTCGCACTGGATGAAGTCGCAGAGCTTGGCGGTGACGGCGGTGTGGTCCTCATCGACGGCAATGGTAATGTCGATTTCGTCTTCAACAGCGAAGGCATGTATCGCGGCTGGATCGACGCCGACGGATCATGGACCGCGATCTATGGGGATGAAACCGAAATGGAGGAATAGTCATGGAAACACGGCCACTTGGTAAGTCAGGCCTGTCGACCGCACCGCTGGTACTGGGCGGCAACGTATTTGGCTGGACCGCAGACCGCGCTACCTCATTCGAAGTGTTGGATGCCTTTCTGGATGGCGGGTTCAACGCGGTCGATACGGCGAACGTCTATTCCCGCTGGATCCCCGGACATGAGGGCGGTGAGTCGGAAACCGTGATCGGTGAATGGTTCGCCCAAGGGGGTGGCCGGCGCGAAAAGACTCTTCTGATAACCAAGGTCGGTTCCGATATGGGCGAAGGCGGCAAGGGCTTGCGGGCGGATTATATCGTGCAGGCCTGTGAAGCCTCACTGAAGCGTTTGCAGACTGACCACATCGATCTCTATTTCTCGCACTTCCCGGATCCTGAAACGCCGATCGAGGAAACGCTGGAAGGGCACCAACGGCTCATCAAGGCCGGCAAGGTTCGTGCCTGCGGGGTTTCAAACTATGATGGTCCGGGCCTTGATGCTGCGATGAACGCGGCAGGAGGAGATCGCGCGCGGTATGAGGTCCTGCAGCCTCATTACAATCTTCTCGTTCGGGAGGAGTTCGAAGGCGAACGGGAAGAGGCTTGCCAGCGTTACGGTCTGGGCGTCATCCCGTACTTTTCGCTCGCCAGCGGATTTCTGACGGGCAAATACCGGAACGAAGACGATCTGAAGAAGAGCCCGCGCGGCATGCGGATGAAGGAGCTTCTGGCGGGCCGTGGTCTGAAAGTGCTGGCAGCCCTCGACTTGGTCAGTGCGAAACACGGTGCCACACCGGCGCAAGTGGCGTTGGCCTGGCTCATGCACAAGCCATCGGTCACGGCACCGATCGCCAGCGCGACGTCAGTTTCGCAACTGAAAGAGATCATGCCCGCGGCGTCGCTAAAGCTGACTGTTGAAGACATGACGACACTCGATGACGCCTGATACTTCGCAGACCCTCGTTTTTCGCGATGCAATGGCGGACGATGTCGTTGCATTGACGGCGCTCGCGCGGAAGACGTTCACCGACAAGTTCGGGCATCTCTACAGCGCGGAAAACCTCGACCTGTTTCTCGAAGAATCCCACAATCCGGATCTTTACCGAGATTGGATTGCAGATCCGGATGTCCTGGTTCGTGTGTGCGAGGCAGGCGACGGCGCAATGAAAGCTTATTTGCTTTGCAGCCCGCTCAGCCTGCCGGCGCCGGACCCCAAACCGGGGGCTCTGGAGCTGAAGCGGGTGTATGTCGATGAGGCTTTGCAGGGACACGGTATCGGATCACGCTTCATAGATGAGGCGCTTGTCTGGGCACGCAGCCGACAAGCGCCTGAAATGTATCTGAGCGTCTATTCGGATAATCTGGGCGCCCAGCGACTGTATGCCCGGCTCGGTTGGGAAAAGGTGGCGGAATTCCTGTTTCCCGTGGGCGAGCACCGAGACCTTGAATTCCTTCTGCGACTGAAACTGTGAGCGCCTTGGCGCATCTGCCGAACCGGTCTTAAGTGGCCTCTCTCACTGTTTGCGGGACGCACATATGAACGACCAGCCTGAGATCGACCCCGCGATCCTGGAGGCCATGGATGGCCTGCGGGACGAGTTTGCCGGTTTTGCGGCTGTTTACCAGAACGAGATCCGGCCAGTTCTGCAGGCACGCGAACTTGACCGGGAGCAAGCAGTCAGCAAAGCGCGGAAGTATCGCTATGTGGGCATAGGGCTTGGCCTGGCGATCGCACTTGTTGGCTTTATTGGATTCAAATCTGTCTTCGGGCCGTTCCTCGGGGTCATTGTCGGGTTCGGTCTTGTGGCCTGGGGTGGGCAGCAGCTCAAACAATTCGGAAAGGAAGCCAAGGAACTGCTCGTTCAGCCGGTCGTGCGCCAATTGGGTCTGAATTTTCAGTCCGAACCCGGCGAGGTCGCATCGATCTATGAGCACAAAAAAGTCGGCATCGTGCCCAGCTGGGATCGCGCGAGCTACGAAGACCGGCTGACCGGAACACGAGACAATGTCGAGTTTGAACTGTTCGAAGCCCATCTCGAAGAAAAGCGCCGGTCCACCGATTCCAAAGGCCGGACAACGACGCGATGGGTCACCGTTTTCCGGGGCCAGTGCCTGCGCTTTCACTTCGACAAGACCTTCTATGGCCGGACGCTGGTGACGCGGGATGCGGGCTTCTTCAATCGGTTCGGCGGCGGCAACGGCCTGAAGCGCGCATCCCTCGAGGACCCTGAATTCGAAAAGATATTCGAGGTCTACACGACCGATCAGGTGGAATCCCGCTACCTGCTTACGCCGGACCTGATGCAGGAATTGGTGAACCTGGAGAAGACGTTCCACGGCGGGAAACTGAAATGCTGTTTCGACGGCGGCGAGATGTACATCACCCTGCAGGGCGGCAATCTGTTTGAGCCAGGTAGCATGTTCACGCCGCTCGACAGTCCGAGCCGCTTGCGGGAGCTGCTGGAGGACTTCGCTGCCGTGTTCCACATCATCGATGTCACCAACAAGAACCGCCGCCGCAGAAGCGGGCAGGCGATGCCAGAGGTGTGACCGGAGCCAGCAATCTGGGCAATTTCAGGGCAGTAACGTTCAGTAAGGCTTCAGGTGACAAAGGTCATGGTGCAGGCAACTGGTGAGAGAGGACCTTCCATGAACCGACTGTTGATTGCTGCCATCTTTGCGCTTGCTGCCCCCGTTGCTGCGGCGGATGCGGCGGTGTCGGCCAAGGAACTTGCCCGGTGCCAGGCGATGTCGGCCACGTTCAAGCCGAAGCAGGAAGAGGTCGTGAAGCTGAAAGTTGCACGCGACGCTCAGGCCGAAATCGTGGAGACAAAAGGTGAAGCCTGGGACGATGTTGAAGTCATGCGCAATGCATCAAAGAAGCATGCGAAGGCTGCCGACGTTGCCAAGGCGGACTATGAGGCTGCCAAGGCGGACTTGTTGCGCATGGAATTGGGCCTCCAGGAAGCCGTCACCTCCCTGAACGCCGACTACGAAGCCTATAACCAGACCTGCGCCACCAAGAAATAGCGTCTCCCTGAGGTCGGTCCGATTTGGTCCCGGCAGGCTTATGCCGCCGGGACTGAGTAGACCTTTCGAGCCGTTCCAGCGAACATCGCCGCTTTTGCAGCTTCCGGATACTTCGCCGCGATCTTTTTCATGGCGTTCCAGTAGACCACATAGTTCAGCGACCAGCGGTCGACCGGGAAGTTGCTCTCGAACATGCAGCGCTCCGGACCGAAGCATTTGATCATGTGATCGTACCAGCGCTCATGCTGTTCCACGACCTCGTCAGATGTCGGAGGAATGTCTCGCTTGTCCCAGCCAAAGCCATTGTCGGGCATGGCGAGGCCACCGATCTTGGCATGGACGTTCGGGCATTCGGCAATCGCGGCCACATCGTCTTTCCAGGCCTCGAAGATTTCGTCGCGCTTGCCCTCATAGGGCCCAACGCCGATTGGCGTGCCGAAATGGTCGAGGATCATGGTTGTGCCGGGGCAGGCCCTAGCCAGGTCCAGATAGTCCCGGTTCTGGTGGTGGTAATGCCATGTGTCATAGGTGAAGCCGCGTTCACCAAGGTGTTGCACACCACGGCGGAAGTCAGGCTCGGCGTAGAGGCGCGGCGGTGCGTGGCCCGGGATGCGGAGCGTCGCTCCGCTTGCATCGCGTGAACCGGCATGGCGGATGCCCTTGAACAACCCCTTCGAGGCTTCGACGTGGCCATCCAAAACTTCGTCCAGTTGCGCCAGCGGTAAACGGAGGTCGGCATGGGCCACCAGCGCAGCGATGTAAGGTCCGCCCTTCGCCTTCATTGCCGCTGCAGATTCAGTCACAAAGACTGTTTCGCCAATTGGCTTCAAATAGTCCGGTCCATCCTTCCGGTAAGCGGCGCCGCATTCCATGAAGACGGTCTGCACGACGTTGTGCCCGCTGGTCAGGTCGGCAAGCAGATCCGGCACGCGGTAGCCCATATCTTCGCTCGGCCAGAGATGGTGGTGCGGATCGACGATCTCGCGTTCGGGCTCGAGGATATCTTCCCGAACCTGCCACACCCAATCGGTATTGTTGAAAACCATGTGCCGTCCTCCCGGTATCTTTTGAGAGGCAGAGTGACGCCGAAAATCAAAGAAGGCCAGCACCAGGCTGGCCTCACCTCGCGTCAGTCAGGTGGCAGATCAGAAAGTAATTTCAGCGCCGGTCAGTTCCGGCAGCTGCAGGATGATGATCAGGTCCCGCATCTCCTGACGGGCCGCAACATGGCTCATCGTGAAGGAGACGTTCGAGCCTTTTTCCGTCAGGTCCAGCAGGGTCAGGCCAGCGGGGAACAGCTCTCGGTAGATCACGCGCTCGGACAGGCCTGGTGCCAGGCGGAAGCCGATCCGTTTGGAAAGATTGTCGAGCGCTTCGCCGACGCGTTCCTTGTTCCGCGCCGCCAGCGGTGACATGCGGTTACGCATCACGATCCAGTCGATCGGACGGCGCGAGGTTTGCGCCTTCTTCTTCCGGCAGGACCAGACCATTTCCGAATAGAAGCTCGGCCGGATCACTTCCAGCGTCTGCGGATTCACGTCACCCAACAGATCGAAGTCGACGAAACTGTCGTTCAGCGGCGTGATCAGCGTATCGGCATGCATATGCGCCGAGCGAGACAGGAAAGTGTCACCGCCGGGCGAGTCGATGATGATGAAATCGCAGGTCTTCTTCAGGCGCTGCAGGCTGGACACGAGCCGGTGGGTTTCTTCCGCTTCGGCCCGGTCGAGATCGCGTTCGGTCGACGCATCCACGCGCACGATCTCCGGCATCGGGAGACGCGAGCCGGTCGACTGCATCCAGCGCAGCCGATTTTCGAGATACCGGGTCAGCGACCGCTGACGCACATCAAGGTCGATCACGCCGACTGCTTTGCCCATCCGCATCAGGGAGACGCAAAGGTGCATGGAAACCGTCGACTTGCCGGCGCCGCCCTTTTCGTTGCCAACGACAATGACGCGGGCATCCTTCTGGGGGACCGACAGGTCCGGGCCACCCACGAGTGCGGTAGGCGCGAATCCATCAGGCATGTCAGAAAGCTCCAGTTTCAGTCAGTCAGGTTAAGTCAGCGAAAAGCTCAGGCGACACGTGGCATGTCTTGTGAGTCGCTCCAAGCCCTACGGCGTGTCGGCATCTCGTCGAACAGGTCATCGTCTTCGGCCAGGATACCAAACTGTGCAGGCATCGGTTCGCCGTCGAAAAGAAGGTCGTCGGACATGATCGGTCCAAAGGCGGCTTCTGCAGGAAGCTCCTCGGTCTGCGGGGCGTGCATGGCTATCTGGGTCAACAGGGAGCGAAGACCGGACAAGGCACCGGAGACGCGGGCCGTTTCGCGGGCATATAGCGCGGCGGACTCCGTGACGGGGTTTCCATCGCGGTCGAACATCCATTCGTCGATTTCCATTTCCGGATCGAAGTGCCGGGTACGCGGCTCCGGAACACCGTCGCCAGGGAGACGCGACTCGCTGGCGGACATGCGGAACGCTGCCGTCAGCACGAAGGATTTCAGGGAAGAAAGGATGCGCTGTGTCATGGCTTTAAAATTCCTCCGAACAGGTTAACAACGCGTTTACACAATCCGGAGCCGGGGCGAATTGAAAGTGAATTCGAAGACAGGTGACCTTACCGCCACCGTACGTACCAGAAGTGAACTGTTTCAACAGGTTAGGGCCTGGAAGCAGGCGGGCGAAACGGTGGGTTTTGTCCCCACAATGGGGGCGCTGCACGGCGGACATTTGTCCCTCATTGAAAAGGCAAAAGAAAAAGCCACCCGAATCGTGGCGAGCATTTTCGTGAATCCGACTCAGTTCGCGCCGGGCGAGGATTTTGACACCTACCCAAGAGACGAGAACGCCGATCTGGCAAAGCTCGCGTCGGTGGGTTGCGATCTCGCCTATCTTCCCACGGTCGATGAGATGTATCCCGAAGGTTCCGTCACGAATGTGCGGGTCGAGGAGATGTCCGACCTGCTGGACGGCATTTACCGGCCGCACTTCTTCTATGGTGTGGCGACAGTCGTTGCGCGCTTGTTCCTGCACGTCCAGCCGGATGCCGCCGTTTTCGGCGAGAAGGATTACCAGCAGCTTCAGATCATTCGCCGCATGGTACGGGATCTTGGCTTTCCCATAGAAATCATTGGCGCTGCCACAGCCCGGGATGCAGACGGCCTCGCGCAGTCATCCCGGAACCTCTACCTGAAACCGGAAGAACGCCGGAACGCAGGCGCCATGCAGGCGGCACTGCACCGGGCATCCGTTCGGCTCGCGGCGGGTGAGCTGCCGTCGGTCGCGCTAAGCGAGGCGCGGGACCTCCTGGTCCGGTCCGGGTTCGGCAAGATCGACTATGTGTCTCTGGTCGATCCCGCCACGCTGCAGGATCTGCCGGACGCGCCGCTGCCTGCTGGTTCGATTGCCAGACTTCTTGGCGCGGCCTGGATGGGCCGCACGCGCCTGATCGACAATATCAGTGTGACGCGGTGAACGCTTCCAGCAAGCCGAGAACCGTTTCATTGTCTTCCGCCGACCCGACCGAAATCCGTAGCCGGCTCGGCATGCCATAACCGCCGACCGCCCGGACCAGAACGTTATTCTGCTTCAGGAATTCATTCGCCGCTGCTGCCCGTTCGGCAGTCCCGAAATCCGGGATGACGAAATTCGCCAGCGATTCCGGCGTCGGCAGTCCCATCGCATTCAGGCGCTCGACATAAATCGCGCGCCACTTGGTATTGTGGTCTCGGCTCTGCTCGATGAAATCGGTATCGCCGATGCTCGCGATGCCGGCGGCCACGGCGAACGCGTTGATATTGAACGGCGGCCGGATGCGCTGGAAGGTCTCGGCAATGTCCGTCGGGAAATATCCCCAGCCCAGGCGCAGGGCGGCCAGACCATAGATCTTTGAGAAGGTGCGGATCATCACCGTATTTGAACGCCGGTCGACCAGGTCGCGGATCTCGGCTTCATAGGCCTCGCCGACATATTCGGCATAGGCGCCATCGATTGCAAACAGAACATGTGGAGGCAGCGCATCCTGAAGGCGAGCTAGTTCCTCGACCTGCATCATCGTGCCAGTCGGATTATTCGGATTGGCGAGGAACAGGATACGCGTCCGCTCGGTTACGCCACCGAGCAGGGCGTTGAAACCGGCGGTAAAGTCGGTTTCCGGAACTGTCACCGGTTTTGCCCCGTGTCCCAGCGCAGAAACCGCGTACATGGAGAACGCATGCTCCGTGAACAGAATTTCATCGCCGGGGCCGGCATAGGCCTGCGTCAGCAGGTGAATGATTTCATCCGAACCGGCCGACACTGCCACGCGGGAAACATCACTGATGCCCTTGGCGTCCGCAATCGCCTGACGAAGTGCGCCGTAATCCGGATCCGGGTAGACGTGAACTTGCCGGGCCACATCCTGCATCGCTTCGATTGCTTTGGTGCTCGGCCCAAACGGGTTCTCGTTCGACGCCAGCATGACGACGCGGTCCTTGCTTCCGTGCAGCTTGCCGCCGGGGACATAGGGCTTCGTTTTTTCGATGTGCGGGAGGGGGCGAATGCTGGTCATGCGGGCGACTTACAACAGGACCGGGAGACTGGAAACAGGAATTGCGCGAGCTTTACACAAGCGGAGGTGCCGTCGAATCCCGCGCGATCAGCTTGTAGTCCAGCAAGCGCCGCTGTGGCGTTTCGCTGGGTGCGGCGATTTCCTCGAGAAGGAGGCCCACAGCTTCAGAGGCGAGTTCGCGGCTCGGCTGGTAGATGGTCGTGAGCGAGGGGCTGATGGTCGCCGCCAGAGGTGTGTCGTCGAAACCTGCCACGGACAGTTCCTGCGGGATCTGGATGCGGCGGCGGTAGCAGGCGGCGATGACGCCTGCCGCCATGTCATCATTTGATGCAAAGATCGCAGTTGGCCGTTTTGGCAAATCCAGCAGCTGATCGGCTGCGGAGATGCCGGAATCGAAGGTGAAGTTGCCCATCACAACCCGTTCCGGATCAAAGGATATGCCTGCCTGTTCCAGCGCATCCTTGTAACCCTGGAGCCGCACGCTGGCCTCTTCATGGGTGACGGGGCCGCAGATGAATCCGATGTTCTTGTGGCCAAGGCCGATGAGGTGTTCCGTCATCTCCCGGGCCGCAGCACGATCGTCGATCGCGACGTCGCGGCCCGGCTCACTGGTCTTCGATGGCGCGACTCTTACGAATGGCACAGCATGCTCGCGCAATAGCTTTATCAGTTCCGGATCGTCCGACAGGGGCGGTGTCAGGATCACGCCAGCCAGCCGGTTATCCGGCCGCAGTGCCAGAATGGCATTTGTGTCGGTGGAGCGTTCTTCGGCGATCAGGCTGTAGCCTTCGGTTTGACAGCGTTGGAGTGCGCCCAGATGCACCTCGCCGATATAGTTCCGGGACGGGTTTGCGTAGAGCAGGCAGATGGTGCGGCTCTGCCGGGCGCGCAGGTTCCGGGCGTTGTGATTTATGCGGTAGTCCAGCGCTTTTGCCGCGCTCATGACCCGCTCGCGGGTCTGGGCCCGGACATTCGTCTCCCCATTCAGCACGCGGCTGACTGTTTTGAAGGAAACGCCCGCCTCGCGGGCAACATCGATGATCGTGGCCGGCCGGGCACCGGTGTTTTTGCGGGGCATGGTTTGCCTGCGGCAACGTTGTTTTTGTCCAGAAATCAAAACTATAGGCGAAATGCGGTATGTCCAATGGGCATTGCTTTTCTGGCGTGCACGAATTCAGGTGCCGGGCGAATGATCGGCCGGCTGGCGGTGATGCCCCGTGTTTTCGGACGTCTGAGCCGGATCATACCCTGACCAATGATCGTCCACACCGGACTTCTCCGGATCATGTCGGACCATAACGGATCATAGCGGACTAAGGGCCGCCGGTTGACGTGGCGAAAAGCCGACATGTCATTGTTTTCACGCTGTTCCGGCGGGCTGGTTCTGATAGGGTTCCTCCCGAGGAAACACCAAAAGCAGGACAGAGAGGCCAGCGCCATGAGTGCCGACATGAAATTCACGATGACCATCAATGGGAAAGCCGTCGCCGGCACCGAATCTTTCGGTGTCGAAAATCCGGCGCTGGGCGAGGTTTTTGCCGAAGCACCGAACTGCACGCAGGCCGAGCTGGACGAAGCGATCGCCGCCGCGCGTGCCGCGCTGCCTGCCTGGCGCAAGACGCCGATCGAGAAGCGCAAGGAAGTGATGCTGGCGATTGCCGGCGTGATCGCACAGAACGGCGAGGAACTCGCCCGGCTACTGACCCGGGAGCAGGGCAAGCCGTTCGAGCAGGCCATGGGCGACGTGCTGGGCGGTGCGCACTGGTTCGCTGAAACGGCGAAGCTGGACATTCCGGAAGTCGTCTCGCAGGACGATGACGAGCGCTACACGGTCACCCGCTACGAGCCGATCGGCGTGGTTGCGGCCATCGTGCCTTGGAACTTCCCGATCATTCTGGCCGCGTTCAAACTGGCGCCGGCTCTGCTGGCTGGCAACACCATCGTGCTGAAGCCCGCGCCGACGACGCCGCTGACCACGCTGCGCCTCTGTGAACTGATCCGCGACGTGGTTCCGGCCGGCGTGCTGAACGTGGTGTCGGGCGACGACCGGCTCGGCCCGTGGCTGACCGGGCATTCCGGCATCGACAAGATCAGCTTCACCGGATCGACCCAGACCGGCCGCAAGGTGATGGAAGGCGCTTCGAAAGAGCTGAAGAAGGTCACGCTGGAACTCGGCGGCAATGACGCAGCCATCGTGATGCCCGACGTGAATGTCGAAGCCATCGCACAGGAGCTGTTCTGGGCCGCGTTCCAGAACACCGGACAGATCTGTATCGCAACCAAGCGCATGTATGTTCACAAAGACATCTACGAGCCGCTGAAGGCGGCGCTGGTCGAATACGCCAAGACCGTGAAGGTCGGTGATGGCTCCCAGCAGGGCACGCAAATCGGCCCGATCCAGAACAAGGCACAATACCAGCGCGTGCTGGACCTGATCCAGGATTCCAAGGACAAGGGCTACAAGTTCCTGATCGGTGGCGAAGCCTCGGAAGCACCCGGCTATTTCGTGCCGGTCACCATCCTCGACAATCCGCCGGAAGACGCACGCATCGTGCAGGAAGAGCAGTTCGGCCCGGTCCTGCCGCTGATGTCGTTCGATAATCTGGACGAGGTCGTCGGCCGCGCGAATGACACGATCTACGGTCTCGGCGCGTCTGTCTGGAGTGCCGACCTCGCCAAGGCACAGGAAATCGCAGACCAGCTGGAAACCGGTACGGTCTGGATCAACGAGACCCAGCACCTCTCGCCGCACGCCTCGTTTGGCGGCGCCAAACAGTCGGGCATCGGCAGTGAAGGCGCCGAGCACGGCCTGTTGGAATTCTGCCAGGCCAAGACAACGAACATTCGCCGGAACGCTGCGTTCGTCTGAGGCGGCAATTCTACCGCTTTACAGCGAATGTGATTGAGATTGGAGGCGAGCGCGTGAAGGCGGGCTCGCCTCAGTTTTGCGGCCCTCCTGAAATCAATTGACCGCCGTCACGTCAGGTGCGGTTGCGGTGATGCGGTTCGGGCCGGATTTGGAAGGAAGACATATTGGAACCCTATTTTTATCGGAAAGAGGATTCCGTCATCGCGACGGAGAATGGTGCAGGCCCCTGGGACCCGCGCATGCTGCATGGCGGCGCGCCGTCGGCCCTGATCGCCAGCATTGTCGAAGACCTGCCCAGCGAAGTGCCGATGTCGGTGACGCGCCTGACCATCGACCTGCAACGGCCGGTACCGGTGGGGCCGCTGGATATCGAGGTCAACATCACCCGCGAAGGCCGGAACATTCAGACCTCGGAAATCATTCTCTCGGCAAATGGCAAACAGGTGGTCCGCGCGGCCGCCCTGCGGATTCGCAAGACGGAACTGGAATTGCCGGCTGAGGTAGCGATGCCGGATATTGCCAGCCAGATACCGGAGACACCGCTCGAATTCCCGCTCTCGGTCGGGTTCAACACCGCCGTGGAAATGCGCACGGAAGACCCGAATGCCACCTCCCGCAAAGCGGTCTGGTTTCACATCAAACGGCCGTTCCTGGATACGCGGGCGACGACACCGCTCATGCGGGCGGCCGCGACGGGCGACTATTGCAACGGTTTCGGCTCGTCCCTGAACTTTCAGGAATGGACCTATATCAACGCCGACCTGACGCTGCATTTCGTCCGCGAGCCGGTGGGGGAATGGATCAAGCTGGAAGCCAATTCCTGGATCAGTCCGGATGGGCGCGGGCTTGGCTTCGGGGAGCTGTCGGATCAGCATGGTCCGTTCGGGCGCGCCGTTCAGTCGCTGGTGATTGCAAAGCGCTGAGCCAGGTGCGTGCAAGGCGGGCTTTGCCGGGGCGTAAAGCTCGCCTATACGCCGCCCATGACGACCTTTCCGTTTGAGATCAAGGCCCGCGAGGGCAAGGCACGCACGGGCGTGCTGAAGACGCCGCGCGGCGATATCCGTACGCCGGCTTTCATGCCTGTGGGCACCGCAGGTACGGTCAAGGCGCTCTATATGGATCAGGTGAAAGGGGCCGGGGCCGATATCATTCTCGGCAACACCTATCACCTGATGCTGCGCCCGGGCGCCGAGCGCGTGCATCGTCTCGGCGGTCTTCACAAGTTCGCGCACTGGAGCGGCCCGATGCTGACTGACAGTGGCGGTTTCCAGGTGTGGAGTCTCGCACAGCTGCGCAAGATGGACGCCGATGGGGTGACCTTTCAGAGTCATATCGACGGATCGACCCACCGGCTGACACCGGCGCGCAGCATCGAGATCCAGGCAGATCTGCTGGGCGCCGACATCTCCATGCAGCTGGATGAATGCACGGATTATCCGTGCACGCATGAGCAGGCAGAAGAGAGCCTTGAACTGTCCCTGCGCTGGGGCGAGCGTAGCCTCGACGCATTCGGAGAGCGCGAAGACCAGACCCTTTTCGGCATCATTCAGGGCTCGAATTTCGCCGATCTGCGTGAGCGTTCAGCCAAAGGTGTCGTCTCGCAAGGTTTCGGCGGCATCGCGCTGGGCGGCCTCGCCGTGGGCGAAGGGCATGAACAGATGTGCGAGACGATCGACATGACGGTGCCGCACCTGCCGGATGACAAGCCGCGTTACGTCATGGGTGTCGGCAAGCCGATTGACCTCGTCGAGAGTGTCGCGCGCGGTATCGACATGTTCGACTGCGTTTTGCCGACCCGGTCCGGCCGTCACGGACAGGCGTGGACGTGGGCCGGGCCCATCAATGTGAAGAACGCGAAGTTCGCAGAAGATCTCTCCCCGCTGGACGAACGTGTCGATTGCCCGGCCAGCCGAGACTATCCGCTGGCCTACTACCACCACCTGTTCAGGGCGGGGGAGTATCTGGGGCCGATGCTGCTGTCATGGCACAACACGGCCTTCTTCCAGGCGCTGATGCAGGAGATCCGCGCGGCGATTGCCGAAGGCCGCTTCGAAGCTCTGCGGGCAGAGCTGCAGACCGCCTGGGCGTCGACGAAGTCCAAGCCGAGGGCCGAAGAGGACGCTGCCGGCTAGTCCGGCGCGTCGCCTTTGTAGACCGTCATTTCAGGTTCAGGCTCGATTATCGCTGGCCGGGCAGGTTCCGGGCATCCGCGGGCAAGGCCGATGCCTTTCAGATAGGCCCGGCGCTGGGCACCGATCTTGTAGGCCCGGTTATACTTCTTCTGGTAGGCGTAGGCGCCTGTCGCGCGCCGCACCAGGCTGCGGAAGGGAATCAGGCTGCTGGCGGTGGACGAGATCGTGTCTAAGGCCGCGTCGGACGCCTCGTCAGCCAGTTTCTCGGTGCGCAGCCGTTCGTCAGGATCGTCGGTGTCCCAGTCCGGGCCGAGGGCTGCGTCCAGTTCAGACAGAAGCAGGGTGATCTCCGAACAGCTGATATCCTCGGGCACATCGTAGGGGCTCTTGATGCTCTGGAGGATCGGGGGAATCGGGTCCCGTTTGAGGTTCAGGTCCTCCAGCGGGGACATCGCGGCATCCGGAAGCCCGTCTTTCGTCTGGGTGTAGGCGGTGCCCGCAGCAGATTCCGTGTTCTGGACCACGCCGTCGGATCCGGCAGGGTTTTCCGCAGGGGCAGGTTCCGGGCTACTGGCGCAGGCTGAGGCCAGCAGGAGGGCGGGTAGAAGCGCGGGCAGGAGGAGCGTGGAATATCTCATGTTTTCAGTTTGAGTGGATAAATGTGACGACTTGTGGCGATTGGGTGCAGGCGGGTGTTGACCCGCCTCAAACCCTTCTCTAAATGGGCCGCTCTGGCGTGCCCTTAGCTCAGCTGGTAGAGCAACTGACTTTTAATCAGTAGGTCACAGGTTCGAACCCTGTAGGGCACACCATTTTCTCCTCTCAGTCTCCCTTTGAACTGTTGTCTTGACCACAACATAGCGCTGGTTCTGGCGAACGACAAAGCTTCGCTGCACGCTTGGTTTGCTGCGTGGGGCAGGCCTGATATACGCGCTGTTTGAGCGCGAGAAGCAAAGATGGACTGCGTCGTTCGCAAGACAGTCAGGGAAGAACTGCTGCACCGCTTGTCAGGCGGGCAGGCCATGCTCATGGGCATCCTCAATGTGACGCCTGATTCCTTCTCCGATGGCGGCGCGCATTACGGCCTGACCAATGCCGTCCAGCATGCCGAACAGATGCGCCTCGATGGGGCGGATATTATCGATATTGGCGGGGAATCGACCCGGCCGGGTGCCGAGAATGTGGATGCCGCCGAGGAATGGCGCCGCGTTTCGGGTGCAATTGCCTCTCTGGCAGCCTCAGGCGCGCTGCCGCTGTCCATCGACACCTACAAGGCGTCCGTTGCGCGGCAGGCAGCCGAGGCCGGCGCCGTGATCATTAATGACGTCTGGGGCATGACCCGCGACAAGGATATGGCGCGTGCCGTGGCGGAGACGCACAGCCTGATCGTCGTCACCTACAATCGCGGCGAAGCAGACGCATCGATCAATCTCAGGGACGATATGTCGGCTTTCTTCCGGGACAGCTTCGGTATGGCTGAGGCGCACGGCATACCGCGTGAACACATCATTCTCGATCCTGGCGTGGGCTTCGGGAAAACCTATGAGCAGAATTTCGGCGTACTGGCCCATCTGGACGTGTTGGTGGACACCGGTTGCCCGGTCCTTGTCGGTGTCTCGCGGAAATCCTTCATCGGGCGCCTGACGGGAAATCCCGTCGGCGACCGTCTGGTTGGGACTTTGACCGCAAACCTCGACAGTCTCCGTCGCGGCGCATCCATCCTGCGTGTGCACGATGTCGCCGCCCACCGGGACGCCCTCAACATGCTGGAAGCAATAGAGAAAGCCAAATGACCGACCGCGTATTCGTGACCAATCTCTGCCTTCATGGCTTTCACGGCGTCCACAAGGCCGAGAAGTCCCTCGGGCAGAAATTCTATATCGACATGGAGTGCGAGCTGAAGCCGCAGGCGGCACGCAATGACGATATGGCTGAGACGGTCAACTATGGTGAGCTTTGCGACCTCGCCGAGCGCCTGTCTGGCGAGACGGTGTTCAATCTGATCGAAACCTTTGCCGAGCGGATCGCGCTGGCTGTGCTGGAAGACCAGCCGCTGGTGGAGCGGATCACGGTGACTGTCCGCAAGCCATCGGCGCCTATCCGTCATTTCGTTGATCACGTTGGCGTCGTCATCACGCGTAGTCGTAATGGCTGAAGCGTATCTGGAACTGGGTACCAATCTGGGCGACCGGGAAGCGTATCTGGCCCGCGCACTTGCATTGCTGGAAGAGACGGACGGCGTGACCCTGGGAATGATGTCGCGTGTTTATTGTTCCAAGGCGTGGGGCGTGATGGAGCAGCCGGATTTTCTCAATATCTGTGTGCAGATAGAAACAAGCCTGACGCCGCACGATCTGCTGGCTGAATGCAAGCGGATAGAAAAGGCGCTTGGACGACAGGTGCGGGAACGATGGGGGCCGCGGGAGATTGATATCGATATCCTGATGATGGAGGGTGTCGACATCGATACGCCAACGCTGACCATCCCGCACGCCAGGCTGTCTGAGCGGCGCTTTGTGCTGGACCCCCTGTCAGACATTGCACCGCGCTGGGAGTTTGATGGATTGCCGGTCTCCCTGCTTGCGGAATCGCTTCGCGCGGACGAGCCGGACCAGGTGTGTTTCCCGGACGAAAAAGCCACGCAGCGCCTGGCGGAACTGCGTGGCTCTTCAAGGTGATTGCAAGGCGCCTTAGAGCGACTTGACGATATCTTCCACCATCTTCTTGGCGTCCGCGAGCAACATCATCGTGTTGTCGTTGAAGAAGAGCGGGTTATCAACGCCGGCATAGCCGGAGCCCATGGAGCGTTTCACGAACAGCACGGTGCGGGCATTCTCGACGTCGAGGACCGGCATGCCGTAGATCGGCGAGGTCTTATCCGTCTTGGCCGACGGGTTGGTCACGTCGTTGGCGCCGATGACGAAGGCGACGTCTGCGGTCGAGAATTCGGAATTGATGTCTTCCAGCTCGAACACTTCGTCATACGGCACTTGCGCTTCGGCCAGCAGCACGTTCATGTGCCCCGGCATACGGCCTGCGACCGGGTGGATGGCGTATTTCACGTCGACGCCTTCTTCCTTCAGCAGCTCTGCCATTTCCTTGAGGGCGTGCTGGGCCTGCGCCACCGCCATGCCGTAGCCCGGCACGATGATGACCTTGGAGGCGTTCTTCATGATGAAGGCCGCGTCGTCGGCAGAGCCCTTCTTGAACGGCCGGTCAACGGCCGGGCCGCCGGCGCCTGCCGCAGAATCGTCTGCGCCGAAGCCGCCGAGGATCACCGAGATGAAGCTCCGGTTCATGCCCTTACACATGATGTAGGACAGGATCGCACCCGAGGAGCCGACCAGCGCCCCGGTGATGATCAGGGCGAAATTGCCGAGCGTGAAGCCGAGCGCCGCGGCTGCCCAGCCCGAATAGGAGTTCAGCATCGACACGACGACCGGCATGTCCGCCCCGCCGATCGGAATGATCAGCGTGATACCGAGAATGAGTGCCAGCACCGTGAGACCCCAGAACGCCCAGGGTGCCTGGCCATTCACCGCGATCAGGTAGCCGAGCAGGCCGACGACACCAGCGGCGAGCAGGATGTTCAGAAGATGCCGGGCAGGCAGCATGATCGGCGCGCCGCTCATGTTGCCGTTCAGTTTCGCAAAGGCGATGACCGAACCGGTAAACGTCAGGGCACCGATGGCTGAGCCGAGGCCGAGTTCGATCAGGGAAGCGCCCTTGATACCAACATCACCGGCGATGCCGAATTGGATGGGTGAATAGAAGGCAGCGGCAGCCACAAGCACGGCGGCCATGCCGACGAGGCTGTGGAAGGCCGCAACAAGCTGCGGCATCGCCGTCATCGGGATGCGGCGGGCGATGATCGCACCGATTACGCCGCCAACAGCAACGCCGCTGAGGATCAAGCCCCAGGTGGTGAGATCAAGATCGCCCCAGAGCAGGGCCAGCGTTGTGCCAACGGCGATAGCCATGCCGATCATGCCGTTGCGGTTGCCTGCGCGGCTGGTGGCCGGGCTGGAAAGCCCGCGCAGGGCGAGGATGAAAAGGATGCCGGCGGCCAGGTAGAGCAGCGGCGCCCAGGTGGAGTGGAAGGAGTCCATGAATTAGTCCCCCTTCTTCTTGTACATGGCCAGCATGCGCTGGGTGACGAGGAAGCCGCCGAAAATGTTCACGCTGGCGAGCGCGACGGCGACGGTTCCGAGGATCTTGGAGACCCAGTTGTCGGAGTTCAGGCCCACCGTGGCTGCGGCGACGAGCGCGCCGACGACGATCACGGAGGAGATGGCGTTGGTCACGGCCATCAGCGGCGTGTGAAGGGCCGGGGTGACGCTCCACACAACATAGTAGCCGACGAAACAAGCCAGCGCGAAGATTGCAGCCAGGAAGACGGTGGAATCGATGCCACCGCCATCGGCAAAGGCGGGCAGCGCAAAGCTGGCCGCGACGAGGGTCAGGAGTGCGCGTTTCATGATTGGATCCTTTCGTTCACCGTTTCGCCGCCCCGGGTCAGGAGCATGGCGACGACGACTTCGTCATCGGTGTCGAGATTGAGGCTGCCGTCTTCAGCCGTCACGAGCGGCAGGAAGGCGAGCAGGTTCTTGGAGTATAGCGAAGAGGAGTCCGCTGGCAGGCGGGCGGGCAGGTTGGAGAACCCGGCCACTTTCACGCCGCCGACATCGACGATCTCATCCGGTTTAGACAGCGGACAGTTTCCGCCCTGGGCAACCGCCATGTCGACGATCACCGACCCCGGCTTCATGCTCTTCACCATGTCCTCGGTGATCAGGACCGGCGCAGGACGGCCCGGAATCAGGGCCGTGGTGACGACAATGTCCTGTTTGGCAATGTGGCTGGCCGTCAGTTCAGCCTGTTTGGCCTGGTATTCGGGCGACATCTGCTTGGCATAACCGCCAGCGGTCTCTGCCGCTTTGAACTCATCGTCCTCAACCGCAATGAACTTGGCGCCGAGCGAGGCGACCTGTTCCTTGGCGGCCGGGCGGACGTCAGTTGCTGTGACCACGCCGCCAAGGCGGCGGGCGGTGGCGATCGCCTGGAGACCGGCGACGCCAGCTCCCATGATGAAGGTCTTGGCGGGGGCGACCGTGCCGGCGGCGGTCATCATCATCGGCATGGCGCGTCCGAAGATCTGCGCGCCTTCAATTACGGCACGATAGCCGGCGAGGTTGGACTGGGACGAAAGAGCATCCATGCTCTGCGCCCGGGTGATGCGCGGCGTGAACTCCATCGAGAGCGCCGCGATCTTTTTGCCGTTGAGCCCGGCGATGACCTTCGGGTCCATCGCGAAAGGCTCCATGAGGGCGATCAGGGCCGCGCCGTCCGGCAGGGCTGCGATCTCGCCTTCTTCAGGTCCGCGGACCTTGAAGACGATATCTGCCCCCTGGACAGCAGCGGCAGCATCCTTCGCAATGGATGCCCCGGCCTCCTCATAGGCCGAATCCAGAAACCCGGCAGTCTTGCCGGCATCGGACTCAATTGTAACCGAGTGGCCGGAGGCCACTAACTTCTTGACCGTTTCTGGTGTAGCCGCCACACGGGTCTCACCAGAACGTCGTTCCCTCAGCACTGATATTTTCATGATGCTAGGAGTAGCGACAGAATCTTGCGTTGTGCAAGTGCGAAATGAGGAGTTTGGGGCATGGATTTGTTTAGTCTTGCTGACAGGACGGCTTTGGTGACCGGCGCATCGAGCGGTTTGGGGCGGCATTTTGCGAAGGTTCTGTCTCAGGCCGGCGCTGATGTCGTGTTGGCTGCGCGCCGCATGGACCGGCTGGAATCGCTGGCAGAAGAGATCAGCAAATCCGGCGGCCGGGCCCTGCCAGTTGAGATGGATGTGACCTCTGATGCGAGCGTCAGCGGTGCGTTCGCGGAGATCAAGGAAGCCCTCGGCCGCCCCTGCGACATCATCGTCAGCAATTCCGGCATGTCGCGTGACACCTGGTTCCGGGACCAGAGCGAGGATGACTGGAACGCAGTGATCGATACCAACCTGAACGGTGTCTGGCGGGTCGGCAAACATGGGACGAACGCCATGATCGACGCGGGCGTGCATGGCTCGATCATCAATATCGCGTCTATCACCGGCCTTCAGCCGCAAATGATGACGACGGCTTACTGCGTCTCCAAGGCAGGTGTCGAGCACCTGACGAAGCAGATGGCACTGGAAAACGCCCGATACGGCATCCGCGTGAACGCCATTTCGCCCGGCTACTACAAGACCGATATCAATTCTGAATATCTCGACTCCGATGCGGGCGACAAAATGCGCAAGCGCATCGCGATGAAGCGCTTCGGCGAGCACCATGAGCTGGATGGCGCGCTGTTGCTGCTGTCGTCCAATGCCGGAAGCTACATGACGGGCGCCAATCTCGTCGTTGACGGTGGTCACCTGCTGTTGCCGCTGTAGAAATTGAACAGTCCATTCTTTTAACCGGCGTTAGCCAAGCCTTAGTGACTGGCGTGGCAGAAGGGACGGCAATCTGCAGGAGGTTGCCGTGTCCGCCCTCAAAGTCCCGAAACACCACCATCCGGAATCCGATGCGGAGGATCTCGTTCGGCCTGAACCGACAGGCCGGGACGGGAATCATTGGCAGTTCGGTGATCTGAAGGTCCATGGGGCGGGCTCGCCCGCCAGGAAGCTGCAGTCACACCTCGCTGAACGGCTGCATCAAGCCAACCGCATACCCATCCGGGGCGCGCTGGCTACATTGGCTGTTTTATGCCTGTCGCTGTCTCTGGCAGGTCTCTACCTGCTTACAATGAACTGACGCATTCCCAGCGTTCGCTTCACGCTGGCATGTTGGGGCGCCTTGGCAGGTAATTTGCTTATCGATTAGAGCAGTATTCACCTGAGACACGAGAATTGGATTTGATATGCGCGTAAAAAAGGCTGTCCTGCCGGTCGCCGGGTTTGGCACACGTGTGCTGCCGGCAACGAAAGCAATCCCGAAGGAATTGCTCCCGGTCGTCGATCGCCCCGCGATTCAGTACGTGGTCGATGAGGCGCTGGAAGCCGGTATCGAGCACATCGTTTTTGTCACCGGTCGCAACAAAGGCGCCATCGAAGACTATTTCGACCATTCCTACGAGCTGGAAGAAGCGCTCGTCGCAAAGAAGAAAGATGCCATTCTCAAGCAGGTCGAACAAAGTCGCCTGCCGGCCGGCGCCGCAAGCTTCACGCGCCAGCAAAAGCCGCTTGGCCTTGGTCACGCGGTCTGGTGCGCGCGGGACATCATTGGCAACGAACCGTTCGCCGTGCTGCTGCCGGACGTGATCGTGAAGGGCAAGCCGTCCTGCCTGGCGCAAATGGTGGATGCCTACGACAAAGTAGGTGGAAACATCATTGCCGTGGACCCGGTGCCGGAAGAGCGCGTGTCGTCTTACGGTGTGATCGCGCCGGTCGAGCGTGATGGCCGTCTGATCCGCATGTCGGGCATGGTCGAGAAGCCGCCGGTCGAATCTGCGCCGTCGAACCTGGCCATCACCGGCCGCTACATCCTTCAGCCGGAAATCTTCGATCTCCTCGAAAACCAGGGCAAAGGCGCCGGCGGCGAGATCCAGCTGACAGACTCCATGGCGACGCTGATGGAGAGCCAGGCTTTCTACGCGTATGAATTCGAAGGGGCACCGTATGACTGCGGTTCCAAGGTCGGCTATTTCGAAGCGGTCCTCGCGCATGCCCTCGACAATGAAGAAACCGGCGCCGGTGCGCGCGAACTCGTCAAGAAGTTCGCCGCGGACCTTTAATGTGATTTTACCGGAAGCCATGGCGCGCTATGGAGCGCCATGGCTTCCGATTCCCTTCCAACTCATTCTGATGTGATCGCTGCGGCGCAACGGCTCAAAGGCCTCGTCCGCAACACACCTGTATTGCGGCATGACGCGCTCGACGCGCTGGCTGGTGCACGCGTCTTTGTGAAGGCCGAATGCCTGCAGGAAACAGGCAGCTTCAAGATCCGGGGCGCGACGAACCGGCTGTTGCAGATCCCAGACGCCCAGCGCGAGGCGGGGGTCGTTGCCTTCTCCTCTGGCAATCATGCGCAGGGCGTTGCGAGAGCGGCGCGTCTCCTGGGTATGCCGGCATTGATTGTGATGCCGGCGGACGCGCCCGCGGTAAAAGTCGAGGGGGTGAAGGCCGATGGCGGCGAAGTCCGGCTCTATGACCGCAACACCGAAAGCCGCGAAGAGATTGCCGAGCAGATTGCTGCTGAGCGTGGCGCCATCGTAGTGCCGAGCTTTGACGATCCGCACATCATTAGCGGGCAGGGAACCGCGGGGCTCGAATTTGCAGCCCAGATGGAAGACGCTTGCGAGACGCTGGATCACCTGATCACTCCTGCTGGTGGTGGGGGACTTGCCTCAGGGATTGCGCTTGCCCTGGAAGGCGTCTCCCCGGATACGCGCGTCTGGGTGGCTGAACCGGAAGGACATGACGACTGGACCCGGTCTCTGAAGAGCGGGCGCGTTGAGAAGAATGCGCCGGGCACCCGCTCGATCTGCGATGCGATCCTGACTCAGGCGCCGGGCGATATGACGTTCGCCATTGGTCACAGGCTTTTTGCTGGCGGCCTGGTAATCAGCGATGAACGGGCAAAAGGTGCCATGCGCGCCGCGTTCCGCTACCTCAGGATCGTTGCCGAACCGGGCGGTGCCGCTGCGCTGGCTGCAGCGCTTGCGTGTCTGCCAGATGAAATGAAGGGCAGCACAGTCGGTGTTGTCATCAGCGGCGGCAATGTTGACGCAGCCGAGTATGCCAAAATCCTGATGGGCGCCTGAGCCTGATCTGTTGATACGCCAACGGATGGAACGAGCGCTCACCCTGGGCGCGACTTCGAGCCGTGTGATCCCAATGCTTCCAACTTCAAACTTATGGTTTGCAGCAGGTTAATTGACCTTGCTTCTTGGTTAACGCGCCGTTCCGGCAGATTCCGAGATTTTTCTGCACGTCTTCAAGAGACCTTACCGTCTCCGTCGTAACCATGACACACGGAACATCGCGCCAGAAAGGCGCTGTGAGGGAGCCATGAAAACAACACCCCTAATCAGTCTGGGCTTGTCTGTCGTGCTGGGCGCCGGTGCCGTCATGCTTGGACGCTACTACATGTCGGATGCGCGTACGCGGGCGGAAGCCGAGACAGGCGTTCCTGCCGTCTCAATGGCAAGCGTTATGGTCGCTGCACGAACGATCGAAACCGGAGAACTTCTGGATTCCTCGATGTTGAAACGTGTTGAGTGGCCGGAAAATATCGTCCCCGAGGGCACACTGAGCGATACGCAGTCGCTGCCTGAAAAAGCCTACTCACGTGGGCTTATAATCGAAGGCGAGCCGGTGAACGTCAACAAGCTCGACCTGAGTGGTGCAACGCTCACACTCGCGGGATCTATCAAACCCGGCATGCGTGCGGTTTCGATCGTCGTACGGAGCGATACAGGTGTTTCAGGCTTCGTCCTTCCGGGTGACAGGGTGGACGTCAATGAGTTCATTCCTCGGGAAGGCCGGGGCAGCGCGTATGCGCGCGGCAGTGAGGACATGCGGATTTCCGGTGATTTGATCGCCCGCCCTGTACTGAAGAATGTGACGGTGCTCGCAGTCGACCAGACGTTCGATCCGAACCTCGAAGGCGCGATACCGTCCAATACAGTGACTCTGGAAGTGACGCCTGAAGGATCTTTGGCACTCGGCGCTGCCAGCCAGCGCAGCGCCCTTGGTCTTGCCCTGATTGGACGTGATGAAGAGGCGGAGTTGGTCGTTGCAGCGCAGAAAGAAGCCAAGAAGCCCGCGGTTGTGCGTCCCGTTGTACGCCGGCGAGCCCCTACAACGACACAGGTGCGCGTCATCAACGGTAACAAGGAAACGGAGGTTTCTGCACCGGTTAGCCCGGGCAATCCCCCGAAAAAGGTGACGGACTGATGGGACATTTCAATCGCATGATGCTGGCCGGTTGCCTGGCCATGATGTTCACCACGCTGCAGGCGGCTGCCTGGACGCAGCGCACGGCGGCACCAACCGATGATATGCTGGTGGTCGAAAAGGGGCGCTCTGCCGTGGTTGAGGCAAATGCACCGTTTACGACGCTTGTTGTGGCAGATCCTGAAATTGCCGAAGCGATGGCGACATCGAACCAATCCTTCTTCCTGCGCGGCAAGCAGCCCGGGTCGACCACGGTGTTGATCTACGGCGCCAGCGGAAAGATTGCGGAATTGATCAATGTTGAGGTCGAGCTTGGCCTCGATGAGTTACGGACCGATTTTTCCAATCTGCTCCCAGGTGAAGACATTCAGGTCTATCCCGTACATGACGGGATTTTCTTGGACGGAAAAGTGACCACGGCTGCCGCTGCCGAAATGGCATTGCAGGTCGCCGAGCGGTATGTGCCGGGCGGCGTCGCGAACGGCCTCTCCATCGGGCAAAGCCAGCAGGTGCTTCTTGAAGTCCGCTTCCTGGAAGCCAGCCGCAGCGCCGTGAAAGAAATCGGCTTCGGCAATTCCATCGACGCAAATGATGTTGTGACATCGACCGAGTCCGGAACAGTTTCCGGTCTGGCGGAGAAAACCGTCGCATTGTTCACTAACATCGGCGGCGGCAATGTCGATGTTCAGCTGCGGGCGCTTGAGGAAAAGGGCGTCATCCGCACGCTGGCTGAACCGAACCTTGTTGCCTTGTCTGGCGATACAGCGAGTTTTCTGGCCGGCGGCGAATTCCCGATTCCGGTGGCGCAGCGTGAAGGCGAAATCACAGTCGAATTCAAAAAGTTTGGCGTTGGACTGGACTTTACCCCGACGGTTCTCGGCGATGGGCTGGTGAACTTGCGAGTACGTCCGGAAGTGTCAGCGCTTGATCGTGCCAACGGTATTCGCGCATCCAATATCGAGATCCCGGGCATTTCGGTGCGCCGTGCCGATACGACGATCGAGCTGAGAGATGGTCAGGCGTTCGCCGTCGCAGGACTTCTGCAGAACGACTATTCCAACGATGTCCGGCAGACGCCATGGCTCGGCAATGTGCCGGTGCTGGGCTCGCTGTTCTCGTCCAAGCGCTACCAGCGCAATGAGAGCGAACTGGTCATCATCGTGACTCCGCGACTCGTGCAGCCGGCGGCGCATCCGGACATGCTTGCGTCTCCGCTTGATGCGTTTGGCGCACCGTCTGAGTCGGAGTTTTTCCTGATGGATAAGACTGCAATCCCGCCAGACGGGTATTGAGAAGATGGGAATGACGAACATGAAAAATCTCAAATACGGTCTTCCAGTTTTGCTGCTGGGTATTCTGCCCGCCTGCGCATCGCATGACTATCAGGACCAGTACCTGCTTGGTGGGGCGAACGCAGCCAATATCGCGGAGCAGTCGATCCGCGACGTGACGGTGCCTAACTCCGAATCCAATCAGTCCGCATCCGGGGTGCGCGCCGCCAATGCCGTTCGGGCACTGAACGAAGGTAAGCGCAAGGAATTGAAACCTTCAGGCGTGAGCGGTAGCGGGGAGACTTCCTAAAATGACTCAACCAGCACCAGCGAATGCGCCTCGCGCAGGATCGGACCATATTATTCCGCATCTTGCCGCTCTCGTGAGTGATACCCGTCTGGGCGCTTTGCAGCCGCTTTGTGTGGAACTGGCGGATCTCAGCCAGATGTCTGCATCCGAAGCCGCCATGAAGTTTGGCGGAGGTGTTATGCTACTCGAGCAGGGCGTGCCCGGATGGGACGAGCTTTTGCTGAAGCTGGCAGTCGACCGTCCCTCCACCGCAGTGATCGTCCTGTCAGACCAGATTCCCGGCAATATGGTCCGTGCCCTCATGAAGCTTGACTCTTCTGACGTGCTTCCGGTGTCTTCCAGCCCGGAAGACATTGCTGAAGCTGTCGAAAAGTTCCGAGATACAGCGAATGGCGGTGTTGGTGGGTCCAGTGTGTGCTGGGCTTTCCGGGGCGCGGTTGGAGGCGCAGGGGTAACAACGATCGCAATTGAAAGTGCGTTCGAACTCGCTCGCCGTTTCGGTCCGGGACGCGTCTGCCTTGTTGATCTCAATGTCGCTGACGGCATGACGACGTCCTTCCTTGAGGCTGTGCCGAAGCTGGATTTGTCCGCCCTTTCAGCCGCTCCGGAGCGTCTTGACCCCCGGTTGCTCGCGGCCTGGTGTTACCAGCACGAAAGCGGTGTTTCGATCATTGCCGCGCCGCGCAACCCGGACGGCGATGTGCTCGCTTCGGAACCAGCGATCCTGCGGCTTCTGGATGTTGCTTGTGGAATGTTTGAATTCACAATTGTCGATATGCCGCGTCACATGATGCCCTGGACGAAGTCTGTCCTCAGCGCTGTCGACGAAGCGATCGTGATTAGTGAGCTGACAGTGCCCAGCCTTCACGCAGCTGCCGATATGGCACGTGAAACAGATGTGCTGCGTAGTGACCGGGCGCCGGCCAAACTCGTGCTGAACCGCATGTTCCAAAAGAAACGTCTGCGGGCTGAATTTGCGCTCGATAAGGCGGAAGGTGCCATCGACCGGAAAATCGACTCGACGATCACTTCGGATTGGGATGCCGCGCGGACGGCCGTCAATCTTGGTCGTCCCATTGCGGAAGTCGTCCAGAAGAGTCCCTTGGTCTCCGACATTGGAAAACTGGTTCAGATGATGCTGCCGGAAGAGGCTCAGGCCGCAATCCCGGTGGAAGGAAAGCGGAGACGCCGCGGATGAGCCGTTTTGGATTTTCTACACCTGCACCGGTAGCGCCGGAGCCAGAAACAAAAACGTCAGCGCCTGCTGCACCGCCAGCGCCACCGCGCGCCAAGGCGGAAACAGGCGGATTTGACCAACTTGATGCAAAGCTGAAGATTCACGCGAAGCTGATCGACGAGCTGGACCTGTCCAAACTCGAAAAGCTGGACGATGAGACCCTGCGTCGGCGTGTGCGGGGCATCATTGCGGACATCATCAAAAAAGAAGACATGGCCCTGTCGGCAGCCGAAGAGGCCAGCTTCGCGGACGCGGTGATGGACGAGATGACTGGTCTTGGTCCGATCGAGCCATTGCTCAAGGATGACTCCATCGCGGATATCCTGATCAATGGCTGCGACCAGGTTTATGTCGAGCGCCACGGCAAACTACAGATCGCGCCGGTGCGGTTTGCTGACAATGAACACCTTCTGCGGATCGTGCAGCGTATTGTTTCCGCAGTCGGGCGCCGGGTTGATGAAAGCCAGCCTCTGGTCGATGCCCGTCTTGCCGACGGAAGCCGCGTGAACGCAGCGGTGATGCCGATTGCCATCGACGGCCCTCTGGTCTCAATCCGGAAGTTTTCCAAATCGCCGCTGACCATCGACAAGCTCGTCGAATTCGGCGCCATTCCGCGCCCTGTGGCAGATTTCATTCTTGGTGCGGTGAAGTGCCGGGCCTCAACCGTGATTTCCGGGGGTACCGGATCCGGTAAGACCACGTTGCTGAATGCCTTGTCGTCGGCGATCAGCCCGGACGAGCGGATGATCACGATTGAAGATGCCGCTGAATTGCAGCTGCAACAGCCGCACGTCGCCCGAATGGAAACTCGTCCGCCGAATATCGAGGGCAAGGGTGAAATCCGCCAACGCGAGCTCGTAAAAAACGCGCTTCGTATGCGTCCAGACCGGGTGATCCTGGGCGAGGTTCGCGGCGAGGAAGCCTTCGATATGCTTCAGGCCATGAATACCGGCCACGAAGGATCCATGGCGACCATTCACGCCAACAACCCCCGGGATGCCCTGACGCGACTTGAGCAGATGGTGATGATCGGCGGCATGAAAATTTCGGAACATGCCATCCGAGGCCAGATCGCATCGGCTGTGAATTTCATCGTGCAGGCGTCCCGCCTGTCGGACGGGTCGCGTCGCGTGATGTCCATTGCTGAAGTCACCGGCATGGAAGGCTCAGTCGTGCAGCTGCAGGAAATTTTCCAGTTTGTCCGCACCGGCACCACGGATGAAGGCAAGGTGGAAGGCCACTTCGCAGCGACGGGTTTGCGCCCGAAATTCCTGGACGAGATGGAGCGCCGCGGGGTGCACATGCCGCCCGGCATGTTCGATCCGTCGACGCGCTTCTAGGAGGGGCACCGTGTTCGGACTGCCCGATCTGACCAATATCAGCCTGACGTTCATGATCCCAATGATCATGGCGGTCGGTGCGGTATTCCTGGCGCTGCAGGCAGTCATGAGCCTGTTCACGACAGCGCAGACGCAGCGGATTGTAAACCAGCGTCTTCAGTTCAAGGAGCGCTTCGAAAGCACGAACGAAGCCATGATCGAGCTGCGCAAGAGCCGCGGCCTGGACGAGTTCGGCAACTTCGCGATGCCGATGCAATGGTTCAATCAGCTGGTCGTGCGTTCCGGCCTGCCATACCAGCCAGCCCGTTGGTTTGCCATGTCCGGAGGAGGTGGCCTGCTGGCTGGGTTTGTCTACTTCAAAATGGTTGGCGGAGTTCTGACCGCGGGTGGAATTATTGTTGCGATCTTCGCGCTTGGGCCGCTGATCGCGCTCAAAATGGTTGGCGGAAAGCGCATGAAGAAGCTTGCGCAACAGCTTCCCGACGCGATGCAGATCGCCTGCCGAAGCCTGGAGGCCGGTCATCCCGTTGCCACTGCGGTCGCACTCGTGGCGCGTGAGATGCCCGATCCGATTGGAACGGAATTCGGCATGGCCGCGGATGAGGTTTCATACGGGATGTCGCTGACAAACGCTGTCCAGCGCATGGCGGAGCGGGCAGGAGATCCGGATATTGAACTCTTTGCGGCGACAGTGCGCCTGCAAGAGAAAACCGGTGGTAATCTCACTGAACTTCTGAAGGCACTCGCCACGACCATCCGTGAACGGCAGACCATGCGCCTGAAAGTGCGGGCGGCTTCATCGGAGGGGCGTACGTCCGCCATGATCCTGACGTCTGCACCTTTCATTGTCATGCTGGCCATTCATCTCCTGCGCCCGGAATTCTACGGAGATGTCATCGACAAGCCGCTGATCCGCTATTCCTTCACTGGTCTGTTCATCTGGATGTTCATCGGCAACATGGTCATGCGCAAAATGATCAATTTCAAAATGTAAGGGGGAGCCATGCTTGACGATCTTCCCCTCTCTGAAATCTGGTTACCCGCAACCATGCTGGCGATTGCGGTCGCGGTTGCAGTGCCGGGTCTCTTGTCGATCTGGCGAAATGCCAAGGCCAAGGAAGAAGTTGAACGCCGTCTGGAACGACGGGGCACACGGTTCATGGAGCCGCACAAACATGTTAGTCCTGTGGACAATCTGGTTTTGCAGGTCTCCAACAAGGTTGCTCCCACCGACGAAGAAAAGGTCAACGAAGCGCGGGCGCGGTTGGCGCTTGCGGGGCTGACGCATGGTAGCGCCGTTGGGCAGTACTATCTTGCGCGTCTCATTTGCGTGATTGCGCCTCAGGTTGGGCTGCTCTTTGCTTTGCCCTATCTCGCCAACTTTCCGCCGACCGTTCCGCTGTTCACCAGTGTGGGGTTGCTGATCGTGGGATTGGTGGGACCGTCCTTCTATGTGGATCACCTGATTTCGGCCCGGCAAAGCCAGTGTTCGCTCGGTTTTCCAGACATGATGGACCTCATGGTGGCCTGCGTTGAAGCAGGGCTCAGCCTCGATGCTTCCGTTCAGCGCGTGGGTGAGGAACTTGAACTGCGCCATCCGATCATTGCGGGACACATGAAAACCCTGTCGCTGGAGCTGCGCGCCGGCAAATCACGCAAAAAGGCATGGCGCTCCTTTGCCGACCGGATGAACCTCGAGGAAGCCGGATCGCTGGCGACAATGCTGCGCCAGGCGGAGGAAATGGGCACCAGTCTGGGTGCCACATTGCGGATCTTCTCGGCAGATATGCGCCAGCGCCGTATCCTGATGGCAGAAGAAAAAGCCATGGCTTTGCCAGCAAAACTGACTTTGCCTCTGATTTTGTTCGTTTTTCCGGTGCTTCTGGGCGTTCTCATCCTGCCCGCCATTGCGAAAATGCAAGGCGTACTCTTCTGATCTCGGCACTAGGCGAGTCAGTCTGTGATTGCTAGTTTGCGCGCCATGAAAGTTTCATATCTCGAATTCGAAAAGCCGCTGGCGGAACTGGAATCCAAGATCGCCGAGTTGGAAACGCTGTCGGGCCGCAAGGATGGTCCGTCTCTTTCCGACGAACTGACGAAGCTGAAGGCCAAGTCCCAGAAACTTCTGAAGGATACCTATTCCGATCTCAGCGCCTGGCAGAAGACGCAGGTCGCGCGCCATCCAGATCGGCCGCACTTCAGCGATTTCGTTGAGAATGTCTTCGAGGATTTCGAAGAGCTGGCTGGCGACAGGGTTTATGGAAACGACGAAGCGGTGATCGGGGGGCTTGCCCGGTTCAAGAGCCGTCCGGTTGTGATCATGGGCCATGAAAAAGGCCGCACGACCGAGAAGCGTCTGAAGCACAATTTCGGCATGGCTCATCCTGAAGGATACCGGAAGGCCGTGCGCCTCATGGACCTCGCCGAGAAGTTCAACCTTCCCGTTCTCAGCTTTCCGGACACGTCCGGGGCCTATCCCGGCAAGGGCGGTGAGGAACGTGGCCAGGCTGAAGCCATCGCGCGCGGTACGCAGCGCGGCCTGACGCTTGGCGTGCCGTTCGTGACACTGATCATCGGTGAAGGTATGTCGGGCGGTGCCATTGGTATCGCCGCTGCGAACAAGGTCCTGATGATGGAGCATGCGATCTATTCGGTGATCTCGCCGGAAGGCTGCGCCTCTATTCTCTACCGCGATGCGGCCAAAGCCAAGGATGCGGCGGACGCGATGAAGATCACTGCTCCGGACCTGCTGCGTACCAAAGTAATCGACGACGTGGTGAAAGAGCCAGTCGGCGGCGCGCATCGCGATCCGCAACGGGCCATGGCAACGGCGTCCAAAGCGCTGGAAAAGGCGTTGAAGGAGCTGGACGGTCTGTCCCCAGCCGAATTGCGTCGCCAGCGAGCCGACCGCTTCTACGCCATCGGTCGCGAAGGTCTCTGAACCCGCTTGCATTGCCACTCGAGGCGCGCCACGCTTCTCTGCAAAATACAGGGAGGAGGGCTCCATGAAGCGAATGCTGTTGATCGCTGCAACTATTGTTGCAGCGTGCGTTGCGCCATCGAAGCAGGATCCGGCTGCAGGCGAGGGTGTCGTAATCTACCCTGCGAAGGCCATCATTACTTTAGTGGACGCGGGTGAGGTAGCGGAGGCGGTCGCAGTTTCCGGTGACAGAATAGTTTCCGTCGGACCCCTGGCTGATCTGATCGCGGCGATGCCTTCGGCGACGGTCGACACTGAATTCACCGATGCCGTCATCGTGCCGGGACTTGTCGATCCGCATGTGCATGTCGTTCTGGGGGCGCTCCAGTACAATCTGCCGATCACGCCGCCATGGCCGATGGCAACGCCTCACGGAATGAAAGCTGGTCTGCCGAATCGGGAGGCTTTTCTTCGCGCGCTTGGAGATATCGTGGCGGACTCAGAACCGGATTCACCGGTCGTCGTGTACGGCTATCACAATCTGGTGCATGGCGATCTGACCAAGAATGACCTCGACGGGATTACATCGGATCAGCCGCTCATTGTGTGGCACTATTCCTCGCACGATTTCTATCTCAATAGCGCGGCCATCGAAGCGGCCGGTTTCACGCCGACGCTGGCACAGTCTTTCCACGGGGTCGATCTCGATGAAAACGGCGAGCTGACCGGACGTATCTATGAGGATGCCGCGCTGCTGGTGATCCAGGCCTATGCGGGAGTGATCCTCGCGCCGGAGAATGTAACGGCGGGATTCCACGGATTCTCATCCATGCTGCGCCAGGCCGGTGTCACGACGACGGCCGAGATGGCCTATGGCCTGTTCGGGTGGGAAATGGAGGATGCAAATATCCGGTCCAACTGGGGTAGCGCGGAGGCCGCGGGGTATCATCTCTACCTCGTGCCTGAATACCGTTCGCTCGAGCGTACGTTTGGAGACGGCAAGGTTCAGGCCGTCCTCGACATGGTCAGCGGTGACCGGCAAACGCCGGCGCCCGTCCTGCCGCGCGTGAAGTTTTTCACCGACGGCGCCTTCTATAGCCAGACGATGCGCCTTTCACCGCCGGGCTACCTGTCTGGCCAGTCGAAAGGGTCGGAAGGCCTGTGGGTGGCTGGACCGGATGGTATTGTCCCAGCTATTCAGCCTTACTGGGATGCAGGGCTCAGCGTGAATATCCATTCCAATGGTGATGCAGCGCAGGGTGCCACGCTGAAAGCGTTGGAGGCATTGAGGCAAGGCGATGACGGCCCCGGCAACAGTTTCGTCATCGAACATGGTGGCCTGTTTTCGCCCGAACAGGTGGAAGCGGCCGGCCGCCTGCGCGCGCAGCTCTCCGCGGCCAGTCACTATGTCTTCTACATGGCGAATGAGTATGCCGGGCCACTCGGCGATGTCCGGGCAAAATGGATATCCCCGTTGGGAGCGTTGACCGCTGCTGGCGTACCGGTTGCGGTGCACAGCGATGCACCCTTGGCACCACCCTACCCGTTACGCGCGGCAGGCGTGCACATAAGCCGGGCGACGCGTGACGGCAGTGTCTACGAATCCGAGATGGCGCTCAGTCCGTATGAAGCGCTTGAAGCCATTACGCTGGATGCGGCGCGGGTCCTGGGGCTGGAAGCGGAAATAGGTTCTATTGAACCCGGCAAGCGAGCTGATTTCACCATTCTCGGAGCGAACCCTCTGGACACGGCGGGGGCGGATTGGGAATCCATCCCTGTATGGGGCGTGGTTCTGGATGGTATGAAGCGCCCGCTGGCAGAACAGGCAACCGATTAGGCGTGGGCGAACGCGACTGGATTTCCCGATATTTCAAGCCTCTGGCCACTGGGCCGGGGGCGGATGCCTTGCGGGATGATGTGACAAAGCTTTCGGTTGCTGGTGGCCCGTTGATCGCCACCGTCGATGCTCTCGTTGAAAGTGTCCATTTCTTTCCTGACGACCCGATCGAGACGGTGGCCCGGAAGCTCGTCAGGTCCAACGTGTCGGACGTGCTGGCCAAAGGCGCGCGGCCGCTTGAAGCCCTGCTGGTGCTGGGCTGGCCGAACAACCGGCCCGAAACGGAACTGGCCCGATTTGCGGCCGCGCTCGGTGAGGAACTGGCCAAGTGGGGCGCCAGACTTGTTGGGGGCGACACGACGTCGAGCCCACAGGGCCTGTTCCTGTCCTTGACCTTGACGGGCCAATGCGGGCCCGAAGGTCCTATCCGCCGAAGTGGCGCAAAGGCCGGAGATGAGCTTTGGGTTACCGGAGAGGTCGGGGCGGCGTGTCTCGGTTATCGCGCGCTCCGGGAAGGACGCCTGGATGACTCTCATATCACTGCATATCGGGAGCCAGCGCTCGCTCCGCTGGAGATCACCGGGCTGTTACGCAATTGCGCGACTGGATCAATGGATGTCTCCGACGGACTATTGGGTGATGCCCGCATGCTTGCAGAAGCCTCGGGCTTGTCGGTCACAGTCGATCTCACCGCTGTACCCTTCGCAGACGAAGTAGCGGACCTTGAGGAGCGTCTGGCGCTGGCGTCGTGGGGCGATGACTACCAGGTCCTGTTCTCGGCACCTGAGTCGGCCTCTCGCCAGATTATAGATTACGCAAGGGAAAGGTCGTTTCAGGTTACCTGCATCGGTACATTCGCTGCCGGAAGCGGCCTGACGGCGATTGAGAATGGAGCTGTCGTTAACCTACCGGAAACTCTCGGCTTCGAGCATGGCTGAACCGGGTCTTGCCTGACTCGCTCGAAACGTGAGGCATCTTGCACGTAACGTCAGGGGGTGGCAGCAAAGTACCCATAATAAAGAAAGCTCAGGAAGAAACCGGGAAAAACCGGTTCGTTTTGGCTAGGGAAGGAAACAAGGTTCATGTGGTATTATCTCGCTCTCGCAGCGGGCGTAATCTCGGTTTTGTACGGGTTCATTCAGGCCCGTTCGATCCAGTCCGCCCCCGCGGGTGACGCGCGAATGCGCGAAATCGCTGCGGCAATTCAGGAAGGCGCGAACGCCTATCTTGGCCGCCAGTACCGGACCATCGCCATCGTTGGCGTGGTTGTCGTCGTTCTGCTCGGCGTTGCATTCCGGAGCTGGGAAGCTCCGCTCGGCTTCGTCATCGGGGCCGTTCTCTCTGGCGCCGCCGGTTTTATCGGGATGAAAGTCTCGGTTCAGGCGAACGTCCGCACGACGGAAGCCGCCCGGTCCGGTTTGAATGCCGGTCTCAAGATGGCGTTCAAATCAGGTGCCATTACCGGCATGCTCGTGGTTGGTCTCGCACTGCTCGGCATCGTTCTCTATTACGGCTTCCTGACCATGGTCATGGGCCTCAGCCTGTCTGAGGAACACCAGAAGCGGGAGATTATCGACTCGCTGGTGGCGCTCGGATTTGGCGCCTCCCTGATTTCGATTTTTGCCCGTCTCGGTGGCGGTATCTTCACCAAGGGTGCGGATGTCGGCGGCGACATGGTCGGCAAGGTCGAAGCCGGTATTCCGGAAGATGACCCGCGCAATGCCGCGACCATCGCCGATAACGTCGGCGATAATGTCGGCGACTGTGCCGGTATGGCCGCTGACCTTTTCGAGACTTATGCCGTGACGCTTGTCGCGACCATGGTTCTTGGTGCGATCTATTTCGCGGATGCCAGCTATCTCGGTGACCTGATGCTGCTCCCGCTCGCCATTGGCGGCGTGTGCATCATCACTTCGATCGTCGGGACCTATTTCGTCAATCTGGGCCCCGGCAAGACTGACGTCATGGGCGCGCTCTACAAAGGTCTGATCGTCACTGGTGTTCTGTCGATCGGTGCGTTGGCTTTGGTGATCAGCCAGGTTCTGCCTGCCGGTTTCGGTCCGCTGGACGGCGCAGCCGCAGCGCTGGGTTTCTCGGGTGAAATCACCGGGATGGATCTGTTCCTGTGCGGCCTGCTTGGCCTTGCGGTGACCGGCCTGATCGTGGTCATCACCGCTTACTATACTGAGACGAAGTACCGTCCGGTGCGGTCGGTGGCCAAAGCGTCGGAGTCCGGTCACGGCACGAACGTGATCCAGGGTCTTGCCGTGTCGCTCGAGTCGACGGCGCTTCCGGCGCTGACGATCATTGCGGGCATCATTGCTACCTACAATCTCGCAGGCCTCTATGGTGTTGCCATCGCAACGACGACCATGCTGGCCCTGGCGGGCATGATCGTGGCGCTCGACGCATTTGGTCCGGTGACGGACAATGCGGGCGGCATCGCCGAAATGTCGGAGCTTCCTTCTGAAGTGCGCGACACGACGGACGCGCTCGACGCTGTGGGTAACACCACGAAGGCAGTTACCAAGGGTTACGCAATCGGATCTGCCGGACTCGGTGCGCTCGTCTTGTTCGCGGCGTATTCAGAAGACTTGAAGTATTTCTCGGCCCGTGCCGCAGAAGGATCATTCTTCTCTGGCGTGACGGTCGATTTCTCGATTGCCAATCCGTACGTCGTGGTCGGCCTTCTGTTCGGCGGCCTCCTGCCATTCCTCTTCGGCGGCATGTCGATGATGGCTGTTGGCCGGGCTGCGCAGGCTGTGGTGGAGGAAGTTCGCCGCCAGTTCCGCGAAATGCCGGGCATCATGAAGGGCGAGGTGAAGCCGGATTACGGCCGCGCCGTCGACCTGCTGACCCAGGCTGCGATCAAGGAAATGATCGTACCGTCACTTCTGCCGGTGTTGTCGCCAGTGGTGCTGTTTGGCGTGATCTTTGCCATCGCGGGCAAGGGCGCTGCGTTCGCAGCCGTCGGTGCCATGCTGTTGGGTGTGATCGTGACCGGCCTGTTTGTCGCCATCTCGATGACCTCGGGCGGCGGCGCCTGGGATAACGCCAAGAAGTACATCGAAGACGGCAATCATGGCGGTAAGGGCTCCGAAGCCCACAAGGCCGCTGTGACGGGTGATACGGTCGGTGATCCCTACAAGGATACTGCTGGTCCGGCTGTGAACCCGATGATCAAGATCACGAATATCGTGGCACTGTTGCTGCTGGCAGTCCTCGCCGGCATGTAAGCAACATGAATTTTTATTTGGAGGCCCCGGAGCATATGCCCCGGGGCCTTTGTTTTTGTTGTGAAAAACAAACTATAGTCAAAATCAATAGCAACCCCTCAAGCAATCAATTGGTCCTATTCGCCTGTCAGGCGTAGGGTTTTCCTGCGCGATAACCCCAAAGAGGTGACTCACCGAAATGGAGGTATCGCTCGAGTATTTGCGGTGTGCCCGGCACGCCATGTTTCGGATTTGACAAAGCGCTTGAGCAATAGGGAGAAAACAATGGATGGCAATGACATGGGCGGCGGTAAGTGCCCTGTAATGCACGGCAGCATGACGGCCGTAGGCCGCACGGTGATGGACTGGTGGCCGAATGCGCTGAACCTCGACATCCTTCACCAGCAGGACACGAAGACGAACCCGCTCGGGCCTGATTTTGACTACGGCAAGGAAGTCAGGAAGCTCGACTTCGAAGCCGTCAAGAAAGACGTCACCGATCTGATGACCAACAGCCAGGACTGGTGGCCAGCGGACTACGGCCATTACGGCGGCCTTATGATCCGTCTCGCCTGGCATTCTGCGGGTTCTTATCGGCTTGCGGATGGACGCGGCGGTGGTGGCGGCGGCAACATCCGCTTTGCACCGCTGAACTCGTGGCCGGACAATGGCAATCTCGACAAGGCGCGCCGCCTGCTTTGGCCGGTGAAGAAGAAGTACGGCAACAAGCTGTCATGGGCCGACCTGATCCTCCTCTCCGGAACGATCGCATACGAATCAATGGGTCTGAAGACCTACGGCTTCGCCTTCGGACGTCCGGACATCTGGCATCCCGAAATAGACACTTATTGGGGCGCCGAGAAGGATTGGCTGGGCCGCGACCGCTATGACGACAACGCCAAGCCGGACACGCTCCAGAACCCGCTGGCTGCCGTGCAAATGGGCCTCATCTACGTTAACCCGGAAGGTGTGCAGGGTACGCTCGACCCCGCGAAAACGGCGCTGGAAGTGCGCGAGACCTTTGCCCGCATGGCCATGGACGACGAGGAAACCGCGGCGCTCACCTGCGGTGGCCACACGGTTGGCAAGGCGCACGGCAACGGCGATGCGGGCGCGCTGAGCCCGGCTCCTGAAGGCGGCAAGATCGAAGACCAGGGCTTTGGCTGGCTGAACCCGAACATGAACGGCAAGGCCGATCTCGCCGTTACGTCCGGTGTCGAAGGCGCATGGACGACCAACCCGACCAAGTGGGACATGGGCTATTTCAAGCTGCTGTTCGGTTATGAGTGGGAGAAAACCAAGTCTCCTGCCGGTGCGAACCAGTGGAAGCCCATTGGCATCAAGGAAGAAGACATGCCGGTGGATTCGTCGGATCCGTCCGTACGCCGCATGCCGGTGATGACCGATGCCGACATGGCGATGAAAGTCGACCCGATATACAACCAAATCTGCCAGAAATTCATGGCCGATCCGGCGTATTTCGACGATTGCTTCGCCCGCGCCTGGTTCAAGCTGACCCACCGCGACATGGGGCCGAAAGCCCGCTGGGTTGGTCCGGACGTGCCAAAAGAAGAGCTGATCTGGCAGGATCCTGTGCCCGCCGGGAATTCCAGTTACGACGTCGCTGCCGTGAAGGCGAAGATCGCCGCAAGCAGCCTCTCCGTCAGCGACATGGTGGCAACGGCCTGGGATAGCGCTCGCACTTATCGCGGCTCCGACATGCGGGGCGGCGCCAATGGTGCCCGCATTCGGCTCGCTCCACAGAAGGACTGGGAAGGCAACGAGCCGGTCCGCCTCGCCAAGGTGCTGGACGCGCTGGAAGGGATCGCCAAGGAGACGGGCGCCAGTGTTGCCGACGTGATTGTGCTCGCCGGTAATGTTGGTGTCGAGAAGGCCGCAAAGGCAGCTGGCTTCGACGTGACGGTTCCGTTTTCTCCCGGCCGCGGCGACGCGGCCGATGCGCAGACGGACGCCGCTTCCTTCGACGTCCTCGAGCCGCTGGCCGATGGCTTCCGCAACTGGATGAAGCAGGACTATGCCGTGACTGCGGAAGAGCTGTTGCTCGACCGGGCCCAACTGCTGGGCCTCACCGCACCAGAGATGACTGTGTTGCTCGGCGGCATGCGTGTGATCGGCACGAACCACGGCGGCACGAAGCATGGCGTGTTCACTGACAAGGTTGGTGCACTGACAAATGACTTCTTCGTCAACCTGACCGACATGTCCTACAAGTGGGTGCCGAAAGGCTCCAACCTTTACGACATCGTCGAACGCAAGAGCGGAAAGACCGCGTTCACCGCGACGCGTGCAGACCTCGTGTTCGGATCAAACTCGATCCTGCGGGCCTATGCGGAAGTCTACGCTCAGGACGACAACAAGGAGAAGTTCGTGAACGACTTCGTTGCCGTCTGGACCAAGGTGATGAACGCGGATCGTTTCGACATCTAAGTCGTCGAGAGAGCTCTTTGGAACGGCGCTTCGGGAAACCGGAGCGCCGTTTCTATTTGACCAGCGATTCTGCCATACGGCGGAATTCATCCTGTGTCAGGGTCTCTGCGCGGGCCGTAGGATCAATGCCGAGGCCTTTGAGCCACTCATCCGATTTCAGTCCATGCTTCTTGGCAAACGGCTTGAGGGCTGCGCGCAGCATTTTCCGGCGTTGGCCGAATGCTGCGCCGGCGACCTGTTCCAGCTTGTCCAGATAAGGGAAGCGCTCGCTCTCGGGTAGCGGCTCCAATACGGCCACGGCGCTGTCTACCTTTGGCGGCGGTTTGAAGGCGCCGGGCGGAAGGGTGAAGGCGATGTGTGGCTGGGTCACGGCGTGGGCGAGCACCGCAAGTCGGCCGTAGTGCTCGGTCCCCGGTTCGGCGCAGATGCGCTGTGCGACTTCCTTCTGGAACATCAGTGCCATTTCCCCGCGCCACGCGCCGGCTTTGAGCCAGTCGATCAGAAGGACTGTCCCGACATTGTAGGGGAGATTAGCGATGATCATAACAGGCGTTTCTGCGCCGAGTTCGGTAAGAACCTTTTCCCATCTTACCTTGCGCGCATCCTTCTCAATGACGGTCAGGCGGCCATCCTGCGTCTCAGGCCATTCGTGCAAGGCGGAGGCGAAGCGCGGATCTGTTTCCACAGCGATCAGCTTTGCGGCACCTTCCTTCAGAATGGCGCGTGTCAGACCGCCAGGACCCGGACCAACCTCTATTACGGTACGTCCTTGGAGGGGACCTGCCGCTGTTGCAGCCCGGTGCAGAATACTTGGGTCGAACAGGAAGTGCTGGCCCAGTGCCTTGCGTGCCGGTGCCTGCGTCAGTTCGGGTTCGTTCTGATCATTCATTTGGTTTGCCTGTTCCTCGCGACCATGACCGCGGACCGGATCGCTGCAATCAGGCTGTCTGGCCGGGCCGTGCCGGCGGCAGCTGCCTCATAGCCCGTTCCATGATCCGGGCTGGTGCGCACGATTGGTAGGCCAAGCGTCATATTCACGCCGCCCCAGAAGTCGAGAGTCTTTACCGGGATCAGTCCCTGATCATGTGTCATGGCGATCACCGCATCGAAGGCGCCGGACAGGGCCTCGGCAAAAACAGTGTCGCCAGGTCGTGCATCGGATATATTGATATTCCGATATCGGAGTGTTTCTGCCGCCGGATTGATGATGTCGATCTCTTCGCGACCAAGCGCGCCGCTTTCACCTGCGTGAGGATTGAGGCCTGTAAACGCGATGCGGGGAGTGGCAATCCCGAAATCCGACTGCAGGGCAGTATGAACGATGGTGCCGAGTTCGATCAGGCTATCCTGCGTCAGGCTGCCCGGCACACTGGCAAGGGATTGGTGAATGGTAGCAAGAGCAACCCTCAGGCCGCCACCGGTCAACATCATGACCGGGCGAAGCGGTTCGCCATCCTCCGGTCTGCACAATTCTGCAATGAATTCCGTATGACCCGGATGCCTGAAACCGGCGCCGTATAGCAGAGCCTTGTTGATCGGGTTGGTCACCAGGCCAGCAGCCTGGCCCACGCGGACATGGGCCACGCCGGTTTCGATTGCGGAGATGATGGCGGCCGCTGTGGCCGGGTCCGGTCTGCCGGGGTCTACATGGGGCATGACCCCGATGGGCAGGACCGGGAGTGCCGATCCGAAAACGCCAATTGTTTCTGCTGGCGAGGAAATTACCTGAACTTTGCAGTGGTCGCGATACAACTCCGGTGCACCGATCACGTAGAATGCGACAGACGGATCAGTCTGCAGGGATGCCCACGCTGCCGCCGTGATGGCCGGCCCCACGCCAGCGGGATCGCCCATTGACAGGACAAGGGGAGGGAGGGGCATCTGTTCGCTCACGCGCGGGATGTCGCGCCAAATGGGCGCGGGTGCAAGTCTTAGCGGTAGATTATCGTTGCGTCGCGGCGCAGGTTCCGCAGTTCGCGCTCTGAAATCATGTTCAGTTCGCGGCCCTTGAGGCTGTTTTTCAGGTCATCCCGCGAAGGCAGGGCTTCGGCGCCTTCCTCGCGGCGGCAAACATACATCGTGCCAAGTCCGCCGTTGACAGCGAAGATGTCCGTCGGCTTCCCGATCTCCGCATTTTCCACCATGGCTTTCCCCTCGGGACCCAGCTCATCGATATTGATATCTTCGAGCGGCTGGGTGCGAAGGCCTGTGGTTGTGTTGGCGACGGTTTGCACATCATCGCAGGAGGTAATGCGATCCATTGCGGCTTTCAGGTTTTCATCGGTTGCATCACGGGTGACCAGACGGATGAGGTCCACTTTGGTCACGGCTTCCGCCGGCTCACGCTTGTTCTGGATGAACAGGATGTAGACGCCATTGTCGACGACGATCGGGTCCAGCACACCGGGACCTGCTGCCGCTTCGATCGCCGGGACGAGTTCAGGGGAAAGGTCAGAGGTCGACACCCACCCCATATCGCCGCCCGTCGCTGCCGTTGGTGCAGAGGAAAGCCGCTGAGCTGCTACGCGGAAATCAGCGCCAGCTCGCAGCTGCTCAAGGATAGACCGGGCTGCTTCCTCCGCCTGGGTACGCGTCTCTGGATCGGGGGCGAACAGGAAAATTTCGGAAATTCGATACTGGGTTTTTTTCGCAGCAGCACGAAGCTGTTCGATCTGGTCATCGACCTGATTGTCGGAAATACGGATTCTTGAACCGTAAAGTCCGCTCATCACGCGGTTCCACGCGATTTCAGCCCGCATCTGCTCTTCCAGACTGGAGGGATCGATGCCGGCCGCCAGCAATTGCGACTTCAGGTCTGTGGCTGTGATACCTGACTGAGCTGCCATGCCTTCGACCGCGCCGTCGATTTCTTCCTTGCTGATTTCCAGGTCGAACTCGGCAGCCTTGTCCAGCTGAAGGTGTTCATCGATCAGCTGCTCCAGCGCCTGGCCGGTGATTTGCTGGACTTGCTCTTGGGTCGGTTGTTGGCCGCCGAGGCTGAGCAGAAGCATCCGAGCCCGATCGCGCACATCGGTGAATGAGATCGGCTGGTCATTGACCACAGCAGCCACGCCTTCCAGCGTCAGGCTGCCGTCGTCCGGGGCGGCCTCCTGCGCACCTGCAAATCCAGCAAAAGGGAGGGCCAGAAATACAGCGGCGGCGACGAGTTTGCGAACCATCAGTGGTCTCCAATTCATACCTGCGAACCGGCAGGCAAGTATTCAACTTGACCATACAAAACCTGAAGTATGGCGCAACGCGGGCTCGCAGTCCGCCCTGTTAACTTACGGATATTTAGGGTTCACGGCGATTTAAGGGCGGCGGAGGCGAATCAATCGAACTCACTCGATCCGAACTCGCCGAGTGTCTTGAGCGAAAACCGGATCTGGATGTTTTCCGAAGGTCCCTGCGTACGGTCCTGCAACTCGGTCCGGCTGTAGACGAGTTCCAGGCGCGAACATTCATCTTCGTAGGCGATTCCGAAATCCCGTCTTGCGTTCCGATTGTCGGAGATGTCCCGCAGCTGGTTAAACACAATCGAGTACCGGTCAGTCACTCGGAATTCGCCCATCAGGAAGACGCCTTCATCTTCACCGCTGCCGATCGGGTTCAATCGCTCGCTTAGTTTGTAGTACTGTGCGGAGGCACGCCAACGTTTCGTCTGCGTCGTGATACGAGTATCGATCCGGTTCAGCTGCATGCCGTCATCGTCCAGGCGCACGCGCGTATCGACGCGCAGCAACTTTCCGAAATCTGCAGTTGTTGCAAGCATCCAGTCAGATGCTGTTCCATCCAGATTGGAGACATTGTTGAACGCCTCGTCCGACCGGGACCGCCATCTGCGGCCAAATGTGGCTGAAAGCTCTGGACCGTCTTTCCAAACTGCTCTCGCGGTCAGGCCGGCCGAGATTTTTCCATCACCTTCGTAGAGGTCGTATCCGGCGACGCTGTTCGCATCGAACAGGACTGTTTCGTCCATTTCGAACAGCAAGGCGTCTTCGTTGGGAATAATCGGGTCGTTCGAGTTTGAGGTGCCCCACGCCGCCATGACTTCCGGTTCCAGCATGATATCGACGGTCTTGCCCGGACGGATCATCGGGTAGGCGATACGGGTTCCGGCATTCCCGACCAGGCGGGAGGCACTGTCCTCGCCTGCGGTATTCTTGTCGAGTTCGTAGTAATCACCACGCAACTCTGCGAACGGTTCGAAAGTAAAGCCGCCTGGCAAGATCTTGTAGGCCGACCAATCCGTGCCGACGCTCACACGCTGGCTGTCAGAGCCCACATCGCGACGAAGGATAGCGGTCGAAGCATTCACGCTGGCAAATCCGTAGTCGCCGAGATCCCAGTATTTTTCGCTGAACATCAGCGGTGTCACGGTCGGCAGGCTGCCATCCGCATCGCCCTCGCGAAGGCCCTGGATCGAGATGAGGGAAACGTCGGTATAGTAGGAATCTCCCTGTCCGACCGCATAAAGCTGGGACAGAAGACGCCGCGGTTGACTCAGATAGATGCCGCGCTTGTCACCTTGCCCATCAAGGTCGTAGCGGCGATCGTAAAGGTCGTCGGTCTGGGTTTCGACGCCGAAACCCCATTGCCATTGGCTGGTAACAGCGAAACGACCGCTTCCGTAGAGGTGCCCGCGCCACTTCTCTTCGCCGAATTTCACGCCGTCGCTATCGAAGTCCTTTTCACGGGTCAGGCTGGTATTGAGTTTGATAGCGCCGGAATAGAACCGTTTCCGGTAATCGAGCTCCAGCATCGGATTGACGTTTTCGGTGATCATCGGCGCTATGGTCAGGTCCGAATAATCTGAAATCGCCCAATAATAGGGTTGTTGGTAGAACGCGCCGAGCTTGGACGAAAAGCCTGCCGATGGGATCATCAGGCCCGACCGGCGTTCGGAAGTTGGGTCCGGGTGGGCCAGGTAGGGGAAATAGAAGACCGGAATGCCCATGACTTCGAGCACGGCGTCCCGATAGGAAATCATTTGCGTTTCCTGGTCGAGAACTGCGCGCCTCGCCCGCAGTGACCAGGTCGGCGTCTGGCCTTTAGCTTCGCAGATTGGGCAGGCCGTATATATGACCTGATCCATCGCGTTTATGCCATCTGGCTGGCGGATCGCTGAATTTGCAACGATTGTGGAGCCATCCGGTAGTCGCGCAGAGTAGCCGATAGCATATCCGTCTGACAGGTTGGAGCCGACTTCGACTTCGTCGGAGAATTGCTGTGTGCCGTCCTGTTCAATGATGACAACATTCCCGGTGGCCCGAACACGCTCTGTCGTACGGTTGTAGATCAGCCGGTCTGCCCGAAGAATCCGTCCATCATACAAGGCTTCGACATTGCCCTCGGCAACGATCGAGTTCTCATCTCGCAGTTCGTAGACATAGTCGGCTTCCAGGACCACTTGCTCGGATGTCGTGGCGGTATCAGGAGCGATTGTGCTCTCCTCAGCCATCGCTCCGAAATTCGGCGCGGCGGCCAGCACCAAGGCTGCAGCGTAGTGATACCAATTGGCCAAATCAGGCTACCTCGGTTTTGTTCCCGGCTGTGCCGGCTAAGCAATACGGAATTCTGTCTCGGTTTCTGAGGCTTAGAGGCTGTCCTCAGCATCGTCCAGCCACCGAGCGCGCATCAGCGTTTTTTCAGCCACGATCCGGTGCAGCATGGCCACAGCTGGCGCAGGGTTCAAAAAGCCTTTGCAGCCAGCCCACCCGGCAGAGTCTGGGCTTCTCCGGAGAGTTCCAGTTCGAGAAGAATAGCGGCGCATCGTGCGGCAGGCAGGCCACTGGCACGGGCGATTTCATCAATTGGCATGGGATGCGGAGAAAGCGCTTCTGTGACCCGCTGGAGTTCCGATTCGCTCGGTTCTCCAGCATCCGGGTCGTACTCGAATGGCCGTGGGGGTGGCGCTGCAACACCTCGCCGGTCGAGTGTTGCCAGAATGTCGAGGACATCATCAGCGTGGCGGACCAGCGTTGCCCCCTGGTGTAACAAGCTATTGGTACCGGCAGCTCTGGGATCGAGCGGTGAACCCGGTACCGCCATTACCTCACGACCCTGTTCACCGGCCACGCGCGCCGAAATCAGTGATCCGGACCGTTCAGCAGCTTCGACGACGACGACCCCCATGGACATGCCGGTGATGATGCGGTTGCGGCGGGGGAAATCCTGTGCTTTGGCCCGGTATCCGAAGGGACTTTCTGACACGATGAGGCCGGAGGCAGCAATTTCAGCATAGAGCCTTTGGTGCTGTGGGGGATAAACATGATCAATCGCGCCTCCTAACACGGCGACTGTGCCGGTTTCGAGGCTGGCTGCGTGAGCTTCCCCATCGATTCCGAGGGCTAGTCCGGAAACGATGGAAAAGCCATTTCGGCCCAGGTCTGCTGCCATATCCCGCGCAATCTTGCGTCCGGCAGCCGAGGCGTTGCGAGCTCCCACCAGAGCGACTGTCGGGCGTGCTGCGAGGCTTGCATCGCCGAGAAGGGTCAAAACTGGCGGTGGTGGCTCCAGGTTCCTCAGGAGGGGCGGGTAATCCGGTTCCGAACTCAGGACAATTCTGGCGCCGTAGCGTTGTGCTGCTTTTAGTTCCTGCTCGATATCTTCGACGGAAGGCGGCTGAAGTGGTCGAGCCTTGCGCGAACGGCCCGATAACTCCGGCAGAGCTGCCAGAGCGGCGCTTGCCGTTCCGAACCGGCGGATCAATTGAAAGAAGCTCACGGGACCAATGCCGTGCGTTCTGGCAAGGCGGATCCAGTCCAGCCGTTCGCCGTCAGACATCATGCGTCGGGTTTCGATTTAGAGCTACCGAACCGCGGTTCCGTACCTTTCAGCAGGCGGCCTAGATTCGCTCTATGGGTCCAAAAGACGAAAGCGGACAGGGCCGCAAGCCCGCAGAGGATGAACCAGTTGTGCGGCCGGTGCAGGAGTTCCTCCACCGCCCACGCACCCGGGGCGACGAGAACCGCAGCGGTGAGTGCTGCCAGAGACGAAATGCGCGTGATCGCGAAGATGCCAAACCAGACCGGTGCAGCCACATAGAAGGCGGGGAGCGAGACGAACGGCAACAAGCCAGCAAAGGTCGCAATACCTTTGCCGCCTTTGAAGCCCAACCAGATCGGGAAGCAATGCCCGACGAACGCAGAGGCTCCGGCGACAAGCACCATCTCCTGCCCGCCGAAAGCGCCAAACCCCATCGCGACGAGACCAGCTTTAAGACTGTCCAGAAGCAAAGTGGCCAGCGCCAGGTCTTTTCGGCCAGTCCGCAGGACATTGGTTGCGCCAATATTTCCGGAACCGATCGCGCGAATATCACCGAGACCAGCTACGCGGGTCAGCAACAGGCCAAACGGGATCGAACCGGCCAGGTAACCGATCAACGCGGCAATTGGAAATGCGAGATACGCGGCCATACGCAGACTCCGAAAACACGTTTAAGTGGTAGGCAGGGAATTGCGCGCGGGCAAGCCTTCTCAGGCGATGCTTTCATGCGTGAAGACTTCTTCACCAGCCACGAAAGTTCGAAGGACCCGCCCTTGAAGCCGGCGGCCATCGAAGGGGGAGTTGGTCGAACGGGAGCGCAAATATTCGCGTTCGCATAGCCACGGCTTGCCGGGATCGAACAGGACGAGGTCGGCCGGAGCGTTTGCCGCGAGACGGCCTTGAGGAAGTCCGAGCATGTCCGCCGGGCGGCAAGTCACTGGCGCGAGTGCTTCCAACAGGCTGAGCGGGCCGTCATGAACCAGGCTGAGCATTGCGGGCAGCACAGTTTCCAGTCCTGCCGCGCCAAAGGCCGCCTCGCCAAATGGAAGACGTTTCTCTTCCGGCGGCTGAGGATCGTGCGCCGAGACGACGGCATCGATTTCACCGCGCTTCAAGGCATCGATGAGTCCGAGGCGTGTTGCCTCGTCACGGAAAGGTGGATTGACCTTGCAGTAGGTCAGGTAGTCGCCAACATCCAGCTCATTGAAAAAGAAGCTGTGGGCGGCAGCGGTTGTGAACACCTTTGCACCGCGTTCCCGGGCGGCGTTCGCTATCTCGATGGTTCGGGGTGTCGAGACCTGGTCCATGATCAGTGTGCAGCCGGTCGCTTCGGCCAGCGCAGTGTCTCGCATGGCGCCGATCCATTCGGCTTCTATCGGAATGCCTGAAAGACCCATGCGTCCGGCAAGTTCGCCGGCGTTCATGACGCCGGATCCAGAGAGCGCGCGTTCGTCCGGACGCGACATTATCGTTGCGCCGAGGCTGGCTGCGTAAGCCATCGCCCGCTTGAGAATCGAGGCATTGGCGACGGGCAGATCGCCATTAGTGAAGATAACCGCGCCGGAATTGGCCATCAGGCCGATCTCGGCCATGGCTTCGCCTTTGAGTCCGGTCGTCAGGGCACCTGCCGGGTAGATCCGGGCGGCGGCGCTCGTCTTTGCTCGTTCCGTGATGAAACGGACCAGCGCCATGTCGTCGATCACGGGCGTGGTGTCCGGCATCACGACGAAGCTGGTAATGCCGCCCGCCACAGCCGACCGCGACGCCGTGGCCAGTGTTTCTTTCTGCTCAACGCCAGGTTCACCGGTCTTTACGCGTAGATCGACGAGGCCGGGGGCCAGGCAAAGGCCACCTGCGTCGATGGAGGCCTTGGCATCCGCATGCGCGGTTGTCTGGCCGGCGGAGATTTCCTTCACCTTGCCGCGGTCGATAAAGACTGCACCGGTCTCGTCGAGGCCGCTGGCCGGGTCCAGAATGCGGGCATTGTAGATGCTGAGGCTCATGCGCGGCCTCCCGCCAGAAGATGGAGCACGGCCTCACGCACAGCGACGCCCATTTCGACTTGTTCGGTGATGACAGACTGTTCCCCGTCTGCAATCGCGCTCTCGATCTCGATACCGCGGTTCATTGGACCGGGATGCATGACAGTGACATCGGGCTTGGCGAGAGCGAGCCGTTCCTTGGTGAGGCCAAAAAAGCTGAAATACTCCCTCCGGCTTGGGAGGAAGGCGCCGTCCATCCGTTCCAGCTGCAGGCGCAGCATCATGACGATATCAGCGCCTTTCAGCGCCTTGTCGAAGTCGGTGGTCGCACTGGCAGCGCCCCAGGTGTCTGTGCCGGAGGGCAGCAGCGTGCGCGGCGCACAGAGGTGAACTTCTGCGCCCATCAGGTGCAGCGCTTGCGTGGTGGACCGAGCGACACGCGAGTGGGCAATGTCACCGCAGATCACGACCTTCAGACCTTCGATCCGGCCTTTGGTGCGCCGGATGGTCAGCGTGTCGAGCAGGCCCTGTGTCGGGTGCTGGTGCGTGCCGTCGCCGGCATTGATCACGGCGCAGTCGACCTTGCGCGACAGAAGCTTCGGCCCGCCGGAGGCGGAGTGGCGCACGATCAGCGCATCGGGCTTCATGGCGTTCAGAGTCATTGCCGTGTCGATCAGCGTTTCACCCTTCTTCACGCTGGAGGCGGCTACGGGCATGGAAATCACGTCGGCGCCCAGGCGGCGGGCGGCGATCTCGAAACTGCTCATAGTCCGTGTCGAGTTCTCGAAGAACAGGTTCACGACCACTTTGCCCTTCAGGACGGGGTCTGGACGGATGCCGGCGCGCGTGGCCTCGGCATAGTTGTCTGCGAGATCAAGAATATGGGTGATATCGAGAGGAGAAAGCCCTTCAATACTGAGCAAGTGCTCATGATCGAAGCTGTAGTGATATGCCGCCCGTGTCATGGAGGCCCTTTCGATTTTTGGCGGTTTAGGCCCGATTCTGCCGGGCTTCAAGTCCTCAGGCAGCGGGAAGATGCATCACGGCCAAGTAGAGCAGGGGCATGGTGACCATTGCCAGGACCGTTTCCACAGCGATTAGGTTCGCCGCAAGCGGTGCGTCGCCGCCCAGTTCGCGGGCCAGAATATAGGACGACGTCGCCGTCGGCGTTGCTGCGCAGATCACGGCAATGGTCAGTGGGATGCCTGAAAGGCCCAGCACCATGCCGAATCCGACCGCAAAAACTGGAAGACCGACCAGCCTGACCAGGGACCAGCCGAAAGTGCGAGGACCGGCGCGGCGCAGAGCTGAGAGGTCTACACCCGCTCCTGCGGACAGAAGGCCGAGCGCCAGCGCTGCGTCGCCTAGAATCCCGAGACTGTCGTCCAGCAGTTCCGGCAGCTCGATGTTGGCGGTGGCGAGGCCGAGGCCTGCAACACAGGCGATGACAATCGGATTCTTGACCAGGGCGAGCAACGGCTTTGGTGCAGGCCCGTGAGGCCGGTCGGCATGCGCGATCAGGGCGTATACCGAGAGGACGTTCGCTGTCGGGATCATGGCGGCGGCGGCGATTGTCACGAGGGCGAGGCCTTCCTTACCGAACAGAAGGCTGCCAATCGACAGGCCGATCATCGTATTCCAGCGGACATTCGACTGGATGACTGACCCAACAGCTGGGCGAGGCATACCGGGAAGGTAGCGTCCCAGTAGGCCGACACCTGCCAGGGCGAATTGTGCCAGGATCAACGCTCCGGCCAATCGCCACGGCGCAGTCTCAAATGGCGCGTTTGCAAGCGTCCTGACGATCAGGGCTGGAAACAGGACGACGTAGGATAGCCGCTCAATCGCGCGCCAGCTTTCGGTCGGAATCCATTTCCGGACTGATAGCACATGGCCAAGCGTCACGATCGCGATGACCGGAAGCAGGGCATAGAGAAAGCCGCTCATGTGTCGCGCTCCAGACGTTCCAATGCCGATTTCAGGATGATGGCTGCCGCTGAGGCGTCGATGCGTTCCGCGCGTTTTTTGCGGGACAGATCAGCTTCCAGCATCGCCCATTCAGCCTCTGCGGTTGAGAGGCGCTCATCCTGCAGAAGAATCGGCACGTCGCGATGCTTGAGGATGTTCCAGGCCAGTGCCCGGACGGATTGGGCCCTCGGGCCTTCACTGCCGTCCATGTTGAGCGGCAGGCCGAGCACCAGTCCAACAGCAGAGCGGTCATCATACAAGTGAAAAAGCCGCTCGAGAACAGGCGCCAGTTTCCGCCCTTTCGGAATGGTCTCAACAGGGCTGGCTATCATGCGCAGGGCATCGCAGGAGGCCACGCCGATCGTCTTCGTCCCGGGGTCGAGCCCGAGCAAAGGTCCGGCAGCAGGGAAATCGGCGGCATCAACGACTGGCATGGGCTGCCCACATAGCGCCTTGATGGGGCGTTGCCTATGGCGTATTCGGGCGGCAGCAATTCCGGAGAGTTCCCATGAGTGTCACCAAGGACGATGTTCGCAAGGTTGCCCGCCTGTCGCGGATCGCAGTCGATGAGGCGCACCTTGACGAACTGGCCGGTGAGCTGAACAGCATCCTCGGCTGGATCGATCAGTTGAACGAAGTCGATATTTCCGACGTGGAACCTCTAACCTCCGTGGTTGAGACGACGCTGCCGATGCGTGAAGACGTGGTGACCGACGGCAACATTCCGGACCAGATCCTGGCCAACGCTCCACGCACCGAAGATGGCTTCTTCGTTGTGCCAAAGTCGGTCGAGTAGGGCTCACACCGCTTCGGTGGCGAAGTCTCCGTAATCAATCAGGATTCTTCTGGAGGCGCGTCAGATTCTGCTGAGTCAGTGTCGGTTGTGTCATCAGCTTTTTCTGCCTTGGGATCCCATTTGTGCATGGATTTTACCACACAGCGGGCAGTGCTGAAGGGCTGGTCCCGGCGAATTGTCAGGGAATCAGACACGATTACGCTGTCACCATTGGTCAGACAGCCTGTCGACGCCCCGATCCGCATCGTCACGGCATGTTCCAGCGGTGTGCAGGTGCCGAAGACTTCGATCAGGTAGTGGTCGCGTCCTTCCCTGACGGTGAACGTATCCCGGGTGTTGTTCCCAAAGCTGTCTATATTGTTTGCGAAGCAAATCCGGTCGACTTCTTCACCCAAGCGGGGGTCATCGGCATATTTCTCAATGCCGGTTGGCTTTCGCTCCGCACCGTCAGTGGAGGCGCAACCGGCGAGGACAAGCATCGCGGAGGCAAAGGTGAGACTAAGGCGCATGGCAATCTCCTTCTGGTCAAATCCAGTCTCACAATGGTGTGACGAACTGATATCTGCCTGACAAGCACTCTCACAGAGACTTGAACTTTCAGCCCAAGCCGTCATAGCAGGCGGGCAGAATTGCCGGAGACCCGCTACGATGACCGAATTGACGAAGCTGACCCTTGCAGACGCCCTGGACGGCCTGAAGGCGAAGAAATTCTCGTCCCGGGAGATCACGCAGGACTTCATCCAGGCCATCGAGGCCTCGCGCATCATCAATGCCTATGTTGTCGAGACGCCGGAAAAGGCGCTGGAAATGGCGGACAAGGCCGATGCGCGCCTTTCAAGCGGTGAGGGTGGCAAGCTCGAAGGCGCACCCATCGGCGTGAAGGATCTCTACTGCACCAAGGGCGTCCGCACGACGGCCTGCAGCAACATCCTCGGCGAATTCACCCCGACTTATGAGTCCACCGTAACCCAGAATCTGTGGGACGAGGGTGCTGTCATGCTGGGCAAGCTCAACATGGACGAGTTCGCCATGGGCTCTTCCAATGAGACATCCCGGTTCGGACCGCCGATCAACCCGTGGCGCCGTAAGGGCGACAATGCCGGTCTGACACCGGGCGGTTCGTCCGGTGGATCCGCGGCAGCTGTCTCAGGCGACCTTTGCCTCGCAGCGACAGCGTCCGACACAGGCGGTTCCATCCGCCAGCCTGCCGCCTTCACCGGTACAGTCGGCATCAAGCCAACCTATGGCCGCGCAAGCCGCTGGGGCATGGTGGCCTTCGCATCGTCGCTGGATCAAGCAGGCCCGATTGCAAAGACGGTCGAGGACTCTGCGATCCTGCTGGACGTCATGTGCAGCCATGATCCGAAGGATTCGACTTCGCTTCAAGTCGATCAGCCGGATTGGCGCACGGACGTTTCCAAAGGCGTAAAGGGCATGCGTATCGGCATTCCGAAGGAATACCGGATGGACGGCATGTCTGAAGAAATCGATGCGCTCTGGAACAAGGGCATCGAATGGCTGAAAGCTGCCGGCGCCGAGATTGTCGACATCACTTTACCTCACACGAAATACGCTCTTCCTGCCTATTACATCGTGGCGCCCGCCGAAGCCTCATCGAACCTCGCGCGGTATGACGGCATGCGTTACGGCGCCCGTGTGGATGGCAACAATCTGACCCAGACCTATGAAGCCACGCGCGCCGGAGGTTTCGGCCGTGAAGTGCAACGTCGCCTAATGATCGGTACCTACGTGCTCTCGTCCGGGTACTACGACGCCTATTACCTGCGTGCTCAGAAGGTACGTACCAAGATCCTGAACGACTTTGTCGATGCGTTTGAAAGCTGCGATGCGATCGTGACGCCGACCTGTCCGTCGCCGGCTTTCGCGTTCGGGGAAAAGAGCGGCGATCCGGTCGAGATGTACCTCAACGACGTGTTCACGGTGACGACGAACCTCGCTGGCTTGCCGGGCATCTCCGTGCCTGCGGGCCTGTCTTCCGACGGCCTGCCGCTGGGCCTGCAGGTGATCGGCAAGGCTCTGGACGAATCTGCCTGTTTCCGCGTTGGCGGTGAACTTGAACGCGCAGCTGGTTTCGTGGCCAGACCGGAGAAGTGGTGGTAGGCTTCGGGCCATGAACCGCTTTCTTGTACTGTTTGGCATCATGCTGGTCATCTCGGTCGGGATGATTGCGACTGCGACTATGCAGGCTGATTTCAGCCTGATGGATTCCAAGTCCACCCCGCTATGGCTGGCGGCTGTGGCCGTCGCTGCCTACGTCGCATGGCGTATCGACGGCGTGCTCAAACGCCGTGAGCGGAGGCAGGATGCATCTGTGGGCGAGGGGCGTAGCTTCCTGAAGCCGAAAGTTTCACCTGCCCAATCGGCTAGAGCTGCACGCGTCGCGGCACGCCGCAAAAAGCTGGTCGCTGAGGGGAAGCTGGAAGCAGAGCCTGAACCGGCCGCTGAGCTAGAGTCCGATGATGATGAGGCTCCGGCAACGCGTGTCTCCCAGGCTGCCCCGATCAAGGACCGGATGGCCGCCCGGGCAGAACGTGTCAGGCAAGCGAAGGAACAGGGGAAGCTTTAGGTGGTTTCCTGCGGCCTGAAGTGGCCTGATCCTTGGCGGTGACAACGGGCGCCTTCGTGCCGCCGCGTGGTCCTTCATCTTCATCAGCCGGTTTTTCGCCACGATCCGCAATGCGGGTCACGTGGATACCTGCGCCAATCAGGCCGCCAATCGGGCCGAACTGTAGCAGCATGGCTAGGATGAACAGGATCGGAATGTTCATGTCCAGATTGCCGAGCGTCAGGAAAAGGGCGCCAAACATGGTGCCACCGAAAATCAGGCCAATCGCGAACCCGGCAATGATGTGGCGCAGAAAACCCTGCGCAATGTGACGCTCGTCTTCGCTGGCGCCGTCAATGATCATCTTGAAGAGCATTATTTTTATTTCCCCTTCTCGCTTCCTCCCGAAGCAGTGGTGCAAATTTGACGCACATTGCGGCTAAGGAAAACCCCTTAGTTTTAGGGATGTCCACGAAACCGGATATTTCATTGGTTTGTACAGTGTCAGCACGGCTCGACAGGTCCGTCTGCGGGGGGCTAAAAGGACCGGATTCTGCCGCGAACAATCGAGGAAAGCATGTCTGTACGCACCCCATACACAATCAAGGGCGACACAGGTGACTGGGAACTGGTGATGGGCCTCGAAGTCCACGCTCAGGTTTCCTCCAATGCGAAGCTGTTTTCCGGCGCTGCGACGGCATTTGGTGCTGACCCGAACTGCAATGTCTCGCTCGTCGATGCGGCGATGCCCGGCATGCTGCCTGTCATCAACGAATTCTGCGTCGAGCAGGCGATCCGGACGGGGCTCGGTCTCAAGGCTGAGATCAACCACTACAGCCGGTTCGACCGGAAGAACTATTTCTATCCTGACCTGCCGCAGGGCTATCAGATCAGCCAGTTTGCGCACCCGATCGTCGGCGAAGGCGAAATCGAAGTGGATGTGGAGCCTGCCCATGGTGGCGAAGCCTACACGTTCCCATGCCGGATCGAGCGCCTGCACCTGGAGCAGGATGCCGGCAAATCCATCCACGACATGGACCCGAATTCCACCTATGTGGATCTGAACCGGTCCGGCGTGGCGCTGATGGAAATCGTCTCGCGCCCGGATGTCCGTACGCCTGCTGAGGCAGCTGCCTATGTGAAGAAGCTGCGGGCCATCGTGATCGCGCTCGGCACCTGCGACGGCGACATGGAGAAGGGCAACCTCCGCGCCGACGTGAACGTTTCCGTCTGCCGGCCCGGGCAGTACGAGAAATACCGCGAAACGGGTGACTTCGGCCATCTTGGCACGCGCTGCGAAATCAAGAACATGAACTCGTTCCGCTTTATCCAGCAGGCGATCGAGTATGAAGCCCGCCGCCAGATCGAGATCATCGAAGCCGGCGGCAAAGTAGATCAGGAAACCCGCCTGTTCGATCCGAACAAGGGCGAGACCCGGTCCATGCGTTCCAAGGAAGATGCGCACGATTACCGCTATTTCCCGGATCCGGACCTGCTGCCACTGGAAGTCGAAGAAGCATGGATCGAGGAAATCCGGTCGACCCTGCCGGAACTGCCAGATGAAAAGCGTGCGCGTTTCGAGGCGGACTACGGCCTGACCCGCTACGATGCCGGCGTCCTGACAGCGGAAGCAGACAAGGCTGCCTTCTTTGAGGAAGTTGCCAAGGGACGCGATGCGAAGCTCGCCGCTAACTGGGTGACGCAGGAACTGTTCGGATATCTCAACAAGGAAGGCCTGGAACTGGCAGACAGCCCGGTTTCAGCGGCCGATCTTGGCGGCCTGATCGAGCTCATCTCGAATGACACGATCAGCGGCAAGATCGCAAAGGACGTCTTTGGGCGGATGATTGCCGGTGAAGGCAAGCCGGCGGACATCGTCGAGAAGCATGGCCTGAAGCAGGTGACGGACACGGGTGCCATCGAGAAGGTTGTCGACGAGATCATCGCCGCCAACCCGGAGCAGGTGGCTCAGGTGAAGGAAAAACCGAAGACCATGGGTTGGTTCGTCGGTCAGGTGATGAAGGCTTCGGGCGGCAAGGCCAACCCGAAAGCCGTCAACGATATCCTGAAAGCAAAGCTCGGTCTGTAGACTTCAAAACGCGGCGCGGATCTTTTCTGCAATCGGTTCCAATTCTTCCGGTTTCGCCATGCCGCCTTCGGCATGGCGGCCGAGCAGCTTGCCTTCCCAGCGCGGGATGATGTGGAAGTGCAGGTGGTAGACGGTCTGCCCGGCAGGCGCGCCGTTGAACTGGCTGACCATCAGGCCGTCCGGCGTCAGGGCCTTCTCGACAGCGCGGGTCACTTTCTGCACCTTCAGCATATACTGGCCGAGATAATCTGACGGCATATCGAGGAAGTTCCGGGCTTCGACCAGTTTCGGAATGACCAGTGTGTGCCCTTCGCTTTGCGGAAAGACATCCATGAAGGCGAGGGCCACGTCATCCTCATACACCTTGATGCTGGGCATTTCACCGCGAACAATTTTCGCGAAAATATTATTGGGGTCGTAAGTGTCGTGAAGGGTCATCGTTACTTCTTCGTTTCTGGGGATTTGCTCAAAGTGAAGGGGGGCTACTCGCCCTTCTTAAACGGCGTTCGCTCATTCAGGTAGTCCAGATCGTGCTCGACAGCGGCGCGTTCGCGTTCCAGGTAGTCCGCCACCGCGTCCCGTAGGCCGGGGTGTGCAATCCAGTGGGCGGAGTAAGTCAGTACCGGGACATATCCGCGGGCAAGCTTGTGCCCGCCTTGCGCGCCTGCCTCGACCACGCGCAGGCCGTGCGCGATGGCGTAATCGATGGCCTGATAGTAGCAGGTTTCGAAGTGTAGCATCGGGCGCGGATCGATCGTCCCCCAATAGCGGCCATACAACGTATCCGACCCGATCATGTTCAACGCGCCCGCAATCGGCTCGCCATCCTCCATCGCAAACACGAACAGCATGTCGTCCGCCATCCGCTCCCGCAGGATCGAGAAGGTCTTCCGGGTCAGGTAAGGCGAGCCCCATTTCCGGTTGCCCGTGTCCATGTAGAATTCAAAGAACCGGTCGAGATGGTCTTCGGTGATGTCGTCTCCGCGCACATGCACGAAATCGAGCCCTTCCTGCGCCTTCGCACGTTCCTTCCGCAGGTTCTTTCTTTTGGATGAGGACAGTTCCGCCAGGAAATCGTCGAAGCTTTCATAGTCCTGATTGAACCAGTGGAACTGCTGGTCTGTCCGGCAAAGCATGCCGTTGAGCATGAGGGACTGGGCGTCGTCCTCTTCGAGAAAATTTATGTGAACGGACGAGAGCTTGTTTTGCTCAGCAAAGCTGACGGCAGCATTCAGCAGCAGAGATTTGATCTTGGCTTCATCCGGCCCCGGCGCGGCGAGACGCCGGCGGCCGGTCACGGGCGTGAAAGGCACAGCGCTCAGGAGTTTCGGGTAGTAGGCCCCGCCTGCGCGCTCGAAGGCATCGGCCCAGGAGTGATCGAACACGAACTCTCCGCGCGAGTGGGTCTTGCCATAGAGTGGCATGGCACCGCGCAATACATCGTTCGCATCTCTCACGAGAATATGGCGTGGGATCCATCCGGTTTCAGGGGTTGCAGCGCCTGAGCTTTCAAGCGCCTCCAGAAATTCCCAGCTCAGGAACGGATCGCGGCGGAGACCGGGCGGATTGGCAACGGCATTCCACTCGTCCGGGTCGACGTCCGCGAGCCCTGTGACGATGTCGATGCGGAAGTTCGTTTCGTCCATGGCTTCAATCTAGGTGCTGAGGCGCTGCGAGACTAGTTCCGGGTCCATATGTTCGAAAATCGCAGCGGCTTTGTGCTCCCTGCAGCGGTCGAGTTCGTCATCGCTGCGGACCGTCCAGACAACGATGGGTAAATTGCTGCCCTGGGATTTCAGCGCGGCGCGCTCGATGTCGGATGTGTGGACAGCAAGATAATCGATCCTGTCGGCGATCGCCCGCTCGAGCACAGCATCGAATGCTTCTTCACCAACCTTGGAGGTCGAACCGATCAGCTGGCCGCGCATTAATCCCATTGGCAGGGCGCGCACCGCCATTTCGGAAAAGCTCATCGCCGCCGCGAAGCCTTTCCAATGCGCTAAACGGTCTCCGACCCGGCGGGCGAATGCCTCCGGATCGGTCTTTCCGTCGATTTTCAGCTCGGTCAGCAATGGCAGTTGGTAGGGCCAGATTCGCAGGAGTTCGATGAACGTTGGAAGATGTTCCGACGTTCCGGCAAGCGACAACCTGCCAAGCTCTTTTGTATTCAGGTCCTCCGTCTTGCCGGCGCGTTTTGTCATCCGGTCGAGCGTGTCGTCGTGGAAAACCACTGGCGTGCCATCACGCGCCGGACGGACATCAAATTCAATGCCCAGCCCGGCAGCGCGAGCACACCGGAAGGCCTCCAGCGAGTTCTCAGGCGGACCGTTCACCGACCACAGGCCGCGATGCGCATAGCGGAATTTGCGGGGGTCGAACGGTGTGGCCATGCTTAGTCGGTGAACTCGATCACGGCGTCCACTTCCACGGCCACGCCTAGCGGCAGGACAGGGCAGGCAACTGCCGAGCGAGCATGACGTCCGGCATCGCCGAAGACCTCGACCATCAGATCGGAGCAGCCATTGATAACCTGCGGGATATCCTTGAAGTCGGGATCGGCGTTCACGAACCCGCCCAGCTTCACGACCTGTTTCACGCGTGAGAGGTCGCCAAGGGCTGCTTTGCACTGCGAGATGATGTTGATCCCGCACTGCCGCGCGGCCTGCTGGCCCGCAGAGAGTTCCATGTTTTCGCCGAGGCGGCCGAGCATCCGGCCCTCCGCCGTGGCGCTTACCTGTCCGGAGATGAAGAGAAGGTTCCCTGTCATGACGTAAGGCACATAGGTGGCGACCGGCTTCATCGGTTCGGGCAGGGCGATGCCGAGGGCGTCGAGGCGGTCTTCAGGGGTGCTCATGGATCATTCTCCGGATTGATATCAGCTGCAGCAGACTTGCCGCACACCGCCGCGAGCCGCAAGCGTCCGGCGCCTATTCCTTTCGTTCATGGTCCATCCGGGCGGCCCGCCCGGTCATGACTGCGTGCTTGCCGAATTTGGCCCGTGCTGCATCCGAGGCCCGTTCAGCAGCGGCGCGCCGCGCGATACGGGGGTCCAGCAGGTCGGCTTCGTCGGCGCGGTGGTCAGAAAGCTCCGAGAGCCCGATACCGATCAGCCGGTATTTCCGGCGGCCGTCTGCTTCGCGTGCGAGCAGCGGTCTGGCTGCGCGGAAGATGGACTGTGCGATCTGGGTCGGTTCGGTCAGGGAAACGCGGCGTGTGAGGGGTTTGAAGTCAGACGTCTTCAGTTTGAGTGTGATCACAGCGCCAACGACGCCGATTTGCTTGGCACGGTCTGACGTTTTGACGCAAAGTTTCCAGAGCTGGTCCTCCAGCGCGGCATGGTCCGCAGTATCCGACCGGAAGGTCGTTTCCGTGGACACGGACTTGCGTTCCTCGTCTGTGCGGACGGGGCGATTGTCCTGGCCATGCGCCACGCGCTTCAGCCACATGCCCGTTTCTCCATACCGGCCGATCAGCGCCTTGAGCTCGGCTTTCTGGAGATCGCCGACCGTTTCGAAACCATCCTGTTCCAGCTTCGCCGCGAATTTGGGCCCCACGCCGTGGAGGAAACCGACGGGGCGGGGCGCCAGCATCGCTTCAGCTTCTTCCGGCGCGATCACCGCGAAGCCGCGCGGCTTGTCGAGCTCGCTGGCCGTCTTGGCGAGAAATTTGTTGGAGGAGAGACCAACGGAAACAGTGATGTGAAGCGCGTCCTCGATCTCCGCCGCCAATCTGGCGAGTGATGCCGCTGGCGGTGCCTTGTGGATGGCTTCCGTGCCCGTCAGGTCCAGATAGGCCTCATCAATCGAAACCGGCTGCACCAGCGGAGTGAGCGCCTCCATCTTCTCCCGCACAATGGCGGCGGCTTCCGAATATTTGTTGCGGCTGGGTCTCACGACCGTCGCTTCCGGGCAGAGCTTCAGGGCCTGGAACATGGGCATTGCCGAGCGGACTCCGTACAGGCGGGCAATGTAACAGCAGGTCAGCACCACCCCGCGTTCGCCGCCGCCGACGATCACCGGCTTGTCTTTCAGGTCCGGATTGTCTCTTTTTTCGATCGCCGCAAAGAAGGCATCACAATCGATATGGGCAATGCCCAGCCTGTGGAGTGCCGGATGGCAGACAATACGACGGCTGCTGCAGCTGGGGCAGGCTTCAGCATCGGTATGGTCAAAATGAAAACAGTCCCGGCATAACAGGCTCATGATCATATGTTCATGCCATGTTCCGCAGCTGGCGGCAATCTGAAGTGACCTGTAAACACCCGTTAAGCTTTTGCCGTATAGCTGGTCTGGTACGGTAAGGTCCGTTCCGAATCGCTCGTAATCGTGGGGAAAAATGGCAGACGCAAAAGCCAGAAAAGTGCTGGTTGTTGAGGATAATGAACTCAACATGCGCCTGTTTTGCGACCTGTTGGATGCCTACGGCTATGAAACCTACCAGTGCAGGGATGGCGCGAAGGCGGTCGAGATCGCCCGGCGGGAGCAGCCGGATCTCATCATCATGGACATCCAGCTACCGGAGGTTTCGGGCCTGGATATTACGCGCTGGCTGAAAGACGACGAGAAAGTAGCCCACATTCCTGTGCTTGCAGTCACGGCTTTTGCCATGCGCGCCGACGAGCAGCGCGTGCGCGAAGCCGGGTGTGAAGGCTATCTCTCCAAGCCGATCCAGATCATGACCTTCATCAAGGCCGTGGAATCGCTCATGCCGAAGGAAGCAGCATGAGCGCGCGGATCCTGGTTGTAGACGACATCGAAGCCAACAGGCGTCTCCTGCAGGCGAAGCTCGAAGCTCAGTACTACACGGTCATCCAGGCGGAAAATGGCCCGCAGGCCCTTGAGGTCGCGCGCAAGGAGCTGCCGGATATTATCCTGCTCGATGTGATGATGCCCGGCATGGATGGCTACGAAGTCTGCCGGCGCCTCAAGGACGATCCTACCACGGCCTTCATCCCGGTCGTCATGGTCACCGCCCTCAGCGATACCGAAGACCGGGTTCGCGGGCTTGAAGCCGGCGCGGAGGACTTCCTCACAAAGCCCGTAGACGATTTTGCCCTGATGTCCCGTGTCGGCGCGCTGATGCGCTACAATGCGGTGGCTTCGGAACTGCGCCAGAGGCAGGCCAACGGCCTCGGCAGCGGGCTCGACCACGAAATCGGCAAGGACGATTCCGACAAGCCTGCACGCATCTTCATAGTCGACGACAATCCCAGGGCATCCGCAAGACTCGCAGCTGTCCTGCGAGAGGCGGGCCACACCGTCGTCACGCTGGCCGAAGCCGGTACGATGGGGGACCTTTCCCGCCTTGGCGTGGACCTCATGATCCTGTCCTTGCCCAGCAAATCCTTCGACGCGCTGAAACTCTGCGCGCATTTCAAAGTCACGGAATCGACTCGCGCTGTCTCCATCCTTCTCATCTGCGATCCGGATGACCGGGTGCGGGCCGCCAAGGGGCTCGAGATCGGCGCCAGCGATGTGATCCTGACCCCCGTCGACAAGCAGGAGCTGTTGGTGCGTGTACGCACGCAAGCCCGTCGCGCACGCTATATTGAGATGCTCCGCAACCGTGTGGACAAGGGGCTGGAACTGTCGGTCATCGACCAGCTGACTGGCCTCTACAATCGCCGCTACATGATGAGCCAGCTGCACCAGTTTATGCAGCGATCGGTCATGGGCGGGCGCCCTGTGTCTGTGATGATGGCAGACATTGATCACTTCAAATCCGTGAATGACACCTACGGCCACGACGCCGGAGATGAGGTGCTTCAGGAGATCGCCAGCCGGTTGCGCGAGAATGTCCGCCCGATGGATATCGTCTGCCGTCCGGGCGGTGAAGAGTTCCTTGTTATCATGCCGGAAACGCCGGGGGACCTGGCCTGCGCCGCTGCTGAACGCATCCGCCGGGCCGTTGCAGTGGCCCCGTTTATCGTGGGCAAGGCCGGGCTTCGTATCCAGATCACTGTCAGCGTCGGTGTCTCCACCATTTCCGGTGAGCAGGATACGATTGCCGACCTGACCAAGCGGGCTGACCAGGCGCTTTACCAGGCGAAGACCACTGGCCGGAACCGGGTCGAGAGCACAGCCGCCTGATTGACTTGGGGATCGGCTGTCTCCACAGACGGCGCTCAGCTCAGGGGATTAGGCGTGACCGACAGGTTTTCCGCGTTCCGGCATTCAGCCTACAGCCGCTATTTCTTTTCGCGGTTCTGCACGTCGCTTGGCGCCCAGATCGTTTCAGTCTCAGTAGGCTGGCAAATCTATGACCAGACCCAGAACGCCGCGCTGCTCGGCTGGATCGGGCTGGTCCAGTTCCTGCCAGCCCTGATTCTGGTCGTTGTCACTGGGGTGACAGCGGACAGGTTCGGTCGCCGGAACGTCATGGGGTTCGCAGTCTTTGTAGAGATGGGGTGTGCGCTGGCCATTTTGGGCCTCGCGCTCTCCGGCCATTTCGATCCGTTCTGGGTACTCGGGGCTTTGACTGTATTCGGGATCGCCCGCGCGTTTTATTCACCGGCCTCGTCCAGCCTGGCCGTGAATCTGGTACCCAAGGAGGACTTCGCCAATGCGGTTGGCTGGATCACCGCGTCCTGGCAGCTCGCGTCCATCCTCGGTCCGGTCCTTGGCGGCTTGATCTACGGGATCGGTGCGCCCATCGCCTACGGGACGGCTGTGGCTCTGTTCCTGGTGTCTGGGGCAACCATCCTCACCATTCCGAAACCCGTACAGAAAAGCTCCAAGGAACCGACAACGCTGAAAACGCTGCTGGGCGGCTTCTCCTATGTCTGGAAGGAGAAGGTAGTTTTGGGAGCGATCTCGCTGGACCTGTTCGCGGTCCTGCTCGGCGGGGCGGTGGCATTGCTTCCGATCTATGCGCGGGACATCCTGGAGCTTGGGCCATCAGGCCTCGGCTTGCTGCGGGCGGCACCCGGTGTCGGAGCGGTTTTGATGATCGGGATCATCACGGCGTTTCCAATTCGCAATCATGCCGGGATCATCCTGTTTGTCTGTGTGGCACTGTTCGGCCTCGCGACGATGGTGTTCGGCGCTTCGACGCTTGCGTGGCTGTCGATTCTCGCGCTGGCACTGATCGGCGCCTTCGACATGGTCTCGGTCTATATCCGCGAGATCCTGCTGCAGCTCTGGACGCCGGATGACGTTCGCGGCCGGGTGAATGCAGTGAATTCGGTCTTTCTGGGTGCTTCGAACGAGTTGGGAGAAGCCCGGGCTGGCTTCATGGCGCACTTCCTCGGCGCTGCGTTCACGGTCGTCGCTGGCGGGGCAGCTGCCATCGGCGTGGCGGCGGCATGGGCCTTCCTGTTTCCGGCGATCCGCAAGACGCGTTATCTGCACCGGGATGAGGTCCAATGAAAAAGCCCGCTCGGGTCACGAGCGGGCTTTTCAAAAGTCCAAAAGGATCGAGTGATTACTTGATTTTGCCTTCTTTGAACTCGACGTGCTTTTTCGCAATCGGATCGTATTTCCGCTGGACCATTTTCTCGGTCATGTTGCGCGGGTTCTTCTTCGTCACATAGAAGAAGCCGGTGTCAGCCGTCGAGTTGAGGCGGATCTTGATGGTGGCGGGTTTTGCCATGGCGCGGGCTCGCTTGTGCTAGCGTCTGAAATCGGAAAGCGGCTTAATGACGGGCTGCGGGGGCTAAGTCAAGCCATCGATATCTGCTGAAAGCAGGCGGTTCGATAGAGCGACCCGCTGGCGAACCTTCTATTTTTGTCGCGTCAGCCGGAATTGCGGCTAAAGCTATGGGACATACTACAAAAATAGGGGACAGCGATGAAGTATGCGTTTTTGAAATCGGTATCCGTATCGGCCATTGCGCTGGGCTTTGTCGGCGCATGCACAACGGCAGAAAGTTTTCCTGTGCGGGAAGTGGCGGAAGCTGTTCCTGTTGTGGAATCTGAACCAGACTATTTTCTGCTACGTCCGGAAGTGGAGGCGGCTTACGGATACTCTCACGCTGTGAAAATTGGACATGAACTGAAGATTTCGGGCGCCGTAAGTATGGACGATGCTGGAAATCCGACGGCTGTCGGGGACATGGAGCAGCAGATGAAGAACGTGTACTCCGACCTCGAAAAGGTCCTGAGCCACTACGGGTACACGTTTGACGACGTGGTTGTTGAGAACGTCTTCACGACCGACATGGACAGCTTCCTGGAAGTGTCGGGTTATCGCAGCACGCTTTTCACGAAGCAGTTTCCGACCGGCACCTGGGCTCAGGTTGAGCGGCTGGCTCTGCCGGAATTCATGATCGAGATCGAACTGGAAGCTTACAAAGCGGAGTGATGTCTAGAGGCGCTCCGTGCTGTGGCCGGAACGGGTCCAGCGCAGGAAAGGCGGGCCTTCCTTGTAGTCCTTGGCTTTCAGCCGGGCATCGATCTCGCCCAGCATGAAGCGCGTGACGCTCGGCAGGTCGAGGCTCTGGGCATCCTCCAGCGTGACCCATTGCAGGTCTGACAACTCGGCGCCGTCGACCGGAGGGCGTTCGTCGATCAGGGCCTCTTCTGCGTCGGCCATGAAGAATCGCGCATCGAAGCGGCGTGGCCGGTAGGGCGGCGTGATCGCGCGTCCGATGAAGGTGAGCGGGGAGAGATGGGGGGCGGCATCCAGCTCATGGAACCGGTCCCAACCTCTTGGCGCTGAAACTGGCATCTCGGCGGGGCGCGCCACGAGAAGCCCCGTTTCCTCAAATGTTTCCCGGATCGCGGTGAGGGCAAAAGCTCTTGGCTGGCGCCGCGCGCTGATCCGCAGCTTCGCTTCAACGTCGGGCTTCAGCTCACACCAGGACACGGCGCGGCCATCATCCGGGTCCACCCGGCCGCCGGGAAAAACATACTTGTCCGGCATGAAGACGTGCCCGCCTGAGCGCTTTCCCATGAGCACCCGGGGTTTTGCAGCATCGCGGCGGATCAGGATCAGGGTCGCGGCATCCTTCGGGCGTGGGGAGCGCTGATTCTTCAGAATGACCTCGTCGTCGCTTTCCTTGTCGAAAGCCGTACCGATCAGCTGGGTGCCGCTGTCTTGTATTGTTTTTTCGCCGTCAGGGGTCACTTCCGGCTCCTCCGCTTGTGCTTGGGCAGCGTTTTTTTATTGAATTTGGGCTTGCCGCGCCGTGGAGGTCCACCCCTGCCGCGAGGGGAACGTGAGCCGGCATCTGCCGCCTTGCGTGCCGCTGCGCGGCCTGCTGGAGCTGGTTGCGGCTCGGATAGCATCTCCAGCAACAGGCCGCCCTGCAGAGGCGTCACTTCTTTCAGGCGCACCCGCACGGTCTGGCCCATGGAATAGGTCTTGCCGCTGCCGCGGGCGTAGATCTCCATCGCAGCTTGGTCCAGTACCCAATAATCGTCGGAAATGGACGAGATCGGCACGAAACCGTCGGCGCCGGAACCCGCCAGCGCCACGAACAGGCCAGAACCGGTCACACCCATAATCCGGCCCTCAAATTCCGCACCGACCCGGTCTGCCAGGAAGATGGCGAGGTAGCGGTCCGTCGCTTCGCGCTCGGCGGCCATGGACCGGCGCTCGGTGGTCGTGATGTGCTCTGCGATCTCTTCCAGCCGAACGGCGTTCTGGTCACTCAGCCCATCCGGGCCGAGCTTCAGCGCGCGGATCAGTGCCCGATGGACGATCAGGTCGGCATAACGCCGGATCGGAGAGGTGAAGTGCGCATACTTGGCGAGGTTCAGACCGAAATGGCCGAGGTTTTCCTCGGAATAAATGGCCTGCGCCTGTGAGCGTAGAACCATTTGTGTGACCATCTCGTCGTAGACGCCGCCACGAATGTCTTCGAGCAATTTGTTGAAGCGGTGCGTCTGCGGACGATCCCCGATATGCCACTTGATATCGATGGTCTGGAGGAACTCGGCGAAGGCGGCGATCTTTGCCTCGGTCGGTACATCGTGGACGCGGTAGACGAGCGGGCTGTTGGCCTTCTCAAGCGTTTCTGCGGCGGCAACGTTCGCCTGGATCATGAATTCTTCGATCAGGCGGTGAGCTTCAAGGCGCTCCTTGGCGATGACGCCCTGTATTTCGCCCTCGGTGTCGAATACGATCCGGCGTTCCGGCAGATCAAGGTCCAGCGGGCTGCGCTTGTCACGCGCCTTGGACAGGGCCGCATAGGCGCCCCAGAGCGGCTTCAGGACGCTGTCCAGCAGTTCCTCTGCCTTGCCGCCCGGCTTTCCGTCGATTGCGGCCTGGGCCTCTTCATAGGAGAGCTTTGCGGCCGATTTCATCATGCCACGGATGAAGCGGTGGGAGCGCTTGGTGCCGGACTTGTCGAAGACCATCTCCACCGCCATGCAGCGGCGCAGCTCGTTCTCGCGCAGGGAGCACTCGTCTGCCGACAGTTCAAACGGCAGCATCGGCACGACCCGGTCCGGGAAATAGGTGGAGTTGCCGCGCTTCAGCGCTTCCTTGTCCAACGGCGAGCCTTCCGTGACATAGGCCGCCACGTCGGCGATGGCGACGATCACGCGCCAACCATCGTCCAGTTGCTCCGCCCAGACCGCATCGTCATGGTCGCGGGCGTCGTGCGGGTCGATGGTGATCAGCTGGACGGCCGTAAGGTCTTCCCGTTCCGCGGCAGCAGGCTTCGGATCGCGCGCCTGTTCCAGCGCCGCTTCCGGAAATTCGGTGGGAATATCGTGTGCGTGGATCGCGAGCAGGCTGGCGGAGCGCGGATCGGTGATATGGCCGATCACTTCCGTCACAATCCCGAACGCCGGGCCATACTGGCGGCGACCGACGGGTTTCGGCTCGGCAATGACGAGATCGCCTTCCTCTGCACCGTTCCGGTCCGCTTCCTGGATGACGAACTCGCGCTTCTCCTTGCGGGAGGAGGGAACGACCTTCCCGCCCCGGGTGGTCTGGCTGTAGAGGCCGACCAGCTTGTCGGAGAGTTTCTTCTCGAACACGGTGATCGCGCGGCCCAACCATTCGCCATCGCGCTCGGAGATCTTGCACAGCGCGCGGTCTCCCACGGCTGGGGCCTTGGCCTTCGGCTTGCCGGACGGGCCAGCATAGCGGATTTCCGGCCCGAACAGGCCGTTGTCGCCAACTGACTTGCCGATCAGCTCGCCATCGTCATCGATATGGGTGAATTCAACGACGCCTGTGGGTGGCGGCCGGTCCGCCTGTGCCCAGGCGCGTTTTCCGGTGCGCTCCAGCGTGCCGTCGCCCTCCATTTCCTTCAGGATTTCACGCAGGGTCGCGCGTTCCTTGCCTTTCAGCTTCAGGCCGCGGGCGATTTCCTGCTTGGTGGTGGCGCTGGGGTTTTCGCGAAGAAAGTCCAGAACAGTCTGGCGGTCAGGGAATGTCATGACCGCCATATAAGGCGAATCGTACCGGATTGCGCGCAGGATTTGCGGTAATGGTTCCTAGTCGTCAGCCGCAGGAAGCGACATCACGTCCGCGGGCTGCAGCGCAAATGAGCCGAGGCGGGGCTTCCACGTCCCGGTCAGCACTTCGTAGTGAAGGTGGCGGGGGATCTTGTAGCCCGCGGTGTTGCCCATGATTCCAAGCAGGTCTCCGGGTCCGACAAGGTCGCCAACGTCCACTCCGGCAAAGGATTCCAGGTGTGCATAGCGCGTATAGACGCCGTCGCCATGGTCGATGACGAGCATGTTGCCATAGTCATTGCGATAGGATCGGGTACGCACCCGGCCGGCTGCCGCCGCATAAACAGGAACTGGCTTATCGCTGTAATAATCAACGCCCTTGTGCAGGCGGCCATTCCGCATGCCGTAAGCCGACGAGAAGCATCCGCCACCAACCGGAGCGGTCGCAAGTCGAACTTTACCTGCGGCCAGAACAAGGGGTTTGAAGTCCGTCACCTCAAGATCCGGACCGACATCAGCTGCATGGGCTGTCGACATGCCAGGGCAGGCTGAGAGGTGGTCCAGATATCCTGTTTTGGAAGGCGAGACGGTCAGGATCGTCAGGGGTGGTGAGGGGTTGCCGTCATCAGGCATTTCCTCAGGGAGCGATACAGCCGTGTTCAAAGCGAGCACAGCATTGTCTTGCGATGCTTGAGACATCACAAGCGCTGCGAGCGTCACCGCCCCGAGAAAGAAGAATTTCTCTGTACCGGACATGCCGAGCGTCCGTGTTTTGACAACACGGAATATTAAGCATCCGAAACGAAAGGGCCGCAAGGGGCGCAGGCCTGTTGGTTTTCCGGAGTCCGGCTCAGCCTTCGTCCGACTTTGCGGCTTTCTTGGCTGGTGCCTTTTTCTTCGCGGGCGCCTTTTTCTTGGCCGGGGCTTTCTTTTTCCCGCCTTTGGCCGCCTTGGCGTTGATCAGCTCAATGGCCTGTTCCAGCGTCACGGCGTCCGGCGTGATGTCTTTCGGCAAGGTCGCATTGGTCTTCTCATGCTTCACATAAGGGCCATAGCGGCCTTCATAGACCTCGATGGCGCCGCCGTCCGGATGATCGCCCAGCGTCTTCAGCGGCGTTGCGCCGCCGCGCTTGGAGCCGCGTGCCTTCTTGTCCTCGATCAGGGCGACCGCCCGATTGATGCCGATGTTGAAGACGTCGGCCGGATCCTTGAGGTTCGCATAGGTCTTCAGGTGCTGAACATAAGGCCCGAAACGCCCGAAGTTCGCATAGATCATCTCGCCATCTTCCGGGTGCGGACCAACCTCGCGCGGGAGTGAGAGCAGTTCTACCGCCCGCTCCAGCGTCAGCGTCTGCGGCGTGTCGTTCTTGGTCAGGGAGGAGCGTTTCGGCTTCTCGCCATTGGCCATCTCGACATATGGGCCGAAACGTCCGCTTTTCAGCCAGACCATTTCTCCCGTCTCCGGGTGAATGCCGAGTTCATTGCCATCCGGATCGATAAAGCCGGCTTCCTCGCCGTCGGACGAGAACTGGCGGGTGTATTTGCACTCAGGGTGACGCGAGCAGCCGACAAACGCGCCAAACCGGCCCACCTTGATGGACAGTTCGCCTTCCTTGCAGAGGGGGCAGAGACGCGGCTGTTCGATTACATTGCCGTCTGCGTCATGGTCAGGGAATACGTGCACGGCCAGGGCCTCATTGAGGGCATCGAGCACATGGCTGACGCGCAGGTCTTTCGTCTGGCCGATATCGTCTGCGAATTGCTTCCAGAAATCTCGCAGGAAGGCTTTCCAGTCGAGCTTTCCGTCGGAAATGATGTCCAGCTTCTCTTCGAGGCCGGCGGTGAAATCGTATTCCACATAGCGCTGGAAGAAATTCTCAAGGAAGGCCGTGACGAGGCGGCCCTTGTCTTCCGGGATCAGGGATTTGTTCTCGAGGCGGACATAACCGCGATCTTCCAGCGTGGACAGCGTGGACGCGTAGGTCGAAGGACGGCCAATGCCGAGTTCTTCGAGCCGCTTGACGAGCGAGGCCTCGGTGTAGCGCGGCGGCGGTGTGGTGAAGTGCTGTGTCGCGTCCGCTTTCAGCAGGTCCGCATGCTGGCCCTCAGCCATCTTGGGAAGACGGTTTTCGGAATCATCGTCATCGTCGCCGGCGTCATGACCTTCAGTGTAGAGCTTGATGAAGCCGTCAAACACAAGGACCTGGCCTGTCGCGCGGAGTTGTGCGCGCTGGTCTTTGGAAAGAAGGTCAATCGTCGTGCGTTCGAAGATCGCTGCTTCCATCTGGGAGGCAACAGCCCGGCGCCAGACCAGCGTATAGAGTTTCCGCAGGTCATCGTCGCCGCTGTATTGTTCCGGACGGAGATTGAAATCTGTCGGACGGATGGCTTCGTGCGCTTCCTGGGCGTTCTTAGCCTTGGAAGAGTAATAGCGCGTCTTCTCCGGCAGGTAGCGGGCGCCATAGTTCGACTGGATCATGGAGCGGGCGGCGACATAGGCCTCTTCAGCCATGTTCACGCCGTCGGTACGCATATAGGTGATGCGGCCTTCTTCGTAGAGCTTTTGTGCGGCCTGCATGGTCCGCTTCGCTGTGAAGCCCAGTTTACGCGAGGCTTCCTGTTGCAGGGTCGAGGTGATGAAGGGCGGGGCGGGGTTCCGCTTGACGGGCTTTGCCTCGACCGAGTTTACGGAATAGCCACCGACGCGAACCGCCTCGAGTGCCTTGTCGGCCTCTCCCTTGTCGCCCAGCGTGAACTTCTTGAGCGTCTTGCCATCGAGCGCATGCAGGCGCGCCTGGAAATCCGTGCCGTCAGGCGCACGAAGATCGGCTGCGACCGACCAGTATTCCTGCGGCTTGAACATCTCGATTTCGTTCTCGCGATCGCAGACGATGCGCAGGGCGACAGACTGCACCCGGCCGGCAGAGCGCGAGCCAGGCAGTTTGCGCCAGAGGACCGGCGATAGGTTGAATCCGACGAGATAGTCGAGCGCCCGGCGGGCGAGGTAGGCATCGACCAGTTCGGCATCGATCTGGCGCGGCTGTTCCATCGCTGTGGTGACGGCATTCTTGGTGATGGCGTTGAAGACGACCCGTTCGACCGCGACGTCCTTCTTGAGGGCGCGGCGCTTCTTCAGCGCTTCGATCAGGTGCCAGGAAATGGCTTCGCCTTCACGGTCGGGGTCGGTCGCGAGGATCAGCGTGTCGGCTGCTTTCAGCGCGTTTGCGATGTCTGAAATACGTTTGGAAGACTTCGAGTCAGCCTCCCAGACCATCTCGAAATCATTATCCGGGTCGACAGAACCGTTCTTCGAGGGAAGGTCCCGGATATGCCCGTAGGAGGCGAGGACCTTATAGTCCTTGCCGAGGTATTTGTTGATCGTTTTGGCCTTCGCGGGCGACTCGACGACGACAAGTTTCATGCAGGTAACCTCTTCAAGGGCGCGAGTGATGGCCGTGTCGGCGAGGCCATGTCAAGGCTGGATGCGCGTCAGCCGTCTTCCCGGTAGGCGATGTAAGCCAGCGTGCAGAACAGCACAAAAAGCGGTGGACTCCACGCTGCAACAATAGGCGGCGCTGCACCTGTGGCCCCCAGGCTGGTCGAAAACTGGGTGAAGAAATAGAGCCCGACAGCCGCCAGCGCGCCAATCGCGAGGAGCTGCGATGTTCCCCCCATGCGCTGCAGACGCAGGCAGACGACGGCACCGATCAGGGCCATTGCGACGAACAGGGCAGGTGTCGCCATCAGGGCATGCCAGCGCATGCGATAGCGTGACGCGTCGAGGCCGGCGGTCTGGGTCTGACGGATGAAACGGGGCAGGCGCCAGAACCCGATTGTGTTCGGCGATGCAAACTTGTCGAACAGGGTCACGGCATCCAGCGAGGAGGGAATGGCGAGGTTCGCTTTACGCTCCGGCGGCTGGTTCGGAATGTTCTCGATAACGTTTTCCAGCTGCCAGAAGCCATCGCGCAGCGTGGCGCGCTGGGCATCGATACGGCGGGCGAAGGCGAAGTCGCTCGTCGGCTGGCTGCCGGAATAAAGACGTTCTTCCTCGATCATCTTCACATTGCGCAGCACGACGCCGCCCTGGTCGACATGCTGGGCGTGGATCACGATCTGGCTGGTGTCGTCGCCCTGACGGAGCCAGACACCCGTATCAGACACCGCCATCGCCGTGCGTCCCTTGTCGAGGATCTGCGCTCGCGTGACTTCGAAGGATTCCGTCAGCCTGGCCGAAATCGGGTTCAGAACGGTCGTGGTAAAAACGCCCGCGATCAGCCCGAGAACGATGACCGGCGCCAGGAACCGCCAGGCTGAGATGCCGCTCGCTCGGATGATCGACAGTTCCGAGCGGCGGTTCAGCCGCGTGAAGGCCATCATGGACGCGACCAGCAGCGCAAATGGCAGGGTCTGCTCCATGATCTGCGGCAGCTTGAGCATGGAGAGCTGCAGGGCGCCCAGCAGACTGAGGCTAACATCGCCGCCGACGGTGCGAAGCTGCTCTACCACATCGATCATGAGGATGGCGATCAACAGGATGCCGAGCACCAGCGCCAGGCCGGACAGGCACTCACGCAGGATATAGAACTGGATGCGGGATCCGAACGGCATCAGGCGCTAGCTCCTCCTGCGCCGCGGAACAGGTCTATCTGCGGTCGCTCCACACGGCCAAGGTGCCGCCCGCGGGAGAAATAAATATAGCTGAGGCCTGACATGATGCTGATCGGCAGGATCCATTGAAGTGCGTTCATGGCCGGATCATCGGCCGCAGCGGACTGGGCCGCCAGCTGAACGATCAGGACCATGATTGCGGCGCTGGATGCAATCGCGATCCGTCTGCCATAGCCCTTGCGGCTGAAATCCCCGCCCAGCACAGCGATAATGGCGATGAGGGCCATGACGATGTTCAGCAGTGGCGAAGTCAGGCGTGTGTTCGCCTCGGCCAGCAAGGTGTCAGCATCGCGTAATTCGAAATAGTTCGTCCGGTCGACGAAGAAGAGTTCGTGCAGGAATTTGTCCGAGGCCTTCAGCGCGAGATCGGAATCTTCCTTCATGTATTCGCTGAGGTCGAACGGGTATTGGGCAAATTCGAGGATGGCGAGCTGCTGGTTTTCGTCCAGCTGCATGCTGATGGCGTCGCGCAGCAGAAGGGTCGGGCGGTCGTCCACTTCGACCAGTGCCGCGCTCCGGGCGAGAATGTCGGTCGGATAGACCGGATCGGTCATGTCGGAGATCAGGACCCCGCGCAGCTCACCGCCCACCTGTTCACGCGCATAGAAAGTCAGCTTGTCTCCATTGGTCGTGAACTGGCCCGGCCGGATCAGCGCGGCGGCGAGGTCTGCCCGCGCCACAGCCACAGTTTCCCGCATGGCACGTTGCGCCATTGGCTGAACCCAAAGGTTCACACCCAGATGGGCAATCATACATAGCACGGCCAGCCGCATGATCGGCGACGCGATCTGCCACCGAGTCATGCCTGCGGCCTGGGCCACGACGATCTCGCTGTCCTTGTGGATCCGGTTGAGGGACCAGACACCGGCAACGAACAGGGCGAGCGGCGTCAGCAGAGCGACGATCTGGGGCGACCCCAGCATGACGATGTAGAAATAGGTCAGCGCCGATTGCCGGTTTTCGAGGATCAGATCGGTTCGCGAGAGGCCCTGTGCCAGAAGCGCCAGCAGGGCGAGGCCACCGACAATGATCGCGACCGCCCGCAGGACTTCATAGAACAGGTATGACTGGACTTTCGTCATCGTGTGTCACGTGCCGGGAAATAAAGCAGAAACTGGCAGTTAACGGGCATATTTTCCCTGCCTAACGAGTTGCGCTGCGCGCGTCGATGCTTAGTTTCCGTCTCAAACGGAGATTCCTCACATGAAAATCACCTTCACTGACGCCGCCAAGGCTGACGTATTTGCATTTATCGTCGATGAAGATGGCGGACTGCCGGCGGCAGCTGCTGCGCTCGACGACTCAACGGGCGGACTTCTGACCGCGGCCATCGATGGCCGTTTCACGGGAAAGAAAGACCAGCAGGCTGTGATCGTATTGCCCAAGAGCGCCGAAGCGCGCCGCGCCGTGCTGATCGGCGGCGGCAAGCCGAAGAAGCGGGATGCCCGCGTCCTGGAAGGCCTTGGCGCCAATCTGGTGAAGGCGTTCAATATGAGCGGCTTCAAATCCATGGCAATCCATTCCGGTTCCGCCGAAGACGCCGCCCGGATGGGCGTCGGCGCGAAACTCGCTGCCTATCGCTTTGACACTTATTTCACCAAGCTGAAGCCGGACCAGAAGCCGAGCCTGACGTCAGTCTCTTTCGTTGTGGAAGACACCAAAGCTGCAAAGGCCGCCTTCGCGCCGCTGGACGCCGCCGCACAAGGCACTGCCCTGGCGCGTGATCTGGTCAACATGCCGCCGAATGACCTTTATCCCGAAAGTTTTGCGGCGAAGATCAAGGAACTGGCCGAGATCGGTGTCGAAGTAGAAATCCTCGGTGAGAAGCAACTCGCCAAGCTCGGCATGAACTCGATGCTGGGCGTCGGGCAGGGCTCTGTCCGTGAAAGCCAGCTTGGCATTATGAAATGGAATGGCGGCAAGGAAGGCGAGGATCCGGTGATCCTGGTCGGCAAGGGCGTCTGCTTCGATACGGGCGGCATCTCGCTGAAGCCGGGCCCGGGCATGGAAGACATGCGCGGCGACATGGGCGGCGCAGCCGCTGTGACCGGCACGATCAAGGCGCTGGCCGAGCGCAAGGCGAAAGTGAATGCCGTGGGCCTGATCGGCCTTGTCGAGAATATGCCGGACGGCAACGCCATCCGCCCGGGCGACATCCTGAAGTCTGCCTCCGGCCAGACCATCGAAGTCCAGAACACCGACGCCGAAGGCCGTCTCGTTCTGTGTGACGTGCTCTGGTACGCGCAGGAACACTTCAAGCCGAAAGCCATCGTGGACCTCGCCACGCTGACCGGCGCCATCGTTGTCTCGCTCGGCCACCATCATGCGGGCCTGTTTACGAACAGCGACGATCTGGCGGATGAGCTGACCAAGGCTGGCCTCACCGAAGGTGAGCGCGTCTGGCGCCTGCCGATGGGGCCGGAATACGACGCACTGCTCAAGTCGAAGTTCGCTGACATGCGCAATATCGGTGGGCGGGCAGCTGGCTCGATCACCGCCGCGCAATTCCTGAAGCGCTTCGTAAAGGACGGCGTGAAATGGGCTCACCTCGATATCGCAGGTGCTGCCTGGCTTGAAAGCGAGAAGCCGGCCCTGGATGTCAGCTGGGCTTCCGGCTACGGCCCGCGCCTTCTGGATCGCTGGATCGCGGACAATTACGAGGGCTAGGATTTGAGCGAGGCGCCGAAGCCGGAATGGTGGTTCTACCACCTCTCCCGCACCACGCTGGAACAGGCGGCGGCGCCCCTCATGTCCAAATGCCTCGAAGTCGGCTGGCGTGTGCTGGCCGTCAGCCCGAACGCCGACCGGCGGGCCGCGCTCGATGCGGCCCTCTGGACCTATGATGACAGTTCGTTCCTGCCGCATGGCCAGGCCGAGGCGCCGGGGCTCGATGCCTCGCGCCAGCCGGTGCTGATCGCCGCCAAGGCAGACAACAAGAACGGCGCGGCGGCATTATTCCTCATGGACGGTGTGAAGGCGCCGGTCGACGCACCTTACACGCGCTGCATGATGATGTTCGACGATGGCGATATGGACGCCCGCAACGCCGCCCGCGAAGCCTTCAAGGCCGCCAAGGATTCCGGCCTCGTCACGCGCTACTTCCAACAGACCGGAAGCGGCGGCTGGAAAGAGGCGGGCGCCTAGGCCTTCTTCACGAACTCGGACTTGAGGCCCATCTGGCCGATGCCGTCAATCTTGCAATCGATGTCATGGTCGCCATCGACGAGGCGGATGTTCTTCACCTTGGTGCCGCGTTTCACGACCTGCGAGCTGCCCTTGATCTTGAGGTCCTTGATCACGGTGACTGTGTCGCCGTCGGCGAGTGGATTGCCGTTCGAATCCTTCACCACTTTTTTGTCCGAGGCCGCAGCCGCATCGGCAGACCATTCGTGACCGCACTCCGGGCAGATCAGCAGGGCGCCGTCCTCGTAGGTGAATTCGGACTGGCATTTCGGGCAGGGTGGCAGGGCGCTCATCTGGGTAACTTTCCGGTTGAAGGACTGGCCCGGCCCTACGCCCTGAGGAAAGAGTGCGCAAGCGCGGCGCTCTGTCCTTGCCCCTTCGGGCGGGCGCCGCTATAGGCCCGCCCAACACTCCAATTTCCGCACAACAGGAACCTCCAATGGCTGTCCAGCGCACATTCTCCATCATCAAGCCCGACGCGACCGAGCGTAACCTGACCGGCGCCGTGAACGCCGTCATCGAACAGGCTGGCCTGCGCATCATCGGCCAGCGCCGCATCCAGATGACTCAGGCACAGGCCGAGCGCTTCTACGCCGTCCACTCCGAACGTCCGTTCTTTGGTGAACTGGTCGAGTTCATGACCTCCGGCCCGGTGGTCGTCCAGGTTCTCGAAGGCGAGAACGCCGTCGCGAAATACCGCGAAGTGATGGGCGCCACGAACCCGGCCGACGCCGCCGAAGGCACCATCCGTAAACTCTACGCAAAATCGATTGGCGAGAACTCGGTTCACGGTTCGGACTCCGACGAGAACGCCGCGATCGAAATCGCGCAATTCTTCTCCGAGGCCGACATCGCCGGCTGAAGCACGGTATAGTCCGTTATAATCCGATTTAGTCCGAATTGGCCCGCCGGTGATCCGGCGGGCTCTTTCTTTGGTCCGGCTTAGTCGGCCAAAATCTGCTCGCAAGCCATCGCCAGGGCGCGCGGATAGAGCTTGTGCTCCTCGACCAGGACGCGCGCGGAAAGCGTATCCTCGGTATCACCAGGCAGGATCGGCACCGCCGCCTGCGCGATCACCTTGCCCTCATCAACCCCGGCAGACACCCAGTGAACCGAGCATCCGCCTTCGGCATCGCCGGCATCAATCGCCCGCTGATGCGTATGTAACCCCTTGTATTTAGGGAGAAGTGAGGGGTGGATGTTGATCATCCGGCCTTCCCATTTGTTCACAAACCAGGGGGTTAGCACGCGCATGAAACCGGCCAGCGCGATGATCTCCGTTCCCGCCTTTTGAAGCTCTGCGTCAAGCGCGCGCTCGAAGGCTTCCCGGTCCTTGCCATAGGCCTTGTGATCGACGGATGCTGTAGCAATCCCTGCAGAAGCGGCCGTTTCCAACCCCTTTGCATCCGGCCGGTTTGAGGCGACGAGAACGGGCTCTGCGGGGTAGGACGGATCCGCCGCCGCCTCCAGCAACGCCTCCATGTTCGAGCCGCGGCCAGAGATCAGGATGGCAAGCTTCAGGCGTCTCATGCCTCGGCGAGACGCCCCAGAATGACGGGAGATTCACCTGCTGTCTGAAGCACCGCACACACCGTGTCAGCATCTTCCGGCGCAACCGCGAAGACGACGCCGATACCCATGTTGAAGGTGCGGTGCATCTCGTCTTCTGTAACGTTACCTGCAGATTGCAGCCATTCGAAGACTGGCGGAGGCGTCCAGGCCTTCCGCTCGATGACCGGGACCAGATGATCCGGGCACATGCGCGGCGTATTCTCAGTGAGGCCGCCACCTGTGATGTGAGCCAGGCCTTTGACCACGCCTTTGCGGATCAGCGGCAGGGCGACGCCGGCGTAGAGCCGCGTCGGCGTCAGCAGCGCTTCACCCAGTGTCGTGTTGGAGAAGGGCGAGGCCGCATCATAAGAAAGGCCCTCACGCTCCACGATCCGGCGGATCAGCGAATAGCCGTTGGAATGGGGCCCGGACGAGGCGATGCCGATCAGGAGGTCACCCGCGGCCATCGTTTCCATGTGCGGCAGCACCTTGTCGCGGTCTACCGCGCCAACGACAAAGCCTGCCAGATCGTAGTGGCCGGGAGGGTACATACCCGGCATTTCGGCCGTTTCACCGCCCACAAGCGCGCAGCCGGACTGGCGGCAGCCTTCGGCGATGCCCGAGATCACGGCCTCGGCGATGCCTTCCTCGAGCTTGCCGGTGGCGAAATAATCAAGAAAAAACAGGGGTTCGGCGCCTTGCGCCAGAACGTCGTTGGCGCACATCGCCACCAGGTCGATGCCGACCGTGTTGTGGATACCGGTTTCGAACGCCAGCATCAGTTTCGTACCGACGCCGTCAGTGCCGGAGACGAGGATCGGGTCGGAATAGCCGGCCGCTTTGAGGTCAAACAGGGCGCCGAAGCCACCCAGGCCTCCCATGACGCCGGCGCGACGGGTCGCTTTGGCGAGGGGACCAATGGCGTCGACGAGCCGCTCGCCTGCCTCAATATCGACACCAGCGTCGCGGTAAGAAAGGGAAGTCTTGGAAGGGTCGCTCATGATGACTCGCGCGTTAGCATGGGGAATTCGACTCTGCCAGTGCCCTGCGCGGTTCCAGCCCCGGACCGGACTTGCTACAAGGTCGCCAACCGAGGAGGTCTCTGACCATGATTCGTATGCTTCTTGCTTCCACGCTCGCAGCCTTGTTTGCGGTTTTCTGTGCTGCTGCGGACACGCAGGACGTCTACACGATCCCTGATCTCGAGGTCGATGAAGTCGCCCCCACGCTCATACAGGCGCGGGAGCAGGCCATGGCCGCGGCCCGCCTCGAAGGGGCGCGTCGGCTCGTCGACAAGATCACGCTCGCTGAAGACCGCATCGCTGCTGGAGGTGTTCCCGTGGACGGTGAACTCGCCAACAGGCTCTCCGCTGCCGTCGACGTGCAAGAAGAAACCGCAGGCGCCGGCCGGTATAAGGGCATCCTTCGCGTTGTGTACAATCCGCGTATGGTTCGGGCTCATCTTGACGGCCTGAATGTCCCTTATGTGGATGCGCAGGCGCCTCTGAGCCTCATGGTCCCGCTGGCATCGTATGCGGAGCTGGAAGAAGCCTGGCACGAAGCGCTCGGTCCCGCCAACGCAGGTTCACTCGCGCCGTATGTAACATCCAATCTTAGCGGTTACACGAGTAGCAGCGACTGGTACGCGCTTTCGCCGGAAGCCGGGAGCCTGCGCGCCCGCCGTGCCATTCTGGCCGAACTGATTGGCCGCGAAGGCGCGTGGCGCGTCAGTGTATCGATCGTCACCACCGCCGGAACGGAAGTGATCGGCATCACATTGCCTGCACCGACACTTGAGGATGCGGTGAGCTCGACCGTGAAAATTCTGGAAGAAAACTGGAAGCGGGCCTCTATCATTCGAGGCGGTGACAGAACGCAGGCCAAAGCAACGGTTCGCTACACCTCTTTGGCAGAGTGGAACACGTTGCGCGGGGCACTGGCCCGCTCACCATTGGTTTCGGATTTCCGGACCACTGCGGTCGCCCGCGATGGTGCCGTCGTTACGTTTGCCTATCTCGGCGATCCGCAGCGCCTGCAGAACGACTTGTTGCAACGGGGTGTGGCACTCGGAGATGAGCCGCGCGCGGGCTGGGTGCTCCGTTCGGCAGTTTCAGCTGCAGGAGTTCCGTGAGCAAGCGGCCCAATTTACCGACCGGACAGCCAGACCAGATGAGCTTCGCCTTTCCGGCGGGGCCTCTGCGATTTGGCGAACTGGTCGTCACGCCAGCCAATCAGGCTGCTGTCAGCATCGTTCGCCAGCCGTCCAAGTGGCCGACACCCGTGTTTTGTGTGACGGGTCCGCCCCGATCCGGTCTGACGGCGCTTCTGCAGGCATGGTGTGTGGAAACGGACGGCATCTATTTCGACGCAGGTGCAATTTCGAAGCTGAAGTCCGCGAATATGGACGAACTCGCGGGGAAGTTCGTCGCAGTCGACAATGCGGACAAGGTGGCCGCGAACGAGAAGCTGCTCACCTTGATCAACCAGATTTCCAAGGAAGGCGGCCGGTTGCTGCTGTCTGCCGCGAGCAGCCCTTCCCAATGGCCGGTGACATCCGCAGACCTGAAATCGCGCCTCAACTCCATGTCCATCGTGGAGATCCTGCCGCCGGATGAAGCCATGCTGGTCGGCCGGTTGAAGGCGGCTGCAGCACGGCATTACCTGAAGCTCGAGCCGGAAGTGATCGCCTATCTGGCGCCCCGTCTTGACCTGACCTACGAAACCATCGAGGCGTTCGCTGAAAAGCTAAGTCACGGTGTCACAACGACAGGACGCGCGCCTTCTGTTCCTCTGGCAAAAGAGGTATTGGAGGCGATGGGGCTGGCGGCCCCAGATGAGCCGTCATCGAGCTGAAACGACCGGGGCCGAAAAGGGGTTTTCTATGGCTGAAGGGCTGGCCAAGACGGCGAAACAGATGATGGCATCTCCCGACAGGTTCCTGAACCGCGAACTTTCATGGCTGGAGTTCAATCGCCGGGTTCTCGAAGAGGCCGCCAATCCAAACCATCCGTTGCTGGAACGCCTGCGGTTCCTTTCGATTTCCGCCAGCAATCTCGATGAATTCGAGATGGTCCGCTATGCTGGCCTCCGGGAACAGGTTCGCGCTGGCGTGACCAAGCCGAGTCAGGAAGGCCTGACGCCTGCTGTCCAGGTCGAGCAGATCGAGGAGCTGTCGCTCAAACTGATCGCGGAGCAACAATCACGCTGGAGGCAACTCAAGGAAGAGCTTGAGGCCCAGAATATTCACGTCCTTGCTGCAGGAGATCTCACCAAGAAAGACCTGTCCGATCTGGACGAATTTTTCCGAAGTCACATATTTCCGGTTCTGACTCCGCTGGCAGTCGATCCGGCTCACCCGTTCCCTTTCATTCCGAACCTCGGGTTTTCCGTCGCCTTGGACCTCGTATCCAAACATGGTGACGAAGGGCACATCGGGATTGTGCCGCTTCCGGCATTCGTGCGCCGCTTCATTCGCCTGCCGAGCAAGCAGAAGAGCGCACTCCGCTTCATTCCACTGGAAGATGTGATCGGCCTTTTCGTTGGAGACCTGTTTCCGGGGTACAAGGAAAAAAGCCGTTGCCTTTTTCGTATCGTGCGCGATAGCGATATCGAGATTGAGGAAGAAGCCGAAGACCTTATCCGTGAGTTTGAGGTGCTTCTGAAACAACGCCGTCGCGGGCGTATCGTCCGCTTGCGTATGCAGTCCAGTGCCCCGGAACACCTGCGGGAATTCATCACACGGGAAATTGGTGCTGAGAATGCGGACGTCGTTTTGTATGACGGCATCCTGGGGATGGCACAGCTTTCGGAACTGATTGTCGACGACCGACCGGACCTGAAATTCCCGCCTTACGATCCGCGCTACCCGGAACGCATCCGCGAAATGGGGGGCGACTGCTTCGCTGCAATCCGGATGAAGGATATTCTTGTCCATCACCCATTCGAAAGCTTTGATGTCGTTGTCCAGTTCATCCGACAAGCTGCAGCCGACCCTCAAGTCGTCGCGATCAAGCAGACGCTCTACCGGACGACCAACAACTCACCCATCGTTGCGGCGCTTGTCGAGGCCGCAGAGAACGGCAAGAACGTCACCGCCTTGGTTGAGATCAAGGCGCGCTTCGATGAAGAAGCCAACTTGCGGCTCGCCCGTGATCTGGAGCGAGCGGGAGTGCAGGTCGTATACGGATTTATCGAATACAAGACCCACGCAAAAGTATCTCTCGTGGTTCGCCGCGAAGGTAGCGAGTTGCGTACCTACACGCATTTCGGAACTGGCAACTACCACCCCGTAAACGCCAAGATTTACACCGACCTGTCATTGTTCACGGCAGATCCCGCGCTCGGACGAGATGCCAATCGCCTATTCAACTTTGTAACGGCTTATCGCGAGCCTCCGGAAGTCGGCCCGGAACTCGAAAAGATTTCCATGTCTCCGCTGAACCTCAAATCAAACCTCATCAAGTTGATCGAGGCAGAGGCGAGTGCTGCCAAAAAGGGCAAGCCAAGCGGCATTTGGGCCAAGATGAACTCGCTGGTGGATGGCGATGTGATCGATGCCCTTTACAAGGCCAGTCAGGCCGGTGTTCCGATCGATCTGGTTGTGCGGGGGATCTGTTGCCTTCGCCCGGGGTTAGCTGGCGTTTCAGATAACATCAGTGTCAAGAGTATCGTGGGGCGGTTTCTCGAACACTCGCGTATTCTCTGCTGTGCAAATGGTGAGGCATTGCCATCGCCCAAGGCAAAAGTTTTCATATCTTCTGCAGACTGGATGCCGCGAAATCTGGACCGGCGCGTCGAAGCGCTTGTGCCCGTAGAAAACCCAACTGTTCATCGTCAGGTCATGAACCAGATCATGGTTGCGAACCTGAATGATGAGCTGCAGAGCTGGCTCATGCGTGAAGATGGCTCTTATGAACGAGCCCAGCCGGAAGCGAATGGCTCCGGCTTTTCTGCCCACCACTATTTCATGGACAATCCCAGCCTTTCAGGCAGGGGAAGTGCTCTTGAAGTCAGTCTTCCTCCGCGGCTTCAGCCCAAGGGGAGCAAGGGTTGATGCCGTTCCCGAATACGCACCGGGCTGCGATCATCGATATCGGTTCCAACTCGGTACGCCTTGTGATCTTCGACGTGCTAGGTGGGTCGATACTGCCAACATTCAACGAAAAGGTCATGGCCGGGTTGGGTGTAGGGCTGTCCAAGACGGGAAAGCTGTCGACGCCCGGCCGCGAGTCTGCACTCTCGGCACTGGCGCGATACCGGGCGATCCTGAAAGCGCTCAATTTGCGGAACTTTGTGGCGGTGGCCACTGCTGCCGTACGGGCCGCCGAAGATGGGCCGGATTTTATCCGCAAGGCGAACCGGGTGCTCGGCCGGCCCGTTTCGGTACTTTCCGGAGAGGATGAAGCCCGTCTGTCGGCGCTTGGTGTCGAAACAAGCTTTCATGAACCGCAGGGCGTTATCGGCGATCTTGGCGGTTCCAGCCTGGAATTCATGCAGGTCGGGAAGAGCAAAGGCAAAGGGGAGAGCTTGATGCTCGGTCCATTGTCATTGATGGAGTCTGCCAGCGACGCCAAGGAGCTTCGGAAGGCCATCCGCTCGGAACTCAAGAAATCTGATGTGCTTGCTAGCGCCAAGGGGCGCTTCTTTGCCGTTGGCGGTGCCTGGCGGACCTTCGCCAAGGTGAACATGGAAATGGAAAACTATGCCCTGCAGGTGCTGCACGGCTACCAGATGAACCAGGGGCAGATCGCCCGGACGGCGAAGCTCTGCATCGACTCGCTCACGAATTCTGCATCCCGTTCCATGCTCGAGTCGATCGACAAGCGGCGCGCAAAGCACCTGCCGATTGCCGCGATCGTGCTGGAAGAGCTGCTCTCGATCAGCAAGCTGGATGGAGTGTCCATTTCATCAGCAGGTTTGAGGGAAGGAGTGCTGACCGATCTTACGGGTGCAGCGGTGTCGGATCCGCTTCTGGACGGCGTCATCGCGTTCGTGCGCCTGGATCACAACCAGATCGCATTTGGCCAGGCACTCCATGATTTCATCGCGCCAGCGTTCGCGCCCGAGGCGGATCTGTTTGGCTCGCCCGCAGCCGATGTACGGATTGAACAGGCAGCCTGCATGATGTCGGACAGTGCCGGGCGGTTTCATCCCGATCATCGGGCGCTGATGGCATACGATCAGGCGCTGCGAGCACCCTATGCGGGTGTCACTCATGCCGAACGTGCAATGATCGCATACGCCGTTGGCTGCCGGTACCAGAAGGATTTCAAGCGTCCGAGTGAATATGTCGGTCTGACGTCTGAGCCGCAGGCCGAACGCGCGAAGCAACTTGGCAGCGCGATGCGCCTCGGCGCAGTGTTTTCCGGCCGGTCGGGGCCGATCCTGCGCCGGGCGAAGCTCTCGAGAGACGGAGAGAAACTATGCCTGAGCGTTGGCAAAGCCGATGAAGCCATGATTTCCGAAACTGTTTCGCGGCGCCTCGCGCAAACGGCAAATGCCCTGCGCCTGCAGCCGGAAATCGTGATCAGCTAATTCAGACATCGAACAGACGGACCTGACCGCCTTCAAAAGACACTGCCAGCTTGCCAGACAGCAGTGCCTGCGCCTTGCGGCCGAACATCTCATACCGCCAACCATTCATCGCCGCGATGTCGTCCGATGTCTCTCCGCGAGCGATGCGGTCGATGTCTGCTGCATTGGCAATCAGCCGTGGAACGACATCGTTTTCTTCCGACACGTGCTTCAACAGCACTTTAAGAAGCTCTGGTGCTCCGGCCGGGATTTGAGCGTTCTGGCGGCGAGGCTCCAGTTCCGGTGCGAAATCACCTGGACTGTCCAGCGCAGCCTGCACGGCATCCATCAGGCCCTGACCATGCTTGGAGCGGATAAAGCCGTTCGGGACGGCCCGGAGCTGATTGTAGTCATTCTCGCTGCGGGGCTTCTGGCTGGCGATCTCCTGGATGGCGTCGTCTTTCAGGATTCGACGGCGGGGCTTGTCGAGTTCCTGCGCCAACTGCTCACGCCAGGCTGCCACAGCGACGATCAGGGCCGCATAGTCCTTTTTCTGGTTACGCAGTTTCAGGCGCTGCCAGGCCTTGTCGGGATCGGTGTCGTATTTGGCAGGATCTTCCAGATCCGCCATTTCTTCCTGAACCCATGGAAGGCGGCCACTCGATTCGAGTTTTTCCAGCATGATCAGGTAAGCATCGCGAAGGTGTGTAACGTCGCCGAGCGCATATACGAGCTGTTTCTGGGAAAGCGGGCGCCGCATCCAGTCGGTAAACTGGCTTGATTTGTCGATCTGGCGCCGCAGGACCCGCTGGACCAGATTGTCGTAGGAGATCGAGTCGCCATAGCCGAGCGCCATGGCGGCCACCTGCGTGTCGAAGATCGGGCCGGGCGGATGGCCGATCAACCTGTTGAATATCTCGATATCCTGACGGGCCGCATGAAACACCTTCACACGATTGTCCGCAGCGATGAGGTTCAGGAAGGGACCGATATCGAGGTCTTCCGCCAGGGGGTCGATCAAGCCTTCGACACCGGGGGCTGAGGCCTGAACGAGGCACAGCTCCGGCCAATAAGTCGTTTCCCGATGAAACTCGGTATCGACGCAGATAAAATCGCTTTCGGCCAGTTTCCCGCAGAAATCTTCAAGGGCCGACTGCTCAGTAATGGGAGTCAGGGTGTTGTCAGTCATCGCGGGCTTGCGTATCGCATCGCCAGAACAATTGCGAGAGGCTAATGCCTCTCGTTCATATTTACTGGACCGACCTTTCCGGAGACTGATCCGATGCACGCCTATCGCACCCATACCTGCGGAGAGCTCCGCAAGACCCATGTGGGAGAAACCGTCAAGCTGTCCGGCTGGCTGCATCGCCGCCGCGAGCATGCCGGCGCCCTGTTTATCGACCTGCGCGATCACTACGGCCTGACGCAGGTTGTGGTCTATCCGAACGCTCCTTTCTACGAAGACGCCAAGCGTGCGACGGCTGAGAGTGTCCTGACGGTGACCGGCAAGCTGATCGCCCGGGATGCCGAGGCCGTGAATCCCGAACTGCCTACGGGCGAAGTGGAGCTCCCCGCTGAGACGCTGATCGTCGAAAGCGCGGCTGAGAAGCTCCCGCTTCCGGTGTTTGCAGAGCCCGATTATCCCGAAGATATCCGCTTGAAGCACCGTTATCTCGACCTTCGCCGGGAAACGCTCCACAAGAACATGACCCTGCGCAGCAACGTGATCACAAGCCTGCGCCGCCGTATGGTCGAGCAGGGCTTTACGGAATACCAAACCCCGATCCTGACGGCTTCCAGCCCGGAAGGCGCGCGCGATTTCCTCGTGCCGTCACGCCTCCATCCGGGCGAGTTCTATGCGTTGCCGCAGGCGCCGCAGCAGTTCAAGCAGCTGCTGATGGTGTCGGGCTTTGATCGCTACTTCCAGATTGCGCCTTGTTTCCGCGACGAAGATGCGCGCGCAGACCGTTCGCCAGGCGAATTCTACCAGCTCGATATCGAAATGAGTTTTGTGACTCAGGACGACGTGTTCAACGCAATCGAACCGGTCATGCGCGGTGTGTTCGAAGAGTTTGCGGATTGGGACAGCAAAGGCCGCACCGTGCCGACGGAGCCGTTCCCGCACATCCCGTATGCCGAGGCGATGGCGAAATACGGATCCGACAAGCCCGATCTCCGCAACCCGCTGGAGCTGGTCGATGTGACCGAATTCTTCGTTGACGAGGAAAAGACGGGCTTCGGCATCTTCGCAAAGATCATCAAGGGTGGCGGCAAGGTCATCGCCATTCCTGCGCCCAAAGCTGCGGCTGAAAAGTCCCGCAAGTTCTTCGACGACATGGACAAATGGGCCAAAAAAGAAATGCAGGCGCCCGGCCTTGGCTATGCTCGCCTGAAGGACTCCGATGCTGGCGGTGTCGACAGCCAGGATCCCGCCCTTAAAGGGTTTGCTCCTGACCACCTCGCCGCATTGCTCAAAAAAATGGGTCTTGGCGCTGGAGATGGCGTATTCTTCTCTGCCGGCAAGAAAGCCGATGCCTACAAGCTGGCTGGGGCGGCCCGGAACAAGATCGGCGAAACCCTGGAGCTTATCGAGCAGGGTGTGTTCCGCTTTTGCTGGATCGTCGATTTCCCGATGTTCGAATGGGATGAGGACAACAAGAAAATCGATTTCAGCCACAACCCCTTCTCGATGCCGCAAGGCGGAATGGAAGCGCTGGAGGCGGCCAAGACGGACGATGAGATCCTCGACATCAAAGCCTTCCAATACGACATCGTTTGCAACGGCATTGAGCTGTCGTCCGGGGCCATCCGTAACCACCGTCCGGAACTGATGCTGAAAGCATTTGAAATGGCGGGTTATGGGCCGGAAGTTGTGGAAGCCGAATTTGGCGGCATGCTGAACGCCTTCCGCCACGGTGCGCCGCCGCACGGCGGTATCGCGCCTGGGGTGGACCGCATCGTGATGCTGCTCGCAGACGCCGAGAATATTCGTGACGTGACCCTGTTCCCGATGAACGGTCAGGCCCGCGACCTCATGATGGGCGCGCCAAGTCCGGTGGATGAACGCCAGCTGCGCGAACTCAACATCCGGCTCGCACCGCAAGTGAAGTCCTGAATCAGAAGCCCGCCGGGATCACGATCCCGGCGGGCTTTCTGTCATCCCTGAAAAATCGGACCTAATCGCAGTCGGGCAGGCTCAGTCCGCTTGGCAGAAGCGTAGCCTGCGAAACGCACGCGCCTTCAAAGTCCGCGTACCGCCAGCCGATGAGGCCGGTGAGATTGGCGTCGACGAAGCGGGCATCCTTGAACGAAGCACCCTGGACATTTGCACCGTCGAGCTTTGACATCGTCAGGTTCGCACCATTGAAGATGGCGGACATCATGATCGTGCCGCTGAGATCAGCGTTGGTCAGGTTGGCACCGGAAAAATCAGCGCCTTCAAGAGCCGCCGTTGCGAGATTGGCCGCAGCGAAATTCGCGCCGACCAACATGGCTTTCTGGAGATTGGTGCCAACGAGGATGCTTTGCTTGAATTCCGCGCCAGAAGCCTGAATTGCCTGCAGGCGCGCATTGACCAGATTCGCACCCGACAATTTCGCTGAAGTCAGCACGGCGGCGCGCATGTCTGCGCCAGTCGCCTGGATCCCTTCGAAATTGGTTTCCTTGGCCTGCGTTCCACGCATGAAAGCATATTCGAGATTAGCTTCACGGTAGTTGGCCCCGCTGAGCGTCCAGCCCGTCAGGTTGCGGCCTGACAGGTTGCAGCCACCGCACGACCCAACATAGCTCGGTGCCCAAGCGACCGGTTGGCTCGGCTGGGATTGCTCCTGCGCAGCCGCATCAAAAGCGGTCACAGAGGCAAGCGTCGCAAGGCTGAGCAAAACTCGGTTCATGTCTAATTGGATACCGTTTTGTTTTGCGTGCCAAAACTGAACAAGCTGTAACGACTGTTTCAAAGCCACAGGTGTTGCAGATTTGCCATGAGCAAAGCAGGGGCCAAATCAGGCGGAATTACTTCTGATTCCGGGTTTCTTCGCCGCAAGTATCGCACTCGATATCCCCGTCTTCGCTGATCTCGAAGAGCGTGAAGCTGCCGCAAACGGGACAGGCATCTCCCAGGTAATCGGGGGCGTTGAGCGCTTCGGTCTCTTCTGATTCCGCGGCTGCTTCTGCAGCTTCGGCTTCCTCATCGGCCAGTTTTTGGGCCCGTTTCCGGTCCAGAATGACGATATTGTCGGGCAGCTGTCCCCGGGAGAAGCCTCGGGAAATAATCTGGGCGGCCTCTTCGGTGAAGGGGGCGGGTTCGGTGCGGGTGGCATCGCCGGCACCCCGGCCAAGACCGTCATGAGTCACATCAACCTCGGCCAGATCGTCACGGCCGAGATAGGAAACGGCCAATTCGCGGAAGATGTAATCCAGAATCGATGTCGCGCGCGTAATGCGGTCATTCCCGGTGACAGCGCCAGCTGGTTCAAACCGTGTGAACACGAAGGCGTCGACGAATTCTTCGAGAGGCACCCCGTACTGCAGGCCGATCGAAGTCGCGATCGCGAAATTGTTCATGAGGCTTCGGAAGGCGGCACCTTCCTTATGCATGTCGATAAAGATTTCACCCAGTGAGCCGTCTTCAAACTCGCCTGTGTGGAGGTACACCTTGTGCCCCCCAACGGATGCTTTCTGGATGTAGCCTTTGCGGCGGTCGGGCAGGCGGGTGCGAGCGGCGCCTTCGCCACCCATCAAATTTGGGGAATACGCCGTTGGGGTGTCCGCTTCCACAGCGATTTCTTCGGCCAGAGCAGTGATGTGCTCCATGCGCTCGCGAACTTCGTCGTCCGGAGGAGCGCGATGCCCGATCAGCTGCACGGACAAGCCGGCTTCAAGTGCTGCTTCCGCCATGTCCAGGCCACCGCGGCCATCGACCGAGACGATGACATTCCCGCCCAGGGCTTTGGCGCATGCTGCCGCAAATGCGATTTCCGCTTCCGGAGTGGCGCCGACCTGCAGGCCGCAATCCGCCATGATTTCTGCGGTCGCGTCGCCATTTTCGCCCGAGATGGTTGTTTCAGCCGCCAGGATGTCTTTGCGTGAGAAACCAATGGCAGAAAGGAGCCCGCCACCGTCCGCGTCGAACTCTTCCGGCGCGAGCTTCAGGTCACTCGAAATGACTTCATCACCGAGCACCCATCGGGAAAAAGCAGCATTCAACGGCAGGCCTTCACCGAGCGCGCGTGAGACCTTGTCGATTGCGACATCGGTAAAGCCACGGTCACGCAGCCGGTCCAGCCCGAGTGCGCGGTCGAGATCCGATTCCCCTGACGCGGCGATCCGCTCCAAAGCCATCGGCAGGCGTTCAGGCGCATGATGGGCGATGCCCAGGCGCCCGGCGCGGGAGAGCGTTGGCGTTTCGTCGCCATATGCGAGCACGGTCGCCAGCGGCGCGGTGCCATGGCTTTCACAATCCGGAAGGAATGCCCCGAGATCTGCGACCGGTAAGACCAGCACGCTGCAGGACCGCTTGCCGCAAGCCTTCCGGGCCGCGAGGTTCAGTGTCTTCGCTTGAGCGGCTGGAAAAGCTGCACCGGTCGCGCCGGATTTGACCAGCGAGCAGAGAGCGGCTGCAGCGACGGCGCCTTCAGGTGATGCGTAGTCGATCCCGAGAGACATGACGGCTGCAGAAAGGCCGGCAATGACGATGGCGCCGTCCGGCATCTCTTCCGCTGCAGCTTCTAGCGCCTCAAAAAGATAGTCCGCTTCGATCCCATCCGGACCGATAGACATGGCGATATCGAGGAGCCTCGCAGGCACACTCGCCGATGGCAGCGGCTCCTGAGCCAGGATGATTTCAGCCCCCTCCAGAAGCGATTCGACGAGCAATTGTTCCAGGACGGGGTCTAATGTTGAGGGCTGGAACACCGCTGGTGCGGGCGCAGTTGCATTCATTGCAGCGGCTCGCAGGGCATCTGCGGTACGTCGGAACCCTCCGGGCTGTCTTAACGCTTCTTCCAGCACATCCTGAGGTAGCCCGGCAGCAAGCGCCTCGGCCAGATCGGCATTGCGAGGTGCATCATCGAATCGTTCAAGAATCTCCGCCGAAGCAAGCTGTGATACGCCAACAAGCGCAGCGGCAGAGCAGGCTGCAGTCGTTGCCTTGAGCGATTCCGGGGTCAGCGGTCGGGCATGATGGCCCGCGCCGCGGAATATCTCCGCCAGCCTCGTCCGCTCCGATAGCAAACCATCCGATTCGGCCGCCGTCAGGATTTCCTTAGCCCGCATCTCATCCATGCCGTATCTCCCCAGCGAATCACTTGGACAAGCGTGACGCTTGAGGACGGTGGGGGCAAGCGGTAGGCAACAATTCCGGTCCCCTGCGCATAAGAGGGATTGCGGCGCATTGCCTGCGGCAGAGCTATGGATTAGTTGCCCCTGAGCCGCCATATTGCGGTCACCAACACACGGCAGAACAGGCCCTACGATGCTGAAGACACTCTTTACCTGGTGGAGCGGACATACGCTCGGCGCCGCGTTCGATATCGGACGCCGTTCCACATTTGTTGGCACGGACGAATATGGCAACCGTTACTACGAAGAACGGAAACCTTCCATTGAGGGCCGGCGTCGCCGTTATGTGATGTACAAAGGCCTCGCTGAACCTTCCAAGGTTCCTGCTGACTGGCATGGATGGCTGCATCACACTGTAGATGAACCGCCGACCAAATCTCCGCTTACCCGCCGGGAATGGGAAACTGATCACAAGCCGAATATGACCGGCACACCTTGGGCAACCAAGCCGAAGGGCAGTCTGTCGGGCGGTGGTGATCGCCAGAAAGCGACTGGCGACTACGAAGCATGGTCGCCTGATGCGTGAGTCGATGTTCGAAACTCTGGTGGGTGCGTTTGTGGTCGCAGTCGCCGGCGTTTTCCTTTGGTTCGCAATCGCGCGCGGTGGTGATGCCTCCGCGGGGCCAGACCGGTACGAACTGAAAGCACGCTTCAACAATATCAGCGGTATTGAGCGCGGTGCAGATGTCCGTATCGCGGGCGTGAAAGCTGGCGTTGTCAAAGCGATCGAAGGCGATCCGCAGCGCTTCGAAGCCATCATGACGATGAGCCTCGACAAGAAGTGGCAGCTTCCTGACGACTCTGATGCGCGCATTTCGACGGATGGCCTTCTGGGAGGTGCCTATGTGGCTCTGGAACCAGGTGGCAGCTTTGACAACATTCCGCAGGATGGCACTGGTGAGATCCAGTATACACGCGGCAGCGTGGACCTGCTGACCCTGTTTGCGTCTTTCGCGTCCGGTGGCGGCAGCGGTGGCGGTGATACCGGTACAGTGTCGGAGCCTGCATCGGCTGTTGAGGATGCTTATCCTCTGGATGGAGATCAGTGATGCTTCGAGTGCTTGCTGCGGCAGCCGTTGTCGCTGGATTGGTAGGGGCGGCGCAGGCCGCAACTTATGTTCAGAAAGACAAGGCCACCCTGCGTGCCCTCGACAAGATCACCGGCCGGTCCACCGATATCGAGGTCGTCGTCGGGCAGCCTGTCGTGTTTGGATCGCTGAAGGTGGAACTGGAAGTCTGCTACCAGACGCCTCCTGAAGAGGCGCCCGAAAGCGCTGCGTTCCTCAAAATCTTTTCCACCCAACCCGTCGCCGTGGAAACCATGGATGCCGCAGTGGACGCCAATGATGTGGACACAGTGAGCGAGGAAAATCCGGAACTGTTCTCCGGCTGGATGTTTGCGTCATCGCCGGGGCTGAGCGCCTTGGAACATCCCGTCTACGACATCTGGGTGATCCGTTGCACAGCGCCTGACCCGGTGAAGCTGCCGGACGGTCCGGAGCGCCCGCAGTAAAAGTCTGCGTTCATTTCCAGCGCGGTCTTAAGGCGTCGCTTGAAGTCAGCCCGTGGGATTTCAATCAAACCGAACTGTTCCAGATGCGGGTTGTGAAACTGCGCGTCCAACAGGGTAAAGCCGCCTTCAATCAGGCGGGCGACCAGGTGAACCAGCGCGATCTTCGAGGCGTCTGTTGCGCGAGAGAACATGCTTTCGCCAAAGAATGCCCCGCCTAGGGCGACGCCATACAGGCCGCCCACAAGCGCCCCGGTTTCATCCCAGCATTCTATTGAATGTGCGTGCCCTTCGCGGTGAAGAGCGCTGTAGAGGTTCAAAATCGTCGAGTTGATCCAGGTCGTTTCGCGCCCATCAGCGCTTTCGGCACACATTTCCATTACGCGCGAAAAGGCTGTGTCGGCGGTGACACGGTAAGGTTCCTGCTTCACCCTGCGCTGCAGGCGCTTGGGGATATGGAAGTCATCCAGAGGCAGTATCCCCCGCATGTCGGGGTCGACCAGAAACAAGTTCGGATCATCACGTGCATCACCCATGGGGAACACGCCCCGGCGATAGCAGGCCAGAAGATCATTTGTGCCGAACCTAGCAGACATGGTCCCTATATGGAGATGTACCGGGTCCGGTGTCTATCAGGCGCTGCGTCGCGTCAGGCCTGTTCTCCTGGACCGCCCTCTGCGGGAAGCTTGTTTTCCGCGAGGAACTTCTCCAGCCAGTGAATATTGTAATCACCGTTCTGGACGTCTTCGTTTTCTACGAGACGCCGGTGCAGATCCAACGTCGTGAAGACACCGCCAACGACCATTTCCGACAGGGCGCGTCGAAGCCGCATCAGGCACTCCCGGCGTGTCCGGCCATGGACGATCAGCTTGCCGATCAGGGAGTCGTAATGCGGCGGGATGCGGTAGCCTGCATAAGCAGCACTATCGAGGCGCACATCGGGGCCGCCCGGTGCATGGAAATCCGTAATGAGGCCCGGGGACGGTACGAAGGTTTCCGGGTGTTCGGCGTTGATCCGGCACTCGATTGCGTGACCGACAAGAAGGACATCTTCCTGGCTGAAAGAGAGTTGCTTGCCTTCGGCGATGCGGATCTGCTCGCGGACCAGGTCGATGCCCGTGATCATCTCGGTCACCGGATGCTCCACCTGAAGACGGGTGTTCATTTCGATGAAATAGAAGCGGCCATCTTCATAGAGGAACTCGATCGTGCCGGCGCCGCGATAGCCGAGCTTCTCCATGGCTTTCGCGCAGATCATGCCGATCTCTTCGCGCTGGGCTTGGTTCAGCTCCGGTGAGGGGGCTTCCTCGAAGACCTTCTGGTTCCGTCGCTGCAGCGAGCAGTCGCGCTCCCAAAGATGAGCCACGTTGCCATGCGTGTCCGCTATGACCTGAACTTCGATGTGGCGGGGGCCCTGAAGATATTTTTCCAGATAGACCGCATCGTCGCCAAAGGCCGCTTTGGCCTCGGTCTTGGCAGTCCGGACCGCGTTTTCGAGGTCAGCCTCCGTCTTGGCCAGCTTCATGCCGCGGCCACCGCCGCCGGCAGATGCTTTCACCAGAACCGGGAAGCCGATCTTCTTGGCGGCTTTCTTGGCGTCAGCGATGGAGGTCACGGCGCCATCCGAACCGGGCACGCAGGGCACACCCGCATCGATCATGGCCTGCTTGGCAGCGATCTTGTCGCCCATGATCCTGATATGCTCAGCCGTTGGTCCGATGAAGGCGAGGCCATGTGCTTCCACCATTTCGGCGAACTGGGCGTTTTCCGAAAGGAAGCCATAGCCGGGGTGGATTGCATCGGCGCCTGTGATTTCGGCAGCAGCAAGGATCTGCGACTTTTTCAGATAACTCTGAGAGGATGGGGCAGGACCGATGCAAACGCTTTCGTCGGCCAGGCGGACTGCCATGGCATCCCGGTCGGCCTCGGAATGCACGACAACGGTCGCGAGACCCATTTCCTTACAGGCGCGATGGATGCGCAGCGCGATCTCACCGCGGTTCGCGATGAGGACCTTCTGGATGGTGCGTTGTTCGGTCATGCTATTCGATCAGAATGAGCGGCTCGCCAAATTCGACAGGCTGGGAATCGGTGACATAGATCGCCTTCACCGTGCCAGCGCGGTCCGCTTCAACCGGGTTGAAGGTCTTCATGGCCTCGACCAGCATCAGCGTGTCGCCCTTTTTCACCTTGTCCCCAACGGAAACGAACGCTTTGGCGCCGGGTTCCGGGGAGAGGTAGGCGGTGCCGACCATCGGCGATTTAATGGCGTTGTCCGGGGTGTCTGCAGCTGCATCTGCCGGAGCCGCTGCAGCGGGTGCAGCAGCAGGGGCGGGGGCAGCTGCGACAGGGGCCGGCGCGGCCATTGCGGCTTGCACCACCTGTGGAGCGGGTTTGCTGACCCGGACGCGCAGGCCTTCGTGTTCAACTTCAATCTCACCGAGATCTGCTTCACGCAGGATGGCGGCGAGTTCCCGGACAAGTCCGGTATCCAGCTTGTTCTTGCCAGTGCTCATGGAATCTATCGTCCCTTATTTTCCCGACAGCTTAAGCGCGGCCATCAGGGCAAGCTCATAACCATAGGCGCCAAGGCCCGCAATCGATGCGTTCACAGCAGGCGCAACATAATTCACCTGCCGAAACGCCTCGCGAGCAGCGGGATTCGACAAGTGGACTTCGACCACCGGCACACTGCAGGCCCGCAGCGCATCATGAAGTGCGACGGACGTGTGCGTATAGGCACCGGCATTGAGAATTACGGCAGCAGCTTCCCGGGATGCTTCCTGTATCCAGGTCACCAACTCGCCTTCGGAATTGGTCTGACGCGCCTCTATCGGCGTGTCGCCAGACTGCGACTTCAGGCGGTTGTGGATGTCTTCGAGCGTATCCCGGCCATAAATATCCGGTTCCCGCGTTCCGAGCAGGTTGAGGTTCGGGCCCCCGAGGACATATATCGGCTTCACCATGGGGTGTTGTCTTGCGCTGTAACGCCGGGCAAGGCAAGGCCTGCTTACGCACGGAGTTGCAGCGGATGAAGATAACGCTGAATGGGGAAGCCCGCGAAATTGCGCCTGGCACGACTGTGGCGATGCTTGTCGCGTTGGTGTCGGCGGATGACGGCCGCGATTCTCGGGGAGTCGCGATTGAGCGAAACCTTGAAATTGTTCCAAAATCCAAGCATGCCGCGACGATCATTGAAGACGGTGACCGCATCGAAGTCGTGCAGTTCGTCGGTGGCGGCTGACGGGCCCATCCTGTACGAAAGTTCCCTCTGCAGAATTGGAATTATCCCTTGAACGATCCTCTCATCATTGCCGGAAAATCCTATGCTTCGCGTCTTATCGTGGGCACCGGGAAATATGCCTCCTACCAGCAGAATGCGGATGCGGCGCGCGCAGCTGGCGCGGAGATCGTGACGGTGGCGCTTAGACGGGTGAACCTGTCGAATCCGAACGAGGAGCGCCTCACCGACTTCGTTAAGCCGGACGAATTCACCTATCTGCCGAATACGGCAGGCTGCTTCACGGCGGAAGAAGCCGTGCGCACCCTGCGGCTCGCGCGTGAGGCCGGCGGCTGGAACCTGGTCAAGCTGGAAGTACTGGCGGATCAGAAAACGCTCTACCCGAACATGCCAGAAACGCTGAAAGCCGCCGAGGCCCTGATCGCTGACGGGTTCGAAGTCATGGTCTACTGCTCCGATGATCCGGTTTACGCGAAAATGCTCGAAGAGGCGGGCTGCTGCGCAATCATGCCGCTAGGCTCCCTGATCGGTTCAGGGCTGGGCATCATGAACCCGGTCAACATCCGGCTCATCGTGGAGCAGAGCCGCGTACCGGTGATCGTTGATGCCGGGGTTGGCACGGCTTCCGATGCGGCAATTGCGATGGAGCTTGGCTGTGATGGCGTGCTGATGAACACAGCCATCGCCGCTGCCAAGGATCCGATCCTGATGGCGTCAGCCATGAAACACGCCGTTATCGCTGGCAGGGAAGCCTATCTCGCCGGACGTATGCCTAAGAAGATGTACGCTGATCCAAGCTCACCGCTCGCCGGATTGATCTGAAATTAATTCAGATTACGGATTATCGACGGCGTCAGGCTTTGACGAGCCCGATTTCGCGTAGGCGTTCCATCAGATAGTCCTGCGCGGTGATCGGCGGGTCAGCCTTGCCGCCCTCTGCCACACAGCCCGGCAGAGCTTCGATCATGACATCCTGATTAAAGTGCAGGAAGAAGGGCGTCGAGTAGCGTGGGAAGCGGGAGCGTTCCGGTGAGGGGTTCACAACCCGGTGCGTCGTTGATGGCAGTACCCCGGCAGTCAGTCGCTGCAGCATGTCTCCGCAATTGATCACCAAAGCGTTCGGGGGCGGACTGACGGCGAGCCATTTCCCTGACCGGTGTTTTACTTCCAGTCCGGCCTCTTCGGCGCCGAGCAGAAGGGTGATGACATTGATGTCTTCGTGCGCACCTGCCCGGACGGAGCCTTCAGGCGGCGGATTTGTTTGCGGGGGATAATGAAGGAGGCGGAGGATGGAATTGCCGACGTCCACCTTGTTCTCAAACCAGGTTTCCTCAAGCTTCAGATGAAGCGCGACGGCACGCAGTAGCTGGCGTCCGAACGTATCAAGCGCATCATAGAGGCCACGGGTCGCGGAATCGAAATCGGGCACTTCCGGGACGGAAGGCGTGTCGGCCATGGTTGTGCGGTAAGGCGAGTTTTCCGGCAACGCGCGCCCAGTATGCCAGAATTCCTTCAGGTCGGCCTCAGCCTTGCCTTTGGCATTTTCGACGCCGAATGCGGTGTAACCCCGCTGGCCGCCGCCTGCGCGGCCATCGTATTTCAACTTCGTTTCTTCAGGTAACGCAAAGAAGTCCTTGGTCGCTTTCAGGTTCGCGTCAATGATGTCCTGGGACACCGGATGGTCCGAAATCACGGCGAAACCGGTTTCGCGAAATGAGCGGCCCAGCGCGTCGGCGAAGGCGTTCTTGTTTTCCTGCCAGAGCGGGAACGGGACGGGTTTGAAGTATTCGGTCATTTTTCCTGCCTAAGCGCGCAGTCTCATACGGGAATACGTAACTATCACAGGACTGGGGTCTGGATACAGTGATTGGCAGGTGACTGGCGCTCCTGGATTCAGGCGATATCCCAACAACCGCAGCCGATAAGACGATGAGGGCTTGCGATTATGCCATCCATTCAATAGACCGGCAGTCCGCGCTGGAGAGGTGGCCGAGTGGCTGAAGGCGCGCCCCTGCTAAGGGCGTATACGTTTACGCGTATCGAGGGTTCGAATCCCTTCCTCTCCGCCACGCCTCTCGTTTTCCAAAAAATGAATATAAACAGTGTGTTCAGGAAATTCATCATCCGGGAGACTGCCAGAATTGGGTCGAAATCGCCCCATGTTCACATTCTCCAAAAGGTCAATAATCTGGAGAAACAAGACGTTCCTAAACTGCGCTGTGGAGCCTGTCACAATAACTGGCGTCTTCACTCGCTCACGTTCTTTGGATGCAGTCTATATCAGTCAAGCGGCGACGGCTCATTCGTCCAGAGTTTCTAGTTCGGCTCTTGATCGCCATCTTTCGCGTCCTGCATTGCATTCCATTCATCCCGCAAGCCGAGGTAAAGGCTGAAGCAACATGCCAGCAGAATGAAAGTGAACGGCAATGCGGCGGTAATGGTTCCTGCTTGCAGGGACTGAAGCACGTCTGTTCCGCCACCATACAAAAGTGCCGACGCAGTGAGACCGAGCATGCAGGCCCAGAACACACGCTGCGCCACCGGCGCATCAGTCTTACCGCCACTGGTAATTGTGTCGACCACAAGTGCGCCTGAATCCGCCGATGTCACGATAAAGACAATTAGCAGGAATATCGCGACGACAGACGTAATCTCCGCAATCGGAAGATCTTCCAGCATCTGGAACAGGACGAGTGAGGCGCTGCTCATGCCGCCTGCGAGCTCACCTGTGCCGGACTGATGGAGAGTGAGTGCGGTTTCTCCAAATGCGGTGAACCAGATCACGCAGATTGTGAACGGTGCGAGCAGCACAACGGCAAAGTATTCCCGTACAGTCCGGCCTTTCGAAATTCGCGCAATGAACATGCCAACGAAAGGTGACCAGGAAATCCACCAGGCCCAGTAGAATATAGTCCAGTCATGGAACCAGAGAATATCGGGTCGATCCACCCAGTTCGTAAGAGCCGGCGTGTCGGTGATGTAGGCCCAGAGATTCTGGCCGAGACCAGTGAAAATGAGGATTGTTGGTCCGGCAATGACCACGAAGATCAGAAGGGCGAACGCAATGCTCATATTGACATTGCTGAGAAATTTCACCCCCCCGTCCATGCCGCGCAGGACCGAGATAACTGCGAGCCCAGTCATGAAGGCGATAAGAGCGATTTGAAGGTAGCGGTTGGGTTCAAACCCGAACAGATAAGCGATCCCGCTCGTCGCCTGCGTGGCGCCGATGCCAATCGTTGTTGCAAGCCCGAACACAGTCGAAACAACCGCAAACATGTCAATGATGTGACCTGGCCAACCCCAGACTCGCTCACCGAACACATGGTAACAGGCGGACCTGATGCTGAGTGGAAGCCCTTTGTTGTGCGCGAAAAAGCCGAGGGCCAGCCCGACGATTGCGTAGATGGCCCAAGGTGCGAGACCCCAGTGAAAAATGGTCGCGCTGAAGGCAAGCCGCTCCGCTGCCGGAGTATTTGGCGGAACATTCAGCGGCGTACCGTACCAGTCCGTGTAATAGGCCAGCGGCTCAGCAGCACCGTAGAACATGAAGCCCACGCCGACCCCGGCCGCAAATAGCATCGCCACCCAGGAATGAGTCTTGAACTCAGGTTCGGCAGCCGCACCACCGAGCCGGATCCGGCCGAGCTTGCTGAAGGTGAGATAAAGCGCAAACGCGAAAACGATGACCGGCGTGATCGCAAATAGCCAGTCGGCGCGTTGCAGCGTCCAGGTTTTCGCAGCGGTCAGATAGTGCGTCGCGGCATCCGGGAAAATGAGGCTCATCGCGGCGAACAGGACGATCAGTCCGGCGCTTAGGAAAAAGACCGGATTGTGAACATCCAGCCCTGCGATCTCGACATTGTCCTGGCCGACTTCGTAGTCGATCTCGTACACAAAGAGTGCTTCGTCTTCGGGGGTTTCTGTATCGGGCGTTTCAGTGCCAGTAGCGCTTGGGTCGAAATCTTGAGCCATACGCGGCTATTGCCGCAATTACGTCGATAGTCAAATGATCGTAATGCAGGTCAAGGCCAAGACAGGCCGCATTATGTGGACTTTGTGTAACATATTTCAGCTAATTCTGAGTTCTGCTCACCTAAAAGCCTTTCGAAGATCGAAATAACAAAGTAGCCCTGAGCCATCGAGCAGCCACGATTCTATCGCTGCGCGCCGTTTTCATGTGCGCGCCGGCTGGAGCTGACCCAAGGGGAAGAATATGAAGAAGTTAAAGTACGGCGCGTCGCTGATGGCGATCGCCGGCCTCGTCGCATCGCATGCGCAAGCGCAGGAAACTGCACCGGCAGAGCCAGCGGCCAAGGTGAAGCGTCTCCAGGCTGTCACCGTGACCGCGACCAAGCGTGCGGAAAGCGCCCAAAGTATTCCTGTCGCCGTGACCGCTCTTGGCGAGCAGGAGCTTGAAGCGCTCGGCGTGAAAAGCTTCAACGATTATCTGATCCAGCTTCCCGGCGTGACCGCAGGTGGTGCCGGCCCTGGCCAGAACACGATTTACATCCGTGGCCTCGCATCGACAACTCCGAACCTGACGGTTGCAGGTGTCGCTGGTCTTGCTCCGAACGTCAGCTTCTATCTCGACGAGCAGCCGCTGGCTCAGCCAGGGCGCAACCTCGACGTTTACGCTGCCGACATTGAGCGCGTGGAAGTTCTTTCCGGTCCGCAAGGCACGCTTTTCGGGGCCAGTTCGCAGGCCGGTACGGTCCGCATGATCACCAACAAGCCGTCGCTGAACGGCTTCGATGCCGGTTTCAACGCGTCGACCTCGTTTACCGATGGCGGTGAGATGAGCAACAGCGTCGACGTGATGATCAATATTCCGGTCAACGACAAGTTTGCCGTCCGGGGCGTGGTCTACGCGGACACGCAAGGCGGTTATATCGACAATGTCGGCGGCACGCTGACCGCTGAAGAATCCGGACGCTTCCGCCCGGCTGGCACAGTCCGGTCGAACGGCGTTCCGGTGAGTGCGCAGCGCGAAGGCTTCCAGGCCGGTGCTGACCTGTCCGATGTGACCTTCATCGCAGCCAACAACAGCAATATTGCTGAAAACGACATCAACGACGTGACCTATCAGGGCTTCCGCCTGAGCGGCCTATATGAAGTCAACGAAGACTGGGACATCCTGCTCCAGCACTCGCAGCAGAAGATTGATGCAGAAGGCGTATTCTCGGCTGATCCGGAGCTGGACGACTACGATATCGTCCGCTTCACCCCGGAAAACACCGAGGACAAGTTCAGCAACACCGCCTGGACGGTGAACGGGCGCCTCGGCGCGCTGGAAGCCCTCTACACCGGCGCGTACACGGAGCGCACGACGGACCAGGTGGTCGACTACTCTGACTACCTCTTCGTTGGCCAGTACCTGCCATACTATATCTGCGACTACTCAGTCACTTATCCGGCCGGTGCCCCGACGGGTACCTGCTATGCGCCGGACCTGTTCGTGAACTCGCACAGCGAAACCAAGGTGCAGACGCACGAACTTCGCTTCAACACGCCGGAACAATATCGCTGGCGCGCAACGTTCGGCGGCTTCTTCAGCGATCTTGAACTCGCTGAGCGCAATGACTTCGTTTATCCGGGCTCGACCCAGGTTGCGTACACGGATGGTACGATCGGCTTCGTTCCGAATTATCCGCTGACCAACACCGATGTCACGGGTGCGATCGGCAGCGCTGCCCCAGGCTATTACAGTGAGCCGGGACCGTTCCCGGAAGGTGTGATCTTCCGCAATGACGTGAAGCGGACGGACAAGCAGTTCGGCATCTTTGGCGAAACATCATTCGATCTCTCCGATCAGTTCTCGGTAACGCTCGGCGCACGCTATTATGATGTCGAGGTGGACCTGGAAGGCAGTGCAAACTCGTCCTTCTACAATCTCTACGTCACCGAGGCGGATGGCGACCAACAGGTCTTCGGCACCAATATCTCCTACATCTATGGCCCGAATAGACCGGCGGGTAACCCGGATAAGGCGGCCACTGACGGCTTCATCTACAAGGTCACGGGTGAGTGGACGCCGACTGCCGACACGCTGTTCTACGCAACCTATTCGGAAGGCTTCCGTGCCGGTCTGCTGAACCGTCCGGGCGGCACTGCGGGGCCTGGTGGCTACGTCGTTCCTTACGCCGTGGATACCGATGAAGTGAAGAACTATGAAATCGGCTGGAAAACCGAGCTCTTCGACAATTCGCTGCGCTTCAATGGTTCGGCATTCTTTGTCGAAGTCGACGGCCTGCAGACCACGATCTTCGATCCGTCGATCGTGAACCTGTTCTTCTCCGATAACGCGGCCAACGCCGAGATCCAGGGCATTGAAGGTGACTTCACCTGGGCGCCGGCATCCATTGACGGCCTGACCGTTGCCGGTGCCTTCTCCTTCCTGGATACGGAAATCACGGAAGTTCTGGTTCCGACCAATGATGTGGTCAAAGGATCCGATCTGGCCTTCGCGCCATCCTACCAGGGCAACCTTCGTGTCCGCTATGAGTGGGATCTGGAGCAGCAGATCGCAGGCCAGAACCTGCGTGCGCACGTCATGCCGCAAGTCGTGATCTCGGATGATTCCTTCACCGACGTGATCGAGATCAACAAGATGAAGCTTGATGGTTACACCACGCTGAGCGCAACGGCGGGTGTGACGGGCGACAACTGGACGGCCGAACTCTTCGCCACGAACCTGACGAATGAGTATGCGGCCCTCAGCGGAAGCTATGTCTACGACCGTGAGCGGATCACGCCGATGCGGCCGCGGACGATCGGCTTCCGGTTCTCCTACGACTACTAGGACAGCCGGAGACTTGATCCAGAAGCAGCGCCCTGACAGGTTCAGGGCGCTGTTTTCATATTGAGGAATGCCCCGACGCAATGACTGAACTGGCCACACCTGAGGCTGCCCTGCAGCAGGCGCAAAAGTCGATCCAGTCTGGCGATTTCCGGACCGCGTCGAAGATCGCTGCAGATGTTCTGGCGCAGCAGCCAGAGCACCGGGACGCCCTCTACATGGCTGCGGTCTGCGCACGTTATGAAAACCGTCATGACGACGCTTTCACCCACCTTGCCGAGCTGAAAGCCGTTTCGCCGGATTACGGACGCGCCTGGCAGGAGGAAGGTCATCTCCGGCGCAAGCTGGGCGACAATGCCGGCGCCCTGACTGCATTCGAGCGTGCCACCCGTTATAATCCGTCCCTCATTGCCAGCTGGAAGGCCAAGGCGGACCTGCTCGCCGCGGGCGGCAATCCCGATGCAGCCAATAGTGCCCTCGCTCAGGCGCAACGGCTTCGGTCTCTGCCACGCGAGTTGCTGGCGGTGACCAATCACATTCATGAAGGCCGAATTTTCCGGGCGGAGGAAATCGCGCGCCTCTTCCTGCAGCGCAATCCCACGCACGTTGAGGGCATGCGCCTGCTCGCCGATATCGGTTCGCGTCTCGGGGTGCAGGAGGATGCAGACTTTCTTCTGGAAAGCGCGGTCGAGCTCAATCCGGAAAACATTCAGCTCCGCCTCGACTACATCCAGGTGTTGCGCAAACGGCAGAAATTCGCAGCTGCGCTGGACCAGGCGAATTTCCTGATGTCCCGCGATCCGGACAATCCGGTCTTTCAGTCTCACTATGCCATCGAGAGCATGCAGGCCGGGGACTATGAGACTGCACTGAAATATTTTGACCGTGTCCTGAAAGTATTGCCAGACGATCCGGCAACGCTTGTATCTCGCGGCCATGCCTTGAAGACCTATGGCCGCACGGAAGACGCCATTGCATCATACCGGCGTGCTGCGGAAGTTGCGCCCGGCCATGGCGATGCCTGGTACGGCCTCGCAAATCTCAAGACGTATCGCTTCACCGACGAAGAACTTTCCGTCATGGAAGCGCAGGCGGCCTCGCCGGACCTTGATCATATGTCGCGTATTCATATTGCCTTTGCCCTTGGCAAGGCACGGGAAGACCAGAAGGCTCATGACGCAGCCTTTGCTGCCTATGCCAGCGGCAATGCGCTGAAGCATCAGACGATCCGATACACGACCGAACAGATGCAGGCCGAACTGTCAGCGCAAAAAACGCATTGCACCGCATCGTTGTTCGAAACCCAAAGCGGGAAGGGCTGTCCGGCCCCGGACCCGATTTTCATCGTCGGTCTGCCGCGCGCGGGCTCGACACTCATCGAACAAATCCTTGCTTCCCACCCGGACGTCGATGGCACGCTGGAATTGCCAAACATTCTTTCTCTGGCGCACAGGTTGCGCGGGCGCAGCCAGATTACCGACCGGGATCGCTATCCCCGCATCCTGCACGATATGTCCGCCGAGGAACTCAGCGCGCTTGGCGAAGATTATATCGAAAACACTCGAATCCACCGGCAGGGCGCACCCTTTTTCACGGACAAGATGCCGAACAATTTCCGCCATATCGGCCTGATCCAACTGATCCTGCCGAACGCGAAGATCATCGATGCGCGGCGCAATCCGATGGATTGTTGTTGGTCTGGATTCAAACAGCTCTTCGCCGAGGGGCAGGAATTTACTTACAGCCTGGAAGACATCGGCGCATACTATCGGGCCTATGTAGACCTGATGGAGCATTGGGATACGGTCCTGCCGGCGGGCCGCATTCTACGTGTGCAACATGAAGACGTGTTGAACGATTTGGAAGGGCAGGTGCGGCGCTTGCTGGATTATTGCGACCTGCCATTTGATGAGCGCTGCGTAAACTTCCATCAGACCGAGCGGGCAGTGCGAACGGCAAGCTCAGAGCAAGTGAGGCGCCCAATTAACAAAGGCGGGCTTGAACAGTGGCGCCCATTTGAGGCACACCTTGAGCCTCTGAAAACTGCTCTCGGTCCACGCCTGGCGCCCTTTTAGGTTCAAGACATTGAGTAAACGATCTGAAGACGCGCTTATTGCCCTGCGCAGGATCCAGCGGGTGACGGAATTGTCGTCAAAGCGACTTGCCCGAATGGCTGGACTGACCCCCTCGCAGTTGAGCGTTCTGCGAATCCTGACTGAGTACCCTGAAGTTTCAGCAGGGTATCTCGCCGAGGCCACCCAGTTGAATCACGCCACAATCACCAGCCTGATCGACAAGCTCGAGGCGCGAGGGTTTATCTCCCGGCGCAAGTGTGACGAAGACAAACGTCGCGTCTGGTTGCGCTTATTGCCAGCGGGTCAGAATGCGCTCGTCAGCTCTCCTGACCCTCTGCATGAAGTGTTCTCGACTCGCTTCGACGCTTTGCCTGACTGGCAGCAAGCCATGCTCGTTACCGTTCTGGAGCAAGTAACCAGTTTGCTCGACGCCGAAAACCTCGAAGCAGCGCCCGTCCTCGATATCGGCAATCTCAATGAAAGTCCGGTCTGTGAAACAGATGAATAACCCGGGTGGCTATTGAGGGGCTTCCGAAGGCAGGCATCTAAAATTTGTCATTGTAGTATTTCAAAAACTTGACCACATCTTCGGCTGTCGCACGATCACCTTCCATCACATTTGGCATTGTCGTGCCTGGCGAAAATGATTGGGGATCGGTCAGGAAGTCCGCCAGGTTCTCGTCCGTCCAACGACCGCCTTTCGTGCGAAGGGCGTCGGAATAGCCTGCATAAGATGATGAAGCAATCCGTTCGCCGTAGATGCGAGCCAGACTTGGTGAACGCGAATTGGCGGCCATCTGAAAGGAGTGGCACTCCGCGCAGCGCTCAACCGAGGCGGCAAGGCGATTTGCCGTCGCCGGGCTGATGCCATGCCATTTCACATACTCATCCAGAACTGGCGCGTAGCCCCCGATGTCACGGGCTGTCAGCCAGATAAGCTCATGATTGTCTGTCCAGAGAACAATCTGACCATTCGAATGTTGCCAGAGAGACCGGATGCGTGAGCCGATTGGAATTTGCTCGGAATAGACAGGCTTTCCATTGGCAAACCGTACTCGCCACAATGACTCGGTTATCAGCGACCCAATCAACAGATCGCCTGTCCAGGCATCATGAAAGGACGGCTTGATATAGATCATCGAAGAAATGGCCGGTGAGGGAAGCCAGGAAAATTCCGGTGGCGTATAAGTATCATGGCGGCCGAAGGAGTCTGATTCAGGCAGCTTTCCGCTGGAATACGTCAGACCATAAGATTCTTTGGGCCAACCGTAGTTGGCTCCTTCTCTGATAAGGTTGAGTTCATCTCCGCCTTGCGGACCATGTTCGGCAACATACACATCACCGTTTGGCAAGGCGGCGATGCCCTGCATGTTCCGGTGGCCCATTGAAACGATTTGGCTCTCTCCGGTCAGGTAGTTGATGCGCATGACCTTACCGAGTTCATTCTCGGGGTCCTGCGCGATGCCATGACCATCCGATCTCATCCCATCCATGTGGTAGTCACCATTGGTGAGATAAACAGTTTCCGGACCGGTAATCGCCATGCGTCCGCCGGCCATGTGGGCTTCCAGTGCGGACAGGCGCTTTTTAAGTTTCAGGCAGGGGGAGGACCGATAAACAATCTCCCAGTCGTTCGGTTCCGCTGTGACGTCATCAATCGTTGTCGCACTGCTGGCGAAATCGAGCCGTGCGAGCGTATTCGTCGCGCATTCACCGTCGGAGTGATACTCCGTGTAGGACGCAAGGAGGCCTCGTTGGTCACCGGCCTCGAAATACTTCAGATCATTGTAGCGAATGTAATAGAGGTCAAAGTGATAGTCTTTATACGCTTCCGTTTCTGACAGCGCACGGAACTCGTCCCGGTGGGTATCCGGTGCCCGGATCGCAGTGCGCTGGGCGCTCATATCCGGTCGGGCTTTATAGATGATCCCATCGTAGGGAAGTAGCAAAAGGTCGTTTCCAAACGAGGTCATGCCTCCGCCGGAGAACGACATCAAATTGGTTTCCTGTTTCGGACGCTCCACGTCCAATTCCACCGGGTCGACATGAGAGTCGAGCAGAATCAGGGCTGAATTATATGTCGTGTCGCCCAGTTTAACGGGTAGGCCACCGAAAAATGTGTGTTGAATCTTCCGGTCGACTTTCCACCAGAATTTGTTGGTTGGAAGTTCACGGTGACTTATTTCGTATCCGGCAAACAGGAGGCTGAGAACGCAACCTGCTACCACGCCAGCAGCGCCGATACCGGAAATGACAGGATGCTTACGGATAAGCTGGAAGTGTCCGTCGTCAGGTATTTTGAGGCAGATGGCTGCCTGACTTAAGGAGGGTCTGGCGCATCTGGGTTTGAGTTAAGCAGCGGATTGGGCGTGCTGCAAGCGCCGCAGTTTCATCGTCCTCCTTTTGATTTTTTCGCGTTCGAGCAGGACGGTCTGGCCGCGCCCGGTGTAGACATCTGCTGGGGTGAGGTTGTTCAGGCTCTCGTGATAGCGCTGATGGTTGTAGTAGCCGACGAAGGCGTCGATCTGCGCTTCAAGGTCTCCAGGCAGGAAGTAGTTTTCCAGCAGGATGCGGTTCTTCAGGGTCTGATGCCAGCGCTCGATCTTTCCTTGCGTCTGGGGATGGTAAGGCGCCCCGCGTGTATGCGCCATGCCCTTGCTGGCAAGATACTCAGCCAGGTCGCCAGAGATGTAAGATGGTCCGTTGTCTGAGAGTAGTCTCGGACGATGAACCACATTCGCCTCATCGAGTCCTGAAGCCTCCAGTGCCAGGTTGAGCGTATCCTCAACATCGCTCGTCGCCATGCCGGTGCAGAGCTTCCAGGCGATGATGTAGCGGGAAAAGTCATCAAGCACGGTGGAGAGATAGAACCATCCCCAGCCGATCACTTTCAGATAGGTGAAGTCTGTCTGCCAGAGCTGGTTGGGTGCAGTCGTCTTGTCCCTGAACTCATTTGCCGCCTTCATCACGATGAAGGCCGGACTGGTGATCAGGTCATGCGCCTTCAGAAGCCTGTAAACACTGGCCTCAGAGACGAAGTAGCGCCTCTCGTCGGTGAACGTCACCGCCAGTTCGCGGGGAGAAAGTTCTGGTCGGTCGAGCGCCATTTCGAGCACCTGCTCGCGCACATCATTCGGGATGCGGTTCCACACGCGGCCAGAGCCACCACGCCGGTCTTCGAGAGCAGTTTCACCGAACCGGCGATACAGATCATACCATCTGTAAAAGGTCGGACGCGACACGCCGATCTGCTCCAGCGTCTTCTTCACCGGCTGGTGCGATTGCTCGACCAGCCGGATGATCTCAAGCTTCTCGGATGCGGGATACCTCATTCGGTATCCTCCCCATCCCCGATCACGCTTTTTTTCAGAATGCGGTTTTCCAGCGTCAGGTCGGCCACTACTTCCTTCAGATCCCGCATCTCGCGCTTCAAGCCGCTCACCTCACCGGACGTCGCCTGGCGCTCGGTATCGCCGGAGAGCCGCCTCTTTCCCGCTTCGAGGAATTCCTTCGACCAGGTGTAATAAAGGCCCTGGGCGATCCCCTCACGCCGACACAACTCGGCAATCGAATACTCTCCGCGCAGGCCTTCCAGAACAATGCGGATCTTCTCTTCGGCAGAGAATTTGCGCCGGGTCTTACGGCGTATCTCTTTCACATGTTTTTCGGCCGATCCTTCCGGCCCGGATTTCTGTCTCATCTTCGCTCCCTTGGCGGGCTACGATGTGCCAGAAATCCTCCTTAAGCAATTTGGCCGATCTGTCTCACAGTCGCTGACGGGGAACACTCGGGGCGATCCTGTCGTGGCGACATGATCGCAAGTCACTCGCGCTCTGCATTGCCGGCATGGTCATCGTCTACCCGTTGATTATCACGCTGCTACATCTGCTCAACCCGATCGCCCATGTCCGAATGTTTGTTCCAGTGAGCCTGGGCCTCGTGCTTGGCGCCGGATATACCGTGACAGCCCTGCGGGACCTGAGGGTGAAAGTGGCGCTTCTGGTTGCGTTCGCATCGCTCGGAACCGGCTCTGCCATCAACGAACATTTCCACCATGCGAAACAGGAAGATTACAAGGCGGCGTTCGCTTATGCCGACGCAAACGGCTTTGAAGATGCCCCGGTCATTACATGCTATGACTACTCAGCCGCGGCAGCCTGGGAGGCGCGTCCGGATGCTACGATCTATGGCGTATTCACCGACGCGACGATCCGGTATCCGGGACCACTATTCTGGCGCACCGTTGAAATGTCGATGGCCGAATATCGCAAGGCGTCCACCCAGGAGAAGGATGCATTCCTTGGCGGTGGCTTGATCGTCGAGGGAGGCATTGAGGCGGCTCTGTCAGATGCCGACCGGGTCGCTCTGTTTTATACCGGCTGTCCGGAAAATCTGGTCGATAGCATCGGCGAGCGTCTTGCCAGCATGGGATTTGTCGCGACCGACAAAACGCTTATTCGGGGCAAGGCGGCAAGCTATACCATGATTGAGCCAACGCTCCTCAACGCGACTTTGTTTGATCGTTCCAATTCCGCCATCAGTCCTGATCAGTGAACGAGCCCCTCTATGGCTCTGACCACCGTCAGGTCTGGTCAGGGCCGAAGAGGCCCCCTAATAGTCGGAACGATGCTCGAAGCGCTTCAAGCCATAGCAGGGTCTCATGCACCGGTTCATGGTGCTGAAGGGGCATGGGTCTGGCGATCACGCCCCGAGTTGGCGGATACATCGGCCCTGTCAGATTCAGAGAGGTCCCGCGTAGGGCGCCTCCTGTCATCGGATAAATGCGATTTGCTCACAGCCAGCATCGTCGAGCGACGCCAATTGCTCGCATGTTTGCTCGGCAGGGAATCTGCCGACGTTCTCATCGCGCACGATGAAATGGGAAAGCCGTTTCTGCCAGACTTTCCGGATGTCTTCATCAGCTTTTCCGACAGTGAAGGTCTGAACGGGCTCGCACTGTCCCGAACCGGCGCCGTCGGTATCGATGTAGAGCTTGTCCGACCTGTGGGTTGGGAACCGATGTTGAGCATGATGGCCGAAGACAACGAAGCTGAAGTCATTCGGGCGGCTGTGGCCCACGAAGTCGAACCAATCGCCTTCTTGCGCTGCTGGACAGCCAAGGAAGCAATTCTCAAAGCCATCGGCACGGGTCTGAAAGGGGGCGCACGCCGCACACGGTTGCCGTCCGCCTACATCACTGGTGAGACAAGCTGCTTCTCTCAGGAGCAGGATGGGCTCAAACTGGAAGTTCAGACCTTTCAGACGGGCCAGCTGATTGTCACGAGGGCCCTGGCTGTCTAGCCAAGGTCTCTCAGTGACACGCTCATGGGGCCGACCTCGTAGACGCGGAGCCCGTCGCGCCACAGACTGCCTCGTGCTGTAATCAGGATATCATCGCGACGTTCTTCAATGCTCAGGATTTCCATGACGCTGGTCACGGTTTTCCTCTCAGGCGTGACCTGTCCGCGATAGCTCCATTTCATTGGGGCATTTGGTGCAAGCGTGGTCAGGTGGGGGCGTGCCAAGCCTTTGTGCAGGCCCTTTTTCCAGACGAGCTGGGTCAAGGCCTGTATCATCGCATCCAGACCCAGGGATCCGGGTTGTACCGGGTCTTGATAGAAGTGTGCCTTGAAATACCATGCATACGGATCGACGTATTGCTGTGCGCGGATCAGTCCGAGACCGGCTTCGCCACCGTCCGGGTCGCAGAAGTCGATCTCGTCGATCATTTTCATCCGGCCGGATGCGCGCGGTTCCTGCATGCCGATCTGCATGGTCGCCGGGCGCAGGTCGAACGCTTCGGTGAAGTGGGGTTTCGGCGGAAGGCCCGCCTGCCGGACAAGGGATGACGGCGGGAAGAAGCCGAACTGGGTTTTCAGGTCCAGAACTTTTCTGCCGTCTCCGGTTGTGACGTCCACATCGAAGGACACCAGCGTCATCGGGCCAACTTTTGCGATATTGGTCAGCGTGCTGCGGATCTTCAGCATGCCATCGTTCCGGCCGACTTCCATGTGAAGGAAGCCGTCGCCTTCGAGGTTGCGGAAGCGAAGCGTGCCGACCAGCGCAAAGCCCGAATGACTCGCCAGCCATCCGCAGGGTTGCAGCGCGATTTCGCAGAGGACGGCGAATGGCATCGTGCCATTCACATTGTCGTCAAAATACCATGCGTCCGGCGGGATATCGTATTCCGCCGTCATCGTTGCGCCGAGGGTTTCCTCGGCCGGGCGGGTGGTGACTGACGTCACGCGCGAAATGAAGTGGTAGGGCGGCTGCGGCAGGCGGGGTACGTTGCCCTGATCATCATAGCGCCGGTACATCTCGCCGAAGGCGGCCGAAGGCGCGCCATTGGCGCAGTCGAGCAGGGCGGCTTGGTCGCCGCGGCTTTCCTGCTCCGGTCCGATCAGCAGGGGGTGTGCATCAACACGCGCCGCCGGCCAGTTCCGGCGCAGGCGAATGCCAAAGCGCGGACAATGGAACACCTTGTGTCCGTCGGAGCGCGCCAACAGAGAGGCATAGATCTCCGGTGTTTCCCCATCGATGATTTCATCAATGAAGACCTCATAAGTGACCTGGTGGTCCTTGTCCGGAATGACCTGGCCGCGGCATACGAACTTCGCCGTGTGTTCCGGCACCGGCTCGAAGACATAGCCGTCCCGCTCGACTGTCAGGCCCACTGCGGCCGCGTAGAATTCAAGTGCCTGCACAGCCGCTTCCGCCATGAGCGTGCCAGGCATGCAGGGATCGTTATGGAAATGCCCGTCATAGAACCAGGTGGAGGCGGGCGTGGCCGCACGGGCGCGGAGATAGCCCCGCTTCCACGGTCCGCCTTGTGGGTCGAACGCGATCACATCGTCAAACAGGGCGAGTTTTCCGCCCGGGATGTGCGGTGGATTGGAGTGCGCGGCACAAAGCTCGAACCCGTCGCCGAAACAGGCAAAGGCGTCGCCGTTTCGGAAAGCGATGACATCGTCTTCGGAGAATTTCCGCTTCGCGCTGACACGTTGAGGTTCGAATTCAGCCGGCTCAGCGGTCGGAGGCGCATTTTTGGCGGCGTCCCAGATGACGCCCTTGCTATTGGCCAGTTCCTGATCAGTGAAGAAGCCAGCCTGTCCGTTGCGGACGGAGAAGGCCAGCCGGTTGTCCGTGCGGCAGTCATACTGGAAGAAGAACATCCGGACTCCACCCAGTTCTGCGTGTCCGGTGATCTCGATCTGGAAGCCCAGCGTGTCATCGATGCTCGGAAGACCGCCCTCATGGAAAGTGATTTCACAGCCAAGCAGGCGGTAAACCCGCTCACTCCTGTTGCGCAGATCGGCCCCCATCCATCCGATCAGGGTTAGGTCCGCCTGTCCGCATTCGATGAGCGGTCCCGGACGGACCCGGCCATCATGGACAAAGTCAGTATGATTGGAGAGGTCCGTTTCGGTCCAGATTATGCCACCCGCTTCTTCCGTGGGGGCGGCATCAATGCCGGTGACCCGGTCGACCAGAAGGAGGGGCGGTGCCGGCAACCTGACTTGCCGGGCATACGAATCCTGCGCCTGGAACGCAGGACCAAAAAAGTCTGACATGCTTCCTTGGGAGGAGGCTTCGATGTCTTGCCGGCTGCGCTTCGGTCCGGTCGGCACCCGGCGCTTCAGCGCAGTTGTGCCGCTCACCACCTTTTGCGGCGGCTCGGCACATTTGCCTGGAACAGGCTCCGGCCGCCGGCATGCCTGAGTGCCCTGATGGCACGGTATAGTCATGGCATAGTCCGGTATGCGCAGTCTGGGAGCAGGCGGTAGACCACCCTGCACAGGGCCTGGTCGGTCTTTGACAATCTTTGGCATGGGATAAGGTACCGGTCTGGTCGCGTTCCATTGGCCGGCGGGCGCGGCCTCGTTTTTCTGAGCGGCGGTGAGGGTTTCAAGCAACGGTTTCAGATTGATTTCTCGGCCGTCGGCGAACAGGAACGCTGCAGCATGTGCGATCTGGCCAAGGTCCGATGCGTCGATCCGGTCCGTCGAGATCGCTTTAAAAGGCTTGTTTTTCAGGGTACTGGAAAGGCTGGCGGTCAATGTGTCCCGTGGCCCCAACTCCAGAAACGTCCGCACGCCGTCTTTCCATGCCTGGCGGACAGTTTTTGGAAAATCCACTGTGTCGACGGCCTGCCGGGTGAGCATATCAGCGACGATGTCCGTCTCTGGCTCATAAGCCCCGTGAATGGCGTTCGCATATAGCCGGACATTCGACCCCCGATGCACCTCCCGCGTATGCAAGCGCCGCCACGTCTCGGCAAATGGCCGCATCGCTTTGGCATGGACGATGAGGTGTTGGTTCATCTTCACGCCAGATCGACTACCGAATTCATCGCAAAGTTTGCGACACGCCTCGGCCGGGCCGCCGATCATGCAGTCTTCGTCCGTGTATATGATGGTAATTTCGACGCCTGGGTGCCGTGGAAGTGCGGCCTTAACATCACCAACCGGAGCCTGCAGGCGCCAGTTGGTCCAATCCGTTGGAACGTTCGGGCCCCACGCTTGTCTGGCCGTTTCAAATTCACCACCGATATGCCGCTCATACATTGCGGCTTCGGATATCTCATCGAGAAGAGCACCCGGATCTTTCCAGTACCCGAACGAATACAGCGCGTTGGACTCGCCGAGGGAAAGACCTATGGCTGCGTCAGGCTTCACGTTCAGGATATCGAGCCAAAGAATGGCGTGGGCCTGGCTGACAAGTGTGCCAGCGCAAAGCTGTTCAAATTCGGACAAGTTCGCGTGCGATAGCAATGAAGAGATCTCTTCAGCGCGAGACAGTTTCGACAGCTTCTTCCGGATCGCTGGAAATGCCATCAGAAGGCGTCTTGCCATTCTTGGATAGACCGCGGCCGAGCCGGTAAACATGAATGCCAGCTGGCCCTGAGGTTCACCTTCACCGTAGTAGATGCCCGGACCGTCAGGTGCTTGGTCTTTTGAGAGTTCCCGTATTGCTTTTGTGCGCAAGCGTGAGATCTCATCTTCACTTGAAGCGACAAGCGCAATTCTGAACTTGCCCTGGCCGCCTTCATGGCCTGCTTGCAGAAATTCCACGAGTTTTATCCGACTGTCTGAAGCGACGTGGATCAGTCGCGGTGTCGGTCTCAGAGGGTCGGGCAGCACCAGAGGCGGTGACAGCGCCAGCGATGCGGATGCACCTGCATTTGCCAAGCCGCTCGGTACGGAAATCCGGGCAGCCCTACGAGAAGAGGACAGCGTCGGTACCGCCCCTTCCGGAGTCGTCTTTTGACTGTGTGCATTCAGGAGAAAATGGAGGGCGACCTCAACAAGGGCGTTTGCCACCGGCGCTTCGCCGAAAAGCGCAGTGAATAAACTGATGTCGCCAGAAGTCTTTGTATTCTTCCAGTCAATGGACTTGATTGACCCAAGAATAGGATCACCTGCAGCTTCTGCATCTTCGCGGCGTTTAAGAATGAGCGCTGCGGAAGCATCGCCGGGATTTTCTATTCCGTACAAGGTGCGTAAGGCTTTGGCGCGCACCGGATCGGAAGCAAAATCGGCGGCCGTCACAATCGCCATCTTCAGGCGCCCCGAGCGCAAAGCATCGACCGCCAGATCCAGTGCAGCGAGTCCGCTCGCTTCATCTGCAGAGACGGAATAGCCCATCCCACGAATGTCTCGGCCGAATGTAATGCGGTTCGCTGCCATGTTTGCCATAGCGCCGAGCACCATGGCGGAATCGAGTTTTGGAGCGATATCATCCGGGGTTTGCCCGGAAGACGATACTCTTTCCCTCAGCGCCCATCGTGCAGAGTCCGCGGCGCATGCCATGCCTGCAAAAACACCTGCCTGCTCATTCTTAACGGGAGAAACTCTGTCCAATGCCTCACTGACGGTGGACAGAATTGCCAATTGTTGCGGTTCGGCCTGCGTCAGGTCCTTGGGCGGTGTCCTTGCGTTCGCAGCGTCGGCGCCAATAGTTTCCAATTTTCCTGCAGCAGTGACCGGTTGGTTCATAAACCGTCTCAGGACGGAATTCGTGGTTCTATCACTGCCAGCCATCAGGGTTGCGGCGCACACGACTATGTCTGGCGCAGCCGATGGCTTGAACGATTTGTTGCGGCCTGATCGAGTTGCAGGTTGGTGCTGTTCGAGGATCAGATGGGCATTATTGCCCCCGAAACCGAAATTACTGATCGCTGCGCGCCTTGGAGCAAGCCCGCTTTCCCAGGTGCTCTGGCTGGATTGAACCTCAACATTTGAATTGCGGAGTCGATCCAGCAGTTCGCCATCCAACGGAGTGGCCGGCAGAATTTCCTGCGCCATCGCACCTGTAAGTTTAAGTACACTCGCGAGACCGGCAACTGTTATCAGATGTCCGGTATTTGCCTTGAGTGATCCAACAGGCAAATGCTCCAGGTCTGCATACACAGAATTGATCGACGAAATTTCGACGCCATCGCCAATAGCGGTACCGGTGGCGTGGCACTCCAGGTACTGGATCGTGCTCGGATCAATGCCGCCGCTGTCCAGTGCGAGGTTCATTGCGTCTGTTTGCCCCTCGGACGCAGGCGCAAGAAGACCCTTACGGCGGCCATCGTTGGTAAGGCCGCTGCCTCGAATGACGCCGTGCACTCGCTCACCAGGATGCACATCACTGAGACGTTTCAGCACCAGCGCGGCAGCGCCTTCGGATGGCACCAGACCGTCAGCACCCTTAATAAAGGGGCGGGATCTGCCAGACGGGCTCAACGCATTCAAAGCATCGAAGCCGATATGAAGGATGAGGTTGTCGGCGGCATTCACACCAGCAACGACACCGCAATCGATCTGCCGCGTTTGTAGTTTTCTGCAAGCGATATCGATCGCGTAGAGCGAGGACGCACAAGCGGCATCGAGGGAAAAGCAGGGGCCCGTGGAGCGCAGTGCTTCTGCGATCAGACGGGATGGAAGGGCTGAGTTCAAAGCCAAATGCGGGGAGGGGGGCGGTTCGCCTCCCCAAATCCGGGAAGCAAAAGCAACATGACCCGCGGATGGATATGAGAGATTGGCAACGAAAACACCGAGTGCTGAAGGCTTCACTTTCGGACGGGCGGCGTCCTCCCACGCATCCATTGCAGCCTGCAAAGGCCATTTGCAGACCGGATCCATCTCAACAACTGGAACAGACTTGATACGGAAACGATCGGGATCGAAAACCTGATCAAATCCCCTCACACGACCAGATACGAAAGGAAGCCTTTTTGCTGCGTCACCAGAGAGCCCCAATTCGGAAGGTGCAACCGGGCCATAGACAATCCGGCGTTCCGCGACAATCTCGGTCAATTCTTCGGGTGAGTGCGCACCTGGCAGAACACACCCCTGTCCGACGATTGCTATCGGTTCGAACAGGGTCATGCACTGCCCCATTCGTCACCAATTACAAAACGAACCTGATCGTGCACGGAATGCAGAAGCTGGTCGGCAAAAATACGAGCGCCTTCTTGTCGGGAAATGAGCCCGATACCGCGCTCCGTAAACATACGGGCCAGGGCATCGTCGACCATTCCGCCGTGCCAGGGCCCCCAGCAGAAGGACTTCACCTGAGTGTTGGGCAATTCGGCAGCCAGTTGAACAGCGACATTGTTCAACCACGCATTCGCAGCAGCATAGTTCGCCTGGCCCTCATTCCCGAAAACTGCAGATGCAGAAGAGAAAAGGCCCACATGGTGAAGGGCTTGCAAATCCAGGCAGGAAAGAATGGTCTGAAGTCCAATTACTTTAGGAGCAAACACCGTTTCGAAGCTTTTGAGATCAAGCCTGTCTGCCAGTCCGTCCGACAAGACACCGGCACCGTGAACCAATCCGGTGATCGCGCCAGATATACTTACCTGCTTGGCGAGTACACTACGAAGGCTTTCCTTATCCCCAATATCGGCCTGAACGTATTTGGCATTTGAGCCTGTAGCTTCAATGGCCTTCAGGGTTGATGAAATTTCACTGCTCGCCAAAAGTTTTCGGGCGAAACGATCTATCTCTGCAGGCGTGTTCGGGACATCCGGATGATTTTTATTCCTGGCCAACGTGCCACGAAGTGCTTTCAGCTCTGACTGCGGCTCCAGCCAGGATGGCCACGCTACGATTTCTGAGCGGCCGAGCAGAATGAAACTACCACCAGTGCGCTTGGCAAGCTCGATGGTGCAGTCCGCCGTGACCCCCCGGCCACCGCCGGTCACAAGCCACACGGTGGAAGCCGGAGCACGTAGAGGCGCCAATGGTGGAAAGACATCTTCATCGGCCGGAGAGTCTCGATAAACGCCAGCTTCAGTTAGCGTGTAGTCGTCGCTTGGAAGACTCAGTGCACTAACAATTAGAGATGCAATTTCAACATTGGTTTGTGAGGAGCGGAATGAGAGGGCGTATATATGCGTCCCTGGTCGCTCAATTCTGATGGACCGGCAAAGGCCAGATAGGCCGCTGATTTGATCAATGGCGTCGTTTGATGCACGCTCCAGCATAATCGCATGTGTGTTTCGGTCGGGCAGCAATGCTGCCTGTAGCGCCTGATAGTGCCGTTCGGCGGGCGGATTCTCCAGCAAACCTTCGGTGAAAAGGCACAAGCCGGATCTTTGGGGGGCTGAGACAATGCTGGCGGCCCCACCATGTGCTTCGATTGCATCGCGAACGGCCTTGGCAAATTCCGGTTCTGCATTCGTGATCTGGATAGGTCCAAGCCGCTCCAGATCAGGTATTCGGTCATACCCGGCGATACGTACGGACTGAAGCACCCGCACGGCATTCAGATATGGTGCATTCCCTGCGTCTATTGCGCCGGGACGGACCGCCGGTTCAGGCGTGCCGCCCCTCAGGCAAAAAAATCTGCGATTGCCCTGATTGTCCGAAGTTCTACAAGCACTTCCGGATCGACTTCCGGCAGGTCCGGATATTGATCTCTAAGTGCAGACAGGATTTCGACCTGCTTGATGGAATCGACGCCAAGTTCCCCTTCAAGGTCCATGTCATCTTCCAGCATATCGCTGGGATAGCCGGTTTTGTCCGCGATCAGTTCTCTGACGATATCTGGCGTGATTGTTCCGTTTTCAGTGGTGATGCCTGGTTGGGCCGTAGCCGGAGCTGGCGGAGCAGGAATCAGCGCTGCTTGTTTCGCCTGTACAGGCTGTGGCGTTTCGCCAGAACCGGAAACCATATCTGCGATGGCGCCAATGGTGCGAAGTTCTACCAGACGCTCGGGATCAATCTCCGGAAGATCAGGAAGTTGTTCCCGGATCGTCGAGAGGATTTCCACCTGTTTGATGGAATCCACTCCAAGTTCCCCTTCAAGATCCATATCGACGTCGAGCATGTCTTCCGGATAACCGGTCTTTTCCGCAATGATGCCCCGGACAAGCGCAACAGCATCCAACTCCTGTGCCTTGGTTGGGGAGGCGGAATTCGTCGGAGGAGGAGAAGGATTTTTCGGAAGGGCCGCTGGCGGAGGTGCCATTTCCTGCGAGGGTGCAGGTTTGGGGGCGGCAGGTTTTCTGGCAGGCGCGACTATTGGACTTGAAATAACGGAAGCCACCGCGACTTCTGGTTCAGATTGTCGTGGTGCCGGAGCTACTGGCGCAACAGGAGCTGCTGCAGGCATGGCAAGGGCTTTGGTCGATTGCGAAACCGATGTTGCCGTCCCGGCCATCACCTGAGAGACGGTATTCAGATACGCAGCATGTGCCGACGAAGCCATGTTCATGAATTCCGAATGCCGGCGCGACACTTCCATCAGCACCCGCTCAGCTGGCGTTTCACCGGTCGATCCGGTCGGCTCGTAAGAAGGCATGGATGGGAACGAGGAGTAGGATGAATCCGGCATGACAGGTTCCTGGGGACTGGATGTGATTGAAGCTTGGGGAAGGGGCGTTTCTTGATACCGATCTTCTGATCGAAGCGGCGTATCGGTAACCGTTCTGGCGCGCTGCTCGTGGTTGGGGGCAGCTTTCCCTGCGGCGCCTTCAGGGGGCGGGTAGGGTTTGCCGTAATTGGCCCCCGAGATCATGATCGCATGTTTCGAAGGAGCGGGACGGGGCGGCTCGGCCGGCAGGCCTTCGAAAAGCGTGGCGAAATCCACAGAGACACCCGCAACGGACAATGCGCCCAATGTGGACAGAAACTGAGCCACGCCATTGACGCGTTTGTTGTCGATTGAAACGGTTTTGTGTGGACGGGAGCCGAGGACATCATCCACCAAGCCGGAAACAACCGAACCCGGACCAACCTCGACAAAAATCCGGGCGCCGTCCTTGTACAAACGCTCGACCAATTCTCTGAACCTGACCGGCGAGGCGAGTTGATTGGCGACTTCTTCGGGCAGTTGTGTTCCGGTGCAGGCGTAAGGCTCCGCCGTCGCATTCGCGTAGACGGGAAGAGATGGTTTACGCAGGCGCAGCTTTTTGAGCGCCGCTGCAAACGGTTCAACTGCTGAGGCAACGATTTTTGAGTGGAAGGCAGTCGCCACGGGCAGGAGGCGCGCTTTCAATCCGTCCTCGGCGCACATTTCCAGAGCACGGTTTACAATGTCAGTCGGACCGGACAGGACAACCTGACTCGGGCCGTTGTCGTTTGCGAGTACAAGGTCCGGACCAAAGCGGGAGATGACGCTTCCGATGTCTTCTGATGCTGCCTGAACGGCCATCATGGACCCGGAACTGGACTGAGCCGCTTCGGCCATCAGGGCACCGCGGTCCACCGCAGCCGAAAGCGCGCTCGTTGTGTTCATCGCGCCGCCATAATGCAGCGCCATGATTTCACCGAAACTGTGCCCGGCAGCCATGTCACCTCTGACGCCTGCCTGTGACAGTAGCGAGAGATGTGACAGTGCAACAGCTGCGATCGCTGGCTGGGCATGCTCCATGGCTTTCAGGCGATCCGTCTGGTCGCCGTGTTTTACCTGGTCGAATGCAGCTGGAGGGAAGGCCAGTTTGTGCAGTTTTAATTCGCCTGCACGTTTGTGGCTGGCTGCTTCATCCCAGACAGATCTGGCTTCAGGGAACGCCATTGCCAGGTCGGCGCCCATGCCGACATATTGACTGCCTTGGCCAGAGAACATGAAAGCGATCTTGCCGTCTGTGGGCGGCTCCAGCGACACATGGCAGCCGGCTTTCAAGGGGCGTTTGCCAATCTCACCGCTATTCAGGACGTCGGCCACGCTTGTTGTTTTGGTGGCCAAATCTTCCGGGGATTCCGCAACGATCGCCGCCCGGACCGGCGCTGCAGGGTCAAACGCCGATTGCGTTTCGGAGGCGCGGAAAGCGAATGCTTGTTCCGAAAGTCCGGACCGAAACGCTTCAATCTGCGTCGCAAGTTCTGCCTCGGTTTCTGCGGAGAAAAGAAACAATTCGGACGGCAGGGAACGCCAGGGCTTTGCCGCGTTCGGACCATTGTATTCTTCCAGTGTGACGTGGAAGTTACTTCCTCCGAACCCGAACGAACTTACTGATGCTCTGCGGGGCCGATTCTTGGAAGATATCCAGGGGCGGGCCTCTGTATTGAGATAGAATACCGGGCTGCTTTTGATGGCTTCTGCCGGTTCTTCCACCTTTATGGTCGGGGGCAGCACCTTTCGGCTCAGGGCATGGGCTACCTTGATTAGGCTTGCGGAGCCAGCTGCCGCTTTTGTGTGTCCGATCTGCGCTTTGACGGAACCAACAGCGCACCAGGGGGCTTCACCGGCATATTCCCCGAATACCAGGTGCAGGCCTTCGATCTCGGCCTTGTCCCCGGCCTTGGTGCCCGTGCCGTGCGCTTCAACAAGGTCGACTGTAGACGGATCGTATCCGGCCTGCTCATATGCGCGGACCAGTGCCCGCGCTTGTCCATGTGGAACCGGGCTGTAGATCGCCGTTCCTTTGCCATCAGACGCGCCACCCAGACCCTTGATGACTGCGTAGATCTTGTTTCCATCCCGCTCGGCGTCGTCCAGACGCCGCAGAGCGAGCATGCCGATGCCTTCTCCGAGCATTGTGCCGTCTGCGCGAGTTGAAAACGGTCGACAATCTCCGGACGGCGACAAGGCTGGCGTCTTGGAGAAACACATGTACATCAAAATGTCGTTCAGGGCGTCCACGCCGCCCGTGAGAACTGTGTCGCTGTCGCCTGACCTTAGTTCGTGTAATGCAATTTGCAGCGCTGAGAGGCTGGAGGCGCAGGCTGCGTCGGTCACATAGTTGCTGCCGGTCAGGTCAAATCTGTTTGCGATCCGGCCAGCGATCACATTGCCCAGAAGACCCGGGAATGTGGCTTCTTGCCAGTCCACATAATGGTCCTCGATCCGCTTCGCGATGTCCTGAACCTGGCTTTCCGGCAAACCAGCCTGGCGCATGGCATCCACCCAGGCGGGGCGCTGGAGCCGTCCCGCCATATGGGCAGTCATCTCAGTTGCAGATGCAACGCCGAGAATGATGCTCGTACGTGACTTGTCGATCATGCCGTCTGAGTCACGTTCGATATCTTCCAGCGTCATCTGCGCAGCAATCAGGGCGAGCAGTTGCGCCGTATCCGTTCCTTCCATCGCTTTGGGGGGGATGCCGAAGTAGAGCGGATCGAATGCGAGGGGGTTGATGAAGCCACCCCGCCGTCCGTAGGTCCGGTCTTTGGTTTTTGGGTCTTCATCATAGTAGTCATCGATCAGCCAATGGCTGGGCGGAACATCGCTGATCAGATCCCGGCCTTCGAACAGGTCGCGCCAGAATCCCGTAACGTCTCCACGCCCGGGAAATACGGCACCAAGACCGACAATGGCGACAGGCGCAGCGGTCTGTTTCGGCATCACGCAGCCTCCGATTCAGCAAATTGTTGCGGGATGTAATTGAATGCAGAGGGTGGAACGGCGACGCCGACTGCGCGCAGCTGGGCTGCGCGGGTAATGCGCGCGGCGCCCTCCATCAGGTTCCAGGCTATCTGGCTTACTGTGCGATTGGAAATGTCTTCCAGGAAGGTGCCGTCCCCCCATTCATTGAATGCGCCTTGTGCCGGGCCACACCATATTTGGTAGTCTGCCAAACGGGCCGGGTTGCCCTCGCGTGCGAGTTGGGCGCCGGAGAACAGGTAGCGCCTTGCGACCAGGGCCAGGCGTTTATTTCCGTCAGCTTCGGCTCGCTCAGCCTCTTTGGGGTTCACTGTCCGGATGTATTCGCGTGTCGCTTGCCACGCGCTTTCGAACGGCTCGCCCAGAACATCTTCCACCCAGGCTTGGTCATTGGAATCCAGTGTCTCGAAGGCAGCGCCCGAGCGGTAAAACTGAAACAGTTTCTTGCCCCGCATGGCAAAGAGGGTCCCGCGTTTGAGAACCTGAACCTCGACACCCTGTTCGAACATATCGGCGGCAGGCGCCATCGCGACGTCTGCCGGGCCTGCTTTCGCTAGAAGTTGTCGACCGGGAAGGGACAGGCCAGATTCCACAGCGGCCTGATTGATGGATCCCGTCAGGACGTAGGCTGCCCCCATGCTGAACGCTGCGGCGACGGCATGAGGGGTCGCAATTCCGCCGGCCAGCCCAATGCGGATAATGTCCGGGTCTATGCCGGTCTTTGTGGCGACACGGTCCCGGGCCGCGCAAATAGAAGAAAAGAGCGGAGCAGCCGATCGTCGATCGGTGTGCCCGCCGGAATCCGCTTCCGCGGTTATTTCTGCAGCGACTGGAACGGTTGAGGCGAGGTCCGCTTGCTCTCCTGTTATGGCGCCTGCTTCCACGAGCTGTTTGAGGATTGCGTCTGGTGCGGGGGCCAGGAATTGTTCGGCGACCTCGGCCCGGGAAACCTTTGCAAAGACATGGTTCGTCCGGAGGATCCTTCCATCTGGACCGCGCTGAAGACCGAGCGCAGTGTAACGCACGATTTCAGGGGAGAGGCGCATGTAGGCGGATGCCGAGACGCGCCGCACTCCCTCCCTCAGGAAGAGGTCTACTACGTCGGCTTCATAGCCTGGTTGCTGCGGGGTATGGATCAGGTTTGCGCCCCAGCTGATCTGGTCGGGGGACAGCGCCGCTTTGATCTCACGCAATCCACGCTCAATCTCAGTCAGAGGCAGTCCTGCGCTGCCATAGAACCCAAGACAGCCAGCGCGCACGGCTTCGACAACCATACGTGGCGTGGCAATGCCCCGCGCCATTTCTCCGACGACATAGTTGAATCTCGCGCCGTGCGTCGCGGAAAAGGCTCGATCACCCAGCCATTCGGGATAAATCGGCGGCAAGGTCGCGGTGCATGACGACTGTCCGTCAGTGCCGGCTACAGCTTTGACCTCATCTCCCGAAAGCTCAAGGCTGACCGGGAGGCGCGGGCTTTCAATGATCGTGGTGCACACGTTCATCATCCAAGACACTTCTTGCCATCTCACTGCACAATTCTACGCAGTCGCTAGTTAAAACTATACGAACGGAATACGCCCGTTGCAGAAAACCCGCTTTTCAAAATCAGACAGCCGTAGGTCCGTTTTGGTTGTATCTTCGAACCTGCAGTATTTTCTACACGTCTGGCTTATCTCTCAGTTCCTGTCAGCGCAAAGTTTTTCATTTTTTACGTGCAAGATCTGACACCAAAACGACAGATTGGCGAAGATTAAGCATGTCCTTCTGGCTTCGTTGAACGATTTCCGTTCAGAACTAGGGCCTGAGTCGACGGACCACAGCAAGGAAAGTGCGTGATTCGGCCGTGCATATTGCACGGCCGAACCAATTATCGCTTTGAATGATTTCTTCGGAAACTGCGACAGTTACCAATGCCGGGTTGGAACAACGCGGTGTTTGCCGGCAATAGATCGACGCCGCCGACCCATATTGCCTCAGAATTTCTGAGGGCGTTATCGCTTAAGTTGCGAATGTCTCGCCTTACCCGCCTGCAGTCATGGCGCCATCGACGACCAATTCCTGTCCATTGACGTAACTGGATTTGTCCGACGCGAGATAGACTATCATGTCTGCCACTTCCGAAGGGTCACCGGCCCGGCCCATTGGAGAGGCTACTGCACCCAGCATCTCGGGATCGACCGCATTTGCGCCGCCTGCCGTCATTTCAGGCGGCATTCCTTCAACAATGGACTTTTGCCAAATCGGCGTATCGATGATGCCTGGATGGACGGAATTCACCCGGATACCCATGCCCGCGCGGGCACACTCTACCGCAGCAGCCTTTGTGAACAGGCGCACTGCGCCCTTGGAGGCGCAATAGGCGCTGAGCCCTGCCGCCCCACGCAGGCCAGCGACGGAAGACAAGTTCACGATCGAGCCGCCAGTGTCCTTCATCGCGCGAATTGCCGCGCGGGTACCCAGGAAGACGCTGTCGACGTTTACAGACATCTGCTTCTTCCAGTCATCGAGAGAGAAGTCCGGAATTGGACCGCCGACCGCGATGCCGGCATTGTTGACCAGGATCGACGGCTTGCCGAGTTTCGACTCGGTTTCGGCGATCACAGTGTCCCAAAGGGCCTCGTCCGTAACGTCCTGAAGCATGGTTTCGATCCGGCCAGCGCCAGACATAATCATGTCGTAGGTCTGTTTTAGTCCGTCCTGGTCAATGTCAGTCGCGAAGATCGCGGCGCCTTCTTTGGCCAATGCCACCGCTGCGGCCCGGCCTATGCCGCTGCCAGCTCCCGTCACAATGGCGACGCGACCATCAAGTAAGCCCATGTATTCCTCCCGTTGTTGTTACAGTACCTGTAGCAGGTACGCCGCTTGACGGAAGCACTGGTTTGGTGTTTTACCCGCCGCTTCAGTACGGGATGGTGCGGAACCGCCGTTGAAATCGTGGGCAGGATGAGCTTGCCCACCGGTCCGCGTCGACATTGAGGTACTACCATGTCACGTCGCCACAGCGCGAAGTACAAGATCGACCGTCGCGTCGGTGAGAACATCTGGGGCCGTCCGAAGTCCCCCGTCAACAAGCGCAACTACAAGCCCGGGCAGCACGGCCAGAACCGCCGCAGCAAGACGTCCGACTTCGGTATGCAGCTCATGGCGAAGCAGAAGCTGAAAGGCTACTACGGCGATCTCACCGAGAAACAGTTCGCGCGTATCTACGAAGAAGCCGCACGGATCAAAGGCAACACCGCCGAGAACCTGATCGGCCTGCTGGAATCGCGCCTCGACGCCGTCGTGTACCGCGCCAAGTTCGTGCCAACGATCTTTGCAGCTCGCCAGTTCGTCAACCACGGCCATGTCATGGTCAACGGCCGCCGCTGTAACATCGGTTCTGTCCGCCTGAAGCCGGGTGATGTGGTCCAGATCCGCGAGAAATCGCGCAATATGGCTCTCGTGCTTGAGGCTCTGGGCAGCCCGGAACGGGATCTCCCGGATTACGTTGAGGTCGACCCGAAAGCGATGAGCGCAACCTTCATGCGCGTTCCGGAACTGGCTGACGTGCCGTATCCGGTGAAGATGGAACCGGCCCAGGTGGTCGAATTCTACTCGTCGTAAGACGTCCAAGTTTCTTGAACTACGGAATAGGCCGCGCCAGACTGGAGCGGCCTTTTTCTATGGAGAGTCAATTCAATGAGCATTCCCAGCATTTCCGATGTCCGCAAATATCTTGTCGCGGAGCCGGGGAAGCCGTTTGACCTTTCCAAACGCAACAGTGCCGACCGGACCCTGTTCGAGGACAAATCCCTCGCGAAAACCAGCCTGAAAAAGGACGCCGCTGTTATCAATGAGCTGAAGGATATTCTCTACGCCGAAAAGAAACGGTCGATTCTGGTGGTTTTGCAGGGAATGGACACGGCAGGGAAGTCCGGCACGATCAAATCCGTTTTCGCGGAGACCACGCCGCTCGGTATGGAAGTGAAGGCATTTAAAGCGCCGAGTTCAAACGAATTGGCACGGGATTATCTCTGGCGGGTCCACAATGCCGTCCCGAGGAAAGGGCATGTGGGGATCTTCGACAGGTCCCATTATGAAGATGTGCTGGTTGTAAAAGTTCGGGGCTTTGCCAGTCCGGAAGATGTTGAGAAGCGCTACGAGCAGATCAATGCGTTTGAGAAACACCTGTCCGAAAATGGCGTTACGATCATCAAATGCATGCTGAACATAGGGTACGAGGAACAGGGGATCAGGCTGCGTGAGCGCCTTGAGGAGCAACACAAGTACTGGAAATTCAATCCGGCCGACCTTGATGACCGGGCGCTCTGGAAAGATTTCATGGCGGCGTACGAAACGGCTGTGCACCGGTGTTCGACGGAACATTCTCCCTGGTACATCATCCCTTCGGACAGCCGTACGCGCCGCAATGCCATGATCGCTCGTCTGGTACGCGGCGCGCTGGAAGACATGAACCTCAGCTGGCCTCAAACAGATTACCGGCTTGAGGATTTTGATTTTTCCTAGTGGAAATCCGTGCTGCCACCGCTGATGGAGTGATTGGCCGAGCGGTCCGGCGGATTGCCCCAGATATCAATACTGCCGCCGCTCGACGTTTTGCCGGTCGCGCTTTCGCTGGCATAAGCGTCGGCTGAGCCACCGCTGCTAGCTGCGGCTGAAACGGAGCGGCAATGCAGGTCTTTCGCATCAGCATTGCCGCCAGAGCTGACTTTCAAGTCCAGATTGCCGCACGTGCCGGACAATTCCGCCGAAGCGCCGCTAGAGACTTCGAGGACGAATTCGTTGGCATGAATGCCAGAAGCTTCAATGGATGACCCGGAGCTGGCTTCAATGGCATTGAGTTCCGGGGACGATACCCGAACCGTTACGCGTACTTTGTCTCCCCAACCGGATTTCATTTTCCGGGAGATTTGTAGCCGGTCGCCGTCCTTCCGAATTTTCATGTCTTCGGGACCACCACGGCGGAAATCCGCGACGACGCTGTAATCGGCGGCGTTTTCATAGATCACTTCCACGCCCGCAGAGATGTCGAGTTCGTCAAAACCGGTAATGTCATATGTTTCAGTTGTATTTGCTGATGCCGCAAATGCAGTTGCTGCAAAAAGGGCGGAAAAGATCAGAGGCTTCTTCATGGTTCTTGTCCTTCAGATTAGCTGCCGAAATCGATGTCGCCACCGCTGGACCTGGTTATGTCGCGATGTACCGGAGAACCTGAAACATAGATGTCTCCAGAGCTGGTAGCGCGCGCAACAATCGAATCTGTGGCTGTGACGCTGACATCAGCACTGCTGGACGCCGTTACATCTGCTGAGCGGCAGGTGAGGTCGTTTGCGTCCACATCAGCACTGGAGGACGCTTCGACTTTGATGCTTGCGCACTGGCCTTTCAGTTCAAGATCAGCACTGGAAGAGGTCTGAATCAGGAATTCGGCGGCGCCCAGTGAATTGAGTTCGAGATCGCCGCTGGACGAAGCTTCAACCTGCACAAGTCCCGTGCCGGAAGAAGTGGCTTCGACATCGCCGCTTGATGATATCTGAATGTCCAACGACTCTGCACGGAATCCGGCGGCGAGAATGTCTCCACTCGACGATGCGTGGAGTTCTGCTTCGGTGGCACTGCCGTTAAGTTCGAGATCCCCGCTGGAGGACGCGTGGCCTTTGAATGAGCCGCTTTCCACGCCATTCGCTGTCAGCTTGGCGGACTTTTTCACTTCAACGCCATCGAGATCCGGGCCGGAAACTCGGACGATGTAGTAGGGAACGCGTTTGCCGTTGACCTTGATGATCTTCCGGTCGTTTTTCGTGTTGATGCTGACCTTGTTGAACCAGCCGGAGCGGTTGCGGACGCTGTTGCGGGAGACGATGAGCGTGTCCCCATCGAAATCCAGGTAGATGTCGCTGAAGTCATTTTCGGCCTGTTCCACGACAATAGAAGGTGTTGCAGCCCGCTCATAGATCACATCGATCGGTCCGCCCGCTTCGATCTCGGAAAACGGCTGGGCTGGATAAGATTTGGTTTCGGCAAGAGCGGCTGGCGTGGCCAATATAAGCAACGCGGCGAAACAGGTGGCTGGGCGTTTCATGCATGATCTCCTTGAACAGGAGAACTATGAATTATCGAAATACGATATGTCAATCGTCGAAATTCGATAAATTTGACGCGATCTGCATTTTTGTTTGGATCAAGCCTGCCCTTGGCGGCGCAAAACCATTGGGGGCTGGCCGTATGTTCTGACAAAGGCAGTTCGCATTCGTTCAGCGTCACCAAAGCCGGTGTCCTGAGCAATCTGCTGCAGAGATATGCTAGAGGTTTCAACACGTTGCCGGGCGGATTCCAGGCGCAGCTTTTCGACAAACCGAGCAGGCGTCGTTCCGGTCTCGGACCGGAAAACGCGCGCGAAATTCCGCGGGCTCATACCAGCCTTTTCAGCGATTTGCTCGACTTTGAGTTCGCTCGAAAGATGGGAACGAATCCAGTCGATGAGGGAATCAAAACGACCGGACACTAGCTTTACGTCCTGCATCACAGAGAACTGCGACTGGCCGCCATGCCGGCGGTGATGGACCACCAACTCGCGAGCAGAACGGCGTGCGACTTCAGTGCCGAGGTCATCTTCGACCAGCGCGAGGGCAAGATCGATCCCGGCAGTAATACCTGCTGAGGTCCAGAACTTGCCGTCCTGAACGAATATCCGGTCGGCCTCGACGGTCACGTCCGGGAAACGCCGGGCCATGTCCGGGCAACGGCGCCAGTGTGTGGTGGCGCGTCGGCCGTAGAGAAGACCCGCCGCGGCGAGAAGAATGGACCCGGAGCAGACGGACGTTGTCCGCCGTGTCCGGCTTGATATGTCCTTGATTGCATTCAGGAAGGCCTCGTTTCGCATGACTTGTCGAGTACCTTCGCCGCCCGACACAACTAATGTATCCAGAGTCAGTCCATTCGGGAGTTTTTCGGTGTGAAGGCTGATACCACCGGATGCGCGGACGAGGCCTCCAGGCAAAGAATACAGATTCAGCTTGTATGGGGGAGGCGATATTCCGCGCATAGGCATTTCAAAAACGGAAATGGGGCCAGCCGCATCCAGAAGCTGAAAGTCTTCAAAGACAAGTACACCAATCTCGCGGGTTCTCGTGTTGGCGGTAATCATGGGAACATTGTCCTTTCTGCCAACGCGTCTTTAGTCGAGAAAAGACCGGCCAGCAAGGAGGCCGCCATGACCAAGTCGTTCACAACCGTGTTTGCCGTCTACGATGACATGACTCATCTGGACTTTACCGGACCACACCAGGTCTTGTGCCGACTACCCGGTGCTCAAACCATGATCGCCAGCCGTCGCGGAGGCGAGGTCGTCGCCGAAGGCAATCTTGTCATCGGACGAACGGCGAAACTGTCGGAGATCGAACATTGCGATCTGATCTGCGTTCCCGGCGGTGTCACGGCCACGTCAGTTGCGCTCGATGAAGAATTTGTAGGGGAGGTGCGCCGCCTTGGGCGAGGCGCGACATATGTCACCTCGGTCTGTACCGGTTCGCTCATACTGGGTGCAGCAGGCTTGCTCCAGGGCAAGCGGGCGGCTTGCCACTGGGCGTGGCGAGAGCTGCTGACGGAGTTCGATGCCATCGTCGATGAAGGTCGCGTCGTTCGAGACGGGAACACGTTCACGGGCGGAGGTGTGACCGCGGGTATAGACTTCGCCCTGACAATGGTCGCAGAGATTGCCGGGGAGGCGTATGCGAAGGCGCTGACGCTCGGTTACGAATATGCCCCGGCGCCGCCATTTGCAGGAGGACGTCCCGAGCTGGCAGAAGCGGCGACGCTTGCGACTTACAATGGCCACATGTCCAAGCTGATGGATGCGAGACGGGCCGAGGCACGCGAAGCGGGCGAGCGGATGCGTGCTCAGGCGGGCGTGGCGTAGAGGTCGTAATCGTCGGCGCCGGTGATTTTCGCCGGCACGATATCGCCCGGTTTCAAATGGGCGGCGTTTTCCAGGTAAACCACCGCATCGACTTCCGGTGCATCCGCTTTCGTGCGGGCGATCATCATGCCGGGTTCTTCATCGGCACCATCGATGATGACGTCCTGTACGGTGCCGACCTGCGCCTCCGCGCGCGTGGCCGAAACTTCCGCCTGAACCTTCATGAAGCGGTGCCAGCGCTCTTTTTTCACTTCGTCCGGAACGTGACCGGGCAGGGCGCGGCTATCGGCGTGGGCGACGTTCTCATACTGGAAGCAGCCCGCGCGATCGATCTTCGCCTCGCGGATGAAGTCCAGAAGGATATCGAAGTCTTCCTCGGTCTCCCCCGGGAAACCGACGATGAAGGTGGAGCGGATCGCGAGGTCCGGCACATCTCGGCGCCATTGCTGGATGCGCTCCAGAACCTTGTCCTGTTTCGCAGGGCGTTTCATCGCTTTCAGCACGTTCGCCGAAGCGTGCTGGAACGGAATATCCAGATAAGGCGTGATCAGACCTTCCGCCATCATGGGGATGACAGCATCAACATGCGGGTAGGGATAAACGTAATGCATCCGAGTCCATACACCGAGGCTGCCCAGGCCTTTGGCGAGATCGAGGAAACGGGTTTCGTATTCCGTTCCCCGCCAGGATTCCGGCTTGTAGCGCACATCGAGGCCGTAAGCGGACGTATCTTGACTGATGACGAGAAGCTCCTTCACACCGGCTTTCACCAGCTGTTCGGCTTCCGTCAGCACATGATGGATCGGCCGGGAAACGAGATCGCCGCGAAGTTTCGGAATGATGCAGAAGCTGCAGCGGTTGTTGCAGCCCTCAGAGATCTTGAGGTAGGCATAGTGGCGCGGCGTCAGGCGAAGGCCAGCCTCGGGCACAAGGTCCAAATGCGGATTGTGTGGCGGCGTCAGGTGTGTGTGCACGGCGGCCATCACGTCTTCGTACTGATGCGGGCCGGTGATCGCGAGCACCTTCGGGTGGGCCTTTTCGATCACGTCAGGCTCTGCGCCGAGGCATCCGGTTACGATTACCTTGCCGTTGGCTTCGATGGCCTCACCAATTGCTTCAAGGCTTTCGTCGCGTGCGCTGTCGAGGAATCCGCACGTGTTCACCAGCACAAGGTCGGCGCCCGAATAGTCCGGCGCGATCTGGTATCCCTCTGCGCGCAGGCGCGTGATGATCCGCTCGGAATCAACAAGCGCTTTCGGGCAGCCGAGCGAAACAATGCCGACTTTCGGCTGCGTCGGGCGGATCGGGGCGGGTCGGGTGGTCGTGTCCATGGCCGCTCTGCTATATTGAAAGTGTGGGACAGGAAAGCGGAAGGACGCACCGCATGACCGACAAACAGGATTCCAAGCCGAATTTCAGGCGTCTGAGGCTCATTCAGATTGTGGCCCTCATTGTCGGTGCCACAGTGCTGCTGGTGTCACTTTGGCTGATGGGGCAATTCCGGAAGCCGGAGGTCGCGCCTATTGTCATGGCCTTCGCGTTCGCCAGTATCAGCTTCAGCGGCCTCTTCTATTTCGGCGCGCTGCTGCTCGAAGGGTCGCTACAGAAGTACATCCTGTCGGACGATACGGTCATCAAGGGCGACAATGTCGAGATGGTGACCACGACCGCCGAAAGTGGCGATCCGGAAATCGACAAATGGATCGGCACTTACGCCTTCACGCGCAATCTGTTCGGGATGTCGCTGGTCCCGATCCTGATCCTGATCGGGCTGTTTTTCTTCGCGTAGACGATCAGGCGTCTTCCAGCTCGATGCCTTTGTCCTTCATGAAATCGCGCAGCTCACCGCTTTCGAACATTTCTTTGACGATGTCACAGCCGCCGACGAACTCACCCTTCACATAGAGCTGAGGAATGGTCGGCCATTCAGAGTAGACCTTGATGCCTTCGCGGACGGCCTGGTTTTCCAGAACGTTCGTCGCGACGTATTCAACACCGAGATAATCCAGCACCTGCACCACGACGGAAGAGAAGCCGCACTGCGGGAAGGTCGGCGTGCCTTTCATGAAAAGGACGACGTCATTGCTTTCTACGGCCTGATTGATGGCATCGAGCGTGGCTTGGTCGGTCATGGTCGTGTCTCCGGATTTCCCGTGATGTGTGGTGGATCAGGGGCGGCGTCAAGCGTGCCGCCCCATGCCATTCAGGTAAAACCTAGTCCCAACCGCAGGACTGGCCTTCGTTCTGTTCGTCCAGATACTCGGTCAGAGGCTCGAAATACTCCACCATGGCGCTTGCATCCATTTCGCGGGTGCCGGTGAATTTCTCCAGCGTTTCCGGCCAGGGGCGCGACATGCCGGCTTCCAGCATTTCGTTGAAACGCGCTCCGACTTCCTCATTGCCGTAGATCGAGCAGCGGTGCAGAGGGCCGTCCCAGCCAGCCTGCTCACAGGCGGCCTTGTGGAACTGGAACTGCATCACGAAGGACAGGAAATAGCGCAGGTAAGGTGTGTTTCCGGGGATGTGATACTTGGCGCCGGGGTCGAACGCGTCAGCTGGGCGCGGACCGGGCGGCACGATGCCCTGGTTCTTCAGGCGCAGGTCCCACCAGGCCTTGTTGTAGTCTTCTGGTGCCGTCGTGCCGTTCAGGACATCCCAGCGCCAGCTGTCGACCGTCAGGGCGAAAGGAAGGAAGGCGATCTTGTCGAGCGCCGTCTGCATCAGCAGGGCGGTGTCGGCATCCGGGCCGGGCTTTTCCTCTTCGGTGATCAAACCGATCTGTTCCAGGTATTCCGGCGTGATCGACAGGGCGACGAAGTCACCGATGGCCTCGTGGAAGCCATCATGTGCGCCATTCTTGTAAAGATATGGCTGGTCCTTGTAGGCGCGCTGGTAGAAATTGTGCCCCAGTTCGTGGTGGACGGTGAAGAAGTCCTCTGAATTGATTTCGGTGCACATCTTGATGCGCACATCGTCTTCATCGTCGAGGTCCCATGCCGATGCATGGCAGACGACTTCCTTGCCCTCTGGCCGGGTGATCATCGATCGCTCCCAGAAGGTTTCCGGCAGCGGGTCGAAGCCAAGGGACGTGAAGAAGCCTTCGCCGGTCTCCACCATCTTCACCGGCGTGTAGCCTTGTTCGTTCAGGCGGGTGGTCAGGTCATAGCTGACGGGCGTCGTGTCCGGCTTCACGATGTCGTAGATTGACGACCATTGCTGAGCCCACATGTTTCCAAGCAGGTCAGCACGGATCGGACCCGTCTTTGGCTGGACGTCATCGCCATAGGTCGCGTTGAGTTTCGAACGGGCATAGCAATGCAGCTGCTCGTAGAGCGGTTCAACCTGGCCCCAGAGACGCTGGACTTCCGCTTCCATCTCTTCCGGCGGCATGTCGTAGTTTGACAGCCACATCTTGTCCAAGGTCGGGTAGCCGAGTTCCTGCGCGCCTTCATTGGCGAGGGCGACCATCTCGGCGTATTCGTCCTTCATCGGCGGCGACACGGTGCGCCAGCCTTCCCAGACGGCCTTCAGCTCTTCCGGATCGCGGGACGTCTCTATGATCGTCGACGCCTCATCCAGGTTGATCATCTCGCCCTTGTACTCGAACTTGCCCTTGCCATAGGTCGAGTTCAGATCCGTCATGAGAGTGGAAAGCTCTTCCGCTGCGCCTTCACGGGACGGCGCCGGAATGGTGATGCCGCTACGAAGAATGCGGATCTTGCGGGCAACATCATAAGGCATGATGGCGACATCGTACTGCTTGGATTCATTGGCGAGAGACACGGCGAGCTTGGTCATCTTCGCGCCAGCTTCTGCCGCTGCGGCGTCCGTCTCGTCCGTGATGTTTGTCTCATTGGCCCAATAGGCGAGCGCTGTGACCTTGTTTAGCGCGGCCAGTTCAGCCTCAGCCCGCGCGACGAATGCTGTTGCTTCCGCGATCTGGGCGGCGGCTTCATCGACTACCGGTGCGTCGGTAAGTGTGGCTTCTGGGGGCGGCGTCGTGTCGGCCGCGCAGGATGCCAATGCGGCGCAAAGCGCGACGACGCTGACGGAAAGGGTGATTCTTTTCATGGATGGTCTCCTCCGATTGGGGCGGAGAAAACCGTGAACCCTCCGTAAGGTCAATCGGGGCGCTGCGCGTCAGGGTGCGCGTGTTTTCAGAGCCAGCGCGTGGAGCTCCCCGCCCATCTTTCCTTTGAGGGCAGCATAGACGAGTTGGTGCTGTTTGACGCGTGGAACGCCGGCGAATTGCGGGCTGACGATCTCTGCCTGCCAATGGTCATTGTCGCCCGCGAGATCGGTCAGGATGATTTCCGCCTCCGGAAAGGCTTCCGTCAGGTGCTCCATCAGAATTTCGCGCGACATGCCCATGGGGTTCTCCTCGATTGCCGGGCTCAGTTGGGTTGCTCTGGCGGTTCCGTCAAGCGCAGCAGTGGACGCCTTGCGCGGTTGGGTGCCTGATCCTACCGTCCGGCCCGGCGACGAAAGGGCCCCCTCATGAGGAAGAATATCTGGACGGTCGCGGCCGGCCTGTTTGCATTTCTGGCCTTGGGTCTGTTCTGGTTCCTGAATACGTCACACGAGCCAGCTGTAGTCACGATAGAGCTGCCGAAGAGCAAGTATGTCGATGTCGGGGAATTGCTGCACCTGACCGAAGTTCTGTCCAATGATGCATTGGAAGGGCGGGCCATTGGCACGCCGGGTAACGAAGCCGCTCGCGGTTTCCTTCGAAAGCGGTTCGAGACCCTGAAGCTCACCAAGATCGGGGATTCCTACGAACATGTTTTCACGGTGCTGCCTCAACCGGGTGCGAAAGACTCTACACCAATCAAGGGAACGAACCTGATAGGTGTGATCGAAGGGAAGACACCGGGTGAGGGGCGGATGCTGGCCATAACGGCTCACTTTGACCATCTCGGTGTGATCGACGGCGAAATCTACAATGGTGCCGACGACAATGCTTCGGGCGCTGCGGCACTGATTGCAGTGGCAGCATGGTTCACCGAGCACAAGCCTGAGCACGACATCTTGTTTGCACTTGTCGATGGAGAGGAGCCCGGCGCGCTCGGATCCCGCAATCTCGTACGGTCTGGTGAAGTGGATATGGACAGGGTCGCGCTGAACCTGAACTTCGACATGGTCAGCCGCTCAGATACGGATGAACTTTATGTCTCTGGCACTTATCACAGCCCCGGCCTGGTCTCGTTTGTTGAGCAGCTTGCAGCCACTGCGCCAGTGAAATTGCTGATGGGCCATGATCGTCCGGAGCAGGGCCATGATGATTGGACGATGTTGTCCGATCAGGCTGCATTTTTTGAAGCAGGTATCCCGTTCCTGTATTTCGGTGTCGAGGATTACCCGGACTATCATAAGCCTACAGATGAGTTTGATCTGATCCCGATAGACTTCTTTGTGCATTCAGCGGACACATTGGTCATGGCCGCGATTGCCGCCGATCGGGAACTCGATTCCCTGGATCTTACGCTCACCAACGAAGCGGCAAATGCAGTAACTGAGCCCTAAGGTCAGTCTACAGAGTTCATGTAGGACGGCAGCCAGCCTTCGTGAGCCGCTCTCAGTTTTGCGAGAGGCAGATCGGCGAGGACACGGTTACTGACAGGATCGGCGACGATCGTCAGCTTGTCTCCACCTGCTTTGCCACACCAACCAGCGTTGATTTTCAGGGAGTTCCCCAAGGCAACGATTTCCCCCTGTGCCGCAGGATCAACCGCGAGCAGGTAACGCCCCTGAGCTTCGCAGAACATGTCGGTGGCGCGGGCTTCATCCGTCCCCACATCGTCAAGCGATACGGTCAGACCGATAGCGCCGGCCAGCGCCATTTCCGTGGCAGCGCAAGCAACGCCGCCATCGCTGACGTCATGCACCGCGTGAACCATGCCTTTTTCGATCAGGTCGCGCACGAACGCGGCATGGCGCTTCTCAAGATCGAGATCAATTGTTGGTGGCGGTCCGAGCGTGTCACCCTTCAGGTTCAGCCACACCCGCGCATAAAGCGACGCTCCGAGATGCCCGGTCGTGTCACCGACGAGGATCAAAACGTCACCAGGCTGCGCGCCTTTCAGCGTTGCCGTTTTCGACAGGTCTTCGATCAGGCCAACACCTCCCACAACGGGGGTCGGCGGAATGGCGACGCCATCAGTTTCATTATAAAGCGACACGTTCCCGGAAACGACCGGGAAGTCGAGCACGCGGCAGGCTTCGGCCATGCCTTCAATCGCCTTCACGATATAGCCCATGGTGTTCGGCTTTTCCGGGTTGCCGAAATTGAGGTTGTCTGTGATCGCAATGGGTGTCGCGCCGACCGATGAAAGATTGCGATAGGCTTCTGCCACGACTGCCTTTCCGCCTTCATACGGATCCGCAGCCACGTAATGCGGGTTGCAGTCGGAACAGATGGCAAGCGCCTTGTTTGTTTCGTGCACACGGACGATGGCTGCATCGCCTCCGGATTGGGAACTGTCGACCGTGTCGCCCATCACATGGCGATCGTACTGCTCCCATACCCAGCGCTTGGATGCCATGTCTGGAGAAGACATCAGCTTCATCAGAACTTCGCTGTAATCAGCGGGTTCCGGGTGTCTTGAAATGTCGAACGCCGCGCGCTTGGGCGGTTCATTCCACGGACGGTCGTAGTTTGGGGCATCATCGGCAAGCGGAGCCACCGGTATATCGCAGACGACTTTATCGAACTGCTTCAGTACGAGATGCCCAGTATCCGTCGTTTCGCCAATCACTTCGGCGTCGAGGTCATATTTGTCGAAGATCGCCTTGGCGATTTCGATCTTGTCCGGGTAAAGCACCATGAGCATGCGCTCCTGGCTTTCCGACAACATGATCTCATAGGCAGTCATGCCTTCCTCGCGTTGAGGCACCTTGTCGAGGTCCATCTCCACGCCGATGCCTTCGCCATTCTCCCCGCCGGACGCCGCCATCTCGACCGAAGAAGAGGTGAGGCCCGCAGCCCCCATGTCCTGGATCGCCTGGATGGCATCGGTCGCCATAAGCTCCAGACAAGCTTCAATCAGCAGCTTCTCTGTGAACGGATCGCCAACCTGAACTGTGGGACGCTTTTCTTCATCGCCTTCGGAAAATTCTGCCGACGCCATGGTCGCGCCGTGAATGCCGTCGCGGCCGGTCTTCGAGCCGACATAGAAGATCGGGTTCCCGGGCGTGGCGCCACGCGCGTAGAAGATCTTGTCCTGATCTGCGAGTCCGACGGCCATCGCATTCACGAGGATATTGCCGTTGTAGCCTTCATCGAACTGCGTCTCGCCGGCCACGGTCGGAACGCCAACGCAGTTGCCGTAACCGCCAATGCCCGCAACAACACCTGCCACCAGGCTACGGGTTTTCGGGTGATCCGGCGAACCGAAACGCAGGGCATTCACAAGCGCGATCGGGCGCGCTCCCATCGTGAACACGTCGCGTAGGATACCACCGACGCCTGTCGCCGCGCCCTGATAGGGCTCAATGTAAGAAGGATGGTTGTGGCTCTCCATCTTGAAGATGGCGGCCTGACCATCGCCGATATCGATGACGCCAGCATTCTCGCCCGGACCCTGTATGACGCGGGCGCCTTTTGTCGGGAATTTCGAGAGATGACGGCGTGAGGATTTATAGGAGCAGTGCTCTGACCACATCACCGAATATATGCCCAATTCAACGAGATTGGGCTTGCGGTTCAGCCGGGTGACCAGCCGCTCCCATTCGTCTGCCTTGATGCCATGTTCAAGGCCGGCAGCTTCGTCCTGCTCGGCGGTGAGATAGTCGAGGATCGCAGTTGTATCGGTCATGGCCGGGCTTTAGCGGCAATTGCCACGAGTCGCCAGCGTCTATTGCCATCAAAGCATCGGCAGACCTGAGATTGGGCGCGGACGAGAAAAACGGGCCCGCCTGATGAAAGGCGGGCCCGTACTGATTTCAACTCATCCCGTCTCGAAGACGAGCAGCGGCACTTACCAGTTGTAGCTGGCGCGAGCGTAGACGAAGCGGCCCGAGAAGCCGAAGGGGCTGCGGCTCGAATACGGGAAGATGCCGTTGAAGTTCAGGCCATCGGGCGTCATCGTCGGGTACTCGTCGAGCAGGTTGTCTGCACCGATACCGATGCTGAACTTGTCCGTGACGTTGAAATTCACGGATGCGTCGATGATCCAGTCAGCATCCAAAGTGAAGTCGTTGTCCGGGTTGTTCGACGGCACGAGCACTTCACCGAAGCGCGTCGCACGAAGGACGAAATCCGCCTGCTGGTAGGTATAGTTGCCCGAGAGGATGAATTTCGTCTCAGGCGCACTTTCTTCCAGCGTCAGTGTATTGGTACGGCTGAACAGTGTCAGGTCTGGGATGACCGTGTTGTCCGGGACGTGCGTGACTTCCGTTTTGGAATAGTTGAACGCCGCAGACGCGTCGAGCGTACCAAGGTTGCCAAAGTCGAACGCGTACTTCGTCACGATGTCGACACCCTTGGATTCGGTCTCGATGCCGTTCTGGAAGAAGCGAACGCGCTGAACACCGGTCACACCAGCTGCGGCGAGCACTGCATCAACGTCGGTTCCGCCCAGGTTTTCCGTGAGGAAGATCTGGTCGTCGATATTGATCTGATAGGCGTCGATGGTGACGAACCAATCCGGCGTGGGCGTCAGAACGAAGCCCAGCGAGTAGCTGGTCGATTCTTCGGCGTCCAGCTGGCCGCCGCCCAGTGCGACTGCTGCCGGCGAGGTGGCAGGGAAGGTTCCGACTTCAAACGGCACACCATCAATGAAGTTGGTGGAGATGGCCGTGAAGTACTGCTGCTGCAGGCTTGGGGCACGGAAACCGGTCGAGATGGCACCGCGGACTGCAACCTGGTCAGTGAAATCATAGCGACCGGCAATCTTGCCGGTCACGGCATCACCAAAGTCGGAATAGTCTTCGTAGCGCACCGCCGCAGAGATGAGAGTCTGATCGTTCGGCACCCATTCAACTTCGCCATAAATGCTGGCCGCGTCACGTCCTTCGTCCACTTCGGATTCTGGGGTGAAGCCCGGGAACACCTGGCTGCCAGCGGCGGCCGGGAAAGGACCCTGAATATAAGAAGCAGGTTCGCCGGCCGTGATTTCGAAGGTCTCGTCGCGATATTCGGCACCGAAAGCCAACGACGTTTCACCCGGCAGGAGGTTGTCGAACGTCTTCACGAAATCTGCGTTCACAGTCACCTGGTCGAACGACAGAGCGCCCGCATTGAAGGACGTCTGGCTGGTCGGCCCGATGGAAGCGTTGAGCGAGTTGTTGACCGAGTAGTCTAGCTCGTTCGACCCATAAACCGCGCTGACATCATAGTCCCAACCGCCAGCTACGCCGCGGAAACCGCCGCCGAGCGAGTAGTCGGTCACGTCGCCGCCAATGACAGGCAGGAATCCGGCCGGATAGATTTCTGGCACGTTTCGGGAATCGAGCGCACGACGGTAGAAGCCGGGGCTTTCACCCTCACGGTCCTGAAGACCACCGAACGCGTAGAGTTCAACGCCGTTGTCCAGCGTGTAGCCGGAATTGAAGAAGAGACTCACGTTCTCAGCGCGGCCGTTGCCATAGCGGTGGTTCAGGCGTGGGAAGTTGCGTTCGTCTTCAGCATAGGCCGGATCGTCCGGGAATTGTTGGCGGGGGTCGAGGCCAGCGCGGTTCGATGCCTGGCGAAGGGAATACTCGCCCGACACCGTCAGGAAGCCGCTGTCGCCGAGGCCAAAGCCGGTCCAGCCGCCGATCGTGGTCGTCTGACCGTCGATCTCACTGCGGTTCAGGCCTTCCGGATCAGAGACGTTGGCGCCGTAACGAACATTCAGGCCACCGCCATGATCGTCTTCGCGGAGGATGACGTTGATCACGCCAGCAATAGCGTCGGAACCGTACTGAGCGGATGCGCCGTCACGCAGGACCTGAACATTGCCAATGGCGCTTGTCGGGATGGAGTTCAGGTCAACCGCGGCAGAACCGCGGCCCACAGACCCGTTGATGTTCACCAGGGAAGAGGAGTGGCGGCGCTTGCCGTTCACCAAAACCAGTGTCTGGTCGGGCGACAGGCCACGCAGGGTCGCCGGACGGATGATGTCGGTGCCGTCATTGATGGCGGTCTGATTGAAGTTGAAGCTCGGAACGGTGGTGCTGAGGATCTGGTTCAGTTCAACTCGACCAGTTTCCGTGAGTTCTTCAACCGGGAACACATCGACCGGAACAGCAGTTTCCAGCGCTGTCCGGTTGGCGGTGCGCGTACCGGTCACAACGACCTGGCCCTGACGCAATTCGCTGGAACCTGCTTCATTGCTCTCCTGAGCTGCTCTGCCCCACAGGGGTGGTCCACCGGTTTTGTTAGTCCGGCGGTTTTCACGTAGCGGCGTTCATGCCGCTACCTCCTCACAGTAAGGCGGTATGAACGCCGCGGGCAAGATGGTTTGTGGAGCGGGTGGCCGGTAGCCCAGAGAAGAGTGCGGGCGCGCGGTGTTGTAGTGCCGCCGCCAGGTTTCGATCAGGATCTGGGCCTCCCTGAGATCGAAGAAGATTTCCCTCGCCAGCAACTCGTCCCGGAGCTTGGAGTTGAAACTTTCGCAGTATCCGTTTTCCCATGGGCTTCCCGGTTCGATATAGAGCGTCTTCACGCCGATACGTGCCAGCCAGTCACGGAGGGCTGTTGCAATGAACTCAGGGCCATTGTCAGAGCGTATGTGTTCCGGCGGCCCATGCCGAACGAACAGCTCACCCAGCGTGTCGAGGACATCCCGTGAGTTCAGCTTTCGCTCGACTCGGATGGCGAGGCACTCCCGTGTAAACTCGTCGACCACACACAGCATGCGGAACACACGTCCATCATGGGTGCGGTCCTGCACGAAGTCATAGGACCAGACATGGCCTTTGTGCGCCGGCCTCAGCCGCACACACGAGCCATCATTCAGCCAGAGACGACCGCGTTTTGGTTGTTTCATCGGCACTTTCAGCCCCTCCCGTCGCCAGATGCGGTAAACCCGCTTCTCGTTCACATGCCAGCCATCATTTCTGAGGAGCGCCGTGATCCGGCGATAGCCATACCGGCCGAACCGTTCGGCCAGGCGGATAATCGCCGATGTCAGGGCGTCCTCATCATCTCGCCGTATGGGCTGCTTGCGCTGGGTCGAACGGTGCTGGCCGATCACACGGCAAGCCCGGCGTTCGGAGACGCCAAGCTCTTCCACCACGTGATCGACTGCAGCACGACGACGCGAAGGGCTTAGAACTTTCCCCGCACGACTTCCTGAAGGATCTGGTTGTCCAGCGTGAGATCAGAGACTGCGCGCCGAAGCCGGGCGTTTTCCTTCTCCATATCTTTCATGCGCTTGGCTTGGTCGACCTGCAGGCCGCCATACTCTTTGCGCCAGCGGTAGTAGGTCTGTTCGGTCACACCGACGGCGCGCGCCGCCGAAGCTGCAGTTTCACCGCGAGCGAGGCGAACCTCCACCTCCCGCAGTTTCGCAATAATCTCTTCAGGCTTGGCTCTCTTGCCCATGTCTCAGCTCCATATCTGAAGCCGGAACTAACTCAAATAACGGACCACTTTTCGGGAGGCAGACCACAGCTGCGACGGCAATGGAAGACGCCGTAACAAGCAATGACTTCAAATTGGTCATTATATTATGCTCCTGTCTGTTTTTTAACCTCACGAGGCCAGTTAATGCCGATTGTGTCGCCAAAACAGAAGGAATTGGAAGAATCTTGCCTGAATATCCTATATCATTGCCAAAGTGTGACGGATCGATCACACTTTAGCTGATCTAAAAATGTGCTTAGCAGATGCAAAAACTATCTTTGGGTGCCGTTGAAGCGCTTGAAAAGCTTGGCTTTGGGAGAAAATTAGCGCGCTGAACTATGCGAGTTCTACTTCCCGGATAAGGCGCTCTTTCGCCTCATCAGGCAGGAACGAAGCCTTGAAGCTATTCTTGGCCAATTGAACCAGCTGTTCGTTCGTAAGGTCCAATGCTGTATCAATTGCTTCGTAATTCTTGCCGATGTAACCGCCGAAGTATGCGGGGTCATCCGAGTTGACCGTTACCAGAAGTCCGGCCTCCAGTTGTTTTTTGACCGGGCTTTTCCTGAGATCATCGATCACGCATAGGGCAAGATTAGACAGCGGGCAGTTGGTGAGCGGTGTCTGCGTGTCACGCAGGATATCGATCAGCGCCTCATCTTCCATCGCGCGGTTTCCATGATCAATCCGGTCAGCACCGATGTCCAGGAGGGCCTCCCGGACGTATGCAGGCGGTCCTTCTTCACCTGCGTGCAGGCAAAGTTTGAATCCCAGTTCGCGGCATTTGGCGAAGAGACGCTCGAACTTGAGCGGCGGATGGCCGACTTCCGAACTGTCGAGGCCGACACCCACAAACTTGTCATGCCAGGGTTTTGATTCTTCCAGCAGAGCAAAGCCGTCCTCTTCAGACAGGTGTCTGAGGAAGCTCATGATCAGCTTTGATGTAATGCCTAGTTCCTTTTCACCTCTCTCCAGAGCCGACAAGATGCCGTCGGTCACGATGCCAAACGGCACACCACGCTCAGTATGCGCCTGCGGATCGTAGAACATTTCGACATGCCGGACGTTGTCGGCCTTCGCGCGGTTCAGGTAAGCCCAGGTCAGGTCATGGAAGTCCTGCTCGGTCCGCAGCACGTTCATGCCTTGATAGTACAGGTCCAGAAATTCCTGAAGGTTTGCGAAGTCATATGCCGCTTTGGCTTCTTCAAGTGTCTTGAAAGGAATCTCGATCCGATTCCGCTCGGCGAGCGCCATCATCATTTCCGGTTCGAAGCTGCCTTCGATATGAAGATGAAGCTCGGCCTTTGGCAGGCGCGCTATGAGTTCTGCGTGTTTTGCCATGCGGGTCCTCCAGATGAGCGGATGATATGTGTCATGATCCCCTTGCCTCAAGCCTTGCGGGCAAGGGCGAGCCGGGAACTGCCGACATTGTGATCTGGGGACGTGTTGGGGACGTCGTGGATTCCAACTCAGGCGGCGCTGAGCAGGCTTTCAAACAGACCGAGACCGTCGTCACCGCCTTCGTGACCACCGATTGCCCGTTCCGGGTGCGGCATGAGGCCCAGAACCCGGCCGTTGTGGCTGAGAATGCCAGCGATATCGCGGGCAGATCCATTCGGGTTGCTTCCGACAGCGTAGCGGAAGGCCACATGGCCTTCGCCCTCGATCCGATCGAGCGTCGTGTTGTCTGCGAAGTAGTTACCGTCGTGGTGGGCGATCGGGATGATCACCTCGTTGCGTCCCTTGTAGGCGCTGGTGAAAGCTGTGTTGGAGCTTTCGACCGAAAGCGGCTGCGGTTTGCACACAAAGTGAAGCGATGCATTCCGCATGAGCGCGCCCGGGAGCAGCCCCGTCTCACAAAGTATCTGGAACCCGTTGCAAACTCCGAGCACATACCCGCCGCGTTCGGCGTGAGCCTTCAATTGCGAGATCACTGGTGAATTCCCTGCCATCGCCCCGCAGCGGAGGTAGTCGCCGTAAGAAAAGCCACCCGGCACCATGACGAGATCAGTGCCTTCCGGGATCGTCCCGTCCTTGTGCCAGACCATGGCCGGAGCCTTACCGGTCACCTTGAGGAGGGCGTCGTGGGCATCACGGTCGCAGTTCGAACCTGGAAAGACAATCACAGCGGTTTTCATGGCGCAGCCTTTAGCAAGGAGTCGGGGCAGAAGGGAACGGGGTAAATTCTCATGAGAGGCAGAAAAGAAAACGCCACCTGCTGACAAGCAAGTGGCGTATCCTTGATCAACTTTGCGGGCCTCAGCGCTTTTCAAGCGGCACATAATCCCGCATCGCGGCGCCCGTGTAGATCTGGCGTGGACGACCGATCCGCTGGGTTGGGTCGTCGATCATCTCGTTCAGCTGAGCCACCCAGCCGACAGTCCGGGCGAGGGCGAACAGAACGGTGAACATCTGCTTGGGGAAGCCCATCGCATCAAGGATGATACCCGAGTAGAAGTCGACATTCGGGTAGAGCTTCTTCTCGATGAAGTATTCGTCTTCGAGAGCAATGCGCTCCAGCTCCATGGCAACCTTGAGGATCGGGGTGTCCTTGAGGCCGAGCAGGTCCAGCACTTCGTGTGCCGACTCGCGCATTACTTTCGCGCGCGGGTCGTAGTTCTTGTAGACGCGGTGGCCGAAGCCCATCAGGCGGAACGGATCATTCTTGTCCTTGGCCTTTTCGATGAATTCCGGGATGCGATCGACGCTGCCGATTTCGTGCAGCATGTTGAGGCAGGCCTCGTTGGCTCCGCCATGGCTCGGGCCCCAGAGGCAGGCCACGCCAGCTGCGACAGCTGCAAACGGGTGAGCGCCCGACGAGCCGGCAAGACGCACCGTCGACGTCGAAGCGTTCTGCTCGTGGTCAGCGTGCAGGATGAAGAAGCGATCCATTGCTTTGGCGATGGCCGGGTCGACTTTGTAGTCCTCGGCAGACACCGAGAAGCACATGTTCAGGAAATTCTCGGCATACGAGTACTCGTTGCGCGGATCGACGAACTTCTGGCCCAGATTGTACTTGAGAATGCGCGCACAAAGCGTCGGCATCTTGGCCAGCAAGCGGATCGAGCTCAGGCGGCGTTCCGCTGGATCTTCACTATCCATCGCGCCGGGATAAAAGGACGCAAGACCGCCCACTGTCGCGGTGAGCATGGCCATCGGGTGGCTATCGCGCCGGAAGCCCTCGAAGAACCGGTCCATCTGCGTGTGGAGCAGGGTGTGCTGCTTGACTGTGTCGTTGAAGACTTCCAGTTCCGAAGTCGTGGGCAGTTCGCCGTACAGGATCAGGTGGCAGACTTCCGGGAAGGTCGATTGTTCAGCCAGCTGGCCGATCGGATATCCGCGGTGCAGCAGGATGCCTTCATCACCGTCGATGAAAGTGATCTGGCTTTCGCAGCTGGCAGTGGAGGTGAAGCCCGGGTCAAACGTGAAATGGTTCGATTCACCGTAAACACGGCGAATATCGATCACGTCAGGACCATGCGTTCCGGAAAGGACCGGCAGGTCATAGGTGCTACCGGCAACTTCCAGCTTCGCGGTGCCGTTCGGTTTCGTCTTGTTTTCCATCAGCCTTACCTTCAAACCCTTCTTGCTTCTCAGGCGCCCGGAGAAGTGTCCGGCGCCAGTTGATCCTCAATTCGCCCAAGCGCCTCTTCGCGGCCGAGCCACTCCAATACCGGCGCAATATCCGGTGCAGGAAGGCCGCCTGTGAGTGCAGCGCGTAGCGGTTGGCCTATCTGCCCCATAGATAGGCCTTTTGCAGTGCAATAATCAGATATCGTCACAGAAATCTGTTCTGCCGTCCAATCTGGCAGCTGCTGGAGTACGTCGCGCACACCGCGCAAACGGTCAAGCCCCTCCCCGGAGACAGCCTTCCGGGCTTTTTTGTTCATATCCAAAGGCCTTTCGGCCAGCATGAATGCAAAAGCCTGCGCCAGTTCGGGCAGGGTTGCGCCACGGTCTTTCATGTGGGGCAGGGCTGCTTTAAGCCGCGGTTCCGCGTCACCGATTGGACCATTTGCCTCCCAAAGGGGCCTCAGCAGGCAAAACAGGCGCTCATCATCAGCCAGCCGCAGGAAATGCGAGTTCACCTGGCCGAGTTTGTCGAGATCCAGCCGGCCAGGCGCCCGGTTGATTCCGGAGATGTCGAAAGCCGCGACCGCTTCCTCATCGGTAAAGATCTCCTGGTCGCCATGGCTCCAGCCGATCCGCAGCAGATAGGCGCGCATGGCTTCAGGCAGATAGCCCATCTCACGATAGGCCAGCGTCGAAAGAGCCCCGTGGCGCTTGGATAGCTTGGCGCCATCGGCCCCGTGGATCATCGGTACGTGCGCCATCGATGGGATTTCCCATCCCATGGCCTCAAAGATGGGGATCTGGCGAAAAGCATTTCGCAGATGGTCGTCACCGCGGATGATGTGGGTGATACCCATGTCATGGTCGTCGACCACAACGGCGAGCATATAGGTCGGGGTGCCATCGGCGCGCAGAAGGATGAGATCATCCAGTTCGCTCGCCTGGATGCGGACCGTTCCCTGAACCCCATCTTCCAGCACGCGTTCGCCATCGTCTGGTGCACGCAGACGCACGGTGCAGGGCGCATTCGGCGCGGGAGGTGGTGCCCCATCGCGCCAAGGAGACCTGTAAGGCGCGAGCAGCGCGTGTGCTTCAGCCTGAAGCGCGGCTTTTTCTTCTTCAGAAATGCCTTCAACCTTTGCGGCTTGGCGCTTCTCTTCCCCGAGCTCACGCCGCGCCTGCAGTTCTTCCTGCGTGGCATAGCATCTGAACGCGGTGCCGCGCCGGATCATCTCTTCGGCGACTTCAGCATGTCGCCCGGCTCGCTCGAACTGCATCAAGGGCGGTTCGTCTGGTGTCAGGCCGAGCCATTCCATGCCCTCAAGGATGGCTGCGGTCGCTTCCGGCGTCGAGCGTTCCCGGTCTGTGTCTTCGATACGGAGAAGAAACTTCCCGTTGTTGTGTTTCGCGAAAAGGTAGTTGAAAAGTGCCGTACGCGCGCCGCCAATGTGGAGCATGCCGGTGGGAGAGGGGGCAAATCGCGTGACGACGTCCATGTCTCGTGAGGGCTCCGGTTGATGCTGCAATTGAGGCGTCCCGGCTGGCAGAAACACAAGGTTGCTCCGGAAGGCAAGGGGCTGGCGCCAGCTATTGCAGCGATGTGGGCCAGCCTTTGGTCGATCGCGGAAATTGACACGCGGCCATTGCTGCTCGGTTTTTCGCTTTGTGCGGGAGTTGTTGCCTATTTTTCGCTGATGATTGAACCGGTACTTTGGCACTGCTTCCTGATCACGCTGGCGGTGTCAGCCTGCTTTGCCATTATCCGATCGGTCTGGTGGATGTCGGTTTTCAGCGTCCCGGCGCTGGTTTTGCTTGGCATCACAGGCGGTTTTACTGCTGCATGCTTCCGGACTGCTGTTGTCGATGCTCCAGTTATACAAACCCAATCCCGTCCGATGATGTTGGAGGGCTGGGTAAGGGAAGTGGAGCCGGGCGCCAAAGGGGATCGCTTGCGCATAGAGGTCCACGCCTTGTCCGGCCTGAGTGTTGAGGAAACGCCGAAATATGTCCGCGTGACTCATCGTCTGGATCTTCAGGTGGCACCTGGCCGATTTGTGAGGTGCTTCGTGCAACTTCGGCCACCGCCCTCACCATCGCTCCAAGGTGATTATGATTTTCGCCGTCAGGCCTGGTTCGAACAATTAGGTGGTGTCGGCTATGTCATGGGCCGGTGCCGGGGCGGGGCGTTGGGTGCGCCAATCGGGATGAGGAAAGAGCTCGGGCTAGATATTTCAGCGTTCCGGCGACGTCTGGCGGAACACGTAAACCGGGCGGCCGGCGACCGGGCTGGCGGCTTCGCAGCGGCTCTTGTCTCCGGAGACCGCAGCTTCATGGACATTGAAGACCAAGAGGCTTTGCGCACTTCGGGTCTGTCTCATCTGCTCGCGATCTCCGGATTGCACATGGCAATGGTGGGCGGCCTGGTCTTCCTGATCGTCTGGCGTTTCTTGGCCTTGATAGAACCATTGGCTCTGCGCATTGCCGTGCAGAAACCTGCGGCGGTGGCAGCGCTGATCGCGAGTTTTGCTTACCTGGTCATTTCAGGCGCCAGTGTTTCGACACAACGGGCATTCATCATGTCGGCTGTGGTGTTCGGAGCCGTACTTGCGGACCGCGCCGCGCTCAGCTTGCGCTCCTATGCCATCGCTATGATCCTGGTCGTAATCCTGCAGCCGGAAAGTGTGGTTACCCCTGGTTTCCAGATGTCTTTTGTGGCATCCGGCGCCCTGATTGCAACTTACGACGCCTGGTCGCGCCACCGCGCGGAACAGGAGCGGGTCATGAGTTCGGTGTCCTACACCTGGGCATCATTGTTCATGACATCTCTCATCGCAGGTGTCGCTACCGCGCCCTTTGCCATCTACCATTTTGACCGGCTGGCAGGCTTTGGATTGCTCGCCAATCTGTTGGCCATGCCCATAATATCCTTTGTCAGTGCCCCACTAGCGGCGCTCTCTCTGATACTGACGCCTTTCGGTTTCGGGGATATTGGGCTCAGGCTGTTCGGCTTATCGCTGGAAGCTGTTCTGGCGGTTGCGAACTGGGTGGCCGGTCTGCCCAACGCAGCTGTCACTCTGCCAAAATCGATGCCGATTTCGACCCTGGTTCTGAGCGCGCTGGCGATCGGCTGTGCCATGGCTGCGAGAGGCCGGGCCAGGATCTTGCTCGCAGGCCTGCTGATCGCGCCTGCGGTTATACTGTGGATGCAGGCACCAGATGTCGTTCTTCACTGGGCGCCATCAGGCGAAGTCTTTCTGAGGAATGAACGCGGGGAAATCGTTCGATATGAGTTCGTGGATGGTGAAGGCCTGTCACCGCTTCGATACGCGAAAGCCGGATCAGCTCCGCTGTGCCTGAGTTCAAATTGCAGTGTCGCAACGGTTAGGGGGCAGTCTTCGAACGGAACCGTGACCCTCAACAGCGGACGGACGCCAGAAGCTGCATCGATCAAAATCAGTATCGATGGTCAAACGATTGATCTCGATTGGCTCAATATCCGTAGCGCCGGGGGCGCTACGTTGATTTCAGGCCGAAACGGAATGGTTCTTCAGTATGCGCCCGAATGCGGAAATCGGCCCTGGCGCGCCTGTGATCAGTCATAGCGGCGGACCAGCGCCACCAGCCGTCCCTGAACCGCGACGCGGTCTGGCCCGAAAATACGAGTTTCGTAGGCCGGGTTAGCCGCTTCCAGCGCAACAGACGCGCCTTTACGCCGCAAACGCTTGAGTGTTGCCTCCTCGCCGTCGATCAGCGCGACAACAATGTCGCCGGTACTGGCCGATTCCGTACGCCGGCAGATCACGATGTCGCCTTCCAGGATGCCGGCATCAATCATCGAATCGCCCTGAACTTCGAGGGCAAAATGTTCTTCGCTATCGGACAGGCCGTCGGGGGCGTTCACGTGCCCATTGTCCTGCTGGATCGCTGAAATCGGCAAGCCAGCGGCGATGCGGCCGATCAGGGGGACAGTGCGTGACGAGGCTTCCTGAGCAGGACGCCCGGCAGATACAAGAGCAGGGCGGAAGTCCTTGCGTCCGCGAGGTGTGGAACTTGCCACAGCAGACTCTGGCAATTTCAGAACTTCCAGAGCGCGGGCCCGGTGTGCCAGTCGGCGGATGAAGCCACGTTCCTCGAGCGCAGTAATGAGGCGGTGGATGCCGGATTTGGAGGCAAGATCGAGGGCCTCTTTCATCTCGTCAAAGGAAGGGGACACGCCCGTTTCCTTGATACGCTCATTGATGAAGAGCAGGAGCTCTTTTTGCTTGCTAGTCAACATGTTGGGCCGCCTCTGGTCCGAATCTTTGTTCACATGTGTTCTACATGTGTTCACTGTTCGGGTCAATCGTCGGCGGTTGTCCGCATCTCCGTGACGGCCGACTGCCGATGCGGGCCGCGTTTCATCAGGCTTTCCCCTATCAGGAAGCGCCGGGCTCCGGTTTTTCGCAAGCGCTCGATATGCTCGGGTGTAGAGATCCCGCTCTCTGCCACCAGTTGCCGGTCATCGGGGATGAGAGCGGCGAGCCGCTCGGTCGTCGAAAGGTCAGTCACCATTCTTTTGAGATCGCGATTGTTTACCCCAATCAGGGGGGATGGAAGGCGCAGCGCGCGCTCCAGTTCGGCTTCATTGTGCGTTTCAACCAGCACATCCATCCCATAGTCCATGGCGCAACTGGTGAGGTCGGCAGCAAGAACATCGTCAAGACTGGCCATGATCACCAGTACACAATCGGCGCCCCAGGCGCGCGCTTCTGCAATCTGGATCGGGTCGATCATGAAGTCCTTCCGCAGCATGGGAATTTTGACGGCGTCCCTGATGGCTTTGAAATCGGCCAGACTGCCTCCAAAGCTCGGTCCGTCTGTCAGAACAGAAAGGCACGCGGCGCCGCCAGCTTCATATTCCGTTGCGATCTCGACCGGATCGGCGCCCAGAAGGATCTCGCCGGCGGAGGGGCTTTTGCGCTTCAATTCGCAGATCAATGCATTTTGGTCGGTATTGGCGACCGTAGACAGGGCAGTGGAGAAACCCCGCACAGGGCCAGCAATACGCGCCCTGGCATCCAATTCGGAGAAGCTCGCCTGCTGTTTCAGTCGAGCCACTTCTTCGCGTTTGTAGTCGATAATTCTGTCGAGCGCGGTCGGCATTAGAGCGTCTCGCCCCGAGAGAGCTTTACAAGCTTCTGCAGTGTCTGCTTGGCATTGCCGGAATCGATAGCATCGGCGGCCATGGCTGCACCTTCCTTCAGGTCGGCGGCTTTGCCGTGGACGTGCAGGCCAGCTGCTGCATTCAAAAGGACAGTCGTCCGGAATGGCGTCTCATGTCCATCCAGAAGCTCGGAGATCGCCAACGCATTCCCTGTAACGTCTTCGCTTTCGAGTGCGGAAAGTGGATGTGTTTCAAGTCCGGCATCTGAAGGGTGTACCTCGAAATCGCGCAGCGTTCCGTCTTCCCGCACTTCGCAAACTTTGCTCGGCCCTGCGATGGACAGTTCGTCGATACCGTCGAGGCCGTGCACCACCCACGCCCGCTCCGTGCCAAGCCGCCCCAGCGTTTCGGCCATAGGGCGCACCCATTCCGGCCCGAAAACACCCAGCACCTGGTGACAGGCGCCCGCCGGATTTGTGAGCGGGCCGAGCAGGTTGAATATGGTGCGGATGCCAAGTTTGGCGCGAACGGGTGCTACGTGGCGCATCGCGCTGTGGTGATTGCGTGCAAACAGGAAGGCAACGCCCGCGCCGTCCAGGCAGTTCAGGAATTCCTCTTCGCTGATCTCAAGATTGACCCCGAGGGATTCCAGCACATCGGCCGAACCCGTTTTTGGCGGCACGGAGCGATTGCCGTGCTTGGCGACACGGCCACCCGCCGCAGCAATGACGATTGCGCTTGCTGTAGACGTGTTGAGGCTTTTCCATGGAAGTCCTCCCGTGCCGCAGGTATCGAGCAGGGGGCCGCCTGTCGTGACCGTCCGGGCATGCTGGCGCATGATGGTCGCGCCGGCTGTCAGCTCGTCAGCGGTTTCACCTCGGACCGCCAGTCCCATCAGGAACGCTCCGATTTCCTCCGGTGCAGCCTCTCCGGAAAGCAGCGCATCGAACGCGCCAGTCAGCGTGGCATCATCAAGCGGTTCACGGCGTGCCAGCGCTTTAAGCGCTAAGGAGAGTGATGTGTCTGTCATGGACCGAAACCGATAGCGGTCTTGAAGCGGAGGCTCAATAGCCCAGAAAGTCCAACACGTCTGCGAGAATGCCGTGATCCTGCGCCAGTTCTCGGTGGCCCAGCGTGTCGACGGCATAAACTGTAACGTTTGGCAGGCCTTCCGCCATTGTTTCCATGGCTTCCAGAGGGCACTCCGAATCGGCATGCGAACCAACTATGAGAACTTTTCCGGAGAAGCTTTCCACAACGCGGAGAAAATTGGTGCGGGAAAGGGGCAGGCCAGTGCGTTCGAGGTGCAGCTGCTCGGCGCGTGCGATGACCTCGTCGCTGTAGCCCTTCTTTTTCTGCCGCTCCTGGAACCCGCCCTTACCCTCGCTCAGGGGCGGGGCGATGAGTACGAGATAGTCTGCCTTTGCACCCAGTTCGACGGCTCGGAGAGTTGCGATACAGCCGAACGAATGCGCGATGATCGTATCGATCGGACCTTCAGCGTCGCAGACCTCGCGGACTGATGTGCCAGCCACCGCCCATCCGGCGGATTCTATGCCAGAAGCCCCATGACCCGGCAGATCCATCAAAATCGCAGGGCGCTGGTTCTGGATAAAATCCATCGCAAATTGCCGCCAGACGCGGTGGGTGTCATCCCATCCGTGAACAAACAGTGTGGCCGGAGCGTCGCCCGCGCGCCAGACCGGAGACGCGCCGTACTTGCCCTCAATGTCTCGCCGCGTATTGGGCGGCAGCATGTTCTGTCCCGGAGCTGCGCTCGGCGATAGGGGTTTCATATCGGCAAGGAGGGCTTCAGCTTGTGCAGTCAAGTCATCCATGCCTGTGTTTCCTCACAACTTGTCGAGCCAGTTCTTTAGCAGCGCGTGTCCGTGCTCTGTCAGGATGCTTTCCGGGTGGAACTGGACACCGTAGACCGGGCGGGACTTGTGATGCAGGGCCATGATTTCACCGTCATCGGTGAAGGCATCGGCCACAAGGTCTTCCGGCAAGTCTTCCGGTTTCACCGCCAGAGAATGGTAGCGGACAACGCGGAATGTCTCAGGCAGGCCCTCGAACAGATCACCACCTGTCTGGTGAATGTCTGACAGCTTGCCGTGGCGGATTTCCCGCGCGGTGATCACTTTGCCGCCGAAAGCCTGACCGATGGACTGGTGTCCCAGGCATACGCCGAGAATGGGCAGATCATTTGGCGCGTTCCGAATCAGATCCACGCAGATTCCGGCCTCATTGGGCGTGCAGGGGCCAGGAGAGAGGAGAATTCCGTCCACCCCGCTGGCAAGCGCTTCTTCCACGGTCATCTCGTCATTGCGAACGACCGTTGTGTCAGCCCCCAACTCCTCCAGATAGTGGACGAGGTTCCAGGTGAAGCTGTCATAGTTGTCTATGACGAGGATTTTCTTCCGGCTCATTGGTCGAACTCGTAAGCTGCAGCCAGCTCGGCGGCGCGCTTCAGGGCGCCAGCCTTATGCTGGGTCTCGTCATATTCGTACTGGGGATCGGAATCGAGCACGACACCGCCGCCTGCCTGGATGTGAAGCTGGCCGTCTTTCAGGACCGCTGTACGCAGTGCGATGCATGTGTCGAGATCGCCATTCCAGCCAAAATAGCCGACTGCGCCGCCATAGATCTCACGTGAGTTCGTTTCCATCTCATCGATGATCTGCATGGCACGGATCTTCGGTGCACCAGAAACAGTGCCTGCTGGGAAGCCCGCGAAGAGGGCGTCCACGGCGTCTAGGCCATCGCGCAGATCGCCTTCAACATGGCTGACGATATGCATCACATGGCTGTAGCGCTCGACGATAAATTGTTCCGTAACCTGAACACTTCCATAGGCCGCGACACGGCCCACATCATTGCGTCCGAGGTCGAGCAACATTAGATGTTCCGCGATTTCCTTCGGATCGTTCAACAGGCTTTCCGCCCGTTTTGCATCTTCTACGGGGTCACCTGAGCGGGGGCGGGTGCCTGCGATCGGCCGGATCGCGACACGTCCGTTCCGCACGCGCACCAGAATTTCGGGGCTGGACCCAACAAGTCTAACATCCCCCAAGTTCATGTGGAACATGAATGCGGAAGGATTCAGACGGCGAAGCGCGCGATAGAAGCTGATCGATTTCTTGGTGAACGGCGTGGAAAAACGCTGGCTTGGCACGACCTGGAAGATGTCGCCGGCCTTGATGTATTCACGACATTTATCGACGATGTTGAAATAGCGTTCCTTGCTCGTATTTGAGGTCAGGTCTACCGGCTCGGCTGCTTGATCTGCAGGAGGCAGAACGGGAAGGGATTGGAGCTGTTGTTCAATCTCGTCCAGTTGCCGGTTGATCTCGTCTTCATTGCCATTCTCGATCCGACCGATCAGGAGCAGTTCCTGATAAATGTGGTCAAACACGATCACGACTTTCGGGATCACCAGGAGTACTTCAGGTACGTTGAGTGCAGCAGGTTTGGTGATTGAAACAGGCTCGACGTGCTGGATCATGTCGTACCCGACGTAGCCAAACGCGCCAGATGCCATCGGCGGCAAATCCTCGTCTGTGTCGGCCCGTGCCGACGAGACGAAAGCCCTTAGTGCCTCAACCGGCGTGCCGTCGATACGTTTCGCATCGGAGAAGTCGGATGAGGTTGCTGTCTCCGGAACGCCATTCAGAATCCGGAACCAAACTTGCGGCGCACCGCCGATAAAAGAGAAGCGTCCAAGACGTTCCCCGCCGGCGATTGATTCAAACAGGAAGCTGCCGGGTGCATCGACACCCAGCTTCAACATGGCGCCTACGGGCGTTTCGACATCCCCGATGCGCCGGCGAACGATCAGCTTGGCCTGGCTCATTGGTCTGTCGTGATCGACGCTTTGTAGGCGTTGTAAGCTGCGTTGTTGACCCGGAGTTTCACCGCACCGGCCATTTCGGACTCCATGGCTTCGGCCAGGTCGGAATCCAGGGACGAGATCAGCGCGCTCGATGCGTTTGGAGCCGCCGCGGCCAGGTCAGCCGCAGACGGATCGTTTACAGCCTTGAGCTGTACGATCATGTACTTGTCGCCTGTGCGGTTCGGGTAGGTGAAGACTTCGCCTGTTTTGCCGGAAAAGATGCCACCGATTGCAGAATTCGGCAGTCCGCTGTCTTCAGCATTCATCCGGGTGACCGACGATGGTGGCGTCTCGATTTCGGAGCTCACCGCACGGGCCTCTGCTTCGAGCGAAGATTCTCCACTTTCAATCCTGCCCTTGATCGCCTTGACCGCAGTCTGTGCGGCTTCTCCTCCATTGCGCATGATCAGCGCCTGACGCACGTCATCTTTGACTTCGTCAAACTCCGGTGTGGAAGGCGGGACGATCTTTCGGGTGGAGACGACGTAAGTCGCGTCATCCTTGGTATACTGGTTCGACGTGTCGTCGACATTCATGCTGAAAGCCTGATTGAAGGCGTCACCTGCATCGAGCAGGCCGATCATTGGCAGGCCGTCCTCTGTGTACCCATTCTGATCAACCGGTTCGAAGGAAATGACCGGAACGCCGAGTTCTCCGGCGATCTGGTTCAGGTCGAAGCCTGCATTGATCGACCGGTCGAGTGCTTCGAGCTTGTCGTAGAGGAGCAGTGTTGCGCGTTCACGTGCGAGGCCCGTGCGGATTTCCTCAGACACAGTTTCAATCGGGAAGACAGCGCCGGGCTGGATCGAAACGAGCCGGGCAATCAGCCACCGGCCGTCGCCCATATCTTTCGGTCCGAAAAGTGCGCCACTTTGCTTGCCGGGACCGAACATCGCATCGCGCAGTAGCGGGTCATTGACATCGTCGGCCAGGGAGGTCTTGGATTCTCTGGAAACAACGCCCTGCAAAGTCGAGGGGTCGTCTCCGCCAGCCAGTGCGCCGAAAGCATCCCGGGCGGCATCGCGGGAATCGAACATCAATTCGACATAGGTCCGCTGTTCGGGCTCAGAGTAGCGCTCCGATTTACCTGCCTCGTAGATCGTCGCGATTTCCTGCTCCGTCACTTCAACCTGGCTCAGGAAATCGTCGGCGGACACTTTCACGAGGTCGATCGCACGGCGTTCGGGCTGTTTCAGGGCGTCGAGATTTTCATTGTAGAATGCCAACACTTCTTCTTCGGTCGGGGCGGCTGGTTCCGGCACATCAGTCCCGTCCAGGATGAACCAGGCGACATCGCGGGATTCAGCGAGATACCGGGACTGGACCGCTTTGAGGACGTCTGGTGGCATCAGGCCTGCGAAAGTGCCGGTCTGGAGCGCCTGAAGGGTCAGGTCGCTTTTGACCTGATCTTCGTACTCTGTCTGGGAAAACCGGTTTTGCGCCAGAACGCGCTGATAGGTCGCGAGATCAAGCTCGCCTGTCAGCGGGTTTTTAAAGGCATCCTGTTTGCGAAGTTCCGCCAAAACGGCGTCCGTCGAGGGGACGACGCCGATCTTCGAGGCGAATCCGAGAAGAGTCGTCTGAGATTGTTCAAGCTGGAAAATCTGATCCACCATACCGCGCTCGACAGCCTGGTCCTTGGTGATCGGATTGTCGTTTTGCTGGTTTACATTCCGCAGCATCACTTCAATTCGCCGATCGAATGCTTCGACTGTTACGGAAGACTTTCCCGCTGCCATGAGGTCAGATCCAAGTCCGTTGCGGACCTGGTTGAAGATCTGGTCCACGCCCCAGAACGCCATGCCAGCAATGATGATCATGGCAATGAACTTGCCAAGAATCGATTGGGTCAGGCGTTTCATCAGCGCGAGCATGAGGCTAGTACTTTCAACTATTTGCAGGATGGCTCAGTGCTTGCTAGGCGACCCGGCAAAGTCAATCAAGATAGGTAACGCTGATGGCACGGACACTTATTGCCGGGAACTGGAAGATGAACGGGCTTCGCGCCTCGTTGGTTGAAATCGTCGCGATCGCTGGTGGCGTCACACCGGCCAAGGAAAATGTGGAGGCATTGATCTGCGTTCCGGCCACACTTTTGATGCAGGCCGCCGACCAGGCAAGAGAGTCGGATCTCAAGATCGGCGGCGAAACCTGCCATCCCAATGAAAAGGGTGCCCATACAGGCGATGTTTCCGCGGAAATGCTGGCTGATGCCGGGGCTTCCTACGTAATTGTAGGACATTCCGAGCGCCGCGCAGATCACGGTGAAACGAACGAAATCGTTGCTTCGCAAGCTGCCGCCGCGCTTCGTGCCGGTATTACGCCGATTATTTGTATCGGTGAAACAGCTGCAGAGCGAGACAGCGGCGAAGCGATTGATGTCGTTACCAACATGCTTCGCGCCTCACTTCCGGCCAATACCCCAGCAGAATCGATCGTCGTTGCCTATGAGCCTGTCTGGGCCATTGGGACGGGAAATGTCGCCACTGTCGAGGCGGTTGAAGAAATGCACAATGCCCTGCGCTGCTGCCTGACAGACGTTTACGGAGCGGAAGCAGATCTCATTCCAATCCTCTATGGCGGCAGCATGAAACCGGACAATGCAGGTGATTTGCTGGCGGTTAAAAACGTCAATGGCGGCCTGATTGGCGGTGCGAGCTTGAAGGCGGCGGACTTCCTCGCCATCTACGCAAAAGCCTGATTTGCCATTCTGACTGAAGGCGGCACTTGGCCTGCGCGCGCATTCCCTATATGCGGGCGCCTTGGACGAAACGTATCGGATTTGTCATGCAGAACGTTATCCTCGTGATCCACATCCTGGCCTGCCTGGTCATGATCGGGCTTGTGCTGGTTCAGAAGTCGGAAGGCGGCGGTCTTGGGATCGGCGGCGGCGGTGGCGGTACGAACTCGCTTCTGTCGGGCCGCGGCGCGGCTGGCGCTGTGGTGCGTTCGACAATCATTTTCGGGGCGATCTTCTTCATCACCAGTCTCGCGCTGACCACACTCGCCAATCGCGAAGGCGACAACCGGTCGGATATCGAGCGCGTGCTGGCACCGGAAGACTCTGCACCTGCGCCGGGCACCCCGACAGACCTGTTCGATCCTTCAGCACCTTTGCTGTCTGGTCAGGCCGGTCTGTCGGATGCAAGCGTGGCTGCACCTGAAAGCGCTGCAGATGCAACGGAAGGTGAGGGGGAAGCCGCGGCTGAGCCGGAACCGGAAGTCACCGCACCTGAAAGTGGCAATCCCCAATAATTCGCGTGCGCCTATGATTTAGGTGCGCCAGTCAAAACCGAATCACGGCATCAGGGTGTTCCCATGATCCGCTATATTTTCATTACAGGCGGCGTGGTGTCCTCCCTTGGCAAGGGTATCGCTTCCGCCGCACTCGGTGCGTTGCTGCAGTCTCGTGGCTACGGCGTCCGACTTCGAAAGCTCGACCCCTATCTGAACGTCGATCCAGGCACGATGAGCCCCCGCCAGCATGGCGAGGTGTTCGTGACAGATGACGGCGCTGAAACGGATCTGGACCTCGGTCACTATGAACGCTTCACAGGCGTTTCGGCCCGCCAGTCGGACAACATCACGACCGGGCGGATCTACAAGCATATTATCGAGAAAGAGCGCCGGGGCGATTATCTCGGCGCAACCATTCAGGTCATTCCGCACGTCACCAATGAAATCAAGGACTTCGTCCTCTCCGATCCGGGTGAGGGCGTTGACTTCGTGCTTTGCGAGATCGGCGGCACGGTGGGTGACATCGAAGGCCTCCCGTTTTTCGAGGCCATTCGCCAGCTTGGGCAGGAGCTGGGCCCGGATCGCGCCTGCTTCATCCACCTGACGCTGCTGCCTTATATCCCGGCGGCCGGCGAAATGAAGACCAAGCCGACACAGCATTCGGTGAAGGAACTCCGCTCGATCGGTATCCAGCCGCAAGTCTTGCTGTGCCGCTGCGACCGGCCGATCCCGGAGAACGAGAAGGGCAAGATCGCCAGCTTCTGTAACGTCCGCCCATCCAGCGTGATTGAGGCGCGTGACGTCCGGCATATCTATGACGTACCGGAAGCCTATCACGAGCAGGGGTTGGACAAGGAAGTGCTTGCGCATTTCCGGATCGACGATGCGCCTGAGCCGGACCTGTCTGGCTGGCAGAAGATCGCGACGACCATCCACAATCCGGATGGCGAGGTCTGCATCGGCCTCGTCGGCAAATACACTGATGTGCCGGACGCTTATAAGTCTGTCGCGGAAGCGCTCAGCCATGGCGGCCTCGCAAACAACGTAAAAGTCTCGGTGAAGCTCATCAATTCCGAGGAGTTCGATGACGAGCATCGTCCGCTAGACATACTGGAAGGCGTTCACGGCATCATTCTGCCGGGCGGTTTCGGCGAACGTGGTGCCCACGGAAAAATGCGCGCGGCGCGCTTTGCCCGGGAACGCAAGGTGCCGTGCTTCGGCATCTGCTACGGCATGCAAATGTCAGTTATCGAGGCTGCACGCCACATGGCAGGCATCGAAGATGCCAATACGACCGAGAACAATCCTTCGACACCGAACCCGCTCGTCGGCCTGATGGAGGAGTGGACCCAGGGCAACGAAAAGCAGGTCCGCACCGCGGAGAGTGACAAGGGCGGCACTATGCGCCTCGGCGCTTATCCGGCTCGCCTCAAAGAAGGCAGCAAGGTCGCTGAGATCTACGGCACGCTCGACATCTCCGAACGCCACCGTCACCGGTACGAAGTCAACGCGGCCTATATCGACGCGCTCGAAAAGGCTGGCGGTCTTTTTTCCGGCATGTCACCGGACGGCACGCTTCCGGAAATCTTCGAGATTCCAGACCATCCCTGGTTTATCGGCGTCCAGTACCACCCGGAACTGAAATCCCGTCCGTTCCAGCCGCATCCGTTGTTCGCGAGCTTTATCGATGCGGCCGTGAAGCAGAGCCGTCTGGTCTGATCAGGCTTTCGACAACTGGAACTGGCCGACATTGATCCGGCCGCCTTCAAACCCTGCCTCACAATAGGCTAGGTAGAAGTTCCACATGCGCCGGAACGGTTCGTCGAAGCCGAGATTTGCGATCTGGTCCCAGGCATTATTGAATGAGCGGGACCATTCGCGGCAGGTGCGGGCATAGTCCTGCCCGAAATAAGTCACGCCATCATGGCGAAGGCCCGCAAGCTGGAATTGCTCTTTCAGCGCTTTCTCGCTTGGAAGCATACCGCCCGGGAAAATATGCCGCTGGATGAAATCGACACGCTTTCGGTAGCGGGGAAATAAATCGTCATCGATGGTGATGATCTGCAATGCAGCTTTGCCGCTGTCTTTCAAGGTTTCGAAGATCTTGGAGAAGTAGCTTGGCCAATAGGATTCACCGACGGCTTCGAACATTTCGATGGAGGCAACCCCGTCGTACTTTCCGGTATGGTCACGATAGTCTTCGAGACGGATTTCAACACGCTCATTGAGGCCCTCCCGCTGCATCCGTTCCATGGCATAGTCGCGTTGGGACGGGGAGATCGTCAGGCAGGTCACTTTTGATCCACGCTGCTTTGCGGCGAACTCCGCGAAGCCGCCCCAGCCGCAGCCGATTTCGAGAAGCTCGCTCGACGGACCTGCGCCGATCCGATCACAGATGTTCCGGTATTTCGCCTGCTGGCCTTGCTCCATGTTCATGTTTGGATTTTCGAAGACGGCAGAAGAATACGTCATGGAGGGGTCGAGCCAGAGGCCGTAAAAATCATTCCCGAGGTCGTAATGCGCCTCTATGTTCTTTTTGGCGCCTTCGCGTGTGTTCCTGCTGGAAAAGACATGGCGGACCATGTTCGCCCAGCGCACAATGGTGCCGCCGACGGCCAGCCGGCCCGCTGCCTCGAAATTCGCGGAGAAGAAACGGAGGACTTCGGTCAGGTCGGGCGTAGACCAATCGCCATCCATATAGGCTTCAGCGAAACCGACATCCCCGCCAGCCATGGCGCGCTTGACAAAATTATAATCGTGTACGGAGACAATGGCGTAAGGGCCTGGCTGGTTGTTCCGGAACACGAGCTGCCGGTCATCCGGAAGTCTGAACTCCAGTGTTCCATGCTGTGTATTCAGGAGCGCGAGACAGGCAATCCTGAAACTCGCCGGAACGTTTTTCAGCGTCCGGATCGAGTTGGGCGAAGCGGTTATCGTCCCAGTCATGGTCTCTCCCTCTGGCCACAGGGAACTCGGCCCAGTTTGCCAGAATGAGGCATTGAATCCAACTGTTTCCGGAAAATCCTGCTTCATCGCAATTCTGACCTAAGCGTTTGCACGTTGAGATTTTAAGGTTTCGTAGGCGCCCAGAGCGCGTTCCCGGGCGGCCTTGTGCTCAACAATCGGCTCTGGATAATTCTCGCCAAGCCGGACGTTCGCTTTTGACAGGGCTTGCTTGTCCGCCGTCCAGGGAGCGTGAAGGTACTTGTCCGGAAGATCGGAAATTTCTGGCACCCATTGGCGCACATAGGAGCCGTTCGCATCGAATTTCTCGCCCTGTGTGATCGGGTTGAACACGCGGAAATAAGGCGCTGCATCGGCGCCCGATCCGGCGGTCCACTGCCAGCTGGCGGGGTTGGAGGCTGGGTCAGCATCCACCAGCGTGTCCCAGAACCACGCTTCGCCATCTCGCCAGTGCAGCAAAAGGTGCTTGGTCAGGAAGGAGGCGACGATCATCCGGACACGGTTATGCATCCAGCCAGTCGCCCACAACTGTCTCATGCCGGCGTCCACGATCGGGTACCCCGTCCGACCGGTCTGCCAGGCTTTCAGCGCTGACTTGTCGGTGCGCCAAGGCATGTGGTTGAAATCGGAATTGTAGTTGGCGTCGGCGAAATCCGGCCGGTTATAGAGCAGGACATAAGAGAATTCGCGCCAGGCAATTTCGGAAAGGAATTTCCAGCCGCTGTCTTCGCTGACCCGGCCAGATTCCATCGCTGCTCGTGTCGCGCGCCAGATCTGAGCCGGTCCTATTTCTCCAAATCGCAGATGCGGTGACAGGCCGGATGTGCCGTCCTCCTTACCCGGAATATCGCGTTCGCTCGGATAGGCGTCGACCGGTCCATCCAGAAATGCCTTCAGGCGGTCGTGTGCACCGGTTTCACCTGGTTGCCACATTGCATCAAACCCCGTCGACCAATCGGGACTTTTGGGATGCAGGCTCAGCTCATCGATCCCAAGCGTGTCGGGCGTCGGTCCGGAGAGGTTCTCCGGCCGGGGCAGGGCGGCAGGTGCTTCGTAACAGCCGCGCAGAGCCTTCCAGAATGGTGTAAACACCTTGTAGAATCCACCCGAACCGGTTTTCAGCACCCATGGCTCCACCAGCAGGCGGGCGTTGAAGCTCTGCGCATCAGTGCCCCGGTCCTTGAGGCGGGATTTCACTGTCGCATCGGTTTCGCGCTCTACCGCACCATAACGCCGATTCCAGTAAACGGCATTGGCGCCGGTTTCTTCGATCACCGCGTCCAGGCAGGCGCTGCCATCGCCTGCCCGGACGGTCAGCTGTCCACCCAGCTTTTCAATATCGCGCGACAGCGCTTTCAGGGATTTGTCGAGCCACCACCTGGAGGCCCCGCCCAGGGCGCGTTCTCCATTCCTGCCATCCATATGGATGTACAGGCAGATGACCGGGCGCCCTTGCCTGGCTGCTGCGTGAAGCGCCGGATTATCGGAAAGGCGAAGGTCCTCCCGGAACCAGACGATTATAGGGGCAGATGAGGCGGGCAGGGCAATCTTCCTGATGAGTGCAGTTTCAAATGGAATACGTACCGCTGTACCGTTTGGATGCCTCCTGCATGCGGCTTCGCCTTTTACGTGTCCCCGCCAGCGGCTATATCCTTTGAAAAACCGGAGTAGAGCATGTTCGATTCCCTTTTGACCGGGATGGCGCGCGGCTGATGGCGCGTGCATCCCTCATAGACCTGATCGCCAAGGCGGCCGGGCGGAAAATCGTCTGTATCGGCGATGTCATGCTTGATCGCTTCGTTTATGGGGACGTTTCCCGCATTTCACCTGAGGCGCCGGTACCGATCATGCGCCGCACGCGTGAGGCGTCTATGCCGGGTGGAGCAGGGAACGTTGCGCGTAACCTCGCTTCACTCGGCCTCCATACCGCTCTGATCGGCGTAGTCGGCGATGACGCCGAAGGCCGCGAACTTGCATCCCTTCTGGGAAAGCTGCCGAATGTCGAAGCGGACCTCATCGCCATGCGCGGACGCCCGACGACACTGAAAACGCGCTTCGTCGCAGGTTCTCAGCAATTGCTGCGTGTCGATGCGGAAGAGGTGGCAGGTATAGGCCAGGACGTGGAAAGCGAACTCGTCTCCGCGATCCATCAGGTCGCAGCGGAAGCTTCCCTCATAATCCTGTCCGATTATGCCAAAGGCGCCATGTCGGATGGTGTGATCAAGGCCGCGCTGGATGCGGGTAAGGCATTCGACATTCCAGTGATTGCCGATCCGAAGGGGCGGGACTTCAGTCGTTACGGCGCAGTCGACCTGATCAAGCCGAACGGCCACGAACTCGCGCATGCATTCGGCATGCCCACCGAAACCGATCAGGAGGCCGCTGCTGCGCTGGAAGCTGCAGCGCGCGCATTGCCAGCCAGGGCGGTAGTCGTGACCCGGGCAGCGAAAGGCATGTCTTTCATCTCGAAGGAAGGCGAAGTCACTCACAAGGCCGGGAAAGCACGTGAAGTCTATGACGTGTCAGGCGCCGGCGATACGTCCATCGCCGCGCTGGCACTGGGTCTTGCAGGCGGCGGAACACTTGGCCAGGCAGTCGATCTCGCAATCGCTGCGTCCGGTATTGCCGTCGGCAAATCCGGTACTGCGACTGTTTCTGCCGACGAATTGCGTGGCGCTCTCGAAATGGGTCTGGACCATGGCGGCGTCAGTCATATCCCGCTGGAAACAGCGCTATCCCAGATCTCGATCTGGCGCGATGCCGGCCTGACTGTCGGCTTCACCAATGGCTGTTTCGACATCCTTCATCCCGGACACCTCAAAGTTCTCGAAGAAGCGAAGAGCCGCTGCGGCCGACTGGTCGTCGGATTGAACTCAGATGCTTCGGTTAAGCGCCTCAAGGGACCGACACGCCCAGTCAATGATGCGGAATCCCGCGCGCGCGTCCTGTCGGGACTTACCGCTGTGGATGCGGTGGTCGTGTTCGACGAAGACACGCCCGCAGCGCTGATCGAGGCCTTGCAGCCGGACCTTCTTGTCAAAGGCGGAGACTACACGCTCGACACGATTGTCGGAGCAGATGTAGTGCTCGCGCGCGGCGGTACGGTGCATATCGTGCCGACGCTCGACGGGCAGTCCACAACGGCGGCAATTGCACGAGCCAAGGCCAACACGCATGAGTGAACCCGCCCGGATCGCGGCGCAGCTCTTCGCCCAGTATGGTGAGGATGCGGCGGTGATCGCAACGCTGCGTGCTGCTGAAGTTGCGGCGCAGGGCGATACGAACGCGCTCGAGCATTGGGATCAAGTTATCCACATTCTCGAAAATGGTGGCCGGGCCGACGGGTCAACGAACTGACGCCTAGTTGGCGACACCCTTTTTCAGCTCATACGTGCCGCGGGACGTGACATTGAACCATTCGTGGATGTCTGGATGGCTGAGCGGCTGGGCCGAGTCATCCGGCACAAGGTTCTGTTCGGAGACGTAGGCGATGTAGTGCGTACGCTCATTCTCGGCGAACAGGTGATAGAAGGGCTGGTCCTTGCGGGGGCGCACCTCTTCCGGAATGGCCTCGTACCACTCATCTGTATTCGCAAATTGCGGATCCACATCGAAGATGATTCCGCGGAACGGGAAGTGCCGGTGGCGGACAACTTGGCCGATCTGGTATTTTGCCGTGAACGTGGAAACGGCATTGTAGCTGACATTCCGGTCCACCGGACGGTCCAGCACATAGGGAGTATCGGCGGACGGCGTGCGCTTGCGGCTGCGTCCCCCGATCAACCATCCAAACAGGCCACGTCTACTGGTCATTTACGTCTCCTGTGGTAGAGATTGCCCCAAGAATTCAGTTTGGGCCACATCATGGCAGACAAAAAAGCGGCGAACCACCGGGGAAACCGGCGCAGTTCGCGCAAAGGGCGCAAAGGACCGCTTTACGCGGCCGTTGACCTTGGAACCAACAATTGCCGCCTGCTCGTGGCGGAGCCGTGGGGGAAGTCCTTCCGCGTCGTTGATTCGCATTCGCAGATCGCGCGTCTTGGGGAGGGGCTCCACGAAACGGGGCGTCTGTCGGACGCGGCCATCGAGCGTGCGCTGGACGCGCTGAAGGCCATCCGCCGCAAGCTCAAGAACCACGGTGTCGGCCGGGTTCGCTGCATCGCAACCGAAGCCTGCCGCCAGGCCGAAAACGGGCCGGACTTCATCCGCCGCGTCCATGAGGAAACGGGCCTCACCTTCAAGATCATCAACGCAAAGGAAGAGGCGCGTCTGGCTACCATTGGCTGTCATGACCTGATGGCTGAAGATGCGAAGACGGTTCTGGTCGTCGACATCGGCGGCGGGTCGACGGAACTTTCCTGGGTGAATGCGAAAGTAGCTCGCGAAGGCGGGTCGCATGGCCTGGTAAAGCGCGCTCCTATCCAGGACTGGACCAGCCTGCCGCTCGGCGTTGTTACCCTTCACGAGCGGTTCGGGCATCTGCCGGAGGAAGAAGCGTTTCCTGCGATGCTGGATCATTGCGGCGAAGTGATCCGTGCCTGGAAGGGGACCGAACGCGTCAGCCGGGCGATGGGCCAGGATGGTTCTCACCTGATTGGCACTTCCGGCACGGTGACTTGTCTCGCAGGCGTGCATTTGAAACTCGACCGCTATCGGCGCGACAAGGTCGATGGCAGCTGGATGAGCCGGGATGAGGCAGACGCGGCTGTGAAACTGCTTCGCGATCTTGGGCTCGAAGGGCGTGCCACGCTGCCAACGATCGGAGAAGAGCGGGCCAGCCTGATGCTGTCGGGTTGTGCGATCATGCAATCCATCTGGGATGCTTTCCCCGGAGACCGCCTCCGCGTCGGTGACAGGGGGCTGCGGGAAGGTCTGTTGCTGTCCATGATGTATGGTGGCAAGGGCCCTAGAAAGCACGGCAACCGCCGCCGGTCCGGTAAGCCCAAGGAATCCGAAACGGCATCCGGGACGCCGAAAGATAATAACAGCCCCTCAGCAGAGGTGTCCCCATGACGGATGACGAAAAGCGCCGCTGGAAAGGCCCTTCCGACAAACGCGGTACGTCCGGACGGCGGATGGGAGAGCGCAAGATCATCGCGCATCGCGCCAAGAACGAAAGCTCAAAGCGCTGGATCGAACGCCAGCTGCAGGATCCGTATGTCCAGAAGGCCAAATCCGAAGGCTATCGCGCCCGCGCAGCGTACAAGCTGCTGGAGATCGACGATAAGCTGAACCTGTTCCACCGTGGGCAACGCGTGGTCGACCTTGGTTGCGCGCCCGGAGGCTGGATGCAGGTTGCCCAGATTAAGGGCGCGAGCGAGATCGCAGGCATCGATCTCCTGCCGGTCGAACCTTTAGCTGGTGTCCACATCGTGCAGGGCGATATCAACAATCCGGATGATGTGGCGGAGCTGATGAAAGGGCTGACCGGCGCACCGGATCTTGTGTTGTCCGATATGGCCGCGAACACCACCGGCCACAGGCAAACGGACCATTTGCGAACTGTGGCACTGGTCGAGATGGCTGCAGCCTTTGCAGTTGAACATCTCGCGAGAGGTGGGACCTTTTGTTCAAAAGTTTTCCAGGGCGGCGCAACGAAGGAAGTGCTGGACTTGCTGAAGGCGAACTTCACCAGCGTGAAGCACATCAAGCCGCCTGCCAGCCGATCCGGTAGCCCGGAAATATTCGTCGTTGCCAAAGGCTTTAAAGGATAGGGCGGAATGATGTTCGGTCAGCCTGTCCTGAATCTTCTCTCACCGATCGGATGGGCACTGTTCTGGAAATACCCGTTGTCAGGGAACAGTTCCTGACAGACAGATCGTATGCAGTCTATTTCGAACGGCGTAAGGCGGGAAGTCCAGTCATTCAGGCGCTCTTTCACCGTCAGGCTTTCACGCCCGATATTGGTCACCGGACTTGCTGTGACATTGGACTGGATATTCACAGATGAAATCTGTAGCCGGTTCAGGATAGCGGCGCCTTCGCTGACGATATCTTCATAGCTCACAAATTGCGCCCGGTTGGACCGGATGCTCTGCTGTGCGGCGCGTTCGCTGAGGCTCCACAACGCAGCCATCCGGTGTGCGGGCGACTGGTCAAACCTGAGCAGGGTTTCCGCGCGTTCGTATTCCACTGTTCCTTTGGTGAAGTCCTGCAAGCTGTAATTCTGATCCAGCCGGACATCCTGAATACTCCAGGACCAGTCGGTTTCCTTGAAGCTGGCATAGACAGCTGCCGGGTGTCTGCGGATGTGGATAATCGGGAGCGTACGGTTGCGGGCTATCTCATCCAGCACGAATCCCAGCTGAGTGGACTTGACCATCAGGCTTTTGGACCAGACCGGAGAGTGCGCACTTCGAAGGAAATGGGTGTAGCCATGCGTCCCCACGCCTTTCAGGGCGAGATACAGCGTCATCCGGTCCCGTGGAGTGAGACAGTTCGCCGACAGAGGCATGTAGACGTTTCGGCTCGCTTCCGAGACCGTATGGCTCAGTTGGTCCCATTTGTGGCCCGCCGCCGGGGAAAAAGGTTCAAAAAGGGATTTTGCATTCAGTGCATCGACCAGAGTCTGTTGCAGCCAGGTCGTGCCGCTCCGCCAGAAACCGTTGATCAGCAGTTTGTTTCTGAGATTTGCTGAGCTGACGTAGTCAATCAGCGCAATAGAAGAGAGTTTTAGACGACCGAGGCCCCGCACGCTTTTCAACCTGCTTCCAAAATAGACACGAATTGCCCAAACAACTGGCAATTCCCAGGCCATACTAAGCTTGAACGAGAGGAACTCACCCTTTTTGTTGAGGCATTCACCTGATGAAGTTTCGGCCAATTACGCTGTTGAACTACACAAGCGATGGTAAGCTGGCGGGGTATCCAGATATGGCACACACTACGCCACGAGACCGAATTCAATTATAATGAGAAATTACAGGCGGGTTTCAATCGTGTGATGATTGCGCGGCCGCCGCACTCCACCGCAGGCACGGTGGAAGTAAAAGTCGTCTGTCGCTCTGTTTTTGCTAGTGTTTTCGAACCCAAGGTTCAGGGTTACCTGATAGTGGGTCACATGCCCCTTCGAGATGAAGCCTCGTGCAGTGACAACGTCGAACCAATCAGGCTCACCATAGCCATCCCGTGCTACAGAAAGCGCCCGGCTAATCGCATCATCTACGGATACGTCTGAGGTTCCGGTGATTTGTCGGCAGAATGAGCTGGCAGCAGACATACGAGCAGGCTTTCCCGTTCTTTCGCTACAACTCCCTCCACTGAACCTATACGCAAGGTCCGCATTTGGTTCCAATTAACTGGCGCTTGCGCCGTGACACCTGACGTTTCACAATGATGGCAACACATCGGGAGGAAGATACATGACCACGACTGGCGGATGTTACTGCGGCGAAATCCGGTATGAAGCAGACGGCGAACCCGTGATGAAGGGCGAATGCCACTGCCGGGAATGCCAGTACATCACCGGCGGCCAGGCGAATGACTTCATGGCCATGCCCGCCGCGGGGTTCCGCTACACAAAGGGCGAACCAAAGAAGTTCAAACGCGGCGACCTCGATCATGCGGTCACGCGAGAATTTTGCGGCAATTGCGGCACGCACATCCTGACCCGCTCTCCGGCGCTACCGGACGCGGTCATCCTCAAAGTCGGGTCACTCGACGATACAAGCATCTTCGGCCAGCCTCAGGTGGTTATGCAGACTGCCGATGCGCCAAGCTTCCATCACCTTCCCGAGGGCATCCCGTCTTTTGAACGGTTTCCTGGATGAAGCCCGAGCGACTGGTTCTTATCGGGGCGGCGATCGCAGCGGTCGCCGCCTGCAGCGCTCTACGTGACTATCACGCCGCCAATCCTGACTTTGGCAGCTCTCTGCCTCCTTATGAGCGCATCCAGTTCGCATCACAGTTCGCGACACCCGCGGAACGTGCCCGGTGCGAAGCGGTGGGAGGTGTTGTTCAGCGGGCAGGGCGGCTCGGCTGGCAGCAATGCATTCAGACGTTTGCGGATGCGGGCGAGGCTTGTTCCGATAGTGCCGATTGTATTGGTAGCTGCCTGTTGGCCGGTGATGCGGGCTCGGTTGAGCCTGGCACGCCTGTGCAAGGGGTCTGTCAGACCGACGACTCCCCCTTCGGATGCTACACATCCGTCGAGAACGGAAGGGCGGGTCTCTCGATCTGCATCGATTGAGATCTAGACGGCCAACAAGTGCGCCTCGGCCTCATCCCGGTGTTTCTTGAGGTATTTCATGAACGGAGTTCCGCCGGTACCGACATCCGGATCGTTTCCGGCACTATGGCTTGCCTGCTTGTTGATATAGCTCGCCGCATATTCGAGATGGCGGGTCCGGAAACGCGCGAGTTTCGAGACATTGTCGTTGTAGAGTTTTTTCAGATCTGCATCGCCGCTGTTTTCAACAAAATCTCGGACCCGGCTCGCCGAGCGAAGATCTTCAACGAACCGCCTGTGAGCGGGCGGACGGTAAGCATGCAGTTCGTCCAGGAAGCTGCGTAGCGGATCGGCGGCATGTCCGACACTCAGCAACGCATCCATGGCCGGCACAATGGAAGACTGCGAACCCGTCTGTCCACGGAAGGCTTGTGGGGCGCCGCCGGTTTCTTCAACGCCTTCATAGATCAGGCCATCGCCCAGAGCAGGATTGTCCTTCCAGCCGTGAATCCACGGCCGGACCCGGTGGAAGTAGCAATAGGGGTCACATCGTTCGGGCATCTGGTCGAAGATCGCATTGATGTCGTCCCAGGCTTCAGACATCACCGACAGGCAACGTTTCGCCTCGGCAAAATTTGAATCGTCGGCAGCCCCGATCAAGTTTGGCGCTTCGTCCAGCATTTCGCCGGCACGGGCTTCAATGGCGACATGGATGAGGATGAACCATGCCTCGTCCATGCCGCCGTCGAAGTGCTGGAGGATACGCACATTCGACAAATCGATGGGCCCGGTCGAATCTATCAGGGTCCAGTTCTCGAGCGCGTAAGAGGAGTAGGGCAGCAGGGGCGGCTGTCCGAGGCTCTTGCCGAGCTGCCAAATCGGCACCGCAAGGCAGGCAGGCAGCGCGCGCGGAGCTTCAAGCTCACCCCAGACATAGGTCTGCACCATAAAGGAATAGTGCAGCATGGCGATCCGCTGTTCAGCCTCGCTCGCTGTCGCACAGAATTCTTCCAGATCGATCTGGGGCAGGCGCTCCAGCAAGGTGCGAACCCTGCCGGTGCAGATCATCTGCGGAATCGACAGCGCCATTTCCCGGGCCACATCAAGGTAAGGGGGTAATTCCACCGCTCCTGGATCAAATGACGCAAGAAACCCCCGCTCACGGGACATCCCGTAGTCCGACAACCTCAACATGCGCTCCTCCCAGAGCAATTAATTTCTTTTGTAACTAATTCTCTATGGGAGGTTTGCGTGATGGGTCAATGCCGGCGATCAGATGGGCGGACTGTCACTCGAACGTGTCTCCCTCCACCACAGGATTGGAGGGAAAATAGTCGGTGAACAGGGCGTGGTAGACATCCGTCATCGCGGTTTTCCGCGGCATCACCGGATAGGGCGACAGGTTCTGAGACATGCCGATGAAGATGATGTCGTGATACGGGTCGATCCAGAACCAGGTGCCGGTTCCGCCATCCCAGAAATAAGTGCCCTCCGGCGCGCCAAGGCCCGACCGGATTGTATTTTTGACCACAGCGACACCGTAACCAAAGCCGGTCCCCCTGAACGGCTCATGGATCGGAAAGCCGGTTTCCGGATGTGTGAATTCTGTGGCGCTTGTGCGGAGCAGGCGAACCGATTCCGGGCTCAGAAGGGTCTGTCCTTCAAACGTGCCCTCTTGGAGCAACATCTTGGCGAAAATTTCGTAGTCTGAGATGGTCGAGACCAGGCCATGGCCTCCAGAGTCTCGGGGAATCTGATCCGCATCCATCGCCTGATGCGGTCCTTCAACGGGGGTCAGGGGCTGTCCGGGCGCCCAGGCAGTGAGATCGGCTAACCGCCAGCGTTGGGCCTCTGTAACCGAGAACCCTGTATCGACCATGCCCAGCGGATCGAAGATGCGGCGTTTCATGAATGCGCCCAAACGCTCGCCTGAAATGCGCTCGATGATGATGCCTTGAAGATCCGATGCGGCGGAATCGGACCAGGCAGTGCCGGGCTGGTACATCAGCGGCACTTCGGCGATACGTTTCACATATTCATCGCCCGTCGGGGCGTCATCGACGTCCCGCTGAAGGAATACCTGATTGGCGTAGTTTGTCCGGCCGCCGCCATATGCAAAGCCGGCTGTATGGGTCAGTAATTCCCGCATGGTGGGCGCACGATTAGCGGGTCGCAGCCCTCCGCCGCCACCAGCTTCGAAGGAGCGGGTCACCTTCAGGTTTTCCAGTTCCGGCAGAAAACGGGTGATGGGATCGTCCAGGCTGAATTTGCCTTCCTCCATCAACATCAGCAGGGACACTGCCGTGACGACCTTGGTCAGCGAATCGACGCGGTAGATCGTGTGTTCATCAAGCGGATCAGACCCGCCCAGCGTGCGGGTACCGAAGTAGCCGGTCCGCACCCATTCGCCGTCCTTGATCAGGGCGTAAGCAAGGTTCGCGACTTTCCCGGTCTGTACATAGTTCTGCATATCCTCATCGAGGCGCTGCATGACCGGTTCGTAGAATGACTCGCTGGCGGGAGGTTTTCCACGTGCCGGAATTTCAAGATTGGCTGTGTCGTTCGAAGAACCGGGCGAGGCGGGCGTTTCCACTCCGCAAGACGCAAGGAACAGCGTCAATGCGAGAGGAAATGCGGCCTTCGCCAGCGGGCTCTTTGTCACGAAACTCTTCCCCCGAAACTCAGTCTCCCTGCATTAGAGACAGGCTACCCCCTTTTCAAGACCGCGCGACTCCCTTATTGGGCCGAAAAGGGAGCTCCCCACATGAAAATCCGACAAGCGATCACCTTTGACGACGTGCTTCTCCAGCCCGGCGCGAGCGAGGTCCTTCCCGCCGACGTCAACGTCTCAACCTTCCTCACAAAGACCATCCCCCTGAACATTCCGCTGATCTCGGCGGCCATGGACACGGTGACCGAGGCCCGCCTCGCCATTGCCATGGCGCAGGCCGGCGGTATCGGGGTTATCCACCGTAACCTCTCGGTCGACGAGCAGGCCGGTGAAGTCGCCATGGTCAAGAAATACGAGAGCGGCGTCGTGATGAACCCCATCACCATCGCGCCGACCGCAACGCTGGGCGAACTTAACGAGCTCAAGAAGCGCACCGGTTTCTCCGGCATTCCGGTGGTGGAAGACAATGGCAAAGTCGTCGGCATCATCACGAACCGCGACACGCGCTTTGCTGAAGACATGAACGAGAAGGTCGCCAACCTGATGACGCGCGACGTCGTCACGGTGGAGATGGAGACCCCGTCGGAAGAGGCTCGTCGCCTGCTGCACAAGCACCGGATCGAACGTCTTGTTATCGTCGACAAGGACAGCAAGTGCCTCGGTCTCCTGACCGTGAAGGACATGGACAAGGCCGCTGTGAACCCGAATGCCGCGAAAGACGCAGCCGGCCGCCTGCGCGTCGCTGCCGCCTCCACGGTCGGCGATGCTGGCTATGAGCGAACTGCGGCCCTGATCGAAGCGGGTGCTGATGCTGTCATCATCGACACGGCACATGGCCACTCCAAGGCTGTGGCCGAGGCCGTGCTCCGCGCCAAGAAAATCTCGAACGCCGTCCAGATCATCGCGGGCAACGTCGCCACCGCCGAAGCCACCAAGGCGCTGATCGATGCAGGCGCAGACGCCGTGAAAGTCGGTATCGGCCCGGGCTCCATCTGCACCACGCGCATCGTCGCTGGCGTTGGCGTGCCCCAGCTGACCGCCATTGAGGCCTGCGCCAATGCAGCTCAGTCGTCCGGTGTGCCTGTCATCGCTGACGGCGGGATCAAGTTCTCGGGCGACTTCGCAAAGGCGCTGGCCGCCGGTGCAGCCACCGCGATGATGGGTTCCATGTTCGCTGGCACCGAAGAGTCGCCGGGCGAGGTGTTCCTCTACCAGGGCCGCTCCTACAAGGCCTATCGCGGAATGGGTAGCCTCGGCGCCATGGCCCGCGGCTCGGCTGACCGCTACTTCCAGAAGGACGCCGCCGCCGACAAGCTCGTGCCGGAAGGCATTGAAGGCCAGGTGCCGTTCAAGGGCCCACTCGCCCCGATCATCCACCAGATGGTGGGCGGCCTGCGCGCCGCGATGGGCTATGTCGGTGCCAAGGATATCGACGAGCTGCACAAGAAGGCCGAGTTCGTCCAGATCACCGGCGCGGGCCTGCAGGAAAGCCACGTCCACGACGTCCAGATGACCCGTGAAAGCCCGAACTACTCGCTCTCGCGCGGGTAAGGCGCTCTCCAGAAACGCTGGACCACAGCGCCGTCATTCCCCATAGTCTTTCAAAAAAGACTATCAGGGGACGGAAACTCGATGGACGCATTTCTGCTGCGCCGAACCATCGGCACTGCGCTGACACACACCCGAATGGGTGGCCGATGACGGTGACCAGCCCGGCCGCCCCGCCAAAACTAGGATTTGCCACCCGCTTTTTCTACGGCTTCGGATCCATCGCCTATGGCGTCAAGGACATCGCGTTCAGGACGTACCTGCTCTGGTATTACAACTACATCATCGGCGCGCCGCCGGCGCTCGTCTCTGCGGCGATCATGGTCGCGCTGGTCTTCGACGCGATTTCGGATCCGATCGTTGGCCAGATTTCCGACCAGCTCCGCACGCGTTGGGGCAGGCGGCATCCGTTGATGTATGCGTCGGCCATTCCGGCCTCACTGTCCTTCATCCTGCTCTGGTTCCCGCCACCGGGCCTCGAGGGCGGCGCGCTCTTCGTCTATCTCGTTGTGTTGGCCACCGCAGTGCGAACCTTCATCACGCTTTATGAAATCCCGAGTTCCGCGCTCGCGCCCGAACTTGCGCCTGGCTATGACGACCGTACGGCAATCGCCAGCTATCGTTATTTCTTTGGCTATCTGGGCGGCATCGGGCTTTCATTCGTTACGCTGTTCTACTTCATGCGTCCGACCGAGGCGTATCCGATTGGCCAGCTGAACCCCGAAGCCTATCTCGCCTTCGGCCTGTTCGGCGGCGGCCTGATGTTCTTTTCCGTCGTGGCATCGACCGCAGGTACGCACAACAGGATCAAATATCTTCGCCTTCAGCCGAACAGCGACGAACGGAAAAGCGCATTCCAGACCCTGGCAATGATGGCGCGGACGTTTTCCAACCGGAACTTCCTTGCGATCCTCAGCTTCGGTATTTTGAAATACTCGGCAATCGGCGTGACATCCGCATTGGCGCTGTATTTCGGCACATTCTTCTGGGGCTTCAACAATACCCAACTGGCGCTCCTGTCGCTTGAATACATCGTTGCTGCAAGCCTCGGGCTGGCTTTCGCGCCTATGGCGTCCCGTCTGATGGGCAAGCGCAATGCCGCCTTCGTACTGGCCGTGCTCGCCGTAGTGATGGGCGCGTTGCCCTTTATCCTGCGTCTCAATGGACTGTTCTTTGAGAACGGCGATCCGCGCCTTCTTCCAGCCGTTTTCGCAATCGGCGCCGTGTACTCATTGTGCGGCGTGTCCTCAGCCATTCTTGTCCACGCGATGATTGGCGATGTCGTCGACGACAGCAGCCTGCGCACCGGGCGGCGCGCCGAAGGTCTGTTTTATTCAGCAAACAGTTTCATGCAGAAGAGTGTTTCTGGCATCGGCGTTTTCGCCGCCGGATTGTTGCTTTCCTTCGTCGGCTTCCCCGAAAAGGCGAGGCCGGGCGAGGTGCCGCAGGACGTGATCAACACGCTGGCGATCTGGTACATTCCGATCCTGATGGCATTGTATATCGGCGGCGCCAGCTTCCTGTATTTCTACCGGCTCGGCCGAGCAGACCACGACGCCAATCTCGAAGCGATCCGCCAGCAAGAGGTTGGATCGGCGGGCGAGTGACGAGGTCAACTAATCCACCACCCAATCCAACCGGATACGACCGCGCGATAATTTCCGCGTATGGCCTCGGATTTCATCTCTTTCACCCTTCAGCAGCTCCGCATCAGCCTGGCGGAAGCCACTTATGATGCCGGGCTGACCCAGAGCCCTGATACCGTTCCGCGCATCGCAGCGCGCCGGTTCCGGACGCATGTGAAACAACTGGCGATCATCCTCCGCCGTCTGATCATGTTGATGGCACTTGGCCTGACACTGGATCCGGTGAAGGTGCGCGAACGGAAAGCCGCAGAATGCGAAGGCGAGCCCGTCGTCACCAAAGCCCAGATCCCATTCAGCATTGCGCTGAGCGGCCAGACACAATTCTACACCCCGGACGGCCCCGGTTTTCCGGAAGGCGGGCCGGGCGCGACCGGGCCTGTGGCGGTTGCCAGCCTCATGCGCCGGTTTGAGGCGCTCGCCCGCATCCTGCGTCATCCGGAAAAGTATGCCCTGCGTGTCGCCCGCGTCATGGAACGCCGCCGCCGGGCAGGGGCGCCGCGTCCGCTCTGCGCGCCCATCCCGACTTATCGCCTGAAACCCGAACTGGGCGCCGCGGCGGCTGGGCTGCCCATGTTGCTGTCGGAGGCCTTCAATCGGTGGAATGACAGCAGCTGATCCCACCCCTTATCCAAAATTAATTCGCCGGACGGGCAGGGCCCGCGCCGGTTAGTTGTGCTGGGCGTCACGCGGTTCGCGCCACATCGCTTCCATCGGTGGGCTGCCGGGGCCCACTTCGAACAATTGCATCCGCTCGAAGCCGTGACTCCGGTAGAAGCCGGTATTCTGCGGGTTCGAGTTTTCGAGGTAACAGGGCAGGCGGGCCTTGTCGGCGGCGGCCTTCATTGGTGCCATCATCAGCTTGCCAAGCCCTTTGCCCCGCGCCGCCTTTCGCGTGCCGATGGTGAAGAGATAGAGGTGTTTTTCTTTCGGATGATGCGCGTCCATTTCCTTGCCGGCTTTCAGGGCACGAAAAACCGACCCTTGAGACCCTTTCAGCAAAAGTGTCGGCAACAAGCGTAAAGTCGGGCCCAGGCCGAGTTCCCGCCGGTTCTGAGACTCGATCCACATCGTCGCGCCGCCATCCCCGGCCAGGTGGCAGATGCCGTATTTGAGGTAGATCGCCTGTGCCAGCAGGGAAAAAGTTGGTCGCAAGGCCCGCGTGCGGCCAAAGATCCAGAGGTTCACCGGATCGGTCTCGAAGGCTTCGCCCGTGATGTCTCCGATCTGGCGCCAGTCAGCGTCGCCGGCCTGCCTCAGCCCCTCCGGGAGGTGTATCTCCAGCATCTTCCGCCCTTTCCGGTTCCATTATGTTTTTTGAGACGCTAACACAGCCCTCCCCAAAAGGAGCACATAATCATGCGCAACGGCGGACGTATCGCGGCAGCCATCGACGTTCTTACTGACGTCCTGAACCGTCACCAGCCGGTGAAGTCCGCGGCGCGGGATTGGGGCAAGCGTGCCCGCTATGCCGGCGCGAAGGACCGCGCCTGGGTTTCCGGGCTGGTTCTGGACGCACTGCGCAAGAAGAACTCCATCGCCCACGTCATGGGCGACGACAGCCCGCGCGGCCTGGTCCTCGGCGCGCTGGCGCATGCCTGGAGCTGGAACATCCGCGAGATCGACGCGGCGATGGATGAAGAGCACGCTCCCTCGAAGCTGACCCTGCAGGAGCGAGAACGCCTCGTCATGGCGCCGGACCCGACCGCACCGCCACATGTGCAAGGCGACTATCCCGAATGGCTGGCGCCCCACCTTGCCCGCGTCTTCGGGGAAGAGGCCGCTGTCGAAGCCCAGGCCATGGCCGTCCGCGCGGATGTGGACTTGCGGGTCAACACGCTGAAAGTGGATGCAGAGAAGGCCGCGGCACCGCTGAAAAGCGCGAAGGCAGAGTCCTCGAAGCTGCTCCACAACGCCTATCATATTCCGGCCCGCGATCCGTCCCAGCGCGAGGCGAGCCTTGAAAGCATTCCGGCCTATTCCAAAGGCTGGGTCGAAGTGCAGGACGCCGGTTCCCAGATCGCGGCGGCGGCCGCCAACGCTCAACCTGGCGAGCAGGTGCTGGACTATTGCGCTGGCGGCGGCGGCAAGACGCTTGCTCTGGCGGCTCAGATGCAGGGGAAAGGGCAGATCTTCGCGTATGACATTGATGGGCGGCGCCTCTCGGCGCTGATCCCGCGCCTGAAACGCTCAGGGGCCCACAATGTACAATTGGTCCATCCGTCGGAACCGACACAGCTCGAAGACCTGAGGGGCCTGATGGATCTGGTGTTCGTTGACGCACCCTGTACCGGCACCGGAACCTGGCGCCGCCGGCCGGACGCCAAATGGCGCCTGAAACCGGGACAGCTCGCAAAACGCCAGCAGGAACAGACTGACATTCTCGCCAAGGCCAGCGAGTTCGTGAAACCCGGCGGGCGGCTGGTCTACGCCACCTGCAGCTTCCTCATGGAAGAGGACGAGGATCGGGTCGCGGAATTCCTTTCCGGCAACGCCGATTTCAGTGAGGAAGATGCCGCCGAAGCTGCGATCGCCTCCGGCCTGCTGACCGGTGAAGGCGCGGCGATGGTCCGCCAGTTCAAGGGGCCATCAGGCTCGGTCCGGCTGACCCCGCGGCGGGCAGGGACCGACGGTTTCTTCTTCGCAGTGCTCAGGAAGGCGTAGAGGCCGCAAAAGCCGCAACTGGTTGTGGACGAATCTCTCATCCTCGGCTAAGCGGCGCCATGACTGACCAGAGACACGAACGCGCCCTTATCGTCGACTTTGGAAGCCAGGTGACTCAGCTGATCGCCCGGCGTCTTCGCGAGAGCGGCGTCTACTGCGAAATTCACCCCTTCAACAAGGTCGATGCCGCGTTTCTGGCAGAGTATGACCCGAAGGCCATCATCCTCTCCGGCGGCCCGTCCAGCGTTTATTGGGACGGGGCTCCCATGGCCGACCAGGCGGTCTATGAAGCCGGCGTACCGGTGCTGGGCATCTGCTATGGCCAGCAACTCATGATGCACCAGCTGGGCGGACGCATCGAAGGTGGCACAAGCCGCGAATTCGGCCGCGCCTTCATCGAGAAAGTTGTTGATGATCCATTCCTGGACGGCCTCTTTCACGCAGGCGACCATGAGCAGGTCTGGATGAGCCATGGCGACCATGTCGCGGAAATGGCATCCGGCTTCGGCGTCATCGCGAAGTCTCCCGGTGCACCTTATGCGGTCATCGCGGACCCCGAACGGCACTTCTACGGCACCCAGTTCCACCCGGAAGTCGTCCACACAACACACGGCCGCCAGCTGCTCCGCAATTTCACGCACGGCGTCGCGGGCCTGAAAGGCGACTGGACGATGGCCGCCTACCGCGCCGAAGCGGTCCAGAAGATCCGCGATCAGGTCGGGGAGGGGCGCGTGATCTGCGGCCTGTCCGGCGGCGTCGATTCCTCGGTTGCGGCAGTCCTGATCCACGAAGCCATCGGCGATCAGCTGACTTGCGTCTATGTTGACCACGGCCTTATGCGCGCTGGCGAAAGCGACCAGGTCGTGAACCTGTTCCGCGAGCACTACAACATTCCGCTCGTCCATGTGGACGCGTCGGAACTCTTCCTCGGCAAGCTGGAGGGCGTTTCGGACCCAGAACGCAAGCGAAAGATCATCGGCGGTCTCTTCATCGATGTCTTCGAAGATGAGGCGAAGAAGATCGGCGGCGCAGACTTCCTCGCGCAGGGCACGCTCTACCCTGACGTGATCGAGAGCGTTTCAGCTCTTGGCGGCCCAAGCGTGACGATCAAAAGCCATCACAATGTCGGCGGTCTGCCGGAACGCATGAACATGAAGCTGGTCGAACCACTTCGTGAGCTGTTCAAGGATGAGGTCCGCGCGCTTGGTCGCGAGCTTGGCCTGACGGATGCCTTCGTCGATCGGCATCCGTTCCCGGGGCCGGGCCTCGCCATCCGTATTCCGGGTGAGATCACGCGCGAGAAAGCAGACACGCTGCGCAAGGCCGATGCGATCTATATCGAAGAGATCCGCAAGGCTGGGCTGTACAACGAGATCTGGCAGGCTTTCAGCGTCCTGCTGCCGGTGAACACAGTCGGCGTCATGGGTGACGAACGCACTTACGAAGCAGTTCTCGCGCTGCGCGCCGTGACCTCAACCGATGGTATGACGGCGGATTATTATCCCTTCGAGCATGAGTTCCTCGGTCGTGTCGCGACAAGGATCATCAACGAAGTGAAGGGCGTGAACCGCGTCGTCTACGATGTGACATCCAAGCCGCCCGGCACGATCGAGTGGGAATAGAGGGCAATTTCCCGATGAGCGCCAACAAACGAATAGTCATTTCCAGCGACCACGCTGACATCGAACTTCGCAAGACGATTGCGGCACACGTCGCGACCCGCGGCTGGGAAGTGATCGACATCGGACCGATGACGTCTGAAAGCACCCACTATCCGATACACGGCGAAGCTGCCGCTCAGCGCATCGCATCCGGTGACTGCCGCCTCGGCATCGTCGTTTGTGGCACGGGGCAGGGCATCATGATGGCGGCCAACAAGGTGAAAGGCATCCGCTGCGGTGTCTGCAGCGACACATTCTCGGCCCGTATGATCCGCCAGCATAATGATGCAAACATGCTCTCCCTTGGCGCGCGGGTGATTGGCGAAGGCCTCGCACTCGACATTGTCGATGCCTTTCTGGATGCCGAATTCGAAGGTGGCCGGCATGCGACCCGTGTCGATATGATCAAGGCGATCGAGGAATAGGTTCCGCCTGAAACAGAGGCTTTCCGTCGGTTTGCAGAATTGTAAGCCACGCAAGTGTTGGCCGACTCTGGCACTTCTGTTTCGATGTCCCACATTCGAGAACACCTGAGTTCACGACAGGAGCTACAAATGAAAACCGTCTTGATGCGCCCTCTCCTTGCCGCCGCCGCGTTTAGTCTTGCGGCATGTTCACAACCGGCTCCTGCCGCGATGTCCAAACTTGATGGCGATTGGACCGTCGATGGCGCCGCGTCCCGGTTTTCGTTTGTGACCGTGAAATCGGGAACCCTGGCGGAGGCGCACACATTCAATGGCCTCTCCGGTAGGGTGACGGCCAACGGTGATGCCGAGATCGACATCCCGCTCGCCACTGTCGAGACCAATATCGACATTCGTAACGAGCGCATGCGTGAATTCCTGTTCGAGACAGGCACCTATCCTGAAGCGAAAGTGGCAGCGAAACTGGACCCGGCTGTCTTCACGGATCTCTCTGTCGGCGATGCTGTGAATGTTCCGGTCACTGCGACCCTGAACCTGCATGGCGAAACGCAGGAAATCGACACTGACCTGCTGGTAACCCGGATCGGGGCAGACAAGGTTCAGGTCGGAACGCCCGTGCCAATCATCGTCAATGCCGCAGACTTCGGACTGGACGCTGGCGTGGAGAAACTGCGTGAACTTGCGAACCTGCCCGGCATCACGCCGGATGTTCCGGTCACATTCTCTATCGTTTTCACGCGCTGACCCTGTAGCCATTGCTGTGGTCCCGGCTTAGGAAAGTGCCGGGAGGAAACTCAATGGAACAGGCCGACGATTTTCTGGAAGAAAGCCGGGCGCTTCATGCTCTGCTTGAATCAAAACCGGACAGTGACTTCGACAAAGTCACCCAGTTCAAGGCGTGGTCCGTCAATGATGTCCTCCGCCACCTCCATTTCTGGAACTGGATGGCTGAGCTTCAGCTAGCAGATGAAGCTCGCCTCGAAACAGAGTTCGAAGCCGTTGCTGCGGAAGGTATGCGTGCTCGGGAGTTTGGGGCGGTGGACGGTGCCGCCGGTGCTCAGCTTCTCAAAACCTGGTGGGCGCAAGCACAGAAAACCGCCGGGGTGTTCTCCTCTGCCGACCCGAAAGTCCGTCTGAAATGGGTTGGACCCAGCATGAGTGCGCGGTCTTCGATAACTGCTCGGCTCATGGAGACCTGGGCTCATGGGCAGGAAGTCTATGATGTGCTCGGCATCGACCGGGAGGATGCTGATCGGATCCGCAACATCGCGGTGCTTGGGGTGAATACTTACGGCTGGACTTACCTGGTCCGAAAAGAGGAGCCACCGGGGCCGATGCCTTTCGTCAAACTGGTTGCGCCTTCCGGGGCAATCTGGACGTTTGGAGAGGATAACGAAGCCAACAAGATTGAAGGCAGCGCGGCGGAGTTCTGCCAAGTCGTCACCCAGACGCGTAACGTTCAGGACACCTCTCTGAAGGTCACCGGGCCGGTGGCGACAGACTGGATGTCGAAGGCGCAGTGTTTCGCGGGCGGCCGGAATGATCCACCAGCGCCAGGATCGCGCTACAGGATCGCGTCTCAGTAAGGCCGCGTCGGCTCGGTATCCGGCGCCTGAACGACATCGCCGCACGGGCAGTCATGGACAAGTCGGGCGGGGGCTGTCAGTTCTCCTGCCAGCAAAATTGGAGGCAAACCGGATGTCGGTCATCACACTCGAAAAACAGGGTCCCATCGTCATTATGACGCTTAACCGGCCGGACGCGATGAATGCGCTCGGTCAGGATGGCGACGGAAAGGCCATCGCCGCGGCTTGCGCGGAAATCACTGCAGACCCGGATATCCGCTGCGCGATCCTGACCGGCGCTGGCCGTGCATTCTCTGCCGGCGGTGACGTGAAGGCGATGCAGAATAAGACCGGCGCCTTTGGTGGCAAACCGCACGACATCCGCGAGGGCTACCGCCGGAATATCCACGTCATCGTCCGCTCGCTCTACAATCTCGAGGTCCCGCTGATCTCGGCTATCAATGGCCCGGCCATCGGCCTCGGCTGTGACGTTGCCTGTATGGCGGATATCCGGATTGCTTCCGAAAAGGCCAAAATGGGCGTCACCTTCCTGAAGCTCGGTCTGATCCCCGGCGATGGCGGTGCGTGGCTGCTCCCGCGGCTGATCGGTTCATCCCGCGCGGCGCAACTCCTGTTCACAGGCGACGTCATCGACGCCCAGACGGCATGCGAGTGGGGCCTCGTTTCCCAAGTTGTGCCGGCAGACCAGCTGATGGATGAAGCCATGTCGCTGGCGAAGCGCATTGCGGGCCAGCCGCCGCAGGCCCTGCGTCTCGCCAAGACGCTGATGCGTCAGGGCGCGACGACCTCCTATGACACGATTATGGAAATGTCCGCCGCTGCGCAGGCGCTGATGCACGAGACCGACGATCATATGGAAGGTGTCAACGCCATCCTCGAAAAGCGTACGCCTGAATTCAAAGGCGAATAGGCGCTACTTCACCACGCCATCGGCATAAAGCGCATCGATGTCGCCAGCGGGCAATCCAAGCCCTTCGAGTACGGCTCGCGTATGCTCTCCCAGTTTCGGTGACGGTCCTTTCGGGCCGTCATCGGCGCCCGGGAACCGGACAGGTGAAGCCGGGGAAGGGAAGGTCGATCCGTCACCCTTGCTGCTGGGCACTTGAACGATTGCTCCTGCAGCTTGAGTTTGCGGATCGTCGGCGACCTCTGCCAAAGTCTGCACAGGCGCCCATGCGATCGAATTCTGATCGAGACGGGCCGATATCTCCGCCTTCGTGAACTGAGCAAAGCCGGCATCGATGATATCGACCAGTTCAGCGCCGTTTTGACGCCGGGCCTTGGAGGTCGTGAAGCGGGGATCTTCCATCAGGTCTTCGCGGCCGATCACCTTGCACATCGGGATCCAGTCCACATCGCCTTGGCGCTGGACGATACAAATCCAGCTTTCGTCCTTTGTTTTGAAGAAGTTGGTCATGGGCACGTTCTGTTCGTGCCGACCCTTCGTTGAGGCAACCCGGTTGAAGAAAAGCTGGATCGCGAAGTCGGACCCGAGGGAATAAAGACCGGCCCGGAAGAGGGACGACTCCACAAGGCGGCCTTTGCCAGTTCGCGTTGACTCGACCAGAGCGGCGCAGATGCCCGCTGCCGTCGCCATGGATGTTGTGTGGTCCCCAAAAGCTGTACGGAGCGGGAAGGGTTCCTGCCCCTTTGGAACGGTCAGGGCGCCAACGCCCGTGCGACTCCAGAAGCTGGCGACGTCAAAGCCCGGCCGGTCGGCGTCCGGCCCCTCAAGGCCGTAGCCGGTGAGCGAGCAATAGACGAGTTTTGGATTGACCTTGCTCAGTTCCTCATAGCTGAGGCCTGAGCGTTCAAGGCCGCCGGGGCGGACATTGGTGAGGAACACATCCGCTTCTTCCACCATTCTCCGGAGCAGCTTCTGGCCTTCCGGCTTCGACGTATCGATAGCAATCGACTTCTTGCCGCGATTGTCGAAGTCGAAGACCGGATTATCCTGGATGTCAGTACCAATCGTCCGGAAGAAAAGGCGGATCGGGTCTCCGCCGGGAGGTTCTACTTTCACGACATCCGCGCCCCAGTCGCTGAGGATAGATCCTGCGCCAGGGGCCGCCATATAGGTTGCGTATTCGATGACCTTGATGCCCTCGAGCATGGGCTCACTCCTCCGGATATTATGTCGTTTTCCCGAGAACCTTCGGACAGTCCGGAAGGAATATCCAGACCTTCCGCTGAGTGAGCCGGGCAGGGTGAGCGCAGAAGAGGGCTTGCCTGCCGGGCCCGGATCGTGAAAACAGCCGTTTGCTGCGGAGGAGTGGCAGAGTGGTTGAATGCGGCGGTCTTGAAAACCGTTGAGCCTTTACCGGTTCCGGGGGTTCGAATCCCTCCTCCTCCGCCATTTTCCTGTCTGAGTCGCTTAATCGAGTTGGTCCGCCGGGCGGACTCTCGTCACGGGCGGCTGTTGTTGCAAACCCGTAAACAAGCGGTAACCGTATTCTTCGGATCCTTCAGGTGAGGTTCATAAGGCCTGCACCACACTATGCTACAGAGGGTTCGCTGGAGGGCAGAAAAGCCGTCCCAAAGGGTCATCACATGACCCGCAGCTCAGAATGAGGTGAACCTTGAAGACCGTTTCTACCGCATCGAAATCGTTGCATTTTCCGTCGCTGGCGCTCGCCGGCGCGATTGCACTTGCCCTCGCAGCTCCGGCTTATGCCGGCAAGCGCGATCCGGCACCGATTGTCTATGCCACCGGAACGTCGCCTTATCCGGAGGGCAAACCTCAGTACATCGAACCAAGCCGCACACCTGATGCGAAGCTGAAGAAACAGGCTCGCATTCAGTTCAGCTATCCGGGCTCCGTCAGCACGGCTGGAAGCGCTGGCGTGACCACAGAGCAGGGGAGCGATTATTCGGAACCGGCCGCCCGCGAATATGCGAGCATCGAGACCCCCGCTCCATCCTATTCTTCCATTTCCGGTGCGAGCCCGAACAGCTTTGATGCCCGCGCTGCTGCGGACCGTATCGAAGCTCAGCGTTCCGTGTCCGCGGTGGAAAGCGAAGCTTTGCCAAGCCTTCAACCGGTAACGGCGCCGGCTCCCATTGCTGTTGCACCCATCGTAACGCCTCAGCAATTCCGGCCCGCAGCACGTAACCTGACCCCGGCCGCATCCTATGCAGTATCCGGTGAGCCGGTTCCGGTTTTTGACGAAACCAGTGTCGCGATTGTTTATGGCGCGGAATTCAACGGCCTGCCCACAGCCAATGGTGAGACGTTTGATCCGAATGCCATGACGGCAGCTCATCCGACATTGCCACTGCCGAGCCTGATCCAGGTCGTGAATATGGAGACCGGCAGGGAAGTTGTCGTTCGCGTGAACGACCGAGGCCCGTTTGAAGACGGCGCCTCATTGCAGGTTTCTCCACGCGCGGCGAACGAGCTCGGCATGTCCGGGGCAGGGAAGGCCACGCTTCGTGTTCGATATCTCGGAGTCGCTCCCGCTGTCGCCATACCTCAGCCAGCACCAGCTCCGGCGCCTCAAATGATGACGGATGCCACTTCCGATGCGGCGGAATATTTGACTCCGGTGACGTATGATCCTGCGCCGGTACAAACTCCTCGCCAGGCAGAACCTGACTACTCCTACAATGCGCCCCAGACCACCACAGCGGCTGCTGACTACTTCGTGCAGATCGGCTCTTTCACCGATATCTCGAATGCCCAGACTCTCAGCAACCAGGTCCAGGCATCCCTGCCGGTGACGATCGTACCGGCGCGCGTGAACGGCGCTGACTATTTCCGGGTCCGTGTCGGACCTCTGCTGAATCGTTCCGAAGCCGAACGAGCACAGCAGGATCTCACTTATGCGGGCATCTCGCGAGGACGCATCGTTGTCGGTGAATAACCTCACGGCCCACCATTGACCCAGACCACAAACCGGCCCTTTTTCCTGTGTAATCGGAAATGGGGCCGGATTTGATTCCGGCCTCCGAACAGAACGTTGGAGGCCCCTTCCATGAACTTGCCGCAGATCACCCGGAACACTGTCGCCGCAGCAGCTTTCGCGTTTGCAGGCTTGGCCGGTCTGGCGAACGCTCAGATACTGGACACGCCAGCAAGCCATGCCGTCATCATGGACAACGAAACAGGAGCCATTCTCTTCTCCAAGGACGGTGAAGAACCGATGGTCCCTGCCTCGATGACCAAGATGATGACCGCATATACGGTTTTTGAAATGGTCCGGCGCGGCGAACTGTCCATGAGCGACAAGTTCACGGTCAGCGAAAACGCCTGGCGTAAAGGCGGCTTCCCGTCCGGCACCTCCACGATGGGACTCGCTCCCAAAGACACGCCGACAGTCGAAGAATTGCTCCACGGCATCATCATCATGTCCGGGAACGATGCCTGTATCACACTCGCAGAAAACATCTCTGGCTCGGAAGAAGCTTTTGCCAAGCGCATGACAAATCTCGCACATGAGCTAGGCCTCAACTCCGCGAATTTTCTGAATGCCACCGGTCTGGAGGCCGTCGGCCACGTTATTTCAGCCGAAGACCTCGCAAAGCTCGCGAAGCTGACAATCGACAACTACCCCGAATACTATGCCTGGTATTCGCTGCCCTCTTACACTTGGCGCGATTTTACCCAGGCGAACCGGAATCCTCTTCTGGAAGTTTCTGGTGCTGACGGCGTGAAGACCGGCCATCTTGAAGTGTCTGGCTATGGTCTGACGGCTTCGGCTGTTCGTGACGGCGTTCGCAGGACAATCGTGATCAATGGACTGCCTTCCATGGCCGCTCGCGCAGCTGAAGGCGAACGGCTGATGAGGATTGCGTTTAACAGCTTCGATCTGAAAACGCTGACGCCCGAGTCCGTTGACTTGCCTGAAGTCTCGGTCTTGCTTGGCGAGAGCCAGAAAGTACCGGTCAAATTGGGCGGTGAACTGCAAGTTGCCGGCTACAAGGCCAGCATGGAGAAAGCCAAGGCAGAAATTGTGCTGCCGGGACCCATTGAAGCCCCCGTCAAAAAGGGTGACGAAGTTGGCAAACTGGTGATCACGATCGCCGGACAGAAGCCTGTGGAAGCTCCGGTGGTGGCCGATGCGGATGTCGGGAAACTCGGTTTCTTCGGACGAGCAATCGAAGGCCTCAGCCACATGCTGGGAGGCAGCGAAAGCCAGTCGTGAACCGTGGACACTTCATAACGCTTGAAGGCGGTGAAGGCACCGGAAAGTCGACACTGCTTGAGGCATTGCGAGACAAATTGGAGTCGACGGGACGTTCGGTCGTTGTAACCAGAGAGCCCGGAGGCACCGAGTTAGCTGAAACGATACGTAACCTTGTGCTGCATCCGCCGGAGGATCAGGTCTGGTCATCCATGGCCGAAGCACTCCTCATGAATGCAGCGCGCACGGACCATCTCGAGAAAAAGATCCGTCCAGCGTTGTCGTCTGGAAGCTGGGTTTTGTGTGATCGGTTTGCGGACTCCACGCGGGTATATCAGAGTGTCCAGAACGGGGTCAGCGTCGAAGTTCTGAAAATGTTGGAACGGTCCGTGCTCGGTGACACTTCTCCGGATTTGACGCTGGTGCTGGATGCGCCTGTTGAACAGGCCGCCCACCGAAGGGCCGAACGCGGCGGATTAGCTGATGCTTTTGAACTGAGAGACAAGGCTTTCCATGAAGCTGTGCGGCAAGCCTTTGTCGACGTCGCGAGGGGCGATCCGGACCGTTGCGTATTACTGGACGCATCCCGGAGCGCGAAAGAAGTCTCCGCTCAAGCGTGGAAAGCAATTGAAAACCGGCTGCTCGCTGCAAAGCAAGGTGCAACATCATGACCGCCGCATTGCCGCTCTTCGGTCATTCAGAAGCGGAACTTGCTTTCGCGTCGGCTGCGGCAAGTGGACGGATGCATCACGCATGGATGATCGAAGGGCCATCGGGCATCGGCAAGTCGCGCTTCGCCTTGCGTTGCGCAGCCTGGCTACTGGGTGCACGAGGTCCGGCAGAGGCACCGTTTGATGCAGGGTCCAATGATCCAGTCATGTCACGATGCCTCTCCGGCGGGCATCCGGATCTGCGTATCCTGACGCGGGAACAAAATGACAAGGGAAAGTTGAAGCAGGACATTTCGATCGAACAAATCCGCGCTTTCAACGAGTTTTTCACCTATCGTCCAGCGCTCGGCGGATGGCGCGTCGGCATAGTGGATTCGTTAGACGAGTTGAACCGCAACTCTTCCAACGCCATTCTCAAGACGCTGGAGGAGCCACCGAGCGCGGCGATCATGTTCTTGATCAATCACGGCTCAAAACCAGTATTGCCGACGATCCGATCCCGGTGCCGGACACTTCGACTCCATCCCCTGACTAAACAGGAAATGGCCGCCGCTTTGCAGCTGCTGGAATTTCATGGCGAACCGACAGAGTTCCCGCATGGGCGACCGGGCCTCGCTGTTGAGCGTTCGTCAGAGACGTGCCGCATCGCGACGAACGCAGCTCGAACACTCATGAAGTCGATGCCGCGCCCGAACGATGCGATCGTCACACGAGCTATACAGGCGGCAGGAGCAGACGGTTCCTCGTTCGCAGCATTTCGGGATGAGGTTCTTTCCGCTTTGGCCCACTCAGCGATCGATGCGCCTCAACGAGCCCGGGTCTGGCTGAATGCCGTCAAACTCATCGGCGAAACAGATGAGCTGAACATGGATCCGGAGCAGGCAGCGGCAAAGCTCATTTCAGGACTAGTGTCCGCACCTGGACGAAGCTAGGTCGCAAACATGTTTGATACGCACGTAAATTTGCACGGCGAGACGTTCGCTGACGATCTGGAGGAAGTTCTTGAGCGGGCCAGGATTTCCGGAGTGAGCCGGTTTCTCGCAATCTGTGACCGGTTCGACAATTTTCCAGCGGTACTCGAAATCGCCAAAACGCATGGTGACATTTGGTGTTCGGCAGGCGTACATCCACATCACGCCAATGACTACAAGAACCTGCAAGTAAGCGACCTTGTGGAGGCTGCGGCCAACCCTGAAGTCATCGCAATTGGTGAGACGGGTCTTGATTTCCACTACGGCTACAGCGCCGAGGAAGATCAGGTTGCTAGTTTGCGAAAGCATATTCAGGCGGCACGCGAAACAGGTTTGCCGCTCATTCTGCACACAAGAGAAGCCGATACTCTTATGGCAGACATTCTCGAAGAGGAGTTTGTCAGCGGCGCGTTCCAGCCACTTCTGCATTGCTACACTGGCGGGCATGAGCTCGCCCATAGGGCGCTCGCACTTGGCTCCTACGTTTCCGTGTCCGGAATACTGTCATTCAAAAGTGCGCGTGAAGTGCGCGAAGTCATTGCTGAGGTACCGATGGACAGGATTATTCTGGAAACGGATTGTCCGTATCTTGCGCCAGTGCCGATGCGGGGCCGGCGCAACGAACCAGCCTATCTCACGCATGTCGCAGAAGCGTTGGCGGAATTGAAATCGATGCCCCTCGAAGCAGTCCAGCAAGTGACAGAAGCCAATGCGATCAGGCTGTTCAGCAAGGTTTTACAATGAACAAGGCAGGGTTCCGGTGCACGCTCCTTGGGACTGGTTCATCGGGCGGCGTTCCTCGAGTCGGTGGTGACTGGGGCGCATGCGACCCAAATGAGCCCAGGAACCGGCGCCGTCGTTGCTGCGTGCTGGTCGAGAAAGACGGCGCATCAGGCGGCGTAACGTCGGTTTTGATAGACACGTCACCGGACCTTCGTGAACAGCTCCTAGACGCTAAGGTCACGCACCTGGATGCGCTGGTCTATACGCATGAACATGCCGATCAAGTACACGGCATCGATGACATACGACCGCTCGTCATTCGTCAGCGCGCCCCGTTGCCCACATTCATGAACGCGGCAACTCGCGAGATTCTGACAAAGCGGTTTGAATATTGTTTTGTAGGCAAGGGCGGCTATCCGCCCATTCTGGACCTGCAGCCGGACATTTCACCGAACCAGCCTTTCCAGATTTCGGGCGCGGGCGGGCCGATTGAATTGTTGCCGGTCGACATGGAGCACGGCCGTATCCGCTGCCTCGGCTTCAGAATACGGGACTTCGCGTATTGTAACGACGTCAGCGGGCTTCCCGACGCAACAAAGTCTGCGCTTAAGGGGCTGGACACGCTGGTCATTGATGCATTGCGCTACACCGATCACCCGACGCACGCGAATGTGGCGAAGGCGCTAGACTGGATCGCTGAGTTGAGACCTCGAACAGCCATTTTGACGAATATGCACGTGGATCTGGATTACGAAACCTTGAAGGGGGAGTTGCCGGAGCAAGTCCAGCCAGGCTTCGACGGCATGGTGGTCGAGATCCGGTAAGCCAAGCCAATCTGCCCATCATTATGATTTCCCATAATGATGATTATGCGACTTGGGGATATAAAGAGCCTGACTTTTCAAGGTCTTATAGACCGCGGCTATGGGCACGACGAAATCAAGGTCGCCCTTGTGACCATCGTCAGGAGACTTTCGACCCATCATTGGTTCGTTGGCTGCTGCGGTGTCCAGAAGCGCTAGAAAGGTTTTGTTAAGCGGCGCCCTTGGTTTTTGGAGCTCGACGGGGCACCCCTTCCCCACTGTTCGGCGGCCCAATGAGCGAGAATAAAATATGATCCAGCATCGGTTTCCGGATGAACGCGGTGAAGCCAGCGTCCAACGCCAAGCGTTCCAGCCCTGATGTTTCCCAGCCCGAGACCATCGCCGCCGGTGTGTTGACCCCCTCTCCCCTTAGAGAGTGAAGAACATCGACACCGGACATTTCCTCCATCTTGTAATCTATGAGGAGGTAATCGAATGACCTGCGAAGCGGTGATTCCAGAAACTCTGCGCCTCCGGCAAAGCCCATGGCAGCATATCCACGAGCCGTAAGAAGTACGCCAAGTGAGCGACGGACAGCTTCGCTGTCGTCAATGACAGCTACGTTTTTCGGTCTGTTCAGCAAAGCGTTCGACATGGCCACCCAACAACAGGAATATCGAGCCTGCATGTTGGCGCATGGCCTGTATGCTGTCTTTAGGTACTAGTCCGTAACCTTGCCTTCGAACCCGATACCGGTGGCAAAAGCGATCCGCAACACGCCGGAAAGACTCGTCGCACCAAGCTTTTCCATCAGGTTCGCACGGTGAATCTCAACCGTTCTCGGCGAAATATCGAGCGAATCGGCAATCGATTTGTTGGTGTGGCCGTCAACAAGGCCTTCCAGAACCTCGCGTTCTCGTGGCGTGAGATGCTCGATCTTGCCGCGCGCCTCATCAACCAGAAGATCGCGCTGTGAGCGCTCTTCCAGACGCTGGAAAGCGCGATTGAGCGCTTCAACAAGCGTTTGTTTTTCATACGGTTTTTCGACGAAGTCGACGGCGCCAGCCTTCATGGCCTTTACGGCGACGTTCACATCCCCATGCCCCGTCAGTACGATCACCGGCATGGCAACGCCGCGAGCGTTCAGCTGTTCCTGGACTTCCAGTCCGTCCATTCTAGGCATCTGCACGTCCAGCAGAATACACCCAGCAGCAGCCTCTTCCGCGACCTCCAGGAAAGCCACGCCATCCGTATACGTTTTCACGGCAAATCCGGCGTGGCGCAGCATGAAGCTGGCCGAGTGCCGTACGGCGTCGTCGTCATCGACGAGGTGGATCAGTTTTTGTTCACTCATAAGGATGAACTAGCCGTATCACGCCTCAGTGTGAACCGAAAACACGTTCCACCGTGCTCGGCCGGAACAGCTTCAATCTTGCCGCCATGAGCCTCCACGATTGTCTGGCAAATGGAGAGCCCAAGTCCCATTCCCTGGGATTTGGACGTCATGAATGGCTTGAACAGGGTCTTTCGAACCTCATCAGACATACCAGGACCATTGTCGCAGACTTCCACCGTTACCAACGATTCCGGTCCCTTGTGCGCACTCACCCGTATTCTTGGCGCATCTGAACCGGTCAGCGCTTCAGCTGCATTCCGCAGCAGATTGATGACGACCTGTTGAACCTGAATTGGGTCTGCGAGCACGGCGCCGAGTTCCGGCTCAATATCCTTGTCGATCGGGATATCCGCCATGTCGCCAGAGATTCGAGCAAGCGCGATCGAATCAATGAGCAACGGAGCAAGTGGGACTGACCGCGCATCTATCTCTCCTCGAGACACATAGCCGCGCAACTTGCGCACAATTTCGCCAGCCCGGACCGCCTGGCGGGAGGCCTCATCCAGGGCTTCGTGTAGAATTTCCTTCGCATCTTTCGAATCGGATTCGAGCAAATCGCGCGCCGCTTCCAGATAGTTCGCCACAGCGGTCAGAGGCTGGTTCAACTCATGCGCCAGCGCCGAAGCCATCGTGCCCACAGCACTCATCCGCGAGAAATGCACAAGCTCCGCCTGCATTTCCTGCATGCGCAATTCATTGCGGCGCTGGTCAGAAAGATCGCGCACGAAGGCGGTGAAGAGGTAGTGCTCTCCCACCTTCGCTTCGCCAATCTTCAGGTCGATTGGAAAGATCGTGCCGTCGGACTTCTTTGCAGACACGACCCTGCCGACCCCAATGATGTGGCGCTTGCCAGTCTCGAGGTAGTTGTTGACATAGGCTTGGTGATTGGCCTCATCGTGCCCGCCCATCAGCAGGCTTACATCTCGACCAATTACCTCTTCTGCCTTGTAATTAAACAGTTTTTCAGCGGCGCTGGAGAACGCCAGAATCTTGCCCTGCTCATCGATCACAATCATTCCATCGGGCACGGATGCCAGGATTGACCGTAAGTGGAGCTGGAGCGCTTCTAGTTCAGTTGATTCTGCATCGCCGGTGAGATCGGTCAAATTTTCATATCCCGAAAGCCGTGCCGGAAGAGGTGTTAGAGGTGCCTATCTGCGAACCGGCACAGGCGCACGGCGCGACGATGTCATGATCATAACAGCAGCATAAATGATCATAGCCGCTCCACCTGCTGCAACCGGACAGCCCCAGCAATGGCCTGCAAAAGTCAGGAATGTGTCCCCATGCGCCTCTGTCGCAGATCCGCATCGAAACGCGAGATAGTCCTGAAGAGTCAGAGGAGCGCTGGTATGTTGCCAGATCTTCAACAAGCCGGCCACGAGAAGGGCTGTTCCCGCCATTAGCCATTTTGTCATCTGTTTGCTCCTTCGAGTATGTTCCAATACGCTTCGTGAACTAGGCGGATGCGACAGCGAAGCCCATCCGTAGAATACCGTATACCGGTTCGAAGTCGACACCGGCAATTAGGCGCCAGAATTCCAACGACTCGCAGGGGGTCAATAACGTGAGCACGTTACAAACAAGACGGTCGTCGGCATTTGCCAGCATTGGCAGTGTCGCGGCATTTACCAGCATCTTCGCCATCCTGGCGTTGCTGATCGCCAGCCACGCTGCCGATCCGCTTATGGGCGCCCATGCCTGGCTGTTCCTCGGCCTCGCCGTGGTCGGCCTTCTGGCACTTGCACTCTGGGCGGGCAGCCTTGGTGACCGGGATCCATTCGATCAAACGGTCTACGAAGACACGATTGTAAAATTTGGTGTCGTGGCTGCCATGTTCTGGGGCATTGCCGGTTTCCTGGTCGGGCTGATCATCGCCCTCCAGCTGGCCTTCCCCAATATTTTCTACTTCGAACAGCTTGGCTGGACGAACTTCGGACGGCTTCGTCCGCTGCACACATCAGCGGTCATTTTTGCGTTCGGCGGAAACGTCCTGCTCGCCACCAGTTTCTACGTCGTTCAGCGTACCTGCCGGACACGTCTGGCCGGCGGCATGTGGCCGTGGTTCGTTTTCTGGGGCTATAACCTCTTCATCGCGATTGCCGGCACCGGCTATCTGATGGGCGTTACCCAGTCGAAGGAATACGCTGAACCGGAATGGTATGCCGACCTCTGGCTGACCATCGTCTGGGTGGCCTACCTTCTGGTCTTCCTCGGAACGATCTGGAAACGCAAAGAGCCTCACATCTATGTGGCGAACTGGTTCTACCTGTCCTTCATCGTGACAATTGCGATGCTGCACATCGTGAACAACCTCACGCTGCCAGTTACACTGACCGGTTCCAAGAGCTACCAGCTCTTCGGTGGGGTTCAGGACGCACTGACCCAGTGGTGGTATGGACACAATGCCGTGGGCTTCTTCCTGACCACGGGCTTCCTGGCCATCATGTACTACTTCATTCCGAAGCGGGTTCAGCGGCCGGTTTACTCGTACCGTCTGTCGATCGTTCACTTCTGGTCGCTGATCTTCATCTACATCTGGGCGGGTCCGCACCACCTGCACTACACGGCTCTGCCGCAGTGGGCGCAAACGCTGGGCATGACCTTCTCGGTAATGCTGTGGATGCCTAGCTGGGGCGGCATGATCAACGGCGTGATGACGCTGTCTGGTGCCTGGGATCGTCTGCGGACTGACCCGGTTGTCCGGATGATGGTCGTCGCACTCGCCTTCTACGGCATGTCGACCTTCGAAGGTCCTCTGATGAGCGTCCGGGCCGTCAATGCCCTGTCGCACTACACAGAATGGGGCATCGCCCACGTGCACTCGGGTTCGATGGGCTGGGTCGGCTTCATCTCCTTCGGTGCACTTTACTGTGCAACGCAGTGGCTTTGGAAACGGCCTGCCTTGTACTCGCTACGGCTTGTAGAATGGCACTTCTGGCTCGCAACGATCGGCATTCTTTTCTACATCGTTGCCCTGTATTTCGCAGGCATTCTCGAAGGCCTGATGTGGCGCGCGTACAACGAGTACGGCTTCCTGGAGTACAGCTTCATTGAGACCGTCGAAGCCAAGCACATCAGCTATGTGATCCGCGCAGTGGGTGGCAGCCTCTACCTCACCGGCGCACTAATCATGGCCTACAACCTCGTCCGCACGGCTCTCGGCCACGGCGCTGCCGCTGAAGGCACCCGCCCGGTTGATGTTCCTGCCACCGCGACGCTTCAGCCCGCTGAATAGGAGACTTACTGATGGGCTTGATGAAAAAGCACGAAACGCTTGAGCGTCATTCTCTGGCACTCACGCTCGGCATCCTCGTCACCGTCGCGATCGGCGGTATCGTGGAGATCGCACCACTCTTCTATCTCGAAAATACCATCGAGAAGGTCGAAGGGATGCGTCCGTACACGCCGCTCGAACTGGCCGGTCGCAACGTCTACATCCGCGAAGGCTGCTATGTCTGCCACTCGCAGATGGTGCGTCCTCTGCGAGATGAGGTCGAACGCTACGGCCACTACTCGCTGGCAGCGGAAAGCATGTACGACCACCCATTCCAATGGGGCTCCAAGCGGACAGGTCCCGACCTTGCCCGCGTAGGCGGCAAGTATTCTGATGCCTGGCATGTGGATCACCTGAAGGATCCGCAATCCATGGTTCCGGAATCGGTGATGCCACCTTACGCATTCCTGGCCGACAACAAGCTTCACTTTGAAACGATTGGCGACCACCTGAAGGCGCTTCGTTTCGAAGGGGTTCCGTACACCGACGAGATGATCGAGAACGCCAAGGCGGATCTCATCGCTCAGGCCGATCCAGATGCAGACTACGATGCACAGGATGCACTCGTCGCCCGCTATGAAGAGGCCGCTGGCCGCGAAGGGACGGTCAGGATTGCGGACTATGATGGCAATCCTGACAAGGTGACCGAGCTCGACGCCCTTGTCGCATACCTTCAGATGGTCGGCACTCTGGTGGATTTCTCCACCTATGAGGCCGACGACCTGGACAACCGCAGGTAAGGGGCAGGGCTATGTATGAGATTCTGTCAAAGTTTGCCCAGACATGGGGCCTGGGCTTCTTCGTTCTGATGTTCGCTGTCGCAGTCGCCTACGCGCTGTGGCCGTCGAACAAGGAAAAATTCCAAGCAGCGGCCCATTGGCCGCTCGATGAAGGGGAACCTGGAGATGAGTGAGACCGACAAGGAAGTTGATGTCCTGTCCGGTGTGGAAACAACCGGCCATTCCTGGGACGGCATCAAGGAGCTGAACAACCCCCTTCCCCGCTGGTGGCTGTATGTCTGGTATGGCACGATCTTCTGGGCCATCCTGTACATGATCGCCATGCCCGCCCTGCCATCGCTGCCGGGGCTCGGGAGTCGCAACACACCCGGCGTGCTTGGAATGTCTGACCGTTCCGCCGTGGCCGAGAGTGTCGCCACTCTTCACGCTGAACGCAGCGCGGCTTCAGCCGAACTGCTGACTGCATCGCTTCAGGACATCCAGAACAATCTGGACCTGCAGCAATTTGCGATGGCGATGGGAGAAAGTGCCTTCGGGGATAACTGTGCTACGTGTCATGGTGCTGGTGGCCGGGGAGCAAAAGGCTACCCGATGCTGGCAGACGATGTCTGGCTTTGGGATGGCACTCTGGATGGTATTGAGCAAACGATCCGCCACGGCATCCGGCATGAAGAAGATGCGGACACCCGCTTCTCCGCAATGCCTGCATTTGGGAGAGATGGCTTGCTGACTTCTGTTCAGATCGACGACCTGGTCCAATATGTCCTCAGTGTCAGCGGTCACGAAGCGAATGTCGGTATGGCTGCAAGTGGTGAAAGCCTGTTCCAATCGAACTGCGCCAGCTGCCACGGCATGGATGCGAAGGGTTCCAGGGATGTCGGGGCTCCTAACCTGACGGATGCTGATTGGCTCTATGGTTCGAGCCCGGACGATATCCGCGCGACCATCACGAATGCTCGTAACTCCCATATGCCGGCTTGGCAGGGTCGTCTTGATGACGCCACCATCAAGGCACTAGCAGTTTACGTGCACTCACTCGGTGGTGGTGAGTAAGTATATTTCTCTAATTACTTGGTGCCCAGGATATGACAACCGTCATTGACCACACAAAATCTAATGCGCCCCCACCTTCACTCTACGAAGGGCGCAAGCAGATCTATCCGAAGCTCGCGCATGGCAAGTTCCGGACGATCAAGTGGGTCGTGATGGCCGTCACCCTGGGCATCTATTACATCCTGCCCTGGATACGCTGGCCGCGCGGGGAAGGTATTCCCGATCAGGCGGTTCTCGCGGATTTATCAGGCGAGAAATTCTATTTCTTCTGGTTCGAGATCTGGCCGCAGGAACTCTATTATCTGGCTGGCCTGCTCATTGTGGCAACGCTGGGCCTGTTCCTGGTGACCTCTCTGTTCGGCCGGGCATGGTGCGGATACACGTGCCCTCAGACTGTCTGGACAGACCTTTATATCTGGGTTGAACGTGCCTTTGAGGGGGACCGCGCAGCCCGCATGCGTCTCGACGCTCAGCCCTGGTCTTTCAACAAGGCCTGGCGCAAATTGGGCAAGCACCTTGTCTGGCTCATAATTGCCTTCTGGACCGGTGGCGCCTTCGTTCTTTACTGGCATGATGCACCAACTGTCGCCAAAGGCTGGTTCACTGGCGAAGCGCCGCTTACTGCGTACTTCTTCGCGGGCATCCTTACATTCACGACCTACTTCCTGGCAGGATGGATGCGCGAGCAGGTCTGCACATATATGTGCCCTTGGCCGCGTATTCAGGGCGCTCTGACGGATGAGAATGCTCTGAACGTTACCTATCGCTATGATCGCGGCGAACCCCGTGGCCCACATCGCAAAGGTGAGAGTTGGGAGGGCCGAGGCGACTGCATTGATTGCAAGCAATGCGTACAAGTATGCCCAATGGGTATCGATATCCGTGACGGTGCGCAGCAGGAGTGCATCCATTGCGCTCTCTGCATCGATGCCTGTGACGACATCATGAAAAAGATCGGCCGGCCGACCGGGCTCATCGCCTACGATACAGATTTTGCCATCGGCGAGCGCGTTGCGGGCCGCAAGCCAAAGTATAAGATCCTGCGTCCCCGCACCATGCTGTATTCGGCACTCATGCTGCTTATCGGAGCCATGGTCGCTTTCGGTTACTTCAATAAATCCACGTTCGAAGTGAACGTCCTGAAAGATCGCTCACCGCCATTCGTCCGCCTGTCCGATGGGAATGTCCGCAACGGCTACACCCTGAAGCTTGTCAATAAAGCTGCCTCGAAACGCCATGTGGCTATCGAAATCGAGGGGTTGGATGGTGCTGACCTGCAGATGATCGGCTTGGAGACAAACGCTGACGGTACAGTCGATCTGGAGCTTGGTGCGCACGGTGTTGACCGGTTCCGCATGCTCGTCACACGACACGCGGACGACAAGGAACCTCGTGTCGACTATACTGTCTTGGTGCGGGATCTCGCGACCGGAGAGGTCGAAGATGCCACCGCCGTGTTCCAGGGAGCAAACTGATGCCCGCAGCCATGAGCCGTAAGCCATTTCGCCTGACTGGATGGCACGTCTTTATGCTGATGTGCATCTTCTTCGGCTTCATGTTCATCGTGAATGGTATTTTCCTCTGGGCGGCACTGAGCTCTTTTCCGGGTGAGGACGAGCACAAGTCGTATCTGCAAGGACTGCATTATAATAATGCGATCTCAGCGCGCAGGATCCAGGAAGAGCAAGGCTGGTCGGCTCAAATCGGTCTGACACCTACGGACTCCGGAGACCGTCTGGTCATCCGCTTGCTTGACCGGGCCGGTGCGCCCCTCAACGTGACAGATATTGACGCGCAACTTCGTCGTACCGTTACGGGCGCAGCAGACCAGCCGATCACTCTGCAACGTGGAGCAGAAGGCGACTACTTCGCTGACGTCAGTCTTCTGGAAAAAGGCGTCTGGGAAGCACGCGTTCATGCCAATGTCCCCTACGGCACCGAAGCGGTGGAGTTCTCAGCGAGTAAGAAACTGATCATCCCATGAGTTCGGCGGACGTTCTCGCGCACACGCGTGACTGGTCCCTTGGTGATGCGGCGGATCAAGATAGCCCCTTCGGAGGCCTCTCTGCCTTCGTCCAGAAAAGCGGGAAATCCCAACATCTGGAACTTCACGTCTCGGGTGCGAAATGTGCGGGCTGTCTCGCAAAGATCGAAAAGTCTGTGGGTGCGCTGGATGGCGTCTCAGAGGCGCGCCTGAATCTCTCCACTGGCAAGTTCAATGTTACCTGGCAGGGCCCCCTGCCCGCTTCCGACATCGCCGAAACGGTTTCCGGTCTCGGATATGGTGTAAGCGCTGCTGCGGAGACTGATGCAGACGAAGTTCAGCGCAAGGAAGAACGCGAGCTGTTGCTGGCAATGGGTGTGGCAGCATTCGCTGCGGCAAACATTATGTTGCTGTCTGTCTCTGTCTGGGCCGGGGCCGGAGAGATGGGTTCCAACACCAAGCAGATCATGCACGCAATCTCTGGCGTGATTGCCCTTCCGGCTGTCGCTTTCTCAGGACGCCCATTCTTCCGCTCTGCCTGGTCCGTTCTGAAGCGCGGACGCGCCAATATGGATGTGCCTATCTCACTGGCTATCATCCTCGCTTTTACGGTCAGTGTCGTCGAAACAATACGCGGCGGCGAACACGCTTATTTCGATGCGGCCGCAATGCTGATCTTTTTCCTCTTGATCGGCCGCTTCCTGGAAGCCCGCGTAAGACGCAGGGCTTGTTCAGCCGCAAACGATCTCGCCGGCATGTCCAGCCGTGCCGTGACCCGCATCGATTGCGATGGGAATGCGATCAAGGTGAACCCCGGCGTGGTCGCCCCGGGTGATACGATCCTCCTTGCTCAAGGCGAGCGAGCCGTTGTCGACATGGCGCTCAACGATGAGTTCTGCGAACTCGATGAAAGCCTGGTTACCGGGGAAAGCGCCCCTCACCTCTTGTCGAAAGGCATGCGTATCTATGCGGGTGCAGTGAACCTGTCCGGCCCAGTCCAGGCGAAGGCGTTGTCGCGCGCTTCGGATTCCCTGCTTGCGGATATTGGCCGCATGCTGGACGCAGGCGAGCAAAGGCGGTCGGCTTACCGAAAAATCGCTGACAAGGCCGTGGCTCTATATGTACCATTTGTACATTCTGCAGCCGCACTGACCTTTATTGGCTGGATGCTTGCGGGTGCCGGTTTCCGTGAATCGATCCTGATTGCGGTGTCGACGCTTATCATCACCTGCCCGTGCGCTCTCGCATTGGCAGCGCCGGTGGCGCATGTCGTTGCGGCGGGCAAGTTGTTTCAACTCGGCATTTTCCTAAAATCGGGCGATGCGCTTGAACGGTTCGCATCTGTTGACCGGATTGTTCTGGACAAGACCGGCACTCTGTCTCTGGGTGTACCGCAACTCAGTGATGCCACAGATGAGCGCACCATTTCGGACGCAGCCTTATTGGCACGCTCAAGCCGTCACCCTCTTTCGCGCGCCATTTCGGATGCTGCGGGTTCGGGGCCTGTCGCGTCAAACGTACAGGAAATTCCTGGCTGCGGTCTGGAAGCAACGATAGATGGCGTCCTGTGGCGCCTAGGGTCTGGCCGCTGGATCGGTGTAGACAGCGGCGATACACACACGCGCAATCTCTACCTGCAGCGCGGCGATGAAACGCCGGTTGCGCTCGAGTTCGCAGACCGCCTCATTCCCGGAACAGAGGATGCAATCCGGCAACTGGAAAAAGCCGGTTATGAAACCGAAATCCTCTCCGGCGATACGAATGAGCGTGTTTCCGAAGTCGCCAGAGAGCTCGGCGTGTCCCGGTACACCTCGGCTGCTTCCCCGCGTGACAAGGCCGCCCATCTGGAAGTTCTGAGGGAGCAAGGCCACAAAGTTCTCATGGTTGGCGATGGCCTGAATGATGCCGGAGCGCTTTCCCTCGCACACGCGTCGGTTACGCCTGGTACCGCTATAGACATTAGTCAGGCCGCCAGTGATGCAGTGTATTCCGGCGGCATCACTTCCTTGCCAGTCCTGCTGAAACTTGCTCGGCGCACGCGGAGCGTGATGCTTGAGAACTTCACGTTTGCCGCACTATACAACCTCGTCGCCATCCCCATTGCCGTGACAGGTCATGCCACCCCCCTTGTCGCCGCGCTTGCCATGTCCTTCTCGTCTGTGGCTGTATCGCTAAACGCAATCCGTTTGGCGGCTTTTTCCGAAGGGAAATAATATGAGCGGCATCCTCTTCCTCATCCCGATCGCCCTGTTCATGGGGTTGCTTGGTCTGGGCGCATTCATCTGGGCTGTCCGCTCCGGCCAATTCGACGACCCAATCGGCTCTGCGAACCGTATCCTGATTGATGAGGACGAACCGCTTTAGAGGGAGAGATCCGGCAACCAGTCCTTAAAAAAGGTCTGCTTCAGGCGCAAATCATGTGCCACGTCTTCCGCGCTGCGTTTCAAAAAGCGAATATTGTCACCCGGACGGATTTGCCCCAGCAAATGCCTGTCGGCTAGCGCGACCTGCAACACGTGCGGATATCCACCTGTCGTCTGGGCATCTGGTAAAAGCACAAAAGCCGTTCCTGACGGTGTGAGCTGTATTGCGCCCGGAAACACTGGCGCGCTTGCCTTGAGACCAGCCCCCTTAAGCATTGGCCAGCTTCCGGCGATCTCAATCCCGATCCGATCCGCCCTGCGTGTGGCCTTGAAGTCTTGCTTGTGTTCCCAGTCAGGGATCCGGCCTTCATCCGGCCCGGGCACACACCGAAGCGCGAAACTATGTGAAAGCACCTGCCGCATCTTCATGGGTGTTTCCAGAATTGCAGATCCGCCCCCTCCCCCATTTTGGGTATTCAACACATCGCCTTTGCGTAATGCCCTCCCTTTCAGGCCGCCGAACCCGGCAGGGAGGCAAGTCGATCTGTTTCCCAAAAAAGTGTCAGCTGCAAAGCCACCGGATACTGCCACATAAACACGCAAGCCATACTCCGGCGCGCCTATGTTGAGAGTCTGTCCGGCTTTGATCTTCAATGTCCGGTGCATAAGCCCCGGCTGACCATCAACATCTATCGCGGCTATAGCCCCAGCAATACCAACGATATGATCTGTCATGGCCTTTAAGGAGATCATTCCATAAGGGATCTCCAGTGCACATTCAGATGCTGCATTCCCCACAAGCCTGTTGGCGAGCGCCATCGACAGCGTGTCAGCTGGCCCGGATGCCGGGACCCCCATATACCGCACACCGCGCCGCGGGGCTTCTTGCAACGTAGACTGAATGCCCGCCTGCAGAACGGTGAAAGACATCTCAGACTCCCACCAGCTTCAAACGTATGAGCTGGCCCTCCCTGAGCAGAAAGGGATCTTCCCTTGCTGGATCGAAGAGTGTCTCGCGCAAACGTCCAATGATTGGCCAGCCGCCCGGTCCGGATAGTCCATAAAGACCTAGTTGCCCGCTGACGAACCCGACTGAACCGGCCACCACCCGCTGGCGTGGCACAGCGAGCCGTTCACCTGTAAGCGCCCCGTCAATACCCTCGACATAGGCAAAGCCGGGCATGAACCCCAGCATATCGATAACCAGCTCGCTCTGGACTACCTTCTCGAGAAACTCTTCCTCTGACAGATTATTTTCCACCGCCAGAGCCCTAAGGTCCGGCGCCCAGTCATTGGACACGTCCAGATGCAGCTCGACTGGTGCATATGAACTGTCAGCCTTTTCCTGAAAGGTCGACAGCCACGCTTCCATTTTGCGGATGGCTTCGCTCGGCCGTATATCGAAAGGATTGAATTGCGCGGCTATGAACTCCTTGCCCGGCACGACATCAACCCACTCACATGTCTCCCGCAAAGATAGTGCGAGAGCATGTCTCAGCTGTCTGTCCGCAGGTTGCACCCCGACCGCATCGTCGCCGAGTAGAAACAAACGGCATTCAATCATTTATGCCTCAATTGAAATTCCGCGTGCAAGCAAGGCTTCCTTCAGCAAGAAAGCTGATCTCGCCGCTCCGGGTGTATCACCATGCAGGCACACAGTCCCGGCCTCTACACTTACGCGCTCCCCTGTCCGTGCGATGACCTCTTTTGAAATGATCAGACGCATGACCTGAGCTATCTGCTCTGCTTCATCCACGAGAAGCGCACCTTCCATGGACCTTGCGGTAAGGCTTCCGTCAGCTTCGTAAGCACGGTCAGCAAAGGCTTCCGCTATGAATTCCAGCCCCTCCCGCCTTGCGTATGTTTCCAACAAAGACCCCGGAGGTCCTATCAATGCCGGAATACCCATATGGACGCACAGAGACACTACCATTTCAGCCAGGGCATCGCTTTTGGCGGCGTCATTGTAGAGCGCGCCATGAGGCTTCAGGTGCGAAACAGTGACATCCCGCTCGCGCGCGATCGATTTCAGCATACGCACTTGCGACAGTAGCGATTGCTGCAATTCTTCATTGCTGACATTAGCCCTTGAGCGACCGAATCCCTCTCGATCTGGATAGGATGGGTGCGCACCAATCAGCACGCCTCGCGATTGTGCTGCATGGATCGTCGCGGCCATTGTATCTTCGTCTCCGGCATGCCCACCGCAAGCGATACTGCAGCGCGTGACAACATCCAGGATCGCACGATCCAGTGCGCGTCCTTCAGACCCAGGCAATTCACCGACATCGGCATTGAGGCAAATCCGGTTCTTCACGGCCACACCCCGAATGCACGCAGAACCAGACGCAGGCCAAACCCTGTTGCGATCAGGACGACACCTCCCCCCAGAAGATTGCTCCACAGGCCGTTCACATTGGCTCCCAGAATAGACCGGCGATTCATTGTCACGATAAGGAAGACCGCTACAATTGGGAGCAGGATGCCATTTGCGACCTGTGCAATGAGGATGAGGTTCACCGGCTTCAACCCCAGGGATGCCACGAGCGTCCCTATCGCCAGCACACCCAGCGCGATGCCACGAAACGCCCGGCCTTTTCTGGACAATCCAGTCATCTCACAAACAGCATAGGCAGTCGCGATCGGGGCCGTTACCGCTGAAGACAGACCGGCAGCAAGCAAGCCCACCCCTACGAGCAGGCGAGCAAAGGGCCCATATGCCGGTTCCAGGCTGGCCGCCATGTCGGCTGCCCCCTGAATGACCAGACCAGATCCGAACAGGCTCGCGGCTGCCGTGGAAAGGATGAGGATCGATATCAATCCACCAAGCCCGATCGAGACCCGCGTATCCGAGCTGGCCGCCTTCATGGCAGAAGCCCCCCCCTTCGGCCATTTTTCCCTGACCGAGGAGGCATGCAGGAACAAATTGTATGGCACGATCGTCGTCCCGATCAGGGCGATCGCCGTCAGCAGGCTGCCTTCCGGCAGGTTGGGCCGTAATCCGCTGATCATGGCTGCCAGCTCTGGTCGCACGAGGAAAAGGCTTCCAGCGAAGGCCAGGCTCATCAGCAGGACGAGTGCAATCAGCAGCCCTTCAAGAACCTTGTATCGGCCATTCAGCAGAAATGCCCCTGCCAGGGCAGCCAGGGCCCAGACGAGCCAGCGTTGCCGCTCCGCGGGCAAGCCAAAGGCGGCACCAGCCCCAAGCGCCCCTCCCGAGAGGTTCCCAGCCTCATAGGCTGAATTTCCCAGCGCAAGGGCCGCAAGAACCAGAACCATGGACAGCCATTTCAGCGAGACTGGCGTTCCCGGCGCTACCAGCGCCTCCCCCAGCCCCATGCCCCCGGCGATGCCCAGCCTGGCCGACATGTCCTGCAGCACCATCGTTGCAAAAGTTGCAAAGACGAGCGCCCAGATCAGTGCGTATCCGAAATTGGCCCCGGCGAGTGTGCACGCTGTAACGGTGCCCGGCCCGATAAAGGCTGCGGCGACGAGCGCACCGGGGCCGAAAGGCAGTTTCATTCGATGCGTATGCCCCGGCGAGTTTCAAGATAGGTCGCGAAGCTGGCAAGCCAGTGGCTGCCGGAATAATGTTTGTCACTCACAGCAGCGATACCGGTTTCCTTGTGGCGCGCTGCGGCAGCCAGCAATGCTGGGCGCCGCGGGTCGCTAGCCGGCAGGGCGGATGCGATACCTTCCAATGCCCAGGCGCGGGAAAGGTTGAGACCATCAAGGTGAACCAGCTTGCCATCGGTCGGATCGAGCACCATGCCAGGCTCCAGCCAATCACCACTCCCATTCACAGGAATCTGCGGCAGGAACAGGCTGAGCCAGGCGGCATATTGCTCCGTCCCCATCACGCGGCGCATGAGGTCCGCCTCCATAAGGCACGGCGAGAGGAAGTCCTCGCCCGACGGTTCATAAGCCAGCGGGCAGTTCACATCCGCTTCGTGGAAGCTCAGCACCTTGGCAGCGAGCTTCTCGCGGAATTGCGGACGCATCGCTGTATCCGACCAATCGAGCATCAAACCGAAGGCGAAGGCCGTCTGATTGTGTGTTCCGATGCGGATCGGATAGACGAGCTTGTCGAGCCAGGCAGATGTCTGCCCCTCAATGAAGTCCTCCAGTGGGGCCAGCGTCTCCACCCACTGTGCCGCTTCAGGGAAGTCCGCTTCACGAAGTTCCGTCATCAGCTGCAGGAACCAGGCCTGGCCATATGGCCGCTCAAAGCTCGCCCGGTCTGCCCCCTGGAAATATGCGAGTTCGCCAGCAATGTTCTCAGGCGTGAAGCTCTCCGAGAGGGCCGAAACGATGGCATCCCGATAAGGCGTTTCCGGGTCGGTGTTCAGGATGCGCACCAGCAGCCAGTGCCCGTGCACGGAAGAGTGCCAGTCGAAACAGCCATAGAACGCAGGATAGAGGTCCCGCGGCGTCGCCACATCCGCATCCGAATTCAGCAAATGGCTGATCTTGTTCGGATATTGCTTGTGCACACAGGCGAGTGCGAGACGCGCGAAGCGGTCTGTTACGATACCATCGCGTGGAGCAGGCAATTCCAACGCCGCCTCCGTCACGGTTTCGACCTCCTCATGCGGCGCGGAGGCAGGCGCACAAGCAGCCACCCCGACCACCAGAGCCCATCCGGCAAGCACTCGTCCAATCATCTGCTACCCCTGCAAGATTCACCAGCCTCTTGCGTAACAGGACAGGCGCTATCAGGGCAATAAAGGCGCTGTAGCCGCCTTTAGATGTGCAGGACGCGGCCTTCGGCATCCAGCACGGCTTCGTGCATGGTTTCCGAAATGGTCGGGTGCGGGAAGACGGTATGAGCGAGATCTTCCTCGGTCAGTTCGCCCTGTCGCGCGATGACATAGCCCTGGATCAGTTCCGTCACTTCGGCCCCGATCATGTGGGCACCCAACAGCTCTCCGGTCTTCTTGTCGAAGATTACCTTGACCAGTCCATCCGGCGCGCCGAGGGCAATCGCCTTGCCATTGCCGAGGAACGGGAAGCGGCCGACCTTGATGTCGTAGCCCTTTTCCTTGGCAGCCTTCTCGGTCAGCCCGACACTGGCCACCTGCGGATGGGCGTAGGTACAGCCCGGAATGTTCGACGCGTCAAACGGTCCGGCATGTCCCTTCCCGGCAATGGCTTCGACACATGACACGCCCTCATGGCTCGCCTTGTGGGCCAGCCAGGGCGGCCCGGTGAGGTCACCGATGGCATAGAGACCGGGAACGCCTGTCTTGCCGTAGCCGTCGACCACGACGTGCGTTTTCTCGACTTTCACGCCGAGTGCTTCGAGGCCGAGATTCTCGACATTGCCGGCGATCCCGACGGCGAGGATGGCGCGGTCGAATTCCTGCGTCTCCTTCTTGCCGTCCTTGCCGGTGATTTCAGCCGTGACGGTATCCTTGCCCGCCTTCAGGTTTGCCACCTGTGTGCCGGTGAGGATCTTCAGGCCCTGTTTCTTGAATTCCTTCTCGGCGAGCTTCGAGATCTCCTCGTCCTCAACCGGCAGGATGCGGTCCATGACCTCCACCACGGTCACTTCGGCACCGAGCTCGTTGTAGAAGCTCGCAAACTCGATCCCGATCGCGCCGGAGCCGATAACCAGCAGGCGTTTCGGCATCACGTCCGGCGTCATGGCTTCGCGATAGGTCCAGATCAGCTTGTGGTCCGCCACGAGACCCGCCTGCGGGATGTCGCGGGCCCGGGCACCGGTGGCGAGAATGACGTGCTTGGACTGGTAGGATGTGTCCTTCCCGTCCTTGCCCTTCACGATCACTCTCGGGGCAGGCGCACCCTTTTCCAGCCGCGCAGTGCCTTCGATCACGTCGATCTTGTTCTTTTTCATAAGGAACTTCACGCCAGTCGACAGCTGGTTCGCCACGCCGCGAGAGCGCTTCACCACCGCCTGAAGGTCAAAGTCCGCCTTGTCGATGACGAGTCCGAAATCCCGGGCGTGTTTGGCAAGGTAGAGCACTTCGGCCGAACGCAGCAGCGCCTTGGTGGGGATACAGCCCCAGTTGAGACAGATGCCGCCAAGCGCCTCGCGCTCCACGATAGCCGTCTTCATGCCGAGCTGGCTCGCGCGGATCGCCGTGACATAGCCGCCGGGGCCGGAACCGATCACTATGAGGTCGTATTGGGTGGACATTCAGTTCTCCCTTATCCGTATATTTCGCATTGTCGTTGGAGCACGTGTTCGTACCGATCGCTCATCCATCCGGCACCGAACAACATGAAAGCGCCCATGGCGGCACCGCAAACAAACAATGCCAGAACGACCCATCCGTTCATCCTGACCAGCTTCCAGGCGATCACTCCGAACGTGCCACTTATCAGAAGCCATGTTGGCAAGAGATAGTACGTGCCAAGAGCGGCGGCGTCGAAAGGATTGAGGTCGAAACGCCCTGTCCTACCGCACAGCCACTCTGTTGTTTCAGGCCGGAATATCCCAAGCCAGCCTTCATACTGGCTGAGCACCAGATACAGCGCCGGCGAAAGCGCTATGATGGCGTAAGCAACAAACAGCAGCCTCCGCCATATCAAAGCAGCATCGCCTCCGGCGTCTCCACGTAGCGTTTGAAGGCGGCGAGCCATTTCGCGCCTTCTGCGCCGCCGATGACGCGGTGGTCGCAGGTCAGCGTGACCGTCATGATCGTGGCGGCGGTGACGTTGCCCTTGGCATCGACGACAGCGCGTTTCTCGCCTGCGCCTACGGACAGGATCATGCCTTCCGGCGGGTTGATGATGGAGGCGAAGGATTTGATGCCGAACATACCGAGGTTCGAAATGCTGAATGTGCCGCCGGTATATTCCTGCGGCTTCAGTTTCCGGTCCCGGGCGCGGGCGGCTAAGTCCTTCATTTCCTCGGAAATTTCGGCGAGGCCCTTGGTCTCGGCCTTGAAGATCACCGGCGTGATGAGGCCCCCGTCGATGGCCACAGCGACCGAGACATTGGCGTGCTTGTGGTAGGCGATGCCCTTGTCAGTATAGCTGGCATTGCAGTCCGGTTCGTCCATCAGGGCAAGCGCGGCGGCCTTGATCAGCATGTCGTTGACGGAGATCTTCACGCCCTTCTCTGCTGCAGCATTTATTGCAGATCGCGAGGTAAGCAGCCGGTCGATGTTGAGGTCGATGTTGAGCGGGAAATGCGGCACCTGCATGAAGCTCTCGGTGAGGCGCCGCGCGACCGTCTTGCGCATGCCGTCGAGGGGCTTCAGCTCATAGCTGTCCGGCGCATAGATGCGGTCGTCCAGAACCTGCGGCAGGATCAGGCCATCCGGCTTCGGCGCTGTTGCAGATGCTGCAGCAGGCGCGGCTGCCGGTTTCGCATTTTCGACATCGCGCTTGATAATCCGGCCACGCGGGCCAGTGCCGGAAATTGCGGAAAGGTCGATGCCTTTCATGTCCGCGATCCGGCGCGCCAGCGGGCTTGCCTTGATGCGTCCGTCGGCTGTGTTGGCGCTCGGCAGAGGCGTCGTCGCCAGGGGGGCTTTGGCCTGATTAGCGGCGACTTCCGATGACTTCGCCATGACCATATCGGACTTGGGCATGACTATATCGGACTTCGGCATGTCTTCAGCGGGCTTTTCCGGAGCCTTCGGCGCAGGGGCCGGAGCGGCCTTCGTCTCAGGCACGCTGACCGAGGAAACGTCCTCACCGTCTTCCGCCAGGACGGCGATCACGGCGTTGACCTTCACGCCCTCGGTCCCGGCCGGGACGAGGAGCTTCGCGACGGTGCCTTCGTCCACGGCCTCGACTTCCATCGTGGCCTTGTCGGTTTCGATCTCGGCGATGACGTCACCGGAGGAGATCGTGTCCCCTTCCTTGACGAGCCATTTGGACAGTGTGCCCTCTTCCATCGTGGGAGAGAGCGCCGGCATAGTGATGTTAATCGGCATGGAAACCTGCCAAGATTGGTGTTTTTGGAGAGACGAATTCAAAACTGTTATAAGGCGCGCGTACTACGTAGTGCCTTGCACTGAAGTCCACGTACTCACCGAAATCCCTGCCCCGCTTCAGACGCTCAAGGAGGGCGCTTGAACTAGACACGCATAGACCAGACAAGCCCTCAAATACTTTTGCGCTTTCCTCTGCCACAAAGAGGTCCGCCCGGTCGGCGACCGCCTCTTCTGCAAAAGTAATGTACTGAACGTCCTGACATTTGAGCACCTGCGGTCCCGTATAACCCGCGTTTTGCTCAGCAGACACAACATCCACAATGGCAGTCAGTTCACCGTCGCACCAACCGCAACTGATCACCTGCTCAATCAAATATGCTCCGGTCCGATATGGCATGTTTTCAGACATAGCACACCTTCAGCGCCGCCTCGACGATGTCGTCGGCGTTCGGCAGGCTCAGGGCTTCGAGGTTGGCGGCGTAGGGCAGCGGCACGTCTTTCTGGTAGACACGTGCCGGCGGGGCATCGAGATAGTCGAAGGCCTCGGCCGTGACGGTCGCGGCGATCTCCGCGCCGACGCCCATGAAGCGCCAGCCTTCCTCGCAACATACGATGCGGTTCGTCTTCTTTACGCTCTCGATCACGGTGTCTGTGTCGAGCGGGCGGATGGTGCGAAGGTCCACAACTTCGGCGTCGATCCCCTGCTCCGCCAGCTTCTCGGCGGCTTCCAGCGCGAAACCGACCATGCGGGAATGGGCGACCAGCGTGACATCCGTGCCCTGACGCTTGATCGCGGCCTTGCCGATCGGCAGGACATAATCGTCAAGGTCCGGCACCGGGAAGGTGTGGCCGTAGAGCAATTCATGCTCAAGGAAGATAACCGGGTTCGGATCGCGGATTGCCGCTTTCAGCAGGCCCTTGGCATCCGCCGCATCATAAGGCGCGACAACCTTCAGGCCCGGAATATGACCATACCAGGAGGAGTAGTCCTGGCTGTGCTGAGCCGCCACACGCGAAGCGGCGCCGTTTGGCCCGCGGAACACGATGGGACACCCCATCTGCCCGCCGGACATGTAGCGCGTCTTCGCGGCGGAGTTCACGATCTGGTCAATCGCCTGCATGGCGAAGTTGAAGGTCATGAATTCGACGATCGGCCGGAGGCCCGCAAAGGCTGCGCCGACGCCAAGGCCGGCAAAGCCATGCTCCGTGATCGGCGTATCGACCACACGGCGCGCGCCGAATTCCTGCAGAAGTTCGCGGGAAACCTTGTAGGCACCCTGATACTGCGCAACCTCTTCCCCCATCAGGAAAACGTTCTCATCGCGGCGCATCTCTTCCGCCATGGCGTCCCGCAGGGCATCGCGCACGGAAGTTTCGGTGAATGTGGTGCCTTCCGGAATGGACGGGTCCGAGAGGATCTCGGCAACTGGCGCGGCGGCGGCCTCCGACTGAGCCGGGGCCTGAACAGGAGCCTGCACCTGGGCTTCCTGCGCTAGCTCAGCCGCCGGAGTTGGTGCCGCGCTGCCGCCGGAAGCCTTCTTCGCGGTGACTGTGCTGGCGTCTTCGCCATCTTCGGCGAGGACGGCGATCACTTCATTGACCTTCACGCCTTCCGTGCCAGCGGGAACAAGGATCTTTGCCAGGACGCCTTCATCGACAGCCTCGACCTCCATCGTGGCCTTGTCGGTCTCGATCTCGGCAATGACATCGCCGGAAGAGATCTGGTCGCCTTCCTTCTTCAGCCATTTCGAGAGTGTGCCCTCCTCCATCGTCGGAGACAGTGCGGGCATGAGAATATCAACGGACATCAAAAGGCTCCGGAACTGAAATTGTATTTTGTCTTGTCGTGCGCGTAGCCGCTAACGGCGCCGCCAGCTGAAACCCTGATCAGGTTGTCAGTCATCACACTGCTCCTCCCTCGGCCCGCCGGGGCCTCACAAGCCGAATGCGCGGGGAACCGGCCAGTTCCTCTCGTCACGCGCTCTCAACCTCTTTCAGGACGTCGGTCCACAGCTCGCTCGGGTCCGGTTCCGGACTTTCGAGCGAGAAGTCTGCAGCCTCTTTCACGATGGCCTTGATCTCGTTGTCGATCTTTTTGAGTTCGGCCTCGTCGGCATAACCTGCTTCCAGGATCTGCGCTTTCAGCCCGTCGATCGCGTCGTGATGGCTGCGGACATCGTCCACTTCCTCACGCTTGCGATATTTCGCCGGGTCGGACATGGAATGGCCGCGATAGCGGTAGGTCTTCATTTCGAGAATGTAGGGCCCCTTGCCGGAACGCGCGTATTTTACGGCGCGCTCACCGGCCTCGCGCACGGCCAGCACATCCATGCCGTCCACTTCTTCACCCTCGATCTCGAAGGAGATGCCGCGTTTGTAGAGTTCGGTTTCGGCAGAGGCACGCTCAACGCTCGTGCCCATGGCGTACATGTTGTTCTCGATCACATAGATGACCGGCAGGTCCCACAGCGACGCCATGTTGAAGGACTCATAGACCTGGCCCTGGTTCGAGGCGCCATCGCCGAAATAGGCGACAGAGACATGATCGTTGCCGCGATACTTGTTGGCAAAGCCCAGACCCGTGCCGATCGGCACCTGCGCGCCAACAATGCCGTGGCCGCCGAAAAAGTTCTTTTCTTTGGAGAACATGTGCATCGAGCCGCCCTTGCCTTTCGACAAGCCGCCGATCCGGCCGGTCAGCTCAGCCATGACGCCCTTGGGGTCCAGGCCGCAGGCCAGCATGTGGCCATGGTCGCGATAACCGGTGATGACCTGATCGCCCTCTTTCAGGCAGGCCTGCATGCCGGTCACGACAGCTTCCTGTCCGATATAGAGGTGGCAGAAGCCCGCGATCTTGCCCATGCCGTAGAGCTGGCCGGCTTTTTCCTCGAAGCGGCGGATCAGCAGCATCTCGCGGTAGAAGTGCAGCATGTCGGCTTTGGAAGCCTTAGTGGGTGCTTTTTTGGTACTCTTGGGCTTGCTGGCCATGGTTCCTCCTGCCTTTATCCCGTTATGTGGGGGCAGTTCCGTGAGGGCAAGCCCGGCGAGCTATGTCATTTTGCAGAGGTGCTGTCCGAAGCCAGCAGGATGATCTCGTCCGGATAGACAAATGCCAGCTTCTCACGGGCCAGCGCTTCCATATAGTCCCGGTCTTCCGAGCCACGGGTGACGCGTCGAATATCACCACGCAGATGCTCGATTTCGGTATTGATCTTCGCCAGCTCCGCCTTGCGGTCCTGCAGCTCTATCTGCGCATCGGTCCAACGGCCGAGGCCCTTCTCCCCCGCAAAGGCGTGGTAGGCAAAGTAGAGAATCACAAGGCAAAGGCCCAAGGCCTCGAGTCGGGAGGTCATGGGTTAAAGCTTGGCGTGTTTTGGTTAAGAGAGGGTGAGGACGGCCCGCAACGAGCCGCCCTCAACAGCCATTATTCAGCGTTGATACGCGAGCGGCCGGCATAGATGCCCACCGGGCCCAGCTCTTCCTCGATTCGGATCAGCTGGTTGTACTTGGCGATCCGGTCGGAGCGCGACAGCGAACCGGTTTTGATCTGGCCGCAATTCGTCGCGACGGCGAGATCCGCAATGGTCGAGTCCTCAGTTTCGCCCGAACGGTGGGACATGACGGCCGTGTAGCCATGCAGATGTGCGAGTTCCACGGCGTCCAGCGTTTCAGACAGCGTGCCGATCTGGTTGACCTTCACGAGGATGGAGTTTGCGGCGCCTTTCTGGAGGCCGATGGACAGGCGGTCCGGGTTGGTCACGAACAGGTCGTCGCCAACCAGCTGAACGCGGTCGCCAATGGAATTGGTCAGGGCAATCCAGCCATCCCAGTCATCTTCAGCCATGCCGTCTTCGATGGAAACGATCGGGTAACGGGCGCAGAGATCGGCCAGGTAGGCCGCGAACTCGTCGGAACCGAGGGATTTGCCCTCGCCGGCCAGCTCATATTTGCCGTTCTTGAAGAACTCGGTGGAGGCGGCGTCGAGCGCCAGCGCAATGTCCTCGCCCGGCGTGTAGCCAGCCTTCTCGATGGACTTCATGATGAAGCCAATGGCTTCGTCAGTGGAAGCCAGGTTCGGGGCGAAACCGCCCTCGTCGCCGACATTGGTGTTGTGACCGGCGTCATGGAGCGTTTTCTTGAGGGCGTGGAAGACCTCAGCACCCATGCGGACTGCGTCGGACATGCTCTCCGCGCTGACCGGCATGATCATGAACTCCTGGATGTCGATCGGATTGTCTGCGTGCGCGCCGCCATTGATGATATTCATCATCGGCGTCGGCAGGACACGGGCGTTCGGTCCGCCGACATAGCGGTAGAGCGGCATCGTGGAATATTCGGCAGCCGCCTTGGCGAGCGCGAGCGATACGCCGAGGATGGCGTTAGCGCCGAGGCGGGATTTGTTGTCCGTGCCGTCGAGATCGATCATGAGCATGTCGAGCATGCGCTGGTCGGTGGCGTCGAGGCCGGTCAGCTCGTTGCAGATCTCGCCATTCACGGCATCAACGGCCTTCAGCACGCCCTTGCCGAGGTAGCGATCCTTGTCGCCGTCGCGCTGTTCATGGGCCTCGTAGGCGCCGGTGGAGGCACCTGATGGCACAGCGGCGCGGCCCGTGGAACCGTCGTCCAGGGTCACATCGACTTCGACGGTCGGATTGCCCCGGCTGTCGAGGATTTCGCGGGCGTGGATGTCAATGATCTCGCTCATGGATGTCAGGCTTTCCGTGTTTTATCTGGCCAAAATGCAAGGCGCCCCCTACCCGCTGGCAGGAGGCGCCTGAAGCCTTAGTCGGGTGCGCCCGAAAGCGCAACAGCCGCTAAATGCTAGATATCGTCGCGAGGCTCGAGGACCTGGCGGCCGCGATACTCACCCGACTTGAGGTCGATGTGGTGCGGACGGCGCAGCTCGCCGGAGTTTGCATCTTCGATGTAGGTGTTCATCGCAAGACGGTCGTGCGCGCGGCGCATGCCACGGCGGGACTTCGATTTCTTACTCTTTGGGACTGCCATGACAGGTATCCGGAGTTGTTGCGCCAGATGGCACATGTGAATTGGAAACGCGCGTCATACAGAGCCGAATCGGACTTTGCAAGGCTTGAGCGGCATCCGGCCGGGCTTTTCTTCAGCCCGGCCGGTTCGCCCTATTCCGCTGTTTCCTTCGCAGCTTCCGCCTGACGCATCACGCGCATCAGGTTGCCACCCCAGATCTTTGCCAGATCTTCCTCGGTATAGCCCTCCGCGAGCAGGCGCTCGGTAACTTTCGGCAGGAAGGACACGTCTTCCATGCCCGTCACGCCACCGCCGCCATCCCAGTCAGCGCCCATGCCGACATGATCCGGACCAACCAGCTCCAGCGCGCGGAGCATGTGCTCCATGAATTTCTCGAAGGTCGAGCGCGGCGGCGGGAATTCAGCATTGAGAGCCTGCATCTTTTCCATGTAGCGCGCCCGGGTCTCGTCATCGGCTATGAACGGGTTCACGCCTTCGAATTCGGACTGCAGCTCCTCGAGCGCGGCGCGGCGCTCAGGCGTGTCCTCCAATGCTTCGAGGTAGGTTCCGTAGGCATTGATCTGGATAACACCGCCCTGCGCCGCAATTTCCTCCAGGAACTCATCTGGAATATTGCGCGGGTGATCATAAACCGATTTCAGGCCCGTATGGGTCAGCACGATCGGGGTCGTGGAGATTTCCATCATGTCCTTCACCGACGCGTCGGAGGAGTGAGACCCATCTATCACCATGCCAAGGCGATTTGCTTCGCGGACGAGGTCCTTACCAAGGTCGGTGAGGCCTGTATCTTCGGGGCTGGTGAAATCCGTCGCGCTGCCGCCGAACTGGTTGTCGCGGAAGTGGATCAAGCCCACCATACGAACACCCTTGTCATAGAAAGTCTGCAAGTTATCGACATCGAGCATCAGCGGGTAGCTGTTCTCGATCGATTGCAGCACGACTTTCTTTCCAGAGGCTGCGATCCGCTCAGCATCGTCCGCGGTATATGCCAGTTCGAACGTATCCGGGTGGTCGGCGACCATTTTCAGGATTTCGTCCTGACGCGCCGACGCCGCCTTGAACGCGGCGTCATAGGATTCGTCCGTCAGAGGGCCCTGGGCGGTGAAGATAACCCAGAATCCGCCATCCAGGCCGCCCCGATCCATCTTGGGTACGTCCACCTGCACCGATCCAAGTTCGCTCGGATTGTCGGCCATGATGTCAAAATCAGGCTTGGACAGGTTCGCAGGGGTATCGAGGTGCGAATCCAGAACCATCAGGCGTTCGTGAATTTCTTCTGGTGTTGCGGCCTCAGCCACTTCTGCAGGCGCGGCAGGTTCCGTTTCAGCGGCTTTCGGGGCGCAGGCGCCCAGAAGGGCAAGGGCTGAAACAGCCAGGAGCGTTTTGCGCATATGAGTCTTTCCTTCCAATGCTGGGCGAACCGTAGAGGTTCATGACAGCGTGGCAAGAATTCAAGCAGCAGAAAAATGCCGCTCCCGAAGGAGCGGCTAAGGTTTAGCAAGAAGGACGTCGACCTGATGCCTTTGCAAGCAGCCGAGGCTCCCGGCCGACATCGATATTTCTAGCGAAGTGAGTCTGAACAGGATGACCTGGCTACCGTTGTCTTCCATTCACCTTTCAGGCGAGTGGGGCCCCAGGTTTCACAACCCTTTTACGAATCTGCGTCCGCGCGTGTGAAGATAGCCTCCACGCTCCGCAGGTTCATGCCGTTTTTGAGATAGTTGGCGGGCGTCAGATTGACCGCCTTGATCATTCCCCGCTCAATCTTGGTCCGATTACCCGATTCATCAGGCACCAGGTCAAAATCGATGATGTTGACGCAACCGGTGTCTTGCTCGAAGCCCGCACTGGCACCGAGTGGCGCACCGATCACCGAGGCTAGCACCATCCGGTTGACCACTTCATGCGCGACGACCAGAGCCGTCGCCCAACCGGGCCTTCTCAACAGGTCCGTCAGCCCATCCATGATGCGGACCATCGCATCCGAGAATTTCTCCCCTCCAGGCAGGAATTCTGCGTCCGGCTCTCCAGCCTGCTCAAACAGGAAGGTCATGGTCGCTGCGAGATGTTCGGCCGAATTGAAATTGATGTACTGGCCCGACCTCAGCTCCTGAAACCGTTCCTCTACTTCAAGTTCTGGCGCGTCCGGGTGCTCGGCCAGGACGATCTCCGCAGTTTGCCGCGTGCGCTTCAGGCCGGAACAGATCGCCAGATCGAAGTGAACCTCCGACAAGGCGACGCCTGCCGACCTCGCCTCTTCCTCCCCTTCCGGGGTCAGGCTGACAATCGACGGATCCCGCGTCCGGCGGACTTCTTCGGAAGTGTAATCGACGAAGCCGTGCCGCATCAGATAGATGCGGCGCCGGCCTGTCGTTCCCGGCAGGGCGCTCATTATTTGGAGACGCCCCAGTCCTTCAGAATCTCGTCCGTGTGCTCACCAAGCCCTGCCGGCCGGCGCTGGATGGCGGACGGCGTGGCAGAAAAGCGCGGTGCCGGGGCGGGCTGGACCACGCCTTCCAGTTCCACGAACGTCTGGCGGTCGGTGTTGTGCTTGTAGTTCGGCGCTTCTGCCATCGAGAGGACCGGAGCAAAGCAGATGTCCGTGCCTTCCATGATCTCACACCACTCATCGCGCGTCTTCGTCTTGATGACGTCCATGACCTTCTGTTTCAGTTCTGGCCACTTTGAGCGGTCCATCTGGGCGTCGAAGGCGGAATCGGTCAGACCCGCCTTTTCACGCAGGATGGCGTAGAATTGAGGCTCGATGGAACCGATGGAGACCCATTTGCCGTCTGCGCATTCATACGTGTCGTAGAAGTGTGCGCCGCCGTCGAGCATGTTGGCTTCACGGTCGTCAGTCCAGACGCCCATGGCACGCATGCCGTAGAACATGGCTGCCAGTGAAGCTGCACCGTCCGACATGGCAACATCGATCACCTGACCCTTGCCACCGTTCTTCACGCTCACAATGCCGGCCAGCAGGCCCATGGCGAGGTAGAGTGCGCCGCCACCATAATCACCCACCAGGTTCAGCGGCGGACGTGGACGGCCCTCGCCGTCGCCCATGGCATGCAATGCGCCTGTAATGGCAATGTAGTTCAGGTCATGGCCTGCCGAGTGCGAAAGTGCACCGGTCTGGCCCCAGCCGGTCATGCGGCCATAGACGAGGTTCGGATTGCGCGCGAGCACCACATCCGGCCCGAGGCCGTTACGCTCCATGACGCCAGGGCGAAAGCCTTCGATCAAGCCATCAGCTTTCTCCAACAGCTTCAGTGCGGTCTCGATATCAGCCGGGTCTTTCAGATTGAGACCGATTGAGCGGCGCCCGCGGCCCGTGACGTCAGCCGCGCGGCCGGGACGGCCATCACCCGGACGATCGATGCGAATCACGTCAGCACCCATGTCTGAAAGCAGCATGCCGCAGAAAGGCCCCGGGCCAATTCCAGCAAACTCTACAATCTTAACTCCGCTGAGAGGTCCCTGAGCCATCTCCAAACTCCCTTTCTAAGCCGTAATCTCGGTATTAGCAGATCATTAAGGCGGTGCGCCCCAAAAGGAAGGGGTACCCCGACGTCGCCCGACGCGGCGATTCCAGAGTTGCGTATGATTGATCTGTCTTTCCTCGATCCTCCTATCGAAGTGGCGGCCTCCGGCCCCCGTCTGGAGACGATTCTGGCCCGGCTTCGCGCAAATGGCATGCGCGCCTACCCGGCCAGCGATCCGATCGATTTCGACGCGACTGAGCCCCTCCTGATCGATATGGAAAGCCTTCCTGAAGGCCTGCGTGATCGCGACATCAAACTGAGTGAAGGTGCAGAACGGCGCCCACTCGTGCTTTTGACGAGCAATACGCAAATCGCCGACGGCGTTGATGCGCTGATCGTCAGCCGGGACAGCGACCTGGACATGCTACGCGCGCGGCTGACCTCGCTCGTCCGGCGTCAGGCCCGCACAGCAGAATTCAGAATTCGCTTGGAGACCGCCGAGACCTTCGGTGCAAGCGACATAGAGCCTACGCCTGAACGGCGGCCTGAGGTGCTCTATCTTGGGGACGGCGGCGTGGGCTTCTTTTCCTTGCGTGCCGCACTCAAGGGACACGACATTTCTGTCACGGCGGCGCTCACCCTGCGTACCGCCGCGGATTATCTGAAGTCAGGTCGCTTTTCCGCCGTCCTTGCTGACCTGACCCCCAGTGGCGGAGATGCTGCCAATCATGTCGACTGGAGCCGGGCCGAGGGATTGCTGTCGGGCACACCGTTGTTTGTGCTGACCCAACCTGGCGCTGATCTCTCCGAAGCGCACCTCAACGCGCTGATGGTCAGCACCGACCTTGTCGAACAGTCCGGCGATGCCGAAGCGCTGGCTGGAAGAATTTCTCGCGCGATCACCAATCATGCAGCCTGTGCTCCGGTCTTGCCCACACAGCTTCAGGCGACACCATCGGTGGATCCCCATACCGGCCTGTTCCATCGGGATTTCATCAAGTCCCACCTGGACCGTCAGATATCTCTATCGTCGGATCGCGGCGAACCGCTCTGTGTGCTGACCATAAAGTTGGATGAGGAATTCATCTCGCTGCTGCCTGAGTTTGCGCGTGTAACGCGCGCCTGTGTTCGGGATACCGACTGCATTGCTCATTTTGGCAGTGGCACAGTCATCGTCTCCGCACCTCTGACGCCCTATCGGGGTGCTGTTCGGCTGGCGGAGCGCCTCATGACAGCGCTCGCTCGCAAATCGGATTTTGAGGGTTTGCGTCTCAGTTGGCGGGTCGTTGAGAAGAGATCCTACCATACGGCAGGCACGCTCCTCGCCGAAGGCCTTTCAGGCCCCTACACCCGCGAATACGCTGCCTAGGCGCTCACCAGCCCGGCAGCAGCTTCCAGTTCCTTCAGAAACGCACGGACCCGGCCGAGCCGCGTCGGCGCGTCTCCGCCTGTGAAGGAATGCACAAGTTTCGAATCCGGGCGCAGGCGCAGCACGTTCGGGCGCGACCGGACGATCTCCATCAACCTGGCCGGGTCGAGCACCGTATCCTGACGGAACGCGAAAACAGCGCCCTTGTCTCCTGCGTCCAGTTTCTCGATGCCGAGCATCTTGCATTGCACCTTGATGGCGGTGACTTCGAGCAGCTGCTTCGTCGGGTCTGGCAACGGCCCGAAGCGGTCGATCAGTTCTGCCGCGAAGCCTTCCCGCTCCTGGCTGGTCGAGATTTCGGACAGGCGGCGATACAGCGACAGCCGGATCGAGAGGTCCTCGACATAGTCCTCCGGGATCAGGACCGCGACACCCATATTGATCTGCGGCGACCAGTCGTCGGCGACGTCCTCATCGCCCTGTGCGCCGGCTTTCAGCGCATTCACGGCATCTTCCAGCATGGACCGGTAGAGCTCCACACCGACCTCCCGGACATGGCCAGATTGCTGGTCGCCCAGAAGGTTACCAGATCCCCGCATGTCGAGATCGTGACTTGCCAATTGGAAGCCAGCCCCGAGACTGTCGAGCGACTGGAGCACGCGAAGACGGCGGTCGGCCGTTTCGGTGATGACCTTGTCTCTCGGCGTTGTGAAATAGGCATACGCGCGAAGCTTCGACCGTCCGACCCGTCCGCGCAGCTGGTAGAGCTGCGCCAAACCGAACATGTCCGCCCTGTGGATGATCAGAGTGTTCGCACGCGGAATATCCAGGCCACTTTCAACGATGGTCGTCGACAGCAATACATCGTACTTGCCTTCATAGAAGGCCGTCATGATGTCTTCCAGTTCGCCGGCGCCCATCTGGCCGTGCGCGACGATGAAGGACACTTCCGGCACATTCTCCGACAGGAAACGTTCGAGCTTGTCGAGATCCTGGATGCGCGGCGCCACGAAGAAGGCTTGTCCACCACGGTATTTCTCCCGCAGCAGCGCTTCTCGAAGTGTGACCGTATCTTCCTCGGTAATATAGGTCCGCACCGAAAGGCGGTCGACGGGTGGTGTAGCAATGATGGAGAGGTCACGGATCCCCGTGAGCGCCATTTGCAAGGTCCGCGGAATCGGAGTTGCCGACAAAGTCAGTACGTGCACGTCGGCTTTCAGTTCCTTGAGGCGTTCCTTGTGCTTCACGCCAAAGCGCTGCTCTTCATCTACTATCAGCAGGCCGAGGCGCTTGAATTCAATCGTTTTGGCAAGCAGCGCGTGGGTGCCGACGACCACATCCACACTGCCATTTGTCAGGCCCTCGCGGGTTTCCGAGGCCTCTTTCGAGCTGACGAGGCGTGAGAGGTGTCGAACCTTAAGCGGCCAGCCAGCAAAGCGTTCCTCGAATGTCTTGAAGTGCTGGCGAGCCAGAAGCGTCGTCGGTGCGATGACGGCGACCTGTTTGCCGCTCATCGCCGCGACGAAAGCGGCGCGCAAGGCAACCTCGGTCTTCCCGAAACCCACATCGCCGCAGACGAGACGATCCATCGGTCTGCCGGAGCCGAGATCCCCGAGAACATCTTCAATGGCGTTCAACTGATCGTCGGTTTCCTCATACGGGAAACGTGCGGCGAATTCCTCGTAGATACCCTGCCCGGCATTGACCGCATCAGCTCGCTTCAACTCACGTGCGGCGGCAATGGCCATGAGTTCGGCCGCCATTTCAAGAATGCGTTTCTTGGCTTTGGCCTTGCGGTTCTGCCAGCCCGCTCCGCCAAGCCTGTCGAGCTGGCTCTCGGCCTCTTCCGATCCATACCGGGAAATGAGATCGATGTTCTCGACCGGCAGGAAGATCGTGTCGCCACCCGCATATTCCAGTTGGAGGCAATCGTGCGGCGCGCCGGTGACTTCGAGTGTCTTCAGGCCCACATAGCGCCCGACGCCGTGATCGACGTGTACGACAAGATCGCCCGCGTTGAGCGTGGCAGCGTCGGTGATGAAGTTCGCGGTCTTCCGTTTGCGGCGCGGTGCCGCGAGGCGGTCCCCCAGAATGTCCGCTTCCGAGATGATGGCGAGGTCTTTAGTGACGAACCCGGTTTCCAGCGGTATCTCGACAACCGAGGTCTCTGCCTTTCGGGCGGCTTCCAGAGAATGCACCTGGACGAGATCTTCGAGGCCATGATCGGCAAGCACGTTGATCAGGCGGTCCGCTGAGCCGGTGGACCACGCCGCGAAGACGACATGGCGTCCGGATTTCTGGAGATCCTTCGTGTGCGTGATCGTCGCTTCGAAGATGTTCTCCTGGCTCATCATCCGCTCAGGCGCGAAGTCGCGGCCACGGCGTACTTCCATGTCGTAGTGCCCTGGCGCGGGGTCTGCCGGATTGAACCGGGCGACAGCACGGACGCTGAGCCCCTGCTCCAATTCCGTCGGATCGAGATAAAGTTGTTCAGGTGCCAGCACCTTCGCTGCGCTGGCATCACCGCCGCCGGCTTCGAGCCTTGCCTGATAGTAGTCGGTGGCTTGTGCGAGGCGCTCCGCTGCAGCCTCCCCCGAAAGATGTCCGAAGCCGATCAACGCATCAGCGCCAATATAGTCGAACAAGGTATCCAGCGATGCGTGGAACAGTGGCAGCCATGCTTCCACGCCCTGCCTGCGGATCGATGCACGCGCGGCCTCATACATGGGATCACCAGAAGGTGGCCCGAAGACATCGAGGTACTTCTCGCGGAAGCGGCTGAGTACATCATCGTCAAACAGGATCTCGCTGACTGGTGCGAACGCGACTGACCGCGTGTCGCCTGTGGACCGCTGGGTCTCCGTGTCGAAGGTGCGGATTGTTTCCAGCGTGTCGCCGAAGAAGTCGAGGCGGAGCGGTTCACCTGCCGTTGGTGGGAAGATATCGATGATCCCGCCACGGATCGCGTATTCGCCCTGCTCCCGCACGGTGCTGGCGCGGACATAACCGTTCACCAGCAGGTATTCATTCAACTCCTTCTGACTGACGGTCTGGCCCGCGATCATCGAGAAGGAAGACCGCCGCATTGTGTCGAGCGGAGGCACCCGCTGAACGATGGATGTCGCCGTGGTGACCACCAGAAGCGGCCCCTGGCTGGCTTCGTAGCGGGACAGGCGCGCAAGCGCGGCGCAGCGACGGGCGGCGACGCTGGCGGTCGGGCTCACCCGGTCATAGGGAAGCGTATCCCACCCCGGCAGGTCCACCTGGTCCAGACGTGGTGCGATGAATTCCACAAGCCGCCGGGCGGTTGCTGCGGTCTTGTCGTCGCGGGCGACATACACCCCGATACCGCCGCGCGCCTGAAGCGCCGGGATGAAGGCCATCAGGTCCGCACCAAATGGTGCGCCGCCCAGCGCTGCCGGGCCACTCAGGGATTTCAGGAGTTCGACAGGTGTCATGCCAGACCTTCAGACGCAGTTAGGCCGTGAGCCCGGATGCCGAAGCGTCTGCTCAACCGGCCTGCGCGGCGTACTTGAATGCGATCAATTGGTCCAGAACCGGGCTGCTCTGATCTTCCGGAACGTCAGCCTGGCCCACCAGCCAGGCATAAACTTCCCAGTCTGGCAGGTTCAAAAGCGCCTCGAACTGGTCGAGTTCGGTTTCGCCGTAGGTATCAAGGTGCTGGTCCGCAAAGCTGCCCATGAGAAGGTCCATTTCCCGGAATCCCCTGCGCCATGCACGGAACTTCAGTTTGCGGCGGCGGGCATCCATGGGCGGCTCCTTGGTCTGAAGAATGACATAAGGCTTTTCCTCCCCGGATCAAAGCGGCGTTGTGCCATCGAGGGGCGCAGCTTAGGTTCGCCTCAATGCGAGACGAGCGACTCTTCCCCCTGTTCGAGCCTCTGGATTCCCTTTCGGGCGTCGGGCCGAAGCTGAAGCCGGCTCTGGAGCGGTTGGTCGGCGGAGAGCACGTCTGGGACCTCCTGCTTCACTTGCCTGAGCGCTGGGTCGACAGGCGGGTCCGTGCTTCGATTGACGAGACAGAGTTCGGGGAAGTCGCAACGGTGAAAGGTGAGGTCCACGCCTATCACCCACCCTACAATGACAAGTCGCCTCATCGGATCCAGCTGTTTGATGGAACCGGCTTTCTGACACTTGCCTTTTTTCGGGCAGACGGACGCTGGCTGCAGGGTCAGTTCCCAATGGGCAAGGAGCGTGTCGTTTCCGGACGCATCGAGGATTACCGCGGCGAACGCCAGATGACCCATCCGGATTACATTGTGGATCCCGCGCGCGGCCCCCTGCCGCCCGCTGTGGAGCCGATCTACGGGCTCACGGCTGGCCTCACGAATAAACGCGTGCATGGTTTTGCCGAACAGGCCCTCGGGCGCGTGCCGGACGACTTGCCGGAATGGGCCGACAGCGGATTGGTGGAAGCCAAGCGATGGCCGGAGTTCAAGGAAGCGCTGCAATGGCTGCACACGCCCGAAACCTATGACGAAGAGAAATTCGCGCTGGCGCGGGAACGGCTCGCCTATGACGAAGCGCTGGCCCGGGAGAGCGCCTTCGCGCTCGCCCGCATGGCGCGCAAACGCCGCTCGTCGCCTTCCATTCCTCACGCCGATGAACGGATCGCCGAACTGATACGGTCCCTGCCATTTGCACCAACCGGCGCTCAGATGCGGGCGTCGGATCAAATTTCCGAGGACATGGCCGGAACGTCTCCGATGAGACGGATGCTCCAGGGCGACGTTGGTGCGGGCAAGACTCTTGTGGGTGCGATGGCAGCCGTTCAAGCGGCTGCTGGGGGCTTTCAGTCCGCCTTCATGGCGCCAACGGAAGTACTGGCGCGGCAGCAATACGAAACATTGACCAGACTTTTATCGCCTCTCGGCTATACGGTCGCAGCCCTCTCCGGACGCGACAAAGGCACGGTCCGTGAAGCGACCTTGATGGGGCTTGCCGATGGCTCCATCCAGATTGTCGCCGGAACGCACGCCCTCTTCCAGGAAGCTGTCCGGTTCCGGAACCTCGGACTGGTGATTGTGGATGAGCAGCATCGGTTTGGCGTGGCTGACCGCATGAAACTCGCCGGCAAGGCCGAGAGCCCGCACATGCTGGTCATGAGCGCGACTCCCATCCCGAGAACGCTTGCGCAGGCCGTGAACGGCGACCTGGATGTCTCCATTCTCGACGAAAAGCCCGCCGGGCGAAAACCAGTTGAAACGCGTGCCATTCCCGACACGCGCATGGACGAAGTCGTCGATGCCGTCGGACGCGCCATCGGACGCGGCGAACGGGTGTTCTGGGTTTGCCCGAAAGTGGACATCGACGATGACGACTCCACCGCTGTTGGGCGCCATGCGATGCTGTCAAAGCAGTTGAAAGTGCCCGTGGGATTGGTGCACGGACGCCTTAAAGCTGCGGAAAAAGACTCAGCTCTGGAAGACTTCCGGACCGGCGCCACACGCGTGCTGGTCGCAACGACCGTCATCGAAGTCGGTGTCGATGTGCCGGAAGCGACAATCATGGTCATCGAGCGGGCGGAAGGGTTCGGCCTCGCACAACTCCACCAGTTGAGAGGCCGCGTGGGCCGCGGCGACAAGCCTTCCTATTGCCTGCTGCTCTATCGCCCGCCTCTAGGTGATATGGCCCGCGAACGGATCGAGACGCTACGGCGCACCAATGATGGCTTTGAAATCGCTGAAGCGGATTTCAAACTGCGGGGGCCGGGTGACATTCTGGGCCTGCGTCAGGCAGGCGCGACCGACTACCGGGTGATCGACTTGTCGAAGGACGCGGCGCTCCTCGCCATTGCGGCGAAGGATGCCGAAGCCCTCGTCAATTCGGATCCTGATCTTGAGTCGGTTCGGGGCCGGGCGCTCCGTCTGGCGCGGGAGCTGATGGTTCCCCGGACTCTGTCGTAGGAGCCTTGCTGTTCGCCGCATCGATTGCGGCCTTCACATCGGGATGCTCAGGGACAACAAGTCCAGCCGACAGGATCATGCGCGCGCCCTCTTCAACACTCATGTGCAGCTTGATCGTGTTTTCGGCCTTCACGAACATGATGAAGCCCGAGGTCGGGTTCGGCGTCGTCGGCACGAACACACCGATATATTCTTCGCTGAGGTGCGTCCTGACTTCGCCCCTCGCCGGGGCGGCGACAAAGCCAAGACACCAGCTGTCCGCTCTGGGAAACTGGATCAGCACGCACTCACGGAACTGTTCCGTCGGATTGTTCGCGAAGACATCGACGAGCTGTTTAAAGGAAGAATAGACGGTTCTGACAATCGGAATCTGACTCAGCACGCGATCCGTGATCACGACGACTGATCTGCCGAGCAGGTTGGTGGTGATCGCACCGAGTATGGTGAGGAACAGGACCAGCACAATGACGCCAAATCCCGGAACCGCGTAGTTCAGATAGGTTTCCGGCCTCAGGGATTCCGGCAGGATCGGAACAACGCGCTGGTCGATGTAATTGATGAAGAATTGCAGGATCGCGAACGTCACCACGATCGGGAGCGCAATTACCATCCCGGCAAAGAAGCGCGCACGCAGCCAGGCCCAGGCACTCACTCGAGGCAGTTTCTCCACCTCAAGAATGCCCATGTCCTTTTTTGGCTTCTTGGCCATCTAATGAAACTCCTTCCCGACCGCGCGTCATGCTCTCGCAAGGGAAGAGCTTGGCGCGACCTTTCTTCCCTGCAATTGTGGCGAAGATGGGAAGTAACGAACAGATCACAAGCGCGCTAGAGGCCTGGGCCACAGGTAAATTCGGTTCCGGCATCAAAGTCAGCGGTCTCAAGCGCCTTTCCGGCGGCGCAAGCCAGGAAACGTGGGCTTTCAACGTCTCCAGTGGCGGTCAGGAAATGCCCATGATTCTGCGGCGGGCGCCGGGCGGAGTGGAAGCAGCCCGGTCGTCTCAGGCCATCGGTCTGGCAATGGAAGCGACGCTTCTGACCCACGCCGCGAAAGCGGGCGTCCCGGTCCCTCCGGTTCTCGGCGTGTTCGAGGACGATCCTGAGCTTGGCCAGGCTTTCGTGATGGACCGCATCGACGGCGAAACGCTGGGCCGGAAGATCCTGCGCGACGACGAGTTTGCCGGTGCGCGTGACGTGCTCGCCCGCCAATGCGGCGAAGCGCTTGCCGGTATCCACTCTATTCCGCTCGATACACTGCCGGATTTGCCGGTCAGCGACGGGCTAACTCAGCTCGAAAAATATGAATCGATCTACCGGGCGTACAATTTGCCCCGTCCGGTGTTCGAACTGGCTATTTCCTGGCTGAAAGCAAACGCTCCAGCAGCGCTGCCCGTCGTCCTGGTGCACGGAGACTTCCGCCTCGGTAACCTGATGGTGTCCGAGACTGGTCTTGCCTCTGTCCTCGATTGGGAACTCGCCCATATCGGAGATCCGCGCGAAGACATCGCCTGGCTTTGCGTGAATTCCTGGCGTTTCGGACATGCCGACAAGCGCGTTGGCGGATTCGGCGAACTTTCAGACCTATTGGACGCCTATGCTGCTGCAGGCGGTCCCAAATTGACTCCGCGGGATATCGACTGGTGGGAGATGATGGGTAGCCTGAAATGGGGCATCATGTGCATGACCATGTACGAGGCCTTCCGCTCAGGCGCTGACCCGAGCGTTGAGCGGGCCGCCATCGGCCGCCGGGTTTCGGAAACCGAGATCGACCTCGTAAACCTGCTGGAAGGAGTGCGCTGACATGCATGACGCCCCCTCAACGGCTGAACTCGTCGAAGCCGTGAAACGCTTCATCGATGACACGGCCTCGCCCCAGCTGACCGGGCACGCGGCGTTTCATGCCCGGGTCGCCTCCAATGTTCTGGCGACAATCCTGCGTGAACTTGAGCAACGGCCCGGCGCCGAAGTCGAGGAGAAGGCACGGCTGGTCGCCCTACTCGATGCCGATCGGGAAACGACTCTGGACGCCCTCAACCGGGACCTGTGTGCCCGCATTCAGGCAGGAGAGATGGACCTTTCCACAGACGGCCTGCTGGACCACCTAAAAACCACCACAATTGCGCAGTTGTTTGTCGACCAACCTCGCTATTCAGGGCTGGCTCTCGCGTTGCAATCACGTGGCTGAGCCGCAACCGCAACCGGACACGCCACAATGAAGAAACCTGCTCTATGGATCGCATCCGCAATTATTGTTGCTGGATTGGGCGCCTGGCTTTGGCGGACCGTGATATCCCCGCCACCTTTTATCGAAGTGAATCCACTCAGCTATACTGACTATGCCAGCTGGGCCGTCATTCCCAAAGAAACGCCGCCGGCCGTCTGGCAGGACGGCTGGGCAATCGATGTCTTTCTCGTGGACAGCGCTTCTGAATTGCAGGGCCGCACCGGAAAGCAACTCGACAAGAAAGAACAAAAAGCGCGCCTCCAGGGACGTATGCTCGAAGATGGTCTCTCCGCCATTGGCCCGGTGTATGCCCCCCTTTACCGCGCCGACGCAAAAGGTGACGACCTGGCCCGTGCCTTTCTGATCTATCTCAGAAAGCACAATCATGGCCGCGCCCTGGTGATCGCCTCAGATACCCCGTTGCCTGACGCCTTGCTCGCTGAAATCCAGTTCGAGCCGGACCTCACGGAACGCTTTGGTGGCTTTTACCGCGTAGGCAAAAATCCGGATTCTCTGGCGCTTACGGAAAATCCCGACCAGCCGGTTGAAACCTACTGCCCGGATTATCTGAATGAGAGCGGAGATTGCGTGCGGGACGTGACAACTGTTCGGGATGGCGGGTTTGCGGTTCTCGCGCCGGAGTCTGACATTGGAGCTTCAGCAGCAGCGTTCCAGGAATGGCTGCAAGCGAATGCCTCCCCCATGGCCGAACCGCTCGGTGACCTGGAAGAAGTCGAAATCGTCGATATCCGCCGCCCGGGTGACACCGACGAGCGGCGCGAAACGAAGAACAATCGCGACTAGGTGGGTTTGTTTGCCTGGGGCGATGCCTTTTTGAAGGCATCAAGTTCCATGCAGGCAGCATCCAGCCTCAGAAGCGCTGGAAAGGCCGAAAGGTCCATATCAAAACGGCGCGCGTTTGCGATCTGCGGGACAAGAGTAATCTCCGCGATCGTCGGGGAATCACCGAACAGGAAGCTGCCATTGTCCTGACCAGAGGCGAACTTTTCCAACGCTTCGAACCCGCGCCGGATCCAATCATGATACCAGCGTGTAACTGTGGTGTCGTCGGCGCCAAACTCGCTTCTCAACGTCGACAAGACTGCAAGATTATTCAAAGGGTGGATATCGCAAGCAATCGTGTTTGCGAATGATCGCGCCTCAAGCCGTTCCCACGGATCGGCAGGCAAGATCGCGGGATCTGGATAGGTTTCCTCCAGCCACTCGAAGATCGCCGTAGACTGACCGACCCGCGCCCCTCCTACTTCGAGCGTAGGCACCCGCATTTGTGGATTCACGGCACGATAGTCATCCGATTTCTGCTCGTCAGCCCCCGGAGCGAGATTCACCGACACCTGCTCATACGGAACGCCCTTGATATTCAGGGCGATGCGCACGCGGTAAGCCGCTGAAGAGCGCCAGTAATCGTAGAGACGGATCATGCCAGTTCCTTCAGATCGAGCACATCAAGCAATGCTTCTCGTGCAGTTCGGCACTCATCGGCAAATGACAAATCTGCGAGGTCTTCCGGCGCAAGCCGATCACGGTAGGTCTTCCGGACAATTGCTTGCAGAGAGTCAATGCGTTCCTCATTCAGCAATACACCCTGGTGGCAGGCAGCAATTTCCTCATCCGTCATAACCACCCGCAGGCGTAGGCAGGCGGGTCCGCCTCCATTCCTCATCGACTGCCGGACATCGACATATTCAACCCGGCCAATCGGCCCGTTGCCACTGACCAATCGCTCACAGTACGCTCGCGTCGAATTTGTTTCCTGAACTTCTGTCGGCGCAACAAGAACCAGGCGTGACTCTCCAGGCATGACGAGCAGTTGTGAATTGAACAAATAGGATCGAATGGCGTCTTCGAGAGAAACCTCGGAAGTGGGGACCATGACAGGTTTCAGTTCAAACAAACCGTCTGCGGCTTTCTGTAAACTCTGCAGCGTGCCAGCTGTGTCCTCAAAAGCTGCCTCGTGGAAGAACAGTGTGTCGATGGCACCGACGCAAACCACGTCATTGTGGAAGGCGCCTGCATTGATAGCTTCAGAAGATTGCCGGATGAAAGCAGTCCGGTCTGACGACAGACCATGGGCTCGCGCGATGCTTTCCGCTGCCAGTTTTGTTTGCCGCGCTGGAAAACCTGCTGTGCTTTCTCCCGCTTCACGGCCGTAGACGAACAACTCCACACCGGGATCACCATGCGCCGCGCACAGGCGGACATGGTTCGCTGCGCCTTCGTCGGCAAAGTCCGCATGCATCGGCAACGCCGCATGTATGGCAAAATGCTCGTCATCACCAAAAATGGCCTGAAGAGATGCGGTTGTGTCGGGATGCTCTGTAGAGCGATGCAGCATCGTGGAAAGATTGGCAGCCGTGAGATGAAGACGCTTGTCCTGCGTGTCTGCCGCTGGAGAGATGGTAGCGGCATTTGCCGTCCACATACTGCTGGCTGAATAGGCGACTTTCAACAAGCGCGGTGCCCGTGCGGCGGCCTGCTCAATGATCTGCCGGTCACTGCCATGAAACCCGGCAGAAACAAGAAAGTCGAAATTTGGACGCGGCAATGGCGGAAGAAGCCCCTGCGTGAGGCCTGCTTTCAACAGGGTACGCATTTTCTCGAGCCCCTGCAGAGCTGCTTCTCTAGGATTGGAGACATCACCGGCATTGCGGGAACTTGCAAGGTTTCCGTCAGACAGTCCGCCGTAATTGTGGCTCGGGCCGATCAGACCATCAAAGTTGACTTCTCTGGCCTTCACTTCGGGAACCCCTGCGCGCTCATCCGAACCGCTTTGTCAGAGACCTGGCTCGCTTGCGGCCAAGCGCAATAGTCTGCTGCGTAGTAAGCCCCTGGACGGAAGTTCCCGGAAAGGCCAGGCCCGCCAAACGGCATGGAGCCACTCGCCCCGGCAGTTGGCCGGTTTCTATTCAGGATACCTGCCCGCATTTCATGATGAGCCTTCACCCAGAGCGCATCATCATCGCTGACAAGACCACCGGACAAGCCGTAGCGGGTTGCATTCGCCCTGATGATCGCCTGTTCAAAATCGGCCACGCGAGTGATCTGCATCACCGGACCAAACAATTCCTCATCCGGAATATCGATCGCATCGCTGACATCGATTACACCCGCCGATACGAAGCCGCCACCACGGTCCAGACGCTTCAGTTCCTTCAATGCCCGCCCTCCGCGAGCGACCAACATGGCCTGAAATTCAACGGCGTTCACGGCAGCCTTTTCCGAAACCAACGGCCCCATGAACATGCCATCTTCGTTCCAGGCACCAATGGATAGCCCTTCGGCCCGGGCAACGATTGCCTCTGCGACCTGATCTCCCCATGCCCCTTCCGGCAGAATGACACGTCTTGCGCATGAACAGCGCTGGCCACTCGTAAGGAACGCCGATTGGGCAGCAATATCAGCCGCAGCATCAACATCTGCAGGATCCCAGATGATCAGCGGATTGTTTCCGCCCATTTCGAGAGCAAGAATAACTTCCGGACGCCCGGCAAAATGTTTGTGGAAGAACACACCGGTTGTAGCTGATCCGGTGAACAAAAGCCCATCAATATCAGAGTTCAGTAGAGCGCCACCAGTCTCCCGTCCGCCGTGAACGATGTTCAGGCATCCTTCCGGAAGGCCCGCTGCGGCAAAGGCTTCGGCCATGTGGTAAGCGACACCTGGTGCAAGCTCTGATGGTTTGAACACGCATGTGTTGCCGGCCAGCAATGCCGGAACGATATGTCCATTCGGAAGGTGTCCGGGGAAGTTGAACGGACCGAAGACGGCCATGACTCCATGCGGCCGATGCGTGAGATGTGAAGAACCGAATGCCGCTGCACTGAATTTTGTGCCGGCCCGTTCCACCTGCGCGGCGATTGAGACCGCGACCTTGGCTTTCATGGTCGCGGCTTCGGCCTTCGACTCCCAGAGCACCTTGCCCATGTCCCGGCTGACGGTTTCCGCAATTGCGTCTGAACGCATTGCGATTTCGTCGGCATAACGTTCGAGCACCGCAGTCCGATCACCTTGCGGCAAGCTGGCCCAATGCTGGAAAGCCTTTCGGGCGGATGCTACCGCAGTCTGAACATCCGACTCATCTGCCCCCTGTCCGTCCCAGACCACGTCACCGGTGGCGGGGCAGAAATTCTGGAAATGCGCCCCATGCCCGGTTTGCCAGCGGCCATCTATATATGCACCATCCATCACGTCTTGCTCCGTTGCCAGATCCGGCCTTCTGCTCCCGGCTTCAGCTTGAGAAGTTCGAGCGTATGAGAGCTCATCACAGCGGTGTCCTCATTTTTCAGAATGCTGTTTGCGAGACTCGCCCGAAACTCCGAAAGCGTATCGCTTGTCGCGAGGCCCTGCTTTGCGTCCGGGTCATCAGCGACGTCACCGACTTCGAACCGCACGCAGCGGCTTTCTTGTATTGTTCGGATATGGCGGCGCTGGGCAGTGACCAGCGGCCCACCGTCGAAGATGTCGACTGTCCGGTCAAATTCGAATCCTTCCCACTGCAACAGTTTATATGCCCCCACACCGTCGGAATGGCACCGGCCGATAACTTCACGAGCTTCGGGGGGAAGCAGGTCTACATAGATCGGGTACTTCGGCATCAAGTCCAGGATGAATTGGTTGTCGGTGGTAGCTGATAGCCTGTCCGCTTCGGTGAAATCCATTCGAAAAAAGTGCCGGCCGAGGCATTCCCAGAATGGTGAGCGTCCCTCATTGTCCACCACGCCCCGCAACTCTGCCAGCACCTTGTCGCCAAAACGCTCAGGCGCTGCTGCCATGAGCAAGTAACGCGACTGAGCTGCCAGGCGCCCTGCTCCACCACCACGGTGCTCTGGCTTCAGGAATAGCGTTCCGACCTCCGTATACCCCACATATTCGTTGGTTAGGACCAGCGCATCCATGTCAAAACGGAGGTTTCCTGCGGCCTGACTTGCCTGCGCCAATGTTATGACACGATAATTAAAAAATGGCTGGTCAATGCCGGTGCCTGCTTTCACCGCGGAGCAGCCGACAATTTCACCCGTACCAGCATCCTCCATCATCAGGAGATATTTGCCGTACTCTATGCGATGGAGGCGCCCAAGAAAGGCGTCATCTGACTTCTGCAAACGTTCCCGAAGGATTGGCACATCAACTGGCAGGCTCGTAAATCCGGGTCCGGACAGTTCGGCCAGTTCGATCAGCGATTGCAGATCGCCGAGCCGCGAAGGGCGCATCACATAGTTTTCTGCCATGGTCAGCGATCCATCAGCGCTTTGATGGCTGCGCCGTCCAGCCGGCCATCTGCCAGTCTGTTGAGAAGTAGCGCCGACAATGTTGCCCGTTCTGAAAAGCTATCCGTAAGCACATATTCCTCGTTGGAATGAATACGCCCGCCCATAACACCCAGCGTGTCGACGTTTGGAACACCTGCCGCGAAGATGTTGTTCCCTTCACAGACACCGCCGGTGTCCTCGAATACCAGATCAAGACCGATCGCCTGCCCGGTCTCCCGGACTGCATCGAACAATGCCTGCTGGGCGGCATTGCGAGGCTTTGGTGGCCTGTAGAAGCCGCCATGCAGATGGCCATGAATTCCATCCCGCGCTGTTGCCTTGGCGAACAGGCGTTGAACTTCCTCAGTCGCCCAAGCCGCCGCATCTGCATCAGGAGCACGTGCGCCAAACCGTACGATCGCAAGATCGGGCACGATGTTCACCGGCCCTCCACCATCAATGGAGCCAACATTTAGGGTTACGCCATCTCGAAGACCGTTTAGCGCTTCGAGTCCGACCACAAGTTCAGCAGCTGCTTCGATCGCACTGCGGCCTTCATTCTTCGCCCGTCCAGCGTGAGCGGCACGGCCATGCAAGACAATATCGAAAACAGCAGACCCTTTTCGTCCACCGGACATGGCCCCTGTGTCCATGCATGGTTCGTAGGTCATGCCGATGTGCGCACCCGACCGTGCGGCTTCAGTTAGCGCGCGGGCACTGGCGAAATTTCCAATCTCCTCGTCGGGTGTGATGACAATCTGGTATCCAAGCCGGTGTTTCAGCGGACCAGATTCAAACGCCAGCAGCGCTTCTCGCATTATGCAGAGACCGCCCTTCATGTCCGCCAATCCGGGACCATTCAAACGACCGTCACCTAAATCACGAATCGTTTCAAACGTTCCAGGCGGGAAGACAGTGTCATAGTGCCCCGACATGATCACCTGAACCGGCGCGTCTGGCCGGGCGGAGACACGTATAACCGAAGAGGTTTCAGTCGCCTCGGTTTCACCTGCATCATTCACCGCCTCAAACGGATCACCTGCTTCAAGGCGCACCTCAGCATCAAGCTCTGAAAACGCATCTACCAGGATAGGCGCCAGCTTCCGCAAGCCCTCGACGTTCCAGCTGCCTGTGTTGATGGATGCCCAGCTTTGCGTCTGGGAAATCATGTTGGAAGCGCGCGAATAGAGACGTTCTCGCGCCGCCTCATCTTCATGGCTCAAAGTGCTCAGATCAATCATGGCTCTTGGTTTCACAGGAAACGAATTCCGGCAAGGCCTGCGCTGGAGGCCAAAACAAAAACGGCCCAGCTCAAGGCCGGGCCGTTCCTGATTTCTTTTGTGTACCGTCTTACTGAACGGTGATCACAACTTCCGAACGGCGGTTCAGCGGCTCGCGAACACCATCGCGCGTTGCTTTAGCCAGATCGGTTTCACCTTTGGCTTCTTCGGTGATGAGAGAAGCATCGATGCCGCGGGCGATCAGAGCCTGACCAACGATATCAGCGCGGCGCTGAGACAGACGCTGGTTGTAGGCGCTGGCACCCGACGTGTCGGTGTGACCCGCGATGCTGACCGAGCTGGTAGCACAGCTTGCTTCAGACTGGATGTTCGCGACAGCCTGATCGATCACGGCGGAAGCCTGGCTCGTCAGATCTGCACGATCCCACTCGAAGTACACCACGAAGCTCTGGCCGAGATCCGAGCACACGACTTCCGGAGCGGTCGAAACCTCTGTCGGAGGCGGCGGCGGCGGCGGAGGTGGCGGTGGCGGCGGAGGTGGCGGCGGAGGCGGAGGTGGCGGCGGCGGAGGCGGCGGAGGTGGCGGAGCTGCGCCGAATGCGTAGCGGAGGCCTACCGTTGCCAGGTGCTCCGTAAGGGTCGCGTCATACCGTGGGTTGCTATCCAGCGGATTGGCTTCGTAGCGCAGGTCGTCAGCAACAAAGTATTTGTAGCCGAGATCCAGCGTCAGACGATCAGAGACCTTGTAACCAAGGCCGAGGAGGCCCTGATATGCCAGGGTTGTGTCGTCGCCATTGAAACCGTTTGCAGCAGCAAAACTGCCCGTCGTTCCAACGTTGATGTTGCTGGCCTTGGCACTTACACGCGCAGCGCCGACACCAAGCCCGATATAGGGCTGGAGGCTACCGCCGCGATTGAAGTCATAGATGCCGTTCAGCATGAGATCAGCGACCTGCACAGTGCCGTGCGGATCGGAGGTTACACCGACAACGCCTGGGCCGAATGTGGCTGGGACATCAAGGTCGCCACCGCGGAAGCCAAGCGTACCTTCAAAACGAAAGCCGTTGCTCAGGCTGTAACCAAGGCCGAGTTGACCGCCAAGGTCCTCGTCGGCGTCCGAGCTGCCTTCAAGCGTGCCGGGAAGGTTCTTGCCCTCCGGGTCATGGTCCAGATCGCCGGAGAATCCATATTGGACATCGGCGCGGCCGTACCAGCCTTCTTCCGCGTGAGCGGCGAGACCGGCAGTCGCGAAAGCGGCCGCGGCTGTCGCGCACATAAGAGTTTTCTTCATACTCTATCCCCTTTTGTGTGCCGATTGACGGGATTGTCCTCGGCCGCAGGTTCAAACGGGCAACAAACCCGATGATTCCTGATTTAAACTCTATTTACTCTCGCCGCGAGCCCCTTTTGAGAGAGAAAGCCCCGGAACAGCAGGGATTTCCTACCTACCGCGGCCCTTTTGCAACAGATTGCGTCTAGCTCGTCAAATTACGCCCGCGACAGAAAAACGTTCAATCGATCTCTGAAAATATAGGGTATCGCAGCAAAATGCCCGGAAGAAATGGTACCGCCTCCCCGGTTCGAACGGGGGACCTCTAGATCCACAATCTAGCGCTCTAACCGACTGAGCTAAGGCGGCACTGGGGTTGGCAAATACAACCCATGTTCAGAGGATTCAAGCGCAACCGGCAGACGTTCGCGCCCAAAATCCCGCGACAGGATCAGACTTTTGTGACCTGTTCGAATTCCAGATCCACCGGCGTTCCACGCCCGAAGATCGAAACGGTGACTTTCAGACGGCCATTGGCCTCGTCGATCTCTTCGACAGCGCCTTCGAAGCCCTGGAACGGGCCATCATTGACCTGGACTTGCTCGCCGACTTCGAACGAGATTTTCGGACGCGGACGATCGGCCCCCGATTCGCTCGCAGTTCCGAGAATGCGGTCCACTTCGCGCTGGCGGACCGGAAGCGGCTTCTTGCCCCCTTCAGCGCCGAGGAAGCCCGACACTTTCGGCGTGTCCTTCACGAGGTGGTACACATCGTCGGTCATGACCGTCTTCAGGAGCACATAACCAGGGAAGTGCCGGCGCTCGACGGTTTTCTTCTTGCCGCGTGCGACTTCGACCACTTCTTCGGTCGGAACCTGAATGTCCTCGATCAGATCAGACAGCCCCTTGCGCTGGGCTTGCTCGAGAATCGTTGCCGCCACCTTCTTTTCGAAGTTGGAATAAGCATGGACGATGTACCATTTCGCTTCAGCCATGGGGCCAGCGCACTCCTTGAAATCGGTCGGTCATAAGCCTCTAAAGGCCGGTGATCGCTTTAACAAACAGGTTGATCAAGAAATCGGCGGCAAACAGGAAGAGCGCGATAAGAACCGACATCACGACAACGAAGATCGTTGCCTGAACCGTTTCCTGACGCGACGTCCAGGTCACCTTGTTCCCTTCCGCGCGTACCTGACGCAGGAACGTGATGGGCCCGACCCGTTTCTTCTTAACCTTATCGGCCATTCCGACACTCTCTTGAAAAGCGGGGGGTTAGCGGTTTTGAGCCGCTACGTCCACGCCTAAACTACACCAATTTCAATGTGAAGGCATGTGAGATACCGGATCCGGCTTTTCAAGCGGGCAATTCTCGCCCACTTACGTCGCCGATTGTCCGAACTCGCGCGCAGGTAGCCCCGGAACATCAACCTGAACCGAAAACAGGCTCCCGGACAGCGGACGCGCATCCAACTGGGGGAAAGTCATCCCGGATCTAGCGGTCGTAATAAACATCGTTCTGTAATCCGGCCCGCCAAAAGCGACACTCGTAGGCCGCGGAGCAGCGAGAATGATGACCTGATCTACTTCCCCTTCTGGCGTATGCCTGACCACCCGCGACGCTCCCCAAAGGCATGTCCAGAGACACCCCTCCGAATCGATTGCCGAGCCGTCTGGAAATCCACCAAATTCATAAGTAGAGGCAAACACGCGCCGGCCGCTCAAAGTGCCCGTTTCAGGATCAAAATCGTAGGCGAGGATTTCCTGTTCGGCGCTGTCACAGGTGTAGAAAGTGCGCCCATCAGGAGAAAACTGCATCGTGTTGGTCACCATCACGGACGGCAATCTCAATTGGGTGAGCGACTTGTCTGCGCCATACCGGAAGTAGTTGCCGCGAGCTTCTTTCTCAGAATCATCCATGGTCCCGAACCAGAACGAGCCATCCGGCGCCACGCCGCCATCATTGGCACGGTTTCCCTCCGGCTCGCCTTCAATGCCGCAAACACGGTCATAGACCTCTGTGGACGGATCATAGACACCAATCTCCTGATCCCCGACCATAAGGAAGCTACCCTGGTAAAGAGCAAAGGCGCTCGCCCGCACCGGAAGATCATACCGGCGCGTATTACCAGTGCGAGGATTGTAACGGTGAAGCTTTGCACGCTTGATGTCGACCCACCATAGGAAGCCTTCGGTTTCGCTCCACACCGGGCCTTCACCCAGCACACACCCTGTTGGGGCAACGCATTCCGGCGCCAGCATCATCCAATCAATCCCGCCTCTTCAGCAAGTTCAAACAGGCCATCCTGAGTTGCTTCTTCAGCTGAGCACTCTTCAAACTCGGCCCCCAGCGTATCGAGCGCCAATCGATACGATTCAAGGACGGCTCCATCAGCGACCAATGTAAGCTCATCACCAGGGTCGTAATGGGCCGCAATGTCTGCGCCGATCAGCAAACCTGTCAAAGCAGTTTCATGATATTTCGGATCCAGAACACCCGTCATCCTTGCGGCACGGACAGCAAAAGGAGATGCGGCATCATCGGTGTCCAGGGAATACTCCACCCATTCACGGAACACCGATTCGCTAAATTCCTGCTCCACATCAGCCGGTGTTTTAAGGCCGCCATTAGCCAGCAGCAAAGCTCGCAATTCTCCGGTCATCTCGGTCGTGAAGCCCAGAATGCGTCCATGCTCCACAGTTACATGTTTCGTGTAGGTTCCGGGTATACATACCGCACCGATCGGATCATCCAGTGCGAACAGTTGAGTTTCCTCACCCCGCATCACATCTGGCGGCGAAGCCTGCTTTAGCCCCGGCACGATGTGGATGCCGTTCGACTGAACGAGATGTTTGGGAAGGTCTGCGATCATCATGGGAACAGCGCGGTGATCTGTCTTGTGAATACCCTGGGTTCCACCAATTCCACCGCAGGCGATGATCGGCACATCCGGCCACTCGCTCAGCCACTCATTGATATGGAACTTCAATCGCCCGACGGCGTCGCCCGAATGCGTGAGAATCCCATCCGGTACCGAAATACCGCCAATGACGTCCCCTTCTTCATCAAATGCCCAGGCGCGAAATGTTGAGGCGCCCCAGTCGATGCCAATCAGGATCGTGCGGTCTTTCATGTACGACGTCCCGTCATAGGCTTGATCGATCTACAGAATACAGGTCGCATGCCTTCACGTCTCTTGCACCGCCGGGAAAGTCAATCCATTCCGGCTAAGTCATCATCGCCACGTCCGTGGCCCCTTGTGGTCTACTTAGGCCCCGTGAAATCAGCAGGAGCAGCCTCATGGCTCCACCAGACACGTCCCGTCATCAACGCGCCGCAGAGGAATTCGTTCGTCTGCTCGATATCATGGCTCGCTTGCGCAGTCCCGAAGGCGGTTGTCCCTGGGACCTGGAACAAACGTTCAAAACGATCGCCCCCTATACTATCGAAGAAGCTTACGAAGTTGCAGATGCTATCGAGCGCCACGACATGCCGGAACTTCGAGAAGAGTTGGGGGATCTTCTCTTTCAGGTCGTTTTCCACAGTCAGATGGCGGCAGAAGATGGAGCTTTCGAAGCAGCGGATGTGGCTGCCGCCATCAATGAAAAAATGATCAGGCGTCATCCGCACGTTTTCGAAAACGCCGACGACCGTACCGCCGATGACCAGATCGTGGCGTGGGAGGTCGTGAAATCCGAAGAAAGAGCCGCCAAAGCGAAGGGGGCAGAACCAACCAGCGCGCTGGACGGTGTCGCGCTGTCTCTGCCTGCGCTGCTTCGTGCCGAAAAGCTTCAGAAGCGCGCAGCCCGCACAGGGTTTGACTGGACGGAAGCTGAGCACATCTTCGTAAAGCTGGAAGAAGAAACTTTGGAAGTGAAAGAAGCCATCGCATCAGGCAAACCCGAGGAGATCCTGGACGAGATCGGTGACTTGCTGTTCGTTGCCGCAAACCTTGCCAGACGTCTGGGCGTCGACCCTGAAGTCGCCCTTCGCCAGGCCAATGCGAAGTTCGAAAGACGGTTCCGCGCCATGGAAGCATTGGCTACCAATCAGGGAGACGAATTCGCTGATCTCGATCTCGATTCTCAGGAACGCCTCTGGCAAGCAGTGAAGAAAGACGAACGATCAGCCTAGTCAGCCGGCTCAATCTGAACTGAAGGAAATTCCGACTGAAACTGTCCAAGCCGGTCTGTCCTGAGTCGGACTGTCATCAACGAAATGGCATTATCCTGCAGCTCATCGTCCAGCACTTCCCCATTCCGGTGCAACCAGGCTCGGGCACGCCCATCCTGAGGCTTCAAAATAATTCGAACCTTTGTGGCACTGCGAAGCAATCCGCGTTCGATCGCAGCGAACAGCGCATCTACCCCCTGCCCGGTAGTCGCGGAAAGCAGCACAGCTGGACGCTCTTCCTGTGATGCAGCCGACAATGCGAGTGCTTCTGCCCGGTCTGGCGGCAATAGATCTGCCTTGTTCCAGGCTTCGATCATAGGCGGCAATGGCAACCCGGTTTCCTTTTCCAGCCGTTCCAGAACGCGCATCACATCATCTGCCTGTTCCAAGTCAGCGGGACTGGAGCGGTCCCTGACATGCACCAGCAGATCGGCCTGCATCGCCTCTTCGAGCGTGGCCTGGAAACTGTCGATCAGGTGCGTGGGCAGGTCAGTAATGAAGCCGACCGTGTCGATGAGCGCTGCCTCGCCGAGCGTCGGCAAGTCAAGGCGCCGGATCGTCGGGTCCAGCGTGGCAAACGGCATGTCCTTGGCGAACACATCCGCACCGGTCAGACGGTTGAAGAGCGTTGATTTGCCGGCATTGGTATACCCGATAAGCGCGACGACCGGCTTACCGGTCCGCTGGCGGCCAGCCCGCTGAACGGCGCGAGTGCGGCGGACATCGTCCAGATCGCCTTTGAGGCGCACGATCTTGTCGTCCAGCATCCGCCGGTCGGCTTCCAGCTGGCTCTCGCCCGGACCGGACAGGAAGCCTCCGCCACCCCGCTGGCGCTCAAGGTGGGTCCATGTCCGAACAAGCCGCGACCGTTCGTACAAGAGGCGCGCAAGCTCGACCTGAAGGCGGCCTTCCTTTGTTCGTGCACGAAGGCCAAAGATCTCGAGGATCAAGCCTGTCCGATCAATGACCTTGACGCCGAGCTTTTTCTCGAGGTTCCGCTGCTGAACCGGCGTCAGGGCACCATCGACCACTGCAAGCGTGCAATCATGCGCTTCCAGGTCCTCGGCGAAGCGGTTCAGGATGCCGCCTGACAGAAGTTGTGCGGAGTTCACCTGCCGGACATGTTCGGCTCGCAGAAACGCGAGCTGGCAGCCCAATGCCTCAATCAGACCAGCGGTCTCCTCCAGCCGGTCTGTTGACGGTCGATTTGCTGGAGTGAACCAGGGGATGATCGCACCGGCAATTTCCGGAGCTGGGAGCCGATCAATCAGCTTGTCGCCCAAAAGGCTTTAATCCTTGTCCATCTCTTCATCGAAGAGCTGTACTGGCGCGCTCGGAGCGATCGTGGAAATGGCATGCTTGTAGACAAGCTGCGGCGGGCGGCCATCGCCCCGCAGCAACACACAAAAGTTGTCAAACCAAGTGACCACACCTTGCAGCTTCACACCATTTACAAGGAAAACCGTCAAAGGCGTACGCGATTTGCGAACAGCGTTGAGGAAGGCATCCTGAAGGTTCTGTTTTTTCTCAGCCGACATAGCAGGTTAGTCCTGTTGTTCTTGTTATATTCGCGGGCTAACTGGATTGAAGGGGTTTCGCAAGGGCCAACCCCATCTACCCCCGCCAGAAACTGATAGAAATAGCAGGAATGATCGCCAGAATCTCCAACCTGCCCAGCAGCATGGAAAAAATGGCTAAAATAGAGGCAGCTTGGTCGAGCTGTGCGACGTGGCCGACAACAAGGCCGCCGGAATTGGTTAGACAGCCAATCGCCAGTCTGATGGATGACTCAAATGGCAGTCCGGTAAAGGTGAACCCGACCATCACCAGGAAAACAGTCAGGATGTAGGCTATCAGGTAGACCCAAACGCCAATCACACTCCGTTCGTCCATTTCCCTGTCCCGGAACTGAAACCCCAGAACCGAACGCCGATAGCCCAGCTGCCGGAATTCCACGCCCGCGCGGCGGGACAATACGATCAATCTCGCGATCTTGACGCCGCCAGCCGCTGACAAAGCCGAGCCACCGATCAGCGCCGGCAACACGAACACCGGCAATGGAACCTTGTCCCACGTATCCGCGCTGCCCAGCGGTAGTCCGGACGTTGCGAGTGCCGAAATCGACCAGCCGAGCGACTCGAGAAAACTGAGGCCTGACAAAATTGCCATGATTGTGAAAATGCAGACCAAAAAGGCAAAAACGCGCGTCTCGGGGTCTGTAAACACCTTCAGAAATCGACGTTCCCGAATTGGCAGCGCGATTGCCAGACCCAGCGCTCCCCCTGTCAGACCTATCGCCAGAATTACGTCAGCAACCGCACCGGCATTTGCTCGGCCATATGGCGCCGGATCTACCAGGCCGGTGGTCCAGACACTCACAGCATCGGACAGGGCGCGCCCCGCGGATACGCCGGCTAGTTCCAGCGCCAGAACCGTAGTTGTGATCGAAACCACCATGATCAGAAGGACTGAACGCGCAACTTTTGGAACAGCATCGAAGAAACTGGTCTCCGGCATGACAAAAAGCACACTCCGGTGAATTCCCGGACCACCCAGATTGAGCGCTGCCAGCACACTGGCAGCCATGATGATGGATGCCGCGCCCCCCAGTACATGAAGGGTGCCGCGCCAAACAATCAGACTGGCGGGCCACAAATTTCCTTCCACCGCGATGACAGACTGACCTGTCGTGGTCAGGCAGGCCGCTGCCTCATGGATTGCCTGAAGCAAAGAGGCGTTCTGAACGCCCACAACAAATGGCAGGCAGGCCGCCACGGGCGCCAGGAACCACCACAGGATTACAAGGCCCAGAGCATCCGAAGGACGGGACTTCTGGCGAGGGCGAGGAGTAAGGAACAGAATACTCGTACCGATGACGCTAATTCCAAGCACCATGGCAAGGAACGCGAAAACCTGCTCATTCTCTCCATAAGCCAGCGCCGTAAGGATTGCAGGCACACTGGAGGCCGCGAGGATCAGCATCACGAGGGCCAGGATACGGACGACGGACGCGTAATTCATGGGCCTAGAAGAAGTCCGGACTGACGCGGAAGAATTTCTCCACTTTCCGGACCATCTCCTCCTCATAGAACACGATCAGCCGGTCTTCTGTCCGTACAATCGTTTCAGGGCCGGCAATAATGACATCGTCACCACGCACGATAGCGGCTGCCGTCACGCCATCTGGAAGATCATCATAGCCGGTCGGCTTTCCAATCAGGGATGAAGACTCGAGGGTCACCCCCTCTGCCACTTCCGCCTGCCCGTCTTCCAGCGATTGCAGGCCAAGAATGCGCCCACGGCGCATGCGCAAAAGGATCTGGGATACGGTCAGCGCACGCGGGTCGAGCACGGCATCCACGCGCATGTCGCGTGCGAGCCCTGCCAGTTCTGTTGCATTGACCAGCGCCAATGTTCGTCTGGCCCCTGCACGCTTGGCAAGATTGGAGATCAGGAGATTGGTCTTGTCATCGTTGGTGATCGCGACGACGAAATCGGCCTTCGAGGCGCCTGCTTCGGTCAGGATATCCGGGTTCAATCCATCGCCCTGGATCACGATGGACCTTTTCACCCCTGCCACTGCGGTGTTCGCACGCTCAGGGTCATTCTCGATAAGACGGATTCGCTTATTGCTTTCCCGTTCCAGCGTTTGGGCAACATAAAGGCCGACATTCCCGCCGCCGACGATCACGATATGGTCGGACCGTTCGACGTTGCGGTTGAAGATGGAGGTCAACCGCTCGGCGTGGGTGTCGAGTACGGCAATGTAGGCGCGGTCACCCGGCTTCAGCACGTCGCTGCCTTTTGGAGCGCGGACAATATCCCCGGTCCCGATGCCAATGATCCGCGCTGAGAGGTCCGGGAACAGCCCTCGGATCTGATCTACGGCGGTATCGAGCAGCGGATTGTTCTCGGCGATTTCCAGGCCCAATAGGCGGACTTTTCCTCGCCCGAAAGTCGCCGACATGATGGCGCCAGGCGTCCGGAGGCGCTGCAGGATGGCCTCACCAACCTCGACCTCCGGTGAAATCACCATGTCGATCGGTAAGCCTTCGCGGGAGAAAATGTTCTTCCAGGCCGGATCAATATATGACTGGTCGCGCACACGCGCGATCTTGAAGGGAACCGAAAAGAGCGTGTGGGCGATCTGGCAGATCACCATGTTGATTTCGTCGAAGTGCGTGACCGCGATAATCATTTCGCAATCGGCCGCACCGGCACGTTTCAACACGTCCGGGTGTGCCGCGTGGCCCGTGTAACCTCGCACATCGAGGTCCGTCGAAACCTGGTCGACCAGGTCCGGATCTTCATCGATGATGGTGATGTCGTGCTTTTCGCGCGCAAGACGCCGCGCGATGCCGTGTCCGACCCGGCCAGCCCCGCAGATAAGAACGCGCATTCCTCAGCCTTCCGCTGGCATCAGCTATCTTGCCGACTCGCCCCGGACGCTACGCCCAAAGCCTTTAATTTTCTATGGAGCGCTGAGCGCTCCATTCCAATGAATTCGGCAGTCCTCGAGATGTTTCCATTAAATCTTGTGATCTGCAGGGCCAGATATTCTCGTTCGAATTGCTCACGCGCATCGCGGAGCGACAGTCCCACCAGGTCAGCTGATCCGGCCTTGGACGTCTGAACATTGCTGCCAACATCTCGCGGAAGCTCATCAACGCTCACCGGACGGCTGGAGTCTGATGGCGAAAGAATCAGGATCCGCTCAACCACGTTGCGCAGCTGCCGGATGTTTCCGGGCCAATCCATCGATTGCAGCACCGCCATGGCTTCCTGAGAGAATGTCCGCGGCGTGAGCCCCGAAGAATCCGCGATCCTTTCTATGAAGTAGTTCACAAGATCCGCAATGTCATCGCGACGCTCAGCCAATGAAGGCACACGAAGCGGAACCACGTTCAGTCTATAGTACAGGTCTTCCCGGAACCGGGATTCCTCGATTTCCTGTTTCAGATCCTTCGTTGTGGCAGACATTACACGCACATCTACGCTAACGTCCGACCGACCACCCACACGCTGGAAACGCTGTTCCGTCAAAACACGGAGGATCTTGCTTTGCGTCCCCGGGGGCATGTCGGCAACCTCATCAAGCAAAAGGGTGCCAAGATGAGCTTTTTCAAACAAACCGATACGAGTCGTACGTCCTTGAGCATCCTCTTCACCGAAGAGGGCAATTTCCATCTGGTCCGGAGCGATAGTTGCTGCGTTGACCACGATGAATGGGCCATTCGCGCGCAGTGAATTGCGATGAATGAGGCGCGCGGCGAGTTCCTTGCCGACGCCAGCTGGACCCGTGATCATGACGCGAGAATTGGTTGGGGCAACTTTTTCGATCGCCGCTCGAAGGTTCGCAGCGGCATGACTATGCCCAATCCAGCGCTCATCGTCTCCTGCACGATTGCGGAGTGTCGCATTTTCATATTTCAGCGCAGCCGACTCAATGGCCCGGTCGATCAGATGCAAAAGGCGATCTGTCTTGAAAGGCTTTTCAATGAAATCGTAGGCTCCGCGTCGGATGGCAGCAACAGCAGTTTCGATATTGCCATGCCCACTGATCACGATGACGGGCAGAAGCGGATCAATTGATTTCAGGTATTTCAGCAGCGACAGCCCGTCCATGCCACTGCCCTGAAGCCAGACGTCAAGCACCACGAGGCGCGGGGTCCGTGTGCGAACCTCCTCAAGCGCCGACTCGGCTGTCGCCGCCGTACGGACAGAATATCCTTCATCCCCCAGCACTCCGGCAATCAATTCCCGGATATCAGGCTCATCATCAACAACCAGAATATCTAACGCCATGGCGTTGGCTCCTCTACGCGGACTGTCTGTGGGGAATGCGGATTGACACCGGCCATATCTTCACCGGTTGGTATAACTTGTTCTCTGGACTGATCATGTGGCGGAAGCCAGACACGCACCCTGGCACCGCGCAACCCATCGAGACGGTTTTGCAGCGAGATGGAGCCACCATGGTCCGCAATGATGCGATTCACAATGGCAAGACCGAGGCCTGTACCCTTCTCACGTGTCGTCACATAAGGCTCAAGCAGGCGTTCACGCACATCTTCAGGAAAACCGGGACCATTGTCTTCGATGGTCACTTCCAAACCGTGCTCGTCACCGCTCAGCGCGATCCTTATCTGGCCCTGCACATCCGCCTCTTCAGGCATGCCTTCAATGGCTTCAGCAGCATTTTTCAACAAGTTGCCGATTGCCTGCCCGATAAGACGCTCATCTCCAGAATAGCTGGTGGATTCAGCGACACTTTTGAATTCGAAATCGATGTCAGGATTGACGACGCTTCGCGAGAAACTGGCTTCCTGCAGAAGGTCTTTCATGTCGAACGGCGCAACACTCGGTTTCGGCATTCGGGCAAAGCTGGAAAACTCCTCGACCATACGGCCGATATCACCCACCTGACGAAGGATCGTGTCGATACACTTCTCGAACACGCCGTCATGGTCATCAATCTTGCTGGCATAGCGGCGACGCAGGCGTTCGGTCGACAGCATGATCGGAGTAAGCGGATTGCGGATTTCATGGGCAATGCGCCGGGCAACATCGCGCCATGCCATCTGTCTCTGTGCATTGATAAGGCGCGTCGTGTCATCGAACGTCAGAACGCATCCACCCGCCGGGTCTGGCGCCGTCTTCAGGCGGATGTGTCGGGTGGTCCCATTCCTGCTGATTTCAATGGATGCATCGACTGGAGAATTCCGCTCCAGCGTATCGCGTACAAAGCGCTCGAATTCGGGTGCAACCATTTCCAGCGCTTCGCCGGCTTGCACTTCTTCAATTCCGAGCAGATCACCTGCTGAACGGTTGGCGAGCGTCACTGTCATGTCCGCGCCCATTCGGATCACGCCGGCGCTGACTTCGGCCAGCAGCGTTTCCACGAAACGGCGGCGATCCTCTTCGTCTTCACGGGCCCGAATTAGAGCGTTTCGTTGCTCGGACAGTTGTTCCGTCATCGCATTGAATGACTGACTCAACGCATAAACTTCGTCTTTTGGTCCACTGACTGGGACACGCACCGTCAGATCCCCATCACGTACCGTATGAGCAGCTGACGCCAGGCGCCCGATGGGGCCGGTCACTCGCCCGGCCGCCTCCAGTCCTAGCCGTCCGGCCAGCAACAGGATCAGTGCGGTGATCTGGGCGTACCCAATCGCAAAGATGGTCTGCAGGCGTCCGCTGCGTAGCTTCGCATTGTTGTACTGAGCCAACTGGTCCTCGGCGTCCCGAAGCATCGCGAAAAGGTTCCGGTCGAATGGTTTGGCCGCATAGACGTAGCCATCGACAGGCTCGGAAATCCGGATGAGGGCGGTGCCGATACCCTGGGGCTCATAGAGAGTGGTGACGACTTCGCCGCTACGGGCTTCGTCGAATGCGTCGGGTGGCGGGCGCAAGCGCACAGGCGTGCCGGCATTCTCTTCTGCGATGATTTCCTGTCCGTCGGCGCTCACGATCGAAATCGTGACAAATTCCCGGTAGGCGAGCGTCTGCCGCAAACCCTCAGACAGGGCCGCTGACGCATTGGCGGCAAACGCGTCACTCTCCACCGCCTGCCCCCCGTTTTCGGCGGCCATCTGTGACTTCACATCACGCGCAAAGTTTTCGACGTCCAGCGCTGCAAGGCGGACATCCACATCAAACGAGGATTTGAAGTTGTCGACATAGTCCTGAAAGATCTGCTTGTTCTTTTCCATCACCGCTTCGGCCGTATCGCCGAACCAGTTGTCCAGTCCGCGGGTGACGACGGCACCAAGGAAAATGCCGACGACCATCGACGGCACCAGGGCGGAAAATCCGAACAGCATCACAAAGCGTTGCGCGAGGCGCCCCTCGCCTGCCTCGCGTGAGCGGCTTCGGATTGCCAGAAATTCGCGGATCACAATCGCAGCAAGCGCGATGATCAGGACCAGGTTGAGCGCCAGCAGCCACGGTGTCGAGCCTGCCGTCGGGTTGTCCGGATTTACGCCCGCGATCGTGATGAAGGTGGCGAACACCGCAACGAGCGCCGCAATGATGAAGAGCCCTTCGAAAAGGGCCCAACTCGCTTTCGGTGCATGCTGGCTTAACGGGTTCGACAATCTACCGGCTCTGTACAGGCCCCCCGGCCCGTTGCTCCAAGATCACACAATCGTGCCTCTACGGCAACAGTGATGCATTAGAGCCACAGTTCTGGCAATGGTCAATCACTCTTCTGCAATGCCGAGTGCGTTAATCTTCGCCCGCAGCGTGTTACGATTCATGCCCAGAAGCTGCGCTGCTTTGACCTTGTTGCCAGCGGTAACCGACAGCGCAAGGCGGATCAATGGCCGCTCCACTTGGTCGATTACCCGGGAGTAAACGGTGCTTTCCTCGTCTTCCCGGCTGGAAATGAGATCGCCCATGATGTGCCGGTGCAGCAGCGTTTCGATATCTTTCTCGAAGCCGCCGCTCGCGCCTTTCTGCTCGCTCGCGCCTGCGCGCAGCTCTCGTTCCACGTCTCGCAGCGTGATTGTGTCATCCGGGCTGAGGACGGCGAGGCGCAGGACGAGATTCTCAAGCTCACGCACGTTACCCGGCCAATCATAGGCCATGATGAGGTCAATCGCAGACTTGTCGAAATTCTTCGCCGAGAGGCCCTGACGTTGGGCTCGGATCAGGAAAGCCCGGGCCAGTTCCGGTATATCTTCCTTGCGCAGCCGGAGCGGTGGCATGGCCAGTCGCACGACATTCAGACGGTAGTAGAGATCTTCGCGGAAAGTTCCTTCTTCGACCATCCGACCCAGATTGCGCCGGGTGGATGCGATCAGGCGGGCGCCATTCGCGTCGCGCAGGAACTTCACAAGCTGGGTTTGCGCCTCGGCCGGCAAATCGCCGATCTCGTCGAGATAAAGCGTGCCGCCCTTCTGATGCACAGCGCCCGGCTCCCCATTTGCACCGAATAGCTGGCGATTGATCTCGGCCGCCGGCAACGCTGCGAGGTCGAGGGCAACGAATTTGCCGTCTTTTGCTGAACCGAGTTGGTGGATCGCGCGTGCCGCAAGCTCCTTGCCGGTTCCGCTCTCACCTTCGATGAGGACCGTCAGATCTGTATTCATCACTTTCGCGATGATCCGGTAGACCTCCTGCATTGCATCAGACCGCCCGATCAGTGGCAGGCCGGCATCGCTGATGGCTTTCTGAGATTCCGGATTGATGGACCGTACCGAGGTTTTCGGCGGCGCCTTCAGTGCGCGCTGAACCAGGCTCGTCAATGCATCGATATCGAACGGCTTGGGAAGGTAATCGAACGCCCCGTGCTGGGCGGCATTGGCTGCTGTGAGGATCGTGTTCTGACCACTCATGACAATGAACGGCAACTCCGGACGCGACAGACGCATCGACGGCAACAGGTCAAAGATCGACGCATCCCCAAGATACACGTCGGTGACGACCACATCGCCTTCGCCATTCCGTACCCAGCGCTCCAGCGCTTCCGGAGAACTGGTCGCGCGGACTTCATAGCCAGCCGCAACAAGCGTCTGGTTCACGATCAGCCTGATGCTGGCATCGTCCTCAGCAAGAAGAACGGTCTTATCAGCCATTAAGGCCTCCTGTACGAATTGGCAGAAGAACAGTGAAACGGGTTGTGCCCGGCTCACTGTCCACCCGGATCTGGCCGCCATGGGCGGTGATGACTTCTTTCACAACCGAAAGTCCCAATCCGCGTGCGCCGGATTTGGAACTCTGGAAAACATCGAAAATGCGCGACAGCTTTTCGCGGGGAATACCGCGGCCGTTGTCTTCAACCGTGACCAGCATGGCGCGCTGGAGACCGACGCCGAACCGGGACCGCTTGAACGCCAGCCCGGTGGCATAAGCCGTGCGGATCGTTACCTGTCCGCCACCACCCTCCTGGGCCGCTTCAGCTGCGTTTCGAATGATATTCTGGAAGGCTTGCTGCAAGTGATCTTCATCGCCCAGCAATTCCGGCAGTGATGGGTCGAAATCGCGCTTGATATCTACCTTCTCGCCGATTGCCACGCGTTCGGATGCAATCACCCGGTCAAGCAGCGCATGGATATTGAACTCTTTCATCCGCGGCGCGGAGAAAAGTTCGAATGCGGACAAGCGGTTGACCAGACGCTCAATCCTTCGCGCTTCATCGCGAATGATTGCCAGCAATTCCGACTGCCCTTCAACGCCCTGGCGCTCCAGCAATTGCGCAGCCCCTATTATGCCGCCGAGCGGGTTTTTCACTTCGTGCCCAAGGATACGGCCAAATCCCGCAACCCCTGCCGAAGAATCGTTCCCTTCGCGAACGGCGGTCTCGACCAACGCAATGACAAAGCCTTCGTCACCGGTGGTTCGAACCCAGACGTCGCAAACGAGCCGCGACGTGATCGATGGACCCGTCACAGGCGTGCCCGGCGAAGCAATATCACCCACCTGTCGCTGGGCGCGGTCCAGCAACTCCCAGATCAACGAGTCATGATAAATCAGCTCACTGAGGGGCTTGCCCGTAAGGGATCTGCGGGAAAGCTGGAAAAGCGTTTCGGCTTCCGGATTTCCATCCACAATACGCCGCCTGTCGTCGATAACGAGCAAGGCAACAGGAGAAAGATCAGCTAGAGAGCGTGCGTCCAGCAAAGTGTCCACCGGCATGTCAGACGGCCTCCACGAGGTCGGGTTTCAAATATACTTGCCGCAGAGCGGCGATGAGTTCCTGCCAGTCCGAAATCTGACAGAGTTGAGAGCGCATGCGCCGGCGCTCCGACGAAGCCATGCGAAGATCCAGCGTATCGATGGCAGCAGAGACATGCTTGCGTACCGTCAGAACACCCAGTTTCGGACCATACAACGAAACGGAATCCTCGATCTGCTCGCACAAGGATGAAAGCTTTTCGGAGCGGGAGGGCGCATGCCAGCAGGCTTGATCCAGGGCGGCAGCGATCTCGCCAGCCAGCCAGGGCTGTCCCATAGCCGCCCGGCCCACCATGACACCATGCGCCCCGGAGCATTCCAGCGCCTGCTGCGCATCCGCCACGGAACGAATATCGCCGTTCACAATGACGGGAAGGCTGACTGCCTCAACCGTCTCCCGGACGGCAGCCCAATCCGCAGCTCCTTTATAGAACTGGCACCGGGTGCGGCCATGCACCGTCAACATCCGGATGCCCTTGGCTTCCGCAATCGCACCAAGCTCGGGAGCATTCAGCATTGTGTCGTCCCAACCGAGACGCATTTTCAGGGTAACAGGCCGTCCGCCGGCACCCTCAATCGCAGCATCCATGATGTCACTCGCCAGCGAAACATCACGCATGAGCGCCGAACCTGATTGGCCGCCCGTCACCTGTCGGGATGGACAGCCCATATTGATGTCGATCACATCGACGCCGCTCTCGGCGAGCAATTCGGCACCGCGGTGCATATCTTCCGGCCGTCGAGCAGCGAGTTGGACGATCCAGTACCCGCCGCCTTCGTGCCTGCATGTGCGACGCACAACATCAGGGCGTTGCGTCGCGAGCATTTCCCCGGCAACCATCTCCGACACCACTGCCGGAGCGCCAAAATATACCGCCTGCCGCCTCATAGGGGCGTCCGTTGCGCCTGACATGGGCGCTAACCAGACCTTGGGTGCCTCGAAACTAACCATTTGTTCATTCTTGCACCTTTTTGAAACTTCGCAAGTGCACAAAACATAAGCAGCAACCCGAAGCTGCATAAGCTGAAACAGCATGGCATAGATACAACAGGTGCCTTAGAAGGCGCTCATGACCGGATTCGCTGCAATCATCGTCGCCGGCGGCAGAGGTGCCCGCACAGGTCTTGAGCGCCCCAAGCAGTGGGAAATGCTGCTTGGGAAGCGCGTAATCGACTGGTCTGTCGACACATTCCTTGACCATCCAGACCTTCTGGAACTGGTGGTCGTTGTAGACGACCTGACAATCGCAACCAGCTTTCCATCTAAGACTAAAGTCGTATGCGGCGGCGAGACCAGGACGGCGTCCGTTCGCGCAGGAATTGAGGTTCTGACGATCGCCGATGGCGCGCCAGTCCTTATTCATGACGCCGCCCGTCCAGGATTACATCTCGCTATGATCGACTCGCTCGTGTCCGCCTTGTCGGATTACGATGCGGCAGCGCCAGCCTTGCCCGTGTCGGATGCGCTGAAAACTCAGGCTGCCGGTCATTTGTCGACCGTGCCCAGAGAGGGGCTCTACCGGGTCCAGACGCCGCAAGCCTTCCGGCTCGGCACTATCCGCACGGCGTTGAAGGCACCCGACTCTTTCGTCGATGACCTCGAAGCCGTGGAAACCGCCGGTGCACGCATTACGCTGGTGCCGGGTGATGAACGCCTTCACAAGATAACCTACGCTGAGGATTTCGACCTGATGGCCAGATTGCTCTCCCCTGTTCAGTCCGTTCCCCGGGTGGGCAAGGGCTTCGATGTCCATGCTTTCGAACCGGGCGACCACGTCACCCTCTGTGGCGTAAAAATCCCTCATACGGCCAAACTGAAGGGCCACTCCGACGCGGATGCGGCCTGGCATGCGCTGACAGATGCCATCCTCGGAGCGGTTGCGCTGGGTGATATCGGGGACCACTTCTCGCCTTCAGACCCGCAATGGAAAGACGCAGACAGCAGCGTCTTCCTGAAACATGCACAATTGCTGGCAGAAGAGGCTGGGTACGCGCTCTCCAGTTGCGACATCACTATCATTTGCGAAGCACCCAAGGTGAAACCTCACCGGGAAGCGATGCGCGTTCGGACTGCGGAGCTGCTCGGCTTGTCTCTGGAGGCAGTCAGCGTCAAAGCAACGACGACCGAAAGCCTCGGCTTCACCGGTCGGCGCGAAGGCATCGCGGCAGAGGCTGTCGCCGTCCTCGCGCCATTGGCCTGACGCCGCGTCCCCTCTTGCAAATCGCCCTGCGCGTGCTCCCCTTCGCAAAAAGGGAGGACGCAAATGTCCGGTGGATTGAAAATCGAACAGGACGGCCACGTCACAATTCTCACACTCGACAGGCCGGAGGCGATGAATGCGCTCGACTATCCGACCTATATGGCGCTTGAAGACGCCGTGCGCGATGCGGATGCTCGGGCCATTGTGATCACGGGCGCGGGAGACAGGGCCTTCTGTTCCGGTGATGACGTGAAGCAGATTCTTTCCAAGGGCGCCCCGACCACTCCAGAGATGGTGGAACGTGCGAAAAAAACGGGTGGTCTGACACCGGCAGCAGATGCCCTCCTCAACACCAACATTCCGGTTATCGCGGCCGTGAATGGCTTTGCCCTTGGCTGGGGCGCGGAGCTTGCCATCATGGCTGATATTCGCGTCTTCTCCGAGAAAGCCCGGTTCGGCGAGATTTTCGTCACGCGAGGTCTGACTTGCGATGCCCCCGGCTTCGGCCGCCTTGTCCAGCTGGTTGGCCGGGAGAAAGCCTGCGAACTCCTGTTCACGGGCGACGTCATCGACGCCGCGACAGCGAAGGAGATCGGCCTCACTTCCCGTGTCGTCCCGCATGAAGACCTGATGCCTACCGCACTCGCCCTCGCCCACAAGATCTCTGCCAACCCGCCGCTGGCCGTGCAGGCGATCAAGAAAGGCCTCCGGGAGACGGTCGATCCACCATGGCGCGACGTCGGCAAGATGGCGATCACGGAAATCCGCCGCCTGATGCAGACTGCCGATGCAAAAGAAAGCGCAGCCGCCTTCATCGAAAAGCGCAATCCCGTCTTCACCGGCAAGTAATGTAGGCATAACGTCAACGTCATGTTCCCAGACCGACTCCGTAATCTCGCCATGCTGATCCTCGACGACGCCGAACAGGCGCGCCTCAAGATCTGCACGGCTGAAAGCTGTACCGGTGGCCTCGTGGCTGCCCTGTTCACTGACATTCCCGGCTCGTCGACCGTGTTCGACCGCGGCTTCATCACCTATTCCAATCGCGCCAAGGAAGAGATGCTCGGTGTGCCAGGAGACGCGCTGGCAGACTATGGCGCGGTATCGGAACCGGTTGCCCGCATGATGGCTGAGGGCGCGCTGGAAGCCAGTCGGGCGAACATCGCCGTCGCGATCACAGGAGTCGCTGGCCCTGGTGGCGGAACGCGCATGAAGCCGGTCGGGACGGTCCACGTTGCCTGCGCTCGCGAGAACCGGGCCGTGGTCCATGAGATGCTTCAGGTCGGCGAGATTGGACGGACGGAAGTCCGTATGGCCGCAGTGGAATGTGCTCTGAAACTGATCCAGTTCCAGATGAGCTAGGTATCTGCAATCGGCGATGAGGGCGCCGCAAAACGCCGGCGGCCCTCATCAAGGAAAGCGTCGAGTATCTTGGTAACGGCAAGATCGTGGTTGGCGGCCGCCAGCATGCCGATGAACGGGTTCTTGAAATCGTAGTCGATATCGAGGCGGACATCCGTGCCCCGGTCCTGGGGCGTGATCTTCCACTCAGCCCGCAGGCGGCGGAACGGACCCTTCACCAGCGAGGCGATCACGTTCCCAGCCGCAGGTGTTTTTGTGACACGGGTGGAAAACCGCTCGGTAAAACCTTTAAAGCCGATCACAGCTTCGCCGAGACAGGAAGATGCCCCATCACCCAGCGCAGCCTCCTCCGAGACGCGCATCGCGGTGATCCATTTGATGAAATCGGGATAGCGGCGGATGTCCGACACCAGATCAAAGCATTGCTCTGGCGTGTAGGGCAGCCGGACCGATTTGGAAAACCGCGCCATGCGATCAGGCGGACTTACCGGCGTTCAGCGCCTCACGCGCAGCACGCAGCCGGGCAAAGTCTTCACCCGCATGGTGAGACGAGCGCGTCAGCGGTGTTGCCGAAACCATCAGGAAGCCCTTGGCGCGCGCAATCTCTTCGTAGGACCGGAACTCATCCGGCGTGACGAACCGGTCGACGGGCGCGTGCTTGCGGGTCGGCTGCAGGTATTGGCCGATGGTCAGGAAGTCGACGCCGGCGGAGCGCATGTCGTCCATCACCTGCATGACCTCTTCCTTCGTCTCGCCGAGGCCAACCATCAGGCCGGACTTGGTGAACTGGTTCGGATCGCGGTCCTTCACCTTCTGCAAGAGGCGCAGCGAATGGAAGTAACGCGCGCCCGGCCGGATCGACAGGTACAAACGCGGCACCGTTTCGAGGTTGTGGTTGAACACGTCCGGCTTCGCATCGATGACCCGCTTCTCCCAGCCATCCTTGCGAAGGAAATCCGGTGTCAGAATCTCGATCGTTGTCCCCGGAGAGGCGGCACGGATTGCCTCAATCGTGTTGACGAAGTGCATCGCGCCGCCATCGACCAGGTCATCCCGGTCGACCGATGTGATGACGACATGCTGGAGGCCCATTTCCGCGACAGCCTCGGCCACGCGGCGCGGTTCGTCTTCGTCGACCCCGGCGGGCGGCTTGCCCGTCGATACGTTGCAGAAGCTACAGGCGCGGGTGCAGACCTCGCCCAGAATCATCATCGTGGCGTGCTTCTTGTCCCAGCATTCCCCGATATTCGGGCAGCCAGCCTCTTCGCACACCGTGACCAGGCCCTTGGATTTCACGATCTCGCGGGTTTCGGAATACCCCTTGGACCCCGGCGCCTTTACGCGGATCCATTCCGGTTTGCGCTGAACCGGACTGTCCGGCCGGGACTGCTTCTCCGGGTGCCGCACGCGGGCCTTTTCGCCCTTGAGATCAATGAGATTTGCCATCGCCGGAACATGGCCTCACCCGCGGCCGAACTCAAGTCGAAGAGACTGCAATCTGCGCATGCAAACTTGCAATGTTTGCCGCTCTCTGGCTGCTTGGCTACAGAATGTTACAAACATGTGAGGCGGAAACCGCCCACGAGGAAACCAGAGCCGCTTATGACCACGCTACCGATCCCGGCACCATTGCCGTATCGCCCTGCGCGAACCCGCACTGACCTGTTTGCCGCCCTCATGCGGGCTGCGGGCGAATTTGGCCGCAACAAGACGATCATCTACGACATGGTCGACGGCGAAGAGCGGCTGCTGAGCTACAAGGACGTGCTGCGCGGCGCGTTCGGACTGGGCTCCGCGCTCGCTGCCAAGACGAAAGCCGGCGAATCGGTGGGGATCATGCTGCCGACCGGTGCGGGTGCCGTGATCGGCTTTTACGCCCTGTCGGCATATAATCGCGTACCGGCAATGCTGAATTTCACCGCGGGTTCCCGGAACCTCAAAGCTGCCATGCGTGCAGCCGAAATTACAAAAATCGTGACTGCACGAAAATTTATCGAAATTGCGGGACTCGAAGCCCTGGTGAAAGACCTCTCCCGCGTTGCCGAGATCATCTATCTGGAAGACGTTCGCGAGAACCTTTCTCTGAAGGACAAGCTTGCAGCTGTGATCGGCCCCTTGGCCCCCAACCTGATCCGACGCAAGGCGCGCTACAAGAGCCCCGGCGTCGTTCTCTTCACGTCCGGCACCGAAGGTGAGCCCAAGGGCGTCGTGCTGAGCCATGAGAACGTCATGGCAAATGTCGAGCAGGTCCGCGCCCATATCGGCCTCGACGTAAATACGGACAAGTTGTTCAACCCGCTGCCGACGTTCCATTGCTTTGGACTGACCGTAGGCGCGATCCTGCCGCTCATCGCTGGTATTCCGGTCATCTTCCACCCCTCGCCGCTGCAACCGCGCGAGATCGTGAAACGTATCCGCGAGACTGGTGCGTCGATCCTGCTGGCGACGGATACCTTCATATCCCAATACGCTCGCGTTGGAGCCGATGGCGACATGAGCTCTATCCGTCTCGCCGTTTGCGGTGCTGAACGCGTGAAAGACGAAACGCGCGCCCTGGTCCGCCGGAAGTTCGAAATCGAAATCCTGGAAGGTTACGGTGCCACCGAAGCCTCTCCCGTCGTCGCGGCGAACCAGTGGGAACGCAACAAGCCCGGCACAGTAGGCGTGCTGATGGCAGACATGGATCATCGCCTCCTGCCGGTGGACGGCATCCCGGAAGGTGGCCGACTTCACATCAAGGGCCCGAACATCATGATGGGCTATCTGCGCCCATCCGCTCCCGGCGTACTCGAAGCCCCCGACGATGGCTGGCACGACACCGGAGACGTCGTCGCCATCGACGAGGACGGTTTCATCCGCATCATGGGGCGTGTGAAACGCTTCGCGAAGATTGGCGGCGAAATGGTCTCGCTCGCTGTCGTTGAGAACTGCGCAAGCGCCATCTGGCCAGACAATCTCCACGCGGCCGTCGCCATGCCAGACCCGCGCAAGGGCGAGCAGATCATCCTGCTCAGCGACTGTCCCGACTGTAACCGCGAAGAGATCCTTGCCTGGGCGCAAAGCCATGGCGTACCGGAAATCTCAGTCCCGCGCCGGGTCTATCATGTTGATGAGATCCCCGTGCTTGGCACCGGCAAGATCGACTACGGGTCTGTGCAGAAGAAAGCCGTCGACCTCGCAGAAGCTTGATCGAGATCAGGCGTTCGTCGACCGGCGCACCGGCATGTGTTTCTTGCCCCAGTCCTTCAGAGTCATGAGTGCCGGAGCAAGCTCCTGCCCCTTCTCCGTCAGGACATAGTCATACCGTTTCGGCCCGGCCGAATACTGCCGCCGTTCCAGGATGCCCGCCTCGACAAGCCGCTTCAGGCGTTCGGCGAGAATGTGCCGGGTCATGCCGCTCGACTCAATGAACTGCTCGAACCGCGACAGGCCGAGGAAGCAATCCCTGAGGATCAGCAGCGTCCACCGGTCGCCCACGACAGAAAGCGTTCGCGCGACCGGGCACCAATTATCCGAGAGTTCTGTCCATTTCATACTTGCATGCCTAACCTGATTTGCCTTAGTTCCAAAATGAAACTTATGGAGGACCGGATGACCAAGGCGCTTGAGTTCTATTTCGACTATATCAGCCCCTATTCCCACATTGCCAATGCAGCAGTGAAACAGCTGAAGGAACGCACCGGCGCGCCCGTCGAAATCAAGCCCATGTTCCTAGGTGCCATCATGCAAGGCACCGGCAACCGTCCGCCAGGCATGGTGCCAGCCAAGAACACCTACATGCTGGCTGACCTGCAGCGCTGCGCAAAGCGCTACGGCCTCCAGGTTCGCATGAACCCCTATTTCCCGCTGGTCAGCACGCGCGACCTGCTGCGCGCCACGATCGGCCTTGCTGGAGATCCGGCCAAGCAACAGCGCTTCATCGACGCCTGCTTCAGCCACATGTGGGAAACGCCGGAAGCCCTGAAACCGGATGACGATACTTCGCTGAAGGCGATGTGCGACGCGGAAGGCTTCGACTTCGACGAAATCAAAGCGCTCGCCGGCGACGAAACAAACAAGGCGATCATGAAGGACAACACCGACACCGCCCTGGCACGCGGCGCCTTTGGTTCACCCACCTTCTTCGTAGGCGACGAAATGTTCTTCGGGCATGACCGGCTGGACTATGCCGCCGAGGCGCTAACCGCTTGATCCGCTATCGTCCGGCATAATCCGGCTAAGTCCGTTATGATCATGGCGCAGTCATATGTGATCCTGCGCCAATCACGTGTCATCCCGGAATTTGCACCGCAAATATCCGGGACCCGGCGCTCTAAAGAAACCAACTCTCCGCAAATACCTGCCTGCGCAGGTGTCTGCGGCAAACTCTGTCCACCACTTCAGCCTCCCCATCCTGCAGCAGTCATTGCCGCAAAAAGAAACCTGTCCGGCACCTCCGCTCACTGACGTATAGTGCGCACGATGTCACTCCTCTCGCCACCCGCCGGCTTCCCGGCCCATCTTGTTTGTTTCTGGCCCCTGATCTGGGTCCAGATCTTGATGCTTCGCGCCGCCATACGCGCAGCTTATGGGAAGGGTGTGAAGTATCATTGGAGCGTCAGCCCGAATGGCCGGGTTTTCCTGGCCTCGATCGACTGGATTCCGGGGCAAAAGAAACGGCGGGTGCACTTGCAGCCCGCCGCATATTCAAATGCCCGCCTCGCGGACGCCTGCAACGGAAAGGCCTACGCCCCTACCCACATCACCACCCTCTCAATCTCCGCTCACCCTGGCGCAGGCAGGGATCCAGAGTCACTGCGTGTGATGCTTGCCGCACTAAATCCCGGCCTTCGCCCGGCTGAGGGCGGTCTGGGAACCTTGCCTCTGCCGGAAACCTGACGCCGATTCACATCCCTGCAAATCCAACCCATCCACAAAGCGCCCTCACCGGCGCCGCAGGTGCTGGGACAAATGTCTCAGGCTCAGACGAAGATGCCTGCCGCATCGGCCAGCACCTTGTAGGAGACCGCCGGGCGCGGCCCGAAATGGCTGATCACTTCCGCTGCCGCGATGTGGCCGAGACGCGCACAGGTCGCCAGCGGCAAGCCGCGTGACATACCGAACAGGAAACCCGCCGCGTACTGGTCACCCGCGCCAGTCGTATCAACGACTTCCTTCACAGGCACGGCTTCGACCGCGATCGGTTCCCCGTCTCCAATGACGACCGAGCCCTTTTCGCTGCGTGTCACCGCTGCCACGGCAGTGTCCGCCTGCAGCGCGGCCATCGCCGCGTCGAAATCTTCCGTCTCGTAGAGCGCAAGCAGCTCTTCCTCGTTCGCAAAGAGGATATCCACATTGTTCCGAACCAGCTGCAGGAAGCTCGGCCGGTGACGGTCAACGCAGAAACGGTCCGACAGGGTCAGCGCAACCTTACGGCCCGATGCCTTTGCGGTCTCCGCAGCAAAGATAAACGCTTCCTTGGCTTCATCCTTGTCGAACAGATAGCCTTCCAGATAAAGGATGCCGCCCGCTTTCACGACATCTGCATCGACGTCTTCCTTGGAGAACAGCACGGAAGCGCCGAGGAAGGTATTCATCGAGCGGTGACCATCTTCCGTCACGAAGATGATGCTGCGCGCAGTCGCAGGACCATCTGTCAGCGGCGGGGTCGGGAACGGCACACCGCCGGCTTCCATCTCACGCTTGAACTGGGCGCCAAGTTCGTCGTCCGCCACCTTGCCGATATAGGCCGCAGAGGCCCCGAAGCTGGCGAGACCGGCAATCGTATTCGCACCGCTTCCGCCGGACGTGTAAAGTGGATCCTTGGCCACTTCGGTCAACTCGTGTGCGCGCGGTTCTTCGATCAGGTTCATCGCATTCTTGTGAATGCCCCATTCAGCCAGGAAGACCTCGTCCGCACGGGACAGGACGTCCACGATCGCATTGCCGAGGCCTACAACATCGTAACGGACTTCCACCATTCGGATTCTCCTGCTGAGTACCCCGGCGCCATTGCCAGAGGCAGGCGCTGGACGCAACCGGCAGGCGTGCTAAATGCGCGGCCATGAAAATCGCCTACATCGCTTCCCAGGTCACCCTTCCCAGTTCTCCGAACCGGCGGGAGGATGCATTCGAACATGATCTCATGATGGACTCTCTGCGTCCGGCCTTCGCGGCCCGCGGCATGACGATCGAAGACATCGCCTGGGACAATTCAGACGCCGACTGGAGCAGCTACGGCGCCGCAATTGTCGGCACAACATGGGACTACTGGGACCGGCAGGATGAGTTCCTGTCAGCTCTCGCCCGGATCGAATCCAAAACCCGGCTCTACAATCCGGTCAGCCTCATCCGCTGGAACATCCACAAATCCTATCTGCGGGAACTTGAAGCAAAAGGCGCGCGGATCATACCGACTGTCTGGCTGGACAAAGCCGACGCCAAAAATATAGCTGCGGCCTTCGCGATGCTGCAGGCCGAAGACCTCGTCTTCAAGCGCCAGGTTGGTGCCGGTGCCGAAGGCCAGCATCGCCTGAAACCCGGGGACGCCGTACCAGACATGCCCCACCCGATGATGGTCCAGCCTTTCCTGCCCTCCATCCAGAGCGAAGGTGAATACAGTTTCATCTTCATCGGCGGCGATTTCTGCCACGCGCTGGTGAAACGCGCCGTGCCGGGTGACTATCGCATCCAGTCGAAATATGGCGGCAAGGAAACGCCAGTCGATCCGCCTGCGGAAGACCTCAACGATGCCTCGGCCATCATCGCCATGCTGGATGAAGCGCCGCTCTATGCCCGTGTCGACATGGTGCGCGGCGAGGATGGTCACCTCGTGCTGATGGAGCTCGAAGCGATCGAGCCTTATCTCTATCCCGTCGAAGGCCCGCGCCTCGGCGACATGATCGCCGAGGCCGTGAAGAAGCGTCTGGAAACTGCGCCCGTCTAGTGCTTGCCGAATTTGTAAACGACGCCGATCTTGGTCGCGGTGTCGGTCGTCTCATAGCCGTCTGGCGGATTCGTATCGTAGCGCGTATCGAATCCGAAGCGGGCTGAAAGCGAGCCGTTGATCTGCGCGGTCAGCGCGAGGCCATTACTGATCTGCGTCGACTCTTCCGCATAGAGGATGTCGGTAACGTTCGAGAGTTCGACCTTGTCGTTGAGCGCCCAGGCAAACTTGGACTTGCCAACAAAACCGACCGACGTCACCGTTTCTGCCGGAATGACCAGAGGCGCGCCGAGATTGTCCACCGTCACGACACGCTTGACCTCGTCCACCTTCACACCCGGACCGCCACGCACAACCCACGTCACAGGGTCCAGACCGAGGAAGCGATAGCCGAGACCGCCACCAACAAAGGATCGGCTGTCAAAGCCGGTAAATTGGTCGACCTCATAGGAAGCGCGAGCGAACGAGAAAACGCGGTCGCTGATCGCGTAGTCGATATTGGCGCCAAGAAAGGCTCGGTTTCGGCTCTCGAGGCCGTCCTGCTCGCCATAATCGACCTGACCTTGAAGGCCATAATCCCATTTGCCTGTGATGTGATCCACATCGAAGGTCAAACCGATATCACGCGTGTCCGTATTGCCGCTTGTCATACCGGCGCTGAGTGCACCTTCGCCGGACCAGCCCTCGACCCGTTCATCTTCCGCATGAGCGGACAAGACCAATGCTGACAGAACAACGCCCGCTGCCGCGCAGATAATATACTTCATTGCTACTTCCCTTATTCTTTCGTTCGCTCTTCATGCTTGGCGTGACGCAAGCGTAGCGAAAATGAGGCGAACTGGAGGCCAGCGATTCGTGCGGCCACTCCACCTCTTCAAGCATCGCATCCTGTCGTAAATGCGCACTTAAATATTCTTTCACCCAATACTTCCGTGTTCGGATGTAAATCTTCGCCAATACACGCCTTCATACGCCTCACCCAGGCGAGCGGATCGGCATCTATTTGTTCTTTCTTGATTTCGGTGCTTTTGGCCCGAGCGATGAAACCGTAGCGGGATCAGGAGTCTTCGGCGAGTATTTGCACCATTCAGCGATCACACACCGCCAGCATTCGGGTGTCCGCGCCTTACAGACATACCGCCCGTGCAGGATCAGCCAGTGATGCGCGCCCTTTTTCCATTCAGGTGGCGTCACGCGTTCCAGACCCGCCTCAACATCGTCCGGAGTCTTGCCAGGCGCCAGCCCAGTCCGGTTGGAGACGCGGAAAATGTGCGTGTCGACCGCAATGGTCGGCTCGCCGAACACTTCATTCATGACAACATTTGCGGTTTTGCGGCCTACACCAGGCAGAGTCGTCAGCTCTTCGCGCGTTCGCGGCACCTCACCGCCGTAATCGTCGATGAGCTTCTGGCTAAGGGCGATCACATTCTTCGCCTTATTGCGCCACAGTCCGATCGTCTTGATATGATCGGCAACCCCCTCTTCGCCGAGCGCCAGCATCTTTTCCGGCGTGTCCGCGATCTCAAATAGTTTCCGGGTCGCCTTGTTCACGCCGACATCGGTCGCCTGTGCCGAAAGCGCCACAGCCACGACAAGGGTGAAAGGATTGGAATACTCCAACTCGGTCTTCGGGTCCGGCCGGTCATGCGCCAGCGCGGCGAAGATCTTCTCCGTCTTCTCAGGTCCAAGCGTCCGGGCGGCCCGCTTTTTCCTGGGTTTCGAGGGAGGGTTCTTCTGCGGCGATTCTGTCATGCAAATTGTCTGTCAGGCCGCTTCCGGCGGGGCAAGAGCGTGATAAGTATTGTTCCTGATGCCCGACACCGATGAAATCATCTATTTTGACGCGCTTTTGACGCCAAACCGCTCCCTGTCGGAACGCGGCTTCGCTGTTGTTATGGGCATTGTCGGTGCTGTCAGTTTCCTGACCGGCATGGCTTTCCTGTCCATGGGCGCCATTCCGGTGATCGGCTTCTTCGGTCTGGATGCTCTGGCCATCTGGCTCGCATTCCGTTGGTCATTTCGGAAACAGCGCGAGGAAACCCGGATTCGCATTACGGCCAGCAGTGTCGACATGATGCATCGCAAGGCTAACGGGACCGAAAAACGCGTTTCCCTCCCGGCCGGATTTGCACGTGTGGAACTCGACGAGCCGCTCCGTCCTGATTCGTGGTTGCGTATTGAACATGGCCGCACCGGATGGGTCATAGGTCGCTTCCTGACCGTCCCGGAACGCAAATCCCTGGCTGACGCCATGAAAACCGCCCTCCACAAAGCGCGACTTGAACGCCACACCGCATAAAAATGACGCAAGCGTCATGGTTTTTTCAAAACGACCGTGGTATAAAGATTCCAAGCGAGCAGACCGGTGCCAAGGGAGACCGGTAAAAGGAGGATATTAAATGGCTGCCGATACCGTTCATTCCATCGACCATCCGGCCCTCGAACGGCCGAAAGTTTCCGACCGGGATCCCCTTCATGAAGGTTATCTCCGCATTGGCGAAGAAGTACCGCCGGCATCCAGCCTCGACCTGAAAACGCTTGATGTCGTGGACCCGGAAGTCTGGCGCCAGAACAAAATGTGGGACCGTTTCGACCGCCTGCGCAAGGAAGACCCGGTGCACTACACGCCCGACTCCTTCGTCGGCCCCTACTGGTCGGTCACCACTTATGAAGACATCATGGCGGTGGATACCGACCATAAGCGCTTCTCTTCCAGCTGGGAGCATGGCGGCATCACGCTCGGCGAACCACTCGAGGATTTCGAGATGCCGATGTTCATCGCCATGGACGAACCGCGTCACTCCGAACAGCGCAAGACGGTCCAGCCGGCCGTCGCGCCAAACATGCTGAAAGAGTACGAGCCACTCATCCGCTCGCGGACACAGGGCCTGCTAGACAGCCTGCCGGTTGGCAAGCCCTTCGACTGGGTCGACACGGTCTCCATCGAACTGACCACGATGATGCTCGCCACCCTGTTCGATTTCCCCTTCGAAAACCGCCGCCAGCTGACTCGCTGGTCGGATGTCGTTACGAACATGAACAACCCGGACATTTGTCCCGGCGGCGAAGAGCAATGGAAGCGCGAGATGCTCGAGTGTCTGACGACATTCATGCAGATCTACCAGGAACGCCAGGCCATCCCGCAAAAGAACGACCTGATCAGCCTTCTCGCGCACGGCGAGAAGACGAAGAACATGACGCCGATGGAATTGCTCGGCAACGTGATCCTTCTGATCGTCGGCGGCAACGACACGACCCGCAATACGATGACGGCCTCGGTCTGGGCGTTGAACAAGTATCCGGAACAGTTCGAGAAGCTTAAGGGCGACCTTTCCCTTATCCCGAACATGGTGTCGGAAACGATCCGTTGGCAAACGCCGTTGGCTTTCATGCGCCGCACGGCTCTGGAAGATGTCCAGCTGCGCGACAAGCTCATCAAAAAGGGTGAGCAGGTCGCCATGTGGTACATCTCGGGCAACCGCGATGAGAAGTTCTGGGACAAACCGAACGATTACATCATCGACCGTGCAGACGCCCGCCGCCACCTGTCCTTCGGCTTCGGAATTCACCGCTGCGTCGGCAATCGTCTTGGCGAGCTTCAGCTGCAGATCCTCTGGCAGGAATTGATGGAACGCTTCGATCATATCGAAGTTCTGGACGAGCCCTCCTACACCGCGGGTGCCTTTGTCCACGGCTACACCTGGATGCCGGTAATCCTGCACCCGAAAAAATAGGTCCGGGCCACAAGCCTGTTGGCTGACCCGGCGATAAGCCGTTAGACCTCCCTTCAGATCCTGATGGGAGGTTTTTCATGGACGTTTCCAAAGCAGTCGACCAGCGCATTTCGACCCGGGCATTCCTGCCCGATGCACTTTCCGAAGCCGAAGTCCGCGAATGGCTGACTCAGGCCCAGCGCGCGCCGTCCGGCGGCAACGTCCAGCCCTGGCGCACGATCGCCGTGACCGGACAGGCGAAGGACGATGTCATCGGCATGGCGGCGCCGATCCTGGCTGCAGATCCCCGTGGCCAGAAGACAGACCGGCCGATCTATCCGAAAGACCTGTGGGAGCCGTATGAAGCCCGCCGCCGGCGCGTCGGAGAGATGATGTATGAGGCCCTCGGCATTCCGCGCGAGGACCGCGCCGCGCGTCTTGCCTGGTTCTCGAACAATTTCCGCTTCTTCGGCGCCCCGCTTGCCGTTTTCCTGGTGATCGACGAGCGCATGGGTCACGGACAATGGGGGCACGCAGGCATGTATCTGCAGACCCTCGCCCTGCTCGCAGAAGAGCGCGGCTGGGGGACTTGCTTCCAGGAATGCTGGGGTGTGCTGCGCCCGGCGTTGAAAGAGCATTTCAAACTCGCTCCAACCGAAATGATCTGGTGCGGTGTCGCCGTCGGAAAGCCGGACAGGGCACATCCGGTTAATTCATTGCGGGCCGAACGCGCCGACATTGACGAAATCGCCGAGTTTCACGGCTTCTAGATTTCGCCGCAATCCTGCCGGAACTGCCTGATCTGATCTGCGCATGCAAACGCGCCGGTCCATGCTCGCCTCCATTGTGGCTTTGCCGCTCCTGCCGGATACGCTCGGAGAGCGGTCATTGCCATTCGAGGCGCGGCTCTCGAAAGCAGCCCGATCCCAGATCGGCGTGACGCGCACCTATGATGCCGCCTATGCCAGCCTCAACTATCCGTTGGGGGACGTTGCCCGATCAACCGGCGTCTGCACCGATGTTGTCATCCGCGCCTATCGAGATGCTTTTGACGTCGATTTGCAAGTGCTCGTCCATGACGACATGAAAGCCGCGTTTGTGGACTATCCCACGATCTGGGGCCTTAGCCGTCCGGACCGGAACATCGATCACCGCCGAGTCCCGAATCTTGAGCGCTATTTCGAACGACAAGGTGCCAGTTTGCCCTTGCCCGGCACACTTGATGGCTGGCAGCCTGGTGATCTGTATACGATGCGTTTAGGTGGACGCCTTCCCCATATCGGGATCGTTTCGGACAGGCGGACATCTTCCGGCCATCCATATGTGATCCACAATATCGGCGCCGGCACGCAGGAAGAGGACATCCTCGGAATGTTCGACGATGAACGTCGTTTCCGTTTTGAAGTAACCGGCTGACGCCTAATCGTCGTCGGTCCACTCGGAGATTGGTTGTTCCGGTGTCCGCTCTTCCTTGCGGAGGCGCATTACGGCCGCCTTGATATTATCACGGTCGAATTCCTGTTCGTCTTCCCCGGACCGGACGGGCGCGCGTGTATAGGCAAAGACGCTGATGCCGTCGTCTTCATCCTCACCCGGTCCTCCCACGACATCTTCCGGTTCAGGGACCGTTTCAGCTGTTGCCTCAACATCCTCTTCATCCGGAGCATCATCCATGAAGTCTGTGACGAAAGATTCTATCTCTTCGGTATCGCCGCCGGCATCAACCAACAGCTCTTCTTCGCTGAGCGCTTCTTCGTCCGGCATCTGGAAGCCGTCAGGAATTACGTCGGATAGAAGGCCCTCGGCTTCGAGATCCGCCTTGCCCGGCAGTGTGCTCAGGCTTTCGAGGCCAAAATGCTCAAGGAACGTATCGGTCGTACCATAGGTCAGCGGCTGGCCAGGCGTCTTACGGCGCCCCTTGATCTTGATCCATCCGGTTTCCATCAGCGTATCGATTACCGCTTTGGAAACTGCAACCCCGCGTACGGCTTCGATCTCCGCTCGCGTCACCGGCTGGCCATAGGCGATAATCGCGAGTGTCTCGAGTGCCGCCTGGCTGAGTTTTTTCTGGACCTGACGTTCTTCCACAAACAGGTAGGACAGGTCCTGCGCGGTCTGGAATCGCCACTTGCCCGCCACTTCCACGAGGTTCACGCCGCGGTTCACATAAAGCGCCCGCAGGGTCATGAGCACTTCGGCGGCTTCTACACCGTGCGGCAGGATCTCGGCGATCTGCGTTGCCGACATCGGCTCTCCGGCTGCGAACAGCACAGCTTCCGCCCGGCGCACGGCTTCGGCCAGCGCGTCGGTCATGTCGTCATGCAGCGCCTCTTCCGACCGGCGGAAAGCCAGCGCGAGCTGCGTGACCGCGCTCGGTTTCTTTTCGGCTGGCGTTTCGTCGTTCATCTCAATCTTCTCAAACATCTGCATGGCCGCCCCCTTGCGGGTGGTTTTGCGCATTTCGCAGGTACAGCGGCGCGAAATGGGTGTCCTGCCGGACATCGACCTCACCATCGCGCACAAGTTCCAGCGCCGCGGAGAAAACGCTCGCCGTAACCGACCGAGTAGGCAGCTCCGGGTCAACATCCGTCATGGTCAGGCTGATTTCGTCAAGCGAAGACCACTGTGCCAACTGTCCTCGGAGCTGACGGAGCGTTGTCCGTGCCAATTCCAGCGGCAGGACCATCTGTTGTTCGATCACGTGAGGACGTTCTTTTTCTTTGCGGTCACGGATTGCGCCAAAAGCCTGTGTCAGCTCGTAGAGGCTCGCGTTCCATTCCGTGTGGCGGATAACCTTCGGCTGTTCCGGCATACCGCGCAGGAAGACGACATTGTCCAGGATGGGACCGTTCTGCAGTTCCTTCACCGCATCGCGCATGGCGTCCAGACGCTTCAGTCGGAAGGCGAGGCGCGCCGCCATCTCTTCGCCCGTCGGCTCGTCTTCTTCCAGCTTTTCCGGCTTCGGAAGAAGGAGCCGGGATTTCATGAAGGCCAGCCAGGAGGCCATCAGCAGATAATCGGCGGCAAGATCCATCCGGCGTTTTTTCGCGTCTTCGATGAATACGAGATATTGCTCTGCCAATTCGAGCATGGAGAGATGCAGCAAATCGACCTTTTGACGGCGGGTGAGCTCCAGCAACAGGTGCAGCGGGCCTTCATATCCACCGACATCAACACGGAAGATATCCTGAATATCGGCCTCTTCCATGTCGGAAGAGAGCGTCTCCATTGTGACGGTATCAGAGCTCATACGCCTGCCCCCACATGCGGGAACAGTTCGTGGAACCGCTTCCAGGCGGTAGCTGGCTCCAGCGGTTCAGCCTGTTTCGCGATGGCGTCAGCAGCCTCTGCTCGCTCGGCGGAGCGCCCGTTCAGAACCGGCGCTGCTTCGGCGACTTCCGTCATTTCAGCGAGGATGTCTGCCGGATCCTTCAGAAAGCCGGAACAGTGCAACAGCACGTCACAACCTGCAGCGATCGACGCATGCGCGCGATCGGTGAGGCTGCCGCCCAGTGCCCTCATCCCCAGATCATCGGTCATCAGAAGCCCATCAAACCCGATTCGGCCCCGTATGATCTCCTGAATCATGTAGCGGGATACAGTCGCGGCCTTGCCCGGGTCGTAAGCCTCGTACGCAATATGCGCTGTCATAGCCATCGGCGCATCGGCAACCCGGGAAAAGGCCTCGAAATCCTTCGACAGCTCATTGTCTCCGGCCGTCACGCGCGGCAGCTCAAGATGGCTGTCCGCCATTGACCGGCCATGCCCGGGAATGTGCTTGATCACGCTCGCGACGCCACCCGCGTGGAGACCGGCGATTGCCGATTTGGCGAGGTCGGCGGCCTGCTCGGGCTGCGTCCCAAATGCCCGGTCGCCGATGACGTCGTGCGCCCCCGGGACAGGCAGATCCACGACTGGCGAGCAATCGGCGTGAATGGACAGGCCAGCAAGTTCCGATGCAATCAGCCGGTGTCCTAGCCAGCAGGCCTCACGGCCCAGCTCAGGGTCTTTTCCGTAAATTGCTGCGTAGTCCGCCCCACGCGGAAAAAGCGGCCATTCTGGTGCTTTGAGCCGCGCCACGCGGCCACCTTCCTGGTCGATGAAGATCAGTGTTGCCCGGCCTGTGGCGTCCCAGATGTCGGCGACCAGCCTGCGCACCTGGTCCCTCGACACGCAGGAACGGCCCATGAGGATCACGCCCCAGGGATTCTGCGTCCTGAACAGGTCCGCTTCGCCTTGTGTCAGAACGGGTCCTGATACGCTGAGAATACAGGCCTTCGCCACTATCCGGTCACCACAATGCAGTTGTCGCCTTGCGCCTTCAGCGCGTCGCAGAAGGCGTCCGCTTCCGTTTTTTGGCTAAAGCCACCAACACGCAAGCGGTAGAACACACCCTTGGCGCCGAGATCGGCACGCTGGATGTGTTTTCCGGCACCCCGATAGAGATCCGGGTGTGCAGCCGCAGATTTGCGCCACGCGGCTTCCGCAGCGTCCTCAGTGCGGAATGCCGCAACTTGTACCAGGTACAGCCCACCCTCACTGAAGGCGAATTGAGGTGACATGTCTCTTGGTGGCGGTGGCGGCGCGCGGGTGACCGACATCGGTGCGAGCGGCTCCGATTCGATTCTCCGGTCCGGACGGCTGAGATCCGCCAGCTCTGCAACTTCGTCAGCCACCGAGTTCGGCATGCCATTGTCAGGATCGCTGCCGTCCATATCGTCGTCGTTCGGGCGCAAATCGATGGGCGGTCCACCCTGCAACAGGTCCGATCCATCGCCATTGTCGAGATTGGCGAGATCAGGCACGCGCTCAGACGCATCCATTTGGTCGTAGAAGCGCTTGTCAGTATCCCGCACCTCCAGGCCGCCACGCTCATCCGGAACACGCTTGTAGGGCTGGGCATCTGCTATCACGCTTGGCAGGCCCGCCCCATTGGAGCGCACGCCCTGCCGGTAGGTGTTCCAGACGACCGCGCCAAACACGAGCAAGACGCCGATTGCGAGCGCCAGGATCAGAGGTCCACGCGCGGTTTCATCATCACGGATGTCGAATCCGCGATAGTCATCTTCGAATGGTGAAGCCTCATCGGCGCCGTAACGGTAGCGACTCATGAAACGCCCCTTCAGTCCTGTTTCCTGAGGTTAATTTTTAGGCGCGTTTCGTTAACGGCAATTGAACGGGACCGCTCCTGCACCCGGCGATTCAAGGGATTTTCCCCAATTACTGCAGCGGAATCAGTCGCCCTATGCCAGCCGGGTAAGGTCGCAGAGCCGCCTGTGCTCTTCGATGGCATAGCCATCCGTCATGCCGGCTATGTAGTCGCACACGATGCGTGCCCGGCGGAACGCATCGGCTTGCGTTGCCGCCTCCCGCCACGGCGACGGCAAGGTCTGCGGCTCAGCAGCAAATCCTTCAAACAGCTCGGCGAGGATCCGCTTCGCCTTCGAGCGCATGCGATTCACCTTGTAGTGCTTGTACATCCGCTCAAACAGGAACGCGCGGAGTGCCCGCTGCTTGTCAGCAAGTTCGTCGCTGAAACCAATCAGCGGCTCGCCCAGAGCGCGCACTTCCGCCGCGCTGGCCGGCTGCAAGCGCTTCACCCGTCGACGGGTTTCATCGACCAGGTCATTGATCCAGATGCCGATCAGCTGGCGCACGGCTTCGTATGTGACCATCCGATCCGTCAGGTGCGGATATTCCAGTTTCACACCACGGAAGACGTCTCCGACGATGGGTAGCTCCATGAGCTCCTGGATGGTGAAAAGGCCCGCAGCGATGCCATCGTCAATGTCGTGATTGTTGTAAGCGATGTCGTCCGACAGCGCAGCGACCTGGGCTTCCGGCCCGGCAAACTGGTCCAGCTCCAGGTCTTCGATGCGGGAGAATTCCCGGAAAGCCGCCGGCAGGTCCACCACACTGGTACAAGCGTCAATCAGCGGGCCGTTATGCTTCACCAGGCCTTCCAGCATTTCCCAGGTCAGGTTGAGCCCATCAAAATTCGGGTAACGCACCTCCAGCCGGGTCACTACGCGCAGTGTCTGCGCATTGTGATCGAAGCCATCAAACGGCTCCATGCAGGCATCCAGCTGATCCTCCCCGGCATGCCCGAATGGCGGATGGCCAATATCATGGGCCAGGGCCATGGCTTCGGCGAGGTCCTCGTCCAACCCCAGCGTACGCGCGATGCTTCGTGCAATTTGCGCCACTTCAAGAGAATGCGTCAGGCGGGTGCGGAAATGGTCGCCTTCATGCGCCACAAAGACCTGTGTTTTCTGCTTCAGGCGGCGAAAAGCGGTAGAGTGAATGATACGATCGCGGTCGCGCTGAAACGGTGTGCGCGTGGCAGACGGTGCCTCGTCATGGTAGCGTCCCCGGCTGTCTTCGTGGCGCGTCGCATACACCGCTCTCTTTTCCATTGGTCCAAACGCCCCTATCTATGGCCTATGAGCACGACAACAGCCCCTGATGTGACCCTTACCGCCTCGGCTGCCAAGCGCATTAATGCGATTCTGGCCAAACAGGACGGTGCAGCCTTTCTGCGCGTTTCCGTAGAAGGCGGCGGTTGTTCCGGCTTTTCCTACAAGTTCGATTTCGCCTCTGAGGCAAATTCAGACGATGTGATGGTGGAGCGCGACGGCGCGAAAGTCCTGATCGACGAAATGAGCCTTGAATTCCTGAATGGCTCCGAGATCGATTTCTCGACCGAGCTGATCGGCGCCGCATTCAAGATCAACAATCCAAACGCCACAGCGGCCTGCGGCTGCGGAACCAGCTTTTCAATCTGACGCCGGGGCACCGCTCGCGCTGGTTGAGCCTTCACGTTAGGGTCCGCCTTCCAGGAGGACGCTCATGAGCCAGATACGCCCGTTCAATATCTCCATTTCCGACGCAAAACTCGCCGCCATCCGAGAACGGGTCGCTGCATATCGCTGGTTTCCGGCCCCAGAGAATGAGCAAGGCTTTGCCTACGGCATGTCGACGCCGGTTCTGCAGGAACTCTGCAAATACTGGCTGAACGATTATGACTGGCGCGCGCAAGAAGACGTGCTCAACAAATATCCGAGCTTCAAGGCCGATGTCGGCGGCATGGAACTCCATTTCGTTCATGTGGTTGGCGAAGCCGAGGGCAAGCGTCCACTCCTTCTCACCCATGGCTGGCCGGGTTCGTTCTTCGAGTTCTGGGACGCAATCGAACCGCTCGCCTTCCCCTCCCGCCATGGCGGCGATGCGGCTGACGCTTTCGACATCGTCATTCCCAGCCTGCCCGGTTATGCCTTTTCGGAGAAGCCTGCCTCTCCCATGGGCCAGCGCGCAACGGCTGGGCTATGGGACAAGCTGATGCGCGACGTGCTCGGCTACAAGACCTACCTGGCGCAGGGAGGTGACTGGGGCGGACTGGTGACTTCATGGCTTGGCATGAACCATAGCGCGCACGACAAGAAAGGCGGTTGCCGGGCCATTCACCTCAACATGATCGGTTTTCGTCCGACGCCTCCCACTCCGGCCACGGAGGAAGAAGGCAACTGGCTGACGCACATGCAAGGAGCCATGCAAGCTGAAGGTGCCTACTTCATGGAGCAGGCAACCAAACCCCAGACACTCGCCATGGCCCTGATGGACTCACCTGTGGGAGCAGCCGCCTGGATCATCGAGAAATTCCATGGCTGGTCAGATCTTAGAGACGGTGACCTTTACTCCGTCTACACACAGGATCAGCTTCTGACGAACGTCATGCTTTACCTCGTCAACGACGCCGTCGCGACCAGCGTCTGGTATTATAATGCCCTCTTCCAAGAAGGCGGCGTACAGCTTCCGGAAGGCGTCCGCTGCGAGACACCCACCGGATTCGCCAATTTCCCGGGAGAAAAGGTTTATACGGCCCCGCCAAAAAGCTGGGTCGAACGGGCGTACAATCTCGTGCACTGGCGTGACATGCCGAAAGGCGGTCACTTTGCAGCGATGGAAAAACCCACCCTCTTTGTCGATGAAGTCAGGACCTGGGCACGCGCATTCGATTAGGCGCGCAGATCCTGCCCGACATTGTCCAGCACGGCATTGGCGAATTTAGCCTCTGACTCTTCAAAGAAGTCGTGCGCGAGGGACACATACTCATCCATGATAACGGCATGGGAGAGATGCTGGTGCACGATGAACTCGCTGGCACCTGCGCGGAGCAAAGCACGCATTGTGGCGTCGAGACGGGTCAGCTTCCAACCGGCCGCAAGGCGCTTCAGGATCGCTTTGTCGATCGCTGCCTGATTGTCCACCACGCCGTTGACGATGGACTTGAAGAGATCCGGATCGGCCTCTTCCACCGGTTCCTCATTCGGACCGATGCCAAGCTTGTCTTCCATGAAGGCACGAATGGTCTCGCGCGCCGACTTGCCGGTCTGCTCCATCGCGTAGAGCGCCTGCACGGCCGCGAGGCGCGCACCAGCCCGGCGCGCGCGAGTGACTTCAAACGGAAATTTCTGATCGCTCAACGAATGAGTTCCTTGCGGAATTTGATCATGGAGAGACAGGCATTGGCCGCATCCGCACCCTTGTTACCGCGTTTGCGGTCTGCACGGGCCAGCGCCTGCGCCTCGTTCTCTACGGTCAGAATACCATAGCCGATCGCCTGACGGCGATTCACGATCAGGTCCATCAGGCCCCGCGCGCTCTCGCCGCAAACATAGTCGTAGTGGGTCGTCTCACCGCGGATCACACAGCCGAGGGCGACGGCACCGTCGAAACGTCCCGAGTCTGCTGCCATGGCAATCACGCCCGGAAGCTCGAAAGCACCCGGCACTTCCATCACCGTGACTTTCGCGTCGGCAGCTTCCAGCACTTCCATCGCGCCAGCCAGCATCTCTTCGGAAATATGTTTGTAATAGTGCGAAACCGCAATCAGAACCCGGTCAGCCATCAGTTTGTCTCCTCATTGAGGCGGCGCCACCCCTCTATCGTCATGCCATATCCGTCAAGCCCTGCTACGCGGGTGGGCTGCGTGTCAGACAGGAAGATCATTTTCCGTACGCCCAGTTCGCGCAAGATCTGCGCACCGACACCGTACTCACGCAGCGGAGTGGTCGCATCCTTCGGGCTGGCCGATTTCAGGCCCAATCGCTCTGCAATGGCGTTCGGTTGCATCGTATTTACGAACACGACAACGCCCGGCTCTTCTGCTTCGGCAATGATCCGCATCGCGCGCTCGACCAAGCCCTGGCGGGGGCCTTGCTCGCCCAGGATATCCGCCAGCACGTCAGTCCGGTGGACGCGGACCAGCGTGGTCGATTCCGGCTTGATTGTGCCGTGAACGATGGCGATGTGCTCGGAATTGTCGAGCACGTTACGGAAGCACACCGTACGGAAGCCTTCACCATAGGCTGACTCCAGCGGCGCCTCGACACGGCGCTCAAGGAAACGATCATTCTGGCGGCGCCAGGCGATCAGGTCAGCAATAGTGCCGATCTTCAGATTATGCAGTTGCGCGAACGCGACGAGGTCCGGGAGGCGGGCCATGGACCCGTCTTCATTCATAATCTCGCAGATCACGCCAGCGGGATAGAGGCCGGCCATACGGGAGATGTCGACGGCTGCCTCGGTATGCCCTGCGCGGACCAGCGTGCCGCCATCCTTGGCGACCAGCGGGAAAACGTGGCCGGGTGAGACGATATCATCGTAGTCCTTGGTCGGGTCGATGGCGACGGCGATGGTCTTGGCGCGGTCGTGCGCGGAGATTCCCGTCGTCACGCCTTCTTTGGCCTCAATGGAAACGGTAAAGGCGGTGCCCATGCTCTCCCGGTTATTCCGGGTCATCATGTCGAGGTTCAGCGTGTGGGCACGCTCCTGCGTCATGGCGAGACAAATCAGCCCCCGCCCATGGCGCGCCATGAAGTTGACCTGCTCCGGTGTGGCAAAATTCGCCGGGATGATGAGGTCGCCCTCGTTTTCCCGGTCTTCTGCGTCCACCAGAATGAACATGCGCCCATTACGGGCGTCTTCGATGATTTCGTCGATCGAGGAGATCGCGTGTTTGAAGTCGTCTGACATTGTTTCACTGCCCTTCAGGTGCATCGGCACCAATCATGCGGGCGACGTACCGTGCCAGCATATCTATCTCAAGGTTCACACGGCTGCCCGGCTGCAGTTCAGCCAGCGTGGTCACCTCCCATGTGTGAGGAATAACGGCGACCTGAAAGTCGCCATTTGAAAGAGCGTCCGCCACGGTGAGCGAAACGCCATTCACCGCTGCAGATCCTTTGGTCGCAAAATACTTCGCCAGATCGGCCGGCGGACGTATCGTGATCCGGCGGCTTTGGCCTTCCGGTACGATGGAAACAATCTCGCCGACACCATCGACATGACCGAACACGAAATGGCCACCCAATTCGTCGCCCAGCTTAAGGCTTTGCTCCAGATTGACGCGGGCGCCTTCGTTCCAGTCGCCCAAAACCGTTTTCGCGAGCGTCTCAGGAACCGCCTCAACGGCGAACCAGGCGCCACGTTCACCCTGCCCCATATCCACCACAGTCAGGCAGACACCGGAGTGCATAATCGACGCGCCCATCGCGATGTCTTCCAGCGGATAGCCGCTCTCGACTTCAAACCGCGTCAGGCCGTTACGGTGCTCCGCCTTGCGGACAGTGCCAACATCAGTGACGAGACCTGTGAACATGGGAAGACCTTCGGGCGACTTTTGCTAAAAACGAACATAAGTGTTCAGAACGTCATCCCCAATGCGTTCCGTCGCGACAGGTTTCCACCGTGTCGCATCTGACAGGGTCTGCAGGCCGAGCCCCCCCAGAGCCGGCAATCCGTCGCCACCAATCAGGATAGGCGCGACAAACCATGCGATTTCGTCGACCAGGCCAGCGCGGATGAAGCTTGCAGCCACAGTCCCGCCGCCTTCAATCAGCAGAGAGGAAATGCCTTCCGCAGAGGCGCGGCGCAATAAATCCTGCACATCCATCCGCACGCCATTTCCGCAACGCCAGACTTCCACGCCGCTCCGCGTCAGGAAATCCTGCGGCTGACCATTGGTCGCCACCACGACCCGGCCGCTGGACACAGACTGCACCAGGCGAGAGCTGAGCGGCGTGCGCCCATTGGAATCAGCCACAATGCGCACCGGCTGCTTCTTCGGCATCGGCACCGTGCGAGCGGTGAGCAATGGGTCATCGGCAAGGACGGTACCTATCCCAACCAGGATCGCATCATGCGATGCCCGCAGCTGATGTCCCCGCGCGCGGGATTCACTGGAAGTGATCCACTGACTCGTACCGTCAGCGAGGGCAATGCGTGCGTCCAGCGAGGTGGCAAGCTTCAGCGTGACCCGCACGCCGCTCATTCGCCTCCCATGTCCTCTTCGTCCTCGAGTGCTGCCTTTTCGATGAACTGGGCGAAATCGCTCGGATCCCGGAAATCCTTGTAGACGCTTGCAAAGCGAACATAGCCGACAGGATCGACCATACGCAGCGCTTCCATCGCCAGTTCACCAACATCATTGGATGCGACTTCCGGTTCGCCCGCGCTCTCGAGCTTCCTCAAAATGCCGGACACCATCTGGTCGATCTGCTCACGGTCGACCGGCCGTTTACGGAGAGCGATCGTGATCGACCTCGCAAGCCGCTCCCGGTCGAACGGCACACGTTTTCCATCTCGCTTCACAACGGTGACTTCGCGCAGCTGGACCCGTTCGAATGTAGTAAAGCGGGCGCCGCAGCTTTCGCAGACCCTGCGGCGGCGCACAGCGGTATCGTCTTCAGCCGAACGGCTGTCCTTTACCGATGTGTTTTCAGACCCGCAGAAAGGACAACGCAAACCGGATCAGCCTCCCAGGCCACCATAGATGGGGAATTGCGCCGTCAGCGCTTTGACTTCTTCGCGGATACGGTCTTCCGTTGACGCACTATCACCCGTGGCGACGGCATCGACGATCTCACCGATCCAGTTACCGATCTGGGTGAATTCCTCTTCGCCGAAACCGCGTGTGGTGCCTGCCGGTGAACCGACACGAATACCACTGGTAATCGTAGGCTTTTCCGGATCGAACGGCACGCCGTTCTTGTTGCAGGTGATGTAGGCGCGGCCGAGTGCCGCCTCTGCATCCTTGCCGGTCACCTTCTTCGGGCGAAGGTCGATCAATGCGAGATGCGTATCAGTGCCACCGGAAACGACGTCCAGCCCGCTTGCCTTTGCCGCGGCTGCCATGGCGCGTGCATTGGTGACGACCTGTGCCGCATATTCCTTGAACGTCGGGCGCAGCGCTTCTCCAAACGCGACAGCCTTCGCCGCAATCACATGCATCAGCGGGCCGCCCTGAATGCCGGGGAAGATGGCCGAGTTGATCTTCTTGGCCAGCTTTTCGTCATTGGTCAGGATCATGCCGCCGCGCGGGCCACGCAGCGTCTTGTGCGTGGTGGTCGTTGCCACGTCCGCAAAGTCGAGCGGGTTCGGGTGGGCGCCGCCTGCCACGAGGCCTGCAAAGTGCGCCATGTCGACCATAAAGACTGCACCGACTTCATCGGCAATGGCGCGGAATTTGGCAAAATCGATCTCGCGCGGATAAGCCGAGCCGCCGGCGATGATCAGCTGCGGCCGATGCGCCTTGGCCAGGCGCTCGACCTGCTCGAAGTCGATACGATCATCCTCGCGGCGCACGCCGTACTGAACGGCGTTGAACCATTTGCCCGACTGGTTAGGCGGGGCGCCATGGGTCAGGTGACCGCCAGCATCAAGGCTCATGCCGAGTATGGTGTCGCCTGGCTTCAGAACAGCCTGGAAGACACCCTGGTTGGCCTGGCTGCCGGAGTTCGGCTGCACGTTGGCAAACTCGCAATTGAAGAGCTGCTTTGCGCGGTCGATCGCGAGGTTTTCAGCGATATCGACGAATTCACATCCACCATAATAGCGGCGGCCCGGATAGCCTTCGGCATATTTGTTGGTGAGGACTGATCCCTGTGCTTCCAGAACTGCCTTGGAGACAATGTTTTCAGAAGCTATCAGCTCGATTTCGTGCTGCTGGCGCCCCTGCTCCTTGCCGATTGCAGCGAAAACTTCCGGATCGCTCTCTTCGAGACCTGTCGAAAAGAAACCGCTGCTATCGAACCGTTGCGTCTGGGCGGTATCTGCCATGGGAATCTCCTGCTTTCCGAGCGCTGTTTACGCGCAGAGGCGCGCGCTCGCAACTGGACAATCCCGCATAGCAGTCGGCAGATTTTCTCAATCTTGTTTGATGTATCACCGGTACTCGCGCTCAAATACTTACGTTCTTCTGGTCTTCCCGTGCTCTTCATGACATTGTGCTTCGAATTACCGTAGAATTATAACAATAACGGTGGTGGCAAGATGGGTGACCCGAAACAGATTGACGTGCTGGGCATGACGACAGGAATCGTCTCGTCCTTTGTCTCCAACAATACAGTTCCAGCGTCAGAACTGCCAGGTCTTATCCGGTCCGTGCATGATGCAATTTCTTCCCTGTCAGAGGAAGCGACCAGCGGTGCCGAAGCCCTTTCACCCGCTGTGCCGATATCGAAATCCATCACGCCGGACTTCCTGATCTGCCTGGAAGACGGCCGGAAGCTCAAAATGCTTCGGCGTTACCTGCGGTCCCGGTACTCGATGACGCCGGAGGAGTACCGCGAGCGATGGAACCTGCCGGCGGACTATCCGATGGTTGCGCCAAACTACGCCAAGCTCCGCTCAAAGCACGCCAAAAACATCGGGCTCGGCAAGAAAAAGAAATAGGCGCCAGAAGGCGCCTATTCTGCAATAACCTTCAACGTTTTCAGCGCCTTATCAGGCGGCTTTGTCGAGACCGAGCTGTTTCCAGACGGCGAGGATCGCCTCAACGAGCTCGTCCATCATGACCGCATCGTGCACCGGGCTCGGCGTGAACCGCAGACGTTCGGTACCTCGCGGCACGGTCGGGTAGTTGATCGGCTGCACATAAATGCCGAAGTCGAACAACAGCGTGTCGGACAGCGCCTTGCAACGCTCCGGATCACCAACCAGCAGTGGCACGATGTGAGACGGCGATTCCATAACCGGCAGACCGGCATCGCGGAATTTCTGCTTCAGTTCGGCTGCCTTTGCCTGATGGATCGCGCGTAGCTTGCGGCCTTCATCAGAGCGCAGCTTCTGGATGCTGGCCAGCGCGCCTGCGGCCATCACCGGGCACGTCGACGTGCTGAAGATGAATCCGGACGCCATCGAGCGGATGGCATCGATCACAGTCGCCTTGGAAGCGATGTAACCGCCCATCACGCCATAGCCCTTGGCGAGCGTACCTTCGATGATGTCGATCCGGTCGGACAGGCCGAGCATTTCGGCAACGCCTGCGCCCTGGCTGCCGTAGAGGCCTACGGCGTGCACTTCGTCCAGATAGGTCAGCGCATTGAACTCATCTGCCAGGTCGCAGATTTCCTTCATGCGGCCGAAGTCGCCATCCATGGAGTAGACGCTTTCGAACGCGATCACTTTCGGACGGTCCGGATCGTCATTTTCAAGAAGGGCGCGCAGGTGATCGACGTCGTTGTGACGGAACACACGGTAATCTGCGCCTGAACGGCGGATACCTTCGATCATCGAGGCGTGATTGAGCTGATCGGAATAGATGATCAGGTCTTTCATGATCTTGCCGAGGGTCGACAGTGTCGCATCGTTGGACACGTAGCCAGACGTGAACAGCAGCGCCGCTTCCTTCTGGTGCAGGTCCGCCAGTTCCCGTTCGAGATCGACGTGGAAGCGTGTCGTGCCAGAAATATTGCGCGTACCGCCTGAACCAGCCCCGAAGCTATCAATCGCTTCGTGCATGGCCTGAATCACGCCGTCGTCCTGCCCCATGCCGAGGTAGTCGTTGGAACACCAGATCGTCACCTCGCGCTCGCCATCCTCGAAGCGCGCAGTGGCCTTCGGAAAACGCCCCTTGTGACGCTGGAGGTCGATAAAGACCCGGTAGCGTCCCTCGGAATGAATAGTGCCGAGGGCATCCTCGAAGGCCTTCAGGTGTTTCATCTGCTTATCCCTTATAAGCTCCGGGAAGTTTACTTAGACGCTTCCGGCACGACATTTAATGGGCTGATAGCGCTTTCGCCGTTTTTGTCGCATCCGTGAGACTACCTAGGAGGCATAGCCCGGATATTCGCGGTCCAGTTTCCGCAGGAGCGCCGGCCAGACCAGCTTTTCCGTCAGCATGGACATGCCATTGCTGTTTTCAGTCATGCCGCCCTGACCTGCCACCTTGTCCTTGAGGCTGTCATCGCACTCCAGAACGCCGTCACGGCCCGCCGTGAGCGCCATGACTTGCATCTTGCAGGCACGCTCGAGGAAGAACATCCGCGTGAATGTGATCGCTGCCGTCTCGCCGCAGGTCAGCGTACCGTGATTGCGCAGGATCATTGAGTGTTTTTTGGGGCCCAGATCGGCCACGAGCCGCTCCCGCTCGTCGAGATCCAGCGCAATGCCTTCATAGTCATGGTAGGCCACGTCTGCCCGCACGGCGAGCGCCGTCTGGCTGATCGGCAGAAGGCCCTCTTTCTGGGCCGACACTGCAACGCCCTGATCGGTATGAACGTGCATTACGACCTTCGCGTCTTCGCGCGCCGCATGAACTGCGGAATGGATGGTGAAACCGGCCGGATTGATCATGGAATCGGTTTCCTGAACGACATTGCCGTCCAGATCGACCTTCACGAGCGAAGACGCGGTGATTTCCTCGAAGAAATAGCCATAGGGATTGATCAGGAAGTGGTGATCCGGTCCCGGCACGCGGTGGGAGATGTGGGTGAAGATCATGTCGTCCCAGCCATACATGGCTGTCAGACGGTATAGCGCCGCGAGATCCACGCGCGCCTGCCACTCTTCCGCACTCACCGAACCGCGCATGTCGACCGTCTGGTTGCCGTCTGCCATCTCTCTATCTCCCTTTGTTCTACGGGGGTAACTTAGCCCAAATGACCGGGCTTCGCTACTATCATGGTGACGCCCGCGTCACGTATGGCTAATCACTTGCAATCCAACTCCTTGACGCCGCAACGGAACATCAACCACATGGGCCCGATGAGTTCTCTTCGTTTTGCCTTTTTCGCCTCCAAGCGCCCTGAAGCCCAGGAAGCTCTGCCGTCCCTTGTGCAGCGATATGGTCAACACAGCGAAACCGATGCCGACGTCGTTGTTGCGCTTGGCGGTGATGGCGCGATGCTGGATTCACTACGCCGGCGGTTCGGGGATTCCAAACCCGTCTACGGCATGAACCGGGGCACAATCGGCTTCCTGATGAACGAATACCGGGAAGATGGCCTCGTCGAACGCGTAAACGCAGCGGAACGCGCCCAGATCGTGCCGCTCCGGATGGTCGCCACGGATATCCAGGGGCGGGAACACAACGCCTTGGCGATCAATGAAGTTTCCCTGTTCCGCCAGACGGCCCAGACAGCCCGCCTGCGCATTACGGTCGATGGCAAGGTGCGCATGGAGGAACTCTCCTGCGATGGCGTCATGGTCGCCACACCGGCAGGCTCGACCGCCTACAATCTCTCGGCCCACGGCCCGATCCTGCCGATTGGTGCAAATCTTCTGGCGCTCACGCCTGTCAGCGCATTCCGGCCTCGCCGCTGGCGCGGCGCACTTCTGCGCCACGATGCAAAAGTCACCATCGAAGTCATCGCACCGGACCGCCGCCCAGTTGCCGCAGCGGCCGACAATCAGGAAGTCCGTGACATTGCGACAGTACGTGTCGAAGCAGATCGCAGCAAACGCCTCACCATGTTGTTCGATCCCGGCCACGCCCTCGATGAGCGAATTCTTCGGGAACAGTTCGGCTTCTGATTTCCTAGGATTTTTTTAAGGCTTGGACGGTTAATTGGGCGCTCAGGAGTGCCCGATGTTCAAGAATCTGCTGACCGCCCTGCCGACACGGCGTAAATCTGCGAATGCCAACACCGCCGAAGTCGCCATCGACATTAGCCGTGTGATCAAATCAGCCGAGCCGGTCCGGACGCCCCAACCCGCAGCAACCATCACCGAGCCTGCAAACACCGCACCCGCCGACACAGAATTTCTGGGCGGCCTTGCGGAAGAGGCTGTCGACTCCCTTTCCAGTCAGTTCGAGACCTGGATGCGCGGTGACCTCGACGAACTCGTCCGCGCCTGGAGCGTTGCCCGTGAACCGGGCGCCACAGCAGAAGATTACCGTGCCGTCTTCACCGCAGCCCACAACATCAAGGGGGCCGCCAACTCATACGGTTATCCGGCGATTGCCCGGCTTTGCGGATCCTTGAGCCGCCTGCTTGGCGACACCCGGCCTGGCGAAAACGCCGCGCTGATCAATCTTCATGTCGAGGCCTGCCGGGCCGCCTTCAATTCGATCGGTCAGGGCAGCGACGGCCAGTCGATTGCCGATGCTGTCTGCGAAGCGCTTGAAGAGCGCGTGGCGCTGAAAGTCGCAAACGCCTGAGCGTTTCAGGCCGCTTCAGCCAGAATTTCTTCCGTATCCAGAAACTCGCGAATGATAACCGCAGTTTCGGCGGCTCGCGATACAAGGAACAGATGCCCGCCACCTTCGATGATGTGCAGGCGTGAGTTCGGCAAGCCCAGCTTCAGTATGTGACCGTTCGCCACCGGCACGATCGTGTCCTCGTCCCCCATGATCACCAGCGACGGCATCTTCAGGAAGCGAATGAACGGCAGGCTGGACCATCCAATGAAGGCCAGCAGCTGATAGAAATATCCGCGGGGATGCGGCGGTAGCAGATTGTCGATGTGACGCCCGACTTCTCCGTCCACTGCGTCGCCATACAATGTGCTGAAACTGTCCCGCATGAATTCGGGATCAGAGTAGCGGCGTGCGTCCACCATTTTCGAGAGCGACTTCGGTCGCCCCGGAACCATCGTCATACCGGCGCTGGTGGCGCACAGGATCAGCCTGCCCACGCGATTGCGGTACTGGAAAGCAAATTGCTGGGCCAGCGCCCCGCCCCATGACACGCCCATCACGTCGACTGAATCGATATGAAACTGATCCAGAAGTTTGCGCGCCCAGCGGGCCAGCATCCACGGACGGTACGGCCATTGCGTTACCGGGCTCTTGCCGACCCCCGGCACATCGAACGTGATGATGTCGCGGTCCGGGAACATGTCGCCGAGGCCCTGCGTCAGCTCCAGGTTTGCCCCGATACCATTGAAAAACAGCAGCGGCAGGTTGTCATTTGCCAGTTTGGCCGGCCAGAATGCCGTCCGCAGCTGGATACCTTCGACATCCTGCATCGTAATCTGTGGGCGCTTTTCCGGCATGCCTGACACTTCCGCTGTTACCTTGCCCGGCTATTCGTCGAAGACGTAACGGCCCGGTGCCGGATAGAGAGGCGGGAAAGTCTCGTTCCCGCAAGCCTTGGGCGCAGTTTTTACTGTACCTGAGCGCGCCTTAAGCCACTCGCCCCAGACTGGCCACCAGCTGCCTGCCTCTTCGGTCGCCCCGGCCGCCCATTCGTCTGCAGTCGGTTCAATATTCGGATTACGGAACATTTTCGCTTTTGGGTTTCCCGGCGGATTGAGCAGAGACTGGATATGACCGCTAGACGACAGGATGAACTCCACATTCTTCGACCCCAGCAAACCAGCGGTCCGGTAGCAAGCCTTCCATGGCGTGATGTGGTCCGTCAGCCCGGCAACAATGAAGGCATCCGCCTTCACTTTGGACATATCCAGCATGTGACCGGCCACTTCGAACTCGCCCGGATGGTCGAAGGGCTGGTTCAGCCCCATGTCGAGATAATCGGAATGCAGCTGAGCCGGCAAGTTTGTCGAATCGTTGTTCCAGTAGAGCACATCGAACGGCGCCGGGTCCTCACCCATGAGGTAGTTGTTGACGACATAATTCCAGATCAGGTCGTTCGGGCGCATCCACGCAAACATGCGCGCGAGGTCATCCCCCTTCAGAATGCCCTTCTTCTTGGAATAGGCACGTGCGATTTCGAGGCTGCCATCCGACACGATCTGGCCAAGCTCGCTGTCTTCCTTCTGCGGATTCAGCACACAGACCATGAAGGTGATCGAATTGATGCGGTCATCACCTGCAGCGGCAAACAAGCTCGCAAGCGTAGCCGTCGTGATGCCGCCGGAACAGGCCCCCGAAACATTGATCTTCCTGGACTTCGTCACCTGACGGACGACTTCACTCGCCTGGATGAGGCTGTCGACATATTCCTGCATGCCCCAGTCCGCATGCTCGCGCTTCGGGTTTCGCCAGGACACAACAAATGTCTGCTGCTCCATGGCGAGCAGGAACTGGACCATGGACGTCATCGGCGACAGGTCCATCGCATAATATTTGTTGATCTGTGGCGGAATGATCAGGATCGGCGTCCGGTGCACTTTTTCCGTTGTCGGCGCGTACTGGATCAGCTCCAGCATCTCATTCTTCCAGATCACCTGCCCTTCGGAAACGGCCAGGTTCTTGCCGACCTTGAACGGCCGCTTGTCGACCTGGGCCGGCATGCCGCCATTCTTCGTCAGGTCAGTGTAAGCGTTCTTCAGCCCTTTCAGCAGTGACAGCCCGCCGGAGTCGACCACGCGCTTAGTCGCCGCCGGATTGCCGATCAGGGAATTGGTTGGCGCCAGCGCATCGGTGATCATGCCCATGACGAATTTCGCTCGCGCATGCTCCAGCTCAGACATTTTCAGGTCGGCCACCCAGTCATTCAGGTGTTCCTGTGTCGCGAGATAGGCCTGCATGCCGCGCCTGTAGAACGGATTGTGCTCCCAGGCCGGGTCGCGGAACCGGCGATCCTTCGGATCCGCCTTTCGCTTGGATTTCCCCAGCAGAATTTCCGCGTTTTCCTTCGCGATCTTCGCCGCAGATTTGGCGCTGGTGACCGGGTTCGTCATCGTCGAGCGCAGCATCATCGCCACGGCGCCCACCAATTCCTCGCGGTTGATCCCGCCCATCAGCGGATTCATCGAAAGTGTCGTCTCAGCTGCACTTCGGGCGATTTCATCCTTCGGCGTCGTCATCAGTCCCTCCCCGAGACTTCCAGAGAGCATGTATTCGCCGCCCGCTGGCTGTTGTTTATCTTTTTTCTCTTTCATTCGAGGAAAGAGTTACTTGTAAACTTTGAAAGAAAATTCGTTCCATAGTCAGAATTGCGTGTCAAACTCCGTCTTCAAGCCGATGAAGACACGCGATCGCATCCTCCATGTCAGCCTGCTTCTCTTCAATGAAGAAGGGGAAGCCCAGCAGACGGCTGTCGACATCTCGAATGCGCTGGGCATCAGCCCGGGCAATCTCTACTACCATTTCAAGGGCAAGGACGCGATCATCCGGGCCCTGTTCGATGCCTTCGAAGAAGAGATGCGAGTCATCCTGCGCGGCTCCCGCGGACGGGTCACTTCGATTGAAGACAACTGGGTTTATCTCTACATCATCCTCGAAGAAATCTACGATTTCCGCTTTTTCTACCGGAACCTCGGCGTCCTGCTTGACCGCTATCCTGACCTTGCCAGCCGCTTTCGCACTCTCGTCGCTGAACAGCGCACCACGATCCACAATGTCCTGGCCGATCTCGGCAAAGCCGACGTCCTGACCATCGATCCCCGCCTCAGCGACGCCCTGACCGACCAAATCATGATGTCTCTGACATTCTGGCTGGAAGCGGACGCCATGAACCGGAGCAAACTTGATGGCGCCGATCTGATCCACAAGACCGTGTTCCAGGTCATGTGCCTGATCGTACCGTACATGGGCGAGAACGGCTTCGACGCCCTCTCCCAAATGATCACGCACTACGAGGCGAACAGGAAATAGCGGCAGGCGACTTTTCAGCCGCCTGCCCTGTTACTTCCTACTTCTTCGCGAGCGCCTTGGCCTGCTTGACCCACTCGTCGCGGATTACGCGGCCACGGGCACCGATCTTCGCGTCGAGCGCTTCAGCTTCGGCTTTCTTCAGTGACGCCAGATGTGCGAAGCCGTAGATACCGGCATCGTTCAGCTTCTTCACCATCGCCGGGCCAACGCCGGTGATCTGCGAGAGATCGTCGGAAGCTTCCGGCACAGCCACGGCGGCCTTCATGGCCTTGCTGGTCTTGCCCGCAGCCTTCTTGGCCGTCTTGGCGAGGTCCGCACCTGTTTCACCAGCAACAGCCTCGATCTCCGCCGAAAGGCGCGCGATGCGAGCCTTCAGGTCCACTTTGCTGAGGCGATCTTTCGACTTCGCAACCGTCTCGGCCACTTCATCCTCAAGCTTTTCGATCTTCGAGGCGATTTTCGCGGATCGCTCGCTCATCTGCTTTACACCCAGCAGGTCGCGCATGCGTTCCATGCGGGCTTCAAAGCGGTCGTACGCTTCAGCCTGAAACTGGCGGGCTGCCGCATTTGCCTTGGCAACGGATTTGGTCGCCTTGGTGACACGTTCATCGTCCGCGAAGCGGGCCTTCACGTCAGTCTCGATCTTTTCGCCGCGCTTCACCAATTCGTCGAACAGTTCTGTCGACTGCTTGTTGAACGTATTCGCGTTTGCAAGTGCGGTGTCATAGGCCTTGCCATAGGCGCCAACGCCGGCAAGCCAGATCTTGTGCGCCATCTCGGCCGATTGTGCCTCGATGGCTTTGCCGAGCTGCTCTGCCTTTACGCGAGCGTCGGATTTCTTCGCCTTCTTGGCTTTCGCTTTTTTGTCTTTAGCCATGGGAATGACTCCTTACGGGTTTGTCCATGACGCCAGAGATAAGGAAAAAGTCTAGAATCCGCATACTAATCACCATCGCCCTTGCCAACACCCTTGATTGGCGTGGCCCAGCCTCTCTATGAATGCCCCAACAGAAAGAGAGGATTTCAACATGAGCGCAGTCGACTACACCGTTGATGGCCAGACCTATGAAGGTTACTTCCTGGCCCCCGAAGGCAAGACCAATCTGCCAGTCGTGGCAATCGCGCACGCCTGGGGCGGCCTGAGCGACAACGAGATCCAGAAAGCCGGCCGCGTCGTCAACGAACTCGGCTATGCAGCCTTCGCCATGGACGTCTACGGTAAAGGCAAGCGCGGTACGACGGTTGAGGAAAACCAGGCCCTTATGAATCCGCTGGTCGGCAACCGGGCCGAGCTTCAGAAGCGCCTCGCGGGCGGCCTCTCGGCCGCCAAGGCCCAGCCGGGGGTCGATGCGTCCAAAGCAGCCGCTGCTCTGCCCCACAGGGGTGGTCCACCGGTTTTGTTAGTCCGGCGGTTTTCACGTAGCGGCGTTCATGCCGCTACCTCCTCACAGTAAGGCGGTATGAACGCCGCGGGCAAGATGGTTTGTGGAGCGGGTGGCCGGTAGCCCAGAGAAGAGTGCGGGCGCGCGGTGTTGTAGTGCCGCCGCCAGGTTTCGATCAGGATCTGGGCCTCCCTGAGATCGAAGAAGATTTCCCTCGCCAGCAACTCGTCCCGGAGCTTGGAGTTGAAACTTTCGCAGTATCCGTTTTCCCATGGGCTTCCCGGTTCGATATAGAGCGTCTTCACGCCGATACGTGCCAGCCAGTCACGGAGGGCTGTTGCAATGAACTCAGGGCCATTGTCAGAGCGTATGTGTTCCGGCGGCCCATGCCGAACGAACAGCTCACCCAGCGTGTCGAGGACATCCCGTGAGTTCAGCTTTCGCTCGACTCGGATGGCGAGGCACTCCCGTGTAAACTCGTCGACCACACACAGCATGCGGAACACACGTCCATCATGGGTGCGGTCCTGCACGAAGTCATAGGACCAGACATGGCCTTTGTGCGCCGGCCTCAGCCGCACACACGAGCCATCATTCAGCCAGAGACGACCGCGTTTTGGTTGTTTCATCGGCACTTTCAGCCCCTCCCGTCGCCAGATGCGGTAAACCCGCTTCTCGTTCACATGCCAGCCATCATTTCTGAGGAGCGCCGTGATCCGGCGATAGCCATACCGGCCGAACCGTTCGGCCAGGCGGATAATCGCCGATGTCAGGGCGTCCTCATCATCTCGCCGTATGGGCTGCTTGCGCTGGGTCGAACGGTGCTGGCCGATCACACGGCAAGCCCGGCGTTCGGAGACGCCAAGCTCTTCCACCACGTGATCGACTGCAGCACGACGACGCGAAGGGCTTAGAACTTTCCCCGCACGACTTCCTGAAGGATCTGGTTGTCCAGCGTGAGATCAGAGACTGCGCGCCGAAGCCGGGCGTTTTCCTTCTCCATATCTTTCATGCGCTTGGCTTGGTCGACCTGCAGGCCGCCATACTCTTTGCGCCAGCGGTAGTAGGTCTGTTCGGTCACACCGACGGCGCGCGCCGCCGAAGCTGCAGTTTCACCGCGAGCGAGGCGAACCTCCACCTCCCGCAGTTTCGCAATAATCTCTTCAGGCTTGGCTCTCTTGCCCATGTCTCAGCTCCATATCTGAAGCCGGAACTAACTCAAATAACGGACCACTTTTCGGGAGGCAGACCAACGGGGACTTGTGAAAATCTGATCAGTGTCACCCACCTCAACCAGAGAGCCGAGATGAAAAAAAGCCGTACGCTGAGAAACACGCGCAGCTTGTTGCATGGAATGGGTCACAATGATGATGCAATAGCGCTTGCGCAATTCATCGATAAGTTCCTCGATACGTGCCGTGGCAATTGGGTCGAGGGCGGAACACGGCTCGTCCATCAGGATCACTTCCGGCCGCACGGCAATTGCCCGGGCGATGCAGAGCCGCTGCTGCTGCCCGCCGGAGAGACTGGTGCCGGCGAGGTTCAGGCGGTCCTTCACCTCTTCCCAGAGACCCGCACGGCGGAGGCTCTTCTCGACGATCTCATCCATGTCTTCACGCCCCTGCGCCAAGCCATGGATGCGGGGGCCGTAGGCAATGTTCTCATAGATCGATTTCGGAAACGGGTTGGGCTTCTGGAACACCATGCCGACGCGTGAACGAAGCAGGACAGGGTCAATCGCCGGGGAGTTGATGTCCTTCCCCTCCATCATGATTTCGCCTTCGACACGGCAGCCTTCGATCGTGTCGTTCATCCGGTTGAGGCAGCGCAGGAAGGTGGACTTGCCGCAACCGGATGGCCCGATCAGGGCGGTCACCGAACGATCTGCAATCTGGAGCGAGACATCGTAAATCGCCTGCTTCTCTCCATAGAAAACATCGATGTTTCGGCACGACATGCGTACGGAGGCCTCAGGCGCGTCCGGCAGGACGCCCTTCTCCATCGTCGTCTCGTTCCCGAGGGTTCCGTCCATCACCATCTCCGCTCGAACTTCCGGCGCAGGAACACAACCACGCCGTTCATCGCTATCAGGAAGGCGAGCAGGATCAAAATGACCGCGCCCGTCATCGGCTCCCAGGCCCGCTCGGCCTGTGTCGCCCAGGAATAAATCAACACTGGCAGTGCGGTCGCCTCGTCGGTGGGGCTGCGCGGCACCTCCGCCACGAACGCGACCATTCCGATCAGCAGAAGCGGCGCCGTTTCACCCAGCGCCCGCGCCATCCCCAGAATGGCCCCGGTCAGCATGCCCGGCGCCGCCAGCGGGAGGACGTGATGAAACACGGTCTGCATGCGGGAGGCCCCAATGGCAAGGGCTGCGTCCCGGATCGATTGGGGCACGGCCTTAAGGGCTGTGCGGGATGCAATGATGACCACCGGCAGGATCAGCAGGGCCAGAACCAGCCCGCCTACCACCGGCGCGGACCGCGGCAGGCCGAAGGCGCCGAGGAACACCGCAGCCCCCAACAAACCGAACACGATGGAAGGCACCGCGGCGAGATTGTTGATGTTCACCTCGATCAGGTCGGTCACCCGGTTTCGCGTTGCGAATTCTTCGAGGTAGATGGAAGCAAGAATCCCGACCGGAATGGCCATCGACGCCGTAACCAGCAGGGTCAGCAACGAGCCCATGATCGCAGCCAGCGCCCCGGCCAGTTCCGGCTGGGTGCTGTCCGTATGCGTCAGCAGGCTCCAGTGCGGCACGCGGGATACCCGGCCTTCAGCCTTGAGCGCCAAAAGCCAGGCGATCTGCTGGTCGCTGACCGTGCGTTCCGATTCCGGGGATGTGATCAATCGGGCTCGCACGGGATAAGTCCCGAAATCCTGCAGGTTTCCGGTCAGGAGGGAGCCAGTGATGCGCGATGGGTCAAGCGTGGAGACTTTGAGTGTCGACTGGCCGGCCGTCATCAGGATGGATCCGGTATTTAGCGCCTCCGGCGCCAGCATGCCCTCCAGCGATACCGCCGCGATCAGTCGTTTGTAGGCGCCCTCTGCCGTTAGGGTCAGGATGCCATCTTTTTCCTCCGCGCTGACGCGTCCGATCGGAACGGTCAGATGCCGGGCATTGGCCCCTTTCAGGTAAAGGTCCAGGTCATCCGACAAAGGCAGTTCCACCTCGCGCACAGTCCCCACACTACGCGGATTGCGTACGATGTCCCGGGAAACGGGCAAAACAGCCAGCCGGGTGATCAGCTCGGTCAGGTCGTGGCGCAGCACGGGATTGTCGGCAGTTTCCGGGAATTGCGCCAGCAGGTCAGCGCGGACCAGGCCATACACCTTGTCCACCGGTGGCGGATCGTCCGGCTTCAGTCCGCCGAATGTTTCCTTCTCGAGGTCAAGATTGAACGTCACGACATGATAAGTTGCGGCCGACATGGCCTGTGTGGTGATCGAGGCTAACAACAGTGCCAGCGCCGCGAGCGCAAAGCCGATGGCCATACGCCCATACCATTTGAAACGACGGTCTGCCGCCCGTCGGCGCCGCAGCCGTTTCAACGCCCTTTCATTGGCGAATGGGGAGACGGCCGGATCACTCATACTTTTCCCGGAACCGCTTCACGACATTGATGGCGACAAGGTTGAAGAGCAGAGTCACGACGAAAAGAACAAGGCCCAGCGCAAAAGCCGACAGCGTCTTCGGGCTGTCGAACTCGGATTCCCCGGTCAGAAGGGACACGATCTGGACGGTAATGGTCGTCAGGTCCGAAGTCGGGTCAGGTGAGATCCGCGCACGCTGACCTGCTGCCATGACCACGATCATCGTCTCACCGATGGCGCGCGAAACTGCCAGCAACAAGGCTGCGATGATGCCTGGCAGCGCTGCAGGTACCACAACCTGGCGCACGGCCTCCGCCTTGGTCGCGCCCATCGCATAGGCTCCGTCCCGCAGCGACTGCGGCACAGCGCGGATCACATCATCGGATAGCGACGAGACAAAGGGGATCACCATGATGCCCATAACGATCCCGGCGGCGAGCGCGCTCGTCGGCTGGGCCGCGAGGACAGCTCCGTCGGCAAAGCCCCACGCGATCAGCAATTGATTGATCCACAACGCGATAGACCGCACGGCCGGTGCGATGACCAGCAAAGCGAAGAAGCCGTAGACGACGGTCGGAATTCCGGCGAGCACCTCCAGAACCGGCTTGATGATCGACCGCACCTGCCCGCTCGCATACTCCGACAGGTAAATCGCGGCATACAGGCCGATCGGGGCCGCCACCATCATGGCGAAGAAAGAGATCATGAAGGTGCCGAAAAACAGCGGCAGCGCGCCGAATTCAGCGCTTGTCTGCGCGTTCCAGCGCGTTCCCAGCAGGAAATCCCACACCGGCACCTCGGCAAAGAAACGCAGGCTTTCGAAAACGAGCGACGCCACAATGCCAACAGTAGTTGCAATGGCGAGCGCCGCGCACAGGAACAGGAACCATTCAATTCCGCTTTCGACATGCTGGCGCGCCCGGAAACCCGGTGACAGGCAACGGCGGGAGAGGAACATGCCTGCGACAGACAGGGCCAGCGCAAAGACCAGCGTGAAGATGTTCACCGTCCCCCGAATTTCGCCATACCGCTCTGTGACCGTATCGAAAACGTGCTCCCCGCTGAGGAAGTCCGGAATGCGAGCCGCACGGGCAACTGTATCCAGATAGGTCGTCAGCTCGCCAGATGTCAGGATCGAAAACCCGTCCGGCAGCTCGCTGCGCAGGATGGCGCGGGATGTGCCCTCACCAAAGAAAATATAACCAAGCGCGACCAGCACGACCGGCACCAGGCTCCACATCAGGACGAAGTAACCGTGCGCGTTCGGCCGGGAGTTGGGGTGGATGTCACCTGGAAAGGAAAACTGCTCCGCGCGCAGGCGTCCTGCAATGAATCCAAAGGATGCGAGAGTCACTGCCGCCGCGAGAAGCAGGAAGTCCATTGGCAGGTGGCTCAATTGCGAGAGCATCCAGTCTCCATTCAACTGTCAGCTGTGCCCCCATACTGGAGTGCCGCGACACTTATGTGACAAAACGTGCCGACATTACGGCCCAGCCGACTCCTTGCACCAGACGGCCTGATCGTCCACATCTCCGGCATGACTGGCGCAACCGATACAACTTCACCCGGCTGGCATGGCACGACCATTCTGGCCGTTCGCAAGAACAATAAACTCGTCATGATGTCCGATGGGCAGGTGTCCATGGGTCAGACCGTCATGAAAGGCAACGCCCGCAAGGTGCGTCGCCTCGCCGACGGCAAGATACTGGCAGGATTCGCAGGCGCCACGGCAGATGCTTTCACGCTGTTCGAGCGGCTGGAAACAAAGCTGGAGCGCCATAACGGCCAGCTCTCCCGCGCCGCCGTCGAACTCGCCAAGGACTGGCGTACCGAGAAATACCTGCAGAAACTAGAAGCCCTGCTGATCGTGGCCGACAAGGAAGTCACGCTCGTGCTCACCGGCTCCGGTGACGTGCTGGAACCTGAATACGATGTCGTGGCCGTCGGCTCCGGCGGGAATTACGCCCTTTCCGCTGCACGCGCCCTCATTGATTATGAGGAAGATGCAGAAGTCATTGGACGCAAGGCCATGCAGATCGCCGCCGACATCTGCGTCTACACCAATGCAAATTTCACGGTCGAAACGCTCGACATCTGACCGGACCACAAGACCACATGACTGAACTCACTCCCCGCGAAATCGTCGCTGAACTTGATCGCCATATCGTTGGCCAGACCGGCGCGAAACGCGCGGTCGCCATCGCCCTGCGCAACCGCTGGCGCCGCAAGCAGGCCCCGGAAAACCTGCAGGGCGAGATCACGCCGAAAAACATCCTGATGATCGGTCCGACCGGCGTCGGCAAGACGGAAGTCTCCCGCCGCCTCGCCCGTCTCGCCAATGCGCCCTTCCTGAAGGTCGAAGCCACCAAGTTCACGGAAGTCGGCTATGTGGGCCGTGATGTGGAGCAGATCATCCGCGACCTCGTTGAGAGTGCCGTCGGCATGATCCGCGAACAGAAGCGGGCTGGAGTCCAGCAAACCGCGCAGGACGCGGCCGAGGAGCGTCTGCTGGATGCGCTTGTCGGCGAGGAGGCGCAGTCCTCCACGCGCGAAGTGTTCCGCCGCAAGCTGCGAGACGGCGAACTGGATGACAAGGAAGTCGACATAGACATGCCCGAGACCGGTGGCCCGATGCAGATGTTTGACCTGCCGGGACAAGGCGGCTCGATGGGGATGATCAATCTCTCCGACATGCTGGGCAAGGCCATGGGCGGACGCACCAAGCGCGTACGCACCACCGTGAAAGAGGCTTACAAACCCCTGCTCGACGAAGAAGCCGACAAGATGCTGGACGAGGAAAGCATTACCCGTGAAGCCGTTAACGCGGTGGAGCAGGACGGCATCGTGTTCCTCGACGAGATCGACAAGATTGCTGCCAAGTCAGAGCGTGGCGGCGCAGATGTCAGCCGTGAAGGCGTCCAGCGCGACCTGCTGCCCCTGATCGAAGGCACGACGGTCTCGACGAAGCGCGGCGCCGTGAAGACGGACCACATCCTCTTTATCGCCTCCGGCGCCTTCCACGTCTCCAAGCCGTCGGACATGCTGCCAGAGCTACAGGGCCGCCTGCCGATCCGCGTTGAACTGGATGCCCTGACCCGAGACGACCTGCGCCGCATCCTGGTCGAGCCGGAAGCGAGCCTGATCCGCCAATATGAGGCCCTGATGGCTGCCGAGGGCGTGACGCTGGTGTTTGAAGACGCCGCGATCGACAGGCTGGCCGATCTCGCAGAGGCTGTGAACAACAGCGTCGAAAATATCGGTGCCCGCCGCCTGCAGACCGTTCTGGAACGGCTGCTGGACGAGATCAGCTTCGACGCGCCCGAGAAGAAGGGCGAAACCGTCACCATCACGGCGGACTATGTGAACGAACGCGTCAGCGGCCTCGCCGCCGATGCCGATCTGTCCAAATTTATCCTTTAACGGACGGCCCTAGACTTTGACGTTGGACAGTAGTTCCACCGTCTGGCCGTAGCCCTCTACTTTCGGGATGAACAGGCACGCCTGCCCCTCATCATTCTTGCCCGGCTTCGGCAGCACGGTCGGCACGTCCATAGACCCGAAACGTGCCAGCGCATCTGAGACGGACGTCGCCATCGTCATGCGCTTCAGGTTCATCCGTGTCGGGAATATGATGGTTGCCCGACCATCGGCTTCCTGAGCCAGCGCTTCCTCGGCGGACAGCCACACGGCGTCCGTCGTCTCGCGTCCATCATGGGCCGCAACCTGGTTCTCCGGGGCCGGGGCAATGTAGAAATGCGTATCGAAACGCTTCGGCATCATGATCGGTGTGATCCAGTGACCGAAATGCACGAGACTATCGAGGGCCAGCACAAGATCATGTTCACGGATCAGATCGAGGAAACTCATTTCGCCTCTGTCCACCGCATGGCGATGTGGCGCCAGCTTTTCTGCAATGTCAGGCCCTACCAGCGTTGCACCGGGTCCACGGGCTGAGGCAGGGCGCGCCAACAGCAGGCCGCTTTCCTCATACGCCTCGCGAACCGCCGCGATACGTGCATCCTGCTGAACAGGGCCATAGTCGCCATCGGTGTAGGCATCCCACTCCGTGCGCGAGTCGTCGGCGCTTGCCTTGCCGCCCGGAAACACCAGTGCGCCAGCCGCGAAGTCAATCTCGTAATGCCGCTTCACCATCAGCACTTCCGGCGGGCCGGAGGCGGCCTCGCGAAGCATCAGGATTGTGGCGGAAAGCCTCGGTTCAGCGGGCGTTTTGTCCATGGTGGTTCCCCCTATCGGGCAAATTTTATCGAAATGTGCCTCTGTTCTTACGCGTGATCTTCAGCCTCAGCCCCTAGGGAAAGCAAGACCAACACAACACACGAGCGGGACATGATGAAACAGACCTGGGCAAACACTTCCGTCCAAACCCTTCCCACGCCGGCTGTCCGCTTTGACCCGGTTCTGGACCTGGCGACGGGTGACGCTCTCGGCATGACAGCTGAGCTGCCCTTCTGTTTCGAGGACGGACCCTCCTTCGGCCCGGCCCGGGGCCGCCAGAGTGAAACGAACTCCGCCAAGTGGGTCGCTGACCGGATCGGCGAGATTTCCAGCGTCGCACACGAATTCCACCACGACCATCGCCCGATCATCGTACCGGCACCGGTCGCCGCGCTGGCCAATCCGGACACAGCGCTGGCTTGCGATGCCCGCGTGCGCCGCAGCGTGTTCTGCCAGCAGGAATTCTGCCTCGAGTTTACCGACACGGCCTTCGCCGGGGACCCGGCCGACTGCACCAGCCGCATTGCTCATTTCCGCCGCCACGGCTTCCGCGTATCCGTCGACATGCGCAAATCCTGGCAGACACCGCTCGCCGAAGGCATGCGCCTCCTGATCGACACGCTGCGCATCGATGCCCGCAACCTCGATTGCGATCAGCTCATGGACGCCTGCGAGACCGCCGCTGGTGCCGGCATTCTCGTGATCGCTGAAAATGCGAATTGGCGTGACGCGGACGTGCTGTCCCGCCTTGGCATCTCTGCCGGTACCCGCCTGCGCGCAGACGCTTAAGCGGCGTCTGTATCGGCGTCGTCTGCCTCTTCGGCCGCAGCCATCTCCGAATAATAATCAAGCTTGTCGAGCAGGTATTCCAGGTCATCCTTCGGGATCGCCTGGAACTGCGTCAGCACGCGCTCGATCATGCGGGCGCGGAACCGGGCCCGATCATTCGACCCGCCATCATAGGCGGTCTCGTGGTAGACATTCACGGCTGCCTTGAACGCGGGCAGCATCTTGCGCGGCAGGCCCGCCCGGTCGAACACAGCCTGCAGGCCTAGCGGTCCCGCATCGTGGATCATCAGCCAGACACGCTGGTGGGCGACGCCCGACAGTTCCGCCAGAGCATGCTCCACGAACGGCATCTGCCCGCAGCAGAGCGCACGCATGATCAGCGAATGGCTAAGACGGCCATTGAGGTTCAGCTGCGACACAAACCGCACGAGATCATTTGAACGCCCGGCCTGCTCGACCAGGTCGATCGTCGCCCGCTCGCGTGCCCCCGCCGCCAGGTCGATCGCCATCTGCGCCGGCAGTTCGTGGCGGTTCACCAGCATGTCGAACAGCTGGCCGGAAACCAGCGAGACCATCTTCTCTGCGATATGGGTCGGAATAAATTCCCGCCGGATCAGGCCCTTCTGGACGATCTCGTCGCTGCCAAAACGGCGCAGCGTGTCATCATAGGCCCGGTCGGTGAATTCTGCATGGGAGTTCGATGCCAGCGCCCGGACGGCATCCACCTGCCCGTGCTCTGAAATCACTTCCGTCAGGGTGACAGAGATATTGTCCCGCGCGGCAATCGCGGCCTGCTTGGCCGCGGTGACGGACAAGACCAGCTCGATCAGGTCTTCCTCAGTAAAAACCGGTGAATCCTGCAGCACCGGAATCGCGACAGCCTCGATATCCTGCGCCAGTTTCAGCGCAATCTCACGCGGCAGGATTGGCGAATTGCGCAGCGTGACAGAAAGCGTGCGGCGCACGAGGTCTGCCGCGTCGTCCGCGAGGATCGCCATGATTTCTTCGGCGTATTTCTGCTCGTCTTCGCTCAGTACGTCGAGCGCGATACGGCGGCACAAACGGTGCGCCACCGAAGCGCGTTGCTCGGGTGTTTCGCCCTTCATAAGGCGATGAATATCCTGCTCGGTCAGCTGCGGCCGGATGGCTTGTACGCTCATTAGAACCGAAACCCCTCATTAACGATTCGAAGCACCTTCGCCCGGCACGGTTAATAGGCGGTTTACCAACCGGTTCCCACCGGTCTTGAACAGCAAAACGCCGGGCTTTGGGGCCCGGCGTCGTTAAATTTCTGTGAGGTCGGAAGAGGCTTACTCTTCGTCTTCCTTGAACAGCTCTTCGCGGGAGACCGTCTTGTCGGTCACATCCGCTTCACCGAGGATGTAGTCGACCACCTTGTCCTCATAGATCGGAGCGCGAAGCTGAGCCATCGCGTTCGGGTTCTTCTGGAAGAACTCGATCACCTGACGCTCCTGCCCCGGATACTGGCGGGCTTCCTGGATCAGGGCCTGCTGAACTTCCTGCTCAGTGATCTGGACGTTGTTGACGCGGCCGATCTCAGCCAGGACGAGACCAAGGCGCACGCGGCGCTCGGCGATCGCGCGATACTCGGTCTTCAACTCGTCTTCGGACTTTTCCTTGTCCTCATCGTCGACACGGCCGGCATCCATTTCACGCTGCAGCTGGTCCCAGATCTGGCCGAATTCGGCTTCGACCATGTTCGGCGGCAGATCAAAGCTGTGGGCTTCATCGAGGCGGTCCAGAAGGTCGCGCTTGGCTTTGTTGCGGGAAGCCTGGTCCAGCTCGCCTTTCAGCTGGTCCTTGATCAGACCCGTCAGCTGTTCGAGCGATTCGATGCCGAGGCCCTTGGCGAACTCGTCGTCGATCTCGGCTTCCTTCGGACCGCGCACTTCGTGCACCTTGGTTTCGAAAACGGCCGCTTTGCCGGCCAGAGCCGGTGACGGGTAGTCTTCCGGGAAGCTGACTTCGAGATTCTTCTCTTCGCCGGTCTTCACGCCGATGAGCTGCTCTTCGAAACCCGGAATGAAACGGTTGGAGCCGAGCACGACGGTCTGCTGTTCAGCGGTGCCGCCATCGAAGGGTTCGCCATCGATTTTGCCGACGAAGTCGATCACGACCGCGTCGCCGTCTTTGGCCTTCGCGGTCTTGCCGCGCGGCTCGTACTGCTTGTTCTGCTCTGCGAGGTTCTTCAGTGCCTCGTCGACCTGCTCGTCTGCCACTTCGGCGACCGGGCGGGTGACTTTCAGCGTTTTCACGTCGACAGGCTCAAATTCAGGCATCACGTCGACATGCATGTGATAGGCGAGGTCGGCCTCACCTTTCACGACGTCTTCGATCTCGCCTTCCAGATGCACATCCGGCTGGCTGGCGGGGCGCAGTTCTGCGTCCTCAATAGCTTTCTGGTTGGTCTCGTTGACGGTCTTGTCGATGATTTCGCCCATCAGGTCGCGACCGAACATCTTGCGCACGTGCGACGCAGGCACCTTGCCCGGGCGGAAGCCCTTGAGATTCATGGTCGGGCGGATTTCTTCAATCCGGGCATCGAGCTTCGACTGCAGTTCGCTCGCAGATACCTTGACGGCAAAGGTGCGGCTGAGACCTTCTGCCTTTGTCTGGGTCACTTCCATCGGTTCATTCATCCGTTCTGGCGATCAGGCACGGTCATGCCCTTCCGGCAGCCATCTGATCTGTGTCTGAAGGGGCGGCTTATGTCACACGGAAAACGCCCTGTCCACGCGGGTTCTGCGGGTTTCGCAGCGGGCGTAAGCCAAGGGTGTTTACGTACCGCCGCGTCTTGCAGCCCGGGACCCATCCAGCCCGATACCGGGACGAAAACAGACACGCCTGCGGTCTCCGTCAGATCGGCTCATCCGCGCCGGCCCATTGCGCCGCATTGCGCACAATGCATGACAGCAATTGGTGACCCAGCTAAAAGCCCCGGATCACAACCCTCAACGTGGATGGTTGCTTGGAACATCAGGACTTGCGCTGGAGAGAACCCGCTGAAATCGCCGGGATTCTGCACCAAATGCCGGGATTTGTGTGGCTGGACAGTGCGGGCGGCGGCCAGGTTTCGGGGCGTTACTCCTACATGGCAGCGGCGCCCGTTTCCGATTTCCGCTGGCCACAGGCGGACGGAAACAGCGGCTTTGAAGCGGCATTCCGGGCATGGAAAGACAGTTTCCGGTCCACAGTGCTGGACAAAGGGGCCCCGTTCCAGGGCGGTGCGATCGGCTATATCAGCTACGATGCTGCCAATATCTGGGTCCCCGATTTCCAGTCGCGCCACCCGCCCAGCCTTGCCGATACGGTCGCGTTCGCACTGTACGACACGGTTCTCGCCTTCGATCACCTGAACAGGACGCTCTCGGTATACGCCTCCGGCCTCTCGGCCCCCGGCGTCCCGCCTGACAATGATCTGGCTCGCAAACGGATTGCCGCGCTGGAACAGACGCTCGGCACGGCCCCCCTGACCGAATCCAGATCCGGCGAGCGCGGCGATGACTGGTCGCCCGCTCCGAACCAGACGGATTATGCCGGACTCGTCAGGCAGGTGCAGACCGCGATCAGGGATGGTGAAGTCTACCAGGCGAATATCGCGAGCCTGTGGACCCGCCCGCCCGAGGCCTCCGGTAACCCATTCCGCGATTACCTCCGGCTGCGCACACAGACCGAAGCGCCGTTTTCCGCTTTCGGCACATTTGGCGCGCGCACGCTGCTGAGCCTGTCTCCCGAACGGCTGGTGAAAATGGACCCGGAAGGTCATGTCCGGGCCGAACCGATCAAGGGCACTGCGCGACGCGCAACTGACCCGCAGCAGGACCGCAAGATTGCGGAAGCATTGGCCCGATCGAAAAAGGACCGGGCGGAAAACATCATGATCGTTGACCTTATGCGCAACGATCTCTCCCGCGTTTGCTTGCCGGAGTCTGTCACCGTTGCAGATCTGTGCCGTGTCGAGACCTTGCCGAACCTGCACCATCTTGTCTCCGCGGTGGATGGGCGATTGGAGCCGGGCCGCGACGCAATTGACCTGCTGGCCGCAGTATTTCCCGGAGGCTCGGTAACAGGCGCGCCGAAATCACGGGCGATGGAAATCATCGACGACCTCGAGCCGGCTGCCCGCGGCGCATTTTGTGGTGCCCTCGGTTATATCGGATTTGATGGGGCCTGCGATTTCAACATCATGATCCGGACGATCGAGCTTCTGCCGTCGGGTGCACGCTACTGGTCGGGCGCGGGCTTGACGCTGCTCTCCGAGCCCGCAGCGGAATGGGCCGAAGTTCAGTTGAAGGCAGAACGGATCCTTTCGCGCAATTCAGTGCCGCTGGTCTCCTGATGATCCTGATGTTGAACAACCGGGACAGTTTTGTCTTCAATCTGGCGCGCTGCCTGACAATTGCGGGCGCCCGGGTTGAGGTTGCGGACAGCGCCAGACTAACTCTCAAAGACATCCAGCGCCTGCGTCCGGAAGCCATCGTCATTTCTCCGGGCCCGTTCGCCCCTGACAAGGCTGGCATATCCGTCGCCGCCATTCAGGCGTTCGGCCCTCACATTCCCATCCTCGGCGTGTGCCTTGGCCATCAGGCAATTGCGGTTGCCTATGGTGGATCTGTGCAACACGCCGAAACCCCGGTGCACGGCCGAACCGCAAGCCTCACGCATAATGGCGAGCGCCTGTTTGAAGGCCTGCCCGCGCCGCTGAGAGTGGGGCTTTATCATTCCCTTGTCTGCAATCTCGACCCTGCTGCCACAGGGCTGCGGGTCGATGCCACCGCCCCCGACGGCGCGATCATGGCTCTGTCGCACACGGAGCATCCCGTATTCGGAATCCAGTTTCATCCTGAATCCATTCTCACAGAACATGGCCAGGCCGTGCTTGGCAATTTCCTCAAACTCTGCCGGAGCAAGTGATGCCAGTCATCCGCCTTCAACAAGCCGTCTCTTCGAGCGAGGCCGTCCAACCCTTCGACCTCAGCGACAGAGGGTTGCTGCTGGGCGATGGCGTATTCGACACATCGCTCATCATCGATGGCCGGATGATCCTGCGTACACGGCATATCGAGCGCCTGCTGAATGCCTGCGATGCGTTTGGTCTTGCTGTATCGCGCGCCGATCTGGATTCACTCGCCGACAGCGCGCTGTCGCCAGGCGAAACCGGCGCGCTGCGGCTGACCGTGACCCGCGGACCGGGCGGACGCGGTCTCGAAGGCCCAGCCGGGCAAAAGCCGACGCTGCTTGCGAGCTTTTCATCCCAACCGCTGACCTGGCCGGCACAGCCCGTACGCCTCGGCGTCAGCACGATCCGGCGCAATCCGACGGCGCCCTCCGCTCGCCACAAAACCCTCGCCTACACTGATGCCGTGGCCGGCCAACGGCAGGCCCGGGCTGACGGCTTCGATGATGCGCTCTATTGCACGACAGACGGACGCGTCGCCTGCAGCTCGATTGCCAACATATTCGCCCGGTATGACGACCGCCTGATCACGCCCCCTCTGACCGACGGGGTAGTCGCCGGCGTGATGAGAGGCTGGATTCTGGAGCACGCCGCCGCAGCAGGCTTCAAGGCTGTCGAGGAAAGCCTGGACCTCGCGACGTTGAAAACAGCCGATACCGTTTTCCTGACCAACAGCCTGCGCCTGATTGTGCCAGTCGAATGCATCGACGACACGGTATTTCACCCGGAGATCCCGACGTCCCTCGTAGATATTGCCGGGCAAATTCTCGCGGGCACCGACTAAGGTTTGCGGTATGGGGCTGAGTGCGATGCGCTCACTGCGAGTGAATGGTGCGGATGAGAGGACTCGAACCTCCACGCCTTGCGGCGCTGGAACCTAAATCCAGTGCGTCTACCAATTCCGCCACATCCGCGTTCCGGGCGCACACTTAAGCGAGCACGCGCGCGGGCACAACGGGGCACTGCACCGGAAGGCGCGCTATATATGGTCCCTACATGGTGTATACATGGTGTTCTACATTGCCTGAGCGGCCACTTATCCACCACCTGCGTCAGCCGATCTCGCCATGCAGCGCGCTCAGGATGTCTGGCACCTGACGCTCCAGGTCTTCCGAGATCAGGCCCGCCCCGACTCGCCGGCCTGCTTCGCCATGGATCCAGGCCGCCATGCTGGCCGCGACCAGCGTGTCGATCCCCTGCGCCATCAGGCCGCCTGCAAAGCCTGCCAGAACGTCGCCCGAACCAGCCGTGGCGAGCCAGCGCGTGGCGTGAATATTGACGACAGCGCCGCCATCCGGCTGGGCGATTACTGTGTCCGGTCCTTTCAGGAGAACGGTGCACCCGGCTTTGACCGACGCCTGACGCACGGCTTCGACCTTGTTTGTCGCGGTCTCCAGCAGGTCTCCGAACAGGCGGTTGAATTCGCCGATATGAGGGGTCAGCAGGTCTGTCGGGCGGAGGCGTTTGAACAGCTCATCCTGTTGTGACTCAAACACAGTCAGCGCATCCGCATCGAGCACAGCCCGCCCTGGCCCGTTCAGGATCGTCTCGATATTGGCGCGCGTCGCAGGGGTAATGCCGGCGCCCGGCCCGGCAATGACGACCGAGGCCGTCTTGATCGCCTCGGAAAGCGCTTCGGCCCCGTCGACGGGCTTCACCATCACTGCCGTCAGCTGGCTGGCATTGACCATCAGCGCCGAAGGCGGTGTCAGCAGCGTTGCGAGCCCTGCACCAATCCGAAGACCCGCGCGGACTGCTAACCGCGCTGCGCCAGTGGATGAAACACCCCCGCTCAGCACTTTCAGGTGCCCGCGGCTGTGCTTATGATCTGCCATGCCGGGCTGCGGCAGCATGCGCAGCCACAGCATCGGGCTGTTTTCCATGAGCCGCGTCTGCACGGGCACGCCGATGTCAGCGACCAGGACGTTGCCACAATAGGCGGAAGCCGGTCGGAGTACGTGCGCAGGACGGAGCGCCGCAAAGGTTACTGTCCCTTCCGCAATGAAGCATGGTCCGAGTGGCTTTGCCCGCAGTCCGCAGATGCCTGAGGGCACATCGATCGAGATAACACGACCGCCGCGTTGGGCCAGCTGCGCGGCTGTCCCCTCAAGAGGCCGGGTCAGGCCGCCGCCAAAAAGGCCATCCAGAACAAGGTCATGCGGCGCCTCCACCGCCTCTTCCAACGTGCCGACCGGGCCGTCCCACAAGGCAGCAGCCTTGACCGCATCGCCGGTCAGTTCGGCGACCGGGACCATGCAGTAGACTTTCACATCCCGCCAAAGCTTCGACAGCTTGGCTGCAGCCACAAAGCCGTCGCCGCCATTGCCGCCCGGCCCGCATAGAACCTGTATCGACCCTTCCGGCCAGTTCGCGTGGACGAACTCGGCCACGGCATCGCCAGCGCGCTGCATCAGCTCGAAACTGTCGAGCCCCTTTGCAAACATCGCCTGTTCGGCGGCCTGCATTTCCTGCGGTGTAAGTATCGGTCTGCCCATGGCGGGCTCATAGCACGCGAGTCGCGGCCTGGCTCCCGTATTCGATGACGCGCGGAACCGCGCCACTGAAGTCCACTTTGGTGATCGAGCAATGGCCCGGCTTGAACACGGTGGTGCGGGAATCCTGATCAATCAGGCTGACCACGGCATTGATTGCAACGAAGTGAGAGAAAACGGCCGTATTGTCCGGCAGCAGTGCCAGCGCCTGGGCAATCTTTTTGCGCCAGGCATCATGTGCTGCACCTTCAGCATCCCAGGTACCAGCCATGTAGGACTGCAGCCACTCGACCCGGTCTCCCACGCCTTCCGGCGTTTCTATCTCCGACACCACAGGCTCGATCTGCGCTGTTACGCCAGCGAGCCTTTCGAAAGCCGCAGCCGTTTCGCGACACCGCTGCATCGGGCTGCTGACAGCACTCCGGGCGCCAAGGTCAACAAGCGCAGTGGCCGCCGCTTCTGCCTGCTTGTGGCCAAGATCACTGAGACCCGGATTGGGGTGATTGCCCCAACTCGCCGCCGCTTCTCCATGACGGACGAGATAGATCATGATGGTGCCCTCTGTTCGTTCGTGCCGGGTGGGCTGGTAACTAAGCCCTGCCCCGTTCGTTGCCAGACCGCTGATAGACCACCGACCCATAGATGTTAAGCAGCGAGACCTCGGGATTTCGGCCCGTATGCTCCAGTTCCGCGAAACGTGATCGGACCGCAACGAAGCAAGGGCCTTGCTGTTCTGCCCCGGATGCCTACGCCTTGAGCGGCATGAAGCTGAACCTCACGCAGCCCATCTGAACGGAATTCGGCCAGCCGGGATTCGCGAAACGCCAGTTCATTTACGTTGCGATCCACCGGTGTCACAGCACATTCCCCTGATTGGGCCTGCCGGATTTTCAACAATATGCCCTTCCCGGCAGAAAACTGATGCCCAATATTGATGCATCGGCGCACAATAATCGACCACGCCTTAACCTCATGCCACCTGACACGCATGAATGTCTCGCCTAGGCACGGGAAGCCGCCTACCGGAGTCTACAGACAGACACTCAGCGGCTGGGAGAACACGGGCCATGAAAAAAATTGAGGCAATCATCAAACCGTTCAAACTCGACGATGTGAAAGAGGCACTGCAGGAGATTGGCCTGCAGGGCATGACCGTCATCGAAGCAAAAGGATTCGGTCGTCAGCGGGGGCACACCGAACTCTATCGCGGCGCAGAATACGTGGTCGATTTCCTGCCGAAGCTCAAAATCGAGATCGTCCTGGCCGACAGCGCCGTCGACGGTGCCGTCGAAGCGATCAAGAAAGCCGCACACACCGACAAGATCGGTGATGGCAAAATCTTCGTTTCGGATATTATCGACGCTGTTCGGATCCGTACCGGCGAAACCGGCGAAACGGCGCTTTGATCCAGCGAAAAAGACAACAAGATTCAGCAACATATTGATGGAGGGCATTTTCAATGGCTGAAAACCTCATGAAGATCATGAAGGACGAAGACGTCCAGTACGTGGACCTTCGTTTCACTGACCCGCGCGGCAAGATGCAGCACGTGTCATTCCACAAGGACATGGTCGACGCGGATTTCTTCGTAGATGGTCAGATGTTCGACGGTTCGTCCGTCGCTGGCTGGAAGTCGATCAACGAGTCGGACATGCTTCTGATGCCGGATACGGCGTCGGCGATCATCGATCCGTTCTTCCAGCAAACCACACTCGCGGTGATGTGTGACGTTCTGGACCCGATCAGCGGCCAGGCCTACAACCGCGACCCGCGGATGACCGCCAAGAAAGCCGAAGCTTACGTGAAGCAGTCCGGCGTTGGCGATACGGTCTTCTTCGGTCCGGAAGCTGAATTCTTCGTCTTCGACGACGTTCGCTGGAGCGTTGAGCCGCACAGCACCGGTTATTCCTTCGACTCCACCGAGCTGCCGATCAATACGGCCAAGGAATACCCGATGGGCAACATGGGCCACCGCCCTGGTCCTAAGGGTGGCTACTTCCCGGTGCCGCCGATCGATTCCGAACAGGACATGCGCAGCGAAATGCTGTCCGTCATGGCTGATATCGGCCTCGACCCGGAAAAGCATCACCACGAAGTGGCTCCGGCACAGCACGAACTCGGTCTGAAATTCTCGACCCTGACCGTGATGGCTGACCGCCTTCAGCTGTACAAATACGTCGTCCAGAACGTCGCTCATTCCTACGGCAAGACGGCCACTTTCATGCCGAAGCCTATGTACAAGGACAACGGCTCGGGCATGCACGTGCACCAGTCCATCTGGAATGGCGGCAAGCCGCTGTTCGCCGGCGACGGATATGCAGGCCTGTCCGAGACCTGCCTCTACTACATCGGCGGTATCATCAAGCACGCCAAGGCTCTGAACGCGATTACCAACCCGTCCACCAACAGCTACAAGCGTCTGGTGCCGGGCTACGAAGCACCGGTCATGCTGGCCTACTCGGCTCGCAACCGTTCGGCCTCGATCCGTATTCCTTTCGGCGACAACCCGAAAGCCAAGCGTATCGAAACCCGCTTCCCGGATCCGATGGCAAACCCGTATCTCGCCTTCGCAGCCCTGCTCATGGCTGGCCTCGACGGCATCGAGAACAAGATCCATCCCGGCGACGCCATGGACAAGGACCTCTACGACCTGCCGCCGGAAGAAGCGAAAACCATCCCGCAGGTTTGCGGTTCTCTGCGCGAAGCCCTGGCGGCACTCGACGCTGACCGTGAATTCCTCAAGAAGGGCGGCGTCTTCGACGACGACCAGATCGACGCCTACATCGATCTGAAGATGGAAGAGAACATGAAATACGAACTGCACCCTCACCCGGTCGAGTTCGACATGTACTACAAATACTGATCGCTCATCCGATCAAATAGCCCGACACACGGGGGAAGGCGGGGCCGGTACCGAAAGGTACCGGCCCTTACCGTTTCAAATTTCAGACTCAGCCGCGGCCTGCTCCGCCCTGTATTCCGGTGCACAAAACAAAAGCCCCGGCCTGACGACCGGGGCTTTTTATTTTTCCAATTTGTCGGCGGCCAGATCAGCCGGCTTCAGGCTGGCTCTTCTTGGCGTGAACGTAGAGCGGCTCGGCGTTGCCCTCGACGACTTCGCCACTGATGACCACTTCCTCAACACCGCGCAGGTTCGGCAGTTCGAACATCGTGTCGAGCAGGATGCCTTCCATGATGGAGCGCAGGCCACGCGCGCCGGTCTTCCGCGTGATGGCGCGACGAGCGACAGCTGTGAGGGCGTCCGGGGTAAAGGTGAGCTGGACGTTCTCCATGTCGAAGAGGCGCTGGTACTGCTTGAGCAGGGCGTTCTTCGGCTCGGTGAGGATCTGGATGAGCGCCTTCTCGTCAAGGTCTTCCAAGGTCGCGATGACTGGTAGACGGCCGATGAATTCCGGGATGAGGCCGAAGCGCTGAAGATCTTCCGGCTCCACTTCTCGCAGGACTTCGCCGACGCCGCGGTCTTCCGCATCTTTCACAGCCGCACCAAAACCAATCGACGCAGCTTCACCGCGCGCAGAGATGATCTTATCGAGACCAGCAAACGCACCGCCACAGATGAACAGGATGTTCGTGGTGTCGACCTGCAGGAATTCCTGTTGTGGATGCTTACGGCCACCCTGAGGCGGAACAGCCGCCACAGTGCCTTCCATGATCTTCAGGAGGGCCTGCTGAACCCCCTCGCCCGACACGTCGCGTGTAATGGACGGATTGTCAGACTTGCGGGAAATCTTGTCGATCTCGTCGATATAAACGATGCCGCGCTGAGCGCGCTCGACATTGTAGTCGGCCGACTGGAGCAGTTTCAGGACGATGTTCTCGACATCCTCACCGACGTAACCGGCTTCGGTAAGCGTCGTTGCGTCGGCCATCGTGAATGGCACATCCAGAATGCGCGCCAGCGTCTGGGCGAGCAGCGTCTTGCCGCACCCGGTCGGACCGACCAGCAGGATGTTGGATTTCGACAGTTCGACGCCGTCAGTCTTGCCGGCATGAGACAGGCGCTTGTAGTGGTTGTGCACGGCGACCGACAGGATGCGCTTCGCATAGGTCTGGCCGATGACGTAATCGTCCAGCACGTCGCAGATTTCCTGAGGCGTCGGCACCCCTTCGCGTGAGCGAACCAGCGAGGTTTTGTTTTCCTCGCGAATGATGTCCATGCAGAGTTCAACGCATTCATCGCAGATGAACACGGTCGGTCCAGCAATGAGCTTTTTCACCTCATGCTGGCTTTTGCCGCAGAACGAGCAGTAAAGCGTGTTCTTGGAGTCGCCTGAGCCGTTTTGTTTGGTCATGCCATCCTCAATGCCGGTTAAGGCTTAACGTGGTTTTAAACGCCCAAACCCAGTTCCTTAACAGAACAATATGGGCATTGGCCGGCACTGCAAGTGCCAGGCCGCAATGCGCGGGGACGCCCCGACTATTTCTCATCCTCGGCAGCCCGGCGTTCGAACACCTTGTCTACGATGCCGAATTCCTGAGCTTCCTCAGCGGTGAGGAACGTATCCCGGTCGAGTTTTCGCTCGATAACGTCATACTCCTGACCGGTGTGCTTGACGTAAATCTGATTCAGGCGCCGCTTAAGATCAATGATTTCCTCGGCATGGCGCTCGATATCGGTCGCGACACCGGAGTAACCGCCAGACGGCTGGTGCAGCATCACACGGGCATTCGGCAGCGCAAAACGGGCGCCCGCCTCCCCTGCCGCCAGCAGGAGCGAGCCCATCGAGGCGGCCTGACCGATGCATACTGTGGACACCGGGCAGCGGATAAATTGCATTGTGTCATAAATCGCCAATCCGGACGAAACGTAACCGCCCGGGCTGTTGATATACATGGCGATCTCTTTTTTCGGGTTCTCCGATTCGAGGAACAGCAGCTGCGACGTGATGAGCGCGGCCATGCCGTCATCGATGCCGCCGGTCACGAAGATGATCCGCTCCTTCAAAAGGCGCGAAAAAATGTCGAAGGCCCGCTCGCCACGGCTGGTCTGCTCCACCACCATGGGGACGAGGTTCAGGGCAGTCTGATACGGATTTGACATAAGTCGGGCCTCGGGCGTCGATAAAAGGAATCTCTACTCTGCCAGAACTGGCAGAATGGCTGATATTTGTCCACGCAGGCAGTGCTGCAAGAGGCGTTCCGCTGTGGAAAGCGTTAGCGAAACGGCCATTCGGCAGCCCTGCTAGGCAAAACTCCTTCCGGATCCAGCATAAACTCCAGATAATCGTCGTGTACCGTCTGCGCCTGCAGGTCCCTGAGCAGCATGTGAAAGCCCTTTTCATAGTAGACCGTCCGGACGTGCGACGGCAGCACCTTCGCGGTTCGTTGCACTCCCCTCACTGGCACCACATAATCATTCGCCCCATACGACATGAGCGTCGGCAGGCTCTGTGGAAGGCTCGGGGCCCGCTCATGCGCCCGCTCCATCAGCGAGACCAGCCCATAGACCTGATCGATACGGTTCGTCGGCATCATCAGCGGATCCGACCAGGTCCGCTGCAGCATTTCGATATTGTCTGATGGCTCGATCCGGACGAAACGCCGTGGTGGCTGCACAATCCAGCCGGGTCGGACATGAGCGGACATCCAGAGACTTGCCCGGTAGGTCATGTTCATAGCACCCCAGCCTCGAAGGCCAGGTCCAGACGCAATGAACTGATCGGCGGCTGGCGGGCGGTCTGACCCAAAGGCCGACATCGCAACGGCCGCCCCCATGGAGATACCTACTACCGTGATCTTCGCATCAGGATGGCGCATTTTGGCAAGGTCGACAGCGGTACGGAGGTCCTCGCGCATCAGCTCCTCTTCCGGCCAGATTCCCCTCTCAGGCGAACGCCCAAATCCGCGCTGGTCATAAGCATAAACGGTCACGCCTTTCGTAGCCCAATAAGGTGCTGCCATATGGAAAGCGTTGGCGTAGTCGTTCATGCCGTGCAGACCGACAACCACATGTCCCGCCGCTGGCCCTTCGCGTTGACCCTCCCAGTAGGTCAGACCGAGCCTTGCGCCATCAAATGAGATGAACGCGTTCTCCTCAACGAGCAGGTCTGATGTCACGGTTTGCGTCATGGAGAGCGGTTCCTGCACTTCGGGTGTGGCGCATGAGGTCACGAGCAATATCGATAATGCTTTCAGTTTTCGGACAAGGCTGACCGGACCGCGCGTCTGAGTTCGGGCAGAACGTCTGCCTCGAACCAGGGATTGCGCTTCAGCCATGCGGTGTTCCTCCAGCTTGGATGCGGCAACGTAAACATGAGATCACCCGTATATGATTTCCAGTTCGCCACTGTTGCGGTGAGTGTCTTTTCCACGCGGTGACCAAGATGCCAGCGTTGGGCGTACCCGCCGACGAGCAGGATCACATCAATCTGCTGGAGCTGGTCCATCACCCGCTGGCGCCAGACCTCTGCGCACCGTTTCATCGGCGGCAGGTCGCCGCCCTTCGCGTCATATCCCGGAAAGCAGAATCCCATCGGCAACATGGCGACCTTCGAAGCATCATAGAATTCCTCTTTCGAGACGCCCATCCAATCACGCAGGCGATCACCAGACGGATCGTTGAAAGGCGTGCCTGTGGTATAAGCGAGATTACCAGGGGCCTGACCGGCGATCAGTATATTGGCGTCGGCTGACAGCTGAAAAATCGGGTTTGGATCGCGCTCCATATCCGCTTCGCAGAGACGGCAATTGCGCATCTGCTCGATCAAGGGCTGGAGATCATGGCTCATGAGATCATATTTGACGGTGATTATGGCCGCGAAAAGGAGCGATGAACATGAGCGAACTGATCTCGCGGAGAATTGAACCAAGAGCACGCGATCTGGGCGGGGGATTCCGTGTTCGGCGGGTTTTACCGTTCCATGCACAGCGTATGGTCGGTCCGTTCGTCTTTTTCGATCATTTCGGTCCGGTGAAATACGCCCCTGGCGAAGGCTTCGACGTACGCCCGCACCCGCACATCGGCCTGTCCACCGTCACCTATCTGTTCGAAGGCGCCATCGAACACCGAGACTCCCTCGGCACAGACCTCGTTATCCGTCCCGGCGCCGTGAACTGGATGACCGCCGGTCACGGCATCGTCCATTCTGAACGAACCCCTGCACCGGAACGCCAAACCGGTCAGCGCATGCACGGCCTGCAGACCTGGGTCGCCCTGCCAAAAACGCATGAAGACATACCGCCGGCCTTTGTCCACCACCCGGCAGACAGTTTGCCGGAGTTCGAACACAAGGGCGTTCGAATGCGAGTGTTAGCCGGCGAGGCATTCGGACAAGTCTCGCCCGTCGAATTTCCGTGGCCGATCCTGTACGTGGCATTCGAGGTAGACGCCGTTGCCAACCTGATCCTGCCGCACACGCTCGCCGAGGAACGTGCGATCTATCTGGTTTGCGGCAGCGCCACGATCGACGGCGAGACGTTCAGCGAAGGCCAGATGCTCGTATTGGCCAGCAACGCCGATGTCGCCATTCGCTTCGAGCCCGGCACGAAAGGCGTGATCTGCGGCGGTGCGGCCATGGATGGCCCGCGCAAGCTCGAATGGAATTTCGTTGCCAGCAACCAGGCCCTCATCGACGAAGCCAAACAAGATTGGCAAAAATCGGCTGGTTCGGGTGGATCTGACCGCTTTCCGAAAGTTCCGGGCGATAGGGATGAGTGGATTCCTCTCCCGTGAGGCACAAGCTTGCCCCCTGCCCGGCCACGTGCAACACCCCCAAGTGCGGAATTTAGGGAGAATCTCATGAAGCAGCTGTTCCTGGCAGCCTCACTGTTCGCGTTGGCCGCCTGTGGGCAGCAGGCCGCTGAAGTCGAGACCACCGGAGCGGTGGATAACGCGCCTGCACCGGATCTGCTATTGCCGCTCCCCGAAAGTACGGTGGCGGACATTACCGCAGAAGACCTTGCCGTGCGGATCAAGACTCTGGCCGACGATACGTTCGAAGGCCGCGGCCCGGGTACCCCAACCGGCGAAGCCGCTGCAGACTGGATCGCGGCCGAAATGGCCCGCGTCGGTCTTGAGCCTGCCGGCGAGAACGGTAGCTTTTTCCAGGAAGTGAAGATGGTGAACCAGACCATCGATCCGGAGAAATCCTACCTCAGCTTCAGCACCGACGACGGCACCGAAATCCCCACCACGTTAAAAAAAGACAGTGTCATCTGGACCAAGCGCCAGAACGCAACCGAGCTTTCCTTCGATCCGAGCGACGTGGTTTTCGTCGGCTACGGTTCCGTCGCGCCGGAATACGACTGGGACGATTATGACGGTCAGGACTTCACCGGAAAAACGGTGGTCATGCTCGTCAATGATCCGGGCTTCGCGACCCAGGATCCGGCCCTCTTCAAGGGCAAAGCCATGACATATTATGGCCGCTGGACCTACAAGTTCGAAGAGGCCGCACGGCAAAATGCAACTGCCGCGATCATCGTGCATGAAACGGCACCCGCAGCTTATGGCTGGGATGTCGTCGAAAACTCCTGGTCAGGCGCTCAGTCGGACCTCGTTCGCACGGATGGCGGTGCAGACCGCACCACGATGGAAGCCTGGATCACCCGCGACAAGGCCGAGGAACTCTTCCGCGCCGCCGGGCTGGATTTCCAGACCCTGAAAGACGCCGCAAAGGAACGTGGTTTCAAGCCTGTTCCGCTGACAGGCATCAAGGCACAGGGCGGAATAACCCAATCAATCGAACCACTCGCCAGCCACAACGTGATCGGCGTCTTGCCGGGAAAAACTACGCCTGACGAATACGTTCTGTACACCGCACACTGGGATCACCTCGGCAAGAAGTCCGGCGAGAAGACCGGAGCGCCAGGTGAGGACTTCTACCAGGATCAGATCTTCAATGGGGCCGTGGACAACGCGACTGGCTCGGCCGCGCTGCTGGAGATTGCCGAGGCCATGGCTTCGCAGCCGGTCGACCGTTCGGTCTTGTTCTTGTCCGTCACACTTGAAGAATCCGGCCTGCTCGGCTCCGAATATTTTGCCCAGCATCCGACCGTGCCGCTGAACAAGATCGTGGCCGGAATCAACATGGATGGATCGCTCCCTGTCGGCCGTACGCATGATATGGTCGTTGTCGGTTACGGTGCTTCCGAACTGGAAGACATGCTGACCGAATATCTCACCACCCAAGACCGCGTTGTGAAGCCAGACCCGAAACCTGAAGCCGGTTCTTTCTATCGGTCCGATCATGTCTCACTCGCGAAGCGCGGTGTTCCGATGCTGTATGCAGACGGCGGTGAAGACAAGCTGGACGGCGGCATCGCGGCAGGCAAAGCCATTGCCCAAGCCTATAATGAGCAACGCTACCACAAGCCCATGGACGAGTACTCCGACGACTGGGATCTCTCCGGCAATGTGGAAGATGTCACGGCACTCTTCGAAGTCGGCAAATCCATCGCCCAGTCAGACGCGTGGCCGACCTGGTATCCCGGCAATGAATTCGAAGCCATCCGCAAGGCCAGCCTCGACGGGAAATGATCTTATTCTGTCTGCCGGTTCTTGCCGGCAGACAGCCACCTCTACCGGAAACTTTCAGGAATGCTCTCCTACCAGCACGGCTTTCACGCAGGCAATCGGGCGGACGTCCTGAAGCATGCTGTTTTGCATGCCATACTGGGGGCCGTTGCCAAAGAGTCTCCGAACACGCTTTATGTCGAGACCCATTCAGGACGCGGAAGATACAATCTGGATGGAGAACAGGCCACCAAAGGCGGAGAAGCGGTGGATGGAGTCCTGTCACTATTGGCCGATGGCGCTCCGAAACCTGTTCAGCCTTGGTTAGAGTTGGTGAAGGAGCGCGGTCGGGCAGACTATCCGGGATCACCCGCGCTGGCGCAGCAGATTTTGCCCGCATCTTCCCGCATGATCTTTTTCGAGAAACACCCGACCGAAAACAGGGAACTTGTCAAAGCGCTTGAGAGTGACCCTCGGCTACAGGTCAAACATGCCGACGGCTATTCCGGCGCGCTGAAGCTTTCGCCTCGCAGCAATGAACGCATGGTCTGCTTTGTCGATCCAAGTTACGAGACCAGCCGCGATATCGACGCACTCGCTTTGTGGACACCACGTGCACTCAAGCGCTGGCCGAAGGGCATGCTCGTCCTGTGGCTGCCGCTCTTCAAGGATGGTCGTGAAATCGAGTTCGGTGAGTACCTGACTGAGCTAGACGATTGTTTCGTCGCCGGTGCCCGCTGGCCAATGGACCCTTTGGATGAGGGCGCCCTCGAAGGTTCTGCGATCGTTGCTTACCGCGCACCAGCGAAAGCACGAGAAGCATCACTGAACATCGCGAATGCTTTGCAGTCATGGTGGGCACGCTGACCGCAGAACCTCGACATATCCTGCTTGCAGGCGGCGGACATGCCCATGCAGTTGCCCTTCGCAATCTTGCAAAGAGCCCGCCCCCGCCCGGCATCCGGCTGACCCTTGTTTCTCCAACGACCCACAATCTGTACAGCGGCGCCCTGCCCGGCGTGATTGCTGGTCATTGGCCGGCCGAAGGCATTGCCGTCCCGCTGCAACCGCTATGTGACGCCGCAGGTGTTCAGTTCGTGCTGGACAGGATCAACATGATCGATCCGGAAGCTTGCACAGCCAGCCTCGCGTCAGGAAAGATCATTCCATATGATTTGGCGAGCCTTGATATAGGGTCTGGCATCCGGCCTCTGGGTCTAGAAATAGGTCATAACCAAATTGTCCCTATCCGACCGATCGCGCCGTTTCTGCAACGATGGCAATCGTCACTTGAGCAGATAAAATCCGGAACCGCACCGCCGACGATTGTTGTGGTCGGGGCTGGCCTTGCCGGCGTTGAAGTCGCTTTAGCCATTCATTATTGCCTCCGTCAGGAAGGTATTCCGCAACCGCGGACACTCCTTGTGGATGCAGGAGAAAAGATTTCCGGAAGCAGTTCGCCCGCACTTCGCAAGCAACTTGGCGATTCCCTCAAAAGCGCCGGAATCGAAACACTTCTGCAAACTCATGTTCGATCCGTGCACAACCGAACGGTCACTTTTTCATCCGGCATAAAAGCCGAAGCCGCGCTCGTGGTGAATTGTGCCGGATCCGCTCCGCATGAATGGATTGGCGAAACAGGTTTAAGAACAGATCACGGCCGCATTGAAGTAGATGCTTGCCTTCGATCGACCAGCCACCCGCAAATTTGGGCCGCCGGTGACACCTCTTACTTCAAGCCGGATCCTCTGGCACCTGCGGGAGTGTTCGCAGTGCGCGCCGGTCCTGTCATCGCAGAGAATATCCGCCGGTACTCCGAAAACGCTCCGCTATCCCAATTCCATCCCCAGTCCGACTATCTGAAGCTCGTCAGCCTGGGTGAGCAGAAAGCCGTGGCGGAAAAGTTCGGATTTACCCTGAAAGGCCGCTGGGTCTGGCACCTCAAGAAATATATCGATTTCTCATTCCTGCGGGAGCACAGCCTGCCCCCTGGCGACTGACAGAATGGCATCTGCGGCTATGTCTGCAGAAGAATGCCCCTCACCCTGCATCCGGACTAACGCCTCGTTCTGTGCTTGCTTCTGACTGTCCAGTAGCTTTGGATCTTTCAGCCATCTGATTGCGGTGTCCGCGATCAGCTCAGGCTTTTGTTTGGTCTGAACGAATTCCGGCACGATTTCCTGATCGTCAGAAACGATGTTCAGTAGCGTGATATGATGCTTCTTGTAGAGCAGCCCACGCGCCAATGCCCAAGTCAGCCAGCCGGTTCGGTATGCCACGATCATGGGCGCCCCCTGCATGGCGAGTTCGCTCGTTACGGTACCCGAACAGGCGAGCGCAAGATTGGCAGCCGCCATAGCGTCATAACGCTCCTCCGGTGCGTGCAGTACCTCGGCCCAGTCGGACACATCCGGAAAAGCGGCGTCGAATGCATCAGCCATGTTTCCTGCAGGTGAAATGACAATCCGGATACCCGACACCGAAGCCGCCACACGCTTCGCAGCATCAATCAGCGCTGGCGCGACTTTGACGAGCTCGCTCCTGCGGCTACCAGGCAAGACCAGACAGACTTTGTCGTCAGAACCGATACCCCGCGCGGCACGAAACTTCTGTCCATCACCAGGCGTGTTCCGCGACAAGGCGGGATTGCCAATGACCGTTGTTGGCAGGCCGTAGGGTGCATAAAATGGTGCCTCCATATCATGCATGCAGAGCAGGTAATCGACCGTGGCAGCCAGCGTCTTTGCCCGACCCGGCCGTGTCGCCCACACTTGGGGACCGATCAGCTTGATCAGTTTGATTTCAGGAGCCCTTGCCCGAACCCGCTGCGCCACACGCAACATGAAGCCCCAGGAATCCACCAACACCACGGCATCGGGTTTGAACGCAACAATGGCGTCGGCAGCTGCATCTGCGAGCTTCACGACCGTGCCATAGGCCCGAATACCTTCAGCAAAGCCGAGGATGGAAAGCGGCGATATATCGAACGGTGATTGAATGCCAACAGAGGCCAATTCACGACCGCCGATTCCGGCGAACTCCACATCTTCCGTTTTCTGACGGATCGCCTCGACAACTTCCCGCGCGAGAAGGTCTCCCGACGCCTCGCCTGCAACCATGAATAAACGCAACGGGCTCACGAGACCTCGTCCGGCGAAAAACCGTAAATGAAGACACCAAGACGGTCTGCTGCCGCTTCCATTTCCACGCGGCGAAGGAGCAATGCTCCTCCGGCCTCCACCGCGAGCCCGGCGAGCCCTGCCGCAGCTACGAGCTCGATCGTAGACACTCCTGTCGTCGGCAAGTCGATGCGGCGCTCCTGATCCGGCTTGGGCCGCTTGACGAGAACACCGCGGCGTGCGCCTGCCTTGCCCCTGATTTCTTCTGGTAGCGTCGCACAACGCTTCAGCATTTCGTCCGTACCTTCCTGAGCCTCAACCGCCAGGACGAGCCCGTCGCAAACCACGCAGCCCTGACCGATGTCCAGCGCACCTGTGGCGGAGGCCACCTTTGCTGCAGCGCGTATGTCGGCAAGATGATCTTCCGTCGGCGCCGGGCCTGCGATCAATCCGGATGGTGCCAGCAGCGTCTTGTTGGCCTCTTCGCTCCCGATGACATTGAACCCGTGCTTTTCGAACTCTTTGACGAGCACCTTTAGCAACGCGTCGTCACCCTTGCGCGCTTCGGAGACCACCTTGGGTAAAAGCATCGCTCCGCGCATATCCAGTTTGAGGTCCTTGAAGTTCGGACGCTTGACGATCCCCGCGAAGACAACATCCTTGCAGCCGGCAGCCTTAAGCCGATCGATCACGCCGCCGATTTCTCCAAGACCAACTACCGCACCCGGATATTCTGCAAGCGCAGGCTCTTCGAACCCCTTCAAGCGAAGCACGTAAACCCCCTGGCCGCTTGCCGTGGCGTTGCTCGCAATGGCGACGGGAAGTTCTCCCAGTCCAGCGATCAGTCCCAGCGGTGTCGTCATCTGTCAGGCCGGCTTGCAGATCGGCCGGTCGCCACCTGCCTGAATGAATGAAATAAGTTCCATGGCGAGCGGTTGATCCGCAAAATCTTGCGCAGCTTTCGCCAGACGTTCCTTGAACAGACCTTCTCCAAAAAATACCGCTTTATAGGCGCTGCGGATCTGCATCAGCTGGCTCTTGTCAAACCCGCGCCGCTTAAGCCCGACCATATTGAGTCCGGAAAGCTTCGCATGGTTCCCGACAACGGAGCCAAACGGGATGACATCCTCCACCACAATCGCGCCGCCGCCGATGAAAGCATTTCGACCGATACGAGAGAACTGGTGTACTGCGGCGAGCCCCCCGAACCAAACATGGTCTCCAACCTCGATATGGCCGGCCAAGGATACATTGTTCGCCATCACGACATGGTTGCCGATAACATTGTCATGAGCGATGTGGGCTCCGATCATGATGTAGCAATGATCACCGACTTTCGTCAGGCCACCGAACTTCGGCATCCCGGCATGAGCGGTCGCGTATTCACGGAAAGTGCAGTTCTCGCCCACTTCCAAACGGGATTCCGGCGTACTCTCGAAGCCGATCACCTGCGGGCTGCACCCGAGCGTCGCGTGGGGAAACAGGACACCATTTCTTCCCAGGTTAGTGTGACCCGCGACGACGGCGTGGGAGTGGAGTTTGCACCCATCACCAATCACGGCGTTCGCGCTGACATGGCAGAAGGGGCCAATCGTGACGTCCGTGCCCAATTGGGCGCCGTCTTCAACGAACGCGGTGGGGTGTATCTGTGTGGGCATGGCTGCGCCTCTGATTTCCAGCACGGAATGTGCGTGGATCAGCTATTTTTCTTCGGGTTTGCCTGTTTCTGCAACCAGGCGACTTCACGCATCCATTGGCGGATGGGTTTTGCGGGTGTGCCGCCCCAGGTCTCGCCGTCTTCGATATTGCGGAACAGGCCCGATGAGGCAGCGAGGCTTACCCCTTCGCCCACCACGACATGATCAGCGATTCCAACCCGCCCACCAAGCATGGACTGATTTCCGACCCGGACAGATCCGGAAATTCCGCCAAATGCTGCCATAACGACGGAGCGGCCGAAAACGACATTGTGCGCGATCTGGCAGAGGTTATCGATCTTGGTGCGCTCACCAAGGATCGTGTCCTCGAAGACGCCTCGGTCGATGCAAGTATTGGCGCCCACAGTGACATGATCCTGAAGGATGACCCGGCCGAAATGAGGAGCATCCCGTTGACCATCAGGTGCTGCAAGCACCCCGAACCCGCTCTCGCCGATACGAGCTCCGGCGAGCAGGGTCACATGGTCTCCGACGAGCGCGCAGAATACACTGGCGTTCGCACCGATCTGGCAGTGACGGCCGATCTGGACACCCGGTCCGATCGATACGTTGGGGCCAATCCACGTCCCTTCACCGATCACCGCACCCGGACCAACAACTGCCCCAGGCGATACCCGAGCATCTTCGTGAACCTGCGCCTCAGGCGAGATGCGGGCTTCACCCACCCAGTCCAGATGACGCGGACGGTACATCGCCAAAGCGGCCAAGGCATGCGCGAAACGCGGAAACCGGACAACCAGTGTCGATCCGCCTTCCGGAACGTATTTCAGGTTCGCGTCGTTGGTGACGAAAATTCCGGCATTTGCCGAGATTGCGGGAGTGGATTTACCATCCCCGTCCAGGAAGGCGAGATCGCCTTTTTGGGCATTGGCGGCAGAAGCGATGCCCGTGACAGGCAGATCGCTGTCGCCATTCAGAGCTGCGCCGGTCAATTCCGCTACCTGGCCAAGCGTCAAAGCCCCCAATGGCGCATAGAACCGCGGATCGACCGTCACCATATGCTCCGTTACTGCGGATTAGCCGGCTGATCCGGAATCTTCTGGCGCGTAACCGTCAAGGTCGGGGACGCGACATCGAGTTTCTGAATGACCAGAGCGGTCGCATCAATGGAGTCTGCTGAGTAAATCACCGAGCTCTTGGAAACGACGAGTTGCGCGTTCTTTTCCTGAATGACCTGAAGCAGAACCGGCTCGAGCGCCTTGTTGAAGTTGGCAAGGGCAACACGTTCCGTCAGCGAGAACTCCTGGGACGCCCGCTGAGCTTTTCCGGCAAACGCATTGGCTTTGGCCTGATAACCGTTCAGTTCGGAAACGAGTGCCGCATCAGCGTTCACCTGCTCACGGGTTTTACCAGTGAGCTTTGCATCCAGTGCTTTGCCTTGGGTCTGCAGAGTATTGCGTTCCGGCGTCAGCTCGTTGTTCATCTGCGTTTCGATGTTGCTCAGCTTGGTCGCCATGTCTTTGCCGGCCTTGCTGTCGCGAAGGATTCTTACTTCATCGATGGCGATGACGTTGCTGCCCTGTGCGACGGCTGCGGGCGCCGTGATGGCCGCACTGCCGATCAGCAAAGCGAAGGCACAAAGAATTTTCTTTAGGTGGGACATGCTAGTCTCCATTCTGGGGGCTTGCGATTAGAAGCGTGTTGAAGTCGAGAACCGGAACGTCTCTGTCCGGTCATAGTCCTCGCTGCGGAGGATTTGAGAGAAGTCGAAGCGGATCGGTCCGAAAGGCGAATTCCAGAAGACACTCAAACCTGCTGATGCACGAAGTGATGCAGCATCCTTGGTCATACGCACTGCAGGGAGTCCGGTGGTCGGATCCGTTGTGTAGATCGTCGGGGATATGTCAGGTCCGCGCAGCGTGCCGAGAGAGCCTGCATCCACGAACAGAGCGCTCTTGATGCCATACTCTTCCGGGAACACGTTCGGAAGACTGAGCTCGAACGTACCTTGATAGTACGCGTTCCCGCCTTGCGAATTGAGGCGCCGAGTCGCAACGACTTCGCCCGTATTCGGATCGACCACACGAAGAATTTCCCGTGGTCCAAGACCGGCAACATCAAACCCGCGGAAGGTCGATCCGCCCCGGAAGAAGCGGTTGTTGATCCGGATCCCTTCCCCGTTTTCCAATGGGAAAACGTACCCGCCGGACAGGCGCGCACTTGCCACGACGCCTTTCCATATACCGCGATAGAAGGATGCGCGTGTTTCAGTACGCAGATAATGAACGTCACCGCCGACACCCGCCAGGTCCTGACTTATCGAAGCATCGAAGCCCCGGGTCGGCGAAATCGGATCATTCGTACGATCCCAGTACAACTGGTATCCAATAATGCTCGACAAATCCGACCGTTCGGAACGGCAAATGGTTTCCCGGAACAGATAGGACGGATCACACCGGTCCAGTACAATTTCTTGGCCGTCGATAACATCGTCAACACCGGCACGCCGGTACGTGTCATCACTCGTGTCGTCCGGCGTGTCCTGCCCGCCCGTCTGGATTGTCCGAGTCGATGGTAGTCCGGTCGCAATATCGATCAGATAAGGCACATCCGTCACATTGATGTCGTCATACTGCAGACGGTAGCTGAGCCCGAGCTGCATACGCTCGGTCAGAGGGAAACCCACACGCAAGCCAGCGCCGTAGGTGTCGCTGGTAAAGTAGGAGATGTCGCCGAAATCCTGTTTAGTCGCAAACACGTCGATGCCGGCCGACAGGTTGCGATCCAGGAAATGTGGTTCGGTGAAACGAAGGTCCAGCACCTGCTGGCGGCTGGAAGCTGAAATCCTGGCAACAACCGACTGTCCACGTCCTCGCAGGTTCCGCTGGCTGGCGGACAAATCGATCAGATAAGAATCCACCGAAGAGAAACCCGCGGCAAACGACAGCTCACCAGTCGGCTGCTCTTGCACCGTTATATTGACGACGGTCCGGTCCGGCTCGTCTGTTGGAACTTCCTCGATCTCGACTTCTTTAAAGTAACCGAGCGCCCGTACGCGATTCTTGGACCGGTCCAACAGGATCCGGTTGAAGGCATCGCCTTCCGAAATCCTCAGCTCACGCCGGATAACGCGGTCCAGTGTTTGCGTATTCCCGACAATATTGATGCGGTCGATGTAGACGCGCGGACCTTCATCCACAACGAACGTCACGTCGATGCGGCCTGTTTCCGGGTTCACATCCAGCTGCGGACGAATGTCGACAAAGGCATAGCCTGCAATTCCAGCAGCATATGTCAGGGAATCGATCGTGCTTTCGATCAGATCACCCTTGAACAAGGATCCTTCCTGAATCGGAACAGCGGCCCGCAAAGCCTCAGCATTCAGTTTTTCCAGCGCGGTCTCGACCTTGACCTCGCCGAAGTCGTACTGACGGCCCTCGTCCACCGTCATGGTGATGTAGAAATCTTTCTGGTCCGGCGTCAGCTCGGCGACGGCAGAGGTCACACGGAAATCATAGTAGCCGTTATTCTGATAGAACTGACGCAACTGGTCGCGGTCATATTCCAGGCGACCGGGATCATAGTTGTCGTTGGAACTGAAGAAGCGCCAGAAGCGGGACTGCTTGGTCACGATCTCGCTGCGCAGCCGGGAGTCCGAATAGGCTTCGTTGCCAATAAAGTTGATCGAACGAACGCCGGTGACCGGCCCTTCCGTGATCTGGAAGATCAGGTCGACGCGGTTCTGTTCCAGCGGCTTGTACTGCGGCTCGACCTTGGCAGCAAAGCGACCTGACTGACGATAGAGCTCAAGGATACGCTGCACATCGTTCTGCACCCGTGCTGCGGTGAAGATTCCGCGCGGCTCAGCCTGGATCTCTTCCTTGAGCTTGTCTTCCTTCAGGGCCTTGTTGCCCTCGAATATCACTCGGTTGATGATCGGGTTTTCGACAACACGGACGATCAGATCGTCGCCAAGACGATCAATCGACACATCCGCAAAAAGATTCGTTGCAAACAGCGTTTTCAGCGACAGATCGATCCGGTTGGGATCGAACGCGTCACCAGGTTCCAGCAGCAGATATGACTGCACCGTACGCGCTTCGATACGCCTGTTTCCCTGGACAACGATCGAGCGGATCGTCCCCCCATAACGGTTGTCTTCCTGCGCCTGAGCGGAACCCGAAACGCCGGAAACGCCCTGAAGCGCAAAGACGCTGGTCGCCATGAAGGTCGCTGCAAGAAACTTACGCATCGTCGAATAAACTCTCTGATTAGTCCCTGATCCGGCCGGCTTAGCCGCCCCCGCCACCAAACAGGCCGGTTTCGATGACATCGCCCCATGTGATGACGACGACCATCCCCAATAACAGGATAAGACCGAATGTCAGGCTCACTTCCTGCACTTTTTCCGGCAAATGGCGGCCGGTTAGGGCTTCGTATGCATTAAATACAAGGTGGCCACCATCCAGCACCGGCAGCGGCAACAGATTGAAAAAGCCGATCCCGATGGAAATGGAAGCGCACATGCCAAGGAGCATCCAGAACAGCTCCCAGACTCGGCTTCCGACGGGAACATCTTCCTGAGCCCACACCCGATTCACGATCCGGCGCGAAACATCACCGATCCCGACCGGGCCCGACATGGTGTGGATGGACATGCGTCCGGTAACGATCCGGCTCAGCATGGTGACCGTCTGCTCAAGGGTCTTGCCGGTCTGGATGACGCCCTGCCCAACCGCCTCTACCGGGTTGTAACGAGTCGGCGGCTGCACGCTGACATTTGCCAGCTGCACGCCAATTGTCCCCTGAGGGACGCGCTGACCCACCTCGTTTTCACGAATTTCTTCCTTGGGCGTCACGGCGAGGGTTTGTTCGACATCTCCGCGGCGGATAACGAAATCCACCGGCGTACCCGGATTGAGCATAACCGCCATCTGGATATCGCTCGCGGCTTTCACGGGCTTGCCATTGGCAGAAACCACAATGTCGCCGGACTCCATTCCGGCGACGGCAGCCGGAGAGCCCTCACCGACGGAATAGACGCCAACCTCAATGTTCGGCCGGCCGAAAGTGCCGATCATCAGAGAGAAAATCAGAGTTGCGAGGACAAAATTGGCGAAAGGTCCGGCAAGACTGACAATGGAGCGCTGTCCAACCCCAAGATCCGGGTAGGCCCGACCGACCAGGCCGCCCTCAATCTTGCCGATATCGCCGGCGGTCTGCGCTTCACCTGCAAATTTCACGAACCCGCCGAGCGGGATCCAGTTGATGCGCCAGCGGGTACCGCGCTTGTCTTTCCGCTCGAAAATCGGGCTTCCGAAACCGATGGAAAAGGACTCGACAGCGGCTCCGAAGGCTCGCCCGGCAAGATAATGACCATATTCGTGGACGATCACCACGATGCCCATCATGAAGATGAGGCAAGCCAGAAACAACGGACCTTGGCTAAGCAACTCACCCAAGCGTTTTACCCTCCGCCCCACCATCCGGGGCCCGCTTCAACAAATCTTCAGCCGCAGAACGCGCGTACCGGTCCAATTGGCCGATCTCTTCTAGCGAACCGCATGCCATCCCGGCCATATTGCCGGAAAGGAACCGACTCAACACTTCCTTTACCACCCAGCTTATGTCCAGAAACCCGCATTGGCCCGCAATAAATGCAGAAACGGCAGTTTCATTAGCGCAATTTAATACCGTCGTGGCGCCTGGACCGGCAGAAAATGCCTCCCGGGCCAGCTCGACGGCGGGAAACTTTGCGGGATCAACCGCTTCGAAATCGAGTTTTGCCAGCCTGACCAGATCCAGGCGATTCACGGTGGTTTCAACACGATCCGGCCAACCAAGCGCATAAGAAATCGGCGTGCGCATATCCGGCGCGCCAAGCTGTGCGATGACCGACCCATCCGTGAAATGCGCCATGCCGTGGATAATCGACTGCGGGTGGATGATCACATCGATCTGATCTGCCGCAACGTCAAACAAATAGGCTGCTTCGATCAGTTCAAGCGCCTTGTTCATCAGGGTTGCGCTGTCGATGGAATTCTTGATCCCCATGGCCCAGTTCGGATGGGCGGCAGCCGCTTCCGGACTGGCCGCACGCATCTGCTCAAGCGTTGCCGTGCGGAACGGTCCGCCAGAAGCGGTGATTGTCAGCCGCTCGAGAGACCGGCCATCTCCCAGGCATTGATGGATTGCGCTATGCTCTGAATCGACCGGCAGCACCGTTACTCCGGCCTTTTTGGCTTCTTCGAGGATCAGCCGGCCGCCACAAACGACGCTTTCCTTGTTGGCTATCGCAACGTCGTTCCCGGCCTGGACCGCAGCGAGCGTCGACTCCAAGCCGGCCGCGCCAACGATGGCCGCAAGGACTCTGGCTGGACGCGTCGCCGCTTCAGTCACCGCAGCACATCCACCGGCCACTTCGATACCGCTGCCCGCCAGCCGCTCTTTCAACACCGGCAGCTGGTTCTCATCGGCGATCACAGCGATCTGGGGCCGGTATTCGAGCGCCTGTTCCGCCAATTTTTCGGCATTGCTGCCAGCCGTCAGAGCGATCAGATCGAAACCGCCCTCAGGTCCTCTGTTGGCATGACCGATGACATCAAGCGCAGAGCACCCGATGGATCCTGTCGATCCCATTACAGAAACAGCTCGCTTGGCGGTCATGCCTGAAGCCCAAGCATATTCGGAAGGTCTGGTGCGATGTAGAAAGCCAGCACGGTGATGAACGCGACGGCACCGAGGCCATCCACCCGGTCCATCACGCCGCCATGCCCTGGCAGGATCGAGCCCGAATCCTTCACACGGAACCGCCGCTTCAGACCGCTTTCAAACAGATCGCCAAGTTGAGCGACCACGGAAATAGCGATGCCCGCAAGAATCCAGCCCGCAAAAGGAACGCGCTGGATATCGGCTGCGGCCACACCGCAGACGATGCAGGCGACAACAGCCCCGATTGCACCGCTCCAGGTCTTGTTCGGGCTTTCCTTGGGCAACAGACGCGGACCGCCAAGACCACGTCCCGTAAAATAGGCTGCCGCATCGGACGCCCACACGAATGACATGAAGTACAGCGCTGCCGAACGTCCGTCCCACGGCCCTTCCCGCAGCAGCCAAAGCGAAGCAGGCAGCAGCGTGACGTAGATCAATCCGAAGACAGCACTGCCCCGATGGTTCCAGCCGCCCTTTGCCGTAAGCGCGGCAAACACCACTCCCGCCAGGATCACGCCCAAGGCAACACCCGGATTTCCAAGCGGAAGCGCGAGGCACGCCAAGGACGCGAACGCCACAAGCAACATTGGCTTTACGAACCCGCTGATATGTCCCCACTCCCACGCCATAACACCAGCTGCTGCAGCACACGCCACTGCCAATCCCCAGCCGCCGGACCAGACCGCGGCAAGGCCAAGCGGGATAAGAATGGCCGAAGACATCAGCCGCAGCCCCAGATTTGAAAATCTGAGCTCCCGGGGCGTCCAGTCACCCATCAGCGCGGCTCCGACGTCACAGCGCCAAACCGGCGTTCCCGGTTCCTGAAATCCAGGATGGCCTGCTCCAGAGAGGATTTGTCGAAATCCGGCCAAAGCACATCGGTGAAGATCAGCTCGGCATAGGCCGCCTGCCACAGCAGGAAATTTGAAAGGCGATATTCCCCACTAGTCCGGATCAGCAGGTCCGGATCGGGAATACCGTCCGTATCGAGAAACTTTTCGAAAGTCGCTTCATCGACAGCGTCTGACTTCACTTCACCACGCTCGATAGCATCGGCCAGCTTCCGCGTTGCCCGCAGGATCTCTTCCCTGCCGCCGTAGTTAAAAGCGATGTTGAGATAGAAGTCCGAATTCGCTGCAGTTTCGCGTTCGGCCTTATCGACAAGCTCCGCGATATCGGCCGGCAAGCCCGCCCGGCGCCCCAGGACACGGATCCGCACACCTTCCCGCTTCAAACGGCCAAGGTCACGCTGAACATACGCCTTCAGCAGGCCAAACAACGCACTGACTTCTGCCGCTGGCCGGCGCCAGTTTTCGGTCGAGAATGAAAACACGGTGAGGTAGCGGATACCGAGCTCCGGAGCCGCCTCCACAGTCCGGCGCAAGGCTTCCACCCCACGCTCATGCCCTGCTGCTCGCGGCAATCCCCGGGCTTTCGCCCAGCGTCCATTGCCATCCATGATGATGGCAACGTGCTGCGGCCCCGGCAGCCCCTGTGCCCCGGCGCCCTCTGTAGCAGGGGCGGGTTCGCGGGACATCAGACCTGCATGATCTCCGCTTCTTTGGCCTTCAGCGCCTCGTCAACTTTCGCAACGTAGGTGTCTGTAAGCTTCTGGACTTCATCGGAAAGGGCGTGATGGCGGTCTTCGCTGATCTCGCCATCTTTTTCCATCGCCTTCAGGCTGTCCATGCCGTCCCGGCGGATGTTGCGGATCGCGATGCGCGCAGATTCAGCATACTTGCCGGCAACCTTCTGCAGCTCCTTGCGGCGCTCCTCATTGAGCGGCGGAATCGGCAGGCGAAGGTTCTGACCATCGACAACCGGGTTCAAGCCGAGACCGGAGTCACGGATTGCACGATCTGCAGCGCCAACCACGGTTTTGTCCCAGACATTTACCGACAGCATCCGTGTGTCGGTAACGGTCACCGACGCAACCTGGTTCAGTGGCACGGTCGAACCATAGGCTGGTACCATCACCGAATCGAGCAGGTTCACCGACGCCCGGCCCGTACGCAGACCGCCGAATTCCGTCGCGAGCGATGTCAGCGCACCTTCCATCCGGCGCTCAAGATCTTTCTTGTCGTAGCTCATTTGGAAGACGCTCCCTTGTTCGTAATAGTTGTCGAGGTGCCCTGTCCGTGCAGCACTTTCAGAAGCGATCCCTCTTCCTTCAGCGAGAACACCACGATCGGGATGTTGTTGTCACGCATCAGGCTGACAGCTGAAGAATCCATGACACGCAGATCCTTCACCAGCAACTCCTGGTAGGACACATCATCATAGCGTGTCGCTGAAGCATCCAGCTTCGGATCGGCCGTGTAGACGCCGTCCACTTGCGTGCCTTTCAGCAGCGCGTCGCAATTCATTTCGATGGCGCGCAAGGCGGCGCCTGTATCGGTGGTGAAGAACGGATTACCGATGCCCGCTGCAAAAATGACGATCCGGCCCTTCTCCATGTGGCGCTGGGCGCGGCGGCGGATATACGGCTCGCAGATCGCTTCCATGTGGATGGCCGACAGAACGCGGGTTGGCACGTCCATGTTTTCCAGCACGCTCTGCATGGCGAGGGCATTCATGACGGTCGCCAGCATGCCCATGGAGTCCGCCTGGGCGCGTTCCATGCCCTTAGCTGCCCCAGCAACACCGCGGAAGATATTACCACCACCGATGACCAGGCAGATCTCTGCGCCGGCTTCGCGGGCATCCTTGATAGCTTTGGCAAATTTTTCGCAGGTCGGGATGTCGATTCCGAACTGGCCGGGGCCCATGAGGGCTTCCCCTGACAGCTTGAGTAGTACGCGTTTGTACTTGAGTTCGCTTGTCTCAGGATCCCCGCTCGGCATCGTATTTTTTCCCTTCGCTGAAGACCTTACGGCCTCCTAAAAGATTCCCGGCCGCCTGTCATGGGCGACCGGGATGTTCAAAGCCCCTTGCGGGCGGAAAGGCAAGCCTGATCAGGCGCCTTTTGTCATGGAAGCGACTTCGTCTGCGAAGTTATCCTCTTCCTTCTCGATACCTTCACCGAGCTTGAAGTGAACGAAGCCTTTCAGCGTCGCGCCTTCACCTTTCAGGAACTCGCCAACCGTTTGGTCGGGGTTCATGACGAACGGCTGCTCGACCAGCACGACTTCCTTGTAGAACTTCTGCATGCGGCCAACGATCATCTTCTCGATGACGTTATCCGGCTTGCCGCTCTCACGAGCCTGCTCGGTCAGGACGCGCTTCTCGGCTTCGACGATCGCCGGGTCCAGCTCATCCGTCGTTGCAGCGGCCGGTGAGGTTGCGGCGATGTGCATCGCCACCTTGCGGCCGATCTCGTCCAGGTCACCGGAACCATCCAGAGCAACCAGAACGCCCACTTTGCCCATGCCGGCAGCTTCGGCGTTGTGGATGTAGGAAGCGACTTTGCCGCCTGCCGTGATTTTGGCGGAGCGGCGCAGAGTCATGTTCTCACCGATCGTGGCGATCAGGCGCTTGATCAGGTCATCGACCGAACCTTCGCCATCTGGCGACGGTGCAGCCGCGAGAGCTTCGACGGAACCGTCGGTGCCCAGGGCAGCCTTGGTGATACCGGCCAGAGCGGACTGGAACTTTTCGTTGCGGGCAACGAAGTCCGTTTCGGCGTTCAGCTCGACGATGGCGCCGGCCTTGCCGTCTTCGGAAACCTGAACAGCGACCAGGCCGTCAGCGGCCGTACGGCCGGACTTCTTGGCAGCCTTGGACAGGCCCTTCGCACGCAGCCAATCGGTGGCTGCGGCTTCGTCACCATTGTTTTCGACAAGCGCCTTCTTGGCGTCCATCATGCCAGCGCCCGTTTTTTCACGGAGCGCCTTCACAAGCGCAGCTGTAATCTCAGCCATAGCTGTATTCCCTCAGTCTCGATTGTACCGGCGCGGCTTATGCGCCAGCTTCGTCAGCCGTTTGGTCTGCTGCAGCAACATCAGCATCTACGACACCTGCAACATCTTCCAGCTCGCCGAGATCCACGCCGAGACCGGCAGAGGATTCTGCGAGACCGTCGAGGACGGCATCGGCGAACAGGTTGCAGTAGAGCGAGATGGCGCGTGCAGCGTCGTCATTGCCCGGGAAGCCGTAATCGGCGTCTGCCGGGTCGCAGTTCGTGTCCAGGACGGCCACAACCGGGATACCCAGCTTGCGGGCTTCCTGAACGGCAATGGCTTCCTTGTTGGTGTCGATCACGATCATGGCCGACGGCAGGCCGCCCATGTCAGCGATACCGCCCAGAGATTTCTGGAGTTTCTCACGGCGGCGCTCCAGATCGAGCAGCTCTTTCTTGGTCAGGCCCGAGCCGGAGCCCGATTCAAACATCGCGTTCAGTTCGCGCAGCTGCTTGATCGAGTTGGACACGGTGGACCAGTTGGTCAGCGTGCCGCCGAGCCAGCGGTGGTTCATGTAGTACTGGGCGCAGCGCTGCGCGGCTTCAGCGACCGGCTCCTGGGCCTGGCGCTTGGTGCCGACGAACAGAACGCGGCCGCCTTTGGAGACCGTATCACGCACGAACAGCAGTGCCTGGTGCAGAGCCGGCACAGTCTTGGAAAGGTCCATGATGTGAATGCCGGAGCGGTCGCCGTAGATGTACGGCTTCATACGCGGGTTCCAGCGGTGGGTTTGGTGACCGAAGTGAACGCCAGCTTCGAGCAGCTGACGCATGGTGAAGTCAGGTAGGGCCATCGATTGTCTCCATCCGGTTGGCCGTCACAGGTGGAACTTTGGACCACCATGGCCCGCAGCACCGGATGCACCCGTGAACTGGTTTTAGATGAGGCGGCTTATACAGATATTCCCCTGCCGGGCAAGCGGCCTGAGGCCTGTTTTGGCAGGACTTCCGGTGACCATTTCATGACCATACCGGACTATGCCGTGATCATGGCCTGCCCCGGCATGATCTGCCATGACCAGAACGGACCATCAGGCCGCCTTCAGGGGCTCCACACGCTCCACGCCCGGCACATCCTTCAATGCCCTCTGCGCTTTCAGGCTGATCGTGTAGGTCGACGGCAATTTCAGGATGACCAGCCGGCCGTCCTCCAGCGGCACCTCGACCAGGATATCGCCGCGCTCGGCATCCGGCAGCTTGGCGAGGTGGCCGACCACGCCCGCGATTTCTGCCGGGTTGGCCCCGACGGCAAGACGCACTTTCAGTGCTCCCATACTCCGGCTGAGGCGGGCCGATTCCAGCGGCAGGACCCGTTCGGCGTTCAGGCGGATCTCTTCCCCGTTCCGCTTCACCCCGACCGTCACCGCGACCGCGTTGCCGACCTGCAGCAAGTCGTAGTTCTGGGACAGGGTTTCCGGGAAGACCATCATCTCCACCTCGCCCGTCGGGTCCGACAGGGTGAGGAAGGCGAACTTGCCACCGTTCCGGGCGGGCTTGTCGGAGCGCAGGCGCACGATACCGATCATTTCGATAGGCTTTCCGTCCGCCGCCCGTTCCTCGATCTCCATCGCCAGCGTCACACGCTCCCGGTCCAGGCCTGAGAGGACATCGTCCAACGGGTGGCCGGAGAAATAGAACCCGATGGAGCGGAACTCCTCGTCCAGCTTCTGCTGGCCATTCCATGCCTTGGCGGTCGGCATCGCGGGCCGCAGCGCCGGCTCGGCATCGCCAAACAGGCCGCCCTGCCCGCCCATCCGGTCTTCTGCGGCGCTTGCAGCCATCTGGGCCAGCATCGGCGCCCCGGCGAGCACGCGCGCCCGGTTCTTGTCGAAACAGTCGAACGCCCCGGCCTTGGCGAGCGATTCGAACGCTTTCTTGTTCACGTGCTTCGGATCGACCCGTTCGGCGAAGTCGTAGATGTCCTTGAACGGTCCGTCCTGCTCCCGGATCGCCACAACATGTTTCATGGCCTCCAGGCCGACACCTTTCAGCGCGCCGAGTGCATAGACGATCGAACCATCCCGCACATCGAAATCGGCTGTCGAGGAATTCACGTCGGGCGGGATCACCGGGATCTTCAGGCGCTTTGCTTCCTGGAAGAAGGCGGCGAGCTTGTCGGTGTTGCCAAGATCGAGGCTCATCGAGGCCGCGAGGAATTCCACCGTGAAATGGCGTTTCAGATAGCCCGTGTGATAGCCGATCAGGGCGTAGGCCGCCGCGTGGGACTTGTTGAAGCCGTAGCCCGCGAACTTCTCCATCGTGTCGAAGATCTCGTTGGCGAGCGGAGCTTCCATGCCCTTGTTCTTCTCAGCGCCTTCGACGAAGCGCTGGCGCTGGGCGATCATCTCTTCCAGCTTTTTCTTACCCATGGCGCGGCGCAGCAGGTCAGCGTCGCCGAGCGAATAGCCGGCGATCTCCTGTGCCATCCGCATGACCTGTTCCTGATAGACCGGAACGCCATAGGTGGCCTCCAGCACAGGCTTCAGGTCCGGGTGGGCATACTGGACGCCTTCGGGGTTTTCCTTGCCCTCGATATAGAGCGGGATGTTCTCCATCGGGCCCGGGCGATAGAGCGAGATGATGGCGATCACGTCTTCGAGGCTGTGCGGACGCACTTTCTTCAGTGTGTCGCGCATCCCTGCGCCTTCCAGCTGGAAGACGCCCAGCGTGTCGCCACCACCCATCATGTCGTATGTCGCTTGATCGTCCAGGCTCTTCCACTCCGGACCGACGTCCTTGCCGTCGCGCCGGATGAATTTCAGTGCCCGGTCGATCACCGTCAGGGTTTTCAAGCCAAGGAAGTCGAACTTCACGAGGCCTGCCTGTTCGGCATATTTCATGTTGAACTGGGTCGCCGGAAGATCCGCCCGCGGATCGTTGTAAAGCGGCACCAGTTCCACAAGCGGCCGGTCGCCGATAACGACACCAGCGGCGTGCGTTCCGGCGTTCCGGTATTTCCCTTCCAGCTTCAATGCGATCTTGAGGAGTTCACCAACGCGCTCGTCGGCATCCATTTCCTCATAGAATTTCGGCTCGTCGTCGATTGCTTCCTGAAGCTTCGGCGGGTTGGCCGGGTTGAACGGGATCAGCTTGGCGAGGCGGTCGACCTGGCCATAAGGCATCTGCATGACGCGGCCGACGTCCCGCACCACAGCTTTCGCCTGCAGCGTACCGAAGGTGATGATCATGGCCACGGAGTCTGCGCCATATTTGTCGCGCACATAGCGGATGACCTCGCCGCGGCGCTCCTGACAGAAGTCGACGTCGAAGTCCGGCATCGAAACGCGTTCCGGGTTCAGGAAGCGTTCGAACAGGAGATCAAAGCGCAGCGGATCAAGGTCTGTGATCAGCAGCACCCAGGCGACAACCGACCCGGCACCCGAGCCCCGGCCCGGACCAACCGGAATGCCATGCTCCTTGGCCCATTTGATAAAGTCCGAAACGATCAGGAAGTAGCCCGGGAACCCCATCCGTTCGATGATGCCCAGCTCATAATCCAGCCGCTCGAAATAGGTCTCCCGGTCAGCATAGAGCTGGTCAGCCTCCTTGAGGCGGAATTCGAGCCCTTCCAGCGCCTGCTTGCGCAGCTCTTCGGCCTCGGACCGGCCTTCATTCGAGAAGCTCGGCAGGATCGGCTTGTGAGTTTCGGCTTTGACCGAGCAACGTCGTGCAATCTCGACCGTATTCTCGATGGCTTCCGGCAGGTCTGCGAACAGCAGCCGCATTTCCGACGGCGACTTCAGGTATTGCTGCCCGCTAACCTGTTTGCGGTCCGGCTGGCCGAGATATTCGCCATTGGAAATGCACATCATGGCGTCATGCGCCTGCGCATCTTCCGGCTTCAGGAAGCGGGCATCGTGCGTGGCGACAAGCGGCAGCTCCAGCTCGTAGGCAAGGTCGATCAGGTCCTGCTCGACTGCGCGCTCCTCCGGCGTGCCGTGGCGCGTGATCTCGACATAGCAACGCCCCGGATAGGCATTGGCGAGCGTCGACAACTCCGTCCGTGCATCTGCGACCCGGCCTTTGAGCAGGTGCCTGGCCACCTCGCCCTCAGCCCCGCCGGTCAGCACGATGAGGCCTTCGGTCTGTTCCATGACCAGCGAGCGGGAAAGCTTCGGCACGCCGTCCGCCGCGTCCAGATAGGCGCGCGACGACAGGTACATCAGACGGCGATAGCCGGTCTCGTTCTGGGCGTAGAGCGACAGGCGCGAAGGTTCTGCCCGCGGCACATCCTCCACAACATCGAAGCAGCAGGCCATGACCGGCTGGATACCGGCGCCTGAAAGGGTCAGCGAGATTTCAAGCGCGCCGAACAGATTGTTCCGGTCGGTGATCGCCACAGCCGGCACAAGATGCTCCTCGCACCAGGCTTTCACGTCCTTCGGCGAAATCATGCTCTCCAGCAGCGAATAGCTGGAACGGATGGCCAGATGGATGAAGGGCGACTCGGACAAGGCTTATTCTCCTGCGGACAGGTTAAACTGACGGGCCCGGCCGTGCCAGACCAGACCGCAATGCCCGGGATTCACAGCTTATTCCGGTTCGTAGGGAACCAGTTTTCCGTCTTCCAGCGTCAGAACGCGGTCCATATGGGCCGTCAGCGCATGGTTGTGAGTCGCCACCAGCACGGCGGCGCCCTCTTCCCGAGCCATCTTGATGAAGGTGGCGAAGACACGCTCGGTGGTGGCCGGGTCGAGATTGCCGGTCGGCTCGTCGGCAATGACGAGGCGCGGCGTGTTGGCGAGGGCGCGGGCGATGGCGACGCGCTGCTGCTCTCCGCCGGACATCTGCGCCGGCTGGTGATGGGCCCGGTGGTCCAGTCCCATCTCGGCCAGCAATTCGGCCGCCTTGGCGCGGGCCTCCTTGCGGGCAACGCCCGCGATCATCAGCGGCATGGCGACATTGTCGGCCGCGTTGAACTCCGGCAGCAAGTGGTGGAACTGGTAGACGAAACCGATCTTGGAGCGGCGCAGCGCCGTGCGCGCCTTGTCATCCAGCCTCAGGCAGTCGACGCCGTCCAGCAGGACCGTGCCTGCCTCAGGACGTTCCAGCAGGCCCGCCGTGTGCAGCAGGGTCGACTTGCCGGAGCCTGACGGGCCGATCAGGCCGACGAGTTCGCCAGCTTGCAGCTTCAGCTCCGCGCCGGACAGCACGTTCAGCTCACCTGCTGCCGTCTTGTAGGCGCGGTTGATGCCGGAGAGTTCGAGCACGGGGGCCGCCATCACTCGAACCTCAGCGCGCTGACCGGATCCTGGCGGGAGGCCCACCATGCCGGAATAAGGGACACGCCAGCCGACATGCCGAGGGCATAGAGGCCCGTGCTGAATACGTCGCCCCAGTCGAGGATCGCTGGCAGGTGCGCGAGGCCATAGGTCTCCGCGTCGAATACTTTGCCGCCGTCCATGAACAGGTTGATGAAGGCTTCGATGGCGCCGATGTTCAGGATGAACAGGACACCAACCGTCATGCCGAGCATGGCGCCCAGCGTGCCGAGCACGGTGCCCACCATCAGGAACACGCGCAGCACCCCGCCCCGTCCAAGGCCGATGGTGCGCAGGATGGCGATGTCGCGAGTCTTGTTCTTCACCAGCATCACGACGCCGACGATGATGTTCAGCGTGGCAATGCCCATGATCACCATGACCAGCAGGCGCACCATGGTCCGCTCCACTTTCAGGGCGTTCAGGTAGGCGGCGCGCTGGGACTTCCAGTCATACATCCGCACCGCATTTCCAGTCGCGAGCGCAATGGCCTGCATCGCCTCCATCGTCCTGTCCGGGTCCTTCAACCGGATGTCGAGCATCTGGTAGTGGTCCTTGGACTGGAACAGGATCTGCGCCTGATCCATCGGCATGAAGATGTAGGCCATGTCGAGTTCGACACTGCCGGTCGAGAAGATCTCGCCAACCGTATAGGCCTTGGATCGTGGCGTCGCGCCCATGACGCTGGCATTGGTACCGGTGGTAATGATCTCGACCTTGTCACCGGGGATGACACCCAGCCCCTCCCGGCCCGCGGCCAGGAACGTGCCCATCATGATCGTGTTGCCGCCATTACGGCCGACGCCGAACCCTGCATCGATGGCTGCTTGTCCATGGTCCTTCAGGAATGGAAGGGTCGACAGGTCCTCGTTTCGCATTGCGCGGACGACGGCGCCGGTCTTGCGGCCATTGGCCGTAACGAGGACATACTCCTCAATATAGGGCGAGGCGCTGGTGATCCCCGGGATCTCGCGGATCGTGTCGGCCAGCGCTTCGGCTTCAGCCTCTGTGTACTGATTGACGACCGCATAGACATGCGGCTGGCCGCCCAGCAGTGCATCCAGCAACGTCGCGCGGAAGCCGCTCATGATCGACATGGTGATGATCAGCGCAGCGACAGCGAAGAAAATGCCGACGAAGGAGATGATCGAGATCAGGCTCGCACCGCCATGCTCGCGCTTGGCGCGCAGGTACCGCCAGGCCAGGGTCCGTTCGAGACGTCCGAATGGCGCAGCGGCCTGACTCATGCGGGCGTAACCTTTGCAACGACTTCAGCAAAAGGCAGCTCCGCCTTCTCGCCGGTCTTGCGGTTCTTGACTTCAACTATGCCCTTTTCAAGGCCTTTGGGTCCGATCACCAGTTGCCACGGCAGACCGATCAGGTCCATGCGGGCGAACTTCGCACCGGCCCGGTCGTCAGTGTCGTCGTAAAGCGTGTCGATGCCTGCCGCCTCGAGCTGTTCGTAGAGCTCACCGCAGGCCTTGTCGCAGCCGTCGTCGCCGACGCGCATGTTGATCAGGCCGACATGGAACGGTGCCACAGCATCCGGCCACACGATGCCATTGTCGTCATGGCAGGCTTCGATGATGCCGCCGACGAGGCGCGAGACGCCGATGCCATAGCTGCCCATCTGGACCGGCACCATCTGGCCATCCGGCCCCTGAACCACCGCGTTCATCGGCTTCGAATACTTGGTGCCGAAATTGAAGATGTGACCGACTTCAATGCCGCGCGCGGAGACCTGACGATCTTCCGGGATAGCGGCGAAGGCGGCTTCGTCGTGCATCTCTTCGGTGGCAGCGTAGTATTGCGTGCGCTTCTCGACTTCGCCGGTCAGGTCGCTGTCGAAATCGAGGTCCAGGCCCGGCGGTTCCATATCCAGCAGCGTCTTGTCACAGAAGACCGCGCTTTCGCCCGTATCGGCAAGGATGATGAATTCGTGGCTCAGCTCGCCGCCAATCGGGCCTGTATCAGCGCGCATCGGGACGGCGGTCAGGCCCATACGGCTGAACGCGTTCAGATAAGCGCAGAACATCTTGTAGTAAGCGACGCGGGCGCCTTCTTCCGTCAGATCGAAGGAATAAGCATCCTTCATCAGGAATTCGCGGCCACGCATGACGCCGAAACGCGGGCGGACTTCGTCGCGGAATTTCCACTGCTGGTGATAAAGGTTCAGCGGCAGCTGCTTGTAGCTTTTCACATAGGAACGGAACACATCGGTGATCAGCTCTTCATTGGTCGGGCCATAGAGCATGTCACGATCGTGCCGGTCCTTGATGCGGAGCATCTCCTTGCCGTAATCGTCAAAACGGCCGGATTCCCGCCAGAGGTCCGCCTGCTGCAGCGTCGGCATCAGGAGTTCGATAGCCCCGGCGCGGTCCATCTCTTCGCGCACGATCTGTTCGATCTTCTTCAGGACGCGATAGCCGAGCGGCAGCCAGGTGTAGATGCCCGCCCCGTTCTGGCGCACCATGCCGGTGCGCAGCATCAGCTTGTGCGAAACAATGGCCGCATCTGCCGGCGCTTCCTTGGAAACGGGCAGGAAGTATCTGGAAAGCCGCATCGAATCCCCGGGGACTTGTTGTAAAACGCGGCTCACCTAGCCGCAGCGGCGCCTATTGCGCAAGCAGGCGTGGCACGACCACGGCGGCAATCGCCGTAATCACGCAGGCAACGCCTGACGCCCAGAGGGCCTTCTTGCCGATCATGTGATCCTTGGGCGCAGCTTCTTCCGTACCTTCAACGGTCGAGCCATCTTCCCACTGGCTCTGAACACCAATGGGAAGAAGCGCGAAAAAAGCGACCCACCAGGCGATCGTGAATACGACCAGCCCGCTCATGAACTGCATCAGTGAGCGCCTTTCGGGCTTTCCATCAGTTCGATCAGGACGCCGTTTGAGTTTTTCGGGTGCACGAAGACGATCATCGTGCCGTGCGCACCGATGCGGGGCTTGCCAAGAACGGTCGCACCGCGCTTGCCCATCTCCTCAACGGCCTCGTTGATATCGTCCACTTCGAAGCAGACATGGTGCTGTCCGCCTTTCGGGTTCTTCTGGATGAAGTTGTGGATCGGGGACTCTTCGTTCAGCGGCTCGATCAGCTCAATCTGGCTGTTCGGCAGGTTCACGAAGCAGACTTTCACGCCCTGTTCCGGCATGTCGAAAGGCGTGGTGATGTCCGTCGCGCCGTAGAGCGTGCGGTAGGTTTCGCAGGCTTCTGCCAGGTCCGGCACGGCCACGCCGACATGGTTCAACGGTCCGATCTTGAATTCACTCATGATACTCAGGTCCTCAAAACAACGACTTCGATCATCGGGCGCATGCCCCAGGCTGTCTCTGCGGCCTTTCGAAGCGCGCGGCCGATGGCCCGCTCGACCGCATCATCATTGAAGCGGTCCTTGCGTTTCATATTGCTGACAGCAATGTCGGCCGCCTCTTCCAGACTTTCAAGGCTCTCGTCTGCGAGCCGCCCGTCCGGTTCGGAAAATCCCTTCACGACCACGACCGGCCCATCCATGATATTGCCGTGGCCATCGAGTGAAACGCTGGCGAAAACCACTCCATTCCACGACAGTTTCCGGCGCTCCTGAATGCCCTGCGCACCCTCCGGCACAAGCTGGTTGCCATCCAGGAACAGGCGGCCGTTCGGGACTTCATCGATGATTTCGGCTGGCCCCGGCGCAAGCCGGATGAGGCTGCCATTGCGCGGCGTGATCGCCTCCGGCACCTGAAGGGAGCGCGCATAGGCGGCGTGCTCCATGATGTGCCGGCGCTCGCCATGGACAGGCACGGAAATCCGCGGACGCACCCATTGATACATGCGGCGCAGCTCGTCACGGCACGGGTGGCCGGAGACGTGGATCTTCTGCGGCACCATGCGCGGCGTGATCACGCGGATGCCCTTCTCTGCCAGACCGTTCTGAAGCTCGAAGATCCCTTTCTCATTCCCCGGAATCTGACGGGACGAGAAAATGACCGTATCGCCTTCGCGCAAGATAACGTGGCGATGGTCACCGCGCGCAATGCGGGACAGGGCCGCCCTCGGCTCGCCCTGGCTTCCAGTGCAGAGATAAAGGATGTGTTCCGGCGGGAAATGACCCGCTTCGCCTTCCTCAACGAATTCCAGTTTCGGCGGCAAGATGCCGACCGCCTTCGCGGCGTTCGTGATCTTGTGCATGCTGCGCCCAACAAGGCAGACATGGCGGTCCGCTTGCGTTGCTGCATCGATGATCGACTTCACCCGCGCGACATTGGACGCAAAGGTCGTAACGGCGACCGCACCGGTCTTCTGCTGCGCGATCAGCTCCACGAGGCCCTGCCGGACGGCCTCTTCAGATCCCGCCTCGCCTTCCTCGAAGACATTGGTGGAATCGCAAATCATGGCGAGTACACCGTCATCGCCGAGCGCGGTGAGCCCCTCAACATCCGTGGTCGAACCGATTTGCGGATCCGGATCGATTTTCCAGTCGCCGGTATGGAGGACGACACCTGCTGGCGTGCGGATGGCCAGTGCATTGGGCTCAGGAATCGAGTGGGTCAGCGTCACGTAAGTCACTTCGAACGGGCCGACCTGAACCTTACCGCCCATCGAGATGACCTTCAGGGCATCCGTGTCGACCCCACGCTCTTCCATCTTTGAGCGGACGAGTTCCGCTGTGAACGGCGTCGCGTAAATGGGCGCCTTTATGCCGAGACGCGGATAGATCAGGCCGACGGCGCCGATATGGTCTTCATGCGCGTGGGTCAGGAAGACGGCATCGATATGCTCGCCGATCAGATAGTCCGGGTCCGCACAGATCAGATCCACGCCGGGCGTGTCATCGCTGCCGAAGGTCACACCCAGATCGGCCAGGATCCAGCGCCGCGCCTCAGGCGGACCGAACCCATAGGCATTGAGGTTCATGCCGATTTCGCCGCAACCGCCGAGCGGCAGGAAGACGAGTTCGTCCCGGGAGGAGGCTGTATCTGGCATGAGATCCTATTTGTTCAGCCGGTAGATTTCCAGGAGGCCACGGATGAGAAGATCCTGGTCATAATGGTCGATGGTCTCGCTTGCGCCTTCGAAAAGGGAGGCGACGCCGCCCGTGGCAACGACGCTCATCGGCTTGCCATACTCTTCCTTGATCCGGTTCACGAGCCCGTCGATGAGGTCGATATAGCCCCAGAACACACCGGACTGCATGGCCGAGATCGTGTCCTGTCCAATCACTTGCGGCGGACGCTGGATGGCAATGCGCGGCAGCTGGGCGGCCGCATCGTGAAGCGCTTTCACAGACAGGTTGATCCCCGGCGAAATGATGCCACCCTCAAACGCGCCGTCTTCCGCGACCACGTCAAACGTGGTGGCTGTACCGCTGTCGATGACGACCAGGTTGCCGGGATATTGCTTGTGCGCGCCAAGGGCACTGACGATCCGGTCAGCACCCACCTGCTCCGGCCGTTTGATACGGATCTCCATACCGGTCTTCAGGTCCGGATCGCCGATGAACATCGGCTCCACATTCAGATAGCGCCGGGCAAGGTTCCGGAAATTGAACACGGCCTGCGGCACAACGGTCGAGATCACACAGCCATCAATCAGGCTCAGATCCGCGCCGTGCATGTCCGCCAGACGCCACAGCCAGGCTGCGTGGTCATCCGCGGTCTTGGTCGGGTCTGTGGCGCTACGCCACTGGTTCACCCATGTGTTGCCGTCATGGATACCGAAGACCGTATTCGTGTTGCCAACGTCGATGGCGAGCAGCATTCGCGTCAGACCTCTCCAATTAGATGTACATCGCCGGCCCTTATGGTCTGTCGCGATCCATCCGGCAATCTGAGGATCAGGCCGCCATCCGCCGCCATGTCTTCAAAGATGCCCTCTACCGGCACGCCCCCCGGTGACACCCGCACCATGGCGCCAAGCCCTTCAGCGCGCTTCAGCCAGTCCGTACGGACCGGGCCGAAGCTTTCCCGTGCCTGCGACAGCCGGGTCATGAAGTGACGGGTGAGAGAACCAAATACTTCAATATGATCAAGGTCTTTATTACCTGAGAGGTCCGACAGGCAGACCGCCGCCTGCCCGGCCTCCGGTGGCACTTGCGCCACGTTTATGCCCATGCCCGCGATGACCCAGAGCCCCTGCGCATCCTGTCCGGTTTCGATCAGGATGCCGGAAAGTTTGGCTTTGTTCACACGTACGTCATTGGGCCATTTCACGCGCACATCCGCGCCCGGCGCATACTCCAGTGCCGTGTCACTTACCGCCAGCGCCGCGGCAAACGGAATGCGGGACGCGACCTGGATGCCGCCCGGTTCCCGGAACAGCGCGGACGTGAAGATGTTGCCCTTCGGCGAGGCCCAGCTGCGCTGCAGCCTGCCCCGGCCGGCGGTCTGTTCGTCAGCGAGGACCCAGCAGTTCTCAAAACCGCCAGTCTGAGCCCGCCGTCTGGCCTCAGTGTTGGTGCTGTCTATCGTGTCGTAGCGATGGACCGGCCAGGCCTGGATCAAGCCGTGATCCCCAGCGCAGCCTGATCAGCCCACCCGCTGAGCAGGAAGAAGAAGATCATGAACACGATCACGAACAGAGACGATGCAAGCACGACCAGCGTGACCGAGCCATCAATGGCTTCGAACCGCTCTGTCGGCTCATCGAACCACATGATCTTGATCAGGCGCAGATAGTAGCCAAGCGATACGACCGATGCGAGTACGAGGATAATCGCCAGCGGATAAAGCCCGGCACTCACGCCTGCTTCGAGCACGACCCATTTGCCAAGGAACCCACCAAATGGCGGCAGGCCGGCAACCGACCAGATCAGGATCGAGAGCGCGATCGCGAGCATCGGACGCTTGCTCATCAGGCCGCCGAGTTCGGAGATGCCTTCCACCATGCCGCCCTGACGGCGCATGGACAGGACAGCAGCAAACAGACCGAGCGACGTCACAACGTACAGCGTCATGAAGGTCAGCAGCGGGCCGGCGCCCAGTTCTTTGCCAGCCGCGACAGCCATCAGCGCGTAGCCGACGTTTGCGATCGAGGAGTAGCCGAGAAGTCGCTTGATATTGGTCTGCGTCAGGCCGCCGAAAGCGCCGATCAGCATGGAGAGTCCCGCGATGATCGTGATGATCATCTGCCACTGGTCCATGGCATCGCCGAAGACCTGGAACATCACGTTTGCAAACACGACCATGGCGGCCATTTTTGGCGCGGCACCGAAGAAGGCGCCAACCGGCGTCGGCGCGCCTTCATAGACGTCCGGTGTCCAGACGTGCATCGGCGCGGCAGAGACCTTGAAGGCCAGGCCGACGATCATCAGCACCATGCCGAACATCAGGCCGACGGACGGATCCGCTGCGGCAATGCCTGCATAGAATGTCGTGCCGGAGAAACCGTAGACCAGCGAGGCGCCGTAAAGCAGCATGCCGGAGGCCAGCGACCCGAGGATCACGTATTTCAGGCCGGCTTCCGAGGAGCGCGCGGAGTCGCGGTGGAACGCGGCCAGCACGTAGGACGACAGGCTCAGTGTCTCGATGCCCATATAGAGCGTCATCAGGTTCGACGCGGACAGGATGATGCCCATGCCGAGCGAGGCGAAGATCGTCAGCAGCGCATATTCATAACGCGCCGTCTCATGACGCTTCATGAAGCCTTCGGACATGACCAGCGCGAGGCCGCCGACGACAAACGAAACGATCTTGGCGAAATTGACGAAGGTGTTGGTTTCCACGAGGCCGTTGAACGCCTCGCCGCCCTGATAGGTCATGGCTGCAATAGCGGCCGCAACGAACAGGACCAGCGCGCCAAACTTGAACGATATGCCGTTGAAATTGTCCTTGAGCAGCGCGCCAAGCAGCACGCCCAGCAGGCCTGTGGCTGCGAGCCAGAGTTCCGGCCCGATCGCCAGGGTCATGGCAGTGAAGTCGAGCATGGGCGATCAGCCTCCAGCCATCAGCGAGAGGATGCTCTGAGTAGCGCCCTCGGTCAGGTTAAAGATCAGGTTGGGCGCGACGCCGAAGAGCAGCGTCAGCAGCGCCAACGGGACGATAGTGACGAGTTCGATCCGGTTCATGTCCTTGATGGATTCCAGTTCCGGATTGGTGATCTGGCCGAACACGGTACGCCGGTAGAGCGTCAGCATGTAAACCGCGGAGAAGATCACGCCGAGGGCTGCACCCGCCGCTGCCCAGGTCGAAGCCTGGAAGCCGCCGACCATGGTGAGGATCTCACCGATGAAGCCCGACGTACCAGGAAGGCCGACATTGGCCATGGTGAACAGCATGAACAGAGTGGCGTAGACCGGCATACGATGCACGAGGCCGCCATAGGCTGCGATCTCGCGGGTATGCATGCGGTCATAGACGACACCGACGATCAGGAAGAGCGCGCCGGAGATGAAGCCGTGGCTGATCATCTGGAAGACTGCGCCCTGCACGCCGACCTCAGTGAAGGAGAAGACGCCCAGCGTGACGAAGCCCATGTGGGCGACGGACGAATAAGCGATCAGCTTCTTCATGTCGGTCTGGCGCCATGCGACCAGCGACGTGTAGACGATGGCCACAACGGCCAGCGCAAACATGGCCGGCTGGAACAGATGGCTCGCATCCGGGAACATCGGCAGCGAGAAGCGCAGGAAGCCGTAGCCGCCCATCTTCAGCAGCACGCCTGCCAGGATGACCGAACCTGCGGTCGGCGCCTGAACGTGCGCGTCTGGAAGCCATGTGTGGACCGGCCACATCGGCAGCTTCACAGCGAAGGACGCCATGAAGGCCAGCCACAGCCAGGTCTGAACGTGTGGATCGAAGGCGAACTTCTCGAGCACTTCAAAGTCCGAGCTGCCAGCCGTGATGTACATGTACACGACCGCGACCAGCATCAGCAGCGAGCCGAGCAGCGTGTAGAGGAAGAATTTGAATGCGGCGTAGATCTTCTCCTTGCCGCCCCAGATGCCGATGATCAGGAACATCGGGATCAGGCCAGCTTCGAAGAAAATGTAGAACAGGACCAGATCGAGCGAGGTGAACACGCCGATCATGAACGTCTCGAGCACCAGGAAGGCGACGACATATTCCGTCACCCGCGTGTGGATCGAGTTCCAGCTGGCCAGAAGACAGATCGGCGTCAGGAACGTCGTCAGCAGGATCAGTGGCAGCGACAGGCCGTCAATGCCCAGTTTGTAGCTGATGGCCTGGTACCAGACGTGCTGTTCGACCAGCTGGTAGCCCGGTGTCGACGGGTCGTAATAAAAGAATGCGGCCAGCGAGACGAGGAATGTCGCGCCGGTGATGACGAGACCAGCCAGGAGCGCCGTGCGGCCCTCATTGGCGGACTCCGACGAACTGCTGCCAGCCGTCGCTGCGCGCACGACCATGATGATCAGTGCGCCAACCAGCGGCAGGAAGGTCAGCGCCGATAGAATGGGAAACCCGCCCATTAGTGTGCCCCTCCGGCGTGCAGCCACATGAGTGCCCCGAAGACGAGGGCTGCGCCAATGATGATGAATGCGTAGTGATACAGACGGCCGGTATGCATGGCCGACAGGCGGCGCGCACTGAACAGGGTCAGCGAGGTCATGCCGTCAGCGCCGACACCGTCGATGACCTTCTTGTCGGCTTTCCAGAAGATATTGCCAAGGAAGGCCGCGCCACGCACGAGCGTCGCGTTGTAGATCTCGTCGAAGTACCACTTGTTGTAGAACAGCGAATAAAGCGGGCCGCCACTGTCGGCGATGCGCTTGCCCACGCCGCGATTGAAGAAGTAGGTCATCGTGGCCAGGACGAAGCCGCCCAGAGTCACGATCAGCGGGGCGTAGATCACCCACTCCGGAACTTCGTGGCGGGCGTGGAGAACGTGGTTCTCGGACGCGCGATAGATCGCACCGGCCCAGAAGGCTTCGTTCGAATGGTCGACGAAGTAATTGTAGAAGAAGAAGCCGGAGAAAATTGCCCCGAGGCTCAGCAGGCCAAGCGGGATCAGCATGACCAGCGGGCTCTCATGCGGCGTATGATCGTGGCCATGGCCGTGATCATCGTGCGCGTGATCGTCATGGGCGTCATGCGCCGCATGAGCGTGATCGTCATGCGCGCTTTCCGAAGCCATCGGCCCGTGGAACGTCATGTAGATGAGGCGCCAGGAGTAGAAGCTCGTCAGGAAGGCCGCAACGATACCGAACCAGAAAGCCATCTGGCCGAAGGTGACATGCTCGACACCGCCAGCGAAGGCACTCTCCAGGATCGCATCCTTCGAGAAGAAGCCGGCAAAGCCCAGTTTCGTGTGCGGCACGCCAAGGCCGATAATGGCGATCGTACCGATCATCATGGCCGCATAGGTCAGCGGCATGAACTTGGCGAGGCCGCCCATTTTCCGCATGTCCTGCTCGTGGTGCATGCCGTGGATCACGGAGCCTGCGCCAAGGAACAGGAGCGCCTTGAAGAAAGCGTGCGTGAAGAGGTGGAACATCGCTGCCTCATACGCACCGACACCTGCCGCAAAGAACATGTAGCCGAGCTGCGAACAGGTCGAATAGGCGATGACGCGCTTGATGTCGTTCTGCGCCATGCCGACGGTGGCGGCATAAAGTGCGGTCACGGCACCGGTCAGCGTGATCATGCCAGCCGCGACGAGCGTGTATTCGTAAAGCGGCGACAGGAGGCAGACGAGATAGACGCCCGCGGTCACCATGGTAGCAGCGTGGATCAGGGCGGAGACCGGCGTCGGGCCTTCCATGGCGTCCGGCAGCCAGACATGCAGGAAGAACTGGGCCGACTTGCCCATCGCGCCGATGAACAGCAGCACGCCGATCACTTCGACCGCCCAGACACGGTAGCCGAGGAAGTTCATGATGACTTCGCGGGCCGGTGCCGGGTCAGCAAAAGCAAGCGGGGTCACCATGGCATTCTCGCGCAGCGCTTCCATGAAGGGCGCAAACTCGACCGTACCGTAGATGCAGAAGACCGCCATGATGCCGAGCGCGAGACCGAAGTCGCCCACGCGGTTGGTGACGAAGGCCTTGATGGAGGCGTCGTTCGGCGCCTTGTTCTGGTACCAGAAGCCGATCAGCAGGTAGGATGCGAGACCCACGCCTTCCCAGCCGAAGAAAAGCTGGATGAAGTTGTCGGCGGTCACCAGCATCAGCATGGCGAAGGTGAAGAGCGACAGGTAGGCGAAGAAGCGCGCCTTGTGCGGCTCTTCGCTCATGTAACCCCAGGAATAGAGATGCACGAGGCCGGAAACGCCGGTGATCACAGCCATCATGACGATGGACAGCGTGTCGACGCGGATCGCCCAGTTGGCGTGGAAATCGCCGACATTGATCCATGGCATCAGCGTGATGATGTGCTGCGTCACGGCATGGCCGTGCTCAGCCGCGCCATGCGCGTCAGCACCATGACCGCCAATGCCGGCGGCGTAAGCAAACAGCTGGAACAGCGACAGCGCACCGGCCGTGAGAACCACGCCGGTTGTCGCGAACATGACGATCTTGTCGCCGATGATCTTGTGGACCAGGCCTGTCAGCGCCACGAGGCCGGGCGCAAGGACGATGAAAAGGAGAAGTGCGTCAGAAAGCATACCGGCCTAGCCCTTCATCATGTCTACGTTCTCGACCGAGATGTCTCTGCGGTTCCGGAAGTAGACGACCAGGATGGCAAGACCGACAGCGGCCTCGGCGGCAGCAACAGTCAGCACGAGCATGGCGAAGATCTGCCCGGCAATCGTGCCGGAGAAGACCGAGAAGGCGACCAGGTTGAGGTTCACCGAAAGCAGGATCAGCTCGATCGCCATCAGGATGACGATGATGTTCTTCCGGTTCACGAAGATGCCGACGACACCGATCGTGAACAGGGCGGCCGACACCGCAAGATAATGGGAAAGCCCGAGTTCCATAGGTATCAGATCCCCTGCCCCGGCTTGGGGTCCTTCAGTTCATAGGCATCGCCGCGGCGGCGCGACGTCTGCTTGGCAATGTTCTGGCGTTTCACGTGAGGACGGTGGCGCAGCGTCAGGACGATGGCACCGATCATGGCAACCAGCAGTACAACGCCAGCCAGCTGGAACAGCAGCAGGTATTCTGTGTACATCACCTGGCCGATGGCCTCGGCGTTCGTTTCCGCGCCCGGTGCAGCATCGAACGCGTCCGGCCGGGATTGCACGCCGAAGACAGACGCCATGACAATCTCCGCCGCGAACACGATGCCGACCAGCATCGCAAACGGCCAGTATTTCAGCGTGCCGTCTTTCAGCTCCACGAAGTCCACGTCCAGCATCATGACGACGAACAGGAACAGCACAGCCACGGCGCCGACGTAAACGACGACCAGAAGCATGGCGATGAATTCCGCCCCGATCAGGACGAACAGGCCCGCTGCCGAAAAGAAGGCCAGGATCAGCCAGAGCACGGAGTGAACGGGGTTCCGCGCCATGATGACCAATAGCGCTGACACGAGCGTCACCGCAGCCATCAGGTAGAATGCGATCAGTGCCACAGCCCTCTGACCCCTCTTGTGTTTGGGACGACAGCGCGTCCCGGTTACGCTTTAGCGGCGCGCCCTAGCGATAGGGTGCGTCCAGTTCCAGATTCTTTGCGATGAGACGTTCCCAACGGTCGCCATTCGCGAGAAGGCGGTCCTTGTCGTAGAACAGTTCCTCGCGGGTTTCGGTCGCAAATTCGAAGTTCGGCCCTTCGACGATGGCGTCCACCGGACAGGCTTCCTGACAGAAACCGCAATAGATGCACTTCACCATGTCGATGTCGTAGCGCGTCGTACGGCGGGCGCCGTCGGCACGCGGCTCGGCCTCGATCGTGATGGCTTGCGCCGGGCAGATCGCTTCGCACAGTTTACAGGCGATGCAGCGCTCTTCGCCCGAGGCGTAGCGGCGCAGCGCATGCTCCCCGCGGAAGCGCGGCGACAGCGGGTTCTTCTCGAACGGATAGTTCACGGTCGCCTTGCGGCGGAACATTTCCAGCGTGGCCAGCCAGAGGGCCCCGAGGAAATCGGTCAGCAGCGCGCCGCGGATGGTCTGCGCGAGGCTCATGACTGCACTCCCATGTAAGCGACATAACCGCCAACCACGAGCACAGCGACAAGCGAGGTCGGCAGGAATATCTTCCAGCCAAGACGCATCAGCTGGTCATAGCGGTAGCGCGGCACGATGGCCTTCACCATCGCGAAGAGGAAGAAGAAGAAGAAAGTCTTGAACATGAACCAGAACAGCCCGGAGAAGCTGGTCAGGAACGGATGGTCGCGGACGAAATCGTCGCCCAGTGCGACCGGGCCATGCCAGCCGCCGAGGAACAGGATCGTCATCATCGAGCACATCAGGACGATGTTCAGATATTCGCCCAGCATGAAGAGCAGGTACGGCGTGGAGCCATACTCGACCTGGTAACCGGCGACGAGCTCGGATTCCGCTTCCGGAAGGTCGAACGGCGGACGGTTCGTTTCAGCAAGCGCCGAGACGAAGAAGATGACGAACATCGGCACCATCACAACGACCAGCGGGAAATTCTGGAAGCTGAACACGTGCCAGTACCAGAAGCCGCCATCCTGGTTGTTGACGATATCGGTCAGGTTCATGGAGCCGACCATCAGGATCACGGTGATGATCACGAAGCCGATGGAGACTTCATAGGAAACCATCTGCGCCGCCGAACGAAGCGCGCCGAGGAACGGGTATTTCGAGTTCGAGGCCCAGCCGCCCATGATGATGCCGTAGACACCGAGGGAGCTGATCGCGAAGAGATAGAGGATCCCGACATTGAGGTTCGAGATCACCCAGCTGGTGCCGCTAACCGTACCAGGCGCGACCGGGATCGCCGACCACGCGGCGAACGCCAGCGTACAGGTCAGGATCGGCGCAAACAGGAAGACGAACTTGTTCGCCCCCGCCGGGATGACGATCTCTTTGAGGAGGAATTTCCCGAAGTCCGCGAAGGACTGGAGCAGGCCGAACGGGCCGACCACGTTCGGGCCTTTCCGCATCATCACGCCAGCCCAGACCTTGCGGTCCAGCAGCAGAAGGAATGCGATCGAGAGAAGCAGGACCAGCGTAAACAGGCCGATCTGTCCGAGGACCATCAAGGGGCCCCAAAACTGTCCCATAGACTCGATGTAGTTACTCATGGCGCCCGCCCTACTCCGCTGCTACCGGAGTGTCCAGCGCTGTCGCCAGCGCGGAGCATTCCGCCATGGTTTTCGATGCCCGGGCGATCGGATTGGTCAGGTAGAAGTCCCCGATCACCGGCTTGAACGGCGTGCTGGAGAGGCTGCCAGCCCCTTCCGGAACGGCCTTCAGTGCCTCGGCCCCTGCCGCGCCCGGCGCATAGCCGATACCCGCAAATGCTTCATTCTCCCGCAGGCCTTCGCGCAGTGCGTCGACCGTGTCGTACGGCAGCGTCTTGCCCATCACGTCCGACAGCGCACGGAAGATCGCCCAGCCTTCGCGGGCTTCGCCTTTCGGCTGGACCGCCCTGGAGGTTACCTGCACGCGTCCTTCGGTGTTGACGAAGGTTGCCGCCATCTCGGTGTAGGCCGCCGACGGCAGGATGATGTCTGCGCGGCTTGCGCCGGCATCGCCGTGCGAGCCGACATAAATGACAGTTGCGCCGGTCGTCTTCGATAGGTCCACCTCGTCAGCGCCGAGGAGCACGATGGTCTCCATGCCGCCGCCGAGGATGCCCGCCGTGGCTTCGCCGCCCTCTCCCGGCACGAAACCGGTATCCAGCGCGCCGACGCGGCCGGCTGCATTGTGAAGCACGCCGAAACCAGCCCAATCGTCAGCAATCGCGCCGGTCTCGTTGGCCAGCTTGATGGCGGCAGCCAGGACTGCATCGCCATCCTCGCCAATCAGCGCACCTTCGCCGAGCACGATCATCGGGCGCTTGGCGCCTTTCAGGAACTCAGCAGTCGCGGCGCTCGTCAGCGCGTCTGCGCTATTGCCGAGGTGATCGTACTTGTAGGTCAGGTCCGCGGCTTCACCGATCAGGGCGACTTTCAGGTCGGCCCAGAGCCAGGCCTTGCGGATGCGCGCATTCCAGACAGCTGCCTCAACGCGCGGATTGACGCCGACGAGCAGCAGCGCGTCCGCCTCTTCAACACCAGCCAGTGTCGGGTTCAGGATGTAGTGCTCGCGCACGCCGTCAGTGCCGTACTTGGCACCGGCCGGGCGGCAGTCGGTGTTCTGGACGCCGAGCGAGCGGAACATGTCGAGCGCGGCCTTGGCCTGCTCGACTTCGATCAGGTCACCGGCGACGACGCCGATCTTCTCGGCAGGCTTCGACAGCGCGGCTTTGACGGCAGCGAAGGCTTCGCCCCAGGTCGCCGGCTTCAGGCGGCCATCGACACGGATGTAAGGCTTGTCGAGGCGCTGGCGGGCGAGGCCGTCCCACACGAAGCGGGATTTGTCGGAGAGCCACTCCTCGTTAATGTCTTCATTTACTTCCGGCATGATGCGCATCACGCCGTCACCCTTGGCATCGACGCGGATCGAGGCGCCCATGGCATCCATTACGTCGATGGAGGACGTCTTGCGCAGCTCCCACGGGCGCGCATTGAAGGCGTAAGGCTTCGAGGTCAGCGCGCCGACCGGGCAAAGGTCGATCACATTGCCGGAAAGCTCAGACGTCAGATTCTTCTCGAGATAGGTCGTGATCTCCGCGCTCTCGCCGCGCGAAATCATGCCGATCTCTTCCACACCGCCGACTTCCGCCACGAAGCGGACGCAGCGCGTGCACTGGATGCAGCGGGTCATGATCGTCTTGACCAGCGGCCCCATATTCTTGTCTTCGACGGCGCGCTTGTTCTCTTCATAGCGGCTGTCTGCCCGGCCATAGGCCACGGCCTGATCCTGCAGGTCGCACTCGCCGCCCTGGTCGCAGATCGGGCAGTCCAGCGGGTGGTTGATGAGCAGGAACTCCATCACCCCGTTGCGGGCCTTCTCGACATAGGCACCCTTGGTGCGGACATTCGGAGCAGACCCATCGCGGTTCGGACGCATGTCGCCGACGACTTGCGCACAGGAAGCAATCGGCTTCGGCGCACCTTCCCACTCCACAAGGCACATGCGGCAGTTGCCGGCCACCGACAGGCGCTCGTGGTAGCAGAAGCGCGGGATCTCGGCGCCGGCCTCCTCACACGCCTGCATCAGCGTGTAGGTCTTCGGGACCTCGATTTCCTTGCCGTCGACATTGATTTTGAACAGATCGGACATGGGCCCCTACTCCGCCGCAACGACTGCGCCCTGCACCATGGCGCGCGGCAGTCTGTACTGGTTGATGCGGTCTTCGATTTCTGGCCGGAAGTGACGGATCAGGCCCTGGATCGGCCAGGCCGCTGCGTCGCCAAGCGCGCAGATCGTGTGGCCTTCCACCTGCTTGGTGACTTCCAGCAGCGTGTCGATCTCGTCATGCTCGGCTTCACCCTTCGCCATGCGTTCCATGACACGCCACATCCAGCCAGTGCCTTCGCGGCACGGCGTGCACTGGCCGCAGGATTCGTGCTTGTAGAAGTAAGCGAGGCGGGCAATCGCCTTGATGAGGTCGGTATCCTTGTCCATCACGATCACGGCCGCCGTGCCGAGACCGGACTTCAGATCACGCAGCGTGTCGAAGTCCATATAGGCGTCCATGATCTGCTCGGCCGGCACCATCGGCACCGACGATCCGCCCGGGATCACCGCCTTCAGGTTTTCCCAGCCGCCGCGGATACCGCCGCAATGCATTTCGATCAGCTCACGGAAGGTGATCGACATCTCTTCTTCGACGTTACACGGCTTGTTCACATGGCCGGAGATGCAGAACAGCTTGGTGCCGGTATTGTTCGGGCGGCCGAAGCCGGCGAACCATTCGGCGCCGCGGCGCAGGATCGTGCCGGCAACGGCAATCGATTCCACATTGTTCACGGTCGTCGGGCAGCCATAGAGACCGGCGTTTGCCGGGAATGGCGGCTTCAGGCGCGGCTGGCCTTTCTTGCCTTCAAGGCTCTCCAGCAGCGCCGTTTCCTCGCCGCAGATATAAGCGCCGGCGCCGTGGTGGACGTAGAGATCGAAATCCCAGCCATTCACATTGTTCTGGCCGATCAGCTTCGCCTCATAGGCTTCCTTCACGGCTTTCTCGAGCGCGTGACGCTCGTTGATGTATTCGCCGCGCAGATAGACGTAGCATTTGTGTGCGCGCATCGCGCGGCTGGCGATCATGCAGCCTTCGATCAGCAGATGCGGATCGTGGCGCATGATTTCGCGGTCTTTGCAGGTGCCGGGCTCGGACTCGTCGGCATTGACGACGAGATAGTGCGGACGGTCGCGCACTTCCTTCGGCATGAAGGTCCACTTCAGGCCAGTCGGGAAGCCAGCGCCGCCACGGCCGCGCAGGCCGGACGCCTTGATCTGGTCGCAGATCCAGTCCGGACCCTGGTCCAGGATTTCCTTGGTCAGGTGCCACGCACCCCGCTTCTTCGCCGCGTCGAGTTCGGGCGAATGAAGACCGTACAGGTTCGTGAAGATGCGATCCTTGTCCTGCAACATCAGCTTATGCCTCGCCGTCTTTTTTCTTGCCGTCGATCAGCGTCGTTTTGCCAGCCGCCTCAGCTTCGGCAGCCTCGGGCTCATCGGTTGGCAGGTTCGGCAGCGTCGTGATCGAATTCTTGCTGCCATCGAACAAGGCCGGGTCGGTCAGCGTGGTGGCGCCGCCTTCGGGCGCGCTGTTCACGCGGTCGATCTGTGGCCCGGGCTGGACGTCGACGCCGTTCTTCAGCTTTCCAAGGATCTGCGACAGCGATTCCGGCGTCAGGTCCTCGTAGTAATCGTCATTAATCTGCACCATCGGCGCGTTCACGCAGGCCCCGAGGCATTCGACCTCTTCCCAGGACAGGCGGCCATCGTCGGTGACATACATGATGTCGCCGATTTCCTTCTGGCAGACTTCCTTCAGCTTCTCTGCACCGCGCAGCTGACACGGTGTCGTACCGCAGAGCTGGACGTGGAATTTGCCGACCGGCTGCAGGCGGAACATCGTGTAGAAGGTCGCCACCTCGTAGACGCGGATGTAGGGCATTTCCAAACGGTCCGCGACTTCGCGCATGGCAGGCTCGGACAGCCAGCCATTATTGTCCTTCTGGGCAAGCCACAGCATGGGGATGACGGCCGAGCGCTGCTTCTCTGCCGGGTACTTGCCCCGCCAGAAAGCAATCTTCTCTTCCGTTTCCGGCTTGAAGGCGAACGTGTCGCCACCAGCCTCAAGATCAAAACGGCGCAGTGCCACTACTCGATCCTTCCTGCAAATTTCAGTTCGGTTTCATCCAGAGACGGACGAACAAATTGTGCGCTGGGCACAGAAACTTTCTCGGCAACCATGCTCATGTCAGGCCGTCCCCCGCGCGAAATCGACCCGCGCAATCTTGCCATTGCGGATCGTGTAGATCGCGGCCACCTGAAACTGGTCTCCACCCGGTGCGCGCGACACATCTTCATGAAGGATCACGGTGGAGCCCAGATCCATCTCGTTGACGATCGTCGCCTTGTTTTCCGGGAACTGCGCAAACAGTTCCAGATGGCGCGCGCGGATATCCGCGGCGCCGGACTGGGTCACGTCACCGTTCAGTCCGCCAAGCACGGCATCCTCAGCGTAACATTCGAGGAAAGCCTCTATGTCCTGCCGGTTATAGGCATCCAGCTGGCGCTGGACGAGTTCAGACGACGTGCTCAACGGTCGATCTCCCCGAACACAATGTCGAGCGAGCCGAGGATCGCGGAAACGTCGGCCAGCATGTAGCCGCGGCAGAGATGGTCCATCGCCTGAAGGTGCGGATAGCCCGGCGCGCGGATCTTTGCGCGGTAAGGCCGGTTCGTGCCGTCGGACACGAGATACACACCGAATTCGCCCTTCGGCGCCTCGATGGCGGCATAGCACTCGCCTTCCGGGACGTGGAACCCTTCCGTGTACAGCTTGAAGTGATGGATCAGCGCTTCCATCGAGTTCTTCATTTCGGCGCGGCGCGGCGGCGAAACTTTCGAACCTTTCAGGAGGACCGGCCCCGGCCCTTCGCGGTTCATGATGTCGATGCACTGCTGCATGATCTTCACGGACTCACGCATCTCTTCCATGCGGCAGACATAGCGGTCGTAATTGTCGCCGTTCTTGCCGACCGGGATCTTGAAGTCGAGTTCGGAATAGCACTCATAGGGCTGTGCACGGCGCAGGTCCCAGGCATAGCCCGAGCCGCGGACCATCACGCCGGAGAAGCCCCAGTCCATGATCGTCTTTTCGTCGACGATACCGATGTCGACATTGCGCTGCTTGAAGATGCGGTTCTCGGTGACGAGGCCTTCCAGGTCATCCAGCTTGCCTGGGAACTGCTCGCACCATTCCGAAATATCGTCGAGCAGCGACTGCGGCAGGTCCTGGTGGACACCGCCCGGACGGAAGAACGCGGCGTGCATCCGGCTACCGGACGCGCGCTCATAGAACACGCACAGCTTCTCGCGCTCCTCGAAGGCCCAGGTGATCGGCGTCAGGGCGCCGACGTCCAGCACCTGAGAGCCGATGTTCAGCAGGTGCGACATGATCCGGCCAAGCTCGGAATAGAGAACGCGGATCAGGCTCCCGCGGCGGGGCGGTTCGATGCCCAGCAGCTTCTCGATCGCGAGGCACCAGGCGTGCTCCTGGTTCATCGGCGCGCAGTAATCGAGCCGGTCGAAGTACGGCATGCCCTGCAGGTAGGTCTTGTATTCGATCAGCTTTTCGGTGCCGCGATGCAGGAGACCGATATGCGGGTCGACGCGCGTGACGATCTCGCCGTCGAGGTCGAGGATCATACGCAGCACGCCGTGGGCGGCCGGGTGCTGGGGCCCGAAGTTCAGCGTGAACTTGCGGTCTTCCATTTCTGCGATGTGAGCGGTGTCAGCCATGTCTTACGACTCCGTCGCTTTCTCGTCGCCCGGGATCTGGCCCGGAATCTGGGACGTCATGCCTTCCCACGGCGAGAGGAAGTCAAAGTTGCGGAATTCCTGAACCAGCTGCACCGGCTCGTAGACAACCCTCTTCTCGAGGTCGTCGTAGCGGACTTCGTAATTGCCCGTCAGCGGGAAATCCTTGCGCAGCGGATAACCCTCGAAGCCATAGTCGGTGAGGATGCGGCGCAGGTCCGGGTGATCGGCGAACTGGATGCCGTACATGTCGAAGGCTTCGCGCTCGAACCAGTTGGCGGCCGGCCAGACGGCGCAGGCGCTCGGCACCGCGGTGTCTTCGTCGGTCGACACGCGTACCCGCACGCGGTGGTTCAGGTGCATCGACAGCAGGTGGTAGACCACTTCGAAGCGCTCGCCGCGCTCCGGATAGTCGACGCCGCAGATATCGACCAGCGTTTCGAAATCGCATTGCTGATCTTCACGCAGGAAGCGCAGCAGCCCGACGATGTGGTCGCGCTCGGCCATCACGACCAGCTCGTCCATATTGATGTGGAAGCTCTTCACCGCATCTGCGCGCGAAGCGGCGATATGTTCGCCGAGATCCTTGAGGGCGTCGATGGCGTCCTGGTCCAACATGTCTTTCCCCTAGCGCTCCAGCGAGCCTTCCCGGCGGATCTTCTTCTGCAGCTGCAGGAAGCCGTACACGAGAGCCTCAGCGGTGGGCGGGCAGCCCGGAATATAGATGTCGACCGGCACGATCCGGTCACAGCCGCGCACAACGCTGTAGCTGTAGTGATAATAGCCGCCGCCATTGGCGCAGCTGCCCATCGAGATCACGTAGCGGGGCTCAGGCATCTGGTCGTAGACCTTGCGCAGAGCCGGAGCCATCTTGTTGGTCAGCGTGCCGGCGACGATCATCACGTCCGACTGGCGGGGTGAACCGCGCGGCGCCATGCCAAAGCGCTCAAGGTCATAGCGCGGGTTACCGGCATGCATCATTTCCACGGCGCAGCAGGCGAGACCGAAGGTCATCCACATCAGCGAGCCCGTGCGCGCCCAGGCGATCAGATCGTCCGCGGCAGCAGTGAAATAGCCCTTGTCGGCCAGCTGGTCTGACAGGCCGGAATAGAACGGATCGTCCTGCCCCGGCTTGAAACCGCCTTCGACACCCGAACGGGCGCCGCCCAGCGCATATGTCTTGAAGTCTTCGGCCATTATTCCCACTCCAGCGCGCCACGGCGCCATTCGTAGATGAAGCCAACAGTCAGGACGCCCAGGAAGACCACCATCGACCAGAAGCCAAGCAGGCCGATCTTACCGAGGCTGATCGCCCACGGAAACAGGAAGGCCACTTCAAGGTCGAAGATGATGAAGAGAATGGCGACCAGGTAGAACCGGACGTCGAACTTCATGCGGGCATCGTCGAAAGCGGGGAAACCGCACTCATAGGCTGAGTTTTTCTCAGGGTCGGGCGCGGATGGTGCCAACAGCAATGAACCGACGATGAAAAGGCCCGAAATCGCGGCACCGAGGACCAGAAAGATGATCACCGGTAGATAGTCGAGCGCCAGCCGTTCGATGTCCGACATGAGAGAGGGCCTCCTAGCCTGTGCTGGCGCCGGATTAGGACGGTTTTGCCATCCGCGCAACACATCCAGGCCACATAACGGTGAGACTTATCTTAAAGTCTGCTTTCGGCCACCACATGAGGCCCGATGTGCGGCTGTGCGTCACGGCTAAACGCTCTGAATGCCCGTCCGGAAGGCAGTCCTGCCCCCAAAATCCCGGAAAACTTCCCGTCAGTCGGGCGAAACACCTAGCGACTCAACCGTACTGATGGTCAGGTATCCTACCGGCAGGCCGTTTTTTTCCTGCCAGTCCTCCATCGCACGCAGCGTAGCCGGGCCGAAAACGCCATCGGCCTGCACCGTGTAGCCTTTCGCGGCCAGAGCCTGCTGAACTTCCGCGATCTTGGCGTTTGTCGCGTTGTAATCACAAAGCACTTCGCGCCATTCGACCGTTCCGCCGCCGGTGACGGTGCGCGTCTCAATCGTCTTGTAGGTGGCGGGCACGACGATGGTTTCCTGTTGTTCAGGCGCCACAAGACGCTGCACTTCGACCTCTTCGTATTCGGCCGGAAGGAGTTCCTCGACAACGCGGGCCGGTTCGCGGAGCACCTGGCGTTCCACTGTGCGGAAACGGGCGGGAATGACACGCGTCTCCACCTGTTCAGGTGATTTCAGCCTGGTCCGCGTCACGGTGTCGTACTGGGCCGGCACCTCGACACGGCAGAGCACTTCGCCGGTTGCCAGAGTGATATCGTCTTCACCAGACGGCGCGCGGCCATACAGGCCCGCCCCCGGTTTCCACGTGATATAGGACGGCCGCACGAGAACCTGCTCGGTGAACGTCTCGTATTCTGCCGGTATGATGACGGTTTCGGTCTGCTCCGGCACCACGACCAATTGCTCGGTTTCAATCTCGTAGGTGGGCGGCACGACCCGGTAGGTCATCGCCTGCTCCTTCACGAGCACCCGCTCCACGACCGTTTCGAATACCGCAGGAATGACGCGGGCTTCCGTATGTTCCGGCTTGTCCAGCACCTGCTCGGTCTGAACCTCGTAGGTTTCCGGAATCAAAACCCGCGCATAACAGGATCCAGGCGTCGCATCGGCAGGATAGTCTCCGGTACCCTGGGCGCCCGCAGCCCCTGCAAGCACCAGTGACACCGCCGACAAGGCGAGAATTCTGCTCATACCGTGTCCCCTTCCCGAAAGCCGTTCCTTTCTGGAAACGGCAGGCTGCCTCTTACTACCCCACCCTGAAACCAGCGGCCAGTATGTTCACCCGACCCGCGTTCTTTAAGGCTTTCCCCTCCACCGGGACGACCTGTCACAGGGGGTGGCAAACCAGCCGGTTCGGCGTATTAGGGGCGCGAACAAGCAGGCCCTCGTCATACGGCCCGAACCACTCAGGAATGCGCGCATGATCCCCCGTTACACCCGTCCCGAAATGGCTGATATCTGGTCTCCTGAATCCCGCTTCGGCATCTGGCTCGAAATCGAGACCCTCGCCGCCGAGGCCATGGAAAATCTCGGCATCATTCCGGAAGGCACCACGGCGGCCGTCCGTGAGAAGGCCGCTTTCGAAGTGGACCGGATCGACGAGATCGAACGGGAAGTGAAGCATGACGTCATCGCCTTCCTGACCAATGTCGCCGAACATGTCGGCGAGCCTGCCCGCTTCCTGCACCTCGGCATGACGTCGTCCGACGTGCTCGACACCTGCCTGAACGTGCAGATGGTGCGCGCCGCAGACCTGCTGCTGACCGGCATCGACCGCGTGCTGGCCGCGCTCGAAAAGCGCGCCTTCGAGCACAAGATGACGGCCACCATCGGACGCAGCCACGGCATCCATGCCGAACCGACCACGTTCGGTGTCAAACTCGCCACCTTCCATGCAGAGTTCCAGCGCGCCCGCGCCCGCCTGCTGATCGCGCGTGAAGAAGTCGCCACCTGCGCCATCTCCGGCGCTGTCGGCACCTTCGCCAATATCGACCCCAAGATCGAAGCCCATGTCGCCGAGAAGCTGGGCCTCGCCATCGAGCCGGTCTCGACGCAGGTCATCCCGCGCGACCGTCACGCCATGTATTTCGCCGTTCTGGGCGTGATCGCCTCCTCGATCGAACGCCTCGCCACCGAAGTGCGCCATCTTCAGCGCACGGAAGTGCTGGAAGCCGAGGAATACTTCTCGGCAGGCCAAAAAGGCTCGTCCGCCATGCCGCACAAGCGTAACCCGGTGCTGACCGAGAACCTGACCGGCCTTGCCCGCCTCGTACGCTCAGCCGTCACCCCGGCCCTCGAAAACGTCGCCCTCTGGCATGAACGCGATATCTCGCACTCCTCCGTCGAACGCGGCATCGGCCCGGATGCGACCGTGCATCTCGACTTCGCCCTGCACCGCCTCGCCGGTGTCGTTGAAAATCTCGTCGTCTATCCGGAGCGGATGCTGAAGACGCTGAACTCCATGGGCGGCCTGCACAATTCGCAGCGCGTCCTGCTCGCCCTCGTCGAAGCCGGTAACAGCCGCGAAGATTCCTACCGCATGGTCCAGCGCAACGCGATGAAGACCTGGGGCGGCGAAGGCCCGCTTCTGGAATTGCTCCAGAAGGACGAAGACGTGATGGCGAAACTCACGAAGGAGCAGCTCGAGGACCTGTTCGACCTCGAATATCACTTCAAGCAGGTCGACACGATTTTCGAGCGGGTTTTCGGTCGTTCCTAGTCGGTTGGAAGTTCGGACTGGTCCGGCCTAGTCCGGTATGATCATGGCCTGATCATGGGTTGATCGCGCTTAGTGCCTCTCTGGCCTTGCGCGAGATGCCTGCCCAGTCGCCGGATTCGACGTCGGCCCTGGTGGCGATCCACGAACCGCCGACGGCCACAACGTTCGGCAAGGAAAGGTATTCGCCCGCATTGTCGGCGCTGACGCCGCCCGTCGGCATGAACTGAAGATGCGGCAAAGGCCCGGCCAGCGCCTTCAGGGCAGGAACGCCGCCGGCGATGTTGGCCGGAAAAAGCTTCAGTAATTCAAAGCCTTCCTCATGCCGGCTCATCGCTTCGCTGGCCGTGGCCACGCCCGGGATCATCAGCGGCTTGTGCTTGCCGAGCGCTGCCAGCAGCCCATGGCTCATCCCCGGCGAGACGAGGAAATCCGCGCCCGCCTCCACCGAATTGCGAATATCATCGCCATTCAGCACCGTCCCGGCCCCCACGATCAGCTCCGGTACCGCCGCCTTCATCGCCGCAATCGCCCCAATCCCCGCCGGCGTCCGAAGCGTGACTTCTGCAATAGTTAAACCACCATCCAGCAATGCCTTCGCCAGCGGCGCGGCCTGCTCGACCGAGCTGACGACCAGCACCGGCACCACGGGCGCCTTGGCCGCTGCGAGCTTAAGATCTGTAAGGGACGACGTCATTTGCGTAGCTCCTGCTCATAATAGGCTGCGGCGCCAATCAGCGGCGCTTGCGGGTCCTGCATCAGCACGACGGGACAGTTCTCAAGATAGGCGCTCATCGGACCGCGTTCGCGGAACCGTTCCATCGCCTCCGGTGTACGAAGAAAATCAACGATCCGCTCCGTAACGCCTCCCGCAAGTACCACGCCGCCTGCGGCCCCATTCGCAAGCGCCAGGTCTCCGGCAGCGCCCATGACCGTGCAGGCGCGCACGAGGATAAGCTGGTAGTACATCTCGTCACCCGCATCGGCGCGCGCGCGCATTTCGGCGGGCGACAGGTCTTCAACGGGACGATCAAAGATCTCACAGAACGCCTCGTGCACGGGTGCCAAGCCGGTGCCCGACGAAACAAGTTCATTCGAAACATAACCGAATTTCTGAAGCAGGATTTCGGCAAGCTGGAATTCAATTTTGGTACGAGGGGCGAAAGCCATGTGCCCGCCCTCACCGGCCAACACATGCCAGTTACCCGCTTCCGGAATAAGCGTGGCGACACCGAACCCGGTGCCCGCTCCAGCCACGATGACTGGGGCTCCTGGCTCTGCCGTACCTGTGAGGATCGATTCGAAGCTGGTTCGCTCGAATTCCGGTACGGCGCGCGCCATAGCGGTGAAATCATTGATCAGGCGAACATCATCAAACCCGAACTGCTGTTGCAATTGTTGCTCGGATACATGCCAGCCGCGATTGGTGAGCGTGACCTCCCCATGTTGCACGGGTCCAGCCAGGGCAAAGCACGCCTGGGTTACGCGCGCCCTGGTCCGGTCAAGATAGGCGCCCAGGACTTCAGCGAACGCACCGAAATCATCGCCTGCGAATTTCTCGAAATAGCTGGCAACAATTCTGCCGCCCTGCCGGTGGGCAATCGCGAAACGAACGTTCGTCCCGCCGACATCCCCCACCAGAATGCCCTCATTCAAGGATCAGTCCCCCTCTGTCACAAAGGCGAACTGGCTTGCGCCGGTGTCCGCGGTTCCGCTCATCTGGCGGAAGTAAGAAAACATTTCGCGGCCCAGCCCGACCGACGATGCGTTCGGCCGAAACTCTGCCGGCTCCCTTGCTGCGAATTCAGTCGGGTCGACCCTGATATCGAGCGTGCCTTTTTCCGCGTCGAAAAGGATGACGTCGCCATCACGGACGCGCGCCAGAGGGCCGCCGCGTGCGGCTTCCGGGCTGACATGGATCGCAGACGGCACCTTGCCGCTGGCCCCGGACATGCGCCCGTCAGTTACCAGAGCCACCTTGAATCCCCGATCCTGCAACACACCAAGCGGCGGGGTCAGGCTATGCAGTTCAGGCATGCCGTTTGCCGCAGGTCCCTGAAAACGAACCACGGCAACGAAGTCCCGATCTAGCCGGCCCGCCTCGAAAGCTTCCTTCAGGGCTTCCTGAGATTCGAATACGATAGCAGGCGCTTCGAGCACCCGCTTCTCCGGTTTGACGGCAGACACCTTGGAGACACCGCGCCCGAGTGGGCCGACCATCAACCGGAGTCCTCCATCCGGTGAAAATGGATCGCTCGCTGGCCGGATGATATCCAGATCTCCGCTCTCCTCCGGCGCCGGTCGCCAGGAAACCTTGTCACCATCCAGGAACGGCTCATGGGAATATCCCGAGATCGAACCGGCAACACCTTGCGCGTCACCATTCAGCAAGCCTGCCTCGAGCAGCTCCCGCACGACGAAGCCCATGCCGCCCGCTGCGTGGAAATGGTTCACGTCAGCAGGCCCGTTTGGATAGATCCGGGTTAGCAGAGGTGTGACATGGCTGATCTCCGCGAAATCCTCCAGCGTCACGATGAGACCCGCCGCAGCCGCCATGGCGGGGATGTGCAGGGCATGATTGGTGGATCCTCCGGTCGCCATCAGGCCCACGATGCCATTGACGATGGAGCGTTCATCGATGATTTCTCCTGCCGGCAGATAGTTGTCTCCCTGCGCGGTTATCTCCGCTGCTCGATGCGCCGCTGCCTTTGTCAGCGCAGTGCGCAGCGGCGTCCCCGGATTGGTGAAAGCGGCGCCGGGCAGATGGAAGCCCATGACCTCCATCAGCATCTGGTTGGAATTCGCCGTACCATAGAATGTACAGGTGCCCTGCGTGTGATAGCTTTCAGCTTCTGCCTTCAGTAGCGCGCTGCGGTCGACTTTTCCTTCAGCGAACAATTGCCGGATACGGACCTTTTCCGGATTCGGGAGGCCGGAGGGCATCGGCCCGGCCGGCACGAAGATGGACGGGATCCAGCCAAAGCGCAGTGCCGCAATGACCAGGCCGGGAACGATCTTGTCACAAACACCAAGGTGAAGCGCAGAATCGAACACATCATGGCTAAGCCCGACCGCTGATGCCATGGCGATGACATCGCGGGAGAAAAGCGACAGCTCCATGCCTTGCTGGCCCTGCGTAACGCCATCACACATGGCCGGCACGCCGCCCGCAACTTGCGCCACAGCATTCACTTCCCGCGCCGCTTCCCGGATGACCTCCGGATAATGCTCGAACGGTGCATGCGCCGAAAGCATGTCATTGTACGCGGTGATAATTCCGATGTTCGGCCAGCCTGCGCCGAGCAATTGTGTTTTCTCGATCACGGCGCACCCAGCCGACGCATGCGCCAGATTGCCTTCCGTCAAACGCTGCCGGGCGAACCCTTTCGGACGCCGTGAGCGGATCATTTCCAGATAGGCTGCGCGTGGCTCTGCCGATCTCTGTCGGATACGTTCAGTAACTTCGGCGATCTTCGGGTGCAGACTGGTCATCTAGGGTGCCCATATGATTGTGAGACGCGGGCCAAGCTTGTCGACAGCATGGCGGACCGGCATGTCCTGCGGATCTGATGCGAGCGCGCGCTCCAGAACCTCCAGCTTCTCATCACCGAACAACAACATCAACGCCATGCGGGCGGAAGTAACCGCGGGGCCAGTCAATGTCAGGCGTTGTGTATTGGCCCCCGCTCCCGGGCAACCGGTGGCGTCAATCGCGGCAATCACTTCACCATTTGGGGGCACCAGAGCCGCGTTCAGCCCTTTGGACCTGGGAAACCAACTCGCAGTGTGGCCGTCACTGCCCATGCCGAGAAGTATGACATCAATGGGGGAACAATGCGGCGAGTAGGCCGCGTTGCGATCCGCAACCGCCTCTCGCGGGTCAATTGCACCCGTCTTCATCGGGATCAGGCCCGCAGCCCCTGCCTTTCCTTTCAGCAGACGGCTCCGAACGAGTGTCTCATTCGCTTCTTCACTGTCCGGCGGAACCCAACGCTCATCGACGAGACCGACACTGACGCACTCCCAAGGCAGATCCCGGCCGGACAGTCGATCGAACAGTGGTCCGGGCGTCGAACCACCAGAAGTCAGGAAATCTGCCCGCCCGCGATCGGCAATCGCATTCTCCAGACCGCCCGCCACAAACCTGGCAGAAAAATCCAGAGCCGCGTCACGCGTATCGAAGCGTGAGAGTTCGTGCTTCATGAGATCAGAGCCCCTCCCACCAGGCACGGTCGTCCCGGTCCATAAGCATGGCTGAAGCGAGAGGGCCGTCGCTTCCTGCTGGATAGGGCTCGGGTGCATCTCCCGCCTGTTCCCAGGCCTCGATCAGAGAGTCGACCCACGCCCAGGCAGCTTCAACTTCTTCCTTCCGCATGAACAGAGACAGGTTCCCGCGCACAACATCCATCAGCAGCCGCTCATAGGCGTCTGGATATCGAACCATGAAACTTTCCGCATAAGACAAGTTCAGCGGCATCGACTTCACACGCAGGCCACCCGGCCCCGGTTCCTTTATCTGCACGAAAAGGCGCACCCCTTCATCGGGTTGCAGGCGGATGACCAGCCTGTTGGCCATATCATTTCCTTCGCCGAACAAGGAGTGCGGCGTCTTCTTGAACTGGATCACGATATCCGAGTGGCGATGCGACATGCGCTTGCCGGTGCGCAGATAGAACGGGACGCCTGCCCAACGCCAATTGTCGATCCCGGCCTTGATTGCCACAAAGGTTTCGGTGCCACTGGCCCCTTCGCCGGAGAGCTCGTCGGCGTACCCCTTGACCACTTCAGCGCCTTTCATGCCCGCCTTGTACTGGCCGCGCACAGTCTGCTTTTTAGCGGCCTCTCCGTGAATCGGCATCAGCGCATTGAGAACCTTGATCTTCTCTGTACGGACGTCATCGTCTTCCAGCTGGTTTGGCGGCTCCATAGCGGTGAGACAGAGGAGCTGTAACATATGGTTCTGTACCATGTCCCGCAGCGCGCCCGAGCGGTCGTAATAGTCCGCACGCCCCTCCAGGCCGAGATCCTCCGCAACCGTGATCTGGATGTGGTCGATATAGTTCCGCGACCAGAGCGGCTCGAACAGGATGTTCCCGAACCGGAGGACCATGAGGTTCTGGACCGTCTCTTTGCCGAGATAGTGATCGATACGGAACACCTGGCGCTCCGAGAAAACGGCACCAACGCCATCATTGATGGCCCGCGCGGATTTCAGGTCCGTCCCGATTGGCTTCTCCAACACGACGCGCGTATTGGTCGTTGCCAAGTCCTCATGGCCGAGCGCGTTGCAGATATCGACATACAGGCTGGGCGCGGTCGCCAGGTAAAAGACGCAGGCCCGCTCGCCATCCATGGTCAGTTTGGATTTCAAGAGCGGCCAGTCTGCCTTTTCGCTGGTGGCATCGATGGAGACGTAATGGATCAGCTTCTCGAACTTCTTCCATTCCTTGTCGTTCCAGTTCTCGCCCGTCGCTTTCTCGCAAGCCTCACGCGCCATTGCTCGATAGGCTTTGTCGTCGAGGTCTGACCGCGCTGTTCCGATGATGGCACTGCTTTCGGGAATCTGGCCGTCCAGCCAACGATGAAAAAGCGCAGGCAACAGCTTCCGGCGGGACAGATCTCCTGTTCCACCGAAAATGACGATATCGAAGGGGTCGACCGGTATGAATTTGGCCATGTCGAGCTCCTCTTATGCAGCTAGCAATCGGAATTCCGATTTTCTTGTTAGATCAATCCGGACCAGCTGGAAAACGTTGGGAAGAAGTAATCTCTTTTCACGCCTAAATCGCCCAACAATTCAGATAGGTTGCACGCGATCTCCTACCAATAGGTCACTCAGCGTTTCAAAATCGCGAATGTGTAAGGCGGCAGGGTCCTGCCCTCAATGTCAGCCGGTCTTGCGGATTGCGATATCACCGTGCCACGCAGGTTCACGTGTTCCGGTATCCGGGCGGGCTCTGCGCCGAGATTGAAGAGGCACGTCAACATTTCCTCCTCGCAAGTGCGAACCATGACGAGCAGGCCGTCCGGGACGTCGACAAACTCCAGATCTCCGCATTGCAGCGCCGGGCTGGCTCTACGAATTGCGAGGAATTTTCGAGTGAAGTTCAGGACAGAATCCGGGTCCTCCTCCTGCACGCCAACTGACAAGTCGGGATGGTCCGGTCCCAGCGGCAACCAGGGCTTCACCGGAGAAAATCCGGCGTGCGGCGCATTCTTATCCCAAGGCATAGGAGTTCGTGCCCCGTCGCGCCCCAAAGTCCGCGGCCAGTTTGCGATGGCTTCCGGATCCTGAAGCGCCTCGAACGGCACCTCCACCTGCGTGAGCCCAAGCTCCTCTCCCTGATACAGGATCGGATTACCTCTCAGGCACAGGAGCAGCGCATTGGTCAGCTTGGCAAAGCTGATGCGGTCTGGCCCATCATACCAGCGGCTGACGCAGCGCGGCGCATCATGGTTTGAAAATTCCCATGACGGGCAGCCTTCTTCGGCTGACCCTAACCAATTGCCCTGCGATCGGCGAACCCGGTTCGCTGTGAGTGTCTGTGCATAAAGAAAATCAAAACTGTACGCCGCCGTCAGCCGATCATCACCTCTCGTATAGGCCCGCATAGCTGGTAGTGGGTCGTCACTCGCCACTTCTGCGACGGTATACCGGTCACCATACTCATCCATCAGCTTACGGACCCGCTCAAGGAACTCAGGTACTTCCGGCTGGGACTGGTTGTAGAGGCGCCGTTGCAAGTCGAACGGCCGCGTGATTTTACGTCCCGCCGGGTCCCAAGGTGGATTGTCCCGGAAATTCCGATCATGCATGGCGAAGTTGATCGCATCCAGCCGGAAGCCATCCACGCCCCTATCCAGCCAGAAACGCGCTGTTGCCAGCAAAGCATCCTGAACCTCTGGATTGTGGACATTCAGTTGCGGCTGTTCCGGCAGGAAGTTGTGCATGAAGTATTGTTGACGACGTGCATCCCAGGTCCACGCGGCACCACCAAAGACAGCCTGCCAGTTGTTGGGCGGCGTCCCGTCAGGATTCGGGTCTTGCCAGACATACCAGTCCGCTTTCGGATTATCCCGGCTCTGGCGAGACTCTGTGAACCAGGCGTGTTCGTCCGACGTGTGGGCATACACCTGATCGATAACAACCTTCAGCCCATATCCATGAGCACGGTCCAGCAACTGGTCAAAGTCTTCCAGCGTTCCGAAGATCGGGTCGACCGCACAATAGTCAGAGACATCGTAGCCGAAATCCTTCATCGGCGACGCGAAGAACGGCGAAATCCAGATCCCGTCCACACCGAGGGAGGCGATATAATCCAGCTTCTGCGTAATTCCCTGCAGATCGCCGACACCATCCCCATTCGTGTCGAGATATGACCGCGGATAGACCTGGTACAGGACTGCGCCGCGCCACCATGGCTGTTTCGACTGGCTCATGCAGTCATCTCCCGGGAAACCTTGTCTGCGATCATGATGGTGGGCGTATTTGTATTGCCCGAAGTGATCGTCGGCATCACGGATGCGTCGATTACGCGAAGCCCTTCGACACCGATGACCCGTAAATCCTGGTCCACAACAGCCATTGGGTCATCCAGCCGCCCCATCTTCGCCGTTCCGACCGGGTGGAATATCGTCGTTCCGATGTCTCCCGCCGCTTTGGCCAGCGCAACATCGTCATCACCGACGGAAGGCCCGGGCAGGAACTCTTCCGGCGCGTACGGCGCCATCGCCGGTTGGCGCATCAGCTGCCGCGTCACCCGGATGGCGTCCGCTGCCACCTGCCGGTCTTCTTCCGTTGACAGATAGTTTGGTGCAATCACGGGCTTTGCGGCAGGGTTCGCCGAAGGAATTCGGATTTCTCCCCGAGACGTCGGGCGCAAATTGCACGCGCTGACCGTGATGGCCGGGAACCGGTGTAGCGGATCGCCGAACTTGTCGAGCGACAGCGGCTGGACATGAAACTCGATGTTTGCCCGGTCCTGCTCCGCATCCGACCGGGTGAATATGCCCAACTGCGAAGGGGCCATCGTCAGCGGCCCACGGCGCCGGAATGCATAGTCGAGCCCCATCAGGCCGAGCCGGAAAAGATTGTGATAGGTCTCGTTCAGCGTCCTTGCGCCGGTAACCCTGTAGATGGCTCGTTGTTGCAGATGGTCCTGCAGGTTTCGTCCGACACCCTGCCGCTCCACTTGCACTGCAACGCCCGCCGCCTGCAGCACGTCCCCGGGCCCGACTCCGGATCGTTGAAGTACCTGCACCGATCCTATCGCGCCTGCGCAGAGAACAATTTCGCCCCGGCACCCTGCGCGCTTGCGCTCGCCGTTCTGTTGAAACTCAACAGCCACTGCACGGCCGTTCTCCAGGACCAGTTTATCCGTCAGGCACCCAGTCTCGATACGTAGATTATTCCGCATCACGGCAGGCTTCAGAAATCCGCGCGCCGCCGACCAGCGCACACCGCCCTTCTGGTTCACATGGAAGTAGGAGGATCCTTCATTATCCCCGGTATTGAAATCCCCGACCGGCGCCACACCGATCTCTTGCGCGGCATCACGTACGGCGTCCAGCACGTCCCAGCGCACACGCGGGGCCTCGACACGCCACTCGCCGCCTGTACCGTGCAGGTCGCTGTCACCCAAAAAGTGATCCTCGATCCGGCGGAAGACCGGCAGCACATCGTCCCAACCCCAGCCCGAGAGCCCCAGGCTTTTCCAATGGTCGTAATCCGCGGCTTGCCCGCGCATGGAGATCATGGCGTTGATCGCCGACGACCCGCCCAGCACCTTGCCACGCGGATAGTTCAGCTTGCGGCCATTTAGGCCGGGCTCAGCCTCCGTCTCGAACATCCAGTCCGATCGCGGGTTGCCAATCGCAAACAGGTAGCCCACCGGGATATGGAACCATATCCAGTTATCCCGGCCGCCCGCTTCCAGCAGCAGCACGCGCCGCTTGCCGGACTCGGAAAGACGGTTGGCCACGACACAGCCGGCAGAGCCTGCGCCCACAATGATGTGGTCGTACTCGCCTTCCAGGTCCGCTGCGTCGCTCATCGCCGCATTAGGCTACATTGCCTGCGCGTCGTCCAGCCTCAGCGAAGCTGGGACAGGACGCTGAACGGACTGTCCGAAGGTTTGCGTTCAGTTTTATTGGCCGGGGCCTTTTCCTGCCGCGTCGGCGCAGCACGCATGTTGCCACCCTGTCGCTTCATACTGAGGCCGATCCGCTTTCGCGCCGCATCCACTTCCAGAACCACGACATTCACGACCTGCCCGGTCTTCACCACGGCGTGCGGGTCCTTCACGAAGGTGTCGGCCAGTTCGGAAATATGAACGAGGCCATCCTGATGCACGCCGATATCCACGAACGCGCCAAAGGCCGTAACATTGGTGACCACGCCTTCCAGCCGCATGCCGGGCTTCAGGTCGCTCATCGAATCGACGCCGTCCCTGAAGGTTGCCGTCTTGAATTCCGGACGCGGGTCCCGGCCGGGCTTTTCCAACTCGCTGAGAATGTCCTTCACTGTCGGCACGCCGAACGTGTCGTCAGCAAAGTCCTCCGCTTTCAGTTTCGACAGGAAGGCCTTGTCGCCGATCAGGGCCGCCACTTTCCGGCCGGTCTTCTTTGCGATGCGTTCGACCACCGGATAGGCCTCCGGGTGGACCGCCGAGGCATCCAGCGGGTTCTTCCCATCCATGATACGCAGGAAGCCCGCCGCCTGCTCAAAGGCCTTTGCCCCGAGGCGCGGCACTTTCTTCAGCTCACTGCGCGATTTGAAGGGGCCGTTCTGGTCGCGATAGGCAACAATGTTTGCCGCGATGGTCGCATTGAGGCCAGCGACGCGCGACAACAAAGACGCCGACGCAGTGTTCACGTCCACACCCACCGCATTCACGCAGTCCTCGACCACGCCATCCAGCGACTTGGCAAGCTGGCCCTGATCGACATCATGCTGATACTGGCCAACACCGATGGCCTTCGGTTCGATCTTCACCAGTTCCGCCAGAGGGTCCTGCAGGCGCCGGGCAATGGAGACCGCCCCGCGGATACTCACGTCCAGATCCGGGAATTCCTTGGCGGCCAATTCTGACGCGGAGTAGACCGACGCCCCAGCCTCAGACACCATCAGGCGCGTCAGACCGAGATCCGGCATCTTGTCGGAAAGGTCGGCCACCAGCTTGTCTGTTTCGCGGCCAGCCGTACCGTTCCCGACACTGACGAGTTCCACCTTGTGCTTCTTGCAGAGCTTGGCGAGCGTTGTCAGGGCACCCGTCCAGTCCTTCTTCGGTTCATGCGGATAGATTGTTGCCGTATCGATCAGCTTGCCGGTCGAATCCACAACCGCCACCTTGCAACCTGTCCGGATACCCGGATCGATTCCCATGACGGTCTTGTGCCCGGCCGGGGCAGCCATCAGCAGATCCTTCATGTTGCGGGAAAAGACACGGATGGCTTCGCTGTCGGCCGAATCTTTCAGGCGGTTGATGGATTCCCGAGAGCTGGACGGTTCAAGCTTGCTTTTCCAGGCGGCTTCCGCCGTTTCCATCAACCATTCATCGGCTGCGCGGCCCTTTTTCGCAAAGCCGAATTCGGAACAGATTTCGCGTACCGCCGGGTGATGGCGCGTGTCGGTGTGCGGCACGTCCACCTTGATCCGCAGGATGCCTTCCTTCTGACCGCGCAGCATAGCCAGCGCACGGTGCGACGGCATTTTCTCGAACGGTTCATCGAAGTCGAAATAGTCAGAAAACTTCGCGCCTTCGGCTTCCTTGCCCTTTACCAGGGAAGAACCAAGCTTGCCCTGCTTCCAGACCGTCTCGCGGATCTTGCGGGAGAGACGCGGCGTCTCCGCAATCTTCTCCACGATAATCTCGCGCGCGCCGGCGAGCGCTGCATCCGGCGACTCGACGCCCTTCTTCTTCGATACAAAGCTTTTAGCTTCCGCCTCCAGCGCCACGGCCGGATTAGCGAGAATGCGCTCGGCGAGCGGCTCAAGGCCCGCTTCTTTTGCGATGGTCGCCTTGGTGCGCCGTTTTTGCTTGTAGGGAGTGTAGAGGTCTTCAAGCGCCACCTTTGTAGTGGCCGCCATGATCTCGCGCTCAAGATCCGGCGTCAGCTTGTCCTGCAGGCGGATGGCCTCAAGGATCGAGTCGCGGCGCTTCGCCAGCTCCGTCAGGTAATCCAGCCGCTCTGCGAGGGTTCGCAATTGCGTATCGTCCAGTCCGCCCGTACGTTCCTTCCTGTAGCGGGCGATGAACGGCACCGTCGCGCCTTCAGCGAGCAATTCGATCACGGTCTCAACCTGGCGCTCGGTTATGCCGAGTTCCATCGCGATCAGATTCGCAATCGACGGGGCGGCAGAGGTGCGGGATTTTGCTGGCATGAAAGGATCGCCTTTCTGGCTGGAATTGACGGGTGCGCCACAGGGCGCAGGAACCGATCAATTCACCTGAAATCGTTCACACCTCGTTTACGCTTGAGGGTCGCCGGTACTTTATTTTGTGGATTGCGTGCACGGCTGCGCAGATGCCGCAATTGTGGCGGCGTCCAGCTGTTGGATTTCAGGAAATTTGCCTGGCAGGGGCAGCAGGACTCGAACCCGCGACCCTCGGTTTTGGAGACCGATGCTCTACCAACTGAGCTATACCCCTTCAGGCGAGGTGAGGGTTTGCCCCAAACTCCCCGCCACCGCAAGCCGGAAGGCTCAGCGAGAAGCGGTTTTTGGTGACCATCCACCTAAATGCAAAAAAGGCCGCCCTGATTGGGCGGCCTTTTCTATTCTGTTCGGCGTATGCCTTAAAGACTTAGTCTTTAATTGCCGAGACGACGCCGGCGCCGACGGTGCGGCCACCTTCGCGGATAGCGAAGCGCAGGCCCTGGTCCATGGCGATCGGGGTGATCAGCTCGACGTCCATCTTCACGTTGTCGCCCGGCAGGACCATTTCCTTGTCAGCCGGAAGCGTCACGATGCCCGTCACGTCCGTCGTACGGAAGTAGAACTGCGGACGGTAGTTCGTGAAGAACGGCGTGTGACGGCCGCCTTCTTCCTTGGTCAGGATGTAGGCCTCGGCTTCGAACTTGGCGTGCGGCTTGATCGAGCCCGGCTTGGCCAGAACCTGGCCGCGCTCAACGCCTTCACGGTCCACACCGCGCAGCAGCGCGCCGATGTTGTCGCCAGCCTGGCCCTGGTCGAGCAGCTTGCGGAACATTTCAACGCCCGTACAGGTCGTCTTCACGGTCGGGCGGATACCGACGATCTCGATTTCCTCGCCAACCTTGATGATGCCCTGCTCCACACGGCCGGTCACAACCGTACCGCGGCCGGAGATCGAGAACACGTCTTCCACCGGCATCAGGAACGGCTTGTCCAGCGGACGTTCCGGCGTCGGGATGTACTCGTCGACGGCTGCCATCAGTTCAAGGATCTTGTCCTTGCCGATATTGTCGTCACGGCCTTCCACAGCGGCCAGAGCCGAACCGGCGATGATCGGAATATCGTCGCCCGGGAATTCGTAGGACGACAGCAGTTCGCGAACTTCCATCTCGACGAGCTCGAGCAGCTCTTCGTCATCGACCTGATCAACCTTGTTCAGGAACACGACCAGCGCCGGCACGCCAACCTGGCGGGCAAGCAGGATGTGCTCGCGGGTCTGCGGCATCGGGCCGTCAGCGGCGTTCACAACCAGGATCGCGCCGTCCATCTGGGCCGCACCGGTGATCATGTTCTTCACATAGTCAGCGTGTCCGGGGCAGTCGACGTGGGCGTAGTGACGGTTTTCCGTCTCGTATTCCACGTGCGCCGTGTTGATCGTGATGCCGCGTGCCTTCTCTTCCGGCGCAGAGTCGATGTCCGCATAGGACTTCGCTTCACCACCGGATGCCGCAGCCAGCGTCATCGAAATCGCTGCCGTCAGCGTCGTCTTGCCGTGGTCAACGTGGCCAATCGTGCCGATGTTCACGTGCGGCTTGTTACGCTCAAACTTTGCCTTGCCCATCGGGCCTCTCCTTGAATTCGTGTTCTGTCCGGCCCGCCGGACGGGATACCAAATCAGGCCGACGGCCTGTTAAACGGGCCTCATACCCATGTGTGGCGTGGGATTCAAGCGCACAATTGCGTTCGTCTGCACCTATACCGGCCACATCTTGCGCCCGGTGCCGAACCATGGGTAAGCCGTGACTTCCAGCAACGGAAAGGACCCGCCTTATGAGCGCTGATCTAGGTGCCCTCGCCGCATCCCTCAAGACCGCCTCACTAAAGGATCTTGCCACGGCCCGAGCGGGACGGGTCGTGCTCTCTGCTGCTGGCTGGACGGCCGATCTCTCGCGCCACTATCTGGATACCGACGCCGATGTCGCCCTGCTCGCCCATGGCGCGAGTATGGAACTGGAAGCCGCCGCAGAACGCCTCTTCAGTGGCGACACCGTCAATCCGTCGGAGAAACGCCCGGCACTGCACTGGGCATTGCGCGCACAAGCCCCGCTTGCCGGAGAGGCTGAGACTGTGCGCCAAAGCGTCTTGCCTGCCCTCGAATTCGCCCAGCGCATACAGGAAGGCGAGATCCGAACGATTGCAGGAGCACCGTACAAGGCCGTACTGCACATCGGCATCGGCGGATCGGATTTCGGTCCTCGCCTGATTGCGGATGCCTTTGCAGATCTTGCCGCGCCCGGCATCGATCTCCGATTCTGCGCAAATGTGGATCCGTGGGACCTCGAGCACGCAATCTCCGGGCTCGACCCTGCCAGCACGCTGGTTGTCGGCGTTTCCAAATCCTTCGGCACCGAAGAGACGCTCTACAATCTTGGCCGGGCCCGCAAATGGATGGAAGCCTCACTCGGCGCGGAAGCGAGCCGACAGATCGCCCTCGTTACCGCCAACCCGGAACGCGCCAGGGCCTGGTTTGGCGGAAGTGAAGGCTACCTCTTCGACATGCCGTTATCTGTGGGCGGGCGTTTCTCACTCTGGTCCGCAGCCTCGCTGGCTTGCATGATCTATCTGAAGGCCGGCACGTTCGAGGCAATCCTCGCGGGCGCTGCCGCGATGGACGAACACACGCGCACAGCGCCCTTGGCTGAAAACCTGCCCATGCGCCTCGCCCTGCTCGATTTCTGGAATGCCTCCTGTCTGGCGCGCGACATGCGGGTCATGCTCGCCTATTCACACCGCCTGCGCATGCTGCCGACGTACCTGCAGCAGCTGGAAATGGAGTCGAACGGCAAATCGGTCGGCCCCGGCGGGGTTCCCTCGCCTTATTCGACGGCCCCCGCGCTCTGGGGCGGCGAAGGCTCTGTCGGCCAGCACTCCTATCACCAATGGCTGCATCAGGGGTCCCACAATGTGCCATGCGAGTTCATCCTCGCACCGGATTTCGACCGCGATCCGGAAGGTGTGACGGCCCTTACCGCCCATGCCCTCGCCCAGGCGGAGGTCCTCGCAAATGGCCGTTCTCTCGAAGAAGTCCGGGAAGAAGAGCCAGACCTGTCGGACGCTGTCGCCAAGCAGAAAGTCCACGCGGGCGGTCGCGCCTCCTCCTTCCTGCATCACAAATCATTTGGCCCAGAAGCGTTCGGAAGTCTGGTCGCACTCTATGAGCACCGGACCTATTTCGCAGGAAAGCTCTGGGGCCTGAACCCGTTCGACCAATGGGGCGTCGAACGCGGCAAGACGATGGCAACCCGCCTGAAGCCCGCGCTGTCCGGCGACACCGCTGCAGACGATCCGGTTACGGCCGCACTCATCAAGAATCTCGGCTGATTCCATGTCCGCGGCCCGCATCCTTCAGGAAGTGTGCGCAGCGGAGACGCGCGAAGTTGCGCTCGATGATAATGACCGGCCCGTCGCAGTCCGGCTGACCCGCCTGACGGAAGACAGACCTGTCAAAATCGGACAGCTCGTGACCGGGCGCCTGCGAGCCATCGCCCTCAATCAGGGCGGCGGTTTCGTTGAATTGGATGATCGGGCTGGCGAGGCCTTCCTGCGCTTGAAGGAAGGCCATGGTCTGACAGAGGGACAATCGCTCGAACTGCGTGTCGTCGCCGAGCCGCGTGAAGGCAGCAAGCTCGCCCGGGTGGCACTCTCGGAAAAGGCCCCGGATAGTCTCGCCCTGGCCCCATGGGATTCCGTACGAACGGAGCAAGTCGAACCGGGGGACCACACCGTCGCCATGGCGTTTGATATAGCCGTTTCGGACACAGTAAACCTGCCCGGCGGTGGCAATATCGCACTCGAACGCACTCGCGCGCTTGTCGCGGTGGATGTGGATACATCCGGCCGGTCAGACACTGGCCGCGCTGCCAGCCGGGCGCTCAAGGTGAATTTGGAGGCCGCTGGCGAACTCGCCCGGCAAGTCCGGCTGAGAAACCTTGGCGGCCTTGTCGTAATGGACTGCGTGAGTCCACTGAACCGCGAGGCTGGCAAACAGGTCCGCGACCGTTTCGCCAGTGTCTTCCGGGACATCTCCGGCCAGCACGTCAAAGTGCTCCAGCCGTCGGAACTGGGCCTTCTACAGGCGTCCATCGAATGGGCCGAGACTCCCATTGCAGAGCGCATGCTGGACGCTTTCGGCGAAAAGACACCCCAAACCGTTTGCTTCGATGGTTTCCGGCGGTTGGAACAGGAAGCGCGGGCGAAACGAATGGACAAGCTGTGTCTTGATTTGCCCCGTCATGCGCTCGATTGGCTGAACCATGACGGCGTCTCTCTCAGACAGGCCCTTGCGGAAAAGTACGGTGACCGCTTCACTTACGACTCGACCGATCCGAAAACCCCACTTGTCTTTTCAGTCCCATGAGCCAGCCCGTGCCCCCCGAGAAACGCCAGCCCAAATGCGCCCAGTGCCGCAAGAACCCGGTCGCCGCCGAATACCGGCCCTTCTGCTCCAAACGCTGCGCAGATGTGGACCTCGGCAAGTGGCTGAATGACGGCTATGCCATTCCCGGCGCACCGTTGCAGGATGAGGAAGACTCACCTCGTCCCGGCCCCCATGCCGGAGAGACCGGGGATATGTCAGCGGAAGACTGAAATCAGCATGGACAAGCCCGCAGGGCTCCGTTAGATAGCGCCCTTCCCCACGGCCCGCCCGGGTAGCTCAGGGGTAGAGCAGCGGATTGAAAATCCGCGTGTCGGTGGTTCGATTCCGCCCCCGGGCACCATTTTCCAGAGAATCTGATCAGGCTGCCTCGTCCTGCCCCGGTGCGCGTTCGGCTGAGGCATCCAGTACGCCCGGTGCGTCCCAGGCGCCTTCGGGCCGGATAATGACATAGGGGTCCGTTTCCATCGGCAGGGCGTCCGGGTGGGCCGGCACGAGGATCTCGATTTCGCGATACTCATAATCAGAGAACCAGAACGGCGCCCGGCCCGGCAGGAGGCGGCAATTGAAAGTGCGCGACCAGACCGGCCAGAGCCGCGCCTGGATCTGTCCGAGCATGCGCCGGTACCCTTTGCGCGCCACCAGTTCGAACATTTCCGCCAGCAATACACGAAGGCCCATTCGCCCCCGTTCACGCGGCAAAAGGGCGATCCGCTCCAGCTTCGCGAAATCGGCAAACCAGCGCACGCGCAGCGTGCCGACGGGCTCAGCCCCATCAAACAGCAGGAAGTGCGTGCCGCAGAGATCGTTGCCGTCATATTCTTCTTCATACGGACAGGCCTGTTCCGACATGAAAACCGCTGCGCGGATGGCGGCTGCCATCTGCAATTCGTCCAGCGACCTGACCGGCCGGGCACTGTATCGGGCCCAGGCCTCATCCGGCACGGGGCGGCAAAGCCCTTTCATCCCCACCACTGGCCGTGACATCATGCAGCCTCCGATCCGGTGGAAAGCGCTTCCTGCACCCAGAGATCCGGCAAGCCGCCTTCGAGCGGAGTGAAACCGAGCGAGGCCATGGACCGCTTGCCGTCATCAGTGGCGCCCCGGGCAAAGCTCGGCACGGGCGCAAACTGTTCCACACGCATGACCGCCGCAGCCGTCATCACCGCGCGGCGGGCTTCCTTCGTTGCCCCGGCATAAACGCCAATGTAGACGCCCGCGACATCGCGCCCCTGCCACGCCAGATGTGCCGGCGCCGGATCGGCCGGATTGTAGCTGCCATCCCGCACTGCCTGTTCCCCGGCGGGTGATAGAGGCAGGACGAGGAACACGCCTTCGATCGGGTCGCCGGTCACCCAGGCCGTCATCCCGGTGACCACATCCATGCGCATGACCGCTTCCGGCGCGGCGATCTTCGATCCCATCAGCGACTCTGCCAGACGGATGCCTTCGGTCAGCTCCCCGATGGTCGCATGCCGGAAGTCCAGCTCCGCGGCTCGGCTCTCCACCCGCACAATGTCTACGTGTATTGTGGATTTTTTACCATTTCTCGTTGCGCTCATGTCGACTCTCCTCTACACGCTTAAATTGAGTTTTTCAGTTTTCGCGGGATGGGGCTTTAGCCGTGGGTGAAAGGGGGCGTTTCAGCCCTGCAAAGGGACGCGATGCAGGCTGAACTGTTTGACTGGGACAAAATCCGGGTGTTCCGGACCGTCGCGCATCTGGGCAGCATGAGCGCAGCCGCGATGCGGCTGGGCGGGTCTGTGCCGACCGTCAGCCGCCGGATGTCAGACCTTGAATCGGACCTCAACACACAGCTGTTTCATCGCTCCACACGCGGCATTGAACTGACCGAAGCGGGCCGCATCCTGCTGCGCCATGCCAATGTCATGGCCGACGTGATGGAGGCGGTTCAGGTCGATGTCGCAGACCAGCAAGGGACGGCAGCCGGCATTGTACGGCTGGACGCGGATGAATCCCTGCTCGCTTGGTGGATCGTCCCGCAGGTTGGCGCCTTCCTGAAGACCCATCCGGGGATCGACCTTCGTGTCGGCGCCTGGGCGCCGCCCGCGCCGGAAGTTGCCAGCATTGCAGATGTCTTCCTGACACTTGAGCGGCCGGTACAGTCAGACCTGATCACGCGGCGTCTCGGCAAGGTACACTATGCCGTGTACGCCATTCCCTCGCATTCGGCAGCATCGGGTGGCCTGTCGAAACTGGCATCCATCTATTCGGCACGGTGCGTGTTCCCTCGTCCGTTGGCGGACCTCATCTCGGAGACCCTGCCCACGTCGGATGCGCTGCGCCAGTTCTGCGAACGCTCACCCATATCGAACAGCCTTGCCGCCGCGCTGGCGGAGTGCCGGAGCGGCGCATCGCTCTGCGCCCTGCCGACATTCGTGGAGGCTGCGTATCCGGACCTCCAGAGAATCTGCCCCATTCCCGAAGTCCGGGCGGACATCTGGATGTCGTTCCCGGAGCGCTCCCGCCGGCTGGAACGATGTATCACCGTGCTGGACTGGTTGCGTGGCCTGATGGACGCTGAAGACCATCTCTGCTTCCGGCAGAACCCCGTACAGGCCCTGCGCGCAGAACCGGAAGCGATCCTGCGCCGTCAGGCCTGACGGGTAGACGGATCAGGCGGCGAGGAAGCCCTGCAGCTCCGCCGCGGTCTGGCGCACCTGTTCCGGGCTGCCGAAGAGCTGCCGGTTCACGCCAATGCGCTTGAACCAGTAGTGCAGGCCGAGCAGGTCCGTGAAGCCCATGCCGCCATGCACCTCGGTCGCCGTCTTTGCGACGAATGTGCCGACTTCGGCCAGGTGCGCCTTGGCGAGGTTCGCCATGACCAGCGCTTCCGGATCGTTCGTGTCCATGGCGTAAGCGGCGTGCCAGACCAGCGCGCGCGCCGGCTCCAGCTTGGCGGCCATTTCGGCGCAGAGATGCTTCACCGCCTGGAACGAGCCGATGACCCGGCCGAACTGCTTGCGCTCTTTCGCGTATTCGACTGCCTGATCGATCATCGCCTGCGCGGCGCCAAGTGTGTCGGCGGCCACCAGCAGGCGAGCAACCGCGAGCGTTGACGCATCAGGCTGCAGGCTCGCTTCCGCCGTCACGCCATCGAAAGAAAGCTCCTGAAACGTACGTGTCCGGTCAATCGTCCGCATCGGCTTGGCGGACCACTCGCCGGCAACGTGGAAACTACCGCTCGTATCCGCGACAAACACATGGGTCGCACCCGTCGGCACATCAGCCAGCAGGCTGGTGCCGCTGAGGCGGCCATTGTCCGCCGTCACGCCCGCACCATCGCGGCGAGAGGAAAGCTCGGTCAGCGCGAGGCCGAAGACCTTTTCCCCATCCGCAATGCCGCTTGCAATACTTTCCTGTCCCTTGGCCAGCAGGTTGGCCGCAACAGTCGCCGCAAGGAAACCGGACGGCGCCACGGTATAGCCGAGCACTTCCTGCACGAGGCAGGCTTCCAATAGGCCAAGCCCGGAACCACCGACCGCTTCCGGCACAGCGAGGCCCATGATACCCATTTCGGCGAGGCCGGTATCCAGGCCGGCTTTTGCGTCTGCGTCGCCATCGGCAATCTTGCGGATCGTATCGAGCGAGGCATTGTCCTTCAGGAATCCGCTGATCGAATCCTGCAGCATGCGCTGGTCTTCTGAGAGTGCGAATTCCATGACTTACACCTTTGCCGGCTTGGGTTCGCGCGGCATGCCGAGGCCACGTTCGGAGATGATGTTCTTCTGGATCTGCGCCGTGCCACCGCCGATGATCAGGCCGAGATCATACATGTAGCGCCACTGCCACGATCCATCCGACCTCAGATGGTCTCCCTCGCCGTAGAGTATACCGAGCTCGCCCAGCGCATCGATGGCAAGGCCCGCAATCTGGTGGTTCAGCTCACAGCCCTGCAGCTTGATGATCAGGCCCGCGAGGCCCGCGCTTTCCCGCTTCAGGCTGGCCGTCGTCACGCGCAGGCCGTTCGCCTGCATCGCATAGACTTCGCCCTGCAGTTTCAGCAGACGGTCGCGCAGCAGCGGATTGTCGATCAGGCGCTCACCATTCAGCGTCTCCGCCTTCATCAGCTCGACGAGTTCCAGGAACCGCGCCTTGGTCGCATTCGGGTCGCCCAGCATGCCGCGCTCATGCGTCAGCGTGGCATTCGCCACCTGCCAGCCCTTGTTCTTCTCGAACACGATGCCGCTCTGCGGCACGCGCACGTCGGTGAAGAAGACCTCATTGAAGTTGGCGTTCTCGGTCATGTCGACCAGCGGGCGCACTTCAATGCCCGGCGTCTCCATGGAGAACAGCACATAGCTGATGCCTTCATGCTTCTTCGCGTCCGGATCCGTCCGCACAAGGCAGAAAATCATGTCGGCCTGTTTCGCGGTGGAGGTCCAGATTTTCTGGCCGTTGATGATGAAATCATCGCCGTCTTCCACGGCTGCCGTGCGCACCGCGGCAAGGTCAGAGCCTGCGCCCGGTTCGGAATAACCCTGGCACCAGATCATCTCGCCATAGAGCGTCGGGCGGATATAGGCTTCCTTCTGCTCCGGCGTGCCGAGTTCCAGCAACGTCGGCACCAGCATGGAGATGCCCTGACCGCCCATCGGGCGCGCGATGCCGGTGCGGGCAAATTCTTCCGCGATGATTCGGGACTTCAGCAGATCCGGCGCAGCGCCATAGCCACCATATTCCTTCGGGATCGTCCGGGCGGTCAGCCCGTTCTCGATAAGGAATTTCTGCCAGGCGAGACGCTTGGGATGTTTCATCCCTCTGTCTTCAGGCCCGGGGGCAAGATGGGAATTTTCCGTCAGGATGCGGTTCACGTCCTGCCGGAAGGCTTCGTATTCGGGGCTTAGATCGAGTTCCATGCCCCCATGCTGGCTGGCCTTCCCCAAGGGTTGCCAAGTAGAAAATCTTTCTTCGCAAGCGCACAATGATCAAGCCGGATACAGGCCTTGCGCGGACGCTGCGTCAACGCGTTTACTTCCCGTCTGATAAAGTCATCACGAGTCACCAGGGAGCGAAAACCAATGGCTGTCGAATATGAGAAAAAAGGCAATGTCGCCATCATCACGATGAACCGTCCGGAAGCCCGCAACGCCATCAACGGCGAAATGGCCCAGACAATGGAAGCGGCCCTCGACCAGATGGAATCCGATCCGGAAGTCTGGGTGGGCATCCTCACTGCCGTCGGTAAGGCCTTCTGCGCCGGCGCCGACCTGAAAGAGATCTCGGCCGGAAACGGTGCGGCTCTGGGCACCAAGAAAGGCGGCTTCGCTGGCATCGCCCGCCGTGAGCGCACCAAACCATTGATTGCAGCGATCACAGGCTCGGCCCTCGCTGGGGGCACGGAAATCGCCCTTTCCTGTGACATGATCGTATGTGCCGACAACACCAATTTTGGCCTGCCTGAAGTGAAGCGGTCTCTCGTCGCCGGTGCAGGCGGCCTGTTCCGCCTTCCGCGCGCTGTCGGCAAAGCCGTCGCGCTCGAAGCGATCCTCACCGGTGACCCGCTTCCTTCGCAGCGCGCCTATGAACTCGGCATGGTCAACAAGGTTGTGCCCGAAGCTGACGTGATGGCCGAAGCCGAAGCGCTCGCCGCGCGCATCACGGCCAACGCCCCGCTCGCCGTCGCGGCCAGCCGCGGCGTCGCCCTCAATGCCACGAGCAAGACGGACGAGGAACTCTGGAAGGATAGCGGCGTCGCTTTCGCCAGCATCACCGGAACCGAAGACTTCAAGGAAGGCCCGCGCGCCTTCATCGAAAAACGCGCCCCCGTCTGGAAGGGCAAGTAATCCGGACTAGTCTGCGGCGCGGCGTGCGATCCATTCCAGCACGCCGCGTCCGGCCGCCCGGCCTGTCGCCATACAGGCCGTGATCAGATAGCCACCCGTCGGCGCATCCCACGCGATAATCTCGCCCGCGCAGAAATGGCCGGGCTTCGCTTTCAGCATCAGCTGCTCGTCCAGAGCCTCCCAGGCGACACCGCCCGCCGTCGAGATCGCCTCGTCCAGCGGAACTGTGCCTGTCAGCTTCAAAGGCAGCGCCTTGATTGCCTCCGCCGCCCGCGCCGGGTCGTTCAGCGCCTCGCGGTCCGCGCACTCGAACAACAAGGCCGCCTTCACGCCGGTGAGTTTCAACGCCTTGCGAAGCCGGTTGGATAGCGACTGTTTCGCAGGGGCCGCCGCGAGACGCTGGAAGATCTCGCCTGCATCCATGTCCGGCAGCAGGTCCAGCCACAGCGTCGCCGTGCCCTCCGCTTCGATCTCATCGCGAAGCGCGGCGGACAATGTATAGACACCGCCGCTCTCCACGCCGCGTGCCGTGACGGCGAATTCCTCGCGCGTCGCCTGCCCGCCCGCGGAGAGCTGCACGCCTTTCACGGGCGCGCCCGCAAACTTCTCCCGCATCCGGTCTGACCAGTCGACGGTGAACCCGCAATTGGACGGCCGGAACGGCGCCACGTCGATTCCCGCCTGCTCGAACAGGCTGGCCCATGCGCCATCAGATCCGAGCCGCCGCCAGCTGCCGCCGCCAAGCGCGAACACGGTCGCTGCGGGCGTCACTTCGACCTCGCCTTCCGGCGCTTCGAATCTGAGGCCCCCTTCCGGCGTCCAGCCCGTCCAGCGGTGTTTCAGGTGAAGTTGCACGCCTTGCTCCGCCAGCCGCCTCAGCCAGGCGCGGAGCAGCGGAGAGGCCTTCATCGACTGCGGAAAGATTCGACCGGTCGGGCCGACATGCGCTGGCATGCCGAGGCCTTCCATCCAGCGGGTCACCTCGTCTGGTCCGAATGATCGGACATGATCACGGAATAGTCCGCTATAGTCATGGTATCGCATGAGAAAGTCATGCTCTGATCCGGTATGGGATATGTTCAGTCCGCTTTTTCCGGCCATCAGGAACTTGCGCCCGGCGCTCGGCATCGCCTCATAAACGTCGACGCCGACACCCGCTTCCGACAGCACTTCCGCGGCCATCAGACCCGCCGGTCCGGAACCTATGACAGCGACTCGCCCAGTCTTGGGATCAGTCGTCACGGATCACCCGCGCCTTGCCCCTGCCCAGCGCCAGCGCCTTGATCGCACCCCGGAACGTCTGAACTTCCTGGCGCGTCCAGTCCGCCCGGATGAGCGCCGCACGGAGATTGTCCTTCATCAGCGGCGTCTTCTCCGGCGGGAAGAAATATCCCGCTCTTTCAAGCTCTTCCTCGAAGTGCTCGAACATGCGGTAGAGCTCGTCGCGCGGCGCAAGGTCGCCAAGGCCGGCCTTGTTGTCCCCCTCATCCGCCCGCGGCCCGATGGCAAGCTTGCCCCATTCGGCGCAGAACACACAGACCGCCTGCGCGAGGTTCAAGCTCTTGAAATCCACATCCACCGGATAGGTCATCAGGAAATCGGAGACTGCCACGGCATCATTCGGCAAGCCGGACTTCTCCGCCCCGAACATGATCGCTGATTTACCCGTGCCGAGCCGCTCATGCGCGACCTCAGCCGCGCCCTGCGCATCGCCGACCCGCTTCTCGATCCCACGCAGCCGCGCCGTCGCGGCGGCGAGCCAGGTAATGCCTTCCAGCGCATCCTGTAGTGTTTCATGCACAGACACGGTCACGCCCGCATCAAAGGCGCCAGCCGACATCGTGTCCGCTGCCGGATTCGGCCAGCCATCGCGCGGCGTCACGAGGCGCAGATCCGTCAGACCAAAGTTGCGCATGACACGGGCAGCAGCGCCGATATTTTCACCCAATTGGGGCGAGTGAAGAATGATGGCCGGGCTGCGGTGATCTGCCATGTCGTAACCTGTTTTGACGCCTGCCCGGGCTCTGCTATAGGCCTGCCAGACAATTACAAGCGCAAGGACTTCCAAATATGGCGAAAATCAAGGTCAAGAACCCGATCGTCGAGATGGACGGGGACGAAATGACCCGCATCATCTGGCAGCTTATCAAGGACAAGCTGATCCACCCCTACCTGGATGTCGACCTGAAATATTACGACCTGTCGATCCAGAAGCGCGACGAGACCGACGACCAGATCACCATCGACGCTGCCAACGCTACCAAGCAGTACGGCGTGGCTGTGAAGTGCGCGACGATCACGCCGGACGAAGCCCGCGTGGAAGAATTCGGCCTGAAGAAGATGTGGCGTTCGCCGAACGGCACGATCCGTAACATCCTCGGCGGCGTCGTGTTCCGCGAGCCGATCGTGATCTCCAACATCCCGCGTCTCGTGCCGGGCTGGACCAAGCCGGTTGTTGTCGGCCGTCACGCTTTCGGCGACCAGTACAAGGCCACCGACTTCCTCGTGCCGGGCAAAGGCAAGCTGACCATGAAATGGGAAGCCTCCGACGGTTCCGATTCCAAGGAATTCGAAGTGTTCGATTTCCCGAGCTCCGGCATCGCGATGGGCATGTACAACCTCGACGAGTCGATCCGCGACTTCGCCCGTGCCAGCATGAACTATGGCCTGCAGCGCAAGTGGCCGGTGTACCTCTCCACGAAGAACACCATCCTCAAAGCCTATGACGGCCGCTTCAAGGACATCTTCCAGGAAGTCTTCGATACCGAGTTCGCTGACAAGTTTGCAGAATTCGGCGGCACCTATGAGCACCGCCTGATCGACGACATGGTGGCAGCCGCCATGAAATGGTCCGGCGGCTATGTCTGGGCCTGTAAGAACTATGACGGCGACGTCCAGTCCGACACGGTTGCCCAGGGCTACGGCTCGCTCGGCCTGATGACCTCCGTGCTGATGAGCCCGGATGGCAACACGGTCGAAGCCGAAGCGGCTCACGGCACCGTCACGCGCCACTACCGTAACCACCAGAAAGGCGAAGCGACCTCGACCAACTCGATCGCCTCGATCTACGCCTGGACGCAAGGCCTCGACCATCGCGGCCGGATGGACGGAACCCCGGAAGTGCGTGAATTCGCGCAAACGCTGGAAAAGACCATCGTGGAAACGGTTGAAGCCGGCTTCATGACGAAAGACCTCGCCCTGCTCGTGGGTCCGGATCAGGGCTACCTGACCACCGAAGGCTTCATCGAAAAGGTCGCCGAGAACTTCGAAAAGAAGATGGCGAAGGCCTGATCCTTCCAGCACACTCAATAATGAAAAACCCCGCAGCGCCTGCTGCGGGGTTTTTCATTGGGCGGGAACTTCGGAAGCCACAGCCGCGTTTTCTGCTGCCGCTTCAGGCGACCTGTCACCCCTCAGCACGTACCAGACCACCCCGACCAGCAATGCCATCGGAATCAGCCAGAACAGCCACACAGGCCGCGCAGGCGCGCGTTCTGGCAGGTCTGGCTTCGGATCTCCGGGGTCAGTCATTCAGGGGCCCTGTCGGATTGGTGTAACGCCGCTCTACCTGTGAGCGTCGTCAATGGCGCGTTCAAGTCAAGCTCTGTTCTGGTTCAGGCCTCACCCAGCAAGCGACGGACATGGTCTTCGAGGTCCAGCTGGCGCAGGCGCTTCAGACGCTCGACCAACAAGATCCTGCGAAGCCGCTGATAAGCGACTTCGAGGTCTTCATTGACGATGACATAGTCATAGCGGCGCCAATGCATGATCTCCCGCTTGGCGTCTTCCATCCGCCGAGCAACGATTTCAGGCGTCGAGCCCGGCCGGGTGGCCAGGCGCTGCTCCAGCGCGCTGATACTTGGCGGCAGGATAAATACGGAGACGACGTCGTTCGGCATCTGGTCGTGAAGCGCATCGGCTCCCTGCCAATCCACATCGAACAGAACATCCTCCCCAGCCTCCAGCCGGGCAACCGTGTCAGCTTTCGGCGTGCCGTAATACTTGTCGAAGACATGTGCCCATTCGAGGAAATCACGCTGTTCGATCATGCCGTGAAAATCTTCCACGCTGCGGAAGAAGTAATCCTTGCCGTCTTCTTCCCCTGGGCGCGGCGCGCGGGTCGTCGCCGAGACCGACAGCTTCACATCGTGGAACTCGTCGATCAGCTTCCGGGCGAGCGTCGTCTTGCCGGCGCCAGACGGGCTGGACAGGACCAGCATGAGGCCGCGGCGCTTGCCGCTGTCTTTGGGGTGTCCGCTATTCGACATTGGCGGCCTGCTCCTTGAACTGGTCGATTAGTCCTTTGAGACCGAGTCCCGCATTCGTCAAATCGAGGCTGACCGATTTGGAGCAGAGCGTATTGGCCTCACGGTTCAGTTCCTGGGCCAGGAAGTCGAGTTTGCGGCCCACAGGAGAACCGCCGGAGAGCAGCTCGCGCGCTGAAACAAAGTGGGCACTCAGGCGATCCAGTTCCTCGCGGACATCGGCCTTGGCGGCGCTGAGCGCGATCTCTGCGGCCATGCGCTCCCGGTCCACCCGGCCATCCGGGTCCAGTTCGTCGAGCTGCTTGGTGAGGCGCTCCTTCAGGAGGCCCGGCTGGTCAGCTGCGAGGCGTTCGGCCTGTACCGTCAGGTCTTCCATGCCCTGCACGAGATTGGAGAGGAGACCGGCCAGCACCTCGCCTTCGCGCAGGCGCTCGGCCTGCAGGGCCAGCAGGGCCGCCTCGCCGGTCTCTGCCAGCATTTTCGTGATGGTCTCATCGCTGCCAAGATCGCGAAGGTTCGATGCGCCTGCTTCGACGACGCCTTTCAGCGTCATCAGGGTGGCCACAGCGTCAGCGGTCATCGCCGATTGGGCGCGTCCGTCCACCACGCTGATCAGTCTGTCGAGCAGCGGCTCATTGACCGCCACATCTTCCGATCCGGCGGCAAGGTCGATCCGCAAGGCCACCTGAAGGGAGCCGCGCTGGAAATGCTTCGGCGCGGCGGTCTTGATCGCACGGTCAAGCGCCTCGAAGCCCGGCGGATAGTTCACGCGCACGTCGAGGCCCCGGCCATTGACGCTTTTCGCTTCCCAGGCCCAACTGCCCCATTCAGCCTCTCCCGCCACGCGGGCAAAGCCGGTCATCCCCGAAAGTGCATTCATTCCGCTGCCCGCTCCCGTGCGATTTCTTTCCGCTCATAGGCGCGATACGCGGCCACATTGCGGTTGTGCTCTGCCAGCGTCTTGGCGAACAGGTGCCCGCCTTTCCCGTCCGCGACGAAGAATATATATTCCGTGTGCGGTGGATTCAGCACAGCAGCTATGGCTCCGCGCCCCGGATTGCAGATCGGTGTCTTTGGCAGGCCATCGATCTGATATGTGTTCCAGTCCGTCTTCGTATCGATCTCGGACCGGCGCAATGTGCGGCGCTGGCCCTTCGCATTATAGAGCGGTTCGCCGCGAGAGACGCCGTAGATGATCGTCGGGTCGCTTTCCAGCCGCATGCCACGCTTCAGGCGGGTGGTGAACAGGGCCGCGATTTCGGGCTGTTCGTCCACGAGACCCGTCTCTTTCTCGACCACTGAGGCGAGGATGACCGCTTCATAAGGCGTCTTTACCGGGATTTCCGGATCCCGCTGCGGCCAGAGTTCGTCCAGCAGTTCGGTTTGTTTGTCCTGCATCAGATGGATCAGGTCAGCGCGCGTCATGCCACGGTCGAAGAGGTACGTATCCGGAAGGAGCGAGCCTTCTGGAATTTCCTCTTCCGGCATGTCACCGACCAGAACCGGATCTGCCTCGATCACCTTCAGGAGCTGCGCGGTCGTGCGCCCTTCCGGCAGGGTGATCTTGTAGAGCACACCCTTGCCTTCGATCAGCGTGTGCAGCACTTCAACCATGCTGGCGCCGCGTTCGATCTTGAACTCGCCAGTCTTGATGTCGGTTTCGGTCTTTTCGAGCTTCGCCTTGAGGCGGATCAGCTTCGCATCGCGAATGATGCCGTCTTTTTCCAGTCGCGCGGCAACGCTGTTCAGGCCCTCACCGGACTCCACTTTGAAGACGACATCTTCCGTCAGCGGCCCGTCGCGGTTCAGTGCATCCTGCATCCAGACCCAACCTGCACCAGCAGCAGCCCCGCCAAGAATGATGGCGAGGATGACGAGCGACAGGAGTCCCTTCAGGAATTTCATCTGCAGCCTCAATCATCGGAGTTCCTGCACCGCAGCCTACGCACAGCACAGGAATCCGGAAAGGGACTTACTTCACCTCGCGCAGCACGAGGCTGGCATTGGTACCACCGAACCCGAAGCTGTTCGACATTGCAGCACGCACCCGGCCTTTCTTGGCCTTGTGCGGGATGAGGTCGATCACCGTTTCGAAGCTCGGATTGTCGAGGTTCAGCGTCGGCGGCATCACCTGGTCGCGGATCGCCAGCGCGCAGAAGGCACTTTCGATTGCGCCAGCCGCTCCGAGCAGGTGTCCAACAGCCGACTTGGTCGACGACATGGAGATATTCTTCGCATGCTCGCCGAACGCGCGCTCCACAGCGCCAGCTTCGCCTTCGTCACCCTTCGGCGTGGAAGTGCCGTGGGCGTTGACATAGTCGATTTCGGTCGGGTCGATGCCGGAATTCTTGAGCGCCATTTTCATGGCGCGATAGCCGCCTTCAGCGCCCTCGGCAGGTGCCGTGATGTGATAAGCGTCGCCCGTCAGGCCGTAACCTGACACTTCGGCATAAATCTTCGCACCACGTGCCTTCGCGTGCTCATACTCTTCGAGCACCAGGACGGCAGCGCCTTCACCCATGACGAAGCCGTCACGATCCTTGTCATAAGGACGCGAGGCCTTTTCGGGCGTATCGTTGAAATTGGTCGACATGGCCTTGGCGGCGCAGAAGCCGGCAATACCGATACGGCCAATCACGGCTTCGGATCCGCCTGCAATCATCACGTCGGCATCGCCGTACTTGATGAGGCGGGAAGAGTCGCCGATGGCATGAGCGCCGGTGGCACAAGCCGTAACCACGGAATGGTTTGGCCCCTTGAAGCCGTACTTGATCGAGACCTGGCCAGAGGCAAGGTTGATCAGGGCCGACGGAATAAAGAACGGGCTCACCTTGCGCGGGCCATGCTCGTGCAGGTTGATCGCCGTATCGTAGATGGATTCAAGACCGCCGATGCCCGAGCCGATCATGACTCCGGTGCGTTCTTTTTCCTCTTCGTCCTCAGGACGCCAGTTGGCGTCCTCGACAGCCTCTTCGGCCGCCGCGAGGGCGTAGAGAATGAATTCGTCGATCCGGCGCATCTCCTTTTTGGAGACAAATTTTTCCGAATCGAACGCCTCGGAGTCCCCTTCTCCGCCACCGCGGCCCGTCACCCATGGCACCTGGAAAGCAATCTTGCAGGGCATGTCCTCTGGATCGAACACATCAATGCGTCCGGCCCCGGACTTGCCGGCAAGCAAACGTTCCCAAGTGGCCTCGCGCGTTGCCGCAAGCGGCGACACGATACCAATGCCAGTAATGACGACGCGGCGGTCAGACATGGAGACCCCTCCTGTCCAGGATATCTTAGATGTGAGCCTTGATGTGGGTCACGGCGTCGCCGACGGTGCGGATGGATTCCTGCACATCGTCCGGGATTTCGATGTTGAATTCTTCCTCGAAAGCCATGACCAGCTCGACGAGATCCAGCGAGTCTGCGCCCAGGTCGTCAATGAAGCTCGCGCTTTCGACGACTTTGTCACCTTCCACGTCGAGATTGTCGACTACGATTTTCTTAACACGTTCAAGAACGTCAGACATGCTTACCTCTCTTAAATGCCTGAGGAATGGCCCGAAACCCGAACCATTGTGTTGCGCCTAGCACACAGTTATCCGAGCCGCCAAGCCCTTGTATAGCTGTGAACTGTGCCTATCAGATCATGGCCATGCCGCCATTTACGTGCAGTGTCTGCCCCGTAACATAAGCGGCTTCGTCAGATGCCAGATACACCGCAGCTGCAGCAATATCGGAACCTTGCCCCAGCCGGCCGGCCGGAATTCTCCCAAGAAGCGAACTCTTCTGCGCTTCGGGCAGCACATCCGTCATCGGCGATTCGATAAATCCGGGTGCGATCGCATTGGCCGTAATACCTCGGCTCGCGACTTCCTGAGCCAGCGATTTGGTAAAGCCAATCATGCCCGCCTTGGACGCACAATAGTTCGTCTGCCCCGGATTTCCGGTCACGCCGACAACCGACGTAATACCGATGATGCGGCCATGACGGCGCTTCATCATGCCGCGCACGACGCTCTTCGTCAGGCGATAGTAGGAGCCGAGATTGACGTTGATCACATCATTCCAGTCATCATCCTTCATCTGCATCAGCAGCTTGTCGCGTGTGATGCCCGCATTCGCGACGAGGATGTCGAGTGGTCCGATCACTTCTTCCGCTTTTGCGGCGAGACCGTCCACGGCCTCCGGGTCGGACAGGTTACAGGTGACGATGGCGCTTTCGCCGGGCAGCGTTGCCGCAACCTCGTTCAGCACGCCTTCGCGCGTTCCGGACAGGACGACTTTCGCGCCCGCTTCCGACAGGGCTTTCGCAATCGCGCTACCGATGCCGCCAGAAGCGCCCGTGACGAGGGCCGTACGGCCGGTGAGAGTGAACATGGGGTTATCCCTTCAAGGCTTGTGCGAAGGCTTCGAGGTCCTCAGGCGCGCCGAGGGTGAAGCCATTCAGTGATTTCTCGATGCGGCGCTGCATGACCGTCAACACCTTACCGTTGCCAACTTCGCCCGTCGTGTCGACGCCCTCAGCGACCATGAACTGCACGCTCTCGGTCCAGCGCACGCGGCCGGTGACCTGTGCGACAAGGTTCTGGCGGATGGTTTCCGGGTCTGTCACAGCAGATGCCGAGACGTTTGCGACGACCGGCACGACCGGTGACTTGATGTCGGTGCTGGCCAGCGCTTCAGCCATGGCATCGGCGGCCGGCTGCATCAGCGAGCAATGGAAAGGTGCGGAGACGTTCAGCGGCATCGCCTTCTTCACGCCGTTTGCCTTCGCCCACTCACAGGCTGCATCAATCGCGGCTTTCGAACCGGAAAGCACGAGTTGACCCGGTGCGTTGTCATTTGCCAGTTCGCAGGCCCCGCCCGTTTCACGGCCAGCGACACAGGCAGCTTCGGCCTGTTCCACTTCCGCGCCCAGCAATGCCGCCATGGCGCCTTCACCGGGCTGAACAGCAGATTGCATCGCATTACCGCGAATGCGCAGCAGGCGCGCCGTATCGGCGATTGTGAGCGATCCGGCAGCGGCCAGCGCGGAATATTCACCCAGCGAATGCCCGGCCACGAAGGCCGCGTCCTTTGCCGAAATGCCGAATTCGGCCTCCAGCGCCTTCATCGCGGCCAGCGAATGCGCCATCAGCGCGGGCTGGGTGTTTGCGGTGAGCGTCAGCTCCTCGATCGTTCCATTCCACATCAGGTCCGACAGCTTCTGGCCAAGGGCCTCATCGACCGTCTGGAACACGTCACGGGCGGCCGGATAGGCATCAGCAAGGGCCTTGCCCATGCCGATTTCCTGACTGCCCTGGCCAGGAAAAATGAAAGCGAGTTTGGTCATCGGCGATTCTCCCGAAATTTTCGCCGTGCCTAAAGGTGAGACCGCGTGTGCGCAAGCTATTGAAATTCCTTGCCAGATAGGCTTTACAGCCGCCTTCATGGACAGGGATGCGGTCCTTGGTACTCCGGAATGAGCCGGGGGAAGAGGGGCCATCGTCTGGCAGTTTCCCGCTGTCTGGCGCCGCATCCCTTTGATTTTGGGAATGAAAACATGGCTTTTTACGAGCATGTCGTGATCACACGACCTGACATCTCGCCGGCCCAGGTCGACTCTTTTGTCGAAGAACTGACCGGCTTCCTCAAGGAAAAAGGCGCCACAATCGGCAAGACCGAATACTGGGGCCTCCGCAACCTTGCCTACCCGATCAAGAAGCAGCGCAAGGGTCACTACTCGCTGATCAACATCGACGGGCCGGCTGACGCGATCCACGAACTGGAACGCCGCCAGCGCCTGTCCGAAGACGTGATGCGCTACATGACCATCCGCGTGGAAGAGCTTACCGACGAACCGTCGCCGGTCCTCTCCCGCAAAGACAGCCGCCGCCGCGACTAGGAAAGGGACAGGACATGGCTCAGAAACTGAACATCACCAATATCCCGGCCCGCCGTCCGTTCGGCCGCCGCCGCAAGGTCGATCCGTTCACCGGGCAAAACGCCCAGGAGATCGACTACAAGGACGTGAAACTGCTCCAGCGCTACATCTCTGAAAAAGGGAAAATCGTGCCGAGCCGCATCACGGCTGTGAATCTGAAGAACCAGCGCAAGCTTGCCCAGGCCATCAAACGTGCCCGCATGCTCGCCCTGCTGCCCTTCGAAGTGAAGTAAGGAGAGACTGACATGCAAGTGATCCTCCTTGAGCGCGTCGACAATCTCGGCGGCATCGGCGACGAAGTGAAAGTGAAGAACGGCTTCGCCCGTAACTTCCTTCTCCCGCAAGGCAAGGCCCTGATGGCCAACGACCGCAACCGCGCCCGTTTCGAGCGTGAACGCGATGCCATCGAAGCCCGCAATGCCGAAGCTCGCGCAGCTGCCGAAACCGAATCCCAGAAGCTCGACGGCGCCGTCTTCGTCCTGATCCGTCAGGCCGGCGACACCGGTCAGCTCTACGGCTCGGTTACCGCACGTGACATCGCCGATGCGGCTGAAGAAGCCGGATACAGCGTGCCGCGTTCGGGCGTTCGCCTCGACAAGCCGATCAAGGCGATCGGTCTTTATGATGTTGCCGTCCGTCTTCACGCGGAAGTCAGCATCACGGTGCAGGCAAACGTTGCCCGCTCTACCGACGAAGCCGAGCGTCAGGCCAAAGGTGAAGACATCGTCGCTTCCCTGCAGGCTGCCAACCAGGCCCTCGCTGAAGAGCAGGCCGGTGAGCTGGCGGAAGCCGCTGCCGACCGCGCCGCTGAAGGCCCGGCTGAAGAAGAATAAGCTTCACGGCATACCAGACCGAAAAGGCCGCACTTCCGGGTGCGGCCTTTTTCTTTGGCAAATCCTGTACTTCTCGGGTCATCCACCGATGACGCGTACTTATCCACAGGTCTGGCCGCTCTATCACCGTGCACTCTCACCTGAGGTAAGGTAGGGTTAATCTCATGCCCCTCGACGACACCGCCTCCCCGAAAGACGCCATCGCGCCGCCGCACAATCTGTCGGCCGAAGCCGCCGTGCTGGGCGCGATCCTGTTCGACAACAATTCCTACCAGCGCGTCGCCGACATCCTGCGCTCGTCGGACTTTTACGCCCCTGCTCACCAGGAACTGTATGAAGTCGCCTCCATCATGATCCAGCAGGGTCGAATCGCCGACGGCGTGACGCTGCGCGAGCATTTCGAAAAGGCCGAAAAGCTCTCAGAGATCGGAGGGGCGCGCTACCTGGAACAGCTGCTGGACTCTGCAGCGTTCGGTGCAGAAGTAAGCGACTACGCTCACATGATCCGCGACCTCGCCATGCGACGTTCTCTGGTCGGCATCGGCAGCGACCTTCAAGGCCGGGCACTCCAGCCCTCTCCGGATGAAAGCGGCGAACGGCAGATCGAACTCGCTGAACGCCAGCTGTTCGACCTGGCGGAACGGGGTGCCTCCGGGCGTGGTTTTACCAGCTTCGCCGAAGCGCTGACGGAGTCGCTGAAAACGGCAGAAGCCGCCTACAAGCGTGAAGGCAAGATTGCCGGCATCCCGACCGGCCTGCGTGACCTCGATGAAAAACTCGGCGGCATGCACCGGTCCGACCTCATTATCCTCGCCGGCCGACCGTCCATGGGGAAAACCTCGCTCGCGACGAACATCGCCTACAACGCCGCATCCGCCTATCGTGCGGAGATGCAGGAAGATGGTTCTAAGAAAACTGTAGACGGAGCGATTGTCGGCTTCTTCTCACTCGAGATGTCGAACGAACAGCTGGCCACGCGTATCATTGCAGAGCGGACCGGCATTACCACCCACCGCATCCGTCAGGGCGATCTCGACAAGGGCGACTTCGAACGCCTGCGTGAGGCGACGGAGGAGCTGCAGAACCTGCCGCTCTATATCGATGACACCGGCGGTATTTCGATCAGCCAGCTCGCTGCCCGCGCACGGCGCCTGCAGCGGTCTGTCGGTCTCGACATGATCGTCATCGACTATCTTCAGCTGATCACGGTCAGCACCTCCGGCGCCAATGCCAGCCGGGTACAGGAGATCACCCAGATCACGACCTCCTTGAAGGCGCTCGCCAAGGATCTGAACGTCCCGATCATCGCCCTCTCCCAGCTCTCGCGTGCGGTGGAACAACGCGATGACAAGCGCCCACAGCTCTCCGACCTTCGTGAATCCGGCTCCATCGAGCAGGATGCCGACGTCGTCATGTTCGTATACCGCGAGGAATACTACCTCGCCCGGACGGAGCCTGGCGCGGACCCGAGCGATCCGGCCTCAAACGAGAAATGGGCCAAGTGGCGCCAGCGCATGGACGAGGTCTACGGCAAGGCTGAATGTATCATCGGCAAGCAGCGCCATGGTCCGATCGGCCGCGTCGAACTCGCCTTCGATTCCAACATCACGCGCTTCGGCGACCTGACCAAGGAACAGCAGGGCTACGGCGCCGACTTCGAGTAAGGCTCAGGCCAGCGCCGCGTGCAGCAGGTCCAGCGCATCGATGGCGAAGCGGCGCATATTGTCTTCCCGGTCACTCAGGCCTGTTTCCAGTGTGCGGGAGGCCTCGAACCCATCCGGGCCACAGACCGCCACGCAAGTGTGCCCAGCCGCATCACCATAGGGATTGCCATTCGGGCCGGATGCGCCTGTCTCGCACAGCCCCCAGTCAGCCCGCAGCTTGCCGCGTATCGTCTTCGACAGGAGCCGTGCATAGGGCTCCGTTGAGGAGCGCATGTCACCGAGGTCTTCCTTCGTCAGCCCCAACAGCCCCCGGAAGGCCTGCGGCGTGTAAATCACACCGCCCCCCCGATAGAAGGCCGATGCCCCCGGCTGGGCCAGCAAGGCCGCCGAGATCAGGCCCCCGGCAGAGGATTCCGAAATCGCGACAGTCTCGCCGCGCTGTCTGAGGCGCTCACCGATATCGGCAGCGATGGGAAGAAGGCTTTGCATGCCTTCATGAAACCATGGTGGGGCGTTCTGGCAAGCCTCAACGTGGCGACAGGTGTTGGTTTCGTCCGCCTTTGCCGTCACACTCCCGAAAAACGCAGGAGGAAACCCAGGTGGATCTGAATCTCAAAGGAAAGAACGCCGTCATTCTTGGCGGCACGCGCGGCATCGGCCGAGCGATCGCTGAAACGCTGGCAAACGAAGGCGCCAATGTGGCTGTCTGCGCCCGGAACGCCGATCAGGTTTCGGAAGCCGTAGACGCCCTTCAGGCTAAGGGGGTGAAAGCCACCGGTGCTTCGGTGGACATAACCGATGAGGACGCCCTCAAATCGTGGATCCAGAAAGCAGGCGTGGAATTGGGCGGGATCGACATCCTTGTCTCCAATGCCGGCGCGATGGCACAGGGCAACACGCCGGAAGCCTGGACCCAGAACTTCCAGCTCGACGTGCTGGGCGCCGTGAACGCGTTCAATGCTGCGGAGCCGTTCCTCAGCAAGGCAGCCAAATCGAGTGGCGACGCCGCTTTCGTCATCATCGCCTCCGTATCGGCCGCCCAGGCTGACCGGGCAGACTCCTACGGCCCGATCAAGGCATCATTGATCCACTTCGCCAAAGGCCTCGCCCGCGAAAACGCCGGCAAGCACCTTCGCGTGAACGTTGTTTCGCCGGGCATGGTCTATTTCGAGGGCGGCATCTGGCACATGATCGAGACGAACCAGCCGGAATTCTTCAAGCAGGCCAATTCCCGCAATCCGACCGGCCGTTGCGCCACGCCGCAGGAAATCGCGAACGCGGCTGTGTTCCTGGCCAGCCCGGCCTCGTCCTACACAACGGGCGCGAACCTCATCGTGGACGGCGCAGTCTCAAATCGCGTGAATTTCTGATCGTGCCGGCAGGCGGGCCTTACAGCCCGCCCAGCCAGTCGATCAGATAATGGTTCACCTCTTCCGGACGTTCCTGCTGGGTCCAGTGGCCGCAGCCCTCCAGCAGGTGGCAGCCGCGAAGGTCAGCCAGGTTCGGCTTCATCGCTGCAACCACATCCCCGCGGAACATTTTCAGCACCAGGTCTTTCGTGCCGCCGATGAACAGTGACGGCTGCTGGATGACCGGATTGGACGGATGGTTCTTCAGGAACGCATAGTCGCGCGCATGATTGCGATACCGGTTCAGCGGTCCGCGAAAGCCCGACGTGCGGAACTGGCTGTCGTAATAGGCGACATCCTCTTCACTCAGCCAAGGCAGCGGCATCGGCGGTTCCGGCAGGCGGTGTAGCAGCGTGTCGCCATGCTTCTTGTCCGTCGGCCAGGTGCCGTCCGGCGCATCTCCGGAAATCGCATAGTAGAACCGGCGGATCGTTGCCGCCGGGTCTGCTTCCAGCTCCGCTTCGGGCGGGCCGACATCCTGGAAATAAACCTGGTAGAAAAACAGGCCCCGCTCGGTGAACACCTTGTGCACCATGTCCAGGAACATGACGTCGCCCATCGGCGTATACGGAACGGAAAGCCCGGCGACCGCGCGGAACCTGTCCGTATACAGACGGGCTGTGTTCCACGCAATCGGCGCGCCCCAGTCGTGGCCGATGACGACAGCCTTCTCGCCCGGCGACAGGGCTTCGGCCACCCCGGCTATGTCGCCCGTCAGGCTTTCAAGATCATAGGCTTCGATCGGCTCAGGCCGTTCCGACTCGCCATATCCGCGCACATCCGGCGCAGCGACCCGGTAGCCGGCTTCGCTGAGCGCCTTGATCTGGTGGCGCCACGAATACCAGCTCTCGGGAAAACCGTGGACGAGCACGACAAGCGGCCCGTCCCCGGCAGTCGCCACGCGCAGCGTGACGCCATTCGTTTTTACAAACTCGAAGGTCTGCTCACTCACGAGCCGTCACCGCCGATCCATTTGAACTCCGGCTCTTCCCACCACGGGAAGAAGCTCGGCATGCCGTCGGACACTTTCACCGGATAGGTAGGCTGACGCTTCTCGAGGAAGCTCATCACGCCTTCGCGCGCGTCTTCGGTCTTGCCGCGCGAGTAGATCGATGCGGAATCGACAATGTGCGCTTCCATCGGATGGCTTGCACCCAGCATGCGCCACATCATGTGCTTGGTCAGCGTAGTCGACACAGCCGCCGTATTGTCGGCGATTTCACGTGCCAATTTTTTTGCTTCGTTCATCAGCTCCGCCTGCGGATAAACTTCCTTCACGAGACGACCTTCCTTGGCCTCCTGAGCCGAGAAGATCCGGCCCGTATAGCACCAGTCCAGCGCCTGCTGGATACCAACCAGGCGTGGCAGGAAGTAGGACGATGCCGCTTCCGGGTTGATGCCCCGGCGGTTGAACACGAAACCGAAACGCGCATTGTCGGACGCGAGGCGAATGTCCATTGGCAACTGCATCGTCACGCCGATACCGACGGCTGCACCATTAATGGCACCGATCACCGGCTTCAGGCTGTCGAAGATACGCAGCGTTACACGGCCACCGCCATCGCGCTGGATGTCTTCATTGGCAGTCCGGCCTGCCTCGCCGTCACCTGCGCGCTTGTCATAGTCGAACGTCTTGGCGCCGGAGGAGAGGTCAGCCCCTGCGCAGAAGGCGCGGTCGCCATGGCCTGTGACGATAACGACACGGATGTCATCATCAGCATCGGTGATGTCGAAGGCTTCGATCATCTCCTGCATCATCTTGCCTGTGAAGGCGTTCATCTTCTCCGGACGGTGCAGGGTCAGGATGGCGATGCCATCTTCCTTCTCCAGCTTGATTTCCGTGAATTCTTTCATCGCCGTTGCTGCCATTGGCTTGTCTCCCTATTGCTTCGCCAGCCAGTGAGGCGGGGTTCCGCAAGGTTCGTCAAGCGGAGACGAGACAGTTTCGGTTTCCCCGCGCGGAAACTTCATTCATCCGGATTCGGCGGGTGTGCTTGACGCAATGCCCGAACGGACCAGATAGTCCTGCCCCTCTGCCAACCTTGAGTTTCCGGGACCGCGCCTCATGGAATTTCACGACTTCCCCCCTGTGACGACTTACGCAGCCCCCTTCTTCGTCCTGTCCGTCGCGCTGGAATGGTGGGGCGTAAAAACCGGACGCTTCCATGGCCGGTATGAAACCAAAGACGCGATCACCTCGCTGGCGATGGGAATCGGGAATGTCGTGGTGAACACGCTGACCGCGACAATCTTCTTCTGGTTGCTGATTATTGCCTGGCCTTACCGCGTTCTGACCCTGCCCTACACCTGGTGGAGCTTTATTGCCTGCTTCGTGCTGTATGACTTTATCTACTACTGGAAGCACCGTTTCGCGCACAGGGCGCGATGGTGGTGGATGGAACACGTCACCCATCACTCTTCCGAGCATTACAATCTGACCACTGCCCTGCGCCAGCCCTGGTTCGGGCCATTCACCGGCCTCTACATCCTCGGGCTTCCGATGGTGATCCTCGGTTTCCACCCCTACCTCATCGGCTTCGCAGCGGGCTGGAACCTGCTCTACCAGTTCTGGATCCACACAGAGGCCATCAACCGGATGCCGAAATGGTTCGAGGCGGTAATGAACACGCCGTCGCACCACCGGGTGCACCACGCGACGAACCCACGTTACCTCGACACCAACTATGCCGGGGTCTTCATCGTCTGGGACAAGATGTTCGGCACCTTCGTTCCAGAACTGGACGAGGACAAACCGGCCTATGGCATCGTGAAACCGGTTGGCTCCTACAATCCCTTCACCGTGGCCTTCCACGAATTCTTCGCCCTGATGCGAGACTGCGCCAGCGATGGCCTCCGCCCGGACAAATGGTTCGGCCGCTTCGTCAATGCCCCGGGCTGGAGCCCGGACGGCCAGCACAACCGCTCCGTCGAACTGAAGCGCGCCTATGTCGACGCCCATCCCGATCAGGCCGGCAAGCCGGGACTGCCCCGATGAACGACACAGAAGCCCTCATTCACCGCTACTACGAAGCCTTCAACGCGAAGGACTGGGAAGGCATGCTCGCCTGCCTGGCCGACGATGTCCGCCACGACGTCAACGAAGGCAGTGCGCGCGGCGGCCGGGACAAGTTCCGTGCTTTCCTTGCCCACATGGACACCTGCTACGACGAAACGCTGACCGACATGGCGGTCATGGTGTCCCGAAACGAAAGACGCGCAGCGGCCGAGTTCATCGTCAACGGCACCTACAAGACCACCGACGGCGACCTGCCGCCTGCACGCGGCCAAACCTACCGCCTGCCAGCCGGGGCTTTCTTCGAAGTCGAGGACGGCTTTATCCGGCGTGTTACGACCTACTACAATCTGAACGAATGGATCCGGCAGGTCTCGTGAACATCCGGCCGCTTTCCGGCGCAGATCTCGACGACGCCCTGCCGGCGCTTGCCCGCCTGCGGATAGAGGTCTTCCGTGCCTATCCCTATCTCTATGAAGGCTCGCTCGCCTATGAGGAGAGCTACCTGCAGAAATTCGCGGCGGCGAAAGATGCCTTCATCGTGGCGGCACAAATGGACGATGGAGAGATTGTCGGCTGCGCGACCGGGTCCGGCCTGGACGACCAGCATGCCGAATTCTCCCAGCCGCTACAGGCGGCGGGCTATGACCTGCCGACGACCTTCTATTTCGGGGAATCTGTCCTGCTGGCGGAACATCGCGGCCACGGCATTGGCCATGCCTTCTTCGACACCCGCGAGGCCCATGCCATCGCCCGTGGCTACGAACGCGCCTGTTTCTGCGCTGTCGAGCGTCCGGCAGGCCACCCTCGGCGCCCGGCGAACTATTCCCCGCTCGATGCCTTCTGGCAGGCGCGCGGTTATCAAAAACTGCCCGGCGTGACCGCCCATTTTACCTGGCCGGAGACAGCCGGCGGCCCCGAGATCGATCACCCGATGGCCTACTGGCTGCGACAGTTCTGAAACTTTCCGTTACGTCTCCGGTGGACGCCATCACCGGTATGAGTATGGTCACAGCTGACTATTTCGAGGGGGCCGGGCACAGGCGCCCCCGAAATTCGTGAGGAGACCCTGGAATGCATCCCCATCACCACGCAAAGACCAATCCGGACAAGCCAGCCTATATCATGGCGGGCTCGGGCGAGACCGTCACCTATGGCCAGCTGGAGGCACGCTCCAACCAGGTCGCACACGCCCTGCGGGCTGCAGGCTGCAAGCCGGGCGACACGATCGCGCTGTTCGCGGAAAACTCCCCGCGCTATTTCGAGATTTGCTGGGGCGCCCAGCGGGCCGGTCTCTACTATGTCGCCATCTCCTCGCGCCTGACGGCACCGGAAGTGGAATACATCCTGTCGGATTCCGGCGCGAAACTCTTCATCGCCGGCGCTTCCAAGCGTGCCGTTGCCGAAGAGGTGAAAGCCCTCACCAGTCTCGAACATTACTGGTCCATCGATGGCCCGATGCCGGGCTTTGCGCCGCTGGAAACACTTCGGGGCGAATTCCCGGAAACGCCGATCAAGGACCAGATGGCCGGCACGGACATGCTTTACTCCTCGGGCACGACCGGCCGTCCGAAAGGCATCCGTCCGGCGCTGGAGCCGGATACGCCAATCGACGACACCAACGTGCTGGCACAAGTCCTCCAGGCCTTCTCCGGCGCTGGCGAGGACAGCGTCTATCTTTCACCGGCGCCGCTCTACCACGCCGCGCCGCTGCGCTACTGCATGACCTTCATGAAGTTCGGCGCCACGCTGATCATCATGGAAAAGTTCGACGCGGAGACGCTTCTGAAGTGCATTGAAAAGCACAAGGTCACGCACATCCAGATGGTGCCGACCATGTTCGTGAAGCTGCTGAAACTGCCCGAAGAGGTCCGCAAGTCCTACGACGTCTCCAGCCTGAAATGGGTCGTTCACGCCGCCGCGCCATGCCCGGTGCCGGTGAAGGAACAGATGATCGACTGGTGGGGCCCCATCATCGACGAATATTATGCCGGTTCCGAAGGCAACGGCATGACCTGGGCAAAGAGCCCGGAATGGATGACGCACAAAGGCACCGTCGGCAAAGCTGTCTATGGTGAAGTTCATATTTGCGACGAAGAGGGCAATGAAGTCCCGGTCGGCGAAGAAGGCCAGGTCTACTTCTCCGGCACGACACCGCCGAACTATCACAACTCACCGGACAAGAACGAAGCTGCCCTCAATCCGAAGCATAAGGACTGGTCGTCCCTCGGCGATGTCGGCAAGCTGGACGAAGACGGCTATCTCTACCTGACCGACCGCAAGGCGTTCATGATCATTTCCGGCGGCGTGAACATCTATCCGCAGGAAACCGAGAACGTCCTCATCACCCACCCCAAAGTGGCTGATGTTGCCGTGATCGGCGTGCCGGATGAGGAGTTCGGTGAGTCTGTAAAAGCCGTCGTCCAGCTGATGCCGGGTATTGCGCCCTCCGATGAGCTTGTCGCAGAGCTGATGGAATTCGCGCAGGCCAATCTGTCGAAACTCAAATGCCCGAAAAGCATCGATTTTGACCCGGAACTGCCGCGTCACCCGACCGGCAAGCTGTACAAGCGCCTGATCCGCGACCGCTACTGGGGCAAGAAAGACAGCCGCATCGTCTGATCCTCGCATTCCGCGACAGGCTTGCCGCCGCCCTCAAGGCGGCGCAACATCCCCTGAGAGACGCCAAAAGGCGCACGCTCAGGGGAGAAAGCCATGGTCACACGTTCAGATTTTCCCAAAGACTTCGTCTGGGGCGCATCCACCGCCTCTTACCAGATCGAAGGCGCACACGATGAAGACGGCCGGGCGCCAAGCATCTGGGACGCCTTCAGCCATACTCCGGGCAAAGTCATAGGCGGGGCGACCGGAGATGTCGCGTGCGACCATTACCATCGGTACAGGGAGGATGTCGGCCTGATGCGACAGGCGGGCTTTGCCGCCTATCGCTTTTCCGTTTCGTGGAGCCGCGTCATGCCCGAAGGACGCGGCACAGTGAACGCGGCGGGTCTCGACTTCTATGACCGGTTGGTCGACGAATTACTGGCCAACGACATCGCTCCCTGGCTGTGCCTCTACCACTGGGACCTGCCGCTCGCGCTCCATGAAAACGGTCTAGGCTGGACCAGCCGAGAGATCGTGCCTCTATTTGCCGATTATGCGGGGCTGCTCGCCGACCGGCTGGGTGACCGGGTCACGCATTGGGCGACATTCAACGAACCGAACATGTTCACCATGCTGGGCTATGGAGCCGGTGTGCACGCACCGGGCATCCGCGACCGGGACCTCTGGCTGGACGCGGTTCATCATGTGAACCTCTCTCATGGCGCAGCGGTGAGGCGCTTGCGTGACCGGCTGCCGGCCGGCGCTCAGATCGGGTCTGTTCCGAACCTGCAGCCTGTGCGGCCGGTCTCCGACAGTGCCGAAGACAAGGATGCGGCGGCAAAGATGGACGCCGTCATGAACCGCGCGACGGCCGATCCCGTGTTTCTCGGAAAATACGATCCGCTGACGCGCGAATGGATGGGCGACCGGATACGCCCGGACGACGAAGCCGCCATTTTTGAGCCGCTCGACTGGCTGGGGCTCAATCACTATTCGCCCCACTATGCCAGCGCCCGGTCAAACCCGTTCGGTTACCGCTCAATGAACCCGCCGGAAGGGGCTGAGACCACGCTGATGGGCTGGCATGTTGCTCCTGACGCATTCAAGGAAATTCTGGTCGAGACCTCGAAGCGTTACGGCGTGCCGGTCTACGTCACCGAGAACGGCATGGCCGACGATGTCGAACCTGACCATCAGGGCGACGTAAATGACGAGGCCCGGATTTCCTACCTCGACCGCTACCTCGGAGCCCTTCTGGAAGCGCGCGCCGACGGCGCCGATATCAGGGGCTATCTCGTCTGGTCGATGCTGGACAATTTCGAATGGGCGATGGGCTATGGCCCGCGCTTCGGTATCGTGCATGTCGATTATGCAACGCAGGTACGCACCCCGAAGGCATCTTACCACTTCCTTGCAGGGCTCGCTCGCGTTAGCTCTGATCCATGACCCAGATCCCGAACCAGCGCCACCTGTTCGACATCCCCGAAGGTGTCGCCTATTTCAACACCGCCACGATGGGGCCGATGACGAAGGCCGCCGTCGAGGCCGGGCAGAAAGGCCTCGCGCGCAAGCTGCACCCCTGGACCATTCCGGATACGGAGTTCTTTGCGGACACTGAGCGCCTCCGCCCGCTTCTGGCGGAACTGATCGGCGCGGATACAGACGGCATCGCCTTCTCGCCCTCCGTCAGCTACTCGCTGGCCACGGCGGCGCGGAACCTGCCCCTGTCGAAGGATCAGGAAATCCTGCTGCTGGAAGATCAGTTTCCGTCCAACGTCTACACCTGGCGCCAGCTGGCGAAGGAAACCGGCGCCTCGATCCGCACCATCGGCGCGCACGGGAACGAGACCCTGTCGGACGCCCTGCTCGGCGCCATCGGCCCGAAGACCGGCCTCGTTGCCTGCGCCAACGTCCGCTGGACGGATGGGGCAATCCTGGACCTCGCCGCGATCGGCAAGCGCTGCCGCGAAGTTGGTGCTGCCCTCGTTCTGGACCTGACGCAGAGCTGTGGCGCGCTGGCCTTCGACGTGAAGGATGTGCAGCCGGATTTCGTCGCGGTCGCCGCTTACAAGTGGCTGCTGGCCCCTTATGCCACCGGCTTCCTTTATGTCGCTCCGCAGCACCGGGGCGGCACGCCACTGGAGCAGAACTGGATCACGCGGGAAGGCTCGTCGAACTTCGCCCGCCTGATCGACTATACAGACAATTACGGTCCCGGCGCCCAGCGCTTCGACATGGGCGAGCGCTCAAACTTCGCGCTGCTGCCGGCCTTCGAGTCGGCGATCCGGACGATCCTCGGCTGGGGCGTCGGCAACATCCAGGAGGCGCTTGGCGCGCGCAACGCAGCGCTGGCCGAAAAGCTTTCCGGGATCGGGCTCGATTGCCCGCCGGAGAGCGTTCGCGGTGCGCACTATCTCTGCCCGCTGCTGCCGGAGAGCGTTCCAGCCGATCTGACCGCCCGGCTGAAAGAAGACGGCATCTTCGTCTCGCGCCGGGGTGACCGTTTGCGCATCACTCAGCACTTGTTCACCAGCGACGGCGATGTGGAGCATTTTATCGCAAGGCTTGGTCATCACCTGGCCGGCTGAAGTCACGGACTGATCCGGTATGGTCCGGCTTGGTCCGGTATGATCATGGCCTGATCGCAGAGGTCACGGGCGTAATTACCCTACCGTCAGGCTTGCCCCGCCGTCGCCGACGCGCCAAAACAAGCCAGCACTTTTTAAGGAGGACTCCATGGCTAACCCACGCGTCGTCGCCTTCGATGACCTTGAATCTATTGCAGGTCAGGAGGTCGGCGTCTCCGACTGGCACCTGATCGACCAGGACCGCGTCAACCTGTTCGCCGACGCAACCGGCGACCATCAGTGGATCCACGTCGACGTCGAGAAAGCCACCAAGGCCATGGGCGGCCCGATCGCTCACGGCTTCCTCACCCTGTCCCTGCTGCCGATGCTGGGCGCCGAAGTGATGCGCGTGACCGGCACGACCCGCGGCATCAATTACGGCTCCGACAAGGTGCGCTTCACCAACATGGTGCCGGTCGGCTCCAAGGTTCGCCTGCGCCAGAAATGCCTGTCGGTTGAGCCGAAGGCTGGCGGCAAGCAGATGAAAATGGAAGCGACCGTCGAGATCGAAGGCCAGGAACGCCCGGCCCTCGTCGCAGAGTCCATCACCGTCCTCTACGCGTAAGCCACTGAAGACGTGACACTTTTTCGGCCGCTCCGTGATCCGGGGCGGCCGTTCTGCTTTTGGGGCTGGTGAAAACTGGCCGGCACCCGTCTATATTTGCTTGCCCGGCAGAGGAGATCCCACATGACCCAGCGCATCAAACGTTCGGACCGCGAATGGCGGGAAATGCTTACCGAGGAAGAATACCGTGTCGGCGTAAAGGAACGCACTGAGCGCGCTTTCACGCCCGGCAATTACAATGACGAAAAACGCGCCGGCGTCTTTCACTGCAAGGGCTGCGATACCCCGCTCTGGTCGTCCGAGCACAAGTTCGACTCCGGCACCGGTTGGCCGAGCTACTGGCAGCCAATCACGCCCGATGCCGTGGCGACCAAGACCGATTTCAAGATGATCATCCCCCGCACCGAATGCCATTGCGCGACTTGCGGGTTTCACATGGGACACGTCTTCAAGGATGGCCCACCGCCGACCGGAGAGCGCTGGTGCATCAATGGTGTTGTTCTGGACTTCCGCCCCGAGGAATAAGTCTGGATAATTCAATCACTTACCGGCAATACGCCAGCAGTATTTCTTGCAGGATACCCGATGAACGAAAAAACTGACCTTGCCGGAGCGGCGGCCGCAGCGGCACGCCCAACCGCCCCGACAGCGCCCATCGCCAAACGCGAGGATTGCGAGATCACGCAGGTCGGCCGCACGCGCGTCGATCCGTATCACTGGATGAAGGACGATGCCTGGCAAGAAGTAATGCGCGATCCATCTGTCCTGCGCGCCGACATCCGCGAATACCTCGAAGCCGAGAACGCCTACACGAAGGCGCGCCTTGAAGAGCCGACGGCCGCGCTGCGCGAAGCGCTGTTCCAGGAGATGAAAGGCCGCATCAAGGAAGACGACTCCACCGTTCCGGAAATCGACGGCCCCTTCGCTTATTTTTCCCGCTACCGTGAAGGTGGCGAATACCCGATCATTGCCCGGTGCGACGCCGCAGACGCCTTCAATCCGGACGCAGTCGAAACCATCCTGCTCGACGGCGACAAGATGGCGGAAGGCACCGAATACTTCTCTTTCGGAAGCATCGATACCTCGCCGGATCATACCCTGATTGCCTACGCGCTCGATACGCAGGGCAGCGAATTCTACACGGTCACGATCAGGAACATCGAGACAGGTGAAGCCGTGGCAGAACCGATCTCGGACAATTACGGCTCTTTCGAATGGAGCGAGGACGGCAAGTCCATCTTCTGGGTTCACCGGGACGGGAATGCGCGGCCCGACGCCGTTTATGAGCGCGATCTCAAAACCGGCAAAGACACGCTGATCTATGAGGAAAAGGACCCCGGCTTCTTCGTTGGCGTTTCTAAGTCCGCAAATCGCGAGAAGATCTTCGTGACCTCCTCGAACCATACCACATCTGAATGGCACTGGTTCGATTCAAGCGAACATGCGCCCGCACTGCACACGATCGCCCCCCGCGAAGACGGCATCGAGTACTCTGTGGTCGTCTGGGACGGCCAGTTCTACATCACCACCAATTCCGGCGGTGCAGTCGACTTCAAGGTCATGCGCGCGCCGTTCGAGGCGACATCACGCGACCAGTGGGAAGAAGTCATCGCGCACCGCCCCGGCACGCTGATCCTCGGCCTCCAGGCCCAACAGGACTATCTCTCCCGCATGGAACGTGAGAATGGCCTGCCGCGCATCGTGGTGCGGGCCCGCGCTGACGGCGCGGAGCATGAAATCAGCTTCGATGAAGCGGCCTACGATCTGGGGCTCGATTCCGGCTACGACTACGACGTGCCGATGCTGCGGTTCGACTACGCATCACCCACCACGCCGGACCAGGTCTACGATTATGACCTCAACACTCGCGAGCGCATCCTGCGTAAAACGCGGGAAGTGCCGTCGGGCCACAATCCGGATGACTATGTCGCCGAGCGCGTGATGGCGCCGAGCTGGGATGGCGCGGAAGTGCCGGTCACCCTGCTGCACCGCAAGGACACGGCAATCGATGGCACCGCGCCCATGCTGCTCTATGCCTACGGCTCCTACGGCATCACCATCCCGGCGGACTTCCGCACCAGCCGCCTCAGCCTCGCCGATCGCGGCTTCGTCTATGCCATTGTTCACCCGCGCGGCAGCATGGCGAAGGGCTATCAGTGGTATCTCGATGGCAAGCTCGAAAAGAAGACGAACACGTTCCGAGATTTCATCGCAGCGGGCCATTACCTTGTCGACAAAGGCTATGCCGCGAAGGACAAGGTGGTCGCCATGGGCGGCTCCGCCGGTGGCCTGCTGATGGGCGCTGTCGCCAACATGGACCCGGACCTCTTCGCCGGCATCATCGCCGCCGTCCCGTTTGTGGATGTGATCAACACAATGTCGGACGAGAGCCTGCCGCTGACACCGCCGGAATGGCCTGAATGGGGCAACCCGCTCATCAGCGCAGAGGACTATGACCGGATCGCGGCTTACAGCCCTTATGATAACCTGACCGACCAGAACTATCCGGCCATGTTCATCACCGGCGGCCTGTCCGATCCGCGTGTGACCTATTGGGAACCCACCAAATGGGCCGCCAAGCTGCGCCACGATGCGCCGGAAGGCGGACCGTACTTCCTGAAGATCAACATGGAAGCTGGCCATGGCGGCGCCTCTGGCCGTTTCGAAGGCCTGAAGGAAATCGCAACAGAATATGCCTTTGCCCTCGCTGCAGTTGGCCAGGTCGAGGATGTGGATTTGTCGAAAGACTGATCGGGAATAGTCCCGCCCTCGCCTGCGCTTCGGGCATTTCATTCCTCTTTTTGATCCACTGGATCAAAAAAGTCCGGTACAGCCGGACCGGAATTTAATGGTCGGAGCGGCGGGATTCGAACCCACGACCCCTAGTCCCCCAGACTAGTGCGCTAACCGGACTGCGCCACGCTCCGACGAGAGCGGCTTGTAACCAAGCCGCCCGACCTGTGCAATGAATTATGTGGGTTCAGGCTGCGCGCCGACCGAGCGCCGCATCAATGCGGGATTTGATGTCTGTCAGCTCAGTGAGAGCCCCCTCCAGGCGGGCGCGACGATCATTGCTGAGCCCTTCTGGTGTCTCTTGGGTGAAGGCTTTTGCCACGGTCGCCTGAAGCTCGCGGGCGGGGCTGCTGCCGGCGGGTGCGCCGGCACCGAGTGTGGCTTCACCGTTCAGCACGGCAGGCATGCCCTGTTCCGCGATCAGTGCCTTGGCCCCCTTCAGCGTCATGCCGCGCTCATGGACGAGGATCTGGATGGCCCGCAACGCGTCAACATCCTGCGGGCGGAACATGCGGCGGCCGTCCGGGCGTTTTACCGGGCGGACTTCGCGGGGGAACTTGCTTTCCCAGTAGCGGATGACATGAGTCTCGATGCCGAGTTCCGAAGCTGCTTCACCGATGGACCGGAATGCGGTCGCAGATTTCTCGATTCGGGCCCGGCTGGCGCTCATGTCTGTTCCTTCCTGGATCTCTAATTATTGTCGACCTGCGCCTTCAGCATCGGCGACGGGCGGAAGGTGACAACGCGCCGTGCTGCGATCGTTGCCTCCTCCCCGGTTTTCGGATTGCGGCCTTCGCGCGCGGCTTTGGAGCGCACCACGAAATTGCCAAACCGGGAGAGTTTCACTTCGTCTTCATGCTCAAGCGCAGCGCCGATCATATCCAGCGTCCGGTCAAGCAAATCAGACGATTCCTGCCGGGTCAGACCGACTTCGCTGACGATCTTGTCGGTCACTTCGGCGCGGGTGATGGTCTGGTTGGACATGGGATTCTCCCGATCTGGTTAAGATGTAGCCAAGGATTGTTAACGGATTACTAGCGCATCCGTCAGCTAAAATCCGTGAAAAAGTCGAGCTTGTCGCCTGAATTTAAAGGCGGAACAGGCTGGCGCCCCAGGAAAAGCCGCCACCCATGGCTTCTGACAGGATCAGGTCGCCCGGTTTCGCCCGGCCAGACCGGACTGCGTGATTCAGCGCCAAGGGGATCGACGCTGCCGATGTGTTGGCGTGCTCCTGCACGGTCACGATCACCTTTTCCTCGGCGATGTTCATCTTCTTCGCGACGCCGTCCAGAATGCGCTTATTGGCCTGGTGGGGCACGAACCAATCGATGTCGTCACCGTTCAGGCCGGTTTCGTCATAGATCGCCTGGATGGCGGATGAGATATTGGTGACGGCATGGCGGAACACGCGGTTCCCTTCCATGCGGACATGCCCAATCGTTCCGGTGGAGCTGACCCCTCCGTCGACATAGAGTAAATCAGATTTGGTGCCGTCGGTACGGATGTGGTGCGTGATGACACCGGCGAGTTCCTCGCCGGCCCACTCTTCGGCCTGAAGCACAGCCGCGCCACCACCGTCGCCGAACAGAACACAAGTGCCGCGGTCGGACCAGTCCAGAATGCGGGTAAATGTCTCCGCGCCGATGACCAGTGCCGTGTTGAACAGGCCCTGTTTCAACATTGAGTCCGCCGTGGCGAGCGCGAAGAGGAAGCCGGAACACACAGCCTGCACATCGAACGCTGCGCCCCCGGTCATGCCGAGCTTTGCCTGAACGGCCGTTGCGGTTGCCGGGAAGGTCTGATCCGGCGTCGTGGTCGCCAGTACGATGAGGTCGACTTCCGAGACAGGAATACCGGCGGCCTCCAGCGCAGAGCGGGCTGCAGCGGTTGCGATGTCAGACGTCAGCTCACCTTCGGCCGCGATATGCCGGCGCTTGATTCCCGTTCGCTCCTGAATCCATTCATCGGACGTGTCGACGATAGAGGACATTTCGTCATTGGTCAGAACTTTTTCGGGAAGATAACTGCCTGTTCCTCGGATAAAACTACGCCGTGCCATCTGTTTTCCTTTTTGGGGGTGACCGATCAGCCAGCCGCCGCCCCTTTCTTCTGGATACGCGCGAGGTTTGCAGCAACCTCTTCCGGATAGTGACTTGTCGCAAGGTCTGCCGCCAGCCGGCACGCGGTAGCAAACCCTTGCGCGTCCGTGCCGCCATGGCTTTTGACGGATACGCCACCAAGGCCAAGCAGCACGCCGCCATTTGCATTGCTGGGGTTCATCTGTTCTCGGAGTTGTTTAAGCCCCGAGGATGCCAGCACAGCGCCCGCTTTCGTCGCGATGCTCTTCGTCAGCGCCTCGCGCACGCGGGTCCCGAGCATTCTTGCAACGCCCTCGCCCGTCTTCAGAGCAACGTTTCCGGTGAAACCGTCAGTCACAACGACGTCGACGGCGCCCATGGAGATGTCGTCACCCTCAACAAAACCGCGATAATCCAGGTCCAGTCCAGAGGCACGCAGAATCTCGTGAGCCTGACGCACTTCGTCATGCCCTTTCATCTCCTCGGACCCGATGTTCAGCAAGCCGATCGTCGGCCTTTCCTTCCCAAGGATGGCGCGGGCGTAAGCCTCTCCCATGATGGCGAACGACACGAGCTGAGCGGCGTCCGCCTCGACGTTCGCCCCGACATCCAACACGACCGAGCGGCCGATCAGCGTCGGCCACATCGCGGTCATGGCCGGCCGGTGAACACCATCCATCTTGCGCAGGACCAGCATCGAGATCGCCATCAGGGCTCCGGTATTGCCCGCTGATACAGAGGCATTCGCCCGGCCTTCCTTGACGGCCTCCAGCGCGTTCCACATGGAAGAGCCCTTGCCACGGCGGAGCGCCTGGCTGGGCTTCATGTCGCTGGTGATCTTGTGATCGCAATGAACGATTTCACATCGTCCACTGAGCCCGGGGTAAGCCGCGACGAGCGGTGTCAGGGATGGCTCATCGCCAAACAACAGGATCGTGGAATCTGATCGCTCCCGAAGGAACACAGCTACGCCGTCGACGATCACGCCCGGTGCGTGATCCCCGCCCATTGCATCAACTGACAGGATCGTTCCGCGAGTCATTACACCTTCCGGATTCTGGCCTCTGTTGAGAGCCGTTCGCGCTGTTTAAGGCGCGCCTCAGACCTTTGCAACGCCGGGTCTGCTTGTCGCAGGGAAGGTTGGCCAAGGGGCAGTGCCGGATAAAAAGGCCTCAGATGCGGTCGCATCGAAGACGCTAGCGATTGCTACCAGATGCTGAGCCAGATCCGGCTCACGACCGGCAGCTGCAACCCCATTGCGCCTCAGAACATCCTCGATTTCGACAGCCCTTTCACCAATCGAGCAAGAAAGGGCATCTGCGATCGATGTACCAAGGCCATAGTAATGCTCGCCCATCTTCCGGACCTTACGGGCGATCGATGCATCTCCGACACCGGTTTCTCGTAACGAAGCATCAAATCCATCGAAAACCTTCGCATGGACCAGCTGAGGCAGACGTTGCAATTCCTCTTCCGGTCTTTGCGTCAACTGCCAGACCAGGACCGCGGCATGGAGACTGACCATCTGGACACGATGATCCAAATCATCAGGCACCACCCCCAATGCATATGCCTCGGGCGATAACGCAGCCGCCATCAGACCACGATACAGCTTTTCTGCCCTCTGCCTCTGTGCCTTCGCTTTGAGAAACGGGTTCCAGATCCCTACCAATAGAACTCTCCTGCACTCATGTGCTTGCCAAAGCCATGCCGCTGCCGCTAGGTCTGACGCGGACCACTATCAGGAGTTTGCCGATGGCGCGACGCGCAATTCTGGCCGTAGGCCTTCTGGCCCTTCCGCTGACTGCGTGCCTTACGCCCAGCCGCGATTTCCACGGCTATGTCGCGGATGAGTTGCAGCCGGGTGAAATCAAGCCGGGTGAAGACACGCGCTCGACGGTTCTGGCACAGCTCGGCTCTCCCTCGACAAAAAGCCTGTTCGACGACAACACTTGGATCTACATGTCCGAACTGCAAGAGCGGGTCGCGTTCTATCACCCCAGGGTAAAAACCCGGAAAATTACGGCCATTGCCTTCGGGACTGATGATAAAGTCGAAGAGATTCTTGAATACACAGCGGACGACGGTCGGGTGATCAATTACGCATCACGCGAGACCCCAACTCGCGGACGGGAGCTCGGGTTGTGGGAGCAGATATTCGGCTCGGTCGGCAATGTGCGCCTGCCCAATTCTGACGAGATCACACCGGACAACCCGACAGGAAGACGGCGTTAACCGCTCTTTGTGCGGCGCAACATTTCGCCTCCTCCTCCCCTGTTTGGGGAATCTTATAAAAAAATAATTCGTCAAACAGGCGTGTTGGAGGTAATGTTTCATTATAAGCTCCAAAGGAGCGGCTGGGCGGAGCGACAGCCCCGGGCATTCCCGAGAAAGCGGCCCGCTCACCTTTCGAAACTTGCCAGCTGGCCAGTTTTGTCAGGTTGCAAGGAGATTGGGTGATGGCAATCAGGTTCTCCCTGTTCGGCCGGCGCACCAGCGCCCCGAGTTCCAGACAGTCTCGCGCCTACGCATCCCTCAAAGATGCAGCGGCTGAAGCGGGTCTTCTGCCACCATTGGAAAAGGTGCAACACATTCGGGACCGTGCACGTGAACGCCTCGCACGCGCCGATCAGGCCTTCGACCAGTTCGAAGGAACAGAAAACGCGAGCTGAGCAACTCGCATCAGGCTGCGCTGAACAATCCTCGCGCGAGTGATTCGATATCGGAAATCAGGTCGATGTGACCGTTCGCGGTACGACTGCCGTCTCGTGTGGAACCGCCGACCTGGCCGACATCGGCTTGCTGCATCTTGAATACGACAGCTTCACGGGCCCTGCTAACCCGGCTTTTTATTGTGCCCGGCGAACAGTTGCAGATTTCACCAGCTTCTTCATAAGTATAGCCGGCTGCGACGACCAAAATCAGTGCCTCGCGCTGCACATCCGGCAGGTTGGAAATCGCCGCCTGCAGGACCTTGAAATCGATCCTCGCATCCAGGTCTGCCGGGGCGACGAGTGTGTTCTCGGCAACCTCCTGCTCAAGCGGCGCTGACCGCCAGGAACGCCGTGCATACTGATAAAATTCATTTCGAAGAATTCGAAAAAGCCACGGACGCATCGGCGCGCCAGGCTCGAAGGAATCAATCGCCTGCCACGCTTTCAAGCAGGTATCCTGCACAAGATCGTCCGCAAGCTCGCGCTCACGGCACAAACTACGAGCGAAGGCCCGCAATTCCGGGATCAGCCGTTCAAGCTCATCAACGAACGACCATTCATTCCCAGAATCCGGCAGCTCATCCTGACAAGCCGGAGACATTTTGGTCACGATCAGCGGCCCTTCCTCTGTTGTTCTTCTATGCGCAACTTATCAACCAATTCCCGCAACCTCTCAGGTAACGGCTCATCCAATACTGGTTTGAAGCTCTCCCTCAGCGCGTCGCCGATTGCTCCTTCCAGCCCTGTCTGTACATTTTTTGATGGTGCCGTGCGCCTGAACGGCTCTTTTGCCGCCAACTGCGACCTAGCCAGATTCCCCAAAATGAATGTCCCCGCAGTGTTTCTACCACTAGCTCACAAACACGCCCAATCGTTCATTTGCCACGTCGTGCACCAAAAGGTGCCCGGATGGAGTTAAGAATATGTGTGCAAGTATTCGTATTTCCCCACGACAAAATAACCGAACGACTCTGTTGCCATTTTGTTATCTTATGGAATCTACAAAATATATTCCTAATCCAGGAAGGTCATCTGCGTGTTATACGAACTTATAACGAAGGAATTGCCATATTTGCGTCGCTACGCGCGCGCCATGACCGGTGATCAGGTGGCAGGGGATATTTGCGTTGAGACCATGCTTCAGGAGCACGTCCTGAAGCCGCAACCCGCCGATGCGCCACTCCCCGAAAACCGGATCGACTTATTCAAATTGCTCGATGCGATTCTCGCAGATCCAGCGCTGTCCGTCGTCAGGTATTTTGAGGCAGATGGCTGCCTGACTTAAGGAGGGTCTGGCGCATCTGGGTTTGAGTTAAGCAGCGGATTGGGCGTGCTGCAAGCGCCGCAGTTTCATCGTCCTCCTTTTGATTTTTTCGCGTTCGAGCAGGACGGTCTGGCCGCGCCCGGTGTAGACATCTGCTGGGGTGAGGTTGTTCAGGCTCTCGTGATAGCGCTGATGGTTGTAGTAGCCGACGAAGGCGTCGATCTGCGCTTCAAGGTCTCCAGGCAGGAAGTAGTTTTCCAGCAGGATGCGGTTCTTCAGGGTCTGATGCCAGCGCTCGATCTTTCCTTGCGTCTGGGGATGGTAAGGCGCCCCGCGTGTATGCGCCATGCCCTTGCTGGCAAGATACTCAGCCAGGTCGCCAGAGATGTAAGATGGTCCGTTGTCTGAGAGTAGTCTCGGACGATGAACCACATTCGCCTCATCGAGTCCTGAAGCCTCCAGTGCCAGGTTGAGCGTATCCTCAACATCGCTCGTCGCCATGCCGGTGCAGAGCTTCCAGGCGATGATGTAGCGGGAAAAGTCATCAAGCACGGTGGAGAGATAGAACCATCCCCAGCCGATCACTTTCAGATAGGTGAAGTCTGTCTGCCAGAGCTGGTTGGGTGCAGTCGTCTTGTCCCTGAACTCATTTGCCGCCTTCATCACGATGAAGGCCGGACTGGTGATCAGGTCATGCGCCTTCAGAAGCCTGTAAACACTGGCCTCAGAGACGAAGTAGCGCCTCTCGTCGGTGAACGTCACCGCCAGTTCGCGGGGAGAAAGTTCTGGTCGGTCGAGCGCCATTTCGAGCACCTGCTCGCGCACATCATTCGGGATGCGGTTCCACACGCGGCCAGAGCCACCACGCCGGTCTTCGAGAGCAGTTTCACCGAACCGGCGATACAGATCATACCATCTGTAAAAGGTCGGACGCGACACGCCGATCTGCTCCAGCGTCTTCTTCACCGGCTGGTGCGATTGCTCGACCAGCCGGATGATCTCAAGCTTCTCGGATGCGGGATACCTCATTCGGTATCCTCCCCATCCCCGATCACGCTTTTTTTCAGAATGCGGTTTTCCAGCGTCAGGTCGGCCACTACTTCCTTCAGATCCCGCATCTCGCGCTTCAAGCCGCTCACCTCACCGGACGTCGCCTGGCGCTCGGTATCGCCGGAGAGCCGCCTCTTTCCCGCTTCGAGGAATTCCTTCGACCAGGTGTAATAAAGGCCCTGGGCGATCCCCTCACGCCGACACAACTCGGCAATCGAATACTCTCCGCGCAGGCCTTCCAGAACAATGCGGATCTTCTCTTCGGCAGAGAATTTGCGCCGGGTCTTACGGCGTATCTCTTTCACATGTTTTTCGGCCGATCCTTCCGGCCCGGATTTCTGTCTCATCTTCGCTCCCTTGGCGGGCTACGATGTGCCAGAAATCCTCCTTAAGCAATTTGGCCGATCTGTCTCACAGTCGCTGACGGGGAACAAACGCTGAGTATCACCCGAAACACCGACTAGACCGAGCTACGGACCCCAAGCATATAAGGTTTCCAATAAATGGATTAGATCTCACGCGCTATTCCGGACTTGCCGGAAGGAACAGCTAAGAGGAAACGTCGGCGTCCTCGCCAACACCTCCGGGCGCATTGTCCCGCCCAAGAGAAATGATCTTGAATCCGCTTATCTCTCCGCCAGTGGAATAATGATAGGGGTTACCCCAAGGATCCAGGGGAACCTCCTCGCTATCCAGGTAGGGGCCGGCCCAGCCCAAGTTTCCCTGGGGCTCAACAACCAATGCCTTGAGCCCTTCTTCCTGAGTGGGATAGTGACCTACATCCATAAGATACAAATCCAGCGCCGACTTGATTCCCTGAATCTGGACATTTGCCGTCTGACTTTTGGCGCGGCTGAGATATCCGATCACGCGCGGCCCGACCACGCCGACGATCAGGGCCAGAATGACAAGTGCAACCAGTATCTCCATAAGGCTGAAACCAGCCTCTCCTGTCCGGCCCCTATTCGGCTTGCTCATATCAAGAATTCCTTTTCCCAACCCCTGCCTTTTCAGAAAAGCGCAAGGCCTTATCCTTAACAAATGAATTTTGCCCAGTCCGTGTCTTGCTTTGCAGGCAAATACGATCCCAGCGCCTGGCTTTTTCACCTGATTGAACGGGTAAGCAATATTTACGCCTGTTTGCCCGTTTGTCGCCGTCATCACGGAAAATTGGTTAACAGGGCAATTTGACCAGGCAGCCCTATGCCCTCCCTGCAGCATGGATGCCCTTCCTGATTTTAATTAACCTCTCTAGGAATTAACCAGTTATTCCGTACCGGGATCGCACCGGAAACCATGCCTGGCGCAGTGAAGCCATCACACTTCAGATGCCAGACGCACACCAGTTTCGCCTGACAATTCCACCAAAAAGTGGAATCAAATCGAAGTTTCCCTCTTATTCCGCGAATCTAACGCTCGAATTACGCTCCCTGGATGAAATCAGTCCCATCGGCACTGATTTCAATTAGGCTAATTTGATGAAATTGGCGCCAGAGGGGAAGTTTGCACGGAAATTGCACCTGACAGCAGCCAACGCCAGAGCATCAGGACCAAAACGTGAAAAGCCAAGAATGGTTACCGGAAAAGGCAAACCTCGATCGTCGGTCCCGGTTACCGGAAATTGCCCTGTTTAACCGCAAATCAAACACTAATTCCGGCCATCAGGCTTCTGACCGAAACGACAAAACTGCCAATTTGATCAGTTTATCTAAGAAATGGGTCATCAATATGAATACGAACCAGCGTTCTGAAGCAGCACGAGCCTTCAGCGGCCTGCGATTGATGATCGGCGTTGCCACATTTGCAGCACTGGCAGGATGCGCCACGCAGAGAAGTGAAACCACAACGAGTTTCGCACCCGTCTATGGACAGGAGGCGCCCGCCTCCAAAGTGGATGTCTCGACAGATCGTTCGGACACCGCGCCCCCTCAGACCACCGGCCTCCCGGTTTCTGTCACCACATCCCCTGCCTCTTCCTCAGCGGCAGATTCACCGAGAAGCACCCAGTCCGAAATTGGGACAGGATTTTTCTTCGACTCCGATCTCGGACAGGATACCAGTGCGCCAGTCCGGCAAGGCGACGTGGTCTTGAACTTTGTCGACTCCGATATCCGAGAAGTCGCTCGTGCAGTCTTTGAGGACATTTTGTCCGTAAACTACGTAATTGACCCTCAGGTCTCCGGCAAAGTGTCGCTCGCCACTTCACAGCCGGTCCGTACCAGAGATGTCCTGCCGCTCATGGAGAGCGCATTCCATCTGAGTGGAACGGCAATCGTTCTAAAGAACGGTGTTTATTACGTCGTGCGTGAGAGTGAAGCACTGCGCCTTGGCGCTCCGATGACCTACGACGCGTCATCTTCACAGATCCCGGGATACTCCGTTAAAGTCGTCCAGCTGCATTATGCAAATGCTGCTGAGATCGCCAAGCTGGTTGAACCCCTGGCCCCCAAGAACGCAATCGTCAACGTCGACGAAGCCCGCAACGTCCTCATTCTTTCCGGTGACTCAGCGACTATAGCGCGCCTGAATGCAACGATCGCTTCATTCGATGTCGACTGGATGGCGGGAATGTCATTTGCGCTGGTTCCCGTCGACTCACCCGATCTTGCGTCCCTGACCAGCAGTCTCCAGCAGGTCTTTTCCCTTGGCAGCGAGACCGCAGACACCTCCATGAAGTTTTTGCCACTTGAACGTTTGCAGTCAGTGTTGATTGTAACCCGCGAGCCGAAAATGTTGGAGCGCGCTGAATCGTGGGTGAAGCGGCTTGATGACCAGCAAACCCGGTCGGGTCGCCAATTGTGGGTCTATGATGTCCAGTTCGGCCGCGCGCCCGAGCTTGCCGCCATGCTGTCGTCGGTTTTTGGTGGTAATGTCGTCAGCCAGTCGAACACGAACAATCGCTCGATTGTCGCCCCCGGCGAGACCATGGCCACGATTCAATCGGGCGCCTCGATCGAAGACTTTATTGCTGATCCGTCGGCAGAATTTTCTCCTTCGGACAACTCGGCATACAGCACCGGATACACCTCTGGCCAGATTGCAAACAAGAATGATGGGTTCCGGATCTTTCCGTATGAAACATCCAACTCCCTGGCGATTTTTGCGACAGAGAGCGAGTATCGCATCGTTGAATCCGCATTGAATAGAATAGATGTCCGCCCGATGCAGGTGATGCTGGAAGCCACGATTGTCGACGTAACCCTGAACAATGACCTGCGCTACGGAGTTCAATGGTTCCTTGAATCCGGTGAGTTCAATGTCGGCCTGACGCAATCCAAATCAAGCCTTTCCTCCACCGGAGCGACATTGCCGGGCTTTGCCGTGACCTTCCAGGGAGACAAGGCAAACGCCGCGATCAGCGCACTTGAATCTGTGACCGACGTACAAATCCTGTCACGTCCGAGACTACTGGTTTCCAACAACCAGCAGGCATCTCTTCAGATCGGCGATCAGGTACCAGTGGTTACGCGGACGTCCACGTCGACGATCGATCCGGCGGCCCCGATCGTTGCGGATGTGGAACTGCGCGATACAGGTGTCATTCTTAGTGTGACCCCGCGGATCAACGCCAACGGCCTGGTTTCACTGGATATTGAACAGGAAGTCAGCGATGTCGCCCCGACGACTTCGTCCGGCATCGATTCACCGACCATCCGCCAGCGTCGCCTCCAGACCAATGTGACCGTCGATTCCGGCGCCACCATTGCACTCGGTGGTCTTATCCGGGACGATGCAACCACGACACGGTCGGGTATCCCGGTGCTCAGCGATGTACCTATTCTTGGACAGCTGTTCCGAACGACGAACAAGACGCGCCGCCGTGGCGAGCTCGTTGTCCTGATCACACCGAAAGTGGTACAAGCGCCTGAGGACATTGACGCGGTTACTTCTGAGCTCCTGTCTCAGATTTCCGAACTGGGATTGTAGATGCGTGCGGCCAGTCATTCGCAAACTGACCATGATCCGGGCTCTTCTGTAGAGACTTGCCAGGACTCACAGGGTGGCATTGCCGTGATGGCCGTCATCTGGACTATCGCTATTGCCTCTGCAATCACGCTTGTCGCGCTCTCGGTTTCCAGCGCCTATGTGCAAGCTGTGTCGGTCCGAAATCAGGCGGTTAAATTGTCCGCGGCTGCGGATGCCGGTCTTTTTATGGCGATTGATGAGTTGTTACAGCGCGACTCGATCAATCCTGCCCCGCATGACGGAACCCCGAAGCCAGCGGTGTTTGACGATATTCCTCTGATCATCTCCGTCCAGGACACAGCCGGCCTTGTCGACATGAATGCGGCACGTCCGGCGTTACTCGCTGCCCTTTTTGAAGGGCTTGGCGCGAGCAGCCAGGAAGCGTCCCAACTCGCCGACGAAATTATCGATTGGCGGGATCCTGATCGGCGGCCCACCGGAACAGGAGGTGAAGCCCAAGCCTATTCCGCGGCGGGTCTCAGTTACGGACCGAAGAACAATCAATTCGTTTCCCTGAACGAACTGGGTCAGATCATACATTTCCCAGCGCCTTGGATAACCCGGCTGGACTCGGTTGCAACGATCCACTCCGGATTGACCGGAATTGACCCAACCAAAGCTTCACCGGAGCTGTTGGAATTGCTCAATATGAGTCAGAACGCCAACCTCCAGTCTGAACCGGACCAGCAAACGCGGCCATATCTGGCGGCATCAAGCACGAGAGTGTTCAGGATCCGCTCCCAGGCGACATCAAATGGCGCCGTATTCGTGCGGGATGCGACTGTCCGAATAAATCCCGGTGGGTTTCCCGCTTTTGATATGCTCGAGTGGGGCCGTGGACATGAAATTTCAAATCTGGAAATTCACTAGTGCCGATGACTGACTCAACCGATCAAATCAAAATGGTGGGCCAAAATCACGGCACACCGCAGACATTCCTGGACGATCTTCTTTCCAGGGAAAAAATCGACACGCTTGGTCTCAATCGAGCAGTCGCGCTATCTCGCTCGAGTGGTGAGCGGCTCGCGATTGTCCTGTCGCGGATCGGGCTTGTTTCCGAAGTGGAGATCGCTCAGACGTTCGCCCGGATCGGCGGTTCAGCTGTCGCCGGCGCAGACGACCTCCTGACCGCCACGACACTGGATGGCCGGATCAGCGCAGCGTTTCTGCAGAAGGAGCATCTGGTTCCGATCGGGATCGACAATGGCACTTTGCAGGTTGTGATGGCGGATCCATCCGACCAATTTGCCATTTCGTCGATCGAACTTGCTACGGGCCTAAGACTTTCGGTTCGCCCGGGGCTGCTGAGCGAGATCGATGCAGCAATCCTCAAACTGGTCACAGCTGACTCGACCAATCCGGCGGAACCGGTTGAGGAAGTAAAATCCGAAGATGTCTCGCGGCTGAGAGACATAGCAAGCGAAGCCCCCGTTGTCCGCTATGTCAGCAATGTCCTTGAAACAGCAGTTCGAAGGCGCGCGTCTGACATACATTTCGAAACCACGCGCGCAGACCTCAGGGTGCGCCTGCGTGTCGATGGTGCACTGCTGGATATTGAACCCCCACCTGCGTCGATGCGGGCAGCTATCATTTCCAGAATCAAGATCCTTGCCCAGTTGGACATCGGCGAACAACGCATGCCCCAGGACGGGCGCATGACCGAAACCATCCGTGGGGAAGACATCGATTTCAGGGTTGCCACCGCACCAAGCCTGTTCGGAGAAAGAGCGGTCCTTAGGGTTCTTGATCGAAAACGCGTGCCGCTCGAATTCGAAAGCCTCGGCTTTCCACCGGCACTCCTGCAATCCTACCTGAAGCTTCTCGAACAACCACACGGGATCTTGCTTGTAACCGGGCCAACCGGTTCAGGCAAAACGACGACCCTATATGCCTCGCTTGCGCACCTAAACCGCCCGGATGTGAACATCCTGAGTGTGGAAGACCCGGTCGAATATGAAATGCCTGGAATTACCCAGGTCAACGTACGGCCCGATATCGGCTTGAGCTTTGCGAGCGTTCTTCGTGCTTTCCTGCGGCAGGATCCGGACATTCTGATGGTCGGCGAGATCAGGGATGTCGAAACCGGTCACATCGCCGTCCAGGCGAGCCTGACCGGCCACCTGGTCCTTTCCACGCTGCATACCAATGACGCTGCGAGTGCGATTACCCGTCTCGTTGAAATGGGCATTGAGGACTATCTGCTTGCCGCGACCCTCAATGGCGTTGTCGCGCAAAGACTGGTTCGGAAGCTGTGCAATAGTTGCAGCGAGCCCTATGCGCCAGATCCAGACCTGCTTGAGCGGATTTCCCCGACTGCAAAGACTTGGGAGGGGGACTACCGCCGTCCGACAGGGTGTCCGAACTGCAATGAGACCGGTTATCTGGGCCGAACAAGCATTCTTGAGATCCTGCCTATCACGGATGAAATCCGGCAGGCAATTCTCAAGCGGCAGGATGCCGGGTCCCTGCGGGTACTGGCGCGGGCCCACGGTATGGCAACCCTCGCAGAACATGGATTGGCGCTCGCGTCGAGGGGCATCACCAGCATCGACGAGTTGCTGAGAACCGCGAAGGTCTAACCATGCCCAGATACAATTTCAGAGCAATCGACTCGAACGCCGCGATTGTACATGGCACTCTTGAAGCCGGTTCACGGGATGACGCTGTTCGTACCATTGTCGCGAAAGGACAGCGTCCTCTGCGCGTCGAAGAGCAGACCTCTGATCTCTGGACTGAACTTACCCGGCAAAGAGGGACGCCAACCCGGCTGGCCGATAAGTCGATGCTTTTGCTCATGCGAAAGCTCGCGACGCTGACTAGTGCAGGTGTTTCGATCGAGGATGCACTGACAATAAGTTCGAAAGAACGCAGGAAATCGGCTATCGCAGTGGTCTGCCAAGAGCTCCTTGCGCGCCTGCACGATGGCCTGAGCCTGGCCGACGCTCTGGCCGCCGACCGGAAATCATTTCCGGAGCAGTACGTCGCAATGGTGAGGGCCGGCGAGCAAGGCGGGACGCTTCCACAAATCCTTACGCGGATTGCAGATATGCTCGAACGGTCGCTTGAAACTCGGCAGGCTGTCCAATCTGCGATGATCTATCCGGCAATACTTGCTGTGACTTCGACCATTGCGATGGCGACGATATTCCTTTTCGTGCTGCCATCGTTCGAACCCATGTTCGCACAGTCGAACGTTGAATTGCCCTTGTTGACAGCGATCGTAATGTCGATTTCGCGTTTCTTCAGCCAGTACGGCCTCTGGCTTTTGCTGATAATTGCATTGGCCGCATTCCTTATCGCTCAAATGCACCAGATCGAACAAATTCGGGCAAAATGGGACGCATCTGTCGCACGGGCACCGGCAATCGGCCCATTCCTGCAACGGTCGGGATATGGGAGGGCAAGCGCCGTTCTCGGGGCGCTGCTCGTGAACGGCGTATCTCTCGACCGGGCAATGAAGCTGACTGTGTCAGTTCCTGATAATCGCGCGTTTCGGTCAAGTCTGGAAAAAATTCAGCGTGAAGTGGTCGACGGCAAGCGTTTGTCTGATGCCTTCGAAGCTCAGACATTGTGCCCGGATATTGTTTCGCAGCTGATACGCGCCGGCGAGCATACGGGCGAAATAGGAAAGATGTTGATCAAGGCATCTGAAGCCCTTGAGCAGGACGCGCGCAACAGCGTCGACCGAAGTATGTCGATTCTCACCCCTGCCCTTACACTCGTACTTGGCGGCTTTGTTGGCGTCATTGTGTTCTCCGTTCTTCTGGCCGTGTTGAGCATCAATGATCTGGCATTCTGAATCCGCCCGTCAGCGACAGACTGAGCGAAACCGCGGCTACTCGCTACTCGAGATGCTTGTTGTACTGACGATCATAGCCATGATCGCAGCGCTAACGCCTGCAGCGTACCGCAATATACGTCCGGGGATAGAGCTTCGCTCCACATCCGGGGAAGTTGCCGCCTTGCTTCGCAAAGCCAGGAACAATGCAATTCGCACCGGCCGAGATACCGTCGTCACATTCGACCTTGATCAGAATATGGCCGCTTTCGGCAACGAAGAGGACAGCTTGGCCTGGTCAGATGCCGTAAAGATCACCGCGGTCATCGCTGAGTCCGAGCGTGTTGATAGCAATCGCGGCAATATCCGTTTCTTCGGCAATGGTGGCTCCACGGGCGGCAAGCTTCACCTTCGGACGAGCAAGCTAGCCTATGATGTGAGTGTCGACTGGCTACTGGGAACGGTGGAGGTCAAAAAGTCAGATGCATGACAATCACACAGATTCCGAGGCCGGATACACACTGCTCGAAACGCTTGTGGCGTTCGTAATATTGTCCATGAGTGTAACAGCATTTTTCCAGGCTTGGTCTGTTTCAAGCAACAGCGCCAGAAGGGCTGCAGATCAAAGCTCCGCCGTTGCTGTTGCCGACTCTCTTCTAAACCGCATCGGCACGTCAGACTTGCCGTTGCGTCCGGGAATTTTCGAAGCCAACGAAGCTGAACTTCCCTATTGGCGAGTGGAAATCGAGCCCTACGCCTCGGCGCCGGATGGCGGCACCCATCTCTTTATGGTCCGTATGACGGTATCCGATAGCCGTGGATCCACCCCCCTCTTGGATATTGATACTCTCCGTTTACTGACGCTGTGATGATCAAGAACGAACCAATCCCCAGTGCAAGGTCTTCCGCCGGATTTACCCTGGTTGAGCTCATGGTCTCGCTTGCTATTCTGAGCCTGATCGCCGTTATCGCAGGCAACGCACTTGTCTCAGGGCAAAGAGTTTGGACCAAAGTGGATGAGTATGTCTCAACAGCCGAGAAGGTCGAAGCGGTTCAGAACCTGATGCGCGAGCAGATCCAACAGGCTTTGCCGGTGCTGGGCCGAACGACGCCGAGGGAAGAACGAGTGATGCTGAATGGAAACGCCGATAGCATTACTTTTGTTGCACCGCTTCCATCGCATTTCGGGAGATATGGGCTTTATCGGATCGAATACCGGCTTGTGGATGGACAGCTCATATTTGCTCGATCTCTTTTTCAGGGACCAAATGACTTCCGGCGCAATTTTTCAGAAACAACCCAGGAAGTGCTGATCGACGGGGTCGAAAGCCTGCAGTTTGCATATCTTCGATCGGATCGCGACCATCGTGGGTGGTCCTCTTCCCTAACGGACGCGACCGCCATGCCGGAACTCGTACGGATTGACGTCGAATTCAAGGACCCTGGCGCAAAGTGGCAGTCGATATACGCACAGCCTCGGGTGACGTCCCTGAACTGACGTCAGGGTTGAGTGCCGCAGTGGCGTGAATACGTATAGTACTGGCTGAGCTTGAGGCATTGTTCCAACCCATCCGGACCGCGGTCCAGAGACTCACACTTCAGTCGCGTATCCCGGGCAAGGTCGCAATAATAGCTCTCCTTGAACTGCGCATATTCCTCTTCGGTATAGAAACCAGGTTCGGGCGCGGGACCGATATTGCCGCTCACGATGGGTGTCAGGCCATCCCTTACGTCCGACCGGACAGTTTCCAGAATACCGATTGAGTCCGTTTCGATCTCGCCGGGGGGCACCGTTGCGTCCAGTGTGTGGCGCCCGAAAGCCAGAAATGCAGCGACACCAAGCGTGACGAGCATTGCGAAAAGCGCAATGTGACGAGCGTTCATCAAATTACTCCAAGCACGAAAGCCGCGATACAAACTGGCATCGATGTCTACTTCAAGGTCAACGTTTCAGTTACAGATCCTTCAATACCGGAAACGGTGACTGAAACAGGCTCCGCGGTCGAGAGTGAAGACACATGCCCAATCAGGCGCTGCCAAAGCATCGCGTCAGATTTGAAAAGCAATGTCACTTTGCTCGAAGCATATCCCTCGGAAAAATTCACCTCAGCACGCAGAGAGTTTGGGGCATTTGGATCTGCGATATCACTTTCTGCAAAAACAACAATCTTGTCTAAGTCTGGCCGGTAGACCGCACGTGTTACATTTATTGTAAGATCATAGCCATTGCAGTCCTGATCTATACCATCACGCCTGATTTCAGGAGCGCCGGGATAGACCGAAGGATCGATGTCATTGCAATCGATATTGACATCAAAGCCGTCAAGATCCTGGTCTGCAGGTGGCAAGCCAACCACATCCAATAGAACTGTTACCTCACCCTCAACACCACGAACGGTCACAGAGACTGGCTCTACGTTACTCTTTGCACTGATGTCCCGGATAAGCCGGCGCCAATCCGCCGTGCCAGATTTGTACAGCAGTGCTATATCCTGAGAAACGGACCCATCAATGTAATTTAGCTGTGCCAACAGAGAACCGGCGGCGTTGGGATCCGCAATTCCACTCTCTGCAAACACGACGATACTGCCCAGATCACGCCGGTACACCGCCCTTGGAACAGCAATAGTAAGATCGAATCCATTGCAGTCCTGATCGATACCATCCGAGATGATTTCCTTGGCCCCAGGATTTATTGAGGCATCTGAATCATTGCAGTCCACATCGCTTCCATATCCATCCGCATCATTGTCGACAACCAGACTCCCTCCGAGCGATACGTAGGCAGCCGCGACATCCAACAGGCCCGCACCGTAGTCATTGTCTGGCCCGGCCGCCCCCAGATCCCTGGCGGTGGCCTCAAGAGCCGCTTCGAGTTCCAGCATTGATTTTTCGGGAAACGCACTGGCCAGAAGCGCCAGAGCGCCTGCAACCTGAGGCGCCGCGAATGACGTGCCCGAAACAAATGAATATGCTTGCGGATTGAACCCAAACGTCAGATCGGCGGTTTTGACATTACGCCCGGGCGCGACGATCTTGGGGAAGACCTCGTTCGGCAAGCAGGCCCCGGCGCCACGCGCCGAAAAACTCGAGACTGTCGAGTTGGGATCGTCGTCCACAGAACCAACCGAGAAAGACCCCGGCGTGTTTGCTGGGCTGGTGCTGGTATAAGGTCCGGGGCCCGTGTTTCCTGCGGCAAATACGATGGCAACATCAGCCGCCGACAGTAGATCGAAGTAATACTGAAAAATAGGGTGACATTCATTTATTAAGGAGTCGTAGCCCCATGAATTGTTTACGACGTCGGCGGTATCATTCGTGCTCGGATCGTCATCCGGGTCCAGAAGCCACTGGAGAGACAATTCCACATCTGATACCTGCGCGGTGCCTGCGTCGTCAAACAACTTGGCGGCAATCCACTTCGCGCCCGGCGCGACTCCGATATTGGATCCAGTCGCGCCTCCCCCAACCATTAGCCCTATGGTCTGGGTGCCATGGCCGGTTGCATCATGAGGTTGGGTGTAAACGCCATGCGGATCGTACCATCCTCCATTCGTTCCCAGCCATGAGCTCGCGAGATCTGCGTGAACAGCATCCGCACCCGTATCAAGGCTCGCCACGGTAACTCCCGCACCGGTCACCCCCTGGTTCCACAACTCAGGCGCTCCGATTAGCTGAAGATTCCATTCCGGTTGGATTGCCGAACTGTAGGCCGTGTCTACCGCATATACTTTCGCATCATAGTCGATCCGGCTGACCCCGGGGCGGGTTGCCATTCTGGCAATTTCCGACACCGACATTTCGACTGCAATCGCGTTTCTTGCCCAGAGGGTTTTCGTCCGCCGCCCCCCTGCGACCCGCAATGTCTCACGCCATCTCCGTTCTGTGCCTTCAGCTTCAGAACGTAGGGCCTCAAACATCCGCGCGCGCCGGTCCCTGCGATCTCGCTGCACAAATTTCGTCGGATGCACTTTTCGTTCAAAGGAGATGATTACCGGAATCGTGTCTTCCCGCGCATGGGTAGACATTTCGACTTCAAGCTCCAATGACACGACTCCGGAGCCGCTTGGACGGGCCTGCGCGTTTGCGCCAAGGCAAAAGCCAGCTAAGCCTCCCACGAGAACTGTAAGCAGGATAAAGCCGTGAATTTTTATCATTTTTGACTATTCGACCGGAATGTCTGCTACCCTTATCGGTCCCTGTTCGATCGTGACCAGGTCTCCGCTCTGCACAATCCGTCCCGGATTGGAAAACAGGATCACATAGGTCCGGTTCACTTTCGGAGCTTTGGCGTTCTGCTTCAAAGACCCAACTTTGGATATGAATGGGACTTGGAAAATCAGACCGCTACGTTGATGAAGGATTGAGGGGCGCTCATGTTCTCCATGCAACGACTGGGCCAGCTCCGCATCTTCAATATGGTAACGATAATCAAGCATCGTCCCATTTGCCGTCAGCCGCACACCCTCAACACGGATACCATGCTCAAGGGTAAGGGCCGTGTTCAGAGCCTCCAGCCCTCCATCAGCCAGGGAATAGTTCGTAACTTCCGGTGGCTCTGACACCATCTCCATCATGGTGTGATCATGATCGGCCATATGCTCTTCATCGCCCGACAAGTCAGCATTTGCTGGCATGAGGCCTATCATACAGATCGCGAAGATTGTTCCCCAGACCGCCTTCATTCGATCGTCACCGTGTCGCTGTGGAAACCACCAGATCCGGACATCGCACTCAACGTGACGACCGTTCCGGGCGCACAGAATGGGCTATTGACCAATATGCTCCGGTACTGCCACTTCCCGGCGAATTGAGCCTGAGCGGGGACATTATTTATGATCAGATCGTCCGCTGGTGTTCCATTGCTGATTTTGAAGTTTATAACCTGCTGATCACCGAGGCTCGAATTCGTCCGTACCCGGGCGATAAGATTACCCGCAGGTGTGCATACCGGTGGATAAACCTGAAGCTTGTCCGGCAACACAAGGAAAGTATTCATCCCCCCTGCATTGGTCTCGCCGAGGGCGCGATCTACGATCAGGGTCGCCCCTTCTTTTCCACCCTGCACAATAGCGTCCTTGGTCGTAAGTGCTGGCAAAAGAATGGCGTTCTGGCGGCGAGCGGCAACAGTCACTTCCTGACCGGGAGGTGCATAGTAGGGCTCTGCAGTTTCTGCAATAACGTCGAATGCAGTTGCTCCAGTCGTCATCGGGATGCGACTTCTGAGCGCGGCAGAGCGAAACCGAACCAGAGTCTTCCTGTCGTAGAAGGCACCCGTGACCCCACCCGACGCCGGATCATCCCAAGTAGGAGCAAATACGCCATCTACCTGCGGCTTGCCATTCACCAGATAGTAAGTTGGTGAATACACAAGCGGGCTTGTTCTTGCGCCCGCTGGGTTTCCTGGTTGGGGAATCGGATTGTAGCCATCGAGCCCCTTGTCGACGTCAGCGTGAAAAGCTGCATCAATTTCACTATAGAAAATATCGACCGCCGCATCGACGGATACGCCGTGATAGACCTCGGAAGCGGCAGCTGGCAGAACTGTCATTGGTCCGTAGAGCCCCATCTGAACCTGGACCGCCGGATGAGTAGCCGAGTGATAGATATAGGTACCCGGTTTCAGATCACCCTGCTTCCACAGCCAGCTATAGCGCTGCCACTGGCCCGGGCGGGCTTCCTGCGTCATCGAGCGAACACGTCTTGGCTGGTCAGGATCACCTGCCGGATCAAACTTACTTGGTCCCCAGAAAATTGGGCCGTAGTTCAGACGCAATCGCAGCCCCGCAACAGTGAATGAAGTTCGACCGGCATCAAGCTCAACATGATCACCTGCACTTGTTTTGAGGTCATTGTAGACGAACACCGACAGGTTTTCGTTTTCCTTGACTGTAATTTCCGGTCCTGGAACGGTCGCCGTTCCGCACTGATTGGGGTCTTTGGCAGCACATTGCGCATAGCCCCACATTGGCACCATAACAGTGACCGGAGCCCCATTGGCGTCTACGTCCTGTACCGGGATTTCAACCCGTTCAGCTTTGAGGAAGTAGTCCTTTGCGCTTGCGGAGCCTGAAGCGAAAACCCCAAATACACAGGCTGAAAGCGCTAACCGCGTAAGACGATGTCTGATCATTTTTGCGTCTCCACTATTCCATCGACCCCAGATAGCCATGCCTAGTTCGCCGTTTTTTCAAAAATCGAGCCACGCGGGATTACCAACTGGTCGCCATTTCCATCGAGGAACGGTTCGACGATGAGCATCGTCATCATTCCGCCCGGGAAAATGTCGTTGTTGACGAGTTCTTTTTCATTGTGGGAGTGCCACATGTAGAAGAAGCCCCCATTCAAATTAAGTCCACCCTCGCCCGGAGGAAGCTGTCCGAACGAACCGAGATACGGGCTACCCGAATAGAAGCCTCCGAATGTCAGATCTGGGATACCTGGCAATGAAACAGGGATGACGCCACCATGCGTACCGTCAGTGCGTGCTGACGGCTCGTGCCATTCAACGGGATGTTGGGTCGCCTCATCAAAAATATCCCATCCCATGCCAAGATCGGACCACTCAAAGACTCCATCGAATGTCTGCCCCGGAATGCCGGATACCGTGAAGTCAGAAAATCCCAGATCCGGAATACCGCTTCCCGGAACCGAACTCAGCAGGTTTCCGTCGACCGCAACAACCCGCAAATTGTTACCGTGCGTATGGAACGGGTGAAGATCTCGCCCCAGACTTACGGTCCGGACCAGAACCTTCTGGCCCGGCTGCATCTGCGTCATGGATCCATATGGCTGAGTCGGAAGCCACGGCACATCATTCGCGAAGAAGGTGTCTGGACCCGCACGGCCATTGATCATCCAGTAAACCGCTTTGCCATCCCTCGACTTGGCACCCGCCATGTCACCAATGCGGACCATTTCGTGAATATCGGGATCAATGTCAGTCAAAACATAGAGATATTCGTAGTCAAAATCCGTTCCCGTACCATAAGCGATCTGGTTCCCCGACTGAGGAACATAGTTGAAGGGATCTTCGGTCGCCACGGTCGGATCTGCCGTGGGGCGCGCATCCGGAATATCCATTTCATCACGATGAAGGAAGCCTGTCGGCCGCACAATCAGCGCGCCTCCCAACCCCATTTCGGATTGCACACTGATATTAGTTCCACTCTGGTAGAGGAACGTTCCTGCGTGGTCTGCGGTAAATGTATACGTAACGGAATCCGCTGCATTGCAGGTAGGTGCAGCTTCCCTGGTCGCAGCACCGGCAACACCACCAGTGGCCGTCACATCGAAGCCCGGGAAGATCAATGACGTATTTTCTGCTGCTGCCTCGCCATCAAGGCAATTTGTGAGGGTGATGGAGACCTCATCCCCTTCATTAACGATCAGGGTCGGCGCAGGATACTGCATAAGGGATCGATCAGGCGTGTGGAGGCCCCACATGTATATAACGGATCCATCTGCCGCCGAGATGTAACCTGCATCTACGGTGAGGTCGAAATTTGCACTCCCAGGTGTTGGGTCCACATATCCCGGGACACCGGCAAATGCGCCGCCAGTCACCCCCAATGCGACGGCCGAGACTGCCAGTGCTGCTTTCGAGATCGAGATCTTAGCCATTCTCTTTCCTGCTCCTCTGGTCGTCATCTTGGTCACTGAACATGGATCTCTGTCATCATCCCACCATAATCCTGCTGATCGTTCGCAAGCTGATTGAGGTTGGATGTGTACAGGAAAAAAATATCGCCTGATGCATTATCCGGAATATCGATGATGACGTCATAGGATTGCCCACCACCGAGCGTGAGCTGGTGGGTGTTGTAGTAGGCTTTGCTCGGTGAACCAGCGCCTAGATCCGGGCCAACGCGCTGCTCACTACCCTGACCAACGACCTGCATCTTTAGGTCCGGCGAGACGAGTGTATAGTAGTCAACGGTGGACAAACTCGAAATTCGCAGAAGGACCTTGTCACCCGGCGCCGCGGAAATCAGAGACGAAAGCGGCTGCGCGAATGTTTCAAGACCGGTTCCGGTTGTTCCTGGAAAATCCGGATTCGCGTTCAGGAAAACGTCCGTCCGGATTGTATCTGGATAGCCACGTCCATTAAACATGGGATAGGTGTCCTCCATTTCGGCGAATGGAAGCGGCTGGACATTGTAGTGAGCCTTGTGGAAGGCCCCATCATAGCTGTTGATTTGAAGCGGGATCTCGATATCGAAATAGGTCGATCCATCACCGTCATTATAGGCATACCGATCACCCGTATTGTGCGTGAAGCCGTTAAGATCCGCACCATCCGGAAGGAAATCCTGGGCTGGCTCGACATAAAGGTTGCCGACCATGCCCATCTGCATGTGTTCGGCAGCTTCGACGTGGCAGTGATACATGAAAGTACCCGGCCGGGCGACGTTGTAGAAATATGTCATGGATGACAGCGGATTAGGAGAAATGGAGTTATCCGGAACACCATCAAACACCGCAGACGCATTTGGAAAGCCGTGCCAGTGCACCGAATGCGGGTCAAACAGGTCCGGCCGGATAATGAACGGAACGTTTGACATCGTCAGATAAACTTTCTGACCCTGAACCGCCCGGATGAGAGGCGCAGGCAGGTTCGATTTCAGCGCGCGCGTACCGGGATTTTGACCGTCCGCAAGCGGAGAGAACCCGAACGAATAAAGTGGTGTTCCATCGGCCATCCGGATAAATCCATCACCACCCACGATATGATAGCAGACGGAAGCGGCAGGAAGATCAATGCTGGTTGTTGTGCCATCCATTCGGATTACCTGACCGCCTACCCCGTCGAGCACTTCACCTTCTGCGTTCACTGGACCAGGGCACTGCTGGTAGAACTCCCCGGCACTCGCCGTCATGCCCGACCCGACCCATGTACACACTGCCAGGGCAGCTGACGATAGAAGTACGCGTCTTGACGTCATCTTACTCCCCTTTTCACGCTCTCTAATCATATTCATCACAATCTTCCTCACGGCGCAGGTGCATTAATCGTGGCAGACGCGGATCCTTCAGACCCCTGCACGGTTACCTCGAGCGGGAAGTCACGGTTGTTCATGTTGAACCGGATGGTCCGCGTCCACACAGCATCAACACTATCCCAGTTTAGCGTATAGTTTTGGGCAATCGGGCGTCCAAGACTATCCAACAAGGTAAAGGTCAGATCTGCATTCGGTCCGAGGTCGGAAGTTGCAGTTATCGTGACACGGAACCGATTGAGCGGAAGCTGAGCAGTGACTGCAGCCTGGGTAATAGCAATCGAGTTCCCCACAACCCCGTCAAAGACCTCATCCGATCCGGCATCGGGAGCGGGGCCCATCGGACGGACATCTCCGTCAATATCCGAGAGGACGCCAAGATCAGTACCAATATCCTGAGCTGGCGATCCGTAATAGAGATGGAAATCCCCTTTCGGCATCAGCTGCCCACCCTGATCAAGGGCGGAGACAAGCCCGAAGTTCAGGTCGATGAAGTTGCCACCCTCGTCTAGCGCAGCGAATGCCTGCACAACTGGGACGGCTTCACCAGCAAACCCACCTGCGGAAGGAGCCGTCAGGAAAGAAGGCCCGATAAAGTCTGGATCCGCCTGAATGTTGCTCAACACGTCTGGAGCGACGGGCAGGCATATGTCGACGTCTGCAACATCACTCAGGATTGAATAGTCCGTCCTAAGGCACGCTGCATTGCCCTGCACGCCGAGTTCGTCATAGGTCGTCGTACCGGCCACATCGCAAATTACTCCGTCGACATCGCTCCAATGACAGGAACGGTTGTGCCAGAGAATGTTGTTTAGGAGGTCCGGATCAGAGTTTCCGGATGCAACCCCGAGCGCTGCCAGCAAATTGGCGCCGTGAAGCTTGGAATAGACGCCGGAAACCTGTTTTACAGATTCCGAGAACCCGTTCGGTCCGGTAAATGCCGAGGCGGCGGTCGCAGTGCTGTCGTTGTAGGCGATCGTGTTGTGGAAGAAATCACCGAGTTCGACATCCTGAAGAGCAATCACACCTGCCCCGCCAGTAACGTTGTTCACGATCGTATTGTTGATGACACTCAACCGGTAGGTCGCAATGCCATCACCCGGAACAGCGTCATCACCGTTGAACGCAAAGGTCGCAATTGCACCGCCATCGCCAGCACCCGCCTGGTTACCCTGGATGACATTGCCGATAACCTCAACATTGCCTGCTCCAGCGGTGGCCGGTTCACCCGCGAGCGCGGAGCCTGAGATATAAAGTCCACCACCATTTGCAGCTTGCTGTTGATTGAAGGACTGGTTGAACAGGATGCGGTTGTTGATGATGCTTCCGCCATCGCTGAGGCCAACATGAGCGACACCGCCGCCATTGGCCACCGCGAAGTTGCCGCAGATGGTATTTTCGGAAATCAGGTATCCGTCAGCACCGGCATAGATG
>NZ_JAWKUS010000001.1:0-1326209 GCF_041398465.1 Hyphomonas sp. | reverse complement strand
GTGAAGTCACCGGCCAGGGCGGCAATGTCGTCCTCGCAGGCGACAAGACGCCGGGCGAACTGGCAGGCTTCTCACCGCGGATGATGAGCGAGTTGAAAGGCGCCACCGTTGTCGAGGTGGAGCTGCCGGACGAAGACATGCGGCGCGATATCATCCGCCGCCTGGCCCGTCACATCGAGATCGCGCATCCGGAATTCGTCCTCGACGAAGCCCTGATCGAGCGGATCCATACCGGCATTCGCGGCCCCGGCCGGGAACTGACCGGCGCGGTCTGGAACCTGTTCACCGAAGCAGGCTTCGGCACGATGACACCGACCTCAGACATGCTGGAACGGGTCATCCGCCGCATGGAAGGCGAAGTGCGGGCGCCGACAATCGAACTGGTGAAAAAGGCGGCGATGAAGGTCTTCAACGTGTCGAAGGCCGACCTCGAAAGCCCCTCCAAGGCCCGCTCCGTTGTCTATCCGCGCCAGATCGCCATGTATCTGTGCCGGGAGCAGACCCATAAGTCCTTCCCGCAGATCGGGCGCGCTTTCGGGCGGAGAGACCACACAACCGTTCTCTACGCCCACCGGAAGCTGACGCGGGACCTGCCGAACGACCCGGAACTGTCCGCGGATATAGCCCGTGTGGCTGCTGCGATCCTCGAATTGCAGGCTTCCGGCGGCCATTAACGAACTGAATAGGCCAGTACCGCGATCAACGCTTGGCTTTTTCGTTTGGATGTTTAAGTGTTCTCAGCCCGTTCCCTACCTGGGGACGGGCTGATTCCGTCGGCATGTACCGTCGGGACAGACCAGCAGGCAGACGCAACAGGGTTTAACGGGCAGCGGCAGCGTTGTCCGGGATGAACGGAAACACGATGAAACTGACGATCGAACGCGGCGACCTCCTCAACGCACTCTCTCACGTGCAAAACGTGGTCGAGCGGCGCAATACCATCCCGATCCTGTCCAACGTCCTGCTTCAGGCGTCCGGCGGCGAGCTTCGCCTGACCGCGACGGACCTCGACATCGAAGCCGTCGACAGCGCCGCCGCCAAAGTGGCGAGCGAAGGTGCGGTGACAGCCCCGGCAGGCACCCTTTTCGACGTTGTGCGCAAACTGCCCGCAGGCGCCGAAGTGGAACTCGAACTGCAGCCGGAAAACCAGCGCCTGTCGATCCAGGCCGGCCGCTCGCATTTCGAACTGCCGACCCTGCCGGCCTCCGATTTCCAGACCATGACCACTGACGACAGCGCCATCAAGTTCGCGCTGGACGCCAAGGATCTGGCCCGCCTCATCGACAAGACCCGTTTCGCGATCTCGACCGAGGAAACGCGCTATTACCTGAACGGCGTCTTCCTGCACACGACAGATGATGCCGATGGCAAGCCGGTGCTGCGCGCCGTCGCGACGGACGGCCACCGCCTGGCGCTGGCCGAGGCGAAAGCGCCAGAAGGCTCCGCCGGCCTCGAAGGTGTGATCGTGCCGCGCAAAGCTGTGGGCGAAGCCCGCCGCCTGATCGATGGCCTCGACGGCCCGGTCGACATCGAAGTCTCCGACACGAAGATCATCGTCCGCGCCGGGCGCGCGACGCTCACATCCAAACTGATCGACGGATCGTTCCCGGACTATGGCCGCGTGATCCCGAAGGGCAATACGCGCAAGCTGTCGATCGACAACAAGGCGTTCGAAGCCGCCGTCGACCGCGTCTCCACCGTTTCTGCGGAACGCTCGCGCTCGGTGAAACTGTCCCTGTCGGATGGCAAGCTGGTGCTGGCCGTGAACCATGCCGAAACGGGTGTTGGCAATGAAGAGCTTGAAGCCGAATATGGCGACGAGCCGATGGAGATCGGCTTCAACGCCAAATACCTGCTCGACATCGCCGGTCAGATCGAGGCACCGGACGCCGAATTCATGTTCAATGATCCGGCCTCCCCTGCCCTCGTCCTCGACCCGTCCGACGACTCGGCCCGCTATGTGCTGATGCCGCTGCGCGTCTGATCCATGATCGGCGGCCTCTGGAGTCGTAGGAACGTCCTTGCCTCCGGCGCGGCGATCATGGCACTCCCGGCGTGTGCGCATGGACCGGAAGAGGAAACCGCAATGTACGGCCTGATCGGAAAGTTCACCGCTGTCGAAGGTGAACGCGACCGGCTCATGACCATCCTGCTGGAAGGCATTGCGGGCATGCCGGGCTGTCTCAGCTACATCGTTGCGCGCGACCCGGCAGATGACACCGCGATCTGGATCACCGAAGTCTGGGACTCGAAGGCAAGCCACGCGGCGAGCCTGACCCTGCCCTCCGTGCAGAAGGCCATTCAGCTTGGCCGGCCGCTGATCGCAGGCATGGACTCCATTGCTGAAACGCAGCCCGTAGGCGGGCACGGGCTCGCGGGCTAGGCGGCGGCATGACCGCGCTGACCAGACTGTCGCTCACCGATTTCCGGAACTATGCGTCGCTGACGCTGCCGCTGGATGGCCGGCATGTCTGCCTTTATGGCGCGAACGGCGCGGGCAAGACGAACCTTCTGGAAGCTGTCAGTCAGCTTGGACCCGGCCGGGGCCTGCGCGCCTCCACCCTGCCGGACATGGCGCGGGCCGGTTCTGCCGGAAGCTGGACGGTTGCGGCGACCCTTGCCGACGAGCACAAGATCGGCGTCACACTCGACAATGCCGGCGGCGGTTCCAAACGCGTCGTCCGGCTCGACGGGGCGCCCTCCACGGCAACCGAACTGGCAGAGATCGTCCGCATCGTCTGGCTGACCCCGAACATGGACGGCGTCTTCCGCGGCAGCGCGAGCGACCGGCGCCGCTTCTATGACCGGCTCGTCCTCGCCCACACGCCAAGCCACGCCAGCGCTTCCAGCCGCTATGAGCGCGCCATGCGCGAGCGCAATGCCCTCCTGGAGCGCGGCCATGTCGACCCGGCCTGGGCCGATGCGATCGAGACACGGCTTGCCGAAAGCGGGGCGGAGATCGCCATCAACCGCGCACATGTGCTGGACTCTCTGCAGGCGGCCATCGAGGCCCGCCCGGAAGGGCATTTTCCGAAGGCGGACGTTTCACTCGAAGGCAAGGCCGAAGAGGCCGCGATGCGGGGCGACGATTTCAAATCCATTTTCGAAATGCTGGCCGAGACCTGGCGCAGCTCGCGCCGCCGGGACATGGCCGCCGGGCGTACACTGCAGGGCCCGCACCGCTCGGACCTCGCTGTCATTCACCGCCCGACCGGCGCGCCCGCGAAAGACGCTTCGACCGGCCAGCAGAAGGCCTTGCTGATCGGGCTGATCCTCGCGTCTGCCACGGCGCTGAAAGCCGAACGGGACGGGCCGCCGCCCCTCCTCCTGCTGGACGAGGCCGCCGCGCACCTGGACCCCGACCGGCGCGCCGCCCTCTTCGACGAAATCTGCGCCCTTGGCGGCCAGGCCTGGCTGACCGGCACAGAAAAATTCCTGTTCGAAAGTTTCGGCGACCGCGCCCAGGCCCTGCATGTGCAGGATGGAGCGGTCACCTTTGAAGACTAGGCCTTACTGCTTGATGCGCAGGTCGGCGATCGACTGGGCGATTTCCTTGTAGACTTCCAGCAGCTGGTCACCATCGGCCGCCGAATAGGCAAAGGCCGGGCTGGTGGCGCAGTATTCCAGAATCGTCTTCCCGTCGCCGGTTTTCTGGACGGCCTCCGGCACCTGGAAGCCGACCGTGTAGATGGTCACTTTGGAGGGTGACGCCTTCATCCGGTCGCACAGGTCCATGGACTGATGAAATGAATCCTTGGTGGCGGTCGCGTGTTCGCGGTTGAAGTCACCATCGGTCATCAGGATCACGGCCTTGGTGGCGTTCACCTCATCATAGTCCCAGGGCTTGGACGCCGTCGGCCAGATCGAGGACCAGTTCGGTGAAATCAGGTACCAGCCCCAGGCAATGCCGAGATGGCCGGCGGTACCGCCACCTGCTGTCAGGCTGTTCACATGCGCTTTCAGCGCAGCCTTGTCGTCCGTCAGCGGAACAGGTCCGGAATCGCGGCAGGTCGCATAGTTGTTATAGTACGCACCCGTATTGGAATTGGCGCCGCCATAAGCGACTTCCTGCCAACCGCGATACTTGTTCCGGTCCGTGGTACCGAAATTCCATTCCGGGTTCGCCGCGCCGATCCAGGCAAGCGAGCCCGGAGTTGCATCCGTGTCTGCCTGGCTGCCCGTACGCTCGTAAACGCAGGACGAGGTCACCGAGACGTCCTCGTATTTGCGACGCGCAGGATCCCAGTCCCAGTTCGACCACTGGTCGCACGTCCCGGAATCGAGACAGGTGCCCGTCTGATAGTAGAAGAAACGCTTGCCGGTCGCGGAATCGTACATCCGCTTGCCATTGTAGGAATTGAAGTTCGCCGATGCCGCGATGTTGGAGGCATCCGCCGCAAGCGATACGCCATCGGTCACCGCGTTGATATAGGATCCCGCGTTGACGGAATTGTTGTAGGTCGTGATCGCGATACGGATGGTCTTGTCGTCCGGCTTGTCGTCCGGCAGCAGCGTGTCCAGGGCGGCATTGGCGGCCGTCTTAAGCAGGGACAGGCGATTGTAGCTGTTCATTGAGCCCGAAACGTCGAACACGAAAGCCACATCGACCTTGCCCACTGAATAAGTGGACGTCGTGGACACCGTAAAGTCGAGGTGATCATGGCCCATGATCTGGGAAATGAAGGTCGGCTGCATGCAGCTGATGCTTGCACTGATGTCTTCGCTGACACTGTCCAGCGCCACGTTGATGGTGGTACAGCTCAGACCGCCATCCTGCAAATCGATCAGGGATCCGGCATAGTCCCGGACTTCGGCCTTCACTTCTTCCTCAGTGCGGCCTTTCTGGCGTTCCAGCGCGCCCGCAAGCACGGCGGAATCCAGCGCATACTGGACCTTTTCCTTCTGCGAGAGCGTGTAGCGCAGGTCGATCGCGAAACCGGCTAGTCCCATGATCGCCACGATGACCAGCGCCGTCAGCATCATGATATTGCCGCGCGTATCCTGCCGATACCGCTGCACAAGGACCTGAATATTCTTAAGTTCAGACATCATCTTTCCAGCTCCACCACCCGGAATTAACCCGCATCATGCGCGATTTGGGTTGCAGCGCCGTTCGATCCACACTGGAAATTTGCCGCGCGGGATCAAAACAGGTTTAACCATTATTCCGGCCTTTGCGGCGCGGGGCCGGACCCGTGCCGCCTGAGGGGCGCGCAGGAAAAGGAATCGCGCTACAAACTGGTCGTTTGCGGCGCGCCGAAGAAGTTGGCGCAATCTGCCGCCTGAGAAGCTGAGGAGCCCGGATCCATGCAACAGTATCTCGATCTTCTGCGCGATGCCCTCGAAAACGGCTTCGAACGGGGCGACCGCACGGGAACCGGCACGCGCGCCGTCTTCGGCCGCCAGATACGTTTCAATCTGGAAGACGGCTTCCCGATGGTGACGACCAAGAAACTGCACCTGCGCTCGATCATCATCGAGCTGCTCTGGTTCCTGAAGGGCGACACCAACATCAAGTACCTGAAGGACAACAAGGTCTCGATCTGGGATGAGTGGGCTGACGAGAACGGCGACCTCGGCCCGGTCTATGGCAAGCAATGGCGCAGCTGGGCCGCGCCGGACGGGCGCACGATCGACCAGATCCAGTGGGTGCTGGACGAGATCCGCACCAATCCGAATTCACGCCGCCTGATCGTGTCAGCCTGGAACCCGGCGGACGTCAATGAAATGGCCCTGCCGCCCTGCCACTGCCTGTTCCAGTTCAATGTCATGGACGGCAAGCTGAACTGCCAGCTCTACCAACGCTCGGCCGACATCTTCCTCGGCGTGCCGTTCAACATCGCGTCCTATGCGCTGCTGACCATGATGATGGCGCGCGCCACGGGCCTGAAGCCCGGCGAGTTTGTCCATACGTTCGGCGACGCGCACCTCTACATGAACCATGTCGAGCAGGCAGAGCTTCAGCTCTCGCGGGAGCCCCTGCCCCTGCCGGTGATGCGCATGAACCCGGACAAGACCGACCTCTTCGGCTGGGAGTATGAAGACTTCCAGCTCGAGAACTATCAGGCCCACGCCCACATCAAGGCGCCGGTTGCTGTTTAGAGGCGCGGTCTAGTCCTTCAGCGCCTGCCAGGCGTTCCAGGCGTCGGCGGCGTACATGAGGCTCGGGCCACCGCCCATATAGACCGTCATGCCGAGGGCCTCGGCGACTTCTTCGTCCGTCGCGCCGAGGCGTTTCAGCGCCTTGGTGTGAAAGCCGATACAGCCGTCGCAATGCGTCGCAACACCGATGGAGAGCGCGATCAGTTCCTTCATCTTCTTGTCGAGTGCACCGTCGGTCAGCGCGGCTTTCGACATGGCGGAGAACTGGTTCAGCGTTTCCACTGCGCCGGTTTCACGCAAGCCCTTGATGCCTTCATTGATCGAGCCGGTGATGACGGCGTAGTCCTTGGTACCCATGCTCATGTGCGCTCCTTTGCGTCCTGCCCTTCTGAGTGGCGGGTTCCGGGGGCAACTTCAATAGGGATTTCAACGGAGCGGGTGGGGAGATGGGCGTGCGGCTTGCCGGGGGCACGAGATGCCCACGGACGGGGCGAATGCAGGATTGAAAACAGACATTCTATCTGGTGGCCTGAAAGGCAACTATTCGCCGAAAGGCGTCATTGCGGCGCTCCACTCTTTCGCGTTAAAGTTGGCTCGGAGAAATTGCGATGCTCAGAGATTCCTTGATTGCCCCGTCCCCAGACAAAGAGTTGGTCGACAAGCTTGAGCGGTTAGCGAATATAGCCACAGACGTCTTCTGGCCTGACCCTCATTCTACAGATCCCGAGGCATTGCAGGCAGTCGAAGACATTCAGGCCATAACGGGAATGCCCGATTATGACGCTTTCTATTTTCATTCGCTGCCAGGATGGAGTTCTACGGAAGCCTTTGCGAACCGTGCCGCATTGGGAGATCCTTCAAGTAGCCCAGACCTTACAAAGTCCGAAATTGTCGATGTGCTAAAGCGCATCGCGGAAGCAAATGACGACGTATACTCAGATTACTATCTCCGGCTTCTGGAACGCAGTTTCCCCTACGCAGACATTACAGATGTCATTTATTGGCCAGATCGAGAGAGAACGTCAGAAGAAGTTGCCGAAGAAATCTTGCATCGGAAGAGCTTGTTCGAAGCAGGTGGTTCGGGTGCTGTGAAAGCTCACATTTGGTCTCTGGCACAGGCCGTCCTCGAAAATGCCGACACTCCTGTATGGGCGAGGAAATGGGCAGAGGGATACTTAAAAGATTGTCTAGACGGTTCGCCCAATTGAAATACAGTCAACGAAGCTCAATGACCAAAAATGGCCAATTGCGATGAGTTCCGTCCACCGATTGGCACGGCGCACCTACCGCACTAGTCTCCCCCCATGTGCGGACGGTTTTTCAGACATGGTGTGACCTGGGCGGAGTATCACGCGGCCCTGTCGCTGATCCCGCCGGAAGGCGTGGAGCCGCCGGAAGCCGCCTACAATATCGCGCCTACGCAGTACGCCCCGGTCATCCGTCTGACACCGGAGGGCGAGGCGCAGATGGCCGGCACGATCCAGATGGCACCGGCCATGTGGGGCCTCGTGCCCAGCTGGTGGCACCAGCCGCTGAAGGAGAAGAAATTCTCCACCTTCAATGCCCGCGCCGAGGGCCTGCAGGAATCGAACACGTTCCGCGGCTCGTTCCGTCACCGGCGCTGCCTGGTGCCTGCCAGCGGCTTCTATGAATGGACCGGGCCGAAGGGCAGCAAGACACCCTTCGCCATCGGCCTGCGCAACCGGCGCTGGTTCTGTTTTGCCGGTCTCTGGGACCGGGCCATGATCGACGGGTCAGAACTCGACAGCTTCACGATCATCACGACCAAGCCGAACGATCTGATGGCCGGGCTGCACACGCGCATGCCGGTGATCCTGGGTCCGCAGGACTACACGCGCTGGCTGACCGCCTCCACAAAAGACGTGGAAGACCTGTTCGAGCCCTTCCCCTCCGATGCCATGCACGCCTGGCCGGTCGGCGCTGCGGTCGGCAATGTCCGCAATCAGGGTCCGGGATTGATCGAGGAAGTCTGAACCCTGGGTCAGAGCTCTGTCGGGTCTGTGAGGCCAAGGTCCTCTCGCCGCCTTATGATGGCAGACACCAGTACCGCGCCGACCATCTTGCCGATGACAAAGACGATCCAGTTCCAGACATGCAGGGAATTGCCGGGCTCCGCGCCGAACTCGATCTGCTTGGCGAGGTCTGCGCCATAGAGGAACACCGTCGTGTCCACGGGCGCTGCGAACATGCTGGACAGGAGGATCCGGGTCGACAGGCGGTACTTCGTGAAGGTGAACATCAGCCAGTCCACGCCTTCAGAAATTGCGAAGGCTACACCGCTGGCGAGTGCGATCACCGGCCATGCATAGTAGAACGACCAGCCCACGGCGAGCGCCATCACGACCAGCACTCGGTGGTGCATCTCGCGCTGAACGAAATCGCGCACGACGAACACCATGCCCGTCACCATGGTCATCGGGTGAAGCGAAACGCCATGCGCGAACAGCGTACCCGGCTCTGGGTCCATGACCTGGAATTCCGGGATCACGCCGAATGACCAGTTCAGGAAGGGAATCAGGGCGACGTAGATGATTGCCCAGAAGCGCCCTTTGAGCATCCAGATCGCGCCAAAGGTGAAGACCAGCGCCAGAAGCGCAGGCAGCAACTGCTCTGCGTGCCCGTTCGTAAGCACTGAAATCAAAGTATTAATCGCGAAGCTCCCCGGTTGGGTTGCATTATTCGCAGGTGAGACTGAGTTGCAAGCCTTGCTTTTACCCGATCGTAACGGCCACAAGACCACAGGAACCGGGGCCATACCGACCCTCACCGACAGGAATCTCGCAACAAAGGTGTTGCCATCATGCCGGACCGTCTGAACGTCTGCCTCATCGCTGCCCGCGGGCGCAACAATGTGATCGGGAGCGAGGGTGACCTGCCCTGGCGCCTGAAGGACGATCTGGCCTTCTTCAAGAAGGTCACGTTGGGCTGCCCGATCCTGATGGGCCGCAAGACCTGGGAAAGCCTGCCATTCCGTCCGCTGAAGGGCCGCGAGAACATCGTGATGACACGCGACTGGACCTACAGCGCTCCTGGCGCGCGGGTCTATTCCAGCTTTCCGGCGGCGATCAATGCCGCCCGGGCGGTCGCTGCGCGCGAAGGTGCCGGCTGTGTGTTCATCATCGGCGGCGCGACGATCTATGAACTCGCCCTGCCCTATGCAGACCGCATCTTCATGACCGAAGTCGATGCCAGCCCCAAAGGCGATGTCTATTTCCCGGAGCTCAAGTCACCGGAATGGTCCAGCGAAACGCTGGCCACCTATCCGGCCGGCGAGGGCAATGACCACGCCTTTTCCATCGTACGCATGGATCGCCAGACGGCCGGAGCGCCTCGTTTCTGACGAGCGGATCCTCCGAAAACAATTGACACTTTAACTGCCAGATTGCAGTTTCGCCCGGTCGAGCCTAGGGTGGCCTCCATCTATGGGAGGATAAACATGGAATTTGAAACGATCGCCAGCGGCCTGCGCTTTCCGGAAGGCCCCGTCGTCATGGAAGACGGCTCCATCATCGTGGTGGAGATCGAGAAGAAATGCATCACGCGCTGCTGGGACGGCGGCAAGACCGAAGTGATCGCGACGCCCGGCGGCGGACCCAACGGCCTCGCCATCGGACCGGACGGCGCGCTCTGGGTCTGCAACAATGGCGGCTTCATCTATCACGAGCAGGACGGGATGCTGATCCCCGGCAATTGCCCGCCGGACTATGATGGCGGCCGCATCGAACGGGTCGACCTCTCCACCGGCAAGGTCGAGCGCGTGATCGAAGAAGTCGACGGCAATCCGCTGAAAGGTCCGAACGACCTCGTCTTCGACAAAGACGGCAACATGTATTTCACCGACCACGGCAAGACCTATGACCGCCACCGCGATTTCGGCGGGCTCTACTTCCTTGCCAATGGCGCGAGCGCCGCAAAGGAACTGGACTTCCACTATTCCAGCCCGAATGGCGTCGGCCTCTCGCCGGACGAGAAGACGGTCTTCATGGCCGACACGATGACCGGTCGCATGTGGGCCTTCGACCTTGAAAGCCCCGGCGTCATCAAGCCGGCCACGCCCTTCAATGGCGGACGCGTCGTCGCCACCATGCCGGGCCTTCAATATTTCGACAGCCTCGGCATGACGGCTGCCGGGAATGTCTGTGTGGCAACCATCCTGAATGGCGGCATCACCACGATCACGCCCGAGGGCGAGTTCAGCCATATCGCCTTCCCGGACATCCTCGTTACCAATATCGCCTTTGGCGGGGACGACATGTGCGATGCCTACATCACGCTGTCGGGCACGGGAAACCTGATCAAGTGCCGGTGGCCGGAGCCTGGCCTGAAACTCAACTTCAACGCCTGACCTGTCAGGCAGGGAGACTTAAATGCGATTCCTGAAGCCGGTTCTCGTTATTTTGGCGCTGCTGCTTGTGGCTGGGGCAGTCGCCCGCACAGCCTTCAGTGTGCAGATCGGAGAAGCGGTCTTCAGGTCCGCGGTCAAGAAGAATGTCGGCAGGAATGCGCTCGCCGATGTGCCGGACGGGCTGATGGTGGTTCTGGTCGGCACCGGCTCCCCCCTGCCCGATCCGAAACGGGCTGGACCGATGACCGTCGTCGCCGCCGGGGACCGAGTCTTCATCGTGGATGCAGGCGCAGGCTCAGGCCGCAGGTTCGGCGAACTCACCCTGCCCTGGGGCCGGGTGGAAGCAGCCTTCCTGACACATTTCCACTCCGACCATATCGACGGGCTCGGCGAAGTCATGCTGCAGCACTGGGCCGCTGGCGGGGCCGACACACCGCTTGCCCTCTACGGCCCGGAAGGCGTGGAACGCGTCGCGGCCGGTTTCAACGAGGCCTATGCGCAGGATGCGGTCTACCGCATCGCCCACCACGGCGCGGACGTCGTGCCGCCCTCCGGCACAGGCGCAGAAGCCTTCCCCTTCTCAACCGATGGCGGCGCCGTGCGCGTCTATGAGCGCGACGGCCTCACCATCACGGCTGTGCCGGTAGACCACAGCCCGGTGCATCCGGCCGTCGCTTACCGGTTCGATTATAAAGGCCGCTCGGTCACGATCTCCGGCGACACGAAGAAAGACCAGGCCCTGATTGATCTTGCCCGAGACACCGACGTGCTGGTGCACGAGGCCCTGAACGATGAAATGGTCGGCGTGATCGCCGGCCAGCTGGACACGCTCGGCGCCAAGCGTCTGCAAAAGATCATGACCGACATTCCGGACTATCACACCAGCCCGGTCCAGGCGGCAGAGGTGGCAAGCGAAGCCGGTGCCGGCCTTCTGGTCTTCACCCATATCGTCCCGGCCCAGCCAAGCCGCATCCTCTACCCCGCCTTCATGAAGGGCACGAAGAAAGCCTTCGACGGCCCCATCCTCATGGGCGAGGACGGCATGGCTTTCGTCCTGCCGGCTGGCAGTGAAGAGATTGAACGCAAGCGGCTGGACTAGACCGCCAACGCGCCTTACCTGCGGCCGTCATGAAACACAGATTGATTGCGGCGCTCGCCGCCACCCTGCTCGCGTGCGGCTGCACCGCCGAACAGGCCGCCCCTGACGCCTCCGCACCGCGGAGCGCCGCAGACGCAAATGCAGACGCGGTCTCCGCCCTGCTGGAAGAACTGGAATTCTCCGGCACGCTCCTCATCAGCAAAGGCGGCGACATCCTGCTGCGCGAAGCGGTGAATGCGGCCCCGATGGAGGACGGCGAAGGCGTCACAATCGACACCGGTTTCCCCATCGCCTCGATGACCAAGAGTTTCACGGCGGCGCTGGTGCTGAAACTGGTGGACGAGGGAAAGCTCGACCTGGACCAGACGCTGGCTGAATTGCTGCCGGATTTCGACGTGCCCTATGCCGGCGACGTCACGCTGCGCCACCTGCTGCAGAACCGGTCAGGCATTCCGCATTACATCGACATTCCCGGCTGGTTCGACAATGACGTGAAGCGCGCCTTCACGGACGCGTCCTTCATGGACACGCTGGAACAACTGGAGCTGAAATTCAGCCCCGGCAGAGATTATCTGTACTCGAACGTAAACTACTACTTGCTGGCCCTCATCGTGGACCGCTATTCAGGCACGGACTATGAGACCTTTCTGCAGACGCAGATCATCGACCCGCTCAGCATGACGGCCACCGGCCAGCTCTACCGGGACGCAGACGGCCTCGCAGTGAACTACCTGAAGAATGATGACGGCTCCTACGAGGTCATCCCTGTCGTGAACCCGGTCCTGTTCCGCGGCACCGCCTCCATGGTCTCGACCGCGGATGATCTGAACGCCTGGGGACATGCGGTCATCGATGGCAAAATCTATTCGGACGCTGCCGCGGCAGAAGCCTTCAATGCCGACACGCCCATGGCCTGGAGCGTTGCGGAACTCCCCGTCACGGATGTCCGGAACGTCGGCGTCACCTACTATAATGGCCGCCTGATCGGTTATCTGAGCCTGATCATGCTGGTGCCGGAGGAAGACGGCGTGATCGTCATCCTCAACAACAACACGGTTGGCTACGAAAACATGATCAGCCTGGCCGCGACGCTCGCCACGCAGAATTTCGGTGGCGAGGACTAGTTGTGATCTTTCAATAGGTTGTCCATTCGGGCCTGACCGAGGAGATTGAGGTTGCGAGACTTCAACTCCAGGAAAGGACACCGAATGGACATCCACGAGAATGCCCGCACCACACCTCATAGTCGAGCCGAGATTGTCCGGCGTGTGATCGAGGAAGGAGAAAGCCGAAGCCGCGTCGCCCAGGCCTTTGGCGTCTGTTGCAAGACGGTCAGCAAGTGGGTGAACCGCTTCCTTGCTGAGGGCCCCGACGGCCTCAGGGAGCGTTCTGCGTCCGCACCGGCTGTATCGCCCTACGCCCGGCGCGACCGTGGAGAGGATCCTCAAGGCGTCGTCAACGCTTGCCGGGACCTCGAGATCGCCCACCGATGCAAGGTCTCGCCAGCCACGCAGGCCTCAGTCGATCCTCCGCGCTGCAAGGCTCAGCCGGGCGAGGGATCTCGATCCGCCTGAACCGTCCCGCCGCTACGAGCACCCAAATCCCGGCGACATGATCCACATCGACATAAAGAAACTCGGCCGCTTCCGGGCTCCGGGCATCGCATCACCGGAAGCCGCAAGAGCAAGTCTCTCCATCGTGGTGTCGGCTGGGAGTACGTCCATGTCGCCGTGGACGATGCCTCCCGCGTCGCCTTCAACCAGATCCATCCGACGAAAAAGCCCCCAGTGCCGTCGATCACCTGAAGGCCTGCGTGGCTTACTATAATCGCCTCGGCATTACCGTCCGGCGTGTGATGACAGACAATGGGGCATGTTATCGGTCTGACGCCTTCAGGAATACCTGTCGTGAGCTCGGCCTCAGACATGTCCGCACCAAACCCTACACGCCCCGGACGAACGGAAAAGCCGAACGCTTCATCCAGACCGCCCTCAGGGAATGGGCCTACGCAAAATCCTACGACATCAGACCACAGAGCCATGCCTCGATGACTGGACGCATCGATACAACTTCCATCGACCGCATGGCGGGATTAAAAATCAAACACCCATCAGTCGACTCGGTCTCTCCGAGGACAACCTGTTGAGAGTCCACAACTAGTCCTCGAACACGATTTCCGGCGGGGCCTTGGTCTCCAGCGTGTCGAGGCCGATGGCGACCTTGCGGGCAAGCTCGTGGAAGGCCTTCGCGGTCTCTTCGTCACCGATGGCCGCCGGCACACCATTGTCGCCGCCTTCACGGATGGCCTGCAGCATCGGCACTTCTGCCAGCAGCGGCAGGCCGAGCGCGTCGGCCATGCGTTTGCCGCCGCCATGGCCCATCAGGTAATGCTTGTTGCCTGCCGGGTCCTGGAAATAGCTCATCGTCTCGACGAGGCCGATCACCGGAACGGCAGTCTTGGTGAACATGGCGGCACCGCGGCGTACGTCTGCGAGAGCCACTTCCTGCGGCGTCGTGACGATCAGCGCGGCGGTCACCGGCACTTTCTGAGCGATAGTCAGCTGCGCGTCGCCCGTGCCCGGCGGCGTGTCGATGACCAGCACGTCCAGCGGGTCTTCCGGCGTGCCCCATTCGGCATCGTTCAGCATCTGCGTGATGGCCGACATGACGATCGGCCCGCGCCAGATCATCGGGGCGTCCGGGTCCGACAAATAACCTATGGAGAGCGTCTTCATCCCGTGCGCCTCGACCGGGACAAGTTTCTTGTTGGCCGACCCCTTCGGCTCAGCCCCCTGCGTGCCCAGCATGGTGGGGATGGAGGGACCATAGATGTCGGCATCCAGCAGGCCGACTTTCATGCCGGTCTTGGCAAGGGCAGCGGCGAGGTTCACCGATACGGTGGACTTGCCCACCCCGCCCTTGGCGCTGGCGACCACAAGAATGCGGGAAATGCCGGGAATTTTCGCGACGCTCCCCTGCTGGCGCTGGGGCGCGCCCTGTTGCATCGCCTCATCCGACAGGCGGGCGCCTTTCTGCACCCGGCGCGGCGACGGGGTGAGGTTCAACGGCGCGGAACCGCCCTTCGGCGCGGCTGGCGCGTGGTTGTGGCTGTGATTATGACGCACGGCGGTGAGGACGGTGGTCACTTTTTCGATCCCCGGAACGAGGCCCGCCTTGCCTTCGGCCTCCATGCGCAAGGCCTCTGCCGCTGCCGTATCAGCAGGATCAGCCTCGATCACCAGCACGGCGCGGCCGGTTTCATCGACCGTGACTGACTCCAGCCAAGCCGGGCTGCCCAGCGCTTTCATGACAGCATCTGCCTGTTTTTGCCGGGTTTTCCCCTTTGAACCGAACATGACCGCGACCCTCTATCCCTTGATGCCCCTTGAAAGGGCATGCATCTATTAGCAAAGCACCTATATGGAAGCGAACACGCGCAACAGGAGGGGCCATGCCCTGGGATGACAAGACAAAAGGTAGCGGCCCGTGGGGCGGCGGTGGCGGCGACAATGGCGGGGGCGACGGCAACTCTCCATGGAAACGCCCATCCGGCGGCGGCAGCGGTGGCGGTGACCTCGAAGATCAGATGCGCCGTATGCAGGAACGTTTCCGCCAGCGCGGCAATGGCGGCGGCGGTGGCCGGCGTCGTGGCGGCGGCTCTGGCCCGAATTTCGGCCCCCTCGGCATCCTTGTGCTCGCCGGCATCGCGCTCATTGCCTGGCTGATGACGGGTGTCGTCGTGGTTGACGAAGGCTCGCGCGCCGCTGTGTTCCGCTTCGGACAGTGGCAGACGAATTTCACGCCCGGCCTGCACTTCCACCTGCCTGCCCCGATCGAGACGCATGTGGTCATGCCGTCCGAGAAGCAGCAGGAAACGCAGATCGGCAACAACTCCAATGAAGCCCTGATGCTGACCGGCGACGAAAACATCGTCGACGTCCGCTTCCGCGTCTTCTGGTTCTACGATCCGTCCAATCCGGAAAACTTCATCCTCAACGTGGATGGCGGCAGTGAGCTGCTGAAAGCCTCAGCGGAAAGCGTGATGCGTGAAGTGGTTGGCAAGTCGAAGCTCGACGATGTCATCACCACGGGCCGGAGCACGATCTCCGAACAGGTGAAGATCCAGCTGCAGGCCCTGATGAACGACTATCGCGCCGGTATCCAGGTGCAGAACGTCGAGATCCAGGAAGCGGCCGCCCCGGCGCAGGTGCGCCAGGCCTTCATCGACGTGGTCAATGCAGGCCAGGACGCTGAAAAAGCGATCCAGGAAGCCAACAAGTACGCCAACGACATCATCCCGCGTGCCGAAGGCCAGGCCCAGCAGGTGCTGCAGAACGCCGAAGCCTATCGCGAGCAGGTGATCGCCAACGCAACCGGTGAAGCGGCCCGCTTCAATTCCATCCTCGACGAATACCGCAAGGCACCGCAGGTGACCCGCGAGCGGATGTATCTCGAGACGATGGAACGCGTCCTCGGCAACACCGACAAGATGGTGCTCGATTCCGGGTCCGGCGCGGTGCCGTACCTTCCGATCAACCCCAGCCGTAGCAGCCAGTAGGAGCGACCATCATGCGTGGACTTGGCATATTCGCCCTTATTCTCGCCGCCGCGGCCCTGATCGTCGGCATGAACAGCTTTTTCATCGTCAACCAGACCGAACAGGCCCTCGTCCTGCAGGTTGGTAAGGCGCAGGCTGCCTATAACGCCCCCGGGCAGAACCAGGCCGGCCTGAAAATCAAGACGCCGTTCATCCAGAACGTGATCAAATATGACCGCCGGAACATCGGCCTCGACATCCCGAACATCGAAGTCCTGGCCTCCAACCAGGAACAGCTGATCGTGGACGCCTTCGTGCGCTACCAGATCTCCGACCCGCTGGCCTTCTACCAGCGCCTGCAGACGCAGCGCGTGGCAGAGAACCAGCTGTCGCAGTTCACCAACACGGCGATCCGTAACGCGCTGGCCAACAAGCTGCCGGAAGAGATCATCTCCGGCCAGCGGGCAACGCTGATGGACGAGATCCGCGAGAACCTCTCGACGTCCATCTCCGGCCGCGGCATCGACATCATCGATGTGCGTATCCGCCGGGCAGACCTGCCGGCCGACGTCTCCGAACGCGTCTTCCGCCGTATGGAAGCGGCCCGGAACCAGGAAGCCGAGCTGATCCGCGCAAACGGTGACAAACAGGCCCAGGCGGTTCGCGCCAAGGCTGACCGCGACCGCACCGTGATCCTCGCCGAGGCGAACCAGAAATCGGAGGAGATCCGCGGTGAAGGCGATGCGAAGCGGAACGAGATCTATGCCAGTGCCTATGGCCGCGATCCGGAATTCTTCCGCTTCCAGCGCGCCCTGATCGCCTGCGAAACCTCGCTGAAGAAGGGCAACACGCAGATCGTGATCGGCCCGGACAATCTTGGCCTGTGCGACGAATTCATCGACGCCGCACGCAAGAATTCGAAGTAAGCTGAGGGGAGCTTTCAGCCATGACGCTGCCCCTCATCCTGCTGGCAGGTATCGGCATGTGGTTCCTGCTGGAAGGGGCGGCCTATGCGGTCGCCCCGGACTTCATGCGCCGCCTCGCCGTCCTGGTGACCCAGTTGAGCACGCGCGAACTGACCATAGCCGGTCTGGGCGGCGGCGCGGTCGGCGTCGTGCTGATCTGGCTTGCAGTTCACTTGGGCTGAATCTGTTGCACCTTGCCCGCAAAGCGCCATAGTCTGCGGCCAAAACAGTTCCATATTCCGCCCGCAGAGGAAGCCGTCGTCCCATGCGTTTTCCGGCTCTAGCCGCCCTCGCCCTTCTTGCGTCCGTGCCTCTGGCCGCGCCTGCCGCAGCCCAGAGCCTGTCGCAGGGGCTTGAACAGATCGACCCCAAGGAGCGCCCGGCCAGCTTCCGCGACCTGTCGAAGCGGCTGATGCCGGCTGTGGTCAATATCTCGACCTCCAAGACAGTCGCCCCGGAAGGCATGCCGACCTTCCCGGAAGGCTCGCCGATGGAGCGGTTCAACGACTTCTTCGGCCGCGACGAAGACGGTTTCCGCCGCGAAGGCTCGCTCGGCTCCGGCTTCGTCATCAGCGCCGACGGCTATGTCGTGACCAACAATCACGTCATCGACGGGGCTGACGAGATTGAAGTGAACTTCGCCAATGGCCGCGTCCTGGAGGCCGAACTGATCGGCCGTGACCGGGATACGGACCTTGCGGTCCTGAAGGTGAAATCCGACACGCCCCTGCCCTTCGTCAGCTTCGCCGACAGCGATGCAGCCGAAGTGGGCGACTGGGTGATCGCCATCGGCAACCCGTTCGGTTTCGGCGGCTCTGTCTCCGCCGGCATCATCTCCGCCCGCAACAGGGACCTGAACGCCGGCCGCTCCGACGATTTCATCCAGACCGACGCCGCCATCAACCGCGGCAACTCGGGTGGCCCGCTGTTCAATCTGGGCGGCGAAGTCGTCGGCGTGAACACGGCAATCATCTCGCCCACCGGCGGATCGGTCGGCATCGGCTTCTCCGTGCCCTCGAACCTGGTGGACCGGATCACCGGCGAACTGATCAAGTCCGGCCGCATCCGCCGCTCATGGCTGGGCGTCAATGTTCAGGATGCGGATGAAGCGCTGGTGCGCGCCTATCGCGCCAGCGGCAAGGGCGGCGTGATCGTCACCCGCATCGCCGATGCTGGTCCGGCCGACGAGGCAAAGCTCGAAGTCGGCGACCTGATCCTCAGCTTCGATGGCCAGCCGGTCTCCAGCGTGCGGGAGCTGACCCGCGTCATCGCCGAGACGCCCATCGGCAAGGATGTGCCCGTGCGCCTCGTGCGCGATGGCCGCGCGCGCACCTTCACCGTCACGATGGGCGAGCTTCAGGAAGAGGCCGAGGAAGACACGGCCCAGCTTCCGGACCTGCCGGCCAGCGTCAACGATCTCGGCGCCGACCTCTCCAGCCTCGATGACGACCTCCGCCGCCGCTATGGCGTGCCGAAAGACGTCGAAGGCGTTGTCGTCACCTCCGTCTCCGCCCGCGGGCCGTCCTATGGCAAGCTGGTGCGGGGCGACGTGATCGTCGAGATCAATTTCGAACGCGTCTCCACGGTGACCGACACGCTGGAAAAGGTGAAAGCCGCCCGCGCCAATCCGGCAGAACCTCTGCTGGTTCGCGTCAAACGCCGCGGTGAAGCCGGCTGGTTCGACCAGTTCCTCAGCGTGGACCTCAAGGACTAGGCCAGCTCAGCTTCTGCTTTTCAGGCGCCCCTGCCCGGTCTAGGCTCAGTTTGAGGCGGACAGGGAGGTGGAAAGATGCTGCGCGCACTGATTGTTTCGTGGGTTCTGGCCGGGCTGGCATTCGCTGCATCCGCTGAACAACGATATGCCCTGCTGATCGGGAACGAGGATTATCCCGCCACCGTCGGCCCCCTCACCCTGCCCCATGAAGACGTGGAGAACATCCGCAATGGCCTGCTGCGGGCTGGATTCCCCGCTGATCACATCAGGATCCTGAAGGACGCGACCGACCGGGACATCAAGATCGGCGTGGCCGGGCTGGCCGCAGATTTACGGGCGGCCGGACCTGACGCAGTCGGCTTCTTCTACTATTCCGGCCATGGCGGTTCGGCGGAATCGGGCGGCACGCGCACCAACTACCTCATCCCGGCAAAAACCGAGATCACCGGCGCTGAACAACTGCCGATCTTCGGCGTTGCCGTGAACACCGTGATCGATGGACTCGCCGCCAGCGACGCCAAGGCGATCTTCATCGTCTCGGACGCCTGCCGCAACACGCTGCCCTTCACCTCGTCCAAGGGCGGATCGGCAGACAAGGGCATGGTCCGGGTGCCGCGCAAGCGCGGGCTTTATATCGCATTTGCCACGGCCGACGGTGCGACCACGCCGGATGACGGCCTGTTTGCAAAGTCGCTGTCGAAACGTCTGGCACAAAAAGGCCTCTCCGCCGACCGCGCCTTCACCCTCGCCTTGCGCGAAGTGGCCGCTGCCCGCCCCGGCAATTCCATGCCGTTCACGGCCGACGGCCTGACGGAGGATATCTGCTTTGCCGGGTGCGAAGCCCCCGCCGTGCTCGCCCGTTCGGAAGGCACCGACTATGTCGCGACGGTCCAGGCAAACACGGTCGATGCCTATATCGACTTCCTCCAGACCTATCCGCACTCGGCGCTTGTCCCGAATGCGCAGGAAGCGCTGGTAAAGCTGTTCTACCAGGAAGACCCATCTGCGAAGAAATACATGGGAGAGTATGACAACATCGTCGGGCCGGTCGTGTTGCTGGAGGCCATGCATCACGCAGCAGAAATGGCCTATCTCAGGGACGAAATGGACTCAACCACAGGCCTCTTCCAGATCGCCTGCCAGTCGGGGCTCGGGAAATCCTGCACGAAGCTCGCGCCCCTGATCCAGCAGGGATACATGGATCATGAATTCTACGACGCCGACGGAAATGTCGATGCCACAGACCGCGAACAGACCGCCATCCTCGTCTACCAGGGCGGATGCTACATGGACGATCCTGCGGCGTGCAACTGGCTCCAGCAAAACGGCTGGCCGCTTCAACCGGAAGATCCGGATGTCCTCGCCGAACTTGCCGCACTCAAACCGCAGCAGTGATCCGTTCTCAGGCGTGCATCCGGGCAAGCCGGTCGACCTTGCTGGTGCTTCCCACCCTGCCTGACACCGGTTAGGCTCTTTACGGAGCTGACTGAGAGGTGGGAACATGTTGCGCGCCCTGTTCAGTATCATCGCCTTTGCGGCCCTAGCCTTCACGGCCAGCGCCGAGCCGCGTTATGCGCTCCTGATCGGGAATGAGGATTATCCGGCGACGGTCGGACCGCTGAGCCTGCCGCACCGGGATGTGGAGAACATGCGCAACGGTTTGCTGCAGGCCGGGTTTCCCGCCGAACACATCCGCGTCCTGACCGATGCCGGACAGGCCGAGATCAATCTGGCCGTGGCCGAGCTTGCCTCGGACCTGAAAGCGGCGGGCGCTCAGGCCGTCGGCTTTTTCTATTATTCCGGCCATGGAGGATCCGCGGAATCCGCCGGCCGCCGCGCCAACTATCTGATCCCGGCCAAGTCGCCCATTACCGGGGCCGAGCAGCTGCCGATCCTCGGCGTACCTGTGAACAATATTGTGGACGCACTGGCAGCCAGCGATGCGAAAGCCGTCTTCATCGTTTCGGATGCCTGCAGGAATACACTCCCTTTCACTTCCTCGAAGGGCGGCGCCTCGGACAAGGGCATGGTGCGCGTGCCGCGCAAGCGCGGTCTCTATATCGCCTTCGCCACGGCAGACGGCGCGACGACCCCCGATGACGGCCTGTTCGCAGAGGCGCTGTCGAAACGCCTCCCCCAGCCGGGCCTCTCGGCGGACCGGGCCTTTACGCTCGCCCTGCGCGAAGTGGCCGCCGCGCGGCCCGGCAACGCCATGCCCTTCACGGCAGACGGGCTGACGGAAGATATCTGCTTCGCCGGATGCGACGCGGCAGGCGCCAGCAGCGAGGCAGCCGACTGGGCGCGCTTCAGCGAGGTCGGCGCCTATTACACATATTTGCGTCTCTACCCGGACGGCCCGCATGCGGAGGAAGCGCGCAGCCTGATGGCGGCCGAAGCGGAAAAACAGTCCGCCCGCGAAGCCCAGCTGGTCGCTGCCGGGATCATGCGGTCCATGCCGCCGGAGCGTGCCTTCACTGTCGCGGAAGAGGCATTCGAACTCGGCAATTTCGACGAGGCCCGCAAACGTTATATCGAGGCCTGCGACGGGGGCATCGCCGCCGGCTGCACACGCCTCGGCATCCTGTTCGAGGAGGGTCATGGTGTGGATCCGGACCCGGTCCGCGCGCGGCTCCTCTACCAGCGTTCCTGTGACGCCTCGGACGCAGACGCCTGCCTCCGGATCGGCGGACTCTACCGGACGGGCCAGGGCGTTCGCGAACAGCACGCCAAGGCGAAGGAATACTACGCGGCGGCCTGCGATCTCGGCGACGCCGGCGGCTGCAAGATGCTGGACCTCTACAAGGAGAAGGACCCCGACGGCAGCGGCGTGGAGAAATGCGACCAGGGTGAAGCCTTCTTCTGCAGCTTCCTGCCCTGACGCACTGCCTCAGATCGCGTCGCCGGGCCGGGCGAGGGCAACGCTCACCCCTTCCGTATACCCCGCATCATAGGCGGCGTCGCGGACCAGGGTGACCAGGCCGGACTTGGCCTGCGGCTCCACTTCAATGGCAACCTGAATGTCCGGCGTCTCCGCTCTCACCCGTTCGATAGCCGCGCGGACAGCGCCGATATCGGTCGTGCGACCGTTGACGCGAACAACGCTGTCATCGCCAATCCGGATCAGCATCGCCTTGCCAGACCCGATACCCGAAGCGTTGGCGGGCGGCTCCAGCTTGATCGCCTGCTCCTGTGTGAAGGTCGATGTGACCATGAAGAAAATGAGCAGGATGAAAACCACGTCCAGCATCGGCGTCAGCGACACCTCCGCTGTCCCTGCCCCGGTCCGGTGTCTGCCTCTCATGCTGGCCTCCCTCTTCTCTATTTTGAGGAGAACATACACGTTATGTGATGACGTTACAATTTTTGATTGACCTGGTCTCAAAGAAAGGGGCCGAGCCCCCCTTTTAAACGGTCCATACATGGTCTTTAGACGGTGTTTTACACGGTCTGGAGGGCCACTTATCCACCCCCTAGCCGACGAATTCCTTCGCCTCATAGCCCTGGAAGAAGAGCGCGGCCCGAAGGTCTGTGTGCTCGATCGCGGCATGGGCTTCGGCGGCCACGACGGGCTTGGCGTGATAGGCGATGCCGAGGCCGGACGCCTTGATCATGGCGAGATCGTTCGCCCCGTCGCCCATCGCGATCACGTCTTCCCGGAGGATGCCTTTGGCGGCCGCGAACTCGTCCAGCGCGGCCAGCTTCGCCTCGCGGCCAAGGATCGGGCGGCCAACCTCGCCCGTCAGCGACTTGCCGTCATCGATCAGCGTGTTGCCCCGGTGCGTGTGAAAGCCTGCAGCTGCCGCCACGCGGGAGGTGAAATAGGTGAAACCGCCTGAAACCAGGACAGTTTCGGCCCCGTCTGCCTTCATCGTTTCAACGAGGGTTTTCGCGCCGGGGTTCAGCGTGATCCGCTCGGCATAGGCATGCTCCAGCGCGTCGAGGCCAAGGCCTTTCAGCATGGCAACGCGGGTGGTGAGCGCGCCTTCGAAGTCCAGCTCCCCGCGCATGGCGCGTTCGGTAATGGCTGAGACTTCTGCCTTCAGGCCGGCAAAATCTGCCAGTTCATCAAGGCATTCCTGCCCGATAATGGTGGAATCCATGTCCGAAATCAGGAGGCGTTTGCGGCCGCTGGCGGCAGGCAGAATGGCGATGTCGGCCGGGAGAGCCTTTTCCGCGAATCGGGCACGCAGACCGGCCGCATCGCCTTCGCCGCCCGGCAGCAGCCATTCCAGCGCGACCAGCCCGTCCACGCTGCCCAGCGCGCGCGATGGTGCCTCCCCGCCAAGCTCTTGCGAAACTTTCGCTTCCAGCTTCGCAGCATCCATGGCGGCGACGGCGACGATCCTGAGGCTCATGACAGTTTTCCCGGGTTTTCCCGCGTCATCATGGGTTTCCTCTTCGATGACAACCCCTTACCTCTAATGGGATGCATCCGGCCATCCTGATCCACGGCCCCACGGCCAGCGGCAAGACCGCGCTCGCCATCGAAGTCGCCCGGCGGCTCGACGGGGAGGTGATCAATGCCGATTCCATGCAGGTTTACCGGGACCTGAAAGTCATCTCCGCCCGGCCGGACGAGGAAGAGATGCAGGGCGTGCCGCATCACCTGTTCGGCCACGTCAACGCGGCCGAGCGCTATTCCACCGGCCAGTGGCTGGAGGAGGCTCGCGCGAAAATCCGCATTCTCCAGAAAAAGAACAAACGCGCTGTCATCGTCGGCGGCACGGGGCTCTACCTGCTGGCGCTGACGCAAGGCCTGTCGGCCATACCGCCCGTGCCCGAAGACATCCGCGCCGAAGTGCGGGACATCTCCGACGCCGAAGGTGCCGAGGGCCTGCGCCTGCGCCTCGCCCCGCACGACCCGGAAACGGCTGAGCGGCTGGGCACTGGCGACAAGCAGCGCCTTGCCCGCGCCTATGAGATCTGGCTCGCCACCGGGCGGCCGATCACCGACTTCCACAATGAGCGCCAGCCCCCTGTCCTGCTGGACCGGGAATGGATGGGCTTTGCCCTCACCCCGCCGCGCGCCAAGCTCTATGCCAAGATCGACCGGCGCTTCGAAGGCATGCTGATGCAGGGCGCCATGGCCGAGGCCCGGGCCCTGATCGAACGGGGGCTGGACCCGGAACTGCCGGCGATGAAGGCCCATGGCATGCCGTGGCTGGCCGCCTTTGCCCGCGGCGAGATCAGCGCGGAATTCGCCGCCGAGAACGCCAAACGCGACACGCGGCGCTATGCAAAGAGGCAATTCACGTGGATTGGCAGGCAATTCCCGTTCTGGCCGAGAATTCCCGGTACCGAAATGAACGATCGCATGCGGGTTATTCTTGCCCTCTACAGGGAGATTGACAGGGAGATGGAGGCAGATTATTCCTAGCTCCCGTCGTTGGAGGAAACGCACGTGCGCATGTCAGAGGTACTCGTACTTAGACACCCGTAGCCGGGGTTCGCCAGAACCGGTTGCGGGTGTGCGCACAAAAGGGTCTCCGAAGGGGGCCCTTTTTCTTTTCAGAAAACATCCCGGACAAAACCTTCCTTTCTAACCCCAAGACGCCAGAGCCAAGTCATGACCGTCAAAACCAAACCGAAGACCGAAACCCGCCTGATGACCGGTGCCGAGATCGTAATCACGGCCCTCCGGGAACAGGGCGTAGAGGTCATGTTTGGTTATCCGGGCGGCGCGGTCCTGCCGATCTATGACGCGCTGTTCGCGGCGGATGACATCCGTCACGTCCTGGTGCGCCACGAACAGGGCGCGGGCCATGCGGCCGAAGGCTATGCCCGTTCTACCGGCAAGTGCGGCGTCGCGCTCGTCACCTCCGGCCCGGGCGCGACCAATATGGTCACCCCGATTACCGATGCGCTGATGGATTCGATCCCGATGGTCGTCATCACCGGCCAGGTGCCGACGCACCTGATCGGCACCGACGCCTTCCAGGAGGCCGACACGACCGGCATCACGCGCAGCTGCGCCAAGCACAACTACCTCGTCACGGACGTCGACCAGCTGGCCCGCACGATCCATGAGGCGTTCCACATCGCAACCTCCGGCCGCCCGGGCCCGGTCGTCATCGACATCCCGAAGGACGTGCAGTTCGCCAACGGCACCTATGTCGGCAAGGACGGTGTTCACAAGCCGACCTATGCCCCGCGCACCGAGCCGCAGCCGGAAGCCATCGAGGCCGTCGCCGAGCTGATCTCGCTGGCCCGCCGGCCCATTCTCTACACCGGTGGCGGCGTCATCAATTCCGGCCTGAAAGCCTCCGAAGCGCTGCGCAAGCTGCAGGCCGAGACGGGCATTCCGGTTACGTCCACCCTCATGGGCCTCGGCGCTTTCCCGGCTTCCCACAAGGATTGGCTGGGCATGGTGGGCATGCATGGCAGCTACGAAGCCAACAATGCGATGCATGATTGCGATCTGATGATCTGCGTCGGCGCCCGCTTTGACGACCGGGTTACCGGCCGGATCGACGCTTTCTCGCCGAATTCCAAGAAGGTCCACATCGATATCGACCCCTCCTCGATCAACAAGATCGTCCGGGTCGACGTGCCGATCGTTGCCGACTGTGCGGCGGCGCTGGAAGCGCTGATCGCGGCGGTGAAGGCCCGCAAGGGCAAGAAGCCGGACCTGAAACCCTGGAAGGCCGAGATCGACGCCTGGCGGGCCCGCGACTGCTTCGCCTATGAACCGTCGGACAAGGTCATCAAGCCGCAATACGCGATCGAGCGCCTCTACGAGCTGACTAAAGCCCGTGATCCCTTCATCACGACCGAAGTTGGCCAGCACCAGATGTGGGCGGCCCAGTTCTTCCATTTCGACGAGCCGAACCACTGGATGACCTCCGGCGGACTCGGCACGATGGGCTATGGCCTGCCGGCTGCCGTCGGCGTGCAGTGCGCCCATCCGGAAGCCCTCGTCATCGACATTGCGGGCGAAGCCTCGATCCAGATGATGATGCAGGAGCTGTCCACGGCGGTTCAGTTCTGCCTGCCGGTGAAGGTCTTCATCCTCAACAATGAGTGGATGGGCATGGTACGCCAGTGGCAGGAATTGCTGCATGGCGAGCGCTATTCGCACTCCTATTCGGAGAGCCTGCCGGACTTCGTCAAACTGGCCGAAGCCATGGGCGCCCACGGCATCCGCTGCGAGGACCCGGCCCAGCTGGACGACAAGATCATGGAAATGATCGAGCATCCGGGCCCGGTCCTGTTCGACTGCATGATCGAAAAGGACGGCAACTGCCTGCCGATGATCCCGTCGGGCTCTGCACATAACGAGATGATCCTCGGGCAGATAACTGGTAACGAGATTGGTGAGACCGGGCGCAAGCTCGTCTGACTTCTGACAGACCGGGAACCGGCGCCGCTTCAGGGGATGGTAATGGCCACTGACAACATCTGGCAGATACTGACCGACAATGTCGGGACGGTCGTCACGGTGCTGTCGGCCATTGCGGCCGTGATCGGCGCCCTCGCCAGCCGCGCCGAAACCCGCAAGCAGCGCCAGTTGCGCACCGAACAGCTCCGCCAGGCGATCGACAGTGCCAGCCTGGACTGGGGCAATGCCGCCATCGACACGATGGCCCGGGCCGCCATGCTGGCCCGCACACGCCACTTCCATGGAAATGAAGGCGCCTTCCAGACGGCCAAGGCGGCCACGCTGATCAACCTGACTTCGCTGATCGACCGGGGCCGCATGTTCTTCCCCAATCTGGACGAACACAAAAAGGGGACGGAAAAGGACGGCGCCTATCGCGGGTCTCGTCCGCCCATCCTGGACGCAATGGTCTGGGTTCATTGTGAAATTTCAGCCCTTACCCGCGAGGGCGGTCCGACCGGCGACAATAGCGCGGCCTTTATCGATGATTGCCGCCGCCTCGTCGTCTCCGAGCTGCAGGCCCATCTCGACCCCCGACGGCTCAATCAGGTCATCGGCCGGTATGACGGACAGACCCGCATCCACCAGAAGCAGGCCATCGAACGCGCTGACTCCCTCAGGCAGCAACTCTTGACTCGGCGCCCCGGGGTCTCCATCGACAACCCGATCAGCTATCCAGAACAGCCGGAGACTGTACAATGAGCGACGGATCCGGAACGCCCGCTCCGAACGGCCCGAAATCGGCCTACTTCCTCAATCATGAGGATGAAGCCGTCGAGCGCCGCACGCTGGCCGTGCTGGTCGACAACGAGCCGGGCGTGCTGGCCCGTGTCGTCGGCCTGTTCTCCGGCCGCGGCTACAACATCGACAGCCTGACGGTCGCGGAGGTCGATGCCTCCAGCCATCAGTCGCGCATCACCATCGTCACCCAGGGCACACCGCACATCCTTGAGCAGATCGAAGCGCACCTCATGCGCCTCGTTCCTGTTGGCGAAGTGGTGGACATCACCAAATCGAAGCGCGGCATCGAACGTGAACTGGCCCTCGTCAAGGTGGCCGGCACGGGCGAAAAGCGCGTCGAAGCGCTGCGCATTGCCCAGATTTTCCGGGCCAATGTGATCGACACGACGAATGAAAGCTTCATTTTCGAGATCACAGGCGCATCCGAAAAGATCAGCCAGTTCGTGGACCTGATGACGCCGCTCGGCCTCGTCGAGGTGAGCCGGACGGGCGTTCTTTCCATAAAGCGTGGTAAGGAAAAGGGATGAAACGTTTCTTCGCCCTCCCCCTTCTGCTGATCTGCCTTGCGGCACCCGCGCGGGCCGAGATGCCCGTGCCGGAAAGCTGCAAACCCCGGATTGCGGGCGTTGCCCTGGCCGTGGCCGAGAACGCCGACAAGGCGCAGCTGGCATGCGATGTCGACCGCGCTGCCATTTTCGAGGGACGGGCGGACGCGATTTTCGGCGCGATCACCAACTCGCTGGTCCGTGTGGTGGACCTCACGGTCTCGCCCAGCGGCGCTGTCTATGTCTATTCCGTCAGTGATGTGCAGGGTGCGATGATCCTCGATGCGCGCTCCGTCCCGGCGGATATGGACGACCCGGAAAGTGTTCCGATCTGCCATCTGCGCACGCTGATGCCGGACGACGCTGCATCAGACGTCTCTATCGGCCTCCTGAAGGCCGCATCCCCCGACCTGCCCGGCTATGCCGAGCGTATGGAAGTGGTGATCAATCCGGACGGTTCGCGCCGCTCGGTTCTGTTGCTCGATTCCCACGACGTGATCAGCCACGTGCAGACCGCGAATGGCGAGCGCAACTTCTCCCGCAACATCCGCCAGACGGATGATGTGGCGAAACTCAACGAATTGATCATTGGCGTTGCCAATGTCAGCGACGGCTGGGACTGCAACGCCCCCTGACCGCCTAAACCCTTATCCAGAACAACCCCCGACGGAGCCGAACGAAGCCCATGAAAGTCTATTACGAGCAGGATGCAGATCTCGCACTGATCCAGAGCAAAAAAGTGGCCGTTGTCGGCTATGGCAGCCAGGGCCACGCCCACGTGCTGAACATGCGCGACAGCGGCGTGAAGCAGGTGAAGGTCGCCCTCCAGGAAGGGTCCGCCAGCCGCAAGAAGGCAGAGGCCGAAGGCCTTGAAGTCGTCACCCCGGCTGAAGCCGCCCAGTGGGCCGACGTGCTCATGATCCTCGTCCCGGACGAAAAGCAGGCTGTGCTCTACGCCAATGAAATCGAACCGCACCTGCGCGCCGGCCAGCACATCATGTTCGGCCACGGCTTCAACGTGCACTACAATCTGATCCGCCCGCGTGCCGATGTCGATGTGTCCCTGTCGGCCCCGAAAGGCCCCGGCCACACGCTGCGTGCGCAGTACCAGATGGGCTTCGGCCTGCCGGGCCTGATCGCCATCCACCAGGACGCCACCGGCACCGCCCAGGCTGTCGCGCTGTCCTACTCGAAAGCCATCGGCAACACCCGTGCCGGCGTGATCGAGACGTCTTTCCGCGAAGAAACCGAAACCGACCTCTTCGGTGAGCAGGCCGTCCTCTGCGGCGGTATCGTCGAGCTGATCAAGGCTGGCTACGAAACGTTGGTCGAAGCCGGTTATGCGCCGGAAATGGCCTATTTCGAATGCCTTCACGAGACCAAGCTGATCGTCGACCTGATCTATGAAGGCGGCATCGCCAACATGAACTACTCGATCTCCAACACGGCCGAGTATGGCGAATATGTTTCCGGCCCGCGCGTCGTGAACTCCGACGCCAAGGCGAACATGAAGAAGGTTCTGGAAGACATCCAGAACGGCACCTTCGCCCGCAACTGGGTGCTGGAAAACCAGGCCGGCGCGCCGGGCTTCAACGCCATGCGCCAGCGCATGAACTCGCACCCGATCGAGGAAGTCGGCGACAAGCTGCGCGGCATGATGCACTGGGCCCAGAACGACCGCCTGGTCGACAAGTCCCGGAACTAACTCTCTCTCGCGCCCCCGTTCGAACGCTGTTAGAGCGGGGGCGTGACCTCTACTGGCCCCTTTCTCGTCGCTGGAGCGAACCGCCCGTTGGGGGCGTTGATCGCGCTGGACCTTGCCGCCCGCGGGCTGAAGGTCGTCGCGACGCGGCGCCATCCCGATGCGGAACTCGACGCCCGGCTGCATGTCGCCGGCATCGAACTCGCCCCACTGGACCTGACAGACCTCGCCGCCGTCCGCGCACTCGCGCCGGATGTTTCTGGCGTCGTCCTCACGCCAATCCTGTCTATCTCCGGCCCGGCCGCACATGCCTTTTGTGAGGGCGGCGTGGAACGAGGCGTCGTCTTCTCCTCGAACAATGTTGCGATTGTGGGCGAAGATCCGGTGTATGATCGATTGCGCGCGGCAGAGGCCGAGGTGCTGCAAAGCGCGCCCGGCTGGGCGATCCTTCGTCCGACCATGATCTATGGCTATCCGGGGGATGGAAACCTTTCGCGCCTGTTGCGGATGCTCGCACGCCTGCCGGTTTTTCCACGTCTCGGATCCGGCGCGGCCAGCCAGCAGCCGATCCATGTCGAAGACCTCGCCCGCCTCGCCGCCGCGCTGGTGTCGAATGAATGGAATGCGGCCGGCATTCTCGCCGTGGGCGGACCGCAGACCCTGCCTCACCGTGACCTGATCGCGATGGCCCGCAGCGCATCTGGTCGTGGAGGGATCGATATTCCCGTCCCGCTCGGTCCCATACGCGCGCTGGTGTCCCTCCTGTCCGGTGTCGGTCTGAAACTGCCGCTCAGCCCGGCGCAGCTGGCCCGGGTGGATCTCGACAAGGCGGCTGTGGATCCGGCCGAAATACCGGCCACGCTGCAGCCCCGGATCACCCCGGAACAAGGCCTCACCCGGCTCGCACGAGAACTGGAGCTTTAATCGTCTGCCGGAATGCGGTTGAGGTCCACGAAACCCTCAATACCGGACACCCGGCCTTTCATCGAATACTGCCAGATGAGCACTTCGCCCTCAGGCGGATCGGACAGGCTGCGCATCCAGACCGGGTTGTCGGGGAAACGGCCAGCGAGCCAGTCGCGGTGAAATTCCGGTGTCGTATAGAGCACAGGTGGCGCGCCGTATTCAGCCTCCAGCGCATCCAGGAAATCCCCGATTTCCGCCAGCACCGCCTCTTTCGGGCCGTCCGGCGTGCAGTTGTGCGCATATTCGAGGTCTACGGCCGGGGGCAGCGTCCCTTCCCGCACTTCAACCGACTGGATGAAGTTTTCGGCCTGCGCCGCCCCGTTCCGGCAAAGAAGGTAAAAATGATAGGCGCCGACATGCCAGCCGCGCTGGCTCGCCTCCAGCCAATTCTCTTGGAAACGGCTATCCTTCCAGTCCCGTCCCTCGGTGGCTTTCAGGTAGACGAAATCTATGGGCGCACTTCCCAGGGCTTCCCAGTTCACCCGTCCATTGTGGTGGGAGAGATCGATCCCCTCATTTCCGGGCGCAAAGGGCCCGTCGGGCGTTGGGTCTGACGCAGGCGGGGCTGGCTGAGCGCAGGCCGCCACGCCCATCAAACACGTTGCTATCAGTGCCGTGATGCGCATGTCTCGATCCAACTCCCCCGCCCCGGCAGTCTTGAGGCCCAGCCGGGGTCAATTCGGGGCAATCCCGACATCCAGCACTCAATAAGACAGAAAACACAATAAATACAAAATATTATAATGCCGAGGCATAAACCCTGCATAGAACCGCCGAAGTGCAAGATAAGGGCTTAGCGGCTATGACACCTGCAGAAAAAATGCGCGGCGGAGAACCGGCAAATCTGATTCTCAAGGACACGCGCCTCGAAGGCGATCTTTATTTTCCGTCCCAACTCGTCGTTTCCGGCGTGATCAAGGGCAATGTCCGCTGCGAAAGCATGCTGGTGATCGAGCGTGACGGCCGGGTCGAAGGCCGGATCGAAGCGCCGGTCATCATTGTGCATGGCGAACTGGAAGGCACAGTCCTCGCGACCGAGTCGATCGAGATCTGGTCGGGTGCCAAGGTCGCCGGCGATGTCGCCGCCCGGTCTGTCCGCGTCGACCAGGGGTCCATGCTGACGGCGAACCTGCTGATTGCCGCAGACCTGCCGGACCGTCTGGGCCCGCCAGAACCGCAATCTGATCCAAAGCCGGCACCCGAGGCCGCGCGTGAACCTGTCCAGGCTGTCACTCAGCCAATCGCTCCGGTGACGCCGCCAGTTGGGGAAACGCGTCCGGCTGCACCCATGTCGCCGCCCGCCTCGTTCCTGTCTCCGGGTCCGGCCCGCAGCTAAATCAGGTAGCGTAGCGGATCAGCCGCCGCGCATGTCCTTCAGGCGTTCATAGGCCACTGAATCGGGATCATACGCGCCCAGCTCATCAAGCCGGTCGCAGGCCCATTTGTAGTCGCGATTGCAGGAGTCCTGCAGCACACGCGTGCCTTCCGGAACGTTCTTGGAGCCGCCCGTTCCGGTGAACAGCATATTGCCATAACCGGCACAGCCGCTGACTTCGCCGAGGTCACAGGACTTTTTGTAGAGGCCCCGGGCCTTCACCGGATCGGCATCCATTCCGCGTCCCGTCATGGTGAGATAGGCGAGCGAAGCACAGCCCTTTCCATTCTTGCCATCGCAAGCGCGCTTGAAGGCCTTGTTGGCAAGACCATAGTCCTGTGCGCCGCCAGTTCCTTTCCGGTAGGAGTCGCCCGCCGTCAGGCAGGCCTCATAGTCGCGGGCGGCACAGGCCTTATTGGCTTCCTGGCGCGCGGCCTTTTGTTTGGCGAAATCGGTCTTCGCATTTTCCAGCGCGATCTCGGCCCTGGATTTCTCGACCCGTCCATACTGGGCCGAAGCGGGCAAGGCGATGGCGCAACAGGCCAGCGCCGCAGCAATCAGAGGGGAGCGTAACATGGGGTCTACCCTTCCTAAGTCTTTGTTCCGCCTCTGATATAGGGACCGGACAGTGGCGTCACCAAGGCATTGCCAGCTTAAGCTTTCTTAACCCGCACTTGTCCCTTTCCCGCCTGAGGGGCAGTATCCGGCACTCAAAGCGCGATCGGAGAAAAGGGAGATATCCGGATGGCTGCAGAAGACCAGGCCCCGATCGGATCGGGATTCCATGACAAATCGACTGCCGCCGAGGTGATCCAGGGGATCGACCTGACCGGCAAGAACGCCGTCGTGACGGGCGGCTATTCCGGCATTGGCCTCGAAACCGTACGCGCGCTGGCCTCCGCAGGGGCCCGAGTGACTGTGCCAGCCCGGCGTCTGGATACGGCCGAAGCCGCGCTGGCAGATGTCGCCGGTGATATTGAGATCGCGGCCATGGACCTCGCCGATCTTGCCAGCGTCGAGAAATTTACCCGCGAGTATGACGAAACCGGACGAGGCCTCGATATCCTGATCAACAATGCCGGCACCATGGCCTGCCCGCTGGCGCGGGTTGGCCCGGGCTGGGAAAGCCAGTTCGGCATCAATCATCTTGGCCACATGGCGATGAGCCTTGCCCTCGCCCCGGCGATGCAGCGCACGGAGAATGCTCGTCTGGTTGCACTCTCGTCCATCGGCCACGCCCGATCTGACATCATCTGGGATGACCCGAACTACAATGAGCGGACGTATGACAAATGGGAGGCATACGGACAGGCGAAAACCGCCGATGCCCTGTTTGCCCTTGGCGTCGACCGGCGCGGGCGCGACATCGGCATCCGCGCTTTCTCAGTCCATCCGGGCGGCATTTTCACGCCGCTGCAGCGTCACCTGCCGGAAGAAGAAATGGTCGCGCTCGGCTGGAAGGCGCCGGACGGGACGATCCCGCCCATGGTGCTGGAGCGGTTCAAGACACCGGAACAAGGTGCGTCCACCTCGGTTTGGGCGGCAACCTCTCCCCAGTTGGCAAACCGCGGCGGCGTCTATTGCGAGGACTGCGACATTGCCCAGCTCGCCAACGAATCCAGTGAACGTTGGGAGCATGTCCAACCATGGGCCTGCGATGACGAACGGGCCGAACGCCTGTGGGAAATGAGCGAGAAGATGCTGACCGAAGCCTGATCCTATACCGGATCGTCCTGAGGAGGACAGGAACATGAAACAGATTGCACTACTCAGCCTGGCCGGTGCCCTGCTGGCCGCTTGCGCCACGCCCGCCGCGGAACCGGCACCGGAAGCGCCCGTGGCTGCCCCCATAGCCCCGGAAGCAGATGAGGCCCCGGCGGAGAAAGTCGCTGCCGGCGGGTTCGACTATGAAAGCGTGTTCGGCCAGGATGACCGCCCAGAGCAGGACTATGAAATGTATCCGGTACGGAAGTCTGCCGAGATGCTTGCCTTCTCCGGTATCATGCCCGGCATGACCGTCGTGGAGATGGAAGCAGGCGATGGCTTTTATACGGAGCTGTTCTCCCGCGTCGCCGGTCCGGACGGCAAGGTCTACATGCAGAACCCGCCCTCCTTCAAAGCCTTCCTCGGAGATTCCGTCTCGAAACGGGTCGATGGCCGGCTCCTGAACGTGCAGATCGTGGAAAGCGCGTTCGACAATCTCTCGAATGTACCGGATGCGGACGCCGATCTCGTGACCTGGTTCCTGGGCCCGCACGAGCTTTGGTACACACCCAAAGGCGAGCCGGAAGGCGTGCTCGGCGATCCTGACATGACGTTCGACGAGATCGCCCGCGTGCTGAAGCCAGGCGGTCACCTGGTTGTGCTGGACCACATGGCACCGGCCGGCTCACCGCCGACAACAGGCGGCGAAACCCACCGGATCGACAAGGCCGTCATCATCGAACTGGCCGCAAATCATGGCCTGACGCTGGCGGATGAAAGCGACCTGCTCGCCAATCCGGACGATGACGGCACCGTGCAGGTGTTCGACCCGACTGTCCGGCGCAAGACCGACCGCTTCCTACTGAAATTCGCCAAATAGGCGTATTTGGCACGATACCTGCATCTCCCGGGGCGAATCTCAGATTTCCCCGGGAGTTGTGCCATGTCCGCCATTCGCTATATCGCCGCCACACTTGCTGCTGCCAGTGTTGCCCTGCCCGTCTTCGCAGCTGAAGGCAGCTCGCTGCGCGGCCGTCTGGAAGCAGACTTTCTGCCGAAGGCAGAAGATGCCCCGGCCGTCATGGAAACAATTGTCGTGACAGAGAAAGACGGATCGGACCTGCTCGTCTCGAAACCGGCGCTCCTGCGCTATGACGAAGCCCCGGAAGTGCCGGTCCGGATGGAAGCGGAAACGCGTGGTCAGGATCCGGAGCGCGTCAGCAAGCTAAACGCCGACGCCCGCTAGATCGCACCTGTAGTTTCGCTTCAGGACGGAACGACGTTCTCCGAGAGAAGCAGTTCACGCTGCGCACTGACGGCACGCATGGCCTGTGCCGGCAGCCAGCAGGTGACTTCCAGCCCGCCGCCATCGACCGGCTTCATGCCGACCGTGCCGCCATGCAGATCAACGAAATGCTTCACCAGCGCAAGGCCAAGGCCCGCGCCACGTTGGTCTCCTGACACAAAGCTGTCGAAGCTTGTCGCGCGCTTGTCGGCCTCAAGGCCGCGGCCATTGTCGCGCACAGAGAACGTCACCATGTCGCCCATGCGCTGAGCCGAGATGACGATCTCGCCGCCGGAATCGGTGAAGCGCAGCGAATTCGAAACCAGGTTAAACAGGATCTGGCGGATACGGCGCTCGTCGGCGCGGATCAGGCCCAGTTGACCTGTGATGTCCGACCGGACCGCAATCTGCGTATCCTCGGCCTTCGAGACAACCATCTCGATGCTTTCCTCGATGACGCTGGCGAGGTCCACATCTTCGAGGTCGAGATCCATGCGGCCAGCTTCGATCATGGCGAGGTCGAGAATGTTCTCGATCAGCTTGGACAGGTGGTCCGAAGCAGACAGGATCGCGCTGACATAGTCCTTCTGGCGTTCGGTCAGATCGCCATTGCGCTGTGTCTCCAGAAGTTCGGCATAACCGAAGATCACCGTAAGAGGAGAGCGCAGCTGATAGGAGACGTTGCGCACGAATTCGGTTTTCAGGCGGTCTGCCGCTTCGAAGGCCTCGGCCCGTTCGCGCAGGGCGGACTCGACACGGCGGGTCGCTGTCACATCGGCAAAGGCGATCAGCGTGTTTCCGTCCGGCAGCGGATGGGTCAGGTAGGTCAGGATCGACCCGTCGGACCGGCGCATCTCGCCTGTGGTGGACTGGCGTGCCTTGGCGGACGGATCGGTGATGTGGCTCTTCATCGCCGCCCAGATTTCCGTGTCGTGGAACAGCGGAATGCACTCCTCCACCACATCGTCATAATCCGGCTGGTCCTTCAGCATGTCGTCACTGAGGCTCCAAAGGCGTCCGAAGGCATTGTTGTGCAGCTTCATGCGCCCGTCACCGCCGAACACGGCAACCGCTTCGTGGAGATTGTCGAGCGTGGAGCTCTGCGTCTTCACGATGGCGTTGAACTGCGTCTGCAGTTCCAGCTCGCCCGTAATGTCCTTGAACAGAAGGAGCAGGCCGCCCATCGGGTGGCGCTGGCGCGTCACGGACAAGGTCCGCTCGTCCGGCAGCGACCAAGTGTCTTCCTTCACCCCGTCGATGTCGAGATAGTAGGAGAGCTCCTCGGCCCGCCATTCGGCATAGTTGGCACGTGCCGGCAGTTTGCGGCGCTCGCGCAGACGGTCCAACAGCTGGCCATGACCGGGGCGATCCAGCAGGAAGCTCTCATCAAGATCCCACATGTCACGGAAGGCCTTGTTGTAGAAGGTCAGCTTCCGGTCGGCCCCAAAGATGGCAACGGCGTCTGCAACATGGTTCAGCGTCTCGTCATGGGCGCGGACGTGGCGGTTCAGTTCCTCACGCGCATCTTCCTGCGCGGTGACATCCAGCGCCATCGCCCCTGCCCCGCCCGACAGCGGGAAAGTCAGGATACGCATCGCGCGGCGCGCGCCATTAATGGTGATGTGGCGGGTCTCGTCGATATCGATGCCTTCGCTGATCGTCTTGCGGGCCTGATCGGCGGTCGCCTGGTCCAGCATCAGCTGGCGGTCCAGAACACGGTCGAGGTTCGTGCCGTCGACGGCCTCGATATAGGCAGGGTTCACCCATTGCAGCTTGCCCATGCCCGACATGCGCCAGGCGGGGAACGGCGCCTTGCCCAGCATGTCGAGGAAAGCGGTCGGGTCGCGCGCAATGACCTGCCGGGCTTCTTCCAGCTTGCCGCGGGCAGAACTTTCTTCCAGCCCTTTGATGGTGGCATCGCTGACCCAGACCACGGCGCGGGCACCGGCGGTGCGGCCGTCAGCCTCGAGGAAGCGGCCTGACGGGCCGATGATGGTGAGCGAGAAAGCCTGCCCGGTCTCGCGCAACTCACGCAGGCGGATGCGCAGCGTTGTGTCATGTCCGGCGCTGTCGCGGGCTTCGAGATCAGCAAGGCCTTCGATGATGCGCACGGCCGGGTCCGGCGAGATGGCATCGTCGGTGAAGCTCAGCAGACCCGCCAGTGCGACAGGAGAGCCGTACATTTCGGGCGGGATGATATCGTCGCCCTCAGCTTCCAGCGCTTCGCCCTGCCAGACGAGGATGACGCCCGGATGGGCGCCGAGAATCGAGCGGTGAGCCGCGAGCGTGGTTTCCAGCTCAGCTGACCGGTCCCGGTATTTACGGGCTGCGCCACGCGCGCCGTCCGATACCCGCAGAGCCCAGAGCAGTGCGGCGAGGCCGAGCGCCGCCGCGCCGGCGGCCATAATGATCGGAACCTGATCCGCTGTAAGTGCCATGCCGCGTCATCCAAAAGCCCGAATCGGCCGCGATAACGACCGATGAAACGGTTAACGAATTGCCCCCCGAGCGTTAAGGGCGCGTTAACGGAGTGCTAATGCCCGGACCAATTACCCGTAATATAACTGAAACCATATGTTGCATAAACACAACACTCGCTTAGTCTGGCCGCCTGTTAGTGGAGTAAATCCCATGATTTTTCGCTCTATTGCGCTGGCTGGCGCCCTCCTGATGGCATCTGCCATCCCGGCGTCTGCGCAACAGGCCGATGACGATATCGTTCGACTTCCGGGTCAGGGATTTACCAAACGCGAAGTCCGCAAGCCCGATGGCACGCCAGACCGCCTGGTCGCTGGCGGTGGTTTGTTCCTGAGCTTCGACATGAACGGTGATGGCCGCATCACGCGCACCGAACTCGAAGCCGGCACGGCCGCAGCTTTTGCCAAGGCGGATGCCAATGGCGACGGGCACCTGACGGCATTCGAACAGATCAAATGGGCTGAAAGCCTGCCGACGCGCGATGACACGCTGGCAAACCCTGTCCGCTTCGACCCGAACCTCGACCGGCGCGTCAGTCCGGAAGAGTTCGAGACTGTGATCGCGGAACTGGCTGAACACTATGTTGAAGAGACGAGCGATGTGATCGTCATCGCTTCGCTGAAGGCGCCAAAGCCAAAACCGGAACGCGCCTCACATCCGGCCCCGCCGGAAAGCGAGCGGCCTTCACGCGGCGTGCCCGGCGGCAGCTGACCCGAACGTCAGACCAGAATGTCGTAGAGATCTGTCCGGCGGTCGCGGAAGAAGCCCCAGGCTGCGCGGTCCCGGTCCACCACGTCCAGATCGAAGCTCGCAACCAGCACGCCTTCTTCGCTGCGGCCGAAATCGGTGACGACTTCGCCGACATGGTCGGTGATGAAGCTGGTGCCGTAGAAGACCTGGCCTTCCTCATCGCCCACACGGTTCGCCGCCACGACCGGGATAACGTTTGCCACGGAGTGGCCCTGCATCACCCGGCGCCAGCGCGCAGCCGTATCGAGGCTGGCATCATGCGGCTCGGCGCCGATGGCGGTCGGGTACATCAGAATGTCCGCGCCCATCAGGGCCATGGCGCGTGCGGCTTCCGGGAACCACTGGTCCCAGCAGATGCCGACGCCGATATTGCCCTTCATGGTCTGCCAGGTGCGGAAGCCCGTATCGCCCGGCCGGAAATAGTATTTTTCCTGGTAGCCGGGGCCGTCCGGAATATGGCTCTTGCGGTAGATGCCGAGCGGCGTGCCGTCGGCATCGATCATGACCAGTGAATTGTAATAGTGCGGGCCGTCCTTCTCATAGATCGAGACCGGGATGACGACATCGAGTTCAGCAGCGAGCTCCGCCAGCTGGACCACGGCCGGATGATCCTGCCAGGGCAGCGCGCGGGCGAAGTGATGCTCCTCCTGCGTCTTGCAGAAATAATAGCCGCAGAAGAGCTCCGGCGGCAGCACGACATCAGCGCCCTGCCCGGCGGCCTCGCGGATGAAGCCTGCCACACGGTCGATATTTTCCTGCATGTCATCGCTCGGCGTGAACTGAATGCTGGCGACGGTAATATTGCGGCTCATCTTCGGATCCTCCGGATCAGGCGGGAATTTCGCGGGTCATGCAGTGGAAGCTTCCGCCCCCACCCAGAATATGTCCAGCCGGCAGGCCGATGATCTTCCGGCCCGGGAACAGGACCCGCATCTCCGACAGCGCGACGAGACTGTAATGGTCCTCATAGACCGGCACCAGCACGGCACCATTGGTGATGGTGAAGTTCATGTGGCTGGCCGGGATCGGCTCGCCATCCTCGCCCTGGATCAGGCCCGGCGATGGAATGGTCGTCACGTCCAGCCCGGCATCGCGCAGCGTCGCTTCGATCTCCAGCAGGACATCCGTGTTCGGGTCGTCCGCGCCGGACGGCATCTGGCAGAGCGCATGACCCGGCCCGATAAAGCGGGCGATATTGTCGACATGGCCGTCGGTGTGATCGTTCAGCAGGCCATCGCCCAGCCAGATCATCTCCTCGATCCCCAGCGCAGCACAGATGCGGGTCTCGATCTCGTCGGCGGTGAGGTCCGGATTGCGGTTCGGGTTCAACAGGCACTGGCGCGTGGTGAGCAGCCGGCCCGTGCCGTCCGCATCGATCGCGCCGCCTTCCAGCACGATGTCGTGCGGATTTGCCTGCAGTGTTTCGAATGCAGCAACTGCGCCTGCGGTCTCGGTGTCGCCAGGCATCAGGTATTTGCCGCCCCAGCCATTGAAGCGGAAGGTCTGCGCCTCGCGCGTCATGCCCTGCCCCGTCACGATGGGGCCGGTATCGCGCAGCCAGATATCCCCGGCAGGGACTTCGACAACTTTCGCGACATCACCGACAGCAACCGTGGCAGAGGCCAGAGCTTCGACTGATCCGGCCGCCACTCGTACAGGCAGGTGTTCCGCCGCCGCGCGGATGAACGCGGCGATCTGCTCGCGCGGGCCTTCGAGGATGCCGCCCCACTCTTCGGCAAGATGCGGCCAGCCGCACCAGAGGGCAGCCTGCTGAGCCCATTCGGGCGGAAGGAAAGGTTTGTTCTCACTCATCGCGCGCGCCATGCCACAGCTATCAGAAAAGGAAAAGGGCGGCCCACACGGAGCCGCCCTTCCCGGAAGTCAAAATTCCCGAGATCAGAATTCGTAACGGATACCGAGCTGAACCTGCCACAGGGACTGATTCAGATCTTCTTCGTTCTTGATCCGGCTGTCGGACTGCAGATTGAAGTACTCATACTGGCCGTCGACGATCCGTGCAGAGACCACTGCGCGCTCATACTCGTAGCGGGTACGGCTGATGCGGCCCCAGTCGCTGTTCAGGAAGTTACCCACGTTCTCCATATCGACGAAGAGGTAGGTTTTGTGATTCTTCATCACACCCGGCAGCTCCTGCTGGAGACGCAGGTCCACGATGGTCGACCAACGCGAGTTGTCGCCGTTGCGCTCGGTGATGCCACCCTTGTACTGAGCCAGTTCCGAACCATTGATATAGTCGAAGAAGGCTTGCTGGGCGGTTGCGTCACCGCCGAACGAGGTTGCCGCGAACAGCGGGTCGTTCATGTCAGTCGGCACGTAGAGCAGGTTACCTGCATCATCCACGCTGCTTTCCTGCTGGCCAAACACCGGAGCATTGTTCTCGTTGAAGGTGTAGCTGTAAGGCTGGCCCGAACGACGGGTTGCAAACAGCGAAACCTTCGTGGCGTAGTCGCCGAAGAACGCCTTTTCCCAGTCGGCACGCAGCTTGAACATATGTTCAACCTGGAAGTTGGACGTGCCGGTCGTCGGAACCTGATAGCTCCAGCGTGCAGAGTCAGAGTAGTTGGAGCTTGCCGTCGAGGACGTACCGCCGCCAATATCTTTCACGTCTGCGTGGGTGTAGCTGGTGAACAGATCGAAATCACCAAAGTTCGTATCCCAGTTCTTGCTGGCCGAGAGAGCAAACAAGGTCGAGTAACCTTTGTTTACGCTACCGACAACAATGGACTGCGGATCGGAGCTCGTTGCGCAGTCATAGACAGGACGGCCATCCGGCGCGGCGCTGACCGGGGAGACGCAACGTGCATCGTACCAGTAAGGCGTGTTTTCCAGCCGGTTGTAGAGAACGTCGGCAGAGAACAGCCAGTCATCGCCCAGGTATGGAATGTCGACATTGTATGCGACACCCAGGTTCACCTTATAGGTGGTGGGGATGTCGAACGACCGGTCGAGTGCGTTGACCGAACCGTCCGGGGACTGACCGGACAGGTCGTCAAGTGCAGCCTGCGGGATCCACTGACCGTAAACCGGATCCGGAGTCGTCGGAACGGCAATCGGGCCACCCAGGAAGACGCCGTCATTCGTCACACCGTCATTGGAGTAGCTGTTCGAAATCCAAACGCTCGGGGAGCCACCGGAGAAGCGGCCAATGCCACCACGAACCGTGATGTCGTCCGTTGCTTCCCATTTGAACGAGACGCGCGGCAGCACAACATCGAGACCGTCAATCGTTTCGGTGTTGTAGTAGCCGTAACGGCTGAAGAAGTTCATGTTCGGGCGAATGTCGCCTTTTGATTCATACCAGTCGTAACGCAGACCATAGGTCACGTTCAGATTGGCCAGAACATCCCAGGAGTCCTGCCCGTACATGGAGTTGTAATTGTAACCCCAGATGGCACGCAGATCGTTCTCATTATTGGTGATGGCGTTGTCATAAAGCAGTGCGCTTGCAATGCCGGCTTCCAGGTCATCAATGGAGTCAAAGGCATAGGTGCCTTCAGAGTTCTGGGCGAACAGGTTGTCTACGTCGACTTCCTCACGCTCATAACCGAACTTGAAGGAGTGATCCCCGTAGAGATACTGGCCGGTTGCCTTGAGGGTCAGGAATTCCTGATCCAGTTCGTTGCCGTGCCGGAAACGGTCCGGACCGAACGCGATGACATCGCCGGACGCAACCGGGACAGAGCCCAGGAAGAATTCAGCACCGTTGAGGCTGTCCTGGCCCGTTGCCTGCGTGGTTTTCGCGATTTTGAACTCAGTCGAAAAGTTCGGGGTCCAGTCAGAGAACAGGTGCCCAATGAAGGATTCGACCGTCTCGGAACGATTGTACCAGGAAGACGAGAAGGCAACGTCTGCACCCTGCAGGAAGTTGTTACCATTTTGCTCGGCAATGCTCGAGCCTTCGGTCTTCAGGTAGGTGAACTTCGCACGATGGTTTTCGTTGATGTTCCAGTCGATGCTGGCGAGGTACTTTTCATCGGTAACCGGAGATTTGTCGAAACCGCCGACATCGAAGCCCCAGTTGTTCATGACAGCCTGAGCAATACGGTCAGCTTCGGCCTGCGTGACATCACGCTCGTTCACAGCGCCCGATCCGATGATACCGGTCTGAGTGGAAGCCGTTTCTTCGTACTTGTCGTACGAACCGAAGAAGAAGAGCTTGTCCTTGATGATCGGACCACCCAGCGTGAAGCCATAGGTTTTCTCATCAAAGGTCTGGTCAACCTGGCGATCGCCGATTTCGTCTCCAGCCATGGAGTCATCGGTCTTGTAGTAGAACGCCGAGCCGTGGAATTCGTTCGTACCGGATTTGGTGACGGCGTTGATCGTACCACCGGTGAAGCCATTATATTCCACATCGAACGGAGCCGTCTGGACCGAGAGAGACTCGATGGCATCGTAGGAGATCGGCGAACGCTGCGTCGGATAGCCGTTGGCATTCAGGCCAAAACGGTCGTTCAGAGCCACACCGTCGATCGTCAGCGAGTTGAAACGGTTGTTTGCGCCAGCGATGCTGAGCTCTTTTCCGCCACCCGATTGAACGTTGACGCTTGCGAACGGATCGAGTTCAGCAGCGTCGGTAATGTCACGATCGATCGAGACGACTTGGTTCAGCGCTTCGATACCGAGCGAGGTCATCAGACCTTCGTTGCTAAAGCCGGTTTGCAGCTGGCTGGCCGTGACGACCACCGTGTCGAGGGTACGGGCTTCTTCGACCGAAAGGTCGAGGTCATAAGGCTGGTCGAGATCGGTATAGATCTCGGTCACCGAGATCGGCTGGATGCCGGAACCCGTGACAGAAACCGAGTAAGGGCCACCAACACGCAGACCACGTGCCGAGAAAGTCCCGCCGGCATTGGTCGATGTTGTGGATACGGTGCCCGACGGCACGTGAAGAACGGTGACGGTGGCGCCGGAAACCGGCGCGCCGGTTTCGTCAACGACCGAACCGCGGATCGACGAGGTGGTAACCTGTGCCGATGCGATGCCCGCCGCTGTGATCGCGATCGCCGAAACGGCGGCTCCGCGAGCGAAGTTATTCCAGTTGATCATGATTTTCCCCTGTCCGAGAGATCCCCGGCCGGTGCCCTTGCACACCTTCCGGTTTGGGGTCGCATACCGACTCCAGATGACAGATTAGTGACAAGATTTTGAAGGTTAAACACATGCGCCACGGATTCGTGTCGAAGGCGATGGTGCGATGCAAAAATGACACGGTCGCAATAATCGACTCACCTGAACTTCACCTGAAAACGTGCATTTTGGGGTATATTCTGTCTCCGCCGCATCGCATAACCGGCCTCTCTTCCGAAAGGCCTGAGGCAAATGACCGAATCCCCCGGCGAATCGACGACGGACTGGCGCCGTACAACCTATCTGGCGCTGATGATTCTCCTGGCGCTACGTGTCCTGCTGCTCGCCGTCACCCCGCTGAACCTCTATGCCGATGAGGCCCAATACTGGCGCTGGGGTGAAACGCTCGACTGGGGCTACTACTCCAAGCCCCCCATGATCGCCTGGCTGATCCATGCCGTCACGGCCGTCTTCGGCAATGCGGAATGGGCTGTCCGCCTGCCCGCCCCTTTCCTGCACACGGCGGGCGCGATCTTCCTGTTCCACCTCGGACGCGACACGTATGGCGGACGCACAGGCATGCTGGCCGCGCTCGGCTATGCGCTGATGCCGGCCGTGATCCTCTCCTCTGCCGTCATTTCCACAGATGGCGTGCTGATGCCCTTCTGGTGCGCGGCCCTCTTGTGTTTCTGGCGCCTGCGCGCAGGTGAAGGTGGCTGGATCAGCGCCACCGGGCTCGGCCTCGCAATCGGCGCGGGCCTTCTGTCGAAATATGCGATGATCTACTTCCTGATCGGCATCGTCCTGACCTTGCTGATCGATCGGGACAGCCGCCGGGCGCTGATCTCCCGTCATGGTCTTGTGGTGCTGGCACTCGCCGCACTTGTCTTCGCCCCGCACATCGCCTGGAACGCCGCGCACGACTTCAAGACGGTCAGCCACACGGTCGACAATGCCAATCTGGGCGGCGACCTGATCAACCCCGAAAACGCGTTGACCTTCCTGGTCGACCAGTTCGGCGTGTTCGGTCCGGTCAGCTTCCTCGCCCTTGTTTTCGGCCTGTTCGCCGTCCGGTCCCAGGATGAAGGCATCATGGGCCGCGACCGCTGGCTGCTCTGCTTCATCCTGCCGGTGCTCATCATCATCCTCGGACAGGCGGTTCTGTCCCGCGCCAACGCAAACTGGGCAGCCACGGCCTACCCCGCCGCCAGCGTACTGGTTGCCGCCTGGCTGGTGCGGGCGCGTGCCAACCGGAATCTCTGGTTCATTATCGCGGGCTTCACCTTCGTGGCGCTCCAGTTCGCGCCGGACCTCGGCGTCTGGGTCCGGCTCGGCCTTGGCCTTCTGGTTGGCGGCGGGCTGCTCCTGTTTGCAGTTCTGGTGAAATACCGCCCATCGGGCCTGCTCTGGTTCAGCATCGGCCTTCACGGCGTCCTCGCACTCAGCTTTGCCGTCATTTCCCTGCTGCCGCTGCAGTCCTCGACCGCGCTTGGCCTGGACAATGCGTTGAAGCGGACACGAGGCTGGGATCAGGCCGCCAAGGATGTGTTCGGCATTGCCCGGTCGGTTGGGGCGACGTCCGTCCTGGTGGATGAGCGTGAAGTCTGGCACGGGCTAGATTATTACGGCCGTGACCGCACCGTGCCGCTGCTCTCCTGGCGGCGCTATGGCGTGCCGAAAAGCTTCTCGGAATCCCAGCCGGTCGCCGCACCGCTGGACGAGCGCGTGCTCATCGTGTCGATCCACCCCGGTATGCGGCCGATGCTGCGCAGCGAGTTTGAAACCTTTGAGCCGGCCGGAGAAATCTCCGTGCCGCTGGGCAAGCGCAGCAATGGCTGTCCGCTATCGCGCACATTCATTCTCTATGTGGCGTCAGGCTTCAAGCCGCAGGTCCATGATGCGGAATGGGAAGCGCAGTTCGAGGGCCAGACGGAATTTCCGCCCGTGCCCTGTCCTGCAAAACCGGAAGAACTTGCCGATCAGTGACCGGTTGAGGCGTCAGCCCAGACTTTCTTCACCCGCGCATCGCGGCCGCAGGCTGTGCGGTAGTAGCGGTATTTCAGCGGGTTCTTCTTGTAATAGTCCTGGTGATAGTCCTCGGCCGGCCAGAACGTGCTGGCGTCGAGGATCTGCGTCACCACCGGGGTGCCGAGTACGCCGGATGCATTGATCATGTCGACTTCGGCTTCAGCGACTTCGCGCTGGTCGGCATTCGAGACGAACACGGCGGAGCGGTAGCTGTCGCCCTTGTCGCAGAACTGGCCCTTCGCATCGGTCGGGTCGATGTGGTGGAAGTAATAGTCCACCAGCGAGTCATAGCTGACCTTGTCCGGATCATACGTGACTTTGACGGCCTCATAGTGGCCCGTCTTCTCGTGCGAGACCTGCTGGTAGGTCGGGTTCACCACCGTGCCGCCCGTATAGCCGGAGATGGTCGAGACGACGCCGTCCACCTTGTCGAAGTCCGCTTCCACGCACCAGAAGCAGCCACCTGCAAACACCGCCGTGGACAGACGCTTTGCATCCGGGCTGGAGACCTGGTCCTGCGCACCGGCGCTGGAGAAGAATCCGAGCGCCATGGCGGCAAGGCCTGCAGCGAGAGCAACTGACTGGGGTGAACGGGTACGCATCTTAATTCACTCGTTTTAAAGGCTCGGACTCTTCTGCCCGGCTTCCCGTCTGATATGGGAAATGACCGGAGGTTCGTAACCCTGTAAACACAGTCCTAACAGGAATGTGTTGCCCCTGTGTTGTCTTAAAGCGGCGCATTTGTGGCTTTGCCGTGTTTTCAGGCAGGCCCGGTCAACACCCGAACGCGCACCCGAGTCGCGCGTCCTGTAGAATCTACTGCAGTCACCGTGTAAAAACCCGGCCGTTCAGGGGTCCATACCGGCGCCCCGGCATCATCTGTCTCGCACGGCTTGCCATCGATGAACCAGCTGAGCCTGCCTTCGCCCCGCCCGGCCAATACGAAGCCGCGCGCCGCGCGTCCGTTGACCGGCCCGGCCCAAAGCTCTGCGGCCTGCGGCGGAAACAGGATTTGCGGCGGCCCGGCCTCCTCCAGAGACTTCATCGCGCCATGGGATTTCAGCAGGCGTTTCTCACTGGTCAGCCGCATCGTCGCCTCACCTTCATCCTGAAGCTGCTGGGCAACCCGGTCAGCCACTTCGAACAGGATCGGCAGGGCGGTGTCATGTCCGGTCTTTCCCGCACGCGGCGCGCCGTCAGCCCGGCCCACCCAGACGACAATCGCGTGCTGGCCCGAGACACCCGCCGCCCAGGCATCGCGAAAGCCATAGGACGTGCCCGTCTTGAAAGCGATTTGCGGGGCGTGCGCCGTCAGCGAGCCCGGCATGCGGCCTTCCGGTGTCGGAGCCTTGCGCAGGATATCGAGAACTTCGTTGGCGCTTTCCCCGCTGACGAGACGCTTGCCGGTGGATTCATAGCTCGCGGCCTCTTCGTCCGCCCGCCAGACGAGCGGCTTCGCGACGCCCTCATCTCCAAGCGCGGCATAGAGCACGGCCAGCTCGCGGGCCGTCAGCCCTGCCCCGCCAAGCGCGATCGCAAGGCCAGCCTCATGCTCCGCCCCGCCGGAGATACGTGGGCGCGCTCCGGCCGAAGCGAGCTGCGCCGCAAAGCGTTCGGGGCCGACCCGGTCCAGCATGGCGACGGCAGGAATGTTCAGAGAGTGCTGCAACGCATCCGACACGCGAACATCGCCGCGGAACATGCGGTCGAAGTTTTCCGGCTGGTAGGAGGCAAAGCGCGTCGGCAAGTCCGCGATGCGCGTATCCGGCGCTGCGGTGCCGTCATCGAAGGCCATGGCATAGATGAATGGTTTCAGCGTCGAGCCCGGCGATCGGGCCTGCGCTGTCAGGTCCAGCCAGCCGCCCGGCCGGTCGCGCGAGGCAGAGCCTGCCACAGCCCGCACCGCCCGTGTCGGAACATGCACAACGAGCACCGAAACCTGCACGTCTTCGCCCTCGGCTTCCGCACGCGTCAGGGCAATCCGTTCGACGTCCGCCTGCAGGCCTGCATCAAGCGTGGAGCGCACATCCTCGCGCGACCCTTCCGCAAGCGCCTTGGCCGTGCCGTGCCAGGCCCTGTCCGGGAAATCCCGACGCCGTCCGGGTACGGACAGCGTTGCGACGTCCTCGACATCGCCTTCGGTGAAGACGTCATAGCGCTGCAGTTTCTCCGCCACCCAGTTGCGGGCGCGCGCGGCATTCTCCGGGTGCCGGTCCGGCCGCCTTGCCTCGGGCGATTGCGGCAAGGCGATCAGCAGAGCGATCTCGTCCTTCGACAGCTTGTCGGCTTCATGCCCGAAATAGCTCCAGCTTGCCGCGCGGACGCCTTCAAGGTTCCCGCCATAGGGGGTCAGCGACAGGTAGAGCGAGAGGATCTCGTCCTTGGTGAGCCGCCGTTCCAGCTGCCAGGCGCGGGCGATTTCCACCAGTTTGGAGCCGATATTGCGGTCGCGCGGTTCCAGCATCCGCGCCGTCTGCATCGTCAGCGTCGAGCCGCCGGATACGATGCGCCCCGCCATCACAGAATCGATCAGCGCACGGCTGAGCCCCATCCAGTCCGTGCCGCGGTGTTCGTAGAAGCGTTTATCCTCAACTCGGATCAGCGCGTCGACAAACTCCGGATCGATCCTGTCGAGATCCCCGGCGAAGCGCCAGCGGCCATCCGGTGTCGGGAAAGCCCGCAGCGGTTTGCCGTCCCGGTCTGTGACGAGGGCAGACAGCCCCCCCGCCCTTTCGAGCGGCGGAGGGAAAAGCCTGTCCGCGAGGGCCACGGCAAGGAACAGCGCAAAGATGCCGATAAAGATACGGCGCGCTGTCAGCATGGCCTTATTTGCCTCCTTCAGCCCCGCTCTGGGCCGGGGCGATGGTCACGCGGCCAGCCTTCGAGCGGGCGAACACGGCCGGGCGGTACATGTCCTCGGCGACCACACCCGGAATGGCGAAGTCACCCGGTGTCACCGCGCGGACCACGTAAGCCATGGTCACCGAATTCGAATAGACATCGACGGCGGCAACATAGCGATCATCCTGCGCCTGGGCAGTCTGGACGAACGCCAGGTCTCCCAGATAGGCGAAGGCACCTGACTGGCCGTAGTCCTGACGGCCATCGGCCGGGCGCAGCACTGTCTCGATCTCGAAACCGGCGGGCAGCAGGTCCGCCACAATCACCGGGTTCAGGCGGCGCTCTTCCGGAGACACGGTCAGCTTCACGACCAGCTGGTCGCCCTGCTTCACGCGGGCGAGGTCCACCCGGCCACCCGTCAGCGTGTAGAAGGATTTGTCGACCTTCATTTTCGAGGCGGCTGCAGGCGGGGCACTGGTTGGGGCACCTGAGACGAGCACGGTCCGGAACATCGGCGCCTTACCGCCCAGCGTGAAGGTCACACCCTCACGAGCCTGGTCTTCGGTCAGGGCATACTGACGGTCATTGTTGTTGCCGCGGCCGAGGCCTTCGACATCGACCCGGAAGGCGTCTTCGCCGGCGCCAAGATCGTTCACCGCCTGCAGGAGGAAGGATTTTTCCTGTGTGGTCAGGCGGCTCGGGTCTGGCGACTCATTGCCGAGCTTTTCAGAGAGGCGTTCCAGCGTACCGGACTGCCCGGCCTCTGCGGCGAGGGCCAGCACACCGGCCATGTCACGCAGCGGTGTCTGGTAATAATCGCCGGAATTGTTGTAACCGAGCGCGTCTTCCGCTGCCTTGAAGGCCGAATTGGCGCGGGCCTTGTCACCCAGCTGGGCCAGCGCCGCACCGATATGGGCACGTGCCAGCGGGCTGTCGATCGATTCCAGTTCCCGGTCGTGCAGGTAGCGCAGGCGGGAGATGTCCGCCTTGCCTGCCTTGGCCAGCACATAGAGCGCATAGGCCGAAGACCGTTTCATCATCTGGTCGACCGTGTCGTTGGAATACCGGCTCTCATAGACATCGGTGTCATAGCCGTAGACCCGCCAGGCATCGCCCGTCGCGATCTGACGGAGGGCGCCATAGGCCCGGTCCATCGCTTCATCCGGCACGGCATAGCCGGCTTCCTTGGCGCGGTAGATGAAGTCCGTCGCATAGGCACCGAGCCAGGGCGAGGCATAGCCGTCGCCTTCACGCCAGAGACCGAAGGCTCCGTCCGAACCCTGACGGTTCAGCAGCGTGTTCACCGCCACCTGCACCTTCATCTTCGGATCGTCATTGGCATCCTTCGCGCCCATGGCAACCAGCTGCTCGGAATAAAGCAGCGGCAGCGCGCGGCTCGTCGTCTGCTCGGTACAGCCATAGGGATAGCGGTCGAGCGAAGCATAGAGCGTCGCGGCATCGACCGGGATGGATGAGAAGCCCACCGAGACAAAGCCTGAACCCTGGACGAGATCCGACAACAGGCTCGGATCGACCGAGAAGGCATCGCCCGGCTGCATCAGCTTTGAGGAGACGCGCGTGACCGGCAGGTAAGGCGACCGCGTCTGGATCTGGTAGGTGCGGTCCACGGCATATTTGCCCGGGCCTTCCACATCCAGCCGGACGGTAGAGATGCCTTCATCCTCGGCCTCGACGCGCACCGGCAGGTCTGCCCGTTCGCCCGTCTTCAGCACACGGGTCAGCTTGCCGTCGGCGATGGAGACGCCTTTCGTGGCGCCGACATTGGCCGAGAATTCGCCATCGCCAAGCTCCACATTGTCGATGCTGGCCGTCAGCACGGCCTCGTCACCCGGCGCCAGGAAGCGTGGCATGATCAGGTCAGCCGGAGCCTCATCGCGCACCGTCATGGTCGAGACGGCCGAGCCGAGCCCGGTCTTCGACCAGGCAACAGCCATCAGACGCATCTCGCCGTTGAACTCCGGCATGTCGAAGCGGACCTTCGCCTTGCCGGACCGGCCGACATCGACCAGCCCCGAGAACAGGGCCACCGATTTCACCGGCACAACGGAGAGGCCTTCCCCGCCCAGCTGGTCACCACCGGTGCGCACTTCCGCAGGCAGGCCCATGTTCGGATCCAGCAGGCGGCCGTAATCGTCGTAGAGTTCCACGCCGAGAGCCTTCTTGCCGTAGTAATACGACACGGGGTCCGGGCTCTTGAACTTGGTGAGGCGCAGGATGCCCTCGTCCACAGCGGCCAGCGTCAGGTAGACAGGCTCACGCGGGCCATCCCCGATATCGACCTCGATCACCTGCTCGCCGCGCGGGCGGGCTGTCTTTGGCGCATCGATGGACATGTTGAAGGTGCGCGCTTCCATGTTGAGCGGCACATAGGTGACGCCAACGGCGCGGCGCGGCTTCGCCTGCAGCACCGGATCACGCTCCGTGAACACTGACACCATGACATAGGCGCCGTCGCCCCAATCGTCGTTCACCGGCAGGGTCACCTGCGTGCCGCCCTCGGTGACAGAGATATTCTGCACAGAGAGCACCTTGTCCGTCGCAACCACGACCTGGGCCTGTCCGTCATAGGGCGGTACGATGGTGATCTCGGCCGTCTGGCCGGAGGCTGGCGCGCGGGCCGGGCCGGTGACTTTTACGCGGTCCGGTGCTTCGACACCGTCATCGGAGACATAGCCGCCCCAGCCGACATAGAAACTGTCGCTGGCCGACGTACTGGAATCTGCCTCCGTGCCTTCGACGACCAACTCATGGCTGCCCCAGTCGAGACCGGAGACCGTGATCTCGCCCGTACCGCCTTCCGGCGTGGTCAACACGCCTTCATTGACTTTGGTCACCGTGCGCGAGCGGCGCCAGCGCCAGCGGTCGCCATCATTGTACCAGTCATAGTGCCAGTCGATAGCCAGCACTTTCCATGTCAGGTCCCGCGCCACGGCCTTGCCGTCGGCATCCATGGCGACGACCTGATAGGTCGCGTCCCCGCCCCGCTCGACCGAATAGTCGAAGCCGGGCTTCAGGCCGAGATAGAGATTCTCCGGCCGGTAAGGCACGCGCACGCTTTCGGAGACAGCGCGGCCACCTGGCTCCAGCACGGAGACAACAGTGTTCAGCCGAAGCGGAACGCCTGCATTGCTGCCGGCATTGCCGGGCTGCAGCCGGACCAGCGCCTTGCCGGCACCGTCGGTCGTGACATCGCCGAATTCCAGAATGCGTTCCTGGAAGGTCGTGTCATGGCGGCCATAGGTAAAGCCTTCGAAATCCGGGAACGGATTGGGCTGACGTTCGACGCGCGCCTCTGCCTTCACGGTCAGGCCAGCGCCCGGCGCGCCATAGAGGAAGCGGGAGGACACATCGATGTCTCGCGTGCCGCCCAGCTTGACCGGGGTCTCTTCGTCGGCGGCGAGGTCCACGGCGATCCGCTGCGGCACGAAATCCTCAACCGAGAAGCGGACGGTGCCAGAGGCGCCGGAGAGGCCATCCATCTGGGTCTCCACCCGCCACTCACCGCGCGAGGCGCCTTTCGGCAAGGTGAAATCGTGCACGACGGCAGCGGCTTCAGATCCCTCGAAACGGAATTTCTCCGAAACGAGCCCATTGGGACGGTAGAGCACGAGGCTGCCGGCGCGATCGGTCACGGCCTCGCCGGTGGAATCGCGCAGCATGGCCGTCAGCTTCACCGTTTCGCCCGGACGGTAGACACCACGATCCGTATACAGATAGGCATCGATCAGGCCCGGCATGCGGCGCCCGCCGATTTCCTCTTCCGACAGGTCCACCGGTGCGCGGGTCAGGTCCAGCGCGGCCAGTTCGCCCTTGGCGGTCAGTGCCAGAACCAGCTTCGGCGCAAGATTGCCTTGGCCATTGGTCAGCTCTGCCGGAAACACGACCCTGCCCTGCTGGTCAGAGCGGCCCTCGGACAGGATGTCATTATTGCGCGCGATCAGCTGCACGGTCGTATCGGAAATCGGACGGCCATCCTTCAGGGAGCGCAGCGTGACGTCGACCCCATTGCCGCCTTCATAGGCGGTGATGGCGAGGTCGGTCAGCATGATCCAGCGGCTGGTCGAGGCCGGCGGACCGACGGCTTCGCCGATATCGTCGGCGTCCTTCACCGTCACAAAATAGGCGCCCGGCTCCAGTGTGCCGATCGTTGCTTCCAGCGGGAAGACCGTGATCACCGGCGCGTTCTGTTCGCGGACAACGTCCACGGTGCCCTTGAACAATTCTTCCTTCACATCGTCAGGGTCGTCTTCGCCCCAGGTCCATGAATGGCGCCCCTGCGCCGTTGTGTTGCCCTGGCTGATGCGCTTGAAGGCGAGCGCGCGGTCATTGATGCGAGAAACGGTGACTTCGATCTTGTCGACATTGACCGTTTCGATCGGCAGGCCATCGGCATTCTCACGGGGCAGGATCACACCGGTGCCCTTGAAGCCGACATAAGGCGGACGGTCAGCGAAATCGATCGGCACGTCTTCCTGGTTTTTCAGGGTCCGACCATCGGCAGCCGGCAGGCCGGAGAGCAGCGTCGCCGTCCGCTCTGTCCCGAAGGACATGCCGCCAACGCACAGCTCACGCCCCTCGACGCTCAGCGCCGGTTTGAAGGCCGGACGGAATTCGACATAGGGGGAATAGTCTTCTTCCGGGTCCAGTGCGGCGGAGAAGACGAAACAGGCCAGAGGCTCATCCTGGCTGGTGTCGATCCGGTAGCGGAAATAGGTGAAGTCCTGTTCGCGCGCGTCCATCGCCGCCTGGCGCCGCTTTTCGCGCTGGCGGGCCGCAACACTGTCGGCAGGCGAGAGTTGTACGACCGTGCCTTCGTCGGTGCCGGCCTGTCCGGCGCGGTCCGTTTTGCCCCCTCCTCCGCACGCCGCGAGAATACCCACAAGCAAGGCCACCAGCATTGCCTTACCGTATCTCCCCCGGCCCGGGATGAAGTGCGTCATGAAGACTCTCCTACGTGTACATGAACACTCTTACACATCTTCGCGGGGGCGCGAACAGGGCGCGAATTGGACAATTCCGACATTATTCAGGGTTTTCGCCAGCCAGATACCGCCAAACCCAGCTTGCCAGCCGGTACGCCACGCGCCATCGTCGCGCCATGTGGAGCTGGCGTATCCTTGGATTGATCTCGTTCGCGTTCGGCGCGATCGGTCTGTTCCTGCCCATATGGCCGACGACCGTGTTCTGGATCGTTGCAGCGCTCGCCTTCGCCCGGTCCAATCCGGCCTGGGCCGAATGGATCTATGCCCGCCCCAAAATAGGCCCGCCGATCCGCACCTTTGTCGAAACCGGTGCCCTGAACCGGGCGGGCAAGGCGGCAGCCCTTGGCGGCATGGGCCTGTCGGCTGCCGTGATCGGCGCAGCGTTCTGGAAGCGGCCTGTGCCGCTGGGCATCGGTTTGTCGATTGTCGCGCTCGGCGCGCTATATGTGGTGACCCGCCCGCGCGCGCCCTCCGACCCCCAGCCGCCAGCCTAGCCGCAGACCTAGCCCCCGAGGCCGCCATCGGTCCCCGGCAGGGGCACCTTCCCTTCCGGGGTTCGTTCGGCCTGAGAGGAATAGGCGTGCGTGGCCGCCTCAGCCTTTGCCTCCTGCCGTTCGCGCAGCTCATCCGAAAAAGCGCTTGCGAACACGCCCGCCGGCAAGGCGACGACCCCGATGCCCGCAATGGCGATGACTGACGCAAACATCCGGCCGAGCGGCGTGACCGGATAGACATCGCCATAGCCAACCGTGGTCAGCGTTGCGATGGCCCACCAGATCGCCCGCGGGATCGAGGCGAAGCTTTCCTGTTGCTCTCCGCCGACCCCTTCGATGAAGTAGAGCGCCACGGCGGAAATGTAGACCAGCACCAGCGCCATCGCGAGCGCGGTCAGGAGCTGGGTCCCCGCCCGCTTCACCGCAGCACCGAATATGTCGAACGCCGGAACGAAGCGCGCAATCTTGATCAGCCGGAACAGGCGCAGCACACGCAGCGCGATCAGCGGAATGCCGAACCCGGCCAGCATCACGATCAGTTCCGGCAGGAACGCCAGCAGGTCCGCGATGGAATAGAACCGCGTTATATATTTCAGGCGGCCGGTAACGCCTGCATATTTCGGGTCCAGCCCTGCCACGAAAACCCGCAAAGTATATTCCAAGGCAAATGCCGCGACCACGAAGACGTTGAAAATGCCGAACGCCGTTTTCCAGCCGGGCTGGGAATTCAGGGCTGGTTCCGTCTCAAGCGCTAGGAACAGGAAGCTGGCCAGGACCAGCGCAACAATGAAGACATTGGTGACCGAGATACCTCGCAGGCGCGCTTCAGGCACCAGCTCTGTATAGAGCCTGTAGCGCAGTCCCTTCTGCACCAGCAGCTGCTGCTCCACCATGTCCGGCCTCGCTGAGATCCCCTTTGGCTTACCCTCTTAGCACACCGCCGCAGCCTTTGGCGACGGCCGCCACGACCTTGTCCATCAGGGCCTGGATGTCTTCATCCTTCAGCTTTTCCTTCGGCTGGATCGTGATCTCGAAGGCGACGGACTTCTTGTCTTCCGGCACGCCCTTGCCCTGGTAGACGTCAAAGACTTCCACCTGATCGATCAGCTGCTTGTCGGCGCCCTTGGCGAAGCGGACGATATCAGCCGCAGGCACGGCCTCGTCCACCACGAAGGCCATGTCACGGCGGATCGGCGTCAGGTCCGACCGTTCGAGGACGGACTTGGTCTTGGTCGCCTTCGTCTTCATGAGCGGCAGCGCATTGAGGTTCAGTTCGAACCCGAAAGCCGGGCCTTCCACGTCCAGCTGCTTCAGCACACCGGGATGCAGCGCGCCGAAATGCGCGACGGTCACTTTCGGGCCGAGCTTCAGCGCGGCTGCCTGCCCTGGATGCCAGTGCCCCTGAGACGGCGCGGCCACCTGGAACCGGTCACCCGGCTGGCCAAGTGCTTCGAGCACGGCAAAAAGGTCTGCCTTGGCAGCGTAGGAATCGTAAGACTTCGGCGTGCCTTGCCAGTGGCGTTCCGCAACGGGGCGGACAAGCGCGGCCACGACCGTACGCTGCTCATCCGGGCCGTCGCCCAGATAAATCGGCCCTGCTTCGAAGAAGCGTGCGCCGGGCTCGCCGCGGTTTGCGGCGCGCTGGGCGGCACTCGCGAGGTTCGCAAGGATGGATGGACGCATCTGGTTGAGATCGCTTGCGACCGGGTTCGCGACAGTCAGACTGTCCGGCGTCTTGCCGAACAGGGCTGCATTTGCTTTCGACATGAAGCTCCACGTCACCGCCTCAAGGAAGCCGCGCGCTGCCAGCACCCGCCGCGCCGTGCGCACGCGTGCCTGTATCGGCGTGGTGATCGCGCGAACACCGCCTTCCGGCGCCGGGAGGGACGTCGTCGGCAGCTGGTCGTAACCGACCATGCGAGCAATCTCTTCCACGATGTCCGCAGACTGTTCCATGTCGAACCGGAAGCTCGGCGGCATCAGATACCAGGCATCGCCCGCATCCTCGATACCGAATTCCAGATCCTTCAGGATACGGCGCATATCGGCGCTCTTCACCGTCAGGCCGGTCAAGCGCTCGACGTCTGCCGGATAGAAGGTGACTTTATCTGCGCGCGCCGGGATCATGCCCGCGACATTCGCCTTGGACACGGTGCCGCCGCCATATTCCACGATCAGTGCCAGCGCGAGGTTCAGGCCCTCGACACAGGATTGCGGATCGACGCCGCGTTCGAACCGGTAGCGCGCATCGGAATGAATGCCGGTCGCGCGGCCGGTGCGGGCCGTGCGCAGCGGATCGAACCAGGCGCTTTCGACGAACACATCCGTCGTCTCAGCCGACACCGCCGTCGACTCGCCGCCCATCACGCCGCCGAGGCCGATCACGCCGCTCTCGTCCGCGATGACGCACATCTCTTCACCGATGTCATAGGTCTTGCCATCGATGGCGACGAGCTTCTCACCCTTCTTGCCGAGGCGCGCCGAGACAACGCCCTGAAGCTTCGCTGCGTCATAGGCGTGCAGCGGACGGGCGCGGTCCAGCGAGATGAAGTTGGTGACATCCACCAGCAGGGAGCGCGGCTGGATGTCGACGGCTTTCAGGCGCTGCTGCATCCAGTCCGGCGACGGACCATTCTTGACGCCCTTCACCAGCGCACCCGCAAACATCGGGCAGGCTTCCTTGGCTTCAAGTTTGATTTCGACAGGGCAGTCGAAGCTGCCGGAGACTTTCTTCACGTCGTTCGGGATGAAGCGCCCTGCCCCGGCTGCGGCGAGGTCGCGGGCGATGCCCTGCACACCCAGCCAGTCCGGCCGGTTCGGCGTCACCTCGAAATCGATGACCGGATCGGCAAGGCCGAGCGCCTCGGCGGCTGGTGTGCCCAGCGGAATGGAATCGTCGAGGTCGGCGATGCCGTCATGATCCTCGCCGGCTTCGATCTCCTTGGTGGAGCACATCATACCGTGGCTTTCGATGCCGCGGATGGCGCGCGGCTTCTTGTCGAGCGCAAAGTCGAGCCCCGGAATGTAAGTGCCGAGCGGCGCATAGATCGCCGTCATGCCAGCGCGGGCGTTCGGGGCACCGCAGACAATCTGCTTCATGCCGTCGACGGTCTCAACCTTGCACACGCGCAGCTTGTCAGCATCCGGATGAGGCTCAGCTTCGATCACCTTGCAGACGGTGAAGTCCTTCAGCTTCTCACGCGGATCATGCACGTCCTCGACCTCAAGGCCGGCCTTCTGCATGCAGGCAAGAATCTCATCCAGCGTCGCCTTGGAGGCGATATGGTCGCTCAGCCAGGAAAGGGTGAATTTCATCGTCTATTCCAGTTCAGGATTTGTCTCGTCGCTCGCCTGCGCCACTGGCGACAGGTCTGCGAAAATGTCTCGTTCACTGCGCTTGCAGGCCTTCACGCGCCGAGCGGGCGAGTTCTGGGCCAGGCCATCGACCTCCCAGCACCGCTTGAACACGGAGCAGTAGCAAATGCGGATCGCCAGATCGCCCCACTCGGTGGCGGTCCGGGCATGTTCTGCCGGGCTGATCGCATCGGCCGGCCAGGAAATGCGCAGGGCGTCGATTTCCTCGCCCGGTGCGATCGCGCGGCCCACCATGCTGGTCCAGGACAGGTTGTAGCCGTCCGGCAGCGCGTCCCGGTAGGAGATGAGATCGCCCACGCGTTCCCCGTTTTCCAGCATGTCGACGGATTCGATCAGGGCCGGGCCGACACCGCTGTTCCGGAATTTCACGCCCATCAGGCGCTCTTCCAGATCGGAAGACACATAACCATCCGCCTGCAGAACCGGGAACACGGATCCATGCTGCTGGGCACGCATGACGCGGCCCTGGTCCCAGGCAATGAAGACCGCTATCGCGCTGGTCACCACCGCGCAGATCGCAATCACCATTTCTACCTTGCTGCCGGTGCCCATGCCTGTCCCCTACACCGTCGCCCCGGCGCGTTCCTGCGCGAGGTGTTCAGCGGCTGCAGCTGCAAAGTCAGCATCCAGCACTTCGACCAGCCGGAATGTTTCAAAGAACACATCCATGTCTTCCGCGAACACGCCGTTCCGCGTGAAATATTCCCGGTGCGCGCTTTGCCAATAGTCGAGGCTGAGATCGCCCTCGCCTTCCAGCGCCGCCAGTTCCTGCGTCACATCCGCGAATTTCATCCGCGTGACGGTTTCCGTCTGCAGGATCGCCACCGGCCGGCCATCGCCGCTCATCAGGCAGCCGCGCTCACCTTCAACCGGCGGCGGCTGGATACCTGTGTCGCTGCAGGTGGCCGTCTTGACGCCGGCCACGATCAGCGCCGCCAGACGGTCCGCGAGTTCGGGACCATCCCCGAACGTCCATTCCGGCAGGTCAGAGGAGGAAGGGCTCGCCGTCACGACAGCCCTCCGCTGACGGAAGGCGTGCTCCATGGCGCAAAGCCATAGTGGCGAGTCCATTGCGGATCGGCCTCGAAATACGGGCGCAGGTCCGGCATGCCGTATTTCAGCATGGCCAGGCGGTCGATGCCCATGCCGAAGGCGAAGCCCTGGTATTCGTTCGGGTCGATGCCGCAATTGCGCAGCACGTTCGGATGCACCATGCCGGAGCCGAGGATCTCCATCCAGCTGTCGCCGGCGCCGATCTCGATTGTCTCGCCCTTGCGGGTATATTTCACATCCATCTCGGCCGACGGTTCCGTGAACGGAAAGAAGTGCGGGCGGAAGCGGGCTTCCACATTGTCGACCTCGAAGAAGGCTTTCACGAAGTCGATCAGGCAGCCTTTGAGGTGCCCCATATGGGTGCCCTTCTCGATCACGAGGCCTTCGACTTGATGGAACATCGGCGTGTGCGTCGCGTCCCAGTCGTTCCGGTAGACCCGGCCCGGCACCAGAATGCGGATCGGCGGCTTCTGCTTCATCATGGTGCGGATCTGCACGGGCGAGGTGTGCGTGCGCAGCACTTTCGGCGTGTCGCCTTCCTGCGCCTTCATGAAGAAGGTGTCGTGTGTCTCGCGCGCCGGGTGGCCTTCGGGGAAATTCAGCGCGGTGAAATTGTGCCAGTCGTCTTCCACGTCCGGGCCTTCGGCAACGGTGAAGCCCATATCGCCGAAGATCGCCGCAACTTCCTCGAACACCTGCATGACCGGGTGCAGCGCACCGGCAGACGGCCCCGGAGTTGGCGGCAGGGTCAGGTCCAGCGTCTCGCTGGCCAGCTGTTTCTCCAGCGCCTGAGCTTCCAGCTCAATCTTGCGGGCCTTCACGGCGTCGTCCACGCGGGTCTTCAGCGCGTTCAGCTTCGGGCCGTTTTCCTTGCGCTCTTCCGGGCTCATCTTGCCCAGCGAGCCCATCAGGCCGGAGACCCTGCCCTTCTTGCCAAGCTCGGCCACGCGCACCGCGTCCAGCGTTTCCAGGTCACCCGCCGCGGCCACCGCCGCCAGCGCTTCGTTTTCGATCGTCGTGATATCGGACAAGGTCTTGCCCCTCATATGTTTCCGCGGGCTTTGTAGGCGCTTCGCGGGGTCATGCAAATCCGGAAACGGAAAAGCCCGGCACACTGGCCGGGCTTTCTCTCATTTGGTTCGGTGCCAGCCTTTTCAGGCGGTCACCGGCGGCGCGGGCCAACAGAAAGCTTACTTACCGGCAGCTTTCTTGCGGGCGAGACGCGCACGCTTGGTGTTGCCAAACACGCGGACTTTCGCGCGCTTGCCGAGACGGGCCTTCCAGGTCGCGTTGCGGCGCTTGACGCGCGGCTTCTTCGACGGGTGCAGGACGGAGTTCGGGGACTTCGACATGGGGTCGTTCCTGTATCTTTAAGTCTTGAGAACTTAGGCGAGCGCCGCTTTGGCCTGGGCAACCAGGGCGCCGAACGCGTCCGGGTCCTTGATGGCGATGTCGGACATGACTTTGCGGTCGACTTCGATACCGGCTTTGGTCAGGCCGTTGATGAAGGTCGAGTAGTTCATGTTCTCATCGTGGATGCGGACAGCGGCGTTGATGCGCTGGATCCAGAGCGAGCGGAACTTCCGCTTTTTGACCTTACGGCCGACATAGGCGTACTGGCCGGCTTCCCAGACGGACTGGTTGGCGATGCGGAACGTATTCTTGCGGCGGTTACGGAAACCCTTTGCCTGCTTCAGGATTTTCTTGTGGCGGGCGTGGGCAGGAACTTTAGCGCGGGAGCGGGGCATCTGAGCCTCCTTCTATCAAGATCAGTATTAAGTCAGCGACGGCGGCTTAGAGGCCGTACGGCAGGTACTTTTTCACACGGGCTTCATCAGCCTTGGCACCGACGGACGTGCCGCGGTTCTGGCGGATGTACTTTGCATTGTGGCTGATCAGGCGGTGACGCTTGCCAGCGACGCCGTGCTTCAGCTTGCCCGATGCGGTGATCTTGAAGCGCTTTGCAGCGGCCTTCTTGGTCTTCATCTTCGGCATTTCATTCTCCTTTTTGGTGGAGCTCGCACCCTTGCGGGCGGCCCGGTCTGTCATGAGTGGAGGGCATGCCGTTCGCCAGCACCACTCGGAAGAGGCGGCTTATGACGGATCAGCGTGTGGGAATCAAGGGGCGAAAGCGGCTGAAAATGCACCCGAAACGGCCGAGCCCCTCCTCCCGGGAACGCCCCGGAAAACAGGAAAAGCCGGCAGGGTCCGCCCGGCCGGCTCTTCATGGTGTATAAATGGTGTTTAGACGGTGTTCTAAACGGTGCTCAGCGCCCAACTCAGCGCGGTGCCAGCACCATGGTCATCTGGCGGCCTTCGAGCTTCGGCTCGAGTTCGACCTTGGCCGTTTCCTCGAAGTCTTCCTTCACCCGGTTCAGCAGTTCCATGCCGAGATGCTGGTGCGCCATTTCCCGGCCGCGGAAGCGCAGGGTGACCTTCACCTTGTCGCCGGCTTCGAAGAAGCGCGTCATCGCCTTCGCTTTGACTTCATAGTCATGCGTGTCGATGTTCGGACGCATCTTTATTTCTTTGAGTTCGGAAGATTTCTGCTTCTTCTTCGCAGCGGCTTTCTTCTTCCGCTCCTCGAAACGCAGCTTGCCATAGTCGAGAATCTTGACGACGGGCACTTCCTGGTTCGGCGAAACCTCGACGAGATCCATGCTGGCTTCACGCGCAGCATCCAGAGCGGCTGCCAGCGGCATCACTCCCTGTTTCTCACCGTTCTCGTCGATCAACAGGACCTTTGCGGCCTTGATGTCGTCATTGGTGCGCGGTCCCTTTTCCTTCTGGGGCGCTTCATTCATTGGTCTGCGAGCTATGGCCGATCTCCTTTATGGCTGTTCTCAGGATGCCTGAATATGCCTGTGGTTGCGGGCATATTCAAGAAAAAGCGCACTCGGCAAAATTTGCGGTGCGGTCAAGTGGGAAGCACACCCAGCGCCAGAATTGACCGCCAGACAGTGTCGACTTCCAGTTCAGCAAGCGTCGGCGCCGAATTGATGATCGGCGACCGGGCCCCGCGCGGGGCGGCATGGTCGGGATTGCTTTCATTGGTGGCAAACAGGGCAACGCCCGGCGCGCCGGCGATCGCGGCCATATGCATCGGGCCGGTATCATTGCCGACAACGAAGGCGGCTTTCTCGGCCAGGGTCACGATCTGGAACAGGTCCGTCCGGGTGACGAGGCTTTTCGCCCGCTTCTCCAGCTTCATGATGTCCTGCGCGATCTTGCCCTCGGCCTTGCCGCCGATAATCGCGGGGGTCACCCCGGCATCGGCGATCCGCTTGGCCAGTTCCGCAAACCGCTCCACCGGCCAGCGCTTGGCTTCCCGGTGCTCGGAGGCGCCCGGAATCAGCAGCATGTAGGGCTGTTCCAGACCGAAATAGGCCGGCTGCAGGCGCGGCGCATCGCGCAGTTTCGGGCGGACCCAGCTGAGATCCGGCTTCGGGAAATTCTGGCGGTTCCAGCGGCCCTCTGGCGCGAGACCGGCGATCGCCAGCTGCTCTGCCAGCCGGTCGATCGAATGCATGGTCGCCCGATCCGGATTGTCGTGGAAGAAGGCCGCCTTCTCATGATGGCCCGACCAGAGCGGCGGCTTGCCCGTGCGGCTGAGCGCCGTGAAATAGTTCTTCGTGCGCCCGGAAGTCTGGAAATCATAGATGATGTCGTATTTCGACTTGCGGATCCGGCTGAGCAGCGCCGTCGTCGCCTTCATCGTGGCGGGGCGGCCATCGGTCTCGATCCGGTCGAAATACGGGCAATGACTGGCGAAATCCTCGAAAGGCGGCGTGGTCAACAGCGTGATGCGGGCCGAGGGATGGAACTCGCGCACGGCTTTCATGGCGCCAAGCGCCAGCACAAAGTCACCGAGCGCGCTCAGCTTGATGACCAGTACTTCCTTGGCGCCAGCTCCCGGATTGACCGGGCTGGCGAGCTTTGCGGTTTTTGCCATTCCTACCTCGTCGGTCCCCTAACCGATCAGGCGCTTATAGACGCCGAGGGTGGCCATCTGAAGCCCCCGCTTGGAGAAATGGCTGCGCACGTGTGCCTGCCCCGCCTTTCCCATGCTGGCGCGGGCGGTGTTTCCGATGGCCAGCAAGGCCCGGATCGCCCCGGCAAGCGCCGAGGCATCGCCCGGCTGGAAGCGAGCGCCGGTCTCGCCGTCGAGCACGGTTTCGCGCCCGCCGCCATGATCCGACACGATCACCGGGCGCGCCATGGCAGAGGCTTCCGCCGCGACCCGCCCAAACGCTTCCGGCCGGGTCGAGGGGGCCATCACGATGTCGCTGGCGAGGTAAGCCGCAGGCATGTCGGTCTCATGGCCGACCACCTGCACCTGCCCGTCGAGGTGAAGATGGCGGATCTGGTCATAGATCCGGCCTTCATAGGCATCGCGCCCCTGCGCATCCCCGGCGAGGACGAGCACCAGCCCTTCCCGCTCCTCAGGCGCCAGAAGGCCCAGCGCTTCGATGGCCAGCAGTTGGCCCTTCCACTCCGTCAACCGTCCCGGCAGGAACAGGGTGAGACGCGTATCGTCCTTCAGGCCCCAGCGGGTGCGGACGGCATCGATCCGCGCCGGTGTTACTGCGCCGGGATAATAGGCATCGAGATCCACGCCGCGGGGAATGGTCACGACCTGTTCCGGCGGCAGCCCGTGCACCCGCTGCACGTGTTCGGCGATCCACTGGGAATTGGCGATCACAAGGTCCCCTTTGGCCATCACGGAATTGTACTTCCGTTTCAGGCCCTCTTCGCCGGAATAGGCACCGTGATAAGTGGTTACGAAGGGTACGCCCATCGCCTTGGCGGCAGCATAGGCACTCCAGGCCGGCGCACGGGAACGGGCATGAACAAGGTGAACGCCCTCGTTCCGGATAATCCGTTTCAGCTTGCCCTCATTGGCTTTCAGCACCAGCGGGTTCTTGGATTTCGCGTCCATGCGGAACAGCTTGCCGCCGAGCTTCTCGAATTCGCTTTCAAGGCGACCGCCGCGGCTCGCCAACAGTGCCCGGCCGCCCGCTTCGACGATGGCTTCGGTCACCTCCAGAACGGTGCGTTCCACCCCGCCTGCTGACAATTCGGGTGCGACCTGCAGGATGGTCTTGCCGGTCATATCGGGGAGAGGTTCCAAGTCGCGTGCCACCCATTCGCTTGACAGGCGAGAGAGATGGCGGAACGGACAGGTTATGACAACCGAACATTTCATCTCTCCTCACGGCAGAGAGCTGGCATATCGCCGCTTCGCACCGGCCCGGACTGACCTGACTTATGTGTGGCTATGCGGGTTCAAGTCCGACATCACCGGCTCGAAAGTCATGTGTGTCGAACAGTGGGCGAAAGACGCAGAACACGGATTTCTCGCCTTCGATTATTCCGGTCACGGCGAATCAGGCGGCGCGTTCGAGGACGGCACGATCTCGCAGTGGCGCGAGGATGCGCTCGATGCGATCGACGCGCTGACGAGCGGACCGCTGGTCCTCGTCGGTTCCAGCATGGGCGGCTGGATGGCGCTGCTCTCCGGCCTCGCCCGGCGCGAACGCCTCGCCGGCATGGTCCTGATCGCGCCCGCACCGGATTTCACCGAGAAGCTGATGTGGCCGGAATTCACGCCCCGCCAGCGGGAAGAGATCATGGAGCAAGGACTGACGCTCCGTCCGTCGGACTATGGCGACCCCTACCCGATCACGAAGGCGCTGATCGAGGATGGCCGCAGCTGGCAACTGCTCGATTCCCCCATAGATCTCGAATGTCCCGTACGCATCCTGCAGGGCGCAGAAGATCCTGACGTGCCTTGGCGCCACGCCTTCCGGCTGGTTGAGACGATGAGCACAAAGGATCTCGTCTTCACCCTGATCAAGGATGGCGATCACCGCCTCTCCCGCGATCAGGACATTGCCCGCCTTCTGGCCACCTGCACGGAAATCGCTGGCATTACAAATCAGTAAGCGCCGACGGATTAGCGGACCAGCGCCGTTCCAGCCGGGATAACAACCGGCAGGAAGGCCTCTCCCATGTTCGAACCCCGTCCGGCAGCACTGGCTGTCACCTCCGCCATTCTCGGTGCGCTGCTGATCGCGGCCTGCACTTCGCGTCCGCCTCCGCGTGGCGGTCCGCAAGGTGGCCCGCCCGGTGGCGGCAGCCCCGGAGGCCAGGCGACAAGCCTGAATGGCGGACAGGTTGCGCGGCCCATCGCCCTCCTCTTCACCGGCATGGACACCGGCCACGACTATGCCGTTGGCCCGGCCGAACTGACCGCCGGTATCAGCGCCGAATGGGCACACCTCCCGGTCACCTCCCGCGGCACTGTCCCGGCGGTTGCCATGTCCGGCTGGGCAGAGACTGCGCTCGGCAATCCTGAGGCGCTGCCCAATCACATCGCTTTTGACGTGAACCTCGACGGGCAGATCAGCGAAGAAGAATTCCGGACCCGCCTGACCGACGAATTCGACCGGCTGGACCGCGACCATGACGGGGAGCTGACCCGCGCCGAAATGCTTATGGATGTGCCGCTGCGCTCTCAGGGCGGCGGCGGGCGCCCGCCCGGTGGCGGACGCCCGCCCGGTGGCGGACGGCCACCGCGTTGATCAGGCGCCCATCCGGTCGAGCCACCACTGGTTCATCTGCCAGATCGACTTCTCCAGCGGCGACAACGGTCCGGCGCGGGATAGCGGCGCGTTGAGACCCGCCCAGACAAGGTCGTTCGCGGCGATGTCTTCCTCGTGGATGCCCCGGATGGAGGCTTCGGCCCCGTCCACGATGGCCGCGTAGTCGTCCATGCCCTGCATCCAGTCCGGGAAGCAGAGATGGATCTTCAGGTCCATCTGGTCTTCGGCCAGCGGTGTCATCTGGTACCAGGCCATGAACGGGCCCTGGACTGCCAGCATGAGGCCTGGAAACGCGATGGCCGCGATCAGGTCCCGCAACTGCCAGTCCTCCAGCCCCGGCACAGGCGGCTGGGGGGCCTCCCGGTCGGCGGCCGGCATGTGCAGGATGGACCAGGGCTGGTCGGTATCCGGCACCTGCGAGTCGCGCGCATGGTAGCCCGGCTCCAGCGTTTTCGAATGGGCCGCGATGTGGTGGTAAGCCTCCATGAAATTCTCGGCCAGAACCTTCCAGTTCCAGCCATGGGCATAGTCCAGCGTCCGCGCCACGACGAACCCGCCCAGATTGAAGTTCGCGAAATAGTCCGTGAAGCCGCTGATCTGAGGGGCGAAGGCGGCTGCATCGGCATCCAGCGTCGCCATGACAAAGCCTTCCCAGATCTCGGACCGGATCTCGCGCAGGCCCAGTTCAGCGGGATTGAACCCCTCTGCCCCTTCCATCAACGGCGCGCGCACGAGGCTGCCTTTCGTATCGTACGACCAGGCATGGTAGGGACAGGTGAACAGTTTCCGGCAGCCATGCCCTTCAGCGACCAGCGCGGCCCGGTGGCGGCAGACGCGCGACAAGACACGCACGGCGCCATCCTCCCCGCGCACCACCATGACAGGCTCGCCCGCAAGATCGGCAGAGAGATAGTCCCCTGCCTCCGGCACCTGATCCACCCGCGCCAGCGGCAACCAGCTGCGCGCCAGCACACGGGCCCTCTCAACATGCCAAAGACCCGCATCCGTGTAGGCAGCGGGTGGCAGGGTAAGTGCTTCAGCGAGCGGCCTGCGGCACGCGGCGACGGCGGCGGGGGAGAGAAATTCCTGAGTCATACGTCATCCTCATAAAAGATGACGCTAGCGTCAAGTTTTATGATTTTCGATTTTTCAGTGTGGCTCTGCGCCACGCTCATCACGCTGCTCCAGCCGTACGAGCCGGGCCAGCATGCCGCGCGCAGCAATGGCGGGCGCGGTGGTGCGCACTTCATCGGTAATCGCCTGCATGCGATAGCGCGTGGTCAGCAGGTGGCCGTCGGTGCTGTAGCTGCCTTTATAGGTCTTGCCTTCGATCTCAATCTCGACCGGTGTCGGGGTCGCCATGAGTGTCCTCCAATTTTTTATGGAAAGGCTTCTTGTGTCCTTTCCTGCGGCCGGTTCTAACATGGGCGGTGAGATGTCCAAATTATTGATTGTTTATCATTCCCGCACCGGTGGCACGCGGCAGATGGCCGAAGCCGCTTTCGCCGCGGCGAAGGAAGAGGCTGATGCCGTGCTCATCCACGCGGAAAATGCCATGCCGGAAGACCTGCTCACCGCAGACGGTTACCTGTTTGCCGGGCCGGAAAACCTCGCCGCGCTGTCGGGCGCGATGAAGGAATTCTTCGACCGCTGCTATTATCCCGTACTCGGACGGATCGAAGGCCGCCCCTATGCGCTGATGATCTGCGCCGGATCGGACGGCGAAGGCGCCGCCCGCCAGGCCGCCCGCATCGCCAAGGGCTGGCGCCTGCGTGAGGTGCAGCCGCCCCTGATCGTCAACACCAGCGCTCAGACTCCGGAAGAAATCCTCGCGGAAAAATCGATCCCGGAAACGGATCTTGAGAAATGCCGCGAGCTGGGCGCCGCGCTGGGCGCCGGGCTGAAGATGGGGGTGTTCTGAGACCTCTGCCTCAGAACGACACTTCCACACCCATCAGGAACTCGAAAGGCTTGCCGGGACGCAGGCCGGCCGGATCGATTGAGGCAACATAGACCTCATCGAACAAATTCTCGGCCTTGGCCCGCACACGGATTCGATCCGTCAGGTCCACCCAGACGGCCATGTCAGCCACCCAGCGCGCTTCGATCTGCTCGCGCACCGGAATGCTCCCCTGCCCGGCACGTGCCCGCGCTTCGGAGACATAGTTGCCGGAGAGGCTTGCACCCCAGCGGTCCGTTTCGAGGCCCGCGCTCAGCGTCAGCTGCTGGTCGGCGATATAGGGCAGCTCGTCCCCGGCGGCGACATCGCCCCACGGTTCATAGTCGCTCTCGAAGCTCGTCTGGAACTCTGCGTCGGTCAGCGTGTAGACCAGGCTCAGCGGAACGGAGATATCCGTATTCAGAGCAGTTCCGGCATCCCAGCTGGCCGTCACCTCAAGGCCCCGCACATCGACTTCGCCGCCATTGAACTGATCGCCCACCGTACAGCCGCCACCGGACGAGGCCGTGCACGTGCCGAGCAGGTTCGAATAGTCGTTGAAATAGGCAATCGCTTCCAGCTCGAACTCACCGCGCGAATAGCGCCCGCCGAACTCCCAGTTCACGCTTTCCTCGACATCGGCATCCGTCGTGCCGGGGCTGGCGATGGCGAAGCCGCGATGCACGCCGGCCAGCAGCGTCGTCGTCCCGCTGATCTCATAGAGCGCGCTGACGCCCGGCACGATCACCGAGTCCGATAGGGTCCGCACCTGTGTCGGCCCGGCGGCACGCGTCGGGTCGCTGGTGGCATAGTCTTCCCGCGTCAGTTCGTAATCCTCGAACCGCGCGCCGCCCGTCACCGAGAGCCGCCCGATGGTAAACTTGTCCTGCACAAACAGAGCGAGCGCCTCGCCGGAGGAAATACGGTTCGCCTGGCTGCCCGCCGCCCCGGCCGTCGTCAGGATCAGTTGCCCGCCCTCTAGGCGATACGCATCCTCTTCCTGGAACCTGTCTTCCTCGTCCTCGTGCACACGGACGCCGATGGTCAGGTCATGGTCCACGCCGCCAAAGGCCGTCTTCCAGTTGAGCACCGACTGGATGCCCTCGCTGTAATAGGCGCGCCGGTTGGCGCGGTAGACGATGGAATCGTCGAGGCTGATGGTACCCACGGCGAGGTCATACTGAGCGGCATAGGTGACCGGATCGGCCAGCACGCTGGAGATCGAGGTGTCCCCGCTCGCCCCGGTGCCGACCGAATTGATGCCCTGTAGCTTGTACCAGTTGCGGGCAAAATCGTGATGATAGGCAATCGTCGTCAGGCTGATCTCCGGCGTGAGGTCGATCCGGTGGGTCAGCTGGAACAGCTCGTTCTCGCCATTGAACACATCGTCCGCACTCGCATCGTAGCGCCGGTAAGGGTCTGCGCGGAAATCGTCCAGCGTCAGGCCCAGGTAAGTCTCATTCGAGGTCTCTTCCCGCGTCTGGTATTTCAGCTCCACGCTCTGCGGCATGGCCCCATCGGCCTTGTAGGCGCCGAGCTTCACGACAAGGTCGTCCGCGTCGAAGCCGGTCGGACCACCATTGTCCAGCCGCTTGAAACCGTCCGTCTCGTCGGTGAACACTTCAACCAGGCCGCCCAGCTGCCAACCCACCGCCGCATCTGTCTTGCCGCCCAGCCAGAGGTGCGCGCGCTGGCGGTCATTCGTGCCGAACATCACCTGCCCGTAGCCCGATGGGGCCTCCGGCACAGGCGTCGAGAACATGTTGATCGCCCCGCCCGTGGTGCGCGGGCCGTAAAGAATTGCCGCCGGGCCCTTGGTCACCTCGATGGCGCTCATCCGGGCGATGGTCGGGAAATAATAGGCCGACGGCGAGGAATACGGCGCCGGCGAGATCGGCACGCCATCTTCCATCAGCGCCACGCGCGAGGACCGGTCAGAGCCGGAGCCGCGCAGGCCGATATTCGGGCGCAGGCCATAGCCGTCTTCTTCCTGGATGTTCACGCCGGGCACGGCGCGCAGGATGCGCAGCACGTCGCTCTGCGCCTGAACGGAGAGATCGGCATCCGTGAGGAAGGACACAGAGCCCGCCACTTCCAGCGCCGCCTCGGACGAGCCGGTCACGACAACCGTCGACAACAGGCGATAGGGATCGTCCCCTTCCCTGATCTCAGGCGCCTCCGCCCCGGCCGAAAGTGCCAGCATCGCCGCCGATGCCATCAGGAAACTGCTCTTGTAACGGCTCACGCTGCCCTCGCTCCGCTTATTTTTTATTCAGGTCGCGGCTGTTTATCGGGTCTGTTTGAGAATGCAAGTGCGAGCCAGTTGCAAATATGCCGCAGACGAAACCAAGCGCTGAGCCATATACGGGCACAGGCAATGACTTACGATCGGGACATCAGGGAAAGCCGGGCGCGATCACCCGCCCAGCGGCTTCATATAGGTGGCGAGATCGAAATAGTCGCGCCAGACGGCGATCTTGCCATCCTTCATCTCGAACACGCCGCAACAGGGCAGGTCGATCTGCTTTCCATGGGCGACCGTGCGGTCGAGGCGTTCGGCGATCACCGTGTCCCCGGCGGACATCAGCGTCAGGACATCCCAGACCGTCTCGCTCCAGCCATTGATGAAACCGCCGATGAACTTGCGCAAATTCTCCCGTCCCTGCACCGGCCCTGTCGGCATGTTGTGATAGATCCCGTCCTCGGCAAAGAAGCCCACCAGCTCCTCCACATCCAGCCGCGACCAGGCCGCAATAAAATCCCGGATCACCTGTTCATTGCTCATGGCGTTTCTCCCTCATTTTGTGACGTCGAAAAGGCCAGATTATCGAGCGCAGATCAATTCCGCACCGGTTAAACCCGCCTGATGGCCAGCGACGTCTTCGCGACATCCAGCCACACCCGATCATCAACACCAGCGCTCAGACCTCGGAAGAAATCCTCGCAGAGAAGACCATCCCCGAATTGGATTTGACGAAGTGCCGGGAATTGTGGGCGGCGCTGCGCGGGATTGGCCACTGGAATATTTTAGGCTGAGTATCAATATAAGCGATATCGAGGAGAGGCTCTCATGCCAGCGGACGGACTGGACGACATACACGATCTCACGCAACGTCTGTTAAAGGCAGAAATGCGGGTCATTGACGGTCTGATTCATACGCTTGAGAGCTCGAAGACGCAAAGAAGCGCGGACGAGCAAGTTATCACAAGCACGATATTACTCATGCTTCAGTCCATGGGCGTGTCACTTCATTCAATAACGAAGTTGACCGGGACAGTCGATATGTCCGTGAAAGACTGCTTCAGCATTTCCCGCAACGTCGTAGAAGCCGCAATCAATGTGGCCTACATCGCCACCTCGGATGTTGGGGTCGCCCAAAGAGCTCAGGCCCACGCACTTCAAAAGCGTTTTAGGGATTTCAATCGATCAGGGGAAATAGCGGGCACACGTATATCTGTAGGATACGACAACCCGCCGGAGATGGAATCAATACAAGGCCTTAAAGATGCGCTTGAACTCTTCACGGACAAAAATGGAAAGGAAATTCGGGACTGGTCTCCTGCTACGCAAAACGAAAAAATCGAGCAGGTCCAACTTGTGAGCGAGCAGGCGGCGCTATCATTGGCGGGAGCCAAATTTGCCATATACCGGCACTCTTCCGAAATTCTTCATGGAACGTACTTTGGCACAATTTACTTCTGGACCCGAGATAATGGCGAACCCGTCACAAGAGATACGTTCAAAGAACATTGGACAAACAGCCTCCTGATGTCCGTATTCACTGGTGCGTTCTTTGCGGGGCTCGGAGCAGTAGAAGCATGCGCCGAGCGCTTCAATCTTCAAAGCAGCATTGAGAACGTCAAAGCTCTACGAGCTGAATTGGAATCGAAGCTACAAACCAACTGAGAGGGGCAACCTATGAGGCTTGAAGACATAATTGGTAACAAGGTGCCACCCGATGCATTCAAATTATTCTCAGTTTTTGCTCGGTATGAGTACGCACTTAAGCGAAGTGGTTTTCGTGCACGCAGAGACCCTTTTGCTGATTGGGAAGCATTTGCCAAGGAACTACCCGTAGAATTCTTTGGTAGGGCCACAGCAATTCCATCCGCTCGTATACTGATAGAAGCGCCTCCCGAAAAACTAAAAACCAATGCCTCTGGCGGCGTGGAGTGGCGATCTGACGTCGCACCAGCATATGACTCGTGGACTCTTATCCAAGCGGTAAAGCGCGTACGAAACAACCTGTTTCATGGCGACAAGCACTATGATCGAGATAGAGACTTGAAGCTGACTTTGGCTTCGCTTGATGTGTTGAATTGCGCTTATGAAATTGTTGCAGGCACTGAAGGCAATGAGAGATTTTCAAACTTCATCATCGAATTCTCGATGGACTATTGAGCGGATAATCCGCTAGACGCCACCGCAGGATGCACCCCAAATATGACCTGGACTGAAATCGCAGGCTTCGTTACCGGCGCGCTTTGCGTGTGGCTGGTCGTGAAGCGGAATATCTGGAATTTTCCGGTCGGGATCGCGAACTATATCTTCTTCTTTGTACTGTTCATCGGCGCGGGTCTCTATGCCGATGCCGGGCTGCAGGTGGTTTATTTCGGGCTGGCGCTTTATGGCTGGTATTCCTGGCTGCGCGGGGGTGAGGACCACACCGCGCTGAAAGTGCACAATCCGACCCTGCCGCAATTCCTCGCCTGCCTTGGCGCCGTGGGCGTGATCTGGGCGGCGATCCAGTTTGGCCTTCACCGCTACACAGACTCCACCGTCGCCGGGTGGGACGCGATCACCACAGCGCTCAGCCTCGTCGCTCAGTTCATGCTGTCGCGCAAATGGATCGCGAACTGGTGGCTCTGGATCGCGGCGGACCTGATCTACATCCCGCTCTATGCCTTCAAGGGCCTGTGGCTGACGGCCGGGCTCTATGGCATCTTCCTCGCCATGTGCGTCGTGGGCCTGATGGAATGGCGCGCGGTGCGGGCCAAGATGCTGGCGGCAAAGCCCTCCACCTCCTGATCACCCCTCCCCCGCCAGAATCGCGGCGAGGCCTTCGCGGTAGGTGGGGTATTTCGGGCGCCAGTTCAGGGCGGCCTTGGTGCGGGCGTTGGAGACGCGTTTGCACTCGGCATAGAAACTGAGGGCCATTGCGCTGAGGCCTGCCTCCTCAATCGGGATTTCCGGCGGCGGGGCCATGCCGAGCAGGTCCGCGGCGTGGGCGATCACGTCCTGCGGCGGGGCCGGTTCGTCGTCGCAGAGGTGGAACACGCCGCCTGCCCGCGCGGCGGCCTCCGGGCGCTGGTGCAGGGCCAGCAGGCCGCTCGCGATATCGTCCACATGCACGCGGGAGAAGACCTGCCCCGGCTTCACGATGCGCCGGGCCGTGCCCTCCCTCAGACGGTCGAAGGCAGAGCGGCCGGGGCCATAGATACCCGGCAGGCGAACGATGGAGGCGCGGCCGTTTGTGGCTTCGCGCCACTGGTCCTCGGCGAGGGCGCGGGCCTTCGCGCGGCGGCACTGCGGGCGGGTCTCGCTCCACTCGAACGCCCAGCCGCCGGCAAGATCGCCATAGACGCCGGTGGTCGACAGATAGGTCACGGCAAGATCATGGAGTGGTCCGGTATAGTCATGATCTGGTCCGCTATCGTCATGGCTAAGTCCGGTATGCACATGGCGTAGCACGGGGCAGCCATGCGCATCGGGCGGGATCGTCACGAGCAGGCATGCGCTGGCGGGCAGCTGAAGCGGGCTGTCGCCGTCCCAGACGCGGGCGTCGATGCCGCCTGCCCTGAGGGCCTCGGCCTTGGCCTCGCTGCGCACCGTGCCGGCCACAGGGCCCGGCCAGATCCGCGCCAGCTGTGTGGCACTATAGCCAAGCCCGGCGACAAAAAGCAGAGATGGCTGAACTGTCATTTGCGTGCGCTGATCCCTTTGTATCTATGGGGTTTGTTACAGGTTCCGGAGTGTCCGATCCATGCCCCTTTTTGCTGCTGCCGCCGTCTCGCTCGTCCTGCTTCAGTCGACCGGCGAACGTATTGCGGCCGAGGAACAGGCCCGGCTGGAGGCCTGCCTAGCCAAGATCGAGACCGACCCGGACGACGCCTATGAAGACGGCCTCGCCTGGCTCTATCAGGGCAACCGCCCCGGCGCACGCCAGTGCACGGCCATCGCGCTGATCGCCCTCGGGCACCAGGCGGAAGGCGCCGAGCGGCTGAAAAACCTCGCAAATTCAACGGATGGCGGCACGCTGGAACAACGCGCGGCTTACCTATCACAGGCCGGGAATGCCTGGATCGAGGCCGACGATCCGGACTCCGCCCTGCAGGCCTTCGACGGCGCACTGAAGATCGCGCCCGATGCGCCGGAACTGCTGCTGGACCGGGCCTCCGCCCACATCCTGCTGGAGAATTACGACAAGGCCATTGAGGACCTCGACGCCGTCCTGCTGCGCGTGCCCGGCTCGAGCGAGGCCTACCAGATGCGCGGCGCCGCCTGGCTCGCCAAGGGCGATCCGGACAAGGCCATGCTGGACGTGACCGCCGCGATGGAAGCCGATCCGGAAGACATCAACACGCTGGTCCTGCGCGGCCAGGTGCGCGAGGCCCTGCGCCTGCAGGAAGACGCCGGCGGCCCGATCGAGCGGATCGAGGCCGACTAGGCCTTAGCCGACGCGCTGGCCGTTTTCGTCGATCAGAAGCGCGCCATCTTCCTTGTAGAACGGGCCCGGTGGCAGGGTTTCCAACAGATCCAGAACCGCCTCGCTTGGCCGGCACAGGCGCACGCCCTTCGGGCTGCAGACAATCGGCCGGTTTACGAGAACCGGATGTTCCAGCATCGCCTCGAAGATCGCCTCATCGGCAACACCGGGCTCCAATAGCCCCAGCTCTTTCGCCGGAGATTTCGATTCCCGCAGAGCGGTGCGCGGTGTCAGCCCGGCCGCCGCGAACAGGCCCAGCAGCTGCGCGCGCGTCCAGCCTTCCTTCAGGTATTCGATCACAACCGGCGTCTCGCCGCTCGCCTCGATGATGGCCAGCACGTTCCGGGACGTGCCGCAATCCGGATTGTGGTGAATGACAATCATGGCGCGGCGGCCTCCCCTTCTGTCGTCACGAATGCAGATCGCGTCCGGTTGGCGAAAGCGACCAGCGACAGCATCACCGGCACTTCGACCAGCACGCCGACCACGGTGGCCAGTGCCGCGCCGGAGTTCAGGCCGAACAGGCTGATCGCAACGGCGACGGCCAGTTCGAAGAAATTGGACGTGCCGATCAGGGCACATGGCGCCGCGATCCGGTGCGGCACTTTCCAGGCCCACGCGGCCGCATAAGCGAGCGCAAAGATGCCATAGGACTGGATCAGGATCGGAACGGCAATCAGGGCAATCACGGCAGGCTGTGCAAGGATGGTCCCACTCTGGAAACCGAACAACAGGACGACCGTCGCCAGTAATCCGATGACGGAGAGCGGTTTCATGCGGTGAGTGAAACCTGTCACAGCCGCCTCCCCGCCCTGCCGGGTCAGCGCATTGCGCGTGAGAACGCCCGCGATCAGCGGAATGACGACGTATAGCGCCACCGAGAGCAGTAGCGTTTCCCATGGCACGCTGATCTCCGTCACGCCCAGCAGGAATGCCACGATCGGCGCAAACGCGAACACCATGATCGTATCGTTCACGCTGACCTGCACCAGCGTGTAGTTCGGGTCCCCGCGGGTGAGCTGGGACCAGACGAACACCATGGCCGTGCAAGGCGCTGCGCCGAGAAGGATCAGGCCCGCGAGGTAGCCTTCGGCATCCGCGGCCGGGATCCATCCCGCGAAGATGTGACGGAAGAACAGGACGCCCAGCATCGCCATGGTGAAAGGCTTGATCAGCCAGTTCACCACCAGCGTGATGATGAGGCCTTTCGGACGTTCGCCGACCCGGCGCATGGCCGAGAAGTCGATGCCGATCATCATGGGCCAGACCATTGCCCAGATGAGCACGGCCACGGCAAAGTTGACGTTGGCATATTCCAGCGCGGCCAGTGCGGAGAATGCACCGGGAATGACTGCGCCCAGGCCGATCCCTACAACAATGCAGAGACCGACCCAGACCGACAGGTATTTCTCGAACGCCCCCACTGGATCAGCCGCAGCAACCAGTTGTCTTCGGTTCCGGGATTACCGGTGCACAGCAGGCCCGCTCCACCGCCATACCTGTCGGAGTCGAAGCGAGGCGTCCGTCACTCAGCTCCGGGCCACCACCATAGACGGCGCTGTCACCGGTCGTGTGAAACACCTCCCACGGCACACCAGCCGGGTCAGAAACCCAGCTCTTCTCCGATTGGGCGTAGCAGCAGACGGTCTCCCCTTCTTCGAGGACAGGCGCATCGGCACGTTTCAGGCGATCATAGACCTCGGCGAGTTCGCCTGCATCTTCCGCCTGAATGCCCAGATGCTCCACACCGGATGCCGCGCCACGGGCGCTGATGGCGAGGTTCACACGCGGATCGTCCAGCATCCATTTGGCATAATCATCCTTCAGCACGCTCGGCGGCGCACCGAACAGGGTCGAGTAGAAGTCGATGGACCGTTGGAGGTCGTCCACCCCTATGTGTACGTGCAGGCGCTTCATGATGTTTCCTTTTCAGTGACAGGTCAGCAGCAGGCAGACTGCGCTGCCGCGATGATTGGACTGCAGATTTCTTCACGCCCCTGGCAACAGTCTTCCATCAGGAAGACGATCAGCCCGCTGATGGCGTCGAAGTTTGCAGTGTAGATGATGGATCGCCCCTGCCGGTTGCCTTCGACCAGACCCGCATTCGAAAGAATGTTGAGCTGAGCCGATAATGTATTCGCCGGCACGTCGAGGGCGGCAGCAATTTCCCCGGCCGGCAAGCCGTCATGCCCGGCCTTCACCAGAAGGCGAAACACAGCCAGACGGTTTTCCTGGGCCAGGGCGGAGAGTTTGGAGAGGGCGTTTTTTGATTCCATATTTCCAGTATCGTGGAATTATGGAATGAGTCAACACCCTTTTCGATATCACTCTTTCCGAAGAACTAGCGGTAGCGTTTTTGCAGCATGGCCCACACGGCACGCAGGCCACACGCGGCAGCGCCTTCCGGTCGCCCATACTTCCCTTTACGCCAGGCCCAGACATCGAAGTGCGCCCAGCTCTTCGCGTCGACGAACTGCTTCAGGAACAGGCCGGCCGTGATCGATCCACCAAAGCCGCTGCCGGAATTCACGAGGTCTGCGATCGGGCTCTTCAGCTCCGACATGTAGGGGTCCCAGAGCGGCATACGCCAGACCGGATCGCCGGACTCCGTCGAGCCTTCGAGGATATCGGCCACCAGCTGCTCGTCGTCGGAATAGACTGGCGCGAGATCCGCCCCGAGCGCGACACGGGCCGCGCCGGTAAGTGTCGCAAAGTCGATCAGCAGATCAGGTTCCCCTTCGGAGGCCCGCGCCAGCGCATCGGCCAGGATCAGCCGGCCTTCAGCATCCGTATTGTCGATCTCGACCGTCAGGCCCTTGCGGGACGACAGGATATCGCCCGGCCGGAAGGCATCGCCGCTGATCGCATTTTCGACTGTCGGCACGTAGAGCTTCAAGTGCACCGGCAGCTTCGTCGCCATGACGAGGCGGGCGAGCGCGATGACGTGGGCCGAGCCGCCCATGTCCTTCTTCATGATCCGCATGCCGCTGCCCGGCTTGATGTCGAGCCCGCCGGAATCGAAGGTCACGCCCTTGCCAACGAGCGCCAGCTTCGGCTTCGAAGCGTCGCCCCATTCCAGTTCCAGGAAACGCGGCGCAGCCTTTGCGGCGCGGCCCACGGCGTGAACCATGGGGTAGTTCTGTTCCAGCAGGGCGTCGCCAACAATCGCGGTTAGTTTGGCGCCGAATTCCTCCGCCAGTTGTTCCACGGTCTCCTGAATGCCGGCCGGGGTCATGTCGCCGGCCGGCGTGTTCACAAGATCCCGCAACAACGTGATGGAGTCAGCTTCCGCCGACAACGCCTCGCCTTCCTTGCCATCCGGGATAACCAGCTGCGGCGGGGTCGCCTTGTCTTTCAGGTACCGGTCAAAACGGTAGGCTCCGTCAGCCCAGCCAGCCGCAACCGATGCCATTGAGAGACCACCATCGGACGCAATCTCATACACGCCCTCCGGAAGCTTGCCCGACAGCGCCGCGACCGCCAGCGCGTCCTTTCCATCGCCAATGCCGCCCAGCACGTGGGCCAGCGCACCATCCGGGCCCGGCACCAGCACCAATTGCCCTGCCCCGCCCTTGAATGCCTGCGCCTTTGCGACCGCAAGGGCGGAAGGGAACGGATCGTTCTCCAGCGATTTGAAAGCGTCGGCGGTGTACAGCCAGACGCTGACCGCCCCGTCGGCACCGGTGGTGAAACTCTTGTGCATGAAATCGGCCTCGTACGGGCAAGTGTTAATGGAGTCTGCGCTGGCGTTAACCCATCCTTGACGCCCACAGGTCCAGACTCACGCGGGAATGACCCTGATTCAAACCCGGAGCGGTCCCATGTCCAGAGCGAAAACCTCACTGGCTGCACTTGCCATCGCCCTTGCTGGCGTATCGGCCTGCGCCACGGCGCCTGATCCGGACGCTCAAGCCGCTGAGCAGCTGAAGGCCGCCGTGGCCGAGGCGATGAAGCCGGCAACGCCGGAAGAAATCGAGGCCGCCAACAATGCGGACCCGCTGACCAAAGCGAATTTCTGGTCGAAGGAATATGGGAAGGACGCCGAAAACCTGGACAATGCCCTGACTTTTGCCGAGGCCCTGCGCGGCATTGGCTCCACCGAACGGGCGGTTGAGGTTCTCTCCGAAGTGCTGGTGATCTATCCCAATGAGCCGCGGATCCTGATGCCGCTTGGCCGGGCCCTTGCCGCAAATGGCAACCAGTTGGGGGCCGCACGCGCGTTTGAACAGGTCGCGGTCGCCAATCCGGACCGCGCAGAAGCCTGGGCCGCCCTCGGCACCGCGATGGACCAGCTTGAGAACCATCAGGGCGCTCAGGTTGCGTATGAAAAGGCGCTGGCGATAGAGCCTGGCCGAGCCTCAACACTTGCCAACTATGGCCTCTCCCTCGCCCTGACGGGTGACCTGGCCGGCGCCGAAGCGAAGCTGCGCCAGGCGGCTGCTCTCGCTCCGGCCGATGTGCGCGTCCGGGAGAACCTGGCCCTCGTTCTGGGGCTGCAGGGACGGTTCGACGAGATGCAGAAAACCAGCGCCGGTTACGCGCCGGAAAAGGTGGTCGAGCAGAATGTCGAACTCCTGAAGGAAATGATCCAGACGGACAATGGCGCGCCATCGCCCGCCGTCAGTACGGCCTCACAAGTTGCAGCGCCTGAGACCGCGAAAGAGGCGCCGCCCGCGGAATCGACCGGGCTGCGCCTTCGCCGCACCGGCGGCTGAAATACCGTTTTTCCGATTGAGTTGAGGCCGTTCAAGCCAGGACGCGGACGTCCACACGCGGGTCAATCCCTGTCAAGCCGCTTGCATCTGAACGCCGTGAGCCGCCGCGACGTTCCTTTGTGACCGCCGGCGCCGCTTCGTTCTTCTCCGACATCTTCTGGTATTTGATGTAGGCTGGACCAAGGACCACCAGGAACAGAACCGGCAGGAAGAATACAATCATAGGCACTGTCAGCTTGGCCGGAAGCGCAGCGGCTTTCTTCTCGGCTTCCGACATCCGCATGTCACGGTTTTCCTTCGCCATCACACGCAGCGCATCGCCAAGAGGCGTACCATAACGTTCCGCCTGGCCGAGTGCCATACAGACCGATTTCACACCCTCATGCCCTGTCCGTTTAGCGAGATTGTCATAGGCCTGCCGACGCTCTGGCAGATAGGACAACTCGGCCACGGTCAATCCGAATTCTTCTGCGAGTTCGGGTGAGGCCGACCCGATCTCCTGACTGACCTTATGAAAGCCAAGCTCGATCGACATCCCGGACTCGACACAGATAAGCAGCATGTCCAGCGCGTCAGGGAAGGCGCGCATAATGGAATGCTGACGCTGCTGGGCGAGATTGGAGACATAGATGTTGGGCGCGTAAAACCCTGCTGCAGCGCCAAACAGGATGGACCCGTACTTCATCATCGGACGCATGCCGAAATCGTTGACGAAGAAAACCGTCACGAAAACGGCCAGCATACCGACGAAAGGCAAGGCCATTCGGGCAAAGTAGAATGCCGATACCGGGCCGGGTCCGCGCAGGCCAGCCTTGTTCAGGGTATCCTGCAAATTGGGGTCCTCGAGGGCCTTTGCGAGGTTCAGACGGGACGAAATTTCCCCGATCGCGGAAGTATCCTTACGACGGAGTCCCTTTTTCTGCTCCAGCGCGGCACGGCTCTGCTTGCGGAGCTTCTCCCGCTGCATTGAAACGGCCTTCAGGCGGGTTTCCAGCTTGTTGCCCTGCAGGTACGGCATGAACATCGTCAGCATCGTGCCAAATACCGCCACCGCGACCAGGATCGATGCCAAGGCCTCAGGTTTCGTCAGGGAAAGGATAATATCGAACACTATCGCGCCTAAATATCGAAGTTGATCATCTTCTTCATCGTCATGACACCCATGAACATGAGGGTAGACCCACCCGCAAGGATGACGTGACCGGTTTCGGTCCGGAATAGCTCCATGATGTAGTCAGGTGTCGTCAGAAAAACGAGCAGACCCACCGCGAAGGGCAGCGATCCGATAATCATGGCCGACGCCTTCGCTTCCGAAGACATCGCCTTGACCTTTTCACGCATCATCTTGCGTGAACGGATCACACTGGAAAGGTTGCCGAGCGCTTCGGAAAGGTTGCCGCCCGCCTTGGCCTGGATCAGCAGCACGATCATGAAGAAGTTCACTTCCTGCAGAGGCACGCGCTTGTAAAACATGCTGAGCGACCGCTCGGTTCCCGCCCCCATCGCAAGATTGTCGGCGAGCGTGGCAAATTCAGTCCTTAGTGGCTCCGGGCTTTCCTTTGCAATGATCCGGATACATTCATTCAACGGCAGACCGGATTTAACCCCCCGGACGATGACATCCAGCGCATCTGCGAATTGGTTGATCATCTTCTTGTGGCGGCTGTTGATCATGAAGTTCAGGACAAATCGCGGCAATCCGAATGTCCCGCCAACAAAGGCACCGGCCACAAAGATTGGCCGGCTGCGGAAGGCGATACCCGACACTGTCAGGCCTTCGAAACCGGAGAGAAATGCCAGCACGGCGCACACGCTGCCGAGCAGGACTGAGAACATCCAGAAAGCTGACAGAGGAATCTCAAGACCCGCCTGCACCAATTTGATCTTGACCGTCTGGGCCCCACTGGTTTTCCGTCGGGCTTCCCCCTGCTTGCGCAGGGTGTCCAGCATTTCCTGGGTCTTGGCGCGGCGCTTCGCCGACTCGTCCATGACCTTGGCGCCCCTGCCCCTTCCGGTCACCGTAGCCCCTGCACCAATGGCACGGGCACGCTTGCGGGCGGCATCTTTGTCGCCACCGGAAAAAGCCATTCCGAGACCGCCAATCGCGACAAATGCCAAAACGGCAATCGCGATGGTCATCGTATTTGAGTCCATCATCAGCCTCCCAGCTCGTCGAGGGCGACTGCCAGTTCACGTTCCAGATTGTAGTAGGAAGCACGATCCCAGAAGCGCGGCCGACCGATCCCGGTCCCGCGGTGCTTGCCGATGACACGGCCGTGTTCGTCTTCGCCTTCGATTTCGTACTTCAGCACGTCCTGCAGAACGATCGTATCACCTTCAAGACCGAGGACTTCCGTCACGTTCATGATGCGGCGCGAACCATCCCGCAGGCGCGATGCCTGAACCACGACATCGATGGAACCGACAATCATTTCACGAATTGTTTTGGCAGGCAGCGAGAAGCCACCCATCGTGATCATGGATTCCACACGGCTGAGCGCTTCACGCGGGCTGTTGGCGTGCAGCGTGCCCATCGATCCGTCGTGACCTGTGTTCATCGCCTGAAGCAGGTCGAACGCCTCAGGGCCACGCACCTCGCCCACGATGATCCGTTCCGGACGCATACGCAGACAGTTCTTCACGAGATCCCGCATCGTGATCTCGCCAGTCCCTTCGATATTCGGTGGGCGGGTTTCCAACCGCACCACGTGGGGCTGCTGAAGCTGAAGTTCCGCGGAGTCTTCGCAGGTGATGACGCGCTCACCCGGTTCGATGAACCCGGTCAGACAGTTCAGCAACGTCGTCTTGCCGGAACCAGTACCGCCGGAAATCAGAATATTGCAGCGCGAATGCCCGATGATCCGCAGCAGTTCGGCGCCCGGCTCGCTGATGGAGCCGAAATTGACCAGATCCTGAAGGCGCAGCTTGTCCTTCTTGAACTTACGAATGGTCAGGGTCGGCCCGTCAATCGCCAATGGCGGGGCGATAACGTTCACACGGGAGCCATCCAGCAGACGCGCGTCACAGATGGGCGAGGAATCATCGACGCGGCGGCCGACCTGGCTCACAATCCGCTGGCAGATGTTCATCAGCTGTGCGTTGTCGCGGAACCGGACGTTCGTCCGTTCGATCTTGCCATTGACCTCGATATAGGTCGTGTCTGCACCGTTGACCATGATATCGGCAATGTCGTCGCGCGCCAGAAGCGGCTCCAAAGGCCCATACCCCAGGACGTCATTACAGATGTCATCGAGCAGCTGTTCCTGCTCGGTCAGAGACATCACGACATTTTTGATCGAGATGATCTCGACAACAATGTCGCGGATTTCCTCGCGCGCGCTTTCTGAGTCGAGCTGTGCCAACTGGGACAGGTCGATGGTGTCGATCAGCGCATTAAAGATCGTCGTCTTTGTTGCGTAGTAGTGTTCAGACTGCTGAGAGACCTCCCGGACTTTTTCCGGCTTCGGGTCCGACGGCGGTGGGGCCGGCGGAGGCGGCGCCTTGGGCGCGCCTTTTACCGCAACGGGTTTCGGCGCCGGCGCCTTGACCGCCTCAGGACGAGGCGATGCTGGCGCAGCCTTCGGCGCAGGCGCAGAGGCCGGTGCCGCTGTCGGTGTCGCAGAAGGTGAACGTTTCCCGAATGCCATCCGATTGTCCCGCCTTGTCAGGCCTTATTTGCCCAACAGTTTCTTGAAGATGGATTTCTGCTGCGTCGCGACCGAGCGACCGGTCAGCAGTGAAGCCATATGGTCGATCGCCTGGGCTGAACGCGATGCCCCGTCCGTCTCGGAAATCATCTGCCCGTTGTTCGCAGCAGTACCGAACAGCTCCGGCTCGAACGGCAGAATGACTTCCGGCTCCACGCCAATTGCTGCACCAAAGTCCTTCACCGGAATCTCCGGGCGTTTCGGCACACCAGACATGTTGATGATCAGCCGTGGCGGATTGTCGTTCGGACGGGCCGCTTTCAACTGATCAATATAATTCTTGCCGTTGCGCAGCGATGCGAGGTCTGGCTGGCACACAATGATGACTTCATCTGAGGCAACCAGTGTTCGCTGGACCCAGCGGCTCCAGACATGCGGCAGGTCAAGCACCAGGAACGGCACATTCCGGCGGACCACTTCGATTACGGATATATATGACTCATCCGGGATATCCATGATCTGTCCGATGGACGCCGGTGCCGTGAACAGCGACAACCGATCACTTGCCTTTGCAAGCAGCCGCTCGATCACCGCGTCATCAGCGCGTTCCGGCTGAAGCAGTGCATCCGCGATCGTCTGCGTCGGCTCCTGGTTGAAGTCCAACGCCGTGGTACCGAACGACAGGTCGAGATCGACAAGGGTCGTGTTGACCTTTGTGTTTTCCGCAAGCGCCCAGGCCAGGTTGTGCGCGATCGTCGAGGCCCCTACCCCGCCTTTCGCACCAACAACGGATATCTGCTTTCCGACGAACGGAGCATCCGGATCGGCGAACAGGCCGGAAATCGTCCGCAGGATCTGCAGCGGCTGGAACGGTGGAACCACGTATTCACTGACACCGCGAGCAACAAGCTGGCGATAGAGCGCAATGTCATTGATCGCGCCGATCACCATGACCTTGACGTTTTCGTCGCAGTACTCGGCCAGTTGATCAATTTCCGACAGCAACTGGGCTGACCGTGCCGTTGATTCGATCACCAGCAGGTTTGGCGTCGGGTTCTCGCGCATATAGTCGATGGCACTGGCGATGCCGCCGCCATGTGTTTCGATCGTTGCCCGGCCCATACGCCGGTCACGCTCGCAGACTTCCATCATCAAGCGCGTCTCATCACGCTCATAGAAGACCCGAATGGAAATGGCAGGCAGCACGGAGTCGCCGCCCAAACCATCCTCAGGCGCGGTAAAGACGGGTTGATCGAATTCGATGTCGCGCTGGGGTGTTTCCAGGTCGACCATGACCGGCTCGTCTCCCGGTGTCTCCATCAACGGGTCTTCCTTCGGAAGCACCAGATCCGCCATCGGATCATCGGCGAAGACGTCTTCGAAGTCGGATTCGAAGTCGGATTCGTGGAGCGGCTTTTCACTGGACATGGCTTTTCTATTCCTTGTCTTACGCTCTAGTTCGAAATGGCCTGGGAAACCGTGCCGGTTTCCTGTGCGGACCGCGTCGATCCTGTGGACTCACCCTCGCGGAATTTCTTGAGAATGACGCTGCGGCGGAGCGGGTCCGCGCTGTCCAGAGTACGGGTGCCAAGCAGGTCGGCAGGGTCTGCAATCATTGCGGCGAGGTTCGAGCGGACGGCACAGCCGAGCGTTGAGCGCTCATTGTTGGAACTGATGTCCGCATAGTTGATTGTCGCCTGCGACGGACAATCCGGCGCGATGGCCTCATAGGCCTGGAATGCAAGGATCATCGGTTCGGCGACGAGCGAGCCTTCGCCGTGATGGGTTCCTTCGATTTCCTCGTACTGAACGCCATTTTCATAAGCGATGGCGCGAGCTTCCGCGACAGCTGCGACAGCCAGCTGCGGATTGGCGGTCGATTCCGGCAGGGACATGATCAGCGGACCATGACCATGGTCCCGGTAGGCCGAAACGAAACCGGAAATCGCAGCCTTGTCTGCAAGGCTGATTTCCGAAGCCTGCGGATGGATGGCGATCTCAAGGAACTCCGTCTTCTTCTCGACGGTGATCGCATTCCGGTCCAGGACTGTTCCCTGAAGGTAGGAGGCCGGCACGTTTGTCGGTGCGACGCTGGAACAGGCACTCAATCCTGTCAGGCAAATGCCGGCGGCAATCAGAGTGGCGGTGGGTTTCAGGATTCTGGTCACCTTCTGGTCCCCTATTCCTCAATAAAGCCCACAGGGGCACGATAATCCGATGCCGAAACGGGCTCTCCGTTGCGGCCATATTGTTCATTCAGCTTCCCGAAGAAGATCGTCTTCGCATCCGAAGCGTTCGCATAACCGTCAGCTGGCGTGCGGAGCTGGTCCTTCTTCGCCGGGTCCACCAGGTAAGGCGTGACGATCACGACGAGTTCCGTCTCTTCCTGAAGGAAGTCGCGAGACTGGAACAAGGCGCCGAGGATCGGCAGCTTCTTGAGGCCGGGAATCTGATCGAGGCTCTGACGCGATTTCGACTGGATCAGGCCGGCCATCATCATGGACCCGCCGGAAGGCAGTTCGATAACGGATTCCGCCCGCCGGACAGACAGCGCCGGAAGCGTCACACCTTCATACGTCGTGGTATTGCCCTGATTGTCGACGACCGTGGTGCTTTCACCCTGGAACGCGCCTTCGGAGCTCAGCTCTGACACCTCCGTGGACACCTTCAGCGAAATCCGACCCTCGGAAAGGACGACTGGCGTAAAGCCAAGGCCGACCCCGTAAGGTTTGAATTCGACCGTGATCCGGCCATTCTGGTCCTGACCAACCGGCACAGGAAACTCGCCGCCAGCCAGGAATTTTGCGCTCTCGCCCGACATCGCAGTGATGTTCGGTTCAGCAAGCGTCTTCACGATGCCGATCCGCTCAAGCGCATTCAGTTCAAGACCTACGCTCGACTGAAGATCCGTACCGACATAATTGCTGTAAGACGCACGCCCGGAGAATCCGCCCAGCGACCGTCCCTGGAGCGGGAAGCCAAGGCTCGACCCGACACTCGATGTCACATCGAATGGCGCGCCCGGCAGGAGCGCCGTGGTGCCGGTGTCCGTCGGCGGGCTTCCAGTGAAGAGCTGGCGTTCAACGAGGTTTCCGAGATCACCGAAAGTTGGTGAACCGGTCAGATTGATTCCCAGCTGTTTGATCGCATTGCGCTGCATCTCGACGATGCGCACTTCCAGGAGCACCTGATCCTTGGCTGCGATGTCGATCATGTTGACGATCTTGGTCTTGTCATCCGCCCCCAGATAAGCCTCGACCAGACGCTGAACGGCATCGGATTCGGCCAGGCTGTCGGTCGTTCCGGTGATCACGACATTGCCATTGAGGCCTTCGACCTGCACCCGCGCACCCGGCACATGGCGTGCAATCAATTGCTCGATGCTGGACATATCCATTTCGACATTTATTTCGAGATTGAGCAGCTGATTGCCGCTCCGGTCGAAAACAAAGGCATTGGTCTGGCCGTACTTGATCCCCCGGAAGATGATCCGCTGCGATGTCTGCACGACAGCATCGGCAATCTCGGGGTTGGTAATCACGACATCGGCTGCAGGCGCCGGGAGATCGATGATGGTCGATTTGTTGAGGCCCAGCGTGACCTGTTTGCTGAACGCGGATTCACCCGGCTGGGTGATGACCGTATCGAACGCGTTCGGCGCGGCCAACGCTGCCGGCCCCATCATCAACGACAAAGCAATTGCAGCCGCCGTCTTGGTTGTCAGGAAGGCCTTCATACTCAGCTACCCCCGAGGCCGGCTGACGCCTGGCCATTGCGATAAATTGTGATGCCATTTCCGGGAGACCCGCCCCGCAGGAGATCGGTCCGCGCCCCCCGCGACCCTGTGTCGCCTGCGTCCGACCACGGCCGGAGCGAAAGCGACAGCGTGCCGAGGCGCTGTGCATGCGCGATCAGTTCCGCTTCATCAGGATTTACTTCCAGTGTGGCCGTATTGCCGATCTGCGAAGCTGATTCGGATTCGCCCTGGTAGAAGACCTGGTCGATCGCCAGAACACGGACGTTCTTGATAATGGTCTCAGTCACCGGGCGGTCCAGAACGGCTTCAGCCATCGCGACCTGCGCCTGATAAGTCAGGATCACATCCACCCTGTCATCCGGCAGGATAAATCCGCCGGAGGCTGATTCGGTCGAGATCTCGACCGAAATGGCCCGCATGCCAGGCGTCAGAAGCGCCGCCATGAAGCCGGTTTCGCCCTTCATGACCAGTTTTTGCGGAAGGATGGGCTCTTCTGCGTAAATCGGAATCCGTACAACGCTGCCAGACAGCTCATTGATCGCGTCTGCATTGTTTTCTTCTGTTTTGTAGCCTTCGACGAGGTTCTTCTCCGGCCACGGCGCCCATTCGAAATCGTCTGGCGAAAGAAGGTCGCCCACCATCAGGTCGCGCTTAGCGACCAGGACGTGAGTTTGCGAAACTTCTTTCGTCTGCAACACCGTCTGCTGCTCGGTGACAGTCTGCGTCAAGGTCTGCGGCTGGGTCAGCCCCCGGACGAGAAACGCTGCAGCTATGGCCGCAGCGGCCGCGCCAATCAGGATAATAAGACGCATCGGTGACATGGAGTGTAACTCCCCTAAATTACGATACACAGGGACTCTGGCCGGTCAGCGCGCGTCCCCATCTACGAGCGAGATTCCCACAGCTCGCCTAAAGCAACGTTAACCGATTACACCGGCTGCTCTTAATGTTTGGGAAAGAAATGGAGACGCCGGGGCGGCCAGAAACACGCCTGCAGCAATGGCCACGCCATAAGGAACGCCTGCCTTTTCCTGAAAGGGCGCCCGGATCAGACCCGGCAACACAGCAGCCGGTACCGAGTTGCGCACCATGATAATGAGAAGTGCACATGCTCCACCCACCAGAGCCATTGCCATCGTAAATTCCAGGGCGGCTGACGGCCCGATCCACAGCATCACCGCCGGGATCATTTTTGCGTCCCCTCCCCCGAAAACGCGGAAAGCGAAAAGGCCGAAAGCGACCACAAAAGCCGCCAGGCCTGCCAGCAAGTGACCAATAATGATTTCCATAGGGAGGCCGGAAAAAACGGCAGCCGGCACAAACAAGCCGGCGAGCGTCAGATTCAACCAGTTGGGAATCGTGAGGCTGTTCACATCGTGAAGCGCTGCAAAAAGGCACAGGGCAAGGCAAAGCCCGCCAAGAATGATCAGAATCATGTCCGCATTCCCCATCTAAAGGACTGCGGCAGACCCTGCCCCGTAATTCCTAAGGAAAGCTGATCGGCTGCGTGAATACATCCGGACAAAGAAAAAGGCCGCCGGGAAACCCGGCGGCCTCTTCTGGATCGTCCAGAAGGACTGATATTACGGAGCAGCAGTGCCCATTTTACCAGAAACCGTCGTGAACGTAGCGTTGGCGTTCGTGCCGAGAGCCGACACACCACCGATGATGGCGACAGCGATCAGAGCGGCGATAAGGCCGTATTCGATAGCGGTTGCGCCGGACTCGTCTTTCAGAAAACGTGCAAACATTGGAAACTCCCATCATGCATTTGTTCGCGCCCCGGTCTTGTTTATGTGCCGGAACAGTTCGAACCCTACGCGATTATTGTTCACATCGAGTTGAGAGAAACAGAAATTCCATGAAGGGGTTTCAGGGATTTGTTTACTACCTGAATCCGGGTGCGGACTGACGGAGGCGCAACGACCGGAGGTAGATTCCTTATATACATGGTTCGCCAGGAAGGTCGAGCTTTATCCCGGTTAGCACTCGTGAAACTTTCTTCAGACAAATTGCACAAAATCATTCCTGGAGTGACCGGACATGAAAACTTTCGCACGGACGTGTGCATTCGGACTGGCCGCCAGCCTGCTGGTTCTCCCGGCAGTTGCGGGACCGCTGACTGTTGAGGCCAACAAGACCGTCCCGCTCAAGATGAAAGGAACGGCGGCAAGCGTTGTTCTTGGTAATCGGAACATCGCGGATGTTGCCGTCCATGATGAACACCTGATCTTCATCACCGGCAAATCCTTCGGTACGACCAACCTCATGGTGTTCGACCGGTCAGGGAATCAGATCCTGAATACCGAAGTCGTTGTCACGGCGAACGCCTCGAATCTGGTGACCGTGAACCGGAACGGATCTAACTACACTTATGATTGTGCACCCGCATGCCGTTCCGTGATGAGCCCGGGTGACAATCCCGATTATTTCGACGGCCTGATTCAACAGCAAATGGGTATGCAGTCTCTGACAAACGCCGACTAATCCGGTGATCTGTCAAATTTGCAGGAACTCTGAAACGAGCCGCAAACTCAGATCTGCTAGCCAAAAGGTTGAGCGACTCTGGAAGAGGGGTTTGGGATGCGTTCATTGAATGCAGGTTTTCTGTCATCGAGGCTGCAGCGCAAGCTGGCAAGCTGGGCGCGTGACCATCGCGGTCAGACCGCGGTGGAGTTCGCACTCATCGCAGCCCCCTTCTTTTTCATCATCTTCGGGCTCCTGGAGATCTGCCTGATCTTCATCATGACGACTGTGCTTGAACACGCCGTCTCGGACTCGTCCCGTGAAATCCGGACCGGCCAGGCGCAACAGGCCGGCTTTTCCAAGGTTGAGTTCCGGAATTCCGTCTGTGACGAGATGTTCGGCCTGATGAGCTGCGACTCCAATCTGCATATCGACGTCAAACGCCTGAACAGCTTCAGCGCCGCCAGCCTGGGCTCCCCTGTCGATTCAGACGGGAATTTCGATGACAGCAGCTTCGACTTCCAGCCCGGTGGCGCCAACGATATCGTGGCCGTCCGCGTCTATTATGAATGGGGTCTGGTGACCCCGATCCTGTCTGCCCCTCTGGCCAATCTGGCCAATGGCAAACACCTGATTTCGGCGACCACCGTTTTCCGCAACGAGCCGTTTGGAGACTGATCCATGGCCAGACGTACACTTCTTTCCCGGCTCAATCCCCGCCTGAAATGGCGCGGCATCCGCGGGCTTCGTTACAATGAGCAAGGCATCTCCGCAGTGGAGTTTGCCCTCGTCGCTCCCCTGCTGATCATGCTGTATCTCGGCGCAATCGAACTCAGCTTCCTGATGGAAGTTGACCGCCGGGTGACCCAGACGAGCGCAAGCCTCGGCGACCTGACGGCCCGCCTTTCCACCGTGACCGATTCCGACATGGCCGAAATGTTCGCCGCAGCGAAGGTGCTCATGGAACCGTACGAAGCCAATGCAGCGCAGATGCGTATTTCCAGTGTTGTCGACAATGGTGACGGCAATCCGAAAGTTGCCTGGTCGGATGCCCACAACATTTCGCCCTACAACAAGGGCCAGTCGATTACGATTCCGGCGAGCATCATGCCCTCCCCCGGCTCCATCATCGTGGCTGAAGTCAACTACGATTATGAGAGCGAGTTCGGCTACATCATTACGACCTCGAAGACGATCAGCGACAAATTCTACCTGCGCCCGCGGCGCGTGTCGGAAATTGCCCGCATCACAACGTCCAGCTCAGGTACCAACCCGTTCGGCCCCACCAGCTGATCCAACTCCTCTCCCAGGAGCATTTACCGGAAGGCCGGTCTCTCAGGAGGCCGGCCTTCTTTTATGGGATCAGTCCTCGAAGCCGCGCTTCGGCGCGTGGACCTTCCAGAGAATGATCAGACCGATCAGGAACATGAAGCCGATCCCCCCCATCCCGATCCGCTGATTGCCGGTCACCCAGGTCAGCAGGCTGACAATGCCGGGGCCCATCCACACCGTCACCGTGCCCGCAATGGCGTAGAGACCGAAGAATTCGCCGATCCGCTCCCGCGGCGCGATATGCACCAGCATGTAGCGGCTGGATGAGATCGATGCGACCACGGCAATCGCGACCGGGATCACGAAGAGGAAATAGGTGATGTCGGACAGCGTGCTGAAAAACGGGCTGTCCCAGACAGGCGTGTTCGCGGGCACCATGCCGAAGAACAGGGCATCCGGCGTGATCGAGAGCTGCGCGAGCAGCAGGATCACCAAAGCAGAAACTTCCCAGACCAGAGCCAGCTTCGGTCCCAGCCGACGATCCAGGAAGCCACCCACAAAGCCACCGACCGCCCCGAACAGAACCCCTGTGATACCAAAGAACAGAATCTCCACACCGTTCCAGCCGAGGAACGTGCCGGCATACACGGCGCCAAGGGTCAGAAGTGCAGACATCGCATCGGCGTAAATCGTGCGCGCGATCAGGAAGCGCATGGTCTGCGGATGCTCCTTGAACAGGCCTTTCAGGTAGCTGATCAGCACCTTGATCCGCTGGGCCGGGCTCTGCGCTTTCCCGGAATGGCGGTCTTCTCCGCGGAAGACGTCGGCCGCCGCCTGCTTCCAGGTTGTGCTCTGACCGCCCTTGATGCCGTCCGGCATGAAGACAAAGAACGGGATCAGCAGGATTGCCATCCAGACGGCAACAAACGGCCCGGCAAACCGCTCCGGCGCAAACGTCTCACGGTCGAGCTTGATGACCTGTTCGGCGGGTGCAAACGGCAAGCCCGATCCCGGCAACAGCAGGCCAAACAGGAAGAAGATGAGAATCCCGACACTCAGGATGTTGCCCATGGAAAGGCCAAGGCCGGAAATATACGGCAAGGCACTCGGCCGCCCCGCATTCGGCAGCATCGCATTGTGCAGCACTTCCGAATATCCGTAACAGCAATAGGCCAACGCCAGCACGGCCATGGTCGGCCACATGGTCAGCGGGCCTTCCGGACGCGCCCACCACAGGCTGAACGAGCAGCAAAACATGAGCGCCATGAAGAAGGCGATTGGCGGCTTCCGCCGTCCCGCCTTGTCTGCGATCACGCCAAGGAAGGGCGCTGTCAGGGCTGTCGCGATGCCGGCAATTGTGACCGTCAGGCCGGACAGGCTGAGCCCATGCTCCCCGCCCCCGGCCATCTCTTTTGCGAAGTAAGGCGCAAAAACATAAATGACGATCAGGTTGTAATAGGGATTGCGCGCGCCTTCGAAGACCGCCCAGGCCAGCCCCTTGATTCCAAACGGTCCGCCTTCAGCGCGCTCCGTTTCGGACTCAGGCAAAGCTGGCGTCGGTCCGACAACCTGAGTGTCACTCATCTATACTCACTCCCATGGCCAATCGCCGCCTCTTGCCGGGGGCTTTCGCGCAGCCTGCGACATTGGAAGGCAAAGGGGAAGAGTCCGCCTGCGGCACCTGCCGCGAGGTCAGCCTGAAGTTTCGAGCTTCGAGGCAAGGTCTCCTGCGTAGCGGGTGATGTCGCCCGCACCGAGGCAAACCACCATGGCGCCGGGCTGCGCATGCGCCCGGATCACGTCCGGCAAAGTATCCAGGGACTCCAGCATCGAAACGGACCGGTGACCGTGCCGCCGGATCGATGCGACAAGCGTTTCGGCATTGTAGCCATCGATCGGGCTTTCTCCGGCCTCATAAACGGGCGCCACGAGTACTTCATCGGCCTGGTCGAAACACCGCGAGAATTCCTCGAACAGATCCCGAAGGCGCGTATACCGGTGCGGCTGGCAGACAGCGATCAGTTGCCCCTGCCCCTGCATGGCCCGGGCGGCTTTCAGCACAGCCGAAATCTCCACCGGGTGATGGCCGTAATCATCTATGATGCGAACCGGCGCCTCGCCTGCGACGGGCGTCCACTCGCCGACCGCCGTGAAGCGCCGTTTGACGCCGCCGAAGCTGATCAGCGCATTCCGGATCTGCTCGTCCGTCGCGCCCAGCTCCAGCGCCACGGCGATGGCCGCCAGCGAATTCTGCACATTGTGCTCCCCGGCCATGGGCAGGGTCAGGCCTTCGATCATGCGCGGCATGGCCGATCCAGGCCGCCGCAGCGCCACGTCGAAATGGGCGCCCGCAAGGTCGGTTTCGAGATTGACGGCGCGGATGTCGGCCTGCCGGTTGAAACCATAGGTAATGCGGCGGCGGTCGGTCACACGCGCAGCCAGCGCCTGCACTTCCGGGTGATCGGTACACAGAACGGCGAAACCGTAGAAAGGCAGGTTTTCGACGAAAATGTCGAACGCTTCGCGCAGCTTCTCCATGGAGCCGTAATGGTCCATGTGTTCCGGGTCGATATTGGTGACGATGGCGCAGGTCGGATGGAGCTTTGCGAACGTGCCGTCACTTTCGTCGCTTTCGACAACCATCCAGTCGCTCTCGCCCGCCTTGTAGTTCGAACCATAGGCATGGATGATCCCGCCATTGATGACGGTCGGGTCGATCCCCGATCCATCCAGCAGGGCCGCCACCATGGACGTCGTCGTTGTCTTGCCATGGGTGCCCGCGACGCAGACCGTGTATTTGAGGCGGGTGATCTCTGCCAGCATGTTGGCGCGGCGCACGACCGGGATACCGGCGGCACGCGCGGCGGCCACTTCCGGATTGTCGCCCTTGATAGCGGAGGAAATGATCACCGTCCCGGCGCCTTTGACGTTATCCGCCTTGTGCCCGATGAACACTTTCGCGCCGCGCTGGCGCAGGCGTTCGATATTGTCGGAATCCCTGATGTCGGAGCCCTGCACGTCATAGCCCATCGTGATCATCACGTCGGCTATGCCTGACATGCCGATGCCGCCAATGCCGACGATATGCGCCGGGCCAAGATCAAAAGGTGTAGGGGAAGCCATGTTCTAAGGTCTCCGGAGTCTGGTCTGTGTCATGCTGCGCCAAGTTGGGGTGCCGGTCGAGACCTCAGTGCAGGGCCACGGCTTCGGCGAGGTCGGCGAGGTCGCCTGCCGCGTTCACCTTGGCAGAATTCTTTGCCGCTTCGGCGCGTTGTTTCAGTTCATCCGCGTCTGACAGGCGCGCCGCGATCAGCTCGCCCAGCAGCGCGGGGTAAAGGTTTGCTTCAAGGATCATGTCGGCGGCGCCCGCATCTGTCAGGGCTTCGGCATTGGCGGCTTGATGGTCGTCCATGGCGATGGCCAGCGGGATCAGGATCGACGGGCGGCCGACAGCTGCCAGTTCGCTCACCGTCCCTGCCCCGCTGCGCGCGATGACGAGATGGGCGGCAGCCAGCTTCTCCGGCATGTCGGAAAAGAAAGGCGCAAGCTCTGCCTCGACCATGACCTTGTCGTAGATGTCTTTCACCTTTTCCAGCTGCTCGGCCCGTACCTGCTGGATCACTTTGAGGCGCGCGCGCAGTGGCGCCGGGATGTGATTGGCAATCGCCAGCGGAACACTCTCACCAATGATCTGCGAGCCCTGGCTCCCGCCGGTCACAAGAATAGTCAGCTTGCCGTCCGTAGCCGGATAAGGAAGGTCCCGCACAGCGAGGATCGGCGCGCGGACCGGATTGCCGACCGCCTTGTGCGGCTTGCCTCCGGGCAGCCGGTCCAGCCGGTCGAAGCCGCTGGCGATGACGCTCGCATTCGGCGCCATGTTGCGGTTCACGCGGCCGAGGACGGAATTCTGCTCATGGATCAGGATTGGCACCTTGCGGGCTTTCGCGGCCGCTAACGCCGGAAACGCCGGATAGCCCCCAAAGCCAGCCACAAGCGCGGGCTTCTTTTCCTTCATGATCCGTTTGGCCATGCCGATGCCAGCCTGGATTTTCAGGAAGGCGCCGGGCAGCGTCCATGGCTTGCGGAAGTTCGGGGAGGCAGCAAACACCTCTTCCTTCCACTCCGCCGGAAAATCGCTGGCATAGTGAAGACCGCGACTGTCGGAAATCAGGCCGACGCGCCAGCCGCGCCCCCGCATTTCGTCGGCAAAGGCCCGGGCCGGGAACATGTGTCCGCCGGTCCCGCCTGCTGCGATGATGACCAGTTTACCGTTCGTATCTTCAGCCATACCGGCCCCTTGTGCGCGTACCTTGTCCGCGCACAAGTGCCAGCGCAAGGCCCAGAGTCAATGCCGTGCCGAGCATGGACGAGCCGCCATAGGACACAAATGGCAGTGTCATCCCTTTCGGCGGGATCAGGGCCAGATTTACCGCCAGGTTTATGGCAGCCTGAAGACCGAAAAGCGTGAAAAGTCCGGCACTTGCCGCGCGAGCATAGCCATCTTCCACCCGCGCAGAGGCGCGGAAGCCGCGCAGGATCATGAGGGCGAAGGCTGCCAGCAGCACAATCGCCGCGACGAGGCCGAACTCCTCGGCCATGACGGCGAAGATAAAATCCGTATGCGCATCAGGTAGGTGCGCCTTGACCAGCCCCTCCCCCGGGCCGACGCCGAAGAGGCCGCCACGCCCGATGGCTTCGGCCGCGCGGTCGATCTGCGAATGGTCACCATGCTGGACATTGGCAAAGCCGCGGATCCGGTCCCGCACGTGCGGCAGCAGCGCATAGAGCAGGCCGCCCAGCGCGACACCGCCGCCAGCAAAGGCGGCGCCCCAGCGCCAGGGCAAGCCGCTGACAAAGAAGGTAACGATAAAAGCAACCGTCAGCAGGAAGGACTGGCCGACATCCGGCTGCAGCAGGAACAGGCCGACGGTCACAGCAAAGAAGATGAATGCCACAACTTCCCAGATCCGGTTCGGATACAGTTCGCGCTGCGCCAGCAGCCAGCCGGACATAACGATCAGCGCAGGCTTGGCCGCTTCGGACGGCTGCAGCGAAAATCCGGCGATCCGGATCCAGCGATGCGCGCCTTTGGCCTCATGTCCGCCGCCGACAAGGATGTAGACCATCAGCCCAATGCAGCCGAGCAGCAGCACCGCCGCGAAGCGCCGCGCCCAGGCCCTGTCGAGCATGCTGGTACCGAGCAGCAGGATGACACCCGCCGCCGCGAACATCGATTGCCGCATGGGGAAGAAATACGGATTGTCATAGCCGATACGCGCCGCCGCGCTCGGGCCAGCCGCCAGCGACATCAGAAGGCCGATCGCCATCAGGAAAAAGGCCCCTGCCAGCAGGCCCCAATCAACTGTGCGCCGCCATTCCGTGAACCAGGACGTATCAGACCGGGCAAGAAATGGCGCTGTGGCCGTATAACTCAAGCCAGTTCCCTCAGCTCTGTGGGCATCATCGCCTCCACGATCGACCGGAACGTATCGCCCCGGTGCTCAAAATCGCGGAACTGGTCAAAGCTCGCACAGGCTGGTGAAAGAAGAATGACCGGATGGTCGATTCCGGCGTTTCTGGCATCGCGGAAGGCGGCCTGGACTGCATTTTCCAGTGTTCCGCAGCCTTGGGTGGGCACTTTACCCTTCAGCGTGGCGGCGAATGCCTCCTCCGCTTCGCCGATCAGGTAGGCCTTGTTGATGCGCGGGAAGTAAGGTGTCAGCGGGCCGATACCGTCGGATTTCGGCACGCCCCCGGCAATCCAGTAGATATTGTCGTAGGACTTCAGCGCCTGCTCTGCGGCCTGGGCATTCGTGGCCTTGGAATCGTTGATGAAGCGCACGCCTTCGATTTCACCCACGCGCTCCATGCGGTGCGCAAGGCCCGGGAAGGTCCTGAGGCCTTCCATGATGGTTTGCGGGTCGAGGCCGAGTGCCCGGCAGGCTGCGTAGGCCGCGACAGCGTTCTGGTGATTGTGCTTGCCCGGCAGCGCGGCGCATTCGGCAAGGTTGCCGACAAAGAGGGCATTTCCGGTGTTGGAATCGTAGAGCCGTCCGTCCACGGCGCTTACACCGCGGCCGAGCGCATAGCTGGATGAGACCTGCACCACACGTGCGGGCCCGCGCGCCGCCAGGCCGATAGCGATGGACTGGGTGATCACATCGTCGAAGCCGACCACCGCGGTATCCCGCTCGGTCTGGTTCTGGAAGATGCGCATCTTGGCAGCCTGGTAGCCTTCCATGCCGCCATGCCGGTCGAGGTGGTCCGGGCTGATGTTCAGAAGCACGGCCACGTCACAGTGAAGGCTCTTCACAAGGTCCAGCTGGTAGGAGCTGAGCTCCAGCACATAGATCGCATTGGCATGCAAGGCGGCAAGGTCCAGCACGCCGGTGCCGATATTGCCGCCGATGCGGGCGTCACGGCCAGCATTCTTCAGGATGTGACCGATGAGGGAAGTTGTCGTCGACTTGCCGTTCGTCCCGGTGATGCCGATGATCTTCGGACGGCCGCGCTCCGGCAGGGCCTGAACCGCGCGGGCGAAGAGTTCCATGTCGCCGACAACCGGCACACCGGTCATCTCAGCCATGCGCACGATGCGGTGCGGCTGCGGGAATTTGTAAGGAATGCCCGGCGACAGGACGAGCGCGGCAAAAGTCTGCCAGTCGCGCTTGTTGATGTCGGACAGGGTCAGGCCTGCCGCTTCCGCCTTGCGGCGGGTGTCTTCATTGTCATCCCACGCATGAACACGCGCGCCGCCGGCCTTCAGGGCCTTGGCAGCGGAAAGGCCGGTGCGGCCAAGGCCGAACACCGCAACATCCCTTCCTGCGTATTCCGTAATCGGGATCATGCGCGCTCGCTCACCTCAGCTTCAGGGTTGCAAGGCCCGCAAGGGCGAACAGGACGGACAGGATCCAGAAGCGGACGACGACGCGGGTCTCCGGCCAGTTCTGCTTCTGGAAATGATGGTGCAGCGGCGCCATCAGGAAGATACGCTTGCCTTCGCCGGTGAGGCGCCGGCTCAGCTTGAACCAGCTGACCTGCATGATCACGGACAGCGCCTCGATCACGAACAGGCCGCCGATCACGACCAGCGCGAATTCATGCTTGGTCGCCACGGCGACAACGCCCAGCATGCCGCCGAGACCGAGCGAGCCGGTATCACCCATGAAGACCTTGGCCGGATAGGCATTGTACCAGAGGAAGCCCATGCCGGCGCCCATCATGGCACCCAGCAGCACGGCCAGTTCCCCTGCTCCCGGCGCGAACTGGATGCCGAGATATTCGGCAAAGACGAAGTTACCGGTGAGGTAGGCGATCATCGCATAGGACGCAGCCGCAAACATCATCGGCACGATGGCGAGGCCATCCAGGCCATCGGTGAAGTTCACCGCATTGGCACTGCCGACAACGACGACCATCCCGAACAGGATGAAGAACATGCCGAGCGGCAGGAAGTAATTATTGACGAAAGGCACAGCGACACCGCCCGAGAAATCCGGATCGGCAGGCGTAACGCTGGTTTGCGGGGCGTAGGCTGCGATCTTTTCGGCAAGTCCGTTCAGCGCGCCCCATTCGGCATGGCCTTCCGGCGTGTGTGCACCGTGCAGCCCCATGATGAAGGCGCAAGCCAGTGCCGCGATACCAAAGCCTGCCAGCAGACGCACCTTGGCGGAGACGCCGGCATCCGTCTGCTTGGTGACCTTCGCATAGTCATCGAGGAAGCCGAGAATGGCGTAGGACATGGTCACGAACAGGGTGACCCAGATGTAGGGATTGTGCAGGTTTGCCCAGAGCAACACGCCGACGACCAGGCCGAGCCAGATCAGGAAACCGCCCATGGTTGGTGTACCGCGCTTTTCCAGCTGCTGCTCCAGCGACAGGTCGCGGATCGGCTGTCCTTTGCCCTGGCGGGCGCGCAGAAAATTGATGATGGCATCACCGAACACCACCGTCACCAGGAACGCCGTCACCACGGCCGCACCTGTGCGGAATGTAATATAGTTGAGAACGTTCAGGATGCCGCTGTCAGCGGCCAGCCATTCGTACAGCATCAACTAACCCCTGCAGCACCTTCTGCGCTGCTAACCATCTTGCCCATGTCCGCCGTTGCGCTCCATTGGCGCAAACGGTCTGCTAATCGTCCCATCCCGGATGCATTCGAGCCTTTGATCAAGACCACGTCGCCATCCCGAAGTGTATTTTCCAGTGCATTGAAAAGTTCGTCGGCCTTCGGCGCCCACACTTTCTGCAAGTCTGTCGGCAAGGCCTCTGCCAGGTGAGTCATTTTGTCCCCCGCAAGGAAGACTCCCACCGTGCCCGTTTCCACGACAGGTCCTGCCAGACCCGCATGTTCCGCATCCGACCTTTCGCCGATTTCCAGCATCTCACCCAGCGCAACCAGCCGGCGGCCTGCACCGCGTTGTTTCAATGAGGAAAGTGCTGCCCGCATCGAGCCCGGATTGGCATTGTAGGCATCGTCGATCAGCGTGAAGCTGCCGCCGGAGGGCAGGGCGAGGCGCTCGGCCGTGCCGCGTCCGGGTGGCGGTGCGTAACCTGACAACGCCTCGGCACAGTCGGCAACGGACGCACCAGTCTGTGTGGCGGCCAGCAGGGCGGCGGCCACATTCATTGCCCAATGTTCACCAACGGCTTCGAGCGTGACGAGCACCGGCTTGCCGACGACATCGACCTGGACCCGGCTGGTCACGCCATCGGTTTCGTAGCCGACAACCCGTGCGGTCGCATCCGGCCCGCGGCCGAAGGATTCCATGTTCCCCGTCGGACAGAGCGTCCGCGCCCGGTCTGCGAGATATTCGAAGAAGGTATCGTCCGCCGGCAGGATGAACGTACCGCCCGCCTCAAGCCCTTCAAAGATATCGGCTTTCTCGCGTGCGACTGCTTCAAGGCTGCCGAGACCTTCCAGATGGGCCCCGGCAATGCAGGTGACCAGCCCCGTATGCGGACGGACCATGCGGCTGCGCGGGGCAATCTCACCCGGCGTCGACATGCCGATTTCGAAGACGGCGCGTTCGGTCTCTTCCGGCATGCGGGCCAGCGTCAGCGGTACGCCCCAGTGATTGTTGAAACTTTTCTGGCTCCAGTGCGCCGGGCCGAGCGCGCGGTAGATGCGCGCCAGCATTTCCTTGACGCTTGTCTTGCCGGCCGATCCGGTGATCGCCGTGCGGTGCGCGCCGCAACGGGCGCGGGCGGCAACGCCCAGCTGCTCCAGCGCGGTCTGCACATCGTCGGCGATGACCTGCGGCCCTTCCCCCTTTTTGCGGGAGACGAGCGCGCCGGCTGCTCCGGCTTCGAAGGCGGCTTCGACGAAGTCATGACCATCACGCTGGTCCTTCAGCGCAACGAACAGGTCACCCGGCTGCAGCGACCGTGTGTCGATCGACACCGTCCCCGTCACCGTGAACGGCGCAGTTGCGACGCCGCCGGTGGCAAGGGTGATGTCGTCGGAAGTCCAGAGGGGTTTCGTCATGCAAGCGCCGCCCCCAGCGCGTCGCGCGCCGTATCCTGGTCGGAGAAGGGATGGACTTCCTTGCCGATGATCTGGCCGGTCTCGTGGCCCTTGCCGGCGATGACGAGCGTATCGCCTTTCTTGAGTTCTGCGATGACCGTGCGGATTGCTTCGCCCCGGTCACCGATCTCGCGCGCGTCCGGACATCCAACCAGTACCTGCTTGCGGATCTCTGCGGCGTCTTCCGTGCGCGGATTGTCGTCGGTGACGATCACGTCATCGGCCTGCCGCGCCGCGATCTCGCCCATGAGCGGGCGCTTGCGCGCATCGCGGTCGCCGCCGCAGCCGAAGATGACTTTCAGGTCTCCGGCCGTATGCGGGCGCACGGCACGCAACAGCACGTCCAGTCCGTCCGGTGTGTGGGCATAGTCGACGAACACGGCGGCACCGGACTCGGTCTTGCCGATGAATTCCATCCGGCCTTTGACAGGCTCCAGATGCGTCAGGCCGTCAACGACCTGGTCGATATCCATGCCGAGGGACAGGCAGATCGCAGCCGCCGCCAGTGCGTTCAGTGCCTGGAACTCTCCAATCAGCGGCAGCTCCAGCGGCTTCTGTTCCACATCGCGCCAAAAGAGATGCAGCACCTGCCCGGTTGCCCGCGGCATGATTTCGTCGATCCAGAGGTCTTCCCCACGCCAGCCGAAGGAGACGATGGGCATGAGATGGCCAAGGGCGGCTGCCTCGAAATCATTGCACTGGTCGGAGTCGGCATTGACGATGGCGGGCACACCCGGCCGGCCAAGTTCGCGGAAGAGGCGCAGCTTGGCGGAGAGGTATTCCTCCATCGTGGAATGATAGTCGAGATGGTCCTGCGTGAAGTTCAGGAAGGCGACCGCCGACAGCTCCACGCCATCGAGGCGGTGCTGCTCCAGGCCATGGCTAGAGGCTTCCATGGCGCAATGGGAGACGCCCTGCCGGGTAAGTTCGGCCAATGTCTCGTGAATGGTCACCGGGTCCGGCGTCGTGTGGCCGACATCGATATGGCCTTCCGGGCCGATAGCGCCGAGTGTGCCCATGGAGGCAGACTTCAATCCGGCGCGTGCCCAGATCTGGCGGCAGAAGTCGACCGTCGAGGATTTGCCGTTCGTGCCGGTGACCGCCACCACTGTGCCCGGCTGGGAATTGTAGAAACGCTTCGCAGCCAGCGCGAGCGCGCGGCGCGGTTCCTCATCGACGACATGCGCGACAGATACCTCATCGCCGGCATCGCCGGAGAGGACCGCCACGGCCCCTTTTTCGATCGCGTCCGCAATGAACTTGCGGCCATCGGTGACGCTGCCCTTCAGGGCTGCGAACAGGTATCCCGGCTGCACGCGGCGGCTGTCCGCCGTCATGCCGGTGATTTCGATGTCGCCGTGCGGGGCGTCCGGGAACAGGTCTTTAAGTTTACAGGTCACAGCGAAGTCCTCTCATCTCCGGAGCGGTACGCATCTCCTGCAGGACGGAAATCTTCAAAGCGTGGGGCGATGCCGAGCAACGGCGCGACACGTTCTATGATGCGACCTGCGGTCGGCGCCGCATTCTGGGAAGCCACAGAGCCTCCCGGTCCGGCTTTGGGATCATCCAGTGTCACAATCATGGCGTACTGCGGGCTGTCATAGGGAAATATCGCCGCAAAGCTGGAGATATTGCGCCCGTCATCATAACCGCCCGGCACAGGCTTCTCCGCCGTGCCCGTCTTCCCTGCCACGCGATAGCCCGCCACTTCGGCATTCTTGCCGGTTCCGGTCAGCACCGCTTCTCGCATCATGGCGTTCACGAGGTCTGTGGTGATCGCCGACATCACGCGCACCGGATTCGGCTTGCGGGTCTCGTCGACGATCAGGGTCGGCGTCACACGCTCTCCGCCATTGGCGAAGGCGGCAAAGGCCGAGAGGAACGCCATCGGCGTCACCGCGATGCCGTGGCCATAGGCCATTGTGGCGGCGGTCAGGTCATCCATGCGTTCCGGCAGGATTGGCGCGGCACTGCCGGAGAGTTCCACCGGCGAGCGGTCAAGCAAGCCTGCCGTTTTCAGGAAGTCCTGCTGGCGGCGCGGGCCGAGCTTCTGGTTGATGTGGACGGTGCCGATGTTCGAGCTTTCGGCAATGATCGTCGTGACAGTCGCTCGCGTCCCGATCGGGTGAAGGTCCGAAATCGTGTAGCCGCGCATCTCGATCGGATCGTGGACATCGAACATGTCGGTCGGGCGGATCGCGCCAGCTTCCAGGGCCGCCGCCACGGTCAGCGGCTTGAACACCGACCCCAGCTCATAGAGCGCGCCCGTCGCCCGGTTCATGCGGGACGGGTCATCAATGGCAATGTCGGAGGAGCGGTTCGGATTGAAGGGCGGCCAGCTCGCCATGGCGCGAACCTCGCCCGTGCGCGCTTCCATCAGGATGACAGCGGCGCCCTCGAACCCGTCAGCGGCGGCGGAGGCAGCAAGCTCGGCTTCGACAGCGGCCTGCACACCATTGTCGATGGTCAGGCGCAGCGGCTCCCCGCCCGCAGTAAGACGGTCGTTCTGGCTGAACTCGACACCGCCGGCACCTACGCCGTCGACATTCACGAAGCCCAGCACCTGCCCGGCGAGCGTGCCGCGCGGATAGGCGCGGCTGATCTCTTCCTTGAACCACAGGCCTTCGAGGCCGAGATCGAACACGGTCTGCCGCTGGCGGGGCGTGAGGCCCCGCTTCACCCAGACAAATTCCCGCGACTGATCGGACAGGCGGGCCGTCAGGCTGTCGGCGTCGATGTCGGGAAGCACACCGGCAATGCGGGTTGCCACTTCGCGCGGGTCCCAGATCAGCTGCGGATTGGCGACAAGCGAATAGACAGTGACGGAGGTCGCGAGTTGCTCACCGTTCCGGTCGACAATGTCGGCGCGCTTCACCTGCTCGCCAGCCCGCGCGGCCAGCACGCTGGAATCGCGCTCAGGCGAAAGCGCAAGGTAGCCGGCCTTGCCGGCCAGCACCACAAACAGTCCGCTGAGGCCGAGGCCGACCAGCCGTGTCCGGTGGCGCGACGCTTCCGTCATTCAGGCGCCTCCGCGGAGGAATTGCCTGCATCCGCAGCCGGGTCGACAGGCAGGCCGACCAGCGCATCCAGATCGCGCTCGTTTGCCATCTGCTCCGGACGCGGCGGCGCCATGCCCAGCTCGTTGCGGGCATATTCCTCGATCCATTCCCGGCGGCTCATATGGGAGAGTTCGGTCTCCAGCAGCGCCTTCTCGTGATGGGCTTCCTCGATCTGGGCCTCCACGGCCATCAGTTCGGCAGCGGTATCCTTGGCGCCATATTTCGCCCGGTAGAGGCTGAATACCAGCAGGCCGACAATGACGAGACCCAGTATGAATACGCGGCGGCTCATGACACGTCCTCCAGTTTCGAAAGCGGGGGCAGGTTCATGCCGTCATCCGCCTCTTCATCGATTGCAGGCGCTTCAGTCCGGATCGCGGCCCGCAATTTCGCAGATCGTGCACGCGGATTGCCTTCCACTTCCTTATCCTGCGGCAGGATCGGCTTGTTTGGACGCAGTTCGAAGGTCGGTTCCGGGCCTTTGGCCATCAGGGGCATATGCCGGGATCCGCCGGTGTTCTTGCCGGACCGGTCGCGCAGCCATTGCTTCACCATCCGGTCTTCCAGCGAATGGAAGGTGACGATGACCAGCCGCCCGCCGGGCTTCAGCAGCCTTTCCGACGCCACCAGCGCCCGGGCCAGCTCGCCCAGCTCGTCGTTCACATACATGCGGATCGCCTGGAAGGTCAGCGTGGCGGGGTGAATCCGGCTGCCTTTGCGCCCGCCCACGGCGGTCTCCACCGTTTCGGCGAGATCGAGCGTGGTTTCGAACTTCTGCTCCTTGCGGCGCTGGACGATCTGCCGGGCGATCCGGCGCGCCTGCTTCTCCTCGCCGAGGCGGAAGATGACATTGGCGAGGTCGCCTTCCTCCATATGGTTCACGACATCGGCCGCCGTCGGGCCGGCCGCGCCCATACGCATGTCCAGCGGGCCGTCCTTGTTGAAGGAAAAGCCGCGATGACCCTCGTCGATCTGGAAGCTGGAGACGCCGATATCGAGCACCACACCGTCGACCGCATCGCAGCCGGTGGCCTCGACCAGCGCATCCATCTCGCCAAACCGTCCCAGCAGCGGGGTGATGCGGTCGGTCTGGGCGGCGAGGGCCTCGGCACGCACGATGGCATCGAGGTCCCGGTCGATCGCGAAGACGGAGCACTTTGCGGCCGCCAGTATAGCGCGGGTATAGCCGCCGCCGCCGAACGTGCCGTCAACAATCTGGTCGCCATCCTTCAGATCGAGGGCAGCGAGCACCTCGTCCAGCATGACGGGCTTGTGCCCGGAAGCGGCGGTATCAGGCCGGGGTTTGGTGGTCATCATCCATCCCCTCCCTCAACAAGCTTCAGGTCGGGGTAGAGACCCATCTCGTGCTGGCGCAGCACTTCATTGTAGGCTTGGCCGAGCGCTTCCAGGGTCTCCGGTTTCGCAGCCGTTTCGGCCATGGCCGTGGTAAATGCGGCATGCTTTTCGGGGTTCCAGATCTGGAAGCTGTCGATATTGCCGGCGAATTTCACGCGGCCGTCGAGACCAGCTGCCTCGATCAGTTCGTCGGTGAGCTTGATGCGCCCCGTATCGTCCATCTTCAGGTCTGCCGAGCCGGCAATGATCGACGCCACGAGCGCCTTGCGGACCGGGGATTGCGGGGGCAGGCGGGTCAGCGTGGCGCGGTACATGGCCATCAGGGCTTCGCCGCCGCCTTCCAGGCAGCCGGATCCGTCGAGGGCAGGCCACAGGAAAATCCGGTTTCCACCGCCCAGCGCCGCGCGAAAGGGTGCCGGGATGGAGACCCGCCCTTTTGCGTCAATTGCACTTTCGTAGGTGGATACGAACACCCGCCAGCCCGTTCTTCGTTTGCCTAAACCCCGCATGGGTAAACCATGTCTTAATTTGGAGTATCATGGGCAGGCATGGGCCTCAATGGGCGAGACACGTGAATCGAAATATCCACAACAGCCCCACACAGGAACACTATGCGTTCGAATGGTGAACAAACCGGAACAATGCGGTGGGATCACGTGGGCGGACACCGAATTTCCTTTTTGAATCAGCTCGATGCCGAAACAGACTCGGTTATCCACAGCCAGATTAAAAGTTACTGAGTTTTTAACATTCGGGGCCTGCGTTTTGCGCACCAGCTCGGAATTGGTCTTCCGGCAACTTGATTTTTCTTTGCACAGTCAGGGATTCGACTTGGGCACCCAGCAAACATTCCGGCGCATTTCCTGTAGCAAGCACAGGCCATGTATGGACCGCTCAAGGTCCGCTATGATCATGGCAAAGTCCGCTGAGGGAGGAAAATAGGCCCGACAAGCCATCTGGCTTGGGAGGGGGACGGTGCCGAGCGTCCAGATGGGTGGCGGACGCTGTGTTCCGGCTTGCCGGGCCATTTTCGCCGTTCGAAACGAGGGTCTTGGGTGGGGAGTTGAGATGTCCCGCCCCGAACGGTTCAAGAGGGATATGTCTGGGGACGCGAAACGGTTCCAATTTTTTCCCCTCCCGGCTGAAGTTTTTTTCGCTCAGAGACACCCAGGGAATATTTCGACGTCCAGAACAGATCTTCGAACCATCCAGTGCGCTGATTTTGCTGTATTTTTGAAATAATTCCGCCGAGATAAATTTCTGCATGCGACAAAAAGAATTTTTGATGGTTGCCGGTTAGACCATAGACTAATCCTATGATCATCCCGACACTCCGCCAGTTGCAGTTCCTGGTCGCCCTTGGCGAAACCGGCTCCTTTTCGCGCGCGGCTGAAGCCTGCCATGTCACCCAGCCGACCCTTTCTGCCGGAATCCGGGAGCTGGAGGATCTCCTGGGCGTCAAACTGGCCGAACGGGAAGCCCGCGGCGCCAGCCTCACCCATGCCGGCGAGATTGCCCTGGCTAGGGCCTCGGCCCTGATGAACGATGCCCATGCGCTCGTGCAGGCGGTGCAGAGCGCCGGCGCCCTGCTGACCGGCCCCTTCCACCTCGGCGCCATTCCGACCATCGCCCCTTTCGTGTTGCCGCAGACCGTGCGCGCGCTGAACACTGCCTATCCGGACCTCAAACTCTACCTGCACGAAGACAAGACCGGCCGCCTGATCGACCAGCTGCGCACCCGCACACTGGACGCCGCCCTGATCGCGCTGCCCTGGGACACGCCCGGCATTGAAACCATGACCCTCTTCGACGACGAGTTCCTGTTCGCCGCCCCAGCCAATCACCCGCTGGCCACGAAGAACGGGCTCGCCCCGGAAGACCTTGCCGACGAAAGCCTGCTGCTTCTGGAGGACGGTCACTGCTTGCGCGACCATGCCCTTTCCATCTGCCGCATGCGGACGGGCGCGCGGAAGGATCAGGTCGCCGCGACCTCGCTCGGCACTTTGGTCAACATGATTGCCGGTGGGCTTGGCGTGTCCCTCCTGCCGAAACTCGCCGTGGACCACGGCCTGAATGTCGGCAGCGACGTCGCCGTGCGGGAGTTTGTGCGCCCGGTCATCGGCCGCCGGATCGGCATCGCTTGGCGCGCCGGCAGCCCGCGCGAAGCCGACGCCAGAAAGGTGGGCGAGGTGATCAAGGAACAGCTGGCCGCAACGCCCGCCTGAGGGCGCTGTAGATTTTTCCGGACACGGTCAAATTCCGCTATCCCGGCCGCCTTAACCGGAGTAGTGCGGATTCGATCTTCCACCCAGTCCGCGGACCCCCGAAAATGCAAACCGGCCCGTTTCTTTCCTGCAGGCCTGACAGATGGGCGTGAACGATGCCTGGCGGGCCTCGCTTTCGGCCGGTGCCGTCAACCTCGTGCTCGGCGCGAACCTGCCATACCTGCCGGTCTGGATGGAGAAGGCTGGCGGCATGTCAGGCGCGGAAATCGCCGGGGCAGGCACACTCGCCGCGCTGATCCGCATTTTCGCCGGACCGCTCGCCGCGGGCCGGGCCCAGTCGCACGGGCTGCGCGCCACGCTGGCAGGGACGATGGCCGTCTGCCTTGCCGGTTATGCGCTGATCTTCCCTGATCTGCCGCAGGCCGCCGCCTTCCTCGTCTGTGTCGCGATCTACAGCGCCACCAATGTGTCCGGGCCCCTGTTCGAAGCGGTGCTGATCTACGGCACGCGGAATGCCCGGCCGGATTACGGGCAGGGCCGCGCCATCGCCTCGCTCGCCTTCGTCTTCGCAAACCTTGCCGGCGGCGCCGCCCTGTCAGCCTTCGGGCCGCACGGCATCCTGACCTATCTCCTCATCGCCGCCCTGCTGGCGACGATCGCCCCACTGTTCACACGGCAGGGCGCCCGCAAAGTGCTGCCGAAACGCACCATTCTCAGCACCTTTACCGAGGGCTTCTCGCTGTACCGGCTGCCCGCCCTGTTCGCCTTCATCCTCGCCGCCGCACTGATCCAGGCCAGCCATGGCGTCTATTACGCCTTTTCCTCCGTGATCTGGGTATCGCAGGGCATTTCCGGCTCCAGCATCGGGGCGCTCTGGGCGGTTGGTGTAGTGACCGAGATCGGGCTCCTGCTGCTCTCGGGGCGGCTGCTTCGCGGATTCAGCGCCGTTGGTCTGCTGTGGCTGGGCGGACTGGGGGCGATCGTGCGCTGGACGGCGGCAGGTTTCGTCCTGCCGATTGGCCTCGCCGCTGTATTCCAGACGCTGCATGCCGCCTCTTTCGCGCTCACCCACCTGGCGACCATGCGCTTCCTTCAGCAGGCCCTGCCGGACGAGCGCCTGCCGCTCGCCTATGCCGTCAACGGCGCGCTCGTCTTCGGGCCGATTCTGGCGCTCTCCACCTTCCTGTCCGGCCTTGCTTATGATGCCCTGGCGCCCGGCGGCGCAGAGGCGCAGACGCACATCTACTGGCTGATGGTGCTGGCTGCGGGCGCAGGCCTTGCTGTCGCCGCTTTGTCCCGGCCCACGCCCGCGACAGTCGCCAGCTCCATCGAAGACGAAGCCTGATCGCACCGTGGCAACCGGAAGCCGCTTGACAGATCCAATTATATTACATGTTATATATCATGCTAATTTGATGGAGGCTGGCATGCCACGAGACGTTCTGGCGGAGATGGGACCGCTTGCCCTTGGCAGCCGATTGAAACGTCTGGCAGAGCGGATGCAGGCGGATGCGACGAAAGTGTTTGCTGACCGCGGCCTGCCCATTCAGGGCACACATTTCCCGCTGCTGGCGGCGCTCGCCACCTATGGCCCGCTCAGCGTCAGCGAGGCGGTGGAGGCCGTCGGCATCAGCCAGCCCGCCGTCACGCGCATTCATAACGCCCTTCAGAAAATGGGCCTGACCACGGTCTCGCCGGTCGAAAGCGACAGCCGCCAGAAGCAGATCCGCCTGACGCCGGAGGGCGAAGCACTGGTGAACGAGCTGAAGCGGGATCTCTGGCCCCAGGTGCGCCGCGCGGCGCAGCGCCTCTGCGAAGGCCCTGATGCCGATTTCCTGACCCAGATCGGCCGGGTCGAGGCGGCCCTGCAGGCGCGTTCCCTGCACGACCGGATCCTCGACGAAGGCGCAGGCCCAGCCCTGCGACTGGTCGAATATGACGACCGCCTCGCGCCCGAGTTCGACGCCATCACCCGTGAATGGGTGGAGGACATGTTCACGCTGGAGGAAAAGGACATTGAGATCATCGAGCACCCGCGCGAGATGATCATCGATCGGGGCGGCGTCATCCTGTTTGTGGAGGCCACCGGGCTCGGCATCATCGGCACCTGTGCCCTGATGCCGGTCGATGGCGACACGTTCGAGCTGACGAAGATGGGTGTACGCGCCAGTGCCCGCGGCCTGAAAGCCGGAGATTTCCTCCTGCAACGGACGATCGAGCGGGCGCGGCAGTTGCCCATCGGCAGCCTGTTCCTGCTGACCAACCGGAAGTGCGCCGCGGCCATCCACCTCTATGAAAAGGCCGGCTTCGTCCATGATGCGAACATCATGAAGCGCTACGGCAAACGCTATGCACGCTGCGATGTGGCGATGTCATTCGACCTGTCGAGACCGCCTCAGGGCTGAGACGGCCTCAAACAGTCTGAATGAGATTTAGCTTGCTTCGCGCTCGTGCATGTCGAGATCGTACTCGCGCACCTTGCGGTAAAGTGTCGAGCGGCCGATGCCGAGGCGGCGGGAGACTTCGCTCATATGGCCCTGATAGAAGTCGATGGCATACTGAAGGATGTCGCGTTCTATATCCTGCAGGGCGCGCATCTCACCATCGGCGTCCATGATCGGGACCGGGCCGTCACCAACAGCAGCCACACCGGCGACCGCCGGAGCCGCACCTTCGGTTGCCGTCGCCGCCGGAGCGGCCGGCAGGCTGGCGATGTCCGGCATCTGTCCGGAAATCTGCGGGAAGTCCTGCGGGCGCAGCTTGTCGCCTTCGCACAGAACCACGGCACGGAAGACGGCATTCTCCAGCTGGCGGACGTTACCCGGCCAGTCGAACGCATAGAGCATCTTCATTGTGTCGTCGGCCACGCCGGAGACCTTCGTGCCTTCGCTCGCATTGAAGCGGGCGACGAAGTGGTCGACCAGCGCCGGAATGTCGTCGCGGCGTTCGCGCAGGCTCGGCATGTCGATCGGGAACACGTTGAGGCGGTAGAACAGGTCTTCGCGGAACGTGCCGTCAGCAACTTGCTGCGAGAGGTCACGGTTCGTGGCGGAGATGATCCGCACATCCACTTTCGTCGGGCGACGCGAGCCGACCGCGTCGACCTCACCTTCCTGCAGCGCGCGGAGCAGCTTCACCTGCGCATCGAGCGGCAGTTCGCCCACCTCGTCCAGGAACAGCGTGCCGCCATCGGCCTCGACAAACTTGCCGAGCGCCTTGGAAACAGCGCCAGTGAACGCACCCTTCTCATGGCCGAACAGGATCGACTCGACGAGGTTTTCCGGGATGGCACCGCAGTTCACGGTGACGAACGGCTTACCGACACGGGTCGAAGCGCCCTGGATACACCGGGCGACAACTTCCTTACCGACACCGCTTTCACCGAGGATCAGGACCGGGATATCGGAGACCGCCGCACGCTCAGCGAGGCGGATCACTTGCCGCATCGGCGCAGCAGACGCGATCATGTCGTCGAACGACATGCCGCCTTCGACCTTGCGGGCGAGACGTTTCACTTCGCCCGTCAGCGACTGCATCTTCAGGGCGTTCCGGATACTGACGACCACGCGTTCCGGATTGGCCGGCTTCACGATAAAGTCGACAGCGCCACCGCGCATGGACTGGACAATCGTATCAATGCCGCTGGTTGCCGTCAGCATGATGACCGGCAGATCCTGCCGCTTGGCTGCAAGACGCTCCAGCGTTTCCATCCCTGACAGGCCTGGCATGGTCAGGTCCAGAAGGACGACATCAATGCCGTCTTTCGGGTCCGCCGCCAGCGCAATGCCAGCTTCGCCATCCGGCGCCGTGCGGCAGGCAAAGCCCGCCTTTTCCACAGCCGCCTGAAGCAGGCGGCGTTGCGTCGGATCGTCATCGATAACGAGGACCGTCTTTGCCATGTTTTCATCACCCTGTTGGTTGCCAGGCGGGTCTTTGCGCCCGCTCAGGCAAGGTCGTTTTTCAATCCGGCACATTTGGCGTGCCACATCGTTACGGCCCGTTCTGACACAGGGGGATGGAGTTACGGTTGAAGGAATAGATGAAATTTACCCGATCTGCCGGATCGCGCGCCAAATCGCCAAAATTTGCTCTGGCCCGCGATTGCTTCGGCTGATCCACTGGCCCGGCTGCCCACCCTGGCCTGAGAACAGGCGTTCCAGCTCCGCCTTGTTCTTCCCGACAATTATCGCGACATGCGGACAGACTTTTTTCCTTGAATTGAACCGGATGAAACGCCCGCAAACAGATTCGAATTCGGCACAAAGACTGCCATTATTGGCTCGCTCCATCTGAAAACCGGCCAGATCAGCGCATCATTTATGATATACAAAAGCACTCTCCCACAAATGTAATCTATATATCTTATCCGATAATATATGCCCGGGCGGAACCTCCCTTGTGTTTTATTTATTACAGATCCCGGATTTCCAGAAAGAGTCTGGGAAATGTAAGTCGCGGCGTTGCCAAATCACGGATCCGGCCACAGCGCCGCAGGTGGACAGATTCTGGTTGCGATCACCAAGCCGCCTGATATTCATCTCGCTTGATATGCCCAAAAGGGAAGCAATCAGTTTGGCATATCCAGAAAGATATCTCATGAAGGACAATTCTCAGGACAAGGACCAGCCCGTCGGGCCTCCGGAGGAACTTCCCGGCGGCGCCTCACAGGCCCTGAGTTCTGCCCTGCAAAAAACCTTCGAATCCCTGCTTCAGGAACCGGTTCCGGAGAAGTTCGAAGCGCTGATTGCACGCATTCGCGAGGCAGAAGCCCGCAAGGCTGAAAAGCCGGACAACGAGGAAAGCTGATTGCTTTTCTGGCGCCATGATGCGCGCCTCGTCTCAAAATCGCACGCGATTGCCCCGGATCGAGCCAGAAAAGTTACAGGCGGTTCGTCCCTGAATGACGCAACCCTGAAAATCAGACGCCTGCCGTTACCGCCAACCAGTGCTTATGCGGAGCAAGCTCCAGGCCTTCCCGCGCAATCCAGTCCGGATTGTAGCACGTGTCGAGATAGCGCTCGCCGCCATCGCAGATCAGCGTTGCCACAGATCCCGCCTGCCCTGCCGTGCGCATCTCGTTCATCAGGTGCAGCGCGGCCCAGACATTCGTTCCGGTCGACCCTCCGCATTTGCGGCCCAGCACCTTTTCGAGCCAATGGATCGTCGCAATCGAGGCCGCATCCGGCACCTGCATCATCCGGTCGATCACGCGCGGCTGGAACGACGCCTCGACCCGCGGCCGGCCGATGCCTTCGATCCGTGACTTGGTCTTGATCTTCAGCGACGGATCGCCGGTGCGGTAGTGATCGTAGAATACGGAGTTTTCCGGATCAGCGACGCACAGCTGCGTCTTCGCGGCGAGGTCACAGCGATAGCGGATATAGCGCCCGATCGTGGCCGATGTGCCGCCGGTACCGGCGCTCATCACAACCCAGTCTGGAATGGCATGGTCTTCAAGCGCCAGCTGCGCGAACAGGCTGTCGGCGATGGAGTTGTTGCCGCGCCAGTCCGTGACGCGCTCGGCAAAGGTGAACTGGTCCATGAAATGGCCACCCTGCTCGCAGGCAATCCGCTCGGCCTCGGCATAGATCTCGCCGGGCTCCACTTCATGCGGTTCGCCGCCATAAAAGGTGATCTTCTCGATCTTCGACGGCGCCGTCCCCTTCGGCATGACAGCGATGAAGCGCAGGCCCAGCAGGCGCGCGAAATAGGCTTCTGACACGGCGGTCGATCCGGACGAGCATTCCACGATCACCGTGTCCGGACCAATATGGCCATTGCACAGGCCATAAAGATAAAGCGACCGCGCCAGCCGGTGCTTCAGGCTGCCGGATGGGTGGATGGACTCGTCCTTCAGGTAGAGCGTCTGATCCGGAAAGCCCGGCAGATCCACCTTGATCAGGTGGGTGTCGGCAGAGCGGTTGAAGTCCGCATTGATCTTCTGCACCGCCTCGCGCACCCAGGTACGATCCATGATGGGCACTGAACAGCCTTCCGCCATGCCTGTCTCCTGTCTTCCGGAATTCAGCGCCCTCAATGCGCCAGAAGCACCAGCGCGACAACACCGGCGGCCACAAGCAACACACCTGCGATCTCCCGCGGGGTGACTTTCTCCCGGAAAAACAGGATCGAGATGGCCAGCGTGAAGATCACCTCCACCTGCCCGACGGCCCGCACATGGGCGGCATTTTCCAGCGTGAAGGCCGTGAACCAGCCGAGCGAGCCCAGCATGCCGGTCACGCCCACCAGCGAGGCCACGCGCCAGGCCCGCACGAGATGGGCCACCTGCCCGCGCTCCCGCACGGCCAGCCAGAGGAGAATGGCGATCGCCTGGAACACTGTCACGAAAGCGAGCGCGGCTGACGCTCGCAGCACCACGCCGCCTTCGGGCAAGGACAGGGAGGCCCCGCGATAGGCGACGGCTGAGAGACCGAACAAGCCACCGGACAACACGCCGATCCAGACCTTGCTGTCGATCCGGAAACGCGCCTTTCCCTCACCGCCCGGCATGGAGACGAGGATCACGCCAAGCAGGCTGATCAGGATCGCGATGGCGGCGCCGCCCGTCAGCTGGTCTCCCAGAAGGACAATACCGAACAGAGCCGTCTGCAGCGGCTCTGTCTTGGTGAAAGCCGTGGCGACCGCAAAGTTCGTATACGAAAACAGATGGATCAGCAGGCCCGTCGCCACGATCTGCGCAAGACCGCCCACCATGCCCCAGGCATAGAAGCTGCCCGGCGGCACGCCCACGCCCTGCCCTGTGGCACCGCGCAAGACAAAGAAGAACAGCACAGCCAGCGGCGCGGCGAAGACAAACCGGCTGGCCGTCGCGCCCCAGGTGCTGAGGCGGCCTTTCAGCGTCTTCTGCAGCGCGTTGCGCAAATTCTGGGAGAAAGCCGCCGCAAGGGTGACCGGGATCCAGAGTTCCATGAAACGGTCTCGTCAGCACACAGCAGACCTCTCTCCCGCGCGAGATGCACGAGAGAAAGGGGCTGTTTTCAAGGGAATGATCAGGCCGCCTGGCGCTTTGCCTTGCGGGTTTCCAGCTTGTTGACCGCGTGGAGGTAAGCCTTGGCGCTCGCCACCAGCGTGTCCGGATCGGAGGCCCGGCCGGTTGCCATGAAGCCATCGGCATCGTTCAGGCGCACGGACACGGTTGCCTGCGCATCCGTTCCGCCGGTCACGGCATGCACCTGGTAGAGGTCCAGCTTGCCGGAATGCGGGATCAGCGAGCGGATCGCGTTGAAGACCGCATCCACCGGGCCATTGCCGCGGGCGATCGCAAACTTGTCCTCGCCATCCATGACGAGATCGATCTCGGCCGTCTGCGGGCCTTCGGTGCCGGCCACAACGCGCAGGCGCTTGAACATGGCACGTTCGCCATCTTCCGCCAGCTGATCGTCGACCAGCGCCACGATATCATCATCGAAGACGTGCTTCTTCTTGTCGGCCAGCGCCTTGAAGCGTTTGAACGCATCGTTGAGCGCGTCCTGCTCCAGCACGTAACCCAACGATTCCAGCTTGTCGCGGAAGGCGTGGCGGCCGGACAGCTTGCCCATGACCAGAGACGTCTTGGCCACGCCGACATCTTCCGGCTTCATGATCTCATAGGTCTCGGAGTTCTTCAGCATGCCATCCTGGTGGATGCCGCTCTCGTGCGCGAACGCGTTCTTGCCGACGATGGCCTTGTTGTACTGCACCGGGAAACCCGTAATGCGGCTCAGCATGGCGGAGGCGCGCGACAGGTATTCGCTTTTCACATTCGTCGTGAAAGGCAGCGTATCCTGACGGACGCGCAGCGCCATGACGACTTCTTCCAGCGCGGCATTGCCAGCCCGCTCGCCCAGACCGTTGATCGCGCATTCCACCTGACGGGCGCCATTGGCGACAGCGCTGATGGAGTTGGCGACCGCGAGGCCGAGGTCATTATGGCAGTGCGCCGACCAGATCACTTTATCCGAATTGGCGACATTCTCGATCAGCCGCTTGAACAGGCGGCCATATTCGTCCGGGTGGGAATAGCCGACCGTGTCCGGAATATTGATCGTGGTCGCACCGCTCTGGATGGCGACGTCGATACATTTGCACAGGAAGTCAAACTCCGTGCGGGTCGCGTCTTCGGCGCTCCACTCGACATCGTCGACCAGGTTCCGGGCCTGGCTGACCGAGCGGCCGACGGCTTCGAGCACGGCATTCGGACCCATCTGCAGCTTGTGCTTCATGTGCACGGGGCTGGTGGAGATGAAGGTGTGGATGCGCGGGCGCGCGGCGTTGCGTACGGCTTCGCCGCAGCGCTCGATGTCTTTCTCGGTCGAGCGGGACAGGCCGCAAATGATGGCCTCTTTCGAGCGGCGGGCAATTTCGCTGACGGAAGCGAAGTCGCCTTCCGAAGCGGCGGGGAAACCGGCTTCGATCACGTCGACGCCCATGTCTTCCATCAAGGCGGCGAGTTCGAGTTTCTCGCCATGGGTCATGGACGCGCCCGGCGATTGTTCGCCGTCACGCAAAGTGGTGTCGAAGATGCGGATATGTTCTGGCTTGGTCATGGCAGGCTGCCTGGATCTGGGGAATTCGGAAAAGGATTGGCTGAAGATCCCCTGACCGTACGCCTGCCCCGGACTTAGTGCGGAGCAGTCGGTACCGGCCAGGGGCCGGTAAGAAGCAGGAGTAGGGGCATATTCTTGCGCATGGTGCGGTTATTCCGGCAGATCGTCCGAATTGTCAACCGCGCCTGAACCGATCAGGGCAACAGATTGCCCCGATTTTCGCACGCGCTGGCGCACCCAAAGGGCGATGACCGCATAAACGGCAACTGCGGCCAGCGCGGCAAGGATGGCGGTCACCGGATTGCCCTGCAGCGCGGCCAGCAGGCTGCGCCCGGCAAAGGCAACCAGGATGATCTTCGGGATCGTGCCGACGCCCATGCCCGCCCAGTAAGGCAGGAAGCGCGCATGGCTAACGCCGAATGCCATGTTGACCAGCAGAAGCGGCCCGGTCGGGACGTTGCGCACGACGGCGCTGGCGACAAAGGCATTGCGCCCGATGAAGCCGGCCAGCCGGTTCGCGGTCTTGCCGGCATAGCGGCGGAAGGCCTGCTCCCCTGTCAGACGCCCGACATAAAACGTCAGCGCCCCCGACACCATGGTCGCGATCCAGGAATACGCCCCGCCGGCCCAGGGACCGAAGACAGCCACGGCCGCGGCGATCAGCGCAAACTGAGGTACCCCCAGGAAGGCCGCAACGCAGAAGACAATGATCAGCGCCGGTAAGCCCCAGGGGCTGTCGGCCATGCCATCCATCCAGGCGGTCATCGCCTCCCCGCTCGGCAGAATGCCCAGCTTTCCGAGGCCAAACACGAGCAGCACCACCGCCAGCAACACGCCGCCGAGCAGCATCGCCCTGCGTGCTGGCGTGTCTGCTTGCTGAGGGGGCTGGACGGTGTCGTTCATGTGCGCAGCGTTTGATCTCGCCCGCCCCTTTCGTCAAGCGACAACCCACGGCGGAACTGGTGTCCGGAATGAGGCAGCCTGAATTTACTCGGCCGCGCTCATCATTTCCTTGTGGCGGGCGACCAGTTCAAACAGGACCACGGCGAGGCCGTGACCGGCTGTGCCGACGGTCCACCAGATCATGGCTGGCAACATCGTATAGCTTCCGGTGGTGATATTAATGCCGGTGAACAGGATCATGCCAAAGACGTAGCTCGCAAAGCTGATCCAGAAGGACAGCCGCAGCGCAGCGCGGCCGCGGGCGATTTTCTGCTTCTCCTTGGCCCGGGCTTCGGATTGGGCATCCACAGTCAGCGCCATGACGTCGACATTGAAGGCCGCCGCCAGCGCCGTCAGCGTATCCCGGGAGGCTTTCTCCCCGTGCTCGATCCGCTGGATGGTGCGCAAGCCGATTCCGGCGAGGTCCGCCAGGTGCTCCTGGGACCAATGGCGCTCCTCGCGCCAGCGTTTGATTTTGGCGGTGTCGGCGTGAAACTGCATGATAAGCTCCGATAGCAAGGTTCGTTTCTGTCCACCAGAAAGAGCCTGAAATTTACCTTCCCGCCACGCCACGTGGACGCCACGCGCCCGCCAGACTGCCGCCACAGCCCCGCCAGCCTTTGGGAACCCGGCATTTTCCCGGCGGCACGGCTTGACGGCGCGCCGCCGGACGTCGTCTGCTTCCCCAAAAGAAAAGGGAGGAATTCATGGCCGACGGAACACCCACCGTTTTTCCGGGCTTCAAGCGCGACACGCTGGATGACGAGATCGTCCATCCGGACCTTTATGCCAGTTGGGAAATCCACGACGTCTACACAAAGCTGAGACAGGACGACCCGCTGCACTGGACGGAGCCGGATGGCTTCCGCCCTTTCTGGTCGGTCACCAAGCATGCCGACATTCTGGAAGTCGAGAAGAACAACAAGATCTTCATCAACCATGACCGCACCTATCTGAGCCCAAAGTCGGGCGAGGAATGGATCATGTCGATGACCGGCGACAGCCACCTCTTCCGCACGCTGGTGGATCTCGACGATCCCGTTCACATGAAGCTGCGCGCGCTGACGCAGGCTTGGTTCATGCCGCCGAATTTGCGCAAGCTGGAGGCCCGTGTCGCCGAAATCGCGAAGGAACATGTCGACCACATGGCCAGCCTCGGCGGCGAGTGCGACTTCGTGAAGGAAGTTGCCCTCTGGTATCCGCTCCGCGTGATCATGGAGATTCTCGGCGTACCGAGATCGGACGAAAAATTCATGCTGAAGATGACGCAGGAAATCTTCGGTCCCAGCGATCCGGACGTGGCGGGCGAAAGCGACAACAAGTCGGACAGCGGCCAGACTGTCACCAGCGACGAGGGCGTCGACCTCCTCAAGACGGCGCAGGAACTGTTCCAGTATTTCGGCGCCATCACCGAAGACCGCCGCGCCAATCCGCGTGACGACGTCTCGACCGTTATCGCCAATGGCCAGATCGACGGCCAGCCGATCGGTGAGCGCGAGGCGATGAGCTATTACATCATCGTCGCCACGGCCGGGCATGACACGACCAGCTCGACTGTCTCCGGCGGCATGCTCGAACTGATCAAAAACCCGGACCAGCTGGCAAAACTGAAGAACGACCTCTCCCTGCTGCCGAACGCCATCGAGGAGATGATCCGCTGGACGACGCCGGTGAAACATTTCATGCGCACGGCGACCGAGGATTACACGCTCCGTGGAAAGACCATCAAAAAAGGTGACGGTCTCTGCATCTTCTACTGGTCAGGAAACCGTGACGAGGAGGTCTTCGACGATCCGTTCGAATTCCGGGTCGACCGGGATGTGAAGAAGCAGGTCGCTTTCGGCTATGGCGTTCATGTCTGCCTCGGCATGCACCTCGCCCGGATGGAGATCAAAGCGCTGCTGAACGAGCTTCTGCCGCGCCTTGAGTCGATCGAACTGGCGGGCGAGCCGAAAAGCACGCGGGCGAACTTCGTCTCCGGCCTGAAAAGCCTGCCGATCCGCTACAAGCTCAGCTAGGGCGTTCGGCGGCAGCGGCGGCGCTCGCCCAGGCCCATTGGAAATTGTAGCCGCCGAGCCAGCCGGTGACATCCACGCATTCGCCAATGAAGTGGAGGCCCGGCACAAGGCGGCTCTCCAAGGTGCGGGAGGAAAGCCCGGCGGTATCGACGCCGCCGGCCGTCACTTCCGCTGTGCGATAGCCTTCCGTGCCTGCCGGGCGCGCCTGCCAGTTGGTGAGCGCGGCGGCGAAGTCATCCAGTTTGGCATGCGAGAGGTCGGCCAGCCGCGCGGCGGGGTCCAGGCCTTGCCGGCGCAGCACCAGCTCTGCCAGCCGTTTCGCGAACAGGCTTTCGAGTGCCGTGCCCAGCGTCTGCATCGGGCGGTCATGCTTCACGTCTTTCAGCTGCCCGGCAATGTCGGTGCCCGGCAGCAGGGTCAGCGTCACCGCCTCCCCCGGAGACCAATAAGACGACACCTGCAGGATGGCCGGACCGGAAAGGCCACGGTGCGTAAACAGCATCGCCTCCTCGAAGGCCGCCCCGCCTGCCGCCGCGCGCACGTCGCAGGCGACGCCGGAGATCGAAGCGAAGTCTTCATGGTCTGCGCCGGTGAACACGAACGGCACGAGCGCCGCCCGCGTCGGCACGATCTCGTGCCCGAACTGGCGCGCGATGTCATAGGCGAGGCCCGTCGCGCCCATCTTCGGGATGGAAAGCCCGCCGGTCGCCACCACCAGTTTCGGCGCGGTGTAGTCGCCGCTGGAAGTCTCCACCCGGAACCGGCCATCGGCATGGGTCACCGCCTTGATCGAAGTCTCGAGGCGAAGGTCCCCCTGCCCGGCGGCCAGTTCGTCCAGTAGCATCTGGATGATCGCGCCGGATTTCTGGTCGCAGAACAGCTGTCCCAGCGTCTTCTCGTGCCAGGTCAGGCCGTGGGCGGCCATGAGGCTGGTGAAGTCCCACGGTGTGTAGCGGGCGAGCGCCGACTTCGCGAAATGCGGGTTCTGGCTGATGAAGCGGTTCGCGGCGGTTTCGAGATTGGTGAAATTACACCGGCCCCCGCCAGAGATGCGCACTTTCTCTGCGGGCTTGGCGGCATGGTCCAGCACGATGACGCGCTGGCCCGCCTGCCCCATCCGCGCGGCGCAGAACAGGCCCGCCGCCCCGGCACCGAGCACGATCGCATCATAAGAGAGGGGCTGGGCCGCAGGCATGCCCGGCCTATGCCGCAGGTCTGCCCGCCGGCGCAAGCGGCGCGCACGGTGGCGCGTCCGGTCACTCTGTAAGGTTACGTATTGATTTTTCTGGGGTCAGGCCCGACCCTCCCGACAGAAATCGCAACCGCGCAGGAGGCTATCATGGGGAATCTGACGGTCGACAATCTCGCAATCTACGCCCTGATCGGGTTTGGCTGCCTCATCGTGATCATGGTGGGCATCACGGCTTGGGTCGTGCGCAAGGCGTTCAGCGCGCCGGTGACGCCGCCACAGGTCGAGCCGCCCCAGGAATAGAATCGGAACAGAACGCATCCCATGACCGACACCCTCCGCCGCTCCGGCGAAGAACGCCAGGCTGCGATGGAACGCAATGCGGCAGCCCTCGGCATTGACGAGGCGCTGGTCTCGCAGCTCGTCGAGACCTTCTATGGCCGTGTGCGCGAGGACGATCTGCTCGGCCCGATCTTCCAGGGCGCGCTGGGCGAGGACTGGGGCCCGCACCTGGCGAAGCTGAAGGATTTCTGGTCCGCCGTTGCGCTCGGCACGCGGCGCTATGACGGCCGCCCGATGCCGCCGCATCTGCGCCTGTCCGACCGCATCAACGAGGCGCATTTCACGCGCTGGCTGGGCCTGTTCCGCCAGACCGTGGACGAGCTGATGCCGAATCCCGCCGCCGCGGACTTCTTCTACGACCGCGCGAACATGATCGGCCGGAACTTCCAAGCCGTCATCTTCGCGCTCAAATCATGAGTTTCATGACAGTCTTATGACATCTGCAGCCTGATCTTTCGAATTCGGTTGAAAATTTCTGCGGCATGCGGCTGATGCGGCTCAACGCCTGCATGTGAAGGGGCTCTCATGACCGAAGGCAAGGAACCGACACTCGCCAAGAAAACCCTGGACAAGGACCTTGCCAAACTTGGCAGGGCAGAAGCCGCCGTCCAGGCCACCGCGCGAAGCGTCGTCGCGCCGGGACTCGGCTTCCTGTTCCTGGCGGCTATTATCGTCATCGGCGGCGCCCTTATGGGTGGCCACGACAATGGTCTCATTATCGTCGCCGCAGCCGCTATCGGCGGCTATATGGCGCTCAATATCGGCGCCAATGACGTAGCGAATAATGTCGGCCCCGCGGTCGGATCTAAGGCGCTCACCATCGGAGGCGCGCTGGTCATTGCCGCCATCTGCGAAAGCGCTGGTGCCCTGCTCGCCGGCGGCGACGTCGTCTCGACGATCTCCAAGGGCATCATCGACCCCTCAAAGGTGGCCACGACTGAGACGTTCGTCTGGCTGATGATGGCCGCGCTGATCTCCTCGGCGCTCTGGGTGAACCTCGCCACCGTGCTGAACGCGCCGGTTTCCACCACCCATGCCGTCGTCGGCGGCGTGATGGGCGCTGGCATCGCCGCGGCAGGTTTCGGTGCGGTGCACTGGCCCACCATGGCCTCCATCGCCGCCAGCTGGGTGATCTCGCCCGTCCTCGGCGGCATCATCGCGGCCAGCGTGCTGGCCTTCATCAAGATCTTCATCATCTACCGGGAAGACAAGATCGCTGCCGCGCGCCGCTGGGTGCCGGTCCTGATTGCACTAATGGCCGGCGCCTTCGGTACCTACATGTCGCTGAAAGGCGTCAAGAAACTGATCTCCATCGACATGCCGCACGCGCTGATGATCGGCGCCGGCATTGCGGTACTCGCCTGGCTGGTCACGCATCCGTTGATCAAGCGCCAGTCGCGCGGCATGCCGAACCGCAACCAGTCGCTGCGTCAGCTCTTCGTGTGGCCGCTGATCTTCTCCGCCGCGCTGCTGTCATTTGCGCATGGCGCCAACGACGTCGCCAACGCCATCGGCCCGCTGGCCGCCATCGTCCATGCCGTCGAGGCGGGCGAAGTTGCCTCCAAAGTCCACATCCCGCTCTGGGTCATGCTGATCGGCGCCGCAGGCATCTCCTTCGGCCTCGTCCTGTTCGGGCCGAAACTGATCCGCATGGTCGGCGAGTCGATCACCAAGCTGAACCCGATGCGCGCCTATTGCGTCGCGCTGGCCGCTGCCGTCACCGTGATCATCGCCAGCTGGCTGGGCCTGCCGGTCTCGTCCACGCATATCGCCGTGGGCGCCGTGTTCGGCGTCGGCTTCTTCCGGGAATGGTTCACCGCGAACTCGCGGACGCGCCTGCGCTACATCCATGCCACCGCGCCGAACGCATCGAAGACACAATATGCCGGCGTCCAGCGCCGCAATGCTGCCCGCAAGCTCGTACGCCGCGCTCACGTCAACACGGTCGCCGCTGCCTGGTTGATCACCGTCCCGGCCTCAGCCGTGCTAGCCGCGATCATCTTCTTCGCCCTGGAACACCTCTTCCGCGTGATCTGAGGCCGTCAGGCTAGATCCAGCGCCCGCAGCACGGCGCCCTGATCGAAATAGGGCCGCTCGCAGATGATGCGGTCGCTGTTCGGCGCGAACTCGAACGTCGCCGCCATCCTTACCCGGAAGCTCCGCCCCGTCGGCTCGATCACCTTGTCGCCCACTCGCAGCGGCCCGGTATGCGTACCGGTCAGCCAGAACTCGACCAGAACCGTGTCCCTGGCCTCGTCCGCCGCGATGGAGATGATCTCATTGTCCTGGTCCGGGAAGGGCGTGCGCGAAAGTTCGAAATAGCGCCGCACCGCCGCCTCCCCATCGAACACCTGCCCGCCGCCATGCATCTCGTAACGCGGATGCTCAAACGTCGCGATCACCGCATCCCAATCATGCGTCACCTCCAGCGCCATATGATTGCGAACATTCGCGATGCGGGCTTCGGTGAGTGGGGTCACGGCGTTTCCTCATTCTGGTTTTCCCCGGAGTATCCGTGGAATGGGAAATGAGTCCATAAGGCAGCCTGGAAACCGGCTCAGTATTCAAACTGAATCCTGAACGTCGCGCCAGTGATCGTATCCCCCGTTTCGCCAGCCAGCCATGCTGCCGCGAAGGCCGGATCGATCCCCCCATCCACCGAACCGAATTCCGGTTCGCTGCGGAAAAAGTTAATCCCGGCATGGATGCGCGAGGTGAGGTACCAGTCGAGTGCCAGTATCAGCGTGTCCAGTTTGCCGCCGTTCACATCGCCGTCTTCAAGGTCCAGCGTATCGTAGCGGACCGCTGTCAGCAGAGCCCCCGGCCCTCCCTCCGTGACGGGCCTGTCGATTTTGGGGCGGTCGAATTTGTGCCCCTTGTAGGTGCGCCGCCCGCCCAGCATGTACCCAGCCTCCAGGTACCCGCCGGTAAAGGTGGCGTTGCCGCCTCCCGTCATGTCGTCTGAAAGAATAGCGGCTTCTGCTGCAATCCATGCCGGACCTTTCAGCCAGGCAAACTCCGCTCCCGCAAACAGGTCTTTGCCCCCTAATCGAGGCGTGGCAACAACGCGGCCCGCATTATGCGTAAACGGACGTTGCCGATAGCGGAAATCCGGAAGACTGCCTCCCGCTTCCCGCCAGCGCGCGGACAAACCGATGTGCAAAACTTCACCTTCCGGGCGCTTTGGCGTGAACACATAACGCCCCGCAATTGCATGCCCCTCGGAAAAGGCCTCATCGTTCACATTGGATGCGAACACACCTGCGTAAAATGAATGGACGTCGCCGATCCGCTCCAGTTGGACGCCCAACCGCCGCTCGAACTCGAATGCGTCAGTGAAAGCGGCACGTTCAAAATCTCCGGAGACCCATTCCGAAGTCTGCTCGTCTAGGGAGTTCGCTGTCTTGAAATGCCCGAGACGGACGGACCACCCGGGCGCCGCGAGCGCCTTTTTGAAATAGACATCTGTGACGGCGACATTGCCATCATCGTCCGTGACAAGTTCGGCTTTCCATTCGGCGCCGCTCTTCTTTGCTGTAATTCCAGCGCGGAATTGTCGAAGTTCCGCGCTATCCACCGTAAAATCGGACCGGGATGCGTCTGCCCAGGTGTAGTCGACCTGGCCACGAAAAGACGGCTTGATCTCCCAGCCTTCTTCCGCCGCTGCGGAAGGAGCAAAGCACGAGAAAATGGCCAGGCAGCTGCCTGCCAGAAACTTGCAACAAGTGCGCATCCTGCCCCTCAATCCTACAATTTTCTGGGTCCCCTATATCGGTTTTATGACACTTTTTTATGTGTTGTATGTCATTTATTTTACGGTGGTATTGCAGCTTGTTGGCGCGGGGGCTTTTCCGTCTCAGTCACCCCGATCGAACACAACAAGAACACCCTAGACAGTGCCGCTCCATATCTCAGGGCATGGCTCGGTCTCCCTCCAAAACTGCTTCGGGAGCTCCGGCGATCTTCGAGGGGGATGGCTTCGCGCGCGATATGGCGGGGGCGCCACGATGGGAACACCGCACACCCCACTGGCAGACCTGGAAAGGCGAAATAGCGGCTACTGGCCGACCACTTCGTTCTTCATACTGAAGAAGGTGAACAGGACTTCTTCCTTTTCGCGCTGGCCAACATTGTTCTTGTCGAGCGCCTGGAGCACGTCGTCGAGCACGGCCATGAACTCGTCATTGGAAATGTTCATGCCGCGATGCGTGCCGATCATGTCCTTGCCCTTGTAGACGGCGGGGCCGCCTGTGCCGGTGATGAAGAACTCCGCCGCGCCTTTCTTCACTGCTGCAACGTCGGAATCGACATAGCGCTGGTTGATCGCCGGGTTGGCGAGATGAATGTCGACAAGGTCGCTGGCGAGTTGCGTGATGCCGGATTCCCCACCCAGCCGCTCAAACAATGATTGAGTCATTTCCTACCTCTCCCTGTTTTTCTTTAGATTTTACCTCTTAGCGGCCCTGTGGGCAAACCGGGCCCTGCGGCCGCCGCGTCCGAGGCGTGCACTCAGCACCGAACACAACAAGAACACCCTAGACACGCTCCCTCCCCCGCTCCATATCTCGGGGCATGGCCCGGTCTCCCTCCAAAGGCGTATCTGAAATGCCCATGATGTTCGGGGCGGACGGCTTCGCGCGTGATGCGGCGGGGGCGCTGCCGTCGGACAACTGGACGCCCCACCGGCCGGACCGCAACTGGGTCAGCGTCGACGATTCCCGGCCGCTGCGGGTCGCCTCCCCGTATGAGCCGGCGGGCGACCAGCGCACGGCCATTCCGGAGCTCGTCGAGGGCATCCAGGCCGGCGAACGCGACCAGGTCCTCCTCGGCGCGACGGGCACGGGCAAGACCTTCACCATGGCCAAGATCATCGAGGCGACCCAGCGCCCGGCCCTGATCCTCGCCCCCAACAAGACGCTCGCCGCGCAGCTCTATGGCGAGTTCAAATCCTTCTTCCCCGACAATGCGGTGGAGTATTTCGTCTCCTACTACGACTATTACCAGCCGGAGGCCTATGTGCCGCGGTCGGACCTCTATATCGAGAAGGAATCCTCCATCAACGAGGCCATCGACCGGATGCGCCACTCGGCCACCCGCGCGATCCTGGAGCGCGACGACGTGATCATCGTCGCCTCGGTCTCGTGCATCTACGGCATCGGCTCGGTCGAGACCTATACGTCGATGACCTTCAAGCTGGAGGAGGGCCAGCGCATCGACCCGCGCGCGGTGGCAGAGCGCCTCGTGGCGAACCAGTATGTGCGCAACGACATCAACTTCGTCCGCGGCTCGTTCCGCATCAAGGGCGACGTGATGGACATCTTCCCCGCCCACTATGAGGACCGCGCCTGGAAGCTCTCCTTCTTCGGCGACGAGCTGGAGAGCATCACCGAGTTCGACCCCCTCACCGGCCGCACGCAGCAGAAGCTGCCCGCGATCAAGATCTACGCCAACAGCCACTACGTCACGCCGCGCCCGACGCTCAACCAGGCCATCGAGCAGATCAAGTCGGAGCTGAAATCCACCATCGCGCACTTCCAGAAGCACGGGAAACTGCTGGAGGCCCAGCGCATCGAACAGCGCGTGCAGTATGACATCGAGATGCTGGCCGCCACGGGCAGCTGCAACGGCATCGAGAACTATTCCCGCTACCTCACCGGCCGCAAGCCGGGCGAGCCGCCGCCGACCATGTTCGAATACCTGCCCGACAACGCCCTCGTCTTCGCCGATGAGAGCCACCAGACGATCCCCCAGATCGGCGCCATGTTCAAAGGCGACTTCAGCCGCAAATCGACGCTGGCCGAATACGGCTTCCGCCTGCCCTCCTGCATGGACAACCGTCCGCTGAAGTTCGAGGAATGGGACGCCATGCGCCCGCAGACGGTGCACGTCTCCGCCACCCCCGGCCCGTGGGAGCTGGAGCGCACCGGCGGCGTGTTCACCGAACAGGTCATCCGCCCCACCGGCCTGCTCGACCCGCCGGTCGAGGTCCGCCCCGTCTCGAACGACGGCGCCAACCAGGTGGACGATGTCATGGCCGAGGTGAAGGCCGTCGCCGCAAACGGCATGCGCTCCCTCATCACGACGCTGACCAAGAAGATGGCGGAAGACCTGACGGACTTCCTGCACGAGAACGGCGTGCGCGTGCGCTACATGCACTCCGACGTCGACACGATCGAGCGGATCGAGATCATCCGCGACCTGCGCCTTGGCGTGTTCGACGTGCTGGTCGGCATCAATTTGCTGCGCGAGGGGCTCGACATTCCGGAGTGCGGCTTTGTCGGCATCCTCGATGCGGACAAGGAAGGCTTCCTGCGCTCGGAGACCAGCCTCGTGCAGACCATCGGCCGCGCGGCGCGCAACGCCGAGGCGCGCGTTGTTCTCTATGCGGACAAGGTGACCGGCTCCATGCAGCGCGCCATGGACGAGACGGACCGCCGCCGCGCCAAGCAGCAGGCCTATAATGAGGAACACGGCATCACGCCGACCACGATCCGCCGCGACGTCGCCGACATCCTCAGCGAGCTCGGCGAGAAGAAGGACGTCTCGGCCAAAGGCCGGGGCCGCGGCAAGGATGGCGGCAAGTCCCGCGGCCGCACCCGCGCCGTGGCAGAGGACAAGGCCCCCGCCCTCGAGGGCGGCAGCGGCCACAATCTCAAGGCCGTCATCGCCGACTATGAGAAGCAGATGCGCGAAGCCGCCGCGAACCTGGAGTTCGAAGAAGCTGCGCGTCTGAGGGACGAGGTGAAGCGGCTACGGGAGGAAGAGCTGGGGCTATCGAGCTTTTAGCTATTAGGACCGTGGTATTGGACAAAAACCAATGCTCAAGCACCGCGATGGGTAACACCGGCCAACTCGATCATAGGCGACGCCCGCATAATCAACCCCACCTTCGGGCAGAACTAGGAATAAAGAGCAATAAAATACTTGCCACCTTCAATAGAAAATTATTTACGTATCAAGGTATTGAGAGTTTGTCCCGGATAGAGACTACGATTCCATTTTGGAGGTAGAATTGAACATCCCTGAGCGCATCAAGTTGATTAAGCAAATCAGCGAAGAATTGTCTTCAGAAGATTGGAATTACATTGATCTTGTCTTGGAAAGTTGCGGCGCCAATACCACAGATGAATGGGAGGGAGGCAACAGGAAATCGTACATCATGAGTATGATAAAGACCGCCACAGACGCCACTCTGACCACTATTGCTGAAGCCGCAGGGCTTCAGGAAAGCAATACCCAAGAAGCAGTAGGTCATTTATCTGTAAACAGTAGATTCAACATATTCATCTCACACTTGTCATCCCAACAGAAGTTTGCTGCAGACCTGCAAAATGGATTCAAGAAATTTGGCATCTCCAGTTTCGTAGCCCACAATGACGTGGAACCGACTACAGAATGGCAAGACGCGATAGAGAAATCGCTACGAACTTGCGATGTGCTTGTCGCACTCCTACATCCGGGCTTTCATGAGAGCAAATGGACCGATCAGGAAATCGGCTTTGTAATGGGGCGCAATAGACCAGCATTTACTGTTTCTCTTGGAGAAGCACCTTATGGGTTCATCGGTCGCTTCCAAGCATTCAATGGACGAGGAAAAGACGCATCAGCCCTCGCAAATGAGATATTTGATAGACTTTTAAATCATAAAGAGACTGCTCCCCGACTATCGATATCTCTAGCACGAGCTTTCGAAGATAGTGGAAGTTATGCTCGAAGCGTCGAGCTTATTGAGCAACTGGAAAAACTGAACTCCGCGTCTGTTGAAGTCCAAAGTATCGTTGAATCGGCGCTTACGGGAAATAGCCAAGTTTACGGTGAACGTATTCACTCGGTACCGGGAAGAACCAAAGCCCTTCTTGATTCCTGGAAGAGAAACTGACGAATGACAAATAAACCGGATTCTGATCCCGCTACAGAACAATCGTTTCTGGAACGCTATTTCCCAGAGCGTCAAGTTTATCATAGAAGCGGTGGCACTATACGCTTCATAAGCTTCTCTCCAGCGCAGCAAATTTTTGCCTTCATTGTGGGCACTTTGTTTTTTGCGTGGTGCGCTTTTGCTACGTCATCAATATTGCTTGGCTCATTATTGAATCAAGATTCCCATAATTTGGAGCCTCCCAGTATATCCAAATTGCAAGCGCAACTAGATCGTCTTGAGGCGGACAAAAACAACTCCGACCAGAAACTAATTGCATACCAAGATGAGATAAAGCGTTTGAATGTTATCATTGCCAACCAAAGCAAAAAACAAAACGACACAGACGATCCTAGCAAAAAAGTTGCGGATATTGCTTCGGAAAACAAAGCTCTCGCTACATTAGTTCAGGACCAACTTGCAAAAATCAATTCTATCGAGGCTGCTTTGTCACGCGAAACTGCAGAGCGGAAGCGATTGGAACAGCGTATCGATACTCTGGGAGTAATGGCGTATACTCGCATCGCGGACACGTATCGATATTTTCGGAACACGATCGACTCTTTGGAACCGGAAAACACAATCGAGCCAAACAAAAGATTGGAGTATTTTGTATCGATTGTTCAGGGTGCCGTATTTGGAGTATTTGCTGGAATCGCATGGATCTTAGGTTTCGTGACCACGCGCATTTTATTAAGAGGACAAAACTCCATCAAAGATAGCTAGGGGTCTATCAGTCTACCCTCCTCCCGCTCCCGCCGCCTAATCTCCGCCAGTTCACTCCAATAGTCGCGATTGCGGTCCTTTTCGCGGAGCTCGGCGTAGAAGGCGTCGGCCTCGTCCTTTGACCAGGGCCTGGGCTCTGGCGGGGGCAGCGGCGGCAGGCCGGCGGCGTCCCGGGCGGCGCGTTCGGCTTCGGCCTCCTCATTGATGCGCCGGGCATATTCCATCGCTCGTTCGAGGCCTTTCTGGCGCACGATCACGGCCGCCTGGTTCTGGAACCGCTCCATCTCGCCCGAGCCCGCGCGGCCAAAGGACAGCAGGCGGGCGAGGCGGCGGATGGCGGCCATCTCTTCCTCCGCCGCGTCGAGGAAGCCCGCCTCTGCCAGGGCGAGCGTGCGGGCGCGGGCAAGGTCCACCTGCCGCCGGGCGCCCGTTGAAGGCCGGTCCTGCATCTCCTCGCACATCTCCCACAGCTCATCGGCTTGCTGGCGGACGGCCTCGATCTCTTCCGCCCCCTCCCCTCGCGCAGCCTCTTGTTCCTTCCGGGCGTCTTCGCGGGCTTTCAGGTCTGCCTGCCGGTAGCCGTCCTGCCGGGCCCAGGCGGTGAGGGTCGGCTCCGGAATCTGGAGGCGGGCGCGGATGCTGGCGAGGCTTTCGCCGCCAAGGGCCGCTGCCCGCGCGAGAAGGCGCAGGGCGTCGGCCTCCGCCTGCGGGCGGCGGGAACGCGTCTTTTCTGATCTGGTCGTGGTTTGCTCTGTCATGCGGCAGAGACTGACACAGACGCCAATCAGACGAATTCACTTTTCCGGCGGGCGCCATACATGGCGTTTACACGGTGTTTAAACGGTATTTTGCACGGTGCCGGGAGACGATCTGTCCACCATCCCTGAATTGGGCATGATCCGTGTGCAGTGCAACAATTTCACAGGCAAAACGGAAGCTGTGGAATTCTTCGCGTGAAGTACGAAAATTTTTTGACAGGGACTCGACTCAGGCGAGCTTTGATGAGATCGTTTCGTTAAGCCAACGAAACCCGGCGGGAGCAGACCCGCCAACGGACGAAGGCAGAGCACGTCGCCCCCGGATCAATCCGGGTCAGGAGCAAGGCTGTGAGAGCAGCGGCGCAAAGGGCCCGGCGGGATGAAGGGACAAAGCAGGCGGCGTATTCCAGAGGGGTGTCAGGCCCCTGAAGGAAAGGCTGTAGGCCATGACCGGAGCGCGATCCGAAGCATGGTGGCAAAGCTGAAGCACGACAGTTCCCAACGGGGCAACCCGGAGAGAAAGCTGAAGGAAATCAGCGGCGTACAGGTGACGATGGCATCGCCCGAGATGCTGCGGAACCGCGGACGAAGGCTGCCTGAAAAGGCCGCCCGAAACGGCCGAGCGCGCCAGCTCGTTCCCAAGACGAGCAGGCGACCGGCCGGGTCCTGAAGGGGTATCGGGAAGCCTGTTAGCGCAGGCCGAAACTGCCCCGGTGTGAGATGACCGGCGACGAGTGCTAGCACAGTGTCTCGGTAGTCCGATTCGAAACACCAGGAAAGGCGTCCTCCTCCGGGAGGGCGCCTTTTTCTGTTGTGGTCTTGCTGTGTGTACGGATCAGCTGAGCGCGAGGCCGGCGAACAGGTAGATCACCGAGGTGATCGTGCCCGCGGCCACGGCATAAGGCAGCTGCGTCGCGACATGGCGGACATGGTCGCATCCTGCAGCAAGACTTGCGATCACGGTCGTATCGGAGATGGGCGAGCAGTGGTCGCCGAAGACGCCGCCGCCGATCACCGCCGCCAGCATCAGCTCCGGCGGGAAGCCCACGGCCTGCGCCACGGGCATCGCGATGGGCACCATGATCCCGAACGTGCCCCAGCTCGTCCCGGTCATGAACGCTGTGATCCCCGCGACGATGAAAACCGCCATCGGCACCAGCGCCGCCGGCAGGTAATCCGAAACAATTCCAGCCATGTAGGCCCCTGTCCCCAGCGCCTTCAGGCTCGCCCCGAACGCGATGGCGAGCAGCAAAACGGTGACCGGCGGCACCATCTCGCCGATGCCGCGGAAGAAGCGTTCCTGGATCTCTGCGCCGGTGAAAACCTTGCTGACCCACAGCATCACGGCAGCCAGCGCAATCGCCACGCACACGCCCCACAGGATCGACAGGCTGCCGCTCCCGGCCAGCATGTTGCCCTTCCCCGTCCACGCCATGAAGCCGATCGAGCCTGCGACCATCACCAGCAAAGGCAGCCACATATGGATCGCCCGGTTGGCTGGCGTGTGGTCCGCCTCTTCCAGCTCCGCCGCGCCCGGACGCGCCTCCAGATCTGCCGTGCGCATAGGGCCAAAGGTGCGGTTCAGCGTGACGGTCAGGAACACGCCCGCCACCGTCAGCAGCGCATAGGCGTTCCACATCACAGTGCCGGCGACGACGCCAAGGCTCTGCTCGCCGTAATAGGGTTGCACCAGCGTCAGCACGTACGCGCCCCAACCGTTCAGCAGGATCAGCGCGGAAACCGGTGCGGACGTGGAGTCGATCACATAGGCAAGCCGCTCACGGGACAGGCCGTGCGTATCGAACAGGCGCCGCCCCAACACGCCGGAGCTGAGCAGGCTGACATTGGTCTCCACGAAGACCAGCGTTCCGGCGATGGCGGGCGCAAGCCCTGCGCGGCGCGGCGTGGAAGTCAGGCCCTTGCGGTCCAGCAGGCCGACGGTGGCATCCACCCCGCCGGATTCCCGCATGAACACGATCAGCGCGCCGATCAGGAGGCAGAAAACCAGCACGCGCGCATTGCCCGCATCGGTCATGACCTGCACGGACCGCTCTGCGGACATCAGCGATCCGAGGACCGGATTTCCGCCCGCGATCAGCGTCTCGGACGCCACAAGGCCAAGGCCCAGCGCGACATAGACATTCCGCGACAGGGCAGCGACGAGGATTGCCAGCACTGGCGGCAACAGGGTCAGGATTTCCAGGGCTCAGCCCCCCTTTGAATCAGCTTGGGTCAACCTCACCCGGCCCGGCGCTTCTGGCAAGGCACGGGTCGCGAGCCGGACAGCGTACCGTCATTTCGCTTGCTTTGCGGGCACGCGCTCCATCATGCCATTGCCGCCCGGTCAGGGCTTGTGCGCCGTTCCAGCGCATGCGAGTTCCATAAAAGAACTTTTGGAGCCTTTTCATGACCTATCTCATACCGGATGAAGCCGCGACGCCCGAATTCATCAACAAGCGGAATACCGACACGCTGCCAGGACACCTGGGCATCACGCTGACGGACGTCCGGCGCGACGGCACGGCCGGCGGCTTTGCCATTGCGGCCCATCACATGGCGCCGAATGGGTATCTGCACGCCGGCAGCCTCGTGACCCTGGCGGACTCGCTGTGCGGCATCGCCTGCTCTGCCAGCCTGCCTTCAAAGGCTGCCGGATTCACGACCATCGAGCTGAAATCCAATTTTTTCTCGACCGCAACCGAAGGCCATGTCGACGGGGTTGCAACACCGGTCCATCTCGGCGGCACGACCCAGGTCTGGGACTGTGAAGTCACACACCGCGAAACCGGAAAGCGAATGGCGATGTTCCGTTGCACGCAAATGGTTCTATCGCCCCGAACTTAGCCGAGATTGCTGGCGGCGTGGGCGGGCTTATGCTTAACTTTCTCCAGATTTGTGGAGGGAGGATAACGGCATGACACGCCATTTGAGGGCATTGCTGGCCGCAAGCACGCTGGTTCTCGCCGTGGCGTGCGCCAGTACGCCAGACTCTACGACCAGCACCGAAAACGCCGCGAGCGAAAACTGGCTTGTGGCGGCCTGGCACTGGATGTTCCCGCCGGAAGCGCCCCCACCACCACCTCCTCCTCCTCCTCCTCCTCCTCCTCCTCCTCCTCCTCCACCTCCACCTCCTCCTCCGCCTCCTCCGCCTCCTCCACCTCCGCCTCTGGTGACAGAAACGGTTGCAGGGTTTCCTCCGGCTGAGCTGTACGGAGTGATGCAATCGTCGGGTCTGGACCCCTACGATCCGGCCAATCGCGAAGTCATGCGCGCCTTCCTGGTCGCGCACGGCGTGCCGCAGGAGAAAACGGAAAACGTGTTCGGCTATTTCGGGATCTATCCCGGCGAGCCATCGAGACCGATCGGCTCATCTTTAGGAGGCAGCAGCTCATCAGGTGGCAGCCGGAGTGATACCGGCCACGGCGATTATGACGGCGCGTTCGGCGACGGCGGATATGACGCCGACGACAAGGATTATGCTGCTGCGGGCGATCCGGAATATCCGCCGATCGAAGAAGAAGCGGCCACCGACCAGGACGACCTGATCGATTTCCTGCGGATGAGCGGCGTGGACGTGCCAGATGGCGCGACACAGGAGGAACTGGAAGCGCTCCTCTTCGAAACGATCAATCTGGAAGACATCGCGCCTGCCGCGGGCCCGGGCATCACGTCCGAGTGTCAGGCCGAACTGGAAAGCCCGGAGACGTTCAGTCTGGTCTGTGAGATGTTCGATCAGGCGACCCAAAATCGTGAACTCAAAACCGCCAAGGTTCCCGCAGGGGATGACCCCTACGCCACGCTGCGACGTATTGCAGCTGAAGTCGCAGGCGGAATGGAACGCCTGCAAATGGGAAGGCATGAAGCGACCCTGTGCGTCTGGAACATGCCCGATAGCGGGAATGCGGAGGATTACTATTATTTCGAGAATTGCAGCGTCTGGACGGAACCACTCAGCAAGCTGGTCGATGCAGGAGCCGGCAATTTCAACACCGGCCGCGTCGCCCATCAGGCACCGAATGAAATGGTCGTCGATCAGGCCTATTTCCTGGAAATCGCCATCCAGCCGCTGACGCAAAACATCTCGGTCGAAGCGGCCGATACGATGCTGACCAGCACACTGGGCACGGGCCTCGCCCCTGGCAGCACGGAAACACCCTTCGCCATTGAGTTCGATACGGTAAAGGCGTCGAAGATCATGTCAGCCACGCTGGAAGGCGACGACGAATTTGAAATTCGCGCCATGACTCCGGAACAACAGGCTGTCCTTCCGGACGCGCCGACCGTGTGGAAGTGGCGGGTTGTTCCGAAGGAGGACGGCTACGGATCCCTCCGCTACAATCTCTCGCAGAGCCTGGAAGTCGATGGCGAACGGTTCGAACGTTCTGTGAAGACGATCTGGCAGGATGTCGATATCTCCACCATCGACGACTTGCTGGAAGACGATCCCCCGCCCCCGGCGCGCGATACATCCATCATGGCGAGCACGCTGGTCGCCCCGACGAACAATGGCACGCCCGAGATTACGTCTGTGGCGGCCGCACCCGGATGCACTTTCACCGAAGGCACCGATCCGGACCGGTTCGCAATGGTCCTTTCCAACCTCGCCTACAATCCGCCGATCAGTCGACTGGCGGTGACCCATGCAGATGGGGACCGGATCGCCGATGCTCTGACGGAAACGGGGTTCAGCGTCCAGCGCTGCCGCGATACAGGCCGAAGCGCAACGCTCAACGCGATGCGCGAAATTGGCCGCAAGTCCCTCGCCCGCAAGCAGGCGGGCGCCCATCCAGCGACCTTCTTCTATTACTCCGGACACGGTGTGAATATTGACGGTACGAACTATGTCCTGCCTGTCGACCTGCCGGGCGCCAGCACCTGGGAGATCCAGGACGGTGCCGTCAGCTTCGAACAGATATTCAACATCGTCTCGACGACGGTCGCCTCGACCAGCTTCATCGTGTTCGATGCCTGCCGGACTGTGATGGATGATGAAAGCCGGGGCATGCTGCGCAGCTACCAGCCGGTGACCTGGTCAACCGGCGTGTTCCAGGCCTATGCGACCGAGCCCGGCAAGACGGCCGCCGATGACGGCGCCTATTCCGAGGAACTGGCCCAGCGCCTGCCCGCCTCCGGCGTACCGGCAAACGTCCTGTTCAAGCGCGTGCAAGACGCCGTTGCCCGCCGCACGAACGAACAGCAGCATCCGAACTATATCGACCTGACAACCGGCGGGGATTTCTACTTCCAGCCCGAATAAGCAACGCCACTCGGTTCCGGCTTTTAGTCCCAGAGTTTAGTCTGCGCCTCGATCACGTCCGGGACGCATCCGGGATCCCACGGAAAGAGTCCCTGTTGCGCACCCGGCCAGACAAGCTGGTACACTTCAGGCCGCCCCTCATGCCCGGTTTCCTTCCAGTACCAACCCGCTGAAGTCGCATACTCTGTGAACAGGTTTTCGTGTGTTGCCCGCATTGAGACACACGAGAACCCTTCCAGAAGATCATCCCAATACTGCCCGTGTTCGACCCGTTTGCCGTTCTTTATCTGGCGGAACATTTCCCACAACATCGAGTGCATCAATTTCGAGGACAGTCCGAAAATGATGAATTCCGGCGCGTTGAGTGTTGTAGAAAATCCGATGGAGTAAGTGAAATCCGGCGCAGCTCCCTCCGGATCGAAAACGTGGATGCTATGCCAACCATGTTCCCGGATGTTCGCGAACATCTGCTGCTCAAGCTGATTGTATGCCCGATGCGTCATTCAACGAGGTTTGGAACATGCCGATATCTGAGACAACCCTAAACAAAGAAGCCGCCTGCTCCCCCTACGGCGCAGACGGCTTCCGCTGTCAGTCCCAGCCCCCTGGGCGCAGCAATCAGTAGCGCAGCGGCGACTCTTCCTTCGCCGGCTCTTCCGGTGTCGGCACCGGATCGGGCGTGCCTTTGATCAGCGTGTCTTCCGGCGTCACGCCGGAGCTGGCCGCCGCGCAGCAACGCACCTGCATCTCCAACACCTTGCTGTTGAAGCGGCATTGCTGGTCGTTGATTTCGCGCATGATCGACATGCCGCCAGCGCGATAGGTGTAGCGCGTCTGGGTACAGCTGGTCAGCGTGAAGCCCGGACGGCAGGTGCCGATGGCAGAATTCTGAATGGTGCGGGTTTCGCAGACAACATCGTCTGTCTTGTTGGCCGCCTCTTCCGCGCGCGCCATGGCAGCGGCGGCGAGGTCTTTCGCCTCGGCGGCCGCAGTCGCCGCGCCATCGGCAACGTTCCGCGCCTGCGAAAGGCGCATGTCTGTGTCAGCGAGAGCCACGGATTGACCGTCGATCTCCACTTTCAGCTTGCAGACGCCTTCGTCCTGATGATCCGGCACGGCGCAGTATTGCGCGACCGTCTGTTCCTTCGGAATGCCCTGGCAGGCAGCGGTAACCGCTGCGAGCGCCACGGCGGCGAAAAGTCCTGATTTAGCCATTCTAGGCCTCCGTCATGTCCAGCTCGGGCAGACTTTGGGCTTCCGACGGCTACGGGGTCAACCTTACTCGCGGATAAAGCGAGTCTCAGGCCTTGAGTTTGTAGCCCGACCGGAAGAGCCACCAGACGGCCAGAATGGAGATCGCAGACAAGGCACCGGTATAGGTCACACCCGTCCAGATCGAGGAGTTGGAAACCCCGAGGAAACCATAACGGAACCCGTCAATCATGTAGAAGAAAGGATCGAGGTGGGCCATCAGCTGGAATGGCGGTGTCATCACCTTGATGTCGTAGAACGTGCCCGACAGGAAGGACAAAGGCACAATGACGAAGTTCGTCACGGCGGACAGATGATCGAACTTGTCGGCCCAGATGCCGCCGATTGCGCCGAGACCGCCCAGAACGATGGCAGATGTCATGCTGAACCAGAGGATCGGCCAGACATGGGTCACCGACAGGCTCGCCAGGCCGCTCAACTGGATGCCGATACCGGAAATGATCGCCACCAGCAGGCCGCGCACGATCGCCCCGCCGAGGAACCCGGCGGTCAACTCCAGAGGCGACAGCGGCGGCATCAGAAAGTCGACATAGGTGGAATTGAATTTGGCCTGCACCAGGCTGGAGCTGGTATTCTGGAAAGCGTTCTGCAGGATCGCCATCACGATCAGGCCCGGCGCCAGGAAGTCATTGTAATTCAGGCCTTCGAAATCCCCTGTCAGGTTCCCGCGGTCGCCGAACGCCAGCTTGAACACGGTCATGAACAGCAGCGTCGTGACCACAGGTGCCAGGATGGTCTGCATCCACACCTTCATAAATCTGCCCACTTCCCGTTTGAAAAGCGTCCACAGGCCAAGCCCGTTGACCGCCCCATACTGGCGGACATTGCGGCTGGCTGAGGTGGAAAGGGCCGGTGCGGGCGCCGGTGCGGCGGAGGAGTCGGTCGAAGTCATGGCGACCTATGTAGGCGCAATCAGGCCCCTGTGCGAGTGCCGATTTACGGAGTTTTTCTGAACCCAGCCATCAGAGTCTTCCGGCGAGCGGAATTCCACAGGCGCCGGCTTTTTAACCACAATATGTAGAAAGCCTGTGGAAAGGCCGTCCCGCATGTTGTGTTTCGTTTCGCCTTGGATACGATATATAGGTGCTGAGCGGGGTGGCGCGTAACTGCCATCTCAACATATAGGGGCTGACGGACCTGGGTTTAGGGTCTGTACCAAGCAGGAAGGTGAATACATGTCCTGGACTGACGAACGCGTGAGTGCGCTGAAGAAACTCTGGGCTGAGGGCCATTCGGCCTCCCAGATCGCAAAGCAACTGGGTGGCGTGACCCGCAATGCCGTTATCGGCAAGGTGCACCGCCTCGGCCTGTCAGGCCGCGCAACACCTTCCCGGCCGGTCAAGCGCCCGCCGCGCCTGGCCCGTCCGAAGCCCCGCGTGCTGCCAGACGGTTCGGTCAAGGTGCCAGCCCCGCAGGTGCCGGAACGGCCCGCAGAAGCGCCGCGTACGGCGATCGAACGCCATGAGCCGCTGGCTCCTTTGCCGCCACTGACCATGGCCGATGGCGAACCCGCAACGATCCTGACGCTCCGCGACTCCATGTGCAAATGGCCGATCGGCGACCCGGCAGATCCGAAATTCGCATTCTGCGGCCGCAAGGCCGACTGCGGCCCGTACTGCGCCGAACATGCGAAAGTTGCCTTCCAGCCCGCACGCAAACGGGACTCAAAAAGGGGCGAATACGATTACGTCCGCCGCATCGCAGGCTGATCAGCCCCCGGCCGCGACGGCGAACGGAAAGCCCCCGGATGATTTCCGGGGGCTTTTTTTCGTGCTGCGCCGCCGTCTTGCAGGAAAGCGGCCCGGGACCTAATTTGAGGCCATGCCCGAATTCAATGCCGCCTCTTACCTGGAAAAGCTGGGCCTGCGCGCCACGCGCCCGCGGCAGGCGATTGCGCATATCCTGTTTGCCGATGGGCAGAACCGACATGTCACGGCGGAATGGCTCGCCGAGGAAGTGAGCCAGCACGGCGAGCCCGTCGCATTGGCGACAATCTACAACACGCTGCACAGACTGGCTGACGCAGGCGCCCTGCACATCGTGCGCGGCGCGGGTCAGGACAATATCGTGTTCGACACCTACACCCGGCCCCATCATCATTTTCTCGATGAACGGACCGGAGAGCTGACGGATATTCCTGACGGTCAGCTTGCACTTGAATCCCTGCCGGCCGCCCCCGACGGGCGGACGATTGCCGGCTACGATATCGTCATCCGTATCCGCTGACCTGTTTAAATCTTGGCGGGCCACTCTCCCGGCTTTGCGCTTCAGGAATGAACAAGTGATCAGCACCGGGAACCGTGCTACGAATACGGTGTTCGCAGTGCCTGAGCCTGCTGCACAAGCAACAGACCCAACACTACGATAGTATTGAGTATATTTTACGCGACCACATCCCTATGTAGTATGTGATTCTCGGTTGAAATAGTTCGGGGGAACTTCATTGCTGGCTGATCTGATTTCGGGCGAGTTGCCGTATTTGCGTCGTTACGCCCGGGCCCTTCTGGGGACCCGCAGCGCTGGCGATGCTGCGGTCGAGACCATGCTCGAAACCAAAATGCTCATCATGCTGGGCCAGGGAAAGACTGTTGCGCAACGCAAGGACCTGTTCCGGGCGCTGGATGAAACGATCACGGAAGAGCTGTCGAAGGGCAAGCTCAATCAGGAAGTCGCCAAGATCCTGCGAACCATGACGAACGATGAGCGCCGTGCCGTGATGCTGACAGCTGTCGAAGGCTTCAGCGTTTTCGAAACCGCCGAGATCCTGGGCACATCCACAAGTTTCGTTGAGGAAGCCCTGACCAATGCGGAAACCTCCCTGCAGTCAGCCCTCGCCACGACCGTGCTTGTCATCGAAGACGAGATCCTCATCGCCGAAATGCTGGCCGGTATCGTGCTCGAAGCCGGCCACTCCGTGCTGGGCATCGCCACGACCCACAAGCAAGCTGTGGACCTCGCCGCATCGGGCAAATTCGGCCTGATCCTTGCGGATATCGCGCTGGCGGATGGCTCCTCTGGCGCAGAGGCTGTCGCGGAGATCCAGGCCAGCCTGCCACGGCCGGTACCGGTGATCTTCATCACCGCCTTCCCGAAACGGCTGCTGACCGGAGAATCTTCCGAACCGACCTTCCTGATCCCGAAGCCCTTCCTGCCCCGGCAGGTGCGCGCCATGGTCGAACAGGCTGTCATGGCGGCCTATCTGGAAGAACCGCATTAGCGGCGCGCTGCAGGCCTCGCCTTCCCCGGCAAAGACCGCTAAGCCCGGAACATGGCTGGCCCCGCAAATGACACTCCGGACAATATCTATGCGGCACCGGCCCGTTGGGTGGCGAGCGGTGCAGGCGCACAGGGAAACCTGTTCCTGACGGGCAGAGCCGGCACCGGCAAAACAACGATGCTTCGAAAATTCCTCGCTCAGGCTGGCGACAGCGCCATCGTGCTGGCACCGACGGGCGTGGCCGCTATGAATGCCGGCGGGCAGACCATCCACTCCTTCTTCAAATTCCCGCCACGCCTGATTGAGCCGGCCGATATCAGACGCCTGCGCTCCACCCGCCTCATCAAGGCAATCGACACAATGATCATCGACGAGATTTCGATGGTCCGGTCCGACATGCTGGACGCGATCGACAAATCCCTGAAACTGAACCGGGCCTCCAAGCGGCCCTTCGGCGGGGTACGGATGATCCTGTCCGGCGATCTGCATCAGCTGCCACCGGTCGTCTCGGGCCAGGAGGCACCGATCCTGAAGGAGCGTCATGGCGGGCAGTATTTCTTCAATTGCGACGCCTTCCGGGAAGCAGAGTTTGCGCTGCTGGCCCTGAAACATGTGTTCCGCCAGGAAGACCCGCGTTTCCTGGCGCTACTCGGCGCGCTACGCACCGGCCGTGTGACTCCGGCGGATGAAGCGACCCTGCAGGGGCTTGTATCTCATCGGTCAGCAGCAGATGCCTCCGAAACCCATGTCGTCCTGACACCGAACAATGCGAACGCCTTCCGTATCAACCAGGCACGTCTCGAAGGCCTGCCCGGCAAGCCGCACCCTTTCTACGCCGATGTGCAGGGGCAGTTCGACGAGAAAGCGTATCCGACAGAAGCGGAGCTGGAACTGAAGGAAGGCGCGCGGGTCATGCTGATCCGCAATGACCCCGAAGGCCGCTGGGTCAATGGGTCTCTCGCGGTGGTCGCGGGGTTCACCAGCAAGAGCGTGATCGTCGATATCGACGGGCATGCCTATGAAATCGAGCCCGCAGCCTGGGAAAAATACCGCTACGAGCTGGACCCTGAAACCAAGAAGGTGAAACGCGAAGTGGTCGGCACGTTCAAGCAGATGCCGCTACGGCTCGCTTACGCCGTGACCATTCACAAGGCTCAGGGCCTGACACTCGACAAAGTCTATATCGATTTCGACCATGGCATGTTCGCACATGGACAGACTTATGTTGCCTTCTCGCGTGCCCGCACACTGGAAGGGCTGGAAATCAGCCGGCCGCTTCGCCCGCGCGACCTTGTCTTTGATCGCGAGGCGTTTGCGTTCGGCAAGCTTGATACGATTGAGGACACGGACGCCTATCTGCTGGCCAAATTTGCCAAGGACGACAGCGTGCTGATCTGATCGCACGCGGCGGGGTCAGAGCCCGTCGAACTTCCGGCGCAGGTCACGGTCCTGATCCAGCACAACCCGTTCCAATGCGTCGACACGGTCGCGAAGCTTCGAGATTTCCTCGTCTTTCTGGCTCGCCGCATTCGTGCGCTCCGGCCCGCGAACCAGGGTGGCGAGGATCAGCAACAGGAGGAAGACCACAAAAGGATACAGCAACGGCATTATCTTATCTCCTGTTCAATGGGTGGATGGATAGCGAAGGCTGGCTCATGCGAGCCGGGAAATCTCCTCGCTGAGGTGCTTGTCACCATCGGTGACGATTTTTTCGAGGACGCGGACGCGCTCCTTGAGGCGTGCGACTTCCTGAGTCATCCGGTCAAAATCGGCATCGGACGCTCGCTCATTGGCCCGCATTTGCTTGAAGCGCATGTGGTCGCGCCAGGCTTTCGTCCCGAAAACAATCGCCACAATGACGACAACCATCTGAAACGGATCCATAAACCCCGTCCTCCCAATTCATATCGACAAACGATATATGGTGATCCCTGAACACCTGTTCAAGGAAATTCGCATGAAATCGGAAAAACGGGAAGGATGGGCGCGATACTAGCGCCCCGTGGAGCCGAAGCCCCCTGCCCCGCGCTCTGTCTCGTCGAGACTGTCGACCGCTTGCCAGGCAAGGCGGGTGACCGGGGCCAGTACCAGCTGGGCAATACGCTCGCCGCGCTGGATTGTGAAAGCGTCCTGACCGAGATTGACAAGGATCACCTTGATCTCGCCGCGGTAATCACTGTCGATTGTGCCGGGCGTGTTGAGGCAGGTCAGGCCATGTTTGGCAGCGAGTCCGGAACGCGGACGCACCTGGATCTCGTAGCCCTGCGGGATCGCCACACTGAGACCCGTCGGCACCATGGCCCGCTCGCCCGGCGCCAGAACCATGGGCTCACCTTCCGGCACAGCGGCGCGCACATCCATTCCGGCCGAACCGACGGTTTCATAGGCAGGCAGCTGGAGCCCTTCGAAATGCGGGAGCGGCAGGACCGCGACATTAACCTCGTTCATGCCCGCAGCGGTGCGGGAGTCGCGGGGCCAAGTCAAGCGGCCAGCGGCGGCCTATTCGGCTGCCAGCCTCACATCGTCATCTGTGCCATCGAGCGCTTCAGCGATCTTCTGCGCGAGGCGGCGGGCGACCTCGTCCTTGCCCATGCGGGGCCAGCGGTCGATGCCGTCGCGGGTGACGAGCGCAATCTCGTTTTCGGTGCCGCCCATGACATCGCCGGAGACGTCATTGGCGACGATCCAGTCACAGCCCTTGCGCTTCAGCTTGGCAGCGGCGTGGTCTTCCACGTCATTGGTTTCGGCAGCAAAACCGACGACCAGCGCCGGGCGGTGTTTGCGCTTGTTCGAGATGGTGCGGAGGATGTCGGGGTTCTCGGCGAGTTCCATGGACGGCGTCGCACTTCCGGCACCCTTGATCTTCAGCTTCTTTGTCGCGGCGCGCGCCGGGCGCCAGTCAGCCACGGCGGCGACGGAGACGAACACGTCTGCCGGTAAAGCGTCCTCGACAGCCTTCAGCATCTGCCGGGCCGTCTCGACCTTTACCAGGTCCACGCCGCGCGGCGGGTCGATCGCAACGGGGCCGGAGACCAGCGTCACGCGCGCACCCTCAGCGGCGAGCGCCCCGGCGATGGCATAGCCCTGACGGCCGGAAGAATGGTTTGACAGGAAGCGGACCGGATCGAGCGGTTCCCGCGTCGGCCCGGCGGTGACGACGCAATGCGTCCCATCCAGCAGGCCGCTGCCCTTCCCCAGTGTCTGGCCTGAAAGCTGGCGTTCGATCTCCGCGACGATGACCGGTACTTCCGGCAGTCTGCCGGGGCCGAACTCGCCGCAGGCCATCGCGCCTTCGTCGGGTTCCATCACGGAGACACCATCGGCGCGCAGCTGGGCAACATTGCGCACGGTCGCTGCGTGCTGCCACATGCGGACATTCATGGCGGGGACCATCAGCACAGGCGTGTCGGTGGCCAGCAGCGTGGTGGAGGCGAGGTCGTTGGCGTGCCCGTGCACAGCCTTCGCCATCAGGTCCGCCGTAGCGGGGCAGACAACGACCAGGTCGGCCGAGCGCGAGAGCTGGATATGACCCATCTCGGCCTCGTCATCGAGGTCGAAGAGTTCGGTGAAGACTTTTTCGCCCGACAAGGCGGAGACAGACAACGGCGTCACGAATTCCTGGCCGGCTCTGGTCACGATGCAGCGGCAGGCAATGCCGCGCCGGCCAAGCTCACGGATCAGCTCAAGGCTCTTATAGGCAGCGATGCCGCCGCCAATGATCAGCAGGATACTTTTGTCGCTCATTGGTCCCGGGTCGTCATTACGGGTTTGTCTTAACCCAGAATCCTTGCGCGACCGCCATGAAATTCGCGTGAAAACGCAGTGTGCGTTAAGGATTTACGCGGATCGTCGGCGGACGCACGGGCATTTCCTCTGGCCGCTCCGCCAGGTCGATGCCGTATGCGGTATAGGTCGCGCGCGGGCTCGCCCCGACGCGGATCAGCTTCATCTGGCTGCGCCGACCACTCGGCGCCTTCGCTTTCACCAGCCGCCGCACACCCGGTTGCACCAAGGAAACCCGGCTGCCGCGGAAGACGCGAACACCGGATGTTGCCGAGAGGCCTTTTGCGGCGCGAATGTCCACAAACACCATGGAACTTGAGCGGTTTCCGCCTGCTGGAGAGCCGCTCAGCTTCGGCTCGGCACGGGATGACGAGACACGTTTTGGCGGCGTTTGCCGGACCTTTGCCAACTGCGCTTCTGCCTCGGGGGTGCGCTGTCCGGACCCGGCGATCTGTGCGGCGACGGGCGAGGCCAGCAAGACGCCCAGTAGTGCGGAGGCAATGAAGCCCTTCATGGCAGGTCCTTTCATCGGGAGCTGCCACCAGTCTAGGGCGATGCTTAAGGCGCGTTAACACTTTACTCCATCAAGGAGAGTTCACGTCTGGTTGGACGTCATATTCGCGAGAAATTCGCTCACCGCTGGCGTGTCGCCCGTGCGCTCTCCCGGCACGTCTTCACAAAACGACACGAAAGGCACTTTCGACTCGAGGCCATACTGGTGCTGGATCGGCGCATCTTCCGGATGGTCGAGGCTGCCAATGGTCACATACTGGCGCGCTTCCGGCAGGTTGTAGGTGAAGCCGAGCGGCGTGCTGCAGGCCTTGCAGAAAGCCCGCTTTGCGAGGTTCGAGCTCTGGAATTCTTCAGGCGGCGTGGCGGTCCAGCGGATCTTGTCCTTAGGCGCACCCACCAGCACGGCGAACAGGCCGCCGGTCGCCTTCTGGCACATGCGGCAATGACAGGCATGCGCATATTCCAGCACATCCATCTCGTAGCGTACGCGCCCGCACTGGCAACCGCCCGTATGCGCCATGAACAGGTCCTCCTATTTGGAGGCCCACACTGCCAGACCTGCCAGCGCCACGACAAGCCCGAACCAGCCCCACCAGGGCGCAAACGGCTTTTTCGGCGGCGGCGGCGCCTCTTCCAGTTCATGTTCCATGAAGGCTTCGAACCGGTCCATGACTTCCGGCAGACGCTTCAGACGGTTCGTCACCTCACGGACATTGTCCGACACAAGCTTCGCCGCGCCTTGCGGGCCGAAACTGCGGCGGATCCAGCTCTCGACGACCGGCTCGGAAGCGTTCCAGATATTGTGTGCCGGGTCGATGGCGCGTGCGACACCTTCCACCTGCACCATCGTTTTCTGCAGCAGGACGAGTTCCGGGCGCAGGGCCATGCCGAATGTGTGCGTATAATCGAACAACTGGAGCAGAACCCGGCCCATCGAGACTTCCTCGGCCGGCTTGCCATGGATCGGCTCGCCGATGGTGCGCAGCGCCTGGGCGAACTCGCCAACCGATTGAGAGGCAGGCACATAGCCCGCCTCGAAATGCACTTCTGCAACACGGACATAATCGCGCTTCAGGAAGCCCCAGAGGATCTCCGCCAGAAAGCGTCTTTCCGTCATGCCGATCCGGCCAATGATGCCAAAATCGATGAGGGCAATCTTTCCATCCGGTGTCAGGATCAGATTGCCTTCATGCATGTCGGCATGGAAGACACCGTGCTCAATGGCATTGGTCAGGAAGCCGCGAGTGATGTCATTCGCGAGCGCCTTGCGGTCAATGCCCGGCTGGTCCAGCGCGGTCGGATCGGTCAGGGATTTGCCGTCGATCCAGTCGATGGTCAGCACACGGCGGCCTGTCCGGTCCCAGTCCACCTTCGGCACATGGAAATAGCCGTTCTTCTCGCTGAGCGCGCGCATCTCATCCGCCCCGCCTGCTTCGAGGCGAAGGTCGGTCTCGCGCATCATGGCGGTGGCGATGGTTTCGGTGAAAGCGACCGGCTTCAGGCGCCGGCTTTCAGCCGAGACGCCCTCAATGGTCCGGGCCGCCCGCTTCATGGCCGACAATTCTTTCGACAGCCGCTCTTCGATCTTCGGACGCAGGATCTTCACGGCCCGTGCACCGTCCGGCAGGTCCATCCGGTGCACCTGCGCCAGCGACGCCGCTGCAACCGGCTCGGAAAGATCGGCAAACAGACGATCTGCTTCCGCCTTGCCAAACTCGGCAACCAGTGCGGCGCGGGCCGCTTTCATGGAGAAAGGCGGCAGCTTGTCTTTCAGGTGATCGAGGTCGGATGTCACTTCGGTGCCGAACACGTCCGGCCGCGTGGCGAGGAACTGGCCGAGCTTGATATAGGCCGGCCCCAGCCCTTCGAGCGCACGAGCCAGGCGCTGACCCGGGCGTCCGCGCGCGCCGCCAGTGACCAGGCGCAACGTGCCGCCAGCTATCCGCGCCGCCATGGGCAGGCGGGACTGATAATCCGCCGGCAGGATGACGTCATGGCGTGCCAGCGCGATGCCAGCGCGCATCAATCGCCTGTAGTCTCCGATCAGCCCCATCGTCAGACGGCCCAGCCAAAGTGCAGGGCCGCGATGCCGCCCGAATAATTCGTGATGGAGACGTTCGAGAACCCCGCCTCTTCAATCTCGGCCCGGAAGGTTTCCTGATCAGGAAACTTCCGGATCGATTCCACAAGGTACTGGTAGCTTTCCTTGTCGCCGGCAACGAGGCTGCCCAGCTGCGGGATCACGTTGAAACTGTATTTGTCATATGCCGCCTGAAGGGCGGGCGCCGTCATGTGACTGAACTCCAGCACAGCGAGCCGGCCGCCCGGCTTCAGCACGCGGCGGAATTCCTTGAGGCCTGCTACCCGGTCCGCGAAGTTGCGGATGCCGAACGACACGGTGACCACGTCGAAACTGTTGTCGGCCCAGGGCAGGTTCTGGCCGTCGGCGCAGACCCAGTCCAGCCGGCCTTCCCATTTCGCATTGTCCGCGCGTGCCTTGCCGGCTTCCAACATGGCATCATTGATGTCCGACACGATGGCGGTGGCCGGTTTGTCGATGCCGCGCCGCTTGCCCGCCTTGTCGGCAAGTTCCAGGAACGCCCGCGCCAGTTCGCCGGTGCCGCCCGCCACGTCCAGGTGACGCTCGCCCGGCTGCGGGTTCACGCGGTTCATCGCATCATGCTTCCACAGGCGGTGCACGCCAGCGGACATGAGGTCGTTCATCAGGTCGTAGCGCGACGCGACCGAGCGGAACACGGTTTTGACGCGCGCCACCTTTTCGCTCTCGGTCACCTCTTCGAAACCGAAGGAGACTTTGCGCTCCCCGTTCGGGCGCTCTGTTTCTGGTTCTGCAGACATGCGCGCCACCATAGTTACCCCGTTCGCCCTAGGCTATATGCCATAACCATGCCTGAATTACCCGAAGTCGAGACAGTTCGCCGCGGCCTCGCCCCCGTTATGGAGGGGCGCACGATCGTGTCGTTGACGCAGAACCGGGCGGACCTGCGCTTCCCCTTCCCCGAACGCTTCGCGGAGCGGGTTTCGGGACAGAAAATCCTTCGCCTCGGACGGCGGGCCAAATTCCTGACGGTGGAGCTCTCGTCCGGCGAGGTGCTGGTGATGCATCTCGGCATGACGGGGCGCTTCACGGTGAGTGGTCATGCGACAGCACACTACAAGCACGATACAGGTACCGATCCGGTCCATGATCATGTGGTTATAGTCTTAGATAGTCATGACATAGTCACCTATAATGACCCCCGACGGTTTGGCTTCATGGAGCTCTGGCCTGCGGAACAGTTTCAGGCTTATCCACGGTTAATGGCCATGGGGCCGGAGCCGCTGAGCAACCATTTCTCCGCCGCCTATCTGGACACCGCCCTGAAAGGCAAGAAGGCCCCGATCAAGGCCGCGCTGCTGGACCAGTCGGTCATTGCGGGCCTTGGAAACATCTATGTCTGTGAGGCACTCTGGCGGGCGAAAATCTCGCCGAAACGGTTGTCGCAAACCATCCCCGGCCAGCGTGCCGCGCGGCTCGCCCCGGCCATAAATGACGTGATCGCCGAGGCCATCGAGGCAGGCGGCTCTTCGATCTCGGACTTTGCCAATGCCAGCGGGGAGCTAGGCTATTTCCAGCACCGTTTCGCCGTCTATGACCGCGAGGGTGAGCCCTGCCCGGCCTGCGGCACCACGATCAAACGCCTTGTCCAATCAGGGCGTTCGACCTTCTACTGTCCCTCCTGCCAGCGCTAGTCGCTCGGGTTTAGCCAGGCTGAAAAGTGAGTTCCCTTTACAAACTCACTTTGATCGGCGAGCGTCCTCAAAACACTGGCGGAGGCTTTCGATATGGCGAACGGTGCAGCTCTGATCATAGGCGCAGGCGACGCGACCGGCGGGGCGATTGCCAAGGCCTTTGCGCGCGACGGCCTGACGGCATGCGTCACGCGCCGCCCGCGCAATTTGTCAGACCTTGATGCGCTGGTCGGGTCGATTGAGGCAGAGGGCGGCAAAGCGCGCGCCTTCGGCGTCGATGCCCGCAGCGAAGAGGAAACCATCGCGCTGTTCGATCAGGTGGAAAAGGAAGTCGGCCCGATCGAGGCCTGTGTTTTCAATATCGGCGCAAATGTCCGCTTTCCGGTCACCGACACGACCAGCCGCGTCTACCAGAAGGTCTGGGAAATGGCGACATTCGCAGGCTTTCTCGCCGGGCGCGAAGCTGCGCGCGTGATGAGCCCGCGCGGGCACGGCACGATCATCTTCACCGGCGCGACGGCCGCGACGCGCGGCGGCGCCGGCTTCTCTGCCTTTGCCGGTGCCAAGCACGCGCTCCGGGCCCTCGCCCAGTCCATGGCGCGAGAGCTCGGCCCGAAGGGCATCCATGTGGCGCACGTTGTCATCGACGGTGCGATCGATTCCGCCTTCATCCGGGATAATCTGCCGGACGCGGCCGAACGGCGCGGGCGGGACGGGCTATTGATCCCCGATGAGATCGCAAAGAATTATGTCTGGCTGCACAACCAGCACCGCTCGGCCTGGACACACGAACTGGACCTGCGCCCCTGGTGTGAGAGCTGGTAAGCCCTAGACGCCCACAAGAGGCGCCGAAACGGCGCCTTTCTGGTTCATCACCAGCTGTTTGACGAACTCCACATGGCTGCGCAGGCGGTAGAGGTCGTCGGTATAGGACAGCGGCACTTCCACGGCGCCGATCTCTTCCTGAAGGTCTTGCAATTCCTTGACGATCTGCGCCCGCTCCTCAGGTGCCGGCGAGGCCCGGCCGCGGGCTTCCAGCTCGCGGATGTCCTTGTACCAGACATAGATTTTCCGCCGCACGCGCCAGCGATAAATCGGCGGCGCTGCGCGCACCAGCGGGAAGAGAAGCGTTAGCAGCGGAATCGCCAGGACCCAGGCGCGATCCAGGAAGTTCGCGACATCGAACGAAAAATACCGCCGCAGGAAAGATGGGCCGTCCTTGTAATACCGGCGGGCCTGACGCGAGACGGGCAAGTCTGTCGCGTCAGGGTCCGGCCAGCTGCCCGCAGCCGATAGCAAGGAGCCATCCCCGTGAATGGCCATCGCGGAATCGATCAGAAGCGCCTCGATCGCCGGGTGCACGTCCTTACGGATGGCAAGCTGGGCGACGGGGGCAACCAAAGGAACATCCGAAGCCGGAATGTCGGCACCGATGTCGACAACGCCGCGCAACAACGTAACGGCCGTCAGCGCATCCTGCCGCCGGGCAAGCGCAGGCGCGCGCTCGAATGGCAGCAGTACCACCGCCGGATCGCGCAGCATGTCCTGTACATAGGGCGCCTCAACGGACGCCGCGAACGCCACCGCATCCACCTCACCGGCGCGCAGCGCATCTGCCGCATCGCTGCCGGACTGGGTCATCTGGGCGCTGGCGGGCCAGGTGCCGCCGAACTCGGACTGCAGGGCCAGCGCAAGCGACCGCGTGCCGGATCCGTCCGGCCCGATGGCAAACCGGTAACCGCGCAGGTCTCCGAAGGCGTTGATGCCGTTGCCAGCACGTACAAACACCCAGAAAGGTTCCGGGAACAGGCCGCCCAGCGAATGCAGCGCCTCGCGGTCCTGTCTTGAGGCAAGCCCGCCCTGGACCAACGCGACATCCACATCGCCATCGTCCAGCAGCCGCAGGTTTTCGATCGAACCGGCTGTATCGACGAGATCGATCTCCACCCCCTGCTCCTGCAACAGGCGCTGATACCGTTCGGCAAATGCGTGATAGGCGCCGCCGGGCGAACCTGCCGCAAAGCGGATCTTTTTCGGTGGTGCCGGGTCCATCAGCATCAAGGCCGCAATCAGGCCAATCGCGGCGACCGCAATCAGCGGCCAGTACACTTTCAGGAAATCCCGCCAACCAGACACTGCTTCGTCTCCCGCACCGGCTACATGGTTGATTCTGGTCTAGGCCGGGATCCGGGCGGGATCAACAAGATGAACGTGGTGTCATGGCTGGCCCGCAAATTGCCTTATTCAAGCCGCGCATGGAACCCATTCCGTTTGGAAAGTGTTCACCATAGAGAGACGCCCCCATATCGGGCTCAACACGGAAACCGGCCAGAAGGATGCCAACGATGAACGCCCAGACCGCCATTTCAAGATGGGTCACGCTCGCGACATTTGCGGCGCTGGCGGGCGCGCTGATCGTGATGGCATTCGCCCCGCAGCCTTCGCTCTACGCAGGCTGAATCGCTCCCGAAGAACGGATCACGTCAAGCCTTGTGATAGGGTGTGCCGGCGAGGATCGACATCGCCCGGTATACCTGCTCAGCCAGCATCGCCCGGACGAAACGGTGCGGCCAAGTCTGCGGACCGAAAGCCAGCGTGTCAGGGGCTGCCTTGCGTACAGCATCACCGTACCCCTCTGCCCCGCCAATCAGGAAAACCAGGTCCGGCGTGCCCTGATCCCGCCACGCGGCGAGTTTGCCCGCAAAATCGGCCGAGCCCATGGCCGGGCCGAACTCATCGAGGCGCAATACGCGCGCACCTGCAGGAATTTTCTCAAGAATACGGTCGGCTTCAGCATCCAGCCCACCTCCGCTGGCGACTTCCACCTCCTCGATGCCACGAAAACCGAGACCACGCGCCACCGGGCGCGCACGCTTGACATATTCGTCGACGAGATCACGTTCAGGGCCGGACTTCATCTTGCCGACCACCAGAAAAATCAGGCGCATGGCGCCTAGTGGGCCTTGTCGCGCATGTGCGCAGAATCGGAGGCCCAGATTTTTTCCAGATTGTAGAATTCCCGGACTTCGGGCCTGAACAGGTGGACGATCACATCCCCTGTGTCGATCAGAACCCAGTCTGCATTCGGCATGCCTTCGACGCTCGCCGGGCGGCCGGTGAGCTTCTTCGCTTCCTGTGAAATGTGATCAGCAAGCGCAGCGACGTGACGACCGGAACGGCCGGACGCGATGATCATGAAATCGGCAAGCGAGGATTTGCCCTGAAGGTCGATGAAGAGGAGATCCTCAGCCTTGTCGTCTTCAAGGGACTTTGCGAGAGACTCGGCCACGGCGCGGATATCTTCGACGGTGGCCTGCTTTGCGGCGTGGAGCCGCGGAGCGCTGGAAGTCAGGGTTTTCGTTCCTTCTGGTTGCTGATCTTCACATATTATCATGATGGACGCTTCACAACCAGAAGAAACCCGTATTGTCTGTCACCGGTGCGACTGCTGCAGCTCCCGGGCTGCAACCGGTCATTTTGCCAGAATTTCGCCCTATCGCGCGTATAGAAGCCGCTACCGTCGTTCGAACGTTCCGGAGTTGCCTATGAAATCCCCCATCCCCGCCTTCGTCCTGTCCATGACACTGGTGTTGCCGCTGGGAGGATGCGTGGTTGCCGCGGTCGGGACTGCAGGTGCCGTCGGGATCACGGCGGTGCAGGACAAAACGATGGGACAGGCGCTGGATGACGCAAACGTGTCAAACCAGATCAAGGCGAAACTTCTGTCGGAGAACACAGAAAAATTCTCAGAAGTGGATGTTGAGGTCGCCAACGGCCTCGTCCTGCTGAGCGGACGGGTGAATTTCCCGGAAGACCGGGTCAAGGCGGAGGGCATTGCCTGGAGCGCCGCCCTGACGAAGGATGTGGCGAACGAGATCAAGATTGAACCGCCCGGCGGGTTCATTGCCAATGTTTCCGACGAAGTCATCACGGGCCGCGTCCGGGCCCGGCTGATCGGCTCCAAAACGGTGAAAAGTGTCAACTTCAACATCGAGACCTATGACGGCATCGTGTACCTCATGGGAACGGCCCGTACCGCCAAAGAGCTGAAAAAGGCCGCTGAAGAGGCAAGCGTCGTTTCCGGCGTGAAACAGGTCGTTTCCTATGTCCGTCTGCTCGAACCGGAAGTCCGCGACCCCGAACCGGAACTGCAGGGCCAGCCCACCTCTTACCAAAACGTCCCCGATACCTCATATGGGTCAGACGCCGAGCTGATCGGCGCAAGTTACTGACGGGACGCCCTGCCCGCGTTCCTGCAACCGGGAGCGCCCCATGAATCTTCGCGTCGCGATCCAGATGGATCCGCTTGAGCACGTCAAAATCGACGGCGATACCACTTTTGCCCTTGCCGAAACGGCACAGGCCCGCGGCATGGAGATCTTCGTCTACGGCCCGCAGGACATGAGCCTCGAAGGCATGCGCGTGACCGCACGGGTACGTCCGGCAAAGGTCCAGCGGGTTCCCGGCGCACCCGGTATTTTCGGCGAAGCGATAACACTGGATCTCGCAAAAGACGTCGACGTCGTCCTGATGCGCCAGGACCCGCCCTTCGATCTTTCCTACATCACGGCCTGCCACATGCTGGAACTCATCTCCGGCGAGACGCTGGTGCTGAACGATCCGGCCGGCGTGCGGTCCAGCCCGGAAAAGATCCTGCCACTCATGTTCCCGGACCTGATGCCCCCAACCCTGGTCAGCCGGGACCCGGCCGCCATCGAGGACTTCCGCGATCGCTACAAGGATATCATCGTCAAGCCGATCTACGGTCATGGCGGTGCCGGCGTATTCCGGTTGAAGGAAGACGATTCCAATCTCGACTCTCTACTGGAGCTGTTCTTCTCGAAATCCCGCGAGCCCGTCATGGTGCAGGCCTTCCTGCCGGCAGTCAGCGAAGGCGACAAACGAATCATGCTGGTCGATGGCAAGGCCGTCGGCGCGCTCAACCGGCGCCCGAAAACCGGTCAGGTCCGCTCAAACCTTGTGGTCGGCGGAACGGCGGAAAAATCCGATCTCAGCGATGCCGACAAACGTATTTGCGACGCGATCGGCCCGGAACTGCGCAAGCGCGGGCTGGTCCTGACGGGCATCGATGTGATCGGCGGACGCCTGACCGAGATCAATGTCACGTCACCAACCGGCGTTCAGGCGATCAAGAAACTCAGCGGCATTGATATCCCTGCCATTTTCTGGGACTCTGTGCAGGAGAGGCTTGCAGGGCGCTAGTCTCAGGGACAAGATCAGGGGCATGAACATGAAACTTATGACCGTCCTCGCCGTTGCCTCAGTCGCTTTTGCCGGCGTCGCTTGTTCGGAGTCGAATGCGAAAACCGCTTCAGAAACCACCGATCAGGTAGCGGTTCAGGAACCTTCCGGCACGCTGAACCTTTCTCTTCCTGGATCGGTCGATGAAACATCTGTTCCAGGCGGCACCCTGAACCTGAACCTCGGTGGCGCATCCGATCAGCCGCGACTGATCGGATCTGACCAACTTGGCTCGGTGGATTTCAACAAGGATGTGCCCGCCCCCATTTTCATAGGCGAGGAAGATGAGCCTGCAGCGGATGAGGATGACGATATCATCCGCCTCGATCCCAACTGATCGCATTCCCAGGCTTTCGACAAAATTCCCGGATGAAGCCGCAGGTCACGCCTGCGGCTTTCCATTTCTGATACAAGTATTCCATTTATGGCGCCCTATTTTTGCACGCCTAGGTTGTCAGTGGCCCGGTGTTTGCATACCAATTCGATTGCCGGACACAGAATCAGGAAGCCCAGAAATGCCCAACTTGGCCAATCCGAACGGCCACGAGGCGCGAAAACCAACCGATGCAGACCGCTTCGTGGGCCAGAAAGTGCGACAGGCAAGACGGGAACTTGGCCTGACACAGGAGAGTTTGTCTTCCTTGCTGGGGGTCACTTTCCAGCAGATCCAGAAATATGAATCCGGTCAGAGCCGCCTCTCCGCCGGACGCCTGCGGGATGTGGCCATCGCGCTGAACAAGCCAATCGACTTCTTCTATGAGCCATTCGTCATCGAACTGCCCGCGTCCCAGAAAGCCGAGCGGGACCTGAAAATTCTGGGCCTGCGCCGTGATGGCAAACGGCTGATAGACCGGATCGAGGACGACCGGTCCCTTCAGGCGGCGATCCATATTCTCGAAGCGCTTGAGAAATCGAACTGAGCTCAGTCCGTTTCCCGGGCTTCATCCTTCAGCCTGTAGATCAGGTCCAGCGCTTCCCGCGGTGTCAGGGAGTCCGGATCGACCGTGTCCAGCAAAGCAGCAACCCGCTCGCCTGCCCCGGACAAGACGGGTGCTTCCGCATCTTCTTCGACGGTCAGGGGAGCCGACGCAAACAGGGGCAGGGTTTCCGCCGATGAAGGATCGGTTTCGAGACGCTTCAGAATCTGGGCTGCCCGGGCGACGGCCTTTTTCGGCAGGCCAGCCAGCCGCGCGACCTGTACGCCATAGGATCGGTCTGCAGGCCCTGGCTGCACTTCATGCAGAAAGACGAGGTCGTTCTTCCATTCCCTCGCCCGCAGCGATGCGTTCGCCGCGCCCGGCAGGTCGTCTGCAAGATTGGTCAGCTCATGATAGTGCGTCGCGAACAGCGCCCGGCAACCATTTGCCGAGTGGAGATGTTCAACCGCAGCCCAGGCAATGGCGAGACCGTCCCAGGTCGATGTGCCCCGGCCGACTTCGTCGAGGATCACAAAACTGCGCCTGGTCGCCTGGGTCAGGATGGCCGCGGTTTCGACCATCTCGACCATGAAGGTCGAGCGTCCGCGTGCAAGGTCGTCAGACGCTCCGACGCGCGAAAACACGCGGTCTGCCAGACCGACCCGAATGCTGCGCGCCGGAACGAAAAGTCCGGCCTGGGCCAGAATGACCGCAAGCGCGGATTGGCGCAGATACGTCGACTTACCCGCCATGTTCGGTCCGGTCACAAGCAGGAGACGTGGCGCTTCCGCACCATTCGCATCGAGCGTCAGGGCATTCGCGGTAAAGCCCTGTCCTTCCTTTTTGAGCGCGGCCTCAACCACCGGATGGCGCAGGGCATCTGCTTCGAAAATGGGCGCATCTTCAATCCGTGGACGGACAGCATCAGCTTCAAGAGCCCAAGTTGCCGTGGCCGCTGCAACATCGAGGCTGGCAATCGCCCCGGCGCTTGCGGACAAGTCAGCGCTTGCGGTGGATACCCGCGCGGACAATTCATCAAAGATCGCCAGTTCCCGCGCCTTGGCCTCTTCTTCCGCACGCGAGATGCGTCCCGCGAGATCGGCCAGTTCACTGGTCGAGAAGCGGACATTACCGGCAAGCGTCTGGCGGTGAATGAAAGTCTCGGACCAGGGCGGCGTCATCAGCGTGTCGCCATGCTTTGCCGGCACATCGACAAAGTAGCCGAGTACGTTGTTGAATTTGACCTTCAATGCAGCAATGCTGGTTTCGCTGGCATAGCGCGCCTGCATCTCCGCAATAATCTTCCGGCTGTCGTCCCTGAGCGCCCGGACATCGTCCAGCGCCTTGTCCCATCCTGCCGCGACGAACCCGCCATCGCGGGCCAGCGTTGGCGGGCTTTCCTTGATGGCGCGCGCCGTGTCCCCGGCGAGTTCCGCAAGTCCGCTCTGCTCCGAAAGATCAAGCTGTTCGCAGGCGCGCGCCAGCTGCTCGGGCAAAGTGCCAGTCTGATTCAACAGACCCGCACAATCGCTGGCAGCCTGCAACGCATTGGCAATGGCGAGCAGGTCCCTCGGCCCGCCCCTGCCGAGATTGAGGCGCGTCCGCGCACGCTCCAGATCGGGCGCCTGCCGCAACCGCGCACGAACATCTTCCAAAGTAGATGTGTCGTCCTCGAACCATGCCGCCGCGTCGAGGCGCGCCTCGATCTCCGCCCTGTCCAGAGAAGGCCGCGCGAGCCGTGCTGCCAGCAGGCGCGCGCCGGGGGCAGTGACCGTCCGGTCGACGGTGCCGAGCAGCGAGCCGTCCCGGCCACCATTCATGGCGCGGTCGATCTCGAGGCTCGCCCGCGTCGCCGGATCAATTGAGAGATGCCCGGAAGGGTCCGGCCGCCTTGGCGGGTCCAGCCGGATTTCGCTGCCAGCCTGCGTCAGCTTCACATAGTCCAGCAGCAATCCGATGGCGGAAAGCTCGGTACGGCTGAAATCTCCAAGCGCATCGATGGCAGCGATGTCGAAGGCTTCCTTCAACAGCGCCTCTCCGGTCTTGTGCGTCGCCGCACGCGCGGGCCGCCACGTGACCGGTGCCGAAGAAGCTGCGGTGGCCGAGATGATCGGTGGCTTGCCGCTGTCAGCATCTGCGGCCAGCAATTCCGACAAGGGCCAGGCCATCAGCATGTCGGCGAGCGCAGCCGGTTCGACCGCCGCGACGTCGAAGGTGCCGGTCGACACGTCGCAGACGGCGATGGCCCCTTCGCTGCCCCCTGCCCCCAAAGCGATGGCGGCCAGCGCCTGCCCCTGACGGGCGGGCAGCAGCGCCTCCTCCGTCAGGGTGCCAGGCGTGACGATCCGTACAATTTCCCGGTTCACGATCGCTTTTGTGCCGCGCTTCTTTGCTTCGGCCGGGCTTTCTGTCTGTTCGCACACGGCGACCCGGCATCCGGCCTTGATCAAACGGGCAAGATAGCCTTCCGCCGCGTGATAAGGCACACCGGCCATCGGAATGGGCTTTCCTTCATGTTCCCCGCGCGAGGTGAGCGTGATGTCGAGGATCCGCGCAGCCTCGACAGCGTCGTCGAAGAACAGTTCGTAGAAATCACCCATGCGAAAGAACAAAAGCGCATCGGGCTGTTGCGCTTTTATGGAAAGATATTGCGCCATGAACGGGGTCGGCGCGGAAGTCTTGCTCGCAGGAGAGGAGGTTGCAGTGTCAGCCATGTCGCGCGGACGCTAGCCGTTTGCCGGGGGATTCGCAAAGCATCTGGCCAGCCATACTGAAATGGCATGCTTTTCGGTCATTTAGGCAGTTGGCAGTCCCTTCGGCGCGGCCTAGGGTCCGGCGCCAAACGAGAACCAAAACAGACCGCAGAACAGACCCCAAGTCATGACGTCCAAGCGCCCAAGCTTCACCGATCAGGAAGCCCTCGATTTCCATTCCAAACCAACCGCCGGCAAGATCTCCATGGCGCCGACCAAGCCCATGGGTACCCAGCGGGATCTGTCGCTGGCGTACAGCCCGGGCGTCGCTGTGCCTGTCCTCGCCATCGCGGAAGATGAGGACAAGGCCTACGACTATACGTCCAAGGGCAACATGGTCGCCGTGATCTCGAACGGCACTGCCATTCTCGGCCTGGGCGACCTGGGCCCCATGGCTTCCAAGCCGGTGATGGAAGGCAAGTCCGTCCTGTTCAAGCGCTTCGCCGATATCGACAGTATCGATATCGAAGTGAACACAAAGGACGCGGAAGATTTCATCCGTACTGTTCGCAATATCGGGGATACCTGGGGCGGCATCAACCTGGAAGACATCGGGTCTCCGGACTGTTTCATCATCGAAAGCAAGCTTCGGGAAGAGCTCGACATTCCGGTCTTCCATGACGACCAGCATGGTACCGCCATCATCGCGGCAGCTGGCCTGATCAATGCCTGCCACATCACCGGACGTGACCTGAAAGATGTGAAAGTGGCTGTCTCCGGCGCGGGCGCTGCCGGTCTTTCCTGTGCCGGTCTGATCCGTCACCTCGGCGTGAAGGCGGAAAACATCCTGATGTGCGACTCCAAGGGCGTCGTTTATGAAGGCCGCACTGAGCGAATGGACCAGTTCAAATCCGCCTTCGCCGTCAAGACCGCCAAACGGACCCTGACCGAAGCAATGGAAGGCGCCGACGTATTCCTCGGCCTGTCCGCCAAGGGGGCAGTGACGCAGGACATGGTCAAGGCGATGGCGCCGAACCCGATCATCTTCGCCATGGCCAATCCGGACCCGGAAATTACTCCGGAAGAAATCAAGGCGGTGCGCGATGATGCCATCATCGCAACCGGGCGGTCCGACTATCCGAACCAGGTCAACAACGTCCTCGGCTTTCCATACATCTTCCGCGGCGCTCTTGATGTGCGGGCGCGCAGCATCAATGAAGAGATGAAGGTGGCGGCAGCGTACGCGCTGGCAGAACTCGCCCGTGAGGACGTGCCGGATGAAGTGGCGGCGGCCTATCACGGATCGCGCCCCTCCTTCGGGCGGGACTACATTATCCCGACCCCGTTTGACCCGCGTCTTATCTCTCATGTCCCGCCTTTTGTGGCGCAGGCCGCCATGGACACAGGCGTCGCCCGCAAACCCATCGCGGACATGGATGCTTATCGCGCCCAGCTGAAACGCCGGTCGGATCCTGCAGCCGCCTTTCTTGAAGGCGTGCAAGCCCGCTGCAAGGAAGTCCAGCGCCGGATCGTGTTTGCGGAAGGTGAAGAACCAGCAGTCGTTCGCGCGGCATACAGCTTCAAGAACCAGGGCCTTGGCCATCCGATCCTGATCGGCCGCGAAGCCCAAGTTGAGCAGACGATGGAAATGATGGGTGTTCCGGCCGGTTCGCTGGAAATCATCAATGCCCGCCTTTCGGACAACAATCCGGTCTACACGGACATGCTGTATGCCCGCGTTCAGCGCGAGGGCTACCTCAAGCGGGACGTCCAACGCCTCGTCAACAACGACCGCAACATTTTCGGCTCCTGCATGCTGAAGAATGGCGATGCCGACGGCATGGTCACTGGCGTTACCCGCAACTATGACGTTGCCCTGAAAGACGCCCAGATGGTGCTGGACCCGATTCCGGGTCAGGCTGTCATCGGCATGTCGATGGTGATCAACCGCGGCAAGACCGTTTTCATCGCGGACACCAGCGTCACCGAACTGCCTGGCGGGCCGGAACTTGCCGACATCGCCATCGAAGCGGCGCGCGCCGTTCATTCGGTCGGCTTTATCCCGCGTGTCGCCTTCCTGTCCTATTCCACATTCGGCAACCCGATGGGTGAACGGGGTGAGAAAGTCCGTGAGGCTGTCGCCATTCTCGACAAGATGGATGGCATCGATTTCGAGTATGAGGGTGACATGTCAGCGGATGTCGCGCTGAACCCGAACCACTGGATGCTGTACCCATTCTCGCGCCTCAGCGGTCCGGCCAATGTTCTCGTGATGCCAGCCATCCACGCCGCATCGATTTCGACCAAGCTCCTGGAATCGATGAGCCGCGCCACTGTGATCGGTCCGATGCTGCTGGGCCTGGAAAAGCCGGTGCAGATCGCTTCATTGGGCGCGACCGTCGGCGATATCGTGAACCTCGCGACCATCGCCGCCTATGATGTGGACAATGTTCACGGCTGATGGCCGGTGACAAAGTGGACATATCGTCGGGTAAGGACTCGCGGCTCGCGGGCCCTGCCCCTATACTTAATTGTAGTCTGACACCTTTGGAGGGAGGCCCGAGCGGCATGAAAGAGTATCTGAAATTCTACATCAACGGTGAATGGGTCGATCCCGTGACACCGAAGACGCTCGAAGTCGAGAACCCGGCCACTGAAGAGAACTTCGCCGTGATCTCGCTGGGCTCACAGGCAGACGTCGACAAGGCTGTGGCCGCCGCCAAGGCAGCTTTCCCGGCCTTCTCACAGACGACCGTGGAATACCGCGCCGAGCTGCTCGACAAGATCGCAGCTGGCATTCAGGCTCGTCTGCCGGAACTGGCTGAAGCCGTATCAACGGAAATGGGCGCCCCGATGTGGCTGGCCAATGCCGCCCAGGTTCCGTCCGGGATGGGCCACTTCGCAACGACTGCTGCGATCCTGCGGAACTACAAATGGGAAGAAGTGAAGGGCACGACCCTTCTTCGCAAAGAGCCGATCGGCGTTTGCGGTTTCATCACGCCTTGGAACTGGCCGATCAACCAGATCGCCTGCAAAGTGGCCCCGGCCATCGCTGCAGGTTGCACCATGGTTCTGAAGCCGTCTGAAATCGCCCCGATCGATGCCATGATCCTGACCGAGATCATGCACGAGGCTGGCGTGCCGAAAGGCGTGTTCAACCTCGTCAACGGCGACGGTCCGGGCGTCGGCGCTTCGCTCTCCGCGCACCCGGATGTGGACATGATGTCCTTCACCGGCTCCACCCGCGCTGGCGTGCTTGTGGCGCAGGCTGCAGCCCCGACCGTGAAACGCGTTGCGCAGGAACTCGGCGGCAAGAGCCCGAACATCGTCCTGCCGAGCGCAGACCTGCAAAAGGCCGTTGCTGGCGGCGTCATCCAGATGATGACCAATTCCGGCCAGTCCTGTAACGCCCCGTCCCGCATGTTCGTGCAGAAGGACCAGCAGGACCAGGCAATCGCGATTGCCAAGGCCGCTGCGGAATCCGTGAAGGTCATGATGCCGGCAGAGGCAACGCCGGGCGCCATCGGTCCGATCTCGAACGGCAACCAGTACCAGAAGGTGCAGGACCTGATCGAAACCGGCATCAAGGAAGGCGCAACCCTCGTCGCTGGCGGCCCGGGCCGTCCGGAAGGCTTCAACAAGGGTTACTTCGCCCGCCCGACCGTTTTCGCGAACGTCACCAATGACATGACGATCGCCCGCGAGGAAATCTTCGGACCGGTGCTGTGCATCCTGCCTTATGAAGACGTGGAAGACGCCATCGCCATGGCGAACGATACGGTCTACGGCCTCGCCGGCTATGTTCAGGGTCCTGAGGATGAAGCGAACAAGGTCGCCAACCGCATTCGTGCCGGCCAGATCCAGGTCAACGGCGCGCGTCCGGACTTCACGGCACCGTTCGGCGGCTATGGCCAGTCGGGCAATGGCCGCGAATGGGGCGAGGAAGGCTTTGAGGAATTCCTCGAGGTCAAGGCGGTGATCGGCTACAAGGCAGCTTGATCCAGCCAACACGCTATTTGATTGAAGGGCGGCCTCCGGGCCGCCCTTTTTCTATTCACAAAAATCTGGGCGTACCGACGAAACGGAAAACATAACAATATCGTCATCCTCTCAGCTGCTGGCTGCGACATGGTTCAACTGGCATTCAGCTTCAACGATCCATATATTATGTTCAAATTACTGTGCGCCGGAGGTACTCCCAGATGCGGAAACTTGTTCTCCCTGCTGCAATTGCAGCGCTCGCCCTGCTCGGCGCCTGCGCGACAGCGACGCCATACCAGGCCGCTATGGACTCCTCCAGCCGGGGCTATTCGGAACAGCAAATCGAAAACAATCGCTTCCGCGTCCAGTTTGCCGGCAACAGCCTGACGGACCGCAAGACGGTCGAAACCTACCTGCTCTACCGCGCCGCGGAACTGACCAAACTGAACGGCTATGATCATTTCCGGGTCGTGCATCGCGACACGGATGCCGAGAGCCGCCTCGTGCCCAGGGGTGGCGGCCCTTACAGCCCGTTCTACGATCACTTCTATCTAGACTATTACTATTTCGGTGGACGCTCTGCCTATTATCGCAGGCCCTATTATGCGGATCCGTTCTGGCCACGCTGGGGCTATTACGACCCTTATTGGGGACCGGCAGAATACAGGGAGTCGACGCGCTATATCGCTTCGGCTGAGATCCTGATGGGCAAAGGCCCCAAACCAGACGATGCGGCCTACTTTGACGCCGACCAGGTTATCATGAACCTGTCCGGCAATATTGTACGCCCCGAATCCTGACCGGGTTCCGCATTCCTCGTTAAAAGCATGGCCACAGGCCTGCCGCCCATCAAAGCGGTCAGGTGTCCCGTGTGACAGTTTTCTGCCCACAGCTCTGGTAATGATGGTCTGACGGGTCCAGATAGCCTTTCCCAGAAACTTACCGGCTCGAAAGGCGCACGCGGTGCCCGATTCTGAAACAAAGGCACCGACGCCCGAGACGCTGCCCGGCCGAAAGGTTCCGGGACAGATGGAAATGGTGGTGATGGTTGCGGGCCTGATGGCCCTGAACGCGCTGGCCATTGATATTATGCTGCCCGCCCTGAATGAGATCGCTCATGCTGTCGGGCTCACCGCAGAAGGCGTCGAGAGCGATAACCGCCAGCAGCTGATCATCTTCTCCTACATCCTCGGATTTGGCGCCCCGCAAATCCTTTGGGGGCCGATCACCGACAGGTTCGGGCGGCGCGGCCCGCTCTTTGTCAGCCTCATCGGCTACATCGTCATGGCATCGCTGTGCATCACGCTGCGGGAATTCCACGCGCTGCTGGCCGCGCGATTTGTGCAAGGTGTGTTCTCGTCCGGTGCCCGGCTGGTGGCGGTCTCCATCGTACGCGACCTGTTTGCCGGGCGGCAGATGGCCCGGTTCATGTCGCTGGTCATGACCATCTTCATGATCATCCCGATTATCGCCCCGGCGGTTGGGCAGGCCATCCTGCTGGTGGCCCCATGGGAATGGATCTTCGGAGCGCTGGTGGTTTTCGGAATTGGCATGCTCGGCTGGACCTGGGCGCGGTTGCCGGAAACCCTGCCGGCAGAAAACCGTCGTCCGCTCAACCTCGGCAATGCACTTGGCGCCTATGGGCAGGTGATCCGCACGCCGGTCACTTTCGGCTATATGTGCGCCTCCGGCATTGTTTTCGGCGCCCTCTTTTCATTCATCGCGACGTCGGAACAGGTTTTCCGGGAAGTCTTCGGCCGCGGTCAGGACTTTGTTCTCTGGTTCTCGGGGATCGCTGGCATGTTGGCCGTGGCCAATTTTGCCAATTCACGGCTCGTCGAGAAGATCGGCATGCGGCGCATAAGCCATTCGGCCCTGTTCCTGTTCACAGGCCTGTCTGCCTTGTCGGCAATGATCACCTTTTTCTTGGGCGAGAACCTTTTGTGGTTCTATCCGCTGTTCATCCTGACATTCGCCTGCTTCGGCTTGCTTGGATCGAATTTTTCGGCACTTGCCATGGAACCGCTGGGCTCGATCGCCGGAACGGCATCGGCTGCTTATGGATTTGCAACAACAACCGTCTCCAGCCTGATCGGCATGCTGATCGGCAGCCAATACAACGGGTCCACGATCCCGCTCATGCTGGGCTTTGTCTGCCTTGGCCTCTCTTCCCTCACGATCATCCTGATCACCGAGAAGGGGAAGCTGTTCAGTTCACGTTGATCCGGCGATTGCTGCGCGTCACATGCTCACGGTCGCTGGAAAGGGGCCGAACCTGACGCTCCAAATGCTCAATGATCTTGCCAGCAATATCCTTGCCGGTGGAATTCTCGATGCCTTCGAGACCCGGCGAGGAATTGACCTCCAGCACTTTGGGCCCCTCTTTCGTCTGCAACAGGTCTACCCCCGCCACGTTCAGCCCCAGAACTTTCGCGGCGGCGCGGGCCGTTTCCCGTTCCTCCGCTGTCAGACGAATGCTGGAGGCCGTGCCGCCGCGGTGAAGGTTGGAGCGAAACTCCCCCTTCTGCGCTTGCCGCTTCATCGCGCCGACCACTTTGTTGCCGATCACGAAGGCGCGCACGTCCGCACCGGCGGCCTCCTCCACGAATTCCTGCACAAGGAAATCGGCATCGAGCCCGCGGAAGGCATCGACCAGGCTTTCGGCCGCCTTGCGCGTCTCGGCCAGTACAACACCGCGCCCCTGCGTCGAGGTCAGAAGCTTCAGCACCACCGGCGCCCCATCGACGAGACCGATCAGGTCTTTCGTATCCTTCGGGCTGTGCGCAAAGGCGGTCACCGGCATGGCGATCTTCGCCCGCGCCAGAAGCTGCTGTGCCAGCAGCTTGTCGCGTGACCGGCCAATGGCTCCGGCCCCGTTCAGGCAGACGGCACCCGTATTCGAAAACTGACGCAGTACGGCCATGCCATAGTCTGTGATCCTGGCGCCAATACGCGGGATCACGGCGTCGTATCGCGGCAGCGCCTTGCCGTCATAATGGACCTGCGGGTCCAGCGTGCCGATCTGCATGTAGCAGCGGGCTGTGTCGATCGTCTCGATGACGTGCCCCCGCTCCCGCGCCGCCTCGACCAATCGCCGGCTGGAATAATTGTTCGGTTCCCGCGTCAGCAGCGCAATCCGGAGTGGGCGCTTCACGGGCTTCTTCTTGGGCAGACCCTTGTACAGATTGTAGGAGAGCTCTGGCATGCGGAAGGATTCGTTCGGGTCGACCACCATGTCAGGCTGCATGGCGCCGCGCCCGAACAGCATGCGGTACATCATGTTTTCGCGGTTGGTCAGCGTCAGCTGGATCGGCCAGCGCCGCTCGCCCATCTGCACTTCGGTCTGGATCACGTAGCGCAGCTCGGTTTCGCCATTGGAACTCGTCACCTCACGCCGGTCGACCACGGCAGCGGAGCAGGTCACTTCCAGGGCCGGATCGTTCGGGTCGGGCTGGATCAGGAAGCGCACCTGCGGGTTCGTCACCGGGCCGAACGGTTCGATCACGCTGGCATGCAGCGCGGACGTCTTTGCGCCCGTATCGATCTTCGCCTTGATCGCAGGAAGGCCCAAGTCTGGCAGCGCCAGCCATTCTTCCCAGCCGAGTTCGAACGGGTTGGAGTGGGGCATGGTCCGTGTGCCTCTGTCAGAATTTTCCGCCGCTTATGCCTGCCCGCAGACAAGCACAAGCGGCAAGAACATGACAGGGCTCAGTTCTCGACCAGCCAGGCCTTCTCCACGATGCCGACGACGTCGCCCATGATGCCGGTGATCTTGAAATCCTTCGGCGTGTAAATGCGGGCAACGCCCATCTGGCGCAGGGCCTGGGCATCTTCCGGCGGGATGATGCCGCCAACCACGACGGGTACATTATCGAGGCCGACCTTGCGCAGTTCCGCCAGCGTCTCGCGGACGAGATCCAGGTGGCTGCCAGACAGGATCGACAGGCCGACGACATGGGCATTGGCTTCCTTCGCCTGCGCGGCAATCTCGTTCGGGGCAAAACGGATGCCTTCATACACGACATCCATGCCGACCTCGCGTCCGCGCGCAGCGATCTGCTCGGCCCCGTTGGAGTGGCCGTCGAGGCCCGGCTTGCCGAGCACATAAGTCAAGCGGCGGCCGAGTGCCTCGGACACGCGGTCGACTTCCTTGCGGACGGCTTCAGTGTCTTCATTACTGTCGGAACTGATGACAACGGCCACGCCGGTGGGCCCACGATACTCACCGAACACGTCGCGCATCGCTTCACCCCACTCACCGGTGGTAACGCCAGCCTTCGCGCAGGTGATGGAGGGTTCCATGATATTGGTCCCTTCCTGGGCCGCCGCCTTGAGATCGGCAAGAGCGGCTTCGACTGCGGCATTGTCACGGTTCGCACGCCAGGCCGTCAGTTCACGGACCTGCATCATTTCTTCGGCCGGATCGACCGTCTGGATCGCACCGTCGCCTCCGCCCAGCGGGCTCTCTTCCGTTTCGGTGTAGCGGTTCACGCCAACCACGGTGAGGTCACCGGACTCAATTGCCTTCACACGCTCGATATGTGCACCGACGAGGCTTTCCTTCATGAAGTCGATGGAGTTGGTCGCCCCGCCGCGAGCATCGATTTCCGCGAGTGTGGCCCGGGCGAGCTCTTTCAGCTCATCCGTCTTGCCTTCGATCACATGGCTGCCATCGAACAGGTCTTCGTATTCGAGGAGATCCGTTTCGTAAGCGAGGATCTGCTGCAGGCGCAGCGACCATTGCTGGTCCCATGGACGCGGCAGGCCAAGCGCCTCGTTCCAGGCCGGTAGCTGCAGCGCGCGGCACCGGGCTTTCTTGGAAAGCGTCACGGCCAGCGCTTCGATCAGGATGCGATAGACATTGTTCTCCGGCTGCGGCTCGGTCAGGCCGAGCGAGTTCACCTGAACGCCGTAGCGGAACAGCAGGGCTTTCGGATCGGAGACACCGTAGCGTTCCCGGCCGATCTCCTCCCAGAGTTCCACAAAGGCACGCATCTTGCACAGTTCCGTAACGAAACGCACCCCCGCATTCACGAAGAACGAGATGCGCCCGAAAACAATTTCAAAGTCTTCTTCTGGAACTTTACCGCCAGCTTTGACTGTGTCGAGCACGGCAATCGCCGTCGCGAGGGCGTAGGCGAGTTCCTGTTCCGGCGTCGCGCCCGCTTCCTGCAAATGGTAGGAGCAGACATTCATCGGATTCCACTTCGGCACCTCGGTGTAGCACCAGGTCACCATGTCGGAGATCAGCTTCATCGACGGCTCGGGCGGGAACACATAGGTGCCGCGCGAGAGGTATTCCTTGACGATGTCGTTCTGGGTCGTGCCGCGCAGCTTCTTGCGGTCGTCGCCGCGCTCGTCCGCCAGGGCGACATAAAGCGCGAGCATCCAGGACGCCGGCGCATTGATCGTCATGGACGTATTCATCTGCTCCAGCGGCAGCTCGGCCATCAGCTCGCGCATGTCTCCAAGGTGCTTGACCGGTACGCCGACCTTGCCGACTTCGCCGCGCGCCAGGATGTGGTCAGCGTCATAAGCTGTCTGCGTGGGCAGGTCGAAGGCGATGGAGAGACCCGTCTGACCCTTGCCCAGATTCATCCGGTACAGCTCATTCGACTTCTTCGCGGTCGAATGGCCGGCATAGGTGCGGAAGATCCACGGCCGGTCGGGATTGTGCTGGAATGAAGTCTGAGTGTCAGCCATGGGGCATGCGCCTCCCAACGCAGGATTTTATGTTGCGGCGCAACATGCCCTCCCGGAACCGGGCTGACAAGACACCGGATGGAGCGTCTTGCGGCCGCAGGCGGGCAGGGCCACATATGCCATATGATACACGCTTCTCCCGGTGGTCCGACAGGGGACTTTTCACCCGGCTCCCTGCAACTGGCGCTTCGCTTGCGGCTGGCCTCGCTATTCGCGTTTCCAGCAGCGGCGATGCTTGCCGCCATCGCCCAGCGCAGCTTTCTGGTCTTGCTGTTGCTCGCAGGCGGAATGATGCTGGCGTCCTGGATCGAGCGCATCCGACTTCTACGCGCCGCGGGCGAAACACGCCTGCCGGATCCGGGGGCTTTCTGGCCGGGCTTTGCCGCGCGGACGGGGCTTCTGCTCGGCATATTCATCATCACACTCGGCATACTGGCGCTGTTCCGCGACACGTCGCTCGCTCGCGGCTTTGGCTGGCCGGACCTGCTGATCGCAGGCGGCACAACGCTGGCGGCCTATCTGATGAACCTGGCCAGCGCCCGTATGGCGATGGGACAGGTGAATATCGTGGCGACCCAGCTGAATGCCTCATTCGCGCCTGGGACACGCCCCGGTACCGGACCCGACGACATCATCGAGGGTGAATTTTCAGCCCCCGATGAGCGCTGACGCGGAACATATGGCGTAAACCACCGCTCCCCACTCCGTCCGATTTGGGATAAGAAGCGTCGTTCTCCCGGAGCTTCACGACCCATGACAGACCTGATTGGCACCATCGCTGCGGTCCTGACCACGCTCTCTTTCGTTCCGCAGGCGATCCTCGTGATCCGCACGAAGCGCACGGAAGGCATTTCCGTTACCATGTATGCCATGTTCACGGCCGGCGTGGCGGCATGGCTCGTTTACGGGATTTCGCTCGGCGCCATGCCGATCATTCTGGCAAACGCGGTCACGCTGGCGCTGGCCAGCATCATTCTTGTCATCAGGATCCGGTCGGGTCGTGGGCCTCAGCCGAGCGCCCACGGTGCGACCGCCGCAACATCGGCCCCCATCGCTTCATAATAGAGGCGCTGAATCCGCCGGGTCACGGGCCCCGGCTTGCCGTCACCGACAGGCTTTCCATCAAGCGCAACAACCGGGGCCACGATGGCGCCCGATGACGTCGTGAAGACTTCAGTCGCCGAGGCTGCCTCTTCCGGTGTGAAAGCCCGTTCTATGATTTCCAGCCCATCTGCCTTGAGCAGCGAGACGATCCCCGCCCGGGTAATGCCGGGCAGGATCGAATGGGACAGCTCGCGCGTGATCAGCTTGCCATCCGCATCAACGATCCAGGCATTGGCTGACGCCGCCTCGGTCACAAGGCCGTCTTCAACCATGAAGGCGGTTTCCGCCCCCGCCTCACGCGCCGCGCGATAAGCCAGTGCCTGGGACAGCAGCTGGACCGTCTTCATATCACGCCGCTTCCAGCGCGTATCGCCCAGCGTAATCGCCCTGATCCCGTCCCGGCCCAGATCCCCGATCAGTGGGCGGGCGTCACTGTAAAGAAATACAGTCGGCGTAAACGTCTCTGGCCCGGCGAAATCGCGCATGCCGTAGTCTCCAGCCGTCACCTCAAGATAGACCGTCCCCTCTTCCATTCCGTTCTTGTCGATCAGCTCGGAATGGATTTCCGCCCATTGCTCATCACTGTATGGATTGGGGATGGATATGCCCTCCAGAGTGCGGCGAAGACGCGAAAGATGCCCTTCAAGGTCAATGAACCGGCCATCATATACCGACGTCACTTCATAGGCGGCGTGCGCGAGCAGGAACCCCCGGTCGAACGGGGAAATCGTTGCATCCTCAACAGGACAGAATTTTCCGTTCAGATAGACGGTCCGGCCGATTGTCATTTTTGTCACGCTCCTGAGACTTGTCATTGTGCACCGCAACAAAACAACTTGCATCGGGGCATCCATGACGCCAAGGTGACGCGCGCCGAGGGCCTTGTGAAGCTGCACCAAGATCGCACCACCGGGTTTTTTGCAGAAAGTACAAAGGAGGAGGGCATTCCGCCATGAGCCGGGAAGTCAAAGACATTTATGAGTTGGGCGAGATTCCGCCCGAATTCCACGTTCCGAAAATGATGTACGCCTGGGCAATCCGGCGCGAGCGCCATGGCCGTCCGGCCACAGCCATGCAGCTGGAACAGGTGCCGGTGCCGGAAATCGATTCCGACGAAGTGCTGGTGCTCGTGATGGCCGCTGGCGTGAACTATAACGGCATCTGGGCCGCTCTGGGCGAGCCTGTGTCCGTGTTCGACGTCCACAAGCAGGACTATCACATTGCCGGATCCGACGCCGCGGGCATCGTCTGGGCCGTTGGCCGCAAGGTGAAGCGCGTGAAGCCGGGCGACGAAGTCGTCATTCACTGTAATCAGGACGACGGCGACGACGAGGAATGCAATGGCGGCGACCCGATGTTCTCCCCGTCCCAGCGTATCTGGGGCTATGAGACGCCGGACGGCTCCTTCGCGCAATTCTGCCGCGTTCAGGCCCGCCAGTGCATGCCGCGTCCGAAGCACCTGACCTGGGAAGAAAGCGCCTGCTACACGCTGACGCTCGCCACCGCTTACCGCATGCTGTTCGGCCACCGCCCGCACATCGTGAAGCCGGCTGACAACGTGCTCGTCTGGGGCGCCTCGGGCGGTCTTGGCAGTTTCGGGGTCCAGCTCTGCGCCGTCACTGGTGCGAACGCCATCGGTGTCGTCTCCAGCGACGACAAGAAGGAGCACGTACTCAGCCTCGGCGCCAAAGGCGTGCTGAACCGCAAGGACTTCAATTGCTGGGGCCAGCTGCCGACGGTGAACGGTCCGGAGTTCAAGGACTATATGCGCGAGAGCCGCAAGTTCGGCAAAGCGCTCTGGGAGATCACCGGCAACAAGGATGTCGACATCGTGTTCGAACATCCGGGCGAGTCGACCTTCCCGGTCTCCGTCTTCGTCGTGAAGCGCGGCGGCATGGTGGTCATTTGTGCCGGGACGACCGGCTTCAACCTGACCATGGATGCGCGCTTCCTCTGGATGCGCCAGAAGCGCGTGCAGGGCAGCCACTTCGCGAACCTCAAGCAGGCGTCCGCCGCCAATGATCTGGTGATCAACCGCCGCATTGACCCGGGCATGTCCGAAGTCTTCCCATGGGAAGACATTCCGGCGGCACACGAGAAGATGCTGGATAACAAGCACCTGCCGGGCAACATGGCCGTCCTCGTGACCTCTCCGAAGCCGGGCCTGCGGACGGTGGAAGACGTGCTTGCCGTGAACGGCCAGGCCAGCTGATCATGCTGAGCCGCGCTTTCGCGGAAGAGTTTGCCGATGACTGGCTGTCGGCATGGAACGACAGAGATATCGACCGGATCCTGTCGCACTATGCCGACGACGTCGTCTTCCACAGCCCGCGCATCGCGCTGGTGATGGGGAATGACGCAAACACTGTCCACGGAAAGAAAGCGCTGCAGACCTACTGGACCGAGGCCCTTTCAAGGGCCCGGTCCCTGTTCTTCGCGATCGACAATGTGCTCGTCGGATCAGACGCCGTAACCATTCTCTACACGAATCATCGCGAAGAGAAGGTCGCGGAGACCTTCATCTTCAATGATGATGGCGAAGTGAGCCTGTCGATCGCGGCCTACGGCCCCGCCTAACCCTCGAACGGATCACGCATGAGGATAACATCCTCGCGTTCCGGGCTGGTGGAGACGAGCGCGCAGGGCTTTCCGACGAGTTCTTCGAGGCGGCGGACATATTTCACCGCTTCGGCCGGAAGGTCCGCCCAGGAACGGGCCCCTGCGGTCGAGCCTTTCCAGCCCGGCATGGTTTCGTAGACCGGCTCCACCGCCGCCTGATCCGTCAGGCCAGCGGGGTAGTAGTCGATCTCCTGCCCGTTCAGTCTGTAGGCCGTGCAGACCTTGATCTCGTCGAACCCGTCCAGCACGTCCAGCTTGGTCAGCGCGAGGCCGTTGACGCCCGAGGTCGCACAGGCCTGACGCACCATGACACTGTCGAACCAGCCGCAGCGGCGGGCCCGCCCTGTGTTCACGCCGACTTCACGGCCAACCGTACCCAGACGTTCGCCAATCTCATTGTCCTGCTCGGTCGGGAAAGGCCCGGCACCGACGCGCGTGGTGTAGGCCTTGGCAAGGCCCAGCACGTAGGAGATCGCCCCCGGACCGACCCCTGATCCGGCCGAGGCATTGCCCGCCACAACGTTGGAAGAGGTAACGAACGGATAGGTGCCGTGATCGACGTCCAGCATCACGCCCTGCGCGCCTTCGAACAGAATGCGCTTGCCGGCTTTCACCTGCTCGTCCAGCAGCTTCCAGACCGGCTGGGCATAGGCCAGGATCTTCGGGGCGATTTCCAGCAGATCCGCTTTCAGCTTCGCACCGTCCGGCTCGGGCAGATCGAGCCCTGCGCGCAGCGGCCGGTGATGGGCCAGCAGACGCTCGATCTTCATGTCGAGCGCGGCCGGGTCTGCAAGGTCTGCCACGCGGATCGCACGGCGGCCGACACGGTCTTCATAGGCCGGGCCAATGCCGCGCTTGGTCGTGCCGATCTGGGCAGCGCCGAGTGCGCCTTCGCGGGCGGCATCGATGTCCTTGTGCCAGGGCAGGATGAGGGCCGCATTGTCCGCGAGCACCAGCGATTCAGGCGAGACTTCGACCCCCTGCCCCTGAATGCCCTCTATCTCGGTCAGCATATGCCAGGGGTCGACGACAACGCCGTTCCCGATGACGGAGAGCTTGCCGCCGCGCACCAGGCCAGACGGCAAAAGGGCCAGCTTGAACACCTTGCCGTCGATCACCAACGTGTGGCCGGCATTGTGCCCGCCCTGGAACCGGACAACCACATCCGCCCGGCTCGAAAGCCAGTCGACGATCTTGCCCTTGCCCTCGTCGCCCCATTGGGCGCCTACGACTACGACTCCAGCCATGTGCCGCTCCTGTTCAGTCCGCGGCGACAAGGGCAGGATTCAGAGCAGAAAAGCAAGGGGCCTTTGGCCGCGCTCTACTGGAAACTGTAGCTGAAACGCATACCGACATTGTCGAGACCCTGATTACGGCCGTTCCCCAGGATCTGGCCGTGGCTCAAATGTTCGTACATCACTTCCACGCCCCAGGTCTCATTGATGTCATGGTGCAGGCCGAACGTGGTGCGGAACAGGTCGCGCGAGCCGAGCAGCACGTGCTTTTCCGTGAATGCCAGGCTGCGCGGATCGCCGTCCGGATAAGGGCTCGCCAGTTCGCCGTCATGGATCACATATCCGAAGCTCGGCTCGAACTGCCAGGTTTTCGCGATCGGGAAAGACCAGTGCAGGCCGAAACCACCGAAACTCGTCTCGCCCTGAAGGTTTCCGCTGCCCATGATGTAGGGCTTCGGGCTCCAGATGATGCCCAGAAAGTCCGGTGAATTGAACAGTATGTCGCCGTTGATGCTCTGGCCCGGCTCCTTGTTGGCATTGTCGCAATCAAGGATGCAGACATTCTCCTGCATGACGCCAAGGCGGATCTCGCTGACAAGGTCAGCAGAGGCGGAACCAGCGAATGAGGCTGCAGCAGCAAGGCTGGCGAGAAAGTAACGGCGCATGGATTCTCCCTGTAACATTACAGGCGAGAAAGGGTGTCCGAACTCGCCCGTCAAGCGTGAACGTGACCCTTCACGGCAAATTGCAGGGTGGGGTAACCAAACCGGCACACTGCCCCTACCCGGAATGGAAAACGGGCGGTCCCGAAGGACCGCCCGTCATGGAAATCAAGAGAATCAGGCCTGCGGCCAGAGCCCGGTCAGAACGTCAGCACTTTGGCGTAGCGGACCTGCGGAAGGGCATTCAGTTTTTCGACAAGGCCGCCACTCGGGGTCGAATCGATGCCGATCAGAGCGATGGCCTCATCCCCGGCCGCCGTGCGGCCAAGGTGGAAGGTGGCAATGTTGATCTGCTCTTCGCCCAGCATCTGGCCGAGCGCACCGATGAAGCCCGGCTGGTCGAGGTTGTTCACGTAGAGCATGACCGGGGCGAAATCGCCTTCCAGCGCCATACCCTTCACTTCGACGATACGCGGCTTGCCAGCGATCAGCGTACCAGCGAGCGTGCGCCAGCCGCCTTCCGGGGCGTTCTGGGTCGCCTTGGTCTTCACCTTCACCCGGATCAGGCTGTCATAGACAGGGCTGTCCTCGGTCTTGGTCTCGGTCAGCTTCACACCGCTGTCGGCAAGGATCGCCGGGGCGGAGACCATGTTCACGTCTCCGCGCGAAGCACGCAGCAGGCCGGCAAGCAATGCCGCCGTCATCGGCTTGCGGTTAAGGTCTGCGACCTCGCCCTCATACTCGATGACGACCTCTTCATAGCCGAAGTCGGAGATCTGGCCGGCGAACGAGCCGAGCTTTTCTGCCAGCGTTGCGAAAGGCTTGATGCGCGGGGCTTCCTCGGCCGTGATCGATGGCATGTTGAGCGCATTGGTGACGGCGCCCGAGAGGAGATAGTCCGACATCTGCTCTGCCACCTGAAGGGCAACATTTTCCTGCGCTTCATTCGTCGATGCGCCAAGGTGCGGCGTGGCGATGAAATTCGGCTTGCCGAAAAGGATGTTTTCCTTGGCAGGCTCGACGGCGAACACGTCGAAAGCGGCGCCAGCGAGATGACCGCTGTCCAGCATGTCAGCCACGGCTTCCTCGTCCACCAGACCGCCGCGGGCGCAGTTGACGAGGATCAGGCCTTTCTTGGTCTTGCCGAGATTTTCACGGCTGAGAATGTTGCGGGTCTGGTCCGTGAGCGGAACGTGCAGCGTGATGACATCTGCGCGCTTCAGCAGTTCTTCCAGCTCCACTTTCTCCACGCCGAGCTCCACAGCGCGCTCTTCCGTCAGGAACGGGTCGTAGGCAACGACACGCATCTTGAGGCCGATCGCACGCTCAGCAACGCGGGATCCGATGTTCCCTGCCCCGATCAGGCCGAGCGTCTTGAACGAGACCTCGACACCCATATAGCCCGACTTCGGCCATTTACCTTGCTGCGTCTCGGCGTTGGCCGCCGGGATCTGGCGAGCCGCAGCGAACATCATGGCAATCGCATGCTCTGCCGTTGTGATGGCGTTTCCGAACGGTGTGTTCATGACTACGACGCCATTGGCGGTCGCAGCCTTGATGTCGATATTGTCGACGCCGATACCGGCGCGGCCAATCACTTTCAGGTTCGCTGCAGCGGCGATGACATCCGCGTTCGGCTTGCAGGCCGAGCGAACGACGAGGCCGTCATATTCCGGAATCTCCGCAATCAGTTCTTCCGTATTCAGACCGGTCTTGGTGACCGTTTCGATGCCGCGGGCGTGGAAGATTTCCACGGCGGCGGGGGAGAGTTTGTCTCCGATAAGGACTTTAGGCATTGTCTTTTCCTTTGCTCGCGGCTGTTGCGGGCTCTCGCCCGCGCCGCTGCGCCTTCGCCTTGCTGCTGAAGGCGCTCATGACAGGTTCAATTGCTAGAGCGTGGCCGCTTCTTCAGCGAAGGCCCAGTCGAGCCATGGCAGAAGCTTCGCAACATCGGACGGTTCCACCGTGGCACCGCACCAGATGCGCAGGCCGGGAGGGGCCTTGGCATAACCGGCGGCATCAAAGCAGGCGTTTTCCTTCTCAAGGCGCTTCATCATCGCTTTCACGAAGGCGCGTTGACCAGCCTCGTCGAGGCCTGCAACCCGCGGATCCGTGATCTTGAACGTGACGCCCGTATTGGAGCGCACATCCGCATCCGGACAAAGGAAGTCGACCCAATCGGTCTTGGCTGCCCAGTCAGTGAGAATGCCGAGGCTCTCATCGGAACGGGCCTTCAGGGCCTTCCAGCCGCCAAGGGCTTCGCACCAGTCGAGCGCTTGAAGATAGTCCTCCACACACAGCATGGAGGGCGTGTTGATCGTAGCGCCTTCGAACAGGTCCTCGTTCAGCTTGCCGCCCTTGGTCATGCGGAAGAGTTTCGGCAGTGCGCGGTCCGGCGTGTAGGTCTCGAGACGCTTCACGGCGTTCGGCGACAGGATCAGCATGCCGTGGGCCGCTTCCCCGCCGAGAATCTTCTGCCAGGAATAGGTCACCACATCGAGCTTTTCCCACTCGATATCCTGCGCGAAGGCCGCCGAAGTCGCATCGCAGATCACGACGCGGTCCGGGTTCGGCTTGATCCAGTCGGCATTCGGGACGCGTACACCGGAGGTCGTGCCGTTCCAGGTGAAGATGATGTCGGCATCGTCGCGCGCCTGAGAGAAATCAGGCAGCGCGCCATAGTCGGCACCGTAAGTCTTGCAGTCAGCCAGTTTCAGCTGCTTGGTCGCGTCGGTCACCCAGTCCTGGCCAAAGCTTTCCCAGGCAAAGACGTCGACGGGCTTTGCGCCCAGCATGGACCACATGCACATCTCAACCGCGCCGGTGTCGGACGCAGGCACGATGGCCACGCGGTAGCCTTCCGGCAGGCCGAGGATGGCCTTGGTGCGGTCGATGGCCTCCTTCAGCTTCTTTTTCGCATCGCCGGAACGGTGCGAACGGCCGAGGACAGCGGTGTTCAGTTTTTCAAGGGAAAATCCTGGGCGCTTGGCAGTCGGGCCCGAGGAAAAATGCGGGCATGCTGGCAGCACGCCGGGTTTGGCGACGGTCGTCATCTGTTTGTACTCCTATCCTTACAGATAGGCTGGCATCCGTTGGGGGATGCTGGCCCGCCGCGTCTGTCTCATATTTCGGGGGCCTGCGCAAATGGCTTTTCTGTGACGGGATATGTGCGTGACGTGATGCCGCGACCTGCTAAGCTGGGCAAAAATTGGAGGAACCCCATGAGCATGACGATCCAGCCGCTGACCGGCACCCTTGGTGCTGAGATCCATGGTGTGGACCTGAAACAGGACCTGTCGAACGCCGAGTTCGACGCGGTTCACCAGGCTTTCCTCGACCACAAGGTGATCGTGTTGCGCGGCCAGCAAGGCATGACGCCGGACCAGCACAAGGCCTTCGCCCGCCGTTTCGGCACGCTGAACATCCACCCTTATGTGAAAGGCATGGAAGGACATCCGGAACTGCTGGAGATCATCAAGGAGCCGGAAGAGAAGACCAATTTCGGCGGCGGCTGGCATTCCGACATGAGCTTCCTGGAGGAGCCGGCGCTCGGCTCCATCCTGCACGCCCTCGAAGTGCCGCCCTATGGCGGGGACACGCTGTTCGCAGACCAGCAGGCCGCCTATGACCGCCTCTCCCCCGGCCTCAAGAAAACGCTGGAAGGCATGACCGCCATCCATACCGCCAGCAAGGAATATGGCGCGGATGGCTACTCCGCCGCCGTGCGCCAGTCCATGGATGCCAGGTCCGCGCCCGACGCCCCGGAATACGAACACCCGGTGATCCGCACCCATCCGGAAACCGGCCGCAAGGGCCTGTTCATTAACCCGGCTTTCACGCTGCGCTTTGCCGGCTGGAGCCGGAAGGAAAGCCGCCCATTGCTGAACTATCTGTTCGACCTCTCCCGCGAGGAACGCAACACCTGCCGCGTGCGCTGGCAGGAAGGCGACGTGACCATGTGGGACAATCGCTGCGTCTGGCATTATGCCCTCAATGACTATCACGGACACCGCCGCCACATGCGCCGCGCCACCATCAATGGCGACCGTCCGCGCTAGGCGCGCAAACCCCTGCACCCAAAGCCCTCACCGGTTGCAATCAATCGCAACACCTTGGAAAAAGTCTGTTTTCGGAGTATGTTCCGCCCCAAGACGGGTGGGACCAGAGACACCTGTGTGTGCCGGCGGGCGCCGCTGACTGACAGCCACGTCCGCACCTGATCGAGACCACCTCCACGCCATTGAGCCATGTGGCCCAATCGATCCGCCTGCTGACAGGTGGAATGCATAACCTATGGAGGGAATAATGAGGATCAAATTCGGGTGTATGCTTCGCCCCCTGGCCTTCGGGGTGGCGGCAGCGGCCCTGTGCGGCAGCGCATGGGCGCAGACCTTCACGTTTGAGTCCACGTCGGAAGAGCCGATGACTCTGGGCGCGACAACCCCGCAAGGCTCTGTTACCGGCGCCTACTGGACGGGTGCGTCCACGGTCACTCAGGCAGATGGGACCGTGGCCAACAGCACCTTTACCTGCGTCTCCACAAGCCAGCCGCCAAGGGATTCCATATTCATGGTGCACGGCGTGTGTGATGGCACGGGCGCTGAGGGTGACTATACCGTCTATTCCGGCTGTAACCTTCTGGATCCGGAAGCCGGGGAAATGTCCTGCGTCGGCGGCCTGATTGGCAAGTCCGGCGACTATGAAGGACGCCGCGGTGTCTTGACGATCCATTCCAAGGGCGGCGCCTCGGTCGGCACCGGCCAGTGGTTCGAATAGGCAGCACGTTCAGATGCCGGATCAGAATGCGGCGGCCTCCGGACAATCGGACGCCGCCGCATTTCTATTCTGCGACGGTCATGAACGGATAAGCCGCACCCCAGGCGATCAGGGCCTGCCCGAAGAAGTAGAGCCCCCAGACGGCCAGCGATGGCAGCATCTTCTTCGGCGCACCGGCCGGACGGGTGAACAGCTGCAGCGACAGGATCATGTCGGAGGCGACGAACATCACAGCGCCGAGCGTCACCAGCAGGAATTGCGGCTGCAGGCGGAGCGCCGCCGCCCCCATCACAAGGATGATCGCCGTGTATGCAAACACAGGATACCGCATGGCCCCGAGCCAGGGCGCCAGCCACCGTACGAATGCCACCCCGCTGAAGACAAGCGCCAGCTGCGCGCCGAGGTTCAGAAGGCTGCGGTCCGCCTGCGGCAGGCCCCAGAACAGCGCGACATAGGCGACATGCGCCAGGAAGAAGGCCGCCATACCGGGCTTCAGCCATTTGTCCTCGCCTGGCTTGTCCATCGCGAGGAACGCATCTCCGGCCGAAGACAGGACGAGGGCCGCGACCAGCAGCCACGGACCGCCCGCCAGATAGGCGAACACAGCCAACAGCGTTGTCGACCCGGTCTTCACCAGCAGGCCGGGTAATCCCCCGCCCTCTCGCCAGCACCAGCCGGCCCAGTACAGCACGCCCAAAGCAATTGCGCCCGCAAGCGCAGCGGTCTCCCCAGCCATACGGCAGCCTCCCTTATGTTTCTTTTCTTAGTCTTCCCTGACCGGTTCCGGCACCCGCAACAGGCGCCGGGCCGCGGCCCGGTGCGTTTCTTTCACATGCATGCCCACCAGGCCAAGTGCCGTCGCGAGTACAGTTGCGTCATCGGTAAAGCCAAGGCCGGTAATAAAATCCGGCAGCATGTCCATGGGTGTGACAAAATAGGCGACGGCGGCGAACAGGACGGCCTTGGCCCGCATCGGCGTATGCGGATCGCGCGCGGCATACCAGGCCGCCACGAGGTCGTCTGCGAAGGGGATTTTGCCCACCATCCGCATCAGCTTGGGGATCAACCCGCGCGAGGTGCGCTCGTCTCGCTCAATCGACTTCGGGATATAGCGCCCGTCCTCGTTGAGAACGGTGTTGATGACTTCCGCTGCGTCAGACATTGCGTCCTCCTGTGAGACCTATAGATCATCTGAAAAGTTGTCAGAAACAAGGGAGGGCCACGGCCCATGGAACTCAATTCGAATATTTCCGCTGTCATCACCGGTGGCGCATCCGGCCTCGGCGCCGCAACCGCCACGAAACTGGCCAGCTATGGCGTGAAGGTCGCTCTTTTCGACCTGAACGCGGAAAAAGGCGAAGCGCTCGCCAAGGAACTCGGCGGCGTGTTCTGCGAGTGTAACGTGACCGACGAAGCCAGCGTTGACGCGGCCTTCGCAAAATCCCGCGCCGCTATCGGCCAGGAGCGCATCCTGATCAACTGCGCCGGCACCGGCAACGCCATCAAGACCGCCAGCCGCGACAAGAACACCGGCGAAATCAGCCACTTCCCGCTCGATAAGTTCGACCTGATCATCCAGATCAACCTCGTCGGCACCTTCCGCTGCATCGCGAAATCGGCTGCTGGCATGATGACGCTGGATCCGATCGACGGCGAGCGTGGCGCCATCGTCAACACCGCTTCGGTTGCTGCTGAAGATGGCCAGATCGGCCAGGCCGCCTACTCCGCTTCCAAGGGCGGCGTTGTCGGCATGACCCTGCCGATCGCCCGCGACCTCAGCCGTGAGCTGATCCGCGTCAACACGATCCTGCCGGGCATCTTCAACACGCCGCTGCTGCAGGGCGCGCCTGAGCCGGTCAAGCAAGCCCTCGGCGCGCAGGTGCCGAACCCAGCCCGCCTCGGCAACCCGGAAGAGTACGCATCGCTCGCCACCGAAATGTGCCGCAACGGCTACTTCAACGGCGAAGACGTCCGCCTCGACGGCGCAATCCGCATGGCGCCGCGCTGATCACCTGAAAAGGTTTGAAAGCCTGAAAAACCCGCTCGAAAGAGCGGGTTTTTTTATTTCCGCAACGGCAGGGGCTGTCACCGGCCACGGGTGCGCTACAAGGGTTCCGATAAGAGATTGGGAGGTCTTACCGTGGAATATGATGACGTTGTCCGCAGCCGGCGCAGCATTCGGGGCTTCCTGAAGAAACCTGTCCCGAAAGCCCTCGTCCGCGAAATCCTCGAAATCGCCATGCGGGCGCCGACCTCGCTGAACTCCCAGCCCTGGAACTTCTATGTCGTTTCCGGCGACGTGCTGGACCGGATCCGCAAAGGCAATGTCGAACGCAATGTCGCCGGCGTCCCGGATAGCCGCGAATTCCGCATGGGCCCCGCCTATGAGGGCGTGCACCGCGAGCGCCAGGTCGAGATCGCTATCCAGCTGTTCCAGGCCATGGGTATCGAACGCCACGACAAGGAAGCGCGGATGGATTGGGTGCTGCGCGGTTTCCGCCAGTTCGATGCGCCCGTCTCCATCGTCGTCACCTATGACAAGGCCCTCGCCGGCGGCGACATCCCGCCCTTCGATTGTGGCGGCGTCGTCAATGGCATCGTCAATGCCGCCTGGAACCGTGGCCTCGGCTGCGTGATCAATTCGCAAGGCATCATGCAAAGCCCGGTGGTTCGCGAGGAAGCCGGCATCCCGGACGACCAGGTGATCCAGACCTGCGTCGCCATGGGTTGGCCGGATGAGACCTTCCCTGCCAATGCTGTCATTTCGAAACGGAAGTCCGTAGACGAAGCAGCCACCTTCCTCGGCTTTGACGACTAGCGCAGAGCGGAAGTCGTGCCTGACGCAGCAGCCGCCAGGAAACACATCGCGCCGACTGCCAGTTCCAGCGCAGTGATCCACACCGCCATCTGATCTGGCACGCCGTCCATCATCAGGCTGGCGAGCCGGGCCAGACCGTAGCCGGTGTAGAAAACGGCACTGGCGGTCAGGGCCAGTATCTGCAGCTGGCGGAGGAACAGGCCGACGATTGCCAACAGGCCAATGGCAAGGATCGCGCCGCCCGCAGCACGCATTTCATTCAGCAACGCTGCATCCCCGGCGCCAAGATGAATCCCGGACGTGGCATGGAAACCTATCGGATCCAGCACGATCGCTGCGCCGATCAGGATGGCGATCGTGCCAGAAACGAACAATGTGGCATGGCGGAATTTGGAATGGGACATGGAATTCTCCTTTCGGGGATCAATGAGGGTTCATCAGGCGAGCGCCACCACAGCCATCAGCATGAAGATGGCTGAGGCGGCAGAGGCCAGCGTTCGGACGGAGTTCCAGAAACTCCAGACCGGGACATAACGGCGCCAGTAGCCGGCCGCAGCGGCACTATCGTGTGCCATCCGGTCGAGACGCTCGTTCATCGGCACATTGAAGACCACGGTCACGCCAAACGTGCCGACGACATAGGTGACCGCCGCCGCGACGATCCAGACGGTTGCCGGGCCACTCCCCTGCCAGAAAGCGGCCACCGCCATCAGGGGCGACGCAGCTGCCATTCCCAGCAGCAGGATCATGAAAAGTGTACGGAACACTTTGCGGTTTATCTGCTGCATCGCCTCGATTCCGCCTTCCGGCTGCGTCGCGGCGAGCGATCGCATGACGAAATCGGAAAAGGTCAGGAACACGCCCGCCACGAGAGCATAGGCGATCACGGAAAATTCGCTGGCAAACAGCATCCATTGCTGAGTCATATCGGCCCCTTTCGCTTGACACCGTGTCAATTGACATGGCGCTAGATAGATGATCACTTGACATGATGTCAAGTCTGAATCCCGATACCCGCAAAAGAATCCTGCAGGCCACCGCCGATCTCCTGTCGGAAGGTGGCGGCACGGGCGTGCGCATGTCAGACATCGCGAAACGCGCCGGCATCAGCCGCCAGGCTGTCTATCTGCACTTCGCCAACAGGGCGGACCTGCTGATCGCGACAACGTTTTATGTGGACGAACTGAAGGACTCCGATGGGCGCCTCGCGCCGAGCAGGGCTGCAAAGACCGGTACGGAGCGCCTCGATGCCTACATCGAGGCATGGGCCGGTTACCTGCCGGAAATCTATCCGATCGGCAAAGCGCTGATCGTGATGGGACCGACGGATGAAGAGGCCCGGAGCGCCTGGGCCCAGCGGATGCAGGACATGCGGGAGGGCTGCGAAGCGGCCATCAACGCCCTGAAGCGCGATGGCGACCTGGCCCCCGGCATGACCGCTCAACTGGCGGCGGATCTCCTCTGGACGCTACTGCTCCTGCCGAACTGGGAGCACCTGACGCAAATCTGCGGCTGGTCTCAGAATCAGTATTTGAAACACATGAAAGCCACCGCCCGCCGCCTGTTTGTCTTAGGTGCTTGAGCCTGCCGGCTTTTTGGCGGATGATGCAACTATTGACAGTTCAAGTGCCGTAACAAGCGGCCGGGGGAGGGCATCATGCTGAAGGTCTATGGCCTGAAGGTTTCCTATTTCACGGGCAAGCTGGAAGCCTATCTGCGCTACAAGGAAATTCCCTACGAATTCTGCCCGATGACGGGGCGGGAGTTCATGCGCACGATTCCGGAAAAGACCGGCGCCATGCAAATGCCCGCCGTGGAATTGCCGGACGGTCGCTGGATGACCGACACCAGCCCGATGATCGACTGGTTCGAAGCCCAGCACCCGAACCCGCCGATCCTGCCGGACGACCCGGCCCAGGCCTTTCTCTGCCGCCTGATCGAGGACTATGCCGACGAATGGCTCTGGCGCCCGGCCATGCATTACCGCTGGAGCTATCCGCTCTCGTCGAAACTCCTTGCCCGGCAGATTTCCGATGCGATGGGCCGGGAGATCAACGCGCCCGGCTTCCTGAAACGGCGCCGGACGGAAAAGCGCCAGAAGCATAATTTTGTCGACCGGGACGGCGTCACGCCCGAGACCCGTACGCATGTGGAAGGTAGCTATCTGAAGCTGCTCGACATGCTGGAAGCCATCTTTCAGGTGCGGCCTTTCCTGTTGGGTGAGCGGCCAACGCTGGCCGACATCGGCCTGATGGGGCCCCTCTTCCGTCACTTCGCCATGGACCCTGTGCCCGGCATCCTCATGCGGGAGAACGCTTCCGGCGTGATGGCCTGGGTTTACCGTGTTTGGAACGCGCGGGCGTCGCGAACTGGCGGTGACCTTGTCAGCGGTATCCCCGACGATCTGTTGCCATTGCTGCGCGAGCTGGCGCAAACGCATCTGGAAGCGCTGAACGCCAACGCCCTCGCCTGGCAGGCGGGAGATGCGCGCCATGGCATGACCATTCAGGGCACCGCCTATCGGGACATCCAGACCTCCCAGTACCGGGTCTGGTGTCTTGAAAAGCTGCAGGCGCACTATCACGCACTGGACGAAGCCACCCGCACAGGCCTCGACCCGGTTTTGCAATCCACCGGCATCCTCGATCCGCTGCTGCGTCATTCGGAAGTGGAGAGCAAGTACGCCAATGCGGAGAGTGCCCCCTTCGGGAAATCTCTTCCTGTCTTCGCGGAAATCCGGAACTGACGGTCTCCCTTGCGGCAGGTTCCGTTGGGAGAGTGCTGGCGCCGCCGGTCACCGGGCGTATAAATGCAGCGGCAATATTAGAAGAGGAACGCGTGACATGGCAGACGCATATATCGTAGCAGCAAAACGTACCGCCGGCGGCCGCCGCGGCGGCGCCCTCGCCGAATGGCATCCGGGCGATCTCGGCGCCCAGGTGCTCAACGCGCTCGTCGATATGACCGGCATCGACCCTGCCGCCATCGACGATGTCATCATGGGCTGTGTCTCGCAGGCCGGTGAACAGGCTGGACAGATCGGCCGGACTGCCGTGCTCGCCTCGAAACTGCCGGACTCTGTGCCCGCCGTGACGATCGACCGCCAGTGCGGTTCCTCGCAGCAGAGCCTCCAGTTCGCGGCGCAGGCCGTGATGTCGGGCACGCAGGACCTCGTGATCGCAGCCGGCGTCGAGAGCATGACGCGCTGCCCGATGGGCATCAACGCCCGCGCAGGCAAGCTGTTCGAAATACCGACAGACCCGACCCCCCAATCGGTGAAGGAAAAGTTCGGCATCAAGCACTTCAGCCAGTTCGTTGGTGCCGAGATGATCGCCAAGAAGCATGGCCACACCAAGGAAGAGCTCGACGCTTTCTCCGTGGAAAGCCACAAGCGCGGCGCGGCTGCAACGCAGGCTGGTGCCTTCAAGGACGAGATCGTCGTCATCAAGGGCCGCGGCCCGGACGGCAACGAAGTGATGCACGACAAGGATGAGGGCATCCGCTACGACGCATCCATGGAAGCTATGGCGAAGCTGAAGATCCTGCAGGAAGACGGCATCATGACTGCCGCCAATGCCAGCCAGATCTGCGACGGCTCGTCCGGCGTGATGGTCGCCTCGGAAGCCGCCATCAAGGCGCACAACCTCACCCCGCTAGCCCGCATCCACAACCTCACCGTCACCGCCGGTGACCCGGTGATCATGCTGGAAGAGCCGCTCTTCGCCACCGACCGCGCCCTGCAGCGCGCTGGCATGAAGATCGACGACATCGACCTTTACGAAGTCAACGAAGCCTTCGCGCCGGTTCCGATCGCATGGCTGAAGCATCACGGTGCTGACCCGGCGAAGCTGAACGTCAATGGCGGCGCCATCGCGCTCGGCCACCCGCTCGGCGCTTCGGGCACCAAGCTGATGACGACGCTGATCTACGCCCTGCGCGCACGCGGCAAGAAATACGGCCTGCAGACCATGTGTGAAGGCGGCGGCATCGCCAACGTCACCATCATCGAAGCCCTGTAAGCCAGCGCTTCAACGAAAATTGGAAACGCCGGACCTTTCACGGGTCCGGCGTTTTCTTTTTGTCTTAACCTGCCATGTCCAGCAGGGCCTCGGCGATCTGCACCGCGTTCAGCGCTGCGCCCTTGCGGAGATTGTCGCCGACCACGAACAGGACGAGGCCATTGTCCATCGCGCTGTCCTTGCGGATACGTCCAACGCTGACATTGTCCTTACCCGTCATTTCCAGCGGGTTCGGTACCAGGTCCACCTGCACGCCGGGCGCCTTCGCCAGCATGGCTTCCGCCTCTGCAGCAGAGACCGGCCGCTCGAACTCGGCATGGATCGACAGGCTGTGCCCGGTCATCACCGGTACGCGCACGCAGGTGCCGGAGACCTTGAGATCCGGAAGCCCCATGATCTTCCGGCTCTCGTCGCGCAGCTTCAGCTCTTCGTCCGTGTATCCGTCTTCCCCAAGAACATAGTTCAGCGGCACCACGTTGAAGGCGAGCGGCACCGCCCATTTCTTCGGCGAGGGGAAGTCCACCGCGGCAGAATCGTCAGCAAGACCGGCCATGTCTCCGGCTGCTGCGGCTGCCACCTGCGCGGTCAGTTCTTCCGATCCGGCCACCCCTGCCCCGGACGCGGCCTGATAGGTGGAGGCGAAGAGGCGGGTCAGCCCCCAGGCATCGTGCAGCGGCTTCAGCACGGGCATCGCTGCCATGGTCGTGCAGTTCGGGTTCGCGATGATGCCCTTCGGGATGTTCGCCAGCGCATCGGCATTCACTTCCGGCACGACCAGCGGCACGTCCGGATCCTTCCGCCAGGCGGAGGAGTTGTCGATCACGAGCGCGCCGGCCTCGGCGAATTTCGGCGCATACTGGCGCGAGGTCTCACCGCCCGCCGAAAAGAAAACAATGTCGAGCCCGGACACGTCCGCCGTGGCGACGTCCTCCACGACAATTTCGGTGTCACGGAACGGGACTGTCTTTCCGGCGGACCGGGCTGAGGCGAACAGGCGCAGCGAGGCGAGCGGGAAGTCCCGCTCGGCCAGAAGCTCGCGCATCAGGCTGCCGACAAGGCCGGTCGCGCCGACAACGCCGACACGGGGAGGACTGGATCTTGAGAAACGGGGTGACATGGCATTCTCCGGTTGGGGAGCCTTCGGTGCGGGAGAGCCGTGTCAGGGAATGGCCGTCCCGCGCCTTGGCGGGACGTTGGTGAGGTGGCTGGCTTCAGATCGCACACACCCGCAACGTCCCGCGAAGGCGGGTCGTCTTTGGGGTAATAATGATCTGTTTCTTCAGCATGGGCGGCTGAATAGAGCCACGGCGCATGGAAGTAAAGCGCTTTCGCGCCGCACCCTGCCGCCGCCGCCGTCCCTTTCCCGTCTCACGCCCCTCTCAGGATGAGCACGGAACAATTGGCGTGCAATGCCGTCTGCGAGGCGTGAGAGCCGAACAGATGATCGGACAGGCGCGGATGATGCGTCGCCATGACGACGAAATCCACGCCGTGCTTTGCGATCACTTTCTGGATCGTTTCGTTCACGGCCTCATGGCTCTCGAACAGCGGCGTGATTGCGTGACCGAGGCGGTCTGCTTCCTGCGCAACGAAGGCGTCGAACTCCGGCTTGCGGGCCTCCGGCATTTCCGTGAGATGCGTGCCCAGCGGATTGGTGACCGTCAGGATCGACACTTTCGCCCCGGAGAGACCGGCCAGGCAGACCGCAGATTCGACCGCCAGCTGAGACGCCTCCTTATGGCGCATGTCGACGGGCACAAGAATATGGGTCGCCGCAAATGGCAGCTTTGTCTGTTCGGTCATGATATCTCCTCCCGGCCAGCCTAACGGCAGCGGCCCGGTTTGTCAGGCGTCAGGCCTGCCGCACCCGGTTTTGCGTGCTATGCTCCCCGGAAAGACTCAGGAAAGGCGCTGAAAAGGGGCAGCCAAATGAAAACACTTGTACCGTTCATCCTCGTCATCTGCGGCTTGGGGCTTGCCGCTTTCGTCTGGTACGGAAACAAGCGCGCCTCGCAGGTGTCTGACGAGCAGCGCGTGCTGGACGCGGTGCTGGAACAACAGGAAGCCGCGCGCGCCGCGCAGGAGCGCGCCAGCGAACTGATGGCGGAAATCCTGCCCGCCCCTGCCGCCTGCGATGGCCTGACGACTGGAACGGTCTTCAGCATTTGCGAGATGGAACCGTATCCCGGCGAAGACTGGCCCGACTGGACGGCCGCCGCCTCCCCGGCAGAGCAGGCCTGCCTGCTGGACAGCTTCCACCAGACGAATGCGCACGCCTATGAGATTCGCAGCGAAACCTATGACGGTGCAGATCCGGACGCGAACCGGATGGGACGGTTCGTGTCAGATCTCTGCACTGCCGCCCTCTGGACCGACGGCATCGATTATGGGGATACGGACAAATCCCTGAGCGACCTTATCGCCGGCTACTACACCGACCGCGCCACGTCGCTCGTGAAACCCGCGCAGAGTTACTAGCCTACCCTACCCATCTTTCAGACGTTCCAGCACGTAAACGGTCGAACCTGAATTTTCACCATGCGCCTGCAAGTGCGGGCCATACGCTTCAGACCGGACCGCCACTTCGCCAGCGGAGATGCTTCTTTTGAGGCGTCCGCCATAGTCATCCATCGCCATACTCTGGTCGTTCAGCGAGAAAGCCAGCAGGTCGCCGGGGGCAAGAATGGCAAGCAGGTCATCATAAACCGTTGGCGGCGCGCCGCCTACACTGATCACACCGATTGCCGTGATCGCCCGGTAGTCGCCGGGTTGAACCGGTAGTGGGGCTGTTGGGTCTGTTTCCCACAATTTGTTGTAGATCTTCTTTTGCCGGGCCATGGCGAGCATCTCGCCGGACAGATCGGTTCCATCAATCCGGGTGAAGCCGGCTTCAACCAGCGCGGCGCCCGACAGGCCCGTTCCGCACCCGAAATCCAGGATCGGCGCATTCCTGTCAGGCAGCTCTGCGGAAAGGGCGGCAGCCACCCTGGCCGGCGTTGCATAGCCGGTTTCCAGAATGTCCTGATCGTATTTCCCGGCCCATGCATTGTAGAGATCTCGCATCCCGTCATTGCCGGAGACACGATAGACTTTGTCGAGAAAATTATCGGTCATGGGGCAAACATATCTGAGCCATGCCGTCCAAGTCCATGCGACCGTCTGCTTCCGGCAGCTCCCCCCCCGGTCCATGACCCGCAAGGCATCTCATGTTAAACTCCAACATGGTCATCGTCAGGACACCGGGACAAAGCCTATGACACCCAGCATGTGGATCGGAGCGATCGCCGGCCTGTTTGCCGGCTGGATTATCGGCGCGGTCTTCACCAGCGGGCCGAAGACTCCCATGGAAGCCTTCTCAGGTGATTATGAATCCAGCGGCCTCGGCTGCTTCGCGTTTCTGATCCTGATTGCCGTCTGCGTCGGCAGCGGCGTGTTCGCCGGTGCGATCCTCGGCGGCAGCTGAGAGTCGGACATAGGAAACAGCCCGCCTCATTGCTGAGGCGGGCTTCCTTTTCCGGGCGCAGGGTGCAGGGGGTTCGCCGGAGCAGCCCGGTGGAGGTTCCGAGTTGCTGGCGCTTATTGGTTCTGGCGTTCCTTCACACCTTCCTCATCGGCGAGGGCACGGTCTTCCTCGTTGAACTCGATCTCTGCCTCTTCGCCCTTGCCATAGGCGCGGGATTTCTTGGCGAGCGCCGACATGCTGTCCTGCATGCTGCCCTGCCCGACGGCCATGGTCTTGCGGGCATCCATGCCGATGCTTTCCGCATCGTCGAAGCTTGCGAACTCGGCGCCGAGGAAGACGACTTCCCAGCCCTTGGCCTCGGCCCGCGCCAGGGCGGCCTTGGCACCGTCCTTTGTCAGTTCACGGGAGGAGTTCTCGAGCCCGTCGGTCATGATCACGATCACGGCCTTTTCCGGCTGGTCGGCTTCAGCGAGGTTCACCATGCGGCCGATGGCGTCGAACAGGGGCGTCATGCCGCGCGGGCTGGCCTCGTCGTCGGTGACATTGTGCCAGTCTTCGGCCTTAACATTGTCGCGCAACACGTCGAACTGCATGCCGTCCTGATAGTCGAAAATGGCGAGCGTGACATCGGTTTCAATATCTTCGCCATCGATTTCGCCTTCGTCGGCCTCGCCGACACTCGCAGCGTAGGCGTTGACGGAACCGAGCGCTTCTTCCCAGATATCGGACATGGAGCCTGTCCGGTCGAGCAGGATATAGGAATGTACCGCACCCGGATTTTCCGGCGGCGCCGGTGGCACCTTGGCATTGGCTGCGCCTGCCAGCGCAAATGCTGCGGCTCCGAGTGTGAGTTTGGCGATGAAGGATTTCATCTGGCGTCCCTTCCGGTTTCTTGGCCTTGTTCTGTGGCCGGAACTGCCGGCCTTGTGCGTCCGAGGCCCCCACGGCCTGATTGAGATTAAAGTTCGATCAGAATTGGGGCGCGTTCGTGGCGGCTTGTTGCCGTTTGGAAGGTAAAAGGCCCGCCGGGATGCCGACGGGCCTTCCAGTCTGAACGGGTGTTCAGTTTCGGCTTATTTCTTCCGCATGAAGAGGCCTTTTCTCTTCTGCCCGGTCCGCTCCTGGACGTCTGCTTCACCGGCCTCTTCCCGGTCCACTTCGTCGAACTCGACCGGCGCGCTCGCCGCCGACGCATAATAGGTCTGGCTCTTGCGGGCGAGCCGCGTCATCGAGTCCGACATCCGTCCCCGGCCCATGGCCATGGATTTGCGCGCCGAGATGCCAACCGCATCCGCGTCAGCGAAGTTCGCAAACTCCGCGCCGAGGAAGACAACTTCCCAGCCGCGCTTTTCCGCCCGGTCGAGGGCCGCCTTCACGCCCTCCTTCGTCACTTCCCGCGACGCGTTTTCCGCCCCGTCGGTCATGATGACGATGACGGCCTTTTCCGGATTGTCGGCCTCGGCCATGGAGATCAGCCGCGCGATGGCGTCGAACAGTGGCGTCATTCCACGCGGACTGGCTTCCTTGTCTGAAACAGGTTGCCAGCCAACCGGCTGGACGCTGCGGCGCAGAACGTCGAACTGCAGGCCGTCCTGCGCGTCGAACACGGCAAGCGTGATTTGCGGCACGACGTCTCCGGCCTGCCCGGCGATGCTGGCGGCATAGGCATTCACTGAACTCAGCGCCTCGTCCCAGATGGACGACATCGAGCCGGTGCGGTCGAGTAGAATATAGGAGTGTATTTTGGCCTGGGGATGTGTCTGGGCCATGCGGGTCCCTCCTCTGCTGGCCCCCCCGGCCTGTCAGCGGAGATGGGGAGAGGATCGGCCCGCACAAGTAGCAAAACAAAAAAAGACCGGGAAGCTCGCGCGTTCCCGGTCCCTCATTTTTGGTCCGCACCCGGCCAGAACCGGCCGCTATATATGGTGTTTACACGGTGTTTATATGGTGTTTTTCATTGCCCTTCCGGGCCGATGATCAGGCAAACTGCGGCGCGATGCGCAGGTTCCGGACCCAGCCGATTTTTTCCATCACGAGCAGGATTGTGCCGTTGTAATCGACGATCCGGTTCCACACGCCCTTGCGCGGCCGGTGCAGCGCGCTGGTCGGTTCGGAATGGTGGTGGTCATGAAAGGCTTCGCCGCCGGTCAGCAGACCGATCAGATGGTCCGCCCAGACCGGCGTCTTCAGGTGGCCCAGTACGTTGATGCCGTAGACGGTGGCGTGGAACTGGATCGCCCGTCCGATCACCACGCTCGCATGAATTAGCGCCGTCAGCAGCAGCGAGCCGCCAGCCGCCCAGACGATCAGATAGATCGCCGCCGGGATGACAAGGTGCACCACAAGGCTGATTTCATTGTAGAAACGATCCATCCAGACGATCACGGGCTGGTTTTTCAGCCACATGGCCAGCGGGCGCTGGGTGTCTTTTTCGTCCCGCCACAGGATCCAGCCGACCCAGGCCCAGCGCTTGGATTCGAACGGATTGTGCGGGTCGCCCGGCTTGTCTGAGAAGCGGTGATGCTGAGAGTGGTAGTTCACCCAGTCCTTCACATTGCCCTGCATGGCGATGACAAGATTGATCATGGTCAGCACCTGCCCTGGCACGGCGAGTTCCCCTGCCCGGTGCTGAAGAATGCGGTGCAACGGGCCGATGCCGGCATTGCAGACAAAAATCGTGAAGGCTGTCACGGCAAACGCGATCAGCAGGTACCACCAGTGGAAAGTGAGATGGCTGAGGAAAATGCCCAGAAGAACCATGGTCACGAACAGCGCGACACCCAGGACGGGATAGCCGATAGCCGAGAAAAAGCTGGCGAAATTGAAGGTCTTCCAGTTTTTCGGGATCGCAATGGAGCGCGGCAGGGTCATACAGTTCCTCCAGATGACGTGCGGTCTCCCGCCGGGCCACAGTCTGCCTGCGGGGTTTAAGGCATCCTTAAAGAGTGCGCCGCTCCCGTAAAGGTGAAACAAGCGTCACGCATGCGTTATTCTGCCCGCGCCGCCACAGGGCCCCGAGGCCCGGCGTGAATGGGTGACAGACAGGGGTGACTGCGGCGCAGGGATTCGGATAGACAAACCAGTGCCGGGGCGCGTTCGCGCCAAGCGAACGGGGTCAGAACTTCATGGCGGATGAACGTCTCCTGCAGGCGATCCAGCAGCTTGAGGAACTCGGTGTCGACTTCGAGTCGAGCCAGGACGAAAGCGAAGTCCGCACGCTGTGCGACCTAACACCCGATTGCCGCCAGGCGGGGGAAAACTCGCTGATCCTCAATCGCAAGCAAGGCACGTTCAGGTGCCTGAATTGCGGTTCCGACGGCAGTTTCACAGACCTGGTCCGCCTGAAAGAAGAGGTCCGCCGCCAACGTGCACAGGAACTGCAACCCCTTCCCTTGGAAGCCGAGTTGATCCGGGAAGATGAAGCTCCGGTCCCGGCGGTCCGTCCTGTGGTTCAGGACGCCGACTTCACACCAGCACCAGCCAAGATCAGCCGGAACCTCGCAAAGCACGAAGCGAAAGTGAAAACGCTGGGCGAGGCGGACAAGCTGGAGGAGCGCTTCCCGCACCTGAAGCCAAAGGAAAAGAAGCCGTTCAACGGAGAGAAGTTCATCATCTCCCTGCTGGCGCTGGTCTTCCTCACGGCCGGTCTCGCTGCCGCAGCGCTGTCGGGATTTGCCAATTACCAGGCCTTTTCCAGCTCGGTTGCCGATCCGCTCCAGTCCGGCATCTGGGGCTGGACCGGCGTCATCGCGGCCGTCATCTCCTTTGGCGGCTTTACCTTCTTCTACTGGCACACGGCCAATCACCGGATGAAGGAGGGCTGGCGGGCGCTGATCTTCGCGCTGGCCGGCATGGGCACATCCATCATCGGAACAGAGCGCTTCATCGCCGCCAACAATACGGCGGCTGCCCAAGAAATCGTGCGCGCAGACACAAATCGCGGCGTGCTGGAATCGCAAATCGCCGACTGGCGCCGCCAGCTGGAAGGCATTCCGCCGGAGACCCGGTCCGTCGAAGGGCTGGAGTCCTATCTCTCTGAAGTGGAACGTGTAGGACGCACCGAGCAGAAGCCCTATCGCGATGCCCAGAACGAACTGGGTCTCGCCAAACGCCGGGACGAGCTGCAAGCCAAGATCGAAGCGGCGAATGCCGAGCTGCTCGGCCAGGGCAACGGAAACCTGCTGACCGAGGCGCAGACCCGTACCAATCTGCCCTCATGGTTCTTTGCCCTGATGCTGGAGGCCTTTTCCAGCCAGGGCACATCAATCGGGCTTGTCGCTCTGCTCATCCTGTATGGACGGCGCAAACAGGGTTAACTTAACGCCTTGTTTTATTAACCGTAAATCTCATGAAAATTGGAACGGTCGAGGCGCGTTGCGCATACGCCCTCATGAAGTTCCAATCCTGGCGCTTCTCCATCTTACCTGCTCTTTGGGTCAGTTCAGAAAGAACTGACCCTTTTTTTGCGCCTTTCTCCGGGCGTGCTGCGATGCGAGCGGCAAAGGTCCGTCTTTGACTTGCATTCGGCGCGCTCCGCCCCATAGTCGCGGGCGGGAGGAAGCTTGGCGGTGTAGTGGAGACTACACAGCTGCAACAACCTTCCGTCGTGTCTGTGTCTGTGACGAGGAGGCGTCCTGCCCCCATGAACCTGTTTTTCCGACTCCTCCGGATCCTGCTCCCGGCCTGGTTTTCAAAAACGAAAACCCACATCCTGGACGTGCATACGATCCGCTCTGCCGTCTGGCTCGGCGACCATGATCCGATGGGGCACATGACCAATTCCCGCTATGCCTCGTTCACGGACCTCGGCATCATGAATTTCATGGGCCGTACCGGCACGTTAAAGGCTTTCCGCGCGCGCGGATGGGTGCCCATCATCCAGCACGAAGCGTTGACCTATTTTCACTCCATGAAGTTTCCGCAGAAATTCGAACTGCAAACACGCATGGTCGGCTGGGACGGCACCTATATGTGTTTCCGGCACACTTTTGTCAGTCGGGGACGGACGATCGCGACCAGCCGGATGATTGCGCGGCTCAAAGGCCGGGGAAAGGAACAGGTCACCGCAGACATGGCCCTCGAAGCCCTCGGAACGCCCATGGAAAGTCCGCCGCTGGAACAGTCTTTCCTCGATGCTATTGCGGACCTGCGGGCTGAGCGGGCGTCTCACGCATGAGCCTGCCCCTGATCATCGATTGTGATCCCGGTGTCGATGATGCCGTGATGCTGATGATGGCGCTGGCGAGCGATGCGCTGGACGTGCGTGCGATCACCACCGTCGCCGGGAACGTGCCGCTGAGCCTCACCAGCCGGAACGCCCGCATGATGTGCCAGCTGATGGGCCGGTCGGATGTGCCCGTCTATGCGGGCTGCCCCTGCCCGATCCTGCGCGCGCCGGTGACGGCAGAAGACTTCCATGGCGAAAGCGGCATCGCCGGCCTCGACCCATTCGAGCCGGACACGCCTTTGGCCGACGGCCATGCGGTGACGTTCCTCACCGATACGCTGAAAGCAGCAGCCCCTCGCGAATACACACTCGTCGTGACAGGCCCGATGACAAATATCGCCGCTGCCCTGATCCTGGATCCGTCCATCGCAGAAGGCATCTCCCGCCTTGTCCTGATGGCGGGTGCCGACAGCGAGGGCGGCAACATCACGCCCTTCTCCGAATTCAATGTCTTTGCCGATCCGCACGCGGCCGCCATTGTGTTCAAGTCCAGCATCCGCGCGACCGTGATGAGCCTCGATGTGACTCACACGGTGCGCGCAGAGCTGCCGCGCATCGAACGCATGAAAGCCATTCCCACCGAGCGCGCCGCGATCATGGTGCAGCTGCTGGAGGCCGGAAACGAACTGGAAGGCCGCTGGAAGGAAGGCCGCAAGTCGCCGATGCACGATCCGTCCACCATTGCCTTCCTGCTGGCCCCGCACCTGTTCGACGTGAAGTCGACCAATGTCAGCATTGTCACCGAGGAAGGCGAACGCTTCGGCCAGACCTGCCTCTCCGCAGCGACCAGCGGCCCGCATGACTGGGTCACAGCTGCTGACGCGGATGGCTTCTTTGATCTCATGGCCTCGCTGATGGAGCGCACATGATCAGCGTCATTGGCTCCATCAATCTCGACATCGTGGCGACCGGCCCTGCCCTGCCCCGGCCGGGTGAAACCGTCGGCGGGGCCCGCCTTGCCCGTCATCCCGGCGGCAAGGGCGCGAACCAGGCGCTGGCAGCCCGCCGCCTCGGCGCGGACGTTCGGATGGTGGGCGCGGTCGGCGCCGATGACATGGCCGACGATGCGTTGAAACTGCTGCAGGAAGGCGGTGTGGACCTGTCCGAAGTCGCGCATGTGAATGGCGAGACGACGGGCGTTGCGCTGATTGCCGTCGATGCCAACTCCGGCGAGAATTTGATCGTCGTCTGCCCCGGCGCCAACAATGTACTACGCCCGGATGACCTGGCGCACCTGCCCATCGAGCACATGATGGGCGTGCTGGAAGTGCCGGTACCCGCCCTCATGGCGGCGGCGGAAAAAGCGACCGGTTTTGTCAGCCTGAACCTCGCCCCGGCCCTGACCATACCGGACCAACTCATGACCATGGCGGATCTTCTCAGTGTCAACGAGACCGAAGCGGCGACTTATGGCGACCGACTGATGACTAGTGGCGCCCTTGTCGCCGTCTCGCTCGGGGCGGAGGGCGCGGTGCTCTACAAGCAAGGGCAGGAAATCGCCCGGGCCGCGCCACCGAAGGTGCGGGTGGTCGATACGGTTGGTGCGGGCGACACGTTCACTGCTGCCCTCACGGTCGCACTGATCGAGGGGAAATCCCCGCAGGAAGCGCTCGCCTTCGCCGTCACAGCCGGAGCGCTCGCCTGTACTCGGCCGGGCGCACAGCCGAGCCTCCCACAGCGCAATGACGTCGATGCGCTTGCCCTCGGCGGGAAATGACGCCAACAGTCGGGCAACCCTTTCCCGTCGCCTACCTTGCCGGAGACCTGCCATGCGCCGCCTGCTGCTCAGCCTCACCCTTGCCGCCATTGCGGCCTCCCCTGCCCACGCCTGGGGCAAGACCGGCCACCGCGTCGTCGCCGCCGTCGGAGATGCTTATCTGAGCGACGAAGCGGCCGCAGCCGTGAAAGAAATCCTCGGCGCAGAAAGCATGGCGGAAGCCTCCGAATGGCCGGACTTCATGCGCTCGGACACATCCGATTTCTGGCGCCGCGAGGCCAATCCCTGGCACTATGTCACCATCCCGGAAGGCGAGGTCTATGCTGACATCACGCCGCCGCCGGAGGGCAATGCGATCACCGCGCTGGAGCATTTCCGCGCCATCGCGCTGGACGAGACCCAGCCGCTGGAACAGCGCCAGCTGGCCCTCCGTTTCATCATCCACCTTGTGGGTGACCTTCAGCAGCCGCTGCACGCCGGCAACGGCACAGACCGCGGCGGCAACTCCTTCACCTGCTACTTCTTCGAAGAGCTGACCAATCTGCACGAAGTCTGGGACGAGCTGCTGATCAACAACCAGGAACTTTCCTACACGGAATGGACCGATTGGCTGACGACGAAGATCACGGCCGAAGACGTCCTCGTCTGGTCTGCTGCGACGCCCGGCCAGTGGGCCGACGAGAGCGCAGCCATCCGTGACCAGATCTATCCGGACAGCCAGATCCTCTCCTACGACTATGTCTACCAGACCCGCGGCTTCCTGCGCCAGCAACTCTCCAAAGGCGGCGTACGGTTGGCGGCGTACCTGAACGAGATGTTTGCTGAGGAAACATCGGTCCCGCCTGCAGAGTAGCAGGCGTCCATCGTTACCCGGTCAGGGGCAAGTATTTGCCGGCAGCTGACATTGTTCATCCGGGGATGGGCAGTCTGGACATGTGAAACGCGGCCGGAATACTCTGCTTCAACACCTTCATCAGACGTTGTGCCAAATGGGGGGCATATTTTGAAACGCATTGCTGCATTCCTTTTCTTTGGCGTCGCCGGCGTCGCGCTGCTTGTATTTGCCTACATCAAATTATTTCCGTTCACGTTTGCTCCAACCGTCGACCTGGACGAAACCCTGCCGTCGGTCACACTCAACGGATACACGTTTCACTCCGAAACCATGGGGAACCCCGACAATCCCACTGTCATCGTTTTGCATGGCGGTCCCGGAGGCGATTACCGGAATCTTCTTCCCATCGCCCCACTGTCGGACGACTATCACCTGGTTTTCTATGACCAGCGCATGACAGGGCTGTCTTCGCGACAGTATGAAGGTGTTCTCGACCTCGATAGCTTCTTCGACGATCTTGATCTGTTTGTGGAGCATTACGGCAATGGCCGGAAGATCATGCTTCTGGGCCACAGTTGGGGCGCCATGATGGCCTCGGGCTATGCAAGCCGTTATCCCGACAAGGTTTCAAAAATCGTATTGATCGAACCCGGAATAATGAGACCAGACCTTTCCGAGCCCTTCTTTGAGGGGCAATCGGGTCCGGGTTGGAGCGCCTATCCGCGACTCGCATGGATCTGGCTCAATTCCTGGCGCGTGGATGTTGGCGAAGACAAATATGCGCGCGAAGACTACATCATAAGCCACGCGTTTTCAGCGATGCCGGGCGAAGGTGTTCATTGCGGAAACGTCATACCTGCAAACTTCGAGGGCTGGCGGGCCAGCCGAAAAACGCTGGACGAAACGGTCATCGCCTATGTGAATGACCCGGACCTTCTCGCCCAACTGGATTTCATTTCCGATGCCCACAAGTTTGCCGGAAAGACTCTGATCATCGGCTCCACCTGCAACACAGTCTATGGCGCGGAGTACCAGAAGAGACATCTGCCCTTCTTTCAGGACGCGAGACTGGAAGTCATAGAAGATGCTGGCCACTTCATCTTCTATGATCAACCCGAAGCTTCACTGCGAATAGTCAAACAGTTTCTGGACGAATAAATAATCGCCTCGAGTAAAGCAGGACCGGATTTCTGTTTCCGGTCAGCTCGTGCGGTTCATCCGGCGGCGCGGGACGCTGGAAGGGATATTCAAAGCACAACACAGGCCAGGCTCATTCCCGGCCATCGCTGTCCATATCCGCTTCGACCCATGCTTTGAGTGCTTCATTCATCTGCTCATAGCCTTCGGTCAGGACAGGTACCGGCAAATCGGCAAACCCGATGAACAAGCCGGAAAAATCCTCGTCGTGATGCACCAGCGTTCTCGTGCCCCCATCCAGGGGGGCCAGATCGAAGCGATGTTCACCGTTGAAGATGTGCTCAGGCCCGCCTCCCCAGTACAGGGCCTCTCCGGGTTCAGCGCGGATGACGTGGACATGGGGAACATCCACGATTCTGCCGTCGGGCCGCGAAACCCTGACTTCCAGCGGCGCCCCAGCGACCGGGTCCCCAACGACACGTACATGATACGGATTCCAAAGGGGATATTTCGAAAAATCGGACAGGACGTCGAATACCCTCTGCGGCGTGGCATCGATTTCAATTGAAGTACGGATCGATTTTGACGTCGTGCAGCCCACGGCGAAGACGGCGCAGAAAGCCGCCATGATGCTTTTGTGCATGATGTTTCCTTTTCAGACTGGCTGTTTATGCTGACGAAACATCGCCCTGATGGCTTGCCCTGCATTGAAGGATCGCGCCATTTTCAGGCGATTTCCTTTGGAACGTGCACATGACGGAACTTACCAGCACAGTGCTCACAAGCCTGCTCGTGACGGCAATCGGCGCGATGGACTCCGATCTGTCTCGCGATTCAACGCGACCGGACCCGATGGACCAGGCGCTCATATCCGGTTCCGGAAAAAGGACGGTTCTCAGTCAGCTGCAGGAACGGAATGGAGCCGGTGCGCCGCTCATGGTCGGGCAATATCTTCACCTGGCCGAGGAGACACCGGTTCTCGCAGTGCTCCTCAAATCCACCGATCCGCGGGTGCTGGCTGAAAAATGGATGCGGCTTGAACAGTATCATCACTCTCATCACCGAACCCGGATTGATGCGACTATGGCCGGGCAATGGCTGTGCCGGCGGGAGAGCCATCAAGCCCCGCCCGGTGTCGCCGAAAACTACCTCATTGCGGGTGTATTGCTCGGCTTTCTGGAGGCGATCGGTGCGAAAAACTGCCGTTTGCAGATCGACAGCCGGGAGATCGCAAAAGCCGAGTTTCGCGCCGTATCACCTGCCGACGGGCGCCTCGATACATTTGCAATTGTGTGGTCGGAAGACGGCACAGGAACACCCCCCAAGCCTGAATCATATCCTGACCGTCCGTTGAATGACCAATTGGCCGACCACCTGGCCCACGACATCGGCCGAGGCTGGCGATTGGCAGATGCCGCGCGCGGCCTTGCCTATTCAGAACGGTCGCTTCAGCGTCATCTGAAGGCGACGGGCAGAAGTTTTTCGAGCGTGCTCCGGCGCGCACGAATGCGAGAGGCATCCAGGCTCCTCACCGAAACGGACACATCGATTGCGGAAATCGGCTATTGCTGCGGGTATGCCGATCAGGCGCATTTTCAGCGTGACTTCCTGCGCGTGACGAACATGACGCCCAAGGTCTTCCGTGATGTGATGGCCACAGATGAAACGGCCGCCGAAAGCAACTGACCGGCACCACCTGTGGTCAGAAGCAACCGCGCAAATCCAGCTTCACGAATTTCGCAACACACGCGCAGCCAGACCCGGGGCAATTCGTGCGATCGCGAGCAATGCCTTGGCCTGTGCAACGGGAATGGTTCCATGCCCGCGCCGGACCCCTTCAAGGATTTCGTGCGCCGCTTGCGCGGGTGGTATCTTTCCGCTTGCGCGGCCTGCCGTCATGTCGGTGTCGACCAGCCCCATGACAACATCGAAAATGCGGACATGAGGGGCTTGATCTTCGCACTGGTAGGACAGTGCCCGGGTGAAATTCCTCACGCCCGCTTTCGTTGCGCAATAGACAGGGGCGGACTTTTTCGGAGCGACTGCGAGGGAGGAGGAAATATTCACAATGCCAGCAGATCGCCTGGTCAGCAGGAAAGGCAGCAAGCCGGTCGACAGCCGCACAACGGCATCAAAGTTGACGGCGATTTCGCGTCGGGCGGCGGGCGCCAGCGCTTCAACATCGTCCTGGATATAGTTGGCGGCCGTCTGCAGGCCGGCATTGTTCACCACAAGGGAAAGATCCGGATGGGCTCCGGGCAGGTCACGGACCAATGCGTCGACGTTCCGGGGATTGCTCAGATCAGCGCACCAGGGATGCACACGCCCCGGATGCTGTCTCGCGAACGCGTCCAGCGCAGCGCGATCCCTTCCGACCGGGATAATCGTACATCCATGCGCCAGCAGCGCTTCGGACAAGGCCCGTCCGATCCCGCGTGCCCCTCCCGTGATCAATACGGTGCGGTCATTCAGATCGAAGGCGGATTTGCGTGACATGACGGGCTCCATCGGCGGTATGAGCCACGCCTATCCCGGTTTGCTCCGGCGGAATTGAACAATCGCGCCAATCTCCAGAAGCAGGATCGCCCGCTTCCGGTGGCGCTTGTGCGTCTATGCTTGTGAGAGCCCCGTTTCAGCCGGCGGCGGACACCGACCTGGAACCGCCTCAGGCGCTCGCGCGGTTGATGCGGCGGCGCTGGACGCTGGAGGGGATGTTCAGGCTTTCGCGGTATTTCGCCACCGTGCGGCGGGCTATCTCGACGCCGTAGCCGGTCAGGATTTCCACGATCTGATCGTCGGAGAGCACGTCTTCCGGGTCTTCCTTCTCGATCAGCTGCTTGATCCGGTAACGGACGGCTTCGGCGGAGTGCGCCTCCCCGCCTCCGGTCGCCGGGATGGCGGCGGAGAAGAAGTATTTCAATTCAAACAATCCGCGCGGCGTCGACATGTATTTGTTCGTCGTCACACGGCTGACGGTCGACTCGTGCATCTCGATCGCATCGGCCACCTGTTTCAGGTTGAGCGGCTTCAGGTGTGCCACGCCGTGCGCAAAGAAGGCGTCCTGCTGGCGCACGATCTCGCTCGCCACTTTCAGGATGGTGCGGGCACGCTGGTCCAGCGACTTGATCAGCCAGCTGGCAGACGCGGCGCATTCGGAGATGAATTCCTTCTCCTGCTCGCGCATCTTCAGCGCCGAGACTTCGGCATAATAGGCCTTGTCCATCAGCACGCGCGGCAGCGTGTCGGAATTCAGTTCGACGGCGAACATGCCGTTGGGCAGTTCCCGCACATAAACGTCCGGCTGGACGGCGATGGTCGTGTCGGAGGAATAGCCGGCACCCGGCTTCGGCGAAAGCTGGCGCAGCTCCGTCATCATCTCCATCAGGTCTTCCTTGCCGACGCCGCAGCGGTCAGACAGGGTTTTCAGATCATGCTTGGCAACGAGCGCGAGGTTCTCGATCATCGCTTCCATGGCCGGATCATAGCGGCCGCGCTCTTTCAGCTGCAGCGCCAGGCATTCCGGGATGGAACGGGCCATCACGCCCGTCGGCTCGAAGCCCTGACAGACCCGCAGCACCGCCTCGACATTGGCCTCATCGGCGCCGAGATCCTTGGCGACTTCTTCAACGGTTGTGCGGAGGTAGCCGCCATCATCGGTCTCGTCGATCAAACGGGCCGCAATCATGCGATCTGCCGCCGAAAGCCCGGCGAGTTGCAGCTGTTCGTGCAGGTGCTGGTTGAGCGTGATGCCGGAGGATGCGTTGGAAGCCGCATCGAAATCGTCGCTCGCAGGCCCTGCCCCGATGCCGGACCAGTCAGCCTTGGCGGAGGGACCAGAAACGCCTGCCGGCATCGCATTGTCGGAACCTGTGCCCGGTTCGAAGACATCCTCGCCCGGGGCGTCCAGCTGTTCGCGCGCCTCGCCCATGCCCGAGCGGTCGTCGAGCGACATCTCTTCGCGGCGCGCCGGCTCGCTGCCTTCGCCGGGACCTTCATTGTCTTCGGCTTTCTGGAGCAGCGGATTGCGCTCGATCTCTGCTTCGACGAACTCAGCAAGTTCCTGGTTGGAAAGCTGCAGCAGCTTGATCGCCTGCTGCAGTTGCGGCGTCATAACCAGGGACTGGCCCTGGCGCATGTCGAGTGATTGTTTCATGGCCATAAGCCGCGCCCCCTGAAATCAAGCGGCGAACTGTTCACCCAGATAGACCCTGCGCACGTCCTCATTCTTCAGCACGCTTTCCGGCGAGCCGTTGAAGAGCACTTCGCCATCATACATCACATAGGCCCGGTCGACGATCTGGAGCGTCTCGCGCACCTGGTGGTCCGTGATCAGGACGCCCAGGCCACGCTGCTTCAGGTAGCGTACAAGGTCTGAAATGTCGGATATGGCAAGCGGGTCGATACCGGTGAACGGTTCGTCCAGTAGCATGAAGCTTGGACGCGATGCGAGCGCGCGGGCAATCTCGACACGGCGGCGTTCCCCCCCCGACAGGGAGGTGGCGGCCTGGTGACGCAGATGTTCCACGTGCAGTTCGCTGAGCAGGCTATCGACCTGTGCCATACGGGCGGCGCGGTCTTTTTCGACCAGTTCCGCCACGGCCAATACGTTTTCTTCTACCGTCATGCCCCGGAAAATGGAGGCTTCCTGCGGAAGATAACCCACGCCGAGGCGTGCGCGCTGATACATCGGAAGACGGGTTACATCCTCGCCGTCGATCGAAATCTCCCCCGAATCGACGCCGATAAGGCCCATGATCATGTAAAAGCAGGTCGTTTTGCCGGCCCCGTTGGGTCCAAGCAGGCCAACGACTTCCCCGCGCTGAAGAGAAAGCGAGACATCCCGCACGACCTGTCGCTTGCCAAATGCCTTGGCAATATTCTTAACGACAAGGCCTTCGGCCGGCTCGGTCATCTTTCTCAGAAATCCCTTTCAGTGCGGGCGTTCGTTGCCCGGTACGACTGATATCTTCACATGCTTAAGATCGGTTTCACGATCCTTTTGAAATTTATCCATTCGACCCGTTTTCGGAATCCGGGTCGATCATCATGCGCGTGCGGCCGTCACCGCCATCCAATGTGGTGCGCCGGTTGCCGATCTCAAGTTTCAGCACTTCGCCTTCGGCGACATCGCGGCCGCGCATCAGGGCAACATTGCCGGTCATCGTAATTGTATCGGTGGTGGCGACATAGACCCCCTGGTCACCCTTCGCCTTCAATTCGGGCGTCACATAGAAGACCTCACCCTCGGCGGTCATCGACTCGATCTGGCCGAAACTGCCCCCCACCGTGCTGGTGCCGCCACCTTCCTTGCTGGCGAAGACCATGGTCACCTGGTCGGCGCGCAGGCGGGCATCGCCCTGCTGGATGTCGACATTTCCGATCAGCAACACCTTGCGTTCGCGCTCCAGGCTCTCGGTGCGGTCGGAATTGATGTAGATCGGCCCGCCTTCGGACGAGATCTGGGCGTTGGCCGGGGCGGCAAAGGGAGCGGCGGTGACCGCAAACAAGCCGGCCAGCAATGCACCAAGAATCCTAATTCGAGCCATCTGTGTCACCTTCACCCGTCGTTTCCAATTGCACCGGCGTATCTTCCTCGGTCGCCGGATATATTACAGTGCGCACATTGCCTGCACAGACAATGCGGTTGCCGTCGTCCAGAACTTCATACGAGTCGCAGCGGATGTCGCCAAGGGGACCCTTTCCCTGTAGCGGCGACAGGCCCTCGATCCGGCCTTCCCCGACGAAGACCCGCGCCCCGAGCGACATGAAGGTGTAGCCCGATGCATCCGTAATGCTGACATCGTCATAGAGTTCCAGAATGCCGGCGGCGCGGTCGTACATGCCGGACGGCGCCCTGACCTGGCTGCCTGCTTCGTCAGTCAGGACCGGGCCGACCAGATCGACCGCCTGGTCCATGCCCCGGCGGCGGCGGGCGGCATCTGCCGTGATCTGGAAGCTTTGTCCTGTCGAATCCCGGCCCGTGAAACGGGGGTTCACCATGGTCACGGACTCATCTTTCGTCACGCTGACCGGCTTTGATTCGGCTGTCAGGGCGCTCTTGATGACGTGTCCGGCAAAGAACCCGATCGAAACCGCCGCGCAGGCCACGAACAACATTCGCAGCATCCGCACGCGTTCCGACCGCTTGCGGGCCTGCGCCAGCGTCAGCTGGCGGCGCGGGGCCCAGAGTGAGGCCGGATCGTGATGTGTGGCGGCGTCCATGCCGTTGGCAAACCTGTAAGCAACTCAGCTGTTTTGTTTACCCGCGATCCTGCCGTGACAAAAGCGGCGAAGGCATGACCATCGGTCAGCTATGGGCGAAAATGTCCTGCTCGTCCCATCCGGCAAGGTCCAGCCGGGCGCGCATGGGCAGGAAATCGAAGCAGGCCTGCGCCATTTCCAGCCGGCCTTCGCGGATCAGCATGGCTTCGAGGCCAGCCTTGATCCGGTGCAGGTACAGCACATCGGAGGCGGCATACTGCATCTGCGCATCGCTGAGCTCGGCGGTGCCCCAGTCGGAGCTTTGCTGCGTCTTCGACAGCTCGACCCCGGCCACTTCGCGGGCGACATCCTTCAGGCCGTGGCGGTCTGTATAGGTGCGGGCGAGCTTGGAAGCGATCTTGGTGCACCAGACCGGCGCGCAGGTGATTCCCATCCAGCGCAGCATCATGGCAATGTCATAGCGGCCGAAATGGAAGATCTTCACGACCTTCGGATCGGTCAGCAGCGCCTTCAGGTTCGGGCAGTCATAGTCCCGGCCGAGCTGCACCAGGTGCGCCGTGCCGTCGCCGCTGGAAAGCTGGACGAGGGTCAGATTGTCCCGGTGGAGGTTGAGGCCCATGGCCTCGCAGTCGATGGCGACGAGGGGGCCGAAGTCGAGCCCGGCCGGCAGGTCGCCCTTATGGAGTGTGATCCCGTTCATGAACGGGCTCTAGCATGAAAGCGGTTAAGGGCAAGTATGAGCGCTGCCGCGCGGGCAGGCCTTGGCCTCCCCCGCCGGAGGGGTAGCCTGTTGGATAAGTCCGCCCTCCGGACCATGTACAATCCAATGAAAACAACATGTAAACACCATGTACAGGAGCCGGAAATGACCGCTGACCAGCTTGCCGCCCTCGCCGCCTCGATGCCTTTTGCGAAACTGATCGGCTTTGAAGTGATCGAAGCTGGAAAGGACAGGATCGTCGCGCGGGCGACCGTCCGGGACGATCTCTGCACCGCCGGCGGCATCGCCCATGGCGGGTTCCTGATGACGCTGGCCGACTGCGCCGGCGCCCTCGGCGCCTTCCTCAACCTGCCTGACGGCGCGAAGACGACCACCACGCCCGAAAGCAAGACGAACCTCATCGCCGCCGCCCCCGCAGGCTCTGTCCTCACTGCAACCGCCACCCCCGTCAGCATCGGCCGCCGCCTGCAGGTCTGGCAAACCCGCATCGAACGCGAAGACGGCAAACTCGTCGCCCTGACGACGCAGAGCCAGATGAACCTCTGAATCAGGGGGAGGCTAATATCGCTCTGATTGCGGCCTTTGGCCTGAAGCGCTTCCGCAGACTCAAATTCGATAAAAACCGCTATTCCTGGCCTGACCCAGGAAGTTCAGATGTCTGATAAAGGGCGTTGTTGCAGGAAACAGCGGCTTCTGTAGCTAAAATCACTGCCTGAGAAAATCCGGCGCTTCCGGAATGTCCCGCGCAACGCGAAAGCCGAAATTGTTCTGTCTCACATTCGGTTGGCTGAAATAGCGATACTGTGGCCTGTTTAACTCGATCGCCGAGTTGTAGGCTCCCCCCCGAAGGATCTTCCTGTTTTCACAATCCCCGGACAGGCGTGGCTCGCCATTATCTGGCCTGTTTTCAATATTGTAAGAGGGGTTGTAACAATCGGAAACCCGCTCATAGACGTTTCCGATCAAATCGTAGATTCCAAATTCGTTAGGCGCAAAACTTCCGACCGGTGCGGTCATCACACCGTATCCGTCATTGCAGGAAGACTTCCGGCTTCCGAAGAGATTCGTCTCCACCGACGAATCCAGAGTGTTTGCATATTCACATATGGACTGCTCGTCAGGCGCGCCTGGATTGTGCATTCCTGAATCAATATTGACGGCCTGTGTGGCGGCGTATTCCCACTCTGCTTCGCTTGGGAGGCGATATACCACACTGTCAGGCGTTTTCGAGTTCAACCATGCAATGAAGCCGGATTGGCTGGTCGCGGTATCATCACCAACAATATCCACCCAACTCACATAGATTACAGGGCGGCTGCCCTTGCCGAAGCCCTCGTCCCTGGTGGCCTGGCAATAGCCATCCGCCACGCAGGCATCCCATTCGTCGAACGTCACTTCGTAGCGGCCTATTCCAAAGGGCTTGGCGATGGATACCGGGTGTTGAGGAAGTTCGTCGCTCCTGTCCGGATTATTCTTGTACAGACTACGGCTGCCCATTTCGAACGAGCCTGCCGGTATGGCGACCATTTCGGGACAATTCGCGCAGTCCCTGAAAAGGGAGAACGGCTCCAATTGGGCTGGGTCCACAAGGACACCCGCCTTGGATTCCGGACCGGTCTCCCGTGCATCCTGCAATGCCGGCGCACCCAACTTTGCCAACCTCGCCAGGACCTGTTCTTTATACGAGTCCGGCGGAGACTGCCTTAGAAAGGCATACAGCGAGGCAACATCGCGGACGTCCACCGATCCGAAAAGCGTGGCCCACTCCGGCTCCGATTGTTCTCTGAGAGCCCGCAATTGATCGGTAAGTTTGATTTCCAAGCCTGGATACATATCGAGGTCATTAAGGAGCTCAACAATGAATGCCTCATTGTTTTGCTCGCCACTTGCCCATGTTGCCAGGACCGAAGCCCTAGCTTTCGCCTGTATGAGATTCGGACTTCCGGGACACTCACTCACAAACCGCTCATATTCCTGCATGCTTGTGGATCGCTCCAACCTCGCCCAGGCCTCAGAGCAAACATACTTCCGGTCGAGCAGTTGCAGGGCCGATGCGGAAATGGAATTGAAATTAAGAGCGACTGCGGCGACTGCCGCCGTGAGGATCAACGCACCGACAAGTCTGGACCGGAACGAACGGGCCTTCCGGAGCGCGGCCAGCCTACGGCGCTCCGCAGTGTGCGAGAATTGGCCAACTTCGCCGTACCGCCTCAGATAGAGCGCATAATCCTGGGCGGTTGGCTTCTTTTTCTCGACGATGCCCTTCCAGAAATCCGCTTCGACATCGTATTGCTTCAACCGTGTTTCGATTTGTTCGTCGTTCTGCTCAACATAGATGGATGACTTCCCGGTCTTCGCTTCCACGACCTTGACCAGGCCGTCGAGTTCGATCGCGAGAGGGTCGCCGTTCCACGAGGTCAGATCGTGTGCATGAAGGCCGTTGAACGGCACCGGGAGATCATCAATTCTCTCGATATGGATCGGAACCAGGCTCTTAAGTTTGAATGATTTCAACGCTTCCGCGCGAACATATTGCGAGGTTTTAGCTTTGTTGGACCAAAGGACGATCGTGGCTTTTGCGGTCTCGATAATTTCATCGATCTCGTCAACGAAGTCGGCTCCGGGCAAGAGCTCGATATCCCACCAGACCTGGAAGCCGCGCAATAAAAAGGTTTTCGCAATCTTCTCTGCAACGTCACGGTCTTCCCGTTTGTAACTGATGAATATGTCGACCATGCGTGCATCCCCATAAAACCTATCGCAGCATACTAAGTCCATTATGCTACTTGTTAAGACTTTCTACCGTGAGGCGTACCGAAAAATTTCCAGCTTCGACGAAATCCCGGAAAAAATTGCTTCCTGCGATGGGGTCTGCAAATAGGGGTTAGAGAAGGCTGGCGGATTCGGGGGGTTACCTCATGTCAGCCGTTCTCGCGCTTCGACATCCGATGCAGCCTGTCGCCCGCTTCAGCGCGACCATCTCCACTTCCACCGCGTTGAGAAAGTAGAAGTGGTCATGCTTGTGAAAAGGCTCAGCGACCAAGATTCTGGCAATTGTCCGCTTTTCGTGGATGGGAACGGTTGAACCATCTTCAGGCCTATCAATACTCTATATCCTGATATGAGAGAACGGTCGCGCGTCTGTGCGACAGAGAGCGATTTGCGTAGGGAACTCGAAAACCATGAACCGGAGACAGATGTTGGGGGCGGCGGGTGCGGTGCTGGCGCTGGGGCCACAGGCAGGCATGGAGGCAGCCGCACAAACGAAAGTGAAAATTGGCGGTGCGCCGGTCCTCCTGCCGCCACGGCTGAAGGCGGGCGATACGGTCGGCCTGATCGAACCGGCGTCTGCCACATGGGAACCCCTCGCCATCACGCTGATCGAGGAAGCGCTCGGCAATCTCGGCCTGAAGTCGAAACGCGCGCACAATATCCTCGACCGGGACGGCTATTTCGCCGGGGATGACAAGGCCCGCGCCGACGGCGTGAACCAGATGTTCGGCGACAAGGATGTCAACGCAATCATGAGCGTGCGCGGCGGCTGGGGTACGGCGCGCATCCTGCCCTATCTCGATTTCGACCTGATCGCCCAGAACCCGAAAGCGCTGATCGGCTATAGCGACATCACGGCGCTGCACATGGCCATCCAGGCCAAAACCGGCATGGTCACCTTCCATGGCCCGGTTGGGATTTCTGCCTGGGGCAAGCAATCGCTGGAAACGTTCAAGCCGCTGCTGTTTGATGCCGCGACGCCGGACTATGTGAACCCGGTTGCCACTGAAGACCGGCTGGTGCAGCGGAAATGGCGTACACAGACGATCACGCCGGGCACGGCCCGCGGGCGCCTGCTGGGCGGGAACCTCACTGTCATGACGGCGCTGGTCGGCACGCCCTACCTGCCCGCATTCGACGGCGCGATCCTGTTCTTCGAGGATATCGACGAGGCGGTCTACCGCGTGGACCGGATGCTGACACAGCTCGGCCAGGCGGGCATCCTCGGCCGCGTTGCCGGGGTCATCGTCGGCAATTGCACCGATTGCAGCCAGGGCAGCAGTATTGGCGGCTTCACCCTGACCGAAGTGCTGGACCATCACCTGAAGCCGCTCGGCGTGCCGGCCTTTAGCGGGGCCTTCATCGGCCATCTGACGGACCAGTTCACCGTGCCGGAAGGCGGGCTCGTCGAAATGGATGCCGACGCCGGGACGTTCAAACTGCTTGAACCGGTGGTGCGCTAGTTCGCCTTTTTCAGCGCGACGAGCGCAGTGTCCATCGCGTTCAGGAAGCGGGAGCGGTCCTGTTTCGTGAAGGGCGCAGCGCCCTTGGGGGCATTCTCGCCGAGCCCTGCGCGGAGGTCAGCATGGATCGCGCGCACGGCGACCGCATTGCCGATGGACGCATCGGTGAAGGGCTTGCCTGTCGGTGACAGCACGCGAGCGCCTTTCTCCAGCGCCCTTTGGGCCAGAAGGATATCCGCCGTGATGACGAGGCTCGCCTCCCCCGCCTGTTCGGCAATCCAGTCGTCTGCGGCATCGAAGCCATCTGTCACGATCTGACGTGAGACCAGACGGTGTTCAGGAATGCGAAGATAGGAATTGGCGACAATCACCACCGGCACCTCGCGGCGCAGCGCCACGCGGTAGACCTCCTCCTTCACCGGACAGGCATCGGCATCGACGAGGATTTGCAGGGCGTGTGACATCTCAGTCGTTTGGGAGAATTTGCTGGAACATGCAAACCGTGTCGAAGCTGCCGCGCCTGAATGGGGCGACTGTCCTGTACCGGTAGAGCACAGCGCTGGGGCGCAGGCTCCGGTTCGTCGGGTAGGCTTCCACGAAGGTCATCCCATCGATCTGGAACAGGTTGAAGTGGGTGTACCGGTCTCTCCCATATTGCGTCTTTGAGCCGGTGACCATTTGGAATTCGTTCTGCCTAGCCCAGTCACGATAGTCATCGAACTCCTCCAAAGCGGCGAGGCTCTCCAACGCATCAGGATGATGTCCCGGCCGGAAGAGAAGGATGTCCCCATCGATATAATGACTGTCGGCATTCGCGAGGATCACCGTGTCGCTCTGCCCGTCATTGTCGAAATCGAATTCATCCCACTGCATCCTCAACCCGGCTTTCGACATGCGATAGCGATCTGATTTGAACTGCAGCCGGTTGATTGCCAGCGGCTCGACCATTGGCGGGCGGAAGTTCAGCCGCTCTTTCCCGGGCTGGCGTTCATCGGGCGCGATGAATTTCCGGCAGAAGGCTTCGCTGTAGGTGGCGGCCACGGTGTAGGTGCCGAGTGCGGATTCCTCCGCCATCTGAACAGGGTCGAGCGGCTGTGCGTCAAGGGCCAACGGCTGGATGAAACATCCTTCCGGATCGCGGCCGAGTTCCGCATAGGCTTCCGCCTTGCGCTGAGCCGGCGGCAGGATGTTCGGCCGATCGCAAATCCGCAACGTGTCCGATGTGACGAGGATCGCCGAGACATCATTGCCGGACTGGTCGAGATAGCCCGCCCGGACGAGATAACGCGACAGAACCGAATGGCCGTCGATCCACAGGCTGACCCACGCCGCCTCCGTGCCGCCATTCATGCCATAGGCGAAGGCCTGCCCGATCGTGAGTGTCATCTCGACCTGGCGGCCATCGGTCATCTGGCACTCATGCGTCTCATCCCCAGGCGCGTCAGGCCAGTCCCCCGCGAGGCTTTGCGGCAGCGCATCCCATTGCGGCGGTCCAGGCTCGACCCATTCGACCTTGCCGATGCGGATCAGCGCTGCGCTGCTGTCTTCCGCGCACTGAACCGCAGCGACATCCCGCGTGAAGCCAGCCTGCGCCGGCATCACGAACAGTGCTGCGCAGCTGAGGCTGAATGCGGCAATCCTGACAGTCCAATTCATGGCAAATCTCCGTCGCGCGTGGCGGCCTACCCTGTAAAGCTGAACACCAGCTTCTCCCTTAGGTGGTAGTTGCCTGAAGAAATTGACAACCGCGTGTCAGGTTTGAGGCGACGGGTACGCCTCCGCCTTCAGCGGGCAGGATCGACGAGGATCTGCAATCCGCTCATACCATGCCTCCATCGGTTGGCAGGCCGAACAGGATGCGGCCGGTCAGTTCCCATGTGGCAGGGGCGGTGATGATGTGCTGGGTCATGGCCTGCGCATCGCGGAACTGGCGTTGAAGCGGTGACGTTTCGAACAAGGCTGCGCCGCCGCCCAGCTCATACAGCGTCCGGCAGATGTCTGCGCCGGTGCGGGTGACATGGGTACAGGCAAGGCGCAGATCGGCGCGCGCCTCCATGGGGATTTCGTCAGACGTCTGGGCAATCTCCCAAACGCGGTCGATCTCGGCGAACAGGAGGGCCCGTGCTGCGCGCCAGCTGGCCTCGGCCTGCGCATAGGCCGACTGGACCGTCTGGCGTTCGGCCAGTGTCTTGGCCGAGCCCTGGTTCTTCTTGGCGGCGGCCAGCGCGTGGAACGTGTCGAGACTGCCCCGCGCATTGCCGAGCGCGGCGGCGCACACGCCGAGTGAAAGGAAGCCGAAAGCCGGGAATTTGTAGAGCGGGCCGGTCTCACGCGGATTGCCTTCGGCGAGACGCACGCAGCGCCCTTCCGGAACGAAAATATCTTTCACCTCGATATCGCCGGAGCCGGTGCCTTTCAGCCCCATGACATGCCAGGTGTCATGCAGGGTCGCGACCGATGCCGGGAACACAGCCATCAGCGTTTCCGGCGCACCATTCGGCAGGCGCCGCATCTCGCCACTTTCCCAGACGGTGCAACCGCCGCCAAGCCACACGCTGTTCGCCGAACCCGAGCCCCATTGCCAGCGGCCTGTGACGCGGTAGCCGCCCTCTTCCAAAATGGCCCGGCCCATCGGCGCGAAAACGCCGCCAGTGATGGCATGGGGGTCGTCGAAAATGGCTTCTGCCTCTTCCGGTGCCATATAGGCGGCGTTCAGGGCGGAGGTATTGGCAATCATGCAGCACCAGCCTGCACTGGCATTGGCGGTCGACAGCGTCTCGACCGTCTCTACGAAGGTCCGGGGGCTCGCCTCCAGTCCACCGAACCGCCGGGGCGTCACCAGACGGAAGACACCCGCCTCGGCCATGGTGCGTGCAAGGTCAGAAGGAAGGCGGCGGACCTCATCCATCTCGCCTGCCCGGGCGGCCAGCTCCGGCAGCAGCGTTTTTGCTGCGGCGACGGGATCTGACGGGTCTGTCTTCTGGCGCATACGCTCCCCCTGGTCTTCTATTCTCTCTGGCGCGATCTTCCGGAATGTCGCTGGCGGGATCAACGGTAGACTTTCGGCTTCTTCTGCTGGAAGCGGACACCGGCCCGGGCGAGACGCGCATGCTGCACCGGCCCGGCGAGCTCATAGGTACGCTCGCGAAGAAACTCCATCAGGCCGCGGCGCTTGCCAGCGGCGGCGAGATCGTCCGGCGACAGCGTCTGCCCGATCTCGACACGCAGCGACTTGCCTATGCGGCGGCGGACTTCACGGAAGACGAGCGCAAGGCGCAGTTCCAGCGAGAGATGACTCGCCATCTGGAAGAGGCGGGAATTCTGGCCCTCGAAAAAGACGGGCGTCACCGAGGCGTTGCCATGTGTGATCAGCTTTGCCGTGAAGGGCTTCCACTCATCGTCCACGGCGGTGCGGTCGAACGGGCGCGGCGTGGTCGAGACGCCGCCTGACGGGAAGACAATGACGCAGCCGCCGTCCTTGATGTGGTCCAGCGCCGCCTTTCGCATAGCGACATTGGCGGCCATCGCCTCGCGCGTGCCCGAGAAGTCGACGCGGAGCAGATAGTCCCGCGCCTCGGGCACCCCATCGAGGGCAGAGTTTGTCAGCACCCGGAAATCTGGCCGGCGAAGGCTGACCAGCCAGCAGATGACCAGCCCGTCCAGCACGCCGAAGGGATGGTTCGCGACAACGACCAGCGGGCCCTCTTTCGGGATCTCCGCCAGGCGGGAGGCAGAGAACTGCACGTCGAGATCAAGGAGGCGGATCGCGGCCTCGAAGAAAGGCACATCATTGGCCAGGTGCTCGCGGTAGTGCTGGTAGAGCTTCTTCAGGCGCGGCTGGCCGGAGAAGCGCTCCACCACGCGCACAAGCCGGCGCTTCACCGGGTCCTCGAAATAGGACGCGTAGGAAAGTTCCGGAGGAACGCTTTCGGTCATGCCCGCAAGATGCTCCGCTCCGGTCATGCGGGCAATCCCCTAACCCTTCCCGATCTCGGCGAGGTCATACGGCGTGGACTGATAGACCTGGTTTACCCAATTGCCGAACAGCAGGTGGGCGTGGCTGCGCCAGCGGTTCAGCGGCTTGCGGGTGGGGTCATCGTCCGGGAAGTAGTTGAACGGAATGGCGATGTCGCTGCCGGCGGCCACGTCGCGCTCATACTCTTCCTTCAAAGAGAAGGAGTCATATTCGACATGGTTGAACATGAAGACGCTGCGGCTGGGGGCGTGTTCCAGAAGGCTCGGCCCCGTGGCCGGGCAGTCGACCAGCAGGTCCAGTTCCGGCCGGGCGAGCACGTCTTCGGCATGGACTTCCGTCCAGCGCGAGACCGGGATCAGGAAGTCGTCGGAGAAGCCGTTCAGGTAGGGCGAGGCCGGGGCGAGGTTACGCTGGCGATAGATGCCGAATGCCTTCTTCGCCAGCTGGTATTTCGGCAGGCGATGGAAGTGCCAGGCCGCCGCCATCGCGCCCCAGCAGATGAACAGGTTCGAATGCACATTCGTCCGTGTCCAGTTGAAGATCTGCGTCAGCTCGCCCCAATAGGTAACGTCTTCGAAGTCCAGCTGTTCGACCGGCGCGCCGGTGACGATAAAGCCGTCGAACTTGCGGTCGGCCACTTCTTCCCAGGTTTCGTAGAAACTGATCAGATGGTCGGCGGAGGTGTTCTTCGGCGTGTGCCCGCCGATACGGATCAGCGACAATTCGATCTGCAGGGGCGAGGCGCCCAGCAGGCGCGCGATCTGCGTCTCCGTGCGGACCTTGTTCGGCATCAGGTTCAGGAGGCCGATCTGCAGCGGGCGGATATCCTGACGGGCGGCCTCCGACGCGCGCATCACCGCCACGCCTTCGTTCAGAAGCGTTTCACGGGCAGGCAGGGCGTCTGGAATCTTGATCGGCACGGGGTTTACTCTCGCTTGGTTCGGCCAGCTTAAGACTTGAAAACAAGAGAGAAAAGGGTTCGCGGAACGGGTTCGACTTCCTGCGCGCGGCCCTTTTAGCGACTTGTTTTACGTGGCTGCAAGCCGGCCGGCCAAATCACCACGAGTCCGGGGGATGTAGTACCAGACGCCGCGGGGGGCAAGAGGCAGCATCGCTGCGCACTTCCCTTCCGCCCGCCTCCGCACTACCGTGCCACGATCCGCCCCGGGAAGAGAGGGCGGCCGGGAGGAATACATGACGCAGGCGCAGACGGGCCTGCCGGACGTCAATGCGGTGGGCCTCGGCGCGCCGTTCGGTTGGCTGGCTGGCGGATGGAGGGATTTCACGAAAGCGGTCGGACCGTGCCTTATCTATGGGGCACTGCTGGTGGCGGCGAGCCTTGGCCTGACAGCGGCGCTCTATCATGCAGGTGCGATCCGCGTCCTGTTCGTCGTGGCGGCGGGCTTCATGCTGGTCGCGCCGATCCTCGCCATGGGGCTCTACCAGACCGGGCGGATGCTGGAACGGGGCGAACGGCCGCGTGTGGGCGATATCCTGTTCGTCAAATCCGCCATCAGGCAGGACCTGTTCATTCTCGGTTTTGCGCTGTTCCTCGTCTACTCCGTCTGGGTCGAGATGGCGCATCTGGTCTATGGGCTGTCGACCCACAAGTTCCACAAGACGCTGCCGGAATTCGTGCATTTCATGCTGGCCGACCCGGAGGGCCATAACATGGTGATGACCGGCACGATCATCGGCGGCATCATCGCGTTTCTTGCCTTCTCGCTGGTCGTCGTATCGGCACCCATGCTTTTGAACACGAAATCGAACGTGTTCGTCGCAACGTTGACCAGCCTGCGCACCGTGGCGACAAATTTCCTTCCGATGCTGCTCTGGGGCATCATGATCGTGGCACTGACGGTATTGGGCATTGTCACAGGTTTTGTGGGCCTGATCGTGACATTCCCGGTCATCGGCCTTGCCAGCTGGCGGGCCTACCGGGATCTTGTGCCGTCGTCCGAGGGGGATGTGGCGGCAGCAGCCGGCTAACCCAGCGGGTGGACGAGGCGCGGCAGTTGGCGGCCCGGGATGGAGCCAGACTCGGCCGTGCCGCTGCGGACGGCGCCGAGGCCTTCGTAGAAGGCGGCGGCATCCGGGTCTGAATCGATCAGCAGGTTCCTGGCGCCATTGTCCCGCGCGACGCGGCAGGCCCAGACATAGAGCAGCTTGCCTGTGCCCTCCCCCAGCCGGTCGGGCTCCACGAACAGCTTTTCCAGCACGGCATCCTCGCCCTGTTTCGAAAGCTGTACGAGGCCGGCGATGCCGCGCTTGTCCTCGGCCAGCATGATGGCGTCATCGGCGAGGTTTTCCGGTGTGACGGTCAGCTCGGCCTCGAAGGCCTTCAGCATGTCGCCGGAATAGCCCCAATGCGCCTTGGATCGCTGGCAGAGGCCCGACAGGGCGGCGAGTTCATCGGGCTTCGGTTCGCGCAGAATCATGGGGCCAATCTAACGTAATTGTGTTCTGACGCTAGGCGAGGGCTTGCCGGGCGCGTCGTTCCCGCCTTCTCTGCCACTCAGGAGGAAACAATCATGAGCGCAAAGCCGATCCAGACCCGCATCACCGAAATGCTGGGCATCGAGAAACCCATCATCCAGGCCGCCATGGGCTGGATCGCCCGGTCGCAACTCTCATCCGCCGTATCGAATGCGGGCGGCATGGGCATTATCGAGACATCCTCTGGGGATCTCGATGCCGTGCGCGCGGAAATCAAGAAGATGAAAACGCTGACCGACAAGCCGTTCGGCGTGAACGTGGCGCAGGCCTTCGTGCGCGATCCGGACATTGTCCAGTTCGTGATCGACCAGGGCATCAAATTCGTCACGACGTCTGCGGGCGACCCGATGAAATATACCGGCATGCTGAAAGAGGCCGGCCTCACCGTGTTCCACGTCGTGCCGTCGCTGCAGGGCGCGATGCGCGCCATCGAGGCGGGCGTTGACGGGCTGATCGTGGAGGGCGGCGAAGGCGGCGGGTTCAAGAACCCGAAGGACGTCGCGAGCATGGTGCTGATCCCGCAGGTCTGCGAAGCGGTGGATGTACCGGTGGTTGCCGCGGGTGGCATCATGGATGGGCGCACGATGGCGGCGGCCTTCTGCCTTGGTGCAGAAGGCGTGCTGATGGGCACGCGCATTCTCTCCTCCGCAGAGAGCCCGGTGCACCAGAACTGGAAGGATGCGATCGTCGGCGCGGATTCAACAGATACCGTGTTCCTCAACCGCTCTGGCCCCGGCCCTGCCCTCCGCGCGCTGCGCACGGAACGGACAAGCCGCATCCAGAAGGAAGGTGTCGAAAACATCTTCAGCGAATTTGCCGGAACACAGGACGTCTATTTCGGCGGCAATCTTGAAGCGGGCATCGCCCTGACCGGTCAGGTCGCGGGCCGCATCAAGGAGGTCAAACCCATCGCGCAGATCTTCGAGGAAACGGTCGCGGAATATCACCGCGTTGTGGATGCACTTCCCCGATAGGAGCGTTTAGGGGGCCTGCAGATCGCTGATCCAGTGGATCTCCGGATCCTCCAGCGAATGCATGCCCTTCAGCTCAAAGACGTTCTTGTAGCCATAGCCGTAGAGATTGATGAAGGTCGGCACGTTGAGGGCCAGCGGCGCGCTCTTCAGCATGACGGGGGCGATGTCGTCTTCGAAATTGTTGTTGCAATAGATCAGGATGCGCGTGTCCTTGGACGGGATCGCGGCGGCGAGCTTCTCTTCGGTGAAATCGGAGAAGTTCACATTGATCGCGCCTTCGATATGCCCCATCGCAAAGGCTTCGGCGCTGCGGGAGTCGAGGATGATCGTGCCGGGCTCAGCCTTCATCTCGTTGAACTCGACGAGGGGCACGAGATGCAGCTGGCGGTAGGCGGCCACTTCTTCGGACACGCCGAGGAAGCCGTCATAATCGATAAAACTGTCCTTCGCCTGCGCATTCGCCGCAAGGCCGCAGCCGATGAAGGTCGCAATGGTCAGCAGGCCGATAATGGTGTTCCGCTTCACGCCCATGACGTGTCTCCCAGTTCGTCTCTCATGAACTATCGCGCGCAATTGAGGCAGGAAAATGAGCATGACAGGCCGGTAATGGGGAGTTTGTGACAGCCTAAGCCCGCGGATGGGCTGCCGCATGCACCTCGCGCAGGCGGCTCGCGTCGACGCCGGTATAGACCTGCGTGGTCGAGAGCGAGGCGTGGCCGAGCAGCGTCTGGATCGCACGAAGGTCCGCCCCGGCGGCCAGAAGATGCGTCGCGAAGGCGTGGCGCAGGGCGTGCGGCGTGGCCGTGTCCGGCAGGCCCAGCAGGCCGCGCAGGCGCTGGACGAGGCCCTGGATCAGCCGCGGGTTCAGCGCGCCGCCCTTCGCGCCCCGGAACAGGGGCTGCGTCCGCGTCAGCGCATAGGGACATTGCTCCGCATAGAAATTGATCGCCTCCCGCACGGCCGGGATCAGCGGCACGATCCGCACCTTGCCGCCCTTGCCGGTGATGCGCAGACGTTCGGGCGCCGGCACTTCACCGCCAGTCAGGCTCAATGCCTCGGAGATACGCAGCCCTGCCCCGTAGAGCAGCGACAGAACCGCCGCATCGCGGGCATTGATCCATGGCGCGACATCCGGGTCGTCAGCGGCCTCCTCGATCATATCCTTCGCAGCTTCGGCAGAGACAGGCCTTGGTAGGCGCTTGGGGCGCTTCGGCCCCTGCAGGTAGGCAACTTCGGCATTCTCGATATCAAAGGCCCGGTTCAGCCAGCGGTACAGCGCCTTGATGGAAGAGAGCAGCCGGGCGACCGAGGCATCCGACAGGCCATCACGGCGGCGCTGGGCAATATGAGCGCGGATATCACGCGCCTTCAGCTCCCCCAGCAGCTTCGGGGTCGGCTCCTCACCCATATGATGGCGCAGGAAGTTGAAAAACTCCGCCAGGTCAGAGCGGTAGGCATCCACCGTCTTGGCGGCCATGCGGCGCTCATGGGAGAGATAGTCGACAAAGGCGGGTAGCGTTTCCATCCCGCCAGTCTCTCAAATCCGGCTTAAGGAGAAGTTGTCAGCCGCGTCTCAGGGCGCATTGCCTTCCCAGTCGACGATCCAATCTTCGGGGTCTTCGTCGAAAACGGTATCTTCGGAGACGGTCCGGCCCCGGACGGAATTTCCGGTCGTGTGGACACGGTTGCGATCCCCACAGACGAGGTAATGCCAGTCCGGAAGGTCCTGACCCTCCAGCACAAGGCGGTAAGCGCAGGTGCGGGGCATCCATTTGATCTCGGCCACATTCTGAGGTGTCAGGATCACGCAATCCTCGACGATCTTCTTGCGGTTCTCATAATCCATGCAGGTGCAGGCCTGGCCGTCGAGCAGGCGGCAGTGGAGCTTTGTGTAGGCGATCTCGCCCGTGTCCTCGTCTTCCAGTTTGAGGAGGCAGCATTTGGCGCAGCCGTCGCACAGCGACTCCCACTCCTCGCGCGACATCTCACCCAGCGTCTTCTGTTTCCAGAACGGCGTGCTCATGCCTGCGCGGCCGACCATGCCGGCGTTTTCTCGATCAGGTCAGTGGCAAACCAGCAACTGGAAGAGACGGTCTCGCCACTGGCGATCACGTCGGCCATGGCCGCTTCGACGAGGCGCTTGCCGTGCCCCCGGCCACCAAGCGGCCCCGGCACAATCGTATGGGTGATATGGACATGCCCGGCACGGGGACGTTCATAGGTAAGATAGGCCTCGGTGCCGTTCTCGAAATAGGAATAGCGCATCAGGTTCGGATTGTGGGTGATCTCACTCATGCCAGAACGTCCTGCCATTCCTTGTGTTTCTCGATCTGCGCCTTTGCAAAGGGGCACAGGGGGATGATTTTCAGGCCCGCCGCACGGGCGTCCTCAACGGCGCGCTGTACCAGTGCCACGCCCACGCCGCGCCCGCCAAGTGCTTTCGGCACCCCTGTATGATCGATGATAATGCGGGACGTGCCAGCCTTCGAATAGGTCATTTCGGCTTCATGGCCGTCCACGATCGTGACATAGCGCCCGCCGGTGTCGCCATCCTCCTTGCGGATATCGAAGGTTTCCATGACGTGCTCCTGTTACGGTTCTCAATCTGGGGCGCAGTGCCGCTGCACGCAAGCAGGCGCTACCCAAAGCGGGACGCCGGAGTTATCAGGCCCACATGACGCGCCTGCTGACACAGCCTGAAATCGACTGGAAGGATGACGGCACGCCGGTCGCCCGGGCGGCGGGCGATGTCTATTTTACCGCGGGCGACGGCCTCGGTGAAACGCGGGCGGTGTTCCTCGCCGGGTGCGGCCTGCCGGAGGCATGGCGCGGGCGGGAAACCTTCATGATCGCGGAAACGGGTTTCGGTACGGGGCTGAATTTCCTCGCAGCCTGGGATCTCTGGCGGGAAACCCGGCCCTCACCGACGGCTTTCCTTCATTTCGTCAGCTATGAGGGCTTCCCGCTCTCCAAAGACGATGCCGAACGGGCCCTGTCGGCCTGGCCGGAGCTGGCAGACCTGTCAGCGCGGCTGATCGCCGTCTGGCCGGGGCCGGTACGCGGGGTCCGCCACTTCATCTGGCCGGAAGATGGCGTGACGCTTACCCTCCACCTCGCTGATATTGCAGATTCTTTGCCGGACAGCATTTACCATGCCGATGCCTGGTTTCTCGACGGGTTCAGCCCGGCCAAGAATGAGGCGATGTGGGCGCCGGACCTGTTCAGATGGATAAGTGAACGCAGCGTACCGGGTGCGCCAGCGGCAACTTTCACCGTGGCAGGCGCCGTGCGGCGTGGATTGTCCGATGCCGGCTTTTCGGTCGCCAAAGCGCCCGGTCATGGCCGGAAACGCGAGCGGCTTGAAGCCTGGCTGGCCACACCGCCCGCCCCGGAGCTGGATGTTTTCGGCCTTAGCCGCCCCCTGCCCTGCGCAAACCGGGTCGCCATTCTCGGCGCGGGCATTGCCGGGGCGAGTGCGGCTCATGCGCTGAAACAGCTGGGCGCCGAGCCTGTCATCTTTGACCCGGCCGATGGCCCGGCGAGCGGCGGCAGCGGCAATCCCATGGGTCTTGTCATGCCCCGGCTCGATGCCGGGGACACAGCGCAGGCCCGTCTGCTGGTCGATGCCTATCTCGCGGCGCGGCATGTCTATCAGGGACGTCCGGGTGTAACGGAAACGGACGTCCGGCAAGTACCGAAGGATGAAGCGGAAACGGCGCGGTTCGCAAAACTGTTGGCAGACCCGCCCCTGCCACTTGAGGATCTGGAAGCGCTGTCCGGCGGCGGCCTCCTTCACAAGCGCGCCCTGATTGTGGAACCGGCGAAGCTGATCCCTTCCCTGCTGGACGACGTGGAACAGCACTATGGCGCGGTCCCCGGCGTCGATCTCACCGCCCGGACGGTGAATGGCAGTAAGTTCGATGCCATCATCCTCGCCAATGGCATGGCCGCCGGTGCGATATTGCCCTGGCTCGGGCTTGAGGCGCGGATGGGCCAGGTGGATTTCGCCGAAGGCCTGGCAGACACCCCGCCCTTCGCCATGGCGAGCGGCACCTACGCCCTCGCCCTTGGCCGGAAACGTCTGTGGGGCGCAACCTTCGACAAGGTGGCGCCGGATACCGTGCCCTTCACGTCGGATGCGGCCCGGGAAGAGAATTTGAGAGGCGTCGAAGCGCTTTCCCCCTACTGGATCCGCGACACGAGCGGGCCGGACATCGCCTCGCGCGCCAGCTTGCGGGCCACCACTGCAGACCGCCTGCCTCTGATCGGCGCGGTGCCCGATCATGATGCCTTCCTCGAAGCTTTCGCGGGCAAGCGAAAAGGGCGTCCGGCAGATACGGACGCCCCTTTGCTGGACGGTGTGTTTGTTTCGTCTGGCTTCGGCGCCCGGGGTTTCACCTGGGGGCCGTGGGCCGGGTCGGTGCTTGCCGCCCGCCTTTGCGGTGCGCCTGCCACGGCCAGCCGGACTGCGCTGGAGGCCGTGGCCCCGGCGCGCCTGCTGCAACGTGCGTTAAAACGAGGTCGCGCGTAAGGCGTCAGCGGTGCGGATCACCGCCAGGCGCAGGCCGCCATCCTCATGCGGGGTGAAGGACAGCTCCAGCCCCGCCATCTGGAAAGCCATATGGCCCTGTATCAGTGAAAACCCGACCATGGCCGTCACGACAATCAGCGTGATCGCGAAGATCAGCCAGTTGTTGGTCAGAAAGGTCCCCTTGCTCATTGTTCCGTTCCTTTACCGGAGTCTGTCAGTTAGAGATGCCGCTGCTGTTTATTTTGTATGCGGATCAGTTATTGCCCTGTTCGAGGTCCCGGAATTCCTTGCGCAGGCGCCACTCGTCTGAAGTGACTTTGCGCTCGATGTCCCGGAGGCGTTCGTCGAGGTCCATGAAGGTGTATTTGAGATTGCCGAAGGTGACGCGCGGCCGGTCTGAAACGTTGCGCCAGAATGCGTCTTCATCAGGAGAGACCGACGCCAGACCAAAAGGGCGGCGCGGCGTGATCATCCAAATGGTGACGTATGCGATCAGAGCGAGCGGCCCCATCACGAAGAAGAAGGCAAGCACGGCCAGGACGCGGACCAGGACCGGTTCCCAGCCGAAGCGTTCGGCAAGGCCGCCGCAGACACCGGCGATGACCTTGTCGTCGCGGGAGCGGTAGAAACGCTTGGGATTTGGAGAGCCATAAATCCGGTCTTCGCCGTGAACGGCATCGCGGTATGGGCGGGAGTGGCGGGGCATTTATTTATTCCTCAGTCGTCAAAAGTGGGGCGGGAGCGGCGGGGCGGAGGACGGTGTTCCTCCGCATCGCCAGCTTCGAGCAGGCGTTCCAGTGTATCGATCCGGCGCTCCATCGCTTTGGCGGAGCGCCAGAGGTCTTCCATCATCCGCTCATCGTCGGGCATCAGGGTCTTCTGCTTCCGCCACTGCGTGATGTAGTGGAATATCACTGCGGGAAAGCCGATGAAGATGATGCCGACAATGGCAATGGCGAAAACTTCCTCGGACATCAGGCAGCCTCGTTCTTTTTGGCGCGGCGGTCTTCAAGTTCCATCGCGACGAGGCCGGGTGTGCAAACCACGGTCAGGAAGCCGGCAAGGCAGGCAAGCGAGAACAGCATCTGATCAGCCCTCCGACTTCTTGGTTGAAGACTTCGTCCGCTTTGCTTTCAGCGCGGCAAGCTCTTTCTCGATGCTTTCGTCCTGCTCAAGAGCAGCGAACTGGGCTTCGAGGGTCGGTTCGGAACCGCGGATCTGGTCCGCATAGGCTTCCATCTCGTCGACCTTGCGCTCGATATTGCCGTAGCGGGCAAGCGCTTCGTCGACGCGGCCGTCATAGACCTGGCTGCGCACGCGGATCCGCTGCTCGGCAGCTTCGCGGCGCATCATCAGCGCACGATGCTTTGCCTTGGCTTCATCCAGCTTGGCCTGCAGCTTGGACAGATCGTCCTGGCGCTTCTCGAAGGCTTCCTCGGCAGCGGCCATCGCATTCTTGCGGCGGTCGATTTCACCTTCGGCCTTCTGCTTGGCGACCAAGGCGCCGCGAGCGAGGTCTTCACGGCCCTTGTCGATGGCAAGCTCGGCCTTGGCGGCCCAGTCGTCACGGACGGTCGTGAAGTGCGCGATATCGCGTTCCATCTCTTTCTTGTCGGCCATGGCACGGGCAGCCGCGGTACGGACCTCGACCAGCGTGTCTTCCATTTCCTGAATGATCAGGCGTGCGATTTTTTCGGGGTTTTCGGCATTGTCGAGCATCGAGTTGATGTTCGAGTTGATGATGTCACCGAGGCGGGAGAACAAACCCATTGTGGTGTCCTTTCGTGTCAGGGGAGGATTAGAAGAAGAAACCGCCGAGGAAGACACCGGCAGCAAAGAACATCCAGGTCTCTGCGGAACGGGTCGACAGCCACCGGCCAATTCGGCCTGTTTCCGATCGGGCTTCTGAGCGGGTGTAACGGTCTTCCATGTTTTGTTTCGTCCTTCTGGTTTTGAGCAACGCCCGTCGCTCTGAGCCCTTCTCTCTTTTCAAGGACCGTGCCAGTTCAAAATTAATTTTGTAGGACCTTGATTTTCAACGAAATAAAAGTTCTTCGCGTTGATTCACGAAACCATTTTTAGTATTTTTCCCCACTTTTTTAGTCGACTTGTAATTTCTGTTTGGCTATTTTGACGAAATGATTGGTCAAAGTATGCAGCTCATCGGGGAGTCCCCGGCCTGGCTCAGCGCGCAGGAGCATGTCTCCCGTGTGGCGACGCTGGAACGGCCGATTCTGGTGATTGGCGAGCGCGGCACCGGCAAGGAACTGATCGGCGAGCGCCTGCACTTCCTGTCGAAGCGGTGGGAAGGCCCCTTCATCAAGGTGAACTGCGCAGCCCTCTCCGAAACGCTGCTCGACAGCGAGCTGTTCGGGCATGAACGCGGCGCCTTCACCGGCGCAACGGAGCAGCGCAAAGGCCGGTTTGAACTTGCCGACGGCGGCACGATCTTTCTCGACGAGATCGCCACCGCTTCCCAGCAGGTGCAGGAAAAATTGCTGCGCGTCGTGGAGTATGGGGAGTTCCAGCGCCTTGGCGGCTCCCGTGTGCTGACGACGAATGTGCGGATCATCGCCGCCACGAATGCCGACTTGCCCGCCATGGCCGAGGCAGGTGAGTTCAGGTCAGACCTGCTCGACCGTCTGGCCTTCGACGTGATCACCCTGCCTCCGCTGCGCGCCAGACGCGGCGACGCCACCCTGCTGGCGGATAATTTTGCCCGGCGCATGGCGATCGAGATGGGCGAGGATTTTCCCGGCTTTGCTCCATCCACCATCGCCGCCATCGAAGCGCATGACTGGCCGGGCAATGTTCGCGAGCTGCGTAATTTTGCCCAGCGCCTTGCGCATCGCTCCATGGTCATGACTCCGGGAGAACCGGTCGTGTTCGATCCTGCTGCGCTGGACCCGTTCGAGTCACCCTGGCGGCCAGCCGCGTCACCCGGACAGCCGGTCCCGAAATTCACTTCCCCGCCGGAAGCCGCACCCGGACGGATCGATCCATCGGTGACCGCCGACTTCCAGGCACAGGTTGCAGCCTTTGAAATGCGGCTGATCGACGAGGCGCTCAGCTGGGCGAAGGGGCACCAGGGCCAGGCGGCCGATGCGCTCGGCCTGACCTATCACCAGTTCCGCGGCCTCCTGAAAAAGCACGACTACGGAAAAAAGCCCGGAAAGCCGAAAGATGATGAGGAGGGCACACCGCTCAGCGGCGCCCCCCGCCCGGCCATGTAGCGTCAGGTCTCGCAGATTTCGCGGACCCGGAAAATAAGCTGCTCGTAATCGATGGGTTTGGTCAGAACAATACGGTCAGAATAACTTTCCTGCAGCTGATAGGCGTCATTACCCGACAGGAAGATGAAGGGCTTCCCTTCGGCTTTGAGGCGCTCAGCGATCGGGAAGGATGTCGATCCACTGATGTTCATGTCGAGAATCGCTGCGCAGACCTTCGCATTGTCGAGTGTGGACATGGCGTCTTCCACATTCGCGACCGGATCGAGCACCTTGTAGCCAGCCTCCTGAAGGCGCATTTGCACATCCAGCGCGATCAGGAACTCGTCCTCCACGAGAAGAATCGTACACTCGTTACGCTCCATCACTGCCCCCGTTTCCGGAACCGGAATTGCGCCCAAAGCCCCTCCGGCCGATATTCGATATTCGCCTCTCCGCCGAGCGCATGGGACAGGCTCTGCTCAATCAGCACACTGCCGAATCCCCGGCGTTTTGGCGGCTCAACGGGCGGCCCACCTCTCTCCACCCATGTCAGGATGGCATCACGCTGCTGCAGATGAGAGCCGCGTTTCCAGCTTATATCCAGGCGTCCCTGCTCAGTCGAAAGAGCGCCATACTTTGCTGCATTGGTTGCCAGCTCGTGCAGGATCAAACCGAATGTATGTGCCGCTTCCGGCCCGAGCATCAAAGGCGGACCGGACATCGTCACCTGCCGGTCAATACCGCCCTGAGCGTAAGGCAGGACCTGGTCCCGCACGAGTTGGGAAATATCGGCGGCGTTACGCGTCGTTTCGATCAGCAGGTCATGGCATTTGGAAATCGCCATCAACCGGCCAACAAACGTCTCCCGGAACGACTCCAGATCGGAGGCTTCGCGCAGGGAGTGCGAGGCAATGGTTTGCACGGTCGCGAGGGAGTTCTTCACCCGGTGGCTTAGCTCCCCGACCAGCATCTCCCGGTGTTGCTCGGCCTTCTTGCGATCAGAGATGTCAAACCCGGAAGCCACGACACTGGTCACGACACCATCCTTGTCCAGCACCGGGGCAAGCAGGTTTGCGACCGCAATACGCTCATCACCCAAAATCCGGACCGTCGTGTCATGCCGCACCCGCTCCCCTTTGGCGGCCTGCAACACGCACCGGCGCAGTTCCTCGCGGGCATCGGCATCATGAGACCACCAATAGGTGTCCCAGAAATGTTTCCCAACGACATCAGAGGCGGTGAGTTTGGCCGTCGCCAGCGCCGCGGCATTGACATCGATGATGATCCCATCCGGTGTCAGCAGGGTCACGAAGGAGATCAGGTTATCCAGGATGTCGCGGTTACGCTCTTCCTGCTCCCGCAGCTTTACCTCGGCCTCCTTCTGGTTCGAAATGTCCTTGTACGAAATCGCTATTCCGTCATCGACCTTCGCCGCAGTGACGTCATACCAGGCCGGCCTCCGCTCCCCGGGATAGAAGAATTCCCCCTGCCAGGGCTTCCCCGACTCCACGACATCGATATATTTTTCAAACACGCCGGCGGGTTTCAGCGCAGGCCCCTCCGCCAGCATGGTGGTTTGGTAAAGCTCTTCTTCACTCATGCCCGACGCTTTCTGCGCTGCAGGATTGGCGTACACAAACCGGAAATCCGTGATCGCACCAGCTGAATTGCGGATACTGCGGAATATCGTGAATCCATCCGGAGCTGTCTGATGAAATGCGCGGAGACGGGATTCACTCTCCTTCAGCTTCAGCTCGGATTCCTTTCGCGCCGTGATATCCGAATAAGTTACTGCGAAGCCCTTCTCGATCTTCACCGCCGCAATACGCAGCCAGATGCCTCCCTTCGTGACCGGAAAAAACATCTCCGTATCCAAGGGCTCGTCGTTCGCCACCAGCGTTCGGTAAGTTTCGAACAAGGGAATTTTCATATCCGGCGGCGCATCGTTCAGAATGGTCTTCCCGACCAGAACTTCGCCGCCGCGATCGATGATCGCCGCTGCCGCAGGATTTTCATATTCACACATGAAGTCGACGACATTGTCGTCATCGTCATAGATCGTACGGAACATCATGAAGCCGTCAGGCGTCGTCTGCTGAGCAGCACGGAAGCGTTCCTCACTTTCCTTCAGCTTCAATTCCGACTTCTTGCGCTCAGTGATATCAGAGAAGGTGACTGCAACTCCTTTTTCGATCTTCACCGCCGCAACACGCAGCCATTTTCCTTCATCCGTAATCGGAAACAGCATTTCCGCTTCCAGTGGCTCACCTGTCTCAACCACCCGGGAATACGCCTGAAACACAGGATGATCCTTCGTGGCCGGCGTGTTGGTGAGCATAGTATTGCCCACCATCTCCCGACCTTCGCGATCAGCAATGATATGCGCTGCAGGGTTCGCGTATTCGCAGACGAAGTCGGCAATCTCCCCATCGTCGTCATAGACGGCGCTGAACATCAGGAAACCATCGGGTGTCGTCTGCTGGGCGGCACGGAAACGCTCCTCGCTTTCCCGCAGCTGCAGCTCTGCCACCTTGGTATCGCTGACGTCAGAGAACGCCACCGCAAACCCATCATTCACTTTGACAACAGAATAGCGGAACCATCGGATATCCCCATTCCGGAATGGGAACTTCAATTCTCCTTGCGCAGTTTCGCCCGTCTCAACAACGCCACGATACAAATCGAACAGACCAAGCTCGACGCTGTTGGCATCCCGCTCAAGCATTTTGTATCCGGGTATTTCTTCCGGTCCTATCGCCAGAATTTTCTGGGCGGCGGGGTTGCCGTATTCGCAGTAGAAATCTTCGAGCCCTCCATCTTTATTCCGTATACTGCGGAACATCATGAACCCGTCCGGCATGGTTTGCTGGACAGCCATGAAACGCGACTCACTCACCGCCAGGTCACGATGTATCTGTCGTTTTTCGGTAATGTCCTCGATCACCGAAATCGCGTAGTCTACTTTTCCTTCGGAATTGCGGACGCATGAGGCACTAAGATTAGCATAGACAACCCCCCCGTCCTTGCGAAGGAAGCGCTTCTCCACCTGCACGGAATCGCGCGTGCCCGCTATCATCTCCTTCACCTCTTCAAGGCCAATATGGAGATCGTCCGGATGCGTGACATTTTGGTAAGTGGGTTCCCAGGGGTCGTCTTCTGAATAACCGAACATCTTGTAGATGTAGCGGTTCATATTCAGCCATTTTCCATCCAGATTGACCTGAACCATGCCAATGGCAGCGTTTTCAAACGCGGCGCGAAAACGCCCTTCACTCCGATGAAGTGCTTCATCTTTGCGTTTCTCTGCCGTGATGTCCTCGATCACCGATATGAAATAGTCGACTTCTCCGGCCCCGTTGCGGACACAGCCGACGGTCAGTTTTACCCAGACCAGACTACCATCCTTGCGGAGGTAGCGCTTGTCCATGGAATAGGAGTCACGCTTGCCTTCGATGGTCTCCTGCAGCAGCCCGAGATCGATATCGAGGTCATCCGGATGCGTGATGTCCTGGAAGGTTAGCTGCATCAGCTCCTGCGGTTCGTAACCGACAATGTCACACACCCGCTGATTCACTCTCAGCCAGGATCCGTCTGTCCCGACAAGCGCCATGCCGACGGCAGCATTTTCGAATGTCGCCCGGAAACGCGCTTCGCTTTCGGCGAGCGCCTCGGACGTAATCTGCTTTTCCGTGACATCATTGTTGATCGCAACGAAATGCCCGCCCCGGCCATCTGCTTCCCGAAGGAAACCCACTGTCAGGATCGCCCAGACAATTTTGCCGTCCTTGTGGACATAACGCTTCTTCATCTGGAAGGAGCGCCGTTTTCCGGCCACCACCTCCTGAAACAGCATGGTCTGCGGCTCGATGTCATCGGTGTCGGTGACCGAATCCATGTGCATGCCAGCCAGCTCTTTCGGCGTGTAGCCGAGCATGTCCGCAAATTGCCGATTGCACCGCAGAATGGTGCCATCGGGGCCGATGTGTGCAATCCCGACAGCGCCCGGAGCGAGTGGATTGATTGCCCCTTCCCCTTCCAGCGGAGGGAGGGAAGAGTCATCGATCCGCTTGGCAGTCGCCCTGTTCATGTAGGTCTACACTCAAGTTGATTGTTTCGCCCGGTACAAATTCGCCACTTGCAGGATGGTGAAATGTCACGTCGCACCTGTCAAATCGGGAATTTTCCCAAATCCTGCACACCTCAGACGCGAGTTGCCGGTTTGTAACGCCGCACCCTCTTTTTGAAGGCTCAGGTCCTGCCCATCTCTTCAACAGGAGTCGCGTCGTGCGATTTTCTGCGCCATAATGGCGAGCCAAAAAGAAGGAGACCGCTCGTGCAGATACAAATTACTGGCAAGCATATGGATCTCGGTGAAGCTCTTCGGGGCCGGATCGAAATGGGCCTGGAAGCGGCGGTCAGTAAGTATTTCAATCGAACTGGCGATGCCCGCGTTTTCGTATCTCAGCAGGGCCCGTTCGTGGAAGTAGACTGTAACGTTCACCTGCCGTCTGGCATCGTCCTGCAGTCGACCGGCAAGGCCGGCGACCCGTACGCCGCACTGGAAGACAGCCTGGACAAGATGGAAAAGCGCGTGCGCCGCTACAAGCGCCGCCTGAAGGACCATCATGCCGGAAACACCACAATGCCTGTCGAGCCGGCCGCGGAATCCGTTATTCAGGTCAATGGCTACGACACCGAGACCGATGAAGAGCTCCCGGAAGCCACTGATGACACGCCGCTGACCGTTGCCGAAACGGCCGTTCACATCCGGACAATGAGCGTTTCTGAGGCAGTCATGCAGCTGGAACTGCAGGAAGTTCCGGCACTCATGTTCAGAAATGCTGGCCATGGACGCCTTAATATGGTGTACCGCCGCCCGGATGGGCACATTGGTTGGGTGGATCCAGCAGACGCCTCCAGAAACTGAGGCGGCCAACGGAAGCGAGTTACATGGCGACCGATCTGAGTTCCCTGCTTGAAGGCGGGGTTATCCTGCCGTCGTTTGACGCGACGAGCCGCAAACAGGCGATACACGCCTTGGCAGACGGTCTGGCCGGCGCCACCGGCCTGAGCGCGCGCCAGATCGAGAATGCCGTCATGGAACGTGAACGGCTGGGCTCGACCGGTGTCGGTGAAGGCGTGGCCATTCCCCATGCCCGCATCGAAGGCCTCGAAAAGCCGGTCGGCGGCCTCCTGCGGCTCGACGAAGGCGTCGATTTCGAAGCCATCGATGAGCGGCCCTGTGACCTGATCTTCATGCTGCTGGCACCGAAGACAGCCGGAGCGGACCACCTCCGTGCGCTGGCCCAGGTTTCCCGCGTGTTCCGTCAAAGCGCGGTACGCGATGCCCTGCGGGCGGCCCGGACGGAAGAAGACATCCGTGCAGTGGTCTGCCAGGAAACGGCTGAACCGTCGGTCTGACACTGCCAACCAGCGAAATCTGACAAGCCCGCCAGTCCTGCTGGCGGGTTTTTCGTTCCCTCAGGCTTGGCCGACTGTTGAGGATTTCTGAAGCGTTCTTCTGCCACATTGCAATCCAGCCGTGCGATAGTCATTTGCCGATGACTGTTATCGATAAGGGGTCCGCCATGTCCGCTGATGCGACCGGAGCTGCCGCCGGGGCTGCTCGCGTCAATCCGAATGCGCCGACGGAAGAAACCGTCCTGGCGGTCGAACACTATACCGACCGCCTGTTCCGGTTCCGTATCACCCGGCCACGCAGTTTCCGCTTCCGCTCAGGTGAGTTCGTGATGATCGGCCTGCCCAAGGAAGACGGCCGCCCGCTGCTGCGCGCCTACTCGGTCGCCTCTCCGGCCTGGGATGAGGAGCTTGAGTTTTACTCCATCAAGGTGCCCGACGGGCCGCTGACCTCGCGTCTGTGCAACATCGAGCCGGGCGACAAGGTTCTGCTGGGCAAGAAACCGACCGGCACGCTGGTGCTCGACGCTCTCCTGCCAGGCAAGCGGCTCTACATGTTTTCTACAGGGACGGGATTTGCGCCCTTCGCCAGCCTGGTCCGCGATCCCGACACGTATGAGCGATATGACGAAGTTATTGTCACACATACGTGCAGAGAAGCGGCAGAATTGACCTATTCGCAAAATTTGGTGGCCGATTTGGTTAATGACCCTCTCGTAGGGGAAATGGTGGAAGGCAAGCTCCGCCTGTACACGTCCTGCACGCGGGAACCGCACGCGCATCAGGGCCGCATCACGGACCTCATTGAATCCGGAAAACTCTTTGAAGATCTGGGGGTTACACCGCTCGACCCCGCGACCGACCGAGGCATGATCTGTGGTTCCATGGAGATGATCCAGGACACCAAGGCACTTATGATAAAAGCCGGCCTGACCGAGGGTTCGAACGCCGCACCCGCTGAATTCGTTATAGAAAAGGCATTTGCGGGCTAGGCTTTGCCGTGGCATTCAATCAGCCACTTTAGCTGGGAGGCTGATGATGACGCGCAAGATCACCGGCGCCGTCGCAGGTATCGTGCTGGCCATGCTGGTCGTCGCCCTCGTTCAGATGGTGGGCCATTTCCTGTTCCCGGAACCTGAATTGCCGGCAAATCCCTCCCCACAACAGCTCAACGAAGCCATCGCAACCGCTCCGGTCGGCGCAAAAGCCATGGTCGTGCTCTCCTGGTTCCTGGGGGCTCTGATCGGTGTCTGGGCTGCCTTGCGTATTTCGAACGGCGCACGCCGCTCGGCGCTGGTCGTGGCCGGTGCAGTCCTCCTTCTGACGATTGCCGTGCTTCTCTCGGTCTCCCACCCCACCTGGATGGTTGCCGGGGGCCTTTTCCTGCCGATCTTCGCGACCTTCCTGGCGACGCGGATCGTCCCGTTCGCCGAAGTCTGACCGGCGCGTCCCTTACCTCTCGACGCGGTTTAACCATGAGGCTAGGTTTTCCCGTATGGGAGGATCTGACTTGTCGAACCGAATGAAGCCACTCTGGCAGACCGTTCTGGCCCGCGCCGCGCTGGTGTGTGCCTGTCTGCTCCTGATGCCCTTGGCATCCCTGGCCGAAACACGCCTCGGCCTTGTCATCTCACAGACCGACTATACGGGGGATCTTTCCCGTGTTGGCAGTGCCGGGGAAGAAGCCGACACGATCGCCAGCGCCCTCATTGAGACCGGTTTCGACGTCACCCGCGCCCATGACCTCAACAAACGCGACCTGGCCTCCACGCTGAATGCCTTCCGCCGCAAGGTCGATGCGGCCGGGCCCGATGCCGTCGCCTTCGTCTACTATACCGGCCATGGCGCCCAGCATCCCGAAAGCGGGGATTCCTACCTGCTCGGCGTGGATGCGGAACTGGTGGCCGCCTCCGACCTCGCCTTTTACGGTCTCGACATGCAGACCCAGCGCGACGGCTTTGCGGCGACAGGCGCCCGGGCCGTGTTCCTTGTCTTCGATGCCTGCCGGAATGTGCCGGGCTTTTCCGGCTACAAGGCCGGGGTCAAAGGCCTCTCCCGCGTCGAAGCGCGGCCGGACATGCTGATCGCCTATGCCACCGGCCTCGACGATGTGGCCAAGGAAGGCGTCTACGCACCGGTGCTGGCCGAAGAGATCCGCCGGCCGGGCCAGAAAGCCGAAGATGCCTTCGCTGCTGCCCAGCGCCGCGTGGCCGGACGGACCAATCGCAGCCAGCTGCCCTGGACGAACAACCTCCTCTATAACGAGTTCTGCTTCTCCGCCTGCGAAAAGCCGGCTGTCACAGAGCGGCCTGAGCCTTTTGAACTGGAAATGTCCGGCGCCGTGCTCGATCAGGCCTTTGCTGCCGCCTATGGCGATTTCAGCAAAGCGACTGTCGAAATCAAGGCGGAGGAAGAGTTCGGCGGCCGGATGGAAACATTTACCTTCGAACCCGCCTTCGCCGTCAAATTCGACAATTATATCGCCCTGGTCTCCAAAGGGACCAACAAGGACGACGCGCACGTCAACGCCGGCCGCATCAGCGCGCACTATATCAAGGACGGCGAGGTGATCGGAACCTGGCAGGGGCTTGCCTACGGCAATGGGTTCGGCATGCCGCCTGACTACTCGCTCCGCACCGGCCTTCTGAACTACCCGACCATGATGGTGAAATCCGGCTGGATGGGTCAGGGCTATGTGGTGGCCAGCGAAGATGTCATCGAAATCACGCCTGACGGACCGGTATTCCGCGCCAGTGTGCCGACCCTGGATGACACGACCGGGGCCGCCTATGACGAGCTGAAGCCTTGCGTTCTGGAAGGCAAGATCAAGCCCTCCCGGTCGGATGCCAATTCTTTTCAGGTCGACTATAAATTCACGAGCGAAATCAAAGGCGAAGACCGTTTGGTCACCTACACGCTTAACCCTGAGACCGGGGCTTATGTGCCGGATTTCGAGTACGAGCCGGAAATCTGCGCGATGCTCATGTACGACGCGCTGGAAGATGACGGCAACTAATCGCCGGAAAAAGCGAATCTGAACAAATTTCATCGATTGCGTTCAGCGGATCGTCACCACGCGCGTGGTACGGCGTTAAGCATGCTCCGCCAGCTTATCGCCATCCTCATCACCTGTTTTGCGATCGCCTTCGCTTTTGGCGCGCTGACAGCCGTGCGCTGGCCCTCAATCATGATGGCTGTCAGCTGGCTCGCCCATGACCAGCTGGCCGACGGCCTCGCCACCGTGAACTGGCGCCAGCTCGGCATCGACAATGGTGGCCCTTACCTGCTGGCAGCGCTCTGTTTCTACTGCGCTGCGGCCATGGTGGCTGCCCGCCGCCGCGGCGCTGTCGCCTGGTACATCTGCGGCATGGGAGCAGGCTTTCCCGTTTTCTACCTGGTCACCTTTGAGCCCGGCTGGTGGGAAAACCCGAGCATCGCCGAAGGCGGCGTTGCGGGCCTTGGCGCGGTCGGCGTCCTCCTGCTGATCGCTGTCTGGGAGCTGCGCCACCGCCCTGCCCGGCAGGTGGAGCAGGTCGAAGCCGAGCCCGAAGCCGTGCAACCCGTGGTCCAAACCATCGTCGTCCAGCAATCTGCAGATGCCGACGAGCCGATTGTCGTGCGCAAGCACGTGTTCGGACAGCCCAAGACCCGGCCCGGTTTCGTCCCGGCCGCCGTGGCCCGCCAACGGGCCAGCTTTGCCCATCACGGCCGAAAGGCCGCTGCCCGCCGGCAAAAGGTGCTGGAAGCCCGCGGCCTCGCCTGATCCCTGCTGATCCGCCGTGCCCTGAAAGCGCTTCGCTTTCCGGCGTCATCGCGTATGGTGCCCGAAAACAACCAAAGGGAGGCTTGTCATGACATTGCGCAATCTCGCGGGGTTCGCACTCGCCGTACTGACAGCCTGGCTGCTCTGGGGCGGGATTCACGCAGTGAACGTGATCGTCTCACGCGGCAGTCCGCTTTCCGATGCCCTGCTCTCCCCACCGACCAGCCTCCTGCGCATCCTCGGCACGGCCATTGCCGTCCTCGGCGGCTTGCTGGCAGGGTTCGGCAAGGGGTTCGGCGCCCTGCTCAGCCTGATCGGTGTCGCGGTTTTCGTGCTTCTGCTGGCCGCAATGGCCCTGTCGGGGGCAAATTCGGTGCTCTGGATGGATGAAGCGGTGATTTCAGGCATCCTTGTTGTGCTGACGGGCCTGCTATTTATCCTGCCACGCAACTGAAGCAGCTCTCCCTACCAAGGGCGCATTGATTTCAGGGCGTAAATGCCTAGGTTGGCGCTCGAATCCCAAGGCCCCCTTTCGCAAGGCAGAATTTCCCATGGCAGAGACCTATGACGTCGTCATCATCGGTGGCGGCCCCGGCGGCTACAATTGCGCGATCCGCGCAGGACAACTCGGGCTGAAGGTTGCCTGTATCGAATCCCGCGGCAAGCTGGGCGGCACCTGCCTGAATGTCGGCTGTATCCCGTCCAAGGCCCTTCTCCACGCCTCTGACCTTTATCGCGCGGCACAGGAAGACTTCGCCGGCATGGGTATCAAGACCGGCAAGCTGGAAATCGACGTCACCCAGATGATGGCGCAGAAAGACGACGCCGTCGAAGGCCTCACCAAGGGCATCGAATTCCTCTTCAAGAAAAACAAGGTCGACTACATCGTCGGCCGCGGCAAGATCCTCGGACCAGGCAAGGTTGAAGCGGCGCTGAACGACGGCGGCACGCAGACCTTCGAAACGAAGAACATCGTCATCGCCACGGGCTCAGAACCCGTCAGCCTGCCGGGCATCGAGATCGATGAAGAGCGCGTCGTGTCGAATACCGGCGCCCTGTCGCTGACCTCCGTGCCCAAGCGCCTGATCCTGATCGGCGCCGGCGTCATCGGCCTCGAAATGGGGTCGGTCTGGGCGCGCCTCGGCGCTGAAGTGACCGTGGTGGAATATCTCGACCGCATCATGCCGGGGGCCGACAGCGAGATCGCCAAGGAAGCCCAGCGCGTCTTCAAGAAACAGGGCCTCACCTTCCGCCTCGGCCAGAAAGTGACCGGCGTCGAGAAGATGAAGTCGAAGCTGAAACTCTCCATGGAGCCGGCCAAGGGCGGCGATACGGAGACACTCGACGCAGACGTGGTCATCGTCGCCGTCGGCCGCCGTGCGTATACGGATGGCCTCGGTCTTGAGGCTGTTGGCGTGACCACCGACAAGCGCGGCGTCGTGCAGGTGACCGATGGCCACTTCAAGGCCGCTGACGGTGTCTGGGCGATCGGCGACTGTATTCACGGGCCGATGCTGGCCCACAAGGCTGAAGACGACGGGACGGCTGTGGCCGAACTGATCGCCGGCAAGGCCGGTCATGTCGACTATGACCTGGTGCCGAGCGTCGTCTACACGAACCCGGAAATCGCCTGGGTCGGCAAGACCGAAGACCAGCTGAAGGAAGCAGGCATCGAGTACAAGAAGGGCAAGTTCCCCTTCATGGCCAACTCCCGCGCCCGCACGAACCACGAAACCACGGGCTTTGTGAAAATCCTGGCGGACAAGCACACCGACCGCATTCTCGGCGCCCACCTGATGGGTCCGTGCGTTGGCGAGATGATTGCCGAGATCTGCGTTGCCATGGAATTCGGTGCGGCTTCGGAAGATATCGCCCGCACCTGCCACGCCCACCCCACCCTGTCGGAAGCGATCCGTCAGGCGGCAATGGGAGTCGAAGGCTGGACGATGCAAATGTAGTTTTGCAGCGTCCACAGCCTGGAAACAGTGGACGCGCAGAAATCCGTTGCTACTTTCAGGGTATGTATATTCATGCCGGAGCCGGCTGGCACATACGGGACTATGAAACGAGCGACGGGCAGGCCTGCATGTCGATCTTCATGTCGTGCCTGCGCAAGTTCCCATGGCGCGGGGCACCCCGTCCCTATGTGGCGCGGCTGATCCGGTCCCTGCCGGGCGCGAAGATCTGGGTCGCCGAAGAACCGAACGCCGGCATCATCGGCTTCCTCACGCTGCAGCCGCACGATTCCTATATCGACCACATCTTCGTGCACGAGGACTGGCGCTTCTGCGGCGTCGGCCGCGGCCTGCTGGAAGTGGCCCGGCAAGAAGCCGGCCAGCCATTGACGCTGGACGTGGACACCCAGAACTTCGGCGCGCGCAAGGCTTATGAGGCACTCGGCTGGCATGTCGCCGCCGCTGCCGGTGAAGACAGCGGCCGCAGCCAGATCCGCCTCGTCAGCCCGTAGTCACTCCGCCGCTTTCATCAGGGACTGCATCCGGTCCAGCCAGACGAGCCAGGCCTTGCGCCCTGCCTCGGTGAGGTGGACCCGCGTCTGCGGGCGGCGGCCGACGAAAAGTTTCTCCAGTTCGACATAACCTGCCTCCTCCAGCTTGCGCAGGTGCGTGGAGAGGTTGCCGTCCGTGGCGCCCACCTTGTCGCGCAACTCGCCGAAGATGGCAGGGCTGACGGTCGAAAGGTAGGCCATGATGCCGAGCCGGAGCCGTCCATGGATGACATCGTCGATGTCATTGTGATTGAAGGGATTCTCCTCTGACATGATGGACCTCAGATCGTATCTGAGGGTTCGCTCCGCATCAGGAGCAGGCCCGGAATGAGGACGGCGATGGCTGCGATGATGGCGCCCGTGGTCCAGATTTCTGGCGTCCCTGTCATCATCACGGCCGGGACGACGGCAGCGAGGGCAGCCTGTCCGGCCCGGATCAGGATGCGGTTGCCGGCCATCCAGCCGGAGACATATTGCGCAAGGCCGTAGACGCCCAACACGAACGGGACCGAATTGTTGAATGCGTCGAAATTTCCGCTCATCCCGGCACGGACAGATGCGCCGATGAAATATGCCCCCAGGAGAATGCCGGAAGACCGCCACACCAGTGTCGAAACACGGTTGCCGGTCGAGGATGCACCAGGCTTGCCACGGGAGAGAGAGGCCCGGAGGACCCAGGTACCGGAAAGACCAAGGGCAGCATAACCGATCCACAGGACGGCCAGCGCATAAGGCGGAACGTCCACCAGGCCGCGCACAATGGCGTAGTGGCCGAAATAGGCGAGCGTGGTCAGCCCGCCCCACCAGGCAAGAAAGCGGCCGCCGAGCAGCGGCGCCTTCGCCCCGGCTTCGGCCAGATCCCGGATATAGGCAAGGTCGTCGGCAATGGACTGAGGGCTCATTTCGATCTCCACAAAGAACTTTGTATCTTAAAGTACTTGTTCGTGCGAAATCTGTCAATCACCAACCCTGAAACGCAAAACCCCGGCGCGGTCGCCGGGGTTTCATCGGATCATTTCGACCTTGTGGATCACTCTCCCGCGAGGCGGGCGGCTTCTTCGTCAGACAGTTCGGAATTGTCGTAGACGTTCGAGACGTCATCGAGGTCATCCAGCACATCGAGCAGCTTCATCAGCGTGTCGGCGGCGTCGCCTTCGACCGGCACCGTGTTCTGCGGCTTCCAGATCAGCTTGGTCGATTTCGCCTCGACGGCGTCTCCGAAGTGCTCGGTCAGCGCGTCGGCGACCGTCTGCAGGTCTTCGCGGGCGGTATAGATGAAGTGGCCGCTCTCGTCGGACTCGACATCCTGAGCGCCGGCCATGATGGCGGCTTCCATGATATCGTCCTCGCTGCCGGCTTCCGGCGGATATTCGATTTCACCGACCTGATCGAAGCCGAAGGAAACAGAGCCCGTTTCGCCGAGGTTTCCGCCATTCTTGGAGAAGGCGGTCCGGATGTCGGTCGCAGCGCGGTTCTTGTTGTCGGTCGAAGCTTCCACGATGACGCCGACGCCGCCGGGGCCGAAGCCCTCATAGCGGATGTCCATATAGTCTTCGCCGCCGCCGCCCTGGCCCTTGTCGATGGCGCGCTGGATATTGTCCTTCGGCATCGACTGGCCCTTGGCGTTCTGGATTGCCAGACGCAGGCGCGGATTGGCGTCCGCATCGGGTCCGCCCATTTTCGACGCGATGGTCAATTCCTTGGACAGGCGCGAGAACAGCGCGGCGCGCTTCTTGTCCTGGGCGCCTTTGCGGTGCTGGATGTTTGCCCATTTACTGTGGCCGGCCATGAAAACCCTCTCGGCAGCGGTTCGGAACTGGAAAGGCAGGGCTTTAGCGCATGGGACGCCGCAGGCCAAGCCGGGGGTTCAGGCAGTGCGTCAGGCCGGTTCCAGAAGATCCTTGCGAGCGGTTTCCATCGCGTCGGTGAAGACGCCGGTATCGCCGCTGGCCCGGGCGACGAGCAGCGCGCCCTGAATATCGATGATGGCGGCGGTGGCCCGGCGCTTTGCCTCGGCCGCCGGAATGCCCGCCCCCTCCAGCGCGGCGGCCAGCGCGGCGATCCAGTCGTTCAGGATGGCCTGCACCTTGCCGGCAGAGTCCGGCGCGAGGCCCGGCGAGACCATGAGGCTCGCCACAAGGCAAGGTTCGCGCCCGCAATCATACATCGCGCTGGTGGTTTCCAGCATGGCGCCGACCCGGTCCGCCAGAGTCCCCTCGCCAGCCAATGGCGCGAGGATGTTCGCCGCGATCTGGCCATGGGCGAAGTCGGCGACGGCGGAGACCATTTCATCCTTCCCGCCCGGGAAGTGGTGATAGAGGCTGGAGCGGCCGAGGCCGGTCGCTTCCGAAATATCCGACAGGGCCGCACCTTCGAACCCGCGATGGCGGAAGAGGTCGAACAGTTTGCGGACAATCTCGTCGCGCGAATGGGAAGATCTGGCAGCAGCGGTCATGGGAGTACCCTTCCGCAACTGACCGGGAAAATCAAAGCGGATTTCAGAAGCGCGTGCGGGGAAGGACGAGGGGGAGAGTCCCCGTCCTTCCCCTTCCGGGCCTTTTGGGGCCCGTCTGGCGCTTCCTCAGCGTCTGGTTCAGGCCGGTTCAGCCACGCGATGGGCGGTGACGACCGGGAAGTCGATCTCGGTGCCGAACACCTCGTTGAGGTAGTTGGTGTAGACGTTGAGGGCGACGTGGCCGACGACTTCCACCAGTTCAGCGTCCGACAGGCCAGCCGCGCGGGCCTCGGCAATGTCGGTGTCTTTCACGGCGCCGCGGGCAATGGCGACCTTGCGGGCCAGGACCACAGCGGCATCGGCTTTCGCATCGGAGGCGCGGCCACCACGGGCGCGGATGATCTCGTCTTCCGGCAGTTTCAGCATGTTGGCCGCGATGTAGGAGTGGGCCGAGTTACAATAGGAGCAGCCGTTCACGTTCGCGATGGCGAGCGCGATACGCTCCCGCGTGGCGGCCGGCAGCTGGCCCTTGCCGAGCGCGCCATTGAACGACAGCAGGCCGTCCAGGGCCGCCGGGCTGTTGGCGGTGAGGCGGTAGAGGTTTGGCACGATGCCGAGCGCGGCTTTCACACCGTTCAGGCCGGCATGGGAAGCGGCCGGGGCGTCTTCGATCGTGGCGGGGGTCGGGATACGGGACATTTGAATTTCCTTGTCTGGTCTGAGTGTCTTCAGGGGTCTGTTGAAGGGTTCGTGTCTTTCGACGCCACTCATGTACCGATCGTTCGGTACATTACAAGGATGCTCGCAAAAGCGTGATCGCCAGCGCGTGCGGCGCCGGAAGGCGCCGTTCCCTTTGGGGTGGACAGGCCGGACCGCTGGCGGCACACAAGCGGGATGAACGAACTCACACGCGACCAGCGCGACCAGTTGCTGGCGGCCCTGCACACGGCGCCGCGGGCCATCGAGCAGAAGCTGAACCGGGTGAAGGCATGGAACGCGGCCGTCTACTGGCTGAGCATGGTCTTCACGGCGATTACGGCGAGCGCGTTCTGGGTACTGGTCGTCGAAGAACTGTCACCGACAATGAAATGGCTGGGCGCCTCGGTCGGCACGGCTTCTTTCCTGCTCGCCCTGTTCTCCTCGCGCAATCCGTTCGGCAACGAGGCGGAGCTTCAGTCAGACCTGACGCAGATCCTCTCGGTCTTCCAGGCCGTTCAGTTGAAGCAGAACATTGCGCAGGAAGACGTCATGCTGCTGCTGCCGAATTCGGCGGGAACGCCGCTGCGCCACCTGACAATGAAACAGCGCAACGAGATCTGGGCCGCCATCGGCCGTCCCCACGCCTGAGCCCCAGCACCTGCGACGCCCGTGAAGGCGCTTGGATGGAAGGGCTGGTTTTCGGGGGACAGTTTCGCCGTCAGGTGTCCGGCAGCGGCAGGTTCCTGACCCGCTCATCCCAGCACAGGCCGGGAGCCAACACCACAAGGCTCAAGACCAGCCGCGCCAGACCCCGACCTGTGCCGGGGCGAGCGGAAAGGGCGGGATGGCTGAGGTAAGCCGGCAAAGCCGCCCGCCCGTCGCAGGCGGCGGCGAGGCGGTCACTGGCATACGCGCAGGGCTTCAGCCCCTCGCGCCCGGTCTTCTGCCCCGGAATCCAGTCAATCGAATAGAGATAGACGCGGAGATTGGGCGTGATGCTCCAATGATACTTCACGCCCCGCCCATAGGCCGCCCTTATCTGCGCGCGCAGCATCAGCACCTGGACCCAGACCAGGGGCCAGAGAAAGCCAAGCTGCGGCGGGAACCAGGCAGGCGGATGAAACAGCGACATGTGCCGGACTATATGTCAGGCTACGGAGGTGTCGGATGGATTTGTTTGTGCGCCAGTGATGGCGGCAGGTTCGGGTGGCCGGGGTGGTGGATAAGCCCCAACTTGCGTCATCCCCGACCGCGCAGCGGTCTGGGGACCCATCACCGGACGCTGCCTCGCGCACGCCCGGTCATGACGCCCGTGCCGCCTCATCCAGAGATGGGCGCCCAGATGGCCGCTGGCCATCGGGCGTGACGCGTGTGGTGATGATTTGCGCAGCACGAAAGCCGACTTCGCCATGATCATGCATGACCTGCCATGACTATACCGGACGATAACGGATCATACCGGATCGGGCCGGATCAGGCACCCATCCCCCGAAAGGCGTCATCCCCGACCGCGCAGCGGTCTGGGGATCCATCTCCGGACGCTGCCTCGCGCACGCCATGTCATGACGCCCGTGCCGCCTCGTTCAGCGATGGGCGCCCAGATGGCCCCCGGCCATCGGGCGTGACGCGTGCGGGGGATGAGGCACAAACTATCCCGCAGGTTGGGCCCGGGCAACGCCGATACCCACCAAGCCGCACACCCGCACGGTGGGTATCGCTCCGCTCAACCCACCCTACACTTGCTAATCATTTGCAAAACCACCCCCGCCCCCTAGAGTTCCCCTACCAAACCAAGGGGGCAAAACATGATCCTGCGCCGGATTTCGGATGCGCTGCGTCGGCAGGACTGGACGACGGTGGTGGTGGAGACGCTGATCGTCACCTTCGGCGTGCTGCTGGGCCTGCAGCTGAACAACTGGAATGAAGACCGGGTGCTGCGCGAGCGCGAGCGCACCTTCCTGCAACAGATCCTGATCGATCTGGAGAGCGATGCCGAGACGAGCCGGCGCGGCGTGGTCTTTGCCGACCAGATCGACGACATGGCGGAGGACTTTCTCGCCGTCATCGAGGGCACGCCTGAAGGCGCAGAGGTCAGCGACGCAGACCTGATGGCGCTGGTGCCGGCGGCGGGCTATGCCTACCTGCCCTACAGCAAGCCAGCCACTTATCAGGAGATGGTGAGCACCGGGGGCCTCAGCCTGATCCGCAATGTCGAGCTGAAGCGTGCGCTGGGCGAGTATTACGACCGGTTCGAGACCGGGCGGCAGTGGGATGACCTCATCCGCGACGAACAGTTCGCCTATCGCGCCGCCATCCGCGGCGTTCTCAGCCGCCAGCAATTCGCCTGGGCCCGCGGCAGCTATCGCGTGCCAGCCGAAGAACGCGCCCCTGCCCCCGCCTTCGACCGCGCCGCCTTTGAGGAAACGGTGCGCGCCCGGCCGGCGATTGCCGACTCGCTGAAATCCATGGGCGCGGTGCAGGAGCGCCTGCGCAACGATTCCCGCCGCCTTGGCAGGGAGGCGGAAAAGCTGTCTGATCAGGTGAACGCCGCGCTGAAGAAGTGAACCGGGGCGGCGTCTGGCCCCGTCAGGGAGGACGGCAGATGACACGCGAACCGGAACAGCCTGCGCACTACTACCTCGCCGGGGGCGGCATCGCCTCGCTGGCGGCGGCGGTGTTCCTGATCCGCGACGCAGGCGTGGCGGGCGAGCAGATCACTCTCTTCGAGAAGGAGGATCGTTTCGGCGGCAGTCTCGACGGCTCCGGCGATGCGGAGATGGGCTATCTCGTTCGCGGCGGGCGGATGTTCGAGCCGAACTTCGTCTGCACCTTCGACCTGCTGGACGCCATCCCCAGCGGCCTGCCGGGCGGCCTGTCAGCGAAGGAGGACATCTTCGCCTTCAACCGGGACGTACCCGGATCGTCCCGCTGCCGGATCATCCGGAATGGCGCGAAGGCGGACACGCGCCTCGGCCTGCGCCTGCGCGACATGCGGGACCTTCTGCGCCTGACGCAGGCGGACGAAAAGACGCTGGACGGGAAAGCCATCGACGCGTGCTTCGACGCAGACTTCTTCCAGTCGACCTTCTGGATTATGTGGAGCACGATGTTCGCGTTCCAGACCTGGCACAGCGCGATAGAGCTTGCGCGTTACTTCAAACGCTTCATCCACCTCTTCCCCGGTTTCACCCGTATGGAAGGCGTGCTGAGAACACGGTTCAACCAGTATGACTCGATGATCGCGCCCATCGTGGCGTGGCTGACCGACCGGGGCGTGACGTTCGAGACGGGGGCTCGCATCATCGACGCGACGGTCTCTGCAACAGGCAGCGCGCTCAGCATCTCGGCGCTCCTTCTGGAACGGGCCGGGCAAAGCGAGATCGTCCCGGTCTCGGGCCATGACTGCGTTTTCTTCACGCTGGGATCGATGACGGCCAACACGGTGGAGGGGTCGAACACGGCGCCGCCGCCCGCCCCGGAGACAGACAGCGCCTGGACGCTCTGGAAAAACCTCGCGGAGAAGACATCCGCCTTCGGGCGGCCGGACGTGTTCTGCCCGGACGTGGCCCGCACGCGCTGGGAGTCTTTCACGGTGACGCTGAAAAACCGCGCCTTTGTCGACCATATGGAACGCTTCTCCGGCAACCGCACCGGTACGGGCGGACTGGTGACCATCGCCGATTCCGGCTGGATGCTGTGCTTCGTCATGTTCCACCAGCCGCACTTCCATCAGCAGGCGGATGGCACCTACGTGTTCTGGGGCTATGGCCTGCTGGGAGGCGGGGACGGCGATTTCGTGAAAAAGCCGATGGCCGCGTGCACCGGCGATGAAATCCTTGAGGAACTTGCGGGCCAGCTGCGCCTGGGCGACGCCGCCGCCGGCATGTTCAAGGATGCCATCGTCCGGCCCTGCATGATGCCGCTGATCACCAGCCAGTTCATGCCGCGCCGCGCCGGCGACCGGCCGGATGTCGTGCCCGCAGGTGCCCGGAATTTCGCCTGCCTCGGACAGTTTTGCGAACAACCACACGATGTCGTGTTCACGGTCGAATACTCCGTCCGCTCCGCCATGACGGCCGTACACCGGCTCGCCGGCGGTAAGCCGCCGCCCCCCGTGAAACGAACAGACCGCAACCCGATTGTGCTCGCGAACGCCTTGCGGACCATCCTCGCTGGTTAGGACCAGCCGGGCGCGCGTCTAATCGAACGCGTCCGCCAAACCACGAATTGTGAAACTGTCCTGAGCCGTGCGAATGCGGTGCAAAAGCTTGCGGAGTGTCAGGGCTGCTGCGGCGTTGAGCAGGATGGCGACGACCGTCAAGCCGATCCCCGCCTGAATCGCATTCGGCAACACAAAGCTGCCGATGTTTGTGAGAATATTGCCGGTCAACCAGGCACCCCACCACCAGCTGACAAGGTTGGAAACATTTATGGATCCGGTTTCCTCGATTGACCCATGATGGATCTGCGACATCGCATTGGCGGGCATCACAAGGTTTGCGAAGGGAACGAGATACCAAAGGATGGTTCCGATCGGCGAGATTTCCGGAGTGGTGCTACGAACCGTGTAAAGATTGCGCATGGCCCGATAGGTGAACCGGCCGACAAGAAATGCACAGGCGCAGAACAACAGCATCCCGATCAGGTAGAGGCCGAGATAGGCGAGCGATGCGATACCGGCAATGAGGCTGGACGTATCCCCGGTCTCGATCTCTTCTGCCATCATCATGCGCGGGTCGAAGATCCCGTACGAGAGAACCAGCGCGCGTACACCGGCGAGAATGGCATAGATCAGGAGCATGATCCGAAGGGGCGATTCGAAAGGACCGACCGGCCGGCAGACTTCGTCGTCATAGGCGTACCGGCTTTTCGTGGTCATCCGCTTGGGCGCGTAATCCGCCCCGACTACTGCATCCATTTCCAGAGCCCCTCAACTTCCCGGCCCGAGCATGCACGCCGAACGGGAATGAGCGCAACCAGAAAATTCAGCCCGGCACCATCTCGCTCAGCCGTCCGCCAATCCGAACCGGTTCTATACGGATGGCCAATCCCGTGCGGTCGTCGGTTTCGACATAGGTGCCGCAGAGCGTGCCTTCGCCGAGGGCCGGCTGGTAGCGTTCGCCGGGCAGCTGGGTCTGGAAGCGATAGAGCGAGATCTGCTTCTGCATGCCGATGACGCTGTCATAGTCGCCGCACATGCCGGCATCAGTCTGGTAGGCGGTACCGCCTTCGAGGATCATCGTATCGGCGGTGGGCACATGGGTGTGGCTGCCGACGACAAGGCTGGCGCGGCCGTCGCAATGGTGGCCCATGGCCATCTTCTCGGATGTCGCCTCGCAATGCATGTCGACCACGATGGCATCTGCCACGGCGCCCAGCGGCATGGAATCGAGCGCAGCATCCACCGCATCGAAAGGACAGCTCATCGTCTGCTTCATGAACACATTGCCCTGCGCCTGGATCACGCCGATACGGCGGCCATCCGGCAGGGTGAAGAGATGCGCCCCCTTCCCCGGTGCATTGGCCGCGGCGGGATAGTTCACGGGGCGCAACAGACGCGGCTCCCGCTCGATATAGGTCAGGGCCTCGCGCTGGTCCCAGGCGTGATCGCCAAGGGTCAGGCAGTCGGCGCCGGCATTGAAGAATTCTTCCGCGATGGCGCTGGTCAGGCCGAAGCCGCCCGCGGCGTTCTCTGCGTTCACGATGGCGAAATCCAGCCGCAACCGGGCTTTCAGGCCCGGCAGATGGTCCAGCACGGCCTGGCGGCCCGGCTTTCCGACGACGTCTCCGAAAAATGCAATCTTCATCCGGCTACGCTATGCACCCGGCCTGAAAAAAAGAAAAGCGCGCGCACCCAGATGGATGCGCGCGCCTTTCATAACGTCAGAACGCCTATTCGTTGGCGGCGGAGAAGCCGAGCTTCTCTTTCGTCAGGGCCGACGGATCTTCCATATCGGCCAGCGTCGACATGGCCAGCGGCTCAGCCGGGGCGAGCTTGATGGTCAGCGTTTTGGGGTTGGTCACGAAGCTGGAAAGGGCCGTGGAGGCCTCGTTCAGCAACGCGGCATCGATGCCGCTGCCCGCTGCCATCAGCGGAGCCATGGCGAGGAGGCCGGTCAGCTGGTTGCGGATTTCCTGCGGATCCTGCCCGGACTGGGCGGCGTAGGCGTTGAAGGCCCGGTCCATGAAACCGTCATCGTCGAGCGACAGTTCCATGTTGTGGATGATCATGTTCGAGAGCGTATCGTCCAGCACGGCGCCCGGATCGTTGGAGGCGTCAGCTTCCGCCATGGCCTTGGCGCCGGCAAACTGGGCGCCGAAGTCGATCCGGAACCCGTCCTTCAGCTCCCAGAAGTTCTCGCCTTTGACATAGGTGGTGAGATCGGAAGCTTCGTCATACGTCTGGTATCCGGCACCGGAGAGCTCCAGCGTCTCATAGCCAAGCATGGCCAGCTGGCCGGCGAGCTGTTCGCCATATTTGCCTTCATCCGTGGTGAGAGAAACCTTGAACGGCTCGGTCTTCACCGCGACGACGGAATTCTTCTTGTCACGGCCGACGGCGGAGACCAGTTTCGGCATGTCGATCTTCACGCCCGCAAGGTCCATGTCGAAGCCGTTCAGCGACAGCGATTCATAGCCCGGATTGGCCGGGTCCTGCCCTGCCAGATTCATCATCTGCGAGACGTCTTCCGGATCCGCCGCGTCTTCCGATGCATCGGTCAGCAGGCCGAGGTCTGCGCCGCGCATCTCGATGGAGGCGAGATTCAGTTTCATCTTGGTGTCTTCGACTTCGTCGTACATGTCGAAGGTCAGCCCATCGAGCTTCATCAGGGCAGCGGCCTGCTCTTTCAGGCCGGTCACCTCGATATTGCCAATGGTGAAAGTCCCCCGGTCGCCATTCGGGTCGTCGACGCGGAAGTCGACATCCTTGACGGCCCAGTGGTCGAAGGCGAGCGCATCGCCTTCCGGCAGGTCCGGCGCTTCATCGTCAGCGAACAGATCGGCGACCCAGCCGGCGGTTTCCGGCGACGGGTTGACCAGTTCGATCGTTCCGATCTTGCCGGAGCCGGTCTCGGCCTCTTCCGGATCGGTTGGCACGAAAGTGATGTCGCTGAGCAGGATACGCGAGAAGTTCGGCTCGCCATCCATCATGCCGAGGCCGTCCAGTTCGAGCGTCGCGATCGACAGGTCGGCACCGTCGAGTTCGGAAGCGTCTTCATCGTCGCCTTCATAAGCGGAGGTGACGATCGTCACGCCGGTGAACACGGCCTTGTCGCCATTCAGGTCACGCTTGTCCCAGGTGACATTGCCCGAGCCGGACGTCTCGAGCGACATGGCGGCGAGGGCTGCCGCGGCGGACCCTGCATCCCCTTTTTGGACTGAGTAGGACGGAACCTTGGATTCCGAGAAGACGACTCCTGACGGAACGGTGGCGTCATCCGGCTTGTCTTTCTGCCCGCAAGCCGTAAGCATGGTGATGGCGGCAACGCCCGTCAGCAAATATTTCATGAGTTAGCCCTCTGAATAATTGGGTATTGGAATACACGCGCATCCGGCGGTAGAGCGGAAGTCTTAGCAATGACCTACAACAATGGCCAGACAATGACACTGCGTGCCCCGAACGGGCAACGTGTGCGTGTGAGGTTTGAGGTGAATGCCAAGGCACGGCGGCTGATTCTACGCCTCGATGAGCGGCGCCGCGAGGCTGTTGCCGTGGCCCCGTCACGCCGCCAGATCAAGGATGCTGCAGCCTTTGCAGCAGAGCGCGCCGACTGGATTTCGATGCGCCTGCAGCACCTGCCGGAACCTGTCCGGTTCGAGGAAGGCGCCATGATCCAGTATCGCGGGGCACCGCTGCAGCTGACGTCTGAGGGCGAAGGCCGGATCGCGAAAATCTGGCCAGAAGACGAGAATTCCCCGAGATTACTGAGTGTTCCGGGTGATCCGGAAACCATGGACCTGCGCGTGCAGCGCTTCCTGAAGAAGCAGGCAAGGGCGGACCTGACCCGCGCGGTCAAGCGCCACACGGCCACGCTCGGCGTCGGACACAAGAGCATTTCGGTGAAAGATACGCGTTCGCGCTGGGGATCCTGCACGCATGACGGCCAGCTGTCTTTCTCCTGGCGGCTGATCATGGCCCCGCCGGAGGTGCTGGATTATGTGGCCGCGCATGAATGCGCCCACATTCTTGAGATGAATCATTCGCCAAAATTCTGGGCGCAGGTGGCAAAATGCTGCCCGGACTGGAAGCATCACCGCTTCTGGCTGCGCACCCACGGCGCGAGCCTGCAGGCGGCCGGCGAGTAATCCGTACAAAAACAAAGACCTGAGTTCTGAGCGGCCTCAAAGGTCCCGCGAACCGCACCGTCACCTGGTGCGTTCAGTTCAAAATACGGATTTCAAACTCAGGTTTTGGTCAAGCCGTTGCCGGAGAGCCAGCCGACTCCTCAGCGGCTTCAATTGCCGACGTCTCGGCCTCACGCGGCGGCCCGAAGCTGATCAGGACAACGCCCTCTCCGCCTTTCACCTCGCGGTGCGGCCCGAGGAAGTTCAGCGTTCCGTCCGGGCGAAGTTCAGCCACGATGTCGGTCTTCGGCCGATCGCGCTTGAAGTGCTCGATGTCATAAGTCTCGGTCAGGCGCGTCTTGGAGAATTCCCAGCCACGATAATGGTCCCGGATCAGGCTGTCATAGGAACGGCCCCGGCGGATCAGCGTACGGCCGCGCGTGGAGAGGCCGAGCGTGCGGTGATCCTCTTCCTCGGTCTCCTGCGCGGACAGCTGGAAGACCTTGTGGCGGCCAAGCTCCGGCGCGAAATGGCTGGAGACGAGCGCGTTGTAGGGTTCGTTTGCAGACAGGCCGAGCACCTGGTCGAACGCCGAATGGTCGAGGCGCACTTCGGCGTCTTCTGACAGGACTTCACCGAAGAAGGTGCTGAGACCTGCTTCGCGTGCCGGGCGCAGGCGCCGCCAGGTATTGTCCGCGAGGATCGGCTCGATGCCGACATCCTTGAGCGTGCGGGCAAAGTCGATGCTCCACGGATTGACGCCGACCAGCAGTACGCCCGGCCGCTCCTTGCGGGCAAGGCCAAGGCGCCGCGCCAGCGGGCCGATGGTGAAGCCGTGCAGGACGACCGTGGTGAACACCATGGCGAAGGCCAGCGGCGTGATCTGTTCGGCGCCGGAGAAGTAGAATTTGGAATCGCCCTGCCGTCCGAGGTCATAGAGGAGCGTCGCAAACAGGCTGGAGACGGCCACGGCGACCACACCGCGCGGCGCGATCCAGCCAAGCAGCAGGGCCTCGTTCCGCTTCAGCGTGCCGAAGGTGGAGATCCAGACCGAAAGCGGGCGCACCACGAACAGCATCACCATCAGGAAGGCGAGCGTGTTCCAGGTCAGCGCCCGGCGGATCACGTCCGGCGTCAGGTTCGCGGTCAGGATCACGAACACGCCGGAGACCAGCAGGACGGCGATATCTTCCTTGAACTTGCGCAACTCGTTGAGGCCGGCAAGGCGCGAATTGGCGAGCGTCATGCCGTAGGCGGTGACGGCGACGAGGCCGATTTCCTTCTCGATCATCTCGGCCATCGCATAGCAGAGGATGATAGAGGCGAAGATGATCGGGGCTTTCAGGTATTCCGGCGTCCAGCCCTGCCGGAAGGCGCGCACCATGCCGAGACCGAAAGCGATGCCGAGGCCGACGCCCAGCGCGGCGGCGAACACGATCATCGTGCCCTTGCCGAGGATCGACTCGCCAGTCGCGGCCACGCGGATGATTTCAAAGGCGGCGACGGCAAACAGGGCCCCTACCGGGTCGTTGACGATGCCCTCCCATTTCAGGAAGGCCCCTGACCGGCCGCCCAGTTTCGACTGGCGCAGCAGCGGCATGATCACGGTCGGCCCGGTAACCACCATCACGCCCGCAAACACAACGGCACTGCCCCAGTCGAGCCCAGCCGCATAGCGGGCGGCAAATGTGCCGAGCAGCCAGGCCAGCGGCCCGCCGACGAAGACCATGCGGCGCACGGCGGCGCCGGCTTCGCGCAGAGACTCGAATTTCAGGACAAGACCGCCCTCGAACAGGATCACGGCCACGGCCAGCGACACGATGGGACGCAGCAATTCCTTGCCGCCGCCATTGAACACGCGCTGCGGGTCCAGAAGCGGATGGCCAAACAACACGGCCCAAAGCGGGCCCACGGCCAGGCCCGCCAACGCCATCAGGACGATGGCTGGCGCCTGCAGCCGCCAGGCGAGCCATTGCGCGCCGATCCCCAGCGCCCCGATCAGGGCGCAGGCAAAGATAAGCTCGCTTGACCCTGCACTCGCCAGGGCAATCTCAAAGCCGTTCATATGTGTCCCATCTCAGGTGATGCCCCAGCGGAAACCTAAACGTCCTGCTGGGCGGTGTCATCTGCGAAGTCGAATCCGATCACCCGGCTGCCATATTCGCCATTCTTGTAGCGTTCGATCTGGTCGGTAAACCAGTTCAGAATGTGGGAGTAGATGTGATCATAGAAAGGCAGCTGGGTCTCGAAACTGAGAGGCAGCTTGAATTCATATTCCGTACCGTCCTCGATGCTGACGATGAAGGTCTCGCCCACTTTCCGGCATTCCATCGTAATGCGCAGCCAGTCATTGCCGCGGGAAAGGCGCACAGCGAGGCCGAACGCCACCGGCGAAAGCGTGCGGAAGCCGCGCGGCGGCATCGAAAAAGCCGCGTCGCCATAGGCTTTCGGCTCGAACTGGCCCGTCGGCGGCACCAGGAAGACGCAGGTCATCTCGCCCATGCCGATATAATCGCAGAGACCGCCGCGGATCTGTTCGGCAAGGCCGCGGATCCGGTCGTAATTCTCGGTGGCCAGCGCCTGATAGGTCTCAACGGTCTCGACCAGCTTGTCTAAACGGGACATGGCTGCGGGCCTCCAAATATACGGGAAAAATGCTGTGCCGGAACGTATCTTACGGCGCCAGCGGGCGTCCTTCAAACTGCAGTGTCGCGGCCAGCGGACAATGATCCGAAGCCTTCGGCTCGCTCCAGCCTACGCCCGGAAAACGTGCCCCCTCATAACGCCGCGCGCGGAACGGGGTTCCACCGCGAACGATGCGTACGTGTGGTCTGGCATTGCGCTGCGCAAGGGCCGGGGAGAGGAAGATATGGTCCAGCGCGCCATATGTGTCGTCGCCGCTATAGTGGTGGGTCCACCGGTCAAACGGGTCAGCGATGGCATGGGTGACGAGATCGACAGCGAACCCGTCATCGATCAGCGGCCCCAGGCCATGATCGTGCAGGGCCTGCCCGTCCCGCTCGAAATAGTCGTTGAAATCGCCGAGGATCACCCATTCCGCCGCAGCCGGATCAGGAAACCGGCGCTGGATCAGCAGGCGCACCGCCTGCGCCTCGGCCTGCCGGATGGCGCGGGTCTTGTGCCGCCCGCCGAACATCGACTTGAAGTGGCAGACGAAAAGCGTCAGCACGCGCCCGTCCTTCAGGATATCGGCCTCAAGACAATCCCGCCGGAAGGCATAGTCATTGACGCTCAGTCCATTTGGCGGCTTCAGCCCCAGAGAGCCATAGGTCTCCCGCGCATGGCTGCGATAATGGATCACCGGCAGGCGCGACAGCAGCCCGACATCGATGCCGCGGCTGTCATTGCCCTCCAGCAGGACACGCTCCTCGAACGCCTCCCCTGACCAGCGCGCCAGGTAGCGCGTGTCGAAGGCGGTGAGCGTGACGAGATTCTCCACCTCCTGCAGGGCGCAGACCTCGGCCTGCGTGGCGCCGAGCGCCTCTGCGGTGAGCGTGCGGTCATCCTCAGAGAGGACGTTGAAGACCGAATCCACCTGCGCCGCGACCGTCGCATCGTCGACTTCCGTCAGCCGCTCGCGCGCCCGCGCAATGCCCGCACGGGCAAAGTCGCAGCGCATCATCAGGTTTTCGCAATTGAAAGTGGCGAGGCGGAGTTCAGGCATCGGGACGTGATGGGGTCAGCTCAGACCGGGGTCAATGATTCGGCTGTCCTGGCGGAGAATATGGGGCCTCCTCTGCGCCGAGAGAGCGCAGCAGATCTAGCGTGGTCTGGCGCGTTCTTTGGAGGACTTGCCCATGAAGAACGGAATACTCCATCATTGTGCGGAGCGTGCCTGCCAGTTCCGGTGTATCGCGGACGAGCGCCACGAATTCCTCTTCCGGTATCGCAGCGAATGGGCTGAAGCCCTGCTTCTGGCCGATAAAGACAGCCTGATTCCGGAACGCCCTGAACGTCGTAGTCTGCGCGGCTTCGATATCCTCCCATTGCGCGCGGTAAGCCTGCAGCTTCGTGACCAAATCATGGTCCCGGATCAGGTCGAGGCGGCCGGTTGCCATCAACGTGTCGAAGGCCGTGCTGCTCTGGCCGGGATATAAGCGCACAACCGCAAGTGCCCACAGGTGCCGTTTGTCTTCGTCCGACATATCCGCCGGGGCCGCCACATCCAACTGCCCACCCGGGATGACCGCGACGTCGACCGGCAGCGTGATCGTGGACGCCGGCGCAAGGCCCGCCTGGTCCAATGTGTAATACGCAGCGCGAACATTGATGTCCGCCATGTCGATGCCGCTCTGCAGGTTCTGCGCGTCAGACTGCAGGTCGACGACGATTTTCGCCAGGAAGTCCCGCTCAAGCGAGGCGTCGGCACGTGACTGGTTCCAGTTGCCGAGCTGGATACCGATGAACACACCGAACACGACGATGACAAAATCAATCGCCACCGCAGTCCAGTTCTGGGCCTTCACATGTTCCATGACGCGGCGAAGCAGCATTCGTTTCCCCCTCCAACGAAGAGCGAGACACTATAGGTCCGCCATCACAGAATAGACAAATGCCTATCAGGCCGCCGCGCGTTCCGCGAAACGGGCGGCTTGCTGGGCGCGTTCGAGGTCTTCGGCTTCCGGCCGCAGGTCTGCCGGGATGGCGGCGCGGCCGAGTTCGACGCAGATGCCGGGCTGGATGCCGCTGCCGAAAGCGGCGAGCGTCGTGCGGGCGGTTTCAAGCATGATCGCTTCGTCTTCCACGACCTGCCCGAAACGGGCGGCCAGCGGGCCCACGACGCCATAGGCGAGGAACACGCCGAGGAAGGTGCCGAGCAGCGCCGATCCGATCATCGCGCCCAGCACGGCGGGCGACTGGTCGATCGAGCCCATGGTGCGGATGATGCCCAGCACGGCGGCGACGATGCCGAGGGCGGGCAACGCATCCGCCACGGTGTGCAGCGCGGCGACGGCTTTCATGCGGCGGCCGAGGTTCTGGTGGATCGACTGGTCCATATGCGCCTCGGCACGGGCCGGGTCCGACAGGTCCAGCGCCATCAGGCGGAAGGCGTCGCAGATGAGCGAGCGGGCCGCGTCATCGTCGCGGATGGCGGGCGCTGCGGCGAAGGTTTCGGACTCCATCGGCTGTTCGATGTCGGACTCGATGGAGACAAAGCCGCCCCGGCGGGCCTTCCGCATCAGCGTGCCGAGCAGGACCAGCATCGACTGGTAGTCTTCGCGCGTCCATTTTGCGCCGCTGAAAGCCTTCAGCACCCCTGCCCCGGCCTCTTTCGCGACGGCGGGCGAATTGCCGATGACCAGCGTTCCGATCGCCGCCCCGCCAATCAGGGCGAGCTCAAACGGCAGTGCCTCCATCGCCATATGGCCGCCTGTGAAGATCAGGCCGCCAAAGACGAGCGCAACAACAAGGATGAGGCCGATCAGCTGAGGCAAACACGCATTCCTTCGCGAAGAATACGCCACTTTCGCACAGGGGTCTTAAGCCAATGTTGCGGTGCGGATACGCCAAATGTGCTGAGGGACGTGCCCCTGCGCGCGATTCTGTCTATAAAATCGGAAGCCTAACGGAGTGACCCGATGCGCCTTGCGATCCTGATTGCCAGCCTGCTGACCGCCCTGCCCGCCATGGCAGAGCCGGTTGAGGCCGCTGGCGACTATCGCATTTGCGCGCCGGAGGCCAGCGAAGCGGGGCGCGGCCTCGTCGCGAAATCCTGCGGCACGCTGGCCGTGCCGGACTTTTCAGGCGTCGAGTTCCAGTCCGCCGGGGAGATGGAAGATGCCCGCTCCTTGCGCGACGGCTTCCTTCTGGGCGTGAAAGTCTATGGCCGCTGCGTGTCGGACTTCATCGCCGCCCAGGTCTCCGCGGAAGGCCCCGCCGCAGATCAGGCCGCCTGCGCCCATTCCTGGGCCGAGGACAAGGCGACAGAAGCGATCCGCGGGTTCGGCCAGGCCTGTATCGCCTATGCCAACCGCTCTGTCATGGACATTCGCCTGCCGGTCTATGAAGGCCCATGTTATCCGGAGACGGACGAGACCGGCGGCTGAGCGTCAGCTCGCAATCAATCCTTCCGTGCCCAGCATCGCGTCATGTTCCGCCACGAGGTGACCGGGGGAGACTTCGATCAGTTGCGGGCGGTATTGTTCCGCATCCGCATCATCGACCAGTTTCGACTTCATGAAGCGCAGGGCCGCGCGGCTGTCGAGCGGGCTCGGCAGGTCACCGGAGAGTTTCAGTTTCTCACGCGCCTTCTCGCTTTTCGGATCCGCATTCGGTACGGCGGCGATGAGGGCCTTGGTGTAGGGGTGGCGCGCATCGGTGTAGATGTCCGCCCGCCCGGCCAGCTCCACGACACGTCCGAGATAAAGCACCATGACGCGGTGGCTGATCTGGCGCACGACGGCGAGGTCGTGACTGATGAAGATCATGGCAAGGCCAAACTCCTTCTGGAGTTCGATCAGCAGGTCCACGACCTGCGCCTGCACCGACACGTCGAGGGCGGAGACAGCCTCGTCGCAGATCACCAGTTTCGGCTTCAGGATCATCGCGCGGGCAATGCCGACGCGCTGGTTCTGGCCGCCGGACAGCTCGTGCGGATAACGGTTGATGAGGGCCGGGTCGAGGCCGACGCGCGGCAGGATCTCGCGTACTTGTGCTTCCCGTTCGGCCTTTGAAAGGTTCGGCTTGTGGACCTGAAGCGGCTCGGCAATGGAGGCGCCGATGCTCATGCGCGGGTCGAGACTGGCCAGCGGATCCTGGAAGACGATCTGAAGGTCGTCGCGCAGGCTGTTCATCTCGCCCTGCCCGGCTTTCGTGATGTCGCGGCCAAGCCAGGCGACCGTTCCGTCCGTCGGCGGAATGAGTTTCAGCACACCGCGCGCCAGCGTGGACTTGCCGCAACCGGATTCGCCCACCACGCCCAGCGTCTCGCCGGGCTTCAGGTCGAATGATACGCCATCGACCGCTTTCAGCGGTTTGCGCTTGCCGAACAGGCCGCCCTTCACCTGGATCGGGAAATGGATCTTCATGTCATCGACGCTCAGGATCGGCTCGACGCTCGCCTCAGGCGGCGGTATCAGGGCCGGCCGGCCCGGACGGTCTGCTTCGTCAATACGCGGCACCGCATTCAACAGCATCTTCGTATAGTCGGCCTTCGGCGCGTAGAAAATGTCGTCGGTATTGCCCTCTTCGACGATCTCGCCATGACGCATGACGATGACGCGGTCACACATGCGGGCGACGACGCCCATATTGTGCGTGATCAGCGCAATGCCGGTGCCGGTCTCGCGCTTCAGCTCGTCCATCAGCTCCAGCACCTGCGCCTGCACCGTCACGTCGAGCGCCGTGGTCGGCTCGTCCGCGATCAGGATTTCCGGATTGCACAGCATGGCGATGGCGATCATCACACGCTGGCGCATGCCGCCAGACAGTTCATGCGGGAACTGGTTCATGCGGCGCATGGCTTCCGGAATGCGCACATTCTCAAGCCATTCGATGCAGTGCTTGTCCGCTGCTTCGCCCTTCTCGCCTGTGTGAAGGGCCAGCACTTCGCGCATCTGCGCGCCGACCGTCATGTGCGGGGTGAGGCTCGTCAGCGGGTCCTGGAAGATCATCGAAACGCGCGCACCGCGGATCTTGCGCAGCGTCTGGACGGGGGCGGTCAGCATGTCCGTGCCGTCGAACAGGATCTCGCCCGTGGCGGCACCATTGCCGGCCAGAAGGCCCATCGTGGCTAGCGCCGACTGGCTCTTGCCGGAGCCGCTTTCGCCGACAATGCCCAGGCATTCGCCGGCGGCCAGGTCGAAATTGATGCCCTTCACGGCGTTTACGGGGCCGTCAGGCGTGTCGAACGTGACCCGCAGGTCTTTCACGGAGAGAATGCTCATGGCCTTCATCTGTAGCGGCCGCGGACGGGCGCGCAACAATCGTGCGCACAAAAATGGCCGCGCCCGGGGAGGGGCACGGCCAAGTTACCAAGTCTTCCGCAAGAAAAGGGATATAAACGGAAGCTCAGGGAGACCTTAGAACTTGTAGCCGAAGCCAAGTCCCAGAACGGTGGGGTTGATGTCGACATCGGCTTTCACCTTGGCGCCAAGGGCCGTGGTGAAGTCGACGGTGACGTCGCTGTTGATCCAGATCTTCTTGACGTCAGCGTTGAAGGCCCAGCCGCCTGGCTGACCGTCGAGGTCGAAGTCAAAACCGATCTGCAGCGCCGGTCCGATGCTCGGATCGTAGTCGATGCCGTCGGCAACAGGGCCAGCGTCCTCATTGTAGAACAGCGTGGCGTTGATACCGGCACCGACATACGGCTTGAACTGGCCGCCATGGTCGAAGTGGTACTGCAGCGTCAGCGTCGGGGGCAGAACCCACACATCGCCGAGCGGCACGTCCGCGCCACCAACGGCTGCCACCGTGGTTGCTTTCACATCATGCTGCGTGGTCGCCAGGATCAGCTCGGCAGCGATGTGCTTGTTGAAGAAGTAGCTGATGTCGAGTTCCGGAACGAATTCTTCGCTGATGTCGACGTTGCCACCGAGGGCGGCGCCGCCGACCGTAAGATCAGCCGACTCGTTCGGCATCACACCGATAACGCGGCCGCGGATCATCCACGGATTGTCATCAGCCGCTGCGACCCCCGCAACAGTTGTCCAAGTTGCGCTCGCCAGGAGCGCGGCACAGAAGAGGCGTTTCATGTCTTTCCCTCCATGAAAAGAATGCCGATGGCGTGGAGATAGACCCCTGTTTTTTGGGATATAATTAGCCAGTTTGACGCGCGCCGAGGTGCCGCGCGACACGGGCGCGCAACTAGGTATTTCCCCGAATTGTGAGTTCCTGGAAGCACCTGCAAATTCACAGAACGCAACCTCGGATGGGATGTATTAACGCCAGTGAGCCCTATCGGGTTCGACAGGGCGGAACGCCGCATCCAGAGATGGGGGGCTTGCGTCTGCCCCCTCCCCCCCGCAAAAGTGCCAGCGCTGTATTTGAGGAGCTGCACCCATGCCCGTTTTGACCTTTCTGACCACCTGTATTTTTGACTCCGGCGCGCTCAAGCAGCTGCCGAACGTGGTCAAGAATCTGGGCATCACCCGTCCCTTCATTGTCACGGACCCGGGCATCAAGGCCGTCGGTATTCTGGCGAAAGTGGAAGATGCGCTCGGCATGGCGCCAGCCGGCGTGTTTGCCGACACGGTTCCCAACCCGCTGGAATCCCAGGCCAAGCAGGCGGCGGCCGCTTACAAGGAATGCGGCGCCGACGGTCTGATCGCGGTCGGCGGCGGCTCCTCCATGGACCATGCCAAGGCGATCGGCCTGCTGGTCAGCCATCCCGACCCTCTCGAAACCTATGCCGCGATTTCCGGCGGCGCGAAGAAGATCAAGAAGATCCCGCCGCTGATCGCCATCCCGACGACCGCCGGTACGGGTTCCGAAGTCTCCGTCGGCCTGATCTCGACGCTGGAGAACGGCCGGAAGGAAACCATCGTTTCCCCGAACCTGATCCCGTCCACCGCCATCTGCGACCCGGACCTGACACTCGGCCTGCCCGCCGGTCTCACCGCAGCGACCGGCATGGACGCCGTGACCCACTGTATCGAGGCCGTTCTGGCACCTGCCGTGAATCCGCCTGCGGAAGGTATCGGCTATGATGGTGTCTATCGCGCCCTGGGTGATGGCTGGCTGAAAAAAGCCGTTCAGGACGGGTCGGACCCGGACGCCCGCTGGCACATGATGATGGCCAGCTATGAAGGCGCCCTCGCCTTCGTCAAAGGCCTTGGCGGCGTCCACGCCCTCTCCCATGCGGCCGGACGCCTGCATGAGAAGAAGCTGCACCACGGCACGCTGAACGCGATCTTCCTGCCGCACATCCTGCGCTTCCACGAAGGCGCTGCGGACGCGAAATATGCCCGCCTGCGTCAGGCCATGGGCCTGAAGGAAGGGGCAGACCTCGCCGACGCCATTGCCAAGCTGAACGAGGACATCGGCATTCCGTCCACGCTGAAGGAAATCGGTCTCGGCATGGAAGACGCCGAAGGCATCGTCCAGTACGCACTGAAAGACCTTGCACACTTCGGAAATCCGAAGCCTATGAGTGCGGACGATTACGCGAAGGTCTACGAGACCGCGCTCGGATAAGGGACAATTCTCATGGCGCGAAAGTTCGCCCCGATCCTGAAAATGGCCGCTGGCCATCATGGCGGACGGGCGAACGCGCTGGAGATGTCGCAAAACTCGCATGCGGTGGCGGACCTGTCGAAAGTGTCCGCCGACCGTTTGCTCTCGGTGATGACCCGCTGCGTGTTCAATGCCGGGTTCAACTGGAAAGTCATCGACGCCAAGTGGGACGGCTTTGAAGCCGCCTTCGAGGGTTTCGATCCCGGCAAGCTCGCCTTCTTCGGTGACGAGATGCTGGACCGCCTGGTCTCTGACGAACGCATTGTGCGCAACGGCCAGAAGATCAAGGCGACGCTGGAAAACGCGAAATTCGTGGCGGACGTTGAGGCCAGGGAAGGCGGCTTCGGCCATTTCCTCGCCAATTGGCCTGCGGACGACCAGCTGGGGTTGATGGCCACACTGAACAAACGCGGCTCACGCCTCGGCGGCGCGACGGGGGCTTATTTCCTGCGTTTTGTGGGCTGGGATGCCTGGATCGCCTCGCCCCATGTCTGCGCGGCATTGATGCGCGAGGGCGTGCTCGACAAGCCGCAGGCCACGTCGAAGCGTGACCTGACCGCGCTACAGAACGCCATCAACGACTATCACAATGACAGCGGCCTGCCCCGCGCCCAGATCAGCCGCCTGCTCGCAATGAGCGTGGGCTAATCCGGAGAAGCGTCCCTCACGCCTGCGGAACGAAATTGCCGTGGAAGCCTGGCGGGATGCGGTAAGGAATATGAATCTCGGCAACCGGTGGCGCGGTGAAGTTCGCCGCGTCCAGCACCACGAAGTCTGACGTTTCCGACTCCACATTGCTGACATAGCCGATCAGCCAGCCCTCATCCTCTTCGGCATTTTCATGCGCCGGCACGAAGACAAATTCCGCCGGTACCCGGCCAGGACCGAAGTCATGCACTTCGCGTTTGCCCGCCCCAAGATCATGCTTGTACAGACAGGTCGCGCCGACAAAACCGTCATCTGCCCGCTCGGGCAGTGCCACAGCATAGGCATAGCGATAGGGCTTGCCGGTCAGGCGCTCGTCATAGCGCGGGAATTCCTGCGGCGCCGGGTCGACCACTTCACGGGTTACCGACTTCGCGACCGGGTCCATGGTCAGGGACTCAAATTTCGCGGTCGGCGAGTCGGGGCCGTGCCCATCGGTGTCGAACATGGTCTCATAGACGCAGGCGTCCATGACCACCTTGCCATCTTCCGTCTCGTAGGCGTTTGCGGGGTGGAAAATGAAACAGGGATCGACATCGCACCAGATGATGTCTTCCCCCCTGCCCTCGCGCGGAAGGAGGCCGATGCGCGCCTTGTGTTTCGGGTTCCAGCGGAAGGGAAAGCTTGCTCCGCCGATCAGGGCCGACATGGAAAAGGTCACCGGAAGGTCCAAGACGATCACATAGTTCGGCGTGATCTGGCAGTCATGGATCATCGGACCGTTCTTCACGGCGATCGGCTCGTTGCGGCGGACATGGCCGCTGGTGTCGACGACCGTGTGCCAGATCGTATCGGGATGTTGGGCCTCGTAGCAGATTGCGTGCATCTCGCCTGTGTCCGGATCCAGATGCGGGTGCGCGGAATAGGACTCACCCAGCGTGCCGTCGAAATCCGAATGAGCGACAGTGGCGAGATCATCCGCCATCTCGACCGGATACCCGCCCGCCTCGACGATGGCCCACAGCTTCCCGGCATGGCCGACAATGTTGGTGTTGGCGACATCCGTACGCGGATGGCGTGGGCCGGGCGCGCGGCGCTCTCCCAGCGCATCGCTGACCGCGTTGGAACGGACCCAGCGGTTACGATACCACAGCGCCTTGCCATCCTGCAGCCGGATGCCGTGGATCATGGCGTCGCCGATGAACCAGTGATGCGTCGCAGCGTTCACCTTGGCCAGCGGGTTCGGCCCGTTGCGGACATAAAGCCCGTTCAGCGCGGCGGGGATTTCGCCTGTCACTTTCAGCGCCGTGTCGGTCACTTCTTCCGTGACCGGCGTATGCAGGCCTTCCAGGAAAGGGTTGGGGCCTTTTGACTTCTTGCGTTCGCGGTTGAAGTCGGCGATGGCCACGACGCCTTTGGTGACGACGCCGCGAATGGCGGATTCTACTGGGCTGGGCATGATCGTGACTCCGTGTCGCGTTGCAGAAACAGGAAACTATGTTTACAGTGATAACATGACATCGGATGATAACACTGTCAACATGAAGCCGCGCGACGGGCGCTACCATCATGGCGACCTGCGCTCCGCCCTCATCGAGGAAGGCCTCGCCCAGTTGGACGTGAAAGCGCCGGATGCGGTCAGCCTGCGGGAAATCGCGCGCAATGTCGGCGTGTCGGCCACCGCGGTTTACCGGCACTTCCCGGACAAGGCCGCGCTTCTGAATGCGTTGTGCGGCGTGGGCGGTGAGCGCCTGGCCGAAGCGTTCCGGGAAGCGATGGATGGCGCCGACGATCAGCGGGCAGCCTTCAGGGCCATGGGGCGGGCCTATGTAAAGTTCGCCCTGCGCAATCCGTCCGTTTTTCGCCTGATGATGACGCAGCGCCCCCCCGAAGGGGACCGTAACGAAACGCCCTGCGCCACGGACAAGCCTTTCGGCATGCTGTCAGACACGCTCAGCGAACTGATGCCAACAGATGCCTCCAAGGATGACCGGAAGATCAAGCGCCTTCAGGCCTGGTCGATGGTCCATGGCCTGGCCATGCTGATGCTGGACGGACAGGTTCCGCCGGACGAAGCGCTGGTGGATCAGGTCATCGTCGCGAGCTTTGTCTAGACGGATCAGGCTCTAGGCTGATCCGCGAATCCGGCGCATATTCGGGCCATGTTCCAGAACCTCACTGCCCTCGCCTCGAATTTAGGTCTCATCTTCTCCGCCCTGGCGATCGGCTCGTCCTGGGTGGCGGCGATCGCAGCGCCGAACTGCAGTTTTGAGGAACTGGATGGCAGCCGGGCCGACCGGCACGTGCGCGAGCTGCTCCACGCGACCTCCACACCGATTGCCGGCATGATGCTGGCGGCGGGGGCCTGTTTCCTGCTGGCAACCGATTGGGCCGCAGGCGTCACCGCATTGCTGGCCGCCTTCGGCTTCTATTCGAACCGCTGGATGCTGGCGCCGAAAACCGGCAAGGCTCCGAAAGGGTCGCGCACCAGCCGCAAGGGCCAGCGCGCCGTCTCGGTCAGCCTGTCGCTGATTTTCATGCTGGTGGCGATTGTCGCCGCGATCCTCGGAATGGTCGGGATCTGAGGCCGGAACGTCTTGCCGGGTCTATTCGTAGACCAGCCACATACAGCCCAGCTCATGCAGGCGGCGGAAATTGTCCGTTGAACGCCGGGCCGCATTCCGTGCCGCTTCGCCAGCGGACTTGCGGTTGGCCGCCAGCATCAGCACGCAGGCAGCAAGGCCAACGAAGAACATCCACCAGGCCACGGTGATCGTGCCCACGCCGCCAATAAAGCAAAGGCCGTAGGCGACGGCGTCCAACGTCCGGAATCGCAGGCTGTTGTGTGCGCCGAACTCGTTCAGCAGGTCCGGCTTCTTGTGCAGGGCCTCGGCATCGATCGCGAAGCGCTGGTCGGCATGATGGAACAGCACGGTCCGGGTCATTCGCCCGCCCTGATGCGGATTGGGTTCGCATTTGAGGAACATGGGTCAGGCCTCTTTGCCGGTTGAGACCTAAAAACTAGCAGCCGCTCCTTAACCCGAGACGGGCGGGAAATTGAAAGTTTCAGGCAAATTCAATCGACTGCGTTAACCCGCCGGTAAGGCGCCTGGCTGGCGAATCCATTTGCCACATCCGGATTGCGGACATATGCTGCGGTGCAACATGAGAGGTAGGTCGGGCGATGCTGTACTCCCTTGTCGAATTGAACCGAGCCGCGATGGCGCCGATGCGTCTGGCTGTGCGTGCAGGCCGTATGGCGATGCACTCGTCGATGAACCCCATCGCGAACACGGAATACGGCAAGGCGCTCTCCGCCTTTGCGGACGTTTTCGAAAGCGCCACCCGCTATTATGGCAAGCCTGAATGGGGCATCGAGTCGGTCAAGATCAACAGCGCCCCGGTTGGCGTGACCCCGACCGTCGCGTGGCGCTCGCCTTGGTGCAATCTGATTCATTTCCGCAAGGATCCGGACGCACTTGCTTTCGCCCGCAAGCCGGGCTCGGCGCCCCTGCCCCGCATGCTGATCGTGGCACCGCTGTCGGGTCACTACGCCACCCTGCTGCGCGGAACGGTCGAAGGCTTCCTGGCGACCCATGACGTCTACATTACCGACTGGGCCGATGCGCGCATGGCGCCGGTCTGGCTCGGCCGGTTTGACCTCGACGATTACATGGACCATGTCCGCAAGATGATCACCCATATCGGCCCCGGCGCGCATGTGCTGGGCGTTTGCCAGCCGGGTCCGCCGGTTCTGGCAGCGATCTCGATGATGGCCGAGGACGATGATCCGAACCGCCCCGCCTCAATGACCTTCATGGGTTCGCCCATCGATACCCGCCGCAGCCCGACCGTGCCGAACGAACTGGCCGAGGAGCGCGACTTCAGCTGGTTCGAAGAGAACATGATCCACACCGTGCCGGGCCCCTATCCGGGCGCTTTCCGGCGCGTCTATCCGGGTTTCGTGCAGCTGGCGTCCTTCATGAACATGAACTGGGGCCGTCACGTCGATGCGCAGTGGCGCTTCTTCAACCATCTGGTCGAAGGCGACGGCGACAATGCCGGCAAGCACCGCGAGTTCTATGACGAATACCTCTCCGTCCTCGACCTGACGGAAGAATTCTACCTTCAGACCATCCTGCGTGTGTTCCAGGAACACCATTTGCCGCGTGGCATCATGAAATACCGCTACACACGCCAGATCCGTCCGGAGAAGATCCGCGACGTGGCGCTGATGACGGTCGAAGGCGAAAAAGACGATATTTCCGGCATCGGCCAGACGCAGGCGGCGCACGACCTCTGCACCAAGCTGCCAAAGGAAATGCAGCTGGACTACATCCAGCCGGGCGTCGGCCATTACGGTGTCTTCAACGGCAACCGCTTCCGGACCGAGATCGCCCCGCGCGTGACCGAGTTCACCCGCCGCTTCACCAATCGCGAGCTGGACGAAGCCGCGCTGGAAAAGCAGCACTAGCTGCGTTTCAGGCGAACCGTCAGGCAGTCTGCAGGCAGCGCCGGATCGGCGGCATCCGGTGTGCGCAGATAGGCTTCCGCCTTGGCCATCGCCGCCGCTTCCGCAGCGCCTTCTCCCGCTGAAGCGTCAATCTGGCCAAGCGTTTCCTGGCTCACGCAGGACAGGCCTTCGATGCGGATAGCGCCATTTTCAGCGGCATGCAGGCTGACGGCGAACGGGAGCTCCGGCCCGAAAGGTACGACAAGATTATCTTCCAGAACGCTGCCCGCCTGATCGGCAGGGCTGTAGCGTACCTTGTAGACAAGCCCGGTCTCGAAACGCTGCACGGTGAACCGGGTTCGCAGGCTTGCCAGCCAATCGATCATGGCGCGGTTGCGATCCGCCTTGGCATGCTCCTGCTTCAGGGTGGCGAACGCTTCCGCCATTTCGGCCATCGGGTCGAGTATGGCGTCCGGTCTGGCACTTGGGTGCAGGATGCTGGCAGGCGGCATCAGGCCGGATCCGCCCGCACCGCTCGCGACATTGTACTGGCCATAGGTGAGACAGGCCGTAATCCCGGCCGCGAGGGCGGCGGAGGACATCTTGGCCAGTATGGGCAGGGTCAGCATGGGGCGGCGGTCTCCGGTTGTCAGACCTCCAGCTTCTCCGCCGATTTCGTAAACAGGCCCCTTCTGTCTGGACTGCATGCGTGCTGAACCTCTCCCGTTCCCTGGGAGTCAGGCTGCAAAGGGCATGCCGCCCGGCGCGCTTACTGTTGTATTTCGTGCGGTGCCGGCACGATGTGCCCACCCTCTTCCTCATGCGGGTGAAGCGGCATCAGCGCCATCAGGATCGCGAGTCCCACACCTGTGCTGAGGGCCAGCAGGCTGCGCAGGGGCGGTTCCTCCTCCAGCGGCTCCATCAGCGGGCCTGTCGCGACATAGAGCAGGAGACCGGCCGAGACCGCGAACAGGCTGCCGATAATATCCGGCGTCAGGCCATACATGAACGGTGTCGCGACGAGTACGCCCAGCGGGGTGGTCGCCGCGGACGCGATGAAGGCCCAGATGAAGGCTTCGCGGTTTGAGAAGCTGTGCCGGCGCAGGATGGCGAAGGCGATCACGCCTTCCGGGAACTCATGCAGCATCAGCGAGGCGGCCGCGTAGACGCCGGAGGAGAAACTCGCCGCGAAGGTGACCGAATAGATCATCCCGTCCAGCAGCGAGTGGATCGCTACCGCTGCCAGCGGCGTGATGGCTGCCGCCCGCCCCCGGTCTGAGCTTTCCGGGAAAGCTGCACCGACACCGAAATGCAGGATCAATCCGCCAAAGAAGCCGACCATCAGGAAGATGGGCGTGCGCGTGCTGAGCTCGAACGCTTCCGGCGCGATGTGCAGCAGGGTGAGGCTGACCAGCATGCCGCCGGCAGCCAGTGCGAACAGGCCGGAGTAACGCGCACTCCAGTCGCCGCGCACCGACACCGTGATCAGGCCGAGCGTGGTGATGAAAGCTGCGGTCAAGCCGAACAGCAGAGGGGCTTGGAGGGAATTGAGCATGTATGCGTAAACCGGCGGCGTTTGTGAAATTGGCAGAAGAACTTCTGCAAGCCCCGCCTTGATTAAATGTGATATAGTATCACTATCGGTTTCGCGACAATAATTATTGACCTTTCTGCACTTATCCCCTGTGTGGCGCACACCGGAGGCCCACAATGATTTCAATCCGTTTCTGGCCGGTTGCGGCCATATCCGTCGCCAGCCTGATGGGACTTGCCGCCTGCAGCCCCGCCGCAGCGCCCTACGAACCGCCTCCTCCCGCGCCCGAAATTCCAGCTGACACCGCCGCAGCAGACATGCCCGAAAGCGTCGCCGTCACGGCAGCTGTTGCCGAGCTTGAAGAGGCACATGACGATGCCGAGGGCCACGCCGGTGAGCCGCATGTTCATGGCGGCGGAGACCTCGCCATCACCCGGGAAGACGATTTTCTGACCGTCAGCCTGGATGCGCCGCTCGCCAATTTCGGCCTGTCGGAAACGAAAGTGCCCGAAGGCCCGAAGGCCGAGAAATATGCCGAAGGGATCGTCGAGCCGGTCGGTCCGACCACCTGCGAAGAGACGGAACGCTCGATCACCGGCCGCACGGACGGCTCCCACGGCGCGATGACCGTGTCGGTCGTCTGGCGCTGCAAGAAGATCGACCGGGTGGAGGGCATGCTGGTACACGTCTTCGAGCTCTATCCGGCGTTCGAACACATCGATGCGATCTATCTCGGCCCCGAGGGCCAGCAGGTCGCCAAGGAACTTACCCCCAACGATACAGAGATCGATTTCGACTAATGTTGCCTGACGCCCCGAGCACGGATGCCATCCGGGTAGAAAGCCTCCGCTTTGCCTGGCCCGGACATCCACCGGTGCTGGATATCGACCGCTTCACCCTCGCCCGGGGCGAGAAACTGTTCCTGCGCGGACCGTCCGGGTCCGGAAAATCCACCCTGCTGGGCCTGATCGCCGGCGTCCTCAGCCCGGAGACCGGCACGATCGAAGTACTGGGCAACGGCATGGCCGCACTCAGCGCCGCGAAGCGCGACCGCATCAGGGCAGATCATCTCGGTGTCATCTTCCAGATGTTCAATCTGGTGCCGTATCTCTCGGTCACCGGGAACGTCACACTGCCGCTGCACTTCTCCCCTGCCCGGCGGGCGAAAGTCGGCAAGGATACGGAAGGCGAAGCCCGCCGCCTGCTGGGACGGCTTGGTCTGACGGATGAAACCCTGCTGGACCGGCGCGTCTCCGACCTCTCGGTCGGCCAGCAGCAGCGCGTCGCCGCCGCCCGCGCACTGATGGGCGGACCGGACATCGTGATCGCGGACGAGCCGACCTCCGCCCTCGACGCCGATGTGCGCGACCGGTTCATCGAGCTTCTCAGCGAAGAGGCCGGGCGCACAGGCGCTGCGCTCCTGTTCGTCAGCCATGATGCCAGCCTCGCCCGCCAGTTCGACCGGGCGGTCGACCTTTCGGAAATCAACAGAGCGGGGGTGAGCGCATGAAGGCCCTGTTTGCCCTTGCCTGGAAAAGCCTGCTGAACCGGCGCGCCTCCGTGATGCTGACATTGCTGGCCGTTGCCTTGTCAGTCGCGCTGTTCCTCGGTGTCGACAAGGCCCGCACGGGCGCGCGCGAAGGCTTCGGCCACACGATTTCCGGAACAGACCTGATCATCGGCGCCCCGACAGGCAGCGTGAACCTCCTGCTCTATTCGGTTTTCCGGATGGGCAATGCGACGGCCGAGATTTCGTGGCCCACCTATCAGGAACTCGCCGCGCGAGACGACATCGCCTGGACGGTGCCGATCTCCCTTGGCGACAGCCATCGCGGCTTCCGCGTGATGGGCACCGACCATGCCTATTTCGAACACTACCAGTATGGCCGCGGCCAGCCGCTGCGCTTTGCCAAGGGCGTGGAAATGGACGACTTGTTCGACGCCGTGATCGGCGCGGATGTCGCCCGCGAGCTTGGTTATGACATTGGCAGCCCACTGGTCCTATCGCATGGGCTTGGCAAAGCCGATTTCGGATCGGGCCATGAGAACCGGCCATTCCGGGTTGTCGGAATTCTGGCTCCGACGGGCACACCGGTCGACCGTACGGTGATCGTTTCACTGGAAGCCATCACGGCGATCCATGTCGGTTGGGAAACCGGGGCGAAGAATCCGCTGGCCGATACGATCACGGAAGACATGATCCGCAGCTTCAACCTGACGCCCAAGACGATTACGGCGGTCTATGCGGGCCTGAAGCGCAAGGGCACGATCCTGCGCACCCGGCGCGAGATCAACACCAACAAGAGCGAACCACTGATGGCGATCATTCCCGGCGAGGCGCTGGCCGAGCTGTGGAGCGTGACGGCGATGGCAGAGCGCGCCTTGCTGGCCGTGTCCATCTTCGTGATTGCGGTTGGGGTTGTTTCCATCCTCACCTCGATCCTGACCAGCCTAAATGAGCGGCGGCGCGAAATGTCGATCCTCCGGGCCGTCGGCGCCCGGCCGGGACACATATTCGGCCTGCTGACACTGGAGGCCGGCCTGATCGGTTTCCTCGGCGCCCTGCTGGGAATTGTGATCGTCCACGTCCTGATCCTGATCGCGGGACCGATCGTGATGCAGCGATATGGCATTTCCCTTGGCGGAACCGGGCCCGGCATGACAGACCTTCTGACGCTGCTGGCCGTCACCGGCGCATCCCTTCTCGCCGGGGCCATCCCAGCCTGGGCCGCTTTCCGCAGGTCCCTCGCAGACGGCCTGTCCGTGAAGTTGTAGCAAGGTTGTCAAACCCGTCTGGCACATCCCTCCCTGAAAGCCTAAGAAAACAGTCATGAAGCGTTCCCTCATCCTCCCCGCCCTCATCCTGATCAGCCTGTCACCCGCCTGTGGCCAGGCCACGGCACCCCCCGCTGATGCGGAAACGCCGGCTGAAGCGCCAGCTGAGACCAAAGTCAGCACAGCCGAGCCTGCAGGCCCGCAGGTCGGCGACAAGATCGGTGAAAGCGAAGCCGAACAGGCCGCGAAAGACTCCTCCGTTGCAGCCGCAGCAGCTGCAGCCCTGAAGGAACAGGAAGAGATCAAGGCCCGCGGCGTCACCGAAATCAGCTGGGAAGACCTGATGCCGGAAGGCGAGGAAGAGCGTCTGCAGAAGATGTACGCCGCCCAGATGGCGACGCTCTATTCCATTCAGGAAGGCTCTGCCGCCGATACAGCCATGCAGATCGGCTCGTTCAATACCGTCGACACGTTCGACGGCAAGAAGATCCGCATGCCCGGCTACACCGTGCCGTTTTCATACGACGCCAAGGCCGAGATCCGCGAATTCCTGCTGGTGCCCTATTTCGGCGCATGTATCCACGCACCGCCGCCGCCGCCGAACCAGACCATTTTCGTGCGCACTGAAGATCCGATCCTGCTGAAGGACCTGCCGCAAGCGGTCTGGATCGAAGGCACACTTCATGCACAGAAACAGGAAAGCGACCTCGCGGACGCTGCCTATATCATCGATCTGACCCGGGTGGAGAAATACGAATACTGATGGCGCGATCAAACGCTGGTACCTCTGGCCGGACTCGAACCGGCACTCTGTTGCCAGAAGCGGATTTTGAATCCGCCGCGTCTACCAATTCCGCCACAGAGGCCCTTATCGGGAAGGCTCTCCTGCCCGAGCAGGGCCTGCCCGTCAATCTATCCCGGGCTGCATATTACAGGACGTATTGAACACGCATGAGTGTCACCAAAGCGGAAACCGAAAAAACCCTGCTCCAGATCGTCGAGGCCATGGCCGCCGGCGCGCCGGAAGACGGGTACACGCTGCGGGAAATTTTTGACCATCTGGACGAGAGTGCGTTCGGCGCGGGCCTGTTCCTGCTGGCCCTGCCCTGCTGCATTCCGTTCCTCTATGGCGTGCCGCAGGTTGTCTCTTTGCCCATGATGGCCCTTGCCGTGCAGATGGCCCTTGGCCATGAGCAACCCTGGCTGCCGGATGCCCTTGGCAAGCGTAAGATCGACCGCAAGGGCCTGATCGCCATGGCGGAAGGGGGCCGCAAATGGCTGGGCTGGGTGGAGAATTTCTCCAAGCCCCGTTTCACGATGATCACGGGCCCACGTTCGGAACGCCTGCTGGGCTTTGTGCTCTGCATCTTCTGCGCATCGATCCTGGTGCCGCTGCCGATGACCAACACCGTTCCCGGTTTTGCCGTCGCGCTGGCCGCCTTCGGCCTGATCAACCGGGACGGCTTCCTTGTCATCATCGGCGCTGTCCTCGGATTTGTCTGGGTTTCCTCGCTGCTGATCCTGGGACCGACCGCGGTGCTGGCCGCCATCCATTTCGGAAAGGACTGGCTCACGGGATTGTTAGGCTCGTGACGCTGCGCCGCACTTTTGCTGGCGTGACTGCATGCTAGCGTGCCGGCGATGAGCTTCCTTCAAGGTCTTCTCAAGGACTGGAAATGGCCGGTCGCCGCGATGGTGGTGTCCGCCCTGATGCTTGCGGTCGCCCACGCCTTCGAAACCTTCGGCAAGCTCTATCCCTGCCCGCTCTGCCTGCGCCAGCGGGAGGTCTACTGGGCGCTGATCGCCATGACTCTGACTGGGCTCGCCCTCTGGAAACTGCGGCCGACCCGGCGTTTCCTGGTGGCGCTGAATGTGCTGATCGGCCTTGTTTTCGGTGTCGGCGTCGTGGTCGCCTTCTACCATTCTGGCGTCGAATGGAAGATTTTCCCGCCCCCGACCGGCTGTGCAGGCGGCGGCGAAATCGATCTCATGAACATGGACTCGCTGGACCGGCCGATGACCGTACCGTCCTGCACCGATGCGCCCTTCTACATATTGGGCCTGTCCATGGCCGGGTGGAACGGCGTCATGTCCGCCATTCTCGCGGCCGCCAGCTTCATTTCTGCCGGCGCAACCTTCCGGGGCCGCAACGAGGCCTAGATCACGTTCAGGTCGACCAGGCTCTGCGCGCTCGAGATGATCGCTTCTTCTTCGGTGTGCGGCGTCCAGCCGAGGACGCGGCGGGCTTTCTCGTTGGAACAATGCCGCTCCCGGCCAAGTTCCGGCACGACGGCCTTCAGGGGCGGGTTCACCAGTGTCAGCGCCTTCAGCAGCCAGTCGGGCAGTTCGCCCTTCGGCAGCTTCTTGCGGTAATCGGGGAATTGCTCGCGCAGCACGTCCGCCACTTCACTCATCCACATGAACCGGCCGGACGCCAGAAAGCGTTCGCCGGCCGCTTCCGGCACGGTCATCGCCTTCACATGCGCATCGGCGACATCGCGTACATCGACGACGCAGAAACCGACCCGCGGAGAGGCCGGCGCTTTGCCCGTCATCAGCTGGGTAATGATCTGGATGGACGTAGAGACATCCGCGCTCATCGCCGGCCCGAGAACGGCGGACGGATTTATGACGGCGAGCTCCATACCCGCGCCCTCCCCGGCCATATAGTCCCAGGCCGCCTTCTCCGCGATCGTCTTGGAGCGGGTGTAGGCCGTATTGTCCTTGAGGTTGTCGGGATTGGACCAGTGTTCCTCGGTGAGCGGGTTGGGCCGGGCATCGCCCCAGCCATAGGCGATGGCCGCCATGGAGGACGTCATCACCACGCGTTTCACACCCGCCGCCTTTGAGGCCTTCAGCACGCGCAGGGCGCCATCGCGCGCCGGGCGAATCATCTCCTCAGGATCCTTCGGCATCACCGCCAGGAAGGGTGAGGCAAGGTGCTGGACATAGTCCATGCCTTCCACCGCCTCAGCCCAGCCGGCATCGCTGGAGAGGTCCGCCTCGACGATCTCGATGTGCACGGGCTTGCCGGCATAATCGCTCAAAATCGTGTTCAGGGGTGTTTCCCTGGAAGCGGAACGGGCCGTACCCCTTACTTCATGGCCCGCTTCCAGCAGCTGGTGGATGACATGACCGGCAATAAAGCCGGTGGCGCCAGTGACGAGAACTTTGGCCATGCGAGTCTCCCTTTTCTGGCGTGATCAATGAACGATTTCGCCACTATTCACAAGGAAAGACTTTCAATCCGGGCTCAGCCCCCTCTGGCGCGCCGCCGCATATGCTGTTCCCGAAGCGTAATATAGGCCGTCGCACCGATGATGATGGCAGTGCCAACCCAGGTCCACGGTCCCGGCAGGGCCTTGAACAACAGCCAGTCCACCGTCGCAGCCATGGGCAGGCGCAGATAGTCGATCGGCGACAGGAACGAGGCGTCCCCGATCGCCATGCCCCGGATGTAGAAATACTGACCGGCCACGCCGCAGCCGCCCATGAGCGTGATCATGGCCCAGTCCTGCCATGACGGCATGACTTCCGGCGTCTTCCAAAGTGCCAGTGGCAGCAGCATCGCCGAGGAGAGCAAATTCGCCCAGATCAGCAGCGTAACGGGCTTGTGATTGCGCGACAGCAGCTTCACCAGCGTGATCGCCCCGGCCATGCAGAACGCCGCCGCCAGCGCGAGGACCGTCCCGAAGCTGACCCCTGCCTGCGGCTGGGTCATGACCAGAACGCCAATAAATCCCGCCAGCGTCGCGCCCCAGCGGTGCCAGCCGACCGTCTCTTTGAGCAGCCCTGCCGCCAGCACCGTGATGAACATGGCGCGGGAAAAACTGATCGCATTGAACTCCGACAGCGGCAGGCCGAACTGGGCCGAGACCGCATAGAAGCCGAAGATGAACCCCATCGTGCCGAACAGGCTGCGCAACAGGACGAGACCCGGCTGGTGGATGCGCATGATGCCCCAGCCCTGCTGCAGGATCACCGGCAGGGTCAGGATCAAGGCAATGAAGGAACGGAAGAAGGCGAGGAAACCAGGATCGAATTCCGCCGACTGCACTTTTGACAGGGTCAGGAACGCGGTGAAGACGAAGCCGGACGCCGTCATCCAGAGTGCACCTTCCAGGTTGCGGGGCGCCTCAGCCGCACTAACCTCGGAAATACCTGATTGATCGGGACTGACTGCCATGACCGCCTTTACGCCTTCCGAAGTCGACGAGATCGACGCCCTGTGGCGCAGCCTGCCGCCGGATCATATGTGGACCGGATGGGCCGCTGCGGGCGAGTCCCCCGATCAGATCTGGATCTTCCGCACCCGCGCCCACTGGCGCCGCTTCCCGCTGTTCAAGACCGAAGAGGGCTTTGCCCTGTCGGACGAGAAAGGCCGCCGGGTGATCCGAGCCGCCTCCCTGCAGGAATTGCTGTCCGCTGTCGAGGCCATCCCCGGCCTCGACCCGGACAGGCGCCGCTGACCTATTCCTGCTGGGCCTTCATGGCCTCGGCCATCTGTTCGGCCTGTTCCGGCGTAATACCCAGCGCTTCGAGGACCGGGCCGCCAGCCGACTCGTCCCACGAATGCCGCGGACCAATCGTGATGCCGCCATCGACGGTGAATTGGCTGCCGGTGATGAAACCGGCTGCGTCGGAGGCGAGGAACGCCGCCATTTCGGCGATGTCCTTGCCCTGTCCCGTCCGTCCGGCCGGCTGCATCGAGCCGCCTTGCTGGGCCAGCATTTCCGCCATCTGGTCGGCCACTTCGCGCGGCATGCCAAGCGAGGCGCCGAAGATGGATGTGGCGATAAAGCCCGGCAGGATCGCGTTCACGCGGATCTTGTGCTTGGCGACCTGCGCGGCAGCGATGCGCGAGAAGTGCGCAACGCCCACCTTGGCCACGGAATAGGTGATCGGCGCCCAGCCAGCTTCCAGCGCGCTGATCGAGGACGTGTTGATGATGGAACCGCCGCCGGTCTCCTTCATGCGCTCGACGGCGTATTTCGTGCCGAAGAAGACCTGCTTCAGAAGCAGGTCCATCGTCATGTCATAGCCTTCCTCATCCAGCTCTTCGACATTCGCCGGAGTGCCGCCGCTGCCGGCATTGTTCCAGACCACGTCGATCTTGCCGAAATGGCTGACCGCGCCGTCCATCAGGGCTTCCAGCTCAGCGAGATCCATCACGTCGCAATGGATGTAGCGGACCTTGTCCGTCCCGAAGCGCGTTTCCAGCGCGCGGCCCTTTTCGTCCTGGATGTCGGCAGCGATGACTTTCGCGCCGGCCTCCACAAAGGTCTCCACGCCTGCCAGGCCAATGCCGCTTGCTGCACCCGTGATTACGGCAACCTTGCCGCTGAGATCCGCCATGATGTTTCCTCCCTTATCGTGAAGGCATCATGCACGAGGGTTCCGTGCGGTCCGTCAAGCGAAACCTGACAGGGGCGTCACGGTTTTTTCAATCCGAAGCGTTTCCAGAAAATCCCGTCCAGCATGCGCTTCGGCAAACACGTCGGGATGGTCCAGTTCGTCAGCTTGTCCGGCACTGGCGCATAGCGCGCTTTCGGCTTGTCTGCGGCCAGCGCAGTTTCGATGTAACTGGCAACCTCTTCCGGCGTCAGGCCGGAACGCCCGCCGGACAGCATGACCTGTTCGAATTGTTTCAGGGCATCTCCCCAGTCGCTGGCGGCATAGGGGCTATCGGTGTTTTCCGCTTCGGCCTTGTCCCAGATCGGTGTCTTGACGGAGCCCGGACCGATAGCGATCGCATCAATACCATAGATGACGAGTTCCCGGCGCAGCGTGTCCGTCATCGCCTCCACAGCATGCTTGGTCGCGGCATAAGCGCCAAGGAACGGCGAGGACAACCTGCCGCCGACGCTGGTGATATTGACGATGCGGCCGGGAGGCCCCGTGCGTGCCGGGTCAGCGCCGAGCAGCGGCACGCAGGCCTGCGTCATGGCGAGCAGGCCAAACACGTTCACCTCGAACTGCGCGCGGAAATCCTCCATCGGCTGGATCGCCAGCGGGCCCATCTTCGCGATGCCGGCATTGTTCACGAGACCGGAGAGGCACTCGCCATCAAGTGCCCCAGACACGGTCTCTACGGCAGCGGCCACCTGATCCGGTTTCGTCACATCAAGGAGGATCGGGCGCAAATCGCCTGTCGCCTTCAGCTTCAGGATTTCGCCATCGGCATGTTTGCGGACCCCGGCAAAGACGCGCCAGCCTTTGGCCGCCATGTAGCACGCGGCCCCTGCCCCAATCCCCGTGGAAGCCCCTGTGATGATGACAGTCTTCATGAGCCAGCTCCCTTCGTCCGGAGCCAGGTATCAGGCCCCGTCCTTGCCCCCGTCGATCACGCGGAAAACCGGCCGCCCGGCGGGGCGTGATTTCGGGGCTTGGTCCTTGTACGCATCAGGCGCGGGGTCGGACGACTCGCTTTTGGGAACCGCCTTCAACACCGGCTTGCCACGGGGCGCAGGCGCAGGCGACGGCGGCGCCTCCTCGGCCTCGGCCGCAACGTCATCCTCAATGTCGTCATCGATCTGGCGCACCCGCGGCGGGGCGCGCTTTGCCAAGCTGCCTTTCTGAGACTTCTTTCCGGAGGCGGATTTCTGGCTGAAGCCCTTCCGGGCCTTGCCGCGGGCCTTCTTGTCGATCTCTTTCAGCTTCACCTGCTGAAGGGCCGACAGCGCCTCGCCCTCATCGCCCTTCATCGGGTCGGCGAAGGCAGAGCCGTATTTCTCGATCCGTTCTTCGACTTCTTCCAGGAACTCACGCTCCCAGTCGGACAGGGGTGGGCCCTTGCCCTGTTCGGCAAGCTCGGCCGCCTTGCGCAGTTTGCGCAGCGCAGCTCGCTTCTTCCGTTCGTCGACATCCCGGCCCATGGGCCAAGCCTATCCCGATCAGTGAATTTCTACAAAGCCTCAGGCTTCGCCGAGGGCGATGAGATAGGTTTCGAGCATCATTTCCTGCTCTTCGCGGTCCGACTTGTCGATCTTGCGCAGACGCACGACCTGGCGCAGCGCCTTGGTGTCGAAGCCGAACGCCTTGGCCTCGGCATAGATCTCCTTGATCTGCTCGGCGACCTCTTTCTTCTCTTCTTCCAGGCGCTCGATCTTGGCGACCGTCTGGCGCAGTTTCTCGCGGCTGGCTTCGGTGAGGTTCTCGATCGGGGCGTCGTCCATGAGGAACTCCAGTTATTGGCCGGCGGGCGGCAGAATCGGAATTGGAAATGAAAGGAGCCGCGTCTTAGCGGCTCCCGGGCAAGCTGGCCAGACGCCGGATGGCATCGGCAACATCATCCCCGAAATTGTGGTGCGGCATGTGGCCTTCTTCGGGCAGGATGACCAGGTCTATGTCAGCCTGTTTCTTGAGGCGGGCGGTATGCTTCGCCGGTGTGATCACCGTGTCCTTGCTGCCGGAAAAGACGGTAATGGGCACGGCGAGTTCGCCATAGCGCTTCGACTGGGCGGCCAGTTCCCGGTCCAGCACGCGCACGTCGCGGGCATTTGCCCGGAAAGCCGCCGGGCGGAACAGGAGGCCGATGCCGGACTTCTCGAAATACCCCTCCGGCGCAGGCGACGGATCAAACACGCCGCCGATGCCAGCTCCCACTTGTGACGGTCCAACCAACGGCACAACCTGGCTGAAAGCCGGGCCGATCAGGCGCGAAGCCGCAAAGCGGTTGTACCAGGCATGGCCCTCGCCGCCCCAATCATGCGTCACCGGCGCCAGCAGGACGAGGCCCTTCACCAGCTCCGGCCGGTCGAGCGCGAGGCGCAGCGCCACGGCGCCGCCGAAGGAGTGGCCAACCACGATGGCCTGCTCTTCCGGCACAAGTTTCTCCAGCACGCCTGCCATCTGCGCGGCCTGCACGGCGAGGGTCTCGGCGCGTGGCGGACGGCGGGAATGGCCGTGTCCCGGCCGGTCCGCCATCAGCACACGGAAATCCTGGTCGAGCTTCGGCGCCAGCGTCCAGGTGAACTCACGCGCATTGGCGCTGGCGCCGTGGATCATCAGGATCGGCGGGCCCGCCTTGCCGGCCTCCAGCACATGCATGCCATAGCCGCCGACTTCGATCCGCCGCCCGGAGGCCGGGTGCGCCTTGTGAATACGGGACGTGTAGGCGCCGGAAGAAAGACCGACCGCGGCGCCGAGGCCCGCCAGCGTGATGGCCGCTGCCGTCAGCAAGGCCTCAGAGCCCCTGCCCTTCGGCGATCTTGGCGAGGCGTTTCTCAGCCTGCAGCCCGTCCCGCATGTAAGGATATATCGCCAGAGCCTCGCGCCAGGCTTCCAGCGCCTGGTCATTGGCACCCATCGTCTCGAACATGGAACCGAGGCCGGACCAGGCCCCGAAATGCCGCGGCTCCAGTTTCAGCGTCTCGTTCAGGTCCCGCAGGGCCTCGGGGAAATTCTCTTCAGCCAGGAAGATGCCCGCGCGGCGGAACCAGGCCTGCGGATTGTCCGGCTTGATCATGATGGCGCGGTCGTAAAATTTCCGCGCGGTTTCCGCATCGCCGATCATCTGCGCCTCGACACCGCGCTCCATGATCATGTCCACCGTGGCTGAGCCCGATTCCATCCAGGACGCCCAGATGTCCTGCGCGGCATCGTTGGCTTCGCTTTCACTGGGGGCGTTCTTCAGCTTGTCGAACATCTCGTCCGTCGGCACGGCTAGCGCGGGCAGACCGGCGGCCATGAAAGCAATGGCGAGGAGGAGGGCTCTCAGCATGGGGCGATACTACCCGTCCAATGCGGCCGGGCAATGTCCTCTTTCTGTCAGGCTGTCAGAGAAGGCCTTCTGCCTTGAGGGCGGTCTCCAGCCCCCCGGCAGAACGGAAAAGGTGCGTGCGGAAGCCGAGCGCGTCGGCGGCAACAATGTTCTTCTCGCTGTCGTCGATGAAAAGCACCTCGTCCGGCGCCGGGCCACCCATTTTTTCGAGCGTGTATGCGAAGATCGCCGGGTCTGGCTTCACAAGGCCGATATCGCCGGAAACAACTGTGTGGCGGAAGCGCTTCAACAGTGGGAAATGCTCCAGCATCAGCGGCCAGGTCTCGGAGGGCATGTTGGAAAGGGCGTAAAGCGGCACGCCGCGGTCTTCGAGGCGGTCGATCAGGGCCGGCGTACCATCAATATAGCCGTCGAACATTTCCATCCAGCACCCGCTCCAGGCCCGGATCTCGGTTTCATATTGGGGGTATTGCGCAATCAGCGGCAGCGCATTGTCGGCGAAGCTCACGCCCGCATCGTGGCGGGTGTGCCACGTCATCGTACAGATTTCAGAGAGAAATCGCTCGCGCTCTTCCGCGTCAGGCAGGAGGCGAGAATACAAACGGGCCGGCTCCCAGTCGAGCACGACCCGTCCAAGATCGAAAAGGGCAATCCGGACGGTCATTTTGCCGCCTCAATGCCCATTCACGTTCCGCTCAGCCTTGCTTTGCTTTGAAGCGGGGATCGGTCTTGTTGATCACATAGACCTTGCCCTTGCGGCGCACGACCTTGCAATCGCGGTGACGCGACTTGAGCGATTTGAGAGACGAACGGACTTTCATGGGATGGCCCCGTGGGTCATAAGGAATTGGAAAGCGGTGCGAGTAATGAATCCGGTCATCAGAGTCAAGGACGCGCGCTGTCATGCGCGGCTGTTTTCAGGAGCATCAAAAGTGGCACGCTTCGCGATCGCGCGCTCGCATATAGCCGGTGCGGCAATTCTGGCCGGCCTTCTGGTCTCCTGCGCCCATAGTCCGCAGGCCTCTCCGGGCACACCGGCCTCTCCGCCGCCCGCCCCCAGCCAGCCTGCGCCGGACACAAGTCCGATCAGCTACAAATCCACTGGAAACAGTGACATGGACGCCTGGCGAGACGATTTTTCCGCCCGCGCCGTCGCCGCAGGTCATGACCGGGCCCTGGTCAAATCCTTCCTGGAATCCATCAAGCCGCTGGACCTTTACCTCGGCTCATCTTTCCAGACAGCCGCTGTCGGCATCGGCGATCAGGCCGAGTTCGCAAAACCGATCTGGGACTATCTGAAAGTGCCACTGGGCAACAGCCGCGTCTCCAACGGCGCTTCGCACCTTCACAATGAAGCTGAACTGTTTGCCGAAGTTGAAGCGAAATATGGCGTCGACGCCGAATACATTGCAGCCATCTGGGGCATGGAATCCTCCTTCGGCGCGGTCATCGGCAATTTCGATGGGCCCAACACGCTGGCCAACATGGCCGTGGAAGGCCGCCGCAGGACGTTCGCCGAGCGCGAGCTGCTGACGCTGATGAAGATCGTCGAGCGCGGCGATGCGCACCGCGACGAGCTGATCGCCGGCTGGGCAGGCGCCATGGGCCAGACGCAGTTCATGCCGTCGACCTATTATGCCTATGCCGCAGATTTCGACGGCGATGGCGAAAAGGACATCTGGAAGAATGAAGGCGACGCGCTCGCCTCGGCTGCCAACTATTTGAAGTCCTCCGGCTGGTCGCCGGGCCAGCCCTGGGGCATCGAAGTGATCGTTCCGTCGGGCTTCGACTTTTCGCTGGCCGACGGCAATGAGCGCCGGATGGAGACTTGGCGCAGCTATGGCATCATTCCGATCCGCGGCGGCGATTTCCAGACCGGCGGCGCCGAATATGCCGAACTGTGGCTGCCCGCGGGTGCGACCGGACCGAAATACCTGATTTTCAATAATTTCAAGGTGTTCAAGAAGTACAACAACGCCGACTCCTATGCGCTCGCGGTTGGGCTTTCGGGAGACGCATTCACCGGCAAGAAAGTGCCGGTCGCCGTCTGGCCGACAGAGATCGAGCCGCTGACGGTGGCCGAGATCAAGATCCTGCAGGCGAGCCTCAATGCGCGTGGCTTCGATGCGGGCACGGTGGATGGCATTCCGGGCCGCAAGACGCGCACCGCGCTGCAGGGCTTCCAGAAGACGCAAGGCGTGGTGGCAGACGGTTATCCGACCAAGGACATGCTGGCGCTGGTGACCGGGCAGACGGTCGGCACAGCGTCGACCAACTAGGCCGTCAGAGGTCTTCTTCCGGATCGAATTCGCCAACGCCGTCGCGCAGGGCGTAATAGGCGTAGAGGCCCATGAAGATCAGCAGGCCCGAGGCAATCATGAAGGGAATGTTCGCGCCGATATACTGGTAGACGAACAGGCCGAAGAAGGGCGTCACGATATAGCCCATCCCGTTTGCCGAAATGACCAGTCCTGCGACATTGCCCTGAAGCTGGGGTGACACGGCAAGCGATGCGCCGCTGGAGAAGCCGGGCCGGGCAAGCCCCTGCCCGAGCCCCAGCAGGAACTGCACCATGACCAGCGTGGCGAAATCCTGCGCCACGATCATCAGGAGCGCCCCGCAGAGCAGCGGGATGCAGCCCACCCACATCAGCGTCTTGTTACGCAGCTTGAGGCGCGGGATCAGGACCAGCTGCGCCAGAAGCACCGCCATCGCGCCGACCGTGAAAGCCGGGCCGGTATACTGGGCCGCCTGCGTCCCGGCGACATTCAGCTTGTCCATGACCGCAAAGACGAAGACCTGCATCAGGATGCCCGTCGCAAGAGACAGACAGACGGCAAAGACGAGGAAAGGCAACACGTCCCGCGAATGCCAGAGACCGCGGGCATTGGTCTCGACGTCAAGATGTGTCGCGTCGGTGATTGGCTCTTTCTGCTCCGGCAAGCGGAACCAGATCATCGCTGCCATGATGGCCGCGATGACCGAGGTCAGCAGCAGCGGGCTGAGAATGCCCGCAAAGGCGACCAGCGCGGCGGCAAATGCCGGGCCGACCACGGTACCGACGCTGAACCCGGAGGAGATAAAGGCGATCTCGTCGCGCCGCTCGGCCTGGCTTGTCCGGTCGGCGACATAGGCCTGCGCAGCGGGGTTCGCGCCTGATCCGAATATGCCGAAGAACGACCGGGAAATGGCCAGGCAGGCAAAAATCACGAGAGCGTTGGTGATCAGCCCGGTCTTGGCGGCAAGCCCCGACAGAAACAGCAGCAGCATCGACACCGAATAGCCTGCAAGCCCCAGCGCCGCGATGGGCCGGCGGCCATACTGGTTCGAACGTTTTCCCCAGACAGGCGAAAAGACAGACCAGAAAAAGGCCGACAGGCCAAACACGGCCCCGGCCATCCAGTCCGGCAGGCCGACTTCACGGGAAAGGGGCGGCAGCACGGCTGCCATCAGCATCGTGTTCCCGGCGCCGATGGCCATCAGGCAGAAAAACAACAGGAAAAAAGCGCCGCGGCGGTCCGGGCGCGACATGTCTGGCGGTTCCTTGTTCCCCTCGCTCATGCCCCTTCATCTGCCGCGTCACGGGGCTTGTCCAGACAGGAAATCTATCTCGCCGGGATATCACCCGGCGTCAGCAGGAGGGCCCGGAGCGTGATCATTCGCCGCTTTGGCCAGCCTTTAAATGCCTTTGGGTTGGACAGGACGGAAACGGCGTCATAATCTTTCCATAGGGTTAATTTAGGCAGGCTGGGATGTTGTTTGAGAAATTCACGGGGAACGTTCTCATGTCGAACCAGTCCACCAAATCAGCCCGTCTCCTGTTCGGGGTAGCGCTGACCGGCCTGCTGCTTGTCTCGGGCTGCGACCGTCAGAGCGAACGCCTTGAGCGCGCCCGCGAGATCGCGGATGCCTCCCTGAAGCAGATTACCGGCGAAACCATCGTCGATCATGCCGACAAGAAGGACCCGATGCGGTCCGTGCCGGTCGAGGCCCGCGCCATTGCCGGCAAGGTGATCAGCGACATTTCAGGCCAGCCGACGAACAAGCCTGCCTTTGCCGTCCTGTCCGTGATCGCCAAACCTGCAGACATTCCCCCCGCCGAAACGATGGCGGAGATCGACGACGGCAATCTCTACATCGAAGACGAGGCCGTTCTTGCAGAAGCCCTCGACGAGCCACCGGCCGCAGGCGCTTCGGAGACAACCGCCCGCGCGCCTGCCTCGCGCTCGCTGGAACTGTTCCAGCCGGAAATGGGTATTGCCCCACGCGTGAAGCTGGATCCGAAAGCCCGCGAACAATCGATGCAGCAAATCGAGGAAGCCACCCGGGCGCTGGAGACCACGGCCCAGTCGCAGCCCGCCCCGCTCAAGCGGACCCGGTCACTGCAGCCGCGTTCCCTGGAAGCTGCCCCGGCCGAAGAACAATTGGCCGCCCGCAAGATTGCGCGCCGGTCGCTTGTCACGCGCGACGCCATCGTCGCCCAGCGTGATGCCAACGCCGTGATGCTGGACACGCTGGCCAAGTACAAGATGAACGCCGAAGTGACCCTGTCGCGCGAAGGTCAGATGGTGATCCAGGTGGCAGGCGCCGGGCCGACCCTGTTCTCCCCGGAAGACGCAAAGGATCCATCGCTGAGCTTCCTTGCCATCGACGAAGGCAATGGATGTCCGGACCCGAACGACATTGCAGCCATCGAGGCAGACCCCGTTCTGGCGACAAATTGTTTTGTCGACGACCTGCGCGCCTCCGGCCAGTTTGAATATGTCGAGAAGGACTTCATCTTCGAGAACCAGTTCATTCGTCGTCCGCCATCGGACTCCTCGACGACCGGGACAGGCACAACGCCTTCCACCGGTTCGACGACCCCGGTGAACGCGGAAGTCACCCCGAACGATCCGCTCTGGGATCTGCAATGGGACATGAAGCCGAGAGGGTCTGGCGCCGGCCAGTCGCTGGGTGGGGCCGGTTTCCAGGAGTTCTGGACCAAACAAGGCATCGAAGGCTCGTCCGATGTCGTCGTGGCCGTGGTCGATACCGGCCTGCAGATGACCCATCCGGACATAGCGGCCTCGGCCAATATCGCACCGGGCTGGGACATGGTCTCCGATCCGCGCATGGGCAATGACGGGGACGGACGCGACGCCGACCCGAATGACCCGGGTGACCTCTGCAATCCGGCCGTGCCCGGATCAGCTGATTCCTTCCACGGCACCCATGTCGCCGGAACCATCGGCGCCGCCGCGTCCAACAATGGCGCTGGCGTCGCAGGCGGCGCGTGGAACGTGAAAATCGTGCCGGTCCGCGCCCTCGGCAAGTGTGGTGGGCGCCTGTCCGATATCAACGATGCCATCCGTTGGGCTGCCGGGCTCATCCCGGCCGAAGGCGAAGACGGCAGCGAAGTCTGGAACGACAATCCGGCCGACATCATCAATTTGTCGATTGGCCTTTTCGAATACTGCCCGGCCTCTCTGCAGGATGCGATCGACTCGGTGACGGACCGCGGCGCGGTCGTCGTCTCTGCTGCCGGCAATGCCCGCATCGACACGGCCTATTACGCCCCGGGCGGCTGTGACAATGTCATCTCGGTGGCGGCCGGCAATGCCCTCGGCGAAATCACGGCCTATTCGAACTTCGGTGACGGTGTCGACATTCTCGCACCCGGCGGCGAAATGGCCCGCGACGACGACAACGACTCGCGTCCGGACGGCATCCTCTCCACCAAGGCCTCGAGCGATTGCTATGACCCGGTCACCGGTGAAGCGGTGCAGGATTGCTACTACGCGTATGAACAGGGCACCTCCATGGCGGCTCCGCACGTCTCGGCAGCCCTGGCCCTGTTGAAGGCCCGCGATCCGGAGGCGACATCCGACGAGCTGGTCTCAGAACTGCTCGCCGCCACCGATCCGCGTACGGACCTGCAATGCGCAGGCCTTTGCTCCGACTATCCGGGCACGACGCCGATCGAAGGGTCTGACGGCATGTGCCGGCGCCCTTGCGGCGGACGCATTCTGAACCTTGCAAACGTGCCGGTATCTGGCGGCACATCCGGCGGTGGAGACTGAATGAGCGGCGGCCAGCCCCCTCCCCATCTTGGCGGTCCGCTGGGACTTGCGGGCCTCGCCATGCTGGCGGGGGCGACAGGCATATTCGTGATGGCCGGATCCAACGGGTCCGCCTCTGACACCCAGCAGGTGGCGGCCCAGCCCGCCATGCGTGAACGGGTGCAGCCTGTTCCGGAACTCCGCCCCGGCGACGCGCTCCCCCTGGTCCGGCCCGCGGAACTGCCTGCCTCTGCCGAAACGCAGACTCCGGCGGAGACGAAGCTCGCCCAGATCAGTCAGGATGGCTCGGAGATCGTCTATATCGTCCGCATCAAGGGCGAGCCGGAGATCGATGTCATCTCCCGCAACTTCAAACGCGACCGCGCCGCCGCCGATATCGCCTGGGCCAATCTGCAATCGCGCTATCCCGTGCTGCAGGATTTCCGGCTCGTCGGGGCCAGCTATTCCGGCGAGATCCGGCTGGGATACCGCCTGCCGCCCGGCCTGGAGCCAACGCGCGCAACCATCAACGAAATTCAGAGCCGGATCATGCAGGTCGACAGCGTCGCCTATGCCGATCCGGACTATGTGGCCCAACCCGGAAAGGAATAATTGCCATGAGGAAGCGGATTGCCATCGCATTGGTGCCCGCCTGCGCCCTGCTGGGTCTTGCTGGCTGTGACAAGTTCATCCGGGGCATGGGCGACGATGCCGGCACCGAAATCTCCAAGCCGGCGGAGGCCGCCCCGGCGGCAGAGACCGCGGCCGCGGAGGCGGACAAGCCCGTCTACACGCAGGCGATGAGCGCCGAAGCCGAAATCAACTGGGCCGCCGCCCGCAACGATGTCGCCTCCAATTCCGGCAGCAGCGGGAACTTCATGACGGCCTCGCAGGAAGGTGACCCGCCGCCGGTGCCGGTCATGCTGCCATCGGGGATCGTGCTGCCGCAAGACGCTGAATCCGATGTGAAGTTCCAGCCGCTCAGCGACGGCTATTTCGCCTTCTATCCGGGAACGGATTACAACATCGTCGTGAACGGCACGAACGAGATCATCGGCGAGCGGTCGCCGGGCGTCACGGACACGCCGATGCGTTTCATCCCGACCATGAGCGGCGCGCAGGTGGCCTTCACCAAATATGGCGCCGATTACCTGATCGAGTTCGAATGCACTGTGGCGGATGGCGAGCATGCCGACTGCATCAGCGAGGAAGACGCGCTCTCCATCGCCGACTCCCTCGTTGCCGTGAGGTCCCGCTGATGAAACAGACCCGTTCCCTCCTGCTTGGCGCAGCGGCGCTGATGACACTTGCTGCGTGCGATTTCGTACGCTTCCCCGGCGATGGCGGCCCGCCGCCCACGACGCCGGAAGCCGGACCGGCCATCCCCCCGGGTGCGCCCGGCCCGCCGCCGCCCGGCACACCGGTCACCGACCCATACGGTACGGGTGATCAGCCGGCCGATACACCGGACGCTGGGTCGGTCGATACGGATACGGATTCCAGCACGGATACGCCGGACACGGCCGACACGGACACACCCGATACCGATCCCGGCACGGACGCGGATACGCCGGTCGACACACCCGCTGATACGCCAGCTGACACGCCTGTGGACACTCCGGATGATTCAACCGATACGGCCGATACGGACACCACCCCACCGGTGGACACCCCGGTCGACACATCAGAACCGCCTGCTCCGATAGAGCCGGCCTTCTCCTTCTATGGCCCGGGCGCCCTTCTTCCGGGCACCGGTGAAGGATCGGAAAATGAAACCATTTTCGCGCCTGATATGGTGTTCCCGATCAAGGACTCTCCGGCCTATCTCCAGTCCATGGTGTTCACCTTTGGCGGCGGCATGGTCGGCGGCGACCAGTGCGATTCGCGAAACTTCGAATATCCGTGGCGGGACAATTTCTGCGAAACGCGGACCTCCAACCGGAATTCGGCCTATTGCCCGATCAGCAAGATCCACCAGGGCCAGGACATCCGCGTCGGCACACCGGCAAGCTGCCAGTCGGAACGCTCCACATCTGCGGCGGATCGTGACGCGCATGAGGTTGTCGCGGTGGAAAACGGCATCATCTCGAATGTCGGCTCTTACAGTGTGAACCTCCGTTCCGGCGGCCGGATCTACAAATACCTGCACCTCAACATGAAGAAGCTGTCGGTGAAGATCGGCGACACGGTGAGTGCAGGCGACACGATCGGCTATGTCTCGAACGATTTCGGCGGCACGCCCACCGTGCTGCACCTCCATTTCGAGATCACGCAGAACAATGGCAATGGCGGCTGGGATTATGTCCCGCCCTACACGTCACTGGTCGCAGCCTATGAACGGCGCGAGAATGGCCCCGGCGAACTGATCGACGATGGCGATGTCGCCATCGCATCTGTCCCGGCCTTCGTCATTCCGGAAGGCGTCGAGATCATCGAATAAGTGGCATCAGGCGGGCCGGAAGGTCAGCGCGACGCCGTTATTGCACCAGCGCTGGCCTGTGGGTGCGGGCCCGTCATTGAAGACGTGCCCCTGATGGCCGAGGCAGCGCGCGCAGTGATATTCCGTTCGCGTATAAAACAGCTTATGGTCGTCCTTGGTGCCCATGGCGCCCGGAAGCGGTTTCCAGAAGCTCGGCCAGCCTGTGCCGGAATCGAATTTCGTCTCTGAGGAAAACAGCGGCAGGTCGCACCCGGCGCAATGATAGGTGCCCTCGCGCTTTTCATGCTCCAGCGGAGACGTGAACGGGCGTTCGGTGTCTTCCTGACGCAGCACGGCGAAGGCTTTCGGATCCAACCGCTCTTTCCATTGGGCTTCCGTCAGGCTGCGCCATTCGCTATCGGCGAATGCATCGCTGTCCTTGCCTTCACCTTTAGATTCAGGGGCGGCATTGCTGGTGCCACCGGAACAGGCGGCGATCACGAGGGAAGCGGCACCTGCAAACAGGAGACCGCGGCGGGACAGTATGGAAGTCGTCGGTTTCATGCTTCTTCCCTACAGTCCGAGTGCCCTCGCGGGCGACACAATTTCACGTGAGATCGTGTGAGCGGCTTCAGACGCCCCCATCGACCCAGACTTCGCCAGACAGATCATCCAGCTTGTCCTGGAAATGTGCGCGCACGTCTTCCACCGCCTGATTGTAGACTGCCGGGCCCAGCTGTTTCAGCATCAGCGCAATGATGGCTTCGGCACGGAAGCCGCTAAGGTCCTCGTCGAACTCCTCAGCGAACAGGCGCCGCAGGTGGCCTGCAAGCGCTTCGCGCCGGTCGTCCGAGAGGGTCAGCGGTTTCATGCGTCCGGTTTAGCACCATTTTGGTTCCGGCCGAAGTTCACCGCGCCGGAATCCTGCCCAGCATCGATGACGGCCTTTCGGATCGTCCGGGCACGGGAGAACTCGTGCATCAGGAAGTCGCCATCACCCCAGCGGATTGCCCGTTGCAGGGCGGCAAGATCTTCGGAGAACCGGCCAAGGCATTCCAGCACGGCTTCCTTGTTGTTCAGGAACACGTCGCGCCACATCACCGGGTCCGAGGCGGCAATCCGGGTAAAGTCCCGGAAACCGCCCGCCGAGAACTTCACCACTTCACCCTCTTCCACCGTCTCCATGTCGAACGCGGTGGAGACGATGTTGAAGGCGATCAGGTGCGGCAGGTGCGAGGTGATGGCCAGCACGCGGTCATGGCGGGCCGGATCCATCGTTTCCACCTTGGAGCCGAGCACCACCCAGAACGCCTTCAGCCGGTCCGCCGCGGCATCATAGGCCTCACCCTTCCCGCTTTGCGGAGTCAGGATGTACCAGGCGTTGCGGAACAAGGTCGGGAAGCCGGCTTCCGGGCCCGATTGCTCCGTGCCCGCCACGGGGTGGCCGGGGATGATGAACACCCGCCCGTCATCGGCGGAGGCCAGCGCTTCGGCAGCCTGCTTCTTCACCGAGCCCACATCCGACAGGATCGCGCCTTCCTTCATGTGCGGCACCGCGGCCTGCGCGACCGGTGCCAGCGCGCCGACCGGCACGCACAGGATCACGCAATCTGCGTCTTTCACTGCATCGGCCAGCGTGCCTGCCACCTCGCCGATATCCAGCCCGGCAGCCCGGGCCCGGACATCGTCGCTCGCATCATAAAGCGAAACAGACCCGGCCGCGCCATAGGCCGTGGCGGCCCGCGCGATGGATGAACCGATCAGGCCCGCGCCGATAATGGCGATCCGCTCGAATATGGGGTCAGACATCTGGTGGTGTTCCGTCTTGCGAATTACAGCCCGCTCTGGTGGGCAATCGGGCCCCGCCCGTCAAGTGCCGCCCGGCCCCGCGTGCCATCTGTCGCATTGAAGTCTGCCGCTGCCGACACGATGTGTCGCCTCAGCCCCCGGAGTGCCTCCATGTCGAAACCGTCCCCCATCCTGTCCGGCCTGCAGCTGAAATGCGGCAATTGCGGCGAAGGAAAACTGTTCAGGAGCTACCTGAAGCTGAACGATTCCTGCCCGGTCTGCGGACGGGAAATGACAAATGAAGACACGGCCGACGGCCCGGCCTTCTTCGTCGGCTTCGGCGTGTTGATCCTGGCGGCGCCGTTCATGTTCATCGTGCCCATGATCCCGATGCCACTGGGCTTCAAGATCCTGGCATTTCTCGTGATGTCCGCCATCATGATCGGCCTGATCCTGGCGGCGCTGCCCATCGCCAAGGCCGTGCTGCTGAACCTACAGCTGCACCACGGGGCCGAAGAGGCCCATTTCGGCAAAGAAGATGACGGCGCCTGAGGCGTTGAAATCCTAGTTGGAGACGGCCAGTTCGTCGCGTTCGCCGGTGCGGATGCGGATGACGGAGCCGAGATCCAGGATGAAGATCTTTCCGTCACCGATGGTTCCGGTGTTCGCTGCCTGCGTGATGGCGTCAGCAAACCGCTCTGCGGCATCATCCGGACAGGCGACCTCGACCTTCACTTTCGGAAGCAGGCGCACCTCGTATTCCGCGCCGCGGTACACTTCGGTCTTGCCGAGCTGGCGGCCGTAACCGCGCACCTCTGAAACGGTCAGACCGGTGGCGCCGACTTCGGAGAGCGCGTCGATGACCGCGTCGAGCCGGCTGGGCTTGAAAATGGCTGTGACAAGCTTCATGGCGCTTCTCCTAGTAGTTGCTGCAGGTGCGAAGTATCTGCCGCTTATATGACACGTCAATGACTTTCGCGTTTTGGGGAAGGTACAGGACGGGGAATCCGTACCTTTTCGGTAACAGGTGCTGGTGCCCCACCGCCCGGGCTGGCGTAAAGCCGCTTTACGGCCTCCACCAGCACGACCCCGCCAAATCCGGGCGCGATCAGGTTGCCGATCGCCTCCCAGCCCTCGGCCGCAGATGTGACGAGGCTGGCCGAAACGGGCGGCATGTAGAGCGCGCTGGTCGAAGCCGTGACCTGGAAGAGACCGGATGAGAGCAGGCTCATCAGCTGCGGCCGCGTCCAGGGGCGCCCCTGCCCGAACGGCGTGCGCGTCGCCCGCGACCAGAGCCCGCCCCGGTTCGCCGCTGCCAGCACGATGCGCCCTTCCGGCGCCGTGATCCGCCAGATCTCGCGCAGGTAAGTGCGCGGATTGCCGGCCTCCTCCAGGCCGTGCATCACGATCACCCGGTCGAACATGCCATCGGGAAATGGCAGCCGGTCGTCCCCCACTGCCACAGTGGCGTTGCCGCGGCCGGAATAATCCCACCGCACCGGCCCATGTTCGTGCGGCACGGCGGCGACGATCCGCGATGGCGCCTCGCCGAACGCGTCCAGCACCGGGACCGCAAAGCCGAGCCCGAGCAGCGACAGGCCCCGCGCATCGCCCCACAGATCCGTCAGCTTGCCGGACAGGATGCGCGCCGCCGCCTGCCCCAGAGGAGCAGAGTAAAAGCGTTCGAGCGTGACAGCATCCTGACGCATGGGTTTCCCTGTGCTAGGCCAATCCGAAGGAGACGTCTTCAGGAGACAAAGATGACCAAGATCACCCTCGACGTACACCGATTTCCCTGCCTGAATGATAATTACGGCTACCTCGTGCATGAGGCCGTTTCCGGCCAGACGGCCGCCATCGACACGCCCGACGCGGACAAATACCTCGCCGAAGCAGACCGGATGGGCTGGCACATCAGCCATATTCTGAACACGCACTGGCACCCGGACCATGCTGGCGGGAACATGAAGATCAAGGACGCCACCGGCTGCACGATCTACGGCCCCGCCGGTGAAGCGGAGAAGATCCCCGGTATCGATGTGAAGCTGAAGGAAGGCGACATTGTCGAGCTCGGCCGCGCGACCGCCCGCGTGCTGGACGTGCCGGGCCATACGCTCGGCCACATCGCCTATCACTTTGCAGAGCAGAGCAAGGCCTTTGTCGGCGACGCGCTCTTCGCGCTCGGCTGCGGCCGCGTGTTCGAAGGCACGATGGAGATGATGTGGGCGAGCCTCTCCAAGCTGAAGGCCCTGCCGCCTGAGACGATGATCTACTGCGCGCACGAATACACCCAGTCAAACGCCCGCTTCGCCGAGACGATCGAGACCGGCAATGCAGACCTCGCGGCTTATGTGAAACAGATCGACGAGACCCGCGCCAAGGGCCAGCCGACCGTGCCAACCCGGCTGGACAAGGAGCTCGCCACCAATCCCTTCCTCCGCGCGGACCTGCCGGAACTGCAGGCCGCCATGGGGCACCCCGGCGACGCCGTCGCCACCTTCGCCGAAATCCGCGGGCGCAAGGACAGCTTCTGATGCAGGCCATCTCCGGCGACCTTGGGGCGCGGGAGGTGATCCGCCTCCTGAACATGACGTCGCATCCGGAGGGCGGGCATTATGTGGAGACGTTCCGCGCCCCTGCCCCCGAAGGGGAACGCCCGGCTTCCACGCTGATCCATTTCCTGCTGCAGGCGGATGAAGTCTCCGCCTGGCACCGGGTGGATGCCGACGAAATCTGGCTGTGGCAGGCAGGCGGGCCGCTCGTGTTGACGACCGCCACGCCCGAAGGCGCCGACCCACGCGCCGTCACACTCGGTCCGGATTTGCGCGCCGGGCAGTCGCTGCAAGGCGTCGTGCCCGCGCATCACTGGCAGGCAGCCGAAACGCTGGGCGCATGGACGCTGGTGTCTTGCGTGGTGGCGCCGGGCTTCGACTTTGCAGGCTTTGAACTCGCGCCGCCGGACTGGCGGCCAAAAGCCTAGCTGCGCAGCCGCATGGCCAAACCGATCAGTGGCACCATCAGGGCCGTGGCCAGTTTCTCACCCGGCGTTCTCGCAAACTTGCGGAAATAGCGCTTCAGGCTCGCCGCCTTGTGCGCCTTTACGACGGCCGATGGGGCATCGGAGGTCGACGTGTAGTGCAACGCCCCTGCCTTCGGCTGGTAGGTGACAGAGCCCCCGGCTTCGATGGCCCGGCGGCAAAAGTCCACATCCTCGACATGCAGGAAATAGGCTTCGTCGAACCCGCCAAGCGCTTCGTAATCCTCCCGGCGGATCAGGAAAAAGGCGCCGGTAATCGCGCCGGTGCGCACCGGTCCATCCGGCTCAGCTGTCCCGTCCAGCGCCCATTTTCCCAGCCCGATCGCATTCCACAGGGTGAGCGTGTTGCGGCGGGCACCGCGCCCTTCCCGGCCATCGAGACCGAAGATCCGTCCCCCGACGATGGCGGGCCGCGGCGCGTCCTGCACCGCCCCCACCATCGGCCCCATCGCGCCGCGCTTGATCACGCAGTCCGGATTGCAGGCGAGCAGAAGCTCGCCGCTGGCTTTTTCCGCCGCCCGGTTCATCGCCGTGCCAAAGCCCGGATTGCCACCCTCACGGACCAGCGACGACTTCGCGCAGCCCGCCACGAACCGGTCGATCCAGGCCTGCTGGGCTGGCGGGTTGCCATTGTCCACGATGACGATCTCGGTGATGTCAGGGTCACCCTTCAGGGCGTAGAGGCATTCATGCAGACGCGGCCCGGTATGATAGGTCACCACAAGGGCGCTGATGGCCGGCAGCGTGCTCACAGCGACTCGCGGCGGCGCTTCGCCAGCAGGATGATGGCGATGGCAGCCAGCGCCACGCTCGACCAGAAGGCCTCGTTCCACATGTTGTAGGCAAAGTTGAACAGGCTGAACGCCACGCCCGTGACACCGGCAATGGCGAAGCGGATGTCTTCGCGCATCTTCGCAGGTTCTGGCAGGCGGAAGCCCAGCAGCACCAGCGAAAACCCGACCAGAACCGCACCGATCATGCCCGTTTCGGCCCAGATCTGCAGCGCCATATTGTGCGGATGTCCCGGTATGACGGCGTAGTCGGCCCAGCTGTCAGGCAAATGAGCGAGCCAGTCCGGATGGTCGGAATAGGTTTCCCGCCACGTCTTCGAGGCGGCAATGCCATGGCCGACAAAAGGCCGCTCGGCGACCTTTTCGATCACGACATGCCAAGCCCAGGCCCGGGACTGGAACGAGCCTGGCAGATGGATGTTGTAGGCTTCCAGCAATCTCAGAATCGTTCCGATCAGCATCGGAGCCGACGCGATATAAGCGCCGATACAGGTGAACAGGATACGGAAGCCGAGCTTCGGCAGCGCCTGAACGAGGCCCATCGCCACCATCATGAAGACAAGCCCGATCATCGCACTCTGCGTGTCCACACGGGTGAAGAACAACAGGCTCGCCACCACCAGCAATGCCACGACCGGCTTCCAGAAGAATTGCGGGCGCGCCGACAGGTAGGCAATCAGGATGGGCAGGATCAGCGCAAAGGCATTCGCATTGCGCCCGAAATTCTGGATGCCGGGCGTCTGTGCAACCGGGTCTGCTCCGTAGACCGCCGCAAGCAGCGGGCCGGAGAAAATGACCGAGACGGCTAGGATCAGGCCCTGCGCGGCGAAAGCGCCGAGCATGACGCGGGACGAAACCTGCGCGCTGCCGTCGGCAATACGCATCGCCCCGCCAACCGCCAGAAAGGTGAATGCGGCTGTAAAGAATATCCTGAGGCTGGTCGCCTTTACGGCAAAATTGCCTTCCAGCAGGCTGCCGCTGACAAGCTGGCCCGAATTGGGTGACCAGGTCTCCCCCACGATCACCCAGATCACGAACAGGATGGCCGGAACGGCATAGAGCGCCGGCGGCCATTTTGGCCGGGCAAGCGCCAGAGCCGGCAGGGCCGCCAGCGCCAGGAGGAGCGCATAGCCCTGCCCGCCCAGGAGACCCATAATCGGCCAGAGCACAAAGACAGCTGCAAGCACGGGCGCGTAGGACATGAGTCGCACTTCTATTCTACTCGCCCCGTTTGTCAGCTGCCCAGTATCAGCCGTTCAGAATCGTCTCAGGCCTTCAGGTCCGGCGCAAGGCCTTCCTGCGACAAGAGCGTGGCCGCTTCGTCCAGCGCGATGATCTGCTGGCCGTTCGAGCCGAGCCGGCGCAGCGCCAGTGTGCGCTCCTCCGCCTCCCGCCCGCCGACAACGGCGATGACCGGCACTTTCTGCAGCGAATGCTCGCGGACCTTGTAGTTGATCTTCTCGTTGCGAAGATCCGTTTCCACGCGCAGGCCCGCCTTGCGGAGTGCCTCGGCGGCCTCCTCGGCATAATCGTTCGCAGCATCCGTGATGGCGGCCACAACGACCTGCACCGGAGAGAGCCACATCGGGAAGGATCCGGCGAACTCTTCGATCAGGATACCGATGAAACGTTCCAGAGATCCGAGGATCGCGCGGTGCAGCATGACCGGGCGCTGCTTCGAGCCGTCGGACGCCGTGTACTCAGCTCCCAGACGTTCCGGCAGCACATAGTCGAGCTGCAGCGTGCCGCACTGCCAGACGCGGCCGATGGCATCCGTCAGCTGGAACTCCAGCTTCGGCCCGTAGAACGCACCTTCGCCCGGCATGATCTCACATGGCAGGCCGGCGGCCTCGACAGCGTCGGCAAGGCCTTTCTCGGCCCGGTCCCACGTCTCGTCGCTACCGGCTCGCACGTCCGGACGCGTGGAGAGTTTCACCGCGATGTCTTCGAAGCCGAAGTCGCGATAGACGCTTTCCAGAAGGCGGCAGAAGCGGATCGACTCCTCGACGATCTGGTCTTCGCGGCAGAAGATGTGGGCATCGTCCTGCGTGAACTGGCGGACGCGCATGATGCCGTGCAGCGCGCCGTGCGGCTCGTTGCGGTGGCAGCAGCCGAACTCGGCCAACCGCAGCGGCAGGTCGCGATAGGATTTCTGGCCCTGCTTGAACACTTCGACATGCGCCGGGCAGTTCATCGGCTTCAGCGCCATGAGCTTCGCATCTTCCGGTACGGAGATTTCCACGCCCTCATCGCCTTCCGGGATGAAGTCCGGCACGATGAACATGTTCTCGCGATACTTGCCCCAGTGTCCGGATTTCTCCCACTGGACCGAGTCCATCAGCTGCGGCGTCTTGATTTCCTCATAGCCGGCCTCATCGAGACGGCGGCGCATATAGGCCTCGATCTGGCGCCAGATCTGGTAGCCCTTCGGATGCCAGAACACAGAGCCGGCAGCAGCCAGGCCATCCAGGTGGAACAGGTCGAGCTGCGTGGCGAGCTTCCGGTGGTCGCGCTTCTCGGCTTCTTCCAGGCGATGGAGATGCGCCTTCAGGTCCTTCTCGTTCGCCCAGGCCGTGCCGTACATGCGCTGCAGCATCTCGTTCTTCGAGTCGCCACGCCAGTAAGCGCCCGCCAGCTTCATCAGCTTGAACGCTTTCGGCAGTTTGCCCGTGGACGGAAGGTGCGGGCCACGGCAGAGGTCGAACCAGTCGCCCTGCTTGTAGACCGTGATGGCCTCGCCCGGCGGGATGATGTCGTCGATGATCTGCGCCTTGTAGTCTTCGCCGATCTTCTTGAACGTCTCGATCGCTTCGTCCTTGTCCCAGACTTCGCGGATGATCGGGTAATCGGCGTCGATGATCTCGGCCATCTTCTTTTCAATCTTCTCGAAATCGTCCGAGGAGAACGGCTCTTCGCGGGCGAAGTCGTAATAGAAGCCGTCATCGATGACCGGGCCGATCGTGACCTGAGCATCCGGATAGAGTTCCTGGACGGCCTGCGCCAGCACGTGGGCGGCGTCGTGACGGATCAGCTCAAGGCCTTCGGGGTCGCGGTCGGTGATGATGGCGACACTGGCGTCGCCTTCGAGGGGGCGTACGAGGTCCCACACCTCACCGTCCACCTTGGCGGCGAGGGCCTTCTTGGCCAGTGATTTGGAAATGCTCTCGGCCACATCCTTCGGCGAGGCGCCGTCGGCATATTCCCGCTCTGAGCCATCGGGCAGCGTAACTTTGATCATCGGTCTTCTTCTTCGATTTCACTCGCCCGCGCGGGGCGTAAATTCCAACGGCCCGGAAAGCCTTGTTCTAAAGCCTTATGCGGCGGCTTGCTTAGCGCTTCTTTACCTCTTTTCCCACCCTCAAAGCGGGCGGGCTGCAGTCAGGCGGCTTCCGGAATGGGATCGAGCTCTAAATGGTCCATAAACGGTGTTTATATGGTCCTGTACATGGTGTTCCGGCGCATTCAGGCCGTACCAGTCAGAGCTCGGTTTCAGGGAATTTTTGGCGGGTGCATGAGGCGGGCGCGCACGGGTGTGCGGGCCGAAGGCGCGTCAGGCACCCCGGCGGGTTCGTGTGGTCAGAGCGGTGATCAGACGAAAATCCATGGCGGCGATATGTCATGCCTCGGGGGATTTTTCAACCGGTTTGCAGGCATGGGCCATTCGCTTTCCGGACCAGTCGCCATAGCGCCAGGGCTGCCAGAGCGGCACGTCCGGCTTTGTTTCCGGCGGCGGATCGCAGCCCATCGTGCCACCCGGTCGGCAGCGCAGGAAGCGCGCCAGCGTCATCCAGAATCCCGGCCACCAACCAAAGCGCGAGACGCATTCGGCCCCGTATTCACTACAGGTTGGCGTATGCTGGCACCGCGCGCCAAAGGCCCACATCACCTGGCTCGGCCCATGTTTGTAGACCCAGAGCAGCGCATAGGCCGCCCGGCGGCGCAGGCTGTTATTCGGCGGCTGCACGGGATGATGCGCGCTTCTGCAACGCTTCCTCGATGGCGGCAACGGCAGCGTCGAAGGCGAGCATGGTGGAGGCGTGGCGGGGCGGATAGTCGGCCACGGGCTCGAGATGGCGCAGCTCCCAGAACCGGCCTTCGGGCGGCGGGCCGCCGTCTTTCAGCATGGCTTTCAGGGCATCACGTGCGGCGATGATTTCGGAAACCGGCGCACCGACGGCATGCTCTGCAAGGATCGCGGTTGCCGCCTGCCCGAGGGCGCAAGCCTTTGGATCGACAGCGATTTCCGTGACGGTTTCGCCCGCCTCGTCCAGCTTCAGGTCGACATTCACGACCGAGCCGCAGACCCGGGAGACCTTGGTCACCGAGCCTTCGGCATCGCTGAGCCGCCCGACATGCGGGATGCCGGCGGCCAGTTCGAGAATGCGGTTGTGGTAAAGCTCGCTCATCGCGCCGAAGATGGCCCTGCCCTTCCGCCAGCGCAAGGCGGCGAAAGGGCCTCAGGCATCCCTACACCCGGCGCCAGGTCGAGCCGCCCGCCCCGTCCATGATCTCGATGCCTTCGGCAGCGAGTTCATTACGGATCCGGTCGGCCTCGGCCCAGTCCTTGGCGGCGCGGGCATCGACCCGGGCCTGAACGAGGGCGTCGATGCGGGCGTTTTCGTCATTGTCCACGCCCTGCTCCCACTCTTTCGGGGACTGGGTAAGCAGGCCGAGCAGCTTGCCTGCTTCCAACAGGTTCGCTTTCGCATTGGCCATGGCGGCGGCGTCTTTCTGGTCGGCGGCGGTGTTTGCCTCACCCGCCAGACGGGAAAGCTCAGCCAGGGCTTCCGGCGTGTTGAGGTCGTCCTCCAGCGCGCGCAGCACGCCCGTGTCACGGGCTTCGCCGCCGTCAGCCTCCCACACGCGGCGCAGGGCGCCATAGATGCGGTCGAGCGTGGCCTTGGCCTGTTTCAGCAGGTCTTCGGTCCAGTCGAGCGGGGCGCGGTAATGCCCGCTCAGCATGGCGAGGCGCAGCACTTCGCCCGGCCATTTCTGCAGCAGATCATGCACCAGCACGACATTGCCGAGCGATTTCGACATCTTCTCCCCGCCCATATCCAGGAAACCGTTGTGCAGCCAGTAGTTCGCCATGACCTCGCCGTGGGCGCATTCGGACTGGGCGATCTCGTTCTCGTGATGCGGGAATTGCAGGTCGATCCCGCCGCCATGAATGTCGATCGTCTTGCCGAGATGCTTGGCCGCCATGGCAGAGCATTCGATATGCCAGCCGGGGCGGCCCCTGCCCCACGGGCTGTCCCAGATCGCGTCTTCCGGCTCGCCGGGCTTGGCAAATTTCCAGAGGGCGAAGTCGGAGGGGTCGCGCTTGTCTGGATCCACCTCCACGCGGGCGCCCGCCTCATTGTCTTCCAGCTTTCGGCCGGACAGCTTGCCGTAGTCGTTCATCTGACGGACCGAGAACCAAACGCCTTCCTTGCCGACATAGGCATAGCCGCGGCGCACCAGCTTCTCGATCATGTCGATCATCTCGGCCACATGGTCTGTCGCCCACGGCTCGATGCTGGGCGGCAACACATTCAGCGCTGCCGTGTCTGCATTGTAGATCCCGGCATATTTCTTCGTGATCTCGGCAATCGGCGCGCCGGTTTCCAGCGAAGCCTTGATGATCTTGTCCTCGATGTCCGTAATGTTGCGGGCGTAGACGACCGCGCCCGCGCCATAGGTGCGGATCAAGAGGCGCCGCAACACATCGAATACGATGGGCGGGCGCGCATTGCCGATATGGGCGTAATTATAGACCGTGGGGCCGCAGACATACATCGTCACGCGTTTAGGGTCCTGCGGCTCGAAAACGCGTTTTTCACGCGCAGCGGTGTCGTAAAGGCGGATGGTCATTTGTGTCTCTGGATCGGGTTTGTTCGGGAAAATGCCGGCAGGGCCTGTTTCTGACAGCCCTAATGGCGCGTTGCGGCCTCAGCGGCAACAACAGCAGCAGCAACAAAGGGAAAATGCGCGCGCGAACATGGGCGGGGCGATACCAGTTGACGCCGCGAAAAGCAACTCATCCGCAATCCAGTGACGCTCCGTCACCGTAGAATCCGCTGGAAACCGGGGCTTAGGCCCCTTATGTTCCTGATTATCGCCCTGAGGGTACAACTCCGGGCGGGCGTTAAGTCCGGGCAAGAAGGCGTGAAAGACCTTCAAGGGACGCCCCGGCTCGACCCCCGTCCCTCAGTCGAAGGACTCCTAAACTATGGCCATGGACGCCATCACACCAAAGAATGAAATTGCGCGCGCGGAACCCGTGAAACGCCCTTCCCAGGAAGAAGCCGAAGAAGCGGTTCGCACGCTGATCGCGTGGGCGGGCGACGACCCGGCCCGTGAAGGCCTGATCGATACGCCCAAGCGCGTCGTCAAGGCTTACGAAGAATGGTTCTCGGGCTACACCGAAGACCCGGTGAAATACCTTTCCCGCACCTTCGAAGACGTTCAGGGCTATGACGACATCGTCATGCTGCGCGACATCGATGTGGAAAGCCATTGCGAGCACCACATGGCCCCCTTCCTCGGCAAGGCCTATGTCGCCTACATGCCGACCGAAGCGGTTGTCGGCATCTCCAAACTGGCCCGCGTGGTGGAGATCTTCTCCAAGCGCCTGCAGACGCAGGAAACCATGACGTCCCAGATTTGCGACGCCATCACCGAAAGCCTCGCCCCGATGGGTACGGCTGTCCTGATCGACGCCGTGCATGAGTGCATGTCGACCCGCGGCGTGCACCACAAGGACGTGTCCACGATCACGACCCAGTTCACCGGCGTGTTCAAATCGGACGCAGACCTGCGCAACCGCTTCCTGCGGATGACCGGCCGCGGCTAAAGCCTGAGGGCCCTGCCCTCCACGAAACAACGAGAGAGGCGCCTGTCATTCGCGGGCGCCTTTTTCTTTTGCGGGTGTCAGCCGATCGGCGTCAGGCTGCGCGCCTGCAGCGCCTTGTAGGCTTCGCGGATCTTCTGCGAGATCGGACCGTCGATGGTCTCGATGGACCGTCCGTCCACTTCGCGTACCGGCGTCACGCCCGCGAACGTGCCGGTGATGAAGGCTTCGTCTGCGGAATAGACGTCAAACAGCGAGAAGCGTTTCTCGAAGACCGGGATGCCCACTTCGCGGCAGGTCTTGATGATGTTGCCGCGCGTGATGCCGCCGAGACAGTATTCCGGCGGGCTGGTCCACACTTCCCCGTCACGCACGATGAAGAAATGAGTCGAGTTACAGGTCGCCACAAAGCCCAGCGGGTCCAGCATCAGGGCTTCGTCGGCGCCCGCCTTGTCGGCCTGAATACAGGCGAGGATGCAGTTGAGCTTCGAATGGGAATTCAGCTTCTGGTCCTGCTCGGCGGGGCCGGTCCGGCGCACATGCACGGTAAACAGTGTAACGCCCGTCTCCACGATCTCCGGCACGGGTGTCTTGTATTCCGGGATGATCACGATGGTCGGCTTGGTGATCGTGAAGCGCGGCCCCTGATAGGGCGTTTTCTTGACGCCGCGTGTCACCATCAGGCGGATGTGGACGCCGTCCTCCATCCCATTCGCCTTCAGGCAATCTGTCAGGCGGGCCCTCAGCTCGTCCTTGGTCAGGCCGATATCCATGTCGAGCGTCTTCGCCCCGGCCCAGAGGCGTTTCAGGTGTTCCGGCAGGAAGGCGATGCCGCCATCCATGACGCGCAGCCCCTCCCAGACACCGTCGCCCAGGATGTATCCGCTGTCGAAGACCGACACGACCGCCTCGTCCCGCTTCTTCAGTTCGCCATTCACCGAGATCAGGATGTCCGCATTGCGCGGATCGGTGAGGTAATCGTGAACGCCATGGGCGTCGTCTTCCATCATGCGTCTTCTTTCACGCGCGTGCGGGCGAGCCAGCCGGCAATGTCCGACGCGACCTGGTCCGTACCCGGTTCATCGACGATCCAGTGAGCGTTTTTCGGATACTCCATGAAGTCTCCGGCTATCGCCGCGTTCTTGTACTTCTCACCGACTTTGCGAACCGCCGAAGCCAGCGTCGCGCGATCCTTGCCGGCAGCAATCGTCAGCGTGGGGATCCTGATTTTCGACTCGTCGATCTCCACCCCATCGGTCAGGTCGCCATAGACCTTTCCGGAATCGTAGAGCGCGTGGGAATAGATCTCTTCCCGAAGGCGTTTCGGCACACAATTCGTGACGCCAAAATCGAAGCCCGTCCGCCAGACCTTGTAGGATTTCTTGCGGTTCTGCTGGAGAAGGATGTTCAGGAAAGTGAAGACCACGCTCGGCCCGATCACAGCACAGCCTTTCGGCTGGGCCGGTGTCAGGAAGACGGCTTGCGACACATCCCCCTTCTCCGCCAGCACCTGCGCGATGAGGCCGCCCATCGAGTGCCCGATCACGGCAGGCTTTTGCCCGGTCGCTTTCTCGATTTCGTGCGCCTTCGCCGACATCGAGGAGATGTAATCGTCGATGCCGAGCTCGGCGAGCGAGGCGGGCGGATTGTCTTTCACCCGGCGGGCGGGGAACAATGTCGGCGCTTCACACGTCCAGCCATCGGCTTCGAACACCGGGATCATCCTGTCCCATACGTCGCCGCCGCATCCGACGCCGTGGATCATCAGCAGTGTCTTCGTCATGCCCCTTTGCCCCTCCTCCGGGTTCAGCCCTGGGGCACCTTGCCGCCGAGAACCGGCGCCGTCCAGCGCTCAAAACGAACAGCGACTTCGGCATAGACGGCCCGTTTGAAGGGCACGACGAGCGAAGGCGTCTCTTCCAGCTGCGCCCAGCGCCAGGCGTCGAATTCAGGTGTATGCCGGTCCAGCCGTACGTCGCTATCGGATCCCTTGAAGCGGAAGGCGAACCATTTCTGCCGCTGGCCGAGATACGGCCCCGGCAGGCGTTTCTTCAGGTCTGGCGGGAAATCGTAATAGAGCCAGTCTTCGGTTTCCTGCAGCGTGTCGACCAGCTTGGCCGGAACACCGACTTCCTCTTCCAGCTCCCGCAATGCGGCCTCTGCCGGGTCTTCGCCCTTGTCGACTCCGCCCTGCGGCATCTGCCACTGGAAAGAGCCGCGGCCATTGATGCGGCGGCCAATGAAGACGTGTCCGGCCTTCGAAAAGAGGGCCAGGCCGACATTCGCGCGATAGCGATCGGGATCCTGCTTAACCTGTGTCACCCGTGTGGATTTACAGGAGGCTGCTCAAGGCTGCCAGTGCGAACACTGTCTTCGCTTGGAATTTCCGCGGATGCGGCCTTGGCTGCCAGGGCGGAGGCGGGCGCAAGCACAATGCCTTTCTGCTCCAGCCCGGCGGTCCAGGTCTTCACCATTTCGATGGTGATCGGGAAGGCATAGCCCGCACCGAGGGCCGCGCCGTTTTCAAGCGCCTGGCTCTCAAGTTCCATGAATTCGGACGAGATGTCTTCGGCCGAAAGCTTCGCATCGATGGCCGAATCCGCCCGCACATAGCGCAGGCGTGTTTCACCGCTCAGCTGCTTCATGTTCGCAGCATCGAGGCCGCCATCGTCGATGAAAGCGAGGCCCCGGTCGGACACGGCCTGCAGCATTGGCTTCATCGCGGCCTCGTCGTCACCGATCTTGGAGCCTTGCGAATTGATCAGGCCGAAATAGCCGGTGGAGCGGCTGAGAATCCGGTCGAGGCGGGCCTGGTTGAGCGCTTCGTTGTCGCTGGCCAGCAGGGTCAGCGGGTGCATTTTCATCCGGCCATAATCATAGGCTTCCATCGGCGTTTCGATCAGCACTTCATGGCCGGCGGCGCGGGCGCGGTTGATCCATGTCTGCAGGCTGGTCGCGTCTGGCGCAAAGGATAGCGTCACTTCCGGCGGCAGCTCCTCGATCGCAGACTTTGTATGTGTCGCGTTGATGCCGAGCCCGCCGACAACGATCGCAACGACCGGCTTGTTGCCGGGATTGATGAATGGCCGCGCATAGGCATCTGCCGGGGCAAGACCATCCGGAGAGACGCGCGGCAGGGTCATGCCGTTCAGGCGTTCCGTCATGCCGGCAATCGGAGCCCGTTCCAGCGAAACGACGCGCGTGACATCGCCATAGGACTCGCCGGGCTTCACCAGCTTGCCATTGATCCGGACGCCAATGGTTTCGGCATCCCCTTCCCCGACAGGGTCAGCCGTCTCGGCGGCGGCCATGACTGTTTCGTCCGGTGCCTCGATGCCGAGATCAGGCAAGTCCCCCGAGCCGGCCTCTTCGCTATAGTCCGGCGTTTCGATCGAAAGGCGGGCTGAGACGACGTCCGTTTTCAGGCGCGTCTTGAGCGGAGGGGCTGCAGAATTCGTCGTCTCGAACAAAGCCAGCGTCTGCTTCGGACCGGCTTCGGACGGATCACCCATCATGTAGATGGCCAAACCCAGCGCGCCGGCGATACCACCGAACACCAACAGGCTGAGACCCGTATGCATAACGCCTGCGCGCAGCGGAGACGGCTCAGCATCCCGGCGATTTGCCATGTGGCAACCTCGTAATCAAATCCAGTCGACTCTGAACGACCAGATTTGCCTCAATCCGGTTAACAGGTTGCAAACGAAGGTTAACCGAATGCTGTTATCCGGCCCGCTTCAGTCCGTTGCTGGCGGTGATCACGCCGTCCTTCAGCATCTGCTTGGCGCGGTCCAGCTGGTAGTCTTCACCCTTGTAGTCTTCCGGCGGTTGCTCGTCCGGCATGGTCAGGGCGTGACGCTCGGCACCTTCCTCATTTTCGAGCGCATGGGGCAGGTCGGCTTCGGAGAAACGCGTAATCCTGGCCAGCTCTTCTTCCGTCAGGCGGGCCTGCGAGATCGACACGTCGGGCTCAATGCCCAGCGCCTGGATCGAATGGCCGGACGGGGTGTAGTAGCGCGCCGTGGTCAGGCGCAGGGCGCCGCGGTCTGCGCCGAGCGGCGTCACTGTCTGGACAGAGCCCTTGCCGAAGCTGGTCGTGCCGACAATGGTCGCGCGGCGGCGGTCCTGAAGGGCGCCGGCAACGATTTCGGATGCCGAGGCGGAGCCGCCATTGATCAGGACGATCATCGGCACGCCTTTGAAGACCTCGCCATTGTGCGCCATGTAACTGTCGATATCGACCGTACGGCGGCCACGTGTCGAGACGACTTCACCGCCCGACAGGAACATGTCGCTGACCGACACGGCCTGGTCGAGCAGGCCGCCGCCATTGTTGCGCAGGTCCACAATGATGCCGCGCGGACGACCGCCCGTTTTCTCGGAAATACCATTCACGGCCGCTTCGAGCAGAGGCGTGGTGCGCTCATTGAAGGTCGAGATGCGGACATATCCGATGTCATCGTCATCGAGCTGCCAGGTCACGGATTTCTGCTCGATCACTTCGCGGGTCAGCGTCACGTCAAACGGGTCTTCCCCTTCGCGCAATACGGTGATGTCGATCTGGGTACCCTGCTCGCCGCGCATCTGCTTGACCGCATCGTTCAGCGTCTGGCCGATGATCGGCAGGCCGTCGATGGCGGTAATCAGGTCGCCCGGCTGGATACCGGCCCGGCTGGCGGGCGTATCGTCCATTGGCGAGATCACCCGCACGAAACCATCTTCCATGGTCACTTCAATGCCGAGGCCGCCATATTCGCCGGACGTCTGTACCTGCATGGATTTGAAATCGTCGGCGTTCAGGTAGCTCGAATGCGGATCGAGGGAGGTCAGCATGCCATTGATGGCCGCTTCCATCGCCTTTGGTTCGTCAATTTCAGTCACATAATCCTGCCGGGCGCGGGCGAGGACTTCGGCAAACAATTCAAGCTGCTGGTAGGTGACCGTGCGCGGATCGGATGGCTGAACCGCGTCCTGAGGCGCTGCGATGGCGGAAAGGCCGACTGCCGTCGCTCCGAGGATCAAACCAACTCCGGTGCCAATCAGCAATGAACGCATGTTCCAAACCTCTCTCATACACAACCTCAACCGCGGCGTGGTAACCAGTCTGCCGGATTCATCACCGTGTCGCCAAGCCTCAATTCCATATTGAGCTCAGGAGGCGGGTCAGACCGGTCAGGCATGCGGCCAACCGGTTCGCCGGTGGCCACATTCTGGCCTTCGGTGACGTAAATACGGCTCATTCCGGAAAGGATAACATGGTATCCGTCACTCGTCCGCAAAATTAGCATCATGCCGTAAGAGCGGAACGGACGGGCATATTCCACCGTTCCGGCGATCGGCGCGGTGACCTGCGCCTCGCCCCGTGTGGAGAAGGTGACCCATTCTGCCTTGCCACCAGCGGCCAGCTTGTCCCCGAAGGCATGCAGCACGCTGCCGGCCACAGGCTGTTGCAGCGCACCCAGCGCCGCATTGCCGAGCGGACGGGTCGACGGGGAAACAGGATTGGGCTTCGGCGAACTTGGCGAGGCCGAGACAAGCCGTGGCCGCAGGGACGGTTTCACGCCCGGCGCTGACGGCGCGGCAGATTCCAGTGCACTCAGCAGGCCCCGCAGCGTATCGGCCTGCGCGCCCAGTTCTGCCGTCCGCGACTTCAGCCGCGCGATATCGCCGGAAAGGTCCTCGAAAGCGCCTCGCTTGGCGGCTGCCAGGCGCTCGATTTCCACCTGTTTCAGGGCCAACGTTGCCTCTGCAGCCTCAAGACGGGCCTTTTCGCCGCGAATCCGGCGCTCCAGCGTGTTCAACTCGTCGATCTCGGCGCGCACCGTTTCGGTCCGGGCAGCAAGACGCGGCGTGGTTTCACTCATCAGGATCGCCCGGCGCACGGCCGTATTCGCCTTGCCCGGCGAAATCACAAGCGCCGGTGGTTTACGCCGGTTCGACGCCGCGAGCGCCGCGAGCAGGTCTTCAAGGGCCTGCTGGTCTTCCAGAAGGCGCATCTGGGCGGTCACACGCCGGGTGCCCAGATCGGCGAGGCTTTTCTCGGCCTCGGCAGCCTGATCCTCCCGGCGGCGGGATTCCATGGCGGCGGCGATCAGTTCGGCATCGACATTGACGATATCCTCGCGGGCTTCGTCGCCGCTGGCCTGAAGGGCCGCAAGTTTCTGCTCTGCGACCCGTTTTTCCGATTCCAGCGCTTCGAGTTCCTCACGCGAGAATGTGTCCGGCGCAGCCGCGGCCAGCAGCAACAACGAGACCGCCGGTGCCATGGCCCGGAAAACACGGGCGCCGAAGCTGTATGCGCGGGATTCGGGCATCATCCGGCCAGTCTTGCCGAAAGATCATGACCTGCACATTAACCAGCCGGGGCCAACGCCCGCTCAAGTGCGGAAATTTCATCCCGGATCAGGGCGAGTATCACGCCATGCCCCTCCACCGGGAAGGATGGGTGGGTCAGGCAGATCTGTTGCAGGACCTGCAGGATAGAACGGTACGCATCGTTCACTTCTGGTTTTTTTACCCCGTCCGGGCCGTGCAATACGCCATTTCGGGCTACCACCACCGTTTCGATGTCGCGCAGCACCCGTCCGGGCAGTTCCAGCAATTCGGGCGGGTTGAGATATTCGGTTGACCGGGCCCGGCGCAGGAGAAGGGCAATCGGAGCGAACCGGTCCGGCTGGGCGGGGTCTGTCACATCCCCCTCCCCGGCACTTTCATAGCCGGAGAGCGTAGCAACGAGCCCCGCCTGCAGCGCCGAGACGAGCGCCACGGGCACCCAGCGGCGGCGCGGCAGATCCATCTCGCTGCCGGCAAGCTCCCGCCGGGCGAGTTTCAGCCCTTCCAGCACTGCCGCGAGGGCCGGGCCGATCCGCTGGCGCGGGACCATCCGGCCTTATTCTTCGGCTTCTGCTTCTTCCGGTTCGGCCGGCTTGCGGAAATCCCAACCGGAATCAGCTGCCAGATAGGTGAAGGCCGCATAGACGCTGACATTCTGGCGGAAAGCATCCGGCTCGATCTTGTCGAACGTGTCATCCGGCGTGTGGTGATAGTCGAAATAGTCCCAGCCATCCTGCGCCGGGGTCGCCACCGGCACGCCGGAGCGGGCCAGCACGCCAATGTCCGGGCCGCCCCAGGCAAGATTGTCTCCGGCGGCAACGCCATAGCGGGCGAGTACGCCCTGGATCTTTTTCGCATAGTCCAGTGCGCCTTCCCCGAACCGGGTCTGGAACTGCCAGATATAGCTCGCGCCATGATCGCTTTCGGAGGCGAGAACATGCTTGTCCAGTTCATCCGTATGCTGACGGGCATAGGCATCGCCGCCGAACAGGCCGATCTCTTCAGACCCATAGAGCACGACGCGGATCGTCCGATCCGGTTTGCCCGGCAGCTGGTCGATCAGCTTTGCTGCGCCGACAACGATGCCGCAGCCAGCCCCGTCATCGATCGCACCGGTGCCAAGATCCCAGGAATCGAGATGGCAGCCGATCAGCACGATCTCGTCCTTGTTCGCGCCGCCTTCGACTTCGGCGATGACATTGCCGGACGGTGCGGCTTCTGCGGTCTCGACGCCGATATCGAGATTGACCGTCACCGGCCCGCGTTCCAGCAGGCGGGCCAGCTGGTCGGCATCCGGGGCAGACAGCGCCGCCGCCGGGATCGGGCCCATGGGCTTCGCAACGCCATCCGGACCGCGCCGGTCGATCCCGCCCGTATGCGGCCGGCGGAAATGGTCTGTTCCGACCGAGCGGATCAGACAGGCGACTGCGCCTTTCGCAGCAGCCACTTTCGGACACGCTGCGCGCTTTGCCACTGCCAGGCCGTAGCCGGCGCCGGTCTGGGTACGGGTCATGAATTCATCGATGAAAACAATCTTCCCGGCCACATCCGCATCGTCGGCGGCCTGCAGGTCAGCCAGCAATTCAAAGCGGACAATGCCCGCTTCCAGCCCGCCTTCCGGCGTTGGGGCACTGCCGCCCAGCGCCGTGATGATCAGCGGCTGGGCGCTGTCCCCCACCACATGGGCGGTCTCATGTGTCCGCGCCCAGTAAGGCACGGTGAAGTCTTCGACATGGACATTGGAAAAGCCCATCGACTTCAGTTCGGCGACAGCCCAGTCGCGCGCACGCTTCTCGTCCGGAGAGCCCGCCAGTCGGGGCCCGATTTCGGTGGTCAGGTCTTCGACAAACTGGAGGCCGATATTGTCCCAGGTCCCGGCATTGGCCAGCGACGTTGCCGTCTGCAGGATTTCCGCCTCACGGTCAGCAGGCTCCTCGGCGGTCGCGGTGATCGTCTGGCAAGCGGCAAGCGCGCCGAGCGCGGCAAAGGCAATCAGTCTCATCTGAAATCTCCGGAATGATTTGCGCGAACGCTAGGCCATTCCGGTGACAGTTGAAACCCATGGGAACTGATCGGGGTGCGGGATCAGAGCGCCGCAGCCATCTCCAGAACCGCATCGACCGGCGGACGGTTCTTGTAACCCTCTTCCCGCATCACGGCTTTCACCGTGCCGTCGGCAGCGATGAAGATGATCGCCGGGTGCGGGATGCCGTCAAAGCGGGAACCGGCAGGTACATCCGGATTACGCAGGTCGAAGGCGTCGATGGCGGCTGACCCGGTATCGGAATAGAGACCGTAAGGCAGCGATTTTGCGGCCTTGAAGTCCGCCAGCGTTTCGGGGCTGTCATAGGAAACGCCGATCAGCGTCCAGCCAGCGTCGCCCAGCGGGGCGGCGGCGTCTTTCAGGTCGATCAGCTGCTTTTTGCAGAAGGGACACCAGTCGGCAGAGCGGAAAAAGGCGACGACCGTGCCTTTCTCCCCGGCAAGGTCGGTGAAGCTGACGGCGCCTTCCGGCCCGATCACGGACACGGCCGGAGCCGGCTGGCCGACAATGGGGCCAACCCGCATCTCCTCCGCCATGGCGGCGCGTTCGGCTTCGCTGGTCTTCGCGGCGAGTGTTGCATCGGAGGCTTCCTGCGCGACGGCAGCGGCGGGCAGGAGCGCGAGGAGCGAAGCAAGAGAGGCAGTGCGGATCATGGACGTTTCCTTTTCTTCCGCCCCAGCATTAACGGGGCCCTCCCCGACGCGCGATGCACGAGCCCGTGAGCTCACGCAGCCGTTACCGCCGGGCGCGCCAATCGTCGGCGCTTTGGCCATACACGTCCCACCTGATATCGGCGAAGGGTGCCGGGGCCTGCGCCTCACGCAATTTGCGGGCGCCGAGCTTCGCGGCCACTTTCAGCGACGGGGCGTTCTGCGGATCGATGCAATGGATCACCTCGTCCCAGCCGAGGATGTCGACCGCATAATCGATCGCCGCCGAGACACCTTCTTGGGCATAGCCCCTGCCCTGCGCACCCTTTGTCAGGCCATAGGCGATCTCGGTGCCCGGCCAGCCCACCGGTTGCCAGGGGCCGAGACGGCCGATCCATGTCCCGGTCGATTTCTCGATCACCGAGAACATGGAATAGCCGCGGATCGTCCACGCCCCCGCCAGTGCACAGAGAGACCGCCAGACGGTGGACGGCTCCATCACGCCGCCGATGAAACGGGCCGTTTCCTCGTCGGCCATCATGGCGCACATGGGCTCGAAATCCTCCGCCTGCGGCGGGCGCAGGATCAGCCGGCTGGTTTCGATGGTGGGGCCGAGGGTTCGCATGGGACTTTGCTCCGGGCGGGCGATACATGTCTGCCGATGTCACCGGATTCTGCGTTTCCGGCAAAGAAAAAGCCCCGCCGGTCCGGGCGGGGCTTCTGATAGTCCGTTATGATCCGTCTTAGTCGCGCGACAGCAGCGACAGGATCGTCGTGAAGATGTTGTAGAACAGGATGAAGAAGTTCAGCGCACCCCAGTTCGTCATCACGGCGAGGCCACGCTGGTCCCCTTCAAGCGCGAAGTAGGAGCGCTTCAGATTCTGCGTATCGAATGCAACCAGCACACCCGAAATCGCCAGCACACCGACGGTGATAGCGGTTTCGAAGAAGCCCGACGGCGGGAACAGGAAGCTGAGCAGCGACATGCCGACAATGCCCCAGAGGGCAAAGATGGCGATGACGCCGATCGGCTGCAGGTCACGCTTGGTCGTATAGCCATAGAGCGACAGCGCCCCGAAGGCCGTGGCCGTCAGGAAGAAGGCCTTGGCAATGGTGATGAAGGTCGTCGAGTAAACGATGCCTGCGCGACTGGCCGCCTCGGTGTTCATCGTGGCCATCAGCACCCAGACCGACAGGCTGAGGCCCAGCAGGGTGACGATTGTCCAGTAAAGGACCGCCGTTCCCAGCGGCGACGGCCGGCGCATGGCGAAGGCTGAAATCAGGATCAGCGCGATCGGGCCGAACTGCACAACAAGGCGGAACGGCGAGAACAGCACGAATTCGGTCAGCGCGGGGACGGAATTGGAACCGACCAGGAATGCCAGGGCGCCTGCCAGTGCAATGCCGTAGGCAAGCTTCTGATAAACGCCCAGCATGAAGGCGCGCAGGCCCTCATTGACCGACATGTCCATCGAGCCTGCGCCGGTCGCCGGCGAATAAGCACGATTGAAATCATTCATAGGTATCAAGCCCTTTCTCTCTACCAGGTGGGTAATTTACCCGGAACATGGGCGAAATATGGGAGGGCTTGCCCCGTTGTGCAAGCAAAACCGGACACCCCTTCAACTTCTTCATGGATCGGATTGGCTCAGGCGTGGAAAAACACTTCAAGTCGTCAAGCTGAATACTTGGTTACGGAGAGACTATTACTTAAATCCCGCGGATCATGACAAAGCATTCGTAAATTGATCGCATAACCGGTTGAAGCTTTCCGGAAGATATCCAGAAGTGGATTGACTAACCCCGGGCCAGATATAATCTTCTGGATGTGGCGTAACTCCAGCAGTGGGGCCGCCTAAGCACTAGGGGATACAATTATGGCAGACGCATCGGCTTACGCCGAAAATATCAAGAAATACGCGAATGGTGGGTACAATCAGGCCGCCGCCGAGAAGATCGTGGGACATCTCGGCATCGCCCTGCGCAACAAGGACAGCTCCATCGTCGCCTGCAGCGACTCAGGGGAACTGGACCGTGTGCGGGAAAAATGGTGCCGCGGAAAACTGGGCCTCGCCGAGAAACAGGGCGAACTGGACGCCGCCATCAAGACAGTTTGCGAACAGATGAGCGCCGAAGGTGGTCAGAAATCGCGGGTGACCTTCTACTATCTGCTGGCTGAGCACTTCGGAAAGCTCGCAGAGCTCGGCAGCTGATCCGGTTATTCATGACAACAGGCAAACCCGGCCCCATCAGGCCGGGTTTTCTTTTTCCGCCGACAGAGGCAGACAGCACACATGTACAGATTGTTTGCCGCCCTGCCCGTGCCCGAAGACTTGTGGGAAGGCCTCACCGCCCTGCAGGACGGCCTGCCCGGGGCAAGTTGGCGCCCGGAAGAGAACTTCCATATCACCTTGCGCTTTTTCGGCGACCTGACTCACCGACAGGCGCGCGATCTGGATGATCTGCTGGGGGACATCCATTGCCCGCCATTCGACCTCTCGATCGAAGGAACCGGCTGGTTCGGCCGGCGGGAGCCTTCCGCCGTCTGGGCGCGGGTGCGCGAAAGCGATGAACTCCGCAGCCTCTCGGCCCGCTGCGAACAGGCCGCCCGGCGCCTTGGCTTCGAGCCGGACCGGCGTCCGTTCACCCCGCACGTAACGCTCGCCTACCTGCACAACGCCACGCTGGAAGACACGAGGCGCTGGGTGGAAACCCACCATGCCTATCGCAGCGGTCCGTTCACGGCAGACCGGTTTCACCTCTATTCCAGCCACGCAGCCAAAGGCCGCCCCAGCCGCTATGAAGCCGAAGCGGACTATGTGCTGGAATAGCTGATCAGTCCGCCGGAACGAAGCTGAGCTTCAGTTCCTGGATCAGCGGCGGATGATTGGGCGACATGAGCAGCCAGCCGTCCATCGTTCCATTCTCGCAGGTCCAGGCGAACCTGCCGCTGAGACGGCCATTTGCCTTGAACGGTGCATCCGTTTCGCAGGCGCCGGCTTCCTCTTTCAGCTCTGCCAGCGCGCGTTCGCGAACGGGAATGGTCGCGTCCATGGTGAAGTTCATGGCCAGCTTGCCTTCTGCCGGCGCGAAACTCCCCTGCTCGTACACAGCGCCTGCGGCTGCATAGGCATCTGCGACCGGTGCGCTGACCGGCCATTCACGCGCTGGCAGCTCACCGGCACGGGCAAGCTCGATGGCCGCATCCCGGACAATGCGTGAGGGCGCGGCATAGGTGCGGTTGGCGAAGGCAAACACGCCCATACCGGCATCGGGCATCAGCAGGACATTGGACCCATAACCCGGATAACCGCCGGAATGCGTCAGCGTGAAGCCGATCTCGCATTCCTGGATACGGTGAAAGCCCATCGCATAGGTCGCTGCGACCGCGCAGGGTTCGCCGTCCGCCTTGTCATCGCGCATATAGACGCGCGGGAAGTTCAGCCCCTGGGACAACTCCCGCACGGACGCGCGCTTGACGGGGCCATTGTCTTCCCCGTCCCGCGGCGGCCAGGCGCTCAGCAAGAAGGCGACCCACTTTTCATAATCGTCGGCATTGGTCATCACCCCGCCCATGGCGCCGAATACACCGGGGCCGAGCGCAGGTTCGCCGGAAAATTCCCCCTCCTCCCAGCGGTAGCCTAATGCGCGGCGGCCCTGATCGACGGCATAGACGTCATACCCGGTCGAGGTCATGCCGAGCGGCAGCATGATCTCCGTACGGATATAGTCTTCATACGGCATGCCGGAAATGTTGGTGATGATCCGGCCAAGAAGGGCGTAGCCGAAATTGGAGTACTCATATTCCATCTGCGGCGCCCGGCTGAACGGCACGCCCTGTTTCAGCACTTCGGTGAAGACGTCCTCTGGCATGTCCTGCTGGCGGTCGCCCCAGGGATTGTCGGTGACCATGCCGCTGACATGGGCCAGCAAGTCGCGCACACGGATGCGCGGGGAATCCGTGGTCGGATAGGTCCAGCCTCTCAGCTCCGGCACATAGTATTCGGCCGGGGCATCGAGATAGAGCTTGCCCTCGTCACGCAGCTTCAGGATGCCGAGCGCCGTGAACGCCTTACTCATCGAGGCGATGGAAAAGAGCGAGTCTTCCGTTACCGGGGCGTCGGTTTCGAGGTTCGAGACGCCGGACGCCTTGAAATAAACGAGTTCCCCATCCTTCACGATGCCCCAGACGAGGCCCGGCACGTGCTGTTCAGTCTGGTAGCCTGTGAAGAGCTGGTCGATCCGGTCTGTCACCTCTACCGGGATGGCGGGCTCTGGCGCAGCCTCTTCCGCTGACGCTGCCATTGCCAGCACCGCCAGTGCCGATCCGGCGAGCAGGCATTTCATCGGGTCGAGCTTCATCATGGCAGTCCTTTTCCTTCTTCCCCGCGACACAGGTGAACGCTACCGAACCTAGCTGCGGTTCCAGACAGGCAGCAAGCGCGAGGTTCCAAAAAAGCCCGAGGCGACGCCGGGTCAGGCTATAAAGCAGGCAAGGCGCGCGATAAGGTGGTCTCAATAAAAAATATTGCCGGGAGGAATTCATGGACATTTCAGGTTATCCGCTCGCCGGATTGAAGGTGCTGGACCTGTCACGTGTTCTGGCCGGGCCGTTTGCCACACGCATGCTGTCCGATCTTGGCGCGGACGTGATCAAGATCGAGCCGCCTGAGGGTGACGTGACCCGGACGTTTGGCAAAAAGGACAATGGCGTCGCTGGCTTTTACCTGCAGCAAAATATCGGCAAGCGAAATATCTGCATCGACCTGAAGGCCGAAGGATCCACGGAGCTTGTGCTGGATCTCTGCCGGAAAGCGGATGTGCTGGTGGAAAACTTCCGGCCCGGTGTGATGAAACGGTTCGGCCTCGACTGGGAAAGTGTTCACGCGGTCAATCCGAAGCTCGTCATGCTGTCCATTTCCGGCTTCGGCCAGACAGGCCCCGAAAGCGGCCGCGCGGCCTATGCACCGGTGGTCCATGCCGAAGCCGGCCTGATCGCCCGGCAGGCCGAGATGAGCGGCGGTCCAGCCTATGATCTCCAATACTCGCTGGCGGACTCCTACAGCTCCCTACACGGACTGGTTGGCCTGCTCGCCGCCCTGCGTGTCGCAGAACAGACGGGTATCGGCCAGCAAATCGACATCGCGATGATCAATGTCCTGCACGCGACCGATGATTATGCCCATTGGGCGCTGGATCAAAACTGGCCAAAACCGAAGGAAAACCTTGTCTGGGATGCGCCGGAAGGCCGGCAGATCCTGATATCCTCAGACATGAAATGGCTGTGGCTCGTCTTGTCGACCAAGGGCGGACTCGTCGATCCGACGCCCAAGGGCGCGGACCTTGAAACCAAGCTCGCCAATCGGCGCAAGGCCATCGTGGACCACATCGCCTCCTATCCCGATTTCGACTCCCTGACCCAAGCACTCGACCGGATGAATCTCGCCTGGGGCCTCGTCCGGAATTTCGGCGAGGAGTCCTATGCTCAGCAAAGCGTCCGGCATAATGGCGTGCTCGTCGATGTGATCGACGACAAGGGCAACCCCCGCCGTACCGTTCAGTCGCCTTACCGGTTCTCCGCCTCCAGGAGCGGGATCGAACCCGGCGCGCGGTCGCCAAAGCGCGGCGAGCACAATCAGGACGCCCTGAACGACTGGCTGGGGCTGCCGGCAGACAAAGTCCAGGCCCTGGCGGACGCCGGTATCCTGCTCAGTGAATAAACGAGAAATCGCGTGGAAAAGAGAATGGTGCCGCTAAGGTGACTTGAACACCTGACCCCCGCATTACGAATGCGATGCTCTACCAGCTGAGCTATAGCGGCCTAGACCATTCTGAAGGCCCGCCTCATACCGGCAGACGCCTCCTTTCGCAAGACGCTTTTGCCACCCGCTTCAGTCCTCAAGCAGGCCCGATCAGTCGTCGTCGGAGGCGTAGTCCAGCGGCGGGCTGAGCGGACGGTCCGGTGCTTTCGGCGCATCGAGCCGGGCATCTGCCTCCAGCTCCGGCCCCGGCAGGGCGGGCACGCGCCCTGCTTCCAGTTCGCGGCCATAGGATTCGTAGCGCGGGTGCACCAGATCTCCGACATCGCCGAAGGCATAGACGAGGCGCGACCAGCCCTGCTTGTCGAAATCGAAGGCATTGCCCTTCGGGTCGATGTCAGACCAGTCCGGCTCGCGCGAGGCGGAGACGGCCATGCGGCCCCAGCGGGCGGCTTCCGTCTGGTCGCCATAGCCCTTCAGGGCCCGCTCCATCAGCAGGCAGAGGCGCGCGGTCGGGTTCTCTTCCACGAGCAGCGCGAGCGCGCGGATCGCACCGACCCAGTCGCCCTTGTCCATGGCGATCTCGGCCATCAGGATCTTGCTTTCGCGGTGGTTCGGCTGGGCCGCGATCAGCGCCTGCAGGCGGGCGGCGATGTTGGCCTGGCTGTCCTGTGGCACGAGGCGGCGGGAGAGCTGCGCCAGCGCCGGGTGCGGACGCGCCTTCCAGCCAAGCTCCAGCACGCCCTGGGCGGCTTTCGCCTTGCCATCCACCATCAGCGTTTTTGCACCATGGAAGGCCGCCGGCGGGAAGCCCGGCGCGGACCGGATGGCCTCGGCGAGCGCCTTCTGGGCAGCGGTCTTCTCGTCATGCGGCATACCGACGGCATGGGCGGTCAGCAGCACGGCGCGGCGGCGGCGCAAACTGTCGCCCTTGATCATGCCGCGGCGTTCGCCGGTCGTCAGCGTATCGAGCGCCTTCTCCCACTCCCCTTTCGAGACCTGCAGGTCGAACAGGGAATTGAATGGCCAGTCGGCGGAGGATTTCAGGCCGAGGGCCTCGCGGGCGCGCGTTTCCGCCGTCAGCTGGTCACCGCGTTCGGAGGCCGCCATGGCAGAGCCGCGCAGGCCCGCAAGCTGGCCGCCCGGCAGGCGGGTCAGCTGGCTCCAGGCGCGTTCGGCACCGGCCCAGTCATCATTGGCTTCGGCGGCGCGCGCTTCCAGCAACAGTTTGAGACGCTCATCCTCGGCGTGCTTCGCAGCCTTGCGGGCGAGCTTCAGCGCGGCTTCGGCATCGCCGGCTTCGGCGGCCAGCAGGCCCTCGGTCAGCGCGGCATTGGCCTTGCGGGATTTGGACTGTCGGCGCGAGCGGGCAATCCGGCCCGGCAGCACGAAGATGCCGGAAACGATCCACCAGACTGCGGCCATGATACCGGACAGCGCCAGCACGAGCGCCACGGCAGCGCCGGACTTGATGGAAATCTCTTCCGTCCCGATCGGTACGGTCACCTTGCCGGGCAGCGTATAAGCCCACCAGCCGAAAGCGAGCGCCGCAATCAGCACGATCAGAAGCACGAGGAACACGATGATCCGGTTCATGGTGTCTTGGCGCCCCCATCCGCCAGGGCGAGGCGCACGGCCTCCAGAGAGTGTTCCAGAGTGATGCGGCGTTTCGCATCGTCGGTCCATCCGGACATTGCCGTGCCCGCCGGCCCGTCCAGCCGGCTTGTATAGGATACAGCCTCTTCGAGGTCACCCTTTTCAAGGACCTCCGCCGCGCGCGAGAGGAGCGCAAACGGATCGGCATCCGTGCCGTCCGCCTTGCGAACGGTCACCGCGCCGCCGAAGAATTTGTTGATCCAGCCCCAGCGCCCGGAGTCTTCCGTGGGCACCGTGCGGCGCGCAGCATCGGCTGCCGTCCCGAAACTGTCAGTCAGCTCCACCAGCGTCGGCACACCATTTGTTGCGAGCGGCCCCAGCGCGCGGACATCATCCACCTTCGGCAAGGCAGAGCGCAGGGCCCGGTAATCCGACTCGAACGGTTCGCCCCGGCGGGACGCGGCCTCGATGGCGGAGAGCGCCAGCGCGGCTTCAGCGACCGAGCTTGCGGACGCCGCCTCAGCCCGGGCATCGCTCTGTTCCGTCTGGACGCGCGCCAGCATGTCGGCAAGCGAGCGGCCCTGCTTTGTCTGTTCCAGCGTCGAATCGCGCAGTGTTTCGATCTCGCGCTCCAGCGCCACGACGCGGGCGCTGAGGTCCACCGGCAGGGGCCGGGCTTCCAGCGCATCCAGACGGTCGGACAGGGCGCCGAGGGCGCGGGCCATATCCTCAGGCGCGACCGTGTCGCCCACCTCGACCGATTCCAGTGCATCGAGCCGGGCGATGATGCCGGTCAGGTCGACAGGCGCGCTATTGCCGCTACTTGCGGGAAGATTGTCGATCCGGTTTGCCAGCGCATCGATCCCGGCCTTGAGCGCGGCGCGGTCATCCGGCGCGGATTGTTCCAGCTTGCCGATCCGGTCGTTCAGCGCGGCCACTTCCTCGCTGGCATCGCCAAGACCGCTGGGCAGCACGATGTGGGCGCCAATGCCGATCAGGCCGCCGATCCCGGCCGCCATCATGCTCATCACGCCCGCGCCCAGCCAGCCGGGGCCACCGCCTGCCTTTGGCGATTTCCCCTCTTCCGGGGCCAGTTCGAAATCCGCGTCGATCGGTTCTGCCGGGTCGACGGAGCTTTCAGGGATAGAATCGTCTGTCATTTCGAATCCGGTTTCTACCTGCGCACACTCGCACAGGATTCCGGCGGCTTAAAGACCGCCCGCCACCCTGGCGAGGACCGCCATCAGCGCGTTCTCATTCGGCGCCCCGGCAATGTGGATCGCAGCGACCTCCCGGCCCTGCAGCGGACGGGTCGCGGCTTCTGATATGGCGACGATGATGGCCTGTTCCAGAGCCCCAGCCGCCCAGGCGAAGGCTGCCGCCGCTTTAGCGGAATGGATCAGGACGCAGGCCGGCCCCGACGCGAGCGCGGCCTCGGCCTCGCCTGTCAGCTCGTCGGACGGGCGGGTCTCGTAGAGCGCCAGAAATTCTGCCGGGATACCGCCCTCTTTCAGGCGGGCTACGAGATCGCCCGCAGCGGCTTCGTTCGCCACATGCAGGACCCCTTCAGTCCCTTCCGGCAGGGCAACGAGGATATCCGCCGCCAGCGCCGCCGCATCGCCTGCGCCTTCATAGACGGCTGCAAATCCAGCTTCCCGCGCCGCTGCAGCGGTCGACGGGCCGACGCACCAGGCTTTCGCCCCGCGCAGGGTGCTGGCCTCTGCAAAGAAACGCACACCATTGGCACTGGTGAAGACCAGATGCTGCACGCCGGACAGGTCCGGCAGGTCCACATCCAGCCGGGCGAGCGACAGCATGGGCGAAGCGATTGGCGTCACACCCATTGCCGCCAGCCGGGTCATGGTTTCGGAAGCGCCGGGCTCGGCGCGGGTCACGATAACCGGAAGGCTCACCAGTCCCCCTCGAAGGCCGGAAGCTGGCCGCCCGCCTGCTGGCGGACTTCGTTTGCGATGTCCTTGCCCAGTGCTTCGAGCTGCAGCTCTGTTGCGCCCTTGCGGCAGACACCCTCGGCGCGCCAGCGGGCGCTGCCATCCATGGCGAGGACTTCGCCGACCAGATGCCATTCCTCGCCCTTGTCGAATGTGTGCGCGGCAATCGGCGTGCGGCAGGAGCCGTCGAGCGCCAGCAGGAAAGCCCGCTCGATCATCGCGGCGGCCGCTGTCGGCACATGATTCAGCTTGTGCAGGACGGCGGCGGTGTCCGCATCGGCATCCTCGCGCATCACGACGCCCACAATCCCCTGCGCCGCCGCTGGCAGCATCTCGGTCAGCGGGATCGGCGTTGCGACTTCCGGCTGGCCGAGGCGCGTCAGGCCTGCCATGGCGAGGTAGGTCGCGTCGGCGAGCCCCTCATCCAGTTTGCGCATGCGGGTCGCGACATTGCCGCGGAAGGTGACGATTTCGAGATCGGGGCGCAGCGCGCGGGTCTGCGCTTCCCGGCGGAGCGATGCCGTGCCGACCTTTGCGCCCTGCGGCAGGTCCATCAGGTTCTTGGCATGCGGGGAGAGGAAGCCCTCGCGCGGGTCTTCGCGCTGCGGGAAGGCTGCGAACACCTGCCCCGGCTCCAGCACGGACGGCACATCCTTCAGGCTGTGAACGGTGAGATCCACGTCGCCGCGGGTCAGCGCCGCATCCAGCTCGCGGGTGAACAGGCCCTTGCCGCCTGAATTGATCAGGCGTTCGGTCGTCAGCTGGTCGCCGGACGTGGTGAACGTCACGATCTCGCCGATCATGGCGCCGCCGGAGGCCGCCTCGATTCCGGCTGCGATCTGATTTGCCTGAATCAGGGCCAGTGGCGAACCACGTGTCCCGATCCGGAGCCTTCTGGGGGAATTTGTTTCGGTCATCTCCCTCCCCTAGCGCCGGGCGTGCCGCTTGCCAATTGACAGAGCGACGCGGAAGCGGCTACCAAGCTTTATCGTTTATCGAGAAATCCCCATTCGGAGACTCCCATGATGAAACCCGCCGTGTCAGCGCTTGCGCTGGCTCTTGCGCTCGCGGCGTGCGGAACGCCCGCCGAAACGACTGCGCCGACCGCCGCCACCGAACTGACCGCCGACCAGAAGGCAGAGATCAGCAAGGAGCTGAATGCCTGGTTCGACGAGAAGTATGAGGAATCGCTGCAGGAGAGCCCGATCTCCATGACGTTCCTCGGCCGGAAGGACCTGAACGACCAGATCGACTGCATGACCTTCGCCTGCGCCGACGCACAGCTGGCCCGCCGCAAGGCAGCCGTCGATGAGATGAAGGCCAAGTTCAACTATGATGACCTGTCGGACGAAGACAAACTGTCCTGGGACATCTTCGAGTACCAGTACAACCAGTCCGCCGAGTCCGCGAAGTTCCGCTATAACGGCTTCGTCTATGACCAGATGAACGGCCCGCAGGGCTTCGTCCCGCAATTCCTGATCAGCTTCCACCAGGTCGACAATGCCGACGACATGCGCGCCTATGTCTCGCGGATCCGCGAGAGCGCCCGTGCGCTGAACGAAGCCACGGATGTCGCCCGCGAGAGCGCCGAGCACGGCACCCACGCGCCGAAGTTTGCCTATGAGGGCGTGATCGACCAGTCGACCAAAGTCATTACCGGCGCGCCGTTCACGGACGGCCCGGACAGCGACCTGATGGTGGATGTGAAATCCGAACTCGCCACGCTGGTTTCAGACGGAAAGCTGACGCAGGACGAATCCGACGCGATCCTCGCCGATGCGACCGACGCGATGACGAACGAGTTCAAGACCGCGTTCGAGAACATCATCGCCTTCGCGACCGAGGACATGGCCAACTCGCCGGATTCCTCACAGCCCGTCGGCGCCTTCCTCCAGCCGGACGGGGCCGCCTACTACAATGAGCGCCTTGCTTACAACACGACCACGTCGATGACGTCGGACGAGATCCACGAGATCGGCCTTGCCGAAGTGGAGCGTCTCCACAAGGAGATGGAAGCCATCAAGGACAAGGTCGGCTTCGAGGGCACGCTTCAGGAATTCTTCGCCTTCCAGCGCGATTCCAAGAACGATGAGCGCTTCTACTATCCGGACACGGATGAGGGCCGCCAGGCCTATATCGACGACGCCACGGCGAAGATCGAGAATATCAAGACGAAGCTGCCGGAATTCTTCGGCATCCTTCCGAAAGCGGATCTGGTCGTGAAACGCGTCGAAGCCTTCCGCGAGCAGCCGGGCGCTGCCCAGCACTACTTCCCCGGCACGCCGGACGGCTCGCGCCCCGGCGTCTATTACGCCCACCTCTCGGACATGAAATCCATGCCGAAGGGCGAGCTGGAAGTGATCGCCTATCACGAGGGCATCCCCGGCCACCACATGCAGATCGCCATCGCGCAGGAACTGACCGGCGTGCCGCAGTTCCGCACGCAGGCCGGCTTCACCGCCTATCAGGAAGGTTGGGGCCTCTATTCCGAATGGCTGGCGACGGAATTCCCGGGCACCTATGAAGACCCCTATTCCGACTTCGGCCGCCTCGGTTCCGAGATCTGGCGCGCCATCCGCCTCGTCGTCGATACCGGCATGCACGCCAAGGGCTGGACCGAGGAACAGGCGGTCCAGTACTTCCTGGACAATTCGGCCATCACCGAAGGCCAGGCCCGCTCCGAGGTCCAGCGTTACATCGTGATGCCGGGCCAGGCCACGGCCTACAAGATCGGGATGATCAAGATCCAGGACCTGCGCAAGCACGCCGAGGAAGAGCTGGGCGACAAGTTCGACATCCGCGCCTTCCACGACACCGTGCTCGGTGGCGGCGCCATGCCGCTCGAGCTGCTGGAACGCCGCGTCGACCAGTGGATCGCCGAAGTGAAGGCCGCCTAGCGCCGCCGAAAAATTCGCCAACAAGGCGACGTCGGGGCAGGGCTTGTCATGGACAGGCCCTGCCCTACGCTTTTGGGGTGAACGCTACGGAGCCAAAGATGGACCTTGCCTTCAGCCCTGAGATCGAAGCCTTCCGCACAAAAGTGCGGACATGGTTCGAAACCGAATTCCCGGAAGACATCATCCGCAAATACAAGGCCGGCCTGCCGCTGACCACGGCGGAAGTGCGCCGGTCCGAAATGGCGCTCGGCCAGAAAGGCTGGCTCGCCACGGCCTGGCCGGAAGACTATGGCGGCCCCGGCTGGGGGATCGAGGAACAATACGTCTTCGACGAAGAGCTGGAACGCGCGGGCGTACCGACCGTCACGCCGATGGGCGTCATCTATGTCGGCCCGGTGATCTACACGTTCGGCTCGGAGGAACAGAAAGCGCGCTGGCTGCCCGGCATCCGCGACGGCTCGGTCGGCTGGGCGCAGGGCTATTCCGAGCCCGGCGCAGGCTCCGACCTCGCCTCCCTCCAGTTCAGTGCGAAACTGGAGAACGGCACCTACACGCTGAACGGCCACAAGATCTGGACGTCCGCCGCCCAGCATGCGGACTGGATCTTCCTGCTGGCGCGCACCTCGCAGGAAGAGAAGAAACAACAGGGCATCAGCTTCATTTGCTGCCCCATCGATGCGCCCGGTGTGACGGTGAAGCCGATCATCACCATCGACGGCAATCACGTCCTGAACGAGGTCTTCTTCGAGGACGTGAAAGTGCCCGAAGACAACCGGATCGGCGAAGCGGGTAAAGGCTGGACCTATTCGCAATACCTGCTCGGTTTCGAGCGGACGTCGTACGCCCGCATCGGCGGCAAGCGCGCCATGCTGCGCCATGTGCGCGATGTGGCGACGTCCACGCCGGACGGCAGCGGCGAGCGCCTGATCGACGATGCAGGGTTTGCCCGACGCCTCACCGAAGCCGAAATGGCGGTCGATGGGCTGGAGATGACGGTCTTCCGTGTCCTGTCTGCGGCGGCACAGGGTGGCTCACCGGGGGATGCGGCATCGACCGTGAAAATCCTCGCCACCTCGACCCACCAGCAGATCACCGAACTGATGGTCGATGCCGCCGGCGCCTACGCCCAGCCGCATTTCAGCTTCTGGGCCGGGCAGAACGATCCCGGCGGCTCGCCCGGCCGGGACATGGCGACCTATTTTGCGGGGCGTGCGCAGTCCATCTATGGCGGCACGAACGAAATCCAGCGGACGATCATTGCACGGAAAGTGCTTGGTCTCTGAAGGACTTAGAAATCGTAGGCGATGCCTTTTCTTTCCCAATCCCCATACCGGGTCGGCTCGATGCTTCTTGGCCCGCCATGCTCGTCTTCCGGCAGGGCGGCGGCATCGGCGGCTTCCTTGGCCTTGCGGGCATCGGCTTCTTCCAGCGCACGGCGAGCTGCTTCCGGCAACGCCTTGCGGCGCTCGATTTCCTCTTCCGTCAGGGCAGGGATTACAGCTTTGTCATCGCTGGCCATGGAGACTCCTCTTTTCGTTAACGCTCGCCATATAGGTGTGGCGACTGGGGAGTGCGAACGCACCGCGTACATACGCGGAGAACAGAGTGGAGTTAAGGCCCGATGGGCACACTGAAAACCTTCATGCTACTTGCGGCGATGACCGCGCTCTTCATGGGCGTCGGCTATCTCATCGGCGGCGTGCCGGGCATGGCCGTGGCCTTCGTCGTGGCCGCCGCGATGAATATTTTCTCCTATTGGAATTCCGACAAGATCGTCCTGTCGATGCAGGGCGCGAAAGAGATCGATCCGAAGACCGCCTCGCCCGTGCTGCGCACCTTCGCCAATGACGTCGCCATCATGGCCGACCGCGCCGGCATGCCGCCGCCGCGCGTCTATATCATCGAAACGCCCCAGCCGAACGCCTTCGCCACCGGCCGCGACCCGCAGCATGCGGCTGTCTGCGCCACGACCGGCCTGCTCGGCATGCTGAACCGCGACGAGGTTCGCGGTGTGATGGCCCATGAGCTGGCGCATGTGAAACACCGCGACACGCTGACCATGACCGTCACCGCCACCATCGCCGGTGCCATCGGCATGCTGGCAAATTTCGCCCTCTTCTTCGGGCGCGAACGCACGGGCCTGATCGGCTCCATCGCGATCATGGTCTTTGCGCCGCTGGCGGCAGGGCTCGTCCAGATGGCGATCTCCCGCTCGCGCGAATACGAAGCTGACCGGATGGGCGCGGAAATCTGCGGCAATCCGCTCTGGCTTGCCTCGGCTCTGGCCAAGATCGAACGCGGCGCGCGGTCCACGATCAATGTCGCAGCTGAGCGCAACCCGGCCATGGCGCACATGTATATCGCGAACCCGCTGAACGGGCGCGGTGCGGACAATCTCTTCTCAACCCACCCGGCAACCGCTAACCGGATTGAAGCCCTGCGCCGTCTTGCGGCAGATATGGGCGTAACGGCGCCGCAGGCTTCCCCGGCCATGCGCCGTGAAGCAGGTCCGTGGGGCTAAAGGGAAGACTGTGAACCGATGAGTGGCGCACTGGTGCGGCGGGCAGCCGCCGATCTCCTGTTCCTGACACTCGAAAAGCGCCGCACGCTGGACCAGGCCATGGCCGAGTCCCCACCCTTCAACGATCTCGATGGGCCGGACCGCGGCTTTGCCCGCGCCATCACGTCCGCTGCCCTGCGGGAGCTTGGCCGCATCGACATGGCCCTCGCCCCCCTGCTCTCCCGTCCGCTGCAGGCGGCGAGCCCCGCGATCCGGGCCCTGCTGCGCGTGGGCGCGGTCCAGCTCTGGCGGATGGATGTGCCGGAACATGCCGCCGTCTCCGAAACCGTGGAAGCGGCGAAGGACTGGCCGAACGCCCGCTCGGGCGGCGCCTTCCTGAACGCCGTGCTGCGCCGCGCCGCCGCCGAACGCCCCGACCTGGACGCCCTGCCCCTCACCGCCATCTGGCCGGACTGGCTGGCAGCCGCCTTCGAAGAGAGTGTCGGGAAAGAGGGCGCCAACGCGCTCGCCGCCGCCCAGTTGGGTGAACCCGGCATTTACCTCACCGCGAAGACCAGCGCTGCCGCCGTCGCCGAAGTGACCGGCGGGGAACTGCTGGGCAACGGCTCCGTCCGCGCGCCGGGCGGGCCGGTCGAGGCGCTGGCCGAGTATGGCAGCGGAGATTGGTGGGTACAGGATCCGGCCGCCGCCCTGCCCGCAAGACTGCTCATGGCATGCGCATCGGATGATCCGGCGAAGTCCGGTATGATCATGGACAAGTCCGATATGGTCATGGGCAAGCCGTCTGAAATCACGGCGATTGACCTCTGCGCGGCCCCCGGCGGCAAGACGCTGCAGCTCTGCGCGGCAGTCCTGAACGTGGTCGCCGTCGACCGGTCGAAACCGCGCCTGAAACGGCTCGAAGAGAACCTCGAACGCACCGGGCTTTCTGCTGAGATTATTGCAGCGGACGCCGAAACCTGGCGACCGGACGCACTCGCTGACCTGCTGCTGCTGGACGCGCCATGTTCGGCCCTCGGCACCCTCCGCCGTCACCCGGAAGGCGCCTGGATCAAGCGCGAAGCAGACATCGCCCGATTCCCGGATGTGCAGTACCGGCTACTGAAAGCGGCAACAGAGATGGTCCGCCCCGGCGGCGCGATCCTCTACTGCGTCTGCACACCCCTGAGCGCCGAAGGCGTGGACGTGGTGGCGCGCGCGATCGCCGAAGGCCTCGTCACCCGCCTGCCCATCACGCCGGAAGAAGCCCCCGGCTTCGAAGCCTGCATCACCGAAGCCGGCGATGTTGTCACCCTCCCGGCGACGAATTCGGAACATGACGCATTCTTCATGTCACGGCTCACGCCCGCAGCGGTAAGGTAAGCCAACGCCCTTAAATTGCCGCTGAAGGTTCATCTGCCATTCAGCGAATTCATGCCAGAACGTCCTCATACATTGTGCAGGGAGCACTCAAATGACCGTTGTTTCTTCCATCCGTACCTCGACCGGCAAACTGGCCGCAGGTGCCTTCCTGGCGCTCAGCCTGTCGCTGGCAGGGTGTGCCTCCACATACGGCGTCGGCACGGCCAGCCCGAATGCGGTCGGCCAGGCCTCGACCGTCTATCACGGCACCGTCACATCGGTCCGCGAAGTGACCATCAAGCGGGAAAGTTCGCTGATTGGCACGGCAACAGGTGCTGTCCTCGGCGGCCTGGCGGGTTCTGAACTTGGCGGCGGCGACAAAGCCCAGACCGCTGGCGCCATCGGCGGCGCAGTGCTTGGCGGGATCGCCGGTAACGAAGCCGGCAAGGCCATCGGCACGTCAAAAGCCTTCGCGTACATCGTCCGTTTCTCGAGCGGTGAGAGCAAGGAAATCATCCAGGGCGCAGACGTCTACATTGCGCCCGGTACGCCGGTCGACATCATCGCTGGCGCGGATGGCTGGAAGCTGATCCCGGCAGCCGCCTACTAAGCGCAAGCTGTTCAACCATAAGCGGTTTGTGGATGCCGGGCGCCTTGTGCGCCCGGCATTTCCCATTTAGGGAGTCTGTATGCGCGACGTACTGATTTCACCTTCGATTCTCTCTGCGGACTTTGCCTGTCTCGGAGAGGAAATCCGGGCCATCGACCATGCTGGCGCCGACATGATCCACATCGATGTCATGGACGGCCATTTCGTGCCGAATCTGACCTTCGGACCGCCGGTCATCGAAAAGCTTCGTCCGCACACGAAAAAGCCTTTTGACGTGCACCTGATGATCGCGCCGGTCGATCCCTTCATCCACGCCTTCGCACAGGCGGGCGCCAACATCCTGACCGTACACCCCGAAGCCGGTCCGCACCTTCACCGCACGCTGCAGGCGATCCGCGCGGCGGGCATGAAGCCGGGTGTCGCCCTGAATCCCGCCACACCGGCGAGCATCATCGAACCCGTGATCGACGATATCGACCTGGTCCTCGTCATGTCGGTGAACCCCGGCTTTGGCGGACAGGCGTTCATCGAAAGCCAGTTGCGCAAAGTCGAACAGCTGCGCCGCATGATCGACCAGACGGGGCGCGACATCATCCTTGAAATCGACGGTGGCCTGAATGCCGAAACCTCGCCGCGGGCGATCGCGGCAGGCGTCACGGCCATCGTTGCCGGGTCCGCCGTCTTCAAGGGCGGTCCAACGGCCTATGCCGAGAATATCCGAGCCCTGAGACCCAGCGTACACGCTTAAGAAGATCGGACGCGTCCCGTGCCAGGTGGAGACAGCCAATATGCTGCTGAACAGGCTCCGCGATCGGGAGCGGATGATGCTGCGCTCTGGCGGCGTTTCCGCGGCGTCGGCGGAGAAGATGCAAAGATCGGCGCCGTCCAGCGTCTGAAGCAAACCCACCCTGTCCCGCAGGGATTCACGCTCCACCTGACAGACCTTGTCCCGCCGGACACGCTTCGGGGTGAGGCGCTGATGCGGGACGTCTGGCGAATCGGCATGTCCCGAATGACGCTGGAACCGGGCCAGAGCCCCTGGTCGGTTCCGATGCCGTCCAAACATGTCGCCGACAGGTTGCACCGGTTTGCCTGGCTGCCGGATCTGTTCTCCCAGGGGGAAGCAGGCGGCATCCGGGCCCGGGCCCATGTCGATAGCTGGATCGAGATGTTCGGCGGCTTCAATGGCTTCGCCTGGCGCACCGACCCCACTGCCGCACGCCTCTGGCATTGGTTGCGCTGCGGCGAAGACCTGTTCGAGGAAGGTCCTGAAGCGGCACGTGAGGCGCGTCTCGCCTGCCTGCTGCACCAGCTGCGATACCTTGAAAGCCAGTCCGACACGGCTGTCGATCCCAAGGCCCGGTGGATGGCTGCGGTCGTGCTGGTCGCTGGCGCACTGTGTTTTAACAACCGCTCTGCCCTGGGCTCCGCCCTCGACAAGCTGGAAGCGGAATGCACTGCACAGATCCTGCCGGACGGCGGCCATGTCAGCCGCGCCCCTTCCCGCCTCCTCTTCTGCCTGCTGCAGTTACAGGCTCTGGAGGAATTGCTGGTCCGTGCGGGTGTTGAACCGCCGGATTATTTCGGCAAATGGATTCCGCGAATGGGCGCCATGCTCGCCTTCTTCCAGACTGGTGATGGCGCCCTGAACCCGTTCAATGATGGTGATGAGTCCCGCCCGGAAGTGGTGGAAGCGGCCCTTGCGCGCCTGCCCGCCCCACCGCGGCGTTTCACCTTCGCCCCAAAGTCCGGTTTTCAGAAACTGCAGAAGCAGGATCTGCGGCTGGTGCTCGATTGCGGCGAAGCCCCTGGCTTGCCGTTCGGCGACCAGGCCCATGCCGGAGCCCTTGGGTTCGAACTATCCGACGGGACATCACGGATCGTTACGTCCTGCGGATTCAGCGCTGAAGTGAATATCGACTGGCAGGCGGCCGTGCGCAGGACCAGCGCACACTCGACGCTCATCCTGTCGGGACGGGATTCAGCAACCTTCTCGCTGAATGAAGCCACGCGTCTTCTGTCAGCCAGCGGGCCGGAGGGTATCTCGGCGAAACGGCTGGAAGAATCGGATGAGATCTGGCTCGACGCCCAGCATGGCGGCTACAAGCCGGCTTATGGCCTTCTGCACCGGCGGCGCCTGTTCATGGCCGGTAACGGCCGCCGGCTCACCGGCGAGGATTCGCTCGTGCGTCCGATCTCACAAGCGCCTGCAGAAGACCGGAAATTCATCAATTTCGAAATCCGATTCCATCTGCATCCGACCGTGGAAGCGGTGATGGGAAAAGATGCAATTCGCCTAATATGCGAAAATGGGGCTGTATGGCGCTTTAAAACGAGTCATGAAGGAGCAAGACTCGAACGGACGGCCTATCTCGCCCGAGGCGTTGTTGAGCGCCCCGAGCAAATTGTGATCGCTGGCTTTGCGGACCCGAATAGTGACGGAACCGCACCGCCGAATTGCGTCCGCTGGGCCTTTGTGAAGGAACCAAGTGCATGACGCCTCAACGTGCCGCACGCAGAGCCATGTTCCTGACCCTGGGCTTCGACCTTTGTGCGGCGGCTGCCGCTATGGTCGTTTCGAACATCCTGTTCTGGTGGACAGGCGAACCGCGCGGACATTTTCCGATAGCTTCTACCCTGTTCAGCACCATCAGCTTCACCGCAGCTGTGGCAGCAGGCTTCCTGATCCTGCGCATCCAGACGCAGGTCTGGCGTCACATGGGCTGGCCGGATGCGGTGCGGATCATGCAGGCGATTGCCCTGTCCGGCCTGATCTATCTGCCCATTGCTGGCATGCTCAATGGGGCCCTGGCGCATCCATGGGGCACTCTGCTGACGGCCCTGCTGATCTGGACGATCAGCCTGTTCTCCGGCCGTATGGTCGCCCTGTCCCGCTCCACACATACACCACTGCAGATTTTCAGTCCGATCGCCCGCGATGCAATGCCCATCCTTCTGATCGGGGACGTTCCAAGCTGTATCAGCGTCATGCGGCGCCTGCAGGCTCCGAATGAAACCCAGAATTTCCGGCTGCTTGGCCTGATCGACACGGACGGCAATGATTTCGGCCGCGCCATCCGCGGGGTCCCCATTCTCGGCGGACTGGATGACCTCTCCAATGTCATCGATCTCCTCACGGTGCGCTACGGGAATGCGCCGTGGATTGCCGTCACCGGTGCGGCTCGCGACCGCAAGACCATGCTGGAAATTCTTGAGACCACGTCAGCCCACGGCACGCAAATCATGGCACTGTCCGGCGAGGAGACGGCCCAGCTGCTTGAAAAAGTACGCCCGGCAGACCTTCTGGCCCGGCCGGAACGGCGCCTCAACATCGTCCCGGTCCGCAACCGGATCGAGGGCGCCCGCGTGCTGATCACGGGCGGTGGCGGCACAATCGGATCGGAACTTGCCCGGCAGGTCGCCGGACTGAAACCCAGCCATCTGACCATCATCGATTCCTGCGAGTTCAATCTCTACAGTATCGATCTGGAGCTGACGAAACAGTTCCCGGACATAACGATCTCTTCGCGCCTCGGCGACGTCCGCGATCCTCAACGCGTGCGCGACATTTTCCAGGCGGCCCAGCCGGAGGTCGTGATCCACGCGGCCGCGCTGAAACACGTGCCGCTGATGGAACGCAATGCCTGTGAGGCGATCCTGACCAACGTCGCAGGTGCGATGAACTGCGCCCGGTCTGCTGCGGCCGTCGGAGCGGGCAGCTTCGTCTTCATCTCAACTGACAAGGCCGTCGACCCGGACAATGTGATGGGCGCCACCAAGCGGCTCGCCGAGATCGCCATTTCCCGAATTGCCGAGGAATCCGGCATGGCGGCGGCCATGGTCCGGTTCGGCAATGTGCTTGGTTCGTCCGGATCTGTCGTGCCTCTGTTCGAGAAGCAGATCGCCGATGGCGGCCCGGTCACCATTACCGACATGGGCGTCACCCGCTATTTCATGACAGTAGAAGAAGCCTCTGCCCTCGTTCTGCAGGCCGGAGTCCTCCAGCATACTTGCGGGCATTCGGACATCTACGTCCTCGACATGGGCGAGCCGATGCCGATCCTGCAACTCGCCGAAACGCTGATCCGCCTGAAAGGGCTGATCCCCGGCGTGGACATCGATATCGTGCAGACAGGCCTGCGGGCTGGCGAGAAGATGCACGAGGCGCTCACCTACGAACATGAAACGGTCACGCGGACCGATGTCGACGGGGTCCTGCGCGTCGCCAGCCGCACGCCTCCCTCCGAGCTGTTCGACAAGCATCTCGCCGCCCTTGTCGAAGCGGCCAGCCGGCGGGAACGGTCTGAGGCGCTACGCATGCTGGGCACGATGGTGCCGGAATATGGCGTGGAACGGGCTGCAAAAGCCTTCAAGGACATCGCTTGACGCCCTGCCCTGCCGTGCTACCCCGCGCGGCAACAAAATGTCCTGGAGAATCCCCATGTCCGACGCCGCCAGCGGAGCCCCCGTCCGCATTCGCCGTGCCCTCCTGTCCGTATCCGACAAGACAGGCCTCGTGGAACAGGCAAAGCGCCTGGCGGAAAAAGGCGTGGAACTGGTCTCCACCGGCGGCACATCCAAACTGCTCAAGGAAGCCGGACTCGACGTAAAAGACGTCGCCGACCTGACCGGTTTCCCGGAAATGATGGATGGCCGCGTTAAGACGCTGCACCCGGCCGTGCATGGCGGCCTGCTCTATCTGCGCGACAACCCTTCACATGTGAAAGACGCCGAGACCCACGGCATTGGCGCGATCGATCTGATCTATGTGAACCTCTATCCATTCGAAGCCACCGTCGCTTCCGGCGCAGACTTCGAGACCTGCATCGAGAATATCGACATTGGCGGCCCGGCCATGCTGCGCGCGGCGGCCAAGAACGGCGCCTTCGTTGCCGTCTGCACCGATGGCGGCGATGTCGACAAGGTTCTGGAAGAGATGGAAGCCAATAATGGCGAGGTTTCCGTCGCCCTCTGCCGCAAGCTCGCCGCGAAAACCTATGCCCGCACAGCGGCCTATGACGCCGCCATTTCGTCCTGGTATGCCGACCAGCTGGGCGAGACCGCGCCGGACTGGGCCGCACTCGGCGGCAAGCTTCAGCAATCCCTGCGTTATGGCGAGAACCCGCACCAGAAGGCGGCTTTCTACGTCACCGGCGAAGCCCGCCCCGGGGTTGCCACGGCGAAGCAGCTGCAAGGCAAGGAACTCTCCTACAACAACATCAACGACACCGATGCGGCCTATGAGCTGATCGGAGAACTGGGCGCGGAAATTCCCGCTGTCGCCATCATCAAGCACGCCAACCCGTGCGGTGTGGCGCAGGGGTCCAGCATCATCGAGGCCTACCGCGCCGCGCTTGCCTGCGACTCGACCTCCGCCTTCGGCGGCATCGTCGCGCTGAACCGCGCGCTCGACGAAGAGACTGCGAAAGAAATCTCCCAGATCTTCACCGAAGTCGTCATCGCCCCCGGCGCTGATGAGGCAGCCGAGGCCATCTTCGCCAAGAAGAAGAACCTCCGCCTCCTGATCACCGACGGCCTGCCGGACCCGGCCGCAGCGGGCCGCTTTGTAAAGACCGTCGCTGGCGGCTTCCTGATGCAGGACCGTGACTTCGGCCGCATCACCAAGGCCGACCTGAAAGTCGTCACCAAGATTGCGCCAACAGACCAGCAGCTTGATGACCTGCTCTTCGCCTGGCGCGTCGCCAAGCACGTGAAATCCAACACGATCGTCTATGCGAAAGACGGCGCAACCGTCGGCGTCGGCGCCGGCCAGATGAGCCGCGTCGACTCTGCCCGCATTGCCGCGCGCAAGGCCGAGGATGCCGCCGAAGTGGCCGGCTGGGCCGAACCGAAGACCAAGGGCTGCGTCGCCGCCTCCGACGCCTTCTTCCCATTCCCTGACGGCCTTCTGCAGGCGGCTTCCGCCGGCGCCAGTGCCGTGATCCAGCCGGGCGGCTCCATCCGCGACGACGAAGTGATCGCCGCCGCCGACGAAGCCGGCCTCGCAATGGTCTTCACCGGCATGCGCCACTTCCGGCACTAGGCAGACATCGCCTTCGACACCGCGCACCCGGTCGATATGCCGGCAGCGCCGTGGGGAATAAAATAGCGACTGCTAAAGTGTGAAGCTACCTTCGATCACCGTGACGGAGGTGCCGATCAGTTTCACGCGGTTGCCTCCCAGCTTCGTGTCGATGAAGGCGCCGCGGCCGGGATAGGCCTGGTGACATTTGAGTTCGGATTTACCGAAGCGTTCGCTCATCACGCGGGCCAGCATCGTGTGCCAGCTGCCGGTGGCGGGGTCCTCATCGATACCGCTGCCGGGCGCGAAGAAGCGGCTGGTGACATCCACGCCCTCCCCTCCGGCGGCGAAGCATCCGAAATTGCCGCGATCCCAGCCTTCGCCTGGAACACCCAGCTCTTTCAGGGCCTTCTGGTCAGGCACCAGGGCCTTGACCTCTTCTGGCGTCTCGAACCGGGCCGCATAGAACATGCCGCCCCAGGCCTGAACCGGCCGGGCACCCAGTGCCTCGGCGACTTCGTCAGTCACCGGAATTTCCTGTACAGGACCGCACGGAAAGTCCATTTCCAACCGGCCATCTGCCAGACGGCGCACAATCAGCGTCCCGGAGTGGACCGTCTCGAAGAGGATGGCCTCACCGCCGAACCCCTGCTCCTCGAACAGGACGTGTGCGCTGGCGAGCGTTGCATGACCGCAGAGCGGCACTTCCACAGCCGGGGTGAACCAGCGCAGCGCCCAGGTATTCCCGCCTTTGTGCACCAGATAGGCCGTCTCGGCGACATTGTTCTCCGCCGCAATGGCCAGAAGGATCGCATCCGGAAGGAAATCCTCCAGCGGCATCACGCAAGCCTGGTTTCCTTCGAACGGCCGCGAGGCAAAAGCATCGATCTGGTAGAATGGCAGTTTCGGCATGGACGCCTCCTGATTGGGGCGCTTCCTTTGCCACACTCTCCGCAGACGGCAAATCGATCATTTCTGATCGATCGTTGAGGCCGGCTAATCCTCTTCGTCCAGCACCCAGCCATGATGGACGGGACCGGCGCCCTTGCCGAACCCTTTCGCGGCGCGAATGGCCCCCATCAGGTATTCGCGGCCCTGCTCCACCGCATCGGGCACGCTCTCGCCTTGTCCCAGCAAGGCCGCGATCGCTGAGGCCAGCGTGCAGCCCGTACCGTGTGTGGAGTTTGTATCGATGCGCGGGCTTTCGAAGATCCATTCGCCAGTCGTCGTCTGCAGGACATCGGTCACCTTGCTACCGGAAATGTGTCCACCCTTCACAAGGGCCCCATTGGCGCCAAGTTCGAGCAGCCGGTCCGCTGCGCGGCGCTGGCCGTCGATATTCTCGACTGCTTTCCCGGTCAAAACTTCAGCCTCAGGCGCATTCGGCGTGACGAGCCTGGCGTGGGGTACAAGTTCGGAGCGGATCGCATCGACGCTCTTCGCGTCGACCAGCCGATGGCCCGATGTGGCAACCATAACCGGATCGATCACGCGCGGGATCATCTGCGCATTCTCGGACAGGCATTCTGCGACGGCCTCGACAAGCGCGGCGCTACCAAGCATGCCGGTCTTGATGGCGTCGGCGCCAATGTCTGCCAGCGTCACCCGCATCTGTTCGGTCACGGCCTGAAGCGGCACGGGCCACACGCCGTGTACGCCGGTCGTGTCCTGAGAGGTAATCGCCGTCACCGCCGTCATGGCATAGCCACCCAGCATGGTGACGGCCTTGATGTCGGCCTGGATACCTGCTCCGCCGCCGGAATCAGATCCGGCGATAATGAGGACCCTGCCCTTCGGGCCACCGGCCTCGGTCATGACGTCAGACCTTGATGCCGGCTTTCTTGGCATCGGCAAGGAACGTTTCGAGGCCCTTGTCCGTCAGCGGATGGTTGGCCAGCGACTTGATCACATTTGGCGGCATGGTCGCAACGTCTGCGCCGGCAAGAGCCGACTCTTTCACGTGATTCGCCGTGCGAATGGACGCCGCCAGAATCTCGGTGTCGAACAGGTAATTGTCATAGATCTGGCGGATGTCGGAGATCAGCTCCATGCCGTCCAGATTGATATCGTCGAGGCGGCCGATGAAAGGCGAAATGAAGGTCGCCCCTGCCTTGGCGGCCAGCAGGGCCTGATTCGCCGAGAAGCAGAGGGTGACGTTCACCATCGTGCCTTCGCCGGTCAGCGTCTTGCACGCCTTCAGGCCATCCCAGGTGAGCGGCAGCTTTACAGTGACGTTTTCAGCGATCTTGGCCAGCTTGCGGCCTTCCTTGATCATGCCGTCATAGTCCGTGGCGACGACTTCTGCGCTGACCGGACCTTCGACCAGGGCACAGATTTCCTTGATCACATCCTTGAACGGGCGGCCGGACTTGGCGACCAGCGACGGGTTCGTGGTGACACCGTCGATCAGGCCGGTCGCGGCGAGCTCGGCGATATCGTCGATGTTCGCGGTGTCTACAAAGAATTTCATGGATCCTGTCCTTGGATTGGCAGTGGGCAGATCAGACGGCCGGGCGGCCAATGGAAGTATAGGCGAAGCCTTTTGCGGCCATGTCTTCCGGCGAATAGATATTGCGCAGGTCTACCACGACATTGGTCTTCAGGGCAGCCTTGATGCGCTCAAGGTCAAGCGCCCGGAACTGGTCCCATTCCGTCACGATGACGAGGGCGTCGGCGCCTTCGGCTGCCTCATAGGCGTTCTTGGCGAACTGGATATCTTTCAGCAGGTGACTGGCCTCGGTCATGGCCTCTGGATCATAGGCCTTGATTGTTGCCCCGGCAGCCTGAAGCGCTGGCAGGATATCGAGGCTCGGCGCATCGCGCATGTCGTCGGTGTTCTGCTTGAAGGCGAGGCCGAGCACGCCGATCGTCTTGCCGCTGACATCGCCGCCCATGGCCGCAATCACCTTGCTGGCCATTGCTTTCTTGCGGGCTGCATTCACCTCCACCACCGTGTCGACGATGCGCACCGGGCTGTCATAGTCGTTTGCGGTCTTGGTCAGCGCCAGCGTGTCTTTCGGGAAGCAGGAGCCGCCATAGCCTGGACCGGCATTCAGGAATTTCTTGCCGATCCTGCCATCGAGGCCAATGCCGCGGGATACTTCCTGGACATTTGCGCCCACCTTTTCGCAAAGGTCTGCCATCTCGTTGATGAAGGTGATCTTCACGGCGAGGAAGGCGTTGGCGGCATACTTGATCAGCTCGGATGTCCGCCGGGCCGTGAACAGGATCGGCGTTTCGTTCAGGAACAGCGGTCGGTAGAGTTCCTTCATGACCTCGCGGGCGCGCTCATCCTCGGTGCCAACGACCACACGGTCCGGAATCTTGAAATCCTTGATGGCCGCGCCTTCGCGCAGGAATTCAGGGTTGGAGACGACAGCGAAATCGCCATCCGGGCGCGCCTTGCGGATGATGTCTTCAACTTCGTCGCCGGTACCGACCGGCACGGTGGACTTGGTCACAACCACCGTGAACCCATCCATCAACTGGGCGATCTCTTCCGCAGCGCCATAGACGTAGGAGAGGTCCGCATGGCCATCACCTCGGCGGGACGGCGTACCGACTGCAATGAACACAGCATCGGCATCGCGAATGGCTTCAGCCGGATCGGTCGTGAAGAACAGCCGCTCTTCCTCGACATTCTTCGCCACCAGGTCATCGAGGCCCGGCTCGTAGATCGGCATAATGCCAGCCTTCAGTTTCTCGATCTTGGTTGCGTCCTTGTCGACACAGGTAACCGTATGGCCGAAGTCCGCAAAGCAGGCGCCGGAAACCAGCCCCACATAGCCTGTGCCAATCATTGTGACGCGCATAGGGAAACCCTCAATCCTGCCTGTTCAATCTGCGCGGAGGGGTGCGATTTTTGTGCCAACTGGTCAAGGGGGGACGGCTGTGCGTCAGGCAGTTTCGACCAGAACGATTCAGCATTGACTCACCCACCCTGAAAAGACAAGATCAAAACGTGAACAAATGGAGGGGCGCATGACCAGTCTGAAACTGTATACCAACCCGATGTCGCGGGGCCGGATCGCCCGCTGGATGCTGGAAGAAACCGGTGCACCCTATGAAGTGGAATACCTCACCTATGGCGGCACAATGAAGGCGCCGGAATACCTGTCCATCAATCCGATGGGCAAGGTTCCGGCCATCGTGCATGGCGACCAGGTCGTCACCGAATGCGCCGCAATCTGCGCCTATCTGGCAGATGCCTTTCCGGAAGCCGAGCTCGCCCCGCCGGTGGACCGCCGCGGCGCCTATTACCGCTGGCTCTTCTTTGCCGCCGGGCCAGTTGAATCGGCCGTCACCAACCGGGCCCTCGGCTTCACCGTGGCAGAGGACCGGAAGATGATGGCCGGCTATGGCGAGTTCGACGACATGTACGGGGTTCTGATCAAGGCCGTCTCCGACGCAAGCCCATATCTTTGCGGCGACCAGTTCACCGCAGCCGACGTCTATCTGGGCGCGCAGGTCGGCTGGGGACTGCAGTTCGGCTCCATCCCGCCACACGATGCGCTGGCAGCCTACTGGAGCCGCCTCGAATCCCGGCCCGCCTGGAAACGCGCCGGGGAACTCGACGATGCGGCCGGTGCCGAAATGGGCATGCCGCCCGCCGGCAGTTGATCAGAGACAGCCGATCAGATTTCCTGGTTGTAGGCGCCGACTTCCGGATGCTTGCCAAGACGCGGTTTCACTTCCTTGTGGAAGAGGTCCTTCATGTCGGCGTCGCTGGCCATGGATTCGACCACGACAACCAGTTCCGGCTTGTTGGATGAGGCACGGACCAGCACCCAGGAGCCATCCTCCAGAGTCACGCGGGCGCCGTTGACGGTATTCACGTCGACGACCTTGCGGCCAAGGATCTCGGTGCCGTTCAGGCCTTTGTACTCTTCCACCATCTTGTCGACGATGCCGTACTTGGTTTCGTCATCGCAGTGCGGCGACATGGTGAGCGACGTCCAGGCCGTGCCCAGTTCGCCCTTCAGATCTGCCATGGTCTTGTCCGGGTTCCGGTCCAGCATCTGCAGCACGGCCTTGGCGGCAACGAGGCCGCAGTCATAGCCGAGCCCGATCGGCGGGCGGAAGAAGAAGTGGCCGGATTTTTCAAAGCCTGCCAGCGCGCCCAGCTCGGTCGTGCGGCGCTTGATATAGGAATGGCCGGTCTTGAAATAATCTACCGTTGCGCCGTTTTCCTTCAGCACAGGATCGGTCTTGTAGAGACCCGTCGATTTCACATCGACCACGAATTTTGCGTTCGGATATTGTTTCGACAGGTCGCGGGCCAGCATCAGGCCAATCTTGTCGGCGAAGATTTCCTCGCCCGTATTGTCCACCACACCGCAACGATCGCCATCGCCATCGAAGCCCAGCGCGACATCGGCGCCATGTTCTTTGACGGCCGCTGCCATCGCATGCAGCATTTCGGAATCTTCAGGATTCGGATTGTATTTCGGGAAAGTCATGTCGAGATTGCAATCCATCTCGATGACTTCGGCGCCCATGGCCCGCAGCGCGTCCGGCGCAAACGCGCCTGCCGTACCGTTGCCGCACGCCGCGATCACGCGGAGCGGACGGGAGAGCTTCACGCCATCGGCAACCGAGGCGATGTATTTCTCGCGAATCCCTTCGATACGGTAGTGCTTGCCACCGGCACGTTCCACAAAGGCGCCGCCCATGACGATTTCCTTGAGGCGGCCCATTTCTTCCGGCCCGAAGGTCAGCGGCTTGTTGGCGCCCATTTTCACGCCGGTCCAGCCATTCTCATTGTGGCTGGCGGTGACCATGGCGCAGCACGGCGCGTCCAGCTCGAACTGGCTCCAGTAAACCATCGGTGACAGGGCGAGGCCGACATCCATCACTTCGCAGCCACCTGCCGTGAGGCCCAGGATCAGCGCATTCTTGATCGGCTGGCTGATGGAGCGGAAATCGTGGCCGGTCACCACTTTGGGCTCGACGCCAAGTTCGTGGAAGAGCGTCGCCATGCCGAGGCCGAGGGCCTGAACACCCGTCAGGTTCAGCTCGGGTGCTTTTTCCTTGCCGATACCGTTGAACCACCAGCGGGCATCGTATTCGCGAAAGCCTGTCGGTTTCACCAGTGGCAACACCTCGAACTCGAACGTGTTCGGAGCGATGTCGGTCAGCGGTTTCGGCATCATGTCGGAAATCTCCACGGGTTGTGTGCGCGTGTTGAACACTGTTGCGCCTGTTTCCGCAACCGGATGCAGGTTTCACACCAGATCCAAAGAGTTAACGCCCGCGCCGGTGCGCCGTAAGGAATTCCGCGGTCCAACGTGCCAATCGTGTGTGATCGCCTTCGATTTCAAGCGATTCAAGCGCCTCATTGGTCAGAGATTCGCCAAGCCGTGGGCGACGTAACGAATAAAGCGCTGCGGAATAGCCGTCGGCAAATTCCGGATGGCACTGGAAGCTGAGCGCTGGGGCTTCTGGATAGTAAAGGCCCGCAAAGGGGGTGAAATCCGAAGCCGCAATAACTTCCGCGCCCGGCGGCAGGGCGACAACCTGATCCTGGTGGCTGACCGCTGCCGACACTGTGGGCGGGCAAGCCTCCCGGATGAAGCGCGGGCAGGCGACGACGTCATAGGTGTGGCGCCCAACGCCCCAGCCCTTGTCCGATTTGACGACCTTTCCGCCCAGCGCTTCGGCAAGGATCTGGTGGCCGAAACAGATCCCCACCTGCGGCACACCAGCCGCGGCACCGGCGCGAATGAAATCGGCCAGCGGCCCGATCCACGCCTCATCGTCGTACACGCCTGCAGGCGATCCGGTGATCAACACCGCTTCCAGCCCGTCCGGCTCCGGCAGGGCCTCATCCTTGATCACCGAGACGGTGTCGAATTCATAGGTGCCGACGCCCGCCATCATGTGCCGGAACATGGCCGGATAGTCTTCGAAGTCGCCGCGGATGGGTTCCGGCACGAGGCCGGTTTCGATGATAGTGAGTTTCATGAATGCCTACTCCGCCGCAACGCCACTGTCTGCCTCTTCCGGCCCGACCAGGAAGCCGCCGGACTGGCGCGCCCAAAGCTCTGAATAGAGCCCGCCTGCGGCAACCAGATCAGCATGCCCCCCCTGCTCCACGATGCGGCCCTTATCCAGCACGATCAGGCGGTCCATCGCGGCGATGGTCGACAGGCGGTGAGCGATCGCGATCACGGTCTTGCCTTCCATCAGCTCGAACAGTTTTTCCTGGATCACGGCCTCGACCTCGGAGTCGAGCGCCGAGGTCGCCTCGTCAAGGATCAGCACCGGCGCATCCTTCAGGAAGATGCGGGCAATCGCGATCCGCTGGCGCTGGCCGCCGGAAAGTTTCACGCCGCGCTCACCGACATGCGCGTCGAGGCCGCGCCGGCCTTTCGAATCCTCGAGGTCCGCAATAAAATCTGTCGCGGCGGCCTTTTCGCACGCGGCCAGGATCTCGGCATCGCTCGCGCCCGGACGCCCATAGGCGATGTTCTCGCGGATGGACCGGTGGAGGAGTGACGTATCCTGCGTTACCACGCCAATCTGTGCCCGGAGCGAATCCTGCGTCACATGCGAAACATCGTGCCCGTCCAGCAGGATGGCGCCGCTTTCCGCCTCGTAGAAGCGCAGCAGCAAATTTGTGAGCGTCGTCTTGCCCGCGCCGGACCGACCAACAAGGCCGATCTTTTCACCGGGCCGGATGGAGAGCGAGAAATCCTCAATCACGCCGGAGCCCTTGCCATAGTGGAAAGAGACATTCTGAAATTCGATGGCACCCGGCCCTCGCTTCAGGTCTTCCGCATCCGGCGCATCGGTGACCGTGACAGGATGGTTGAGCATCGCCTTGCCATCATAGACGACGCCGATGTTCTCAAAGAGGCCCGCCACTTCCCACATGATCCATTGCGACATGGACTTGATGCGCAGGGTCAGGCCGATGGCCGCGGCCACAGCGCCTGCGCCAACCAGGTTCCCCATCCAGAGGTAAATGCCAATCGCGCCGACCAGGAAAACCAGCAGCGAATTGTTGAGATACACGATGACGTTGAAGCCGGTGACGTAGCGCATCTGCCGATACACCGTCCCCAGAAAGCCTTCCATACTGTCTTTTGCATAGGCTTCTTCATGCCCGGCATGGGCGAACAATTTCACCGTCTGGATATTGGTGTAGCTGTCGACGATGCGTCCGGTCATGACAGAGCGCGCATCGGCCTGCTCCTCGGCGACCTTGCCGAGACGTGGCACGAACCAGGTCATGACGAGGCAATAGAGCCCACCCCATAGAAGGAATGGCAGCATCAGGCGCCAATCGGACGAGGCGACCAGAACCAGCGCCGAGATGAAGTAGACGACCACAAAGACGAAGACGTCGAGGATCTTCATAACCGTCTCGCGCACGGCGAGCGCCGTCTGCATCACTTTCGTCGCGACGCGCCCGGCAAACTCATTGCCGAAGAAGTTCATCGACTGGCCCAGCATCTGCCGGTGCATGCGCCAGCGCGCGCTCATCGGCACATTGCCCATGAGCCCCTGATAAACGATCAGCGCATGGATCAGCGTGGCCAGCGGCAGGCCGACAAGCACCACGCCTGCCATCAGGCCAAGCCGCGGGCCTTCGCGCTGGAGGAACCCCTCCCGGTCGGCCGAGGACAGCCAGTCGACAATCCCGCCAAGAAAGCCGAACAGCATCACCTCGCCCACAGCGATGATCGCCGTGAAAGTCGCCGTCACCGCCAGCCAGGGCACGGCATCGCGGATATAGTGCCAGACGAAAGGCCAGAAGCCTTCCGGCGGCACGTCCAGACCCTTGTCCGGAAACGGTGCGAGGCGGTGTTCGAAGAAGCGGAACATGGCCAGCCCATTTGGCGTCCCCCGCAGCGCGAAACAACCCTGCCCGGAACAAATTTAAAAGCTGTCACACTCAGGGCACGACGGGGTCTGGCTCAGCTCCAAGCTGCACGGCAATCCAGTCATGGATCTGCCCGTCCAGAACATCCAGCGGCACAGCGCCTTGCGACAGCACGGCATTGTGGAAGGCGCGGATATCGAACGCATCGCCCAGCGCCGCTTCGGCCTGATGGCGCAGGTCCAGGATTTTCAGTTCACCGATCTTGTAGGCCGTCGCCTGCCCCGGCCAGCCCATATAGCGGGTCACTTCGTTCCGGATGTTCAAAGGCGCGAGGGCGGAGTTCTCGACAAAGCAGGCCTCGGCCTCTTCCCGCGTCCAGCCATAAAGGTGAAGGCCTGTGTCGGCGACGAGCCGGCAGGCGCGCCACATCTCCATGGATAAACCGCCGAAGCGCTCATACGGAGTTTCATTCAGACCGGCCTCCATGGCGAGGTGTTCGGCATAGAGCCCCCACCCCTCCCCGAAGGCGGTCGCATAGTATTGCTGCCGGAAACGTGGCTGCCCCTCCATTTCCATGGCCAGCATGATCTGGAGATGATGCCCCGGCACGGCCTCGTGCGCAGACAGGGCCGGCAGTTCGTAAAGCGGACGCTGATCCAGCGCGTAGGTATTCACGAGATAAGTGCCCGGCCGGTCTTTCTCCGGATCTCCCTGCACATAGCGCGCCGACGTATAGCCGGGCGCAATCGCCACTGGGACGGGCTCCACGGTATACCCATGTTCCGGAAGCTTCCCAAAATAGTCCGGCAGGATCGCATCCAGCTTTGCCGCGACGGCTTTTGCCCGGTCCATCAGTTCGTCCGGCGTCTTCGCATAGAAGGCCGGGTCAGTGCGCAGGAAGGTGATGAAATCCTGGAAGTCGCCTTCGAAGCGGATCTCGCGGAGGATCGCTTCCATCTCGCCGCGGATGCGGGCGACTTCGGTGAGGCCCAGTTCGTGAATCTCCTCAGGCGTATATCCGGCACCGGCAGTGTGCTGCTCGATGGCCGCGGCATACACCGCCTCGCTGTCCGGCAGGTCCGCGATCCCCGCCCCGTCCCGCGTGTGAGGCGCATATTCGTCTTCTAAGAAGGCCAGCGTTTTGCGATAGGCCGAGATGGCATTCGCCACAGCTGTCAGCCCGTCTGTCTTCAGTCGGGAAGCAATGGCCGGGTCCATGTCAGCCGGCAAGTTGTGGAACGGCGCGTACAGGTCGCTTGCGCTGGGATCGTCTCCGATCTGCTCGCGGACCTGATCGCTCATCACATTCAGCGGATCGGCATGCGCCACCCAGCCCGTGGCAAGGCCCCGGCGCATGTTCGAGACATTTTCGGCGAAATAGCGCGGGATATCGTTCAGCCGGGCAATCCAGGCATCGCCTTCCGCCTCACTGGTGATCCGGGTCTGCATGGCGGCAAACACGGGTTCGGCCTGGAAGCCCCAGTCCCCGGTGAACGGGATCCGCGCGACATCGAAGCGGGCGTCGTCGATATCGGCGGCCAGCAGGCGTTCCAGAATGGCCTGATCGGCGGTCCGCTCCGTCTGCGCCGCCGCAATCGAATCGCGAAGCGCGCGCGCCTTTTCTGCCTGCTCTGAGACCGCTTCCGGTGACACGTTTCTCCACCTTGAGGGCGCTTCCCCGACGGCACGCGCGCCTTCCTCTGGGGAAGAGTCACGAACATACGCCTCATATTCGGCAATCAGCGCATCCATCGGGTCCGCCGATGCCGCAGGTGTGATCAGAAACAGGGCCACAACACACAGAAAACGTTTCATAATGTCACTCCATGTCGCGCCGTGCGTTGACAGGATCATAGAGACTCCTAGAACCCCAGACCAAGCACTTGAGTGAAACTCTTACATTCATCGGAAGGTGTCCTTCGCATGTCAGGATCGTCCGGGGCTGATGCCCGCCCGCTGTCGCCCCACCTCCAGGTCTGGCGCCCCCATGTCACCATGGCCGCTTCGATCACCCACCGCATCACTGGCGTTGCCCTCTATTTCGGCACCTTCCTGATTGCGGGCTGGATCATCGCGCTCGCCACTGGCGCCGAATGCTACGACGCCATCGAGGGGATCCTCTTCTCCTGGTATGGCAGCGTGATCCTCTATCTCTGGGCCGTCGCGGTCCTGTTCCATCTCGTGAACGGCATCCGCCACCTGCTCTGGGACGGGCCGAACCTCGGCTTCGATCCGGGACGGGCCAGCGCCGTTTCCGTCTTCAACTACGCATTTGCCATTCTGGGCGCGGCCGCCATCTGGTTTGCCGCCGCCGGACTGTAGGAGGCAAAGACCCATGTCGAACAGCCAGTTCCTGACCCCGACCAAAGCCGCCCGCGGCCTCGGCTCCGCCAAATCCGGCACGCATCATCATATCGGCCAGCGCGTTTCCGCCATTGCCCTGATCTTCCTGGTGCCGTGGTTCCTGTTCTCGGTCATCAACGCCGTTCAGGGCGGTGAAGCTGCCGCAATCGAATGGATTTCGCAGCCGCTGCCTGCGATCCTGCTGATCCTGACGGCCGGGGCGACCGTCTATCATATGCGCCTCGGCATGCAGGTGGTGATCGAAGACTATATCGCGAAGACGGGGATGCGCTCGGCGCTGCTGATCCTGAACACCTTCGCCTGTATCGCGCTGTTTGCGGCCATCGCCCTTTCGGTCCTGAAACTGTGGATTGGCGCGGGCGCGTAAGCGGCCCCGCGGGAGAGTTAGAACATGAGCACCTATAACTGGATCGATCATACGTACGATGTCGTGGTTGTCGGCGCGGGCGGTTCCGGCCTGCGCGCAGCCCTCGGCGCGGCCCAGGCCGGCCTGAAAACGGCCTGCATCACCAAGGTTTTCCCGACCCGCTCGCACACGGTTGCCGCGCAGGGCGGCATCGCTGCTTCGCTCGGAAACATGGGCGAGGATAACTGGCGCTGGCACATGTACGACACCGTCAAGGGGTCTGACTGGCTGGGCGACCAGGATGCCATCGAATACCTGACCCGCAACGCGCCGAAAGCCGTCTACGAGCTTGAGCACTGGGGCATGCCCTTCTCGCGGACTGAGGAAGGCAAGATCTACCAGCGCGCCTTCGGCGGCATGACCCGCGACTTCGGCCAGGGCCCGGTGCAGCGCACCTGCGCCGCTGCCGACCGGACCGGCCACGCCATGCTGCACACGCTTTACGGCCAGTGCGTACGGGAAGAGACAGAATTCTTCATCGAATACTTCGCCATGGATCTGATCATGGACGAAGAAGGCGCCTGCCGCGGTGTCACCGCCTGGAAACTTGATGACGGCACGCTGCATCGCTTCCGCGCGCAGAAAGTGATCCTGGCCACCGGCGGCTACGGCCGGGCCTTCTTCTCCTGTACTTCCGCCCACACCTGTACGGGCGACGGCAATGCCATGGTGCTGCGCGCCGGCCTGCCTCTGCAGGACATGGAATTCGTCCAGTTCCACCCGACCGGCATCTACGGTTCGGGCTGCCTGATCACCGAGGGTTCGCGCGGTGAAGGCGGTTACCTGACCAACTCCGAAGGCGAGCGCTTCATGGAGCGCTACGCCCCGAGCGCGAAAGACCTCGCCTCCCGCGACGTTGTTTCCCGCGCCATGACCGTGGAAATCCGCGAAGGCCGCGGCGTCGGCCCGGAAAAGGATCACATCCACCTGCACCTCGAACACCTCGGCGCCGAAGTGCTGGCCGAGCGCCTGCCGGGGATTTCCGAGACCGCGAAGATCTTCGCCGGTGTCGACGTCACCAAGGAACCGATCCCGGTCCTGCCGACGGTCCACTACAATATGGGCGGCATCCCAACGAACTATCACGGGGAAGTGCTGACCAAGAAGAATGGCGATCCGGACTCGGTCGTGCCGGGCCTGATGGCCGTTGGCGAAGCGGCCTGCGTGTCGGTCCACGGCGCCAACCGCCTCGGCTCCAACTCGCTGATCGACCTTGTCGTGTTCGGCCGCGCCGCGGGCCTGCGCTGCGGCGAGACCACCGTGGCTGGCGCCACGCAGCCGGAACTGCCGAAAGGCGCAACCGACAGCCACCTCGCCCGCCTCGACAAATTCCGCAATGCATCCGGCGACCAGCCGGTGGCCAAGCTGCGTCTCGAAATGCAGCGCGCCATGCAGAACAACTGCGCCGTGTTCCGGACCGGCGACGTTCTGAAGGACGGCGTCGATGCGATCGAGGAAGTCTACAAGAAGCTGCCGGGCATCGATGTCCAGGACCGCACCATGGTGTGGAACACCGACCTCGTCGAAGCGCTCGAGTTCGACAACCTCCTCGCCCAGGCCGCCGTCACCGTGAACGGCGCCGCCACCCGCGAGGAAAGCCGCGGCGCACACGCCCGCGAGGACTTTGCAGACCGCGACGACGTGAACTGGATGAAGCACACGCTGGCGTGGAACGACGGCACCGGCAAGGTGACCCTCGATTACCGCCCGGTGCACGACTACACGATGTCGAACGAAATCAGCTACATCGAGCCGAAGGCCCGGGTTTACTAAGAGGACCGCACGAACATGGTACAGCTTACGCTTCCCAAGAATTCCACGGTCCGCAAAGGCAAGACCTGGCCGAAGCCGCAGGGCGCGACCAATCTCCGCCAGTTCCGGATCTATCGCTACAATCCGGAAGAAGGCGGCAATCCGCGCTGGGACACCTATTGGGTGGACATGGACAAGGCCGGGACGATGATCCTGGACGTCCTGCTTTACATCAAGAACAATATCGACCCGACGCTGGCCTTCCGCCGCTCGTGCCGCGAAGGCGTTTGCGGCTCCTGCGCAATGAACATTGCCGGCCGCAACACGATCGCCTGCACCAAAGGCTTCGACGATCTGCCGAAGGGCGTGATCACGATCAGCCCCCTGCCTTCGCAGCCGGTGGTGCGCGACCTGATCCCGGACCTGACGAACTTCTACGCCCAGCACGCCTATGTGCAGCCCTTCCTGAAGACGGACACACCGGCGCCTGAAAAGGAATGGAAACAGTCCGAGGCCGACCGCGAAGAGCTGAACGGCCTTTACGAGTGTATCCTCTGCGCCTCCTGCTCGACGTCCTGCCCGTCCTATTGGTGGAACGGCGACAAGTATCTTGGCCCGGCGGCCCTGCTGCAGGCCTATCGCTGGCTGATCGACAGCCGCGACGAAGCCACCGGCGAGCGCCTCGACGACCTCGAAGACCCGTTCAAACTGTATCGTTGCCACACGATCATGAACTGTGCGCAGGTCTGCCCGAAAGGTCTGAACCCGGCCAAGGCTATCGCCAAGATCAAGCACATGATGGTTGAGCGCGTCTCCTAAGGACGCGCCAGCCTTCAGTCTTCTGCGCCGTTGATCCGGAATACCTCGCGGAGCCCACGCGGGGTTTCCATCGCGCGCAGCACGCTGATCAGTTCGCCCACATGGAACTGCCACACCGTGGTCGGCGGCATTGGCCGGATCACATGGCCGCCCAGCGCCTTGAACAGGCTGTTGGCCTTCCGGTTCTCCGGCAGCGTTTCGGCTTCCAGCGTGATGATCCCTTCGGCATGACAGCAGAGCGCCACGCAGGCGATCAGCATGCGGGAAAGCCCCTGCGCGTGATAGGCGTCCAGCACCCCCATGGCGAGTTCACCCTCTTCCAGCTCATTCGCCGTCCGGATCGCATGCGCCGCCGCGATGAAAGGCTGGCCCGGCTCATTCTTCAGCGCCGCCGCCCAGGCGATGTGCCGGTGCCCGTCGGCATCGGCGAGCGCATGAATGATCGATTTCGGAATGACCTTGGCGCCGGAGAAAAAGCGCAGGTAACGCGACTCTTCCGACATGTTCGCCACGATATGCTCGAACCGCGGTTCATCCGCGGGTCCGGCCGGGCGCAGAATAACCTCCACCCCGTTCGAGAGGACGATATCTACCGGTTTGATGGGCATTGCGTGTCCCCGCCTGCCTGGAAGCTCCGATCGAATAATGCCCCTTAGAAACCAGAATGCTGCAGTGCAGCAATCTTTGGAATGCAGCGGGGCTGTGTTTCCCATGTGCGAGTGTAATTTGAATCCCGGCCAGGTGACAGGAAAAGGCGCTGCGGCGCAAAGCCGAAGCATGTGCGCCAGCACGTCCGCCCGGAGACGCCCCAGCGTTCCGGCAAAATGCCTGATTGTGCGTGAGTTCAGCTTGAATCCGGCCAGGCCTTCAGCGCGTCGAGCAGCTGAACGGTCAGCCCACCGGACACGAGGGCGATGGCCGCGGGCATGCGGTGCGTGTTCGGGATCGGCGGCACGTGCGGGCGCGCCTCCCCAGCGGCTTGCCAGCTTTGGATCGTACGGGCGAGACAGCGCGCCCGGCGCTTGTGATGCTTCATCGTGTCCAGCATGGCCTGCCACCGCGCGATCAGCGGCGCGGCGGGAACGGGTCCGGGCACGGGCAGCGTCACCGGCCCTCTCAGGAAGTACGGGCATGGGCGGGATGGCACAGGCACCATGGTGAAGATGTAGCGGTATTCCGCATCTTCCTGCTTAGGCTCGTAGTAGTTGCTGCCCACGCGCGGCTTCAGCGGCGCCAGCTCCATCTGCAGCGCCAACAGGAAGATCAGACGGCGGAGCAGCACAGCCAGCCGCTTCAGCTCCGCCCGCACGCGCCGGTTCACCGATTTCGAGATCGTTTCAGGTGTCTTATACAGGTCCACATTCACGCCTGCTTCCGCGATGGCACGGGCAAGCGTGTTGAAAGCCTGGGAGAGGAAAGCGGTGCGGTCGGTCATGGCGGGGAACGTGCCATGAAGGGTTTATGGGGTGGATAGAGATGAGCCCTCACCTCCCACCGCCTGCGGCGGCGGCCCCCTCCTCTCCCGCGAGCGGGAGAGGGGTTTTCTTTCATTATTTCAACAGATTCGCGGCGGCGCCGGGTTCACCCCTCTCCCTTTGGGAGAGGAGGGACCCGCGCCCGCAAGGGCGTGGGAGGTGAGGGATTGGCGCTGGTCTGTCCCTCGCCGCGTCTCCGTCATGACCAGAAGCGCACGAAATCTGACTTCAGCATGATCATGCATGACTTGGCATGACTTGGCATGACTATAACGGACTATGACGGACCGGGGCGCCGCTCCAGCCGAATAGAAAAGCCCGCCGGAGGTCGCGCCGGCGGGCTTTGTCCTTGATCTGTTTTCCGGATCAGGCCGGGTTCGGTTCCGGGTCGCCTGCCGCTTCGCCGCCATCATCCTTCGGCTTGCGGCGCTTGCCGATGACCGGCACGGCGGAGGCGGGGCCGGTGTCTTCGGCGCCAAGGTCCGGACGGGTCGGCGGCTTGCCGTTCAGGAGATCGGTGATCTCGCTGCCGGTCAGCGTCTCGTATTCGAGCAGGCCGTTCGCGATGGCAGACCATTCGTCATGGCTCTCGGTCATGATGCGGCGGGCATCGTCCATCCCGGTTTGGATCAGCTGGCGAACCTCTTCCTCAATCTTGCGCGAGGTCTCTTCCGAGACATGGCTCGACTGCACGATCTGCTGGCCGAGGAACACATCGCCCTGATCGGAACCGTAATCCACCGGGCCGATCGTGTCGGACAGGCCGAAACGGGTGACCATGGCGCGGGCCAGACGGGTCGCCTGCTGGATGTCGGACGCGGCGCCGGCGGTGACATTGTCGTCGCCGAATTTCAGTTCTTCCGCCACGCGGCCGCCCATCATGATGGCGAGGCGCGAGGTCATCTCGATCTTGGACATGGACAGCTTGTCGTCTTCCGGCAGCTGCATGACCATGCCGAGCGCGCGGCCGCGCGGAATGATGGTCGCCTTGTGGACCGGATCGGCGGCCGGCACTTTCATGGCCACGATGGCGTGGCCGGCTTCGTGCCAGGCGGTGAGTTCCTTTTCCTTCTCGGACATGACCATGGAGCGGCGCTCCGGCCCCATCAGGACCTTGTCTTTCGCGTCCTCGAATTCCTGCATGGCGACGACGCGCTTGCCGCGGCGGGCCGCCAGCAGCGCCGCCTCGTTGACGAGGTTTGCAAGGTCGGCGCCCGAGAAGCCCGGCGTGCCGCGCGCGATCGTCTTCGCGTCGACATCCTTGGCCAGCGGCACATTGCGCATGTGAACGCGCAGGATCTTTTCGCGGCCCATGATGTCCGGATTGCCGACAGTGACCTGACGGTCGAAACGGCCGGGGCGCAGCAGCGCCGGGTCAAGCACGTCAGGCCGGTTGGTGGCGGCGATCAGGATGATGCCTTCATTGGCCTCGAAGCCGTCCATCTCGACCAGCAGCTGATTCAGCGTCTGCTCGCGTTCGTCATTGCCGCCGCCGAGGCCGGCACCGCGTGAGCGGCCAACCGCGTCGATTTCGTCGATGAAGATGATGCACGGCGCAGAGCGCTTCGCCTGCTCGAACATGTCGCGGACACGGCTGGCGCCGACGCCGACGAACATTTCGACAAAGTCAGAGCCGGAAATCGTGAAGAAGGGCACACCCGCCTCACCGGCCACGGCGCGGGCCAGCAGCGTCTTACCAGTCCCCGGCGGGCCGACCAGCAGCGCGCCTTTCGGGATCTTGCCGCCGAGGCGCTGGAACTTGGACGGATCCTGCAGGAATTCGACAATCTCCTGCAGCTCTTCCTTGGCTTCATCGACGCCGGCAACGTCATCGAAGGTGACGCGGCCATGCTTTTCCGTCAGCAGGCGGGCGCGCGACTTGCCGAAGCTCATCGCCCCGCGGCCACCGCCGCCCTGCATCTGGCGCATCATGAAGAAGACGAAGCCGACGATCAGCAGGATCGGCAGGATCGAGAACAGGAGCGAAGCGAAATTGTTGCGGCCGCTGTCAGCGTCCACCGTGAACGGCACATTGTGATCGCGCAGATAGTCCTGCGTGCTCATGTCCAGGGCGCGCAGCTCGCTGACCATGGTGTTGCCATCGGTGGTTTTGACGATGATCTGGTCATCACCCAGCGTGGCTTCAGCGACCTGGCCATTGTCGACGAGCGTGTAGATCTCGGAGAGTTTTGCGCGTTTGGCACTGGCGGTCTCGGGATTCCCGCCCATCGCGACCGCCATTCCGATCACGAGCAGCGCAATTGCACCCCAGATGGCCAGGTTCCGAACGTTCATTTTATCTCTCTCAGTTTGGAAAGCTTCTCGACAGATAACATAGGGCCACCAGGCCCGAAAAACGACTCTTTAGCTGCGCCGTGGACATTTTATCTCACATTTCCCCTGAACAGGTGGTGACCATGGCCGAAAGGCGTGCAGGGATTGCGTTAACCTGTTCCGGCGGCAAGACGTGCTCGGCGCCCACTTCCAGGTGTCCGTTCCGGATCCAGATGGCCGCCCCGCCGAGCGTCGCCGGGCGCAGCGTGTCAGGATGGGCGATGCGGTGCGCGAGACGGGAAAGTGCATCGGACCGGACGGGCCGCGTCCGGCCGCTGGCAAGCGTGATCAAGGCGGCAAGGGCCCGCCCCCCCAACTCACCATCGGGCAGCGGCAGAGGCGCGCGCAACGTGCCGTCAGGCCGGGTCTCGACTTCACCGGACAGCCAGCGGCCCAGTGACCTGTCCTGTACCTTCCGCAACAGCTGCAGCCGCTTCTGGAGAGCCAGCACCCGCGTGCGCAGGGACGGGTCGGCGGCGAGCAGCTGGCGCATACGCACGCGCTCATAGGCCGGATTGTCGTTCGTCGGGTCTTCCACCCAGTTCTGCCCGTTGGCGCGCAGCAGGTCTCGCAGGTCTGCGCGAGAGGCGGTGAGCAGCGGACGGGACAGGAAGACCGGCACGCCGCTCGCTTCTGCTGGTGAAAGGGAGAGCGGCTGGATGCCCGCCAGCCCGTACCAGCCGGACCCGGCGCGGGCGCGGATCAGAAAGGTTTCGGCCTGGTCGTCTTCTGTGTGGGCGGTCAGGATGAGCACGCTGCCGGCTTCGCGGGCGGCGGCAGCGAGCAGGCCGTGCCGGGCCGCGCGGGCCTTCGCCTGACCGGACCGAGGCGCCTGCCAGCACAAAGTGCGGTGCGCGATCCCGTACCAGGCAGCCACATCCGCGACGAAACGGGCCTCCGCCGCAGCTTCGGGGCGCAGGCCATGATCCACCGTCAGCGCAAGAACGCTGCGCCCCCGCTTGCGGGCCCAGTCTGCGGCGATCAGCAGGAGAGCGAGCGAATCCCCTCCCCCGGAGACCGCAACACAGACAGGCCCCGCAACAAAACGGCAATGCCTGTCCAGCGACTCTGTCAGGCCCTCAGGGGTTTTGGGGATCTCTAATTGTCGCAACCTGACCGGGTCCGTTCGACGGCAGCCAGGTCACGCGTCACGCCGGAGGCGTTCGGATAGCGTTTCGGCAGCGTGTCGAGCGCCACGCAGGCCTTGTCCTTGTCGCCGATGAGACGCATCGAACGGGCAAGCTTCACCAGCGCGTCCGGGGCACGCGGATCATCCGGATGCGACCGGATCATGGTCGTGTAGGCCGCGCCGGATTCGGCATAGGCCTTTTGCTGGTAGAGCGACTCGGCAAGCCAGTAATGGGCTTCGCCTGCCTGCGGATCGTTGCCGAACCGGTCGAGGAAAGCCCGGAAGGCCTCTTCGGCGCTGGCATAATCGAACTGGACGAGTTTGGCCTTGGCCGCTGCGAACAGCGGACCGGCTTCACCCGGCAGCGCACTGGCCGGGAGTGTCCCGAGCGAGCCCTGCGGTGCACCCGGCGGCACGGCAGAGGCCGGTGTCGTATCGACCGTCGTCACACTTTCCGCGGCGCCGGTTGCGCCGGAGCGCGGGAGAAGGCTTCTCGGGCCCGAGGTTTCCGGTTCCACGACTGCCGTGCGGGACATGCTGCCGGTCATGGATTGTGGCGGCGGGGCTGACACGGCTGGCGCGGTCGTTGCGGCATAGGGATCCGGCGAAGCCGCGCCCGGATAGTCGGACAGGCTGGACGCAGCCTCCCCTTCCGGCGGATCCATGCCGAGCGAGCGGGCCTGCAGGTCCTGGATGGCGCGCGACTGGGCGCGCAGCTCATTCTTCAGGGCGTTGATCTCGCGGGCGAGCGCCTCGTTGTCGTTGACCAGAGTCTCATTGTCGTTGCGCGCCTGCTGCAGCTGGAATTCCAGCGTTTCGACACGGCCCGTCAGGGTCATCAGGTCGCTGGACAGGCCGTTCACCTGCACCTTCGTGTCGGCGCTCAGCTGGCGGGCCTGCGAGATCTGGTCAGCCAGGTCGAGGCTCGTCGTGCCCTGCGTGATCGGTGCGCTGCGCTGGGCAACAGCAGGCGCCGCAAGAAGCAGGAAGCTGGCAAGCGCCAGGGCCGGGGTCTTGAACATGAGCAAATGTCTCCGGAGTTTGCGGGACCATAATAAAACAGCCGGGGCCAAAATATGGCACCCGGCTGCAAATACTTTCTGAATCAGGAGCCCGGAAAGGGCAACCGGGTTCAGCTGTTCGGTGAAACGACCTGGATGAACCCGTTCCGGTTCATGGCCCAGGCGGCTTCGTCGGAGCCGGCCGAGACCGGACGTTCCTTGCCGTAGGAAATCGTGTCGATGCGGTTCGGCGAGATGCCGAGGCTGACAAGGTAATCCTTCACGGTGGCCGCGCGGCGCTCGCCGAGGGCGAGGTTGTATTCGCGGGTGCCGCGCTCGTCGCAGTTACCGGCAACGAGGATGCGGACCGACGGGTCGGCCGTGTATTTCAGCGCGTGCTGTTTCAGCAGGGACTGGTCGTCGCCGTCGAGCGAATCGCCATTCAGGTCGAAATAGACGCGGTCGCCGAGGGCGGGTGCCTGTGCGATCTGGCCGACGTTACCGTCGTCCACAGCGCCGGTGTCGACGGTCTGGACGTCTTCGACCACGGCTTCGGTGGTGCCTTCGGTAATCGGGGCCGGCTTGGACGCGCAAGCGCCAAGCAGGACAAGCGATGCACCTGCGAGAACAGATGCGGTGCGGATGTTCATGGACATGCCTTTCATGATGAAAACAGAGACAGGGGGACGCACGAAATCCCTGCTCCTAAACAAAACAGCCGGGGCCACATGGTGGCGCCCGGCTGCATATTGCTGATTTTGAATGTTTCGTTAGCTGTTGGTGCCCGAAACAATCTGGGTGAACCCGTTACGGTTCAGAGCCCATGCGGCTTCATCGGAACCGGCAGCGATCGGACGTTCCTTACCGTAGGAAATCGTGTCGATGCGCGACGGGTCAACGCCGAGCGAAACCAGGTAGTCTTTCACGACGGAAGCACGACGCTCGCCGAGGGCGAGGTTGTATTCACGCGTGCCGCGCTCGTCGCAGTTGCCTGCAACCATGATGCGGACAGCCGGATAGGACTGCAGCCAAGCGGCCTGCAGCTTCAGGATTTCCTGATCATCGGGGTCCAGACCATATTCGTTCAGGTCGAAATAGACGCGCTCACCAACGTTCACGCGGAAATCTTCCAGCGAACCCGGGGTCGGGCCGAGATTCTCGACGACCGGAGCCGGCGGAGGCGGCGGCGGCGGAGGTGCCGGCTGTTCGACCGGCGGTGCTTCTTCAACCGGCGGCGGCGGCTCGGGTTGCGATGCGCAGGCGCCGAGGGCGATAAGCACAGCGGCTGCTGTGGAGATTTTGAGATAGGATTTCATTCAGTCAGACTCCCCTGGATGTCCTGAGCTTGGTGACGCCTTACGGCCTCTGTATTACCAGCAGCCGGCGAACGACCGGTGGTGCCCGCACAATCAGGCCGAATTCCGGCAATAATCGGGCGCAAGCTGCTGCGTGTGGCCTTTTACACAAAGATTTTCGCGCTGTCTCCCTAAAGCAACGCCCCCGACCGAAGAATCGGGGGCGAAACCTGTAGATTAATCAGCAGATTATTGCAGAAGCGGCGACCAGGCCGGGTCAGAGGCCTCGGTCTGGGTCTGCAGGCGGTGTTCGTTCCGTCCGGAAAGGTCCACCGACCAGAGCTGAGGACCGGCACCGGGGCGGCTTTCGCGGAAATACACGATGACACGGCCATTCGGCGACCAGTCCGGGCCTTCGTCCAGATAGGCCTCGGTCAACAGGCGCTCGCCGGTGCCGTCGGTGCCGATGACACCGATATAGAACTTGCCGCCCAGCTGCTTGGTGAAGGCGACGAGGTCGCCGCGCGGGCTCCACACCGGGGTCGAATACTGGCCCTTGTTGAAGGTGATGCGGCAAGCCACGTCACGTCCGCCCGACGGGCAGGTGCGAGGCGATCCGTCCGTGTTCATGATGTAAAGCTGCGGGCTGCCGCCACGGTCCGACGTGAACACGATGGCCCGTCCGTCCGGAGACATCGACGGCGATGTATCGATCGCCGGATGGTCGGTCAGGCGGCGCGACTGCCGCGTCTGCAGGTTCATGATATAGAGATCGGAATTGCCGTGCTCGGCCTGGGTCATCAGCACGCTTTCCCCATCACGCGAGAAACGCGGCGCGAAGGTCATGCCGGGGAAATTGCCCAGCAATTCCTGACGGCCGGTCTCGATGTTGAAGAGATAGACGCGCGGCCGTCCGCCCTCGTACGACATGTAGGTGATTTCCTGGGCCGACGGGCTGAAGCGCGGCGTCAGAACCGTATTGGTGCCCGGTGTCAGATATTGCTGGTTGGCCCCATCGGAATCCATGATGGCGAGGCGCTTCACACGGTTCAGCTTCGGGCCTGTCTCTGCGATATAGACGATGCGCGTGTCGAAGTACGGGTCTTCACCGGTCAGGCGGGTGTAGATCGAATCGGCAATCTTGTGGGCGATGCGGCGCCAGTTGTCCGGCGTCGTGGTCAGGCGGCGGCCCGGCTGGCCGTTGATACGCATGACATCGCCGGCATAGACATCCCACAGACGGAACGAGACGGCGATCTTGCCGTCAGGCAGTTCTTCGAACGCGCCGACGACGAGGCCGTCAGTCTTGATGATCTTCCAGTCGGCGAAGCGCGGCTGCACGTCGATCGACAGGTCCTTCTGGATGAAGGAGGCCGGGTTCTGCATTTCGAACAGGCCGGTCGATTCGAGGTCGTTGCGGACCACATCGGCGATCTGGCGGGCGAGATCCGTGTTGGTGCCGCCGCGGACTTCGAAATCCGGAATGGCCAGCGGCGTCGGCTGGAAGTTGCCGCTGCCTTCCACCAGCACTTTGAGTTCGGCCGAGGCGGTCGGCGCAAGTCCGATGGCGGCGGTGAAGGCCATCACCAGGGCAAGCAGCAGGCGGGTCATGGGCGTCCTCCTTTGAACGGTTCTAGGGCTGGGTTGGGCTGACGGTGACATTGATGTCTTTCCACAGGTCATAATCGTCTTCGGGCAATTGGTAAGGGGCACATTTGCGCACCGCGCGCAATGCTACGTCCACGGCGATACCGGAGCGGCCGATCGGACGCGAACGCGGGCTGACCAGTTCGACATTGCCTTTCAGCGTGCCGTCACGGTTCAGCGTGATACGCATCTGGACATCGATCTGGTCTTCCTTGGGCAGGTCGGACACACCGCGCCAGCAGGTATAGATCTGGCGGCGCATGGCAGCCTGCAGCGAAGCGGTGTTGCCGCGGCGCTCCCCTGCTCCGGGGCGGGTTTCCTGCGTATCGCTCAGCACAGGCTTGTTGATCTGAGGCGGCGCTTCCTCGCGCGGCTTGCGGCGCTCGTCCTGTGCCTTGTCTTTCAGGATATCTTCGAACTCATTCAGGAAATCGAGATCGTCCGTCGCCTTCGGCTTCTGCTTCTCGATCAGCTTCGGCTCTTCCTTTTTCGGCGGCGGCTCTTCCTTCTTGGGTTCTTCCTTTTTCTCCGGCGGCGGAGGTTCGGGCTCCTCGTCGGGAATGACGACCTCTTCCTCTTCGGGGGCCGATTCTTCCTGCGGCGGAGGTTCTGGCGCCTCCTCCACCTCTTCGGGGACGGCCTCCTCTTCCTCCTGCGGCTCCTCAGCCTTCTGGACGGGGGCGATATCGGTCACGAGGCCGATCTCGACAAAGTCGATCGGCACGTCGATGGCGCTGGCGCATTGCGGGATGCGCATCAGGATATCGACCGGCGCGAGGCCCGGCTCCTCCCTCTGGAGGCGCTCGATCATCTTGTCACAGTCCGACTTCTCATGCGGCCATGACAAGATCGCCATCGCAAGGACGGACGCGTGCACGATCGTGGAGACTGTCAGGCCGCGAAGCATTCCTGCCGGCCGCTCCTTATTTCTTCTGTTCCGTCACGAGCGAGACGCGCGTGTAACCGGCGGCCCGGATCTCGGACATGACTTCCATCATGATGCCGTAAGGCGTCGCTTCGTCCCCGCGCACATAGATCGGCTTGTCATAGCCTTCACCGATGATCGCCTGCAGCTGGGGCCCGAGCGTATCGACCTGAACCTCGGTGTTCTGGATGAACACCGCGCCGTCGGCCTTGATCGTGATCGCCAGCGGCGCATCGTTCGGGTCGGTCTGGATCGGGCCGGACTTCGTTTTCGGCAGGCTGATGTCCTCACCCCGCACCAGCATGGGCGCGGTGATCATGAACACGATCAGCAGGACGAGCATGACGTCCACAAAGGGCGTCACGTTGATTTCGGCATTCAGGGACCGGCGCCCGCGCCGTCCGCCTTTTCCACCGGAGCCAAGGATCATGCCCATGCGATCAGTCCCGTCCCGGATCCGATGCGCGGCGCGACAGGCGCACCAGCACATCCTGCGAGAAGGCGTCGAGCTGGTCGGCGAAGCGCGTCAGGTCGCCGGTGAACTTGTTGTAGAAAATCACGGCCGGGATCGCGGCGACGAGGCCCATGCCGGTGGCAAAGAGCGCCTCGGCAATCGGGCCGGCCACGGTGCCAAGGCTGGTGTCCTGCTGGGCGGCGATGTTGAGGAAGGCGTTCATGATGCCCCAGACCGTGCCGAAGAGGCCGATGAAGGGCGAGGCAGACCCGATCGTGGCGAGAACGCCGAGGCCGTTCCCGGCGCGGCCCAGCTCGCGGTCGATTGTGGCGCGCATGGAGCGCTCCGCACGGTTGACCAGAGCCGTTGCTTCACCAGAGCCCGGCGCCACGCGGCGGGCATCCGACCATTCGCGGGCCGCTGCCTGGAAGACACGGCTGGCCGCATCGGCGCCGCCCGAGCCCGGACGCATGTCGATGTCTTCTGTCCGGCCGTTCCAGAACGCGTCTTCGAACTGGCGGGCCTTCTTCCGGGCAGAGCCCAGCGAGAAGAGCTTTTCGCCGATCACGATCCATGACCAGACCGAGGCCAGGAACAGCATGAACATGACCAGTTTGACGACGGGATCTGCCTCGAAAATGAGGGCAATCAGGGAAAAGTCGGTATTACTGGCCGCTGTGCCGATCGCTTCCGATTCCATAGGACGAATGTGCTCCTTGAAGATGGCAGGCCGGCAGCCCGCAGATAAGGCTAGCGTCCCGTGGGAACGGGCGCGTTGTGCCCCTGTTTCTACAACAATTCCGGCAGAAACACGGCAGAGCGCCCTGATTCCGCAGCTTGTCTCCCGGCTAGGCGGGAAGGGTTAAGATTTTGTTCGATTTTATTAACCCTGCACGGGAAAGAGGCATCGCGATTTCGCCCGCCTCGCGCCATTCGAGTCAGGCCGTTTCCGCACCAGTCCAGCGGAAAGCAGCCAGCGTGTCCATCATTTCGCGGACCGGTCGGCGCGGGCGGCCATCGGCATGGATCATCACGGCGGTGATCTCGCCCTCGGCAATCACCTCCCCGTCCCGCAGGCAGGCCTGACGGAACAGGAAGCGCGGCCCGTCGAGCCCCAGATACCGCGTACGGATCTGCAGGAGATCATCCACTTTGGCGGCACGCTTGTAGTCCACCGCCACTCGGGTCAGCGTGAAGGCGGCCGGGTCTTCCCGGTTCAGCAGATCCTGATGTGACACGCCCGCATCACGCAGGCAGTCGGATCGTCCCCGCTCGAAGAAGCGAAGATAGTTCGCGTGATAGACCATGCCGGTGAAATCGGTGTCTTCGTAATAGACGCGGACCTCGATCCAGTGCTGGCGTTCAGCGTCGAAATTGCGGTCATCAAGGGCAGGCAGGCTCATGGTTCCGCCGTACCAGAGGCGGCGTGACCCGTCACCCCTGTTGCGCCCGGACTAGTCTGGCTGGACCGTCATTTCGAGAGGTGCTGCGTCATATCCGAGGTCTTCGGCCCGCGCCTTCAGTGTGTCCAGTATGGCTGGTTCCAGTAGCGGCGTCCGCGAGAGGATCCAGAGATACTTGCCATCCGGGCTGCCGACGAGCGAGGCGGAATAGTCCGGCTCCAGCGCGAGGATCCAGTAGTCCCCTTCGGCAAACGGCACCCAGGATGGTGCGAACTTCACCTTCAGCTGGCTGTTGCCAGACCCTTCAACGATACGCGCACGGCCCTCGGCCACCTTCTTCTTTCCATCGAGCGTCCCCTTGAAACAGGTATTGGTGACGGAGACCGTCCCATCATCCTTCAGGCCGTATTCCGCTGTCACGCCCGTACAGTCCCGCTCGAACCAGTTCGGATAGCGGGCAATTTCGTACCAGAGGCCAGCATAGCGCGTGAGGTCCACAGACGACACGGTCGGCGGGGCGGCGGTCTCATCGCGATGGTCAGGCTGGCTGGTGCAAGCCGCGAGTATCAGGGCGGCGATGGCAGGAACGGCGATACGCATGGGAAATCTCCTTCTCCCCCGGATACGCACAAAACCCCGCTCCGGTTTCCCGGCGACTGCATCAGCCGCCTTCGGTCGGATCCGTCGACGCCGTCTCCGACGCGTTCAGGCCTGCAAGGAAAGCGCGCAGGTCGCTGGCTGAGTCTTCGGCCAGTTCTTCCTGCGGCAGGTGACCGGCATTGGCATAGGTGACGAGCTTGGCACCGGGAATCGCGTCGGCAAATTTCTGTGCTGCCGCCACCGGGATCAGCTTGTCCTGCTCACCATGCAGGACGAGCGTCGGGACAGTGACCTTGGCCAGCGCTTCCTTCGTCGCCCGGGCACGGTCCCCTCCGCCAGACGTCAGCGCCATCAGTGCGTCGCGGTGACAAGGCGCGCGGGCGAGCGCGGTGTAGCGGTTGACCATGTCATCGGTGGCCAGGTCCGGATCGGCGAAACTGTCACGCAGGCCGTCACGGACGAGCCAGGTCATGTCGGTGTTCTTCATCAAGCGCCGGGCGACCGGGTTCGACAGCAGCTTGAAGACAAGCGGGTCGGTCTTTTCCTCTTGCGCGTTTTCCGGCCAGCCGGACGCATCGACCAGAACCAGACCCTCAAGCCGCGACGGATGGGCGAGCGCATAGGCCCACGCCACGCCGCCCCCCATGGAATTGCCTGCCAGGGTGAACGTGTCGATGCCAAGCGCACGCGTCACCGCATCGACCGTCTCGACGAATTGCTCGGTGCCGACCCGCTCGCCCTCAAGGCAATTGGTGAGGCCATGGCCCGGCAGGTCCAGCGAGATCACGCGATAATCGCGCTTCAGGTTTGCAACCCAGGGCTCCCACGTGTGCAACGAAGACGAAAATCCGTGCACCAACACAATGACCGGCGCGTTCCTTGGGCCAACATCGCGGTAATGCACGCGCAGGCCGTTCTCGAGGGGAAGGATGCGGCTGTCCGAGTTCGCATAGACGAGTTCTAGCCGGTCATAGCCGATATCGGCGCGCTGGAGGGCGAACCATCCAGCGGACAAAATCGCGACAAGGGTCAGCAGAACCACCAGAAAACGGCGCATACCCGTTTCCTTCCTCCCGGTTGATTTCTGAATCAGGTGCGCAGAGTAAGCGCGCCCGCTCCTGCTGTGTCAATTCCGGGACTCACCTGATGGCACAAACCGGACAGGCCGGATCGCGGCGCAAGGTAACTGTGCGCGATTCGCCGCCAAGGCCATTGATCAGCAGGACCCGGCCGACCAGCGGCTTGCCCGCGCCGGTGATCAGTTTGACGGCTTCCATCGCCATGGCCGTGCCGGTCATGCCGGTCAGCGCGCCGACGACGCCGACTTCATCGCAGGCTTCTGCGTCTGGCGGTGTTTCCGGCACCCAGCACCGATAGCACGGCGCCTCCGCCTGAAGGCCAGACGCAAAGACGCTCACCTGCCCGTTCCAGCCCGCCGCAGCGCCATGCACCATCGCCCGCCCCGTTGCGTGTGCCAGCTGGTTCAGCGCGTAGCGCGTCGGGAAATTGTCGGATGCGTCGATCAGGATATTGCCTGCTGGCGCGGCGCCCTCGCCGAACCGCCGGGACACCACATCCACATTGATGGAGGGATCCATCGCCTGCAGGCGCGCGGCGAGGATTTCTGCCTTCAGCCGGCCGACATCTTCATCCGTGAACTGAACCTGGCGCTGGAGGTTTGAGCGCTCGACCCGGTCATCGTCCCACAGTTCAATCCGGCCCACGCCTGCCGCAGCCAGATAAAGCGCGCACGGCCCGCCAAGGGCACCTGCCCCGATGATGGAGACATTTGCGGCGCGCAGCTTCTGCACCCCCGGCCCGCCGATTTCCTTCAGCAGGATATGGCGGCGGTGGCGGTCCAGCTCTTCCGGGGTCAGGCTCATGCCTTCGCCTCGCGGATGGCGGTGGAGGAAGACTTGTCCAGCGGACCTTTCAGATAGACCCATGCCGGCGCCGCCATATCCGGCAGCAGCGGGGCGTAGTCTTCGGGAATGCGGTCTTTCGCAAAGGTGCGGGCAAATTTCGAGTTGCGTGCACCGGGGCCGACGCCCGGCCGGGCGACAATGGCAATCGGCATCAACCGGGCGATGTCCTGCCAGCGCTGCCAGTAATGGAAGCCGACCATATTGTCGGCGCCCATCAGCCAGACGAAATCGGCCTGTGGCGCATGCACGGCCAGCGTCAGCAGCGTCTGCCAGGAATAGGTATAGCCCAGCTGCTTCTCGATATCGGTGACGATCATGCGCGGATGATGCCCCGCTACCGCCTCTGCCGAAGCGAACCGGGATTTGAAGTCGCCATGGTCCGTTTTCAGCGGATTACCGCGCGCAACGATCCACCAGACCCAGTCGAGCTGGAGCCGTTTCATGGCTGTCTCGGCAACATGGAGGTGCCCGGTATGGGCCGGGTTGAAGCTGCCACCGAACAGGCCGATGCGCAGCCCCTTTGCAGGACCCGGTAACCGGACTGGCCTCAAGGACGGACCTGCCCCTTGCCACGGACGAGATATTTGTAGGTCGTCAGCTGTTCCGCGCCCACCGGCCCGCGCGCATGGATGCGGCCCGTCGCGATGCCGATCTCCGCGCCCATGCCGAATTCGCCGCCATCCGCAAACTGGGTGGAGGCATTGTGCAGCAGGATCGCGCTGTCGACATCGGCGAAGAACTTGTCGGCCACGGCCTGGTCTTCGGTGATCACGGCTTCGGTATGGCCTGACGACCAGCGGGAGATGTGCGCGAGCGCGCCATCGATGCCGTCGACAACCGCCACCGCCAGGATCGGCGCCAGGTATTCCGTGGCCCAATCTTCTTCGGTCGCAGGTTTCATGTCCGCCACGATGGCACGGGCGCGTTCGTCGCCGCGCAGTTCGCAGCCGGCCTCTTTCAGCGCGTCCGCCAGTTTCGGCAGCAGCGTGCCGGCAATCGCCGAATCCACCAGCAGCGTTTCGGCCGAACCGCAAATACCGGTGCGGCGCATCTTGGCGTTGACGGCAATCGCGATCGCCTTTTCCGGGTCTGCCGCACCGTCGACATAAACATGGCAAAGGCCTTCGAGGTGGCCGATCACCGGCACGCGCGCATCCATCTGCACACGTTCGACAAGGCCGCGCCCGCCGCGGGGCACGATCACGTCGACATCCCCGTCCAGGCCAGCAAGCAGATGACCGACGGCCTCGCGGTCCTGCGTCGGCACCAGCTGGATCGCATCCTTCGGCAGGCCTTCTTTCTCAAGCGCGCCGCGCATCGCATCAACGAGCGCACGGGACGACAAAGCACTTTCAGAGCCGCAGCGCAGGATCGCGGCATTGCCGGAGCGCAGGCAAAGCGCGCCAGCGTCTGCCGTCACATTAGGACGACTTTCATAGATGATGCCGATGACGCCCAGCGGCACGGCAACGCGCGCAATGTCGAGGCCCGACGGCACGGTCCAGCGGGCGAGTTCCCGGCCAATCGGGTCCGGCAGGCCGGAAACAGCCTCAACGCCTTTGGCAATGCCTTCCACGCGCGCCTCGTCCAGCGCCAGCCGGTCGAGCATGGCCGCGTCCAGGCCCTTGGCCCGGGCGGCTTCCATGTCTGCGGCATTGGCGGTCAGGATGTCCGGCGCAGCGGCGCGAATGGCAGCGGCGATGGCTTTCAGGCCACGGGTACGGTCGTCAGCGGTCAGTTTGCCGAGCGCGCGAGACGCTGCCCGGGCATTGCGGCTCAGTTGCAGCATGGTTTCGGCGAGATCGGCGTTCGGAGCGGGAGTTTGAATAGTCATGGGCTTCAAGTGCCGCAAACGCGCGGCGGCTGCAAGGGTTCCGCCTGCAGCGGCGGACGCCTGCGCAGGCTAAGGAAGCTCTGACATAAGGGCCAAAGCCGGTCCTTCAAGCGAACCGGGCGTTTCGCCTGCAGACGCGGCGGAGGCGACATAGATTTCGTTGGCGAATGCATTGAGATTATGCCGCTTCATCAGGGCCGCTACCGAGCCATACACATTCTGGCGGAGCGGATCATCCGCCGGCCAGAGGCCGAGCAGCCAGCCCGTCCACTCTTCTTCCGAGAACATATCCCGCCGGGAAAGATAGACGACCGGCGCCGCAAGGCGACCGCTTTCGCCGAAGACATAGGCGTGCGTGGACGGTGCGACCTGCAGCGCCACAGCGGCGAGGATTGCTTCTGCCTGCGGTCTGGTGAGCGCCGGATTGAGTGAGAGCTGCATCAGCAGATCCGCCGTATGCGCCACGCCATGACGCCAGCCTTCAGTCTCATCGAAGCCCCGATAATCCGTCAGGCCTCCCAGATAGGCATGGGCGGACGCGATCAGTTCGCTGCGCTCAGCCTCGGTCATCCATGGCGAGATACGGTCTGTCCGGGCGACTTCGGCGAGGACGAGCGCTGCGAACGGCCCCCGGAAGCCTTTCGGATCCTCATCGGCAGCGGCGAGGTTCGACAGAAGCGACGCTTTCATCGCCTGCAGCATGTCCGGCTTGAGACGGCCAGCCCGCATGAGCTTGCTCAGGGATTCATAGGCGAAGCCATCGCGGACTTCCGGGTCCGGGTCTTCGAGACAGGGAATGAGATCGAGCGCGAACTTGCCGATGTTGCGCGGCGCGATCGTTTCCAGTGCAATCGCGCGGTCTTCCTCGGAAAGTTGGGCGAGACCTGCCGGTATGCAGGCAGGCGGCTGCGCATGCGCTTTCATCTGTCCGGCACTTAGGGCCGCCAGCATCAGGCAAACGAACACAGGCACGTTTCGGCTCATATGGGCTGCTCCCGTCTTTCCTGCAGGTTTGCCTACCGTGACCGGGCTGACAAGCGGTCAGATCCGTCTACAGTCAGGCCTGATAAAACACATGCCGGAGGAACCCATGATCGACACTGAGGCAATGCCCTTCCTGGCAGATGTCCCGCGCGTGCAGGCCCAGATGCGTCCCGAGGACGCCGCCTTCTGGTTCGAAGGCGAGACAACGACCTATCGCGAGCTGGATATCTATTCCAACCAGGTCGCCAATGGCCTTGTCGCGCTGGGTGTCGAGCCGGACGACCGCGTCGGTTACCTCGCCAAGAACACATCGCAATATTACGAGATGCTGTATGGCGCCGCGAAAGCCCGCGCCGTGATGACAGCCGTCAACACCCGCCTCGCCGCGCCGGAGGTGAAGTTCATCCTGTCCGATGCCGGGGCGAAGGTGCTGTTCGTTGGCCGCGACTTCTATGACATGGCCGAGCAGATCCGCGCAGAACTGCCTGACCTTGTGCAGATCATTGCCATTGATGGCGAACACCCGGAATGGCCGGACTATCGCGAATGGCGCGACAGCCAGAGCGCCGCCCTTTGCGGCCTGACCCCGAAACCGGACGATGATGTGATTCAGCTCTACACGTCCGGCACGACCGGCCTGCCCAAGGGCGTGCAGCTGACCAATGCGAATTACCGCGCGATGTTCAAACAGGCCGGCATGCTGGAATGGTCGACCTATGGCGTCGGCGAAGGCGTCATGAACGCGATGCCGCTCTTTCATGTGGCGGGCGTCAATATCGGCCTGCTCGCCACCATTCAGGGCGCCCGGACCGTCGTGCTGCGAGAGATCGACCCGCAAGTGATCCTCGGCCTGATCGAGGAGCAGGAAATCATGCACGCCTTCTGGGTGCCGGCGGTGATCCTGATGCTGACCCAGCAGCCGAACGTGCGCGAGGTCGACTGGAGCAGGATGAAGCAGATCTTCTACGGCGCCTCTCCGATTGCAGAGAGCCTGCTGCTGGAAGCGAAGGAAATCACGGGCGCGCGCTTCACCCAGCTCTATGGCCTGACCGAGACGGTCGGGGCCGGAGCCTTCCTGCCGCCGGAGGCGCATGACCCTTCCTGGGGCAAGCTGCGGTCCTGCGGTGCGCCCTATCCGGGCGCTGTGATCCGCTGTGTTGACGAAACCGGCGCGCCGGTGCCGACCGGCGAGGTCGGCGAGATCGTCATCAAGGCGGGCTTCGTCATGAAAGGCTACTGGAATCGTCCGGAGGCGACCGAAGAGGCGATCCGCGACGGCTTCTTCCACACCGGCGATGCCGGCTATTTCGACGAGGACGGCTTTCTCTATATCCACGACCGCGTGAAGGACATGATCGTGTCCGGCGGGGAGAACGTCTATCCGGCCGAAGTCGAGAATGCGATTTTCGGCCATCCGGCTGTCGCCGATGTCGCCGTGATCGGCGTACCGGACGAGAAATGGGGCGAAGCCGTGAAAGCCATCATTGTGGCCAAGCCCGGCGAAACGCCAACGCCGGAAAGCGTTATCGCCTGGGCGAAGGAACGTATCGCCGCATACAAATGTCCGAAGACGGTCGACATCATCGAAGCCCTGCCCCGCAATCCGTCCGGCAAGATCCTGCGCAAGGATCTGAGGGAACCCTACTGGAAGGACATGGACCGGCGGGTGGGCTGAGACGGGACACTTGTCTCGCCGGGAGACAGGGACGCCCCGGCACGGGCGTCCCGGCCTGGAACAGGGAAGCCGCCCGTCTGACGCTCCGCTGATGGTTACCAGCGCCTCAATTCAGGCGATACATAATCCATATAATATATGGCCGGTTTGGTCTTTCAGCCACTCCGCACACGTATTTTCCGTAAAATTCCTGCTATCCATGGCAGTTCCGATCAATTCGATCGATCGGCGAAAACTGACATAAAGGTTTCCAGTGAATTCTGGGGGCAATGTTCAGAAAAGCGGCGGGTCAGGGCTCGTCCGGAACGCCGCAGCAGGAGACGAACATGAAAGACTGGCAGATCTTTTTCTGGGCCGCCGCCTTCTTCAACTTTGCAATCGGCGCGCCACTTTTCATCTCTCCGGAGATCATGGTCGGCATGACCGGCACGGTGGAAGCCATCGATCCGGCGCTGATGAAAGTCACTGGCGCACTCATTCTGTGCTTTGGCGTGGTCTATGCGATTGTCGGCGGTGACCCGCAACGTTATCGCCCGGTCGTCTGGGCGGGCCTCCTCGGTAAACTGGGCGTCGCCTATGTCTACCTGCCGGACTGGTATCAGGGCTCCATCCCGCTCGCGACCACCCTGATTGTCCTGATCGACATGGGCTTCATCGCGGCTTTCCTCTATTTCCTTCTTCGGCCAGCCCAGAAGAAAACCGGGTTTCAGGCCAATCGTGCGGTGAGCTCGTAACGCAACCCATCCTTGCCGGCGCTACATCCCCACAGCACTGGCAAACATTTGCAGTTCGCTGCAATTGAACTGTCTCCGGAGTGCGCCTGCCCTGGCAGCTGACACTTCGGGGACTTTTTCTTTTCAGCAGTATCCTGAACAATGACAGCGCGCATGTGAGTGATCCCGCCAGTGGCAACAGGCGCTGTCCCGGACACTCTTTTCCTTCCGCTCTTAGTGGAAGAGCCGTACGTCGCGCGCGCAATACTCATCCCCCGCATACGTCCCTATGCGGCGGAAAGGAGCCTTGCAGTCGCCTGTGAAAAGGCGCGCACCTGCCAGGGCGGAACACCCCGGCACTGACCAGGCAAGGTGCCTTTAGTGGGCGAGCTTCAGCCAGTCGCGTGCAGCAGACAGCGCGATCTTCACTTCTTCCGAAGTCAGCAGCTCGGCCATTTCCTGGCGTTGGAATTTGGCGTCCTCGTGTCCGCGGGACGCGGCGAGGTTGAACCATTTGTGTGCTGCGACCAGATCGATGTCGGCATCGATCCCGGCGGCGCAGACAAGGCCGGCCTGGTAGAGGTCTTCTGCGCAAGCGTCAGCGCCCAGCAGGGCTCCTGGCGGCAATGGCATATCTGAATAGGGCATCTCGTTCTCCTGTCACCCATTTTCCCTTCCGGCCGGAGTTTTCTCCGTGCTTTCGGGGATCAACCCAAGGGTCACCGGAATGTCCGGCGACGGAGAAAAGAGTGCGCCTTCAGGTTTTCATTAAGGTTAACAGGAAGTGGCCCGCCGAATCACTTCGTAAACGGAAGGGGCGGCTTTGTTAGGATCCAGACGCAAAAACGCCCTGCAGACGGGCTGCAGGGCGTTCTCGCATGATGAGACGGTCAGGCTTTCGCCGTTACGCCGCAACTTTTTTCTTGGCCAGCGACTTTGCCAGTTTTTCCATGGCGTCGGTCTTGTCGATGTTTTCGACAGCCGCGAGTTCACGGGCCATACGGTCCAGCGCGTTCTCGTAGAGCTGGCGCTCGGAATAGGATTGTTCCGGCTGGTCTTCGCCGCGGTGCAGGTCACGCACGACTTCGGCAATGGAGATCAGGTCACCGGAATTGATCTTGGCTTCGTATTCCTGGGCGCGGCGCGACCACATGGTGCGCTTGATGCGGGCCTTGCCGCCCAGCGTCTTGAGGGCATCGTCAACCAGCTTGGAGCCGGCCAGTGCACGCATGCCGGAGGCTTCGGCGCGATTCGTCGGCACGCGCAGGATCATTTTGTCCTGATCGAAGGCAACGACGTAAACTTCCAGTTCCATCCCGGCGACAGTCTGCTTCTCGACCCCGGTGATCTTGCCGACCCCGTGTGCCGGGTAAACGACGCTTTGACCCACCCCGAACGTCAGTGACGCATCTGTTTTTTTCGCCATGTCGGATATCGCCCTTTTCTACGCGTATAAGAGCCGAAGAACCCCACCCCAGTCCGCTGTGTTTACGGTCTGAGTTAGGAAGTTGCAGCTCTTTTCATTTATTGCTCAAGCCTGAACACTATCACAAATCTGCAGCTTTTTCAACAGGTCTGCGCAAGCGTTAACCATGTATGAAGTTAACGAAGCGCCGGAAATCGTTAACTTTTCCTCAGTCCTGCAGCATTTGTTGGGCTTCCGGTAGGGTCCGGTCTTCAGTCGCCCGCGCCGGGATTGGCACTGAAGTATTTCTCAAGTTTACCCGTTTCCTGCGCAAACTCTTCGCGGTCGGCCGGCGGTTCTTTCATTCGCGTGATGTTTGGCCACGTCTTCGAATAATCGGAATTGAGCTTCAGCCATTTGCCGTCCGGGTCGTCCTCGGTATCGGGCTTGATGGCCTCGACCGGGCATTCCGGCTCGCAGACACCGCAGTCGATACATTCTTCCGGATGGATGACGAGCATGTTCTCGCCTTCATAGAAACAATCGACAGGGCAAACCTCGACGCAATCCATGTATTTGCAGCGGATACAGGCGTCGACAACGATATAGGTCATGGGCGGAAGGCCTCTTCAGAGGATTTTTGCAGGGGCGAAATGGCGCGCGCAGCGGGCGCTGTCAATGCGGCGTCCTGCACGGTGTGTTTAGCTTTATGCAGTGCGCCGGGCCTCGGCGCGCTGGCGAGCCCCTGCGCGGGCAACATCGTCCACATAAAGCAGCGAAGCGACATGGCGGATAAAGGCATCCTCCTCGTCAGACCGCTCACCATCGGAGAGCGCCACGCGGTAGAGCCCCTCGATCACAGAAACCCTTGTTTCCATTGGCAGTTTTTTCACATGGCGGGTAAAATTGAAGGAATCCACGGCCTCTTCGGCGAGGGTTTCGCCCTCGGAAATCAAACTGTCTACCTGATCGGCTTCCAGATCGAACGCATCCAGCAGGATCTCCGCGATCATGTCGCTTTCGATGTTCACATAAACGCCGTCGACCAGGGCAGCTTCGACCAGAAGTGCAGCAGCGGCCAGCTTCGGATCCATGTCCCGCTCTGCAGGGGTCCGGGACCGGAAGAGGTTTCGAAGGATATTCATTCAGGTCCGCCTTCCAATAGCCTGTAGAGCGCCTGGGCTTCAGCCGGCGGTCCGCGCCGGGTGCCAAGGTCCAGGATCTCGAAGCTGGTTATATGCGCCCCGCGCGCAAGGGTTACAACATCACCCGGTGTGATCACCTGGCCGGGCTTGTCGATCCGGCGGGTCTGGCCATTGTGTGACAGGCGCACCCCGCGTCCGCGCACATGGCCGGCTGCGAGAGACCGTGTCTTGAAAAAGCGCGCCCGCCACAGCCAGACATCAAGGCGCAGCGTGTCAGCCATGGGCGGGGCTCAGCTGAACGGAGTGTAGGTGAAGCTGCCTGCCTCCGGTGCGGCCTTGGCATTGCCGGCATCCGGCTTCGGCCCACCCTTTTTCTTGGGCTTGCGCTTCTTTTTTGGCGGAGGTTCCGGCGGCAGCAGGGCAGCGAGCGCGGCGAACGGGCTGTTCGGGTCCGGCTGGCGACTTTGCGGCGCGCCTCCGCGCGGCGGACCGCCCCTTCGGCCCTGACGCGGGCCGCCTTTGCCGCCACCCCGGTTGTCCCCTTGGTTTTCCGGGCGTTTACCCTGTCCGTGCCCGCCGTCACGGCGCGGCGGACGGTTCCCGCGAGGGGCGCCACCTTCATCAGGCCGCGAGCGCGCGCCATAGCGCCAGAGCGTGACGGCGCCCGTTTCCTTGTCCTTCTCAGCGGGAGCGATCCCGAAGCCTTTCAGCACGGCCGGCCAGTCGTCTGCCGGGCAGGACACGACCGAGGCGAGATCAATCGGAATGGCAAATGCATTCTTGCCGGCCTCACGGCGGCGCTTGGACAGTTCCCAGCCGAGACGCTCGGCAAGGTCTGCCCGCACGGCGCGCTTGCCGAAGCGGAGATAGCCGTTTGCGGCGAGCGCATCTTCCGGCCAGGTGCCGTCGAGCGCGAAAGAACCGGCCCCTTCCGGTGCCAGCGGGAAGCCTTCATCGGCAAACACGGCGCGCAGGATGGCGATCATGCGCTGGGCAGCAGGCTTCTGCGCGTCCGGCACATGGGCGGCGACGCGGCCGGCACGGATGCCGATGCCTTTCAGGGCTTCGCGCTGTTCCGGCGTCAGGCGGACAGACTGATCGTCATTTCGGAGATCCACCGCCGCGCCGCTTTCCAGCACGCGGAACGCAAGACCGCGCGGCAGACCGTCCAGCGTCTCGCCGGATTTTTCGGCCGACAGTTTCCAATGCACGGGCAGGACGCGCGCGATTTCGCTGCGCAGCCATTCCTCGATCCGCAGGCGGGCTGGTTCACGGTCGTGTGGTTCTGTTTCCGTCGCGCCGACAAGATCGACACGCGGGGCCATCCAGCTTGCGCCTTTCGACAGGCGCGCCACGGCAGCGCCGCCATGTTCGATCGAGCCATCATCGGCCAGCGTGAAGGCTTCGGACGGCGCCCCCGCAATCTGGCCGAGGCGCTCAAGCAGCATCGGGCGGATGGCGGCAGCGGCCGCACCGCGCACAGCCTTGCCTTCCAGGGTTCGGGCGTCCAGGACCGGTTCAAAGGTCAGGCCTTTCAGGCGGCCGACGATGTGGCCTTCGACGGTCACGTCGCCTTCCGGCGTCAGGTCAGTCACGAGTGCATCTTCCTTTTTCAGGCTGGCGAGCAGCGCTGTTGTTCTTCGGTCCACGAATCTTGCTGTCAGCGCCTGGTGGAGCGCATCCGACAAGGCGTCTTCTATCGTGCGGGTCTTTTCCTGCCAATAAGCAGGGTCTTCCAACCAGTCGGGGCGGTTGGCCGCATACGTCCATGTGCGGATGCTGGCAAGTCGCTGCTGCAATTTTGCGATGTCGCCCTCGGTGGAAGACAAATCGCCGAGGCGCCGCTCCATGCCCGCATTCGAAAGGCGCGCATCCGGGTCCATCAGCGTTTCGGCAAGGCCCAGCACCAGCCGGCCATGGCCTTCCGGGCCGAGCTTGCGGAAATCCGGCAGGCGGGCAAGGTCCCAGAGGCGGCGCACCTTGCGTGCTCCGGAGACTTCCGGCCCGATATGGCCGTCCTCGCTCATCCGGCGCAGCACCCATTCGTCCAGCGCATGCGGCGTATGGATCAGCACCGGATTGCCGGACGGCTTTTCCAGGCTGCGGATCAGCGTCTTCAGCGATGAGAAATCAAGATCGGAATTTCGCCACTGGATCGCATCGACCGGATCGAACCGGTGCGCTTCGATGGCACGCCATTGTTCTTCCTCGAAAGGCGGGCAATCTCCCGTTTCACCGAATTCGCCATCTTGTCTGAAGCGCCCGGCCCGGCCAGCGATCTGTCCGCATTCGGCCAGTGTCAGCGGCCGGTGGCGCCGCCCATCGAATTTCGAGCGCGAAGCGAAGACCACCCGGTCGACATCGAGGTTGAGCCCCATGCCGATCGCGTCCGTCGCGACGATGTAATCGACCTCGCCGGACTGGAACATCTCGACCTGCGCGTTTCGGGTACGCGGGCTGAGCGCGCCCATCACCACGGCCGCCCCGCCCTTCTGACGGCGCAGCAGCTCGGCGATGGCATAGACCTCTTCGGCGCTGAAGCCGACAATCGCCGTGCGCTTCGGCAGCTTGGTGATCTTGGTGTGGCCGATATAGCGAAGCTCGGAGAAGCGCTCGCGTGGCTCAGTTTCCGCCTGCAATTTCAATTCTCGCAAGAGGCCGCGCATCGTGTCGGAGCCGAGCAGCAGCGTCTCGTGATTACCCCGCAAATTCAGGATGCGGTCGGTGAAGATGTGGCCACGATCTTCGTCCTGGGCGAGCTGGATCTCGTCAATGGCAACGAAGTCGGTGCGCAGCTCCACCGGCATCGCCTCGACCGTGCAGATAAAGTATCGCGCCGTAGGCGGAACAATCCGCTCCTCCCCCGTGATCAGCGCCGCCGCAGCCTCACCCTTGCGCTCCACGACCCGGTCATAGACCTCCCGTGCCAGCAGGCGCAGCGGCAGGCCGATCATGCCGGTGCCGAAGCCGGTCATCCGTTCAATCGCGTAATGCGTCTTGCCAGTATTGGTGGGGCCCAGAATGGCCTTCAGGGAGGAAGTCATCGGCGTGAGGTGGCCGTATGGGACTGGGAAGTCAAGCGGCGCAGATAGCGGCATTCGCGACCCGCCCTTCCTTACGGGGTAACAAGGAAGGACGGGCTTACGCGACTGCCCTGATGCGGGCCTCTTTTGCCACCGGTTCCGTGGCCTTCACGGCGTGCGGCTGGAAGTGGAGGATTTCCCAGCGGCCGTCATGATGCTCGACGAGGGCCGAGCAGCTTTCCACCCAGTCGCCGTCATTCATGTAGGTGATGCCGTCGATGTCGCGCATTTCGGCGACATGGATGTGGCCGCAGATCGCGCCGTCATAGCCCTTGCGGCGGCAATAGTCCGCCACATGGCCCTCGAAATTGTGAATATGGTTCAGCGCCCGCTTGGTGCGCTTTTTCAGCGCCTGAGACAGCGACCAGTAAGGCATGCCGAGGCGGCGCCGGATGGCGTTCAGCTTGGTGTTCGCCCACAGCAGGAAATTATAGGCATGGTCGCCAAGGTGCATGATCCATTTGCGGTCGGCCCGCATCATGCCGTCGAACATGTCGCCATGCACGACGAGATAGCGTTTTCCGTCCTCGCCCTCATGCAGGGCGCGGTTCTTTACGCTGATATCGCCAAAGGCCAGCCGGAACTGCAGGAAGGCCCGCAGGAATTCGTCATGATTGCCGATGATATAGGTGACTTCCGTGCCGCGCTTCGCTGCCGTCAGGATGCGGCGGATGACGTTCGTGTGGGACTGTGGCCAGTACCATTTCTTGCGCATCCGCCAGCCATCGATGATGTCGCCGACGAGGTAGAGCTGCTGCGACGTATGCGTTTTCAGGAACGCGCACAGCGCATCTGCCTGGCACCCGGCGCTGCCGAGGTGCACATCGGAGATGAAAATCGCCTTGTAATCAGGCGTCGGCTGCGCGCGCGAGGAGGACATCCGTTGGCGGATAGCCTGATTTCATATGGTTTTTGTGACAATTCGCGTGCGAATATGTAACAAATACAGCGCGCTGATGGTTAATCAGCTTTCCAGCTCAACATCCCAGTAGAGATAATCCATCCACGTCTCGTGAAGGTGGTTGGGCGGGAAGCGGCGGCCGGTTTCCTGCAGCTGGTAATTGTTCGGCCGGAACGGCCGGCGCAGCAGGTGCATGTCCGTCTGGTTCATCAGCTTGTTACCCTTGCGCAGATTACAGGGCGAACAGGCCGCAACGATATTTTCCCACGTCGTGCGCCCGCCTTTGGAGCGCGGCACCACATGATCGAACGTCAGCTGGTCGTGCGTGCCGCAATAGGCGCACTGAAAGCCGTCGCGCAGGAACACGTTGAAGCGTGTGAAGGCCGGCGGGCGGTCCTGACGGACGAAATCGCGCAGCGCGATGACACTCGGCAGACGGAATTCCGTGCTCGGAGACCGCACCACATAGTCGTATTCTGCAATGATATCGACACGATCGAGGAAAACCGCCTTCACGACTTCCTGCCAGGGCCACAGCGATAGCGGATAATAGGAAAGCGGCCTGTAATCGGCATTCAGAACCAGGGCCGGCCGCCCGCTGGGCGGCGCCGTAAGAATCTCAGCCATGGAGACCCTCCATGCTGTAGAATCTGGAAACCTGTTGTTTGAACCGACTGAAAGCGCACGCTCCTCTTCGTTTCACCCGTTCATCTAGGCGATTCTTATCAAGAGAATATGACAGGGACGGCGTTTTGCAACGCTTTCCGGTCAGGCAGGCGGAACGCCCGCTTTGGCGCGCTCCGCGTTCACCCATCCCCAGAGAAGGTGCGCGGCAACGCCCCGGTGCGGACGCCATCGCTCCGCATGCGCCGAAAAGGCCTTGTTTTCCATACGCGCCTCATAGCCCCCAAGCCGTCTATGTGCCTCCATCAACGCGGCGTCGCCATGCGGGAAAGCATCGATCTTTCCGGCAGCATAAAGCAGGTACAAATCCGCCGTCCACGGACCAATCCCCTTCACCGCCAGCAATTCGGCGCGTGCCGCCTCCACGTCCGCAGCTTCAACGCGCGCAAGATCCAGCGCGCCTTCACTGATGGCGGCAGCGATTGTGTTCAGATGTGAGAGTTTCGGCCGGGAAAGGCCGCAGGCGCGGAGCTTTTCCTGGTCGCAGGTCAGCACACGGTCCGGTGTCACCTCGCCCAGGAACGCTTCCACCCTGCCCCAGATCGCATCAGCTGCGCGGGTGGAGACCAGCTGGTAGACGACCGTCCGCGCCAACAGCACATAGCTTGGCGCATGTGTCCGCCAGTCCGGCACACCGGTGGTCGCATAGGCGCGGGCTAGCGCCGGATCGATGTCGGACAAGGCCTCACAGGCCGACTGGATTGCCGCTCTGGACGGCGCGGTCACGACCGGTTGCCGGGCAGTTTGCCCAGCGGCACAGGGCCAACGAAGACTGTGTCGTCGATCACCGGCAGCGTCAGGAAGCCGCCATCGCGCGAGGCAGGCGCCAGCGTACCGAACACGATCTGCTCCTGCTGGCTCCAGTGGCCCGCATCGATCATCGCCTGTTTCAGGTCGTCGGAATTCTCTATCCGCACCTTGAAGGCGCCGTTCGAGCGGCCATTCGCCAGCGTGAGGTTTGCCTGCGCGCCAAGATCCAGCGGGCCCCAGTCCAGCAGCAGTTGCGCAACTTCCAGTTCGCCACCATCGGTGAGCAGCTGCGGCCACACGCCGCTTACCTCACGGCCCGCCGCTTCATAAGCCGGGAAGAAACCGCGCACTTCCCCGATCAGACGGGACGGCCCAAGCTCCGTACCCAGATAAGGCGCCGCGGCGGGCGCTGCGTCGAGTGCCAGTTTGTCCCACTGCATCGCAATCATCAGATCGTCCGGGCTCTCCGGGCGCGGGGCAAGGTTCAGCGACAGATTGCTAATATTGTAGACCTGCCCGGCGACCAGCGCCTGCGCTTCACCGGACTGGAAACCGAACCGGTTCAGGCCGGCCTTGTCCCAGGACAGGCTGAAGGCGGCATGGCCGTCGAAATCGACACTGTTGCGGATGCCATCCGCGCCTGTGATCACATGATGGCCTGGCATGCGTCCGATCATGTGGGTCAGGTTCCAGGCCTGCATCACGAATTCGAGGCGGTCGCCTTCCCATGAGGCTTCTCCCGGCCTGCCAGAATAGTTCGGCTGGTCCAAAACCAGTTCGAAGCGGAACGGGTATCCGCCCATATGGCGGCCGGCATAGGTGAACTCCGCGCCGCCCGCGTTCTGCTCTGCGATCCATGTATCCACGGACTGCTCGATCCGGCTGCTGGCGATCACCCACCAGGCCGACCAGGCCCCGATAGCGAGCAGCAACAAGATGAACGGCAGGAACAGGCCGAGGCGTGAGCGTTTCTTCGGGGTTGAGGGCGACGCCATATCCGGGAAATCCTTTATAAGGCCGGCAATTCGCGGCCCTGCACGGCGAGGCCTTCCTTCACCAGCGCATCCGTCGCCGGTTCCAGTTCGCCCTGCAGCCTTGCCATCATGTCCTTGCGCGGAAGGCCACCCGGTATTGGCGGCAATATCTCGTAGACGATCTTGCCGGGCCGCCGCAGGAAGCCCCTGCCCGGCCAGCAAAGGCCGGCATTGGTCGCCACCGGCACGATCGGCGCCTCGATCGCCTTGGCCAGCGCGGAGATGCCGGCGGCATGATATTCCGGCGGCGCGCCCGGCGCCTTGCGGGTACCTTCCGGGAAAATGACGATCTGGCGGTAATTCTCCGCGCGCTGCTTCGCTTCTCCGACCATGGCTTTCAGCGTCTTGGTGGTGCCGGCCCGGTCAATCGGGATCATCGCGGCCTTCAGCGCATACCAGCCAAGGAAGGGGTACCAGAGCAGTTCCCGCTTCATGATGATGGCGGGATCGCGCGTCACCAGGAAGGGAATGAACACGTCATACATGCACTGGTGCTTGCCCGCATAAAGGACAGGGCCTTCCGGCATGTTCTCCCGCCCGCGGATCTCGGTGCTGATGCCGCAGATCAGCCGCAAGCCAATCCGCACGGTACGCGCATAGGTGCGAATGCCGAAAATGGTCACCCAGCGTGGCAGGACAAGCGCCGGCAGGAAGATGATGCCCAGAAGGGCCATCCACAGGTACAGCCAGACCACGAACAGGAGGGAGGTGAAAACTCTCATGTCCGCTGGCTTAGCCAATCGCGCGCCATCATTCCAGCGTCGTTACCCGCCACTTGGCCCATTCCAGAAAGACCCCCTTTAGCGATTTGAAATCGGTAAAAAGATGCGACGGGTCGATCACGGTGCGAACGGGCCATGGCTCCAGCGTGATGTCCGGCATCGCGTCCTGCAGTACCAGCAGGCTACGCGCCATGTGATAGTCCGACGTGACCAGGATCAGGTCGTGATAGCCATTCTCATAGGCCCAGGCAGCGGTCTCGTCGGCATTGCCCAGCGTCGTTTCGGCAGCGTGCCCGATGGTGACGCAACAGGCCCAGACCTCCGGGTCGCCACCGGCGAGCGTCATCAGGTCGTCCATCGTCACATCCGGATGTACACCCGAGATCAGCAAATGGCCGCCCCTGCCCTCGGAGACCAGCCTCACCCCCTCCGCAATGCGCAGGCCGGACCCGCCGGTCAGCGCCACGATCGCATCTCCCTGCATGGCCGGGTCGGGTTTCATGGTCGCCGCGCGCCGGGCAAACAGGAGGAAGTCTATGGCAAAGAGGCCGAGCACGAACACGACCAACATCGTGCCGAGACGGGAATTTCGACGCCGGGGGCGGCTGCCTTTGCTCACACCATGCTCTTCAGGGCTCGGATCACCGTCACGCGCGCCGCAACACGGGCCGCGAGTCCGGCAGTCACCGGGGTCATCACCAGTACGACAAGGTCAGTGTAATCGAGGCTGAGCTCCGGAAGAAGGCCTGCATGTCCGCCATGAGCCCGCGCAGCAAAGATGGCTGCCGCAGCCGCGCCGAGCGCCAGCAGGGCCCCGACTGCCCCGGCCCTCAGGCCGAGGACCCAGAAACGCCGCTCGAACAGGCTGGCGATGAACCGGTCCCGCGCGCCCGAAAGGTGCAGGACATCGACAATATCGCGGCGGGCCAGCAGAGCGGCATGGGTCGCAAAGGCGATCACAGCCACCGCCGTCGAGGCCAGCAGCGCCACCGCCGTCAGGGCGATGAGCCGCGTGATCGCCAGCACCCGGCGCACATCGCCCGCCCAGTCGGCATGTTCATCGACCGCACTGTCATATCCTGCCGTGGCCAGCACGCCCTGCAGCGTTGGCCCCATATCGGGCATGCCGGGATCAGCCGTCACCGCGATCAGCTGTGGCAATGGCAGACTGTCCGGCAGGCCGCGATTGCCGAAATTCGGCTCCAGCAGCTCATCGATCTCTTCCTTGGTCAGCAAGTGTGCCGAGGTGACGCCGTCGGTCTTCTCGATCAGTTTGCGGGCATCCTCTGCCGCGCGGCGGTCGACATCCTGCAGGGTGATCGTCAACTCGCCTTCCACTTCCGCGGTCCAGGCGCGGGCCGCGCCATAGGTGGATTTGGCAGACAGGGCGGCCAGCGCCGCAAGGAAACAAAGCGCGCCGACCACAAAGAAGAGAGCCGCCTCGCGGGCGTCCTCGACTGGCAGGAGGGGGGTCTCACGCGCCATCAGTCTTCCGCCTTTGCCGGATCTGTCCGCCGGCGCCCGGCCGAGCCGTCTTCGCCAAATTCCACATCGCGCACCAGCAGGCCATTGTTCAGCCGGTAGACCGGCGCCTCGACCTGCCGGACGAGGCCGAGGTCGTGGGTTGCGATGATCACCGTGGTGCCCCGGCGCTTGTTCAGCTCCAGGAAGAGACGCATCAGGCGAGAGCCCATTTCGGGATCGACGTTCCCGGTCGGCTCATCCGCAATCAGGATGTCCGGCTGGGTCACAACCGCCCGGGCAATGGCAACGCGCTGCTGTTCCCCGCCCGACAGGGTCGGCGGCTTGGCATGCAGGCGCTTGCCGAGGCCCACCCAGGCGAGCAATTCCTCCACATCGGCGCGATAATCTGCATCTTTCCGGCCGACGACCCGCAGCGGCAGGGCCACATTCTCATAGGCCGAGAGGTGCTCCAGCAGGCGAAACTCCTGGAAGACGACGCCCACGCGGCGGCGCAGCGCCGAGAGCTGGTCGCGCGCAAGCCGCCCCGTGGGGCGGCCAAACAGCGAGACCTCGCCGAAGGTTGGCTTGAGCGCCAGGTATAAGAGTTTGAGAAGGCTGGATTTTCCAGCACCGGACGCGCCTGTCAGGAATGTGAAAGATCCCTGTTTCAGGCTGAGATCAATACCGCTAAGAACGTCATCCGAAGTGTCATAGCGTAACGACACGTTATCCAGACGCACAGCAATATCGTCAAAAGGGTCGAGTCTCGAAAGGGTCATCGGCTCCATCGATTGGCTCGGATGGCTGGATTATTGAGGCGAATTGCGGGAAAGACCAAGGCATGATCCTCACCTGCCCGAATTGTGAGACACAGTATTTCGCCGATGACTCAACAATCGGTGAAAGCGGCCGCACTGTGAAGTGCGCCGCGTGCGGGCATTCATGGTTTGTCGCCCCACCGGGGCTGGAAGTGGACAAGGCGCGTGCGAACCCCGCCGCCGCCCATGAAATCTATCGCGAGCGGGTGCGCGAACAGCGCCGCCGCAAAAGCCGCACCGTCGCCCTCCTTTCCTGGATCGGCACGGCGGTTCTCTTCTTTGTGCTGGGCGTTTCGGCCATCATGCTGCGCAACGATGTGGTGAAAGTATTCCCGCGCGCGGCCGGGGCCTACAAGATGGCCGGCTTCACGGTGAACCGGTTCGGCATCGAATTCGCCGACATTGAGCGCTCCCGCACGTTCAACGACACCGTGCCCGTCGTCACGGTTTCGGGCCGTGCGATGAATGTCGCGCGCTCCACCGTGGATACGCCGCTCGTGAAGGTGGACCTGAAGGACGAGCGCGGCCGCACGGTTGCCACGCGCTATGGCGCGATCAGCCCGGCGCGCCTGCCCGCCGGATCGGACGGCAGTTTCCAGGTCGTGCTGGAACAGGCGCCGATGGAAAGCTTCCAGATCGAACTCTCGCTGGTCGACCGGTCGAGCGCGCCGCCAGAGGCGCTTGCGCCCCCTGCCCCCGAAGCTCCGGAAGACACCGCAGCGGCCGAACCGGGCACCGGAGACGGAACGGAATGAGCGGCGACCCGAAGATCGAAGTCATCGTGTCCGAAGACCAGCTGATGGCGCGGATCGATGAACTGGCCGACCGGCTGGCCCCGCGTCTGACCGGCGACTGGACGGTCGTCTCCATCCTGATCGGGGCAACGCCGTTCACGTCTGACCTGATGAAGGCATTGGCCCGGCGCGGCGTGCACCCGATGCTGGATGTGATCTGGCTGGAGAGTTACCGCGATGCGCGCGAAAGCTCCGGGCGGGTCGTTGTGCGCGCAGACCTGTCGCGTCAGGTCAAGGATCGCGGCGTGCTGCTGCTGGACGATGTATTCGACACAGGCCGGACACTCGATTTCGCCAAGCACCACCTTCTGGCCAAGGGCGCGAAGGAAGTAATCACCTGCACGCTGACACAAAAGCCATGGGCGCCGCGTGGCGAGAACGGCGTCGATTTCTGTGCCTTCGATTCACCCGGCCGCTACCTCGTCGGCTACGGCATGGACGACGCCGGCAAATATCGCGGTCTGCCCTATATCGGCGCGCTGGACTGATCAGTCCCCCAACAATTTTCTCTTAGAGAATCGCAGGAATCACGCGGTCCGGCGGACGGTGGCCGTCGGCGAAGGTCTTGATGTTGATGATGACCTTCTCGCCCATTTCGGTGCGGCCTTCGATCGTGGCCGAGCCCATGTGCGGCAGGAGCAGCACGTTCGGCAGGCCGATCAGTTCCTCGTTCACCGCCGGTTCGCGTTCGAACACGTCGAGCCCTGCCCCGGCGAGTTTCCCGGACTTGATCGCGCGGGCGAGCGCTGCCTCGTCGATCACCTCACCGCGGGCCGTATTCACGATATAGGCGTCCGGCTTCATCAGTTCGATCCGGCGGGCATTCATCAGGTGGAACGTGGCCGGCGTGTGCGGGCAGTTGATGGAAACGATGTCCATGCGGGCCAGCATCTGGTCGAGGCTGTCCCAATAGGTCGCTTCAAGCTGTTCCTCGATCCGGGCGCCGACCGGCTTGCGGTTGTGATAATGGATCTGCAGGCCGAAGGACTTGGCCCGGCGCGCCACGGCTTGGCCGATGCGGCCCATGCCGATGATACCGAGGCGCTTGCCTGCCAGGCGGCGGCCGAGCATCCAGGTCGGCGTCCAGCCATCGAAGCCGCCGCCATCCATGATCTGCGCGCCTTCATGCAGGCGGCGCGGCACAGCCAGGATCAGCGCCATGGCGACGTCGGCTGTGTCATCGGTCAGCACGCCCGGCGTGTTGGTGACAGTGATGCCGCGCTGGATGGCGCTTTGCACGTCAATATTGTCCACACCGGCCCCGAACTGGGCGATCAGGCGAAGCTGCTCGCCTGCCCGCGCCAGGAGGCGGCCGTCGATATGGTCGGTCACGGTGGGCACCAGCACATCGGCGGTCTGCATCGCCTCGGCCAGTTCTTCCTGTGTGAAAGGGTGATCGTCCTCATTGAGGCGGGCGTCGAACAATTCCTTCATCCGCAACTCTACCGTAGCAGGCAGTTTGCGGGTGACGACGATCTTCAGCTTCCTGGTCGGCATGAGCACCCTTTGTAATTTTTTCTGTGGTCTCTGCGGAGGCCTTAGCAAAGCCCTGCCGGAACGCCAATGGCGAAGATTTTACGGCTAATTCACCAGACCATGGAATCTTGTCGCAGATTTCGCTTTGGAAGCTGATGCACATGAAGTGGGCACCCTTTCTGATCTCGGCCGTGTTCTTCCTCGGAGGCGCCGCCATGGCACAGGCACCGGAACTGGTGCGCGTGTCGCGATTCTCCGGAAAGCCCGTCCCCCGGTTCGAAACCCTGAAATTCGCCATGGTCAACGGCCGGGCGGGCCCGTCAAAGCAGCATCCGGTCCTGTGGGAATACCAGCGCAAGGGCCTGCCCTTGCTGGTCATCAAGGAGAGCGAGAACTGGCGGCGGGTGCGCGACCCGTCCGGCACCGAAGTCTGGGTCCATGCCCGCATGCTGGAAGAGGGGCACAAGGCCTATGTCCAGACGCCGACCGTGATGCGCGAGGATCCGCTGCCGACCGCCACGCCGGTGGCAGACCTCGGTCGGGGCGTCCTCGTCGAGCTTGGCGCCTGCACGAAGGGCTGGTGCCGCATTCAGGCACAGGATTTCCGGGGCTATGCGCCCCAGCCGTCGCTCTGGGGATCAGACCCCGGCGAAACGGGCCTCTGACCCCAAAACGCGCCTCATGAGTTGACAATCCCGGCGGTCCGGTGCCTTCAAGGCCGGTTACTGACGTTAAGGAAAATCACGCATGTCCGGACCGCACGATTATCACACGCCCAAATCCTCCTACTCCAAGGAAGACCTGCTCGAATCCGGCAAGGGCGGCTATTTCGGCCCTGGCAACGCCCAGCTTCCGGCCCCGCCAATGCTGATGATGGACCGGATCACCGAGATCACGATGGATGGCGGCGAGTATGGGAAAGGCCGCGTGGTCGCCGAACTCGACATCACGCCGGACCTCTGGTTCTTCTCCTGCCACTTCCCGGGTGACCCCGTCATGCCGGGCTGCCTTGGCCTCGATGCGATGTGGCAGATCGTCGGCTACTGGCTTGGCTGGTCGGGCAGCCCCGGTAAAGGCCGCGCCCTCGGCGTGGGCGATGTCCGCTTCACTGGCGAGATCACGCCGGACAAGAAGCTGGTCCGCTACGAGATCGACATGAAGCGCGTGCGCCGCGGCAAGCTGGTGCTCGGCATCGCCGACGGCCGCGTCTATGTCGATGGCGAGCATGTCTACACCGCCACCGATATGCGCGTTGGCCTCAAGAACATGGATCAGCCGGCCTGATTCGGCCTGCTTGACGGGGGCCAACCGCCCCCCTAGCCGTTCTGCAAAGACAAACAGGAAGGATTCGCGCCATGGCTGATGACTGGACCCCGCCCGAAGGCACCCTGATGAAGGGCAAGCGCGGCATCGTGATGGGCGTTGCCAACCAGAACTCCATCGCCTGGGGCATCGCCCAACAGCTGGCTGCCCAGGGCGCCGAGATTGCCTTCACCTATCAGGGCGAGAACCTTGAGCGCCGCGTACGCCCGCTGGTCGAGTCCATCGGCATGGATTTCATGATCCCGGCTGATGTGACCGATGACGCCTCGATGGATGCCGCCTTCGCCTCCGTGAAGGAGAAGTGGGGCAAGATCGACTTCCTCGTCCACTCCATCGCCTTTGCCGGCAAGGACGAGCTGGTCGGCTCCATGGTCGCCAACACGTCCCGCGAAGGCTTCCGCCGCGCGATGGACATTTCGGTCTATTCCTTCATCGACAGCGCCCGCCGCGCGGCAGAGATCATGCCGGATGGTGGCGCGATGATCTGCATGACCTATCTCGGCGCCGAGCGGACCGTGCCGTCCTACAATGTCATGGGCGTCGCCAAGGCCGCGCTCGAAGCCTCCACCCGCTATGCGGCGCGTGACCTCGGCACGCAGGGGATCCGCGTCAACGCGATCAGCGCCGGCGCCATGCGCACGCTGTCGCTGGCCGGCATTCGCGGCGGCAAGAGCCTGATGGGCACGGGCCGTGACTGGTCGCTCCTCAAGGAAGACACCCGCATGTCCGGCGTCGCCGGCTGCGCGCTCTACCTTTTGTCAGATCTCGGCCACTCCATCGCCGGCGAAGTCATCCATGTCGACGCCGGCTTCCACGCCGTCGGCGTGCCGGAACTTCCCGAAGAGGAATAATCCGCACGGAAAAAACTTGACCCGCGAGGGCCGCTTACCCAGATAAGCGGTTCAACGGAGCGTTTATGTCCTATTACTTGTCTGAGTCCCGGTAAGGGGCCTGCCGTTTGAGGCGCTGAGAGACAGCGTCAGGCAGGCCGGCGAGAACGATGCCGCTGGCACTTGATGCCAGTGAACGTTTTTGCGCGCCGTCACATCTCCGAATAGCGGCGCCCGACTTCGGACCACCTACAAATGGATATCTCACGCGCCGAACAGCGCATCCTCCACCTGCTCGCACAGGGCGGGCATATCGAAATCATCCGTAACGAGCACAACAAGCCGGAAGAACTGCATTGCTTCAACCGCGATGGCTGGCGCTATCCGGGCCTGAGCCTTCGCCTCTTCCGCAAGCTGAAGCGCAAACGCGCCATCGCTTCGCAGGGCGGCAGGCCGTACCGCATCACGCGGCGCGGGCTGGAACTCGTCCGCGCTGAATTCGATAACCGGTAAGTGATGTTGCCCGAAAAGGGGCACATGGTATCGATGAGGCATGAAAACCTCAGCCGAGACCCATGTGCCCCTGACCGGCTATGCCGATCTGCCGGAAGACGAAATGCTGGCCCGCGCCCTCGCCTTCCATGACCGGATGGCGAGCCGCCGCTCTGTCCGTCAGTTCTCTGACAAGCCTGTGCCGCGGGAGATCATCGAGGCTTGCGTGCGCACGGCCGGCTCTGCCCCCTCCGGCGCGAACCACCAGCCCTGGTATTTCGCCTGCGTTGGCAGCACAGAGAAAAAGCGCGAGATCCGCGAGGCGGCCGAGGTCGAAGAACGCGAGTTTTATTCAGGCCGCGCAGGGGAAGAATGGCTCACCGCCCTCGCCCCCATCGGCACCGATGCCGACAAGCCCTATATGGAAACCGCGCCCTGGCTGATCTGCATCTTCGCCCAGCGCCGCGGCGGCGTGCGCGAGGGCGACGACCGCAAGAATTACTACATCCATGAAAGCGTCGGCATCGCCACGGGGCTTCTCATCGCCGCCTGCCATGAGGCTGGCCTCGCCACGCTTGTGCACACGCCGAACCCGATGAAATTCCTCAACCGTATCTGCGGCCGTCCGGAGACGGAGAAACCCTTCCTGATTCTCGTGGCAGGACACCCCGCAGACGGCGCAATGGTGCCGAAACACGCCCTGGTCAAGAAATCACTCTCCGAAATCGCCGGATTTTTCTAAGCCCTGACGCCCCACCGTCACGGCGGGGCCTGGCAGGCGGATCGTATAGAACATGCCGGGCAGTTCCCCGTTCATGCGGCCGTTCGCAGTCAATTCGAAATCGCCGGTCAGGTTGTTCGGGATCGCCGTGCCAAGTGCGGTGTAGCGGTTCCCGGCCTGTTTCGCGCCGAAATTCTGGAAACTCCAGCCGCGCAGAGCGGGCCGCATGTCCAGCCGCTGGCCGGGGTGCATTCGCACCGGCAACGGCGCCGGAAGCGACCCCGACAATTCAAGGAAGACCTGCGTCACCCAGACACCGGATTCTGTCCGTACAACGCCCATCGCGACATCGGTGATATCCGGATTGAGGATATTGGCGCGGTGACCGGGGCTGTCCATCAGATTGTCATGCAGGCGTTCGACAGCACGACGCTTCAGGTTCCACCGCCCACCGACAACTTCCACCATGGCGACATTTTCGGCGCTGTATTCCACCAGAGCGCTACGGTCGAAGGCCGCGACCCTCGCATCATGGTGGCGCCCGTCCGGGCTCTCGTGACCGAAGAATTTATTGAACGCCATGTCGAGGCTCTGGAAGCGCGCGGCGTCCAGCAGTTCGGGGCGGAAACGAAGTGCGGCCAGTCCCCTCGATGTGCGTTCTTCATTCACACGGGTGAAGAAGTCCGCTTCCATCCGCGCATCCGCCATGTAGCCCGCCGGCCACGTCCGCAGGCAGGGCTGCACGGCCTCGACATAGTCTGCAACGGTCTGCCCGCGATGGCGGACATCCATGTCACATGCCGCCGCCGGCAGGGCCGCAAACAGGAAACCGGGCAATAGAAACAGCGCGCGCATCTTCATGGCCTGCGCAGTTTACCCCGCTGAACATGAACAGAATAGTTACAAGCTAGATCACGCCGGCGGTCTGCAGGCGTGCCAGCACCGGCGCCAGCATCCGCTCCAGCGCTTCACCCGTGGGCCGCACATTGCCATAGGCAGGCAGGCCTTCGTCGGCGATCACAAGGTCTGCCTCGAATTTCGCCGGATGGGTCCAGCGGTAATGCGCCGCCCGCACGGTGCCGAGATATTGCTGCAGCACGCTTTCCACATCCCGTCCACGCTCCACCACGTCCCGCCGGATCCGGCGCGCAAGGCGCAGATCATCGGGTGTGTCGACATAGACCGACAAGTCGATCAAGGGCCGGATCTTGGGCATGGACAGCGCATGTATGCCTTCCAGGATCAGCACCGGCGCAGGCTCGATCCGGCGCGTCTTGGTGCTGCGGTCGTGCCGGTCATAGTCATAGATCGGCTGGTCGATCCCCTGCCCCGATTTCAGCGCGCGCAAATCTTTCACCAGATGGTCCACCTCTTTCGAGGCCGGAGCGTCATAATTGATCGTCGCGATCAGGGCGAGGCGCTCTTCCTCATTTGCCGGGTCCCCGTAGAAACTCATCGGATGATAATAGGCATCTTCGCCGAACATCACGGCCTTGCCGTCCGGAAGATGGTCCAACAACGCCTCGGCGAGTGTGGATTTGCCGGACCCGGACCCGCCGGACATCGCGATCAGAAAGGATTTGCGCTTGGTCATGCATTGGCTTTTGCGGCAAACCGCCCGCCCGTTCAACGGACAATCCGCTGCATGCCATTGAGAGAAGCGACATTTTCCGGGTGGCCCTATCCGGCGACAGGCGTATGACTTGGGAGGACGAGGAGACCTGTCATGCCTGACCCGTTCGACCGCGCCCGGTTCCATGCTCAGCAATGGCTGGACAATCTGGACAATTGTCCGGCCGGGGCGCAGGCGAGTGCGGCTGAACTGCGTGCTGCCTTCGAGGCGCCACTCCCGGAAACAGGCCGCGATGCCGGCGCGATCATCGACGACCTTGCCGCCAAGGCCACGCCGGGCCTCAATGCCAATGCCAGCGGGCGGTTCTTTGCCTGGGTGATGGCCGGTTCCCTCCCCTCTGCCACTGCCGCCGACTGGCTCGTCTCGGCATGGGACCAGAATGTCGGCCTGTTTTCGGTCGCCCCGGCCGCCGCCATGATCGAGGAGATCACAGGCGAATGGCTGAAGGACCTCTTCGACCTGCCGCGCGAGGCCTCCTTCGCCTTCACGACCGGCTGCCAGCTGGCCCACGTCACGGCGCTTGCCGCCGCGCGCCACCGCGTGCTGGCAGACGCCGGATGGAATGTCGAGGAAGACGGCCTGTTCGGTGCACCTGCGATCCGTGTGCTGACCAGCCGGAATCGGCATGGCTCCATCGATTCCGCCATCCGCTATCTCGGTATCGGCCAGTCCAACATCGTGGATGTGGACACCGGTCCGATGGGCGACATGCAGCTGGATGACCTGGAGCGCAAGCTCTCCCATTATGACGGCCCGATCATTCTCTGCCTGAATGCGGCAGACCTGAATGTCGGCACGTTCGACGATTTCGCAAAATTGATCCCGGTGGCACAGGCAGCGGGCGCCTGGGTGCATGTCGACGGGGCGTTCGGCCTGTTCGCGCGGGTGAGCGAGCGGCTGCACCCGCTGACCGAGGGGATCGAGCTGGCCGACAGCTGGGCGACCGACGGCCACAAATGGCTGAATGTGCCCTATGATTGCGGCATCGCTTTTGTGCGCGACGCTGAAGCCCACCGCGCGGCCATGGCGCTCGGCGCCACCTATCTTTCCCCCAGCCGGGAGGCGCGCGACCCGAACGACTGGAATCTGGAACTCTCCCGCCGCGCCCGGGCCATCCCCGTCTATGCCGCGCTGCAGGAACTGGGGCGGCAGGGCGTGGCGGAGATGATCGACCGGTGCTGCGATCATTGCCGCGCGCTCGTCTCCGGCATAGGCGCCTTGCCGGGTGCAAAGGCTCTGAACGATCCCGTGCTGAACCAGGGGCTGGTCCGCTTCGAGCGGGCGGGCGCGAGCAAGGAAGAGAATGACGCCTTCACCAATGAGATTGTCGCCCGCATCAATGCCAGCGGTGAAGCCTTCTTCTCCCCCACCACCTGGAACGGCCAACGCGCCATGCGCATCAGCGTCGTCAGCTGGCGGACCAATGAGGAAGATGTGAAGCGGACAATAGCGGCGGTGAAGCAGGCACTGGACGGCTGAAACGAAAAAGGCCGCCCGTTGCGGGGCGGCCTTCTGAAGTCCGTTGGGGGTGAGGATTATTCCTCTTCGCCGCCCTTGTCTTCGGTGATTTCCTTGCCGGTCTCCTGGTCGACGACTTTCATCGACAGGCGGACTTTGCCGCGATCGTCGAAGCCGAGCAGCTTGACCCAGACCTTGTCGCCTTCCTTGACCACGTCTTTCGGATGGCCAACGCGCTCGTTTGCCATCTGCGACACGTGGACGAGGCCGTCCTTCGGTCCGAAGAAGTTCACGAAAGCGCCGAAGTCTTTCAGGCCAACGACCGTACCCTGATAGATCTCACCGACTTCCGGCTCTGCAACGATCTCCTTGATCATCTGCAGGGCCTTGTCGATGGAGGCGCGGTCGAGGGCGGAGACCTGCACGGTGCCATCGTCGTCGATGTTCACCTTGGCACCGGACTCATCCACGATACCGCGGATCACCTTGCCGCCCGAACCGATCACGTCGCGGATCTTGTCGGTCGGCACCTTGATGATTTCCATCTGCGGGGCGTTGTCGGAGAGCTGGCCGCGGCTTTCGCCGAGGGCTTCCGCCATCTTGCCGAGGATGTGCAGGCGGCCGCCATTCGCCTGGGCGAGGGCTTTCTCCATGATGTCCTTGGTGATGCCGGCAACCTTGATGTCCATCTGGAGCGAGGTCACGCCGACTTCGGTACCGGCGACCTTGAAGTCCATGTCGCCGAGGTGGTCTTCGTCACCCAGGATGTCGGAGAGGACAGCGAAGTCTTCGCCTTCCAGGATCAGGCCCATGGCGATACCGGAGACCGGACGCTTCACCGGCACGCCGGCGTCCATCATGGCCAGCGAGCAGCCGCAGACCGTCGCCATCGAGGACGAGCCGTTGGACTCGGTGATCTCGGAGACGAGACGGATCGTGTACGGGAATTCAGCGTGATCCGGCAGCACGGCTTTCAGCGCGCGCCATGCGAGCTTGCCGTGGCCGATTTCGCGGCGGCCTGCACCGCCCATCCGGCCGGTCTCACCGACGGAGTAAGGCGGGAAGTTGTAGTGCAGCAGGAAGTTTTCCTTCCGGGTGCCGTCCAGGCTGTCGATGTATTGTTCGTCATCGGACGTACCGAGCGTTGCCACACAGATCGCCTGGGTTTCACCGCGGGTGAAGAGCGAGGAACCGTGCGTACGCGGCAGGAAGCCGGCTTCGGCCACAATCGGGCGAACCTGGTCCAGCTTACGGCCGTCGATGCGCTCACCGGTCTTCAGGATGTCACCGCGGACCACAGCGGCCTCGGTTTCCTTGAAGGCGGCCTTGAAGGTCTCGGCGGACATTTCGCCCGGCGCTTCCTCGGTGCCGACGAGGGCGGCTTTCGCCTTGTCGCGGGCTTCGCCGACAGCGGCCTGACGGGCCAGCTTCTCGGTGATCTTGTAGGCAGCGGAGAGGTCCCCGCCGACAATGCCCTGGATCGATGCGACGGCGGCGGAGTTGTCCACCGGCTCGAAGTCGAACGGAGCCTTGGCGGCTTTCTCAGCGAGCTCGATGATCGCGTCGATCACCGGCTGCATGGCGTCATGGCCGGCGACAACGGCGCCGAGCATCACGTCCTCGGAGAGTTCCTTGGCCTGCGATTCCACCATCATCACGGCGTCGGCCGTACCGGCGACGACGAGGTCCAGCTCGGACTCTTCTAGTTCAACCTGGCTCGGGTTGATGAGGTATTCGCCATCCTTGTAGCCGACGCGTGCTGCGCCGACCGGGCCCATGAACGGGGCGCCGGAGAGGACGAGCGCCGCGGAGGCGCCGATCATGCCGAGGATGTCCGGATCGTTTTCGAGATCGTAGGACACAGCCGTCAGCACGACCTGGACTTCATGCTTGAAGCCGGAAACGAACAGCGGGCGGATCGGGCGGTCGATGAGGCGCGAGGTCAGCGTCTCTTTCTCGGTCGGACGGCCTTCACGCTTGAAGTAGCCACCCGGGATGCGGCCCGAAGCGTAGTATTTTTCCTGATAGTTGACCGTCAGCGGGAAGAAGTCCTGTCCGGGCTTGGCTTCCTTTGCAAAAACGGCGGTCGCGAGGAGGACCGTGTCGCCATACGTCACCATCACGGCGCCATCGGCCTGGCGGGCTACCTGCCCGGTTTCAATCGTCAGCGTGCGGCCGGCCCATTCCAGCGACACGGATTGCTTGTTAAACATTTCGTCTTGTCTTTCTTCACATACGAAAAGCCCGCCGCGGCCCTATTGCCCGGCGGGCTTGTTTTGGGTCGCCCTAGCGGCGGATGCCCAGTTCTGCGATGAGTTTGCTGTAGCGCGCCTCATCCTTGCCCTTGACGTAATCAAGCAGCTTTCTGCGCGTTGCCACCATGGCCAGCAGGCCGCGGCGGGAGTGGTTGTCTTTCTTGTTGGTCTTGAAGTGGTCGGTCAGATTGTTGATCCGTTCGGTCAGGATCGCGACCTGCACTTCCGGAGAGCCCGTATCGCCCGGTTTAGTGGCGAATTTCGTGATGAGCTCTGCTTTTTTCTCAGCGGTAATCGACATCGAATATCTTTCGTACTGTCGCCTTGCGGCGGGGTTCACATAAACGCCTGATTTGGCGGGGTTTTTCGGTGGTTTCCGGGGTCATTGGCCACAGCCGGGATGTCGTCCAGCAGGGTCAAGGTCCGAAAGGCCCACCTCAAGCGGCGGCTTATCGCTCATTTTGGGGGGAAATGGAAGGGTAGATATGTATCCCAACGTAAGCTGATGCCGCATCAAATCTAGAACAGATAAGTCTTTCGCTTTGCATCATCTATATCGAACCAACATCGCCCAGAAAGGACCAACATAGGCGGTGGTGTTAGCCCCTCGGCGCTCTCGATCGGAATCCAATTTTCGATAATTTCATTCGGCGTCATCATTCCGACCGAAAACGCATTCGTGATGATTCCACCTTCAATTTCGTCTCTGAATCCGGATATTTTTCGAATTTCGAGGTTTCCCGAGAAGAGCTGGTGGGCAATGAACCGACTAACCGTTAGTTCAATCGGCATTTTGGTTCCGTAGCCATTGTCACAATAGACTTCTTGTTCATCGAAGATCGGTTGATCAAGCGACTCGCCCTCGCGGAAATCACCGTGCCCCCCCCTTTCCATTGCCCAATTACGTGCTCAACTGCAGTACCCAAGGGGTTACCGGATTGGTCAAAGATCTGGGTATTAGCAAAGAAATTCGGATCAAGGCGCATCGGCCCCGGCCAAGAGCATTTGAATTGAAAACTAACCGCCATTTCGAGAAATTCGAAAACTGCGGGGGCTGCTAGTTCGACGCGCCACTTATGGTCTCTGGTATCTACTGGTCGGTACAAGGATATCCCGGCGTTTTTTGCAATCGAAATTGCTGCAGCACTGAAACCGTTGGCCGAAACTAAAACCCCTCGGTGACACCTCGTGTCTTTGATTAGACCCGCAAATTCTTCGACTTTTTTGACATCGACACTTTTCTTATAGTCTTTGCAATCAATGCCAATTCGCATGTCATACTGCCCGATCCGCCCTCTGACGAATACATCAATTTGGCGCATAACGCCGCTATCGGCACCACGAATTCGATAGTCGTGTATCACCTCTGAGTCGGGCGAAAGCTGTGACTGAATATCAGCCACCAACTCTTCGAATTTACGAAAATCCTTTTTGTCCATCGCTTACTTCGGTCACCTTGAGCGAATCATTTTTTCTACTTTCAGAGTAACACATCAGCCAACCCGGAGCGCGTTTGTCGAAGCAAGCGTAGGGTGGGTTGAGCGGAGCGATACCCACAGTTCGGACTCGCGGCAGGCAATGGCTGGTGGGTATCGGCTTTGCCTCAACCCACCCTACGGGTCTGCCTCATATTCCCCGCACGCGTCACACCCGATGGCCGACAGGCCATCTGGGTGCCCATCTCTGAAACATGCGGCGAGAGCGCCCTGACCTGACGGGTGCGCCGGGAGGTTCGGTGAAGGATCCCCAGACGGCTGCGCCGCCGGGGATGACGCGTGGGGAGAGTTCGGTGCCTGTCCCCTACCCGCCCCCTGTCATCCCGGAATTCGCGCAGCAAATATCCGGGACTCTGTTCCTGTCACGCGCGCACCAGATACGAGGCCCCGGATATGCGCTGCCGCCTTTTCCGGGATGTCAGGCTGAGACGGCAATCTATCCTCCCGGATGCGCTCCGGCCTCATCCTTCGCGTATGAACCCTCAGCTCCGCCTTCTCCATGCCCATGTCTGGCCGGTATTCTGGCCATGGCTGTGGTGGAACCTCATGCGCGCTGCCGATTGGCACCGGCGCACGGGGCGGAATGCGCTGATCAATGTCGATCATTTCGGCAATATCAGGTTCCTCTGCCTCGGCGATGTACCGCCGCCGGATACTCTCTACCGGTATGAAGCCCCACGCGTGCCGCGTTGGCAGCGTCCTGCCTATTGCAGCGACGTGCCCGCCGCTTTGCGTGTCCAGTCCATCATGGTCCGCCATGATCCGGCATGGTCCGGATTGATCATGCATCGTCATGACATCGTCCGGTATGATCCGGCTTTGCATGTGCATGGTCCGCCCTAGGCAGGATCCATTCTCCGCAGAGCCCCTCGCAGGCAGGACCGGGCGGAGAATGTCTTGAATCAGGAGATTACCCTACCGGATGGCAGCCGCCAGTCCGGCTTAAGGTGCTGGGCCGGCTTAAAGTGCTGGGATCAGTTCGGCCAGCTGGCGGCCATTTGGCTCGCCTGCCGGGAAAAGAGGCCGAGGCGGCCACCGCTCTCTTCCTCGATCCAGTCAGCCGTGCGCTGCCAGACCGCGATCTTCAGGCCCGGCACTTTTTCGGTTTCGAGTTCCACCGTCTTGTGGATCAGCATCCAGGTCTGCGGCGTGGCCTGAAGGTCGGCAAACGGAATGTAGAGCGGCTTGAAGAAGGGAATGTTCAGCAGGAAGGGCTGGAACAGCAGCCAGATGCCACCCCGGTCCACATGCAGCGTGACCATGGCGTGATAAGAATTATAGGCAACGCCCCGGCCATGCAGGATGACCGTGCTGAAACGCTTGCGCGGGCCTTCGGGCTCAGCGAGGGATTCATAGGCCGCCGCCAGCTGGCGCCAGCGCCAGCTATCGAGCCAGATCACAAGGCCCAGCGCCCCGCCGCCCACGACGAGGCCGAAGCCAAGGGCATAAAAGCGCGCGAAGAGTTCCACGAAATCCATGGGCGCAGCATGGGGGAACAGGCTTAAAATCCGGTGCAGGCAGCCGGTAAAATTACGCCACGAACACGCGCGCAGGCTCAAACCGCCCGGCGCGCACCTCGCCCATCGCCACGGCATGGCCGTCGCAGATCACCAGCGCGGTGCGGTCATCCTCCTCGCGCTCGGCCCGCCACTGTTCCACAAGGTGGGGCATCAGCTGGATCTCGCGGCCCTGACGCACATTGGCGGCCTCGGCGCGCGTGATGGCCAGTTGCGGGAAGTCGTCCAGCACGGCCTGTACCGGCTGCAGCAGGGCCATGAGCTCGGCCTTGTCCGCGGTCTCCTCGATCTTGGAGATGGGCACGGCCTGCGCGGCGCCGAAATTGCCGACGCGCGTGCGGCGCAGCTGGCTGATATGGCCCTCGCAGCCAAGGTCGAAGGCGAGGTCGCGCGCCATGGCCCGGACGTAGAAGCCCTTGCCGGAGGTGACGTGGATGACGGTGTGGTCCGCATCCGGCATGCCGATGACGGCGGCCTCGAACACGTCCACTTCGCGGGCCTTCAGTTCGAAATCCTCGCCCTCGCGGGCAAGGTCATAGGCGCGCTGGCCGTCCACCTTGATGGCCGAATATTTCGGCGGCACCTGTTCGATCGTGCCGATGTAATTCTTGAGGACGGTCTCGACCGCCTCCCGCGTCGGCCGCGCATCGGAGGTGGCCGTCGCCTCCCCTTCCGCGTCCTGGCTGGCGGTGGAAATGCCCCAGCGGATGGTGAAGACGTATTCCTTCTCGGCGTCCATCGCCCACTGGACAGTCTTGGTCGCCTCACCGAAGGCAATCGGCAGGATACCGTCTGCCAGCGGATCAAGCGTGCCGCCATGGCCGACCTTTGCGGCATTGAAGCGGCGCTTCAGGATCGCCACGGCCTGGGTGGAGGTCATGTCGACCGGTTTGAACAGGTTCAGCCATCCGGTGACCGGATCGCCCTTGCGCTTGCGCTGTCTCGCCAATGTGTACTCCCTGGCACCGGCCGGCGGATCGGACGCCGCGATGCGGTCTGGCAGAATGGAAAGCGAGGGCCTTAAGCGGGCTGGATGGCGCCGTCAACCGGGCGAATGGCTGCCGGCATCAGGAAGCGGGCTTCATCGCCTCGGCCACCTTGTCGAACAGGGCGTCCTGATGATCGTCATCATGCCGGCGGGCGAGCTTTGGCAGCGGCGGATCATTGTCGGGGGTGCCCAGCTCCGGCAGCGGTTTGGGCTCCGGGTCTGCGGTGCGCTCCGGCGCTGTCGCGGCCCGGCCGCGCGGCGGCTCAGGCTCTGGGCCGTTCAGGGATTTGAGGTTCACAATGTCGAGATTGAGGTCGAAATCGCCGGTGATCGTCCGGTCGTCGGTGTCCATCTTGTGGCGTACCACATCGCGGATCTTGCACAGCACGTCACGATTATCGTCCACCAGCGGGATCTGCCGCGTATCCGACGTGCCGATCACAAGGCGGAAATATTTCTGCTTCACCCGCAGCTTCGCCGCGATCATGCCAGACCGAAGGCCGCAGACCATCGCGCCGATCAGCATCATAACGCCAATCGCCAGCATCACCATGCTGGACGGGCGCCCCGGCAGGACGGCCCACCAGCCAATACCCATGAGGGCAAAGAACATCATCGACACAAAGGCGGTGGCATAGCCCTTCTGCGTCACCCGGTTCTTCGGCGTATCCCAGGGAAAGAAGTCCTTCCCCTCGACCGACATCGTGGCGATGCGCTGGATGGCAATCGTGTCGTCGCCCAGTTGCAGCGAGGCTGCGGAAATCTCGCCCTGGCGGGCGCCTTCCATGTCGAGCGTCTGACGATCCATCGCTTGCCCCTTGTCCGGGCCCCGGTTGCGGGCCAGTTCATCGGCCCCTTTTCAGCTTGTCATGAAATGCTGGCAATGTGGCCAGAGTAAGTCAACTTACATCGGGTCCAGAAACGGGCTGGCTGCTGCAACTGTCCTGCTGCGGGGATCAGCATTGCAATGCGCCAGCCCGGGAAGCGGCTCGTCTGATTCAGGCGCGCTTAAGGGACGGATCAACCGATGCAACAGGCTCCGCTGCCTCTTTGTCAGCGCGGCCCTCTTCCTTCCAGATATCATCGGTCAAGGCAGGCGCCTCGGGCCGGCCGAACAGGAAGCCTTGACCGATATCGCAGCCAAAGTCGGCAACCGTCATGGCATTGTCGACGGAATCGATGCCCTCCGCCGTGACGGTCAGGCCAAGATTGTGGGCCATCGCGGTCACTGTACGGACGATTGTCTGCGCCGTAGCATCATTCGACAGATTTGCGATGAAAGAGCGGTCAATCTTCAGGATCTCGAAGGGCAGTTCACTAAGGTGTCGCAAGGAGGAATAGCCCGTGCCAAAATCATCCAGCGAAATGTGGACACCCTGCCGCTTCAGTGCCCACAGGACATCGCGGGCAATCTGGAAGTCTCCGACCAGAGCGTTCTCTGTAACTTCAATTTCCAGTCGGCCGGGCGGAATGCCTTCCTCGACCAGGATCTTCAGAATCTTTTCCACCAACCACGGATCATTGAACTGAACGGGGGACAGATTGACAGAGAATTTCAGGTCAGCTGGCCAACTCCGGGCGGCCCGGGCAGCCTTCCGCAGAACGGCATAGAAGATGTCGGAGATGAGCCCGGCTTCTTCGGCAATGGAGATGAACTCGTCCGGTTCCCGGCACGTCCCGTCTCCCATGCACCAGCGGGCCAGCGCTTCATAGCCGATGATGGCCTTGTCCTCGAGCCGGACAAGCGGCTGAAAGTGGGCCTGGATCCGGTCCTCAACCAATGCTTCGCGCAGTTCGTCCTCGACCTTGGCTCGGCGCAATGCGGCAACTTCCATGCCTGCCTCGAAGAAGCTGAAACCGTTCCGGCCAGTCTTTTTGCATCGATACATGGCAGCATCGGCCTGTGCGAGAAGCTCGTCCATGTCGATGCACGGATCATCTGTCGTTGTCGCGCCAATACAGGCACCGACCGAGACCGACAGGTCCGTCAGATCGAACCGGCGTTCGAAGGCAACTGAAATGGCTTCGATACGGGCCAGCAGTTCGTCTTCGGAGAAATTGCCCGGGATGAGAATACAGAATTCGTCCCCGCCGAAGCGATAAACCGATGCGCCCGGACCCGCCGCATTGGTCAGCCGGGCGCCGACAGCCAGAAGCAGTTCATCACCGATCGCATGCCCGTGGAGGTCATTGACCGGCTTGAAGCGGTTGAGATCCACTGAAACCAGCGTCACGGATTTCTCCTTCGCGTGTTCCAGTGCACAGGAGATCTCGATCTGTGCTTTCCGGCGGTTCGCCAGACCCGTCAGCGGATCGTGGAGCGCCATCTGGCTGGCCTCCTCTTCGGCGGTCTGACGCCGTTTCAGTTCCGACCGCGTTTCATCAAGCCGGCGCTTGGCATAGACCATCAGGCCGACCGGCAGAACCATCATGGTTGTGAGGATTTCGTCCAGTTCCCAACTCTCGTGAGCTTTCGATAGTCTGACAATGTGATCGAACGCTTCCAGATGGATTGCGGTCAGAAGGATGGTGCCGAAAAAGACGACAATCCAACCCGCATCAAGTACGGGACCGGACCGCCAGAACGGCTTTTCCTTGCGTTCTTCTTTGGAGGAATCTTGCATATATCTCCGCCAGGATGGCGACCTGTAAAAGCTACGATATACCCAAGACAATAATGTACGTATTCGATCATCGTTTCCGATGACTTAATCGGGACAGATAATTCCATCTGATTGTACGGGTTTCAGCGGGAACGGCTGCTATTCGCCTTCCACATCCCGGCGGACTTTCGGGTCCATCAGGAGACGGTCAATCGCGGTGGCGTCGTCATAGGATTTGTCCGCGATGAAGTGCAGTTCCGGCGTGTAGCGCAGCTCGACTTCCCGGCCGAGACGGCCACGGAGAAATCCGGCGGCCCGGTTGAGAGCGTTGGCCAGCTTCGTCCGGCCCTCATCGGAGTCATCGCCCAGAGGCGATATAAACACGTTGGCGTGTTTGAGGTCGGGAGAGCAACGCACCTCCCCTACTGTGATCATGACCTGTTCCAGGTCCGGATCGCGGAAGGCTTCCCGCGAGAGAATGTCCGTCAGGGCATGGCGCACGAGTTCGCCGGCGCGCAATTGGCGCTGTGACGGCATGCCGGGCGGAGCTGACTTACGGGCCATCAGGAGGAAGCCTTCTCTTTGAGCCGGTCCAGGAAGGCCTGGCGCGCGGTCTTATTCTTGCCAAACCAGGCATTGGGTACAATCAAGGGTGCCGCCCCTTGCAGGCGCACCGTAACATGCCCGCCAGAAGCTGACACGTCCGTGACATTTCCCCAGTCAGCCCGGGTTTCGATACCGCCGCGCCGAATGACGAGTGCGTCCTCTTCCAGCGCGATACGGGTTTCCAGCTGGGTTTCCGTTCCGCGCCCATGAGTGTGACGATAGGACCACCGGATGAAGATCAGGTACCAGGCGATCCCGGCAAACGCCGCTACCAACGCCGCGATCAACCACTGCCAATACGGACTGGCACCGGCCATAATCATGGCATTGCGCATCAGAACCGACATGCTGGCGGATATGATCGGTGCTGTCACGCCGGCATAGTAGACCGCTGTCGGCCCAACCGAACCGCCACGCGCCAGTTGCGTCAGTTTCCTGACATCCTTGTTGGTCAGAAGACCAGTGACGGTGAGCGGCTCAGTCATGGAAGACCAGACTAGTCGAGTGTTCTTGCGATTTCCTCAACCTGGAAGCATTCGATCTTGTCGCCGACGCGGATATCGTCATAGCGCTCGAACGCCATGCCGCATTCCATGCCGGAGGACACTTCGTTCACTTCGTCCTTGAAGCGTTTCAGCGTCTTCAGTTTGCCTTCGTGGATCACGACATCGTCGCGCAGCAGGCGCACGCCGCAGCCGCGGAGAACCTTGCCTTCGCTGATCCGGCAACCGGCCACCTTGCCGACTTTCGTGATGTTGAAGACTTCGAGGATCTCGGCATAGCCGATAAAGGTCTCGCGCTTCTCCGGGGCAAGCATGCCCGACAGCGTCGCCTTCACATCGTCGATCAGGTCGTAGATCACCGAATAGTAGCGGATTTCCACGCCTTCCTTCTCGGCGAGTTCGCGGGCCTGCTTGTTGGCGCGGACGTTGAACGCGAAGATCGGCGCTTCGGATGATTTAGCCAGCAGCACGTCGCTTTCCGAAATACCGCCCACAGCGCCATGGATCACACGGGCCCGGACTTCCTCGGTCGACAGCTTGTCCAGCGACTGGCTGATGGCCTCGACAGACCCCTGCACGTCGCCCTTCACAACGACCGGAAGTTCGGAGGTTTCGACAGCGCCTTCCTTCAGGCGATTCATCAGCTGGTCGAGCGAGGCACGTGCCGCCGCACCCGCCTTGCCTGCAACCTGGCGCTTCGTCCGGATACGGTAATCCGTGATTTCACGGGCGCGGGCTTCGGTGTCGACGACAACGAATGCCTCACCCGGATCCGGCGCGCCATCGAGGCCAAGGACCTCGACCGGCTGGGACGGGCCTGCATCTTTCAGCTGCTGGCCGCGTTCGTCGACCAGCGCACGCACCTTGCCCCACTGGGTACCGGCAACCACGATGTCGCCGCGCTGCAACGTACCGCGCTTCACCAGAACCGTGGCAACCGGGCCGCGGCCCTTGTCGAGCTGGCTTTCCACCACGATGCCGTCAGCATCCCGGTTCGGGTTGGCTTTCAGTTCGAGCAGTTCGGCCTGCAGCGAGATGGCATCCGTCAGCTCATCCAGACCCATTCCGGTCTTGGCAGACACGGCAACAGACTGGGTTTCGCCGCCCATGCTTTCGACCTGCACATCATGTTGCAGCAGGTCCGTCAGCACCTTGTTCGGGTCGGCGGTCTCAAGATCGCTCTTGTTCACAGCAATGATGATCGGAACACCGGCCGCCTTGGCGTGATTGATGGATTCGATCGTCTGCGGCATCACCGAGTCGTCGGCAGCCACCACGATGATCGCGATATCGGTCGCCGTGGCGCCGCGGGCGCGCATCGCCGTGAAGGCCGCGTGGCCGGGCGTGTCGAGGAAGGTAATCCGCTCACCCGATTTCAGCTTCACCTGATAAGCACCGATGTGCTGGGTAATGCCGCCGGCTTCGCCGGAGACCACGTCGGTCTTGCGAAGCGCGTCGAGCAGTGACGTCTTGCCGTGGTCGACATGGCCCATGATGGTCACGATCGGCGGGCGCGGCTTCAGATCCTTCGGATCGTCTTCTGCCCCTTCCAGACCGATTTCGACGTCGGACTCGGCAACACGCTTCACCGTATGGCCAAATTCCTCGGCGATCAGTTCGGCCGTGTCGGCATCGATAATGTCATTCCCGCGCAGCATCTCGCCCTGCTGGATCATGAATTTCACGACGTCTGCGACGCGCTCGTTCATCCGGCCGGCCAGGTCCTGCAGCGTGATGGTTTCGGGCAGCGTGACCTCGACGGAGACCTTCTCGCGGTCACCGCCGCCACCACCGCGGCGTTCACGCTCACGTTCACGGGCCCGGCGGACGGACGCGAGCGAACGCTGGCGGTCTGCATCGTCGCCAAGAGCGGACGTGATGGTCAGCTTGCCACGGCGGCGGGAATCGCCCCCGCGTCCGCCGCGCGACGGGGCTTCGTTGCGAGACCGGTCGTTGTTGCGGTCGTCACGGCCGGACTTGCCGCGCTTGCCGCGGCCGCTGCTTTCCTCGGCTGCCGGATCCGGGGCGCCCTGGGCGGGCTGGAAGTCGGACTTCGCACGGGAAGACTTGGACGCGCGCTCGGTGCGTTCCTTCTCGGCCGCTTCAGCGGCCTTGCGGGCTTCTTCCTCAGCCTTGCGGCGGGCTTCGGCCTCTTCGCGTTCTTTCTGTTCCTGGAGCTTGCGCTCCTGTTCGGACCGGAGGCGCTCCTGTGCGGCCTTGTCCTTCTCGATTTCTTTCTCGCGGGCGTTCTGCTGGGCCTTGCGTTCGGCCAGCGCCTTTTGCTGCGCGATCAGCTCTGCGACGGTAATCCCGCGCTGGGCCGCGATCGCCTTCAGCTTCTGCTCAAGCGACGGCTCTCCCTTGCCGGAGCCGGACGCAGGTGCGCTGCCGCCTCCCTCAGAGCCGCCCGGACCCACGGTCCGGCGCTTCTTCGTCTCCACGACGACCTGTTTGGACCGGCCATGGCTGAAGCTCTGCTTCACCGTCCCCGAGGTCTTGCGGGAAACAGTGAGCGGCTTGCGCCCGCCCGTATTGCCACCAGTGTCTTTCGTATCGCTCATTCGTCCTACATATCACAATTCTGGCCAACGCACCCATATGGCGCGAAGGCGGTTTGTCCGCTACCGATCCTGATCCGCAAACCAGTCCAGCTCCGGCCTCTCCCGAAACCCGGCAAGGCGCGCATAGGCGGCCTTCAGAGCTTTGGCGAAAGGCCCCTTGCGGACGAGACCGTGTATCACACGCTCACGTCCGAATGCCATGCCCAATTCAGCCGATGTCAGGGCACCCGCAACTTGCACCCCGCTATATAGTCCTTTTGCGAGGAAATACAGCTTCGAACGGCCATCTTCTGCACCGTCAGATGCCTCCAGCATCAGGCCGGGTGGGCGCTTGTGGAGGGCTGCAGTAACCTGATCGAAGCCAAGGACGACGTCCCCGCCCTTCTTCGCCATGCCGAGAAGGCCGACGAAGCGCTGCACCAGCAGGGCTTCCACCGTATCCGGAAGGCCATCGGGGACCTGGACGGTCGTCTTGAATGCGCGGGCAAACGCATTCTTCTTTATCGCTTCCGCCAGGGTGGCGCGGTCTGCCTTGATCCAGACCCCGCGTCCGGGAAGCTTTTCCGCCACATCCGGCGTCACGACGCCATCGGGCGAAAGCACGAAGCGCACAAGCGCTTCCTTGCCGAGACGCTCACGCGTGACGGCACACTGCCGGACGGAAGCCTCGCTCCCGTCCGCAGCATTTCCTTCAGTGCCGGCTACTGCGACATCACTCTTCGGGTGCGGCTTCATCATCGCCGCCCTCCGCTGCAAGTGCTTCAAGATCGATGTCGCCAAGATCGCCGAGATCGCCAAGGTCGATTTCCTCGTCGGCACCGCCGTCGAGCGTATTGAGGGCGAGCAGTGCGCGCTCTTCCTCGGTCAGCTCCTGCGGGGCTTCGGCTTCTTTCTGGGCAGCAATCATCTGGTCGATGGCGTCAGCCTCGATCCAGCCAGCGGCAACGCGGGCCTTCATGATGAACATCTGCGCGTCGTCCTTGCGCATTTCGCCCTTCTTCAGGATGCCCTCGACCCAGACCGGCTTGCCGTCCGGGCCCGGCTCGCGCCAGCCGGTGATGTCGTCCGGCACCAGGCCGGCCACATCGTCCAGCGTCTGAACGCCTTCCTCACCCAGGCGAACCGCGAAGGACGGGTTCATGCCTTCGAGTTCCATCACGGCATCCTCGACACCCAGCTCCTTGCGCTTGGCATCGTTTTCAGCGGCCAGGCGCTCAAGGAATTCGCGGGCACGTTCCTGCAGCTCGGCAGCCACATCCTCGTCGAAGCCCTCGATCGAGATGAAGTCTTCCGGGGCGACATAGGCGATCTCTTCGACCGTCTCGAAGCCTTCCGATGCCAGCAGCTGGGCCAGCGTCTCGTCGGCGTCGAGCGCCTTCATGAAGAGTTCGGTCCGCTCCTGGAATTCGCGCTGGTAACGCTCGGAGTCGGCGCTTTCCGTGATCAGGTCGATCTGCCAGCCGGTCAGCTGGGAAGCGAGACGCACGTTCTGGCCGCGGCGGCCAATGGCAAGCGGGAACTGGTCGTCGGCGACGACGACTTCCACGCGGCGCTCTTCTTCGTCCAGCACCACTTTCGACACTTCGGCCGGCTGCAGCGCGTTCACGATGAAGGTCGCGTCGTCATAACTCCACGGGATGATGTCGATCTTCTCGCCCGACAGTTCGCCGACAACGGCCTGCACGCGCGCACCGCGCATACCGACACAGGCGCCGACCGGATCGATCGAGCTGTCATTGGAAATAACGCCGATCTTGGCGCGCGATCCCGGATCACGGGCACAGGCCTTGATCTCGATCACGCCCTCATAAACTTCCGGCACTTCCTGAGCGAACAGGCGGACCATGAAGTCAGGTGCAGCGCGCGACAGGAAGATCTGCGGGCCCTTGGTCTCGCGGGAAACCTTGTAGAGATAGGCACGCACGCGATCGTTCGGCTGGAAGTTCTCGCGCGGGATGCCGTCATTGCGGCGGATGATGCCTTCGGCGCGGCCGAGGTCCACAATGACGTGGCCGTATTCGACGCGCTTGACGACGCCGGAAATGACTTCGCCGACACGGTCCTTGTATTCATTGTACTGACGCTCACGCTCGGCATCGCGCACTTTCTGCATGATGACCTGCTTGGCGGTCTGTGCAGCAACGCGGCCGAAATCGAAGGGCGGCAGCTCTTCGGTCAGCTCACCGCCGATTTCGAGCGACGCGTCGATTTTCTTGGCTTCGGCAAGACGCAGCTGTTTGGCTTCGTCTTCGAATTCCTCGTCCGGAACAACCGTCAGGACACGCAGCAGTGTCTGCTCGCCGGTCACCGGATCGATGGTGGCGCGGATGTCATGCTCCTGGCCGTATTTCGCCTTGGCAGCCTTCTCGATGGCTTCCTGCATGGCCTCGATGACGATCGACTGGTCGATCGACTTCTCTTCGGCCACCGCTTTGGCGATCTGCAGGATTTCGAGCCTGTTGGCTGAAACGCCGATAGCGCTCATTGGACGTCTCCCGTCTCTTCGTTGGTATCTGTTTCGTCTTCGGTCTCGTCGATCTCAAGATCGCCGAGGTCGTCTTCATCAGGTTGCGGCGGCAGATTGCCTGCCTGCCGGGCGGCCTCGATCAGCTCATCCGTCAGGACGAGGCTGGCGCGGCTCATTTCATGGACGTGGGCCACAAGCTCGACGTCATCGTCCAGCTCGATATGGGCCCCGTCCGCGTCTTCGCCGGTGATCACGCCGGTAAAACGGCGGCGGCCGTCGATCGGACGGGCCAGTTCCACCTTTGCCAGGTGCCCGACCCAGCGGCCGAAATCCCCTTCCCGGGTCAGCGGCCGGTCGATGCCGGGGGTGGAGACCTCCAGCGTGTAGGCTTCCTTGATCGGGTCTGCCGCTTCCAGAACCGGGCCAAGGGCCCGTGACAGGCGCGCGCAATCCTCGACATCGGTCGGCGCGCCGCCTTCTTTTTCGGCCATGATCTGAAGGTGCGGCCGGCGCCCGCCCTGGATGCGCAGGCGCACGAGCTCCATGCCCAGCGACTCGGCCACGGGCGTGGCGAGGCTGAGAATGCGGCGTTCCTGTTCAGTCAGGGCGATCATGCGGGCCTGAGAGACCTTTCTGAGTGGGCGGGCGGATAAAGAAAAGCGGCGGCCCCGTTCCCGGAACCGCCGCCGATATGTTTCGACTTGGTAGGCTATATAGACCTGGCGCTGGCCGGTGTCGAGGGGCGGTTATCACTGAATAGCGTATACAAGGGGATAGACGTATGGGCGCGAGCTTGTTTTTCTGCAGCCGGGATATTCCTGCTCCTCATCCCATTCCCATTTGAGAGTCTCCATGCCTTCGAGCGAGACCTGCTCGAACTCACCATCCGGAACAGCAGCAAGAATACGATAATTGACGAGTTCACCGTTTACGAAGTCGATTCCTATCAGAACCGCGCCGACATATCCTTTGTGAGCGGCATTTTCCGGATATGTCGGACTCGGAAGGACGGCTTCGTGTCCTGAGCACAAAGGCGGTGTTCCGTTCTGGCCCGAGTCCTCGATGTCTTTCTGAAACTTGCGTACATCTTTGTCGATTTCTTCGGCACGTGCGTAGACTCGTTTGCTTGAGCCACGAAAGGACACATGCATGGCCATGCGCCAGGCCGAAGCTGTGTAGTATACTCCTTCAAGGTCTCCGGCACCTTCAACATAGAGCTTCTGGTACAGCCATTTTTCGATTTCGGCGACTTCCGCCAGAACGCTTACGGAGCGCGCCTGATTATAATCCTCTTTAACTGCCATCAATGCCAGATTGGCCCAGCGTTTTGGAACGGCATCGCGGGCGGTTTCCACATGTTGTGCGGCCAACCTCGCTCGAGTGCGGACTTTTCTCCACTGACGGGCATCAACAGCGGCCGCCGTGTAGGTCTCATATGCGACAAGAGATAACGCACTGGGGCGGCTGGCTACGCGCGCCTTGAGCATTTCGCCAAACGCCGCATCAGCAGCCTTGTCCTTCTCGCTGGCGGACCATTTCGAAAACGCAGAGAGGATGTCCACCTGCTCGCGGCTGACCGGCAACTCCCCTTCACGTTCCTGAAGGAAATCCGCCATCGGCACCGCGTCGGCACAGGCACCCCACAGGCAAAGCTGGTTGCCAGCTTCGAAGGCTGCGATGGGAGCCTGTTCGTCTTCCGGATGAGCGATCGCCGTTGCTCCGAACTGCTTGGCGGCGTCGACAATGATCTCGGCATCGCCCGTCTGAAGCGCTTGATTGAAGGTGGAAACAGAACCCCCGGGCATGTTCGCTGATGCCGGAAGCGTCAGCATGAAAATGGCGGTCACGAGTGCCAGGCTGGGCCCGATCCGATGTCTCATTTTGATTGTCCTCCATTCCCCCACAGGATGAAGACCTTCCCGAAGGGCTGAACCGCGTCAAGCCTGTCGCAGACAATCCCACAAACAAAAAACGGCAGCCCCTGAGGGCTGCCGTTCCTGTTCCTGATTACAGGAAACCTTAGAGAACCTTCAGGTCCACCGCCGAGGTCTTGCCGCGGCGCTCGTCCTTGTAGAGCTCGTAGGAAACTGCCTGGTCTTCCGCCAGCGTGCGGAGGCCCGAGCGTTCAACTGCTGAGATGTGAACGAACACGTCCGTGCCGCCTTCATCAGGTTTGATGAAGCCAAAGCCCTTCTGGTCGTTGAACCATTTCACTTTGCCAGTTGCCATTACTTGTAGTCCTTTGTGTCAATGAAAGCAGCCGATCCCGGAATGGGAAGGTCTGCCTATCGAAACGGGTGGGAAGAAAGTCATGGCCGTCGGTCTGACGGGGTCTTGATATTTCAGACCGACCGAATTCGATGCGACATTTTGTACACGCTTCCCGACGTTGCGTCAACAAAATCCGCAGGGGTCAGATGATTTCGAAATCGTACCAGACCGGGTCACAATCCCCGAGCCGCTTTGTTTCATAACGGGTCGTGACATGGTCGGCCGGCGGGCAGCGCCAGTCGTCAGCCCGTTCTGCCAGCCAGCGATAGCTGCCATGCTGCAGGAAGCGCCAGAGCGCCTCGTCGGCATAGCTCGCCACGTCTGTTGCAAAGCGCACACGCGCGCCTTTCCGGCAAGCGCGGTGCAGGCTTTCCAGAAAGTCCGGCTGGATCAGGCGGCGCTTCTGCTGGCGCTTCTTCGGCCAGGGATCCGGGAACATGATGAACACCCGCGCGAGGCTGCTTGGCGAAAGCCCGTCGATCAGCGGCCGGGCATCATCCATCCGCAAACGGACATTAGAGAGACCATCCGCATCGACCTGGGTCAGCGCCTTGGCCATGCCTTCGATGAAGGGCTCGCACCCAATGATGCCAACAGCCGGATTCCGGCGCGCCTGTTCGGCAAGGTGTTCCCCGCCGCCGAAACCGATTTCCAGCCAGGTTTCCTTCAGTCCGGGAAACAACGCCTGCGGATCAGACAAGCCTTCCGGAACCTGCAGCTGCGGCAGCAGATCATCGACCAGCGCCTGCTGTCGCGCAGACAGTGCCCGCCCGCCGATACGGCCGAAAGTTCGGATGGGGCGCCCGGATTGGTCGGCGCCGTCTTTGGCGGATGGATCGTTCATGGCGCGCCTGATGCCTGAGCGGCGCGGCGTGATCAATCCTCGTTCTGCTTCGACTCGAAAGCCGAGGCCGCCGCGCGCACCGTGTTCAGCAGCGACTTGCGCAGGGAATCGTCCTCGATCTTCTGGAACGCGGCGATCAGGTCCAGCGTCTCGGCATCCAGCACCGGCGCGCGCGGGCCGTCGCTGGCACTGCCGCCTTCCGCGAAGCGCTGCTGGCGGTCGTCATCCAGCTGGCTCTCGGCGCCGTCATAGAAATAGTTCACCGACACGCCCATGACGGAGGCGATCTCGAACAGGCGCCCGGCGGAGACACGGTTCACGCCCTTCTCGTATTTCTGCACCTGCTGGAAAGTCAGGCTGAGCAATTCTGCGAGTTGTTCCTGAGAGAGCTTAAGCTCCCGGCGGCGCCAGCGGATACGCTGGCCGACCACGCGGTCTATCCCACTCGGAAGCTTGCTTTCAGACATCTGTCCCCTACCCGCTGCATATTTGTGATCCGGCGCGCACTCCTAGCGGCGCCAAGTTGCAAATGCCAGACCCACAAAGGCCGCAAGGGTAAGCCAGAACAGCACAACGCCCGCCCGGCTCTGGAACAGGGTCACCTCTGCCGGCGCCGGCAGCTTGCCGCGCCCATAGGTCGTGTTCCAGCCGGAGGGGGCATCCTGCACCGGGGAAGCGCGCAGCACTTCGCGGCCATAGCCGTCGATGATGGCGGAGGCACCACGGCTGGCGACACGCGCCATTGGCAGGCCGCTCTCAATCGCGCGGTAACGGTTCTGGGCATAATGCTGGGCCGGGCCCATGCCGCCGCCGAACCAGGCATCGTTCGACACCAGCACGATCCAGTCCGCCCGGGCGGCAAGGTTGGCGGCGCGCGTAATCTCCGGATAGAGGCCTTCATAGCAGATGAGCGCCACGAAGGGCGGCACATTGTCGGCAAAGATCACCGCCGGGCCAGTGCCGGGATGGAAACCGTTGCGGGCCAGTTGCTGCATCGCGCCTGGCAGGTAGTCCGAGATGGCCTGCCCGAAGGGGATGATTTCTGCCGCTGCGAGCTCCCCGAACGGGACCAGGCGGAACTTGTCGTACAGCGCCACAGCGCCAGACCGCCCGACATTCTCGTCCAGCACGACCATCGAATTGAAGTAGACGCGCTCGTTCTGTTCTTCCAGCTGGTAGCGGGCCGTCCCGGCGATCAGGGTGCGCGGGCCGAGATAGGCCCCGATCGCATCCAGCGCGTCGATTTCGTTCAGCAGGCTGGCCGGCACGGCGCCTTCCGGCCAGATGATGATATCGCCCGGCTGGCCTTCGCCATTGGTCATCATGCGAAGGTATTCCGTGAGAACGGCGTCGCGGCCAACCTCCCACTTCTCGTCCTGCGGCACGCCGGAATCCATCAGCACGACATACTGGTCCGACAGCGGAGACGGCGCTGCGATGCGCTGCGCCCCCCAGGCCCAGCCGAGCGCCAGAAGGATCACGGCCCCGAAGGACGGCGCAATGCGCAGGGCCAGCCCGCGGGCATCGCGGGTGTCCACCATCGCAGCAGGCGCCGCCATGACGAAAACCGTGAGCAGCGTTAGCCAGTAAACCCCTCCCAGAGACGCCGCCTGAGACAGCGCGCCGCCCGGCACCCAGGTCGTCCCCGGCAGGTTCCACGGGAAACCGCCAAACAAGTGTCCGCGCACGAATTCGGCAATGGCGAAGAAGAAGGCGAACACGAACACGCGGGACGGCGAGGCCGACCAAAACGCCCCCGCCATCGCCCCGAAAGCCCCCCAGATCAATGCCATCCCCGCAGGCAGCAGAATCAGCGGCATCCAGAGGAAGATCGCAAACCGTTCCGGCTCGACCAGGAATGGCTCCGCCGTCCAGTGCATGGAGATCAGCGTGAAACCGACCCCGAAGGCCCAGGTACGCATGAAGACCGCCCTGCCCCAGCGGCGATGGCTGCGGGCGCCATCGATCATCCAGATCAGGCCAGTGAACGAAAGCGCCAGAACGGCGCTGAAATGGAACGGTGCGAAGGCGACCGCCGAGAATGCGCCCAGAAGGACGGCCGCCCCGGCGGCGGCCCAGCCGGTCAGCCGGGCAAAGGCTTCGTGAAGGGGTCCAAGCGCAGTGAACCCGTGGCTGCGCACAGCAGTATTCATTTTGGCCTACTCCTGCGGCTTGGGCGCGGGCACAGGTTCGGGCGTCCGGAGACGCAGGCGCCGGATGCGGCGGGCATCGGCATCGAGAATCTCGATCTCGACACCGGACGGATGGCGCAGGATCTCCCCGCGCACCGGCACACGGCCAGCGAGCGCATAGGCGATGCCGCCCAGCGTGTCGAATTCCGAATCCTCATCACTGAGTTCGAGGTCAATCCCCGTCTCCTCGGCGAAATCCTGTATTTCGGTGCGCGCATCGACTTCCCAGACGCGAGCGCTGCGCCGGACGAACATGGGCTCTTCATCGTCGTGTTCGTCTTCGATGTCACCGACGATTTCCTCAACCAGGTCTTCCAGACTCACAAGTCCGTCCGTTCCGCCATATTCATCCACAACCAAAGCCAGATGGATGCGGGTCGACTGCATCTTCACAAGCAAATCGGACAGTTTCATGGAGGGCGGCACATAAAGAACTTCCCGGTGCAGCCGTTCCAGCGGCCGTTTCGGCGGCTCACCCCCCTTGGCCAGCTCGCTGACCACATCCTTGATGTGCACAAAGCCGATCGGATCATCCAGCGTTTCCCGGAATACCGGCAGGCGCGAATGGGTACATTCGGCAAAGACTTTCAGGAGGTCCGGGAATTCCGTGCTGACTTCAACGGCCTTCACCTCGGCACGGGCGACCATCACGTCTTCGACGCGCAATTCCTGGAATTCCTGGACACGCAGGCGCATCGCCTGCGGGGTCACCGGGGCAGACGCATCCGGACCGCCATTGGATTCAGCCAGCACTTCAGGCGCACTTTCCTGCTTGCGGCCTATTCCGAAAAAACTACGCCTGCGCCTTTGCGGCGCGGGTTCAGAAGGATCTGGATCGCTCATCGTCTCTGTAATTCAGTCCGTTCCATATGGGTTTGGAATGCCAAGCGATGCAAGCGCCTTTATTTCCAATCCTTCCATCAGGGCGGCTTCCGCCTCCGCCTCATGGTCATGCCCCAGAAGATGCAGGTATCCGTGCACCAGCAAATGCGTCAGATGATCAGCAAGGCTGATGCCCTGCGCCTCGGCATCGCGCGAAGACACGCCGAGTGCCACGGCGATATCACCCAGCAGTGGCCGGTCCATTTCGTGCGCCGGAAAGGACAGGACATCCGTCGGCTTGTCCTTGCCCCGGAAGTCGCGGTTCAGCTGATGCAGCGTGTCGTCATCCGCCAGCAACAGCGAAACGGTGCCTTCGGACGGCTCAACAGCGGCAGCCGCCGCAAAGGCACGCTCGCACAGGGCGGCGAGATCCGGCACGGCGTCCCAGCCGGTCTCTTCAACGATCAGGTCTGTGGTGATCATCGGGCGGCTCAGTTGCCCTCGCCGGCGGCGGCATAGGCGTCGATGATGCGGCTGACGAGGCCGTGGCGGACAACGTCCGCCGCCGTCAGCGCATGCACATTGATCCCCTCGACATCCGACAGGATCTGCAGCGCATGGCGCAGGCCGGACGTCTGGATGCCGGGCAGGTCCACCTGTCCCGGATCGCCGGTGACCACCATGCGGCTGTCACGGCCAAGACGGGTCAGCACCATTTTCATCTGCGGGACAGTCGTGTTCTGCGCCTCGTCCACGATGACGAACGCATTCTTCAGCGTCCGTCCGCGCATGAAGGCAATCGGCGCGACTTCAATCTCGCCGCGCGCCATGCGGCGTTCCATCTGTTCCTGCCCCATCAGCTCGCGGAGCGAATCCCAGATGGGCAGCATGTAGGGATCGACCTTCTCCTCCAGCGTGCCGGGCAGGAAGCCCAGCTTCTCGCCGGCCTCTACAGCTGGCCGTGTCACGATCAGGCGCTGGCGAAGGCCGGACATCAGCTCTGCGACACCCGCCGCAACGGCCAGGAAGGTCTTGCCCGTGCCTGCCGGGCCGATGCCGAATACGAGGCCATTGTCCGGATTGGCGAGCAGATTGATGTAACGCGCCTGCCCTTTTGTCTGGGGCGTGATCGGCTTTTTCAGGCCCTTCAGTCCGCCGCCGAAACTCTGCGCAGGCGTGGAGGCGGCTTCGACCGCAGCGTCGAGGTCCATATCGGTGATGTCCGCGCCGGACCGCATACGGCGTTCCAGCTCTGCGAGTGCCGCCTCGGCGATGGAGACGCCCTCGGCGGTGCCAGCCAGAAGGATGCCGCCGCCCTGGCTTTCCGCGCGCAGGCCGTAATCCTTCAGCTTGTCTTCCAGGCGGTGCAGGTAACGATGGTGCGGCCCGCACAGGTCGCGCAGGCGTTCGGCGTTGCTGACTTCGTAAAAGCGGCTCACCGGCGCTTCCGGTGAGAGGCTCGGACGGCGCTTCCCGCTCACAGGGCAGCCTCGCGCACATTGACCAGCTCGCCGGTCAGCGAGTTCAGGCTGGCGTCGATCACGTGGAGGTCCACAATCGTGCCCACCAGGTCCGGTATAGTCATGGCCTGGTCATGCGGAAGTTCGAAATGAACCGCCTGAAGCCATGGTGAGCGGCCGTGCGCCTGGCCCGGATTGCGGCCCTTGCCCGTGATCAGCACCGGTACGGTCTCGCCGATCTTGGAACGGTTGAAGCCGATCTGCTGTTCGCGCAGGAGCTGCTGCAACTGCTGCAGGCGCGCGTCCTTCACCTCTTCCGGCACCTGGCCGAACATGTCCGCCGCCGGCGTGCCCGGACGGGCCGAATATTTGAAGGAATAGGCAATCGCGTAGTCGATATCGCGGACCAGCTGCATCGTCGCCTCGAAATCGGCATCGCTCTCGCCCGGAAAACCTACAATGAAATCAGAGGCAATCGCGATATCCGGCCGGGCCTCGCGCACCTTGCGGATGATCTCGCGATATTCGTCCGCCGTGTGACCGCGGTTCATGGCTTTCAGGATATTGTCGGAGCCGGACTGCACCGGCAGGTGCAGGAAAGGCATCATTTCCGGCACGTCGCCATGGGCGGCGATCAGGTCGTCGTCCATGTCGCGCGGATGACTGGTCGTGTAGCGGATCCGCTCGATCCCGCCGATCTTCGCGATGTGGCGAACCAGCTGGCCCAGCGTCCAGTCGGACTCATTGGTCAGGGCCGGCGCGGCACCGTGGAAGGCGTTCACATTCTGGCCGAGCAGCGTGATCTCGCGCACGCCCTGCGCGGCAAGGCTGCGGGCCTCCATCGTAATATCGTCTACAGGACGCGAGAGTTCAGCGCCGCGTGTGTAAGGCACGACACAGAAGGTGCAGAACTTGTCACAACCTTCCTGCACCGACAGGAACGCCGTCGGACCATCCGCTTCGCGTGTCTTCGGCAGGGCGTCGAATTTCTCCAGCGTTTCGAATTCGGTTTCCAGCCGGTCACCCACCGCACGGCTCGCCCGGGCGATCATTTCCGGCAGCTTGTGATAGGCCTGCGGACCCAGAACGAGGTCGACGGCGGGCTGGCGGCGCATGATCTCGGCACCTTCGGCCTGGGCAACACAGCCGGCCACCGCAATGGTCAGGTTCCCGCCACGCGCCTGCTTGGTCAGTTTCAGCTGGCCGAGCTCCGAATAGACCTTCTCGGTCGCCTTTTCGCGGATATGGCAGGTATTGAGCACGACGAGATCGGCCTCATCCGCACTCTCTACCGGCGCATAACCGAGCGGTCGCAGCACATCTCGCATGCGCTCGGAGTCGTATACATTCATCTGGCAGCCATAGGTCTTGATGAAGACGCCTTTGGCCTGCTTGGGTTCGCGGGGTTCGGTCATTCGCGGGCTTATGCCTGAAAACAGGCGGGCCATCCACAGCCGATTGCGGAGGCCTTGCAGCATCACATGCCTGCAATGCTGGCTTCACACAGTGGCAAACGGGGTTAGTGTCGGCCTCAAGCAGAGTAAAGGAGCCGGGGAGGCTTATGGAAACTATTATTCGGGCGCTAAACGATTTCGTCTGGGGGCCGCCCATGCTGGTGCTCCTGCTGGGCACGGGGCTTTATCTGACGATCGGCCTCAGACTGTTGTCGATCCTCAAGGTTCCCTTCGCTTTCGGCCAGCTGTTCAAGAAGCCGGACCGGAACGAGGAAGGTGACGTCACACCCTTCGGCGCCCTGATGACCGCGCTTTCTTCCACCATCGGCACAGGCAACATCGCCGGCGTGGCCGCCGCCATCGCCATTGGCGGGCCGGGCGCCGTGTTCTGGATGTGGGTCACCGCGATTGTCGGCACCGCCACGAAATATTCCGAAGGCGTGCTGGCCGTCCGTTTCCGCGAGATCGACCATGAAGGCCGTCACGTCGGCGGGCCGATGTACTACATCAAGAACGGCATGGGTAAGAAGTGGATCTGGCTGGGCGGCCTGTTCGCCTCGCTGGGCATCATGGCCAGCTGGGGCACAGGCGCTTCGATCCAGTCCAACTCGATCGCTGACGCTTTGCGGGCAACCTACGGCATCCCGCCGCTCGCCTCCGCTATCATTCTCTCCGCGGGCGCGGCAGCCGTGATCCTCGGCGGTATCCAGCGGATTGCCAGCGTGGCGAGCAAGCTGGTCCCCGTGATGGCGATCTCATACCTCGCGGGCGGCCTTCTCGTCGTTGGCCTGCACCTTGATGCTGTGCCGGGCGCCTTTGTGATGATCTTCAAAGGCGCTTTCGGCATCGACAGCGCGGGAACCGGCATCTCCATCGGCCTGCTCATGCTGGCCATGCAGAAGGGCGTCGCGCGCGGCATCTTCTCGAACGAGGCAGGTCAGGGCTCTGCCCCGATTGCGCACGCCGCTGCCAAGATCCAGGACCCGGTCGACCAGGGCCTCGTCGCCATGCTGGGCACAATCATCGACACGCTGATCGTCTGCTCCATCACTGCGCTCGTGATCCTGACCTCCGGCGTGCTTGGTCCGGAATGTATTCCGACCGCTGCCAATGCCGCCGATATTCTCGCGACGGGACAACCTGCCGGCTGCGATACCGGTGCACCGCTGACAGTTGCCGCGTTTGACGCCGGCCTGACCGGTATCGGCGAGCACATCGTCGCCATCGGCCTGACCGTGTTTGGCTTCACCACCATTCTCGGTTGGAGCTACTATGGCGAACGCTGCTGCGAATACCTGTTCGGCGAGAAGTCCATCCTGCCGTTCCGCATCAGCTGGATCGTGGTCACCTTCCTCGGTGCTGCAGCCCTGATGCTGGAAGGCTCAGTGGCGAACATCGTGAACCTGTTCTGGCTGGTTGCCGACACGCTGACCGGCATGATGGCCGCGCCGAACCTTGTCGGCCTGGTCTTCCTGAGCCCCGTCGTGTTCGCGATGACCAAGGCGCACTTCGACGCCGTCCGGAACGGCACGCCGAAGCCGCGTTACCCGATCATCGACCAGCGCGAGCAGGCGCCGAAAGAATAAGGCGCCCTACCCCAAAAGAGAACGCCCCGCCCGGTTCCAGCCAGGCGGGGCGTTTTCATTTCAGGCCATCGGAAGCACCGTGAAGAACACCGTGTATGGACCATGTAGGGACCATTTATACGGCGGCGGTTTCCGCAGGCAGGCTTACCAGGCGCCGATGTTCTCCGCACTGGCCCAAGGCTCTTTCGGTGCCAGCGGCTTGCCCTGCTGGAGCAGCTCCACCGAGATCCCATCCGGGGAGCGGACGAAGGCCATGCGCCCGTCGCGCGGCGGACGGTTGATGGGCACGCCAAGGTCCTGCAGCCTCTCGACCGCCTCGTAGATGTCGGAGACCGAATAGGCGAGGTGGCCGAAATTACGCCCGCCGCCATAATCTTCCGGGTCCCAGTTATGCGTCAGTTCCACCATCGGAATCTGCAGCTCGGTCGGGCTCTTGCCTTCCGGGATGCCGCCACAGCGTTCGATGTCCGCCGGGGAGGCGAGGAAAACGAGCGTGAACCGGCCGGGCTCGCTGTCATAGCGGCCGACTTCGGTCAGGCCGAGGCCGTCACAAAAGAATTTGAGCGTGGCGTCGATGTCGGTGACACGCACCATTGTGTGCAGGAATTCGATGCTCATCAGGCACCTCCGTTCAGATCGCGAATGACTTGTTTGAGATTGGGCGGCATCAGCGCGTAATAGCGGCGCATGGCGATCGCCAGGAGGCCGATGGTCGTCGCCATGAAGGTCAGGAACACCATGAAAGTGTGGATCAGCGTGCCGGTCTCGAAGACGGGCGACTTGCCGCTCATCAGCCAGATCATGTTCCAGACAGAGTTGAACGCCGCCACGAAAGGTCCGAGCAACAGGAACATGATCGCGGCGCAGACGAAGAAATAGGTCTCTCCGCGCGGGCCTTCGCTGCGCAGGTAGAGGTCCGTGAATTCGACATCGGTGACGTCTTCGGGAATTTCCTTGTCGCGCTTCTTGGCGGCCAGCACCTGCGGTGCGAAGGCCTTCGCCTCCTTCCAGCGCCAGGCAAGGCTTACGCCCCAGGCCAGAAGAGCGGCAACGACAAAGAAGTAGAGCAGCATGGGCGGGCCGTCCGGGCTTTGCGCCCCGGCCTGCCATCAGGCGGCATGAGCGCGTTCATAAGTGAGCATGGCGCGTTTGCGGGCCACACCCCAATGATAATTATGAAGACGCCCATCTGCCGCAAGGGCGCGATGACAGGGAATGAACCAGCTGACCGGGTTTGCCCCGACCGCTGCCCCGACGGCGCGGGCCGCTTTCGGGTGCCCGCTCGCCGCCGCCAGCTCGCCATAGGTGCAGGTCGCCCCGGCCGGAATGTCCAGCAGTGCGCGCCAGACCTGCCGCCGGAACGGCGTCCCGTAGAGCGCGACCGGCAAGGGTTCGCCTTTTTCGAAAACCTGCGCGGCCATGCGGCGGGCAGCGGCATCATCGCGCCGGATATCAGCGTCGGGATAGCGCCCGGCAAGATCGGCAAAAACGGCCTCCTCGCCATAGCCCGGATGGATGAACCCGGCCTTTTCCGGCGCGGCCTCGTCGATGAAGCCGAGCGCGACGAGGCCGCGGGGCGAGATCAACCATGCGCCTTCGCCGAACGGGGTCGGCGCGCGGCCGAGCACGAGGTCTGCCCCGCGTCCGCCTGACTTTGCTTCGCCGGGGGTCAGGCCCTCATGCGCGATGAACAGGTCATGCAGGCGACCAGGACCGGAGAGGCCCGTTTCGAAAGTTGCGTCCAGTACGCTTGCACCTTCGCGCAGCAACTCACCGGCCTCGGCATGCGCAATGGCTGACTGGAACTGGCGCGGAGAGATGCCGGCCCAGCGGGTAAATTCCCGCTGGAAGTGGCTGGGGCTGAGGCCCATGGCGCCCGCGATCGAGGCAAGATCCGGCCAGTCGCGCCAGGTGTCGCCGAGATATTCAAGGGCGCCTGCCATCCGGTCATAGGCCGCGGCGCGCTCATCGAGGGGGGTGATCCGATCCGTCATGGGCATCAATTTGCCTGAGTGTCAGGACACCGGCCACCCGATTCTTGCGCAGGGTCACAATGCCTGCCGGTCGGAATTGGCCCCTTCCCTGCCCGCTCAAAGCCCGGCATGACTACACAACACAAAAAACAAGAGACCGGAGTGAAACGGACATGGCGGACGCACGCAGCATTATTCTGCACGAATACCCGACTTCGCCCTATGCCGAGAAAATCCGTCTCGCGCTGCGCCTGAAGAACCTCGCCTGGTCACGCGTGGAAATCCCCGTGATCATGCCGCGGCCGGACCTGATGCCCCTGACAGGCGGCTATCGCCGCACGCCCGTCATGCAGATCGGTGCCGACATCTATTGCGACACGGCAATTATCCTGCGCGAGCTGGAAGCGCGTTATCCGATGCCGGGCCTGAAGCTGCCGGGCCATGAGGGCCTTGCCCAGATGGTTGCCGGCTGGACCGACGGGCGCTGGTTCCAGTCTTCCGTCGCCGTGATCTTCGGCGAGATGGGCGACAAGGTCGACGAACACTTCAAGAAGGACCGCGAAAAACTCTCGGGCCGCCCCTTCGACGTGAATGCCATGAAAGCCGTCGCCCCGATGATGCGCGACCAGTGGCGCGCGCGGCTGATGCTGCTGGAAGAACGCCTGCAGGGCGGCAAGGGCGCCGGGTCCGGCATGTTCATGGTCGGCATGAAGCCCGGCCTCGTCGATGTGCATGCCTACATGAATGTCTGGTTCATGCAGCAGAACCTGCCGGACTTCCTGGACAAGTGCTTCGAGACGGCAGACCTGACCAAGGCCTGGTTCGAGCGCCTGCAGGAATATGAAGGCCAGGAACCGGAAACCATCTCTTCGAAAGAGGCGCTGGAGATCGGCCTGCATGCCGCGCCGCGCCTCGTCATGGCGACCACCAAGTATGAGCCGCAGGACATCGCCCCCGGCGACATGGTCGCCGTTGCGCCGGACGATTACGGACAGGTCTGGGTGGAAGGCGAAATCGTGCACGCCGATTCCCAGCGCGTGATCCTGCAGCGTGTTTCTGACGAAGCCGGCACCGTGCACGTCCACTTCCCGCGGGCCGGGTTCCTCGTCCGCCGCATCTGACAACGGCCCGCCAAACGGCCTTAACCGACTGGCCCTGTTCCCCGCGGCGGAATGCGTTACATTTGAAGGCAAAGGAGGACCACACGCATGGACCGACGCCTTTGCCTGATCACAGGCGCATCCGCCGGAATCGGCGCAGAATTCGCCCGCCAGTATGCGGCGCTTGGCTGGGATGTCGCGCTGACGGCCCGGCGCGCCGACCGGCTTGAAGCGCTCGCCGCTGAAATCGAGGAAAAGTACAAGGTGACGGCGATCGTGATCGCCGAAGACCTCGCCAAGAAATCCGCGCCTGCAAAGATCCTCGCCGCGCTGGAAGAAAAAGGCCGCCATGTCGATGGGCTGGTGAACAATGCCGGTTACGGCCTGCCGGGCACGTTTTTCTGCACCAGCTGGAAGGATCAGGCCGATTTCCTTCAGGTGCTGTATGTCGCGCCGCTGGAACTGGCGCACCGGGTGCTGCCCGGCATGACGGAGCGCGGCTATGGCCGCATCATCAATGTCGCCTCGCTGGCCGGTTACGCCGCCGGAAGCGCAGGGCACACGCTCTATGCCAGCGTGAAGGCGGGCCTGATCAAGTTCTCCGAAAGCCTCAATGCCGAGTGCGAGAGCCTCGGCCATGACGACATCCACTGCACCGCGCTCTGCCCCGGCTTCACCTGGAGCGAGTTCCACGATGCCAATGGCACACGCGAGCAGACCAACAAGATGCCGAAATGGATGTGGATGGCTGCAGAACCGGTCGTCCGGCAGGGCATCGAGGCCGTAAACAGGGGGCAACCGGTCATCGTGCCGGGACTCGTCAACAAGGGGATGGCCACCCTGTCGCGGATCCTGCCCGAACCGCTCGGCCGGGCCATGGTCCGCTCGCAGGGAAAGCGGTTCCGCAAGATGGATTAGGTGCCTGCGATGTTGCACCGCACAAATATGGACTGACAGGTCACACCGAGGCCCCTATAAGGGCAAAAAACTGAAAAGGGGCAAGGATATGAGCACCGGCGAAATGGTTCAGGACAAGCAATCTGTCATCATGGAAGGCCTGACGGCCACGATGCGCGACGCCCTCGGCGCGCTCGACACCTATGCCGCCGCCGCCACATCCGGCGCACGCGGCCAGCTGGCCGGTGAAGACGGCCGCCCGGACCGCAAGGCGTTTGAGCGTCACCAGCACCTCGCCCACGGCCTGTCCTGGCTGGTCACCTATGTGGAAACGCTGCGCCAGGTGTCCGAATGGGCCTCCCGCCTTGAAGCCGACGGCAAGTTCACCGACGTCGAAGCGCTGCTCTCCCAGATCCTGTTCAGCGAATACTGCGCCCAGATCGTCGGCGGCATTCCAATGAACCAGGGCGAGACCATCCGCCCGCACGAGCTTGGCAGCCTCGAAGCCTCCGACACGCTGTTTGCCGATCCCGCCATCCGGAAGCTGATCATCGAAGGCAAGACGCCGGCCTCCATGGCAGCGGCCGCGGCCCTGCTGCCGGACGCCCTGTCGCGCAACACGGTCGAAGAGACCGGACTCGACGAAACCATGAGCATGGTGCGTGAGCAGTTCGCGAAATACGCCGCCGAGCGCATCAAGCCCTTCTCCCATGGATGGCACCTGCGCAACGACTATATCCCGATGGACGTCGTCAATGAAATGGCAGAGCTCGGCGTGTTCGGCCTGACCATTCCGGAAGATTTCGGCGGCCTCGGCATGGGCAAGACGGCGATGTGCGTCGTCTCCGAAGAACTCTCCCGCGGCTATATCGGCACCGGCTCGCTCGGCACCCGTTCCGAGATCGCGGCCGAACTGATCCTGATCGGCGGCACGCCGGAGCAGAAGGAAAAGTGGCTGCCGATGATCGCGAGCGGCGAAATCCTGCCGACGGCTGTCTTCACCGAGCCCAATACGGGCTCCGACCTCGGCTCCCTGCGCACCCGCGCCGTGAAGGATGAGGACGGCGCGAACTACACGATCACCGGCAACAAGACCTGGATCACCCACCCGGTTCGTGCAGACATGATGACGCTGCTCGCCCGGACCGATCCGGCGACGAACAATTTCTCCGGCCTGTCCATGTTCCTGGCCGAGAAGCCGCGCGGCGATGACGCCAATCCCTTCCCGGCCGAAGGCATGACCGGCGGCGAGATCGAAGTGCTCGGCTATCGCGGCATGAAGGAATACGAGATCGGCTTCGACGGCTTCAAGGTGAAGTCCGAGAACCTGCTCGGCGGCGTGGAAGGCCAGGGCTTCAAGCACCTGATGGCAACATTCGAAAGCGCCCGCATCCAGACCGCCGCCCGCGCCATCGGCGTGGCGCAGAACGCGTTCGAGACCGGCCTTCAATACGCGCTCGACCGCAACCAGTTCGGCAAGCCGATCTTCGAGTTCCCGCGCGTCTCTGACAAGCTGGTGATGATGGCAGCCGAACTCGTCGGCGTGCGCCAGCTGACCTATTACTCCGCCCGCAAGAAGGACGAAGGCAAGCGCTGCGACCTGGAAGCCGGCATGGCCAAACTGCTCGGCGCGCGCGTTGCGTGGGCTGCGGCAGACAATGCCGTGCAGATCCATGGCGGCAACGGCTTCGCGCTCGAATACACGATCAGCCGCATCCTGCAGGATGCCCGTATCCTCAACATCTTCGAGGGTGCCGGCGAGGTGCAGGCCATGGTCATTGCGCGGCGCCTGGTCGAAGGCGGCAATTAAGGCTCAACCTTAACGGCTGATACAAGCCGGCGGGCAGGCAGATCCGTCTGCCTGCGGCCTATTCTGCTGTTGGCCCGCCATCACCCGGAATGTGTTCGTAGACACGCACCCAGTCGATCACGAACCGGTCCGGGTATTTCTTGGGGTCCGGAGGGTTGGCCCACCACTGGTTTGCCACACTTTCCCGGGTCGAGACCTCTCCGGAAAGCTTGACCCAAAGCGGCTTCTGGCTGACCCCGCCCGCGGATGTGCGCCAGGTTTCCTGCCCGTCGACATAGAAGATGTATTTGTCGGGGAACCATTCCAGCGTGAATGTGTGCCAGCCGTGCCGCACACCCGGACGCATCGTCGCGAACACGCTCCACTGGTGTTCCTCTTTATAGCCGTCCCAGTGCAGCGCATGGCTCACCTTGTCGGTCCAGCCGAAGGTTTCCATGATGTCGACTTCCGTGCCGTCCCGGCCTGAGCCATCGACATGGTGAACCCTGTTGGAGAACAGCCAGAAGGCCGACCACCATCCCGGCGCCTTCGGCAGTTTGGCGCGGACTTCATAGCGCCCGAAAGCCTGCTCGAATTTCCCTTCAGTCGACACCATGGCGCTGGCATAGTCGTAGGGATCCGAATCCTCGTCCGGATTGCGGTTCTCGATCACGCTGGTCTTGATGACCAGCTGGCCCAGCCCGTTCAGGTAGACATTGCTGGTATCCCACCAGCCGTCTGGCCCGTTGTCGTTCGGGCGCCGATTATACTCCTTGGAAATCCATTTGTCCGGGTTCGGACGGCCTATGCCGCTGAAATTGTCCTGAAAGACAAGCCGCCATTCCGGCGACCGCTCGTCCAGCGCCGAAAAGGTCTGGGTCTCGCAGGCGCCGACAAAAAAGACCAGGAGAAGGGACGATAAGAGGCGTTTCATACCCCTACCGGATGATGCCGCCGAGCGGATCGACATCATCTGGTTCGTGCTGCAGGATGACTTTGGCGCCCAGTTCTTCAGCCAGCGTCTCGAACTTGTCCATCGATTCAAGCGTCACCGGTTCGCTCCAGTTAAAACGGGGAACCCGGCGCATTTCGCGGCTTTCCTTGCGGTGATACATGTCGCCCGCCAGCAGGACCGGACCGCTTTCCGGCATGTCCAGCAGCAGCACCGAATGGCCCGGCGTGTGGCCCGGCATTTCGAGGATTTTCACCGTGCCGTCGCCAAAGACATCATAGTCGCCGGAAATGGTCTTCGCCTCCATCGGACTGAAAGCAGCCCACATGGCGGCGATCTGCGGATCAATCTCCCGCTCTGTCCCTTCCGGAGGGAACATGTCGTTGTATTCGTCTTCCTGCACGATCCAGGTTGCGCCCTGCACCTGGTCGACCTGGCCGATATGATCGAAATGGTCATGGGACAGGGAGACATAGTCGATGTCATCCGGCGTCAGGCCAAGATCCGCCAACTGAGCGGTGATCGTCTTGTCCAGCGAGACATTGAAAATGCCTCCGACCGTCTGAACCCCGGCGCCGGCCATCATGCCCGGCAGGCCAAGATCCCACAGCAGGCGGCCGTCGGGATGATTGATGAGGAAGCAGGAGTCGGTCAGCGTATCGGTCTGGCCGGCATAGTCGCCAGCGCTGGAGAAGGCGTCGAGGTCGGTAACTTCCAGCGTGCCACAGTCCAGCACATTCACGGTCAGCGGGGCCGGCGCCTCTGCGGCGGCCTCGGCAACCACTTCCGTTTCCGGTTCGGCGGGCATATCGGCTGGCGTGGAGGCGGGTGCGCAGGCCGGCGCAAGCATAAACGCAGTTGTGGCGAGCAGCCCATGGATCAGGCGCATCGAGAACCCCCTTCAGTTCGATGATCTTGATTGGGGCGAGCCTAACCCATGTCCGGATCACGCGAAAGCGCAGTCCCTTCAGAGGAGACAATCCGGTAGAAACAACTCGCCCGGCCCGTGTGACAGGCCCCGCCGGTCTGCTTCACCTTCAGCAGGACCGCGTCCTGGTCGCAGTCGATGCGGACCTCGACGACCTCTTGCGTATGGCCGGAGGTTTCGCCTTTCACCCACAATTCGCCGCGCGAGCGGGACCAGTAGGTGGCCCGGCGCGTCTCGAGTGTGGCGGCGAGCGCGTCGGCGTTCATCCAGGCCAGCATCAGCACATCGCCGGTGCCTGCATCCTGCGTGATGGCGGCGATCAGGCCGTCTGCATTGAATTTCGGGCGCAGGTCGGGCGTCTCATCCTGCGCACTGCCGGAAAGGGGGGGTGGAAAATCGGTCATGCCCGCTCCATACGTCACCCCTCCCCTTCGCGCCAGCCAGAGTCTAGTCTGGTACCAAACGAGTCCATAACGGACCAATCCATGACGGAGGCATGACCATGGCGGACTACCAGCAGATCCTGACGGACACCAAAGACGGCGTCCTGACCGTAACACTCAACCGGCCCGACCGGCTGAACGCGTGGACCGATGTCATGCACAATGAGCTGAAGCACGCCATCGTCACCGCCGGCAGCGAAGACGCCGTGCGTGTGATCGTGGTGACCGGCGCCGGACGTGGATTCTGCGCCGGGGCGGACATGGACGTTCTCCAGGGCATCCAGGGCGGCGCGCGTGATCGGCTGGCGGAAATCGAGGAGACGCCGTCGGATTTGCGCGATCTCTATCCTGGCCGGTTCGGCTACATGTATGCCTGCCCGAAGCCGATCATCGCGGCGATCAATGGCGCCTGCGCCGGGATCGGCCTGATCTTCGCCCTGTTCGCGGACCTGCGCTATGCGGCTGCCGAGGCGAAGTTCACGACCGCCTTTGCCCAGCGCGGCCTGATCGCCGAACATGGCATCGCCTGGCTGTTGCCGCGCCTCGTCGGGGAGGCCAAGGCGCTGGACCTGTTGTTCACCGCGCGCAAGTTCACCGGGGCCGAAGCGGCAGACCTCGGCCTCGTCAATGCGGCCCTGCCGGTGGATGAGCTGATGGGCAATGTGCAGCAGACCGCGCACCACCTTGCCACCATGGTCTCGCCCCGCTCGGTCGCAGTGATGAAACAGCAGGTGCGCAAGACCTATTTCCAGAGTTTCGGCGACTCGCTTGCAGAGGCAGATGCTGCAATGGAGGAAAGCTTCACCACATTCGACTTCAAGGAAGGCGTGGCGAGCTTTGTGGAACGCCGCGCCGCAGCCTTCAAAGGACGATAGGAGTATCATGACCCGCCGCATCGACATTGTGGAAGTCGGCCCGCGCGACGGGCTGCAGAACGATCCCGCGAACCTGACCGTCGAGCAGAAGCTGGAATTCATTTCCCGCCTTGAAGAGGCCGGCGTGAAACGGATGGAATCCGGCAGCTTCGTCTCACCCAAGGCCGTGCCGAAAATGGCGGACAGCCCCGCCGTGTTCGCCGGGCTCGACCGGTCGAAGCCGACGCGGCACATTGCGCTCGCCCTCAATGAAAAAGGCGTGCGCCGGGCTATCGATGCGCAGGCCGACGAGATCAATTTCGTGCTGGTGGCCAGCGAAACCTTCGGCCGCAAGAATCAGGGCATGAGCCCGCAGGACAGCGCCGACATGCTGGCCCAGTGCGCGCCGCTGATCCATGAGGCGGGCATCCCCCTCTCCGCCACGATCTCGGTCGCCTTCGGGGACCCCTATGATGGCGAGGTGGATCTGGGTCTGGTCGCCAACCTTTCGGCCCAGTGCCAGCGCGCGGGCGTCGCGGAACTGGCGCTCGGCGATACGATCGGCGTTGCGGACCCGTGGGCCGTGCGCCGCGCCATCGACCGGGTACGGATCGAGGCGCCGGACGTTTACCTGCGCATGCATTTCCACGATACGCGCGGACAAGGCCTCGCCAATGTCGCGGCGGCGGTGGATGCGGGCGTCGACGTGATCGATGCGAGCTGCGGTGGCATCGGCGGCTGCCCCTTCGCGCCGGCCGCGACGGGCAATGTGGCGACGGAGGACGTCGTCTACATGCTGGAACGCGGCGGCTTCGAAACGGGGCTGGATCTGGCCAAGCTGATCGAAACCTCGAACTGGCTGGAAACGGTGCTGAAGCACCCCGTCAGCTCATCCCTCAGCAAGGCAGGCGGGTTTCCTACGAAGAGCCCCGTTACTTCTTAGCGCCGCGCACTTCCTGGAAGCTGGTGGTCTTCACGGCGCGGCCGAGGTCGACTTTCTTGCCTTTTCCATAGGAGGGCGCGCCGCTGGCGGCGCCTGAGACGGCGCCGGGGCGGACGGTGCGTTCCGTCAGCGGAGGAATAGCCATGGCCTTCGGGTTCGGCTGGTTCTCGTCGAACAGGCTGGCCAGCTGGTCCGTCATCGCGCCGCCGAGCTGTTCGGCATCCACGATGGTGACGGCGCGCTTGTAGTAGCGCGTCACGTCATGGCCGATGCCGATAGCGATCAGCTCCACCGGGCTGCGCGTTTCGATCTCTTCGATCACCTGGCGGAGGTGGCGCTCAAGATAGTTGCCGACGTTCACATTGAGGGTGGAATCGTCGACCGGCGCGCCGTCCGAGATCACCATCAGGATCTTGCGCTGTTCGGGCCGGGCCAGCAGACGGTCATGCGCCCAGAGCAGCGCCTCGCCGTCGATATTCTCTTTCAGCAGGCCTTCGCGCATCATCAGGCCGAGATTCTTGCGCGCCCGGCGCCACGGGGCGTCCGCCTGTTTGTAGATGATGTGGCGAACATCGTTCAGGCGCCCCGGCCCGGCCGGCTTGCCGGCCTTGACCCAGTCCTCGCGGCTGAGGCCGCCTTTCCATGCCTTGGTGGTGAAGCCCAGCACTTCGGTCTTCACATTGCAGCGCTCCAACGTGCGGGCCAGAATGTCCGCACACAACGCCGCCACCATGATGGGGCGCCCGCGCATGGAGCCCGAATTGTCGAGCAACAGGGTCACGATCGTGTCGCGGAATTCCGAATCGTCTTCCTGCTTGAAGGAGAGCGGCGCGGTCGGATCGGTGATCACACGGGTGAGACGCGCCGTGTCCAGCACGCCCTCTTCGAGGTCAAAGCTCCAGCTACGGTTCTGCTGCGCCATCAGCAGGCGCTGCAGCTTGTTGGCCAGTTTCGAGACCGCGCCCTGCAGGCCCTGCAGCTGGTGATCCAGATAGGCGCGCAGGCGGGTCAGTTCTTCGGGATCGCAGAGATCGGGTGCCTGCGCGACTTCATCATGCTCGCGCGTGAAGACCGAATAGGTGAAACGGTCCTTGTCGTCGCCATCGCGGAAATTCGGGCGCAGCGGCTGGGTGCCGTCTTCCTCGTCGTCCGGCGTATCGTCGGATTCCATGTCCATGTCCTGATCGACAGAGACATTGGACTCCTCGCCTTCCATTTCCTCCGTGTCACCGGCTTCCATCTGCTCGGTGGAGGCGCCCATCGGCTCCTCGGATTCCATTTCCTGCTCGCCCTGGTCGGGCTGTTCCTCGGACTGCATTTCGCTGTCCTGCTGGTCTTCGCTGGATTCGGCATCGTCGCTGGGCGCGTCGGTTGCCGTCAGGTCGCGGATCATGTCGCGCACGGTGCGGGCGAATTCCGGCTGGTCGTGCAGTTGGGAAATCAGCTTGTCGAGGGCATCGCCGGTCTTCTCGGCAACCTGCGCACGCCAGACATCCGCCACCCGGTTTGCGGCTTCCGGCAGGGCCCGACCGGTCAGGCGTTCGCGCAGCAGGAATTCGATGGCCGGAGCCAGCACGGCCTCCGGCTCGTCAGCGCCCATGGCGAATTCGCCGGACTGGCAACGATGGGCGAGAACGGCATCCAGATTGTCCGCCGTGCCACGCATGGCGTTTGCGCCAAGGCTTTCGATCCGCGCCGTTTCAGCCGCATCATAGACGCGCCGGGGCAGATCCCCCTGCGGGCGGTGCTTGCTGTGCGCGCCTGCATCATGGTGCGCCTTGCGCAGGGCGACGGCGTCGGCTTCACCGCGAATGCGGGCTGCCACGTCAGCAGGCAGCGTGATTGGCGGCGGGCGCAGCACGATTCGCTCGGCATCGGCGCCCGCATCATTGCCAAATCCGACTTCCACATCCCGGTCCGCGCTCATCGCCTTGGTCGTCACGGCGAGCGCTTGCTTGAAGAGTTCCTGGGGGGTCGTGTCCTTGGCCATATAAGTCTTGTCTTCGGCGCCTTCCGCGCGGGCTAGAAGCCGGCGTCGGCGGCGGCCTGGTTGAACAGGTCGAGCGTACGCTGGAAGGCCAGCGCATCGGCTTCGGCATTGTAATCGTCTGACCGCTGGCGGGCGAAGCCGTGGCCGGCTTCATAGATATAGGTCGGCACGTCGGCGCGCGCAGCGGCGAAGGCTTCCACGCCATCCATCGGGATATGCGGATCGTTGCGGCCGAAATGGACGATGGCCGGACAGTTCGGCGACTGGCCCTTGAAGGCCGGAACAAGGCTTCCGTAATAGCCGCTGGCAGCGGACAGGCCGTCGAGCTGGCAGGCCGCAATATAGGCCATCGACCCGCCATAGCAGAAGCCGGTGATGAAGACCGGGCCTTCCAGCTCGGCGATGCAGGACGCGATATCCGCCATGGCGTTTTCGAGGCCATTGGCGCGGGCATAGCCGCCGCCTTCCGCGATCGCCTCATCGGAATGGCTGTCGGTGGCAAAGCCCTTCTTCTGGCGGTCGAACATGGACGGGGCCAGCACTTCATACCCTTCGGCGGCGAAACGCTCGCACGCATCGATCATGTAGGAGTTCACGCCGAAGATTTCCTGCACCAGCACCAGGCCGCCCTTGCGCGCGCCTTTGGCCGGGACATGCAGCGCATTGAACCGGAAGCCATCACCGCTCGTCAGCTCGATGACCTTGCCGCTCATCTCAGGCCACCTTCACCATCAAGGCGCTTTCGGGAAGTTCCTCGGCGAAGCAACGCTGGTACATCTCGGCGACCAGCGGGCGCTCCAGCTCGTCACACTTGTTGAGGAAGGTCATGCGGAAGGCATGGCCGAGATTGCCGAAGATGGCGAAGTTTTCGGCCCAGGTGATCACGGTCCGCGGGCTCATCACTGTGGAGAGGTCGCCGGACATGAAGGCGTTCCGGGTCAGGTCCGCCAGCGTCACCATCTTGGCGAGCGTGTCATCGTCGACGCCGGTCGCCTTGGATTTCACGATCTCCACTTCGGCGTCATGCTCGAGATAGTTCAGCGTCGTCACGATGTTCCAGCGGTCCATCTGGCCCTGGTTCAGCTGCTGCGTGCCGTGATAGAGGCCCGTCGTGTCGCCGAGGCCGACCGTGTTGGTGGTCGAGAACAGGCGGAAATACGGGTTCGGTGCGATGACGCGGTTCTGGTCCAGCAGGGTCAGCTTGCCGGAGCTTTCCAGAACGCGCTGGATCACGAACATCACGTCCGGGCGGCCGGCATCGTATTCGTCGAAGGTGATGGCCACCGGGCGCTGGAGCGCCCATGGCAGGATGCCTTCGCGGAATTCGGTGATCTGCTGGCCGTCCTTCAGGACGATGGCGTCCTTGCCGACCATGTCGATCCGGCTGACATGGCTGTCGAGGTTGACCCGGATCAGCGGCCAGTTGAGGCGCGCAGCCACCTGCTCGATGTGCGTGGATTTCCCGGTGCCGTGATAGCCCTGCACCATGACCCGGCGGTTGTGTTCGAAGCCGGCCAGGATCGCCATCGTCGTCTGCGGATCGAACCGGTAAGCCTCGTCGATCTCCGGCACGTATTCGGTGCGGGTCTTGAAGCCATGCACCACCATGTCCGTATCAAGGCCGAACACCTTGCGGACATTGATCTTCTCGGTCGGCTCCATGCCGTCCAGGGCGGTGGTGTCACTCATTACGGTCATTGCAAATATCTCAGGCTTCGGGAGGTCTAATCATACATTTAGGCTTCTAGCACGGCTACGTGTCCGGGCTAGTGCGACGTAAGGTAAATCCCGCACCTGTGAAGGGGTGGCTAGCGGTCTTCCGGCGCAGGCGCGCCTGCCCCCATATCGGCGATCCACATCCAGGTCCCATCCTGCTGGCGTTGCCAGATCGTGATGTATTTGCCGTAGGAGGCTCCCTCCTGCCCGCGCTGGGTATAGGTGGCATAGCCCCAGGTGTAGCCAAAATCGCCGCCCGCCCCGGCATGCGCCGCTTCCGGCATCCATTCGACGATCATGTCTTCCGGCCAATGGGAGGTCCATGCTTCCACGGCCGCCTTGCCCGAGGACGGGGCGGCGCCAGCGGGGAAGATGGTGACATCCTCGGCGGCAAACTCGACAAATGCCGGTCCGGCGCCGATTTCCATCGCTCGCGCGGCAAAGGCCCGGTCGGTGTCGAGCAATTCCTGTTCAGTGGCGGCAGGTGAGGAAACCGTGGCACAGGCGGCAAGGCCCATCGCCGGCAGGGCGATGAGACGCTGCATCAATGGAGGCATTCGCCTCTCCTTTGACTTGTACCCCTACTGGCCCTCAGCCGTGCCTGCTTCATACACGATCTTGCAGCCGACGACAGTCATAACCGTTTTCGCGTCGAGGATTTCCGCTTCCGGCACGGTCATCAGGTCGATGTCGAACACGGTGAAGTCTGCGAGCTTGCCGGCTTCGATCGTGCCGAGATCGTCTTCCTGGAACGCGGCATAGGCCGCCGACGTGGTGAACAGCGCGAGCGCCTGCTCGCGGGTCAGCTTCTGTTCCGGATGCCAGCCTTCACCTTCGAAGCCTTTCAGGTCTTTCCGGGCAACAGCGGCGTAGAACTCGATCAGCGGCGAGCCGACTTCCACCGGCGCATCCGAACCGCCGGCAACCACGGCGCCGTCATCGATCAGCGCTTTCCATGCATAGGCACCGGCCAGGCGGTCGATGCCGAGGCGGGACGGGGCGAAATGCAGGTCGCCGATGGCATGGCTCGGCTGCATCGAAGCGATCAATCCGAGCGCGCCAACGCGGGCAATGTCGGTCGGAGCGAGGATCTGGGTGTGCTCGATCCGCCAGCGCTTCTCCGGCGGGTAACCGCCAGCCTCATAGATATCGAGGATGCGCTGATTGGCGAGGTCGCCGATGGCATGGATCGCCACCTGAATGCCGCTCTCGTCGGAACGCTTCATGAAGTCAGCAAGGTCTTCATTGGTGATGAGCGACAGGCCGGACGTGTCAGGACGATCGGAATAAGGCTTGATCAGCTGCGCCCCGCGCGAGCCGAGGGCGCCGTCCATGTAAAGCTTGATGGCGTGGTTGGTGATCGTCGGCGCCTCATAATCCTGCGCCGCGGCGAGCGCCATGCCCTCCTCCGTTGCGTCGAAGGCGTTCCACAGGCGGAGCGGAAGTTTCCCTTCCCCCGCCAGCTCCAGCATGATCGGGGCTTCGTCCGGGCCGACACTCATATTGTGTACACCCGTCCAGCCGCGCGAGACATAGACTTTTGCGCCGGTTTCCAGCGCGAGGGCCTTTGCAGCAGCGTCCGGCTTGGTCCGCAGCGGCGCGACCAGCGCCATGGCATTGTCGATCAGTATGCCGGTGGCATGGCCGTCGGCGTCGCGCTCGATCGCGCCGCCATCCGGGTTTTCGGTCTCGTCGGTAATGCCGACCGCTTCCATCGTGGCGGTGTTCACCACCATGGCGTGGCCGTCGGCGCGGATCAGGATCACCGGATTGTCGGGCGTGATCGGGTCAAGATCGGCCGCCATCGGCATGCGGCCTTCCGGCCAGCCGGTTTCGATCCAGCCCCGGCCAAAGATCAGGACGCCGGGCGCTTTGCCCTGCACTTCGGCTTCGATCTTCGAAACAAGTTCGGCAACCGACGAGGTGCCTTCCAGATTCAGGGTCAGTTCCCGCTGGCCAATGCCCATCAGGTGGGCGTGCGCATCCGTGAAGCCCGGATACATGTAGGCGCCCTTCAGATCGACAAGTTCGATCTCGGCCTCGTCCCAGTCTTCCGACAGGGGGGGCGCGGTGCCGACAATTCGGCCATCCTCGCCGACGACGACAGCGTCGACCGTCGGAAGGTCAGCAATGCCGGTATAGATGGTGCCGCCCGTGAAAACGGTCAGCTTTTGCGCTGGCTCAGCCGGCTCTGGCGATTGGCCTGCACTACAGGCAGCAAGTGTCAGGGCGAGGGCGAGACTGGCAATGCGCAACATTTAGACCTCCGTTGATCCGCGGCCTTGTCCTGCCACGCGATCTTCCGGGGGGCAAAAGAAAAGCGCGCCAAAACTGGCGCGCTGTTCCGTTTCTGCAATTTCTGCTGCAGCAGTGGGCAGATATCAGGCAACTGCCTTTTTAGCGATATCGCGCTTGATCTTGAGGGCTTTGGCCGACAGCGTGTCGTCCTTGGCCTTGGCTAGGAAGCCGTCGAGGCCGCCCAGCTTATCAACGGTGCGCAGGGCAGACGCCGTGATACGCATCGGGAAATTCTGGTTCAGCGCTTCGGAGTGAAGCGTGACGCGCACAAGGTTCGGACGGAAGATCCGCTTCGTCTTGATCTGGGAGTGGCTGACACGGTGGCCGACCATCGGCTTGGTGCCGGTAAGTTCACACTCGCGGGACATGGTCTCGCTCCAATAAATGGGTCTTATCTCGAAGGCGCGCTGTTAAAACGCCTGAGGCCTTCCTGTCAACTCCGCTGTGCCGCGAATCCTCAGTTCACAGGGCCTGTAACTGCTTGTCACAAGGTTTGACCGCAAATCCGCCCGATTGAGGCGGGAAAACGGCATGGTTGTTCAGGCAGCGTTGGCCCCGAAGGCCTATATATGGCTTAACTGAAACGACCAGCCCTCCCGGCCGGTCTGGAAACGGTATCGATCAGATGATGAAACGTTCGACTTTCCTTGCGTCCGCAGCCGCGCTGGCCCTGACAGGGCTCGCCGCGGCGGGTCTGGCCACGGCCGACAAATCGCCCGCACCGAAGAATGCGTCCGGCGCCATCCTCACCAATGTGAAGGCCGGCACGCCGACGCGTATGGAATACGAGCTGCGGGCCAAGGCCTACATCTTCTTCATTCCGGCTACCGGGCGCGCCACGTTCACGACGGACCTGAAGCCCGACACCTACACGATCGATTCCCGCGTGAAGGTCACCGGCATCGCGGACTGGTTCGTCAATTACGACATGAACATCCATGCCGAAGGCGAAACCCGCGACGGTGAACTGAAGACCCGCACCTATGTTTCGCAGAACAAGGACGGGAAAAAGAACCGCAAGGTGGAGATGGAAATCACCGACACCGATTTCATCATGAACGCCAATCCGGTGTTCGGAAATCTCGGTGATCCGGCGGCCACGACAGAACAGGTGCTGAAGACAAACGACCCGATCACGGCGCTGATCACGTTCGCGCTGGAGCCGCGCGCCCCGGGCGAAGACCCGTGCGGCGGGCCGATCCGCATCTTCGACGGCCGGCAGCTGACTTATCTTCACCTGAAGAATGCCGGCACCAAGAAGGTCGACACGCCTGTGTGGACCGGCGAGGCGATCGAGTGCCATGTCACCATGGACAAGATTGCCGGCTACAAGAAAGGCGAGGCGGACAACGACAACCTCACCGGCATCGACGGCCCGCTGCGCATGTGGCTGGCCCCGCTCGACAATGGCGCGACAGTGCCGATCAAGATTGCTGCCGACTCCAAGAAGATTGGCGACGTGACCCTGACGGCCAAGACACTGCGTTTTGAACCGCTGGTCACGGAAGAAGCCGCCACAGGGCAGACAGTCGCCGAGAACTAGACCTTTTTGGGAAGGCGCCGCAGCGCCTCGATCAGGTCGCTCATATCCTCAGGCAGAGGCGCTTCGAACCGGAGCGCCTCTTTCGTTATCGGATGGATGAAACCCAGCACGGCGGCATGCAGGGCCTGACGTGGGAATGCCCGAGCCGCGTCGAACCCGGCATCCCGGCCCGGCCCCGAGCCCAGCGCCGAGACGCCCTTGTGGCGGCCATAGACCGGATCGCCGACCAGCGGCGTACCGATATGCGCCATGTGAACGCGAATCTGGTGCGTCCGCCCCGTCTCCAGCCGGCATTCGACGAGTGCCGCGGAGGGAAAGTTCGTGCCTTTCTCCCGGATGCCGAACGTCTCCAGCGTCTTGTAATGCGTAACGGCGTGGCGCCCGAACCCGGCTTCCGGGTTTTTCACCACGGCCATCTTCTTCCGGTCGCCACTGGAGCGGGCGATATGCTCATCCACCGTACCCTGCGAGGGCCGCGGTGCCCCGCGCGTCACGGCAAGGTAGGCGCGCTCGATGTCATGCGCGCTGAACAGCGCCGACAGGCCGAGATGCGCCGGCTCCGTCTTGGCAGCGACGAGCACGCCGGTCGTCAGCTTGTCGATCCGGTGCACGATGCCCGGCCGCTCCACCCCGCCAATGCCAGAGAGCTGGCCCCGGCAATGGAACAGCAGCGCATTGACCAGCGTGCCATCCTGGCTGCCAGGCGCCGGATGCACGGCCATGCCGGACGGCTTGTTGATCACGATGAGGTGCTCATCCTCGAACAGGATGTCGAGCGGGATGTCCTGCGGCTCCGGCTCTGCCGCGACAGGCTCCGGCACGGCGACGGCGTATTTCGCGCCAGCGATCACCGGCCTCTTCGGATTGGTTTCGGCCGTGCCGTCCACTGTCACGGCCCCGTCGAGGATCAGGGTTTTCAGGCGCGACCGCGAGAGGTCCTCTGCCGCGGCGGCGAGAAACACATCGAGGCGCTTTCCGGCATCTTCCGGGGCGGCGGTAAAGGTCATTTGGCTCATCGCGCGGCTTATAGACGAAAGCGGAGGCGCGCGTCATGCTATTGTCTCGAACCGGCGCTAGACCGGCCCTGCCCTGTTGGAGGAAATCCCATGACGAACGTCACACGCCGCGGCCTGCTTGGTGCTGCCGCCACTGGAACACTCAGCCTGGCCGCCTGCGCCACACCCGCCGCGACGACGGCCCCATCGGGCTATGCCGGTGAAGTGGAGTTCCTCCACGGTGTCGCCTCCGGTGACCCGCTGACCGACCGCGTCATTCTCTGGACGCGTGTGACGCCGAAAACCGGCGACGGTGCGATCCCGGTCAAATACGAAGTGTTCGGGCCGGACGGCGCGCTCGTCACTTCCGGCATGCTGAGCGCCGACGCGGCCCATGATTTCTGCGTGAAGGCCGATGCCAAAGGTCTGACGCCCGCCACCACCTACACCTACAAATTCACGGCCATGACTGAAGGCGGCGACGTCACCTCCCCAACCGGGCGCACGCGCACGACAGCCGCCTCGGGCGATACGCCGGTGAAGATGATCGTCATCTCCTGCTCCAACTGGCAGTTCGGCTATTTCAATGCCTACAAGGCCCTGTCGGAAGAGCCGAACGTCGATGTCATCCTGCACCTCGGCGACTACATCTATGAATACGGAATCGACGGGTATGGCAGTGAAGTCGCCAAGAGTATCGGCCGCCCGCACGATCCGGTCACGGAATGTATCACCCTGACGGACTACCGCCTGCGCCACGCCCAGTACAAATCCGACCCGAACCTGCAGGCTGCTCATGCCGCCGCACCGTGGATCTGCACCTGGGACGACCATGAGAGCGCCAACGATTCCTACCGGACCGGCGCCGAGAATCACAATCCGGAAAACAATGAAGGCAGCTGGTCTGACCGCAAGATGGCCGCCATCCAGGCCTATTTCGAATGGATCCCGGTGCGCGAGCCGGAGCCCGGCAAGATCACTTCCGCCGTCTGGCGCAGCTTCGAATTCGGCGATGTGGCAACTGTCCACGCGCTGGAATCCCGCCTGACGGGCCGCTCGCCGGAACTGGAATGGTACTCGGTCCTGTCCGGTAATCCGTCTCAGGAAGAAATGATGGCCCGCGTCCAGGCGAAAGTGGCCGAGATCAACGACCCTGCCCGCACCATGCTGGGCGCAGAGCAGGAAGCCTGGCTGGAAGGCGAGCTTGGCAAATCCGTTTCCGCCGGAAAGACCTGGCAGGTGCTGGCCAACCAGGTGATCATGGCCAAGGTCGTCCTTCCCAACATGGGCGAGGTTCTGACGCCGGAGCAGATCGCCGCGCAGGACAGCCCCTATGTCGAAGGCATGGTTGGCTTCTCGGCCCTCGGCCTGCCGTTCAATCTCGATGCCTGGGACGGTTTCCCGGCGGCCCGCGAGCGCCTCTACGCCTCGGCCGAAAAAACCAATGCCCGTCTCGTGACCGTCACTGGCGACACACATACGGCATGGGCCAACACGCTGATCGATGCCAAGGGCGAGCAACGCGGCGTGGAATTCGGTTGCACCTCGATCACCTCGCCCGGCATGGGCTCGGTCATCAAGGACGTGCCGAACCTCGGCGAGCTGGTGGCGGATGCCAACGCGTCAGTCGACTGGTACGACCCGTTCGGTCATGGCTATATCGTCATGACCCTGACGCCAGACACGGCGCATGCGGAATACAAGAAGGTCTCCACCATCCTGTCGGCGGAATGGACGCTGGAATCGGTATCGGCATGGAAAACCGTTGCTGAAGACGACGGCATGTCGGGCCTGATGCCAGCCTGATTGCTCGGCTGATCAGGGACTGATCAATCCAGAATGCCGGCGAGGCCTGAGCGCCCGCCATCGAGGCGCAAAACCTCGCCGGTAATGATGGCTGCTTCCGGAGATGCCAGGAAAGCGGCAGCATCTGCAATCTCGTCGGCGAGGGCCGCCCGGCCAAGCGGCGTACGCTTTACTGTCCAGGTTTCCATTTTTTCCTCACGCGGACGGATCGCGACGATCGCATTCACGCGGATGCCGGCTTCGGCCAGATCCAGCGAGCCTGCGCGGACCACGCCCAACACGCCGGCCTGCGTCACAGATTCGGTAAAACGGCCCGGCATCGTGGCGAGCGCCGAATAGGACAGGACGAAAGTGATCGTTCCGCGCTGACGGATACGCTCGGCACCGGAGGTCGGCAGGTCTGCCTGCTCCTCGATCCGTTCGGAGAAGACTTTCAGGCATTGCGCCGCGCCCCGCACCGTCTTGGCCAGCGCCTTGTCGAATTTTTCCTGAGAAAAATCGTGGATGGAATCGGGGTCTTCAATGCTGGGGATGACGATGAGATTGTCGATCCGGCCGAAACCTTCCACCGCCGCCGCCACGGCATTACGCAGGCCGAGCTTGGTGTGCAAATCACCGAGGTGAAGCAGCACTTTCTCCGGCATCGCATTCTTGGCCGTCAGCAGACGATCGCCGCTGGAATCGGCGGCCAGCACATTATGCCCGATTTCGTGGAAGCGGCGCGCAACGGCGTCGCCGACCTCACGGCCAAGGCCAAGAATGGCGGTAACGGGTGATCCCACGGCGATCAGCCCTCGTCCGCGCTGCGGACCGAACGCAAATCATCGCCAAGGACGGTGAGGCGGTCATTGAGGCGGTGCAGTGCGGCCAAAAGCTCTGTCAGCAGCCGCACGACCAGGAAGAGGAAGCCGAGCACGGCAAAAGCGCCGAGGGTTTCCAGAAAGGCGCCGACGAAGTGGCCGGTAAACAAGAGGCCGAGGCCGCGCAATATGGCGAGCAAAACCAGGGCGGCCAGCAACAGGTTGAATATACCTGCGGCCTGACGGATCACGCCGAGGCTGAGTGATTTGTCCTGATCGAAAATGTCCCGCATGGAACCGGTCCTTTCGCCTGCTGCTAACACCGGCGAAAGGACGCTCTGTCCATTCTGCCGTTAGCTGGCTTCAAGCCATCGCAGTTCTTCTTTAATCTTGAGTTTCTGTCGCTTGAGGTCTTTGAGGCGAAGGGTGTCGGCAGCCGGGCGCTTTTCTTCTTCTTCAATTCTCTGGTCCAGCTGGCGGTGCTTGTTGGCGAGCTCACTTTTCCGGCCCTGTAGCGACATATTCGTCTCCTTCTGCTTGTTAAGTGGCTGTGTCTTAACAGCAACACTTAAGCATAAGCCTGACCCGTCGTCACCCTGATCTCAAATGAATCCTCCTTCAGATTCAGACTCCGCTTCAACCGCGGGCAGAACGCCCGCCTTTCCTGTTCGCTTTTTGCGCAAACATGGCCTGATCGGCCCGTGCAATAAGGTGCTGAGCGTCCTCGCCACGCTGCCAGGCGACCACCCCGCACGAGGCACCGATGCGCAAACTCCGGTCCGGCGCATCATCTGCGCCGCGCACCGTCAGGGCATCGATCCGTTCGGTCAGCTGGGCTGCCTTGCGCTCAGAATCGGCCAGCGTCGCCTGTGACAGCACGATACCGAACTCGTCCCCGCCAAGGCGGCCGACGATGTCGGTATCGCGCGTCAGGCCGAGCAGGATTTCCGATACTTTCAACAGAACCGCATCGCCCGTGGCATGGCCGAAGATGTCGTTGACGGGCTTGAAATGGTCGAGATCGGTGAAAATCAGGCTGAGCGGCGTGCCGAACCGGCTGGCCAGAGCGATCTCGCGGCGCACTTCGCGCTCGAACGCGCGGCGGTTGAACATCGGGCAAAGGGCATCATTGTCGGCCAGCAATTCGGCCTCCGACAGGGCTTTGCGGGCAGCCGCGAGGTCTTCGCGCAGGGAGATGACCTCATCGCAGAGCGCCTCGATGGCGGCGCGGGTGTGCCGGTCCGCGCGCTCCAGATCGACACCGAGGATGTCGATCAGCGCCCGCCGCCGATCTGCCTGCAAATGGAAGCCGTCATCCGCCATTTCATGAGGATACGTGCTGTCCGGCAGCTTGTGGAGCGAGTTCTCCCAGCAGGCGGCAGTTGACGGGGCAAGCCGCCTGCATATGGTGCGCGCTTTCCGCCAGCGAGGATGCCATGGCAACAAGCGAATCCCCCAAGGTCGGCATCATCATGGGCAGTCAGTCGGACTGGCCGGTGATGAAGGAAGCCGCTCGCCTGCTGGGCGAACTCGGCGTCGCCTACGAAGCCCGGATTGTCTCGGCCCACCGCACGCCGGACAGGCTGGTCAGCTATGCCAAGGGCGCAAAGAGCCGCGGCCTGAAAGTGATCATCGCGGGCGCCGGCGGCGCAGCCCACCTGCCCGGCATGACCGCTTCGATGACCCCCCTGCCCGTGCTGGGCGTGCCGGTTCAGTCGAAGACATTGTCCGGCCTCGACAGCCTGCTCTCCATTGTCCAGATGCCGCGCGGCGTACCGGTCGGCACCCTCGCCATCGGTGAAGCGGGCGCCGTGAATGCTGGCATCATGGCCGCCTCCATCGTGGCGCTGGAAGACGATGCCGTCGCCGCGAAGCTCGACGCCTACCGGCAGGCCCAGACCGATGGTGTGGGGGAGACGCCGGAAGAATGACGCCCGTCGCGCCAGGCAGTGTGATCGGGATCCTTGGCGGCGGCCAGCTCGGCCGCATGCTGGCGAATGCCGCGCAACGCCTCGGCTTCGATGTCGATATTTATTGCCCGGAAGATGATCCACCGGCGGCCCGCGTGGCCCGGCGCCACTGGAAAGGCGCCTATGATAACAAGGCCTTGCTGACCGACTTCGCCGCGGCCTGCGCCGTCATCACGCTGGAATTCGAGAACATTCCCGTCGTCGCCGCCGACGTCATCGAAGCCACGGGCCACCACCTCTATCCCGGCGCCAAGTCGCTCGCGACCTCTCAGGACCGGGCCGAAGAAAAGGCATTTCTCAACGACATAGGCATCGCTACGGCGGACTATCGCATGATCAATTCGGATCATGACATTGCCAAAGCCCTGCCGGAACTTGGCGGAACCGGACTTCTGAAGACCCGGAGCGACGGCTATGACGGCAAGGGCCAGGCCTGGGTCCGCTCGGCCGACGATATCGCAGCCGCCTGGGCCGATGTCGGCGGCGCACCCTGCGTGCTGGAAGCGCCCGTCCCGTTCGAGCGCGAAATCTCGGTCATCGTGGCCCGGTCCAGCCGGGGCGAGACCGCGACCTGGGCACCGCCGTGCAATGTGCACAAGGACGGCATCCTCGCGACCTCGACCGTGCCGTCCGGCCTGCCGATTGCTGTAGAACAGGCCGCGCGGGAGAAGGCGATCGCGCTGGTCGATGCACTGGGCCATGTCGGCGTGCTGGCGCTGGAATTGTTCGTGCTGCCCGATGGCGGCCTGCTGGCGAACGAATTTGCCCCGCGCGTCCACAATTCCGGCCACTGGACGCCGGAAGCCTGCCAGACCGGACAGTTCGAACAGCATATCCGCGCCATCTGCGGCTGGCCGCTGGGCGATACGCGGCGCCTGTTCGATGCCGAGATGGAAAACCTGATCGGCGAGGCCGGGAATGTTGACCCGGCGAGCCTTGCCCCCGGCGACGTGCTGACCCTTTATGGCAAGCATGAAGCTCGCCCCGGCCGCAAGATGGGCCATATCACGCGGCGGCTCGCCCCCCGGAAGACCTAGAAGAGGACAGATCCCATGCTGCTTCCCGTCTCCACCTGGCAGGATATCGAAGCCTGGCTGCAGAAATCGCGCACCATCCTGATCCCCATCGGATCGATGGAACAGCACGGGCCGAACGGCTTTATCGGCACCGATGCGCTTTGCCCCGAAATCATCGCGCGCCATGCCGAAGCGCAGGCACCGGATGACGTGCTCGTCGGCCCGACCTTTTCGGTCGGCTGCGCGCAGCATCACCTCGGTTTCCCCGGCACGATCACACTGCGCCCCACGACGATGATTGCAGCCATGGCAGACTGGACCGAAAGCCTGATGCGCCACGGCTTCGAGCGGATCTACTGGCTGAACGGCCATGGCGGGAACATCGCCACGATCGAGGCGGCTTTTTCCGAGATCCATGCCCGGCGCAGCTTCGACCCGCGCGGCGCCGACAACCGCCCGGGCCTGACGCTGAAACTGCGCAACTGGTGGGATTTCTCGCCGGTCATGCAGCTCTGCAACCAGCTCTACCCCGTCGGTCATGGCAGCCACGCAACAGCGTCCGAAGTGTCGGTCACCTATTTCGGCTATCCGGACCGCGCCCGGCCAGAAGTCGAGATGAGCCCGAAGATCGCGCCAAACGGCAAGATCGGCGATGCGGTGCAATATCGCCGCGACTTCCCGGATGGCCGCATCGGCTCTGACCCGACACAGTCCAACGCGGAAGACGGCGCGAAAATCGTGGACGCCGCCGCCAAAGCGGTTCTGGAAGAGGTGAAACGCTTCGCGGCGTAACCGAACCTTGCTGACAGCGTAATTTTCCGGACTCTGGCCAGATGCGGCCAAGGACGGTATCAGAATCTCTCATGATAAGAGGCGTCTGAACCAGAGAATGCTCGACATTCGCAGTCTGGAAAAAAGCTTTGGCGCCAAGCGCGCCGTGCAGGGCGTATCCTTCACGCTCGAGAAAGGCACGGTGCTCGGCTTCCTGGGGCCCAATGGTGCAGGCAAATCCACGACCATGCGCATGATCGCAGGCGTGTTGGAGCCGGATGCAGGCGATGCGCTGATCGACGGCAAGTCCATCGTGTCCAATCGCAGGCAGGCTCAGGCCGCGCTCGGCTACCTGCCAGAAGGCGCGCCGCTCTATGATGACATGACGCCGCCCGAATTCCTGAATTTCATGGCCGCCGCCCGGAAGATCGACCGTGCGAAACGCAAGGACGCGGTGGAGCGCGCCATTGCCGATGCGCGGATCACAACCGTCGCGGGCCAACGGATCGGTTCCCTCTCCAAGGGCTATCGCCGCCGCGTGGGCCTTGCCGGGGCCATCCTGCACGACCCGCCGGTCCTGCTCCTGGACGAGCCGACCGATGGCCTCGACCCGAACCAGAAACGTGCCGTACGCGCCCTGATCGCGCGCATGGCGCCGACCAAGGCGATCCTGATTTCCACCCACACGCTGACCGAAGTGCCAGCCATGTGCACACGCGCGATTGTCGTCGACCGGGGTGTGATCGTCGCAGACGGCACACCGGACGACCTTGCGAAGAAATCCGATGACGGATCGCTGGAAGGCGCCTTCATGCGCCTGACCGACCAGGCCGAGGCGAACGCCCGATGATGGAGTTTCTTCGCCAGCAGATGGGCGGCTTCGGCGCGACCTACCGGCGGGAGCTTGGCGCCTATTTCGCGACGCCCCTGGCTTATGTCTTCCTTGCCGTCTTCCTGCTGGCGCTCGGCGTGTTCACCTGGGAAGCAGGCGGCTTTTTCGATACGGGCTCTGCCGATCTTGCGACCTTCTTTGTCTGGCATCCGTGGCTCTACATGATCTTCCTGCCAGCGCTCGCCATGCGACTCTGGGCGGATGAACAGGGTGCGGGGACGGACGAACTGCTCCTCTCCCTGCCGCTCGGCATGCCTGGGCTGGTACTCGGCAAGCTATGTTCGGCCTGGACCGTGGCAGGCGTTGGCCTGCTGCTGACTTTCCCGATGTGGATCACGGTGAATTACCTTGGCGGGCCGGACAATACGGCCATCGCGCTGACCTATCTGGTGAGTTTCCTGATGGCGGGCGCCTACCTCTCCATCGGCTCTGCCGTATCGGCGCTGACGGGCAGCCAGGTGACGGCCTTCGTCATCAGTGTCCTGATCGCATTCGCCTTCACTGCTGCGGGCTGGCCGCTGGTCCTTTCCACCGTGAAAGCACTGTTCGGGACCGGCTTTGCCGACCTTGTCGCGCAATTCTCCTTCCTGACACAGTTCGAAGGCGCGCAGCGCGGCGTGCTGGAACTGCGCTCGGTCATGTTCTTCCTCGGCTTCACCGCCTTCTGGGCCATTCTCAACGGCCTCTGGGCCTCCCGCCAGAGGCTCGGCTGAGATGAAGTCGAAACACTACCTCCTGATCGCGACAGCGCTCGTCACAGTCATTTTCGTGGCAGGGAATTTGCTGGCGCAAAAAGTGCTGATCGGCGCGCAGATCGATTTTACCGAGAACCATCTCTACTCGTTGTCGAAAGCGACGCGGGAGAAACTGTCGGACATCGCCGAGCCGGTAGACGTGACGCTCGTCTACTCCCGCAGCGTCGCGCAGGACTATCCCGCCGTGCGCGCCTATGCTGCCCGCGTGCGGGAATTGCTGAAAGCCTACGAATCCCAGTCCGGCGGTTCTGTCCGGGTGCGGGAGATCGACCCGACCCCCTTCTCTCCCGCCGAGGACGAGGCGCTGGCCGCCGGGATCACCGCTATCGACACGAATGGCGATGACCCGCTCTATTTCGGCATCATTGGCCGCAACACGATCGACGACCAGCGGGTGATCCCTTTCCTGGCGCCGGAACGGGAAGTGTCGCTGGAGTACGATCTCACCCGCATGGTGGCCCGGCTGGACGATCCTGACCCGCCACGCGTCGGCATCCTGACCACGCTGCCGGGCATGTCGGCGCCGGGCGGACAAGGGGGCTATACGCTGCTGTCGGATATCGACCGGTCCTTCGACATCGTGCCGATTTCCGACCAGTTCCGGTCATTGCCCGCCGATCTCGACGTGCTGCTGGTCGCGCACCCGCCGCCCCTTTCCGACTGGCAGGAATGGCTGATCGACCAGTTTATCCTGCGCAAGGGCCGGGCCGTCTTCCTTGTCGACCCTGCCGCCAAGACGGCCGTCGGCCAGGGCCTGTTCGACATTTCTGATGCCGGGGTGAGTTCCGATCTCGGCAAGCTGGGAGACGCCTGGGGCGTTACCCTTTCGCATGACGCGGTGGCGGATGCGGCAGGCGCGCTGCCCGTGCCGGTCGATGCCGGCGACGGACGGATCGAGGAGCAGGCGCATCCGCTATTCATTGGCGCGCCTGCGGGCGACATGAACCAGGACGATCTGATCACGGCAGACCTGACACGGGTCGTGAACTTCGGCGCGCCGGGCGCGCTTGTCGTGTCGGAACTGCCAGCGGGGGTCACCTTCTCGCCGCTGATCGAGACGGGCCCCAGTCCTTCCTACATCGATGCCGAAAAGGCGGTGCGCGACATGACGCCGTCGGACACGCTGAAATCCTACCAGACGCAGCCGGGGCCGCTGGTACTGGCCGCGCGCCTGTCCGGTCATCTCACAACCGCTTTTCCGGCGGGTGCTCCGGCGCTGGACGAACCGTCAGACCCCGTCATGGCGGAACTCGCCCGGGCGGACGCCGCCAACGCGCCGCCGCACATTTCCGCCAGCGAGACCGATGCTGAAGTTGTCTTCATCGCCGATGTCGATTTCATCGCCGACGATTTCTACATCGTGCCGAGTCGCAACATCGTGGTAGCGGACAATGGCGCGCTGGTGCTGAACGCGCTGGATGCGCTAGCGGGCGGCGGAGAACTTTCGCGGCTCCGGTCCCGCGCGCCGAGCCTGAGGCCGATGACACGCATCGACAAGATGCGGGCCACCGCGGAGGCCAAGTATTTCCGCCAGCAAGCCGAACTGGAAGCCAGCCTCAACGATGCGCAAGGACGGCTGGAAGAGCTGCAGGCCATCGGCTCCACCGACGGCTTCTTCGAAGGCGACGATTCGGCTGACCTGACCGACGACGAGCGTGTTGAACTCGCCCAGCTCCGCGAGCGGATCGTCTCCCTGCGCGGAGAGCTGCGCACGATCGAGCGCGATTACCGCCACGATATCGACCGGATGGAAGCAACGCTGAAAGCCATCAACATCTGGGGCGGACCGATCCTGATCGCGCTGGCGGGCCTGCTCGTCTGGCGCCGCCAGCAAGTGCGCGCGCGGAGGGAGTCATGACCGAACTCCGCCAGCGCCAGCGCCGCAAGCGCCTGCAGGTCCTTGCTGCCATGGCAGGTGTGCTGACGCTGCTCGCCGTGCTTGTGAACCTCGATTTCCGGGGCGAACCCGCCCAGACTGGACGGACCGGACAGCCCGTTCTGCCGGACTTTGCCGCAACCCGCGCCGAAGCCGCAGAAATCCGCGTGACGCTGGCCGACGAATCCTACCGCCTGCTGAACAGTATCGATGGCTGGACGCTGGAAGGCACGCATGGCTATCCCGTCCGGGCCGACCGTCTGGCCGAACTTGCCACGGGCCTGGGCGAGATGACCTGGGGCGAAGCCCGCACCCGCGACCCCGGCAAGCTGAACCGTGTCGGCCTGGGCGATCCGCGCGAGGGCGGCACCGGCGCCCTGATTGAGCTTGCCAACAGCAATGGCGAGATCACTGCGGGCATCATCACGGGCCGCAAGGGCGAGCATCTCTATGCCCGCCGGCCGGATGAAACACAGGCCTATCAGGTGAGCGGTGACCTGCCGCCACTCTACAATGCCGATGCCTGGCTGGACCTCGACATTCTCGACATCAGCCCCGATGCCGTCTCCGCTGTCCGACTGTTCGACCGGTATGGAGAGAGCCTCTACCTGCAACGCGCCGTCGGCACGAGCGAGCGCAGCTTCCGCCCCGGCCCGCCCTATCAGGACTTCCGCCTGATCAGCCGGATTGCCGCTTCAACGCCCGCACTCGCTCTCAGCCGGTTCCAGCCCATCGGTGTGAAGCCTGCAGCGGATCTCACGACCAAACCGGTCGGCCGCCACATCACCGAAACGCATGACGGACTGGAAGTGGACGTCGAAGCCTATCGCGAGCCAGACGGCTTTTTCGTCACGATGCGGGCCATCGAAGCCGGTGAAGGCGCCCATCGCGGCAGCACGATCAATGACAAGGCGACCGGCTGGGCGTTTGAATTGTCGGAATATGACTGGAACGATTTCACACCGGCGGTGAGTTCCATCGTCAGACCGCCGGTCATCGCGGTTCCCGAGACGCCCTGATCCGGGTTTCTGGGCCTAGTGCCCCGGCGCCGGGTCCAGCGGCATTGTGGCGAGCACCGGGCCGAAGCCAGCTTCCTGAATGATCACGGCGCAATGCGAATGGCAGGCGGGCAGCGTGATCACCGTTCTGCCGCCAAGCCAGGGGCCCAACGCGGTCACCTGCGTCACCGGATGGACCATGTCGGTCGTGTTGTCTTCGCCGTCCAGATAATCGACATACCAGATGTCCGTCAGGCCCTTGGCCTTGCCGGTCAGCTCGACCCCGTCTCCCTTGCGCACGAGGCGAACACCTTCCGGCGCTTCCTTGCGGGCCTTCGAAATCGCCGCATCGACCTTGCCGGGCTTGTTGCCGGGGCATTGCTCGACACCATTGTAAACCGTCTGCGGCGTGTAGGGGCCGCGCAATTTGAACCGGTCGACATAGGCGCGCTGGCGCTCTTTCGACTCGCCCATGGCCATCGGGTCCTTGCCGCCGAGATAATCCCAGTAATCGACCGACCAGGTCAGGATCAGGACATCGTCACGGGCCTCATCGACCTCTTTCAGCGTCACATGTGCCTTCGGGCAGGCCCGGCAATTTTGCGAGGCGAACAGTTCGATCAGTGTTGGCGACTCCGCCATGGCGGCCGGGGCTGCGGCGGAAAAAACGGCAAGAAGGACTGCGAGCGAGCGTTTCATCACGGTCTCTGTATAGATCATCCTCGCCCCCACAACACAATCACACCGGTGTGAGGGCTGCAAAAAACCCCCGCAGCGCCTGCTGCGGGGGTTTTGACTGCCAAGTTCCGGTCAGCTGCCTCAGGCAGCGCCGCGCGCCAGGTTGCGCAGCACATAGTGCAGGATGCCGCCATTGCGGTAGTAGTCCAGCTCGTTCTCGGTATCGATGCGGACCACCGTATTGGCGGTGAAGGTCGTGCCGTCTTCACGGGTGATCTTCACTTCAAGCGACTGGCGCGGCTTGATGTCGTTGATGCCTTCGATGGTCACCTGTTCCTTGCCGGTCAGGCCGAGGGCTGCCGCGCTTTCGCCTTCCGCAAACTCGAGCGGCAGGACGCCCATGCCGATCAGGTTGGAGCGGTGAATCCGCTCAAAGCTGCCGGCGATCACGGCGCGGACGCCGAGCAGGACGGTGCCTTTGGCGGCCCAGTCCCGCGAGGAACCGTTGCCGTAGAGGTCGCCAGCGAAGATGACCAGCGGGGTGCCTTCCGCTTCGTACTTCATGGCCGCGTCATAGATCGCCATCTGGCCACCATCCGGATAGTGGATCGTGACGCCGCCTTCGACACCCGGAACCATCTGGTTCTTGATGCGGATGTTGGCGAAGGTGCCGCGCATCATGACTTCGTGATTACCGCGGCGCGAGCCGTAGGAGTTGAAGTCGAGCGGGGAGACCTGATGCTCCTGCAGGTAAACACCTGCCGGGCTGGAGGCCTTGATCGAACCTGCCGGGGAAATGTGGTCGGTGGTGATCGAGTCGCCGAACACGGCCAGAACGCGAGCGTCTTTCACGTCTGTCGGGTCGTCCACGTCGAGACTCATGCCTTCGAAGTAAGGCGGGTTCTGAACATAGGTCGAGCCGGGCGGCCAGCTATAGGTCTGGCCACCGGACACTTCGATGCCCTGCCAGTGCTCATCACCTTTGAAGACGTCGGAATAACGTTCGGCGAACATTTCCGGGGTCACGGCCTTGGCCATGATCTCGGCGATCTCGTGCGAGGTCGGCCAGATGTCTTTCAGGTAGACGTCATTGCCGTTCTTGTCGGTGCCGATCGGATCCTTGGTCAGGTTCTTGCGCAGCGTACCGGCGATTGCGTAGGCGACGACCAGCGGCGGCGAGGCGAGATAGTTCGCCTTGATGTCCGGGCCGATGCGGCCTTCGAAGTTCCGGTTGCCCGAGAGGACCGAGCAGGACACGAGGTCGCCATCGGCAATCGCCTTGGCGAGATGCGGGTCCAGCGGGCCGGAGTTACCGATACAGGTGGTGCAGCCATAGCCGACGAGGTTGAAGCCGAGGGCGTTCAGATCGTCCGTCAGGCCAGCCTTGTCGAGATAGTCGGTGACGACCTGCGATCCGGGCGCGAGCGACGTCTTCACCCATGGCTTGCGGGTGAGGCCCAGCTCATTGGCCTTCTTGGCCACCAGGCCAGCGGCGATGAGCACGGACGGGTTGGATGTGTTGGTGCAGGACGTGATGGCGGCGATGAACACATCGCCATGCGTGACCGTATAGTCTTCGCCTTCGACAGACACAGGTTCAGCCGCGTCCGATGCCTTGCCGAATTCCTTCGCCATGGCGTCGGCAAATGCGGAATCGCCTTCTGAAAGGAGCACGCGGTCCTGCGGGCGTTTCGGACCGGAAATCGACGGCACGACGGCGCCGAGGTCGAGTTCCAGCGTGTCGGTGAAGACCGGCTCGGCCTGGTCCGGACGCCAATAGCCCTGCGCTTTGGCATAGGCTTCGACCAGTTCCACGCGGTCGGCGTCACGGCCGGTATTGCTGAGATACTTCACCGTGTCTTCGTCGACCGGGAAGAAGCCGCAGGTCGCGCCATATTCCGGGGCCATGTTGGAGATGGTCGCCTGGTCTTCGAGGGTCAGGTTCGAGAGGCCCGGGCCGTAGAATTCGACGAACTTGCCGACAACGCCCTTCTGGCGGAGCATCTGGACAACCGTCAGGACGAGGTCGGTCGCGGTTGCGCCTTCGGCCATCTTGCCATCAAGGCGGAAGCCGATGACTTCCGGGATCAGCATGGAGACCGGCTGGCCGAGCATGGCGGCTTCAGCCTCGATCCCGCCGACGCCCCAGCCGAGGACGGACAGGCCGTTGATCATGGTCGTGTGCGAGTCGGTGCCAACGCAGGTGTCCGGATAGGCGACGGTTTCGCCGCCCTCTTCCTTCGTCCAGACGGTCTGGCCGAGATATTCGAGGTTCACCTGGTGACAGATACCGGTGCCGGGCGGAACGACGCGGAAGTTCTTGAACGCGGTCGAGCCCCAGCGGAGGAACTCGTAGCGCTCCTGGTTGCGCTGGTATTCGATCTCGACGTTCTTCTTGAAGCTGTCCGGGCCGGCGAAGCTGTCGACCATGACCGAGTGGTCGATGACGAGGTCAACCGGGACCTGCGGGTTGATGGCTTCGGCCGAGGCGCCGAGCTTCTGGGCGGCGTCGCGCATGGCGGCGAGGTCGACCACGGCCGGAACGCCGGTGAAGTCCTGCATCAGCACGCGGGCCGGGCGGTAGGCGATCTCGTGATCGTCCTTGCCCTTGTTGTCGAGCCATTTCTTGAACGCGAGGATGTCGTCCTTGGTAACGGTCTTGCCGTCTTCGAAACGCAGCATGTTTTCCAGCAGCACTTTCAGCGAGGCCGGAAGGCGGGAAACATCGCCAAGTCCGTTCTCGGCGGCGGCCTCGATGGAGTAGTAGGTGTAGGTCTTGCCACCGGCGGTGAGCGTGCGTTTGGAATTGAAGCTGTCGAGGGACGGCATGGGAGGGAAACCTCGCGTCTGAGATGTGAATCCGGGGCCGCCGGGCGGAATGGGCGGCGCGTGCCCGTCTCATATAAGGCCGGAGGCGCTGAGGCAATCGGGACAAAAGGACTATCCTGCAGCGCCTGAACCGATAAAACGTGCGTTCTAACAGGCAGGTAGGAGATCCCGATGGGCCCACACGCGCCATTTTCCCTTCATTTACGCCATTCCCGGCGTGGAAACGGGTGCTGCGCGGCGTGACTGGTACTGTTTCAGGGCCCCTGCTCTCTGCCACCGGTCTCGGCATGATTCGAGGCGAACGGGTGCTGTTTACAGGCGTCAGCCTGTCAGTCGCGCCGGGTGAAAGCCTTGTCCTGCGCGGGTCGAACGGCGCAGGCAAGACAACCCTTCTGCGGATTCTCGCCGGGCTGACACGGCCGGAAGCGGGCGAGGTGACCCGTAACGGCCTGCATCACTGGTTCGCCCATCGCGAGGGCCTCAAGCCGCACGAAACCCCGCGTACACATCTTGGACTCTGGGCAAAGGCCTGGGGCTCGGGTTCGGATCTGGACTCAGTGCTCGCCCGGATGGGCCTGAAGCGCCCGGCCGATGTGCCCGCGCGCTATCTCTCTGCCGGGCAGCGCCGGCGTACCGCGCTCGGTCGGCTCCTGCTGGAGAAGCGGCCGATCTGGATGCTGGACGAGCCTTATACAGCGCTCGACGCCGAAGGCCGGGAACTGGTGCTGGAACTGATTGAGGATCATCTGAAAGGCGGCGGGGCCATTGTCGCGGCCATTCACGGCGAATCCGGTTTCGTCCCGGCGAATGAGGTCGTGCTGTGAGGCCCGCACCGATCCTCTCCGCCTTCCGGCAGGCGCTGGGCGAGGCCTGGGCAGGCGGCGCCGGCGCGCTGTTGCCGCTCGGCTTTTTCGCGGGCGCTGCCGTGCTCGTGCCGCTTGGCATCGGGACGGATCCGCAGACGTTGCGCGCCGTTGGCCCCGGCATTCTCTGGGTGGCACTCGCCCTGTCCAGCCTCGTCACGCTGGAGCGGATCTTCCAGGCAGACACCGAAGACGGGGCGTTGGACCTGTGGCTGCAGACCGGGGCGCCGGCCTCTGCGATCGCCGGGGCGAAGACATTCGCGCACTGGCTGGCCGCGGGCCTGCCGCTTGCCCTGCTCTCTCCGCTGCTGGCGCTGATGTTCCAGGCGGAGGCATCGACCGATCTCCTGCGCAACGCCGCACTCTATGGCCTCGGCGGACTGGCCTTCTATTTCTGGGGCGGGGTCGGCGCGGCCTTGTCGGCCACGGTGCGGCGTGGCGGCCTGTTGATCAGCCTCATCGCCCTGCCATTGTATGTGCCGACGGCAATTTTCGGAGCGCTCTCCATGACCCATGGCCCCGGCAGCGAAAGCGCGCCCCTGTTCCTGGCAGCCTCCACCCTGTTCGCGCTGGCCGTTGCGCCATTCGCGATGGCTGCAGCCTTGCGCTTGGCGGCAGACTGAGGGAGCGGTATCGAAAATCCATGTTTTCCTGGTTCGCAAACCCGCTCCGCTTCTTGCGCCTGTCCCAATGGCTGGCACCGCTTTGTTATGCATTGGCCGTCCTGTTGATCGGCTGGGGCTTGTGGCGGGGCCTCTGGATGGTTCCGGCTGATGAATATCAGGGCGGGGACATCATGCGCGTCATGTTCATCCATGTGCCTGCCGCCTGGCTGGCCATGGCGAGTTACATGGCAATGGCCGTGATGAGCTTCGTCTGGTTCATCTGGCGCCATGAAGTGGCCGACATCGCCGCGAAATCCATCGCGCCGCTCGGCGCCGTCTGGACGGCGGTCTGCCTTGCGACCGGCTCGATCTGGGGCAAGCCGACCTGGGGCACCTGGTGGCAGTGGGACGACGCCCGGATGATGTCAGTCCTCTTCATGTTTTTCCTGTTCCTCGGCTACATGGCGCTGCGCGCCTCCATGGACACCCGCCAGAAAGCCGCCCGCGCCGGCGCGATCCTCGCCATGGTGGGCGCGATCAATGTGCCGCTGATCAAATTCTCCGTGGACCTCTTCACCTCGCTGCATCAGGATTCGAGCGTTCTCACCGCAGACGGGCCGAAAATGGCCGCCATATATCTCTGGCCGCTACTGGCCAGCAGCCTTGGCCACACACTGCTCTTCGCCGGCCTGACCCAGACGCTGATGCGGGCGGAGATCTGGGACCGGCGCACGGCGCAGGCCAATGCGAAACTGATGTCGGAGGGCTGAACGGATCATGCTGCCGGATTTCGACAAGAATGCCGTCTTCATCTGGGCCTGCTATGGTATTGGTGCGATCAGCCTTGGCCTGACTATCCTGATCGTCACCCTACGGGCGAAAGCAGCGCGGGCAAAAATGCAGCGAACCTATGCGCGCCTGCGCGGAGATGACGCAGCATGAAACGCTGGCTCGCCGCCATTCCGGTCACGGCGCTTGTGCTTTTTGCGGGTCTCGCGGGCTGGGAACTCAGCCATCCGGAGAAAGGCGATTTCGAACGCGTCTCCCGTACAGCGCCGATCCGGAGCTTTGAGCGGCTGGAAGGCGGCACGCTGAGTTTTGCGCCCACGCCCACCGGCGAAACGATCGCCGTGAACCTGTTCGCCAGCTGGTGCGCACCCTGCGAGGCGGAGCATCCGCGCCTGACGGCGCTGGCTGAGGCCCATCCGGGGCAGGTTTACGGGGTGCTGTACAAGGATACGCCGGCCAACGGACGAAAATTCCTGGAAGAACTTGGCAATCCGTACGCCGATATCGTGATGGATCCGGATGGTCAGGGCGGGTTGGACTTCGGCCTGACAGGTGTGCCGGAAACCTTTGTGATCTCAGCCGATGGCGAGATTCTGGAGCATATTGCCGGGCCGCTGGACGCTGACTCGGTGAAACGGGTGGGCGAGGCGCTGAGCGCGCCCCGCCCCTGAACCCTTTAAGCCAGATTACTTCTTCTTGGCTTTACGAGCGGCCGGCTTCTTTGCCGGTGCTTTTTTCACGGCCGGCGCTTTTGCAACGGCAGCGGCTTTCTTCGGTGCGGCCTTTTTAGGAGCGGCCTTCTTGGCAACCGTCTTGGCGGCAGCTTTCTTCGGTGCAGCAGCCTTCTTGGCCGGAGCTTTTTTGGCCGCCGGGGCTTTCTTCACCGGAGCCTTCTTGGCCGGGGCCTTTTTCGCCGGAGCTTTCTTCGGTGCAGCAGCCTTCGGAGCGGCTTTCGGTGCCGGAGCCGGCTTGGCTTCTTCTTCGGTCAGACCGACGAGGCCGGACATCAGGGCGTCCTGCTTCACTTTCGCGAGGCTGGAGAAGAGGGCAGCGTCAGCAGCCTGAACAGCCGGAAGGGCCTTATCGAGGGCTTTTTTGCCTTTTGCCGTCAGGGACACGGACTTTGCACGTGCGTCGGTCTTGGAAGCAGCGCGTTTGATCAGGCCGCTGGTTTCCATACGGGCGACCATGTCAGCCAAGGTCGAACGGTCGATGCCGGTGGCATTGACGAGATCGGACTGGCTGGCGCCTTCATTGCCGTCCAGGGCTGCGAGCAGCGAGAACTGGCGCAGCGTGATGCCGGCGGAGCGGAGCGCCTTGGCGCTGTGGTTTGCAGCAGCCTGCTGAGCACGATGCAGCAGGTGGCTGGGCGAAGCGTTGAGATTGAATGACATATTGGTTTACCTTTCGAGGGATGACTTAACTAGTTCGGCGGCCGACCCACCCACAAGCCCCCTAAAGCAGAGGCCCGTGTGCGGATCAATACCCCTCTTTTAGAACCCGATAGGATAACAACAGATGACGGATCAATTATCGAATCCTTTCATTTCGCCCCTTTTTCACATGGAAACACCCGAAGGAGACGATAAATTGCGCCGGGTTTGCGCCCATTGCCGGTTTATCGACTATGTGAACCCGAAAATCGTTGCGGGGTCTGTCGTGACCAAAAATGGCAGGATTTTGCTCTGCCGGCGCGCAATCGAGCCCCGAAAAGGTTACTGGACGCTCCCGGCCGGATTCATGGAAGAAGGCGAAACGGTCGAGGAAGGTGCACGGAGGGAGGCGCAGGAAGAAGCCTGTGCGGACATCCGGATCGAGCAATTGCTCGCCGTCTACTCCGTCCCCCGCATCGCGCAGGTCCAGGTCATGTTCCGGGCCGAGCTGATGTCGGACATTGCCGCTGGTCCGGAAAGTGAAGAGGTCGGATTGTTCGACTGGAAGGATATCCCCTGGTCAGAGCTCGCTTTCCCGACCGCGATCTGGGCGCTGACCCATTATGCCGAAACACGGCACCTGCCCGCCTTTCCGCCTTTCGCCAACCCTCCGGGAACTGAAAAGCTCACCCATTAGGCGAGTCAGCGCTCTTCAGGGTGATGCATATGCTTCATCATGAAGGGCGCGTTTGCCATCGCAAAAACGAAGCCGATCACGATATTGCCGATCTTCCAGTTGGCCCAGGCGACCTCCCCGAAGGCCTGCCATACGATGATGTTCCATATTGCCATTGCAATAAAGTATAGGCCCCAGCGGATCGCGAGCACGCGCCAGGCATGATCCGGCAGGTGAAAGAGTTCGTCGAACAGCATTTTCCAGATGTTGCGGCCCACGGCGAGACCTCCAAAAATCGCACCGGCAAACATCAGATTGATGATTGTGGGCTTCAGGAAAAGCAGGAGCTTTGAGTGAAACGCGATACCCAGAACGCCGAAAACACCGATCAGGCTTGAAGAAACGAGCAGGAAGGGCGGTATTCTCTGCCTACGGACCACCTTCATGATGATCACTGCCGCCGTTGCGATAATAAGCACGCCGGTTGCCCAATAGAGCGCGTTTTCCTTCGAGAAGAGACCCTCTTCCGGAAAGCGCAGCATGACATTGTAGATGACGATGAAAGACAGCGTGGGACCAAGCTCTGTCCAGATTCCCCCGGCGCGTGCGGCGGCGTCCTTGACGCTCGCCTCCTGCGGGGGGTCGTCCGGATGGGTTGCAGTCTTCTGGTCGAACTCGGTCATGAACTCTCTACGCACCATCCGTGCTTGCGGTTTTGTTAAAGCCGCTGTCGCACGAAACGCCGCAGACAGCGAGTCTCACGCTGCGCCGCCCTGCATCAGCACAAGACCGGTGGCCAGAACAGCTGCCGCCACGATACGCCGGGCCCCGAAACTCTCCTTCAGGAACACCGCCGCCATCACCGCCGCGAAGACGACGGATGTTTCCCTGAGGGCCGTCACAATTGCCGCGTCGGTCATCGTATAGGCAAAGATTGCCATGCCGTAGGAGACGCAGCCGACGACACCCCCGATCATGCCGGACCGAAGCTGTGGGCGGATCGTCTGTAAATACCGGCCCCGTCGCTGCCAGAGGAAAACCAGCGTCACGCCGATCCAGTCGAACACGAACAAGGCGATGACGAATGTCATCGGGTGCGGCATCGCCCGGGCAGCACGTGTGTCGCTCACCGCATAAAGTCCGATCCCCACCGCCGTCAGCACCGCCCAGAACAAGGCGCGCCGGTCGAGGCTGCGCCCTTCCCGTGTGGCCGCCGTCGGCAGGGCGAAGAAGAGAATGGCAAAGGACGCGCAGAAAAGACCAATCTGCTGCATCGGCGCGAGGTGTTCCCCCAGAAAGAAAGTCGCAAAAACCGCCGTCGCCAGCGGACCGAGCCCGCGCATCACCGGATAGACTAGCGACAGGTCGCCCCGGTGCATCGCACGGATCAGGCAGCCCTGATAAAACCAGTGCGACACCATCGAGATGGCCAGAAGCGGCAGCGTGCTCAATGGCGGCAGCGGGAAAAACAGCGCGAAAGGCAGCATGATGAGCGCTGCAGTCACCTGAACAATCATTCGCCCGGTGAGAATGTCTCCGCCCCCCTTCACCAGGACATTGGTCGTCGCCAATGTGATGGCGGACGAGAGGCAGAGGATTATGGGGAGCAGATCTGAGGCAGGCATGGAATTCCCGGGAGGCGGCAGGAAGGCTTGCCTCATGCCCCAGTTTCCGGCCGCTTTAAACTGTCCATCTGCGGACAAGCCCGTTTAAGCGCCGAAGCGCGATCAGGGGCCTGAATAGAAATCATGTAAAGCCTGCTTGACAGAGTAAAGTGTGCTTGTCATATTGTCATGGTAACTTGACAAGGAGATATCCCGCTATGGCCCAATCACGCGGCTTTCGTACAGCAAACCGGCGCTACAAATTCCTGTTCTGGCCCCTGATGGCGGTCTATGTGGCGGTCATTCTTGGGGCGAAATTCCTCATCGACGAGGATACCGCCCCGGCCTGGCTCAATGTTGTTGGCGCCATCGCCGCCACCGTGCCCCTGGTCGGCGTGCTCTACGCCATCTGGCGGCAGAGCGAAGAGACGGATGAATACACCCGCATGAAACAGCTCAAATCGATGCGGGATGGCGGCCTGATCACCGCAGGCGTGACCTTCCTGGTCGGCTTCCTCCAGATCTTCGACGTGATCGGCGCCGTCGACATTTTCTGGTTCGGCACGCTGTTCTTCTTTGCTTATGGTATGTCGTGCCTGTTCAACCGCATCGGCCGCACGGTCTGACCGATCATGAAGAACATTCTCCGTATCCTGCGTTCGGAAAAGGGATGGAGCCAGGCCGAACTTGCCGACCGGCTCGACGTCTCCCGCCAGTCCGTAAATGCCATCGAAACCGGAAAGTATGACCCGTCCCTGCCACTGGCTTTCGCCATTGCCCGCCTGTTCGGGCGAAGCATCGAGGAAATCTTTGATGATGAGGCCGAAACCGCCGAGGCGGCTGAGTAATTCGCCTAGGCGCTGACGCCCACAAGGGCTTTCGAGAAGGCCTCCGCACTGAATGGGCGGAGGTCTTCTGCCTTTTCACCGATGCCGATGAAATGGATCGGCAGGTCATAGGCTTCGGCAATCGCGACCAGCACACCGCCCTTGGCTGTCCCGTCGAGCTTCGTCATGACAAGACCGGTCACGCCAGCGGTATTCCGGAACGCTTCGACCTGACTGAGGGCATTCTGGCCGACCGTGGCATCGAGGACGAGGATCACATCGTGCGGCGCCGTCGGGTCCAGTTTCTTGATGACGCGGACGACCTTCTCAAGCTCTGACATCAATTCGGTCTTGTTCTGCAGGCGTCCGGCCGTGTCGATCAGGACGAGATCCATATCTTCTGCCTGAGCCTTTTCGATGGCTTCATAGACAAGGCCAGCCGCATCAGCGCCGGTCGGCTTCGACATGACCGGGATTCCCGCCCGGTCGCCCCAAACCGTCAGCTGTTCGATGGCCGCGGCGCGGAACGTATCGCCCGCGACCAACAGGGCTTTGGCCCCCTGCTCTTTCAGTTTGGACGCGATCTTGCCGATCGTCGTCGTCTTGCCGGAGCCGTTGACGCCCACGAACAGAACAATGCGGGGGCTGGAGCCTTCCGAAAAGTCGACGATCTTCTCGCGCGGTTTCAGCACGTCTGAAATTTCGCTGGCGAGCGCCAGTTTGATCTCTTCCGGGCTGATTTCGCGGTCAAACCGCTCTTTTGAGAGGTTTTTCGTCACCCGGGCCGCAACTTTCGAGCCGAGGTCAGACGTGATCAGAAGGTCTTCAAGTTCCTCGATCGTGTCGTCGTCCAGCTTGCGGCGACCGAGCGCGGCGAGGCCTTCGGTCAGGCGGGAAGACGAGCGCGACAGGCCCTGCCCCAGCTTTGCAACGAAGCCCGGATTGTTGGCCTCAGCTTCCATCGCAGCGCGGGCGGCGGCTTCGGCTTCAGCGCGCAGGCGGTCGGCTTCACGGCGGTCGGCCAGCAGTTTCAGTTCGGCTTCGGCCTTTGCCTGCTGGGCGGCGCGCTCTTCCTGCGCCTTTCGGGCTTTTTCGACTTCTTCGGCGAGACGGGCCGCTTCTTCTGCATCTGCAGCAGCTGCGGCCTCTTCCGCCCGGCGCGCCTCTTCTTCCAGGCGCATTGCCTCGGCAGCGGCCTCCTCGGCCTCGCGGGCCTGGCGTTCTTCCCAGGCCTTGTTGGCCTCGGCGACGATACGCTCGATTTCTTCCTTCTCGGCAGCCGCCTTGGCCGCTTCGGCTTCGGCGGCCTCTTTCGCGGCCAGTTCTTCTGCCGACAGTTCGGGCGCTTCCATGGCAGCGCCTGCGGCGGCCATTTCGTCTTTTTTCTTTTTCTTCCCGAACCAGAGGATCATTCTTCTATTTCTCCGATCAGCTGCCTGCCGTCATGCCCGGTTATATGGGCCCGCACGGGCCGTCCAGCTTGGCCGGGGTCACGCGACAGTTTTACGGGGGTAAAGTCCGGCAGGCGGGCCGTGGTTCCACGCTCGACCAAAGCCTCACGCTTTTCCCCAATATGGCGTGAAAAGTGGGTTTTGAGGGCGTTTTCGCCCGTTTCGCGCAGGCGCGCCGCGCGCTCCTTGATGATCACCTTGTCCAGCTGCGGCATCCGCGCCGCCGGCGTGCCTGGCCGGGGGCTGTAGGGAAAGACGTGCAGGAAGGCGAGACCGCAGTCTTCGACAAGACGCACCGAGTTCTCGAAATGCGCCTCCGTCTCCGTTGGAAACCCTGCAATGATGTCCGCACCGAGTGCAATATCCGGACGCAAGGTTCGCAGCCGCTCGGCCAGCGCAATCGCATCGTCGCGCGAGTGCCGGCGTTTCATCCGCTTCAGGATGAGATTGTCACCATGCTGCAGCGAGAGATGCATGAACGGCGCGAGACGCCGCTCACCCATCGCCTCGAACAGGGCGTCGTCGATCTCGATGGCGTCGATGGAAGAAATGCGCAGCTGTTGCAGCTCCGGCACCAGTTTCAGGATGCGCTGCACCAGATTGCCGAGCTGCGGCGTGCCCGGAAGGTCCGCGCCCCAGCTGGTGAGATCCACGCCGGTCAGCACGACCTCGTAGTGCCCCGTCTCCACGAGGCGGCGCACCTGGTCCACCACTACGCCCGCCGGGACGGAGCGGGAATTGCCGCGTCCGTAAGGGATGATGCAGAAGGTGCAGCGATGGTCACAGCCATTCTGGACCTGCACATAGGCCCGCGCGCGCCCGTCCATCCCGTCGATCAGGTGGGCGGCCGTCTCCTTCACCGACATGATGTCGTTGACGCGGACTTTCTCATGCCCGCCGAGCAGGTCCACCGGCTTCCACGTTTCGGCTTTCATTTTCTCATGATTGCCGATGACGCGGGTAACTTCCGGCATCTTCGCGAACATGTCGGGATCGATCTGCGCGGCGCAGCCCGTAACGAGAATGGGCGCGCCCGGATGGTCCTTTGCCGCGCGGCGGATGGCCTGGCGGGCAGACCGCACCGCCTCCCCCGTCACCGCGCAGGTATTGACGATCACCGCATTGGAAAGCCCCGCCTCGGCCGCATGGCCACGCATCACCTCGGACTCATAAGAGTTGAGGCGGCATCCGAGCGTGATCAGCGTCGGTCTGGAGGGGGCTTTCGGGTCCGTCATGGCGATCTCGTGCAGCGCACATCGCGCCGGAACGGGCACGAATCAAGCACTCTGCGTCAGATTTCGGTTTCGAATTCCAGTTCTACCGGGCCGGTCATGTAGACGCGGTCGTCGCTTTCGCGCCATTCGATCAGCAATTCGCCGCCATCGAGGATCAGCTTCGCCGTCCGCTCGGTGAGCTTTGCGCGCGCTGCGCAGACGAGCGCCGCGCAGGCGCCGGTGCCACAGGCCCTGGTCAGCCCTGCCCCGCGCTCCCAGACGCGCAGGCGGATTGTGTGACGGTCGATGACCTGCGCAAAGCCGACATTCGTCCCTTCCGGGAAGAGCGGGTGCCACTCCACCAGCGGACCCAAAGCCGGAATGTCATAGGCGTCCACATCCGAGACGAAGAACACCGCATGCGGATTGCCCATGGAGACGACCGCCGGACGCGAGAGGATCGGGTTGTCCATCGGGCCGATTTTCACGTCGACACCGCGAACATCCATTTTTTCCGCCAGCGGAATGTCTTCCCAGCCCATCAGGGGCGAACCCATGTCCACGGTGATCAGGCCGTCCTCGGCACGGAAGGCTCGCAGCATGTCGGCTTCGGTCTGGATCGTGATCTTGTCTTTGCCGGTTTCATCCAGCAGGAGGCGGCCCACGCACCGGCTGGCATTGCCGCAGGCGGAGACTTCGCCGCCATCCCGATTCCAGATACGCATGAACACGTCGCGCGCCGCATCGCGTTCCAGTGCGATCACCTGGTCGGCATTCATTTCCTCAGCCAGCTGGCGCACCTGGTCTTCCGTCGGAGAGAACGGCACAGACCTGGCGTCGAAAATGGCAAAAGCATTGCCCGCCCCGTTCATCTTCCAGATTTTCATGTGCGCGACCGGCTCCGGTTATCAGGATTGTGCGTAGCGGGCTCTATTGCCCTATCGCGGCAGCCGCGTCGAGACGATCCATCCCGCAATCTGAATGCCCAGCGCGATCAGCAGAAAAGCCGGCATCAGCCGGAAGGACACCAGAAGCGCCATGACAGCCGCAACAATGCAGGCATAGTCGACAAGATCCGATGACATCAGCCAGCCTTCGGGCGTGCGGGCCCGGCGCACATCCAGAAGCGTCACACTACGCCAGACGCGGCCCATGTCCGGCGGGCCGAACACTTCCTGCAGGCGTTTCGGATCACGGATGCCCGTCATCTCGGCAAGATCGCCGACTTGCGCCTCTCCGAGGGCGATGTTCCGCTTGCGGCCCGATGTGCCGATCAGGCTCACCAAAGCCGACAGGATCACCGCAAGCGCGATGGCCACCAGCGTAAATCCGTCAAAAGGGCCATACCCGCTCATGGCGTGCATATAGGCGCAGGGGCGCCGTTCCGGAAGATCAGCGCCCTGCCCGTTTAGGGATTGCGGCCCAGTAGTCGAAATCGAGCAGTACGCCATCGGCATATTTGCCATCTGCCGTCTTGTAAGCGAACGCAGCCGGGTCCTGGTCCTTTACGGCCACGAGACGAAGACGCAGGGCTCCTGCCTTGTCCGACAGCTCTGTCTTGTCCAGCACTTCGCTCCACGCATAGATCGTGTCGCCAGCGAAAAGCGGGCTCGCATGCGTACCGGCATTGATCGCCAGCACCTGGCCCGCATTGGCAAGGCCGTTGAAGGCCAGCGAGCGGGCAATCGAGATCACCACGCCACCATAGATGAGGCGCTTGCCGAAGCGGCTGGATTTCTGGCCGTGGGCGTCGAAGTGGACCTTCGCCGTGTTCTGGTAGAGGCGCGTCGCAATCTGGTGCTCGGCCTCTTCCACAGTCATGCCGTCGACGTGATTGATCTTCTCGCCGATCTCATAGTCTTCATAACCAAAGGGCGAGCCCGCGAGAGAGAAATCCCAGTCCTCCATCGGGGCGAAGCCTTCCAGCTCACTGCCCGGCACGGCGGCCGGCAGGTCAGGCACATGGGCGGGCGGCACGGCGGCGTCCTCTTCCCATTTGTTGACCATCACCCAGCGCACGAAGGACATGACCTCGACGCCGTTCTGGTTGAAGCCGCGGGTGCGGACCCAGACGACGCCGGTGCGCTTGTTGGAATTCTCCTTCATGCCGATGACTTCGGACACGGTGTTCAGCGTGTCACCGGGCATGATCGGGCGGCGAATGCGTCCGTCGGCATAACCAAGGTTGGCGACGGCATTCAGCGAAATGTCCGGCACCGATTTGCCGAAGACCACGTGGAAGGCATGGATCGGGTCGATGGCGAGACCCGGCAGGCCGGCGGCCTTCGCGAACTCGGACGAGGAATACTGGGCGTAGCGGTTGCCGGTCAGCGCGCGGTATAGCGCGATATCGCCTTCGGTGACGGTCTGGGGCGTCGCATGGACGAGTTCCATGCCGATCGAGAAGTCCTCGAAATAATTGCCGGGATTGGATTTTGTCTGTGCGGTCATGGCAGCCTCGCTTCCGGGGGCCGCCGCCAGCTTAGATCTGCCAGCCGCCCGTCATCTGATCGGCGACTACCTGCACGCTGGCCCCATGTGAAATCAAGGCCGGAGACGCCTGAAGCACCCAAACAAGCGAAATCGCCGCAGTCACCAGGCCGCCAAGCAGGGCCTTGTCTGTCAGGCGCGTGCGCAGCTGGTCCAGCACCCGCGGACCTGCGATCATGTAAGGCAGGCCGAAAAAGCAGAAACCGGCAAAGGCGAGGCACACGGCCGCCGCGAGGAGGAGAAGCGTCATCAACATGACGCCACTCTCGCGCGGAATGGCTTATATCCAGCGATCAGAATCGTTGAAATTTGATCGAATCGGGCCGTTTGGGCCCAAATTCGCAATCGATCATACGAGTTTCAGCAGGTCTTCAGGCGGACGGCCCAGCACGGCCTTCTTGCCCTTGATGCCGATGGGGCGCTGGATCAGCTTCGGATTCCCGGCCATCGCTTCAAAAATCGCCTCATCGCTCGAGTCCGCATCGATCCCCGCGGCGGGGGCATCCTTTGCGCGCATGAAGGTGCGCGGGCTGACACCACCCATTTTCTTCGCGATGTCTTTCAGCTCATCGACCGAGAGCTGTTCGGAGACGTTCATGTATTTGCGCACCTGTGGCTCGATGCCCGCCTCTTTCAGCAGGTCCAGCCCCTTGCGGGAGGTCGAACAGTTCGGGTTGTGCAGGATCGTATAGCTCATCTGACTCTCCCCTCTTCGGCTCAGGCCGCTTCGAAGGCGCGGATCGCTTCATCCATCGCCACGGTACGGCGGGCTTCGTCGAGGTGAAGCAGCTCGGTCATCTTGCCGTTCACTTTCAGCACGCCTTTGCCGGCATTAGCCGGGTCGGCGAAGGCCTCGATGACGGCTTTGGCCTGTTCCACATCATTGTGGCTCGGTGCGAAGACGCGGTTGGCGGTGTCGAGCTGCGAGGGGTGAATCAGCGTCTTGCCGTCAAAGCCGAGGTCGCGGCCCTGTTCGCATTCGAAGATCAGGCCGTCCTCGTCCTTGATATCGTTGAAAACGCCGTCGATGGCGGTGACGCCATAGGCGCGGGCCGCTGCGATGGTGAGCTGCAGAGCCGTCTGGAAAGCAATCCGGTCGCGCGTCATCCGGGCCCGGTATTCCTTGGCGAGATCATTCGTGCCCATCACGAACGTGGTCAGGCGCGTCTCGGCGGCGGTGGCAGCGATTTCCTCAATATGGAGAATGGCCTTTGGCATTTCGATCATGACCCAGAGGCCGAAATTTGCCGGGGCACCCGCCTCGGTGAGCGCCTTGTCGAGGGCGTGGATATCGGCAGCAGATTCGACCTTCGGCGCCAAAACGGCCTTCGCGCCGCTGGAAACGGCCATTTTCAGGTCATCGGCGCCCCATTCGGTGCTGAGCCCGTTCATGCGGATGACGATCTCGCGATAGCCATAGCCGCCCTGTTTCACAGCGCTCAGGATGGCTTCACGCGCGGTCAGTTTTGCGTCCGGCGCCACAGCGTCTTCCAGGTCCAGCAGCAGCGTATCAGCGGCAAGGCCGCGCGCCTTTTCGAGGGCGCGTTCATTGGCGCCCGGCATGTAGAGACAGGAGCGGCGCGGGCGGTGCGTCGATGAAGCCATGGTCGTTCAATCCCTTTTCAAGCGCGCGGACTATCGCCCTGCACAGCAAACGGCGCAACTGCGGCAATTGCTTCAGCGCCGCAAAACCGTTTAGCTCATCTCTTCTGTCCAGAAACCCCGGCAGGCTTCCATGACGTGGCGCGTTAAGCTCCCTCTCTTTCTGATGGCTGCAGCCTTCGTCTTCCCGGCGAATGCCCAATTGGTGACGGTGAACCAGCTACGGGACGAACTCGCAAAATATGGCGCCGAGGCCATGGAAATTTCCCATGAGGACGGCCACCCGGTGCTGACCGGGGAAATGCTGGGCCAGGCCTTTGATGTGAGCCTAAGCGATTGCGAAGGACCGCAGAATGCCTGCCGCGCCCTCCGCTTTGTGTCCTGCCACGAGATGGCGGAATTCTCCCGCATCGAGGCACTGGAAATCGCCAACACGCACAATGCCGGTTACCGGGACGCCGCCGCGTTCGCCGAAGAGAAATGGTTTGGACAGGTCGTCTGCCTCCGCCTGCAGCAGAATTTCCGGGGCGAAGCGGGATTCGGCCAGCGCCAAGTGTTCAAATGGCAGATCGAGCTGGAAGACTTCCTGCAGGAAATGGACGATGCCCGGGCGGAGAAACAGGCAGTAAACAGCCTCGACAACAGCGCGGATTAGGCCGTATGGCCGAAGCATGACTGACTTCCCGATTTCCGGCTTCACCGCCGCTGGCCTCGAAAACGTGCGCACTGTCTTCGAGACGAACTTCGCAGACATGGACGAACTGGGCGCTGGCTTCGCCGTCTATCACCGGGGCGAACTGGTCGCCTCGCTGCTCGGCGGCTGGGCCGACAGGCAGAAATCGGTTCCGTGGAGCGCCGACACGCTGGTGCCGGTCTATTCGACCACAAAAGGCATCGCCGCCTTTGTGCTTGCTTCCCTCGTCGATACACTGCCGGACGGATACGAAACCCCGGTCGCAGCCGTCTGGCCGGAATTTGCCGCCAATGGAAAAGACACCGTGACAATCGGACAGGCCCTCAGCCATCAGGCCGGCCTTCCCGGTTTCCCGGAAGAAATCGACCCCGAGCTCTGGCTAGACCCGCCCGCCTGCGCCGCCGCCATTGCAGAGCTCGCGCCGATGTGGCCGCCGGGCACCGCGCATGGCTACCATCCCCTCACCTGGGGCTATATCGCAGGCGAGATCGGGCGCCGTATCAGCGGCGAGACGCTGGGCACGACGCTGCGCGCATTGTTCCCGGACGTGGATTTCCGCATCGGCCTGCCCGCCAGCGAACATGGCCGCTGCGCCGACATCAAACGTCCGAACGCCCTGGCTGACCTTGGCGAGCTGAACGAATATCGCAAGGCCGCCTTCGTCTACAAATGGTCCGCACCTAACCGCGGCGGCGCCATCTGGCGCGAAATCGAAATTCCATCAGCCAACGGCCATGGCACCGCCGAAAGCGTCGGTGTGATTTACCATCACTATGCCCGCAGCGGCGGCGGCAAGCTGCGCGCAGGCATCTTCGAAGACCTGATCCGTCCGCGCACGCACGGGCCCGATCTTGTCCTCCCGCTGGAGACCAGTTTCGGCGCCGGTATCATGCTGAATACGCACGGCCTGTTCGGGCCAAATCCGGCAACGCTTGGCCATTCCGGCTGGGGCGGATCGATGGCGGTCTCCGATCCGGACGCGGAGCTGACGTGCGCCTATGTCATGAACCGGCAATCGAACGTGCTGGTCGGAGACCCCCGCGCCGTGCGCCTCGTCGAAGCCGTCTACGCCGCCCTCTGACATGTTTGCCTCGCTCGACTGGCCTGCTTTCATCGTCGCCATGCTGGCGGTGGAGCTGACGCCCGGTCCGAACATGGGCTGGCTTGCCACCCTGTCGGCGCGCGCAGGCCGGCAACACGGCATGAAGGCGGTGGCGGGGATTACGCTCGGGCTCGCCATCCAGCTGTTGGCGGCTGCGACGGGCCTGTCCGCCCTGCTCGCCGGATCGATCACGCTTTATGAAGCGCTGCGCTGGGGCGGTGTCGCCTTTATGCTTTACCTTGCCTGGGAAGCTTTTCGCGACGATGGCTCAGCCCCGCCGGCCATGGCCAACAAACTGGCCGGGTTCCGGCGCGGCCTGATCGCGAACCTGCTGAACCCCAAGGCGCTTGTCTTCTACCTCCTGGTCGTCGGCCAGTTCGCTGATCCCGGACTCGGGCACCTCTGGCTGCAGATCCTCCTGCTGGGCAGCTTGCACATTCTCCTCTCGCTGATCGTCCACGTGACCATCGTTCTGGTGGCGGACCATCTGGGTGGATTACTGGAAAAATGGCGCACCTCTTTTGCTGCGCGGCTGTGCTTTGGCCTGGCCCTCGCCGTCGTGGCGCTCTGGATCGCGATGTCGACCTCGCGCCCCTGATTGTCGCCATATCTCGCCATCTGGCGTATTTATTGCAGGATACGGAACCAGATAGGAATCCCATCTCTATCTGTCAGAAACTGATACGCCCCGGTGCCGATCCCCTGGCTCCGGGGATTTTTTTGGCTCGATATCAGGCAGGCCGCGCCGCGCGGGCCAGTCGCCGCGCCTTCGCCTCGCCCACCATGGAATCCACGGTGAACACCGCCAGCGCCAGCCAGATGAAGCCAAACGCGATGGCGAGCGTCATGCCGAACGGCTCCCGGAATATGAAGACCGCGATCAGGAACTGAATGCTGGGCCCGATATACTGCATCATCCCGACGGTCGACAGTTTGAGACGCTTGGCCGCCAGCGCGAAGAGAATGAGCGGGAAAGCCGTGATCGGGCCCGCCGCGATCAGCAGCGGGATGTCCCATCCACCCTGCCCCATCAGCCGGCCGTCCGGCTGCTGCGTAAACCAGGTGAGCCAACCGATAGCCAACGGAACGAGGACGACGACCTCCATCAGGAACCCGGCCCGGCTGTCGACGGCCATCTTTTTCCGGATCACGCCGTATGAGGCGAAACTCATGCAAAGAAACAACGCAATCCAGGGCACATGCCCATAGGCCACCGTGACGACGCCGACGCCCACAGCCGCAATCGCAACCGAGACCCACTGCGCCGGACGCAGTTTCTCGGCGAAGAACACCATGCCGAACAGGACGCTGACCAGCGGATTGATGAAATAGCCGAGCGAGGCCTCGATCGTCCGGTCGGCATTCACCGCCCAGATATAGACCCCCCAGTTCAGCCCGATAATCAGGCCGGACAGGATCAGCCATTTCGCCGTGCGCCATTGAAAGGCCGCCCGGATGTCGTGCCAGTTCCCAGCCAGCGCGATCAGCACCATCGCGGTCGGCACCGACCAGATCACCCGGTGCGCCAGCAATTCCTGCGGCAGGACATGCCGCATCGCCCGGATGTACAGCGGCAGGCTGCCCCAGATGAAATAGGCCGTCAGACCGACAAGAAATCCAAAACGCTGGCTCGAAGACATGCGCCGCGCTGTATCAACCCGCCTGCCGCTTGGATAGTCACGAAATCCGGCATCGGTTGCCTTGAAGCCCGCATCGTCTAGATTTCAGGAAGAAACACCCGCGCGATCAACGGAGAACGGCCCGACCGATGGATGAAGAAACATCGCCCTCCCTTCTGAATACGCTGAAGTTCCAGGATGTGCTTCAGTCGGTTCAGGACGATATCGTCAAGCTCGCCGGGGAGTTCGTCTCTTACGAGTCGCTCTGGCAATTCCTTGCGATTGTCGTGGCGGGGATCGCGGGCTTCTTCCTGGCTCGAGTACCGGTCACAAGGCTGAAGAAACTGGCGGCTAGCCGGGAGCGCGCAGACGTACTCTTCCACGCCTCGGTTTCCTCAGCCCGGATCGTCTGGCCGGTCATTACAGCGCTCCTCCTATGGATCGCCATCCCGGCCTTCGACCAGTTCGGCTTGCGCAATGAAATCCTGCGCGTGGCAGGCAGCCTCCTCAATGCCTGGATCATTGTCCGCCTGATTACGTCAAACATCCGTGATGGGATGGTGGCAAACACGCTGGCGCTGCTCGCATGGCTGATCGCCGCGCTCTACATCCTCCGCCTGCTGCAGCCGGTGACGGAGTCCCTCGACTCCACCATCATCGAGTTTGGCGGCGTGAAGTTCTCGATCCTGCGCCTGATGACAAGCCTGGCCGTCGCGGCCTTCGCGCTCTGGCTCGGCCGGATCGCAGGCGATGCGGCGCAGGCGCAGTTGCGCAGTTCCAAGAAGCTGACGCCCTCCATGGCGGGCCTGCTCGGACAGGTGCTGAAGATCGCCTTCATCATCATCGCCATCCTGATCGCGCTTCAGGTCGTGGGCGTGAACCTGACCGCGCTGACCATCCTCTCTGGTACGCTGGGTATCGGTATCGGCTTCGGCTTGCAGGCAATCTTCTCGAACTTCGTGTCGGGCCTGATCATCCTGATCGAGAAATCCGTGAAGGTGGGTGACTTCATCGAGCTTCAGTCCGGCGTCACGGGCCTCGTGCGCGAAATCAATATCCGCTCAACCCTCGTTACCACGAACGACAATGTCGACATCCTCGTGCCGAACGAGGAGTTCATAAAGGCGCAAGTCATCAACTGGACGCTGCGCGAAGCCCGCAGGCGCGTCCATGTTCCTTTCGGAGTCGCTTACGGCTCCGACAAGGAGCTTGTCCGCAAGGCTGGCCTTGAAGCTGCCGAGGAAGTCGAATGGACGCTGAAAGGGGTTCCCGGCCGCACCCCGCAGGTCTGGCTGACGAAATTTGGCGATTCCGCGCTCGAATTCGAACTGGTCGCCTGGCTGACCGATGCCGCCGTTAGCCGGCCCGCCCGCGTTGTCGCGGATTATAACTGGGCCCTGCACACGGCGCTCGAGAAGTACGAACTCGAAATCCCCTTCCCGCAACGTGACCTGCACCTCAAAAGCGCAACGGGCCTCAACGTCACCGTCGAGACCCGCAAAGCGAAGTTCGGTTCGGATACGGACTAGTCCTCAGTACGAAAGTCGACCGGTACATCGAACCGATACTCCCGAATGGACAGGATCAGGTGCAACCTTTTCTCGAGACCCTTGCGGACGATTTTTCGCGATTCTTGAGATAGCCAGTAATCAGTGCGCTTGGCACATTCATTGAGGTCATCCAGAGACATCGCTTCGAATTCTGCGCGCGTGTCTGGCACGCCCGATCGTTTGCGATGTCTCTTTTTACCCATTAGTCCGTCACGGCCGGTTGTTTTTCCGGCTTGATGACACCGCGGTTCAGGAGTTCCTCGGCGATCTGCACGGCGTTCAGCGCCGCGCCTTTGCGCAGGTTGTCGGAGACACACCAGAACATCAGGCCGTTCTCGACGGTCGGATCCTTGCGCACGCGGCTGATGAAGGTCGCCCAGTCGCCGACACATTCCTTCGGCGTGATGTAGAGGTCTTCTTCCGGATCATCGACCAGCATGATGCCAGGGCTCTCGCGCAGCAGGTCCTGCGCTTCCTTCGCGCTCATCGGCGCGGCAAGCTCCACGCTGACCGCTTCGGAATGGCCGACAAAGACCGGCACGCGCACGCAGGTGGCGACAAGCTCGATGCTCTCGTCGACGATCTTCTTCGTCTCGACGCGCATCTTCCATTCTTCCTTGGTGAAACCGTCATCCATGAAGACGTCGATCTGCGGGATCACGTTGAAGGCGATTTCCTTCTGGAAGATTTCCGGGGTCGGCTCGTCATTCACATAGACGCCGCGGGTTTGGTTCCACAATTCGTCCATCGCATCCTTGCCGGCGCCGGAGACGGACTGGTAGGTCGAGCAGACAACGCGCTTGACGCCGACGGCATCGTGAAGCGGCTTCAGCGCCACCACGAGCTGCGCTGTCGAGCAGTTCGGGTTCGCGATGATCATCTTCTTCTTGTAGTCCATCACCGCTTCGCCATTGCACTCCGGCACGACCAGCGGCACGTCCGGGTCCATCCGCCAAGCGGAGGAGTTATCGATGGTGATGGCGCCGGCCTTCGCAATCTTCGGGCACCATTGCTTTGCCGTGTTGCCGCCCGCCGACATAAGGACGAGATCGACCTTGGAAAAGTCGAAGCTTTCGATGTCCTGGCATTTCAGGGTGCGGTCACCGAAGGACACTTCCTTGCCGAGCGACCGGCGCGACGCCACGGCGTAGACTTCGTCCGCCGGGAACATGCGCTCGTCCAGAATGGCCAGCAATTCGCGTCCGACATTTCCCGTCGCGCCGACAATCGCAATCCGTGTGCCCATGGCTCTTTCGCTCCTCGTAATTCGAGGCGGGCTTATGACGCATTTCCGGCCGATGCGCAAAGCCTGTTGCCATTCGGGGCCCCGTCGGGCAACACGAAGGGGTTCCCGGAGACACATATGGAGGCCCCCGCCCCATGCTCGACGACGTAATTGCCCGCTATATTCAAAGCTATAACGCCCGCGACATTGACGGCATGCTTGACTGCGTGACCGACGACGTCGTGTTCGAAAACATCTCGAATGCGGGTGGTTCCATGCGCCTCGACGGCAAGGACATGATGCGCCAGGTGGCCGAATTATCCGGAAACGCCTTCACCTACCGCCGCCAACGGCTGATCAATGTCGTATCCGGTGCGGGCAAGGCCGCCGCCGAAATCGAATTCGAGGGCAAGGCCGCAGTCGACCTGCCAAATGGGGTCAAAGCCGGCGAAACCGTGAAGGTACGCGGCGCAAGCTTCTTCGAATTCCGCGGCAATTTACTCTGCCGGATCGCCGATTACAGTTAGGCCAAGGCCGCCCTGTTCTTCCGGAACGCAGCTGACATGGTGCGCAGGCGCATAAGCCTCTTCGATCCGGTCCATGTCTGCAATGAATGATGCAGGCATTTCGCTTCGGATTTCGGCCCAGATGACCGAACCGCCCGGCGTGCAGATCACTTTCAGATAATCCGGCGCCGCCCCGACCACGAAGTTCGCTTCCGCTACCAGACCGCGTTTGGCCCGGTCCCAGATCTGGAACGTCGCCCAGGCATGCTCACGCATTATGTAGCCAAAGCGCAGCTGGTCCGTTTCATCCAGCGGCGGGGCCCCCGACATTCCGGCCCGGAACACCTCCGCAGTATCGCGATCTGAATAGATAGAAGCACGAAAGGCCGACCATTGTGCCATGGTTGCATTGGATTCGTTGCGCAGCGTGACCGTATTCCCGTCATGCAACTGGATGCCGACAAAGACCAGCGAGATGACGATGGCGATGGCACTGACGATCTGGGCAATGAAGGCAAAGTATTCCACGCGCGCCCGGCGTTGGGCGAGTATCGTCTCCCGCGTCTCTGACGGGTCTTCATTTTCCATATGCCGCCCCCCCTGAAAGCGCTGATCTGATCCCTGAAGGATCAGGCCGATTGCTGCAGTTCCGGCACGCGGAGGTCAGGCGCGAGCCCCTCTCCCATCATGTCGATGAAGTTACCGGAATAGAACGCCTTGATGGCGCTTTCCGGCAGGCCTTCGAGCGTCTGGTCGAACCGCTTCAGCGGATTGCGGCCGCCTTCGACATGCGGAAAGTCGGACGAGAACATGGCGATTTCCTCGCCTGCTTCCCGGACGATCCAGCCGGCATCTTCGTGCGGGTAAGGCGCTGCGCGAAACTGACGGCGGACAATCTCGGAGGGTTTTGCGGACAGCTTCTGCAGGCGTTCTTCGTTACGCATGAAGGCGTGGGCTGCCGAATCCATGGCCCGCATCCAGCCGGGCACCCAGTTCGCGCCAAGCTCGATGGCACCCCATTTGAGATCCGGGAACCGGTCGAACACGCCGTCGAAGATCAGCGTCGCCAGTGTCTGCATCGCGGCCTCCGGGATCGGCATGTAGGAGACGGACGTGAAATTGTCGTCGCCGCCATGGAAATCCGGTACCGGCGGCAGGCCGTTCTCCTTGTACATTGGGTTCAGCTTCGTCTCCCCGCCGACATGGAGCACCACCGGAATGCCAGCCTCCTGCGCCAGTGCCCAGAGCGGGTCCAGCGCGATATGACTCGGCGAATGATGCTGCGGGCAGCGGCTCGGCACCATCAGCGCCTTGGCGCCAATTTTGATGGCAAGCTTTGCAGTGGCGAGCGACCGGTCAAAATCTTCGAGTGGAACATAGGCGACGGCCAGTAGTCGGCGGTCGATGCTGCAGAAGTCCGTCATCATCCGGTTATGCGCATCGGCAGCGGCGTAGCAGAGCTCCATGTCGTCTCCCTGATCGAGGCCAAAATTGCCGAGGCAATGCGTGGTGAAGACGAGTTGGCTGGCAAAGCCGAGCTTGTCCATCGTATGCGGGCGGTCCTGCCGCACCCAGGCGCCGTGCGCGTCATAGTTCTTCCGCAGCAGGATATTGTCGTCCGCCTCGGCCCGGAAATCCGCATCCTGTTGCAGGTCCAGGCGCTCTCCGATCCACTTTGCCTTGGCCCCGGTTCGCAGCGCTTTCACGCGCGGCAGCGCCAGAAAGCGGTCCAGCAGCTTCTTTTCAAAATACGGATCGAGACAATCGACAGGCTCCATCAGATGGCTGTCGGCATCGTGGATCAGACGTCCATCGGCGTATGACATGGCATTCCTCCCTTATGTTTTTAGGGGAATGCTCTCATGCGAGAGGAAGTCGGGCAATCTTTTCCTTGGACCGGCCGTCAGAGCGCGGCGATGATCGCGTCCGCCATTTCGCGCGTTGTCAGGCTGCCGCCGAGGTCTTTGGTGCGGGCGCCCTGGTCAAGCGCCTTACCGACAGCTGCGAACAACATGTCGGCGGCCTTGTCCCGGCCGAGCGACCAGCGCAGCGCCATTTCCAGCGACAGGATCGCGGCGCACGGGTTCGCAATCCCCTGCCCGGCAATGTCCGGCGCGGAGCCATGCACCGGCTCGTAAAGGCCGGGCGTGCCCGGGGCGCCGAGCGACGCGGAGGGTAGCATGCCGATGGATCCGGTCAGCATGGCCGCTTCGTCCGAAAGAATGTCGCCGAAGAGGTTGTCTGCGAGGATGACGTCGAACTGTTTTGGTGCGCGCACCAGTTCCATCGCACAGGCATCGGCATACATGTGCGACAGGTCCACGCCCGCGCCCATTTCAGCATGGGCGAGCGTCACTTCCTGACGCCAGAACAAGCCGGATTCCATGACGTTCGATTTCTCGACCGAGCAGACTTTGCCCTGCCGGCCGCGCGCGATCTCGAAAGCGACATGCGCCACACGCTCGATTTCGGGATGGGTATAGACGGCGGTATCAAAACCCCGGCGGATACCGCTGGTTTCATCTATGCCGCGCGGCTGGCCGAAATAGACCCCGCCCGTCAGCTCGCGGACGATCATCAGGTCAAGGCCTGCGACCACGTCCTGCTTCAGACTGGAAGCTTCCACCAGCGCCGGAAAACAGAAAGCCGGGCGCAAATTCGCAAACACGTCGAGCCCCTTGCGCAGGGCCAGAAGACCCGCTTCCGGGCGCTTGTCCCGCGCTGCGCCGACCCATTTCGGACCTCCAACCGCTCCCAGCAGGACGGCATTTGCCTGCCGCGCACGCTCCAGTGTTTCTTCCGTCAGCGGATCGCCATGGGCATCGATCGAGGCGCCGCCCACCAGGCCTTCTTCCACTTTCAGATCCGGCGCGACCACTTCCGCCACGCGGCGGGCTTCAGCGGTGACTTCCGGGCCAATCCCGTCGCCCGGGAGAAGAAGGAGTGTCTGGTGCATTTTCTGGCCTGTCTGCTACGCAATAAGGATGGGCGGCATGTACCGCTCCCACGGCCATATGTCACCCATGGTTTTTGACGCAGGCGGCCTGGTCGAAGGGCCTCAGATCGGCTCCGGATCGGCCTCGTAGAGGCGGAGGGAGCGGTCCGTGACGCCTAGCCCGGCGAATTGCGCGCGCCATGCAGCCATGTGCGGCGTTTCGAAATGCGCTTTCAGCGCCTCCCGGCTCTCCCAGCGCTCGGTGACTCGGACAAGGCCCGGGTCCAGCACGTCGATGCTGTAGGCATAATCCAGACAGCCGGCTTCCGCGCGGCTTGCGCGGATCATGGTTTCCATGGCCGGCCGGGCCGCGTCGAGCCGCTCGGCCGGAACCCTGACAGTCCCTTCGATAATGATCATGGCACTTGCTCACTTTCGTCGGTGCCGGAGGTGCTGTCGTCTTCATCCCGCGCTGCATCTGCCGGCGGCTTTTCCGGCAGGGTCACGTTCACTTCCGGCTTTATGGAGAATGGATCGTTGTGGCAGGCGCCAAGCGCGGCCACGCCCAGCATCAGGAGCATCGGTTTCAGTCTGTCCGGCATCGGGGTCCCTTCTCGAATGCCGGGCGGGGTGTCAGCCCGCCGGTTCAAGCCACGGCGTGGAGACCTTGCGGGTCGCCTCGTAGCTGTTGATGTCGCTTTCAGCCTGCAGAGAAGCGCCAATCTCATCGAGGCCCTGAAGCAAATTGGATTTGCGGCCCGGATCGACGTCGAAGGTGTAGGTCTCGCCATCGGGCGCGGTGACCGTCTGGGTTTCGAGGTTCACTGAGAACACATGGTTCGCACCGCCAGCCTGCCGGGCGAGCTTCTCGCACACATCCACCGGCAGACGCACGGGCAGGATGCCGTTCTTGTAGCAGTTATTGTGAAAAATGTCGGCGAAGCTCGGCGCAATGACGACCGAAATGCCCTGGTCCGCCAGCGCCCAGGGGGCGTGTTCCCGTGAGGAACCGCAGCCAAAATTCTCACCGGCGATCAGGATGTCCGCTTTCGCAAATTCCGGCTTGTTGAGCACGAAATCTGGGTTCGGCGAGCCATCGGCCAGCGTTTTCAACTCATAGAACAGGCCTGTTGACAGGCCGGTACGCTCGGTCGTCTTCAGGAACTGTTTCGGGATGATCATGTCCGTGTCGACATTGGACATGGGCTTGCCCTTTTCGAGCAGCGGCGCGGCGGTTCCGGTGATTTCGGTAAACGGTGTCATGGCGGCGTTCTTACTTCGGCTCATGCGCAATGAAAAGTGTCGGAACGCCCATTGTGCCATCCCGTATCGTAAACACGCTCGAGCCGGGTTTGCGGCCCTTGCGCAAGTCGGAGACGTTGAATCCCGCCTCAGTAAGCCGCGTATGGGCAGCGGGAAGATCCGCGACTTCCCAGGTCAGGCCCCAGATCCTGTCCGGCGCAGCCGGATCGTGCGCCTCTCCCAGCCGGTTGATCACTTCGAAGGTCAGCCCGCCGGTGCGGAAGAACAGGAATCGCGTCTTCCATTGCGGCGCATTGCGGTCCAGTGCGAGGTCGAGACCAAGGCGTGCACCATAGAGGCCGAGCGCCCGGTCAGGGTTCGGCGTATCGATGACGATATGGTCCAGCGAAACGACAGAGCCCTCGGGCGCGTCCTGCTGCGGCAGCGGCGCCTCGGGCTGGATCAGGAATGTCTTCACGCCCGCCGTCTGATCGTCCGCGCAGCGGAATCGTTTCCAGCTTCGCACAGCACCATCCAATCTGTTCGTGCTTTCACCCGGTGCCACATCGGTCGGCAGCATCCCTCGGCGGGTCAGCTTGTGATGCGCCGTTTCGATATCTGCGGTCCCAAAAGCGAGTGTCTTCAGGCCGGGGCCTTCCGCCTCGATGATTTCCCGCAGCCGGTCAGCCACTGGCCCCTCCCCGGTGGGCGCCATCAGTTCGAGACTGGTGTTCGCCACTTTGAAAATCGCGGTTGCGGCGCCGCCTTCCACGTCTGCGCGCCAGACAGGCGAACGGCCAAGCAGGCTTTCATAGACAGCCGCGCCGGAGTCGATCTCGGGCACGACGAGGACAATATGGTCGAGACCGGTGACGAGCTGGCTCATGTCTTTTTCTTCCTGTCTTTTCTTCCAAAGCGCTTGCGGCGCGGAAACGGCATGACGCGGAACTGTTCGCCTTCATGCGCGAGCGCCACAATCCGCCCTTCCCCGTCGAGCCAGGCCTGGCCTTCCAGTTCGCCCTGCTTGCGCAGTTTCCGCACCCGGCGGGAGATACGCAGCGGCGTGATCCAGACCTCTTCGCCAATTTTGACTTCGGCGAGGAACGCCGCCGATTCCCCGTCGGACGTCCTGTTGATCTCGAACTGCACAGGCAGCGGCGTGCCGGTTTCGAGCACATGCGCCCGGCGACGGTCGAACCGGAGCGAGAACCAGGACATGGCGACGAGATAAACACCAAACCCGGCCACAAGCAGCTGGACCCAGCCCGACACGTCCAGCCGGATCATCACATCAAGTCCAACGGCCATCGCCAGCATGACGAGACCGAGGACAAAAAGGGCAATGGTGTGCAGAGCGGCCAAACGAAAACATTCTCCGACAGGGTCCTAGAGATGGGTTCTACAAAACCCTGCCGGAGACAAGGGGAGGCTCGTTATTCCGCTGGGACAAGAGTCGTGTCTGCGGCTGGCGTCCGCTCGACCTTGCGGGCCCAGTCGCCGGCCGTCTCGAGGCGTTCTATATAATTCTTGTGCTCGGTGCCCATCCAGCGGTCCCACCATGTGAAGTAGAAGCCGTAATTCCCGCCGGCTCGCTCATGGTGCATGTCGTGATGGGTGACAGACGTCATCCAACCCAGCACCGGCAGCCGAGCCCAGGATTTCGGCATCAATTCATAACCGCAATGGGCCGTCGCGTTTTTGAAGATCATGATCATCATCACGATATAGAATGCCGTCGTGTGTATCGGGATCAGCATCAGGCCGACTGGCACGAAGGCATACTCCACCACGGCCTCCAACGGCGCGAAGGAATAGGCTGTGAACGGCGTCGGATTGTGCGACCGGTGATGGCGCATGTGGAATATCTTGTACAAACGCGGCAGATGCATGAACCGGTGCGCCCAGTAGAAATACGCATCGTGTGCGATGATCATCACCGGAATCGACACGAAGAACCACGCCCAGCCAAATTTTTCGATGTCGTCATACTTCTGGAAAATGCCGAGCTCGGCGGCGTCGAAGATGACGATATCCATGCCGACAAAAACCAGCACGGTCATCGCCGAGTGAAACAGTTCGCTGCGGATCTGCCGGGCGCGTGGTGTCGGGCGACGGATCTTCCGGTAGCGCAACAGGTGTGACAGGCTGAGCCAGATGATGACGAAGGTCGACATCGTGCCTAGCAGGTAGCGGAATATCTCGAACTCGATGCCGTCTGCGGCGCGGTGCAAGAGATGATCCAAAGTGAAAGTGCTCCAATCCATATCGGTCTCCTCATGATCTGAAGTGACCGCAGGATGGCGAACAGGCCCGCCTCACGTCTCCGCAAGACCGGAAGAGCCTGATCAAATTCGAAATCGCGCCGGTTTTTTCAGTTCCGACCGGCTTTGGCGAGCGCCATGTCGCGATATTCCGTCGGCGTCACGCCCTCCATCACCCGGAAGGCCCGGTTGAAGGGCGCCAGCGAGGCAAAACCGGCGTCCATTGCGATGGTCAGCACGGGGATGCGGGCCAGCGCTGGGTCTGACAATTTCTGCTTCGCCAGCGCAATGCGATATCCGTTCAGGAAAGCAGCGAAGTTCCGGTGGCCGAGGCCGCGATTGATCAACGCGCGCAACTGGTGTTCGGGCACGCCGGCCCGGTCGGCCAATGCCCCGATGGTGAGGCCTTGCTCCGTGAATACCTGCTCCTCGTCCATCAGCGCCATGAGACGCGCCAGCAGGACCGATTCTTTTGCTGAAACGGCCGGCGGCGGGGCAGGCTTTGGCACAGGCTGGAACAGAAGCGCTTCGGATCGGAGGCTGACCAGCCATAAGAGGCCCCAAGTCGCCATGATCAGTGTCAGCCCGGCACGGAAAGTTGTGACCAGGTGCTCATGCGTCCGGCTGAAGAGCGCCTCGGACAGCACGATCAGCACAACAACGGTTGCAAGCAGGATGGCAAACAAGGGCCGCGTACTCCGCCGGGATTCGACAAGGTCGTTCCGCCATCCGGCGAGCGCTATCCAGCCGAGGTGGACGGCCATCAGGAATGAAACGAAATTTGTAAGGTAGGCGACCCATTCCGGCCGCCCATCGATGAAGCCGAGATTGGCCAGCCGAAGCACCAGTATCAGAACGAGGTAGAGCGCCGCGACCGCCCAGTCCGCCGCACGCATGCGAAAGCCGTCATCGAAAAGGGACCGGCCGAACAGCCACAGGAAGAGCGTGTTCGGCATGTCGATGAAACGCACTACGACCAAGACCGGCCAAGGCGGTTCAAGGATCTCCGGCGGCGTGCCGATCAGCATCGCCGCCACGCTGATGCTGAGACCCGCACCGAACCATCCCTGGATCAGCTTACCCGCATCGCGCAGCAGCAGGACGGCACTGACAAGCAGGACCGCCGCTGCCGGATACCGCAACAGGACATCAAGCAGCAGCATGCGCGCGCCGGATCAGAGCCCTTCGAACAGGGCCGTCGAGACGTACCGCTCCGCAAAGCTCGGCAGGATCACGACCAGCGTCTTGCCGGCCATGTCGTCCCGGCTGCCAATCTTGATGGCTGCAGTCGCCGCCGCGCCGGAAGAGATGCCGCCCGGAATGCCTTCCAGCCTGGCGAGCTTGCGCGAGTTCTCCATCGCTTCAGCATTGGAGACCTGCACCACTTCATCGATCATCGTGGTGTCGGCATTTTCCGGAATGAAGCCGGCGCCAATGCCCTGGATCATGTGCGGGCCTGGCACGCCGCCCGATAGGACAGGACTGTCTTCCGGCTCGACCGCAATCATTTTCAGAACCGGCTTCTTTGCCTTCAGGGCGCGGGCGCAGCCTGTCATCGTCCCGCCTGTGCCGATGCCGGAAATCACCGCATCGACCGCGCCATCCGTATCCGCCCAGATTTCCTCGGCGGTCGTCTTCTCATGAATCGCCGGGTTGGTCGGATTGTCGAACTGGCTGGGCATCACCGCACCCGGAATGGACGCAACAAGTTCTTCAGCCTTGGCGATGGCGCCGTTCACGCCTATTTCCTTCGGCGTGAGCTCCAGTTCCGCGCCGAGGAAAGCCAGCATGCGGCGCCGCTCGATCGACATGGATTCCGGCATGGTCAGAATCAGGCGGTAACCGCGGTTTGCCGCCACGAAGGCAAGGCCGATGCCTGTATTACCGGACGTCGGCTCCACCAGCACGGATTTTCCGGGCGTGATTTTTCCGGCTGCTTCCAGCTCGAGGATCATGTTGAGCCCGATCCGGTCTTTCACGCTGGCCAGCGGATTGAAGAACTCGCATTTGAAAAGGAGGTTTGCTTTGATGCCGGTTTCCGCCGCAAATTTCGGCGCTGCGACCAGCGGCGTCGAGCCGACGGTTTCCAGAATGGACGCGTAAGTCCGCCCACGCGGGCCATCCAGCGTTACGCCGCCTGAGAGTTTCACAGTTCCAGCCATCACGTCCTCCTCAATGGTTTTACAGGACTATCCGCCCCCCGCCACACAGAAGCAACTGAAAGCTCGGTTTAAGTATTCAAGGTGGTGGACAAAAACGCGCGGCGCATTCCCTTTATAAGTGGGCCAGTATCGGCAGACTGCCACCTCGGAGAGATCATGAAACCCGCTGTCCTCGCCTACGCCCTGCTTGCAGTCGCAGGCGCCGCGTTGCCGCTGTCGCAATTCCTGCCCTGGTTCATGGAACACGGGCTGGATGTGCCGCGCTTTATCGGCGACCTGTTCGCGACGCGCATTGGCGGCTTTTTCGGATGGGACGTGATCGTCTCGGCTGTCGTGCTGACCGTCTTCATCCTGATCGAAGGCAAGCGCATCGGCCTTCGCCATCTCTGGCTGCCGATTGCGTGCACGTTCAGTGTCGGCGTCTCATTCGGTCTGCCGGTCTTCCTAGCGATGCGCGAACGGACACTCGGTGCGGACTAGCCGATCACGCCGGTGATTGCGGCTTTCGCTGCGAGGGCCGGACTCATCAGATGGGTGCGGCCACCGCGGCCCTGACGGCCTTCGAAGTTGCGGTTCGACGTAGAGGCACAACGTTCGCCCGGTGACAGGATGTCGGGGTTCATGCCGAGGCACATGGAGCAGCCCGGCTCACGCCATTCAAAACCGGCTTCGATGAGGATCTGGTCAAGCCCTTCTTCTTCCGCCTGCGCACGGACGAGGCCGGAACCCGGCACGACCATGGCCCGAACGCCTTCAGCCACTTGATTGCCTTTGGCGACTTCGGCGGCTGCACGCAGGTCTTCGATGCGGGAGTTCGTGCACGAGCCGATGAAGACACGCTGCACCGGCGTGCCTGCGATCGGAACGCCGCCTTCAAGGCCCATATAGTTCAGGGCACGCTCGCAGGCAGCGGCTTTCACAGGATCGGTGAAATCCTCCGGCTTCGGAATGATGCCAGAGACCGGAATGCCCTGCTCCGGGCTGGTGCCCCAGGTCACGGTGGGCTCGATGTCTTCAGCATTGATCTCGACGACATGATCGAACGCGGCATCATCATCCGTGTAGAGCGTCTTCCAGTAGCTCTCGGCCACGTCCCATGCCCCGGCTTTCGGTGCAGACGGGCGGCCCTTGATATAGGCGAAGGTCTTCTCGTCTGGTGCGACAAGGCCCGCGCGCGCACCGCCCTCGATGGAAAGGTTACACAGCGTCATGCGGCCTTCCATTGTGAGGTCGCGGATCGCTTCGCCGCGATATTCCATCACGCAGCCCGTGCCGCCAGCCGTGCCGATCTTCGCAATAATGTGCAGGGCGAGGTCCTTGGCGGTCACACCCGGCTTCAGCTTGCCGGTCACCTCGATCGCCATGTTCTGCATCTTCCGGGCACGAAGCGTTTGCGTCGCCAGGACGTGTTCCACTTCAGACGTGCCGATCCCGTGCGCCAGCGCCCCGAAGGCGCCATGGGTGGAGGTGTGGCTGTCACCGCAGACAATGGTCATGCCCGGCTGGGTGCGGCCCTGCTCCGGCCCGATGACGTGTACAATCCCGTTCCGGATGTCGCCCATCGGGAAGATGTCGATCTTGTACTCTTCCACATTCCGCATCAGCGTTTCCAGCTGGTTGCGCGCTTCCGGGTCTTTCACGCCAGCGAGGCCAGCCGCCTGGTTTTCCGTCGGCGTGTTATGGTCCGGCGTCGCCAGCGTCAGGTCTGGCCGGCGCACGCCGCGACCCGCCGCCTTCAATCCGGCAAACGCCTGGGGCGTCGTCACTTCGTGGATCAGGTGCAGGTCGATATAAAGCAGGCTTTCCCCCGACGCCTCATCGGTGTGCACCAGATGCGCATCCCAGATCTTGTCGTAGAGTGTCTTGCCTGCCATGGGCCGAAAATTCCCTGTCTGTAGAAAAATATTGCGCTGAAACGCGCAAGCCAGCGGGTCTCGTGCAACACACTCGGCATCGCGTCAATGTGTCAGATGGCAGTTCAGGCGACCCTGCGGGCCGGATGCCCGGTCCATTCATGAATGGCCGCCAGCAATTCGGCCTTGTCGACCGGCTTGGTCAGCACTTCATCCACCCCACGGGAGAGGAAATCCTGCCGTTCCTCAGCCATGGCATGCGCCGTTACGGCAATCACTGGCGTGGGCGCCCGGCCGCCGGATGCCTCGAAATCGCGGATCACCCTTGTGGCGGCCAGACCGTCCATGACCGGCATGGAAATATCCATAAGCACGAGGGCGTAGGCGTTCTGTCGGAAGAGATCGACGGCGATTTGGCCGTTCGCCGCAAAGTGTAGTTCATATCCGGACCCGTTGAGCAATCCGGCCATCACCTGCTGGTTCACTTCATTGTCTTCCGCAATCAGGATGCGGCCTGCCCGGACGGGCGCGGCATCGGCGGATTTCTGGGCGCTTGGCGCCTTCACCGGAGGCGGCGGGGCCTTGCTGATAATCGCGCTGACGGCTTCTCCGAGTTCCCCGCTGCGCAGGGGCTTGATCAGAAAATCGCTGACCCCTGCTTTCAGGAAGTCCTCTTTGACGTCCGGCGAGTCGACAGAGGAGACGACCACGATCTTCAGCGGGTTGAAGGCGGGCTTCGACCGGATCATCCGGGCAATCCGCAGGCCGTCAATCTCCGGCATCTGGTAGTCCAGTACCAGAAGATCATAAGGCGCACGGCGATTATGAGCATCCGCAAGGCGGCGCAGGCCCTGGCGCGGATCGGTCTCGTGGTCCGAACGGATGCCATAGAGGGCGAGCTGGCTGGCCGAAATCCGGCAGTTCAGCGAAATGTCATCGATCACCAGCGCACGGATACCACGGAGGTCAGGCCGCTCCATGGGCTCAAGGAAAAGGCGCGGCTCGTCATCGGCAATCGGCAGCGTCAGTTCAACCCGGAAGGTGGACCCCGCACCGAAAGTCGACGTGACGTCAATATAACCCGCCATCACCTCGACGAGGCTACGGCAGATGGAGAGTCCGAGGCCGGTGCCGCCGTAACGGCGTGTGGTGGACGCATCGGCCTGTTCGAATTGGTGGAACACGGTTTCCAGCTTGTCTTCCGGTATGCCGATGCCGGTATCATCGACGGTAATCGAAAGATGGGCGTACCCGTTCTCTCCGGACCCGGCGATGCGCACCAGAACATGGCCCTCGGTTGTGAACTTGATCGCATTGCCGACTAGGTTCACGAGAATCTGGCGGATGCGGCCTGCATCGCCGACCACCTCGTCGGGCACATCCCGCGAGATGTCCGTGATCAGCTCGATCCCCTTCTCGTTCGCACCGGAACCAAGCAGGGCGGCAACATCATCCAGCACACCGGACAATGAGAAAGGTTCGGCTTCGATCGCGAGCTTGCCGGCCTCAATCTTCGAAAAGTCGAGAATGTCGTTGATGACCGTCAACAACGCCTCGCCGGAGCGTTCGATCATCTCAACGATCTCGGCCTGCTCCGCGTCCAGCGTCGTGCGGCGCAATACCTGCGACATGCCCAGAACGCCATTCATGGGTGTGCGGATCTCATGGCTCATATTGGCCAGGAATTCAGTTTTTGACCGGGATGCGTTCAGCACCGTATGACGGGCCTCTTCCAGTGCTTTTTCTCGCGCTTTGCGTTCCGTCACATCCGTCAGGATTCCGGCGATGAAGGCATTTCCATCGGCATCCTCTATGCAGGAGGTCGATACCTCCATCCAGCGCACCTCTCCGGCCGCATTCGTGTGCTGCTCCGTGGCCAGATATTTAGCACGTGACTGCAGAATGCGATTGTCTCTTTCCCAGAAGACATCAGCCTGCGCTTGCGGAAAATAATGGCGGTCTGTCCGGCCAATCAGGTCTTCGCGCGAATAACCGACAAACTGGCAAAACGCCTCGTTCATCTCTATCCAGACATGGTCTGAATTCTTGATGTACACAGGATTGGGCAGGAGGTTCAGCACCTCCTTCAGCAATTCGATTTTGCCGTTGCCGTTCATTGGTTCAGACACTCCCCACATGGAGGAGTAGATCACGCAGGCCTCAACAATCCCTTAAGTTGAATTTTCCTTCGCCCAGGGCCGCATCGGGCAGGCAGCCCATTGCCTCCAGTGTCACCAACAGCGCCGCGCGGATCGGTGTATGCGGTTCCTCACCGAGGCACTGGACCAGCTTGCGATTGTCGAGTTGCACCGGCACGTCCCAGAGATACTTCATCTCCGCAAGCTCCCGGAACAGGCGTACGAATGGCGAAAACGCCTGCACCAACACCCACGGAAAGCCACGAACCGGCGCATCCGGAGCGCCAGCTGCGCGGCGAATCTCGTTTGCGAACTCCTGTCCGTCCCCGAACCAGTGGCCGGCAAAATGGAACGACTCGAACGAGGAGAGTTCAGCATCCTTTCCGACCAGCCGGGCCACAGCCTCCCCATAGTCCGGCAGGTAGGCCCAGGCATGCCCCACGCCATTCCGGCCCGGCAGCGTAACGGACTTCACCGGTTTGCCCGGCTTCACAATTCCGGCGGAAAGCCAGGAATTCCCTGTGCTGTGCGGTCCGAAGAAATCGCCCGCCCGCACGATCAGCACACGTACCCCCTGCCCCGCCGACTGTTGCAACCGGTCTTCCATCTCCACCCGGATCTTGCCTTTCCGTGTGCGTGGGTTCTGCGGATCGGTTTCTTTCAGCAGCGGGAACGCATCCGGCCCGTAATTATAGACCGTGCCCGGAAACATGATCCGCGCACCGGTGGCCTTTGCAGCGGCGATCGTGTTGTCGAGCATCGGCAGGGCGAGGCCGCGCCAGTTCCGGTAGCCCGGCGGGTTCACCGCATGAACGATGAGGTCGGCATTGATCGCGGCATCGGTCACATCACCTGCAATCATGGCATCGCCCTTCAGCCAGTCGGCATAGGGCAGCAGCGTCCTGCCATAATCCGGACGGCGGCTGAGCGCCCGGATCTGCCAACCTCGGCGGTGGAGGGCTTCGGCGATTTCATATCCGGCCCCGCCTGTGGCGCCGAGGATAAGGGCTGTTCGTGAGCGGTTCATGGGACATCTCCTTTGTATCTGTCCCTAGAAATGCCCATGGTTAGAGCTAAAGAAAATTGCGATAATTTCTGGATCGGTTATAGAAAAATAGTGGAACAAGTCGCCCTCTCATGGGACCATTGCCGGTCTTTCCTCGGTGTCTGGCGCACCGGCAGCCTGTCAGCCGCAGCCCGGGCGAGCGGCCTGACCCAGCCCACAATTGCCCGTCACATCACCCTGCTGGAAGAAGCGCTGGATAGCGGCGCCTTGTTCATCCGGTCTCCACACGGCCTCTCCCCGACAGATCTTGCCGGATCGCTCGTGCCCCATGCGCTGGCCATGGAAGCCTCCGCCGCAGCCATGATGCGGGCTGCCTCCGGTGCGGATGGGGAAATTGCAGGCGTGGTGCGGATCAGCGCGAGCCAGATCATCGGTGTGGAAGTTCTGCCGCCAATTCTGACCGGCATCGGCGCAGATCATCCGGGCATCGATTTCGAACTCGTCGCGACGAACGAAACATCAGACCTGCTCCGCCGCGATGCTGACGTCGCCGTGCGCATGGTCCGGCCGGCGCAAGGCGCGCTCATCGCGCAGAAAGCCGGAGACATCCAGCTCGCCATGTATGCCCACAAGGATTATCTCGCCCGGCGCGGGCGTCCCGAGACGATCGACGCCCTGCAGGACCACGCCATTGTCGGCTTCGACCAACAGACCGCCGGGATTCAGTCGCTGCAGAGCATCGGCATGCCGCTGAAGCGGGAGATATTCGCTTTCCGGACGGACAATGACGTCGCCCAGCTCGCCGCGATCCGCGCAGGCTTCGGCATCGGCATCTGCCAGACAAACCTCGCACGGGGAAACCCGGACCTCATCCGCCTCTTCCCGAAAGAGATGAGTTTCAGCCTCGAAACCTGGATCACCATGCATGAAGATTTGCGCGGCAATCGCCGTATGCGCCTCGTCTTCGACCGGCTCGTCACGGACATGACCGCTTATGCGAAAGCCAGTGCCGGGCTGCATTGATCCCTGAAACGAAAACGCCCCCGCCTTTCGGCAGGGGCGCTTGTCATGTGCCAGTGGCAGATCTGGGGCGAAGGAAGTCTATTCCTCTGCGCCGCCCTCTGCAGCTTCTGCAGCGGCTTCGGCCTCAGCGGCTGCGGCAGCAGCGGCGTCTGCTTCAGCTTTCGCCTTGGCAGCAGCTTCGCGCTCTTTGGCAGCGGCTTCCTTGCGGGCAGCCTTTTCGGCGTCTTTCTGGCGGCGGCGCTCGGTTTTCGAGACGGCGATCTCGACCTGCTCGATGCCGTGGCCGGTGGTCCGCTCAGCGATACGGGCACCCTTACCGCGCAGACCGCGCAGGTAGTAGAGCTTGGCGCGGCGAACGCGGCCCTTACGCTTCACTTCGATCGACTCGATCATCGGCGAAACCAGCGGGAACACGCGCTCCACGCCTTCACCGAAAGAGATTTTGCGGACCGTGAAGCTCTCGTTCACGCCAGCGCCCGAACGAGCAATGCACACGCCTTCAAAGCGTTGCACGCGCTCACGGTCGCCTTCCTTGATGCGGACGTTCACGGCCAGCGTGTCACCGGGCGAGAAAACCGGGATTTCTTTGCCGCTGAGGACGCGGGAAACTTCTTCTGCGTCCAGCTGTTCAATAATGTTCATCGCCTGTCTCCGGCGCTTGGATATCGTGGGTTTCGGAGTAAGCGGCGTATAAATCGGGGCGGCGTTGTTTTGTCAACGCCTTTGCGCTGTTCAAACGCCATTCTGCGATGCGTTTGTGATCGCCCGACAGCAAGACGTCCGGAGTCCCCCGCCCCTCCCACTCACGTGGCAATGTATATTGTGGATGTTCCAGCAGCCCGGTCTCGAAGGATTCCTCGCTCAGGGAGTCTTCATTGCCCGCAACGCCGGGCAGCAGGCGCACCACCGCTTCGGTCAGCGCCATGGCTGCAACCTCGCCGCCGGCGAGCACAAAATCGCCCATCGACACCTCGATCATGTCCCGGCCTTCGATCACCCGCTCGTCGAGACCTTCGAACCGGCCGCAAAACAGGATGAGGCCTGGTCCTTCAGCGAAAGTTCGCGCCATTTCCTGGTCGAACGGCTTTCCGCGCGGGGAGAGGTATATAAGCGGGCGCTCCTGGCGGGGCAGGCTGTCGATGGCTGCCGCCGCCACATCCGGGCGCAGCACCATGCCAGCACCGCCACCTGCAGGGGTCTCATCGACATTGCGGTGCTTGCCGATACCGAAGTCGCGCAGCTGGATGATGTCCCAATCCCAGATACCCTCCTTGCGCGCGCGCTCCAGGATGGACACGCCCAGCGGGCCGGGAAAGGCCTCGGGAAACAATGTGATGAAACTCGTCTCGAACATGGGCTGCCTTTAGCGCAGGCATGGCCACGCGTCACCGTTTCATCGCTGCGTCCCCTCTTGCCCCCACCTTTGATCCCGTCTAATCCCGCCCCGTCATCTGGGGAGTAGCCAGCCGCCGAAAGGCGGGCTTCCGTGTCAACATACTCGGCTGAGAGGCCGTGGTGCGGAAGGGGCGGTGATCACCGTCCGGGCGAGACCAATGACGCCGCCTCCTGCCCTGCCGGGCCACGGGGAGCGGTGTCGTTGGACTCGAACAAGGCCCGGCATGGAGACCTGACCCTCATGGAAGCCCTGTTTACATCCACTGCCGTCGTCGCGTTGGCCGAAATCGGCGACAAGACCCAGCTGCTCGCCATTCTTCTGGCGACCCGTTTCCGGACACCCCTGCCGATCATCCTCGGAATCCTCGTCGCGACATTAGCAAACCATTTCCTGGCGGCCCTTGTGGGCGCGAGCGTTGCGAACCTGCTGGACGGCGAATGGTTCCGCTACATCATCGCCGCCTCGTTCGTGATCATGGGCTTCTGGACCCTGATCCCCGACCAGCTGGACGACCTCGACGACAAGCCAACCCGCTTTGGCGCCTTCTTCGCCACGCTGATCGCCTTCTTCCTCGTCGAGATGGGCGACAAGACGCAGCTGGCCACCATCGCGCTCGGTGCCCGCTTCGACCAGATCGTCTGGGTCACCGCCGGCACGACGCTGGGCATGATGCTCGCCAATGTCCCGGCGGTGTTCCTGGGGCATGAACTGATCGAGCGCGTGCCGTTGAACATCGTCCGTTACATTGCTGCAGCGCTGTTCCTGATCATCGGTGTCTGGCTAGCGGTGCAGACAGCAGGCTGGGTGTGACACATCCCCGATTGACATAATCTCTTTTGAAATCAAAAGTAGAAGCGCAAGTGGGGCCTAGACGCGGGGAACAGGTATGGAAAAATTGTTTCCGGAGATCGCATCCATCGAGGATGTGATGCGCCTCACCAGAGGCGGAGCCATTGCCGGAATCCTTTTTTGCGGACTGATCCTGCTGGATGGTTTGCTGGGCACATCTTCCCTGGCTCGGTCCGGCCTCCAGCTGGCCGCAACGGGAATTGAAACCTTCCTCATTCTGTTCCTGGCCTGGCGTGTATGGTCAGGACGCAGCTTTGTCAGCGCCATCCTCTTGATGGCCCTGCTAGTGCTGTCCACGATGACCGGCATTCACGATGGCGCATTCGGCCTCGCCTGGATGGCGGCCTATTTCGGTCTCGGACTGATGATGCTGAATGCGGTCCGCGCCAGTCTTCGCCACGATATCTATTCTGAAGACACTTCGGACGCTCAGGCGGCCTGACCCCTCATAGAATTGATTTTTCCCGGGGGCTGGCGCTTGATGGTCCCAAGTCCTGGGGAGGATCGTCCTATGCTCGAAACTGTCGCCACCATCGCCAACATCTTCGCGTCCGCCGCCGTGGTACTGACGCTGGTCTTTATCGGTATCCAGCTCAAACAGAATGCGGAACTGACGCGCATGGCCGCCGCGCAGACCTCGGCGCAGATGATGTCCACCAACCTTGGCCGCATCATCGAAAGCCCGGACCTTGCCGAACTGATCACAAGGGAAGGCGCGCCGGAAAGCTGGAGCCGGCCGGAGCGCCTCCGGGCGACAAACTTCCTGTCCGCCAGTTTCCGCCATTATGAAGTTCTGCATACGCACAGACGCTTTGGCGTGTTCGAGGAAGAATTGTGGGGCGGCACCGAAGCGCGCCTGCGCGACAGCCTCGACTCCGCCGCCATCCGGGACTGGTGGCAGGAGTCCAAACCTTTCTACGCGAAAAGCTTCGTCGCCTATGTCGACGAGATCGTTGCGGAGTGGGAAGCCATCGAGGCGATTGCCGGAATGGGAGACGGCGCAACGGCCGAAGACGGAGCGGTCTAGGGTTTCCAATCCGGCCAGTCGCGGAACAGGCCGAACTTGACGTTCGTCACCATGGCATTGGCGGAGAAGTGAAGCTCGTCGACCTCCCCTTCCCGAGCAGCCGCCGCACGGAAGGCTTCGTCCAGCTGTGCGAGGTCTCGCGTTTCGATCATGATATGGAATTCCCGGATCGTATCGGGGCGCAGACCCAGCTTGCAGCGCATCATGCGCCAGGCCTCGATCCGGCCGTCTGATTTCATCCGGTTCAGGAAGGCAGGCAGCGCCGAGGCAAAGGCCCGCTCGTCCGTACCGGGCTTCAGGTCGAACCAGATGTGATAGATATCCATTGCAAATCACTCGCAAATAAGTTTGCCGGAAGCCGCAGTCTTCTATACGGGAAAGGATATGGCCGCGACCCCCGCTCTCTCTGTCATTATTCCCTTCTTCAATGAAGCCGGAAACGTGCACCCAGTAATAGACGAGGTGCATGAGCAGCTGGCCGGAATTGCGTTCGAGGTCATTTGCGTGAACGACCAGTCGTCTGACGCGACGGGCACGGAACTCGCCGAGGCGAAAGAGCGGCACCCGGATACAGTTTTTGTATTCAGCCACATTCAGCGGCGCGGAAAATCCGCCGCCCTGTTCACAGGCCTCAAAGCCGCACGCGGAGAATGGGTCCAGCTTCTGGATGGAGATGGGCAAAACGATCCCGGCGACACCGCCCGTTTGTGGAAAGCGATCATCGAACCCGGCGCGCCGGGCCGCCTGGGCATCATCGCGGGCAAACGGAACAGCCGGAACGATTCCGGCTTCAAATGGATCCAGTCACGGGTCGCGAACGGCGTACGCAGGTTCGTCCTGCAGGATGATGCGACAGATACGGGCTGTGGCTGGAAACTGGTCCGCACGGCGGCCTTCCGCGACCTTCCCTATTTTGCCTCCATGCACCGTTTCCTGCCGGCGCTGATCAAACGGGCAGGCTGGGATGTCCGCGAAGAACTGGTGAATGACCGGCGGCGGCTCGCTGGCGAGTCGAAGTACGGTTTCCTCGGACGGCTCGGCGCAGGGATCTTCGACCTGATCGGCATGTTCTGGCTGGTCCGCCGCGGCGGCTCTGGCATCGCCGCCGAGTGGAACGACCCGCGCGCGGACAAGAACTGAAACCGGCCCACATCAGGTCTTTGGCTTTATCGGTTCAGTCCTCATCCCGGCCCATCTTGCGCAAGGCTGGCGGTCGGGTGTCGCGCTTTGGCGTCGCCCGCGGCGGCGGGCTGGCTGGCGGAGGTGCTGCCTGGACCGGTCTCGACACCCTTGGCGGCGGAGCTGCTTGCGGCGTTCTGACGGGCTGGCGCGCTGCAGGCGCACGCACTTCCGGAGCACGCGCAACAGGCGTCCGCGCTTCAGGCGCGCGAGCTGCAGGCCGTTCAATCCGGCGCATGCTCGGCGGGCGTGTCTCACGTGTCGGTGCGGCGCGCGTCGGAGCCGGGCGGACGGGTGTTGAACGAACCTCTGGCGCGCGAGGCGTCGCGGCGAGGGGCGTGCTGCGCCGCTCCGGCATACGGGTGCGCTCTGCACGGGCCAGGTCCGGCTCGCGGAAATCGCGCTTCCGGCGTTGGATCCGGTCTTCCGCGCGCGTCTCAGGGCCGCCCGAAAGGGCTGGATCGACCCGGCGTTCCACAACACGATCTCCAGTCCGGCGGACGGGCTGCGGTGTAATTCCCCGCGGAGATGGGGCGGCCGTTTGTGCAGGGACTGCATCAGGTTGCGCATTCCGGAGAGCTGGCGGTAAGCGGCCTGGCTTCGGCGGTTCCCGGCGCGCTGCGTATGTGTCGCCAGTGTTGAGCCCAGCCTGAGGTGCATCCCGGCGTGTGCGGTCACCACCCGTCCAGTCACCTCTCGTCCGGTCGGCTCTGCGGCCATCTCTTCCATCCCGTTCATGACGATCCCAACGGTCATGGCCCGTGGAGCCGACAGGGCGGATCGAGGAGATATTGTCGTTCAGGCGAAGGCCGTTCAGCTTGTCGACCGAGGCATCGACGATCTGGCAGCGTCCCTGGAAATTGGCGTGTTCACAGACTTCCCATTGTCCGGACCGGATCTGGATGGACGAGACATTGTCGTTAAAACGGTAACGGCTGAGGTCACGGATGCCGCGATTCAGGCCCAGCGAGGCCCCGCGGTCATAGGAATCCGTATAGAGCGTGACCGCCGCGTCCCGCGCGCCATAGTGCCCGCGCAGCGGCGGACGCTCCCGCCGGTAATGGGTCGAGGAATAGTAAGGCTGCGAGTAGCCATACCAGCCAAAGCCGTACGGGTCATAGCCAAGGCGCGGGTCGTAATAGCCATAGTGCCGGTAATCCGGTGAATAACCGTAATGGTAGACCTGGATCGAGGTCGAAGCGCCATAGCCATAGCTATAGGTGTCGTAGCCATACTGCTCGTCATCTACGTAGCGGATGTAGCCATTCTCATCGCGCAAGAACATCAGGCCATGCTCGGCGTCTGTATACTCATATACAGGGCGCACAGATGAGATCTCCCCATCCATTCCATACCAGGCAAGGTCCGGCACGTCATAGCGCAGGAACACGCAGCGGCCGGTGAAATCGCTGTGCTGGCAGACTTCCCACTGACCCGCGAGCACGGCAATCGACCGGGCCCTGTCATTGAAATGCAGGTTCGGCAGGGCATGGATCGGGTCGTAGATCTCGCGGACCTCGCCGGAATAATTTACGCCGCTATAGAGGATCAGCGCCGGGGGGTCGTCATCCGGCTCTGCGTCATACGCATAGGTTTCTGTCTGGGCCATGGCGCTGCCGGCGATTGCAACCGGGGCGGCCAGCACGGCCAGGAGGCGGAGGAACCTTGTCATCATCGGCCATTCTTTCACTCAGTCTGGAGGAAAGTATGGCAAACCCTGTCTGAACAACCCGCAACAAACTGTGTCAGGCTTCAGGCGGGGTTTCTTCCTCGTCCGGCGCAGCCATCCATTCGTCCAGCGTCGCCACCACGACCCGGCGCGCGGCGATGTCCACAACCGGCACATCCGCCAGCGTAAACGGCACGAAGATGCTGCCGCCGCCGGTGAGGTCTATCTCCAGCAAATCCCCTGCCCCGAAATCCTGCACGGCGCGGACACGCCCGGCCCGTTCGCTTCCGCCACCATAGACATCAAGGCCGACGAGATCCTCGATGTAGAATTCGTCCTCATCCGCTTCCGGAAGGCTGGCGCGGGGGACGTACAGCAGCGTGCCGCGCATCGCATCCCAATCTTCCTTCTGCTTCTGCTCTTTCGGGCGGACGATGAAATGGTCCTTTCCCGGACGGGCGGATTTTGGCGTCAGGACCACTTTGCCCGCTTCGTCCAGCAGCGGGCCGAAATCGAACACAGCTTCAGGGTCTGCGGTGAAGCTTCTCACCCGCACATCGCCGCGGACACCATGGGCGCCCTTCAGGACGCCCACCACGATCAGCCTGTTGTCTGCCGTCTTGCTCATTGCGCCTGTGTAGCCGGGCTACGGCGCAGGGCAAGATTCACAGGCAGTTCGCCAAATTCCGAGGGTGAGCCGTTTTCAGATAGGTCGGTCAGCAGCAGGAAGCGGACGGGCCTCCCCCTGGTCGATGACAAACCAATCACCGCCATCGTAGCGACGCTCAATTGTCCAGTCATATCCGCCTTCATCGGGCAGATATGTTGTCTGGCTCCGCGCATCGAATGCACCGAACTGGTCTTCGCCGGAAAAGGACGTGCTGTAGCCTGTCTCCGAGAAAGTGACGGCCTGCGCAGTCGTCGACCAGGACGACCGCTTCCCGGCAAAATAGAGCTGGTCCACCACTCCGGCCGCAGGATTATAGGTCCGGATGACCTCGCCAAAAAAGTTCCCGGTGCCGGCATCATACCAATCGGTTTTGACGCCGAGTCCGTCGAGTATCGGTGCCGTTTCAATGATGAAATGCAGCTCCTCGAATGCACCGGGGCCCTTCATCACGGAATTGACAACGGCCCAGCGTCCGATTTCCGGCTGGAAATTCGCAACATGCTCCCGCGCAATTCCGGAGGGGTTGGTGGCATCCCCGCCGGCCTGAAAAGGTATCGCAGCCGCAAGGATAAAAAGCACCGGAAGAGCCTTCATTGCATGTCTCCTCCAACTCCGGACCGGTTCCGTATACCCCCTTCTCAGGTTTGCAATCAACACATGCGGGTCTTAGCGCCAGCGATCGTACTGACCGCCCTGATAGCGCCGGATGGAAGAAATATTGTCGTTCATCCGGATCGGGCCGAGATCACCGGCCCCCGCCGTCAGGATCGCGCAGCGGCCGCGATAGTTCGCGTGTTCGCAGACCTGCCAGGTACCGCCGCTGACATAGAATGAGCTGGCCCTGTCGTTGAACCGGTAATGGCTGAGATCGGCGACATCCCGGCTGATCTCCATGGCATGGCCGCGCTGGTTTGAATCCGGGAACAGGACAACGCCTCGCCCGCCGCCCCAATCGCCCCGGCGACCATCCCGATGATCTCCCCAGCGGTCATCTCGCCGATCCCGGTCATAACCGGCAGGGCGGATCGAGGAGATATTGTCGTTCAGGCGATAGGCATTCAGATATTTCGTATTGGCATCGATGATTTCACACCGGCCACGGAAGTTCGCATCCACGCAGACTTCCCACACGCCGCGATTGATCACGATGGAGGAGGCCCGGTCGTTAAAGCCGATACGGCCAAGACGTGGGACGGCTCCATCAATCCGGACGGCTTCCCCGCGGAATCCGGCATTGGAATAGAGGACGGCCCCGCCCTGGCGGCCCTGATAGTCCCCGCTGCGCCAGGTGTCGCGGCCATCGCGGTGATCTGCACTTGCGGGCAAGGCCAGGGCCGCAAGACCCGCCGCAAAGGCGAGCGCGGAAACGAGCGTCTTTATCTTCATAACAGGCTCCTTTGAGGACAGTCCGCTTTTAGACAAAGCGATCTGAACCCCGTCAGGGCTCCCCGTTATCCTGCATTCAGCTTTCTGGCCCAGATACGGAAAAGGCCGGCACCCTTGATGGGTACCGGCCCTTCCATGGCTTGCCAGATGGCAGGCAGCCTATTCGGTAGCGGCTTCTTCAGCCGGTGCTTCCTCGGCGGGCGCCTCTTCTTCGGCAGGCTCTGCAGCAGCGGCGGCGGCGGCAGCGGCTTTTTCTTCACGTTCCTTGGCGCGCTCCTGGGCTTTCTTGCCCGGCTCACCCTTGTTCGGGTTGTTGCCATGGGCCCAGGTCACGACCGGCTTGCCGTCGACTTCGAGCTGCGACAGGAAACGGGCAACACGGTCGGTCGGCTGGGCGCCCTTGCGGACCCACTCAGCCGCTTTTTCAGCGTCGATCTTCACGCGGTTTTCCGAATCTTTCGGCTGGCGCGGATCATAGGTGCCGATCTTCTCGATGAAGCGGCCGTCACGCGGGGCGCGTGCGTCGGCGACAACGACGGAATAGAAAGGACGTTTCTTGGACCCGCCGCGTGCGAGCCGGATTTTGAGGGCCATGGGGTGATCTCCTGTGTACTGGCGTCTCTGGAATATTCTAGTCGGCCTCTAGGCCGCGGATATGCTCATGATGGCGGATCACTTCCGCCACGATGAAATTGAGGAATTTCTCGGCAAAGGCCGGATCTAGACCGGACTGCTGCGCCATGGCGCGGAGCCGCTCGATCTGCTCTGCCTCGCGGGTCTTGTCCGCGGGCGGAAGATTGTGCTGGGCCTTCAGCTTGCCCACCTGCTGGGTCAGCTTGAAGCGTTCGGCCAGCGTGTGGACGAGGATCGCATCGAGATTGTCGATGCTGTCGCGGAACTGGCTGAGCTGGAACTTGGCCAGCGTCGTGTCGATATCGGTCATTTTTGGTTGCCTTGCACAAGTCGATCAACTGCCGCTTGTTCCCGCTTGATTATTGCGATGGAGACTTCAGTTATCCTGTCCTCGCATTCGCCTATATCACGCAGAATTTCGTCATGACCTGAAGTGGCCGAATGGTAGAGACCAACAGTCTTAGCCAGATCATGACAACGTTCGTCGAACTCATCGCTTCCTTCGATTCCAACAAGTAGAAGCTCGAGTTTTAATAGGTGCGCAAAAAGTTCTCTCAGACTCGAGTCAGACGCATCTCGCTTGACGCTCGCTTGATGGGCTAGGGGAACCAATTGCGAAACTGAGTCACGAAATTGATTCAGCCACTGCTGCTTGGCATTCGCCAATGCAAACTGCTTGGATTGCTTGGCCTGAGAAACAACGGAAAACGCCGACAGCATAAATGCTAAAACTGCCGCAACTCCAGTGGCCACTGTTGCCAGTGTTGCAAGATCTGAGGAAAGTTCAGCCCTCATTTCTTCTTGCCCCCCAACAGGTCGCCCATGCCCGGCGGCAGGCCACCACCACCAAGACCCGGCATTTGCTGGCCGCCCATCTTGGCAAGGTCCGCCGGTGAAATGCCGGCCTGCTGCGCCATGCCCAGCATGTTCTTCATGCCGCCCTTGGTGCGCATCTTCTTCATCATGCCGGCCATCTGCTGATGCATCTTCAGCAGCTTGTTCACATCCTGCACCGTGGTGCCGGACCCGGCGGCAATCCGCTTGCGGCGCGAGGCGTTCAGCAGCGCAGGTTTCGCGCGCTCTGCCTTGGTCATGGAGGAAATGATCGCCTCCTGACGTTTCAGGACATTGTCGTCGAGGTTTGCCGCTTCCATGGCCTGCTTGGCCTTGCGCGCGCCGGGCAGCATGCCCATCAGGCCACCAAGGCCGCCCATCTGCTGCATCTGGCGAAGCTGGTCGGCGAGGTCATTGAGATCGAAGATGCCCTTGCGCATCTTCTCCGCCATCCGCTCGGCCTTTTCGGCGTCCATCTGCTCGGCGGCCTTTTCGACCAGCGAGACAATGTCCCCCTGCCCGAGGATACGGCCGGCCACGCGCTTTGCATCGAAGGCATCGAGCCCATCGAGTTTTTCGCCAACACCGAGGAATTTGATCGGCAGGCCGGTGACCGCGCGCATCGAGAGCGCTGCACCGCCGCGGCCGTCACCATCCATCCGGGTCAGGACCAGACCGGTCAGCGGCAGGCGCTCATGGAAGCGCCGCGCGGTTTCAACAGCATCCTGACCGGTCAGCGCGTCAGCGACGAGCAGCGTTTCCTGCGGCTGCGCGATCTCGGCGATCTCAGCCGCCTCGGTCATCATCTGTTCGTCGATGCTGGTCCGGCCGGCGGTGTCGAGGAAGAGGACGTCATAGCCGCCGATCTTGGCGGCGTTCATCGCGCGCCGGGCGATATCCGCCGGCAGCTGGCCCTGAACGATCGGCAGGGAGCTGACATTCTCGCCGCATTGGTCTGCCAGGATGGCCAACTGTTCCATGGCCGCCGGGCGGCGTACGTCGAGCGAGGCGAGGAGGACTTTCTTGCGGCCCTTCTCCGACAGGCGCTTGGCCAGCTTGCCCGTCGTGGTCGTCTTACCCGAACCCTGCAGGCCCGCCATCATGACGACGGCCGGGGGGCTGTCGACGCGCAGGCTGGTGTCGGCATCTTCGCCGCCCAGCATGTCGACCAGGCCGTCATAGACGATCTTGATGACCTGCTGGCCGGGCTTCACGGAGCGGATGACTTCCTCGCCCACGGCGCGGGTCTTCACCTTGGCGATGAAGTCCTTGACCACGGGCAGCGCGACGTCCGCTTCCAGCAGCGCAACCCGGATTTCGCGCAGCGCTTCGGACACATCCTTTTCGGAGAGCGCACCGCGCCCCGTCAGGTTGTCGAATATGCCGCCGAGCCGTTCGCTGAGGGCGTCAAACATCGCGTTACTCCTTATGCCGTCTGTCAGAACCGTCCTGACATGGGCGCTCCATGGGTTCAACGCAAAGACCAAGAGCCCCGCTGAGCGACACTTCGCCGGGCGGGGGGCCTCGCTGTCCTCACGGGAACGGTCAAGGCGCGCTTCTGGATTTGCGCAGATTTGGCGCGCCTAAAGCACGCGAAGACCAGTGGCGTCAAGCTTTTAAGCCTGTTGCATCTCCCGCACCCGGTCCTGCAACAGCGCCATCGCGGCTTTTGCCTCATCGCCCACCAGCGACAGGACGGCCATATCGGCCCAGGTTCCATTGGCCATCCGGAAATAGCTGCGCAGCGTGCCCTCGCGCCTGGCGCCAAACCGTTCAATGGAACGGATCGAGCGCTCATTGGCTTGCGGGGTCAGGATTTCGATCCGGCGCATGCGCGAGGCCACCGCCCGTTCGATCGTCGCAAGCTGGACAGCCGGGACGATGGCCGTGCCCCGCATTTCCTCTACGATCCAGAGCGATGCCATCCGCAGACGCCGGTGCGTGCGGGAAATGTCCGCATAGGCGACCACACCGGCGAAGGCACCATCCGACTTCCGCCAGATTGTGAACGGGATGTAGTCGCCGGATTTTTTCAATTCCAGCGTGTGGTCAAAATAGGAATGAAAATTGGTGCCCGTCGCAATCACCGGCATCCACTGCCACATCGCTTCGACAGCGCTCGTTCCGGCCAGCACGTCCCGGTCGGCCTCCGTCAGCACTTTCAGGCTGACAAGCTCATTCTCGAAGCCCGGGTCATCCAGTTTCATGCCCAGACAGTCTCACGCTCGCGTATTTTGACAAGACATTCGAATAGAAAAAACCGGATTGTGATCGAGCAGTGACCGGAAGCTGGCCTCACGCCTTGTCGGAAGCACCTGCGAGCTTCCGGCTGAGATAGGTGAATTCCAGCGCGGTCCGTTTCGCCCGTTCCGTCTGGTTCGCCGCCGCGGCATGCCCGCCGTCGATGTTCTCATAGTAGAGGAAAGGCAGGCCCGCAGCTTCGAATTTCCTTGCCAGCTTACGTGCATGGCCGGGATGAACCCGGTCATCCTTGGTGGAGGTGACGAAGAAGGGTTCCGGGTAAGGCTTTGCCGCATCGAAGTTCTGGTAGGGCGAGATCGTCTCGAGGAAGGCCCGCTCCTCCGGAACCTCGGGAGAACCGTATTCATCGACCCAGGAGGCGCCCGCCAGCAGCAGGTGGTAGCGCATCATATCCAGAAGCGGCACCTGCACGACGACAGCATTCCAGAGGTCCGGGCGCTGGTTCAGCATGACCCCCATGAGCAGGCCGCCATTGGAACCGCCCATGATGCCGAGATGATCCGCACGCGTTACTCCGGATGCAATGAGATCTTCTCCCACAGCAATGAAGTCATCATAGATGCGCTGGCGGTTCTGCTTCAGGCCTGCCTGGTGCCAGGCCGGGCCGAACTCACCACCGCCGCGGATATTGGCCAGCACATAGGCCCCGCCCTGCTCCAGCCAGAGCCGTCCGGTGACCGGGCTGTAGGCCGGGTTCATCGAAACCTGAAAACCACCATAGGCGTAGAGCAATGTCGGGGTGGACCCATCCATCGGGATGTCTTTTCGCGCAACGAGGAAATAGGGCACTTTCGTCCCGTCTTTCGACGTCGCGAAATGCTGCTCTACCTTCAGGCCTGACGCATCGAACTTGGCAGGCACGCTTTTCAGCTGTGTCACCACATCGCTCGCGGCATCGTATTCGAGCAGCGAGTCAGGCGTCAGGAAGTCCTCGTAATTCAGGAAGACGACCGCTTCATGCGGGCTTGCGAAGGCGATGCCCGCCTGGCCTTCCCCCGGCAGCACCACACTCCAGCTGCGCCAGCCATCGCCTTCCGGTTCAGCCCGCATCACCTTGCCGACGGCCGTGTCGCTGACAGACAGCAACATCGCGCCTTTCGAAATCGCAACGCCTTCCAGCGCCTGCGCCTCGTTCGGATGGAAGACCAGCGACACCGGCGGCAAGGTCCGGTGCGTCATGAAGGCAGCAACATCGAAGGCCACCAGGTCGCCCGACCTGAAGCTTTCCGTCTGGCCCTCCGGCGCCCAGTCTTCTTGCAGAGTGACGAGGAACCGGCCCTGATAAATTCCTTCCGGCGTGGACTTCATCGGGATCGGCCATCTGACCGGGGCCGCCTCCCCTTCCGGGAACCACCAGTAGCTGGAGGTGAAGAAGGTTTCCGCCTCCACGGCGCCCTGAAGTACCGTGCCGTCATCCAGTTCCAGCGTCATCGGCCAGACGCCGACATCGGTGACTTTGCCGCGGAAGACTTCTTCGGCGCCGTCCAGCGGCGCGCCGCGCGACCAGCGTTTCACGACGAAGGGATAGCCGGACTCCGTCACCGTCCCCTCGCCCCAATCCGTAGCGATCAGCACCGTGTCCGGTCCGGCCCAGGCAAGACCCTGCTTGGCTTCGGGGGTGACAAACCCGCCGTCGACGAATGTCTTTGTGGCGAGATCGAACTCGCGCTGGATCACGGCGTCCTTGCCGCCATCGGACAACGACACCATGCATTTGTAGGCATCGCTGCCTTTGGGCGCGAAACAATTGGCGCCCTTGTAGACCCAATTCTTGCCTTCATCCTCTGCCAGCTGGTCGAAATCGACCACGGTTTCCCAGTCCGGCGCGTCAGTCCGGTAGGACTCGACCGGCGTGCGGCGCCACAGGCCGCGCACATAGGTGTCGTCCTGCCAGAAATTGTAGACGAATCCGGACCGTACAACGCCGTACGCAATGCGCTCCTTCGAATTCAGGGCGTCCAGCGCCGCCGCTTCAAAGCCGGCATAACGCGGATCAGCCTGAAGCTCCGCCAGCGTGCGCTCATTCTGCGTACGGACCCAGCCGAGCGCTTCCTCGCCTTCCACCGCCTCAAGCCAGAGATATGGGTCTTCGCCCGTCTGGGCCCCTGCAGGATTCGGCATGTCTGTGTCGGCCAATTTCGTCTCCGGGTATTATGTCGCTGCGCGCAACAATCGCCTGCCCGCTATTCAGCCCAGCGGCCAAGGCGCTCGAATTTTACTTCTGTAACGATCATCGCCCGCGACTTTTCGGGAACGACAGGGCGGATGGCGAAATAGTCGACCCCCTGATCCCCTTCGGCGAGCGGCACATCGTAGTCGAAGCTGAAGTCGGCAAAATCGGGTTGCAGGTCAAATACCTGCCAGCCCGAATCCCCGACCCGGCCAGCAGAATAATTTGCCTGCATCTGGAGCGCGCCGTGCGTATCCGCCGGCCGGGCCCGTACGGTGCACCGGATCGTGTAGCCCGAGAACTGGACTTCGATGTCGGCGGCCAGCCGGAAATGCGGCCCGAGTTCCGGCGCATCGTCGAGTGTGCCGGCTTCCACTTCCAGATAAAGCTGCTTACGCCCGCCGGGTCCGTCGATCAGGCGTGTTGTGGCATCACCGCCGGCAACGATCTTGTTCAGATAGACCCCTGACAGCGTGATCTCGCTGTAGTCCTTGCCATCGCCGGTCACCGCACCAGACGGCAGGCGGCCCACGCCCGGCAGAATGGCGACCCCCACCATCGCGGCCGCAACCAGCAGGGCCAGAGGGAAGAAAAACTTGTCCTTCATCGGGGCCTTTCTCTCTCAGCCACTTTCGTGTGAGGCAACAAACCGGCGCCGCTGGCCAACCGGGTCCGCTCCTGTTAGCAGGTGTGCATCGGGTCTGGCGAGCGGCATTCGACGCCGCATGTGCTACGGGGTTTGCGCCATATGTCAAAGTCCGCCTTGAAACGCCGGGCGCGTGAAGCCCGCCACTGGCTGACGGATGCCTGTTTTCCGCTATGGTCCGAACGCGGCGTGGGCGAGCATGGACTGTTCCGGGAAGTCCTCACACTGGACCACCAGGCGACAGATCAGGACAAAACCCGCGTGCGGGTGCAGGCGCGGCAGACTTACGTCTTCACCGAAGCCCTGCGGATGGGCTGGAAGCCGGATACATCCACCGATCATATCGGTATGGGCCTTTCCACGCTGACAGGGCCTGCCCTGCGAAGCGACGGGCTCGTCGGCCGCATACTGGCGGCTGACGGCGCGGGTCTCGTCGATGACACAGCGGACCTCTATGACACGGCCTTCGTGCTGTTCGCTCTGGCGGAAGCCGCCAGCGCACTGGACGGCGCCGAAGAGGCGCTGCAGGGCGCGAAGGACATCCTGAAAGCGCTCGACGGAAAACTGCGCGCCCCCGACGGCGGCTATTTCGAAACACTGCCAGCTGACCAGACGCGTCACCAGAATCCGCACATGCATCTGCTGGAAGCCTGCCTCGCCCTGCACCGGGCCGACCCTTCAGGCGACCATCTTTCCCGGGGCGGTGAAATTGTCAGCCTGTTCGACCGGTTCTTTACGGCGGGGCCTGGAGACCTGCTGGGTGAGCATTTCGCGCCAGGTTGGACCCAGCCGACAGGCCGCGACGCCGACATCGTCGAACCCGGCCACCAGTTCGAATGGGTCTGGCTGCTGCATACCTATGCCCGCGCCAGTAACACACCCGTCCACCCCCGCGCCGGGACGCTCTATGCCTTCGCCTGCTCCACGCTGGACGATGAAGGCCGCGCTCTGCAGGAAGTCACGCGCGAAGGCGCCATCGCTGACGGCTCGCGCCGCACCTGGCCGCAGACCGAGGCGCTGAAAGCCCATCTCGCCATGTTCGAGTCGACCGGCGAGGAGCATTTCGCCGACGCTGCCCGCCGCAGTTTCGATGTGCTCATGGACGAATACCTGACCCCCGAGGGCGGCTGGATCGACCAGTACGACGTCACCGGCAAACCCATGGCCCACAACATGCCTGCCTCCACCGGCTATCATGTCGTGCTGGCGATGGCCGAGCTGATGCGGATCATGGACGCTTGAATCTGCGCCGGTTTCCGCCGAAAAGGCCGCCAGACAGACACTCGGGACTAATAAAGGACTTCTCACCGCGATGCCGAAGCTAGCTCTCGTCCGCCACGGACAATCCGCCTGGAACCTCGAAAACCGCTTCACCGGCTGGTGGGATGCCGACCTGACTGAGAAAGGCGAAGCCGAAGCGAAGAAAGCCGGCCAGTTGCTGAAAGGTGTCGACGCCGATTTCCGCGCTGCCTTCACCAGCTACCAGACCCGCGCCATCCGCACGCTGTGGCTGGCCCTGACCGAAATGGGCCGCGCCTGGATGCCGGTCGAGAAAGCCTGGCAGCTGAATGAGCGCCACTATGGCGGCCTGACCGGCCTCGACAAGGCGGAGACTGCTGCCAAGCATGGTGACGAACAGGTCCATGTCTGGCGCCGTTCCTATGACGTGCCGCCACCGCCACTGGAAAAAGGCTCCACCTGGGATCTTTCCACCGACCCACGTTATGCGGGCATCGATATTCCGGACACAGAAAGCCTGAAACTGACGCTGGATCGCGTGCTGCCCTATTGGGATGCCGAGATCGCGCCGGTGCTGAAATCCGGCAAGGACGTTGTGATCGCTGCGCATGGCAATTCCCTGCGCGCGCTGGTGAAGCACCTCTTCAATGTGCCGGACGACAAGATCACTTCGGTCGAGATCCCGACGGGCAATCCGCTGCTGATCGACCTGGATGACAATCTGAAGCCGGTTTCGGTGCGTTATCTCGACGCCGAGCGCGCCCAGGCGCTGCCGGATCTGCCGTGAGCAAACGGCGTGACCGGCGCATGATGGGGCGGGCACTCGCGCTCGCCCGTCTGAACCATGGCCTGACCGGGCCAAATCCGTCCGTCGGCTGTGTCATTCTCGATTCTCACGGACATATCGTCGGTGAAGGCGTCACCGGCCGGGGCGGCCGCCCGCATGCCGAAGAGATCGCTCTGGAAGAAGCCGGAGACGCCGCGCGCGGCGGCACGGCCTATGTCACGCTGGAACCCTGCCGTGAACGCTCCGCCGGCGGCAAGTCCTGCTCGATGAAACTGGAAGACGCCGGAATTGCCCGCGTTGTCTGTTCTGTGCTGGATCCGCACCCGGTGGCGAATGGCGGCATTCTGCGCCTCCGCCGGGCGGGCATACAGGTCGATGTCGGCCTTGGCCAACACGCCGCCGAGGGGCTCTACCGCGCCTTTTTCGCCAGCGTCACCGGTAGCTGATCCCAGCCCGGAAACGGGCCAGCATGCGCGATGATCTTTTCGTAGAACGCTTTCGAATCCCGCTGGAAGGCCGCCTTGTTGAATTGCGCTTCATATGACGCGCGCCCACCGGCAACGATCTTCGCGGCAAAATCCTTGTCCGAAATCACCTTGTTGAGCGCATTCGCCAACGCATCGACATCGTTCTTGGGGATCAGAACGCCGTTCTCGCCATCTTTCACATAGGCGGCCGGGCCGACGGCATCTGCCGCGACCAGCGGGCGGGATGCCGCCCAGGCATCCACTGTCACTGTGCCGAAAGGCTCATAGCGTGACGGGAACGCCACAACATCGCAGGCGGCAAGCAATGCGCCGCGATCGTTCCGCCAGCCGAGGAAACGGACCCGGTCGTCCAGGTTCAGCCGCTTGCAGTGTGCTCGCAGCTCCGCCTCCAGTGGGCCTTCCCCGGCGATCCAGACATAGAGACCCGGGACTTTCGCTGTGGCGTCGAGCAGCGTGTCGAGTCCCTTCTTCTCATGCAGGCGGGCCAGCGCCAGTGCGACGGGTGCGTCTTCCGGTGTTTCGAGGCTCGCCCGGTCGACCGGATCGGCGCCTTCGAAATCCGCATAGGTGTGAATGATGCCGGACCGGTCTTCGGCCACGCCTTGTTCGCGGATGTGGCGCAGCAAATCGATGGTCAGGCCAACATGCCATTCGCAATTCACGAAGCGGGCAAGCTTGTAATAGCCGCCATACCAGCCGATCGAGCGGTTGCGGTATTCCTTTGGCGCGAACTGCCCCGCGCGGCCCATCCAGTATTCGATGACATCCGGCTTGAAGGCCTTGATCGCATCCCCCAGGACACGGCGGGTCGGGAACGGCCATGTGTTGTTGAAAGCCGCCACATCCACACCGATTCCGGCTTCGCGGAACTTTTGCACACGGAACTGATTATCCGGCCGGGTCACCACATGTTGTGTCAGGCCAGCCTCTGCCAGCGCCAGAACCGATTCCAGCATGATATTTTCCGCGCCGCCCTCTGCAGCACCGGCCATGACGTGCATCACGCGCATGGGCCTCTCCTTCATGTCAGGTCAGAATGTCTGGTCACGCGCATAGCCATTTACAGACGCGGCGGCAAACACTGGTTGGCAGTCGGGGATGAAATGCCTAAGCAGGGGCCGAGCCGATCCGGGAACCAGAAGACATGACAGCCTATCGCCTCTTCGGCGCCGAGACGTCGCCCTACTCGCTGAAAGTCCGTGCTTTCCTGCGCTACAAGGGACTCGACTTCGAATGGATCACCCGCTCGCGCGAGACGGAAACAGATTTCCGGGCGCTTGCCCGTGTCGCAACTGTGCCGCTGCTCGTCTCGCCGGACCGTCCGGTGAGCCAGGAATCGACACGCATGCTGTTCGCGCTGGAAGCGGCGCAGCCTGAGCCGTCTGCCACGCCGGACGACGCTGCGCTGGCCGCGCTCTCCCTGATCCTCGAGGACTATGGCGACGAGTGGCTGAACAAGTGCATGTTCCAACAGCGCTGGGGCAACAAGCCGGATCGCGATCAGGCAGGCCTGCGCGCACTGGTTCAGCTGTCGGGCGGCAAGCGCCCGCGCGCCTGGAAGAAACCGTCCGTCCAGATTGCCGAACGCATGTCTGACCGGCTGCCGCTGGTCGGCGCCTCGACGGAAAACTGGCCCGTGCTGGAAGCGTCATGGCGCCGCTTCGCGGAATTGCTGGATGCCCACCTGAAACAGCATCTCTTCATTTTCGGCGGCCGACCGGCTTTTGCCGATTTCAGCCTCGCCGCGCAGTTCCAGCAAATGCTGCTGGATCCAACCCCGGCCGAATGGCTGAAAGACCGCGCGCCGTTTGTCGTTGCCTGGTGTGAAAACATGGACGATCCGAAGGCCGGTGGTCCGTTTGCGGACCTGCCCGCGCTGGAGCCGACGCTGGCACCGCTCTTCGCAGAAGAAGTCGGCAAGACCTACCTGCATTGGGCGAAGGCGAACGCCGCAGCCGTGCGGACAGGCGCCGGTCATTTCTCCGCGACACTTGAATCGGGTGCATTCGAGCAATCGGCGCAGAAACACGCCGCAGAAGCGTTCAACGCCGTGAACCGTTTTGTCAGCCGTACGCTGAAGGATTCCCGTTCACTGGAAGTCTTCCTTGGCGAAACGCATTGCCTTCAGGCATTCCGACAGGCCCAGAAGCCGGCAGACGCCGACTCCTGATTTTCGAGACAAAAGAAAACGGCGCGCCCCGGACAGGAGCGCGCCGTATCTTGTCTTTATCGGACAGGCTCAGCCTCAGGCGGCGTCAGCGCTTTTCTTGCCGATCAGTTTCGGCTCCGGTGCTTCGGAGGCGCCGATCTCGATCTTGCGCGGCTTTTTCTCTTCCGGAAGTTCACGGACGAGTTCAATTTTCAGCACGCCATGGTCCAGATGGGCGCCGGTCACGAGAATGTGATCGGCCAGCTGGAAGCGGCGAATGAAGCTGCGCTGGGCGATGCCGCGATGCAGATAATTCTTGCCGCTGGCATCTTCGGTGTCGGTTTTCTTGCCCGCGACCGTGAGCAGGCCTTCCTTCGTTTCGATTTCCAGATCGTCCTGGGTGAAGCCGGCCACGGCGATCTCGATGGCGAAGGCGTTTTCGTCGACTCGCTCGATATTATAAGGGGGATAGCCCTGCGAACCGTCCAGGCGCGCGGCCTGATCGATCATGTTTGCCATGCGGTCAAAGCCTACCATGGTGCGGTAAAGGGGGGTCAGATCAATATTCGACATGTGTTCAGTCCTCTGTCTCAAAGCAACTGGGAACACCCTGATCGGGGCGCTCCGTCTGGGGTTCGGACTTCGCAAACACCCGGCCCGAAAGATGGCGCCGGCACGAAACCCGGCCACGGCCCGCGTCGCAGCACCGTGACAAGGGTACATGTGGGTGCCTAAAAGGGCTGTTCAAGAGGTCCCATCGACGGAGAAACACAGATGAAAACCGCCGTATCCGCTTCCATCCTTGCACTGGCGCTGCTCGCCGGCTGCTCACCCGCCCCGGCAGACAGCCCGGAGGCTGTCGCCGAGATCGATACCGAAGCTTCCGCCGAAGAGGCGCCCGCGCCGGTCAGCGCACTCGAAGCCGCAATCGCCAGCGATGTGCGTTCACCGGAAGAAAAGGCCCGCGATGTGTGGCGCCACCCGAAGGAAACGCTGGAATTCCTCGGCGTCGAGCCAGACGATACGGTCGTTGAAATCTGGCCGGGCGGCGGTTGGTACACCAACATCCTCGCGCCGTGGCTTGCCTCTGGCGGCGGGCACCTCGTCGAAGTGCTGTTTTCCCCGGACGGTATCGACGATGCCGAGCGCGTCGCCCGGATCGAGTCGAACAATGAGAACTTCAAGGCAAACTATGCCGACCCGAAATTCGGCTCGGTCTCCTATACCGGCTTCTCGGCAAGCAGCGGCCCGCTGACCGAGCCCGGCACGGCAGACGTGGTGCTGACTTTCCGCAACATCCACAACTGGATGGCTGGCGGGTACGAACAAAAATTCTTCAACGAGGCATATGCCGCGCTGAAACCGGGCGGCATTCTCGGCGTCGTGGAGCATCGCCTGCCCTCTTCCGCCGTGCAGGACCCGAAAGCCCCCAGCGGCTATGTGCACGAGGACTATGTCCGGACGCTCGCAAAGAATGCCGGCTTCGTATTTGACGGATCATCCGAAGTGAACGCCAACCCGGCCGACACCGCAGACCACCCGTACGGCGTCTGGACTCTGCCACCGGTCAGCAACCAGCCGGCAGAAGGCGAAGAGGCCCCCGAAGGCTGGGATCCGGAAATCTACAAGGCCATCGGCGAAAGCGACCGCATGACGCTGAAATTCATCAAACCTGCGGAATAATCCGCCCTCTGTAAAACTCCTGCCCCGCCGGCCTGTCCGGCGGGGCCTTTCTTTTCGGGTCTGCCATGTCACTCAAATCCCTGTTCCCCACTCTTGTGAAAGAAGCCGCGCTCGGCACCGATGCGATGCGCTCCGAACTCGAAGCCGTCTGCTGGCTGCTGGAAGACGAGGACACTGCGGGCAATGACTGGTGCGACGAGCAGGGCTATGACGGCTATACGTCCTACGCATCGCTGGATGACCTGCCGGAGCGCTTCCCGGAATTCGCCGCGCTGAAAGAGCTGCTCGACCAGCAGGCTGCCGAGTTTGCGAAAGAACTCCACTGGGACATGGCCGGCTTCCATCTGGAGCTGGATGCCCTCTGGGTGAACATTCTCGGCGAAGGCGGCAGTCATTCAGGCCACATCCATCCGGGCAGCGTGATTTCCGGTACCTATTATGTCGCCGTACCTGAGGGAGCGGGCACGCTGAAGATGGAAGACCCGCGCCTCAGCTTCATGATGGGCGCCCCCCAGCCTGAGGACGACGCCCCGGAAGCCGCCCGCCGCTTCGTTTATCTGGAACCGAAGGAAGGCCACGCCCTGTTCTGGGAATCCTGGCTGCGCCATGAAGTGATGCCAAACCGGTCCGAAGAGCCGCGCGTGTCGATCAGTTTCAATTACGCCCTGCTTCGCGATTGAGAGAAGTCCCATGATCATTGTGACAGGCAGCGTCCGCACACAGCCAGACACCGAAGCAGAACTCATCGCACTCTGCCGCGAACACTGTGCACGATCGCGCGCTGAAGACGGCTGCATCGCCCACAATGTGCACAGCGATTGCGACGATCCGGCCCTTCTGGTGTTCGTCGAATACTGGCGCGACATGGAAGCACTGAAGGCCCATTTTGCCCTGAAAGAGAGCCGGGAATTCGTCAAAACGGCCCGGCGCCTCTCTGCCGGCGGGGCGCCCATGCGGATCTTCGAAGCGGAAGAAGTAAAGGCAGAGGCCTAAGACATTAGTCGTCTGCGGCAACGCCGCCCTTGACGTTAAGGCCTCAAAAGGCCATCGCCACGCGAACCCTCACTTCCTCCCTAAGCGAGCGCAGACAATGGACCTTTCAAAGATCAGCGCGGGCCAGAATCCGCCGGACGACCTCAACGTTTTGATCGAAGTGCCCCTCGGCGGCGACCCGATCAAATACGAGATCGACAAGGATTCCGGCGCCATGTTCGTCGACCGCTATCTCTACACCGAGATGCGCTATCCCTGTAATTACGGCTTCGTGCCCCACACGATGAGCCTCGACGGCGACCCGATCGACGTCATGGTCGTCGGAAACCGTCCGTTGGTGCCGGGGTCTGTCGTGCGTGCGCGCCCGGTTGGCGTCCTGATGATGACCGACGACAAGGGCCCGGACGAGAAGATCCTCGCCGTGCCACACCCGAAGCTGACGGCTTACTACGACAAGATCGCGACCTATCACGACCTGCCGCAGACGCTTTGTGACAAGATCGCTCACTTCTTCACGCACTACAAAGACCTCGAACAGGGCAAATGGACCCGCATCGAGGGCTGGTACGGCATCGAGAAGGCCCGCGAGCTGATCGACGCAGCCGTCAAGCGCGGCGCCGAGAGCTGATCCTCAAACATCTGACGGGGGCCTGAATGGACCTTTCGGTCTGGATTGCCCTGGTCGCCCTGTTCATTGCAGGCGGCCTGACCCCCGGCCCGGCCGTCATGCTGGTGATGAGCACGTCGCTGCGCTATCGCGCGCCGACGGCGCTCATCCCGGCGCTGGGCGTTGCCGCCGCAAACCTGATCTGGATTTCATTGGCCGCCGGCGGCATTGCGGCTTTTGCCGCGCAATTCCCGGTCCTCCTGAACGGGCTGAAGGTCGCCGGGATCTGCTTCATCGCCTGGCTCGCATGGTCACTGGCCATGGCGGACCCATCGAGCCCCCATGCCAGCGCCAAGGATGCCCCGCCGCGCGGAAAACTGTTCGCCCGCGGCGTCGGCCTGCAGGTGCTGAACCCGAATGCGCTGGTCTTCTTCGGCCTGCTGCTTCCGTCCTATTTCGACATGACGCACCCGGTCGTGCCGCAGGCGCTGATCATGATGGCCACGATCACCGTGTGTGAAATGACGGGCCTGACGCTCTATGCCTGGCTGGCGGACGGCATGAACCACCATTTCGAGTCGCCCGCCTTTACCCGCTGGTTCAATCGCGGAGCGGCGCTCGCCATGCTGGCGTCAGCCCTGTTTGCCTCGATTTCGACGTTCGTCCCGCACAATTAGCGGTCGACGACCTCGAAGCGCCCGGTTTTCGCATTCCGCCAATGCAGTTCGCCATGCTTGATGGCAAACCAGGCCCCGTGCAGCTCCAGCTCGCCCGCGCTGACCGCTTTTTCCACAAAGGGGAAGCTCAGCAGGTTTTTGAGGGAGGTTTCGATGCCTTCCAGTTCCAGAGAGAACTGCGGATTGATCGAACCGGATTCCAGCACCCGCTCGCGCGCTTCATCGAGCAGCGAGACCCAGGGCGTCACGAATTCACCGATCAGCGGGTTGTCCCCGCCGCTGAGCGAGGCAGCCACCCCGCCGCAGCCGCCATGGCCCATCACCACGATGTGCTGCACCTTCAGCACATTCACCGCATATTCGAGCGCCGAACTGACCCCGTGCAGCTTTCCGTCCGGCATATAAGGCGGCACGAGATTCGCCACATTTCGCACAACGAACAGCTGGCCCGGCGCTGCTGAGAAAATGTCCGAGGGCTCTGCGCGGCTGTCGGCACAAGCGATCAGCATGATGGCCGGGCTCTGGCCTTCACCAAGTTCCCGGTAAAGGGCTGCCTGCTCAGAATAGACGCCGCCGCGGAAGCGCCGGTAGCCCTCGATCAGCTCTTCAATCGATTTCATGTTTCCAATCCTGTATTCGGGCCTGTTCCTGCCGGCGCCTCTCTATTGCATACTGCAGAAGTCGCCAATGTGAATCGGACATTGTTTACCGGTTTGATCTAGTTTCACGAAAGAGGCCCCTACAGTTCCGCAAGGGAGACAATTCGAATGTCGACAGACGCCAGCGAGAAGAAGACTTCCCGCAAAGGCCCTTCGCGCAGCGAAGAGTCCCGTTCCGCCATCCTGGAAGCGACGCGGGCCGAGCTTGCCGAGAGCGGCTGGCGCACATTCAGCGTCGATTCGGTAGCCAAGCGGGCAAGCGCCTCGAAGCAGACCATCTATCGCTGGTGGCCCTCCATCGGGGCAATGTGTGTGGATGCGGCGCTGGCACTGGTGCCGGACAGTCCGGATGGCGGACGTGACCCGCAAGAGCGCATCGCCGCCCTGATCGTGCCGCTGGAGGCCGCCGCCCGCACCGGAAACGGCCATGCCGTCCTGCGCGGCGCGCTGATGGCCGCAGCAGACGACCAGCATGCCGGCGAGGCCTGGCGCGCCTGGATGAACCGCGACGTCCGCCAGCCGATGCGCATGGTTCTCGCCGAATTGGCCGCAAAACGCGTGATCCGGCGCGATTTCGATCTCGATGAAGTCATCGAACAGCTGCTTGGGCCACTCTGGCACCGCATCTGCGTGCTGCGCGCGCCGGTAAAAGAAGGCTACTGCGTCCAGCAGGCCCGCTATGCCCTGCGCGTCTATTCGACGATCTGAGCCGCATTCGCCTTCACCGAATACCGGTGCCTGAACAGGCTTAATCCCTGTCTGCACGAATCTTGCAGCGGGTTTCCCCAAACAGGGAGGAACCCCGCATGTCCGCCGGACGCATTGACTGGATCGATCACGCAAAAGGCCTCGGTATCATCCTTGTGGTCATGTCCTGCGCTGCGCTCGCCTATGGCACGACGGGAGATACGGCAAACTGGATGCTGGGACTGGCCGACTGGGCATTGCCGTTCGTGATCCCCGCCTTCTTCCTGCTGTCCGGCCTGTTCCTTCATCGGTCCCTTTACGGCTCCGCATCTGTCTATTTCGACCGGAAAATCCTTCGCCTTGTCTATTTTTTCGCGCTTTGGCTCGCCATTGAAACGGTGATCCTGAACGCTGGCGCGTTCACCCGAGGCCCCGCGGAAATTGCCCGCCTTTACCTCGCCGGCTGGATTGCACCGGAGAGCCCGCTCTGGTTCCTGCAGCAGCTGGCCCTCTTCCATATTGCAACCCGCGCGATCCGGCGGCTGAAGCCTGTGCGCGTCCTCGCCGCCGGCGCCTTGTTGCAAATGCTCGCCGCCGCAGGCCTGTTTCACACCGGTTGGTCCGTTGCCGACCATTTTGCTGCGAACTTCGTCTTCTTCTATGCCGGCTATGTCGGTGCCTCCCTGGCCTTTTCCTTTGCGAAAGGTGCCGCCGCGCGCTGGAAAGATCTCGCCCGGGCGCTCGCCATCTGGGCCTGCGTTCATACAGCCTTTGTCGTCATGGGCATTTCGGGCCTGCCGATCGTGTCGCTGATCCTCGGCTTTGCCGGCAGCTTCGCACTCATCGGCCTAGGCGTCATGCTGTCTTCCCTGCCAGCCGCCCATCTGATCGGCGATACGGGCCGTCAGTCTTTGGCCGTCTATCTCGGCTTCTTCATTCCGCTTCAGGCTCTGGTCACACTGGTTCAGGCAAGCGGCATTTTTGCCGACGCAGGCGCAGCCAGTCTTGCGACCGCTGCCGCTGCGCTGATGGTTGCCCTTGGCATACACCGCTTCGCGATGGGAACACCGCTGCGCGCACTTTATGTCCGCCCGCAGATTTTCAGATTGAAGCCCTCAATGGCCAAACAGCGCGGCAGCCTGCTGGTCTCTCCGCCCCGGCCGGAAGCCTAGCGCCCGCGATTCCAGACCATCAGCGGATCGAACGCACCGGTTTCGGCTGCTTTCTGGAGCTGCGCGATCTGCTCCGAGACCGGGTTTGCGCCATTGGCCTTCGCCTGCGCACCGTAGAGGGCTTCGTCGAGACGGCAGATCTGTTCGAACAGCGCTTCTGAGCGATCCACCAGTTCCAGGAAACGCTCCGGCAGGCCCCTGCCTTCCTGCGCCTTCACGTCGAGTGGCGGATCCTCTCTCCGTATGCGGTATTTCTTGGCGGCTGCGTCGTCGCGTTTCATCTCGCCATCGCGCACGGCCTTCTGCATGACCAGCCAGCTTGCCGCCTGCATCAGGCGCGTCGTCAGCTCCATGCTCCAGGCGGCATAGGTCAGCCCCGGCTCACGATCCAGCGTCTTGGCATGCTCACGGCCCGGCCCGTCCAGATAGGTGGCGGTTTCTTCAACCAGCGCCATGCCGCGCGTGAAGACGGTATCGAACAGCTTGCCGCCGGTGAACCCGTCCGACATGCTCATGCCTTCGCCCTGCGACTGTTCCGCTGCCATAAACCTGTCCCTGACACTCTGGACACCAACACCTGCTTTACCATCGCGATGTTTATGTCCGCTTAATTCCCGCCGCCGCCAAACAGCGCATCGGCTGCTGATTTCTGGGCACGCTTTTTCTCGATTTCCCGTTCGCAGGCGGCAATGCCGTCCTTCAGCGCAACAATCCGCGCTTCCAGCTCGTCCACGGACATCTGTTCCAGCGTCTGCGGTGTGTTCACGAGGATCGGCTCTTCATCCGAAATTGCCATCTTCGCCTCCAGATCGGTCTCTTGGGGGTCATCAAAGCAGAAACAGGCCTTACATGCGACTCCTCAACACGGGAGTCATGCAGATGGGCGAGACGATGAAAGCCGTCGAAATCGAGAAGGACGGACCGCTATTCCTGGCGGACGTGCCAAAGCCGGAACCGGGCGAAAACGAGGTTCTGGTTAAGACGGCCTTTTCGGGCCTCAACCGGGCAGACCTCGTCCAGCGGGCCGGGGCCTATCCCCCGCCGCCCGGCGCCTCCCACATCCTGGGTCTTGAAATTTCCGGTACAGTCGAAGCCGTTGGCAGCGGCGTTTCACACTGGAAGATTGGCGACAAGGTCTGCTGTCTGCTCGCCGGTGGCGGCTACGCCGAATATGTTGCCGTGGATGAAGGCTCCATCTTCCCGGTGCCGGAGGGCATGAGCCTCGATCAGGCGGCCTGCCTGCCTGAAGCCATGATGACCGTCTGGGCGAATGTGTTCGACCGGGTCGGCCTGAAAGCCGGAGAGAATTTTCTCTGCCATGGCGGCACGTCCGGTATCGGCGTCATGGCGATCCAGATGGCAAAAGCCGCAGGGGCCGCGAAGATTTTCGCAACCGCCGGCAGCGATGCGAAATGCCAGCTCGCCGCCAGCCTCGGCGCCACCCGCGCGATCAATTACAAGACCGAGGACTTCGCCGAAGTTGTGAAGGCCGAAGGCGGGTCAGACGTCACGCTCGATATGGTCGGCGGGGATTACATCCAGAAGAACATTTCCGCGGCCAATCCGGACGGGCGCATCATCAATATTGCCTACCAGAACGGCTTTCAGGCGAACGTCAATTTCGCGCCGGTCCTGATGAAGCGGCTGACGCTGGCGGCCACCACGCTGCGCGCCCGGCCCTTGCCGGAAAAAAAGCGCATCCGGGACGCCGTCGAAGCCGATTTCTGGCCGCATATTGCCAGCGGCGCGATCATTCCGGTGTTGCAGAAAGCGTTTCCAGTGGCGGAAGCCGAGCAAGCCCATCAGCTGATGGCGTCCGGCATGCATTCCGGGAAGATCCTGCTCGCCTGGTAAAAAAGTCCGGAATTACAGACGCTAATACTGGCCAGTGAGGCTGGAGCCTTTCCAACCGCCGGCGTGTAGTTTATAGGAACAGGCAAGGTTCAGCACGCGCCTGACCCCATCCGCCCGGCACGATGTGCCGGGCGGCTGCATTTCAGGCGGCGTAAAAACAACAGGGAGAGCCCCATGTCCGAAGTCCTCATGCCGAAGGCAACCGCCGTCTGGCTGCTCGACAATACCAGCCTCACCTTCGCCCAGATCGCCGATTTCTGCGGCCTGCATCATCTCGAAGTCAAAGGCATCGCCGATGGCGACGTCGCCGAGAACATGCGCGGCGTCGATCCGATCGCCGGCGGCATCCTTTCGCGCGAGGAAATCCAGCGCGGCGAGAATGACGAAGGTTACCGGATGAAAGTGGCCGAGTCGAAAATCGCCCACATCCCGCAGCCGAAGCGCAAGGGCAGCCGTTACACGCCGGTTATCCGCCGCCAGGACAAGCCGGACGCCGTGGCCTGGTTCATCCGCAACCACCCGGAAGTCTCCGACGCACAGATCTCCAAGCTGATCGGTACGACCAAATCGACCATCAACAATGTGCGCGACAAGAGCCACTGGAACTCGCCGAACATCCGCCCGGTGGACCCGGTGACGCTCGGCCTCTGCAGCCAGATCGAACTCGATGAAGTGATCGCGAAATCGGCCGAGAAGCGCCGCAAGATGGAAGCCGAAAAGGCGCTCCGTACCGAAGGCCCGGGCCTCGCCCCGGCCCAGGACGATCCGGACGCCTATGATGCGGGCGAAGAAGACGCCGCGAAGAAAGACGTCTCCGCCGACGACGTGTTCCGCGACTTCAACTGATCCGGACGCCTTTGTTCAAGAGAAAGCCGGCGCTCCTTGGGTGCCGGCTTTTTTTATGTTCGGCCAAGTCTGCAATGATCCGGCTAAGTCCGTTATAGTCATGGTGCGGTCCGGTTTGGTCCGGCAATGCACATGCGTGATCCGCGCTAAGTCTGCCTCAGGAACACATACCAGGCGCCGGACCCACCATGCCGCGGATGCGCTTCGGAATAGCCGGATACCAGAGCACGCGCCGCAGGCATCTCCAGCCAGCGCAGGAAATTGCGGCGCAGGACGCCCTCCCCGCCTTTCCCCTTGCCTGTAATGACCAGCACGCAGCGCGCACCTTCTGCCTGTTTCTGCGCGAGGAATTCCGGCAATGTCGCATCGGCGCTGATTTGGGTATGGCCATGCAGGTCGAACCGGCCTGCCAGTTCCAGCTTGCCCCGGCGCACACGTTTCTCGTTCGCCCGGTTCTGCGGGGGCGCGGGCGATTTTACCGCTTTCGGCGCTGGCTTTTCCGGCGGCACGGGTGCGGGCTTCGCCTTGCCGTGGCGCATCACCGGCTCGCCATGTTCCAGCGCGTCGATGAAGGTTTCGATGTCTTCCGTCTTCGGACCGATCGGCTTCACCGTCCGCGCGACACGGGCCCAGGCCCGGGCTTCATCAGGGGTCAGGCGGCGATGGCTCATGCCCGCCCCTTAAGGTGCCGGCGGGATCATGTCGAGGCTGGCATAGCCCTCGGAACGCATCCGCTGCGCCACGGCACGGGGCATGAAAACCCAGAGCCGCCCCGGTGCATTCATCGTTCCGGCCCGCTCGCCTGCCTCGGTGCCTGTACCGAAATAAATGTCGCCGCGCACCGCGCCCTTGATGGCCCCGCCTGTGTCCTGCGCAATCAGGAGCCCGGACCAATCCCCGCCCAGTCCCGGCGCGGTGGTCTGAACGAACATGGGGACGCCAAGCGGATGAAGACTTGTGTCCACGGCCATAGAACCAAGCGGTGTCAGTGGAACACCCTCCGCCCCGGCTGGTCCGAGTTCGGGATCACCCTCTGCTTCGGCACGGAAGAAAACAAAGCGCGGATTCTGGTTCATCGCCATCCGCGTTTCGGCAGGCCCCGCCCGGTTCATCCAGGCGCGAATGCCCTGCATGCTGGCCTCCCCGCTGGAGATGCGCCCGGTACGGATCAGCCAGTTCGCGGTCGATTTGAACTTGTGCCCGTTATGCGCGGCATAGACCGCTCGCATTGTCGTACCGTCCGGAAAGGTCAGCCGGCCGGAGCCCTGAATCTGCAGGAAGAACACATCCGCCGGATGGGCATAGGCAATCGCCTGAACGCCAGATGTCGTTATTTGCGCCCGCGAGGGATAAGGCCGGGTCGTTCCATCGGGCAGGCGCTGCAACGGCTTGCCATTGTTCGGGATCAGGTCTGCTGGCATTGCCGGGACCGGCTCTGTGAAGGGCGGCGTCGGTGTCCGGCGGGCTTCGTAAGTCGGTTCGAAATAGCCGGTGAACTTGCGCGCGCCATCCGGCGGGATGATTTCGATCGGGACGAAAACCTGTTCGATCAAGGCACGGGCTTCATCGTCGCTGCGCGCCGCGGAGAGCGCGCCGCAAGGCTCGGCCCAGTCCTCCACCTGCCCTGCCCAGGGAGCTTTTTCGGAAAGGAAAGCTGTGAGTTCCAGACTGGAAAACTTCTCGCAGGACCGTTTGAACGCACTGACCGCGGCTTCAAGCTTCACCGAAGGCCAGGCCGGCAGATCGGAATATGCCGCGGGTGTTTCCCAGACCGGCAGCTGCGGAGGACTGACCGGGGCTGGGACTTCAGGTGCCGGAGGTGTGATCACCTTGATCGGTGCCGGATGGGACTGGCAGGCGGCCAGCAGGAGCAGAAAAAAAATCGAACGGAAACGCGGCCACATGCACACTTTATGGCGTGCTTCCGGCGGAGGTGTCACCCGGAAATATTTCGGCCACTGGCGTTAACTGGCAACCTCGACATCGTCGAGAATCCAGTTCGGATCATTCTCGTGAACATTGCGCATGAAGGTCCAGATTTCCTTCGCAGTGCGCACCATTTCACCATCGCCGAGCTCTGCTTCATAGCGCACAGCAACGCGCGCGATGGAGCCATCCAGTTCAGCGCTTTCGATTTCCGCCTTGCGGATTCGCAGCAGTTCAAAGGCTGGCTGGTCCGGTTTGCGAGCCGCGATTGCCGCGTCCCAGGCTTCATAGACATCGTCGTCCAGCATCGGGCGCAGCTTGTCGCGATCGCCCCGCGCAAAGGCCGATACGATGATTTCGTAAGCTGCGCGGGCGCCTCTCATGAAGGCAGGTGTGCTGAAGCTGTGGTCAGCATTGTATATTTCTTCCAGTCCGCCAGCGGCCGGCCCGGTGAAAATCGGCTGGTCCGCATGGGCCATCGCATCGTCGTGGGCTTTTGCCTGGCCAGGCGCATCATCACCGGCAGTTGCCGGAGACGGGCGGCTCACAGGGGTGTCGTTGTCGCCCTTGCCGAGCGCAAAATACAGGCGCGACAGGACAAACAGCGCAACAGCTGCCAGGATCATGACTTGCATCACGGGGTCCATTGGTGGTGGCGTGTCCTTGCGTTCGTGTTTACTCAGCCCTCAAGATAGGGCCGACAGGCTGGAAGTGCCAGTGATCATTGCGCGTTAAGGGGCCGCATGCTAGCGCCCGCCCGGTAAAGTTGGGAGGTAGACATGACCGATACTAGTGCGCCGCAAGCACCAAACCCAGGCCAGAATGGCGCGACCCCGGCGGGTCTGCGCGTCCTCGGCCAGTATGTGAAGGACCTGTCCTTCGAGAATCCGGGACACTCGCCCGTACAGTCCCAGCCGAATATCGATCTCGGCATCGATGTCGGCGCAACACCGCATGCCGACGGCAACGGCATTTACGAAGTTTCACTGAAGCTGTCAGCCAAGGCCGTCGCTGATGGCACCGTCCTGTTCATCACAGAGCTCGACTATTCCGGCCTGTTCCAGCTGCAGAACGTTCCGCAAGCCCAGCTCGAGCCGCTGCTTCTGATTGAATGCCCGCGTCTCCTGTTCCCGTTCGCCCGGCGTATCGTGGCAGAGATCACGCGCGAGGGCGGTTTCCCGCCGCTGCTGATCGATCCGGTGGATTTTGTGCAGCTTTACCAGCAGCAATACCGGCGCGCGCAGGAAGCGGCCGCCGCGTCCGGTCAGACGCCGCCAACTCAGGACGCGTAGCGCTTCCACACAGCTTCATCGCCAAGGCCGCTCACGAAGGCTTCGTGGGCGGCTTTTTCGTCTTCGGTCAAACGCGAACCAAGCGGTTTTGGACGCTGGCGTGCCGGCTGGATCTCTTCCACGATTTCGGTTTCGACGACCGCTTCGAAAGAAAATGCCCGGGCCCTGCCCCCCTTAAGCTCGAGATAGACGGCTGCCAGCAGCTGGCTATCAAGAAGCGCACCGTGAAACGTCCGGCTTTCCAGCGAAATGTCAAAGCGCTTGCAAAGCGCGTCGAGGCTGGCCGGAGCGCCGGGAAACTTGCGCCGGGCCATAGCTGCTGTATCGATCCAGCGGTCATCCGGTATCGGGACACGTCCACACCGGCCAAGCTCCATGTTCAGGAAGCCCCGGTCAAATCCGGCATTGTGCGCCACCAGCGTGGCATCGCCGATGAACTCCAGGAAGGCGTCGATCACTTCGGGCGCCTCAAAAGGCGGCGCGTCTTTCAGGTCATCATCCGTGATGCCGGTGATGCGGACAGTATCGGCAGAGACTGCCCGGCCCGGATTTATCAGCGTCCGGAACGTGCGGCCGGACGGGATATGGTTGATCATCTCGACAGCGCCAAGCTCGATAATCCGGTCGCCCTCATTGGGATTGAGTCCCGTGGTCTCGGTATCGAAAGCAATCTCGCGGATCTGGCTCATGCATTATCCCCTGCGGCCTTGCGATTCATCAGGGCCACTATGGCGCGAACATGGTCGCGTGCAAACTCGAACCCATGCGCTGTCGATAGGATAAAGTCGGCTTTTGCGCGCTTCTCGGCATCAGGGACCTGACGCTTCAGGATGGCTTCGAAGGTGTCTTCTGTAACGCCCGGCCGGGACAGAACGCGCGTGCGTTGTATGTCTGGCGGCGCTGTGACGACCAGCACATAATCGCAATAGCCTGACCCACCTGTCTCGTAGAGCAAGGGAATATCCAATACCGCAAACGCTGCGCCTGACTTGCGTGCGACCTCCCGGAACTTCTGCTGCGCGGCGCCAGCAAGCGGATGAACGATCTTTTCCAGCTGCTTCATCGCGGCGGAATCGTTCAGCACACGTTCGCGCAGCAGTGTGCGATCAATAGCACCCTCAACCTTCACACCGGGAAAAGCGGCTTCGACGGGCTCAACGGCAGCGCCGTCTCTTTGATAAAGCTGATGCACAGCTGCATCGGCATCGTAAACCGGCACACCCTCATCGCGGAACAGGGTAGCCGTTGCGGACTTTCCCATACCGATCGAGCCAGTGAGACCAAGAATGATCACGTGGTTGCCTCCACAAGTTTGCGGCAATGCGCGAGCGCTTCCTTCGTGTCCGGCAGAACGCCGAACCAGTGCTCGAAACTGTATGCGGCCTGAGCAACCAGCATGGAGAGCCCATCCATAGGCTGCCAATTCTTTGCAAGCGCTTCGGCGCGGATGGCTGCCGCAGGCTTGCCGTAGGAAATGTCGTAGAAATACTGACCCGTCGCTTCCGGCAGGTCGAGGCTCTGCCCTGAATGTCCGAGGCTGAGTGTGTTCATGACAAGATCTGCTGTCGCAGCTTCCGAGATTCCCTGCTCCAATGAACAGATCTCTGCGGTGATGCCAGTTTCGGAAACAAGGGTTTCAGCACGTTCCCGGGTACGGTTGGCAATGGTGATCTCCGCCCGCAGGTCCATCAGGCTGATGGCAACTGCGCGGGCCGAGCCGCCGGCACCCAACAGGGTCACGCGGCACCCGGCTACTTCGATCCCTGCATCCAGCAAGCTGCGCACAAATCCTGGCGCATCGGTATTTTCCGCGCGCCAACCTCCCTGCTCCCGCAGGACCAGCGTGTTCGCCGCACCGATCCGGCGGGCAATGTCGCTTGCCTCATCGGCGAGGTTCAGCGCGTCTTCCTTGTGCGGAAGGGTGATGTTGAAACCGAGCGCATTGCGCTTAGATAGTGTTTCGAGCGCGCCCGCAAGATTGCCGCGCTCTACTCGTAGCGCTTCGTAACTCGCGTCAAAGCCGTGCTCACGAATCCACATATTATGGATCACCGGGGACAGCGAGTGCGATACCGGATCGCCGATAACACCAAGCAACCAGGTCATGACGGCAGCACACCCCGGATACGCAGATAGTCCAGCAAGGGCAGCAATGGCAGCCCGAGGATCGAGAAATAGTCTCCTTCGATCTTGTTGAAGAGCTGCGCGCCGAGACCCTCAAGCTGGTAGGCGCCAACTGTAGAGAGCAACGGCTCGCCGACCTGGTCTACATATTTTTCGATGAAGTCCTCGCTGAGCGGGCGCATGGTCAGACGCGGCCGTGCGAGATGACGCCAGACTGGCTGGCCGTTTTCACAAACAACAATTGCCGTCTCAAGCGTATGCGCCTTGCCGGACAGTTTGCGCAGATGATCGCGGGCGCCACCGAGGTCTTTCGGTTTGTCGAACGCTTCGTCACCGAGCGCCAGCATCTGATCACCGCCAATCACAAGCCCTGACTGGCGCTGGGAAATTTTGATCGCCTTGAGTTCAGCCAGCCGCATTGCCTGATCCCGTACCGGAAGACCTTCTGCACGCAGGCCTGCTTTCATCGCATCTTCATCCACATTCGGGCGGACTGCTGTTGCTTCCACACCAGCGGACGTCAGCAAGCGACGGCGGCTTTCGCTGCCGGATGCCAGGATCACATCAAGACTCACGGGTGCCCCCGTCGTTCATTGAGCAGGTTCAGGATTGCGGCGGCCGTTTCTTCGACCGAGCGGCGAGAGACATCGATCGTGCGCCATTTGTTACGCTGGAACAGTCGGTTGGCCTGGGTTACTTCATCGCGTACGGCATCTTCATCTGCATAAATTGTATGCTCGTCCTCGTTCAGGGAGATCAGGCGTGCGCGGCGGATCTGCACGAGTCGTTCAGCGCTGATTTTCAGGCCGACAATCATGGGGCCCCTATCGCCCATCTTTTCGATATGCGGCGGGAGTGGCACGCCCGGCACAAGCGGAATATTCCCGGCACGAACCTTACGGTTGGCCAGATACACACAGGTTGGCGTCTTCGATGTCCGGCTCACTCCCAGAAGGATCACATCCGCTCCGGTCAGACTTTCAACATTCTGCCCATCATCATGGGCCAGCGTGAAGTTGATCGCTTCCATTCGCTCAAAATAGTCGGCGTCCAGCGCATGCTGTCCGGCAACTTTCTGGTTTGCTGATATCCCAAGATGGCGGCTGAGCATCGCAATAGAGGCATCCAGAACCGGCAGAGTTGGCACAGCTTTCTCGCGGCAAAAGGATTCCAGCCGTCCGCGCAGGGCCTCGTCCGAGATCGTGTACCAGACCACGCCTGGCGCAGCTTCAATTTCCCGCATCACCCGTTCCAGCTGGCGTTCGGACCGGACGAGATAATAGTTGTGCTCCAGCGCCTGCACATTTCCAAATTGGGCGCAGGCCGCTCGCTGGATGGCGTTCAGCGTCTCACCCGTCGAATCCGAGACGAGGTGAACATTGAAATAGATGCTGGGGCGTTGTGACCGAGTCATGGTTTCCTTGTCTTGCCGAGGTTCAACGATTTCACAAGACCTGTGACTCGCCTGTGGATAGCGCTTTTTGTCCCGCTGGAATCACAAAAACCCCACAGGTGCCGGAATCCGACTCCGCGGAATCACCTTCCGTTCCAGCCTGTGACTCCAATTGGCCCATTTACGTTTGGTTAACTATTGAATCCCGGGTGTTAAGACCCTCTTAACCCTGTCTGCCAACCTGTGACTCCTGTGTGGAATTCTCTGGACAAATCCGCACATCACCCTTTTTCCCACGGACTCACCGTCTAATAGTCATAAGCGCCCTGACGGGCTTGTTTTTGTTTTTTGGGAAAAATGCCATGGGCACCGATGGATCGAAAAAGCTGCTTCAGGTTCTCGGTGGAGAGCGATTTGAAAAACCACCGGTATGGATGATGCGCCAGGCCGGGCGCCATCTGCCTGAATATCTCGAGCTGCGTGCCCGGGCGAAGAACTTCCTCGACTTTTGCTACACACCTTCCATGGCCGCTGAAGCGACGCTTCAACCGGTTCGCCGTTACGGCATGGACGGCGCCATCCTGTTTGCGGATATTCTGCTTGTCCTCGATGCGATGGGTCTGGGCGTGACGTTCGAAAAAGGTGTCGGGCCGCTGGTGGAACAGATTTCCGGGCCTGCCGATCTGGACCGAGTGCCCGCTGTCAAAGCCGCTGACAGGTTGTCTCCCGTATATGAAACTGTGTCACGTGTGCGCGAGGGCCTCACGGCAGAGACAACGCTCATTGGATTTGCCGGATCCCCCTGGACGGTAGGCCTGTATGCCATCGAAGGACGCGGGAAGACCGACAAATCCGATGCCTGGCGCTGGGCGCATGGCCGGCAGGAAGATCTCGCGGCTGTATTGGACAAGATTGCCGAAGCGACGGTGGAATATCTTGCGCGTCAGGTAGAGGCAGGCGCTGATGCCCTGATGCTGTTTGACAGCTGGGCGGAAGGGCTGCCGGACAACATTTTCCGGGAAGTCATTATCGCACCAACCCAAAAGCTGGTTGCACGCCTGCGGGAAAGAGGGATCACGGTGCCAGTGATCGGTTTCCCACGCGGTGCGGGCGTCATGCTTGAAGCTTATGCCAAGGAAACCGGTGTGACCGCTGTGGGACTCGATACGGCCGCCGTGCCTTCCTTTGTGAATGCCGTCCTGCCGGCGGACATGCCGGTCCAGGGCCATCTGGATCCCCTGCTTTTGATCGAAGGTGGAGAGCGCATGGATGCTCGCGTGCGGGAATTGATGGCAGCTTATTCAGGACGTCCCCATATCTTCAATCTCGGCCATGGCATCCGTCCGGAGACGCCGATCGTAAACGTCGAGCGCGTTCTGAAGATTTTGCGGGAAGGTTGAGTATGGGCCGGAAGGTTGCCGTCGTATTGTTCAATCTGGGTGGACCGGACAAGGCGGAGTCTGTCAGGCCATTTCTGAAGAACCTGTTCCGCGATCCGGCTATTATCACGGCTCCTCTGCCCATCCGGTGGTTCCTGGCGCGGCTGATCTCGCGAACGCGCGCGCCGAGCGTCATCAAGAACTATGCGATGATGGATGCTGGCGGGGGGTCTCCCCTTCTGCCTGAAACCGAGGAGCAGGCTGCTGCCCTGCAGGCAGAATTGTCGAAACGCCTGCCGGAAGATGAAGTGCGTTGCTTCATCGCTATGCGCTATTGGCACCCGTTTACCGAGCAGGCCGCAAAGGATGTGAAAACCTGGGGCGCGGATGAAGTCGTCCTGTTGCCGCTCTATCCGCAGTTTTCCACAACGACGACGGGGTCATCGCTGACGGCCTGGAAGAAGGCCTACAAGGATTCAGTCCGGACGATCTGTTGTTACCCATTCGAGGAAAACTTCGTCTCGGCTCATGTCGACCGGATCATGCAGGCCTGGGAGAAAGCGGGCCGGCCGGAAAACGTATCCCTGCTCCTGTCAGCGCACGGCCTGCCGGAAAAAATTGTCCAGGATGGCGATCCCTATCAGTGGCAATGCGAAACCATGGCTGAAATGATCGCAGGTCGCGTGCCGCGCGATTGGGAAGTGACTGCCTGCTACCAGTCCCGGGTTGGTCCGCTGAAATGGATTGGACCGCCGACCGAAGAAGTGATCGCCGAGAAGTCCAAAGCGGGTAAGAATATCCTGATCGCTCCGATCGCGTTCGTGTCCGAGCATATCGAAACTCTGGTCGAGCTTGGCGAAGAGTACCGGCTCGTTGCTGAAGAGCACGGCGCAGCGAGCTATACACGTGTGGAGGCGCTCGGCACCCATCCGGATTTCATTTCCATGCTGGCAAGCGAGACCATGGAGGCGCTGGGCATGAAAACGCCAATGCGGTCTTGTGGCGGCGACCGGCTCTGCCCGCATGAATTCAGCGGATGCCCGCACAAACAGCCGGTCCGAAAGGCTGGCCAGGCTATCAATCCGCAATCCTGAAGGGTCAGCAGACATGCTCTACAACTGGATCAAGGCCGCACACGTGATCTTCGTCATCGCCACCATGGCGAGCCTGATGATCTATCCGCGATACAAGATCCATCAACTGGCAAGCCAGCCAGGAGAACCCTTGTTCGAAACTATGAAATCAGCTGCGAACAAGCTACGCCTGATCGTGATGAACCCGTCCATCATCCTGATCTGGGTGTTCGGAGGGCTGATGCTGTGGATGAACCCTGCCTTGCTTTCCCAGCCCTGGATGCATGTGAAACTGCTGTTCGTGACCCTGATCACCGCCATGCACGGATATTATGTCGGTGTCGGGAAGCGCATTGATCGCGGGACTTCGAAAGTCTCCGCGCGGACCCTGCGCATGCTGAACGAAGTCCCCTTTCTGATGATGATCGTTGTGGTCATCATGGTGCTGGTTCGGCCGTTCTGAATCGGCTGGTTGCGCGAGAACTCTTGACGAACAAGGCTCAGTGAGCCCATAAGCCGATCAATCCGGAGCACAGTCCTTGTGCCTCGCGACGCGTTCTTCGTCGCTCGGACTTCCCAAAATTCGTCTCCCGCAGACCCTTACAATTGGAATCCATCGGCATGGCCTCTTCGATGCTCGACAACGTCACCAGCGTGACTCTTCGTGAACTGAAAGCGAAGTCTCCGGAAGAACTGCTGGCATACGCAGAAGAACTGGAAGTCGAGAACGCCTCCTCGATGCGGACACAGGACATGCTGTTCGCCATCCTGAAAGAGCTGGCCGACAGCGAAGTCGAGATTACCGGACAGGGCGTGCTGGAAGTTCTCACGGACGGCTTTGGTTTCCTGCGCTCGCCGGAATCCAACTATCTGCCCGGCCCGGACGATATCTATGTCAGCCCGGAAGTCCTGAAAAAGGGCAACATTCGCACCGGCGATACGGTTGAAGGTCCGATCATCGCGCCTCAGGACAATGAGCGCTACTTCGCCCTCACCGACGTTTCGCGCATCAATTTCGAAGAGCCGGACAAGGCCAACAAGAAAGTCCACTTCGACAACCTCACGCCGCTCTATCCGGAAGAGCGCCTGCGTATGGAAAGCCAGGACCCGACCCGGAAAGACCGCTCCGGCCGCGTGATCGATATCGTGGCGCCGATCGGCAAAGGTCAGCGTGCCCTGATCGTCGCGCCGCCGCGCACCGGTAAGACGGTTCTGCTGCAGAACATTGCGTCGGCCATCGAAGAGAACCATCCGGAATGCTATCTGATCGTTTTGCTGATCGACGAACGACCGGAAGAAGTGACGGACATGCGCCGCACGGTGAAGGGGGAAGTCGTTGCTTCCACCTTCGACGAGCCAGCGACGCGCCACGTCCAGGTCGCAGAGATGGTGATCGAGAAAGCGAAACGCCTGGTCGAGCACAAGCGTGACGTCGTCATCCTGCTGGATTCGATCACGCGTCTCGGCCGCGCCTACAACACGACCGTCCCCTCCTCCGGCAAGGTCCTGACCGGTGGTGTCGACGCCAATGCCCTGCAGCGCCCGAAACGCTTCTTCGGCGCGGCGCGGAACGTGGAAAATGGCGGCTCGCTGACCATTGTTGCAACGGCCCTGATCGACACCGGTAGCCGGATGGACGAAGTCATCTTCGAAGAATTCAAAGGCACGGGTAACTCCGAAGTCGTGCTCGACCGGAAGATTGCCGACAAGCGGACCTTCCCGGCTATCGACATCATGAAGTCCGGCACACGGAAAGAAGAGCTGATCACACCGCAGGACCAGCTGTCGAAGATTTACATCCTGCGCCGGATCCTCGGTCCGATGGGCACCAACGATGCAATCGACTTCCTGATCGACAAGCTGCGCCAGACGAAGACGAACGACGAGTTCTTCGAAGCGATGAAGAACTAGCGGAAGGCGCGAGGCCATGAGCGAGCGCGACACAATCTGCGCCCTCGCCTCGGGCCAACCTCCAGCTGCCATCTGCATTCTACGCCTGTCAGGCGATCGCGTCTGGAAGATTGCTGGCGCGTTGCTCGAGTGCGGATTGCCGGAACCCCGCCACGCGACCCTCACGAAGTTTCGGGACGAAGACGGAAACCTCATTGACGAAGGCCTCGCCCTCTTCATGCCGGGTCCGCATTCCTACACGGGCGAAGACACGCTGGAGCTGTATCTCCATGGCGGTCCCGCTGTGATCAAACACTCACTTGAAACACTCACTAGGCAGCCGGGTGTCCGACTTGCCGAACCTGGAGAATTCACGCGCCGTGCCTTCGAGGCTGGCAAGCTGGATCTGACGGAAGCCGAAGGTGTTGCTGACATCATCGAGGCAGAGACCGAAGCGCAAAAGGCCCAGGCCCTGCGCCAGCTTACTGGTGGGCTGACAGAGACCTATGATCACTGGCGTGCCGAGCTGATGGGTGTCCTGGCGCTGATCGAAGTCATGGTTGATTTTCCGGATGAAGGCGACACGCCGGAAGACACGGTCCGGCCGATTCTGGCCAAGCTGGACCTGATCATCGCTGAGCTCGAAGAGGCGCTCGGCGACCGGGGGATCGGCGAGAAGATCCGAGATGGTTTCCGCGTTGCAATCGTCGGACCGCCCAATGCCGGCAAGTCTTCCCTGCTCAACAGGATCGCCCGGCGCGAGGCGGCCATCGTGACGGATATTGCTGGCACCACGCGGGACGTTGTTGAAGTGCGTCTTGTGCTTGGTGGACAGGTTGTCTGGCTGGCTGACACAGCCGGCCTGCGGGAAACAGCAGACGTCGTGGAGGCAGAAGGTGTTCGGCGGGCTGAGCGGGCGGCGCGCGAGGCGGACCTCCGAATTCACGTGATCGACGGCGCCAAACCCGAACCACCAGCAGGCCCCGTCGAAGAGCAGGACATTGTTGTCTTCAACAAAGCCGACCAGCGGCCAGATACGTTGGCACCAGCAGGCCCCCTGCTCGTCTCGGCAGCGACCGGTGAAGGGATTGAAAAACTGGAATCCCTGATCGGGGCCTTCATCTCCAATCGCGCTGCTTCAGTTGAGGCACCCGTCATCACGCGGGCAAGGCATCGGGAGAAGCTGAGCGCTGGTCTCGCTAGCCTGGTCCAGGCCCGGCAGCTGCTGGAAGATGATTTGGGCGCGGAGCTCGCTGCAGAAGATGTGCGCATGGCGCTTCGCCAGTTGGGTGCCGTGATCGGGACAGTCGGGGTCGAAGAAATTCTGGGCGCTGTTTTCTCGCAGTTCTGTATCGGCAAATGACCCCTAGGGTTTAGCGGCACCCGGCGTTATATAGCCCGCTCATTGTCCACAGGATGAGCAGAGCCATGACGGGACCTTCCCGCTTCGATGTCATTGTTGTTGGCGGCGGCCATGCCGGATGCGAAGCCGCATCTGCGGCGGCGCGCTATGGTGCAAAGACGGCGCTCATCACACACAAGATCTCGACCATTGGCGAAATGAGCTGCAATCCGGCAATCGGCGGGCTCGGCAAGGGCCACCTGGTTCGGGAAATTGATGCCCTCGATGGCTTGATGGGACGGCTCGCAGACAAGGCTGGCATCCAGTTTCGGATGCTGAATCGATCCAAAGGCCCAGCCGTCTGGGGACCGCGCTCCCAGATCGACCGGAAGCTCTACCGCGAGGCCATGCAGGAAGCGATCCTGAATCATGAGAACCTGACCGTCATTGAAGACGGTGCCGAAGACCTCGTTGTCGAGGATGGGCATGTCGCAGGTGTGATTGGTCTGGCAGGGGAAGAATACCGTGCGCCGAAGGTCGTGATCACGACGGGAACGTTCCTGAAGGGCGAAATCCATATCGGCGCCAAGCGGATTCCGGCCGGACGTGTCGGTGAGGCGCCCGCCATCGGCCTATCGGACAGGCTCTACAGCCTGGATCTTCCAATGGGCCGACTGAAAACCGGCACGCCTGCCCGACTGGATGGCCGCACGATTGCGTGGGACCGGTTGGAGATGCAGCCCGCCGATGAAGCGCCGGTGCCATTCTCCTACATGACCTACCGGATTGAAGTGCCTCAGATCTCTTGCGGGATTACCTGGACCACGCCGGAAACGCACGCGATCATCGAAGAGAACATGGAGCTTTCGGCTGTATATTCCGGCGCGATTGCCGGACGCGGACCACGTTATTGTCCTTCCATCGAAGACAAGGTGAACCGGTTTGCCGATCGGGATCGGCATCAGGTATTCCTGGAGCCGGAAGGTCTCGACGATCATACCGTCTATCCGAATGGCATCTCGACGTCGCTTCCGGAGGAGGTTCAGGAACGTTTCGTCCGGACGATTCCCGGATTGGAGAATGTCGAAATTCTCCAGCATGCCTATGCCATCGAATATGACTACGTCGATCCGCGGGCATTGAGCGCGTCTCTGGAGGTCAAAGCCCTGCCCGGCCTTTATCTCGCCGGACAGATCAATGGGACGACCGGGTATGAAGAAGCGGGCGCCCAGGGTTTGATGGCGGGTCTGAATGCGGCGCGCGCCGCCGATAGCAAAGAACCCATCATTCTTGACCGGGCCGAAGCGTATATTGGGGTTCTCGTCGATGATCTGATCACCCGCGGCGTGACGGAGCCGTATCGGATGTTTACGTCCCGGGCCGAATACCGCCTCGCGCTTCGAGCCGACAACGCTGATCAGCGTCTGACGGAGAAAGGCATTGACGCCGGATGTGTCGGTGAAACTCGCGCGGCGATGTTTCACGTGAAACATTTGGCGCTGTCGGAATCCCGAAAAGCGCTCCAAACCCTGTCTTTGTCCCCTGCGAAGGCCCGCGAGGCTGGGTGGAACGTTAATCAGGATGGCCGCGTCCGGACCGCCTGGGAATATCTCGGCTACAAGGACATTTCCCTCGAGACCCTCGCCAGGGTCTGGCCGGAACTTTCAGATATTGATCCGGCCATCGCGGCACAATTGGAAATCGAGGCGCTCTATTCCGGATATATCGAACGCCAGGCCGGGGACGTCGAAGCCCTTCGCCGGGATGAGGCACTCCTTATTCCGGAAACGATCGACTATTCGGCGATTGGGGGACTTTCAAATGAGGTCCGCCAGAAACTTGAAGCCATCCGTCCGGCGACGCTCGGACAGGCATCTCGTATCGAGGGTGTCACGCCGGGTGCGCTCACGGCGCTTCTTGGTCATGTCAAACGCCGCCGGAAGACGGGCTAAGTCATGGAAAGTAAGGATCGCGCGGCCTTTCTGGCCGCTGAGGATGTTTCACGTGAAACACTGGGCCGGCTCGATCGTGTCATCGACACGCTGGATGTCTGGCGGAAGAAGAGCAATTTGATCGGGCCGCGAGAATGGCCGGTGATCTGGACCCGCCACGTCGCAGATTGTTTCCAGCTTCTGGACCACCTTCCAGATGATGCGAAGGTCGTCGACCTTGGATCCGGGGCGGGATTCCCTGGTCTCATCATCGCGGCGGCGCGGCCGGAAGGCCATGTGACCATGATCGAAAGCGTCGGAAAGAAGTGCGCTTTCCTGCGTGCGGCCATTGATGCGGCAGGTCTCAGCGCCGCTGTACGGCAGGAGCGCGTGGAATCAGTCGGGGCAATCCCCGCTGATTTCGTGACCGCGCGTGCTTTCGCGCCGCTTCCAAAACTGCTCGACTATGCGGCGCCCTGGCTAAAACAGGGTGCAACAGGGCTTTTCCTCAAGGGCGAACGCTGGAAAGAAGAATTGACGGAGGCCAGTCAAACATGGAACTTCGCTTATGAGGCGATTCCAAGCCGGGTTGGTGGGTCAGGTACAATTCTGATTGTCAGGGAGCTACGAGGTGGCAGGCATTAGGCCCAGAATCTTTGCTGTCGTGAACCAAAAGGGTGGCGTCGGTAAAACCACAACTTCGATCAATCTTGGCACGGCGCTGGCCGCTGTTGGCCGTCGCGTCCTCATTGTCGACTTCGACGCGCAGGGGAATGCGTCCACCGGATTGGGGATCGAACGCACGGATCGCGCGACCACATCTTACGACATTGTCGTGGATCGGCTGCCGCTGGAACAAGCGGTTCTGTCTACCATCGTTCCACGTCTGGATATTGTTCCCGGAGATGAGAACCTTTCTGGCGTAGAGACGGAGCTGGCTGCGGATCCGCATCGCTCGTATCGTTTGCGCGAAGCGCTCCACAATTATGTGGATCGCGCTGAAGAGCAGGGTCTGCCGCGCTACGACTACATCCTCATCGACTGCCCGCCCTCACTTTCAGCGCTGACAATGAATGCCATGACCGCCGCCGATGCGTTGCTGGTTCCGCTGCAATGCGAGTTCCTCGCCCTGGAAGGCCTCAGCCAGCTGCTGCGGACTGTGGATGTCGTGCGCCAGGGACTGAACCCGAACCTTGAGATCCAGGGTGTGGTGCTGACCATGTATGACCGCCGCAACAATCTCTCGGATCAGGTGGCCGATGAGGTCCGCGCCTTCTTTGGCAACAAGGTCTACAACACGGTGATCCCGCGCAATGTGCGCCTGTCCGAAGCGCCGTCCTTCGGCAAGCCGGCATTGCTGTATGATTATCGCTGTCCGGGCAGCGAGGCGTATATCCGCCTGGCGTCCGAAGTTCTCCAGCGCGAGAAGGCGCGGGCGGCCTGATCGATATGGCGAACGAACCGAAGCAGAAACCAAGCCGCCTCGGCCGGGGCCTGTCAGCCCTGATCGGCGAGGTCGAAGCGTCCACACCGGCCAAGCCGGAACCCGGTGCGGCGCCGGCCATGAACGGCGTCAACGAGATTTCGATCAAGGATATCCGGCGGAATCCGGCCCAGCCGCGCCGGACTTTTGACGAAGCTGCCCTGCAGGAGCTTGCGGATTCAGTTCGCACGAAGGGTGTGCTGCAGGCGATCCTCGTCAGGCCCGATCCAAAAGAGGCCGGTAAGTATCAGATCATTGCCGGGGAACGCCGCTGGCGCGCAGCACGTCTCGCGGGCCTTGAAACAATTCCGGCCGTTGTGCGGAATGTCGACGAGCTGGAATTGCTGGAAGTCGGGATAATCGAAAACGTCCAGCGCGCCGACCTGAACCCCATCGAGGAAGCCGAAGCTTATGAGGCACTGATGAACCGGTTCGGCCGGACGCAGGAAAGCCTCGCCAGCAGTGTTGGCAAGAGCCGGGTGCACATCACCAACACGCTCCGTCTGCTCCAGCTGCCGGAAGCGGCACGAGCCTATGTACGTGAGGGCAAGGTCACAGCCGGCCACGCCCGTGCAGCGCTCGGCGCCAGCGATCCGGAAGCCCTGATCGAGATGGCAGCAGAGCGCGGCCTCAGCGTTCGCGAAGTCGAAGCCCTGGTCAAAGGCGCCCGGGCCGGCGGTTCGCTTGAGAGCGGGTCTTCCCGGCAGAAGGCGCCGGAAAAGGATGTCGATACCGAAGCGCTTGAAGCGGACCTGATGCGCCAGCTGGGGCTGCAGGTGGATATCCGGCATGGCAAGAATGGCGGCGAGTTGCGGATCAAGTATCGCGATCTGGAACAGCTGGACGATGTCTGCCGCAGGCTGACCCGCAAGAAGAGCTGACCTTAGCGGGCGGCTTCTGCTGCCCGCGAAAGATCATTCATCAGTACACGAACAACAGCGTCCGTGCTACCGCCTGCGCGCTTGGCCTGGGCTTCGGCATCATAGATCCGCTCCAGAACACGGGTCAGCCGCCGGACGGGCCACTTGCTTAGCCGGGCCCGATACGCCGGCCATTCGCTCTGCCATACTGGTGGGCGAAGCTTCATGTTCGGACTCGGCTGGCCTTCTTCAATCCGCGCATGCGCATCCAGCATTCGCCGCACTTCGAACTGCAGGGACCTCAGGACACTTATGCCGGCCGTGCCGGCCAGGGCCAGCTTTTCAAAAGCCGCGTTCGCCGCCGCGGGATGCCCATCGAGTGTCGCGGATATGGCTGTTGACAGGGTCTGTTCGAATTCCGTCGCACAAAGCGCGCGGATATCTGCCACGGATACAGCCCGTCCGAGGCCGCGGGCATAAAGCGACAGCTTTTCAATTTCGGAATTTGCCGCCATGCGATGGCCGGGCAGGTCACCGACAAAGAGGCGCAGCGCTTCCGGGTCGATGTCGACCCCCGCTTCTTTAAGGGCCAACTTGGCGCGCTGCTCAATATCCACCCCTTCGTCGGAGAAGAATTGAAGGCAGGCTGTCCGCTTCGCAGATTCCGCCGCACTACGGAGTTTCGATTTTTTCTGCAGGCTGCCTGCTTCGATCAGCAGGTTCGCGCTGAATCGCCCCTCGCTTTTGTCGCCCTCTTCGATGGCTTCAATCAGCAGTTTGGCTATTTTATCTCCGGCGGTGCGCACGCGAACAACGCGCGGGTCACCCAACAGGGAAACTGCCTCCAGTGCATCGAAGAGAAGGGCCGGTTCCTTCCGGATGGCGTCATCGTCGAGAAGGGTGACATCTGCGTGCGCTCCCTTTCCGGCCCAGGCGGAAATCAGTTGCTGGCCATTATCGCTGGCAAGACCCTCGTCCTCTCCGAAGGCGAGCACTGCCCAGATCCCGGGATCCGGCTTGCGGGCAAAGGAGGCAGCCTTCTTGCCCTGGAGCAGCATCAGTTCTTGGCGGCGAGTTGCAGCCGCAGGTCGTCGACGATACGGCCCGCCAAGACACGCATGATGCGATCAGTCGCATTCGTCTGGGCCGAGATGTCACCATAAGGCTGGTCAGGCACGGAGAAGCTCGTTTCAGCGTCCGAACTACCAACAACGCTGACACTCTCTCCCGAAAGTGCATAAGTTGCTTTGGCAGTGTAGGATGAACGCGATGCGGCACCGTCCGGTTTGAACTGCAGACGGGTCAGATTGTCTGACAGTTTCACTTCCAGGATGGCAGTCGTGCCCAGATTCGGCAGGCCGGCGGCAAGTTCCTGCTGGAGCGCGCGGCGCAGTATGTAACCCGACCGGCCCGGAATCTCTTTCACCGTGATATTGCCGGAGGCAAACGATGCACTGCCGCCGGGGGCGTAGACAGGCTGGAAGCCGCAGGCCGGCAGGATGAGAGCGAGCGCGATCAGGAAGCGTTTCATGCCACCACGATATTCACGATGCGGCCCGGCACGACAATGGTTTTCTTCACGGTCTTGCCTTCAATGAACGACACCACTTCGGGAAGGGCGTGCGCCACGGCTTCAACAGCTTCGTTGGATTCGCCCTTCGGAACAGTGATTTCGCCCCGGCGTTTGCCGTTGACCTGCACTGCCATGGTGACCGAATCGTCCTGGGTGAGCGCCTTGTCAGCCACAGGCCACGGCGCAGCCGACACAAAGCCGTCTTCGCCAATCCGCTTCCAGCAGGATTCTGCGAGGTGCGGCATGAATGGCGTCAGGCAGCGCGCCAACATGGAAGCGCCTTCAAAACGAGCGCCGACTGCATCTCCAGCCGACTCAGCCTTTTTCAGCACGCTGACCCATTCATGGATGCTTGCGACAGCTGAGTTGAAACGGAATTCCTCAATTGCCTTGTCGATCGCTACAACCGCTTTGTGGCTGGCCTTGCGAACGGTGAGGGATGCTGCATCCTCGGCGGGATCGGTCTTTTCAAGGTCGCCCAGTGCGTCGAACACGCTCCACAGGCGCTGTGCAAAGCGGGCAGAGCCTTCGACACCGGACTGCGTCCACTCCACATCCCGCTCAGGCGGCGAGTCTGACAGAACGAACCAGCGTGCGACGTCGGCTCCGAACTGGGCGATAATCGCATCCGGATCGACCGTGTTCTTCTTGGACTTCGACATCTTCTCGATCGGACCGGGCGTCACGAGGCCGCCGGTTGCCTTTTCGATCCAGGTATCGCCTTCCTGCTCGACTTCGGATGGCTGGAGCCATTGTCCGGAAGCAGACTTGTAGGTTTCGTGGGTCACCATGCCTTGCGTAAACAGGCCCGCAAAGGGCTCGCCGCTCGGCAGGTCCAGCTCACCGACATCGCGCATCGCACGGGAGAAGAAGCGGGAATACAGCAGGTGCAGCACTGCGTGCTCGATGCCGCCGACATACTGATCGACCGGCAGCCAGTAAGCGCGCTCTTCCAGATCGTCCGCACTCGCAAAGCGGGCATAATACCAGGAGCTGTCGACAAAGGTATCGAGCGTGTCCGTTTCGCGGCGGGCCGGCTTGCCGCAGTTCGGACAGTCCACATTCTTCCAGGTCGGGTGGCGTTCCAGCGGATTGCCCGGCTTGTCGAAGGTGACATCGTCCGGCAGCTTTACCGGCAGGTCGCTTTGCGGCACCGCGACAATGCCGCAGCTCTCGCAATGGATAACCGGGATCGGACAACCCCAATAACGCTGGCGCGAGACGCCCCAGTCTCGCAGGCGATATGTCGTAGTCGCGCGGCCGAGTCCCAGCTCTTCCAGCTTCGCGATGGCAGCCGCAATGGCTTTGTCCGTGCTGAGACCATCCAGGAATTTTGAATTGTAGATTGTGCCTGGGCCAACATAAGCCTCGTCGGTAATGGCGTGGTCTTCCGGTGCCGCATTCGGTGGCAGCACGACCGGCTGGACCGGCAGATTATATTTGCGGGCAAAATCCAGATCGCGCTGATCGCCAGCCGGAGATCCGAAAATTGCGCCCGTGCCGTAGGAAGACAGGACAAAATTTGCCGCCCAGACCGGGATCGTCCAGTCCGGATCAAACGGGTGCTGTACGCGCAGACCCAGATCGGCCCCCAGCTTGGGCGCTTTTTCGATGGCCTCTTCGGAAGTGCCGATACGGGTCGCTTCGGCGATAAACTCCTTCACGGCCGGATTGGTCTCGGCCAGCGCCTTCGTGATTGGATGATCCGGGGCGAGCGCAACGAAGCTTGCGCCGAACAGCGTGTCCGGCCGGGTCGTAAAGACCTCGATTCCATCTTCATATCCGGCGGGGGCCACACCGTCGAACAACCAGCGGAAAGTTGCCCCGGTGCTCTTGCCGATCCAGTTCGCCTGCATGGTGCGCACCTTTTCGGGCCAGCGCTCCAGCTTCTGAACTTCTTCCAGCAGGTCTTCGGCATAGTGGGTGATCTTGAAGAACCATTGCGTCAGCTCACGCTGCTCGACCAATGCGCCGGAACGCCAGCCGCGTCCGTCGATCACCTGCTCGTTTGCCAGAACTGTATTATCGATCGGATCCCAGTTCACCTTGGAGGCTTTCCGGTAGATCAGGCCCTTGTCCAGCATCTTCAGGAAGAGGGCCTGCTGGTCACCGTAATATTCGGGATCGCAGGTCGCGAATTCCCGGCTCCAGTCCAGCGACAGGCCGAGCTTCGCAAACTGGGCCTTCATCGCGGCGATGTTCTGGTACGTCCATTCGCCGGGATGAACCTTCTTTTCCATCGCAGCGTTTTCCGCCGGCATGCCGAAGGCGTCCCAGCCCATCGGATGCAAAACGTTGTACCCTTTGGCTCGCTTGTGGCGCGCGACAACGTCGCCCATGGCGTAGTTGCGCACATGGCCCATGTGCAGGCGCCCGGAGGGATATGGGAACATCTCCAGCACATAGGCTTTCGGCGCATCGCCCGCCTCTTTCGGCGACTTAGCTTTGAACAGGTCTGCTTCCGCCCAGGCTTCACGCCATTTCTGCTCCGCGGTTTGCGGATCGTATCGGGTGGCCATTGGCCTCTCCCTTGAATTTGGTCTGATCTGACCGGCTTCTAGCCGAGTTGTGAGTTCTTGAGATTCCGCGCGCGGTCAAGGATCGCGTTTTCAAGCTGCATCGCGGTTTCCGGGTCAACCGGCGCGTCAACCCATGTGCCGTCCTGATTCACTTGGCGGAACACGGCCACTTTCACACCATCAGCGCGTAGTCGCGTGTCGAGGATGTAGACAGTCGCCTTGATGCGCTCATTTTCGGAGCCCGGGAAACTCTTCCAGTCATAGACGATCAGGCCGCCGATCGGATCGGTGCTCGAAACGGGCATATTGGTGAACGTGTCGAGCGAGGCGCGCCACAGATAGGGGTTCACCGTGCCGACATTCTTCGCAGTAACCTGGGCGTCTGCGCTGAGACGCTTGCCACCGCTCTGGCATCCAACCAGTGCGAAGAGGGCAGCAGCTGCCGCGGAGAAGACATATTTGTTCATGAGGAAAGTTCCCGAGCGCAATACCTTGTAGACCGGCGTTTGTATAACAACACGAGTCTAGGCTCGCCAGTGCTCATGTGTGCAGCATCCCGAAGGAGAAATGCATGAAACACCCGATCCTTCTGGCCTTTGTTTCGATGACTGCCTGCCTGCCGGCGATGGCACAGGAAAACTGGTCTGTCTGGGAAACGGACTGGAAAGCAGAAGCCGGGCTCGTGCTGTCACCTGGTGCGGACGAGCAAGCCCTCTACCGTCTGGGACTTGGCGTCGATACCAATCGTGTCCTGGATAACGGATTGGTGCTGGGCTTCGCCCTTCAGCTGGATGCGCAGCAGGATCATCCCGCCCGGTCTGGATTCACCGGCATTGTTTCTGATCCGGCGCCCGGCGCGCCTGCAGTTGCGGGCGCCTTCAGCGGCCTGGCTCAGGCTCCCGGCCCTGAAGATGAAGGCGCCCGCGGTGAGCTACAGACAGCCTATCTTTACGCTGAGGGGGGATATGGTGAACTTCGCCTTGGGCGCGATGAGGGTGTCGCAAAGCGCTTCTCGCAAGGCGCGCCATCCTTGTTCTCGACAGTGTCATTGCACGCTCCGCGACTGGACCCCGACGGGGGCGCGATTGTGCGCGCAGACCACGACCTCACCGGTCCGGCAGCGAAAATCTCCTACACCACGCCGCGAATCGTCGGTTTCAAAGGTGGCATTTCGTATGCGCCAGATGCCAATGTCCGCGGTCTGGACCGGGATCCTGCGCGAATCCTGCCCGGCACTGCGGCCTATCCCTTGTCGGATGCCGGGGAAGCCAGTTTGAGCTTCAACCACCGCTTCCGGGAAAGTGGCGTGCGTATACGTGCGGCAACGGCCTGGAGCCGCGCGGATGTCGATGCTTCGCCCGTATCGCCTGTCACTTACGGTACGGTGGAAACTCTTTCGGTCGGCGCGAACGCGGAGTGGAAAGATACGATTGTCGGAGCCAGCTGGCAGGGCAGCGATAATGGCGTTTCGGGCCTCTCTGGTGACTACTCCGCCTGGACCGCAGGAATTACGCAATCGGCCCTCGGATTCGACTGGGGCGTCGAATATGGCCGCGCAAATGACGATGCTGCTGGCGTGGAAGGCGAATCCTGGCGGGCCGGACTCGCCCGTCCGGTGACTGAATCTGCACGGATTGCGTTCGGATACCGGTATGACCAGCTGGATTTCGCGGCAGATGCATCTTCCCGACCCCTGGGAGGGGAAGGAATTGTGATAGAAATCACACTATCGCATTAGTTTATCAGGCGTGTCCGATAATTAATCTTCTGTTTAGGAGATCGGACCCCTAATGTCTGGTGAGGAAAACGGTGCAAATTATGCGGCTTGGGCTTTTGCTCACTTGTGTGTTCTCAGCGACGGTGCTGGCATTGCCAGCGGCGGCGCAGGAGGATTCTCGCGCACCGTCAGTGGCGATAGAAGCGCCTCAGCTATCCGATACGCAGGCTGGCAATGTGGACTGGTACCGCCAGTTCGCCATCACCAAGCCTTCCGACGCCCGTCCTGTCTGGCAGGCTGAGCCTTCGGAAGATGTGTCCATGCAGTTCTCCGGCAGCGACCGCTGGGAATTCCGCATCGACAAACTTTCCCGCCCGTCCGCCAATTTGTCGCCGCTTCCGCGTCAGGAAATGCAGGCTGGAGCGACTTTCAAGATTACGCCGCGCTTCTCGGTTGGCGGTGAAGTCAGCGTCGGTGCCGACGATCTGAACGCCGTTTCGACGTGGGAAGACCGCGCGGTGGAAACCGGCCTCCGCCTGAAGTCTGCCTTCAAGTTCTAAGGCTGCGTTTTCGGGCCGAACGCGGCCTCTATTCCTTCGATTGCTGCAATACCTGCAACAGGTGCGACCTGGCTGGCCGTTTCTGCATTCATGCCGCCGAGCGCGTAGATCGGCAGCGTGGATCCATGGGCGAGGGTGCGGAATTTTATTGGGCCGAGGGGTTTGCGGGCACTTGGGCTGGCGGAGGGAAATGCCGTTGACACCAGCGCGGCATCAATTCCTGCATCCTGTAATAATCGCAGCTGTTCTGGAGAGTGGGCGCTGGCCGTCATGAGACCAAAGCGACTGCGCCAACGGCGTGCTTTGGCCCGTTCTGCAAATGGCCAGTGCACGCCCTGCGCACCGACACGCATGGCGAGTTGTGGATCATTCGCGATGAGGAGACTTACGTGCCGCTTGCGGCAGATCATAGCGAGACTAGCGGCGACCATCTCGTGCCCCGGCTGACCATAATGGCGGTAAACCAGACCATAGCATGACGATAAACGACTAGCGGTGACCACCGGATCGGGCGTCCGCGCAGGATCGGTCAGGTAGAGGATCGGCGGCAGGCCAGACGGCAGGTGCCGCCCCGCGACACGTGCGGCGGTGCGGAGCTTGCGTTCGGCGCGGTTTCGGTCTTCCTGCGTCATCGTGATGACTGATACCGACACGCTCTCCATTGCCAAGCGCCGCGAGGCGGTCCTGGCCGAACTTTCCGACGCTGCCTCCCCGCCGCCGCAGCTGGTGGCGGTGACCAAGACCCAGCCTGACGAGGCGATCGACGAGATCCTCGCCACGGGCCAGCGTGTCTTTGGCGAGAACCGGGTGCAGGAAGCCGAGGCCCGGTGGGCCGGTCGCCGGTCTGCCTATCCGGACCTGGAGCTGCACCTGATCGGGCCGCTGCAGACCAACAAGGCGGAGCTGGCCGTCCGCCTGTTCGATGTGATCGAGACGCTGGACCGGCCGAAGCTCGCCGATGCGCTGGCAAAGGCAATGGATAAAGTCGGCCGCGCCCTGCCCGTCCTGATCCAGGTAAATACGGGCGAGGAGCCGCAAAAAGCCGGGGTCATTCCCTCCGAACTGAAGCAGTTGCTACAGTACGCGCGCGACAAAGGCCTCGATGTTCAGGGCCTGATGTGCATTCCGCCGGTGGATGAACCAGCCGGGCCGCACTTCGCCCTGCTCGCGAAACTGGCGAAGGAGGCGGGCCTGCCGATCCTCTCCATGGGCATGAGTTCCGACTATGTGACGGCCGCGCACTTCGGCTCGACCCATGTGCGGGTCGGGTCAGCCCTGTTCGGTCCGCGCGATTATCCCTGACCTAGAGCCGGATCTCGATCTCTGACCCCCGCGCTGACAGGCGCAGGATTTCCAGCATGTCTTCCAGCGTCACGGCCACGCAGCCGGCTGTCGGGCCCCAGTCCGGCCGGGCAAGGTGCAGGAAAATTGCGCTGCCCAGTGGCGGAACGGGCGGATCGTCATTGTATCCGAGTTCAACAATCACGTCATAGACGTGGTCTTCCAGCCAGAGATTCTCGTGACTGGCCGCGTAGGGCAGTTTGACCCAGCGATTGTAGAGCGGGTCTTCCGGTGCATCGCACCAGCCGTCTTCCGGCGTCAGTGCCACCAGTGGCAACAGGGTTTTCGGGGCCTCCAGCCGGTCAGGCCGGTAAAAGACTCGCCGCATCGGCCAGGTGCCGGCGGGCGAATAGCCGTCGCCTTCCCGCTTTTCTTCAGCGGCCACCACACCGCTGCGGCCGACCGAGCACTTTGTCTCCCGCCCGGCGAGCAGGAAGCGTCCATCTCCAAAGGCTACGAAATCCGCGCTCACGGAAACCTCCCACTCTTGTGATCGTTCGTGCGTTACATTCTTATGGCATCGTGAAGCGATATGGATAGAAGCAGCACTCACTTGGAACAGGAGAGTCGCATGGCTGCCAAGAAAACGGTCCTTCTGGTGGATGATGATGAAGACCTGCGCGAAGCGCTGGCTGAGCAGTTCGAGCTGCACGACAGTTTCGAAACCCTTCAGGCAGCCAATGCGAACGAGGGTATCGAAGCCGCGACCAGCCAGCGCATCGACCTGGTCCTGTTGGATGTGGACATGCCGGACATGGATGGCCGCGAGGCCTGCAAGATCATGCGGCAGAAAGGCGTTCGTGCTCCGGTGATCATGCTGACGGGTCAGGATGGCGATGCTGACACGATCCTCGGTCTTGAGTCGGGTGCGAACGATTACGTGACCAAGCCATTCAAATTCTCCGTCCTTCTGGCCCGCGTCCGCGCGCACCTGCGCAGTTTCGAACAATCCGAGGACGCTACATTCAAGGTCGGCCCATATGAGTTCCGCCCGGCGATGAAGCTGTTGGTCACGGATGAAGACAAGAAGATCCGACTGACGGAAAAAGAAACCAATATCCTGAAGTATCTCTATCGCGCGGGTGGCAAGCCGGTGGCGCGGGACGAATTGCTGGCGGAAGTCTGGGGCTACAATGCCGCCGTCACAACGCACACGCTGGAAACGCACATCTATCGCCTGCGCCAGAAAGTCGAACCGGATCCGGCCCATGCCCGTCTGTTGCTGACCGATGCGGGCGGCTACCGCCTGCAGCCGTGATCATACGTGCGGTTGAGCTTTAGCCTGTCTTGATCTGCACACTGACCGGTGCGTGATCTGATGGTTTCCAGCCGCCGCGCCAGCCGAGATGGATCCTGTAGCTGTCGACCAGCGTGTCTGGCAGACCCGCGGGATTGACCCAGATGTGGTCCAGCCGGCGTCCGCGGTTCGAAGCGGCCCAGTCCTTCGCGCGATAGCTCCACCAGGTGTAGAGCTTCTGATCGTCCGGCACGGCAAGGCGGGCAATGTCGGCGAACTTTGCCATGTTGCGGGACGCTTCCAGACGCTCGGTTTCACCCGGCGTGTGGGAGACGATTTTCAGCAATTGTTTGTGCGACCAGACATCATTCTCATGCGGAGCGACGTTGAGGTCACCGACCAGCACACGCGGTGTCTTGGTTTGTTTCTTGTAGGCGGGCCCGAGTTTTTCGAGGAAGTCGAGCTTGTGGGCGAACTTCTCGTTCTTCGCAGGGTCTGGCTCATCCCCGCCAGCCGGCAGGTAGATATTGTGGATTTCGACCCCGGCGACTTTCGCGGCGATCACGCGCGAATGGCCTTCACGGCAAAGGTCCGGTGCCTCGATCCGTTCCAGCGGCAAGCGCGAGGCGATGGCCACGCCATGATGTCCGCCCTTCTGGCCGTTCAGGACGAGATGCTTCAACCCCATCTCGTTGAAGGCCTTTTCCGGGAATTCCCCGTCCTGGCACTTGGTCTCCTGGAGGCAGATCACGTCCGGATTTTCCTGCGCAACGAAGGCCTCGATGTTCGGGGCGCGCAGGCGAACCGAATTGATGTTCCAGCTGACGATCTTGAGAGGTTTAGGCATTCCGGCTGCGTAGCATTGTTCCCTGAAACGTCAACGCGCCCGAACGCGGGGAGTTCGGGCGCGCCTGACGCGGTTTCCAACGTCTCGCCGGGAGGGGAAGGCTCCGGCGGCGACGACACGGTGGTTCACAGCGGGGGGGTCGGGTGCTGCGCGGGGTTTGCCGTGTGTCGACAGTTGCAAAGATGTCACTACGGGCGAAAATTTCAAGTAAAATATGTGTTAAGTGCTTGAGTGACTCTTGGTAACGCTCGCCCCGGAAGCGGGGGCTCCCGGGGCGCGTGAAGGTGGGATCTGTTGCAACTGTTACACTATTCGTCGTCGAAATCCCTGACGATGAAGAGGCGTGGGTTGAGTTTCTTTCCGGTCACCACATCGTGCAATTCGACCTGAGTCAGGTTGCCGGCGCTGTCGATCGTGCGCCAGCCGGTCAGGTCATGATCCGGGCCGCTGAACAACAGGGTCAGTGTGCCGTCCATTTCGCCATCCGGATCGCGGAGGGTAACGGCAGTCTCATCGCCGCTTTCACTGACGTCCACGATCTCGGCTTCGGTCTCGAAATCGAGATTGTCGTCCAGCAGCAGGGCAAGTGGCGTGGAGCCAAGAGGCACGCGGTCGGTCGTCTCCAGTTCAGAGTCCTGCATCGCGACCGTCGTGCCATTGGAAACGATCAGAAGCGGGGAAGGGGCGTCATAGTCGAACCGCACCTTGCCGGGACGGGAAATCGCAAAGCTGCCCGTGCTGGTCGTGAAGTCCGGCGCGAGCTGGTCGAACCGGCCTGAGGCGGTTTTTACCTTCTCCATGGAGGTGGCGATCTCTTTCAGCAGCGCGGTGCGCTGGGCGGCGGTCATGCCGGCCGGTGCCGCGGTGATCTTTGTCGGGGCCGCTTCGGGGGTTGCCTGACGCGCCAGCGCGAGGGGCGTGCCGGCGAGCGCGGCAGCAGCAACCAGGGCAGCGAGTTTGGTCTTCATCGAACGGGTCTCCTTTTCGTGACCTTGCGCTTACACTTAATCGCCTGAACCCTGCCTAAACAGGGCGGGATAAAGGTATTTCGGCCGCTTTTCGTTGGCCGCCATTCAGCTTCAGCCAGTGTGCGGCGCAAGACCGGACCGCAGATGAACACGCAGGTGTGTCGGTGGTTCCGCTTGCGAAGTCAGGCGCGAGCGCCCATCTTCCGGCCAGACTTTGAAGGAATACAAGCCATGGCCGATGCCGCAGCCCTGCATACCAAAGACACCACCGACCAGGAGTTCATGACCGATGTGGTCGAGGCGTCGAACACCCAGCCCGTGATCGTCGATTTCTGGGCGCCTTGGTGCGGCCCCTGCCGCCAGCTCGGCCCGGTGATCGAGAAAGTGGTCGAAAGCCACAATGGCGCAGTAAAACTGGTGAAGATCAATATCGACGAAAACCCGGCCTATGCCGGTCAGCTCGGCGTGCGCTCCATCCCGGCGGTGTATGCCTTCGATAAGGGCCGCCCGGTCGATGCGTTCATGGGCGCGTTGCCGGAAGGCCAGGTGCGCAGCTTCATCGAAAAGCTCGTCTCCGGGACGGATTCCGCCAAGGAAATCGCCGATGCGCTTGCTCAGGCAGAAGCTGCAAGCCAGGCTGGTGACATCGCCACGGCCGCGCAGATCTACGCCGCGATTATCCAGCATGATCCGCAGAATGTCGCCGCGATTGCAGGCCTTGCGCGCTGCTACCTTGCCAATGGCGACAAGGAACGCGCCGCCGAAACGCTGGACATGGTGCCGGAAGACCAGAAGCACGACACCGCCGTCAAAGGCGTGCGCATGGCGATCGACATGATGGAAGACGCTCCGGCTGCCGACGAATTCGACGAACTGCTGAACGCCGTCATGGCCGCGCCGGAGGACCACGCCAAGCGGTTCGAACTGGCCGAGAAATACGCGGCGGCCCAGCGCTACGGCGATGCAGTCGATCACCTGCTGATCATTCTCGGGTCCAAGATGGACTGGGAAGAGGGTAAGGCGAAGGAAAAGCTGCTTCAGATTTTCGAAGCCGCCGGCGCGACCGATCCGGTAACAGTCGAAGGACGCCGCCGTCTCGCATCCCTGATGTTTGCCTGAGGCAGCCACCTCCCGCATAATGCCATGATGCGAGGGGCAACGGCGTCCCGGAGGCAGAATGAGCAGCACGACCTATCACTCGGTGGAGCAGTTACCGGACACATTGACCGTGTTCCCGCTGCCGGGTGTCGTGCTGTTTCCCCACTGGCATCTGCCGCTCAACATCTTTGAGCCGCGCTATCTCAACATGATCGACGATGCGATGGCCGGTAACCGGCTGATCGGCATGATCCAGAGCGTTGGTGGTGACCGCCAGAAACCGGATCTGATTGGTGTCGGCTGTGCCGGGCGCATCACGTCTTATTCCGAAACGGATGACGGACGCTACCTGATCACTTTGGCCGGCATTGCCCGCTTTCGCGTGCTGGAAGAGCTGGATGTGATCACGCCCTACCGGCAGGTGCGCCCGAACTGGGCACCTTATGCGAATGACCTGAAGCCGGATTCTCTTGTCGGTTTGCCGGCCCGCGAAGACCTGGTCGCCGCGCTGCGCAAATATGTCAGCAGCCACGACATGAAGGCGGATTGGGATGCGGTTGAGGTGGCTCCGGTCGATGCGCTGGTTCAGGCACTGGCCGCCGGCAGCCCGTTTTCGGTGATGGAGAAGCAGGCCCTGCTGGAAGCGCCCACACTGAAAGACCGGGCCGATATGCTGATCACCATCCTGACAATGGATTCCGCTGGTCCGGATGACGGAACCCTGCAATAGGACGCCCATGACCGACGACACACCCAGCACCGGACGGCCCCATTCGGGCGTCGATCCGAGACTCCTTGAAATCCTCATCTGTCCGCTGACGCGCCAGCCGCTCCGCTACAATGCGGAAACCGATGAACTGGTCTCACCCAAGGCGCGGCTGGCTTATCCGATCCGCGGCGGTATCCCGATCATGCTGCCGGAAGAAGCGCGCGACCTGGATTTGGAAGAGGGTGGAGCATGAGCAGCATGGCCTGGCCCGTGAAGCTCGTCTTCCGAAAGTCCGAAGGCGAACTTTACGCCGAATTCGATGACGGAAAATCCGGCTCCGTTGGCTACAAGCGGTTGAGAGAACAGTCTCCGTCAGCCGCTGTACGCGGCCATGGCGGCGGGCCGCCCCCACCGCAGGCGCCCGTGCCGGACGATATCAGTGTGCTGCGCGCCGACCCGGTCGGCCGTTACGCCCTGCGCATCGTCTTCTCGGACGGGCACGACAGCGGGCTCTACAATTGGGACCTAATCCGGCAGCTCACCGTCGGCGATGAGGCCGTTACTGCATAAGACTCGGCAGGTGGGACTGATCAGCGCTCGCCTGACGCGCCATTGCCCGGCGGAGCGGGCCAATCTTGTTGGCCGCCGTCAGCGCGAGGCCCCGCAGAGGCTTCAGCACGGCATTGTCGTTTGAAAAGGCCCTGTCGATCACGTCCATGAACAGGGCAACGCTCGTCATGTCGAAGCGGCGCCATTGCTGGTAGCGTTCCAGGGCAGGGGCGGCGCCGTGGTCGAGGCCCACTTCGCGCGACTCCACCATAATATCGATCAGCGCGGCGACATCCTTGAAGCCGAGGTTCAGGCCTTGCCCGGCCAGCGGGTTGATCCGGTGCGCCGCATCGCCCAGCAGGGCCACACGCGGCCCGGTCATTGCCCGGGCGAGGCGCATCTTCAGCGGATAGGAGATGACAGGTCCGTCGATCGTCATATGGCCAGCAAAATCCCCGAACCGGGCGTTCAGTTCCGCTTCGATGTCCTCAACCGGCATTTTTGCCAGCGCTTCGGCGGCGCCGCGCTTCATGTACCAGGCCAGATTGGCCCGGTTGCCCGGCATCGGCAGGGTCGCAAACGGGCCTTCCGGCATGAACAGCTGGCGGGCGATCCCTTCATGCGGGCGGTCCAGTTTCACATTCGCGGCGAAGACGGATTTGCCGTAATCATGGTCCTCCGTCCCGATGCCGAGGGCATCGCGAACCGAGGAATTCACCCCGTCGCAGGCGGCAACCAGACGAGTGCGGATCCGGGTGCCGTCTTCCAGCACAACCGTCGCCGGACCGGGTCCTTCTTCCAGTCCCTTGAACCGGGCGTCGTTAAGGATAACGAGACCCTGATCAGTGCCTGCAATCTGACCAGCAACCTCGTCCAGGGCCTTCTGAAGGTCGGCTGACGGGACCATTTGTCCTAGGGGTTGGCCGTCATCATCCTCGGGAAGATCCTCATTTCCGAAGATCACGCCGGGGGCGCCGAAGACATGGCTGCCGCCGTCGGTAGCTTCCAGTCCATTCAGGGGCTCTGTGCACCCTTCCAGCAGGGGATGAACCCCGGTGGCGCCGAGCATCCGCCAGCTGCCGCGAACTATAGCAAATGTACGTGTATCCGTTGCTGGCGCTGCAGAAGGCTCCCGCGCATCAATCAGGATAGTTGAGAAGCCGCGTTGCACGGCCAGAACCGCCAGAGAGGTGCCAACCGGTCCGGCCCCGACAATAACGAGGTCCACAGGTTCGTTGGAGGCGAGGGATGGTTTCGACATGATGACTAGCTACGCCTGTCTTAATCCCCCGTCTAGCGGTGGTAACGAGTTGGGCGTTTCGCCGCAACACTGCACAAGTTTTGACCACTCGTCTTGAGAATGGCCCTCAGAGCAGAAGCGCCAAGCGACTTTCTCGGGCACCCGAAATCATATCGGTGATGGGAGAGCGCGGGGGGTCCCGAGCTCCGAAACCTGCGACATGGAGGGGCCGAATGGGCCAGTTACTGAAAAGAATGACGCGCGGGGTAGCCTTGCTGCCCGTAGTCGCGTTCACGGGGGCGCTCGCATACGCACAGGAGGCAGATCTGGAAGCGCGGCTGGCCGCACTGGAAGAGTCCGTCAACGGCAGCGCAAGCGCCTACGTCGACAACTCCTACCTGTTCCTGATCGGCGGCCTGATCGTTATGTTCATGGCTGCTGGCTTCATGTGCCTTGAAGTCGGCCTGGTGCGTTCGAAGAACGCCGCCATGCAGTCGATGAAGAACGTGGTTCTCTACGCAGTCTCAGGCCTGATGTTCTGGTTCGTCGGCTACAACATGGCCTATCCGAGCGACACGATCGCCGGCCTGGTCGGCATTCCTTCGTTCATCTGGAGCGGCGGTGACCTCGAAGCGATGAGCGATGCGGGATACGCTCCGGCTTCCGACTGGTACTTCCAGATGGTGTTCGTTGCGACGGCAGCCTCGATCGTTTCCGGTACGGTTGCTGAGCGCGTGAAGCTCTGGCCGTTCCTGATCTTTACGGCCGTGTTGACCTCTTTCATCTATCCGATCGTTGTGTCCTGGGAGTGGGGCGGCGGCTACCTCGACTCCGAGTGGGCCTTCTCCGACTTCGCCGGTTCGACGCTGGTGCACTCGACGGGCGGCTGGGCTGCTCTGGTTGGCGCGCTGATCATCGGCCCGCGGACAGGCAAGTATTTCGGCAAGCAGGTGAACCCGATGCCGGGTTCCAACATCCCGCTCGCCGGTCTTGGTACCTTCATCCTGTGGTTCGGCTGGTTCGGCTTTAACGGTGCATCGCAGCTCGCTGCCGGCACGGTGACGGACATCAACTCGGTCGCCCAGATCTTCGCCAACACCAATATGGGTGCTGTCGGCGGAACGCTGTTCGCCATGATCACCACCGCTGTCCTGTACAAGGGCAAGGTCGATGCAACCATGGTCTTCAACGGCGCCCTTGGTGGTCTGGTGTCCATCACGGCTGAACCGCTGGCACCTTCCATGGGTGCTTCGGTCCTGATCGGCGGCGTGGGCGGTGTCCTGGCTGTCCTGACCGTTCCGGTGCTCGACAAGTTCAAGATCGATGACGTCGTCGGCGCCATCCCGGTCCACCTTGTCTGCGGTATCTGGGGCACGATCATCGTTGCAGCTTCCTACGGCAACAACATCATGCCGAACGAAGCCGGTGACCCGAGCTATGTCGGCCAGCTGGTTGGTGTGGTCCTGACGGGTGTGTTCGTCTCGATCGCTTCCCTGATCGTCTGGATGGCCCTCAAGGTCACGATTGGCGTCCGCGCCAGCGAGGAAGAGGAAATGGCCGGTATGGACGTCTCCGAAGTTGGTCTCGAAGCCTATCCGGACTTCACCAACGCCTAAGGTTGCGGCTCTCCGAAACGAAGACCCCCGGCAGGAAACTGCCGGGGGTTTTTCTTTGGAGGAGGGGCAGGCAGGCAATCGCCGGCCAGATGTCTTTCTCCATCAGCGCGGATATGAAAATTATGCGGATTGGGGACGTTAACTGCAGGGGCATCTTCATTCATTTCCTGCGTGCCCGCTGACACAAATGTTAACGGCGGACGGGTGACCCGAGAGTGCCTGGATACGTGATATTCGCGGCAGGTCGGGGAATCCGGCCCGGAAAGCCGGCAGCCTGAAAAGTTAATCTGCGAAACAAAAAGACTTCAGCGCATTTGCCCGGAATTAAGGTTGATGGGCCAGATTGACCGCTCCACCGACAACACGGAGCCGTCCCCCTTCATGACCGACTATGCTTATGATGATGACGCAACCCATTTCAGCGTTAGCGATCCTGTCTGGCGCATCCTGACGGGGGCTGCCGCATTTGCGATCGGCGTTTTCATCTGCGGCAGTGTCGGCTCCTATGTTGCGACGGATCCTTCCTGGAATGCGGCAACCGATTCTGACGTCCAGAACCTGTTCGGCCGCTCCGGCGCCGTGTTTGCGGACCTGGCCCGCCAGACGCTCGGCTGGTCGGCCTGGACCGCGGGTCTCGCCCTGATGATCGGTGGAGCCATGCGGACCGTGCTGATTGGCGCGCCGCGTGTGCATCGCTGGGTGAAGGGCTTTCTGTTTGTGCCGTTTTCGGCAGCCTTCTTCGCTGCCTGGCCGGTGCCGCAGTCCTGGCCGCTGAGTGCCGGGCTGGGCGGCGTGGTCGGCGACGGCCTGTTCCATTTTGCGGCCATGCCTTTTCGCGCGCTGATGCTGCCATCCCCGGAAAGCTGGGCGGCCTTCTTCTTGGGAACGCTCGCCCTGTGGGCCGGACTGTCTGCCCTTGGCTTCCGCCGCGGGGACGCCCGTCTTCTGAAGCATGCGGCCGCATCGTCCGGTGCCCGTGCCGCCCGCCAGGCCAGCGGCGTCGGCGGCGTGCTGCTCGCCATCGCCCGTGCCATCGCACCGAAGCGCAGGATTGAAGTCGAAGACGAGATGGTCGACGCCCGCGAAGACCGCGCCCGGGTCGTGCTGACCGATGACGATGAAACGCCCGGCTTCCTGCGCAAGCGCGGCAAGAAAGTCATCGAGATCGAAGAAGACGACGACTTCGACGATGAAGAGGAATACCTCGACGACGCCGAAGACGACTACGACGATTACGAAGACGACATCGACGACGAAGCAGAGGAATACGAAGACGACGAGGATGAAGAACAGGTGCGTAAGCCGCTCTTCACCCTGCCGAAGGCCAAGCCGAAAGCGATCGAGCCGCGCGTTTCCAAGCCGGTCGAACGCCGCCGCAAGACTGGTCGGCTGCCAACCATCGACCTGCTGGAGCAGACGGCCGAACGAGCCGACTCGATTGATGAAGATGCACTGCTCGCCAAGGCCGCCAAGCTGTCGGACGTCCTGAAGGAGTTCGGTGTCCGTGGCCGTGTGAAGGAAGTACGCCCTGGCCCGGTGATCACCCTGTTCGAAATGGAACCGGCGCCGGGCGTGAAATCTTCTCGCGTCATTTCCCTGGCCGACGACATCGCCCGCTCGATGAGCGCGAAGTCTGCCCGCGTTGCGGTTGTGCCAGGCAAGAACGCTATTGGTATCGAACTGCCGAACGAAGATCGTGACACGGTCTATCTCCGCACGCTGCTTCAGTCGGACGCCTATACCGGTTCGCGCGCCAGCCTGCCGATGGCGCTTGGCGAAGACATTGGCGGCGTGCCGACCGTGGTTGACCTCGCCAAGATGCCTCACCTGCTGATCGCCGGTACGACGGGTTCGGGTAAGTCGGTCGGTGTGAACGCGATGATCCTGTCACTGATCTACCGTCACACGCCGGAACAGTGCCGTTTCATCATGATCGACCCGAAAATGCTCGAACTGTCGATCTACGAAGGAATCCCGCACCTGCTGGCACCGGTTGTGACCGATCCGAAAAAGGCCGTGAACGCGCTGCAGTGGACGGTACGTGAAATGGAAAGCCGCTACGAACTGATGTCCAAGGCCGGCGTCCGGAATCTGGCCGGGTTCAACGACAAGGCCGCGAAGTACCGTAATTCCGGAGAACAGCTTGTCCGCAAGGTTCAGACCGGTTTCGACGATCGCGGCAAGCCGGTCTATGAGACCGAGATCCTGCCGACCGAGCATATCCCGAACATCGTGGTCGTGATCGACGAGATGGCCGACCTGATGCTGGTGGCCGGCAAGGAAGTGGAAGGCTGTGTCCAGCGTCTCGCCCAGATGGCGCGTGCTGCCGGTATTCACCTGATCACCGCAACGCAGCGTCCGTCCGTAGACGTCATTACCGGTACGATCAAGGCGAACTTCCCGACCCGAATTTCCTACATGGTCACGACGAAGATCGACTCCCGTACCATCCTCAACGAGCAGGGCGCCGAACAGCTGCTCGGCATGGGCGACCTGCTTTACCAGGCACCGGGTCATAAATCGACCCGCCTGCACGGCCCGTTCGTCTCGGACGAAGATGTCGGCGCCGTCACCGACTGGCTGCGCGAGCAGGGCGAACCGGACTATGTGATGGATATCCTGGAAGCGCCGGATGACGGCTCCACCGGTTCGGCTGTGATGGATGCGATGCTCGGCACCTCGACCGGCGACGAAGAAGATGATCTCTTCTCCCAGGCCATTGCCATCGTGGTCCGCGACCAGCGCGCTTCCACGTCCTATCTGCAGCGCCGCCTGAAGATCGGCTACAACAAGGCCGCAGGCGTCATCGACCGGCTGGAAGAAGAAGGTATCATTTCCGCGCCGAACCATGCCGGCAAACGCGAAGTCCTGGCGAACGCGCGTCCGTCTCCGGAATGACCGTCGCCTGAATAAACTCACCCAGCTAAGGTGGGCACTTGGGGCAACCCCCGTTCGCGGTGAAATGCGAACGGGGGTTTCAATTTGTGGCGGTGTCAGCCCATCGGGTACTGGATGTCCTTCGTCACCGCGTCACAGGCTTTCATCACATCGTCTGACAAGGTCAAGTCAGCTGCGGCGAAGATGTCGTCCAGCTGGTCGAACTTTGAGACGCCGACGATGGTGGAAGCCACGAATTTGTGCTGCTTCGACCACGCCGTGGCGAGCGTAACGACGTTGATGCCGGCCTCTTTTGCGATCTCCATGAACCGGGCAGTAGAGGCGAGCGATTTCTCGTTCACGAAGCGGTGGGCCATCGCTGCCTGACGGCCACCGATTTCCAGATAACGGGAGAAGCGCGCGCCTTCCGGGCGAGCCCCGTCCTGATATTTGCCGGAGAGGACACCGCCGCCGATCGGGGAGTAGGGGATCAGGCTGACGCCTTCTTTTACGCAGACCTTCGAGAGCGCGTCCTCGAAGCGACGATTGTTCAGGCTGAAATTGTTCTGGATGGTCTCATAGCGTACCGTGCCAAGACGGCTGGAGGCTTCGAGGCTTTTCATCAGGCCCCAGGCGTCCTCATTGGAACAGCCGACGATGCGCACCTTCCCGGCCTGGACCAGATCGTCCAGCGTTTCCATGGTTTCGTCATAGGCCGTGCCGTGGTCCGGCCAGTGGGTCTGGTAGAGATCCACATAGTCCGTTCCGAGACGGGTGAGGCTGTCCTCGATGGCTTTGGTAATGTTGTGGCGGTCAAGCGCCGTCATGCCGGCGCGCTGGCTGCCCTTGATCCAGCCATGGGAGGGCCCGCACACCTTGGTGGCGAGGATGATGGAATCCCGATCCTTGGTTTTCAGCCATTTGCCGACGATTTCTTCCGTACGTCCGGCCCACTTCGTGTCCGGCGGCACGGGATAGTTTTCGGCCGTGTCGTAGAAATTGATCCCGGCATCGAAGCTCGCATCGAGGATACGCAGGGATTCGGTTTCATCGGTCTGGGAACCGAATGTCATCGTGCCCATACAGATATCGGATACATAAATGGCGCTTCGGCCGAGGCGGCGGTGTTGCATGTTGGCGTTCTCCCTGTCTTGTTGCGGCGACACTAGCGGCCAGAAACGGCATGACCAGAGGCGAACGCGAACAAATTCGTGAAGCGCCCGACGGGCTTACTCAGCGTCAGTCAAAAGCTGCGTGAAGTCGATCACTTCAAAGCCGTGTTCGGTGGCGCGGACGAATTTTTCGAAATCCGCCTTTGAGACCGTGGTCGTGCCGGTATTGGTCAGCGGGTGGAAATTGACCGGGTCATGTTCCATGAGCGCCGCATCGACCAGAAACCGCACGCGGCCTTCGGTATCGTTCATCAGGGCAAACGCGGTGACCGAACCGGGGGTCACACCAAGCAGCTCTTCCATCAGGTCCGGCGAACCGAAGGACAGCCGCTTCGTTCCAATAAGCTTGTGCAGCTTGTTCAGCTTAAGCTGTGAGTGCGCCTCCGCCGCGATCAGGATGATGTTGTCGTCCTTGTCCCTCAGAAAGAGGTTCTTTGTATGCCCGCCGGGCACGGTGCGTTTGACTTCGGTGCTCTGGTCGACGGTGAACACGGCTTCGTGCCACTGCGTGGAGTGCGCGATGCCCAGCGTATCGAGATAGGCGAACAGATCGTCGGGGGTTGCCGTCATGGGGCCCTTTGGGCCAAGACTTGTGGCCTCCGTCAAGCGCTGAGCCTCCCCGATGTTTCTTGATTGCTACAAAATCTATGATGTCGCGCCGGATCTGGTGCCCGCCCGGTCAAATCGCGACTGGATGGATGCCTTCACGGACCGTCATCCCTATCGCTGCCTGCCGCTCACCATGGCGAACTCCACGGGCTGGGAATTACTGGCGCCGATGGACATCAAGATCGAGTGGAATGGCGGCCCGCGCAATGAGGACATCCGCCTGCTGACCCGTGGCGACCCGCGCGCCATCGAAAGCTTTGCCGGGGCGCATTTCGCGCGCGGCATCGTTACCTTCCACACGGGCCACCTGTTCCGCACGCCGCCAGGCTGGGGCGTCTGGGTCACCGGCCCGCCGAACTGGCCGAAGGACGGCATCTATCCGCTGACGGGCCTGGTTGAGACCGACTGGCTGCCGTTCCCGTTCACGATGAACTGGCAGATGACCCGCAAGGGCAGCGTGATCTTCGAAAAGGGCGAGCCTTTCGCCTTCATCACGCTGATGGAGCACAAGAAGCTGGAAGAGATCCAGCCGGAGCGGAAGCTGCTTCGCTCCAACGAAGAGCTGGTGAAGGAATACAATGCCTGGACAGAAAGCCGGGCCGACTTCAACAAACGCCTCGGCGAGGGCGAAGAGAGCGCAATGAAAGAGCGCTGGCAGCGCCACTATATGCGCGGCGAAAAGCCGACTGGTGACAAGGCCGACAGCCACCAGACGAAGCGCCGCCTGAAGCCGCCGAAAGAGATTTCATGATCACAATCCGGGCCTATGCGCCCGCAGACCTGCCGGCCCTGCACGCGATCAACGAGCAGGGGGTGCCGGGCGTCAGCCGCGAAACACCCGAAGACCTGGCCAGATGGCTGTCACTCTCGGAATGCCTCGTTGCGGTGGGAGGAGACGGCCGGCCGGTGGGCTTCCTCAATCTCGTTCCGCCGGGCACCGCCGCCTATACCAGCCCGAACCTCCGCTGGTTCGAGGCGCGCGGCGGTAACGTCAACTATGTCGACCGGATCGCCATTAATGAATCCGCCCGCGGCCAGCGGATCGGCGAGGCGCTCTACGAAGCGGCCTTTGCCGCCTGCACTGGGAAGTACGATGCGGTCGGTTGCGAAGTGAATCGCCTGCCGCCTAATCCGGGTTCGCTGCGCTTTCATAAGCGGCTCGGTTTCGAAGAGGTCGGCGGCCAGGCCTTCGTACCCGGCGAAAAGGAAGTGATCTATCTGGAGCGAAAGCTCTGACGCTCAGCCCTTACGGCTCGCCTTTTCTGCAATCCCGCTCGTGCCCTGGCGTTTCTCCAGCGCCGCTGCCACATCATCCAGGCTGACGCCGCGCACACGCAGCGCAACAAGGGCGTGATAGAGCATGTCGGCGGCTTCGCTGGCGACGCGTTCATTGCTTTCTTCGCGCAGGGCCTGGATGAATTCGCCGGCTTCTTCCTCCGCCTTATCCGCGCAGGCGCCGACGCCTTTCGACAGCAGCTTCGCCGTCCAGGACGTGCCGGCGTCGCCGGTTTCGGCGCGCGTATCGATGGTCATGCCCAGATGGGCGAGGGCTTCGGCGAGACGGTCGGCAGATCCGAGAATAGACATGGGGCCTCCATACTCTCCTTCCGCGAGGGGAGGAAGCCTGCCCGCTTGACGCAGGCGCCCGCCGCGGCACTTTTAGGCCCAAACGAGGAGGATTCCAGATGAACGACCGGGTGACGATCACGCATCTTGAAGATGGCATCGCCGATGTCCGCATGGTGCGCACCGACAAGATGAATGCGCTCGACCCTGCCCAGTTCCAGGCGCTGGCTGACACGATCGAGGAGCTGCACGGCACCAAGGGCCTGCGCTGCGTCGTGCTGTCGGGGGAGGGACGCGCCTTCTGCGCAGGCCTCGACCTGTCCAGCATGTCGGGCAACTCCTCCGGCGATGGCGAGAAGAAAAAGGGCGGCGCAACGGGCGACCTTGCCACGCGGGCCTTCGGCGATGCGAACCTCGCCCAATATGTCGCCTGGGGCTGGCGGAAGCTGGAAGTGCCAGTGATTGCTGCAGCACACGGCGTGGCCTTTGGCGGCGGGTTCCAGATCCTGTCCGGCGCGGACGTGCGCTTCATCCATCCGGACACGCGCTGTGCGATCATGGAGATGAAGTGGGGCCTGGTGCCCGACATGGCCGGTTTCCCGCTGTGGCGGGGCAATGCGCGCGACGATGTGATCCGCGAGCTGACCTATACGAACCGGGAGTTCAACGGCCGCGAAGCCCACGAGATGGGCTTTGCCACGCACGTCTCCGAGACGCCGCATGAGGATGCGATGGCGCTGGCGAAGATCATCGCCAACAAGCACCCGGCCGCGATGCGCGGCGCCAAAACGCTCTGCAATGCGATGGCGGAGCTATCGGACGCAGACCTCCTGATGCTGGAAAGCACCGAACAGCTGAAGGTCATCCGCACGCCCAACCAGATGGAAGCGGTGATGGCCGAAATGCAGAAGCGGAAACCCGTCTTCGCGGAATAAAGCCTAGAACGGGCGGACGGGCGCTCCGGCGGCGTGCAGCGCGCGCCGGGCGTCTGCCACGGTCGCTTCACCGAAATGGAAGATCGAAGCGGCGAGCACGGCGCTCGCCCCGCCGTCCAGCACGGCCGCCGGCATATCGTCCACGCTGCCGGCGCCGCCGCTGGCCACAACCGGAATGTTTACAACAGATGTGATCGCTTTCAGCAGCGGGATGTCATAGCCGGATTTGGTGCCGTCCTTGTCCATGCTGGTCAGCAGGATTTCGCCCGCGCCGCACTTTTCGGCTTCCTTTGCGAACGCCACCGCGTCGATGCCGGTGGCCGTGCGGCCGCCATGGGTGAAGATCTCCCAGTGGCCGCCTTCCTCGTCATTGACGCGCCGCGCATCGATGGCGACGACCACCGCCTGGCGCCCGGCCTTGGCGGCGCAGCGGGAGATGACCGAGGGATCTGCGACGGCAGCGGAATTGATCGCCACCTTGTCGGCCCCGGCCCGCAGGAGCGCGACGAGGTCGTCCGCGCTGCGCACGCCGCCGCCCACAGTCAGGGGCATGAAGCACTGTTCTGCCGTGGCGGAGACGATGTCGAGCAGGGTGCCGCGGCCTTCGTGGCTGGCCGTGATATCGAGGAAACAGAGCTCGTCGGCGCCCTGGGCGTCATAGGCCTTGGCCAGCGCGACGGGGTCGCCCGCATCTTTCAGGTCCACGAAGTTGACGCCTTTGACGGTGCGCCCGTCTTTCACGTCGAGGCAGGGGATGATGCGGGTCTTGAGGCTCATGCGCATGGCTTTAACCGGGAAAGCCGCCCCCGCAAAGCTGCGATCTGTCCCACACCTTATCCAACACCCCCTTCAGGGGCGCACCACCGTGTAAACACCGTGAATAGACCATGTATACACCATGTAGAGCGCCCCGATTGGCAGGTTGTTTGACACCTCCGCTAAGCCCGTTAGGCCTTGGGCATGGAAAATTCGAACGAGAACGAAGCCGCCCGCTGGGCAAGGATGGTCGACGCGGAGGAGCGCGCCTTCGCGCTGCTGGACGCGATTGAGGCCGCGGGCATCATGAAACCGGGCCGCACCGAAGGGGAGGTGGACCGCGACATCGAAACCATCGCGGCAGAGCAGTTCGGGATAAAGCGCAACTGGCACCAGCGCCTCGTGCGCGCCGGGCCGAACACGACCTGCATCTTCTCGGACATGCCGGACGAGGTGACCATCGGGCCGGAGGATACCGTCTATATCGACATGGGCCCCGTCTTCGAAGAGGCGGAGGCCGACGTTGGCCGCACCTATGCCATGGGGCAGGACCCGGCCCGCCATGCGCTGGTGGCGGCGCTGCCCGAAGTGTTCGAGGAAATGCGCGAATTCACGCTGTCAAAGCCGGATGTAACGGGGGCGGAGGTTTATGACTTTGCCTGCCGCGCGGCGGAGGCTCGCGGGTATCATTTCGGTGGCAAGATCGCCGGGCACACCGTGGGGGAATTCCCGCACGCCACCTGGCCGCTGGAACATGCCCACCAGCGCCTCTGGCCGGACAACCCCCAGCCGCTGAACACGCCCGACCATCTCGGCCGCAAACGCTACTGGATTCTCGAAGCCCACCTCGTGGAACCGGGCCGCCAATGGGGCGGGTTTTACGAGCGGTTGTTGCGGGGGTGAGTCTTCGATCAATAGGCTACTATCAGCTATTTCTTCTTGGGAGGTGCAAAGGCATTGCCTTCAGTGGAAGGATATCCCGCCAAAGCATTCAGTCCTCCAGAAGAGGGAAAAAAATCACTGCTAGTTCTGATATTGACCCCGGACAGCGCGTTTAGGGTAGCAGAGTCAATAAGCGGATTCTGAATTCTTGCTTCATCAAGCGCTGACACTTTCCGAGAGAGGTTGGCAATGCTCGACTGGATAGAATTCATCTGGTCGATCAAATACTCGTCGATTCCAACAGTCTCAGTTTGCATCGAAGGTAATTTGAGTGGACCAAAGCTTTTCAGGAAAGAAGCGTGATCGGGGTCATTCGAATAAGCTTCGTAAGTGGCTACAAGCTTTTCCTTCAATTCGTCCATAAAGATGCGCATGCTTTGAAAACGCAAGTCACGCCTATACTTGATGTGATGAATGGGCATCGTGTCGAACGAAAAGGCCGTTTCATCGTCCTTAATCAGAACCGTTGGTTTATCGAATGCTAAACGCATTCCAAGTTCGAACATTACATTCGGATTCAATCCGCTAACATCGCATATCGCAACATCATCGGTATAAAGATTTTCTACGATACTCTTGTGGATGACATTTACTTCGTCAGACTCGCTAACCATCCGGGGCGAAAAGCCGGCTTCTTTAGCGACTTCTTCCAGAATAGCCCGAACATCAGCCCAATGAAGCGCAGAGAGGCCATCAATTTCCGAAATTGGCATCATAATGCCGCAAACTGGAGCCTTCGACTTGGGCTTCGCTGCTCTTTTCGGGGCCATGACAGGTCTCACAAAATCAAAATCGAGGGCTCAGCCTACAACAACACATACGCATTGCGACCAATTTCTCCCTTTGCGGGAAATGAATGCTGTGGTCTTTACGCCCGACTACTCAAGCGAAACTTGAATCGCCTCACTCGGATCAATATCCCTGTCATAAAGCGCGCGGCCGAGGATAGATCCCGCAATCGGCGCATCGGCCGCCATCAGGGCACGGATGTCGTCGACGCTGGCGACACCGCCGGAGGCGATGACGGGGATGGAGACGGTGTTGGCGAGCTCTGCCGTAAACGGAACATTGACGCCGGTCTTCAGGCCGTCGCGGCCGATGTCCGTCGCGACGATGGCGGCGACGCCGCAGCCTTCGAAGGCTTTCGCAAGGTCTGTCGCCTTCATGTCGCTGGTCTCGGCCCAGCCTTCGACCGCCACCATGCCATTCTTCGCATCGATGCCGACGACGATCTTGCCGGGCAGGGCGCGGGCGGCCTCTTTCACCAGTTCCGGATCGCGCAGGGCCACGGTGCCGAGGATGACGCGGGAAATGCCGGCCTCCAGCCAGGCATCGATCTGCGCCCGCGTGCGGATGCCGCCGCCGAGCTGGACCGGCGCATCGGTGGCCTTCAGGATCGCCTCGACCGCCGCGCGGTTCACGGCCTTGCCCTCGAAGGCGCCATTCAGGTCAACGACATGAAGATGGGTGAAGCCGGCCTCGCGGAAGGATTTCGCCTGCGCCGCCGGGCTGTCGGAAAAGACGGTCGCCTGGTCCATCTCGCCGCGCAGCAGGCGCACGCACTGGCCGTCTTTCAGGTCGATGGCGGGGTAGAGGGTAAAGGTCATTTCGGTGTCAGGGCGCCCATTGCAGGAAGTTGGAGAGGATCTTGAGCCCGGTCTTCTGGCTCTTCTCCGGGTGGAACTGCGTGCCGAACATGTTGCGCCGGGCCACCGCCGCCACGATCTGGCCGCCATAGTCGGCCGTCGCGGCAATGTCGGCCGGGTTGTCGGGCTTCATCGCATAGGAATGGGTGAAATAGACGTGCGGGTCGTCGCCCAAATCTGCGAAGACCGGGTGAGGCGTCAGCCGCGTGAAGTTGAGGCCGTTCCAGCCCATGTGCGGCACGCGGAAGCCTTCGCCCGGCTCGATGATGTCGACCGTGCCCTTGATCCAGCCAAGGCCCGGCGTGTAGCCGTCCTCGAGGCCTGCGGTCGCCATCAGCTGCATGCCGACGCAGATGCCGAAGAAGGGCTTGGCCTGTTTCAGCACCGCCTCGTTCAGCGCATCCACCACGCCCTCCCGGGCGCGCAGGCCCGCCGCGCAGTCAGCGAAATGGCCGACGCCGGGCAGGACGATGCGGGTGGCTTCGAGGATGGCATCGGGGGAATCGGTCACGATAATCTCGTGGCTCGTCCCCGCCAGCGCCGCCGCCTCCCGCAGGGCCCGTTCGGCCGAGTGGAGGTTACCGGAGCCGTAATCGATCAGCGCGACCTGTGTCATGCGCGCGTGTTAGCGGGGCAGGGGGCATAGGAAAAGGCATTTCGTGTCACGGGCGTGGTTCTTCCCTGTGAGAAAGCAGGCTAGGCTCGCGCTGCTGCCAGTATTGCACTTGAGGGTATCCATGCCGGAAATCATACAGGATGCGAAGAGTTTCCGGGCCGACCGCGCCTGGGGCGCGCGCGATATCGCCCGTATCGATGGGGCGAGTGTGCGCCTGCATTGGACCGACCAGCCCTATGAATGGCACGTCAATGACGGCGAAGAGGTCTTCGTCGTGCTGCAGGGGGTGGTCGACATGCACTATCGCGAGCGCGGGCAGGAAAAGATCGTCCAGCTGGCGCCGGGGGACATGTTCGTCGCCGGGAAGGGGGACGAGCATGTGGCCCATCCCATCGGGGAGGCACGTGTGCTCGTGATCGAGCGCGAAGGCTCCATCTGACAGCGCGGTCGCCCGGTTTTCCTTGTGCGGGGGGCATGCCTGTCCCAATGTCCGCGCCAGATTCGAGACCAAAACCGGAGTACGCCCCATGCGCCCCATCCTGCCGCTTCTTTCCACCGCGCTCCTCGCGGCCTGCATCACCGGCCCGGCCTGGCCAGACAGCCGCGACGCGCAACTGATCGAGCAGGTGGAAGAAAAGGCGGAGCTTTCCAGCAGCCTGTCGGACCAGATCTGGGAATGGGCGGAGGTCGGCTATCAGGAGGAAAAATCCTCCGGGCTTCTTCAACAAACCTTGAAAGTCGAAGGTTTCGACATCGAGGCAGGCGTCGCCGGCATCCCGACGGCATTCGTGGCTGAATACGGCACGGGCGGCCCCGTCATCGCCATCCTCGCCGAGTTCGACGCGCTGCCGGGCATCAACCAGACCGCCAGCCCGGACCGGGAAGAGCGTGACGGCATGGGCGCGGGCCATGCCTGCGGCCACAACCTTTTCGCGGCCGGCTCCACCACGGCTGCCATTGCCATCAAGGACTGGCTGGAAGAGACCGGCACACCGGGCCGCATCCGGCTCTATGGCACGCCGGCGGAAGAGGGTGGCAGCGGCAAGGTCTACATGGTCCGCGCGGGCCTGTTCGAGGATGTCGACATCGCGCTGCACTGGCATGCGGGGGACCGCAACTCCGCCGCCGCGCGCACGACGCTGGCCAACCGCTCGGCCAAGTTCCGCTTCCATGGTCTCTCCGCCCATGCGGCGGGTGCACCTGAAAAAGGCCGCTCGGCGCTCGACGGGGTTGAGGCGTTCAACATGATGGCCAACATGATGCACGAGCACATTCCGCAGGAAGCGCGCATCCACTACGTCATCACCTCCGGCGGCTCGGCCCCGAACGTGGTGCCGGACTTTGCCGAAGTCTTCTACTATGTCCGCCACCCGTCCGCCGATGGCGTCGAGGAGATCTGGCCACGCCTTGAGGCCGCCGCCAAAGGCGCTGCGATGGGCACGGGCACGACCGTCGACTGGGAAATCATCCACGGCAACAATCCGCTTCTGGTGAATGAGACGCTGGCCAAGATGATGGATGAGAAACTCCGCGAAGTCGGCGGGGTCACCTATAACGAGGAAGAGCAGGCCTTCGCTGCGGCGATCTACGAAACGCTGACCACGCCGACCCTGCCGCTTGGCTCGGAATCGGAAGTGCAGCCCTATGAGGTTTCGCTTGGCTATGGCTCCACCGATGTGGGCGATGTGTCCTATGCCGTGCCGACCGTGGGCCTCAACACCGCGACCTGGGTGCCCGGCACGCCGGCCCACTCCTGGCAGGCGGTCGCAGCCTCCGGCACGTCCATCGGCCACAAGGGCACGCAGGTGGCGGCCAAGACGCTGACGCTGGCGGCGATTGAGCTCTTCACGAACCCGAAGCTGCGCGAAGCAGCTCGCAAGGAATTCGATGAAAAGCGCGGCCCGGACTATCAGTACCGCTCGCTGCTGGGTGACCGCGACCCGCCGCTCGATTACCGCAAGTAAGGGGCCTCTGCGCGGCGCGCTGACTGCGATCGGCTTTTCAATCTGAGTACGGCCAGCATGGCCGGTATCCGCTCTGAAACGGAGAGCCCTCGGCGACTTCGTGAGTGCAAATCACCTTTAAGGAGATACTAAATCCCGCTAAACGGGCACAAAAATTGCTAGGCGATCATCTTTCTGTACGAATCCCAGCAAGAGCAGTGTTTATCGATGCAAGGTGTGCCACCCCGAAACTCGCTTAAGTTTCGGCACGATATCAATGGGCTGAGAGCCTGGGCCGTTGTGGCGGTCATCCTCTACCATTTTGGTGTGGCAGGTTTCGCCAGTGGCTTCGTCGGTGTCGACATCTTCTTCGTCATCTCAGGCTACCTGATGACGCAGATTATCGTGGAAGGCGTGGAGCGGCGTTCTGGTGGCGGAGGCTTTTCTGTTCTGGGATTTTATCTCGCCAGAGCGAAGCGTATCATTCCGGCGTTGGCGGTCGTTGCAATCGCTCTTCTGATAATGGGATGGAGCACGTTTAGTCTTGAAGAGTTCCGATCTTTGGGTTCGGAAGTGCTCTTCGCCATGCTGTTTCTTTCAAACTATAAGTATTGGCATAGTTATGAAGGGGTAGGCGGATATTTTGCCGAGCCAGAGACGCCCCGGTGGCTGCTTCACAGCTGGTCTTTGTCAGTCGAGTGGCAATTCTATCTGATCCTTCCCATCCTGATCCTGTTCGCATGGCGTTTGCGGCCGAACAGAAAATTCCTTGCCGCCGCTTTTGTGGTTGTTGCGACGCTCTCATTCGCCGCCTCTGTTTTCGAGACACAACGGGATGCTGAACTCGCTTTCTACAGTTTGCATACGCGGGCTTGGGAAATGCTGGCGGGTGGCATGGTATTTCTCTTCCGCACCTGGATTCCGGCACCTGAACGCCGGGCCTCCATGGTGGAGGGGCTGGGCTTCGTATTGGTTCTGCTGGCCATATTTATTCCGCACCCAGAGACTCAATGGCCCGGGTACAGGGCCGTGCTTCCGGTGCTCGGCGCGGTCCTGATTCTTTGGGCCAATAGACAAGATTCTCTGTGGACCAATACTCCGATAGCCCAATTTTTCGGGAACACCTCTTATTCGCTTTATCTCTGGCATTGGCCGATTGTGGTCGCACTGGAATATATTGGGGAAGCCCATTCCTACGTGTGGATCTGTTGCGGTCTGGTTCTGACGATTTTTCTGTCCATGCTGTCCTATAAGTACATAGAGCAGACCACACGATCGCGCATCGGCAGGGGGCCTATCATTGCCGGTTTGGCCGTCATGGCGGTTGTTGTGAGCGTGCCCGCCTGCGCTGGATTTGTGGTAAGGTACGTTGACTTCATTGGCGTACGAGAGCTGTCGCCCCAAATTCAGTCAATTCTTGCAACGGAAATGCATGTCCGGAGCAGAGAGTGCCTGAGGCCAGCGGAGATCCCGTCACCGATGTGCACGTTCGGTGGCGAAACCCCCGGGCTTATTCTCATGGGAGACAGTCACGGGTTGGCTGTTGTACCGGCAGCCCAATCGGCTCTTCCCAATGCCAATCTAAATGTCACGACACTGATTACAATCGGGTGTGCATTGGTGCGCGGTGCTGAGCGAACCGATTTTGAGTTCCGTTGTACGGATTTTGTGGACTGGGCCATGGGAGAGGAAGCCGCCATGGATCCGGATCTCCCCGTTCTCGTCTCGACGAGAACGTCCAGCTATCTGTTCGGGATGAACGAAACCAAATCCAGCCCTGGGCACCCCCTCGTCGAGTTTGATGGCAATTCCACGCTCTCCAGCGATGCAATTCGCCAGGAATTTCGTGCACGTCAGATCGAATCGCTTTGTGAAATTTCGTCTCGCCGCAAAACGTATGTATTGCGGCCGATTCCCGAGATGGGGGTGGACATTCCAACGGTCCTGGCTCATCGGCGGCGGTTTGGAGTGAGTGACACCGCAATTTCCATCAGTCTCGATGAATACGAAGCGCGGAACCAATTTGTTTTTGAAATGTTGGAAGAAGCTGCTCAGAAGTGCAACATCACAACACTCGACCCGGTCCCTTATCTCTGCTCAGCAGGGCGATGCTGGGGAACGAAAGATGGGTATCCGTTATACAAAGACGATGACCACCTAAGTGTCCGGGGGTCGGAATTGCTGGCTCCGCTGTTGAGTGAGATCTTCTCTGAAGACGAAGTCAGCAACGCCATGGTCAATTAGCGACCTGGGCTTAAGCTCTACAGGCTGCCCTTGGTGCTGGCCGGCTTGCCGCCGAGTTTCGGGTCGACCGTGACGGCGGCGCGCAGGGCGCGGGCCGTGGCCTTGAAGCAGCTTTCGGCGATGTGGTGGCAATTCTCGCCGTAGAGGTTCTCCACGTGCAGGCACATGCCGCCATTGCCGGCGAGGGCGTGGAAGAACTCCTTGAAGAGCTCTGTGTCCATCTCGCCGATCTTGTCGCGCGTGAACTGTACTTTCCACACCAGATAGGGGCGTTTGCAGAGATCGAGGCTTGCCCGGCTCAGCGTTTCGTCCATTGGGATATAGGCCGTGCCGAAACGGGTGATCCCGGCAAAATCGCCGAGCGCCTTAAGGATGGCCTGGCCGATGACGATGCCGGTATCCTCGACACTGTGGTGCATGTCGATGTGCAGGTCGCCGTCGCAGCGCACGGTCAGGTCGATGGCCGAATGCTTGGAGAAGCTTTCCAGCATGTGATCGAAAAAGCCGATCCCGGTCTGGATGTCGGATTTTCCAGTGCCGTCGAGGTCCAGGGTGACGGAAATGTCCGTTTCCTTGGTCTTGCGGCTGACGGTTGCGGTGCGGTTCTGGGTCATGGCTGCCGATATAGTGTGTAGATCGCGCTACAGCTAGCGCATCTTGTTCACTGATTTCTAAACATATTGGAGGAATGTGCGCCCGGGAAAGCACGCCCTGTGGTGTGCCGAGGCGAGGTACCTTTGCGCAAACTGTCGCAGATACGCCGGTTTTTCGGCTCCATGACGCTGCCGGCATTCGCCGCTTTTGTCGGCGCGATAGCGGCTGTTCTGGTCTTTGGCGCAGTGACTGTCCTCGAACAGACCTATCGTGTGGTGTTCGGCGGACATGCCTGGAACGATATGGCCTCCCCTCCCGAAGTTGTCCTGGGCCTTCTGCTGATCTCCATTACGTGCGGGGCAGGGGCCTCCTTCCTGCTCGCCCGGTCTTTCCAGCAGGTTCTGCAGAGATTTCTCGCCTATCTGGACGATACGACGTCGATGCGGCCGCGCGGCGTGGAATCGGTCATGTTCAAGGAACTGCGCCGCCTGCGCGTTGCGGTGACACGCCGCGTCAGCCATCTGCGCCGTGAAAACGAGCGTCTTGCCAATATCGCCTATGTCGACCAGCAGACCGGCCTGCCGAACATGATCGCGCTGGAAGCCGAAATCGAGCGCAAGCTGCCGTTCGCCTCCTTCGATTCGCCGGCCGCCTTTTTCCTGCTGGATCTCGACCAGTTCGGCCGCGCCGCCGAACGGCTCGGCAGCCTTGCAACGAACTCGCTCCTGAAATCAGTGGGGGAGCGCCTGACCGGCTGCATGTCCCGCCTTGAAGCGCCGGTTGCTTCCAGCCTCGAAGGCTCGATGATCGCCGCGCTTCATAATGACCAGTTCGCGATCTTCCTGCCGAATGCGATCACGCGGGAAAATGTCTCGAACATCGCGCGCGCCATTCGCGTTGCCTTTGCCCAGCCCTTCGAGATCAACGGCCAGTCCGTCAGTGTCGGGATGTCCGGCGGGATCGTCATGGCGCCGGAAGATGCGGATTCGGCCCAGAAGCTGTTTCGCCATGCGGATCTCGCGCTCCAGCAGGTGCGCCAGGAATCGGCCTCCGGCTTCCGTTACTTCTCTCCGCGCCTGAACCGGGTCGCCCGCGGCAAGTACATGCTGGAAGCGGAACTGCGCGAGGCCGTCGCTGCTCGCGAGTTCAAGGCCGTGTTCCAGCCGAAGGTCGATTTCGCCACCGGAAAGATCGTCGGCTGCGAGGCGCTGGCCCGCTGGCAGCGCGCAAATGGCAAGATCATTTCCCCGGCCGCCTTTATTCCGCTGGCGGAGGAAACGGGCCTCGTCAACCAGATTGGCGAACAGATCCTCGAATCGGCCTGCGAATGCGCCGTGGTCTGGATGAAGGAAGGCTTCGACGTCTCCGTCGCGGTGAACGTCTCGCCGCGCCAGTTCATGACGGTGGACCTGACAAATCTGGTGCTCGAAGTGCTGAAACGCACGGGCCTGCCGCCTGCGCGGCTGGAACTCGAGATCACGGAAAGCATGGCCGTCTCCGACCCGACCAAGGTGGACCGCGTGATGCGCCCGCTGCGCGCGCTGGGTGTGAAACTGGCGCTCGACGATTTCGGTACGGGCCATTCGAACCTGTCGATGCTGACCCAGCTGCCGTTCGATGTGTTCAAGATCGACCGCCAGTTCGTTTCCGCGCTCGACGCGGATCGCCAGACGCCGGCCATTGTCGAGATGATCCTGGCCATGGCGGAAACGCTGGGCCTGAAGACGGTTGCCGAAGGCGTCGAGACCGAGCGTCAGGCAGAGTTCCTGTCGCGCCGCGGATGCTCCATGGCGCAGGGCTTCCTCTACTCTCCGGGCCTGCCGCAGGAAGGGTTCCTTGAGCTGCTTCGCGGCTGGGACAACCGTGCCAATACGACCCGCAAGGCGAGCTAAGCGCCGCGATGATAGACCGTGACCGGATGGTCGCGCAGCTTTGACATCGTCCACAGCATGTACCCGGCTTTCTCCGCGACCCGGCGGGAGCCGACATTGTCTTCATCGATGATGCAGACGCTTTTCCCCGGATGGGTCTCGTCCAGCCATGTGTGCATCAGGCTCACGGCTTCGCTGCCGATGCCCCGGCCCCAGGAGGCGCGGGCGAAGGCCCAGCCAGCCTCAGGCCATTGGGACAGGTCCGGCTGGATGCCCCGCATGAAATCGGCAAAGCCGGACTCGCCGAGATAAGCACCGGTCTCCCGGTCGATCACCGACCAGTTGCCATAGCCTTTGATGTCCCACATGCCGCGGCCGCGGACGCAGGCGAACCAGACATCCTGCGGGCTGCGCGTGACCCCGCCAATATAACGGACAACATCGGCATCGCCCCACATGGCGACGGCGTGCGGGTAGTCGGCTTCCTCGAAAGGACGAAGAATCAGCCGGTCTGTCGTCAATGTGGGTGGGTTCACGCGCCGGCCTTCATCTTGGCAAGCATGGCGCCCATGGCGGCATGCACGGTCTGGATCGCCTTCAGTGGGCGGACCATCACTTTGAAATCGATGATCTGGCCAGCATCGTTCCACTCGATCATGTCGACGCCGTTCACCTGGATGCCGTCCATCACGCACTCGAATTCCAGCACGGCCTTGTCGCCGCAATCGAAGGCGCGGACATAGCGGAACGTGTCCCCGCCCAGCGTTTCGCCGGCCGCGGTGAGATAGGCCATCGTGATGGGCTTGCCTTCCTGCGGCGTGTGCACAACCGGGCTGCGAAAGACGACATTGTCGGCCAGCTGGCCGGACAGGCCCTCCGGCGAATGGTCGCTTTCCATCCAGTCGAACCAGCGCTGCAGGTGCGGGCTGTAGCCCGTGATCGGGATCAGGTGATTGGGCATGAGATGTGTCCTCCTGAGTCGGAGAGTAGGCGGTGTATGGCAGCGCGGCAAGACAGCTGCGAAGGGGATCGGGTGAAGGGTTTCGCAATCGCCATTGCGGCTGCGCCGATTCCTGCCCACCCGGCTCAGGGCCGTCAGGTATAGCCGAGGAAGGACAGGATTTTCGCGAGAATGTCGGGGGCGAGGCAAAGGTCGCGGTGGCTTAGGTCTCCGACACCGTGAACTTCGCTGTTGGGGAGGCTTGCGGCGACGCGGGTGATCTCGTCCAGCGGACAGCCAGTATCTGCCTCAGAGCCGATGAAGAGCAGCTTGCCATCATAGCCTGCGAGCGCATCCGCAAAGTCGAATGGCTCCAGCTCTCCACCGCCGGCTGCGCGAACATATTCGAGCGCGCGTTCCAGAACCGCAGGATCGGTGCCCTCCCGGCGTTTGGCTTCGGCCCAGCCGAGGACAGGGGGTGCGATCAGGACCACATAATCAGCCTTTGCGCCGTTCTTCAGCGCGTTGGCTGTCGCTATGCAGCCAAAGGAGTGGGCGATGATCGTGTCGATCGGGGCTTCGGCGGTACAGACGTCGAGAACCGACCTTCCGGCCGCTTCACCGCCATACTCTGTGGCTTTGGATGCGCCATGAGCCGGCAGGTCCATCAGCAGGATGGGACGCGAATTGATGAGGAAGTCCTGTGCGTACTGCCGCCAGATGCGGTGGGTGTCGTTCCAGCCATGCACAAACAACGTGGCCGGACCATCATGTGCACGCCATAGGGGCGTCCCGCCGACATCACGGCGTGTATCCGGAGGCAGCATGTTCTGACCTGGCGCGGCGCTGGGGGAGGTCGGCACAAGTTCGGCGAGCAGCGCGCGAACGGCCGAATCCGGAGTCCCGGTCATCCTGAATAAGCGGCGGCGAGATCCGGATCTTTCGCGGCCACGAGGTCTGCGAGGTCGGCGATCACCTTGGCCTGTTTCCAGGTGGCGTCGTCCTGCATCTTGCCGTCGATCATGGCGACGCCCGTGCCGTCCGGCATGGCGGCCAGGATCTTGCGGGCAAATTTCACTTCGTCCGGATCGGGGCTGAACACGCGCTTGGCGATGGCGATCTGGTTCGGGTGCAGGCTCCATGTGCCGGAGCAGCCGAGCAGGAAGGCGTTGCGGAATTGCTGTTCGCAGGCGTCGAGGTCAGCAATGTCGCCGAACGGACCATAGAAGGCATTGATGCCGGCCATGCGGCAGGCGTCGACCATACGGGCGATCGTGTAGTGCCACGGGTCCTGCTGGGCGGAGGCGCGGTCGCTGCCGTCATCCTTCGGATCCTCGATCACGCGGTAGAAGGGGTGGCCGCCGCCGACGCGGGTCGTCTTCATCTTGCGGTCTGCGGCAAGGTCTGCCGGGCCGAGGCTGATGCCCTGCATGCGCGGGGAGGCGAGGGCGATCTCCTCGACCAGCGCCATGCCCTGCGCGGTTTCGAGGATCGCGTGGAACAGGATCGGGCGGGTGAGGCCCGCCTTGGCTTCCAGCTGGGCGACATACTGGTCAGCGAAGTGAATGTCCCAAGGGCCTTCGACCTTCGGCAGCATGATCACGTCGAGCTGGTGGCCGGCTTTAAGCACGAGCTGGGAAACGTCTTCCTGGAACCAGGGGGAATTCAGCGGGTTCACGCGGCTCCAGAAGCCTGTGCCCTTGCCCTGCCAGTCGTACAAGTTCGCCATTTCGATGGCGCCGGCACGGGCCGCATCCTTGGCATCGGCCGGGATCGCGTCTTCCAGGTTGGCGAGGATCACGTCTACCCCGGGGGCCATGTCGGGCACTTTGGCGCGCACCTTGTCGAGGTGCGGCGGCACGAAATGGATCATCCGCTCCAGCTTGACGGGAAGGTCCCGCATCGGCTCTGGCGCGCCGATGGCGAGCGGCTTGAAGAAATTGCGCGGTGTTTTCTGTGACATGTTCTCTGCCCCTGACTTTTGCCGATACGCCTAGGCCCAATGGTGCAGCGCGTCAAATCGCCATTTGGCCGCGATACCGGCTGATGGAACGCCGCGCGCGATCAGGCGTTGTTATGGGCGACCAGCTGACGAGAAAGGTAAAATCATGTCCATTCTGATGATCCTGCTCACCATCCTGTTCCCGCCCGTGCCTGTGGCACTGAAGGAAGGGATCGGTACGCAGCTTCTGCTCAATGTGCTTCTCACATTGATTGGCTGGCTCCCGGGCGTCATCCACGCCTTCTGGGTCCAGACCCGCGGATCGGACGCAATCGAGATCTAGGTTCTTGGAGGGCTGACGCCGATCAGGCGTCGGCAGCCGTTTCGCCAGCTGCCATGCGCTTTTCGGAGCGGATGGCGCGGCGGAACACGGCGATACCAATGGCGACCACGCCGATTGCCGTCACGGCTTCCCCACCGAGGATCACCGACGATCCGAAATGCATCTCTGCAAGGATGGCCCAGGTGGCCGTGAAGAAGACAATGGCGGCGATCTCAGTGAGCAGCGCTGCCGGAATGATCGCTTTCATCAAGGGGCCCATGGGGACTCTCCACATCTGTTGTCGGCAATATTGTCCCACAGCCGCCTGATCGCAAGCGAGTTTAGCCGTTACGGGCCAGCGGGTGGGCGGTTTCGAGGAGTTCGGCCAGTTCGTCCGTCAGGACGTGGGTGTAGATCTGCGTCGTGGCGATGTCGGCGTGGCCGAGCAGGGTCTGCACGCTGCGCAGGTCTGCGCCGCCCATCAGGAGGTGGGTCGCATAGGCATGGCGCAGGGCGTGAGGGTGTACCCGGTTTGGCCTTATGCCGGCCATGATGGCCAGCTCTTCCAGCAACTGGCCGAGGCGACGGCGCGTCAGATGGCCTTCCTTTCCGCGCGAGGGAAAGACGAACTTCTCCGCACGTGTCCGGGCGAGGCTGTTCTTTGGAAGGTGCTCTTCGCGCACGGCCAGCCAGTCGGAGAGAGCTGCCAGCGCCGGGCCGCCGAGCGGGCAGAGCCGTTCCTTGCCGCCCTTACCGCGGATGATCACGTCCCTTGTCACCCAGCGCTCGCCCTTGCGGCGGGGGAGGGAGCCGAGCGTCAGCGAGACAAGTTCCGACACACGCAGGCCCGCGCCATAGAGCAGCTCAACCAGCGCCTTCAGCCGCAGGTCTTCTCCGCAGGTGTCGATCAGCCGGGCCATTTCCTCACGCGACAGCACATCCGGCACATCGCGGCTGGGTTTCGGCCCGTCCAGCTTTGCGGTCGGGTCGTCCTTGCGGTCGCCCTCTTCGAACAGGAAGCGGAAGAAGCGGCGCACGGCAGAGAGTTTGCGGGCCTGAGACGATGGCGCCATGCCGCGCGCGGCGAGGTCTGCCAGCCATCCGGCAAGGTCCCGCGCGCCGGCGGTTTCCAGCTTGCCGCCGCAATATTCCGAGGCGTCCAGCAGGTCGCGGCCATAGGCGTCGAGCGTATTGGGCGAGGCGCCCCGCTCGGCGGACATCATTTCAAGAAAGGCTTCGATACGCGCGCGATCAGACATTTGCCCAGTCTGGCATGGGCAGGTTGAAAGGGAGTGAACAAAGCCCCGGCGGGAAGCACAGGCCTTTCAGCCTGCGCTTCAGCCGGTTGGTTCAGCCTTCAGGATTGTACCAGACGGGGCTCGTCCAGGCGCGTTCCTGAATGGTGGACGGCATGTCCGGATTGGGCGGCGTCCCGTTGCGGGCGGCATCCCAGCTGGACCAGCGGCAGGATGGGTTTTCCAGCACACGGACATAGTAGGCTGAGCGCCGGGCCGCGTCGAAATCCGGGTCCGCCCAGAGGGCTTTCATCTCGCCTACACCCGTACCGTCATCTGTGGAGCAGTCGGCGAGGTTCACGCTGGCGCCATTGTCCGGACACCGATGGGTCTCCGGATCGGGCAGGGCGCCGCCGGAGCAGGCCGCATCATAGACGGCCTCGTGCGCCGTGCCGTCCGCGTCGGTCCAGACCTTCACGACCTGCACGCGCTGCAGGGGATAGGAGTCCGGATCGCGCATGGCCCAGGCGAGGATCTTCGGTGCGGCGCCTGAGCCGGACAGCATGCCGCCCTGCGGCACACCTGTCTCGTATGCACTGGCGACAAGCTCCGGATCGGACAGGATTGCCTCATCAAAATCGAAGCTTGCGAACATGCGGGCCTTCAGGCGCGGGCCGGACGTGCCGAAGGTTTCCTTGCGGCGGATGGCATCGAAGATGGCTTCGCGCGTGTTTTCATCCGCCCACACACCAGCGAGGCCCGAGGCGCTGTATTGTCTGGCAGCCAGGAGGCGGCGCATGTTCGGTACCATCACGCCATCGGCGGGAATGGAGGCTTCGACTTCGGTCGCGTCCCAGGTCTGCGCGCCATTTGGCGGGATGGAATGGCGGGCTGCGGGATCTGCGCCATCGGCCGGAAACTTGCCCCAGAACTTTTCCTCGATGAATGGCCCGGCGCCGATATGCGTGTCGCTGGACCCGATAAAGCCGAATTTGAACGGGTTGAAGCCTTTCGTATCGGCGAGGCCGAGGCCACGGGCGAGCGCGTTGCGGGCATAGTCCCCAATGTGCGGCGAGGATTTCGCTGCGCTGCCGATGAAGGTCTCGTAGAGTTCGAAATTCGCCCATTCGTCATTCGGCGAGAGGGAGGGGTGAACTTCGGACGTGCCCTTGATCTGCGTGATTTCGATCACAGGCTCGTTGCGCATGCGCGTGACCGCATAGTCCGCCGTCAGCTCGCCGCCCTCATAGGTTTCGGAGGCAAACATCTCGCCATTTGAGGCGTTGGAATTGTGCGGGATGGACATGACGTCCCGGCCGTCTGTGCGCTGGGCGTCCATCCAGGACCAGAGATCCTCCGGGTTCGGCGAATCGAGTGTGGAGAACAGGCGCTCCGGCGCTTCACCGCGGAAGATCACATTCCGGTGCAGGTTTGCCGCGGCCGGGATCTTCGACTCCTCGACGGCCGTCATGGCAGTGAATTCGTAACCGGCGAAAGTCGTGAACTTGCCGGGTTCGTAATGGCGCTCGGCCGCATCGATGGCGCGCTGCCAGGCCGAATCGATCACGTCCCGGTCATAGATCTCCTCGATCTCGTCCCCGGAGACGATGGTCAGGCCGACATTCTGGAAGGATTGGGCGGGGTTCTCGGCATCCGGTCCGAATACGGTCTTTGCGAAGTCCGTCTGGGAGAGGGCCGTGCCGGGCGTCGCCATGGCCGGCATGATGCCCATGTATTCGCCATGATCGGTCACGGCCAGGAAATCGAGCGGGCCGTTCAGCTGCACATCATAGCCGCCGTCTGTGGTGATCTTCTCGCCCTTGGCAAAGCGGTAGGCATCGTCCGGTGTCGCGCGGACGGAGGAAATGAAGGCGTCGAAGGACTGGCCGGTGTGGACGTGCAGGTCGCCGAACAGGGCGACGCGGCCTGCCGGGGCAGGGGGTGCGGCTTCGGCCGGTGTGGTCTCGGCAAGGGTTTCCGGTGTGCTTGCGGATGTTTCCGGCGCGGTTGCGGTGTCCTGCGGGGCTGTGCAGGCAGCCGCCAGCATCAAGGCGGCCAAACTGGCCTGTCCCAGGTATTTCATGAATTCCTCCCTCGGGCCTCTCAGTCGGGCCTTCCAATTGTGGCACAGCATCTGCCTTTTTCGGCAGAGATCAAGCCGGAGTTCGGATCAGGGCGTTTCTTTCCAGTATCCGGTCGCTTCCAGCGCCAGCAGGCGCGCAGCATCTTCCGCACCGATATCTTCAAGCGCGGCGAGGATCAGGGTGAGATCCGCGAGGCCGAGTTCGGAAGCATCGCCATTCGTCAGGGACACGGTCCGCAAAACGACTTCAGCAGCCGTACCGGACCGTGCCGCCGCCCAGATGGCAATCGCATCGCCGGGGGCAGATGAAGACTCATCCACCGGGCTGTAGATGGACAGGAACGTACGCGCCTCCGAAGGCGGGGCTGTTCCGGCTGCCGCCCACAGCGCGAACATGCGCGCAGCGGCTTCGGCCTTGTCTTCATTCTGTGCGGCCGCGATCAGCTGATCCGCAGCGGCCTCAATGGCGGCCTTGCCAGCGTCGGCATCTGCAAGAATGACCAGCGCGCCAACCCAGGCAGCCTCGAAAGTCGGCGGCTCTGCAACAGGCGCTTCCTCCTCCAGCGGGATTTCGTCCACTGCGAGGAGAGTGTCTGAAGGCCCTTCCGCATCGGTATCGTCCACCGGTCCGCCGGTTTCGATCGTGATGCCGGTCGGGACCAGAAGGTTCGCCGGGCCGCTTACCGTCGCATCTTCAGGGGCGGGGCCGATCTCTTCAAGCGTCGGTTCGGGGGCGGCAGGTTCCGGCTCTGGTTCTGGTGGCGTGACCCAGCGGATCGCTTCGTCGAACTCGCCGGCAGCGATGTTGGCGCGAGCGAACAGGAAGGCCGTGTCTTCTGTGTCGGGGCCAAGCGGCAGTTTCGCCATGCCGGCGCGCAGCAGGCTGGCGGTGGCGGCGAAATGGGCAGGGTTTTCTTCCGCTTCGATCAGGGCGGTGGCGATGGCCTCTGTTGTGTCGGCATCTGTGCTGGTGCCGTCTGCGGCGGCGAACATGGCTTCGCTCAGCAGGGTACGCGGATTGAAACCATCAGCGGCGAGGGCGGAATTATAGGCGATGCGGAACGCTTCGCGGTCGATCAGGCCGGCTTCGGCGGCAATCTGGGCGGCTTTGACCCGCACATCCGGAGGCGTCAGCTTGCGCCGTGCCATGGCGGCGGCGATGTCGGCCCGGTCTGCGGGGACGGCGTCTGGTGTCACTTCCAGAAAGGCGCGGTTCGACATGACAAAGCCGATCCCGCTGTCGAATTTGGCTTTGGGCGGTGTTGGCGCGACACCCGACATGGCGAAGATGGCGCTTGCCAGCCAGTTGTCTTCGATGCCCTGCGCCTGTGCCATCTCCATCGCGAGTTCGGCGCCGGACGTGTTGCCTGCAAGTGCAGCGCACACGGCGCGCAGGCGGGGCCAATATTCGCTTTCCGGATTCGGCGTGTTCAGCGCTTCGCAGGCGGTCGCTTCATTGCCGAGCACAAGGTTCAGGTCTGCGGCCATGGCGGCGGCATCGACGCCGGGCGGGGGCGCTTTCAGTTCCGCAAACTGTCCAGCTGCGGCGGCCGCTTCGCCAAGTTCAAAGGCAATACGTGCCCGCTCGGCCAGAAGGGCATTGCCTTCCTCGCCTTCCGGGGCACGCCCGCCAGAGAGGACGAGGCGGCGCATCAGAATCTGTTCTGCGGGGCTGAGGCCTTTGGTGCGGGCCTCCTGCATCAGCGCGAGCAGGTCTTCGCCGCGCGCGCCGCGCCACATGCGCGTTGGCAGGGCCGGTTCATCCTCGCCGAGGTAACTGATTCCCCAGGGATCGACCTGTTCGAGCCAGCTGTCCTCGATCTGCGCGGAGGCGGGACAACTCAGGAGTGTGGCCAGCGCCGCGCCTGCAAGGGCCCGTCTAGACCACATCTTCAACCTCGATCCGGATTTCGCCTGGTGCCGGTTTGCCTTGCTCTGCCTTGGTGCCCAGCCACCACAGGCCTGCCAGCCCAATCACCGCCAAAACGCCAAGCAGGATCAGGAATTTACGCATGAGATCACACCTCTGGGTTGTATTCGGTCTTTTGCGGCCCACCTTCACCAATTGCGAAGGCCTTACCGTCTCTATAGGAAATGAACCGAACCGGCCATGAAAGTCCAGAATGCCATCTGACAGCGACAGTCCAGCGCAAGAAAAACCGGCGGCTCTGCCTTATGAGTCGCGCACAATTGCGCTCGTCGGCCTGATGGGCGCGGGCAAGTCGACGGTTGGCCGGCGGCTGGCGGAAAAGCTCGGCCGGCCGTTCTATGACAGCGATACCGAAATCGAGAAGGCGGCGGGCCTGTCGATCTCCGATATCTTTGCCCTGCATGGCGAAGCCGATTTCCGGCGCGGCGAGCAACAGGTGCTGAAACGCCTGCTGGCGATGCCGCCGCATGTGCTGGCCACCGGGGGAGGGGCTTACCTCAATGACGAGACGCGCGCGATGATGCGGCAACATGCCGTGACCGTCTGGCTGAACGCCGATCTCGAAACCCTGTGGAAGCGCGTCCAGAAGCGCGATACACGCCCCCTCCTGCAGCGGGGTGATGCGAAGAACGTGCTGACCAATTTGCTGGCAGAGCGGACACCGATCTATTCGCAGGCCGACCTGGTGGTGAAATCCAAGGACGGTCCGCACACGAATACGGTGAATGCCATCCTGAAGGCCCTGAAGACCTGGAAACCCGAATGAGCGTGACTGCCCCCGAACTGGAAACCGTGTCTGTCGATCTCGGCGCCCGGTCCTACGATATCCTTGTGGGTCATGGCGCGCTGGCTGAGCTTGGTCCGCGCCTTGTGCCGATGCTGAAGCAGAAGCGTGTCTTCGTGCTGACCGATGAGCATGTCGAGGCGGCGCACCGGGCGCGTGTCGAGGCGGTGCTCTCAGCCTCCGGCATCACGTCCAGCTGGCTGGCACTGACGCCGGGCGAGAAGACCAAGAGCTTTTCCAATCTCGAAGCCATTCTCGACTGGCTGCTGGAAGGCGGCGCAGACCGGTCCGACATGCTGGTCGCGCTCGGCGGAGGCGTGATCGGGGACATCGCCGGCCTCTCGGCCAGCCTGATGAAGCGCGGCATGGGCTTTGTGCAGGTACCGACGACGCTGCTGGCGCAGGTCGATTCTTCCGTTGGCGGAAAGACGGCCGTGAACAGCCCGCGCGGGAAGAACCTCATCGGCGCCTTCTACCAGCCGCGCCTCGTGATCGCCGACACAGAGCTGCTCGCGACACTGCCGGCACGGGAGCTGCGCGCAGGCTATGCCGAGATCGTGAAATACGGCCTGATCAATGACCCAGCCTTTTTCGACTGGCTGGAAGCGAATGGTTCTCGCGTGCTGGCTCTGGAAGCAGACGCCATCACTTATGCGGTCGCCGTCAGCTGCCGGGCGAAGGCCGCCATCGTGGCAGAGGACGAAACGGAAAAGGGCGTACGTGCCCTCCTGAATCTCGGCCACACATTCGGACATGCGCTGGAAGCGGCGAACAATTACCGGCCGGACCTCCTGCATGGCGAGGCGGTCTCCATCGGCATGGCGCTCGCCTTCCGTTATGGCGCCGCAACAGGCATCACGCCGCCGGAAGATGCCGCGCGCGTGAAACATATGCTGGAAGCTTCCGGCCTGCAGGCGGCCATTCCCGGCCGGCAGGGCGGGGCGTACACGGCCAGTGAACTCGTCCGCCTGATGCAGCAGGACAAGAAGGCCAGCGGCGGGAAAGTGCCGCTGATCCTCGCCCGCGGCATCGGACAGGCATACATTCATCCCGACGCAGACCTTGCCGCCGTGGAAGATTTCCTGCGGGGTGAGACGCTTGAGGGATAACAGGGGACAGACGGGCTGACATGATCGCCGGCTATATCATCGCCATCTTCGTATTGCTGGCGCTTTCAGGATTCTTCTCAGGCTCCGAGACGGCGCTGACGGCTGCCTCCCGGGCGCGCATGCACGCGCTGGAGAAGGAAGGCGACAAGCGCGCCGCTGCTGTGAACCGGCTGATCTCCAACCGGGAAGGGCTGATCGGCTCCATCCTGCTCGGCAACAATGTCGTGAACATTCTCGCCTCGGTGCTGGCGACGTCGCTGTTCACACAGCTCTTCGGGCAGGGCGGCGTGGCCATGGCCATGGCGACCGGCGTGATGACGATCCTCGTACTCGTCTTTGCCGAAGTGATGCCGAAGACCTATGCCATCGGCCGCCCGGATGCGATGGCCATGAGTGTGGCGGGGATCATCTCCGTCCTCGTGGCGCTTGCCTCATGGATCGTGACGGCGATCCAGGCGATTGTTTCCGTGACGCTCAAACTCGTCGGTCTCGGCACGCCCGCTGAAGCGATCACGGCGGATGAAGAGATTCGCGGCGCGATCGACCTGCACGCCTCGGAAGGCGGCGTGGGCGATGCCGACCGCCAGCGCCTCGTCGGTGCGCTGGACCTGAAGGAACTGACCGTCGAAGACGTCATGATCCACCGCAAGAACATCAAGATGCTGAGCGCCGACCTCGATCCGCGCCAGATGGTGATGAAGGCACTGGCGAGCCCGCATACGCGCATCCCGCTTTATCGCGGCGAGAAGGAAGAGATTGTCGGCATCCTGCATGCGAAAGATCTGCTGCGCGCGATCATCCCGCTGGGCGGCAACCTTGCCAGCCTCGATCTTGATTCCATCATGCGCAAACCCTGGTTCGTGCCGGAGACGACACCTGTACAGGACCAGCTCGATGCCTTCCTGAAAGAGCGCAGCCACTTCGCCCTCGTCATCGACGAGTATGGCGAGCTGCAGGGCCTGATCACGCTGGAAGACATTCTCGAGGAGATCGTTGGGTCAATCCATGACGAGCACGATATCGCCGTTCAGGGCGTGCGCCCGCAGGAGGACGGCTCGGTCAATGTCGATGGCTGGGTGCCGATCCGCGATGTGAACCGGGCGATGAACTGGAACCTGCCGGACGATGAAGCCGTCACGGTGGCGGGTCTCGTGATCCACGAAGCGCAGACGATTCCGGAAGCCGGGCAGAGCTTCGTGTTCCACGGCTACCGGTTCAACGTGCTGCGCCGCCAGCGCAACCAGGTGACCGGCCTCAATATTTCAGTAGTCGAACCCACCTGAGTCCGGCGTCACGGTCGAGACATTCATGAGGGCCTGCTGGCGCGCTGCCGGGCTGCGGCAGCCATGCCGGATCAGCCAGATGCGCTGATCGGGCGTCACGACATGGGCGCTGAAGACGTTGAGATTGTCGGCAGGCACGAGGGCGTAGCTCGTCTCGTTCGCGGGCACATCGTGGGACACTGGCAGGAACAGGATGTCGCTGCCGCTTGCGCAGGCCGTGTTGCGTATCCCGTACAGCAGGCCAACATCCGGTTTCGTCTCGTATCCGGCGCGAATGTCTTCAGCGGACGCCGCGCCCACGCTGCCGCCAGCGGCCAAAGCCGCCATGATCACCCTGATTACCATCACCCGTTCTCCTCGACGGTGTTGAGGGGAATACGTTCAGGCAGGCAAAGGGGTTCCGAAGATTTTTGAGAATCACGCCTTTGGTGCGCTGGCCTTGAGGGCGAGGGCGTGCAGGCCGGTGTCGAATTCCTGCTGCAGGGCCAGCATCACGCTGCGTTGTATCTGGACGCGCGACAGGCCTTCGAAAGCGGCGGAGGTGATTCTCACGCTGTAATGGGTCTCGCCCTCGGGCCGGGCGCCCGCATGACCGGCATGTTTCGCGCTGTCGTCGGTGATTTCCAGCTCCAGAGGCTCAAAAGCTTCCGTCAGGAGGTCATGAATTCGCGACAGTCTGTCAGTCAGTTGTGGCATCTTTAACGCGCACTCCCTATTATCCCGGGTCATGTCCGATGGCGATCCATACCCCTACCGTGTCAAGTTCACCGATATAAGGGTGAACCCACCCGCCGACGAGGTCTCGCGTGCGCGTGCGCGCAAGACCCGCGTGTGCGATCATAAGGGCTGCGACCTTGAAGGCAGCCACCCGGCGCCGAAGCGCGGTGCGAAGGGCAATGGGCGTCATTACTTCTGCGCCAAGCACATCGCGGAATACAATCGCAGCTTCAATTTCTTCGAAGGCATGTCGCAGGCCGAAGCCGCCGCTTTCGCGCGGGCAGAGCGATTCGGCCACAAGCGCACCTGGCGATTCGGCACCGGCCCGATGGCGGGCAAAAAAAGCGCCGACCAGTTCGACCCGCGCCGCTGGGCCGGCCGCCGCTTCTTCGACATGGACGATGTTGCCGAAGCAACCGGCAATGCCACGTCCGGCGCCCGCCGGTCCGGTCTGCAGGCGAGGGCCTTGCGCGAACTGGACCTGGAGATCGATGCCTCGCCGAACGAGATCCGCGTGCGCTATGCCGAATATGTCCGCCGCTTCCACCCGGACTCCAACAAGGGTGACCGGTCATCGGAAGACAAGCTCCAGCGTGTGCTACGGGCGGGCAAGCTGCTGAAGGCCGCCGGCCTGATGAAAGGGTAGGGGCCTACGTGCACGACCTGCTTGTCATCGGCGGGGGCATCAATGGCACGGGCATTGCCCGCGATGCAGCCGGGCGCGGGCTGGATGTCGTGCTCGTCGAGAAGGATGATCTCGCCCAGCACACATCGTCTGCCAGCACCAAGCTTATCCATGGCGGGCTGCGCTATCTCGAAATGTATGATTTCGCGCTGGTGCGAAAGGCGCTGATCGAGCGGGAGATCCTTCTGCGCGCCGCGCCGCACATCATCTGGCCGATGCGGTTCGTCCTGCCGCACGACAAGGGCCAGCGCCCGGCCTGGCTGATCCGGTTCGGCCTGTTCATCTATGACCATCTTGGCGGGCGGAAACTGCTGCCAGCAACGTCTACGCTGCGCCGGGGCAGGACGGACAAGCTGGATCCGCTCAAGGAGGAATTCCGGCTGGCGTTCGAATATTCCGATTGCTGGGTCGAGGATTCCCGCCTCGTCGTGCTGAACGCGGTGGATGCGAAAGAACGCGGCGCAGAGGTGTTGACGCGTACGGCTTGCACGAAGCTGGTCCGCCACCCTGAATATTGGGAAGCCACGCTCGTTTCGGCGGACGGGACAGAGGCGCGCCAGTTCAGGGCTGTGGTCAATGCAGCAGGCGGTTGGGTGGACGAGATCATCGACCTTGCCGACCCGCAGGATGACGCCACGCACCTCCGTCTCGTCAAAGGCAGCCACATCATCGTGCCCAAATGGCATGAGGGTGAGCATGCCTATTTCTTCCAGAATGCCGACGGACGGATCATGTTCGCGATTCCCTATGAACGGGGCGAGTTCACGCTGATCGGCACGACGGACATTCCGTACACCGCCAACAAGGACAAGGTCGAGATCAGCCAGGAAGAGATCGACTATCTCTGCGCAGGTGCCAGCGAATATTATCAGCGCGCCATCACGCCGGCAGACGTCGTCGCCACCTATTCCGGCGTGCGCCCGCTCTATGACGACCATGCGGCCTCTGCTTCGAAGGTCACGCGGGATTTTGTGCTGCACTACGAGACGGAAGGCGGGGCGCCGATCCTGTCGGTCTTCGGCGGCAAGATCACGACCTACCGGGAACTGGCAGAGGAAGCCGTGGCCGAACTCGCCCCGCTGTTCGAGGGCTTGCCGAAGACCTGGACGCGCCATGCCAGGCTGCCGGGCGGCGACATTCCAGCGGCAAATTTCGAGGCCTATCTCTCAGGCCTCGTCCTGACGCATCCGCACCTGCCGGTCGAATTGCTGACGCGCCTTGCCCGGGCCTATGGCACGCGCACACGTGATCTGCTGAGCGGCGCAGACACGCTGGCAGACCTCGGCCGCGAATTCGGTGGCGGTCTGACAGAGCGCGAGGTTGCCTGGCTTGTCGATCAGGAGTTTGCCCGGAGCGCCGAAGACATCCTCCGCCGCCGCTCGAAGCTCTACCTCCACATGACAAAGGAAGAGCAGGGCGCTTTCACCGACTGGTTCAACGCCAGCCATCAAGGCTGACGGCGCACCTGCCGCCATTATGTGCAGCAGGTCATGCGCTGCTGTGCCCCGTACGGGGGCCATAGACAGGCCCGGCGGCGTGTGGTGAAAGGCGACAAATCAACTGTTCAGTCAGGGTTTGACCAACATGACCAAGGGCTTGGTGACCATTTTCGGCGGTTCGGGCTTCATCGGGCGCTATGCGGCTCGGGAGCTGGTGAAAAAGGGCTGGCGCGTGCGCGTCGCCTGTCGCCGGGTGAATCTGGCTGGCGATGTCCGCCTCGCGGGGGCACCGGGCTGGGTCGACATCGCGCAGGCCAACATCCGTGACCGCGCCTCCATCGAGCGCGCACTGGAAGATGCCACCGCTGTCGTGAACCTGGTCGGCGTCCTCACCGAAAAGGGCAAGCAGACTTTCGAATCGACGCAGGCCGAGGGCGCCGCCCTGCTGGCTGAAGTCGCAGCAGAGAAGGGCATCACCCGGTTTGTGCAGGTTTCGGCCATCGGCGCCGATGCAGAATCGAAGTCGGTCTACGCCAAAACCAAGGCTGAAGCCGAAGCCGCTGTGCGCGAGGCGATCCCGACTGCCGCCATTCTGCGCCCGTCCGTCGTGTTCGGACCGGAAGACGAATTCTTCAACAAATTTGCCCAAATGGCCCGGGTGGCCCCGGTCATGCCTGCCATCGGCGGCGGGAAAACGAAGATGCAGCCGGTCTATGCCGGTGACGTGGCCGAGGCGATCGCCGTGGCGGTCGATGACGAAACGACCGAGGGGAAGACCTACGAACTCGGCGGTCCGCGCGTTTACACGATGAACGAGATCTACGATTTCATCTGCAAGACGATCTCGCGTCCGCGCTTCAAGATCACGCTGCCTTTCTTTGCAGCCAAGCCGATCGGTTATCTGTGCGGCGCCGTCTGGCGCTACATTCCGCCATTCTCCTGGGGTTTCCTGGGCCAGCCGCCGGTAACAGGCGATCAGGTTGAGCTGCTGAGAACCGACAATGTCGTGGCTGACGATGCGCTGACGCTGGCGGATCTCGGTGTAACCACGCCGGAAACGCCGGAAGCGATCGTGCCGTCTTATCTGTGGCGCTTCCGCGACTATGGCGAGTTCCACAAGGCTTCCGAAGCCTGATCTAGAACAGGCCGATCAGTGGCGAGCCCAGCAAGAGTAGGGCGCCCAGAAGGAATCTGTACAGCACGAAGGGCAGGAAGCTCATCCGTCTGAGCACGGCCATCAGGCCCCAGATGGAGGCGAGCCCCGTGACGAAGGCGATACCCGCGACGACCAGCCCGTCCTGAAGGGTCAGCACGGCGCTGCTGTCGGCCTCGGCGGTAAACAGGCCATAGGCCCCGTAGAGGCCTGCGGCCGCGAGGATCGGCGCGCCAATCAACATGGAAATCCGGGCCGCTTCCGTCCGCTCATAACCGAGCGCGCGGGCGGCTGTCATGGTGATGCCGGAACGGCTGGTGCCTGGGATGATCGCGGCGATGGCCTGTGTCGCGCCGATCAACGCCGCGTGGGCAAGGGTCATGTCCTCTTCCTTGCGGGTGCGCGGGCCGGCGAGGTCCGCCCACCAGAGCAGGACACCGAAGACGATGGTCGCCCCGGCCACCGTGTAGACGCTGCGCGTTATGTCCTGAAGGCCTTGCGGCACCACGGCTTCGAAGAGCAGGGCAGCGATGAGGGCGATGGGAGTCGCCACGATCACGCAGGCGGCGAGACGTCCGCCCTGGGAAAGCGGCTTCTTCGAGACCGGCGCGGCCAGCAGCTCGAACCCGCCAAGGAAGGCGAGGACCACATCTTTCCGGAAATAGATCAGCATGGCCGCAAGCGTGCCGAGATTGGAGACAGCATTGATCAGAAGCTCATCCCGGCCGGTGACGCCGAACGTGTCGGAGGCAAGCAGGACATGGCCGGAGGAGGAGATCGGCAGCCATTCGGTGATTCCCTGAAGGGTCGCGATAATGGCAAGCTGTAGCAATGACAACGGACTGGCCTTTCAGAGCTTCAACAGACGGTCTAGTTTGGTTTGACCAGAGAGGCACGTGCTTTTCACAATATCAATGTGATATGCTTCTATCATGCTCAACAAGGTGAGCAGGGCGCCCGCTGCGCTGTTTTTGCCGATCAATATCATTATGATATTGTATATTGCAGATTCATCTTGCCGCTGGTGCGCTCTGGTTCTATGCCCGGTACAAATGTTCGGGAGGCCGGTATGGCGGAAAGAATGCTGCAGTTTATCCATGTGCCGCGCACCATGCCGGACAAGCGTGGGGCCAAACACCGGGCAACGGATTTCGCGGAAATCTATGACGCTTTCGGCGCGGATGCGGCCAAGGCGCAGGCATCCCGCTGTTCGCAGTGCGGCGTGCCTTTCTGCCAGCAGGGCTGCCCGCTTCAGAACAATATCCCGGACTGGCTGCGCCTCGCGGCCGAGGGCCGGCTGGAAGAGGCCTGGCGGGTTTCGTCTTCGACCAACAACATGCCGGAAATCTGCGGCCGCATCTGCCCGCAGGACCGGCTGTGCGAAGGCATCTGCACGATCGAACAGTCCGGCCATGGCACGGTGACGATCGGCTCGATCGAGAAATACATTACGGACACTGCGTGGGCGGAAGGCTGGGTGGGACCTGTCAAACCGGTACGTGAACGCAAGCAGTCGGCGGGGATCATCGGTGCAGGCCCGGCAGGCCTGGCCGCGGCCGAACAGCTGCGGCGCAAGGGCTACCAGGTGACGATCTATGATGCGTATGACCGGGGCGGCGGCCTGCTGACCTATGGCATCCCGGGCTTCAAGCTCGAAAAGGATGTCGTGGAGCGGCGGATCAAGCGGCTCGAAGACTCCGGCATCAAGTTCAAGTTCAACACCCGCGTCGGCAAGAAAGTGACGCTGCAGAAGCTGCGCGACACGCACGACACGGTGCTGATCGCGACCGGGGTTTATGCGGCGAAGGATCTGAAGTGCCCGGGCTCCGGCGCCGATGGCGTTCATGCCGCGCTGGATTACCTGACCGCTTCCAACCGCAAGGGTTTTGGCGATGCCGTGCCGGAATTCGATGTCGGCACGCTGGACGCGAAAGACAAGCGCGTCGTCGTCATCGGTGGCGGCGACACGGCGATGGACTGCGTGCGCACGGCGATCCGTCAGGGCGCCAAGGAAGTCACCTGCCTCTATCGCCGCGACCGGGCCAACATGCCGGGCAGCCAGCGCGAAGTGCAGAATGCCGAGGAAGAGGGGGTCAATTTCGAGTGGCTCGCCAGTCCCGAGGCTATCCTCGACACCAAGGGCAAGGCCAAAGGCGTGCGCGCCGCGCGAATGAAACTCGGCGAACCGGATGCTTCCGGCCGCCAGAGCCCGGTGAAAACCGGCGAGACGTTCAATGTGAAGGCCGACATGGTCATAAAGGCCCTCGGCTTCGATCCTGAAGACCTGCCGGCCCTGTTCGACGAGCCGGCGCTCTCGGTGAATCGCTGGGGCGCGGTCAAAGTTGACTATGCGACCATGGAAACCAGCCTGCCGGGCGTCTATGCCGCCGGCGATATCGTGCGCGGTGCCTCGCTGGTCGTCTGGGGCATCAAGGATGGCCGGGACGCCGCAGAGGCCATGCACAAGGCCATGAAACAGAATGCAGACGCAGCGAAAGTGGCGGCGGAGTAATCAGATGTCAGATTATGTGAAACAGTACGAACAAAACCGCCAGCGTCTGATCGAGGCGAATGCCTACAACCCGCTGGACGAGCATGATGCCTGCGGCGTGGGCCTCGTGGCTTCGCTGGATGGCAAGCCGCGCCGCGAGATTGTCGAGATGGGCATCAAGGCCCTGAAGAATGTCTGGCACCGCGGCGCTGTCGATGCCGACGGCAAGACGGGCGATGGCGCCGGTATCCGTGTGGAAGTGCCGCAGGAATTCTTCCGCGAGCATGTCACCCGCACCGGCCACAAGCCGACGGACGATCCGATCTGCGTTGGCCAGATCTTTCTGCCGCGTACGGATTTCGCCGCTCAGGAAGCCGCGCGGACGCTGGTCGAAACCGAAGTGCTGCACTTCGGCTTCTATATCTATGGCTGGCGCCAGCCGCCGATCGATGTCTCCGTCATCGGCCAGAAGGCAAAAGACACGCGCCCTGCGATCGAACAGATCATGTTCCGGGATGCGATGGGCCGCTCCAGCGAAGAACTGGAACGGGCGCTTTACATCTGCCGCCGCCGCATCGAGCGGCGCGCGCGCGAAGCTGCGATCCCGAGCTTCTATATCTGTTCGCTGAGCAATGCCTCGCTGATCTACAAGGGCATGTTCCTCGCGCAGGATATCGACAAGTTCTACCTCGACCTGCAGAGCGAGCAGTTCAGCTCCGCCTTTGCGATCTATCACCAGCGCTATTCCACCAACACGTTCCCGCAATGGGCACTGGCCCAGCCATTCCGGATGATCGCCCACAATGGCGAGATCAACACGGTGCGCGGCAACAAGAACTGGATGAAGAGCCATGAGATCCGCATGGTCTCGGAAACCTATGGCGAGAACGTCGAAGACGTGAAGCCGGTGATCCCGGACGGTACGTCGGACTCCGGCGCGCTCGATTCGGTGTGGGAACTGCTTTGCAAGTCCGGCCGGTCTGCACCGATGGCAAAAGCCATGCTGATCCCGGAAGCCTGGTCAAAGCGCGACTCGGTCATGCCGCTGGCGCACAGAGCGCTGTACGATTACTGCAATTCTGTCATGGAGCCGTGGGACGGCCCGGCCGGCATCGCAGCCTATGACGGCCGCTGGGCGATTGCAGGGCTTGACCGCAATGGCCTGCGGCCGCTCCGCTATGCGCTGACCACGGACGGCATTCTTGCGGTCGGGTCTGAAACCGGCATGTGCCCTCTGGGCGATCATGAAGTTGCCAAACGCGGCTCGATCCCGGCTGGCGGCATGATCGCGGCAGACCTGAAAACCGGCAAGTTCTACGACCACAAGGATATTGTGGACCACCTCGCAGCTCAGGCGCCTTATGAGGAATGGCTGTCGGCCGTGACCGAGCTGGAACCGGAGATCAGCGTCGGTGAAGAGCCGGCCATGTTCGCGAAGGAAGATCTGCTGCGCCGTCAGACAGCGGCAGGATATTCACTGGAGACGCTGGAGCTGATCCTGTCGCCCATGGTGGAGTCCGGCAAGGAAGCCATCGGCTCCATGGGCGACGATACGGCTCCGGCCGTGCTGTCCTTCAACTACCGTCCGATGAGTCATTTCTTCCGGCAGAATTTCAGCCAGGTGACGAACCCGCCGGTTGACCCGCTGCGCGAAGAGCGGGTGATGAGCCTCAAGACGCGGTTCAAGAACCTCGGCAATGTGCTCGACACCGACAAGTCGCAACAGGAAGTCTTTGTGCTGGAAAGCCCGGTGCTGACCAATGGCATGTATGAGCGGCTGCTGGAGCGTCTTGGCGTTTCCTACACCGAGATCGACTGTACGTTCGCCGCAGAAGATGTGACCAATGACGGCAGTGCGCTGAAGGAAGCGCTTTCTCGGATCCGCCAGGAAGCTGAGGATGCGGTGCGCGAAGGCCGTGAGCATATCGTGCTGACAGACCAGTATCAGTCTGCGACGCGCACTGCGATCCCGATGATCCTTGCTACCGGCGCAGTTCATTCGCATCTCGTTGCACAGGGCCTCAGGACCTTCTGTTCCATCACCGTGCGTTCGGCCGAATGTCTGGACACGCATTATTTCGCTGTCCTCGTCGGCGTCGGTGCGACCTGCGTCAACGCCTACCTCGCGCAGGATGCGATTGCCGACCGCCATGGCCGCGGCCTTTATGGCGATGTCTCGCTTGAGGAATGCGTCCACAATTACAAGGCCGCTGTCGAGGCGGGCCTGCTGAAGATCATGTCCAAGATGGGCATTTCGGTGATCTCCTCCTATCGCGGCGGGTACAATTTCGAGGCACTCGGCCTCTCCCGCGCGCTGGTGGCGGACTATTTCCCCGGGATGAACAGTCGCATCTCCGGTCTTGGCCTTGCGGGCCTGGAAGAGAATGCGCTGGTGCGTCACGAGATGGCGTTCGACGAGGATGTGATCTCGCTCCCCGTTGGCGGCTTCTACCGTCTGCGTGCCAATGACGAGCCGCACGCCCTCGACGGCCAGCTGATCCACATGCTGCAGACGGCCTGCAACACGGGCGATTATTCGGTGTACCGCAAATTTGCGGATGCGCTGGAGGCCCGCAGCCCGATCCAGCTGCGTGATCTGCTGGACTTCAAGCACAGCCTGCCGCCGGTGCCGCTCAGCCAGGTGCAGTCGATCAACGAGATCCGCAAGCGCTTCGTGACGCCCGGCATGTCGCTTGGCGCGCTCAGCCCCGAAGCTCACGGTACGCTGAACATCGCCATGAACCGGATCGGTGCGAAATCGGTCTCGGGGGAGGGCGGCGAAGACCGCGCCCGTTACCGTCCGCTGCCGAACGGCGACAATATGAACTCGTCGGTCAAGCAGATCGCGTCGGGCCGTTTCGGTGTGACAGCGGAATATCTGAACCAGTGCCGCGAGATCGAGATCAAGGTGGCCCAGGGCGCCAAGCCCGGTGAAGGCGGCCAGCTGCCCGGCTTCAAGGTGACCGAGTTTATCGCGCGCCTGCGCCATGCGACGCCTGGTGTGACATTGATCTCGCCGCCGCCGCACCACGACATCTATTCCATCGAAGACCTGGCCCAGCTGATATATGACCTGAAGCAGATCAACCCGGATGCCCGCGTCTGCGTGAAGCTGGTCGCCCAGTCCGGCGTCGGCACGGTGGCCGCCGGTGTGGCGAAAGCCAAGGCGGACATCATTCTGATCGCCGGCGGTGTCGGCGGCACAGGCGCCAGCCCGCAGACCTCGGTGAAGTTCGCCGGCCTGCCATGGGAAATGGGCCTTGCCGAAGCGCACCAGATCCTGTCGCTCAACAATCTGCGCGACAAGGTCACCCTGCGGACCGATGGCGGCCTGCGTACGGGCCGTGACATTGTCATCGCGGCCATGCTGGGCGCCGAGGAATACGGCATCGGCACGGCCTCACTCGTCGCCATGGGCTGTATCATGGTGCGCCAGTGCCATTCGAATACGTGCCCGGTCGGCGTCTGCGTGCAGGACGAAGCCCTGCGCGCGCACTTCACCGGCACGCCGGAGAAGGTCGTCAATCTGATGAGCTTCATCGCTGAAGACGTGCGCGAAATCCTCGCCTCGCTCGGCCTGAAGTCTCTCGACGAAGCCATCGGCCGCACAGACCTGCTGGCCCAGGTCAGCCGCGGCGCAACGCATCTCGACGATCTCGACCTCAACCCGCTTCTGGTTCAGGTCGATACCGACAAGCCGATCGTCTACCAGCCGGCCCACCGCGAGGAAGTGCCGGATACGCTGGACGCCCAGATCCTGCGCGACGCTGAGCCCTTCTTCGAGCGCAGCGAGAAGATGCAGCTGGAATATGACGTGCAGAACACGATGCGCGCCATCGGCACGCGGTCGAGCTCTGCCATCACACGGAAATTCGGCATGCATGCATTGCCGGAAGGCCGCCTGCATATCCGGCTCGAAGGCTCTGCCGGCCAGTCGCTCGGTGCCTTCTCGGTACAGGGCCTGCTGCTGGAAGTCATCGGCGATGCCAATGATTATGTCGGCAAGGGCCTCTCAGGCGCGACCATTGTCGTGGCGCCGCGCCCGAAAGACCGCCGCTCGGCTTCCGGCGATGCGATCATCGGCAATACCTGCCTTTATGGTGCGACCAGCGGCAAGCTGTTCGCCTCCGGCACGGCGGGCGTGCGCTTCGCGGTCCGGAACTCCGGCGCGAAGACCGTGGTCGAAGGCTGCGGCGCGAATGGCTGTGAGTACATGACCAATGGCCGCGCCGTGATCCTCGGGCCAATCGGCGACAATTTCGGCGCCGGCATGACGGGCGGGGCAGCCTTCATCTGGGATCCGACCAACCGGTTCGAACGGGTCGCCAACCCGGACTCGATCGACTGGTATCCGCTGCCGGAAATGCCCACCGAGCATATCGGCGAGGCCAAGGCCCTGATCGAGGAACATGCCCGGCGCACGGGCTCTGTCCGTGCCAAGGAAATCCTCGACGACTGGGACCGGTCCGTCCACGACATGCTGATGGTCGTGCCGAAGGAGATCGAGCACCTCCTGCTTGGCCGCACCAAGCCGAAGGCAAAGAAAAAGGTCTCAGCGAAGGCGTAAGGTCAGCGATTGTTGAACGCGTACTGATCGGCAAAGGCCCGCTGATAGGCGGGCCGCGCCTCACCGCGCGCGACATAGGCGGCAAGGTTCGGATATTCGTCCAGCAGGCCTGAAGGCTTCAGGCGCTGAAGCACGGAGACCATCATCAGGTCGCCGGCGCTGAACGGACCATCCAGCCAGTCGGCATCCTCGAGGTGGACGGACAACTCCCGCAGCCGCTTGCGGATACGGTCCAGAACCATCGGCAGTCGGTCACCTGCCCAGGGCTTGTCGCCTTCGATCAGCTTGGCGTTCTGGAGTTCCAGGATCGGCGGCTCAACCGTATTCACGGCCGCGAACACCCACGTAATGGCCCGTGCCCGGGCTTGCGGGTCTTCCGGCAACAGGCCGGGCGCCTTCCCGGCAATATGAAGCAGGATGGAACCGGATTCAAAGAGGACGAGGCCGTCCTCTTCATAAGTTGGGATCTGGCCGAATGGGTTCCGGTCCAGATGGTCCGGCTGTTTCATGTCCTCGAAGGTGACGGGCCTGACTTCATATGGCTGGCCGACTTCCTCCAATGCCCATCGGACGCGTGTGTCCCGGGCAAGGCCGCGCCCGCCATCCGGCGACCGGTCGAAGACCGTCAGTGTGATCGTCATGTTCGCTGGTTCCCGATCAGCTCTTCTTGCGGCGGATGCGCGGCCAGATCAGTTTCAGCCAGATCCAGACGAACACGCCGATCAGGATCAACCAGGGCAGGCCGACAGCAAAAGCCGTGATCACGGCGGCCAGCGCGCTCGACAGATTATAGAAGAAGTCTCCGAAGGCGCGGGCCAGCGGCTCCAGCGCACCTTGCGAGACCGGGTTGCGCTTGGTTTCATAACCTATGGAGAGCTTGCTCATGTTCACCCGCTGGCGCAGCGCAGCGAGGGAGGATTTCAGCGAATCGATCTCGCCATTGACGCGGGCAAGCTCGCGCTCTGTTTCCAGCAGCTCGCCCAGCTTGCCGGGCCGGTCGGCCAGCAGCTGTTCCAGCCGGGTCTGCAGCGTTTCCTGCGCTTTCAGGCGGGCATCGGTGTCGATGATGGAGACGGTGAGGTCTTCCGCCGTGGTCTGCCGGTTCGTGATCTCGCCCTTCGCCGCTTTGGCTTCGGCCTCGACGCCGTTCAGGAACTGGTCGATCCAGACAGGTGTTGCGCGCAGGTTCAGCGAGGCTGAGGCTTCGTCTTCCGAATAGGAATTCATCCAGGAATTGGTCACCATGCAGACGGCGGGGCCGGCCTTGTTGCAGGCGTCTATATGGCCCTGCAGCGTCGGCTCGATCGCATTCACCGGCAGGCGCATGCCGATGGAGTGGGAGTAGGCGATGTACTGCTGGGCGACGGCTTCGCCGCCAGATCCGCCACCGGCATCCATTTCTTCCAGGAACATGCCGTCATCGGCGGCAAATTTTGCGCCCATGGACATTTCGACCGGGGAAGGAGGCGCGCTCATCGGCCGGGCCGATTCCCGGGTGGCGCCGGGCCCGCCGCAGGCCGCCAGGCCCATGGCCGAAAGGGTGAGCGCCGACAGGGCGAGGCGAAGTGATTTCGTGTTCATGTGTGTCCCTCCACTGGACGCATCTCCCACATGAAACGCGGAAAAAGGCAAGATTCCGCTCGCAACGCGGAAAATTGCGGCTGTCAGGTAACCAGAGCCGGGAATCAGGGGGCCGTGGCGGATGATTGCGCCTGCCTCACGGGCGAATCTGGTCAGCAAGGAAGCAATTACCGGCGGATTCCCCGGGTGGGCGACCTTTGTGTTGCCGATACTGCAGGCGAGGCAGAACGTTCCGTTACATCCGGCGCCTCGGAGGGTGCGCCGGTCCTCCAGCCACGGTGAGGGACCCTCCGGACCATTCTTAAGGACCCAAGGTCATGACCAAGTTTTCCAGCCAACCGCTCTTCAATCCTTCCCGCCGCAGCCTGATGAAGCTGGCCGGCGTCGGCGCCATGGGCGCGGCGACCGGACTGGCCGCCTGCTCAGAAACCGCCGTCGCCGCTACGCCGGCCAATGATGCCGTCGATCCGGACGCCCTGGCGATCATGTCGTCGAACGAAAACCCGTTCGGCCCATCGCCCAAAGCTGTTGAGGCGATGAAGGCGGAACTGACGAACATCAACCGCTACGCCTATCCGAAGACGATGGAATTCGCGAAGATCATCGCCGAGCGCGAAGGCGTCGAGCTTGAGCAGATCGTCGTCACGAACGGTTCGTCTCCGATCCTCGCAGCCTTCTCCGACTGGGTGAACGTGAAGGGCGGCAAGATCCTTACCTCCGCCATTACCTATGAAGGCGTGCCGCGCGTCGCCGAGCAGGCCGGCACCGAAGTCGTCTACATGCCGCTGACCCAGGACATGGGCTATGACCTGGACGCCATCGCAGCAGCTGTCGGCCCGGACACCGGCGCCGTCTATCTCTGCAACCCGAACAACCCGACCGGCAAAACCATCCCGACGGCAACGCTCAAGGCGTTCGTCGACGAAGTCAGCCCGAAAGTGCCGGTCTTCATCGACGAAGCCTATCTCGATCTGTCGGATGAGTATCCGAACAACAAGATGAGCAGCTATGTCGCCGAAGGCCAGAATGTCATCGTGGCACGGACCTTCTCGAAACTGTACGCAATGGCTGGCCAGCGTCTTGGCTATGGCATCATGCCGGCTGACATGGCGATGGACATGCGCAAGACGGGCCGCCTGTCTGCTGTGAACCATCTCGGCCTCGTGGCGGGCATCGCCAGCCTCAATGACACGGCCTACTTCGAGGAGATGCGCGCCAAGAACATTCGCGGGCGCCAGAAGCTGATGGCCATGGCAGCAGACCTCGGCCGTCCGATCGCGCCGGACCCGCAGGGCAGCTTCATCTACATGGACGTCGGCATGCCGGCAGCGGACTTCGCAGCGAAAATGCTGGACCGCGGCGTGCGCGTCGTCGGCTCGCGCTGGAGCGACCTGCCGAACTGGTCGCGCATCTGCGTGGGCCTCGATCACGAGATCGAGAAGTGCCACGCCGCTGCCAAGGAAGTCCTGACCTCGATCTAAGGGGGAAGTCGGGCCCCGGCCCTGGCTTCGGTCAGGGCCGGTAGCCTACCTTGCGCTCGCCGGGTTCGAGGACCCGCCAGGCATGGTGAATGAAATCCACCAGCAGGGGCCGCGTGTCGCGCGGATCGATAATTTCCTCCGCAAAGAAACTTTCCGCCGTGCGGAAAGGTGAGCGGATCGCCTCGAACTTCCTGTACAATTGTTCCTTCAGGGCCTCGGGGTCTTCGGCTTCGGCCAGTTCCTTGCGGAACGCCGCCTCGATGCCGCCGGCCATGGGCAGGCTGCCCCAGTCGCCGCTTGGCCAGCAATAGCGCCATTTCGTCTTCGACTGGTTCATCATCGCCGACCCGGCCAGGCCATAGGCCTTGCGGATGATTACGGAGCACACCGGCACATCGGCCTGGTAGACCGCCGTCATGGCACGCACGCCCGCGCGGGTGACGCCTGCGGTTTCCGCCTTCACACCGACGGCAAAGCCCGGGCAGTCAACGAAGTGGATGACCGGCAGGTGGAACATGGAGCAGAGGTCCATGTGCCGGGTGACCTTGTCGCAGACATCTGCCGTCCACGCCCCATCCAGGAAGAAGGGGTCGCCCGCCAGGATGCCGACCGGATAACCGTCGACCCGCGCGAGGCCGGTAACGATACCGCGGCCCCATTCCTTGCCGATCTCGAAGAAGCTGCCATGGTCGACCGTGGCATTGATGATCTTGCGGGGCTTGTAGGGGGTCTTTCCATTGGTCGGGACGATGGAGAGCAGGCTCTCTTCCTTCCGGTCCGGATGGTCGGCCGGGGATGTGCGCTCCGGCAGGTCGTGCACGGATGGGGGCAGGTAGGACAGGAAGCGCCGCGCCGCGATGAAGGCGTCGGCTTCGCTGTCGACCACATTGTCCACCGTGCCGTTCTGCGCCTGGATCTTCCAGCCGCCGAGTTCTTCCTTGGTGACGTCTTCGCCGAGCGCGATCGCCACCGGCGGGCCGGCCACGAACACCTGGCTGAGTTCCTTGACCATGACGGAGAAATGGCTGGCCGCCACCCGGCCTGCGCCCATGCCGGCGCAGGGGCCGAGGGCGAGCGACACGAACGGCACCTGCGAGAGCCCGTGGACGATCCCGTCCCAGCCCGGTGTTTCGGGAATATAGGTGCGCGGGTCCTGTTCCAGCGATTTGACCGAACCGCCACCGCCCGTGCCGTCGATCAGCTGGACCAGAGGCATGCGGTATTCGGCCGCCATCTTGATCATGATCAGCAGCTTGCCGCGGATCGAGGCATCGGAGGCACCGCCGCGCACGGTGAAATCGTCGGCGAGGATGGCCACCGGCTGGCCGTCGATCCGGGCCCTGCCGGTCACGGAGTTCGATGGCAGGAAGCTCTCCAGCTCATCATCCGCCGAGTAAGTGGCCCGCCCGGCAATCTTGCCGAGTTCATGGAAGCTGCCGGGATCTGCCAGAAAGGCGACCCGTTCGCGGACGGTCAGCTTGCCCCGTCCACGCTGACGCTCGACCGGCTCTTCGCCGCCCATTTTCTCGGCCAGCCGTTCCCGGCGGCGGAGTTCCTCAATCGATTTTTCCCAGCTCATGCCGCGACCTTCCACGCTTCCCTTAGGCGACGTCAAGCAGGCTGAGGTTGTCTTCCGTTCCATGATGACGGTGGCGGGGCCGGATGCCGCCGCACCTGAAGCCCCCGTTACGATACGGTATGTCACACAGCTTTCCCTTGATTTTCATCCCGGGGGTCTGCTTTATCGCATCAAATCCATCCCAAGGAGGAATCTCATGGATCTCGCAGAACTCACATCCAAGGCTTCGGCAGCGCTCGCCAATGGCAGCGACTTCAAGAAAAAGGTGAAATTCGATTTCGGTGACGCCGGCAAGCTGTTCATTGACGGTGTGAATGCCGTTGCCAACAATTCTGACGACGCTGCAGATGCAACCATCAAGGTTGATTGGGAAGACTTCAAGAAGATCGCTTCCGGCGGCCTCGACGCCACGATGGCCTTCATGCAGGGTAAACTGAAAGTAGAAGGCGACATGTCGGTTGCCATGCAGCTGCAGAGCCTGATGAAGGCGCTTTCCTAAGGAGAGCAGCCCTTCGGGTTTGACAGGTCAGGCCGCCCCGGGACACCCTGAGGGCGGCCTTTTCCGTCTGGGATAAATATACATGGACACGCCCGCGCCGCCGGACACCGAATTTGTGATGGTTCCCGGCAATCCGCCGCCGAAGGGGGCTGAGATTGTCTGGTTCAAGGGCACGGGCGGCCGGGCCCTGCGTGCCTGCATTGCGCCGGCGCTGGCCCCGGACAAGCCGCGCGGCACGGCCATCGTCTGCCCGGGCCGGACGGAATTCATCGAGAAATATTTCGAGGTCGGCCGCGAGCTGCAGACCATGGGCTTTGCCGTCGTCATTCTCGACTGGCCGGGGCAGGGCCTGTCGGAACGCCTGCTGGACGACTCGAAGAAGGGCCATATCGACCGGTTCGAAACGTTCATGGGCGCCCTCGCCAACGGGCTGGAAGCGCTGGATGACCGCCTGCCGCGGCCTTACGTGTCGCTGGCCCATTCCATGGGCGGAGCGATTGCCCTGGCCGCCATAGCGCAGGGCCTGGTGAAGGTGGATGCCGCGGCCTTCTCCGCGCCGATGTGGGGCATCAAATCGAAATTCCTCGGCATGCGCTATCTCGTCTGGGCGATGCGGGCGACCGGCCGGTCCGGTGACTATGCCGTCCAGCCCGGCCCGCCGGAGACGTTCGAGACGAACATCGTCACCCATGACAAAAAGCACTGGCAACTTCAGCGCGACCTCGTCGACGCCCGGCCGGACCTGGAACTCGGCCCGGTAACCTGGGGCTGGCTCGGCGCCTCGCTGGATATTCTGGCGACGTTCACGAAAGCCAGGACGTTGAGCTCCGTGACCATTCCGGTCTTCGTCGCGTCTGCCTCGGAAGAACAGCTGGTCGACAATTCGACTCACACCACCATCTGCAAACGCCTGCCGGACTGTGAGCACGTCATGGTTGAAGGGGCGATGCACGAGATCCTGATGGAAACCGACGACAAGCGCGCGGAGTTCTGGGAGGGGTTCCAACGCCTCCTGAAACGTGCGGATATATAGACACGAAAATTCAGACTGGGGTTAGGAGGAAACCTGTGGCGATCATCACGCTTTCTCGCATTGTGGCTTTCTGGGCGGCGAAGCAGCCGGACCGCGCGGCCATCGACCATGAAGGGGTCCAGATCAGCTGGGCCGAACTGGACAAGCGCACCAATCGTCTTGCACGCGCCTATGAAAAGCTGGGCGTGAAGCAGGATGATTTCGTCACCATCGCCCTGCCGAACGGAATCGAATTCTTCGAAGCCTGCCTTGCCACATGGAAAGCCGGCGCCACGCCGCAGCCGATCTCGTCCCGCCTGCCCAAGCATGAGCGCGACCAGATCGTGGAACTGGGCAAGCCCTCCCTCGTGGTCGGCGTCCCGGAAGGTGAATATGGCGGCACGCCGTCCGTGCCGGAGAATTTCGAACCCGATGCCAGCCTTCCGGACACGGAACTCCCTGAGCGCATGGCCACTTCGCTGAAGGCGATGACGAGCGGCGGCTCTACCGGCCGGCCGAAGCTGATCGTTTCGAAAATCCCTGCTGCCTGGGACCCGGAACTGCCTTATCTCGAAATCCCGCTGCAGGGCGCCATGCTGATCCCGGGACCGCTCTATCACAATGGCCCGTTCATGTGGGCGATGATCGCCCTCTTCAAAGGCTGCACGGTCGGCATCACGACGCGCTTCGATGCGGAGAAGACGCTGGCCACGATCGAGCGGCTGAAGGTGGATGTGGTTTATACCGTTCCGACCATGATGCGCCGCATCTGGGCGCTGCCGGAAGACGTGCGCAACTCGTACGACCTCTCCAGCCTGTCTGCGCTCTGGCACCTCGCGGCGCCGTGCCCGGCCTGGCTGAAGGAATGCTTCATCGAATGGCTTGGCGGCGACGTGATCTGGGAACTCTATGCCGGCACCGAAGGGCAGGGCACGACAATGATTCAGGGTACGGAGTGGATGGACCACAAAGGCTCTGTCGGCAAGCCGGTCGAGGCCTGCGAGATGATCGTTGTCGATGAGGACGGCAAGGTCCTGCCGCCCGGCGAAGTGGGAGAGATCTTCATGCGCCCGCTCGAAGGTGCGGGCACGACCTACCGCTATATCGGCGCCGAAGCCAAATCCCTTGACGGCGGCTGGGAAAGCCTCGGCGACATGGGATATCTCGACGAAGACGGCTATCTCTACCTGACCGACCGCCTCTCCGACATGATCCTGTCGGGCGGGGCGAACATCTATCCGGCGGAAGTGGAGGCGGCGATCGACGCCTATCCGGGCGTTCAGTCATCTGCCGTGATCGGCCTGCCGGACGAGGACATGGGCGCGCGCCTGCACGCCGTCATCTGCCGGCCGGAAGGGCCGGTCGACGAAGCCGACATGCTGGCCCATCTCAATACGATGCTGGTGCGCTACAAGATTCCGAAAAGCTTCGAATATGTCAGCGAGGCGGTACGCGACGATGCTGGCAAGGTGCGCCGCAAGACGCTCCGCGAAGAGCGGATTGCGGCCATGGCGCAAAACGCCTGACGAGATACCGGTCCCGCTTGACTTACCCTAGGGCGGGACCGCTCCCTTCCTCCACAAATCAGGAGGAACACCTTATGAAAGTTGCAGCCGTCAAGAAGCCGGGCGGTCCCGGCAATCTGGTCATCGAAGAGCGTCCGGATCCGAAACCAGGCCATGGCGAAGTGCTGGTGCGTGTGCGTGCCTCCAGCCTCAACTATCACGACTTCGTCGTCGTCATGGGCGGCATCCCAACGCCGGACGGCCGTATCCCGATGTCGGACGGCGCCTGCGAAGTTGTCGCCCTGGGTGAGGGCGTCACGAGTTGGAAAGTGGGCGACAAGGTCCTTTCGCTGTTCTTCCCGGGCTGGCAGTCCGGCCAGATCGAGGCGGCCGGGTTCAACTCCGTTCCCGGCGATGGCGCGGACGGCTTCGGCGCCGAACTGGTGGCCGCGCCGGAAACCGCCTTCACCCGCATGCCGGAAGGCTGGACTTTCGAAGAGGCCGCAACCCTTCCGTGTGCGGCGCTCACCGCCTGGCGCGGCATGTTCGCCGAGGGCGGGCTCAAGGCGGGCGACTGGGTGCTGACGCAGGGCACGGGCGGCGTCTCGATCTTCGCGCTGCAGCTCGCCAAGGCGGCTGGCTGCCGGGTGATCTCCACCTCGTCCTCGCCGGAGAAGCTTGAAAAGCTGAAAGCGCTCGGCGCCGATCATGTGATCAATTACAAGGAAAACCCGGACTGGGGCGCCGAGGCGTTCAAACTGGCCGGCGGACGCGGCGTCGATGAAGTCGTCGAGATCGGCGGGCCCGGCACAATGGCCCAGTCCATCGCGGCCTGCCGTCCGGGCGGTCACATCTCGCTGATCGGGGTCCTGACCGGTGTGTCGGGTGAAGTGCCGACGGCGGCGCTCTTCTCGCGCAATATCACCCTGTCGGGCATCACGGTCGGATCGCGCCGGATGCAGGAAGACATGATCGACGCCATCGAGGCGAACGGCATCAAGCCGGTGATCGACTCGACCTTCCCGCTGGACAAGATTGCCGAGGCATTCGCCCATCAGGCGAGCCAGAAGCATTTCGGCAAGATCGTCCTGACGGTCTGATCCGCGGAAGTCCGTTATGGTCCGGCATGGTCATCACAGGTCATGCCGGGCCACGGAATAGTCCGGTATGATCATGGCGTAGTCATGTGCTGACATGAAAAAACGCCCTCCCGGCAGGGGAGGGCGCTTCCTTGTTCCGGAACGAAACAGATTAGCCGGCGATGTACTGCGCGCCGTTCACCGTCATCGTTGCGCCGGTGATGAAAGCGCCATCGTCGCTGGCGAGATAGGCGCACATGGACGCAATCTCTTCCGGTTTGCCGAGGCGGCCGACCGGGATCGTCGCGATGATGCCGTCGAGCACTTTCTCAGGCACCGCGCGCACCATTTCGGTGTCGATGTAACCGGGGCAGACCGTGTTCACGGTGATGCCCTTCTTGGCGCCTTCTTGGGCGAGCGCCTTGGAGAAGCCGATCAGGCCGGCTTTGGCGGCGGAGTAGTTCGCCTGGCCGAACTGGCCCTTCTGCCCGTTGATGGACGAGATATTGATGACGCGGCCCCAATTGCGCTCACGCATGCCTTCCCAGACATGGTGCGTGACGTTGAAAGCGGAGGTCAGATCGATGTCGATCACCTGCTGCCATTGGTCTTTCGTCATTTTGTGGAACGGCGCGTCGCGCGTCACACCGGCATTGTTGACGACGATGTCGATCGGGCCGAGATCGGCCTCGATGGCGGCAATACCGGCGCCGACAGCGTCGTAGTCGGCGACGTCGAATTTGTAGACATGGATGCCGAGTTCGTCGGCGGTTGCCTTGGCGGCTTCATCGTTACCGGCATAGTTTGCGGCCACTTTGTAACCGGCTTTCGCCATGGCTGCGCTGATGGCGTGGCCGATACCGCGTGTACCGCCTGTGACCAGAACCGTTTTGGACATGGGTGCTCCTCCCTGGAATTTTTGCACTGCAGCATGCTTAGCGTTACTGTTGCAGAAACTTCAATAGCGCATTGGTCGCATGCAGATTTTATGCGAGATTGTGCCGCATAGCACAAAAATTGCTTTCCCGCTTGGGAAAGCCGAGGGATGAAAATGGCCAAAGGGACGGGCTCTTCGGAGCCGATCATCATCAAGAAATACGCAAACCGTCGTCTCTACGACACGTCGACCTCGTCCTACGTGACGCTGGATCACCTGTCGGAACTGGTCCGGGAGGGCCGGGATTTCGAGGTCCGGGATGCCAAGACGGGAGAAGACCTGACGCGTCAGGTGCTGACCCAGATCATCTTCGAGCAGGAGACCAAGGGCGAAGGCGCCCTGCCGCTGAACTTCCTGCGCCAGCTGATTGGCTTCTATGGCGGTGGTGCCCAGACCTTCCTGCCTGCCTTCCTCGACATGTCGATGAATTCCTTCGCAGAGGCGCAGAAGGAGTGGCAGAAAGCTGCCAATCCGATGACCATGTTCGAGAAGCAGGCCCGCCGGAACATGACCATGTTCGAGCAGGCCATGAAGATGTTCATGCCGACGCTCTACAATTCCGCGAAGCCGGAAAAGCCTTCCTCTTCTGCCTCACCGGCTGGCACCATGATGGAAATGCAGGCCGAAGCGCTCGCAAACATGCAGGCGCAGATGTCTGCCATTCAGGACCAGCTGGCTGAGCTCTACCGCAAGGACTGAGACGCGCGCTCGCCGTGAAATAAAAAAGCCCGCTCCATCGAGCGGGCTTTTCTGTATCTGGTTTCCGTATCGGATCAGCCGTGATCGACCCCGAAATCACGCCGGGCAGACACGATGGTCACCACCACGCCTGCCAGAACATCCAGCAGCGTCATCGACATGAGGATGAAGAAGGTGGAGGTGGCAAAGTTCGGTGCGAGCAGGAATTCGATCAGGCAGAGGATAAACAGCATCATCGAGATCGCGTGATTGATGATGGTCGACGTGCCGGTGCTGGTGGACTTCAGGATTTCCAGGAACAGGAAAACGATCGACAGAAGCAGGATCGCGTCGCCCTGGGTCAGTACCCATTTGACGCCCGATATCATCGGGAGCGAGAAAAAGGTCTCGTTCAGCACGGCCTGAAGCGGGGCGGTATCGCTGGCGATGATCTGGCCCAGTTCATTGGTCGTCGTGGCAGGGCCACCGGCCATGACGGCCAGGAGGTTGTACAGGGCCACCGGCACGACCAGTAGCGGAAAGATTCCGAAGATTGCACGCATCAAATACCCCTTTTCGGTGCTGCTGCGGGACCCGGCATTTTGCCGTTTGCGTCTGGCGATGAAACCGCCAATGACGGCTGCCTGCGTGTCCTTTTTCATGTCACTAACCCGTCGCTCAGCGCGTGTTAACACGAGGTTTACCGGATAGTTTCCGGCGAGGCGAGGAAAAATCCCCCACGGCCTTAACCACCACTATTCCTGCAAATCGGGCGATTTGCAGGCGGTTCGTCCGTGAATTTGAACAGGATCAGATTTCGTCTGCACCGCCCGGATTGCGCCGGCGGCGGATCAGCCAGGTGACGCCGCGCAGATCCGAGAAGGCATCGTTCAGGCGGCCGAAATTTGTGTAGTTCGATTTGCCGGCGCCGCGCTCCCGGTGGTTGACGTCCCGGTACTCCACATCGAAGCCTTCGGCCCGCATCAGGGCCGGCATGTAGCGGTGCATATGATCGAAATACGGGAGCTGGATGTAGGACGTCCGCTTCATCACCTTGATGCCGCAACCGCTGTCGTCGCAATCATCCTTCAGCATGCGCTTGCGGATCCGATTGGCAAAGCGGGAGCCGAAGCGCTTCCAGGCCGTATCCTTGCGCTTGGCCCGGCGGCCCATGACCATGTTCAGCTTTTCCGGCGCATCCTGACGGGTCAGCTGGCGGTAGAGATCCGGCAGGTCAGCCGGGTCGTTCTGGCCATCGCCGTCCAGCGTGCCGATGACCGGCGCTTTCGCGGCAAGAATGCCGGAGCGGATCGCCCGGCTCTGGCCGGCATTCTTCCGGTGGCCGAGCACGCGCAGCATCGGGTATTTCGATTTCAGCGCCACAAGCTGGGCGCGGGTATCGTCGGTCGAAGCGTCGTCGACGAACACCATTTCATAGGCGCGCCCGTCGAGCGCCTTGGCGATCTCGCCGATCAGGGTCGCCACATTCCCGGATTCATTGTGCACCGGGACGACGACGGAAAACTCAAGAGCCTGGTCCAATTCCAGATCCCTTCTGCTGATGCGCCCCAACCAGCGCTCGAAAAGTCTTCGCGTCATACAGAGCGTTCCGGCGAAAGGCGAGCCCTGTGCTTCACTTGCAGCTGACACCGGTCCCGCATCCAAAAGCGCAAGACGAAGCGGCCCGAACCCGTTAGAGGAGGAGCCATGACATTGCTCGACCGCCTTTCGACCGGCTGGAAAGCCTGGGTCGCTCTCTTCCTGATCACCTTCAGCGCCGCGGCGCCCGGCGTTTTCATGTTGCCGGCACTCGACCGCGACGAGAGCCGTTTCGCTCAGGCGTCCAAGCAGATGCTTGAGGACCACGATTACATCCGCATCCAGTACCAGGACGAGCTGCGCAACAAGAAGCCGGCAGGAATTCACTGGCTGCAGGCCGCGTCGACAGCCGTTTTCACCGGTCCGGAGGCCAAGCAGATCTGGACCTACCGTTTCCCGAGCTGGATCGGGGCGAGTCTTGCTGCGGTTGCCTGCTTCTGGTGCGGTATTCCTCTGGTCGGGCGCCGGGCGGCCTTTCTCGGGGCGGCCCTTTTTGGCTCCACGCTGCTGCTGACCTCCGAAGCGCATATCTCGAAGACGGACGCGGTGCTGGTCTGCCTGACAACCTTCGGCATTGGCGCGCTGGGGCGGCTCTATCTGCGCGAAGGTCCGCCGAAACAGGCAGCGCTTCTCTTCTGGCTTGCCATGGGGCTCGGTTTCCTGATCAAGGGACCGGTGACACCCATGGTCGCGACCTATGCCGGTTTCGGGGTCTGGGTCTGGGGCCGGGCGGAAAACGGGAAGGGCGGTGACTGGTGGCGCCCGCTGGCCTGGTGGCCGGGCCCGCTCCTGTTCGTGGCGCTGGTACTGCCCTGGTTTATCTGGGTGCAGGTGGCGACGAACGGAGAGTTCCTGCAGGGCGCGGTCGGCAAGGATCTGAAAGACAAGTTCGCGGGCGCGTCAGAAGGCCATGGCGGCTGGCCGTTCTTTCACCTGACCCATCTGCCGATCTGGTTTTTCCCGGCGATCCTGCTGATCGTGCCGGGCCTTGTCGCTGGCTGGAAAGACGTGCGGCAGGCGACGGTGGCGCGCAAAGGCTGGCCGGTGTTGATGGTCGGCGGCGCCCTGCTGGCGGCCAGCCTGCTTCTATCCCTTGTGCTGCCATCCACGTCCGCGAATGGCGTGAAGGTGGCGTACCCGGTCGTGTTGCTGATGGTGTTCTGGTTCCTCTCAACGCAGGACGCATGGCGAAGCCGGGCGCCAGTGTCGCCCGAAGCGCCGGTGGAGGTAAAAGGCCTGCGCTTCCTCTTGTCATGGACGCTGCTGACCTGGATTTTCTTCGAGTTGATGCCGACCCTGCTCAGCCACTATATTTTGCCGGCCTATCCGGGGATGGCGCTGCTTTGCGGTCACGCAGCCGTGCGCCTGATCGACGGGGCGAAGATGCCGGTGTCACGCTGGCTGTCGCTCGCCTTGTTCGGATTGGGGGCGGTTCTGCTGCTGGCGGTTTCGTATCCGGGGGTCACGCACGGCCTCATGGCGGAAGCGGCCGGTGACTTCACCACGGCGTCCAGCGCCGACGTGCTGGAAACCTGGCAGGCCTATCGTCAGTTTCCTGTCTGGCTCTGGTGGGGCGCGTTTGCGCTCTGCGGTGCCGCGGCGATCGAGTTCAGCCGTGCCCGGACGGCTCTCGCCATCGCTTTCGGCGTAGCGGCGGCATTTGTCATGGGCTGGCATATTCGTATCTTCATGTTGCCGAGCCAGGTCTGGGTCCAGCCGACGGAAACCGCGCGGCTCGCCCTGGAGGATGTCTGCGGCATACCGGGGAAGACGTGCGCCATGACGCCGCCGGAGCGTATCCTCGCGCTTGGTTATGCTGAGCCGTCCTATATCCTGACCATGGGCACACAGAATACCCACCCACCGGAAACACCGCTGGACCTGCCCACGGATGAGCGCGCCTTTCCTGTCGTTTATCTTGTGAACTATGAGGACCGGAAGGCGGAGCCTCCCGTAGCTGAGGAAGTCGAGCACCTGCGTGATCAGGCGCGGGGCATGGGCCTCTGCATCACGGAGTCTGAGCCGTACTATGCGCTGAACTATTCCAATGGCGATCCGGTCAATTTCGTCGCCATGCGTTTCGATCGGGACAGCTGCCGCTAGAACAACTGCCGTCTGCAAATACAGTAGGCGTAAAAGTCAGCGCGGCGCGCGCTTGGCGAGTATGCGCTGGAGCGTCCGACGGTGCATGTTCAGACGGCGAGCGGTTTCCGAGACATTGTGATTGCACAGTTCGTATACGCGCTGGATGTGTTCCCAGCGGACCCGGTCGGCCGACATCGGGTTCTCCGGCGGGGCCGGTTTCTCGTCGGAGGTCGCGGTGAGGGCGCGGATGATGTCTTCCACATCAGCCGGCTTCGAGAGGTAGTCCACCGCGCCCGCCTTCACGGCGGCAACTGCGGTTGCAATGGCGCCATAGCCAGTCAGGATCACGGCGCGGGCTTCCGGGCGGCTTTTCTGCAGGACTTCCACAACGTCCAGTCCGCTGCCGTCTTCCAGGCGCAGGTCCAGCACCGCAAAAGCCGGCGGATTCAGGCGCGCGATATCCTTGCCTTCTGCAACATTGGTTACAGCAGATACGATGAATCCACGCTGGGCAAGGGCACGGGCGAGGCGCTGCACGAACGGGCCATCATCGTCCATAACGAGACAGGAGCGATCTTCGACGCCCTCCAGGCTCTCATGAAGATTGATATTTACTGGCCGTTCCATGCTCAGCTTCCCTAGCTACCTGATTCTTTTATAGGACTTCCAAATCAATTAATCCAACGCGGATGCTTCAAGAGCTGCACGTGGCCAGAGGGCCTGAACGATGGCGCCTCTACGGGGTGGCATGCGGTTCCTGGTGGCAATCCGGCCGCCTGTTCTCTCGATCAGGGTTTTTGCAATAAAGAAGCCAAGTCCCATGTCTCCGCCGCCGAGATGTGCTTCGCTCCGCTCCGAGACATAGGGCTCCCCTAGTTTCGGCAGTACTTCCTGAGAAAAGCCAGGCCCATCGTCGCTGATGGAGATCATGATCTGGTCAGCCGTCCAGCTTGCCTGCGCCGTCACCCGGGAGTCCGCGAAGCTGACGGCGTTCTCAACGAAGGCACTGATGGCGTGGAGGATCTCAGGGCTGCGGTTCAGGATCGGGGGCCGGGAGTCTGCTTCATCCTCGCCGGGACGGATGACGACTTCCACCGCCACGCCAAGGCCTTTGAACGGGGCGGCCGCTTCGGCGACCAGCGCGTCGAGCGTGACGCGGGCATGCACGATGTCGGTCGCTTCGCGGGCTTCGCGGATGGTCGCGAGGATGTTGCGGCACCGGTCTGCCTGCTCCGCCAGCAAGGTCAGGTCCTCATATTTCGGATCGTCTGCCGGCGTCTCCGTCAGTAATTCCTTGGCGACGAGGTGAATGGTGGCGAGCGGGGTGCCAAGCTCGTGCGTCGTCATGGCGGACATTGCGCCGATGGCAGACAGCTTCTGCTCCCGTGCCATGACAATGCTGGCAGCATCGAGTGCGCGGACCAGCTTCGCTTCATCCTGGCTGACGCGCCCGGCAGAGACGGCGAAGAACACGACACCGACGGCAAGCGCTGAGAACTGGCCGAGATGGAAGAGGGGCGGCAGTTCCACCATGGCGCCATTGATCCAGGGCAGGGGAAGTGAAATCAGCGGCATGATCGCTGCGAGCGTTAGCGCCAGCAGGGCGATCAGCACGGCCCGCTTCGGTGACAGGCTGAGCGCTGCCACCGTCACCGGCGCGACGAGCAGCAGAAGGAACGGGTTCGACAGGCCGCCTGTCACGGCCACAAGTGCCGCGAGTTGAACCGTGTCGAAGGCGAGTTGGAGCGAGGCTTCCCAGCCGCGCGTCAGGCGCTGGCTCTGGAAAGCAAAGGAGAGAAACACGTTCAACCAAGCAGAGGCCGCGATGATCGCCAGGCAGGCGGCCAGCGGCAGGTCGAAATGCAGCACAAAGGCCACGAACAGTACGGCAGCTGTTTGTCCTGCCACGGCCAGCCAGCGCAGCGTGATAAAGGTGCGCAATCGTGTTCGTCCCAGCGCGGACTGGGCTGATCCCAGGCCCTCCGGGGCGAGGGTGAAGATGGCATCGTCGAAGCCGAGCCGGTCGGCGCGGTTCACATCCTGGCGGGACAGATCACTCATTTGTGTCTTATGCGGCAGCGTGACGCCCTCGCCAAGCGGCAGGTCCACGTCCTAGAGGAAGGTCATGACCAGACTTCGCTTGTCCGCGGCCCTGATGGCTGCGCTGCTTACCGCCTGCGGCCCTGCAAAACCTGACGGCCCGTCTGCGGGCGGCCCGGCCGCTGGGTGCATGTCCCGCGCCTATCCGAACATTGGCGGCCCGATTTCGCTGGTGAACCAGGATGGCGAGCCGGTGACGGAAGAGACCTATAAGGGCCATCCGACGCTGATCTATTTCGGCTTTACCTATTGCCCTGATGTCTGCCCGATGACGTTGGTGACCTTGAAGCGGGCCTATGACCGCCTGCCAGAGGATGTCAGCCCGCCGCAGACGCTGCTGATCTCTATCGATCCGGAGCGTGATACGCCGGAACAGCTGGCGCAATATGTGTCGACCAACGCCTTCCCGGACAATCTTCAGGGACTGACCGGGACGCCGGAAGCGGTTCGTGCGGCGGCAGATGCGTTCATGGCGGATTATTCGCGGATCGAGCAGCCGGACAGCCAGAGCGAATATTCGATGGATCACACGTCGCTTCTGTACCTGATGGATGAGGACTGGAAGCTGACAACCTTCTTCACCCATGAAGACACGGACGAGACGATCGCCTCCTGCCTCACAGAATTGCTGGAATAGTCGGGCAGGCCGCCTGTCTACTGGGCCGTCCAGCCGCCATCGACTGGCAGCAGGGCGCCGTTGATCTGACTGGCTGCGGGTGAGCAGAGGAAGGCCGCCATCTCGCCGATCTGCTCGGCCGTGACGAATTCCTTGGTTGGCTGAGCGGCAAGGATCACATTTTTCACGACTTCATCCTCGGTGATGCCGCGGGCCTTGGCCGTGTCTGTGATCTGCGCGTCGACCAGTGGCGTGTGGACATAGCCCGGACAGATCGCATTGCATCGTACGCCATGCGTTGCGCCTTCCAGTGCAACGGTCTTGGTCAGGCCGGCAATCCCGTGTTTCGCGGCCACATAGGCCGCCTTGTAGGGTGAGGCGACTAGCGCATGGGCGGAGGCGGTTTGAATGATGCGGCCCCAGCCTTTCTCTTTCATGCCCGGCATGGAGAGGCGGATCGTGTGGAACGCCGCCGACAGGTTCAGCGCGATGATCAGGTTCCACTTGTCGACCGGAAAATCCTCGACCGGGGAGACGTGCTGCATGCCGGCATTGTTGACGAGAATGTCGGCGCCGCCGAATTCGCTCTGCACATAGGCCATCATGTTCTCGATGGCGGGAATGCGGGTAAGGTCGGCGCTCGAATAGCCGACCATAACCGAGTGCTCCGCAGCCAGCGACCGTTTCAATGCGTCGATCTCTCCGGCATCGCCGAAGCCATTGAGCACAATATTACAGCCTTCAGCCGCCAGCCGTACCGCGATGGCCTTGCCAATGCCGCTCGTAGAGCCCGTGATAAGGGCTGTTTTACCTTTCAGCATGATGGTCTCCTTGAGCGGCGGGTAAGCCATGCTAGGAATAGGGCCGGGCCCCCGCCGGGTCACCACTATAATCACACAGGATTATCAGGATTCATGGGCGGAGAAATCGGTGCATTTGTCGAGGCGTTTCCAAGATTCCTGATCTGGACGGCCAGCGCTGGCGTGATGCTGGTCGTGTCGAGCACAATTTATGTTCTGCTGACGCCCTGGAAGGAATTTGCGGAGGTCCGGCGCGGGAACACCGCGGCCGGTTTTGCACTGGGCGGCGCGATTGCCGGCCTCGCCTTGCCGATGTCGTCGGCGCTCGCATCCAGCATCACCCTGATCGACTTTGCCATCTGGGGCATCGTTGCCCTGTTGCTGCAGCTGATTGTCTATCGTCTGGTAGACCTGTTGCTGGGCGGGTTGCCGAAACGGATCGAAGGGGACGAACTGGGCGCTGCCGCGGTGCTCGTTTCCGCGAAACTGGCATCTGCCCTCATTCTTGCCGCAGGATTGTGGGATCCTGCGTTGCAGAGATTCTGATGCGAGGAGCATAACAGGCCGGTGCGGAAGTTCGATTGGCTGCTTTATGTGACGGCGCTCGGGCTGATCGTGTTCGTTCTGTTTGCCCAGGGCGATCACGCGGATGCGCCGGAAGCGCCCCCGACCGTTCTGGAGGCAGACGGTCCGACCTTGCCGCCGCCATCGCCCTTCGATGAGCAGATCCTGATTCAGGTCGACGCGCCGAAGAACGGGATCGGGACAGCTTTCGCCGTGAACCGGAAGGGCCAGTGGATCACCGCCCGGCATGTGGTCGACGGGTGCGATTCCGTCGGTTTGCTCGTGGCGCCCGGCCAGTATGTCCCGGTGGATTCCGTCACCCTCGATGCGGACCATGACCTCGCCCTGATCTCCACGGGCCGCAGCCCCAATCCCGTCGAACTCGACCTGGCCACGCCGCTACGCATCGGCAGCAAAGGCTATCATGTCGGCTATCCGCAAGGCCGCCCGGGTGAGGTTGCGACGAGACTGATGTCCCGGTCCAATCTGATCACGCGCGGCCGACGCGAGAATTCCGAGCCGATCCTCGCCTGGGCCGAGTTCGGACGGACGCGGGGGCTTGATGGCACGCTGGGAGGGATTTCCGGCGGCCCGGTATTCGATGCGCAGGGGCGTGTTCGAGGTGTGATTGTGGCGGAAAGTCCGCGCCGGGGCCGCATTTATACAACCGCACCTGACTCGGTCGAAGCCTTCCTCACGCGCCTGAATATCAGCCCTGAGGATGGCCCCGCTGAAGCGTTTGATGAAGAAACCTATGGTCCACGCTCCGACAATGCCCGGCGTCTGTTGCAAGTCGTGAAAGTAGCTTGCAAGGTGAAGCCATGACGCCCTTTGCAGACCGCCTGATCGATGCCACCCGACGGCATGGGCCGCTTTGCGCCGGCGTCGATCCGCATGCCGGGCGAATTCCTGCTCTGTTTGGCGGTGACACTCCGGAAGGCATTGAAGCCTGGGGGATCGCGATGGTCCGCGCCTGCGAGGGGCGCGTTGCCTGCATCAAGCCGCAGGTCGCCTTGTTCGAACGCCACGGTCCGGAGGGCATGAAGGCCCTTCAGAGGATTGCGCTGGCCGCGAAAGAGGCTGGCCTCATCGTGCTGATGGATGCCAAGCGCGGCGATATCGGCTCGACCGCAGAAGGCTATGCTGCCGCCTATCTCGGAAAAGACGCACCGTTCCATTCCGATGCCCTGACGGTGAACCCGTACATGGGGCTCGATACGCTCGAGCCCTATGTCCGCGAAGGCGAGGCAAACGGGAAGGGCGTGATCGTTCTGGTGCGCACATCCAATCCCGGCTCGGCAGACTTCCAGTCGAAGGATCTGGAAGGGGCTCCGCTCTATGCCCGTGTCGGAGAAGCCCTCGAACCACTGGCGGAGCGCCTGGTGGGCCAGTCCGGCTGGTCGGGCCTTATGATGGTGACCGGGGCAACCGGTCCGGCAGAAGCGAAGGCGATCCGGGCCCTGGCGCCGAAATCCCTGTTTCTCGTGCCGGGTTATGGCGCGCAGGGTGCAGGCGCAGACGAAGCGCTGGCAGGTTTCACCCGCGTCGGCAACCGGCTGGAAGGCGGCGTCGTCAGCGCCTCCCGCTCAGTCAATTTTCCGGCCGGTTCAGAAAGCGCAGCCAGCCTGGCGGAATGGCAGGCCCTGGTTGAGGCGGCCATCGAGGCTGCTCAGAACGATCTTTCCAGCCGGGCTGGAAGCGCACCTGTCATTGTTGCCTGAGGCGGCCGCTTTGTGACGTCAGGTTGATGCCCTTGGGTCACGCCTCGACAAACCTCAATGAACGACTAGCATTGCGCCCATGAAAGCGGCGGGAAGATCGCTTACGCATAATGTCGACGGGAGGAACACCGACATGGCCGCTTGGAGTCGTATTTTTCTTGCAGGATCTGCGCTGGCATTGCTGGCAGCATGTGGTCCGAAAGAAACAGCCCCTGCACCGGAAGAAAAAGGATTTGCCGCGGTCGATACGGCGCGGATCGAAACGGCATCTGCCGGGGCCGAATGGCTCACCTATGGCGGGACCTATGACGAGCAGCGCCACTCTTCGCTGGATGCGGTCAACAAGGACAATGTCGATCAGCTGGGTGTTGCCTGGACGTTTGACCTTGCAACAAACCGGGGCGTGGAGGTCACGCCGATTGTTGTCGATGGCGTGATGTTCGTCACTTCGGCCTGGTCTGTCGTTTACGCGCTGGACGCCAAGACCGGCGAGTTGCTCTGGGAACACGATCCGGACGTTGACCGCGCCGTTGGCGTCAACGCTTGCTGTGACGTCGTCAATCGCGGTGTCGCAGTTTATGACGGCAAGATCTATGTCGGCGTCATCGACGGCCGCCTTCAGGCGCTGGATGCGAAGACGGGCGATCTTGTCTGGGAGACGGTGACGGTCGACCAGTCCAAGCCCTACACGATCACGGGCGCCCCGCGCGTTGTGAATGGCAAGGTTCTGATCGGTAATGGCGGTGCGGAACTCGGCGTGCGTGGTTACCTTTCCGCTTATGACGCGCAGACTGGCGACAAGATCTGGCGCTTCTACACCGTACCGAACCCGCAAAAACAGCCGGATGGCGAAGCCTCCGACGCCGCATTCGAACAGGTCGGCAACGTCACCTGGGGCGATGAGGGTGCGTGGGTCACCGATGGCGGTGGCGGCACCGTCTGGGATTCGATCGTCTATGACGAAGTGAACGACCAGATCATCTTCGGTGTCGGCAACGGGTCTCCGTGGAACCGGACGTTCCGTGACCCGTCGGGCGGGGACAACCTCTTCCTTTCGTCGATTGTCGCGGTGGATGCGAACACCGGCGAGTACAAGTGGCACTTCCAGACGACGCCCGGCGACAACTGGGATTACACCGCCACGCAGACGATCATTCTGGCAGACCTGCCGCTTGGTCCGGACGGCGCCAGCCGCCGCGTCGCCATGCAGGCACCGAAGAACGGCTTCTTCTATGTGATCGATGCGGCGACGGGTGAGTTCATCTCCGGCGATGCGTTTGGTCCGATGAACTGGGCGACCGGCCTCGACGAGAATGGCCGTCCGATCGAGATCGCCGCTGCCCGGTATGGCAAGGAGCCTTACAACCAGCTGCCGGGCCCGCTCGGTGCGCACAACTGGCATCCGATGGCCTACGACCCGGACTTGGCACTGGCCTATATTCCGGCTCAGGAAATTCCGCAGGCCTATGCTGAAGATCCGCGTTTCTATTCCAAAGACACCGCCTGGAACACGGGTGCAGACTTCTCTGCCGGCGTGCCGCCGATTGCGCCGCCGGAAGTGGCCAAATTCCTGCGGTCCACCCTGAAAGGCCGCCTGATCGCCTGGGATCCTGTGGCCCGCGCGCCGCGCTGGACCGTGGAGCATGATAACGCCTGGAATGGCGGAGTGCTGTCGACGGCTGGCGGCCTGGTCTTCCAGGGCAAGCTGAACGGCCATTTCGTTGCTTATGATGCTGCCACCGGAGACGCGCTTTGGGACTACAATGTGAAGTCCGGCGCTGGCGCAGGACCGGGCACCTACATGATCGATGGCGAACAGTATGTGACCATCGCCACGGGCTGGGGCAGCGCTTTCGCCCTGGCCGCCGGGTTTGCCTATGACGACAAGGTGCCTTCGACAGTCGGTAAAGTGGTGACTTTCAAACTGGGTGGTACCGGTGAGGTTGCCGATGCCGACCTGACGCCGATTGACCGCACGCCCAAGGCGGAATCGTTCGGAACCGAAGCTCAGCTCGCGGAAGGCGTTGTCGACTTCTCCCGCAACTGCGCGGTCTGCCACGGCCCGCTGGCCGTCAGCTCCGGCGTGCTGCCGGATCTTCGCTGGTCGGCCATCTCGGCGGACCCTGAAGCCTGGAAAGGCGTGGTTCTCGAAGGGCACTTCTCGGCCAATGGCATGGTCTCGTTCGCTGAATATCTCAGCGAGGACGATGTCGAGGCGATCCGTGCCTATGTTCTGGCGCAGGCCCATGCGGCTGCCGCGGCAGATGGTGACGGGGCGGAGTAAAGCCCCGGCGTCCACCGACGAATCCTGTAGCGCGGCCCGATGGGCCGCGTTACTGTTTTCAAATGCATATCCTGCTGTTCATTTTAAGCGTGCTGGTCGCGATCGGTGTGTGGTCGTGGCGAATCCGCATGGCGCGTGAGGGCTTGCGAGAAGCTGGCAAGATAGCGCAGACGGCCATCAATCTGCCCCGCAAAATGGCGTTCAGGTACAGGGCGGGGAGGGGCGGTCTCAGCCTCATACAAGATCCGCGCGAAGCGGCGGCCATCATGATGATGGAGGTGGCTCGCGCCCGGGGCGGCCCGCTGACGGAGAAACAGACCGCTTCGATAGACCGAGAGATCATGCACCATTTCGAGTTCAGCCAGGACGAAGCAGATGCTTTGACGGCGCATGCGGCCTGGGTCACGAATTCTGCGCCGCCACCAGCCGAAACCATGCGCAAGTTGAGCCAATTGATTGTGTCTTCTTCCGTGCTCGGCCCAAAGGAAGTCGTAGACTTGGACTCCATGCTGGTCTCGGTGTCCGAAGCCGAAGGTCTGCCGACGCGCGACCAATTGGCATTGCTGCAGGTTTACCGCGACAAGGCAGGCCTGAAGACCTGAGTTGCGTCACTCCCGATCTGGTCCTAGGGCAATTCCATGACTGCGACGACTCTGCCTTCTGCCTACCGGTCCAAAGTGCTCAACGAGAACTGGACCAATTTTTCGGTGCTCCGACACGGCGCCTTCGATGGCGTGCTGGTGACGTCAAAGAATTCGGGAACCCATTGGCTGAAATACATGCTGGCCGTGGCGCTTGCGGAGACGCATGGCATCGAGCCGCCGAAGTATTTCTCGGAGAGTGCCGTGCGGCCCTATATCGGCTGGCCGAAGGACGCGCCGGTGTTCACGCAGCTGCCCCGGCTCGCTTTCAGCCATACGATTCCGCACCGTCTGGCGGATTGGGGCTGGGCACGCAACATGGCAAGCTTGCCGCCTTATGTGCTGGCGGTGCGCCACCCCATGTCGATCCTCGCCAGCCACCACGCCAAATGGGAATATGATATCAAGGTCGACTGGCTGACCTATCTGGAAGGCGACCCGGCTGGATCAAAATACCGTTGCGACCTCTACTGGCTCGCACGGTTCTGGAACCGCTGGGGCGACGTGCTGGCGCGCCACGGAGAGTCCATTCTCGTCGTTCATTATGAGGACACGCTGAAGGATCCGCGCAAGATCCTGGAAGCGGTCGACCGGCACTGGAACCTGAAGCTCACACCGGCGGCAATCGATGCCGCGCTGAAGGCCGGGACGAAGGAAGCAATGGCCGAAAAGGTCGACCCGGAAGCCGAGCCAAATGTTCTGCAGAACCGCAAGACCAGCCTGTCGGACCTGTTCTCAGGCGAAGCACTGGAAATCTATCAGCGCAAAATCGGCGAACTGTTCCGCCACGATCTAGGCTACGACCTGCTCAGCCTTCCGGCTTGAGATAGCCGCTAGAGCGGCCGTCCGGACCGTATGCGATCCACCAGGGTTCGGCCTTGGCCTGCTCTTCCAGTTTCTGGAAGTCCGGGTCTGACAGGACGGCAGCCGAATAGTCCGCCGCAGCGCCGCTGAGCGGCAGGCCATAGGTCCGGAACCTTGTGACGACTGGTAGGTAGAAGGCGTCCGCGGCACTCCATTTGCCGAACAGGAACGGACCGTTCCGGCCGAACTCGCCCCGCAGGCCGTTCCACAATTGCTGGATCCGGCCAATGTCTGCGGCGAGCTTGTCCGTCATTTCGGGTGGCAGGTCCCGTCCCCGAATATCCATCGGGCATTTGCTGCGCAGTTCCGGAAAGCCGGCATGCATCTCGCTGGCGGCGGCCCGGGCGATGGCGCGTGCGGCCGGGTCCTCGGGCCAGACCTCGCCGGGCGGCGCCCATTCGGCGATCCATTCCGTGATGGCGAGACTTTCCCAGATTGTCTGATCGTCCCAGATGAGAAGCGGCACTTTTGCCGTGGGGCTGACTTCCTTCAGCCGGGCCGTCGTTTCCGGAAAATCGAGCGGGACGACAATTTCTTCCACCGGCAGGCCCACCTTCCGGGCCACCATGAGGGGACGGATCGACCAGCTTGAATAATTGAGGTTCCCGAGAATGAGGCGCCTCATGCAGGCTTGCCTTCGCCGATTGCCCAGCGTGTTTCATTGATGTGGACGTGTCCGAAGACGCCTCCTGTAACGTATGGGTCCTGCGCGTGAATCGCTTTTGCGGCGGCAAGGTCATCGGCTTCGATCAGGAAAACCGACCCGACCATGTTGCCGTTGGCGTCCAGCAGGGGTCCGGCCATGCGGACACAGGAGCCAAGGTCTGCAGCCCATGCCAGATGGGCGGGCCGGGCTTTGGCGCGGGCTTCGGCGCCGCCATCGGCTTTATCCAGGCAGTGCAGGCAGAACAGGGGCATCGGTCAACTCCATCCGGTTTTACGGAGAAGGCTATCGCACAGCCGGTCACAACTGCCTATGGCTGCCGCGACAGATTCTGTGCCGTCTGAATGAATCATTGATCCTTCAGTATTTCCCGGTATGGTCCGGCTCCATGAACGATACGACAGATACCCGCCAGCAGATCCTGGATGCCGCCATCGAGCGGATCCTGCATTATGGTTACGCCAAGACGACGATGTCGGAGATTGCCAAGGATTGCGGCATGTCCGCCGGCAATATCTATCGGTTCTTCGCGTCGAAGCTTGATATCGCCGAAGCGCTGGCCCGCAAGTTCAATGGCGAGATGTATCAGGCCTATGCATCGATCGCCCGGGAGAAGAAGCCGGCGCCCGAGCGCCTGCGGGAATTCTTCGATTACGGAATGGTCAGCACCTATCAGGCTATTGAGGCCAAGGCCAAGATTCTTGAAGTCGCTGAAGTCCTGGCGGATGAGCGGCCGCTATATATGAATGAGCAGATGGCGCAGGAGCGCGTTTATCTGGTCCAGATCCTCGAAGACGGGATCCGCGACGGCGTGTTCCGCCCGCTGGAAAGGCTCGATGAAACAGCGGAGTTCATGCAGGCCGCGCTGATGAAATTCCGGTTCCCCCAACTGTTTTCCCACCTGACCCTGCCGAAACTGAAGCGGGAGCTGGCAGGCGTTCTCGACCTGATCCTCGCCGGTTTGTCGAAGGACGCGTCGGTCCTGTGAATACGTAAATTTTCTAAACTCTGAATAATTTTAAAATCGTTCATTGATTTCTGTTCATGGCTTCTCTATATGAAGCTCATGGATGGGCATCGTGCCCTTCCCGGAAAAGGAACAGAGACAATGACCCTTTCGAAAACTGAATCCCGCCAGTCGCTTGTGGCCCTGATGGCAGCCCTGCCGTTCACGGTCGGCCTGCTCGCCGTCATGGTGTCGTTCGCCGAATTCGTGGTGTAAGGCCTTGAGCCCCTGCAAGCAGACCCTTCAGGCCTTGGCGCCCCGGCGTCCCGTCGAATAGGCCGGATCGGACTTCGCCGCCGCTTCATCCAGCGGCCAGCGCGGTCTCGCCCCGGCGCCAAGGTCACCTGCCTCGCTTTCGAGGCCACCTGCCAGCCGCTCTGCCCCAGCCAGGGCAATCATCGCGGCATTATCGGTACAGTGCCGCATTGGCGGTGCAATCAGCACCGCTCCGGCGTCTTCCGAAACTTTCTCCAGTCCGGCCCGGATTGCCTTGTTTGAGGCAACGCCCCCGGCCACAACGAAACGCTTTCCATCGCCGTCGCCCGGTTCGAAAAGCTCCAACGCCCGACGCGCCTTTTCAGATAAGACATCCACAATCGCAGCCTGAAAACTGGCGCAAATATCGGCCATGCGGGAATCAGTCAGGTCTTCGGCCTCGGCGGCGCGGGCCACAGCTGTCTTCAGCCCGGCAAAGCTCATGTCCAGACCTGGCCGGTTCAGGAGCGGACGCGGGAAATCGATGGCTGTCGGATTGCCGTTTGCGCCGATCCGCTCAACGGCCGGCCCGCCCGGGAACCCCAGCCCCAGCAATTTCGCAGTCTTGTCGAAGGCTTCCCCAGCTGCGTCGTCAATCGTCGAGCCCAGCCTTCGGTAATCTCCAAGACCTCGCACTTCCAGGAACTGGCAATGTCCGCCTGACACAAGCAGCAACAGGTAAGGGAAGGGGCAGGCATGCGTCAGCCGCGGGCTCAGCGCATGGCCTTCCAGATGATTCACCGCCAGGAAGGGCTTGCCCGCGGCCTGCGCGATTGCCTTGCCGGTCATCATGCCAACCAGTACGCCGCCAATCAGGCCAGGGCCTGAGGTCGCCGCCACCGCATCAAGATCGGAATAACCAAGCCCTGAGTCCGCCATGGCCGCTGCGACTGTCTGGTCCGCGAGTTCGGCATGCGCCCGTGCGGCGATCTCCGGAACAACGCCAAGATACGGCGCATGCTCTTCCAGCTGCGTATGCACCTTTTCGGACAGGATTTGCACGTCGCCGCCCGGGGCGAGGCGGATCACCGCCGCAGCGGTCTCGTCGCAGCTGGTTTCAATGCCAAGGATGGTCAGCGGGCGGGTCATCCCGGGCATATAGCGCCGGATTTCAGCCGGCCCAAGCTGCGATGTCGGCGGAGAAAGGTGCTTTTCTGCAGAACGCCTGAAAGAAACCCGGCCGGGCAATCAGGAAACAGGCGTGACAGAAGAGACTGAAATTGGCGCACTTGAGGCATCGACTGATGCCGAGTGACACACATTCGCTGCGTCAACCGGCGAGCCACAGGCCCACCCCTTTAAAGAGGCCGGGAACACGATAAAACTTTTTCCGGAACACGCGGAAAGGGCGGTGCATGGATATTGATCGCAGGGCGTTCATCGGCAACGCCGCGCTGTCGGCCAGCTTCCTGGCGGCGTGTCAGAAGAGCGCGAATTCGCCGGAGAACGCGCCGCTAGAGAATGCGCTTCCGGTTCCTGCAGATCAGGTTACCGGACCGCTAAGGGCGTATATCGAACAGCACCGCGCCGCCTGGGGGCTACCGGGCATGACAGTCGCCCTGGTCACGCGTGACGGGTACGAGGCTGTCGTAACAGCAGGCTATGCCGATCTGGAGCGGAACATTCCGGTCGGGCCGGATCACCTGTTCCAGGTCGGATCGATCTCGAAAATGTTCACGGCGCTCGCGGCATGGTCCCTGATCGAAGAAGGCAGCCTGTCTCCCGAGACCAACTTGTTGGATACGCTCGAGGGGCTTCAGGTTCGGGGCGGGGAACACATTCATCTCCAACACTTGCTGGACCACACTTCCGGCTTGCCGAGCGATTCCGCCTTGTTTCCGGAAGGTGGCCTCTGGACCGGATTTGAACCGGGGGCGGAGTGGTCCTATTCGAACTGCGGGTACCGGCTGGCTGGAAAGATGATTGCGCATGCTGACGGAAGGCTTTTCCGGGACGTCGTTCAGGCGCGTGTGCTGGACAAGCTTGGCATGTCGGAAAGTGTGGCGGCCCTGCATGTGGCGGATCGCCCGCGTTATGCAAATGGTTATGAGCCCGCGCTTACCGACCGCCTGAATCCTGTTCCTTCGCGAATGAGTCCCACACCCTGGGTGGATAGCGACAGTGCAGCAGGCAACATCGCCTCCACACCAGCCGACATGGTGAAGTTCCTGCGCTTCATGATCAGTGTTGCAGACGGAAAGGGGGGCGCAATATTTTCCGATGACACGGCAAAGCGCTTCCTCGCCAATCCGGTCGAAGGCTGGGGCCCTGGTTCGAAATACAGTAATGGGGTGGCGTGGGTTGAGGACCGTGGCCGGAAGTACCTGCACCATACTGGCGGCATGATTTCATTCAGCTCGTCCCTCCATATCGACCCGGAAGCTGGAGTCGCGGCGTTTGCCTCGTCCAATGTTCACTACGCGCTGAACTACCGGCCCAAGGACGTAACTGTTCACGCCTGCGAATTGATGCGGGCGATGCAGGAGGGAACCACGGTCCCTTCGCCCCAGCCACCGCGTGATGAGCTGGAATTTCCGGCACAATATGCAGGTGAATTCACCGCGGCGACCGGTGACCGGTTCACGGTCGTGGTTGCCGGTTATGATATCCGGCTACGGAAGAATGGTCGCGACAGCGTGCTTTATCAGGCCACGGATCGCCTGTTTGCAACAGATGACCCCGATCACGCCCTCACCGGCATTGTAATCGAGTCGGAAGGCGGCAAGGCGGTGCGCGCGTGGAGTGGCGATGTGGAATATCTAGTCGATCCATCCACAGGCTACAAACCTCCTGCGCCGGAAGCGCTTCGTATGCTGGCGGGCCGGTATGACAATGACGATCGCTGGGCTGGTCCAATCTATGTCCATGCCCGGGACAGCAAGCTCCTGCTCGGCAATATCGTCGAACTCATCCCGGGGGACGGCGATTTCTGGCGCACGAAAGATCATACATCGCCAGAACAGATCCGCTTTGACGGTCTTATCAATGGCGTGCCGCAGAGAATGCTTTTCTCCGGCATTCCCTATATCCGGCGGTTCAGCTAGGCGGTCGCGCGCGTGAGCCAACAAGCAGCGGTAAACTGAATATCCGAGCCGGAGATATATTCTTTGAAGCCTTCCCGGATGGCCGAAATGACGCGTTCGCGCATTGCTTCATCCTTTTTTGCCAGCATTTGCCCGACAGGTCCCATGAGACCAAGATAGGTGTCGAGTTCCGAAGCTGGAAAGGCGCAGGGCATGTCGAGCGCTTCGCTGGAAACGCCAGTCCAACCCGACGCGTCGAGGATACCGTGCACATAGTCCTGGTCAGCGAAAGCAAACTGGCCGGGCCCGCCGCCACGCTTCGGTAGATCCGGCAGGAAGGGGGCGGCCGCGCGTTCGGCCACCGTCATGAACGGGTTCTCGGTAATGCTCCGCCACGAGATCATGGCGAGCGCGGCACCGGGCCGTGCTGCGCTGCGGAGGTTTGCAAAGGCCCCGACGGGATCGGAAAAGAACATGACGCCGAAGCGGGAGACGATGAGATCAAAGGCAGCGGGCGGAAATTTGTGGGTCTGCGCATCCCCGGCAAGAAAGCCAGCGGTTGAGCCCTCCTGGTCCGCGAGCACTTTTGCCTGAGCGATCATCGGAGCAGACAGGTCGAAGCCGAGCGCCGTGCCCTCCAGAGCGATGCGGCGTGCGATGGCGCGCGTCGTGGCCCCGGTGCCGCAGCCGACATCCAGCACAGCGCGGGCATTTGCCTGTGCCGCCATATCAGCCAGCAGGGTCTCGAAGCCGGCGAATGTCTGGTCCAACACGGTTTGCGCAGCGATCCAGCTGCGTGCGCCCGGGCCGTTCCACAGGTCTGCCATTTCGGGGTTTGCCGTGTTGGTCTCGCTCATATCTGGTCCTCCGCCTTGTGTTTGGTAATCGACCGGCGCACATTGCCACTTCAAGCCGGCTTGAGGTCAAGCATGAATTACCCGGATATTTCAGAAGTCGCGAAACTGTCCGGCGTGCCGGCCTCCACGTTGCGATACTATGAAGAAAAAGGGCTGATCAGCTCGAATGGCCGGCGCGGTCTGAAGCGTACGTTCGATTCGGACATATACGAGAAGCTGGGCCTCATCGCGCTTGGCCGGGCAGCCGGTTTCACGCTGGATGAGATCGCCGCGATGATGTCACCGGATGGTCCGCGTATTGACCGCGGGCGCCTCACGGAAAAGGCTGACGAACTGGACGAGAAAATCCGGCAGCTGACGGTCATGCGGGATGGCCTGAGGCACGCCTCGGCCTGCCGCGCGCCCAGTCATATGGAATGCCCCAGCTTCCGCCGGATATTGAGGGCAGCCACGTCGGGAAGGATTGCCCCACCTGCGAATCCCGCGCCCGGGAAGTAGGGATCAGTCCCCGTCCATCCGCAGGGCCGCCACGAAGGCTTCCTGCGGGATTTCGACCTTGCCGAACTGGCGCATGCGCTTCTTACCGGCGGCCTGCTTGTCGAGCAGCTTGCGCTTCCGGCTGGCGTCGCCGCCATAGCATTTTGCCGTCACGTCTTTTCTCAGGGCGCTGAGCGTTTCCCGGGCGATCACCTTGCCGCCGATGGCGGCCTGGATCGGGATCTTGAACATCTGGCGCGGGATCAGGTCTTTCAGACGTTCGCACATCTGGCGGCCCCGGCTTTCAGCGCGGTCGCGGTGCACCAGCATGGCGAGGGCATCGACCGGCTCGTCATTGACGAGGATTTGCAGCTTCACGAGGTTCTCGGCCCGGTGGCCGATGATCTCATAGTCGAAGCTCGCATAGCCGCGGCTGATCGACTTCAGGCGGTCGTAGAAATCGAAAACGACCTCGTTCAGCGGCAGTTCGTATTTTACGAGGGCCCGGCCGCCGACATAGGAGAGCTCGGTCTGGATGCCGCGCCGGTCCTGGCAGAGTTTCAGTATGGCACCGAGATATTCGTCCGGCGTGTAGATTGTGGCGTTGATCCACGGCTCGCGGATTTCCTTGATCTTCGTCACTTCCGGCATGTCGGCCGGGTTGTGCAGCTCAATCTCCGTGCCGTCTGTCATGGTCATTTCATAGACCACGGACGGGGCTGTCGCGATCAGGTCGAGGTCGAACTCGCGGCTGAGACGCTCCTGGATGATTTCGAGGTGCAGAAGGCCGAGGAAGCCGCACCGGAAGCCCATGCCGAGCGCGGCGGAGGTTTCCATTTCCCAGGTGAAGCTGGCATCGTTCAGGCGCAGCTTGCCCATGGCAGCGCGCAGATCGTCGAAGTCGCCGGCATCCATCGGGAAGAGGCCGCAGAAAACGACCGGCTGGACATCCTTATAGCCAGGCAGGGCCTTATCCGCCGGGCGGCGCTCTTCGGTGATCGTGTCACCAATGGCCGTATCGCCGACTTCCTTGATCGAGGCGACAAAATAACCGACCTCGCCCGGGCCGAGTGCGTCGACTTCTGTGAGCTTCGGATTGAACGTGCCGACCTTGTCGACCTCATAGGTGCCGCCAGTCCGCATCATGCGGATCTTCTGCTTGGCTTTCAGCACGCCGTCATGGACGCGCACGATAACGACGACGCCGAGATAAGGGTCGTAAAAGGCATCGACCAATGCAGCCTTGAGCGGGGCGTCCGCATCGCCGGACTCCGGCGGCGGCAGGCGGGTCACGATCGCTTCCAGCACATCGGTAATGCCGATGCCGGTCTTGGCGGAGGTCTCGATCGCATCAGACGCATCGAGGCCGATAATGTCCTCGATCTGGTCTTTCACGCGCTCCACGTCTGCGGCCGGCAGGTCCACCTTGTTGAGCACCGGGACGATTTCGAGGTCCTGGTCGATCGCCTGGTAGACGTTCGCCAGTGTCTGGGCTTCCACGCCCTGGGAGGCGTCGACCACGAGCAGCGCGCCTTCACAGGCGGCAAGGCAGCGGGAAACTTCATACGAGAAGTCGACGTGTCCGGGCGTGTCCATCAGGTTCAGGACGTATGTCTCGCCATCCTGCGCCGTATAATTCAGGCGCACGGTCTGGGCCTTGATGGTGATGCCGCGCTCTTTCTCGATATCCATCGAGTCGAGCACCTGTTCCTTCATTTCTCGGTCTGTCAGACCGCCGCAGGTCTGGATCAGGCGGTCCGCCAGAGTCGACTTGCCGTGGTCGATATGGGCGATGATGGAGAAATTCCGGATTTTGTCGCGAGGTGTCATCCGCGCGATATAGCCGTGCCTGTGCGGGCCGGGAAGAGGGCATTGACTGAACGTGGCCTGAGGGTGGGGCGCAGGCGATCCGTGATCCGGAAATTCGGCCTTTCGATTTTTAGAATCCCGTTTCCACCGGCGACACCACTGAGTGAGCGCTTGCTTGCAAATATGGGCCATTTATGTAAATAAGCGCTCACAAACATTTCTGAAAACCCAATAGCAAGTCAGGAGACAATCATGGTGGGTTCGACGATTGCGGCAGCAGGCCTGTTCCTGCTCAAAGTGCTGGGCGGGCTGTGGTTCGCCGACTTTATTTCCGGAATGGTCCACTGGCTGGAAGACCGGTATGGCAACCCGAAATGGCCGATTATTGGCCACACGATCCGGGAAAACCAGCAGCACCATTTCACGCCGCGCAGCTTCCTGAAGGGGACGCTATGGACGCGGAACCGGGAGGTTCTGGCCATCGGTGCGGCCTTCCTGGGTGCGTTCTGGGCCTTCGACGTGCTGAACGCATTTACCGTTTCCGCGGTCATTTTCGGCGTCTTGTCGAATGAAGTGCACGCCAGTGCGCACCGCAGCCCGCAGGAAAACGGCCGTGTTATCACGGCGTTGCAGAAAACCGGCCTGCTGCAATCTCACCGTCATCACGCGGCGCATCACCGCAAAGGCAAGGACACGCATTTCTGTGTGGTGACCAATCATGTGAACCCGGTTCTGGAGCGGATCCGCTTTTTCCAGACGCTGGAGGCCATCGTGAAACGCATCACCGGCGTCCGCCCCCGGCCGGACCCATCGGTCAATCCGCGTTACCGACCGGCGGTCTGAGCCTGACCAGGCCATGACTATACCGGACTACTACGTGCCTCACCGGGTTTCCGCTGCACTTTAGCCGGTGTAAGGGGGATCATGGCTGACACACAGCACACCTCACCGGCAAAGACCGGCATCACAGACGACGGCTATCTCACCGATAGCTGGTACCTCGCTGCGCCTTCCTCCGAATTGAAGGCGGGCAAGCAGCAGCGCATCATGGTTCTGGGCGAGCCGGTCGTCGTGGGCCGCACGCCCGCGGGCGAGCCGTTCGCCCTGCGCGATATCTGTCCGCACCGCCTCGTGCCGCTATCGGCCGGGCAGCAGTTGGAGACCAATGGCGAGTGGGCACTGCAATGCCCCTATCATGGCTGGCGCTTCGGCACCGATGGCGGCTGCAAGCTGATGCCGAGCCTCACGCCGGATTCGCCCTACGATCCGTCCAAGGTGAAGGTGCGCCGCTATCCGGTGCATGAGGCGAACGGCGCGGTCTATCTCTATGTCTCGCACAATCCGCGCTTCGAGGGCGAGCCGGTCGTGCCGCCGCCGGATTTCGGGCCGCTGCCGGCGAAGCCCAAATTCATCATCCACGACACGTTCAACGCGCATATGGACGATGCGGTCGTCGGCCTGATGGACCCGGCGCATGTGCCCTTCGTGCATAATCAATGGTGGTGGCGTCCGCCGTCGGCCGGGCTGAAGCTGAAAGAGAAGCCCTTCGTTCCAACGGATCGCGGCTGGGCCATCGACCGGCATTCGCCCAGCTCGAACTCCAAGCTCTACCGCTGGATCTTTGGCGGCGATGTGCAGACCGAGATCCGCTTCCAGCTGCCGGGCTATCGCTGGGAAATCGTCTCCAACGACACTGCGCGCCTGCTGACGCTGACCTGCCTCACACCGGAGGCCCCGAAGAAAACACGCATCACCCAGTTCACATGGTGGACCGGTGCGCCGCTCCTGAACCTCGCCATTCCGATTGCCAAGCCTGCCGGACGAATGTTCCTCGACCAGGACGGCACGATGGTGAACCTGCAGAATGAGGGCATGGCGCACCAGAAGGCGATGCTGTGGATTGACGACATCGACGTGCAGGCCAAATGGTACCAGCGCCTGAAACGCGAATGGACCGAAGCCCGCACCGAAGAGCGCGACTTCGTCAATCCGATCGAGCCGCGTACCCTTCGCTGGATGAGCTGAGGCGCCCAACGGGGCAGGGGGACAGATTTGAAAATCCTCGTCCTTGGCGGATACGGCCTGATCGGGCTTTCCATCACGAAGGCATTGCTCGCTGCCGGGCATGAGGTGACGGGTCTCGGCCGGTCCGGGTCGAAAGGCCGCGCCGCTGCACCACAGGCGGACTGGATCGCGCGCGACCTCTCTCAGATGACGGATGAAGCGGACTGGGTGGACCTGCTGGCGGGCATGGATGTCGTCGTCAACGCGGCGGGCGTGCTTCAGGACGGCATGAATGACCGGGTCATGGCGGTGCAGCGCGATGCCGTGCGGGCGCTGGCTGCTGCCTGCAAACCGGCAGGCGTGCGCCAGATCATCCAGATTTCTGCGCCCGGTGTTTCAGAAAATTCGAACACGGTGTTCTACCGCTCCAAGGCTGAGGGCGACGCTGCCGTGAAAGAGAGCGGTGTGGACTGGGTCATCTTCCGGCCCGGCCTCGTCCTCTCGCCGCAGGCCTATGGCGGCACCAGCCTGCTGCGCCAGCTGGCTGCTGTGCCGCTGGTCCAGCCGGTCATGCTGGCGGACGCAGACATTCGCACCGTGCATGTGGACGATGTGGCCGCTGCCGTTGTCCGGGCCGTGGAGGAGGGGCTTACCGGTGTGGATGCGGACCTCTTATCGTCTGAACCGACCCGCCTCGAGGACCTGATCCTTTCCATCCGGTCCTGGCTTGGCTTTGCTGCGCCCAGAGCAGTGATCCGTGCACCATACTTTTTGGGCGCGCTCACGGCGCGGCTGGGCGACTTTGCCGGCTGGCTCGGCTGGCGTCCGGCGCTGCGAACAACGTCCTTGAAAGTGCTGGGGAAGGGCGTGACCGGGAATGCAGGGCAATGGCCAGTGCGAAACCTGACAGACACGCTATCGGCCTTGCCTTCTACCGTGCAGGAACGAACGTACGCGCGCGCCGCGCTGCTCTATCCATTCCTCCTGCTGATCCTGTCGGCCTTCTGGATCGCGTCCGGCGTCATCGGCTGGCTGCAGCAATCCGCGGCCATGGCGGTCTTTGGGCCTGATGTGCCCACAGCACTGGCGAAGGCGTTCGTGCTGGGCGGGGCTGTTGTGGATGTTGTGATCGGCACGGCGCTGCTGTTGCGGCCGTTGACTCGTGCGGCGGCATTGGCGGCAGTGTGCGTCAGCCTCGCTTATCTCGCGGGCAGCGCATTCCTCGCGCCGCATCTCTGGGCCGATCCGCTGGGGCCGATGGTGAAGGTCTTCCCGGCCATCGCGCTCTCGCTGACGGTCTGGACGCTGACGGAGGCACGCTGATGGAGTGGATGCATTTCCTGCGCTGGGCACACATCATCGGGGCGACGGTGCTGCTCGGCACCGGTGCGGGCATCGCCTTCTTCATGGTCATGGCCCACCGCACGCGGGACGCCCGGCTGATTGCCCATACAGCATCCATCGTCGTCATTGCGGACTGGCTGTTCACCGCAACCGCCGTCGTCGCCCAGCCAGTCACCGGCACATTGCTCGCCATGGAAATGGGCTGGCCGCTCTCGCAGGGCTGGATCGTCGCGGCGCTGGCACTTTACGTCTTTACCGGAGTCTTCTGGCTGCCGGTCGTGTGGATCCAGCACAAGCTGCGCGATCTTGCGAGGGAAGCGGCGGAAACGGGCGCGCCGCTGCCGGAACAATATTTCCGTCTCTACCGGATCTGGTTTGCCTGCGGCTTCCCGGCCTTCTTCGCCGTGCTCGCGATCCTCTGGCTGATGGTGGCCCGTCCGGCGTTGTGATCGTCTTGTCAGGTTTTTTTCGGGTTTGCGGCGGGCGAGGAAAGGGATGACGGCACCCTTACTCGTCTGAATCCGGGCGCGTCACCCCCACCCAGCCTGCGGATTGGTCAAAAAAGTGCGGGAATTGACCTTTCGCATGACAATTCTTGCCGTTCTTGGCGGGCGTGCGGTATTCAGGTCCCGCCAATGAATGTCGAAAACCTGCCAGATTTGAACCCGCCACAGGACCTTGGGGACATTCATGACCCCTCACGTCCTGTTTTGTCCCTTGCTGTCGAGAAGGAAGGCGCGCACCGGGTGGCCGCGCACGCGCACGACCGGGGTCATATCATATGCCCCAAGACCGGCGCCTACTGGATCATCACGCCGGAGGGCACCTGGCTGGTGCCGGCCGGATTTGCCTTGTGGATTCCGCCCGGCGTGCATCATGAGATCTACTCCCATGGATCAGTGTCGGCCCGCATCCTGTTCATCGACCCGGCCTGCGTCGGCCAACTGACGCCGAATGCGGGTGTCGTGAAGGTGACGCCCTTTCTTGATGCACTGCTGGAGCGCGTCATGACGTATGGCAACGCCTATGAGGCCGGCAGTCCGGCCGCCCGGCTGGCGCAGGTCGCGCTGGATGAATTCGCGCAACTGGAATTCGCTGCGTTGTTCCTGCCGGTGGCAAAGGAGCCGCGCCTGGCGCGGGTGATGCGGCTCCTGATCGACACACCGGGGCTGGATACGGGCATTGCAGATTTGGCGCGTGAAGCCGGGGCAAGCGAACGGACGCTGGCGCGTCTCTTCAAAAAAGAAACCGGCATGACCTTCACGCAGTGGAAAACCAACCTGACCCTCCTGCAATCCATGGAACGGCTGGAGCAGGGGGAGGCGGTCGCCGATGTAGCGCACGATCTTGGCTATGCCAGCCCGTCGAGCTTCGTCTACATGTTCCGCCGGCGTCTGGGCGTTCCGCCCGGCACCTTCCGGAACCGTTCGAAATAACGGTCAGTTGCCGACGGTCAGGAACACTTCAGAGGCTGCAACCGTCAGGGCTGAAACGTCCGCATCCAGCGTTTCGGGGCGGACAGCCGTCGGGTAGGCCCCGCCCAGAAGCGTCAGTGCACCGCCGATGGCTTCGGCCGCGTCCGGGTTCTCCGCTTCGATGGCCTCTTTGGAGGCTTCAAACTGGTTCCTTGCCGCAGAGTAGAAGCCGTAGCCGTCGAGATAGGGCTCGTAGAAATCAGACTCCATGGCCAGGCGGTACATCTTGGTGGCGCGGTCGACCATGTCGGCGACAACGCTGATGGTGATGCTGGCCGGGCTGGAGCCGTCGTCCGGGGCGTTGCCGGCCACGGTGCGCAGGGTCGCGACGATGGTCGCTGTGCGGGCATCAATGTCCTCGACGCTCGCCCCGGCGAACACGGCGGCAGAGGCTTCAAGGAACTGGTCGGTGAAATCGGACACGCCGCGGGCCTCGAACACGGGCTCCATGTCGAACAGGACTTCGGAAACCGGGTGGGCGAACATTTCGCCTGCGGCCTGGCTTTCGCCATCACGATAGGCGTCGCGGGCGGCCAGGACGTGTGCTTCAGCCACGGTCAGCGCGATATTGTAGACCGCGGGGTCGGTGAGCGCTGCCTCGATGGCGACCCCGCCTTCGCCTTCGCCGGAGGAAGATGCGGCGCCGTTCACCTCGTCCAGCTTCGCCTCGACATCGGCTTCGCCAGGGACATCCGTGGCGGGCTGCGCGCTGGCGGCCGGCTCTTCTTTCGCGGCGGGTTCACCGCAACCGGAGAGGGCCGTCGTGGTCATGAGGGCGGCGCCGAGGCCGAGATGCGTCCAGCGTTTGATCTTGATGTCCATGGCCGGGAAGGGCTCCTTCGGTATCCGGGAAAATGCGTCTGGTCCCCTCCTGCCCGAAATGAGAAGCATTCGCAATGGGTATTCCGTCGCAGAGGCAGTCCAACCTCATCCGTGTCCGCTTGACCGTTTTGGCGGACGAGGGTCAGATGCCGGAAAAGCGAGGGAGATCCGAAATTGTTCAACCTGAGGCGGTCATTCGCGATTGTTGCCAGCCTGGCGCTGGTATCCCTGCCGGCACAGGCCCAGTCCTGGGGCGCGACGACCGATCCGCAGAAACTGCCGGACAACACATCCTACTGCATGCTCTGGCAGGGCGAGGCTTTGCCATTGATGAATTTCATGGCGACCCCGACCGGCGTCAAATACGTCGTTGTGACCGATGCCTTTGACGATGTGCAGGCGGGCACTCCGGTGTCTTTCGATTTCGGGGATGGCACATCGGTTCCCGTCGCGCCGGCAACCAAGCCGAAGCCGGTCGAACATCCGGGCTTTATCTCCGGCAACGTCTCTGAAGAGGCATTGTCCACGGTCCTCACCCGCATGTCGCTTGGCAGTTATGGTGAGGCGCCGATGACGGTAACGGCCGGGCAGAAGACTCAGGATTTTCACCTGCGCAGCGTGGCGGGCGATTCCGCCTTGTTCCAGAGCTGCAAGGACAAACTCTGACGGCCTTGCGGCAGTGAACAAATAGAGAATACAGTAGCGCTTCGTTAAGCAACACTCGCGATACGTGGCTGGATGACTCACACGATTCGAATTCTCGGCATCGACCCGGGCCTGCGCCATACCGGCTGGGGCGTGATCGAGCTGGCGGGTATGCGCCTGACGCATATTGCCCATGGCGTGATCTCGGTCGATCCGAAGCTGGAGATGGCCGAGCGCCTCGGTGGCATCTTCGAAGCCGTGGGGGAACTGGCCCGCTATCACCAGCCCACGGCAGCAGGCGTGGAGGAGACGCTGGTCAACGCGAACCCGCGCTCGGCGCTGAAACTCGGCCAGGCCCGCGGCGCGGCGATGGCAGCCCTCGCCATGGGCGGCGTGCCGGTGGCGGAATTTGCGCCGCGCAAGATCAAGCTCGCCGTTGTCGGCACCGGCACGGCGGACAAGGACCAGGTGATGTTCATGGTGAAACGCCTCCTGCCCAAGGCGGCGGACCTGAATTCTGACTCCGCCGACGCGCTGGCTTGCGCCATCTGCGCCGCTCACCACCTGCCAGCTGACATGAAGCGGGGGGCTGCATGATTATCGGACGGCTGGTCGGCGAAGTGGCCGGCATGGGTACGGACCACCTCCTCGTGGATGTGAACGGCGTCGGCTATGTCTGCATGGCGGGCACGCGGCTCCTGTCGCGCACGCATGCGGGAGAGAAGATCACCGTTCATGTCGAAACGCGGGTGACGGAGAATTCCATCACGCTGTTCGGCTTCGGCACGGATGAAGAGCGCGCCTGGTTCGTGCGGTTGCAGGATGTCCATGGCGTGGCCGGCAAGGCGGCGATGGCGATCCTCGATGCGATCAGCCCGGCGGAGCTGATGGACGCGATCGCGCTTGGAGACGCCAAAGTGCTGGAACGCGCCAAGGGTGTCGGCAAGAAACTGGCCGAGCGGATCGTGCATGACCTATCCGGCAAGCCGCCGCCGATGGGCCGGTTCGGCAAGTTCGAAGCCGCCAGCGCCGCCGGCATGGCGAGCGCACCTGTGGCCGCCGCGACTGGCGCGCGGGGCGAAGCAATCTCGGCGCTGGTCAATCTCGGCTATTCCCAGTCCGATGCCGCCCGCGCCGTGGCGGGCGTGGCCAAGGATGCCGGTGACGATGTCGGCGCCCTCGTGAAAGCGGCGCTGAAGGAACTCGCGAAATGAGCCGCGAAGGCAGCCTTTCCGATCCGAACGCACAGGGCGGCGACGCGCTGGACAGGGCGCTCCGTCCCCAGACGTTTGAGGATTATGTCGGCCAGCGCAAGGCGAAGGCGAACCTCAAGGTCTATGTCGAGGCGGCGCGCGGGCGCAGCGAGGCGCTGGACCATGTGTTGCTGTTCGGCCCTCCGGGCCTCGGCAAGACGACATTGGCGCAGATCCTGGCTCGTGAAATGGGCGTCGGCTTCCGCGCCACCTCCGGGCCTGTGATTGCCAAGGCGGGCGACCTTGCCGCGATCCTCACCAATCTTGAGCCGAACGATGTTCTGTTCATTGACGAAATTCACCGTCTGCCGCCGGTGGTGGAGGAAATCCTCTATCCGGCCATGGAAGACTATGCCCTCGACATCGTTATCGGGGAGGGGCCGTCTGCCCGTTCCGTCCGACTGGACCTTGCGCCGTTTACGCTAGTTGGCGCCACGACGCGTGCGGGCCTGCTGGCGACGCCGCTGCGCGACCGGTTCGGCATTCCGGTGCGGCTTGAATTCTACGAGCCCGAAGAGCTGGGCCGTATCGTCATGGCCGCGGCGCGGAAGCTGAATGCGCAGATCACGGAAGAAGGCGCGGTGGAGATCGCTGCCCGTGCGCGGGGCACGCCGCGGATTGCGCTGCGCCTGCTGCGCCGGGTGCGCGACTTTGCCGAGGCCGCGGGCGACGCCATCAACCGCGAGAGCGCTGCCAGCGCCCTGAAGCGGCTGGAGATTGACAGCGACGGCCTCGATGCGCTGGACCGGCGCTATTTGCATGCGCTCGTCAACACTTATGCGGGCGGGCCGGTGGGCGTTGAAACGCTGGCCGCGGCCCTGTCTGAGGCGCGCGATGCGGTGGAAGACGTGATCGAGCCTTACCTGATGCAGCGCGGCTATGTCGCCCGCACGCCGCGTGGACGCGTTGCCGCGCCGCTCGCCTATGAACGGCTGGGCCTGCCGAATCCCGGCGGGCAACAGTCTGGATTGTTCGGCGAGAAATAGGTCAGGACGCCGGCGGAAGCGCGATTTCCTCGCGAGGCTCTCCGGTGCCGGTGACGATCAGGGTACGTCCATCCTCTGAAAAGCGGGCATCGATCCGCCCGAAATATTCCCACTCGATCGACATGAGGGTGGAGGCAATTACCTTGCCGTCTGCTTCGCGAACCTCGATGGCATCGTCCATCGTGCCTTCATTGTTGCCGGTGTTTCGAAATTCCACCGTGCGCTGGTAGATCTGCCGCCCGGTCGGCGCATGCGTTTCGACGCAGGTCCAGTCTCCCTCCATGTCTCCTTCCTCCCGTTTGACCGGTATTGGAGCAGATATGGACGGGCTTTGAAAGCCTCGGCCGGACGGCCAGCCGCCCTCAGGGCAGCATCACGGCGCCGCCTTTCCAGAAGATCGCGATCAGGATGGAGAGGGCCGACACGAGCAGCGACAGGGCCGCCATGCGGGTGGAGACGCGAAAGCGGGATTTGTCTTCCTGCAAATCTGCCAGCACACTGGCGACGAGGGGGAAGTTCACGCAGTGGCGGTCCTGCCCGATGCGCATCTCGAACATGTTCACACTGTCGCCCTTGGCGGTGTGCGAGCCGTATTTGGCGTTCATGTGATAATAGAGCCGGCCAAAGACCAGGTCCGGGTCGCAGCGGAAACGTTTGGAGATCGAGTCGATATCGATCGGCACCCAGATCTTTGTGGAGCGGGTCTTGTTCTCGTCCGAGAACGCGCCAAAGGCGCGCTCATAGCGCTTGTAGATCTCCGCCAGCAGGCGCTCATCCGTCGGAATCTTCGCCATCGGTCTCCCCTCCGCTTGGCTGAGCGCCGAGGATGGCAGGGGAGGGGTGGGGTGGCAAGGCTTGCGGTGAAAGTGGAACTCATCCTGAGCGAGGTCGAAGGATGGCCTTCTACGCACAATCTATCTCGAATGGTTATTCAGGATCGTCTTCAGGAAGCCGTTCGATAATCAAGTCAGCCTCATTCCAAGGTTCACTTGAATGGTGTTGAAAGATCGATCTGAAATACGGACTTCTATGCAAATGGCCATCGAGTAATATGCCGCCCGCAAGCCAGTCGACATAAGTTCCAGTTCGCGACATCTGCTTGATATAGACCCGTTTGATTTTTGAGAAGGGAACATCTGCGAAGAGGTTTTTGGACAATTCCCAAACTGCCGGACCCTCTACCACAAGGATTTTCGATCCTCGCAAAAGTTCTTGGATACGCTCCCTTGCCTCCGCAATGGGGATGCTTTCTGCCCAAGTATGGTTCGGATCTGCTTTTCTGTGAATAAATCTGTCCAGCTCAACGGTTGCGAACTGATCGGCAGGTAGAAATGACAATAGCGTGCTTTTGCCAGCGTGAGGCAGTCCTTCCAAGGTCACAAGTTTGCACTCTCGAGCATCGAACTGACTGACCCAGAACAGAAACTGTTCCAGAATCTCTTTGCTTTCGACGCGTAGGATTTGTTGCAAGCTGACTAGTTCTTCCCGAACTTCCGGTCGCGACCTGCCAGCAGGCGCAAGCGCAGCGCGTTCAGGCGGATGAAGCCCTCGGCGTCTTTCTGGTCATAGGCGCCGTGGTCGTCTTCGAAGGTGACGATTTTCTCCGAGTACAGAGAATAGGGGCTGGAACGGCCGATCAAATAGGCCTGGCCCTTGTAGAGCTTGAGGGTCACTTCGCCTGAGACATAGCGCTGGGAATGGTCGATGGCGGCCTGCAGCATTTCGCGCTCCGGGCTCCACCAGAAGCCATTGTAGATGAGCTCTGCATATTTCGGCATCAGCTCGTCCTTCAGGTGCGCGGCGCCACGGTCGAGCGTCGCCTGTTCGATGCCGCGGTGGGCGACCAGCAGGATCGTGCCGCCGGGCGTCTCATAGATGCCGCGGGACTTCATGCCGACGAAACGGTTTTCGAGCAGGTCGAGGCGGCCGATGCCGTGCTTCTTGCCATAGGCGTTGAGGGCGGTGAGCAGCGTCGCCGGGGACATTTCCTCGCCATTGATCGAACACGCATCGCCTTTCTCGAAGCCGATGGTGATGATCTCCGGTTCGTCCGGGGCCTCTTCCGGAGAAATCGTGCGCATATGGACGAATTCCGGCGCGGGCTGGGCCGGATCTTCCAGCACTTTGCCCTCGGAGGAGGAGTGCAGCAGGTTTGCATCGACGGAGAAGGGGGCCTCGCCGCGCTTGTCCTTGGCGATCTCGATGCCGTGGGATTCGGCGAATTTCAGCAGGTCCGTCCGGGACTTGAACTCCCAGTCGCGCCACGGGGCGATGACCTTGATGTCCGGGTTCAGGCCGTAATAGCCGAGCTCGAAGCGGACCTGGTCGTTGCCCTTGCCGGTGGCGCCGTGGCAGACGGCGTCGGCGCCGACCATGTCGGCAATCTCGATCTGGCGCTTGGCAATCAGCGGCCGGGCGATGGACGTGCCGAGCAGGTAGACGCCCTCATAGACGGCATTGGCGCGGAACATCGGGAAGACGTAATCGCGCACGAAATCCTCGCGCACATCCTCGATGAAGATGTTTTCCGGCTTCACGCCCGCGGCGAGCGCTTTTTTCCGCGCCGGCTCCAGTTCTTCGCCCTGGCCGAGGTCTGCGGTGAAAGTCACAACTTCTGCGCCGAACTCGGTTTGCAGCCATTTCAGGATGATCGAGGTGTCGAGGCCTCCGGAATAGGCAAGAACGACCTTTTTCGGGGCGGATTTCGGCGTGGACATGGAGAATTTTTCCCTGAGCGCTGCAGCTTGAGGCTGTTGCATTAAGGCTACGGCTGGCCCGTGACAAGCGGTCAGCCGCTATCGAGTTGTTTTCGATGGGCCATGGTTTTCGTTACATTAATCGTTTACCGTAAATTGTGGGTCAGGTTAATCGTCTGCACTGTGGGGTTAAGGTCATGATCGACAGGCAAAACGACGGAAACGGGGCGGCCGGGAAGGCCGCTGAGGCAGGGTCTTTCCGGGCCCGGCTGATGGCGCGCCAGGCGGCGCGGCCACAGTCCACGCTCGCTATCGATTCAGGCATTCTCTACCGGCCGGGCGCCTCCAGCACGCCGGAAAGCCGCCGCGCCGCAGATGCCGCGCGTGACGAGGCCCGCCGCCGCCGCGCGGAAGCCGAGGCTGTTGTAAAGGCCGAAGCAATTGCCCGGGCAGAGGCTGAGCGCATCCGTGCCGCTTCGGCCGTCGAGGTTCCGGTAGCCGAGGCGAAGACGCCGCCGAGCGACGCAGAACTGGTCTCGGTGATCGAGGACATCGCTGCCCGCAAGGAAGAGGAGCGCCGCGCGCCGGTTCCGGCCATTGTGCCTGCAGCTGGTGCGGCCACCGCCCGCCCGGACGTGCGCCCGCAGCCCGCCGTGCGTGAGGCGCAGGAAGACATCTCCACCCGTATGGGCGATGTTTCGCAGCTGGCTTTTGCCGGCCTTGCCATTCTGGGCCTCGCCGGTCTCTCCGTGCTGGCCGCGCAGAATGCCCTGAAGAACAAGGACAAGGCCGCCGAGCCGGTCACTGGCACCAGTGAAACAGGTGCGCTGGCCCCGGCGCTGAAGCCGGGTGGGGCCTCTGCCGTCGCGCTGGCCAGCGTTGCCGAGCCCGCCGCGCCGAAAGCCTGGTTCAATTATCAGGGCGTCGCCGACATGCTGGCCGAGCGCAAGGCCGAGATGGAAGCCGAAGCGAAGCTCGCCCAGGAAGCTGCCGACAAGGAAGCCCGCCTGCGCGCCGCCAAGGCCATCGCCAATGCCGAAGCCGCCCGCGTGGCCGAGGAAGAGGCTGCTGCCGCCGCTGCCGCTGAAGAAGCCCGTCTCGCCGAAGAGGCGGAACGCAAGCGTCTCGCAGATGCTGAAGCCACGCGCGTGGCACAGGAAGAAGCAGACCGGCTCGCCCGGCTCGAGGCCGAGCGTCAGGCCGCCGCCGATGCCGAAGCCCAGCGTCTTGCTGACCTCGAAGCCAAACGCCTCGCCGAAGCCGAGGCCGAGACCCAGCGCCTTGCCAATCTGGACGCCCAACGCCTTGCCAAGCTGCGCGCCGACCGCGAAGCCGCCGAGGCCGCAGCACGTCAGGAAGCCTTCGAACTCGCCAAGTCCCAGGAGGCCGAGCGCCTTCGCCTGGCTGCCCTGAAGGCGCAGGCTGAAGCCGATGCTGCCGAGGCCCTCCGTCTGGAACAGCTGGCAGCACAGGCCGCGGCTGACCGTCTGGCAGCGGAAAAACTTCTGGCCGAACAGCGCGCCAAACAGCCTGCTGTCCAGAAGGTGGCTGCCGCGGCGCCCGCCAAACCGGCAATCAGCGAAGCGCCGAAGCCGGAACCTGTTGTTTTCACCGCCTATGAAGGCCCGGTGCCGGTGCCGGCCTCATACAAGCCGGCGAAGCCTGCCCAGCTCGTCCGCGCATCCTACACGCCAGACAGCGGCAAGACCGTTACCCGCAAGGCGCCACCCGCACTGGCGGCCAGCAAGGCGGACGTGCGCAGCATGGCCGATGCGGCCAGCCTGCAGACGCCGGAAGCCTTCCTCGTGGGCCGGATCGAGCGCACTTCGTCAGAGCCGATGATGACCGAGGATATGGACCTTGTGCGCCAGGCCTTCCGTACCATTCTCGACAATGGCGCCGATGGTTCGAAGCAGGCAATCATCACGCCGGATGGCCGCACGCTGACCATCGTCCTTGAGCGGACGGTTTCCCGCGAAATGGGCCAGTCGACCGTGCGCACCGTCACTTACACGCCGGGCGTAAGCCAGGTGACCCGTGTGGTCACCGAACAGGCGCCGGTGACGGTCAGTGTCATGTGCCGCGATGTGGCCTATGCCTTTGCCGGGCAGGAGCGCGGCCGGTTTGCTGCCTGTCAGGCGCCGGAAGGCGGATGGACCCTCGCACGTGCGACGGATGTTGTTCGGGTGACGACTGCCAGTCTGCCTAGTTCCGCGTCCTGATATTCGCGGCCCCGGTCGAAGCAGCATGGGCCTCGGCCCGCCGGACAAGGTGTTTCTGGACGATACGGAAATTCTTCCGGTTTGACTGGAAGAAGATGTCGAACACATCGCCTGCGACCGGAACCGAGCCCACGGCTGTGTCGAAGACAAGATTCCAGATAATGGCGATCGAGGCTGACGCCGGCAGTTTCAGGCGCCATGCCGTCACCAGCGCATGAAGACCGGCGGCACCGGTGGCGACGTCTCCTGCGATGGGGACAAGGCCCAGCACGGAATCGAGGCCAAAGTTCACACCCAACATGCCGAAGCGGGAATCAAGCAGGCGGGAAATAGCGTCCAGTGCGGCCAGTTCCTGACCAATGGTCCGCCCGTTCGGCAGCACCATGGCGCGGATTTCCTCTTCCGTCGGTTTTCTGGCCATCTGCGTCTCCCCGCAAAGTCCGGCAAGCTTGCCGCAATTGCCAGCCTGCGCAAAGCCTGCTGAATAACGGGCATGAGCGACAGCCGCGAAACCCATGTCTACAAATTGCTGACCGGCGACGACTGGAAGGCCGCCTCGTCGGTGGGCGTGACCTGCGCCGAAGTCGACGAGAAGGATGGCTATGTCCATCTCTCGACGCGAACGCAGGTGACGGAGACGGCGCGGTTGCACTTTACCGAAGCCGAAGGCGTGCGCCTGTTGCGTTTCGCCGTGGCAGACCTGCCGCCGCTGACCTGGGAGCCGAGCCGGGGCGGGCAGATGTTCCCGCATCTTTATGCGCCGCTTGAAGTGTCGTTGGCGGAAGCTGTGTGGCATCTGTTGAGGGGGGCGGACGGGGCGCTCCGCTTTCCGGAGGACTATTGATGAGCCTGACCGACCTTGGCGCGGAGATCGTCAAACTCTTGCCGCCGGAAGCCGCGCACACGGCCACGATCCGCGCGCTGAAGCTGCGCCTCGGCGTGCCGCTGAACCCGCCTGTGGCAGACCCGGTGCTGGAGACGGTGCTGCCAAAGTCCGGCCTGAAGCTGCCGTCACCTGTGGGGCTGGCGGCCGGGTTCGACAAGAATTGCGACGTGCCGGATGCGATGGCAAAATTCGGGTTCGGTTTTGTCGAGTGCGGTACCGTCACGCCGCGCCCGCAGCCCGGCAATCCGAAACCGCGCTTGTTCCGCCTCAGCGAAGACCGGGCGGTGATCAACCGGATGGGCTTCAACAATGCAGGGCTCGACTATTTCGTCCGCAATTTGAAAGCCTATCACGGTGAAGTGCCGGTGGGTGCGAATGTCGGCGCCAATAAGGACAGCGAAGACCGGATCGCGGATTATGTGACCGGTATCGAGGCGGTCGCCCCGCATGCAGACTATGTGACGATCAATATCTCTTCGCCGAACACGCCGGGCCTGCGGGGTTTGCAGGACAGGGCTTCGCTGGAAGCCTTGCTGACCGCTTGCGGCGCCGCAGACCAGGCAGGCAAACCCGTCTTCCTGAAAGTGGCGCCTGACCTCGATCCGCAGGCCATCACGGACATCGTGGATGTCGTGCGCGGACCGGGCGCGTGGCTGTCGGGCCTGATCGTGTCCAATACGACGCTGGCGCGGCCGGACACGTTGAAAAGTGCCCACAGGAGCGAGACAGGTGGGCTCTCTGGTGCACCGCTGATGGCTCCGTCCACGGACATCCTGTCTGCATTCGCCCGCGCGCTGAAAGGCGAGTTCGACCTGATCGGGGCAGGGGGCATCGCCAGTGCAGCAGATGCTTATGCCAAGATCCGTGCCGGGGCGAACGCCGTGCAGTTTTATTCCGCCATGGTCTATGAGGGGCCGGGTCTTGCACAGAACATCAACAAGGGCTTGCCGGTGCTGTTGAGTGCGGACGGCTACTCCACATTGTCCGATGCTGTCGGATCAGCGCTCTAGGCGGGCTGCAGCCGCCTGAAGAGGCCCGGCACATAAATGCCGAGCGCCGCGGCGCGGTAGAGATACATCAGCAGGAAAGCGATCCACACGCCGGTGTTGCCGTAGAGTGGACGTAGGATGAGGTCCGTGCCGATATAGAGCACGGCGACGGCCACGCCTGCATTGCGCAGGGCCCGGCCCTGCGTCGTACCCAGGAACAGGCCGTCGAGCTGCCAGGGTACAATCCCGATCAACGGGACGAGCGCACAATAGGGCAGGTAGGCAAGCGCGGCATCGCGCGCTTCGACATCGCGCACGAACGTCGTGATCACCCATCCTCCGCCGAAGAAATAGAGGAGGGCGAAGGCCAGTCCCGCAATCAGGGCGAACTCTGTCGTCAGCCGCATGGCGCGGGAAAGGCGGGCAGCGCTGCGGGCGCCATAGGCTTCACCGGCTTCCTTCTCGGCCACGAAGGCAAAACCATCCAGGACGAAGGCCGCGACGGTGATGAACTGCAGCAACACCTCGTTGCCCGCCGTCACGGCGGTCGAGATCAATGTGCCTGACCGGACGAACCAGCCGAAGCACAGCACCAGCGCCAATGTGCGGATCATGATATCCCGGTTGGCGCCGAGCAAGGCAGCGAGACGTGCGCGATCGAACAATGGGGCTGCGCCGCGGAAAGCCGGGAAGACGAGCGCCAGCCCGAACAGGAGTGCTGTCCATTCCGCAATTGCTGTGCCGGCACCGATACCTGCCGGCCCAAGGCCGAGGCCCGCGACGAACCAGGTGTCGAGTCCGGCGTTCACGGTGTTCATGACGACCTGGAAGGCCAGCATCTGCCCGGTCTTGCCGGTGCCCAGCAGCCAGCCGGTGACGGCCAGCCCCATCAGGTAAGCGGGCGCGCCCCAGATGCGTGCATCGAAATAGGCGCCGGCCAGCGTCTCGACATGATCTGTGCTGGCGAACGCGGCGAACGCCAACGGTTTGAGGACCGGGGAGAGAATCAGAAGGGCAAGTCCGATCGCTCCGCCCAGCGACAGTGCGCGCAGCAACACGGCGCGCTTCTCAGCCTCATCCTCCCGGCCTGCGGCTTGCGCGGAAAGGCCCGTGGTCGACATGCGCAGAAAGCCAAAGCCCCAATAGATGAAACTGTAGGCCACCGCGGCAATGGCAACGGCCGCAAGGTCGGCCTTGTCGCCGAACCGGCCCATGACGGCTGTGTCGACAAGGCCGGTCGTGGCCGTTGCGGCCTGGGCGGCAATGATCGGCAGGGCAAGTTGCAGGGTTTTTTGGCGGGTCAGCATGGAAGGCCGGATTTAGACCGCTTTGCGCCTCAGGGCGAGGGCGGAGCGTCCACAGACATCCCGGGGCGCTGGTGCAGTTCGATGGCGCGGTAAAGCGCATCGGAATCCGGCAGCGAGATCATGAGGTAGACCGGAAAGGCAGCCGCGATCACGAACAGGGCAACCGGAATCCCGCGAGAAAATTTGGGCGGTTCCGGGTGCTTGGCCACGGCAATGGCCAGCATGACGAGGAACAGGCCCGCCAGCGCATAGCCTGCCAGCACGTCGCTGAACCAGTGTGCGCCGAGATACAGGCGCGACACGCCGATCATCGCGACCAGCATCAGGAATGACCCGGTCAGGCCCCAGCGCATCCAACCGCGGAAAGTCACGAAGGTCAGCCCGGCAATGGCGCCATAGATCAGCGCCGAATGCGCAACATGGCTGGAGGGGAAGCTGAACACATCAATGCCGGTGTACGGAATATCCGATGGGCGAGGCCGGGCGGTCCAGAATTTCAGCGTATGGACGACGACGGGCATCGATCCGAAGCAGAGCGTATAGCACATGGCCCGCCAACGGGCGCCGGTGAAGAGAAAGGATGCGACGGTGACCACGGCGGCAAGTGTCAGGAACAGGCCGTCGCCCAGCGCGGTGACGACAAGCATCAGGTCGTAGAGCGAGCCGCCGCGCAAGCCTTTCACCATCCCGTCTACGAGACGGTCCATCGCATCGAGGGGCCAGAAACCTGCCGCGCCTGTGGTGAGGAGAGCAAGCACGAGGATGGCGACACCTGCCGCCCAGCCAAGCTGGCGCCCGCCGAAAGTGGGAACGGTACGTGGCCTGCGTCTCACGCGGGCGCACGCTTTCCTGTCAATATGATACGCAACACGGGTTTTGCCTCATCGCCCGAATTCTACCCCTAAGCCCATGAGCATAGGCCCATGGGCAGTAGGGGGAAAGATCAAACCGGATCGCGGGCGATATAGATGTCGTAGTCGAACTCGTCTTCCCATTTGGCGACGGCCGTCGCGACGGTGGCATCCCCCGTCACATTGGTAAGGGTCCGCATCATGTCGAGCAGCCGGTCGAATGGCAGAATGAAACCGATGACGAGATAGGCGGTTTCCTGAGGAATACCGACCTGCTGAAGCGCCATGCCGGACAGGAGCAGGCCGGCGCTAGGGATACCTGCGGCACCGATCGACACCAGCGTTGCCATCAGGGCCACCAGCACATACTGGCCGAGCGTGACTTCGATGCCGAGCGCTTGCGCACCGAACAGGGCGACCATGCCGATATAGATCGCCGTACCGTCCATGTTGATCGTCGCGCCGAGCGGCAGGACGGATGCGGCGATGGATTTATCGATACCGAGGTTTTCTTCGGCACAGGCAATCGTGACGGGTAGCGTCGCGCTGGACGAGGACGTCGAATAGGCGACGGCCTGAGCGTCGGTGACACCACGATAGAACGGCATCAGCGGCAGGCGCAGCACGAATTTGATGATCCCGCCATAGGTGATCAGGATGTGAATGATGCAGGCGAGATAGAGCGCGATGGCGAGGACGCCAAGGCTCTGCAGGATGCCGAGGCCTTGCGTGGCCAGCACCCAGGTCATCAGCGCGAAAACGCCGAAGGGCGCGGTTTCCATGACGAATTCGGTGACTTTCATCATCACTTCGGCGGCGCCGTCGAAGAAAGCGGCGACCGGCTTGCCCATGTCGCCGGCGAGCATGATGCCGACGCCGAACAGGATGGCGAAGAAGATGACCTGCAGGATGTCGCCCTTGGCAAGGGCCTCGAACGGATTGGTCGGAACGATGGCCAGGAAGCGTTCGACAAAACCGCCTGCTGCGTCAGCTTTGGCAGAAATGTTGGCCATGGCGCTACCGTCGACGCCTTCGAACATTTCCGGCGAGAGGCTGGAGCCTGGCTGGAAGAGGGTCGCCATGATGAGGCCCAGCGTGACGGCAATGGCTGTGGTCCCGAAATAGAGGCCGATGGTCCGCAGGCCGAGACTGCCGAGGCGTTTCGGGTCGCCCATGGCGATCATGCCGGAAACGAGGGTGAAGAAGACAAGCGGGACGACCAGCATCCGGATCAGGCGGAGGAACAGGTCACCCAGCCATTTGACCCAGTCGGTGGCGAAAACGGCAGCCGCGTCAGGCCCCATGCTAGAGCGCAGGGCGATCCCTGCGAGCGCGCCGAGTACCAGCGCGGCAAGTACGCGCTTCCACAGGTCGATTCCAAACCACCACTTCATCCACAGCTCCCTCAAAACCTGGCCAGACCCTAGGGAGGAGATCATGGGAAGGCAATTGGGGCTTTGTCCGGTACTGCAATCGGGGCGGCAGTGCTTGCCAGAGGGGCAGGGCCGGCCTTATTGCGGCAGGCGATGGCAAATTTTCGCGCTTCCCTGCCAATCGACGAGGTGCTGGGGGACATTTCTGCCCGCCTGGGCGAGGCGCCCCGGCTCGTGCTGGCCGCCCCGCCGGGCGCGGGCAAGACGACCCGCGTGCCCTTGTCGCTGGCGGGCTTTCTGGATCTTCCGGCGGTCGTACATGGTCGCATCCTGATGCTGGAACCGCGCCGCATCGCCGCGCGGATGGCGGCGCAACAGATGGCGAAGAGCCTTGGCGAGCCGCTCGGCAAACGTGTGGGCCTGACAACCCGCGTAGACCGCAAGGTCTCTGCGGAGACTGTGGTGGAAGTGATCACCGACGGCCTGTTTACGCGGCGCATCCTGAACGATCCGGAACTGGCAGGTGTTGGCGCCATCCTGTTCGACGAATTCCATGAGCGGCGGCTGAATTCGGATCTCGGCCTCGCGCTGGCGTTGGAGAGCCAGGCAGCGTTCCGGGATGACCTGAAGCTGCTGATCATGTCGGCCACGCTGGATACGGCGCGCGTGTCATCCGTTTTCGATGCTCCCGTGGTTGAGAGCGACGGCCGGATGTTCCCTGTGGAGACACGCTATCTTGGCCGGTCGGAAGACCGGATCGAGGACCGGATGGCAGCGGCCGTACGCCGCGCGCTCCGTGAAGAAGATGGATCCATTCTCGCTTTCCTGCCGGGGGCGGGCGAGATCCAGCGCACGGCCGAGCGTCTGGAGAATCTGAGTCCGGACATCCTCGTTGCTCCGCTATACGGGGCGCTGAGCCCGGCAGAACAGGACGCCGCCGTCCAGCCTGCACCGGCGGGAAAGCGCAAGATCGTTCTGGCGACGGACATTGCCGAAAGTGCGCTGACCATTGAAGGCGTGCGGATCGTGATCGATTCCGGCCTGTCGCGGGTGGCGGAAGACAATATCGGTGGGCTTGGCTCGCGCCTCAGCACGGTGCGCGCTTCCCGTGCTTCGGTCGATCAGCGCCGTGGCCGGGCCGGGCGCCTTGAGCCGGGGGTCTGCTATCGCCTGTGGGACGAGGAAGCGACGCGCGGCCTGTTGCCGGCGCCTGTGCCGGAAATCCTGTCGAGCGATTTGTCCGGCCTTGTCCTGACGCTGGCGGAATGGGGCGAACGGGATGCCGCGAACCTGACCTGGATGGACGCTCCGCCTGCGGGCCGCCTGAGCGCCGCTGCCGATCTGCTGCTCGCCTTGCGCGCGGTGGACGAAGAGGGCCGGCTGACGCCGCTCGGTTCCGAGATGTCGCGTTTGCCTTTGCCGCCCCGCCTGGCCGCGCTGGTCGCCGGGGCAGAAGGCGGCGAACGGGCACTGGCGGCAGAAGTCGCGGCGCTGGCTGGAGAACGCGGCGTGGGCGGAACATCGGTGGACCTGCGAGAGCGGCTTGCTCGCTTCCGCCAGGAACGCTCACCCCGTGCCCGCGTGCTGCAACAGCAGGCGAAGAACTGGGGCAAGGGGGCATCGCCTTCCGGCGATTTGGCGAAACTTCTAGCCAGGGCCTGGCCGGATGAGGTGGCGCGTAAACGGCCCGGCAGTGCGAGTACTTACCTGCTCGCATCGGGCCGGGCGGCGACCCTGCCGGAAAGCGACGCGCTTGCGAAGTCGGACTGGCTGGTCGTGGCAGATCTTGGCGGAGCATCGAAAGAAGCGCGTATCTCGCTGGCAGTGCCGATCAGCGAAGCGGATGCGCTGGCGAGCGGTGATGTCGTCAGCGAAGACCGGGCAGAGTTCGACCCGAAGACGGGGCGGTTCACCGCCCGGCGGGTGAAGGCGCTGGGCGCCATCGTATTGTCGGAAGCGCCGCTGCCGAAACCCTCTGCAGAAGTCGCCGCGAAGGCGATGCTGGTAGCGATTCGGGAGCAGGGTTTCTCCGCCATCGGGGCGGGGGAGATTGTGGAAGAGACGCTGTCTCGCCTCGCCCTGCTGGAAAAATCGGGGCTGGTGGAGGCGCAGGGCCTCAACGAGGACGTCCTGCTGGCTTCGGCGGAGGGCTGGCTGATGCCGTGCCTGAAGAAGGCCGGGGCGCAGGTGCCTGCGGATCACAAGGTGCGCGAGGTACTTGTTGCCTCCCTCGACTGGCAAGTGCAGGAAGCGCTGCGAACAGGCGCGCCTTTGTCTCTGGAGCTTCCCTCGGGCCAGTCGGCGCGTGTCGACTATCTCGATCCGCGCGCGCCGTTGGTGTCGGCGCGGGCGCAGGCCTTCTGGGGGTGTGCTGAGCATTTGCACATTGGCGGTGGCCGCGTGCCGGTGACGGTGGAGATGCTCTCGCCGGGCATGAAGCCGGTTGCGACAACGCAGGATCTGCCCGCCTTCTGGCAGGGCGGCTACAAGGACATGGCGAAGGATATGCGCGGGCGCTATCCAAAGCATGACTGGCCGGACGACCCGGCGAGTGCCCGCGCGCATGAAGGCCGGACGAAGAAGCGATTGTGATGACAAGAGAGATCAACATCCGCAGCGACTGGCGCGAAGGCGATGTCGAACGCATCGTTGACCTCCACCGGCGCGGCTATGAGCGGGAAGGTGGGCATCATTATGGGGCCGACTTCCTGGACCATGTGCGCCATACGGTGGAAGAGGCCGATATCCCCTGCCGGCCAGCCAGCTGTGTCTGGTTCGTCGAGATAGACGGTGAAACGGTCGGGTGTGCGGCGGTGGTCGATCGGGGAATTGAAGGCCAGCTGCGCTGGGTCGTGCTGACGCCGGAAACGCGTGGGCTCGGACTTGGCGGTCGACTGCTGGACGCGGCGATGAAGCACGCCGAAGCGCAGGACTGGTCCTCAATCTATCTTGAAACTACGGACGGGCTGGAAGCCTCTATGGCGCTCTACAAACGGCTCGGGTTCGAAATAGAGATCGCGGAAGATCGTCCGCTCTGGCATGGCGGTGGCCGGTTTATCCAGATGCGCAAGGCACTCTGAATTCAGAACGGGCAGGGCGCAGAGAGGGCCAGCTGGCCGCCCGTGCCCGGATGAACGAATGCGATAGCGCTGGCATGCAGGCAGAGGCGCGGTGCAGCGGCGAGGGCTGATTTATGCGCGTATAATTCGTCACCCAGGATCGGATGGCCAAGTTCTGCAAGATGCACGCGTAGCTGGTGTGATCGGCCCGTCAGCGGTGTGAGCCGCAGCCTTGTCTTGCCAGCGCGTGTTCCCAGCGTTTCGTACAGAGTTCGGCTCGGTTTGCCGACATCATGGTCTACTTTCTGACGTGGGCGGTTCGGCCAGTCCGTGATCAGGGGGAGGTCGATCTCTCCCGCGGCGGGATCTGGCACGCCCCAGACATCCGCGATGTATTCCTTGTCGATTTCGCCGCGCTCGAACAGGCCGGAGAGCGCGGCCTGCATTTCTTTTGACCGGGCGAGGACGAGCAGCCCGCTGGTGGACATGTCGAGGCGATGAACGGTGAATGCGCCCGGATGATCGGCATTGACGCGAGACACTGCGCAGTCAGCTTTATCTGGTCCCCGTCCGGGTACGGAAAGAAGACCGGATGGCTTGTCGATGACGATCAGATACTCGTCGACATGCACATAGCGAACAGGTGCCTGCGGTGGAGCGTAGGAGGTCACACGACAAGGTCCGGCAGGATCAGACGGAAGACGGTGCCATCCTTTCCTGTGGAGGCCAGCACAAGGTCGCCGCCCATGCCGACGGCCAGTTCCCGCGCGATGACGAGGCCAAGGCCGGTGCCCGTCTTGCGGGAAGACGCCGCGAACGGCGTGAACAGATTGTCCCGTGCATTCGGTGGCAGGCCGGGGCCGGTATCGGTGAACTCCACGCCATCACGCGTGAGCGACACGGTGATGCGCTTCGGCAGGGAGGCGGCGGCAACCATGGCCTCTGCGGCGTTGCGGATCAGGTTCGCCGCGAGGCGGTGCAGGTGCTCCGGGTCCGCATTGATGATCCGGGCGCTTGGCAAGTCGTCGATGAATTCGACTTCCGGCCAGGCGGCGAGTGCTTCGGCAGCGGCTTCTTCGATGCAACCGCGCAGCGAAACAGGCTGGATATCTGGCGGCTGGGGCGCGGCCTTGCCATAGTCCAGCGTCTCGGAAGCGAGATTGATCGCCCGGGTTAGGGCGCGTTCGAGGCGCGGGGCCGCCTTCTGCACGCGCGGGTCTTCGGACCGGGCGAGCGTATCGGAAACGAGCTGGGCGGAGGCGAGCGAGTTGCGCAGATCGTGATTGATCTTGGCGACCGCCGTGCCGAGTTCAGCGAGGTGGGCCCGCTGGCGGAAGGCATCGGCCACCGCTTCTTCCATGTCGGACAGGGCGTTCTGCGCGCGGCCAATCTCGTCCCGCCGCGAGGTTGGCTGGAGGCGCCGTGTCCAGCCGCCGGGGTCCATGCGAAATTGTTCCACGCTGGTCGTAACGCGCGCCATCGGCCTCACGACGATGAAATGCAGCAGGATGTAGATCACGGTCGCGGCAACCAGGGCGATCAGAAAGGAGAGGCCAAGGATGCGCTGGCCATAAGCGTAGAGGTCTTCCCGGAGCGGGGCCTGCGGCACGACCACTTCGATAACACGGTCGGGCGTCGATCCGACGGCCGTGACAACCAGGATGCGATCCTCGGGCGCCGCGAATGCGCCCATGACCCGCATCACCCGGTCGAGGGGTGTCGTTTCCCGCAGGTCGATCTGGTAAAAGCTGCCCTCGATATCCATGCCGGAATCGAGCAGCTGAATATGCATGTCGTCTTCGACCTCTGCCACGGAGAGGACTTCGGCGTTTTCCAGCAATTGCTGCGCGAGTTCCTCCGACACCATGCGGGACGGAGAGGCATCGAGGGCGAGGGCGGCAATTCGCGCGGCCTGCAGCCGCTCAGCCAGCCAGGCATTCCGGAATCCGGAAGCGCTGGGGATGAAAATCAGCCCTTCGACAAACAGGATTGCCGCGAGGGTGAAGCCAAACAGGCGAAACGATAGCCCATGGTACCAGCGTGCAGGCGCAGGCTGGCGGACGGGGGCCGGAAGGGGTGCGCGTGCGTTGCCGTTCACACGCGCTGAAGTAGCCTACGGGATGCGTTGGAGCAAGCCGACGAGACGCTGTGCGTTCTTGCTGAACACGACAGGTGTAAAATGAGCGGATGCAGCGCGTTTCACGATCTCTGTCCGCGTGGGGTAGGGCGAGATGAAATTGGTCAGCGCGGTCAGTTTCAGGCCGTTCGACATAGCGACGGAAACGAGCTGGAGAATGTCGCCCGCCCCCTCGCCGACGATGGACGCGCCGACCAGCTTTCCCTTGCGCAGCACCAGTTTGCACTCGCCGAGCGTCTTGCCTTCGGCAATCGCCCTGTCGTTTTCGTGGAAGGGGAACGCAGACGTTGTGACTTCGTCGCCGAATTTCTCGCGCGCCTCTGCCTCGGTCAGGCCGAGCTGCGCGACTTCCGGGCTCGTGTAGGTGACGGCAGGTACGGGCAAGCTGGAGGCTTTGGTGCCCTGCTTGAAAAAGGCCCGGCGCGTGAAGACCGAAGCATGCCAGCCGGCAATATGGGTGAACTGTTCCATGCCGGCCGCATCGCCGAGCACCCACACGCGCGGATTGGAACGGGAGCGTAGCGTATCGCCGACCTTGATGCCTTTCTGGTCGAAATCGACGCCGCCTTTGTCGAGGTCCAGCCCGTCCAGCACGGCGCGGCGGCCGGTGGCGACCAGGAGGTGGCTGCCTTCAATGTCCAGCGCTGTGCTGTCATGATCCGTGTGCACGCGGATACGGCCGTTTTGTCCGGAGACGCGCTGTGCTTTGTGTTGTTCGAGGATTGTGACGCCCTCATCGCGCAGGGCCTTGATGGCAATGGCGGCGTGTTCCGCATCTGCGCGCGGCATGGCCCGGCCCATCTCGATTACGGTGACCTTCGATCCGAGGCGGGTGAATGCCTGCGCCATTTCGAGGCCGATCGGTCCGCCGCCGAGGATGACGAGATGTTCCGGAAGCTCCGGCAGGGTGAAGATGGTTTCATTGGTGAGAAACGGCACATCCTTCAGCCCTTCGATGGGCGGGATGAAGGCGCGGGAGCCGGTTGCGATGATGATGCGCCGGGCTTCGACGCGGGATGTCTCGGAGACGATTGTCTTGCGGTCGGCAAACCGGGCGGCTTCGCGGATCACGGTCACGCCAAGACCCTCGAACCGTTCCTGGCTGTCGACCGGGGCAATTGTCTCTATCGCGCCGGCCACATGCGCTTTCACGGCCTCCCAGTCTGTTTTTGGGTCCTCAGTCTGGATTCCGTACTTTCTGGCTTCCCGGACGCCTGCTGCCGCTTTTGCTGCGCTGAGCAGGGCCTTTGACGGGACGCAGCCATAGTTCAGGCAATCTCCGCCCATTTCGTGCTTCTCGTAGAGCACGGTTTTCAGTCCAAGCTGGGCGGCACCGGCTGCGGCGGACAGGCCGCCTGAACCGGCCCCGATGACACAGAGGTCGGCTTTCAGGGTTTTGACGGGCTCATTCATGCGGGCGGGCTTTCGATAGCGGGGCGGCGCGCGAAGAATTTCTTCCAGATTACGGGCATGAGGGACACCACGCCAAGGGCGGCGAAGGCCGGGACCAGGTTTCCTGCGACGGCGGCGATATCCGGGTTTTCACCAGCTTCAAAGGTCGCGCCGAGGCCAGCACCGATCCAGGTATAGGCAACGACGCCCGGAATGATGCCGATGCCCGTGGTCAGGGCGTAGTCCGGGTAACGTGCGCCGAGCAGGGCCGGAGCGATATTGGCTACCGGGAAAGGCACGATGGGCAGGAAGCGCAGGGCGAACATGTAGGAGCGCGGATTCTCGTGGAAACCAGCCTCCATCTTGCGCAGGAACGGTCCGGCCCGTTCGCGCAACATGCCGCCGAAAGCCGTGCGGGCGGCCAGGAAAAGGAGGCTTGCCCCGATCGTGGCGCCGACGACAGTGGTGGCCGAACCGCCTGCCAGACCGAACAGGAAGCCACCGGCAATCGTGATCCAGAGCGCGCCCGGTACCATGAACAGAGTGGCGAAGGCGTAGATAGCCACATAAGCCAAAACCGCGAGCACGAGATTACTTTCCACAAAACTGCGCAAAGCCTCATGCTGTTCGCGCAGGGTCTGCAGCGACAGGTAGTTGAATAGGCCGAAGCGCCAGGCAGCAAGCAGGCCGCCGGCGATAAGGTAGACTGGCCAGAGTCGCTGCCACAGCGGGGCGAGGGGTTTGGTTGCTGTCTCGGTCATTCGGTCTCGGCCTTCTTCGTGTCGTTGAGGGACCAGTCGTATTCATACGCGCGAATGCGCGGATTGGAGCGGATTTCTTCGGCAAGCCCCTGATCGGCATACTTCAGAAGATGATCGATGACAGCCTGTTTCGATCCACCGAAGTCGGTTTCGAACCAATCATAGATGGATGAAACCCTGAGGCCGCGAGGCGTGGCAGTTACGCTGCGCGGGTCATTGATATAGGCGCGGGCGGCAGCAGCGAGGTCTTCGTCCAGTGTCGCGCCCTGCCAGGCCTTGGCCTGAAGGTTGGGGCAGGAGATGGCCGCGCAATTGATGGCGTAGTGAACCAGCGGATTGCTGAAGCGGGGCCGCAGGATGCCGTGTTCGATTTCGTCGAGCGAGACGGTCTGGCCGCCGGCTGTCACCCTGATTTTCTTCCATGGCCCGCCGAACAGGTGGCCGTCACGGATCGATCCGGTTGGGTATTGCTCCACGATGTAACGCACGGTGACCGCATTGTAGAGATTGGCCCAGGCCGCGAAGGTGGCTGCGTCGGTGCCCGAAAGGTCCATGTCGGCAAAGCTTGCGATGTATGTGTCGAGCGCCGTGCGGTCTTCAGCATTGTCCTTGAAGGCCGCGTAATCGACACGGTTCACGCCATCCGGGCCGGGCTGGACATATTTCTTGAGCAGGCAGGTCCATGCCGCATGCGCCGGCTTTTCCGCAGGCGGCTGCTGGACGGCGCCGGCTACAGGCATGGCCGGCTGCGCAGCCGCGATCAGCGGCGTCAGGGCGAGGGCTACGGGCAGTGCAAGGCGGCAGGCGGCGGCGGGCATGAGGCAGAGGACTCCGGATGCGGTGAATTCAGGCAGAGACATAGCGCGTCAGGCCGTAAAGCGCCTGTAACGCCTTGTCAGGCGCCGATCAAAGACCCGTGAGCGGAATGTCAGATGATTCAGCCGCCTGTGGCGGGCGTATCGATCTCCATCCAGTCCTGCGGCGGCAGGTCGTAGACCATGTCCATAACTTCGAAGCCGATACCGTTCGGAAGCCGGGAGCTGGAGTTCCAGAGAATGACGACGCCTGTGTCGCGTTCCGGATCGAACAGGATGTAGGAGCGATAGCCTTCGACTGCGCCGCGATGGCCAATCACGCGGTCGCCATTCTCTCCATATTTATAGATCCGCCAGCCGAGCCCGTATCGGGCATCGCGGACGGTGCCTCTGTAGCGGCTGGACATGCGCCGCTGTTCGCCACTTGTGTAAACGCGCGGCGTTTGCAGCATTTCCAGCGCGGCATCGCTGAGGACATCAGGCGCCAGCCCCATCTGGGCGCGGGCGTAGCGGGCAAGGTCCAGGATGGACCCGTTCACGCCGCCGGCGGCCGGCACCTTGTAATAGTCGTCATTGACCGTCTTTTCCTGTGGCGGGCCGGGCGTGCGGGACCGTTTGGAATAGGGGCGGGCCCATGAGGGCGAGGATTGCAGGCCCGTGCGGCCGATACTCGCCGTGACCATCCCGAGCGGTTCGAAGATCGAATGCTGGACGGCGTCGGCATAGGGGGCGTGGGTCACGTCCTCGACGATTTCCGACACCGTGTCATAGGCGACGTTCTGATACGTATGGCAATCGCCGACCGGGCAGAGCGGTTTCAGTTTGGCGAGGCTTCTCCGGATTCGTGCAGCATCCCAGCCATCTTCCAGCCTTGTGTCATAGGCGTTCGGGACGATGCCCAGACGATGGGAAAGAATGTCTTCCAGCGTGGCGCGGGTTTCCGCGCCGCCGGGCAGCCGGAGGGAGGTTTTGAACCGTGAGACCGTATCGGTCAGGTTCAACTCGTGGCGGTCTGCAAGGATCGCCACTTCGGTCGCTGCGACCCCCTTCGAAAGCGAAGCCCAGCGGAACACTGTTTCATTCGTAACAGGAGCCCCGCCCCGCTCCGTCACGCCATATCCGTTGGCGAAGCTGATCTCGCCCTTGTCGATCACCGCGACTGCCAGGCCGACAATGTCTTCATTGGCCGCCAATCGGCCAATTCGGGCATCGAGGCGCTTGTAGTCGATTGTCTGGGCCAATGCGGCAGGAAGCGGAAGCGATACAGCAAGACAGACTGCCAGCGTGCGCAGGAAACGCATGATCTCATCCCAAGTTTTACGGCCCGCCCGGTCCCCGACCACACCAAGACTCATGACGCATGTAAAGATCGCCGGATGCAACGGGGCGCAAACAGTCGGTCACTCCGCCGGAAGGCAGGCTGGCATGACCGCATTTCATGCTGATTGCATGACTTGACCCGGCGCTGCCGGGCCTGTATTGGCCCCTCTTTCCGAGACACTTAGCTTCCAGAGCAGACCGATGAAACGCACTTTCCAGCCGAGCAACCTCCGCCGCAAGCGTACGCACGGCTTCCGCGAGCGCATGGCCACAAAGAATGGCCGCAAGGTGCTGGCACGCCGCCGCGCGAAGGGCCGCAAGTCCCTCTCCGCTTAAGAACGGCGCCAGTCCGCCTCTCCGAAGGGGATGGCCGTGACGGCAGATACCGACAAGACTTTGATTGAGGTCGTTCGCCTGCGCGTGCGGCCTCAATTCATTTTCGTGCGCGGCGGCCGGGCCGAGCGGCGCAAATCCCTTGTGGTGCAGGCCCGCAAACGGGCAGGGGAGGCGCCGGGCAGCCATGCCGGGGCCGGATTTACCGCCACCAAGAAGATCGGCAATGCCGTGATCCGCAACCGGGCCAAGCGGCGCCTGCGTGAAGCGGCACGCCAGCTGTTGCCGCGACTTGGCCAGCCGGGCTGGGACTATGTGTTCATTGCGCGTCAGGATACCGCTGATATTGGCTGGCCGCGTTTGCTTGACGATATGGAAAGCGCACTGATAAGCCTCGCCGCTGATTGAACCCTGCCGCCCGTCCGGGCGCTCCTGCATCAAGATTCCGGGACCCCCGAGATGGAAAAAGAAGACCAGCGCAATTTTCTGCTCGCAATGGTGCTGATGATCGCGCTCGTGCTGGGCTACCAGAAATTCTTCGTTGAGCCGGCGCAGAAGAAATACGAAGCGCAGCAGGCCGCGATCGAAGCCGAATCCCAGGCCAAGACGGCAGACACGGGTGTCGTCGCCATCGACCAGCTGAAGCCGGTCGATGAAGCGCTGGCCGACGATCCGCGTATCGGTTTTGAAGGCAAGGGCGTGGATGGTTCCATCCGTCTTGCCGGCGCACGCATCGACGATGTCAGCCTGCACGATTACTACCTCACGGTGGAGAAGAAGCAGGAAGTCCGCCTGTTCCGGCCGGAGAACAGCGAGTTCGGCTACTTCGCGACTTATTACTGGGCGTCCGGCGGCACGCTGGTGGCCGGACGCAATTCGCCCTGGACGGTGGTGTCCGGCGACAAGCTGACCCCGGCATCTCCAATCGTGCTGAAGCTGGAAGGTGATGGCGTAACCATCGAGCGGACGATCTCGCTCGACGAGAACTACATGTTCACCTTCACCGACAAGGTGACCAATACATCCGACACCGCCCGCAGCTTCCGCGCGGTCGGTTCGATCGAACGTTTCGGCGATTTCAAAGGCTTCCTTGAGGCGACAGACCCCGGCTCGTCCGTATCGACAGCGGCACATATGGGCCTGATGGGCCACACAGACGGCACGCTGCGCCTGAAAAAATTCAACGGCCTCTACAAGATGAAACCCATCAAGGGAGAGTCTGCCGACGGCACTTTCCCGTCGACAGATGGCGGTTGGTGGGGCGTGTCCGACAAATACTGGCTGGGCGCATTGGTCCCGCAGCAGGACACTTTCTTTGCCGGCCTCGTCGACAAACGGAAGCTGGCGACGGGCAAGGACCTGGAACTTCGCACGGAATCGGCGCCGCTGGACCTTGCGCCCGGTGCGAGCGCCACGATGGAAAACCGCGTCTTTGCCGGCGCCAAGCGCTATGAAGTACTGAAGGGATACGAGAAAGACCTCGGCATTCCGAATTTCGAGGACGCCATCGACTGGGGCAACCTGTTCTTCCTGACCAAGCCCTTCTTCTATGTGCTGGAATGGCTTTCCGGTATTGTCGGCTCGTTCGGCTGGGCGATCCTCGCCTTCACCGTCATGGTCAAGCTGCCGCTCGTGCCGCTCTACAATCAGAGCTACAAGTCGATGGCGAAGATGAAGAAGCTGCAGGAGCCGACGCAGGAAATCCGCGAACGGTTCAAGGCGGATCCGCAGCGCCAGCAGCAGGAGATCATGAAACTCTACAAGGAAGAGGGCGCAAACCCGCTCGGCGGCTGCCTGCCTATCCTTGTGACGATCCCGATCTTCTTCGCCCTGTTCAAGACGCTCTACGCCACGATCGAAATGCGCCACGCCTCCTTCCTGTTCCTGAAGGACCTCTCGGCGCCGGATCCGACCGCAATCGGCAATCTGTTTGGCCTGATCCCGTGGTGGTCTGCCGCCGACCTCAAAACCATTCCGTTCCTCGGCATGGTGATCGGCGTCGGCATCCTGCCGATCCTTTACGGTGCAACCATGGCGGCCCTGCAGACGCTCTCCCCGCCGCCGCCCGACCCGATGCAGCGCCGCATGATCCAGTTCATGCCACTCATTTTCCTGTTCGTGTTCGGAGGGTTCCCGGCAGGTCTGGTCATGTACTATATCTGGTCGAACACGCTGTCCTTCATTCAGCAATACTTCATCATGCGCCGGAACGGGGTCGACACCGAAATCGGCAAGTTCGTGAAGAAGCTGTTCACAGGCGGCAAGGAAGCCGCCAGCTGATCCGATGACGGAAGAGACGTCCCCCGCAGGTTCGGGCCCCAGCGAAGAGGCCCTGGAGGCCGGCCGCGTCCTGTTCGCAGGCGAGGCGACTTTCGTGATGGGCGTCGTGAACCTGAAACAGCTACCAGCCGCAGACCGGACGGAAGTCTGCTTTGCCGGACGCTCCAATGTTGGCAAGTCCAGCCTGATCAATGCGCTGACGAACCGGGCGAAACTGGCCCGCTCTTCAGCCGAGCCCGGCCGGACGCGGGAGCTCAATTATTTCGACATTGGCGAAGGCCAGCTCTACCTCGTCGACCTGCCGGGCTTTGGTTATGCCAAAGTGTCCCGCTCGCAGACCGAGGCGTGGACGCGCCTGACGAAATCCTACCTGCGTGGGCGTCCGTCGCTTCGCCGGGTGTTCCTGCTGGTCGATGCCCGCCGCGGCCTGATGGACACGGACGAGGAGGTCATGGACATGATGGACAAGTCCGCCGTGACCTACCAGATCGTCCTGACCAAGGTCGACAAACTCCCGAAAGGTGAGGTCGATACGCTTGCGGCCAAGATCGCCGAAAAGCTCAAGAAGCGCGGCGCTGCGCATCCGGTGGTGCGGATGACCTCTTCGGAAAAGGGATGGGGCATTCCGGAATTGCGCGCCGAGATCGCAGGGCTGCTCTGACACTGGCAGGATTGCCGCGGAGAAACCCGTTTCGTGATTGTCCAAAGCGCGTTAAAGGGGCGGCCATGACCGACTATTCTTCCGCCCAGTTTACCGCGAAAACCCTGTCCGAGGCGCTGCCCTATATCCAGCGCTATGTCGGGCAGACCATTGTCGTGAAATATGGCGGCCATGCCATGGTGGATGAGAAGCTCTCCGCCATGTTTGCCCGCGACGTGGTCCTGCTGAAGACGCTTGGGGTCCACCCGGTGATCGTGCATGGCGGCGGCCCGCAGATCGGCAAGCTTCTGGACCGGCTGGGCATTGTGTCGGAATTCAAGGGCGGCCTTCGCGTGACGGATGAAGCGACCATGGAAGTGGTCGAGATGGTCCTGTCCGGCCCGATCAACAAATCCATCGTCCGGGCGATCAACCAGGCGGGCGGGCTCGCCGTTGGCCTGTCGGGGTCCGATGGCCAGTTGTTGCAGGCCACCAAGGCGACCAAGACCGAACGCGATCCGGACAGCCATATCGAGCAGGTGCTGGACCTCGGCTTCGTGGGTGAGCCGACAGGCGTCGATACAAGCGTGATCGAAGCGCTGCTGAAGGCGGATTCGCAGCTGATCCCGGTCGTCGCTCCGGTGGCCATGGGCCCCGACGGGCACCGTTACAATGTCAACGCAGACACCGCCGCAGGGGCGCTCGCTGCGGCTCTGGGGGCCTCCCGCCTGCTGCTGCTGACAGATGTTGCTGGCGTGCTGGACAAGGACAAGAACCTGTTGCGCGACATCAGGGTCGGCGACGTTCCGCGCCTGATCGAAGACGGCACAGCTGTTGGCGGCATGATTCCGAAGCTTGAAACTGCGGCGCATTCCGTAAATCATGGTGTTGGGGCGGCGGTTATTCTGGATGGACGTGCGCCGCACGCCCTCCTCATGGAGCTGTTTACCGAACATGGCGCTGGTACGCTCATTTCGTAACGTCCTTGCTGTCCTCGCGGCGGCTGTGTGTTTCCCCGGTATTGCCGCTGCTGCGCAGGACTCCGGCGCGAAGGACGGCTGGACCATTTGTAACAAGACCTCCTACATCATCGAGGCCGCCTTCGGCGTACCCGAAGAGAAGGATGTCACCGTTGAGGGCTGGCTGAAGATGCGCCCCGGCGAGTGCAGGGTCGCCGTCGAGTCACCGCTCGAGCCGAAATACCATTTCCTGTATGCGCGCACCTCGCTCGCCCACCGGGGCGGCCCGCGCGAGTGGGGCGGACGTACGGAGCTTTGCGTCGACCCGACGGGCAGCTTCACGCTGGAAAATCCGCCGGAATGTGCGCCGATGGGGCTGGAAACACGCGGTTTCCGTGCGGTGGAAGTTTCCAGCAAGGTTCGCTGGACGACAGACCTGACAGAGATCGAGAATTACAGCCTGGACAAGGCCCGGGCTGCCGGGCTGCAGCGCCTTCTGGAAGAGGCTGGCATCGCCAGCGGCGCCATAGATGGCAATATTGGCCGGCGCACCCGGCTCGCCATCGGCGAATTCCTGAAGCAGAACAATTTGCCGGCCGATACGTCCGATGACGACCTGATCGATTTCCTCGAACAGGTGGCCAAGGACAGGGGACGCAATGTCGGCTTCACCCTCTGCAATCGCACCAAGAAGCGTATCTGGAGTTCCATTGCCCGCCGTGGGGCCGAAGGCTGGGAAAGCCGTGGCTGGTGGCTGCTCGAGGCTGGCGGCTGCGCCCGTGTGATCGACCGCCCGCTGCGGGGCAGCGAGTATTACGTCTATGGCGAAATGGAAGACGGCTCCAAGATCCGCACGCTTTCGAAGGCCTCTGATGCATTCTGCGTAGGCCATGCGAAGTTTGCCATTGCCGGGCGCGATCAGTGCGAAGCCTCGGCCTATCGCACGGCCCTGTTCGCCGCGACGCCCCCGCCGACAGAGCGCAAGCTGGTCTTCGAATTCTTTGAACGCGACTTTGCCAAGGCAGGCGGTAATGACCGTTAAGGCTGCCGGTGTTCACATCGCTCCGTTCGGGAAATTCGACCACGTCACCGACTGGGTCTTCGATCTCGACAACACGCTGTACCCGGCAGAGTGCGACCTCTTCGCCGAGATCGACACGCGCATGACGGACTTCGTCTCTCGCGCCCTGGGCCTCGGCCCGGCCGAAGCACGCCGGGTTCAGAAGCACTATTATGCAACTTATGGAACGACCCTGTCGGGCCTGATGCACGTGAACCGGATCGAGCCCGCTGATTTCCTGCATTATGTCCACGACATCGATCTCTCGCCGCTGCCGGACCTGCCGGACCTGCGCGCCGCGATCGAGGCGCTGCCCGGCCGGAAATTCGTCTACACCAATGGCTCGCGCCGGCATGCCGAGCGCGTGACGGAAAAGATGGGCCTGTCGCACCTCTTCCATGACAGTTTCGGCATCGAGGATGCGGCCTATACGCCCAAGCCCCGGCAGGATTCCTACGACCGGTTCTGCGGACTGCACGACGTCGATCCGAAACAGTCCATCTTCTTCGAGGACCTCGCCCGGAACCTTTTGCCGGCAAAGGATATGGGGTTCACAACCGTGCTGGTTCACTCCGAAAAGGACTGGAGCCACGAGCCCATCGAAGCGCGCCCTGCGACGCTTGAGGACATTTTGAAGGATGACGGGCCGGACCACATCGACTATGTCACCGGCGACCTCGCGGCCTTCCTCGAAGCGGCGCGGGATACGCTGAAATAAAAACCATAGACTGGGGGACAACCCATGACCGAAGCCCTTGCCCGCGTAATCGATTCTGCCTGGGAGGCGCGTGACACGCTCTCAACCGAAACGAAAGGCGAAGTGCGCGACGTCGTGGATGCCGCCATCGACCTGATCGACAAGGGCGAGGCCCGCGTCGCCGAGAAGGGTGCAAACGGCGAATGGGTTGTGCACCAGTGGCTGAAGAAAGCCGTGCTGCTCTCTTTCCGCCTGAACGCCAACGGCATGATCGGCGGTGTGCCGGGCGGCGGAAACTGGTGGGACAAGGTGCCCTCCAAGTTCGAAGGCTGGGGCGAGACCGAATTCAAGGAAGCCGGCTTCCGTGCTGTGCCGCCGTGTGCCGTGCGCCGGGGCGCCTTCGTTGCACCGAACGCCGTGCTGATGCCGTCTTACGTGAACATCGGCGCCTATGTCGGTGAAGGCACGATGATCGACACCTGGGCCTCTGTCGGCTCTTGCGCGCAGGTCGGCGCGAACTGCCATATTTCTGCCGGCACCGGCATCGGCGGCGTGCTGGAGCCGCTGCAGGCGAACCCGACCATCATCGAGGACAATTGCTTCATCGGCGCGCGCTCTGAGGTCGTCGAAGGCGTGATCGTGGGGGAGGGGTCTGTCATCGCCATGGGCGTGTTCATCACCCAGTCCACCAAGATCGTGAACCGCGCGACCGGCGAGATCAGCTATGGCAAGATCCCGCCTTACTCTGTCGTCGTGCCGGGCACGCTGCCCGACCCGAAAGGCGGCCCGAGCCTCGCCTGCGCCGTGATCGTGAAAACGGTCGACGCGCAGACCCGCTCCAAGACCGGCGTGAACGAACTGCTGCGGGACTAGGCGGCAATCCGGGTTCGCCTTCGCCGAATTCCCCGATATGCTTATCGGGTTAAATCGGGAGGGGAATATGAAGCGGCTTCTGATTGGCCTGGCCGTCATTCTGACAGCCTGTGGCGGCACGCCGGGTGACGACCGGGCCTTCATCGGAAAAGGTGGCACCTGGGGCTGGCAGGACGGTCAGGGCTGCGAGGACCTGGCCGATGCGATTGTTATCAATGGGGACTGGTTCGACATCTACAAAGCGGGCGAAAAGACCGGCAAGGGCAAGTTCATGGCGCGCCGTGATTCGACGCTGTCCGGCACCCAATATGCTGCCAAGATGGACCGGGTCCTGTGGAAGTTCGTGGCTGTCCATCCGGAAGACCCGACCCGCCTGGTTCAGCATGAGCAGCAATTCAGCGTGCGCCGCAGTGCGGGGAAGGTCCGTGCCCTGAGATCCTGGAAACAGCGCGACCTGATTGATCCTGAGACAGGCGAGCGATCTACCATGGCGGACCCGAGGAGCGGGCAGATTATCCGCCCTTGCGAAGCTTCCTAGTCGAATACGGCCTGGTGTGGACGTGCTGTTTCGGGACTGACCCGGCGTTACGGCTTTCTCCCGGGGTGAAATCAGGGTGTTATCAGGCCGGGAACGGAGGACCACATGGCCAAGAAGCTGAAACAACACAAACCGGTGGGCGAGGATTATCTCGCATCCGTCGGCGCAAATCTGAAAGTCACGCACGCCTTTCCGTTCCCGGCCTCAGCCGTCTGGGCAGCGCTTCTGGATGCGAAGGCGTGGACAGAATGGCTGGCCATCACCAAGGTCGACTGGACGAGCCCGGAACCCTATGCCGTCGGCACGACGCGCACCGTTGAGATCGGTGACATGGTGATCGATGAGGTCTTCTTCATCTGGGAAGAGGGCAAGCGGATGGCGTTCTATTTCGACAAGTCGACCCTGCCGATTTCCGCTGGCGTGGAGGACTATCACGTCGTCGAAACGCCGGGCGGATGCGAGCTGCGCTGGGCCGGAAAAGCCAGCGCACCGCTGTTTCTTGGCGGGATCGTCTCGAAGCAGCTCGCCAAGGGCATTGCCGAAGGCATGCCAAAATTGGAAGCCCTGATCAGAGACAATCCGGGGCGGTTCGGGCTTTCATGAATTCCAACGCCTGACACTCCGGTTACGGAGCGCCAGGCGCCAGATTTCTAGTCAAAAACCACGACCTGGCGGGCCACTGTGCCCTTGTTGTCTTTCAGGTTCTGCAGGGCACCGGTGATGCCATCGAGGCCGATGCGATCAGAGATCATATCGTCGAGGTGGAGTTTTCCCTGGCGGTAAAGCTCGACGAGGCGGGGGAAATCGATCCGGAACTGGTTGGAGCCCATGATCGCGCCCTGAAGGCGCTTTTCGGTGACCAGCATTTCGATGCCGGGGATCTCGATATTCACACCGGGCGTGATCATGCCGATCAGCGTGGCCAGGCCGCGCGGGCGCATCATGTGATAGGCCTGTTCCGCTGTCTGCTTAAGGCCGACACATTCGAAGGCGTAATGGACGCCGCCTTTGGTCAGCTCTTTTACCGCCTCGACTGCATTGACCTTGGACGGATTGACCACGTCGGTCGCGCCGAAGCGGACAGCCATCTGCAGCTTCTCGTCAGACAGATCGACGGCGATGATCCGGCTGGCTCCGGCAATGGCCGCGCCGTTGATGGCCGAGAGGCCAACCCCGCCGCAACCAACCACGGCCACAGTCGAGCCCGGCTCCACCTTCGCGGCATGGAAGACCGATCCGACCCCGGTGATCACACCGCAGCCGATCAGGCAGGCACGGTCCAGCGGCATGTCCTTGTCGATCGCACAGAGCGTGTTCTCGTGCACAAGGATCTGTTCGGCGAAGGACGACAGGTTCAGGAACTGGCCGACCTTTTCACCATTGATCGAGAGGCGCGGCGCCTCCGTCATCTGGCGCTGGAACTGCTCCCGGTTGATCGTGTGGCAGACCGACATGTGGCCGGAGAGACAGTATTCGCACGTCCCACAGAATGGAGAGAGGATGGAGATGACATGGTCGCCCGGTTTCACGGCCGAGACCATGGACCCGACCGCCTCGACCACGCCCGCACTCTCGTGGCCAAGGATGACTGGCGTTTCGACCGGGAAATTGGCATCCCAGAAGTGAACGTCGGAGTGGCAGACCCCGACGGCCTTCAGCCGGACGAGGACTTCGCGCGGGCCGGGCTTGTCGATGGTGACCTCTTCAATCGACAGCGGCTTGTTGGGCTCCCGCATCACGGCAGCTTTCATGGCATTTCCTCCTGATCTTATCGTTTTTCCGGAGGATGACCGTGAAAGCCGCGCTTGGCGAGACCTGCCGCTAGGGGAGGCCCATCAGTCTCTTGTTCTGCCGTGAGGCGCAGGCGGAGGGCTATTCGCCCTCCGGCCCGGCGACGAGACCGCTGGCGCGGCCCATGACCTGGAAGATCTCGTTCTGCTCCATGACGCCGGAGATCAGCTCCGATCCGGGGCCGGAGGCGAAGATCGCCACATCGTCGCCGCCATGGCTTTCGGACCACATCGGGTAGAGCGACTGCTGGAGGAAATCCTTGTCCGTCGTGTCGACGTCGGTGAGATCCTTGCGCGTGCAATCGAAGCCTTCTTCGGTGGCTGTGCAGGCGCCGGGGCCGTTCATGTAGCCGAGCGTCGTGTAGGGCTTGCCGTCCAGCGCCTTGTCCGGCGATCCGTCAAGCGATGTTGACGACAGGCCAAGGATCGGATTGCCGCGCTTGGCATAGCCTGAAATCGTCAGCGTGTGGGAATGGTCTGCTGTGACGATGATCAGCGTATCGTCCGAATTGGTCATGTCCAAAGCCGTCTGGATCGCCTGGTCGAACTGGTCGGCTTCCTCCAGTGCGCGGGCGGCATTTCCGGCATGGTGAGCATGGTCGATCCGGCCGCCTTCGACCAGCAGCACATAACCGTCAGGGTCCTGCGACAGGCGCGTGATGGCGGCGCGGGTCATCTCGGAGATGGAAGGTTCGCCGGCCGGATCTTCAGTGCGGTCGAGTTCGTATTCCATGTGGGATGGCTCAAACAGCGCAAGGACCTTGTCTTCGCTCGCAAAATCCTCTGCCTCGAACCCGTCGCGGTCGATGATCAGCTTGTGGGCCGGCTTGGCGGTCCAGTCGGCGAGCAGGTCGCGCTGGTCTTTCCGGTCGCTGGTCTTGCCCGGATATTCGGGGTCTTCGGCGCCGCCTTTCAGGAAGGCCGAGCGACCACCGCCCATGGCAATCTCAAATCCGTCCCCGGCAGACCAGTCGATGAACTGCGTGGCGATGTCCGCGCACGATCCTGCCATTGCGCCACCCCGGCCGACAAAGGCTTCCCAGTCCCGGTTCGGGGTTTTGGAATAGGCCGCGCCAGGTGTGGCGTGAGTCAGGCGGGCCGTGGTGACGAGGCCGGTGGCGAGTCCGGCCCGTTCGGCGATCTCGAATATGGAATCGGTCTTGTTGCCTTCGATGCTGGCGCAATTGTCGTAGGAGGCCTCTCCCGTGATGCCGAGCGTCCGGGAGTTGGTTTTCACGCCGCTCATCATTGCTGTTGCGGTGGAGGCGGAGTCTGCCACCTGGGCATCATGGCTGTAGGTCTTGGAGAGAGCCGAATAGGGCAGCTGGTCCATGGTCAGCTTGTAGGATTCCCCGTCCACACCGCGTTTCTGGCCCGCATAGATGCGGGTTGCGGTGATGGTCGGGATGCTCATGCCATCACCGACGAAGAGGATGACGTTCTTCGCAGGGCGCAATCCGCGCGCAGCGATCTTCGTGTCGATGGCGGCCTGCGCGTTCACATAGTAGGCGTCGCCGGCCTGTTGCGGCACGGCGGCTTCGCGGGCGAGCGTTGCGACAGGGGAGGCAATCGGCTCAGCTGCCGCTGTCTCCTCCGCGACAGAAACAGCGGGTGTGGCCGCGCAACCTGCAATGAAGAGAGCGATAAGGGGCAGGGCGGTGAGTGATTTGCGCATGGGCGGCCTCCAATGGATTCGACTTGTCTGCGTCGTAAGGTGTTTGTGTGACGGTTTTCCTCGTCAGTCGACTGCAACACGTGGTTTGCGGCCGCGCTGGGCGAGCCAGACTGCAAAAAGGATCACGACGCCGCCCATTGCCTGCAAGCCGGTCAGCGACTCGCCGAATAGGCGCCAGGACACGGCAGCAGCCACGACTGGCTGGACCAGAACGAGCAGGCCAGCCACGGCGGCGGAGGTTCTGCCGAGCCCTGTCACGATCAGCGCTTGGCCGGCGATCTGCGAGACCAGCGCGAGGAAAATGGGCACGCGGAACCCGTCCAGCGACTGGGGCAGGAAGGTTTCGCCCGTGGCCAGCACGATGCAGCCCGCAACGATGACCTCCACAAGGGTCAGCCAGAAGATTGCCTCGATCCCGCCGATTGTCCGACGGGCGATGTTTGAGCAAAGCATGTAACCGCTGACGAGGAAGGCCGCCGCGACGGCAAACAGGTCACCATGAATATTGCCTTTGCCTTCTGCGCCCCCGCCGAGGGAAAGGGCTGCCGCGCCCAGAATGGCAAGCGCAGCCGCGACGAACCAGAAGCCGTGCGGGCGTTGCTTCAGGAAGAACCACGCCCCGAAGCCGACGAGGACATTGCCCAGATTGACGATGAAGGTGGCATTGGAAACGGTGGTCAGGGTCAGCGCATGGTGCCAGAGCGCGATGTCGAGTGCGAAGAATGTACCTGCCATCAGGATGAACCGGTTCGGCAGGCGCGGGCCGCGGCGCTCTATCACGAACACCAGTGCCAGCAGAAGTGGCAGGGCAAACACATAACGCCAGAATGCGATGGCTTGCGGGCCCAGGTCGTCGAGGCCGAAGCGCAGGCCGATGGGCGCAAAGCCGATGCCGACACCACCCGCCAGAACCATCAGTGGCCCTGTCCATGAACGGGGCGTCGGCGCAGAGGCGGGTATGGCTGTCATCAAAAGCCTGTCATCCGGCGGAGGTCGTCCGGGGTCTTGCCCTCATCGCGCCAGGCACGCAATCCCCGGTCACCAGCGCGTTTGGACAGTTTCTTGCCATCCGGTCCCAGGATCAGCGGATGAAACCGGTAGACCGGCTGGGGCCAGTCCATCAACGCCTGCAGCAGCGCGTGCACGGCTGTCATTTCCCTGATGTCTTCACCGCGAACGACATGTGTCACGCCCTGCAGGGCATCATCGTGGCAACAGGCGAGGTGGTAAGACGCGGGCGTTTCCTTCCGGCCAAGCACCACATCGCCGAAGGGACGAGGGTCTGCGGGCACAGGGCGTGGCGTGCCGTCGCTTTCATCGACATAGCTCAGGCGGGTGTATCGTGCCCCCAATTCGGCTTCTGCGGCTGACAGTGACAAGCGCCAGGCGAAGGCATCGCCCCGGGAGAGACGGGCTTCCTCGTCCGCGGCGGGCAGGGGCGCGCCGACAAAAGCCCATTCGTCCGGATCCGCGCCAGGTGGCATGACGGCGGCGACTTCCCGCCGCGTTCGGAAACACCGATAGACCAGTCCGCGCATCCGTAAGTCCGTTATAGTCGCCGCATAGTCATCGAAATGTTCGGATTGGCGCCGGACAGGTCCCTCCCAGTCCAGCCCCAGCCATTGGAGATCTTCGAGGATTGTCTTTTCGTATTCCGGCTGGCAGCGCGTCTGGTCGATATTCTCGATCCGCAGCATTACCTTGCCACCCGCCGCACGCGCTGCATCCCATACATGGAAAGCAGAACAGGCATGGCCGAGATGGAGGTATCCTGTCGGCGAAGGCGCAAACCGTGTGACGAAATCTGTCATGACACCCGTCGTCTTCCGCTTGCCGACCCTTACCGAAACGGCATGCTGGATGATGCACCTTGCTCGCGTCAACAGCGTTTCCCTGTTGCATGCAGGGCTCAGGAACCGTATCGCCAAGAGGCTTGAGAGGTCCTAATTTCATGCCTGTGACGGACTGGCTGACAACGGCAGAAGCCTGGGCAGACGCCCATATGCGGGAGACTCACTATCTCGCGGCGCTGGGCCTTGTTCTGGGTATCCTGTCTACGGTCTTTCTCCTGATCCTGACATTTCGTCTGATCGTGCGGCTGGTCCGGCGCCTCGGCGATGTAGCGGCAGCTCGGATGCTGCGTGCGGACAAGACACCCGGCTATCGTATTGTGCTCGCCCGCCCGGCAGGGGGGAGGCGAGGGGCGACACTCAAATGGTTGCAGTCGGCGCTCTCAGACCATCTCACGTCATTTAATTTTGGCGCGCCGTTCAAGGTCGCCAGGATGAGTGTGCTGAAAGGCGGACTCGCACCGGATACAATTGCGCGAGCACGCAGGCGCATGGCTGCGGCTGACGCCGACTTGCTTGTATGGAGCGAACGTCGCGGGCGTAAAGAGGATGGTCTGGTCCTGCACGGCCTGACCCGGGGCGGCGGGCTGAACCCGGCAAATGCCAAATTGTTCACCCTGCGGCTGCCTGCGCGTGACACAGCCCTCGAAGACCAGATGCCGAAAATCGCAGCGTTTTTGCTGGCCAAAAAGCTGCAGCCCGGGCTTGGCAATCCGCAATCCTTCCGCCCAGAGAAAATCAGCCTGCTGGCCGAAGCGCTGTCAGGCATGCTGGATCATGAAGGACCCATGCCAGTTGCGCTGCGAAGCGAAATCGAAGGGGACTTTTGTGCTTCTGCGGTCCATGTGGCGGAAGAGGCGGGCGACCTCGCCGGGCTCGATCGCGTAATTGCGCTGCGTAGGGAGCACCTGACCGAAGGGGCCGTTCAGGAGAACCCGGAGCGCGCCATTCAGGCCCGGATGGATATCGGGCGGGCCCTGCTGGCACGCGCATCGAAAAAATATGAAGCTGAACTGGTGCGCGAGGCGATCGGCTACCTTTCCCAGGTCGTCGAAGCGCTCCGCACGGATCCGTCCATCATGCGCGCGCAAGCCGCGTCAGACGCCATGTTCAAGGCGCAGAGCCTGATGGAATCTCGCAAACGTTTTGCGGTAAATTTCGGAACCTAGACCGCCAATCCTCAGACAGCGAGGCCAACAGGGCAGGACACGCCCGTTCCGCCGATGCCGCAATATCCTGCCGGGTTCTTGGCCAGGTATTGCTGGTGGTAGTCCTCGGCGAAGTAGATCTTGTCCAGAGGGGCGACCTCGGTCGTGATCTTTCCGGCATGGCCTGCCTGGGCCAGGGAGGCCTCATAGGTCGCGATCATTTTCCGGGCTGTATCGGCCTGCGCGTCGCTGGTCGTGTAGACGGCGGAGCGGTATTGCGTGCCGATATCATTGCCCTGGCGCATACCCTGGGTCGGATCGTGGTTTTCCAGGAAGACTTTCATCAGCCCCTCGAAGGTAACGACAGCGGGATCGAAGATCACGTCGACGACTTCGGTGTGGCCGGTTTGCCCGGTGCAGACTTCTTCATAAGTCGGGTTCGGGGTGAATCCGCCCGCATAGCCCACCCGGGTCAACCAGACGCCGTCCTGTTGCCAGAACTTGCGCTCGGCGCCCCAGAAGCAGCCAAGGCCGAATACGGCGCGCTGGAACCCGGCGGGCACATCGGCCAGCAGCTCCCGGCCATTCACAAAATGCGTGTCAGCTGTCGGGAGCGTGATCTCCCGGCCCTTCAGCGCCGTTTCCGGTGTCGGCATCGCAGCGGGTTTACGTGTGAACAGCATGGCGGCCTCCTTCAGCTGTTCTTTCATATGGGCCCTGGCTGCTGCAACGGCAATCACAGTCTTGCGAGGCGCGCGCCCATAAGATAGAGCGTCCGCTGCTGGAAACGGTGAGGTGGCCGAGTGGTCGAAGGCGCACGCCTGGAAAGTGTGTAGGCTAGCAATAGTCTCCAGGGTTCGAATCCCTGTCTCACCGCCAGCCAGTAACCCCAACAACAAAACGTCTGATTTCCCGGCCGGAGTCGTGATGTGCGGCTGGCTGTGGCTAATGCGGCGCCGGCTTGTTGACAATAAAGGGAATCTATGTACATATGTACATATGTCTAAGAAAGTTGTTGAGCGCGTCCAGACAGGCGTGAGAATCGAGAAGCGCTTGCTGAAAGTGCTGAAGGCCATGGCCGAATATCTGGACATCACCGTCGGTGATCTCCTTGAAGGCATTGTCCTTCACGCCCTGGAAGGCAAGGCACCCCCATTCAAGGCCGAGCATCTCAAGTCCATTGAAGACCTGAAGCGTATTTATGGACTGGATCTGACAGCGAGCGATTCCCACAAGCTCATTGAACAGTCCTCTGACGAATAGACTCATTCGAAGGAGAGTTGTGTGCGTAAATCTCTATTCTGGCTTATGGACCGTTATCCGGAGCTGGGTGAATCACAAGTGGTGCTGTGGCAGATCGTCAAACGCCAGGCCAGGCTGGCTGATGAGCTCGGTTATGCTTCGCTTTGGCTTGCCGAACATCACTTTCAGACATTGGGTTCCGCGCCCAACCCAGCCGTACTGCTTTCTGCCATTGCTGCGCAGACCTCTCAGATCAGGCTGGGGCCAGCAGTAGCGGTTCTGCCTTACAGGGAGCCAGAACTGATTGCGGAGGATTACGCGCTTCTGGACATGATCTCCGAAGGGCGGCTCAACATGGGGGTCGGCAGCGGGTCCCAACCGTTCGAGTCCGAGAAGATGGGTGCTGATTTTGATGAGCGCCGACGAACATTTGACTCCCGTCTGTCAGCAATCCGCACATATTGGGGTGACGCAGAAAAAGCTGGTGGTCAAAAAGGGTGCCTCAATGTCAGCCCTGTACAGGCCGGCGGGCCGCCAGTGTATGTCGCCGGAACAAGTGCCGAGAGTGCCTATAATATCGGAAAGCAAGGCTATGGTTTTCTGACCCTTGCCACGCCGATGACGCCTTCGATCGATGAAGTCGGTGAACGGATTACCATGCATCGGAAGGGTTTGTCAGACGGTGGTCACAATGCCGATGACAGGGAAGCGATTGTCGTGGTCTTCGCCCATGTCGGTGAGAGTGCAGCCGCGGTAAAGTCCGTTGTGGTTCCCGCGCTTGACCGGTTCGCCCGGTCCATGACCGGAACTGCCCTGTCGGACCCGGAGGCGGTTTACCAGCATGCGATTTCGTCATCGCTCGGCCTGTTCGGGACCAGAGAGGACGTGAGTGCGCAGCTGAACAATTACCGCAGAATTGGCGCAACACACCTTGCATTCATGTCTCGCTTCGGAGGGATGGATGCGGAGATGTCTGAGCGAAGCCTCATAGATCTGGCGACTGTATAGTCGGGAGCGGGGGCGCTCGCGGCCACCTTTCCGATCCAACAGCTAGAAGCGGAAGATGTCAGCCAACCAGCGAAGCAAGGGCCTGTGAATGTTTGTTTCAACAGCCGCGCCGGGCGCATCGGCATACTCCTCCGACAGCTGGATCCCCAGTTGGGCGTACCGCTCGGGGTTGAGGTCCCGATTGTACAGCTTGTTTTCACTCGAAAGCTGGATGGTCGCACTGATATCGGTAATCGTCGCATTGCGGTCCCGGCGGCCATCGGCCAGCCTGACACTGACGCGCTGCCCCACCTTCAGGCGTTTTGCATCCGCATGCTTTACAAACGCCGAGACCATGCGTGTTTCACCGATCGCCTCAAGGCGCATGAGTGGCTCCTGCGCCGTCACGCGTTCACCCGGCAGGAGAATGATTTCTGACACGCGGCAATTGCAGGGGCTGACGACCGAAAGTTCATCAAGCCGGCTTCTGAGCCCATCAATCCTGACCTTGGCTGCGGCGATTTCCTGTTCGGCTTCGCGAATGGTCACCTGCAGGGTTGCCGGTTCATATCCCGTTGCGCGGGCATCGCCAACGAAGAAGCCCGACCGGGCCGCACTGAGGCGCGACCGTGCATCTTCAACATCGCGCTCAGCCTGACCGATACGTTCAGTAATCTCCGCAACCGCCTGCTCGGCATTTGTGCGGACACTGAGGGGAACCAGCCCAGGCGTGGAGACCGCCCTCAACTTTTCCGCCTCCGCCATGGCCGCCGCGAGTGACTCCCGCAATTCGTCCCGGCGGCCCTGGGCCTGCTGGAGTGCCCGGACTGCTTGAGCGGACTCTGTCTGCAACATGCCGCTTCGGCCGGCGAGGATGGCCTGCAGCCCCTCCAGCCGGACCTCCATGACGCGCTTGTCGGCTTCAGCGTCAGCAAGCTCGGCTTCGAGCGCACGGTTTGACAGGCTTGCTATCGCGTCACCGGGCTTCACCCTCGCGCCTTCGTCGGCAAGGATTTCCTTCACGACCGATGGCTCAGGCGCACTGATCTCAATCAGTTGTGTGTCCACCCATGCTGCAACACTGCTGATGCCCGTCATGGCCAGGATCGATGCCCTTGCGCTCAATAAGGCCAACAACGCCAGGAGCGCGAAAACCCCCCGGCGGACAAGAACCTTGCGCCGTCCGATTTGAAGGGCGTGATCGATTTCTTCTTCGCTGGTCGCAGAGGGTGTTCCTGCACTGACATTGCGGAGCATTCCGTCGACACTTTTCAGTTTGCCGGACAAATGTGCGCTGGAGATGAAGCCCAGTGCACGTACCTCTTCAGGAGACAGGCCGGTAAACGTGAACGCGGCTTCCCGCTTCTCCGGATAGATCCGAAGAAGCTCGGAAATCGTGTCAAACCGAAATTCGAAATCGGATATCTGGATAGAGACCGTCGTGCGGATTTTTTCTCCGGCCAACGCAAGTTCACGCACTTCACCGATCCTGAAGCCGCTGAGAGACCAGTCAAGGGCGGGATAGGCGTGGCCGTTGATCTCTATGGTGAGGGGCGCGGAATAACGCGGAAATTTCCGTTTATCCCGCCCGGCCGCCTCCATTGCGTCTCCGAGCGACACGAAGTCTGCGACCTCATCCTTTCCGTCGGATTGGTTCGTCTGAGTGTCTTCGGACTGTCTTTCAGCGCTCATGGGAATCCGGATCACGTTCTGGCTGCGAAGGATGCCAAAGTTATCATTGAACAAATGAATATCGTGATAACCAATCCCTTGAGCCAATCCCCGAACATGGATGTCCGCAATTGCTGCACCGCCGCCGTTCCGTGGGTAATATTCTGCCGGGTCCAACTCTGTTGATCCAGGTGGAACAAGACCTGGATCTTGACGAATGAACCCACGAATTGCTGATGCAGCAGGAGCAGGGGCACAAGCGGCGAAGCAAGTCCGCCTTGGTGTACGACATTGATGGTCTGGATGAATCGCGTTGCAAGGACCACGGACAAATAGGCTGGAAGCGCGATCCACCGGCCTTGCAGAAGAAAGAAGGTGAGGAAGACAGGTCCGGTCAGGCTCGTCCACATGCTGATGCGCTGATCTACCAGACACCACCAGGTAAACAGCCCCATACGCCGGGGGCCCAGCAGGATGGCCCGGTCGGAATTGCGCAGCATATTGCCGAACCAGCGCTGCATCAGGCGCGCCGATGCGCTCAGGAATCCGCCTTTCGGCAGTTCTTCCATGCAACTGACATAAGTGTCGGGCAGATATATCATCGCCCATCCGTCCTTGAGACAATGATACCAGGTGGACTTGTCGTCACCCGTCAGCATCGGGAGTTTTCCGAGTCGCCAATGGTTCAGGATGTCCAGTTGAAGGCGGTCTATGAATTCAGCATCCAGAGCGATATTTGCCCTGAAAACCGAGAACCGCCCCGTCAGGCATAGAACCCGGCCGGACAGACTCAGCGAACTCATGTAAAGATTTCTCAGTGCAAATCGCATGGCATACCAGGCCTGCGCTAGTCCGCTGCCTCGCACTTCAGCTGTGTTATTGACGGTGAGGGCGGCCAGGTCCGGCATCATGGTAAAGAAGGGACAGGTCCTTTCCATCAGGCCGGGCGTGACGACGGTATCGCCGTCCATGAGGATCACAATCCCGTCGCCGGCTTCATTACTGCGCTGCAGGGCCCGCAGTGCGGCGGCCATCGCGTCGCGCTTTCCCGTGCCGAGCTGGAGCTGGGTGATGAGATCGATATGTCCCGGCAGCTGTGCCTCGTCAAAAATCTGGTGAATGAGGCGGGCGTCCCCATCATCCGTAACCGAAGCTACGACCGTTGCCGGCACACCATAGGCAGCCAACTCCTGAAACAGGGACGAATAGACGCCAAAATTTTCCGACGCCGACATCTGATAGGACGTCACAACAACACCGATGTGTTCCGGCAGTGTCGAGGGGTCGGCGGCGACTGTCCGGGCTTGTCGGCGCAAGCGGGGGAAGACCGTATTCCTGTAGTGCTCCGCGCGTAAAAAATGCGTCAGCTGCCAGCCGTATCGCCAGGTTGCAAGGAATCCCAGCGGCAAGACAATGTGATCCACCTCGCGCACAGGCGACTGCGACAGAGTCACAGCAAGGAGGAACAGGAAAGCTGTGATGTATGCAAACCAACTTATGGAATACGTACAGAACGACGCGTAAATGCGCAGAACTTCATTGCCCGCCCGATAGGTTTTGTCCGCCAGCCACCCCGTTGCGTCACGCCATGGTGCAGGAAGGGAGGTTGTCCCTGAACGCATTCAAAACACCGCATAATCTACAAACTCAGACGTTTGTCCGGCATTATCATTTAAATTTTGTTCCCTTCCTGATTGCGGCTGGCCGCGACGGGTGGGAGAAACAGGGTTCTGATGCGGGCATCGGGAACCTCCAGGAATCCTTCGAGGCAGGATTTGAAGCGCTTTTCCGGGAGCTCGAATGATGCCCAGGTAACTTCGGTCAGCTGTTACCGAAGCCCGACAGGGCAGGCGAACGATCAGCCCGGCGTGCGGGGCTGGTCGCCTTCCTGTGTGAAGCGCACAGGCTGCTTGTTCTTGAACGCATCTACTGCGTTCGAGAAATTTTGCGTGTGGGACAGGATCACTTGGTTCCGGTCTTCCAGCGCGAGGGCAGCTTCGAGACCGGGCGCGTCGATATTCACATTCAGTATCTCTTTCGTCATCCGCAGCGCCAGCGGGCCGGTCGCCAGCATGTCGTCGATATAACTGTCGATGGCCGCATCCAGATCTTCCGGCTCAGTGAGTTCTGCCAGGAGGCCGAGCTGCCAGGCGCGTTCAGCGCCCAGCATGCGGCCTGTCAGAAGAAGGGCGTTCGCAGGGCCCGCGCCGATCAGGCGGGGCAGAAGATAGCTAGCCCCGATGTCCCCACCGCCGAGACCGATGCGGATGAAAGCGGCATTCATCCGGGTATTGGGCGTTGCGAGCCGAATGTCAGACGCCATAGCCAGGCAAAAACCACCTCCGGACGCCACGCCATGCATTGCAGCGATGATCGGCTGCGGGCATTTGCGCATGGCGAGCGTAATCTTTCCGAGCCGGTGCTGAATCGCGAATTTTTCCGGTAGTGCGCCGTCGATGAACCCGTCTGCCTGTGCACTTGTCAGGTCGAGCCCGGAACAGAAGCCGCGTCCGGAGCCGCGTAGCACTACAATCCTGATTTCGGGACGAGAGGGAAGACCCTCAAAATACGAAAGTAACCGGATCGTCAGGTCGTCATCCAGCGCGTTTAGACTGCCTGGACGGTTAAGGGTGAGGTATTCAACTTCCCCTTTTTTCTCGATCAGAAGGGCGGCCATTCGTTTCGTCTCCTGTTATTTTCCAGCGTAACGAACTGGAAGCGTTGGATTTTGGGCGGCCTACAGAATGTCAATTATATTTACATACGAAATATAAGCCCTAGAAGAGGCACCTTAACAACCTGCTTGCACATATGAGGATACACCATGGCTAAAGTTCTGATCGCTTTCTATTCAAGGGATGGGTCAACAGAGGCTTTGGCTCAGGCGATTTCCGACGGGGCGACTGCGGCTGGCGGTGAGGTTCGGCTGCGCCGGGTCAGAGAATTGGTCGACGATGCGACGATGGGCTTTGTTCCAGGATGGAAAGAATCCGCAGACCGGATGAACACGACTTATGAGGCACCGAGTGTTGCAGACGCTGAATGGGCTGATGCAATCATCCTTGGTTCACCGACCCGTTTCGGTCTGCTCGCATCGGAGCTCAAGGCGTTTCTCGACAGCCTTGGTGGTCTCTGGTTTCAGGGGAAACTGGCCGGGAAAGTCGGTTCAGCGTTTACCTCGTCGTCCAGTCTTCACGGTGGAAATGAGATAAACAATCTTACCATGTTCGTGCCGATGGCGCATTTCGGGATGATTATCGTTCCTCCGGGCTACGCCGATCCGGCCATGTTCAAGGCGGGTACACCCTATGGGGCCTCGTCGGTTTCGTACGGGGGCAGTAAGGCGCCTCCAACGGAAGATGACCTAGCCTCGGCCCGGTTCCAGGGAAAGCGTGTCGTTGAAATCGCCAGCGCTCTGGCGGCTGCCTGACGCTATCCGTCAGCGGGAGAGGAAGCATGTCCAAGGTCACGGTGCCGGATTTCGTCGAGGTTTCTCCTCGCGATGGTCTTCAGAACGAGAAGACTATTCTGCCTACAGAGCAGAAAATCGAACTTGTGAACCGAATGGTACAGGCAGGAGCCCGCAGGCTTGAGGTGGCGAGCTTCGTCAATCCGGCGCGCGTACCGCAGATGGCGGACGCCGAGGCGGTTGTCTCCGGTCTGAAGCGACATGATGACGTGACCTATATTGGTCTGGTGCTGAACAAGCGCGGCGCTTTGCGGGCCCTTGAGACAGGTCTGCACGAGCTTGGCGCCGTCTGCTGTGCCTCGGACACTTTCGGTCAGCGTAATCAGGGACAGGGAGCTGACGGGACGGTCGATACGGCAATCGAGATCATCCGTCTGGCGCATGCCAATGGCGTGTCGGGTCAGGCGACGATTGCGGTTTCGTTCGGGTGTCCGTTTGAAGGGGAGGTCAGCCATGACCGGGTTGTGGATATTGCGCGCAAATTAGCCTCCGCAAACCCCAGGGAAATTGCGTTGGCAGATACAATTGGCGTGGCGGCACCTCTGGAAGCTGAGCGGCTCGTCAGCCGCGTGGTTAGTGCGGTTGCTCCCATTCCTGTGCGGCTGCATTTTCACGACACGCGGGGGACTGGCATCGCCAATGTCTGGTCCGGGGTGACCGCCGGTGCAAAGACAGTGGATGCCTCGGTCGGGGGTCTCGGAGGTTGCCCATTCGCCCCTGGGGCAGCCGGAAATGTCAGCAGCGAATCGGTGGCATATCTGTTCGAGCGGGCAGGAATGCCCATAGGACTGGACAGGGCGCAACTCACCGAAACGGCTGCTTGGGTTCGAGGACTGCTCGGAAAAGCCGTATCTGAATGTGCCGCGTGATCCGCTGCTGGCGGTCGTCAGGTGGCTTTGTAGCCTAACCCTAAGTGCTTAAGCGGTGGGCGGTGTAGATGAATGTCGTTGCGGCAGGAGTGATTGCGGACTGTTTTTGCTAGGTTTTTCAAATCCGTGCACAGTGAGGACTGAATCGGTTTCTTGCCAAGTTGGCAGCGACAGACGATCACATCCGTGAAAGGTGGGTAAGAACCATGGCTGGATCTCTCGCGAACAAGGATACGGTCGCCAATCGGGCGCGATCGGAATCGGCCGAGCCTCAGCTCGAGGATCCCTTGCTGATGTGGGAGTTCCTGCGCGCCTTTATCTGGCTGGATAAAGGCCTTCAGCAGAACATGGAGGCGCGCGGCTGGCCACCGCTGTCTCGCACGGAATCGCAGGTCATGTTGCTGGCGTCGGTAGGTATCGTCCGGCCGATTGAGGTTGCCCGGAATCTGGGCCTGACACGGCAGGCTATCAATCAGACGCTTTCCCAATTGGTGGACAAGAAGCTTGTCGAACTGGACGACGACCCATGCGACAAGCGATGCAAGATCGTCCGCTTCGCGCCGGAAGGAAACGCCATGCGACGGGATGGTGTAAGCATCTTGAGGAGCCTCGAAGGCGAGCTGGCCCGCCGTGGCGGTCGACGGACACTCGAAATGCTCTATGGAATGGAAGGCTGGAACTGGGACGCACCGCCGATTTTCGACGAATCCTGACGCTTACGCCAGAATGATCGCTGGCGGACGGCCGACAAGCATTTTCCCATGCAGTTCCATCGTCGGATCCTGGTCGAAGACGACATGGCAGGACGCCATGTTGATGTCCCGGAAAGCGCGCTGAATCGGTGAGTCGGACATGTGTCCACTGGCACCGGACCCTTGTGCCAACAGAGTGACGGCGTCCCGGCACATGGATGCGATGTAGGAAGACATCGCACGTTGGCGGGCCCTGTTTTCAAGCGGTATCGGTGGCGCCATGGCGTCCGCTTCAATTTCCTGGGCCAGTATATCGATCATCTGGGACGCGGTTTGCGCAGCCAAGTCTGCCTTGGCGAGCCGAATCTGGAGCGCCGGATTGTCGACGCTCGTTTGTCCGGAAAAGGTGCTGAGGAATGTCTTGGCCCGTTCGACTGCGTGCTCGGCCGCTCCGAGTGTTCCGCCGACAATTGCTGACAACGCCGCCACGCAAAGCATGGGCGTGAATGCGGCGGTATAAACGCTACTGTCGTGAATCTGCGCGCCTTCGGCTTCACCGGAGCGTGCGGGAGTTGCGTCCATCACCCGGTGGGCGGGAATGAAAATATCGTCGAAGACCACATCGTGGCTGGCCGTTGCGGCCATGCCGGACGTGCGCCAGGTGTCTTCCAGTTTCGCTTCACTCCATGGCATCGCGAACATGCGGACTGCGGGCGGGCGAGGGGGCTGGCCTTCGCTGGGGGCGGGCAGGTCTTCTGCCACGATACCAGACACCATGCACCATTGCGCATGAGAGGAACCGGTTCCCCATTTTGCGCGGCCGTTGATGCGGTAACCCCCTTCAACCGGGCTGGCTTTCACAGTGGGGGCAACCATCACCGGACCAAGCCGGGAAGGGCCATCCGCGAAAATCTCCTTTTGCGCTTCTTCCGGCAAAAGGCACCACATCCAATTGTGGACCATGTAAAAGGCGAGCGTCCATCCGGTCGACACGTCGAGCGGTGAGAGTGCTTTGATCACCTTTGCCATCGACGAGATGCCAAGTTCGTGGCCGCCGAAGCGTTGCGGGACCATGATCTCGAACAGGCCGGCATTCGCGACATCGGCAATGGTTTCATCGGCCACCCGCCGGTTCTGCTCAGCCGCCTCGGCACGGGCCGCAATGGCGGGGGCAATTGCGCGCGCCCGCTCGACCAGTTCTTCGGTCAGCTGGGCTGTGTCTCTGATGGGGGTGCCGTTTGTGTCAGCCATCTCTAATCCTCTGTATTCCTGAGGTGGGCAGAGTGTCGCGTTAAACTTAAATGTCAATGTTATTGACAATATCCGCTTTTCGAGGTGAACTCGGATCGAACAGGAATTCGCCGCATACTATCCAATCAAGAGAGTGTGTCAGGCGGAAAGAAACCAACTGAACGCGCGAATGAGAAGAGCGTGCAATCGGAGGATTAAGCCATGTCACTTTCCAAGCTCACAAACATCCACCACGCTGCATATCGCTGTCGGGACGCTGAGCAGACGCGCTGGTTCTACGAAGACGTATTGGGCCTGCGTTACCGGGCGGCTCTGACCTTCGAGGAAGTGTCCGGCACGGATATCAAGCGCGAATACATGCACCTCTTCTTCGAGATGGAAGACGGGTCCATGGTGGCCTTCTTCGACGAACCGTACACGGTCAAACCAGATCAGTTCGAGCAGAAGGACAGCTTCGACGTCCATGTCGCATTCGAGATCGACAGTCTGGAAGACCTTGAAGTCTGGAAGCGGAAGATCAAGGATGCGCGAATCAAGTGTGCAGGCCCCATCGACCATGGGTTTGTAAAGTCGATCTACTTCTATGACCCGAATGGCTATCAGTGCGAAATCACCTGCCGCACGCCCGACTATGCGAAGATCCTCGATGAAGAGGAATCCGAAGCGATGACGATTACCCGCAACTGGACCGAGAAGACGCGCAAGCGCAAAGAAGAGTTGTTCGGGGCTGAAGCCCTCGACAAGCGGGAAATTTCCGAATTCTATCACGCTTGATCCGATGGTTTCGGAGCCGGCGCAGAGGGCAGTTCCAACGGCAAGACAGATTCTGAGTGCGTTTGCGCTGCTTGGCGCGGGCTTTCTGTTTGCGGGGTGTGGCCAGTCGGGAAAGCCTGTTGAAGACGGGCTGACCCAAGCCTCAGACAATCTGGTCCAGACTGATGATGTAAACTGCCCAGGGTATAGCCCCGGGCACAAGCAGGTGTTCTGGGGCGACCTTCACGTCCATACGGCGTATTCACTGGATGCCTACGGCTTCGGAACGCTGCGGACGCCGGCGGAGGCCTACAGGTTTGCGAAAGGTGATGCTGTAGGGTCGCCGGCAGGAGATGTGCAGCTCGACCGGCCACTCGATTTCATGGCGGTGACCGACCATGCCGAGTGGCTGGACTTGATGTACACCTGTACCGACCCGCGTATGTCGGCCCACCCATATTGTGTGAAGCTTCGTAACCAGAGCACGCAGGAAACCGGCGGAACGGTTTTCCGGGATTTTGTGAACCCGACGATTACGCAGGCCCAGCCCGCAAAGGCTGACGTCTGCACGGATGATCCGTCCGCATGTGATGATGCACTGCTTAGCCAGTGGGAGCGGATGCAGCAGCAGACGAATGCTGCAAATGATCCTTGTACTTTCACGGCATTGAATGGATTTGAGTGGTCGGCGACGCCGAATTATTCGCACACCCACCGGAACATTATCTTTGCGGGCGACAATGTGACGCCGACGCCGGTGGATTACATTCGCTTTCCCGAGATCGATCAGCTCTACTCCCAACTTGAAGCCGGATGCCGCGCCGAAGATGGGTGTGATGCCATCACCATCGCCCACAACATGAATATGGGAGACGGCAAGAGCTTCGATGTCGAGACGGAGAGCGAACGCACTCTTGCCTTGCGGACGCGCTATGAGCGTCTCGTTGAAATCACGCAGGAGAAAGGCACCAGCGAGTGCCTTCCGGATTACACGCATCGCGAGTCGCTGGGGGAGTGTGGGTATGAGACCTACATCACCTCGCATTCCCGGCAGAAACCGCTCGCAGACTTTGAAGAAGAAGAATGGGAGCGTATGCGCTCGAGTTACGCCCGAGGATTGCTTCGGCGCGGTCTGCTGACTTATGCAAACCGGCAGGATGCTGAAGGCAACCCGCTGCAAGTTGGCTTCATTGGCTCCACCGACAGTCACACAGGGCTTGGTGGCTATGTGGAAGAAGACCAGTGGCAGGGGACCGTCTTCGGGATCGGAAATTTCGAACGCAATATGAGCCGTATGGGGTTCAACCCGGGTGGGCTTGTGGCCGTCTGGGCAGAGCAGAACACCCGTGAAGGCATCTTTTCCGCGCTAAAAAACCGTGAGACCTATGCCACAAGTGGCCCTCGCATCGCATTGCGGTTCGATGCAGCCAAAGTTGGGGAAGTACCGGCCTGCAAGGCTGGCGGGGCGTTGGCGCCAATCGCGGGCGGTACGCCAATGGGCAGTACCTTGCCAGAAGCAAGTAAGGCCGCGGTATTCCGGATCGCTGTGACCGGAGACAAGGCTCCTTTGGAAAAGATCGAAATTATCAAAGGCACTTTGAAGGGTGAGTCCTACGAGGAGTCTGTCATCCCTGTGTGGCAGAGCGATAAGGGCGAGGCGAACGCTTGTGTGATCTGGTCCGATACGGAATTCGAACCGGCCGCGCCGACATACTGGTATGCACGGGTAACCGAAGTGCCGACACCGAGATGGTCATCGTATATCTGTCAGGAAGCAGGCCGATGCGAAGAATTCCCGGATGCGGATGTGAAGATCCAGGAGCACGCGTGGGCGTCGCCGATCTGGCATTTGCCCACGCGATAGGGCCCGTTCTTCACTCCCAGGTTTTGGCTTCTTCGACAGCTTTCCGGATCGCCGGCAGCCCCCAGAGTATGATCAGTCCGGCCAGCGGGATCACCACGCCGCCACATAGAGCCAGCGACTTGTTGAGGGCGGCGTCGCTGTGGAACACAAAGTCAGTAGCACTGGCCACGACAGTCGGCCCAAGCCCCATGCCAACGAGGTTCGCCACCAGGAAATACAGTGCGACGGTCTGCCCACGGAGCTGATTGGGAGCCATCAGCTGGATCAGGCCGCCCGCAATGCCGCCCTGGAACGCGGAGAAGAATACGGCAACAGACAGGCAGATGAGGCCGAGGGCTGGTGTGCTCACGAACCCGATTGCGACAACGAAGGGCCACATGCCCGCCATGGAAAGCAGGATAACCCGGCTATAGGCATCCGGAATCCCCCTGGCGAACCAGCGGTCTCCGAGAGCGCCGCCCGTCAATAAGCCGGTCGTCCCCGCCACCATCATCAGCACGCCAAACGTCCGTCCCGCATCTCCGCGCGAAAATTCAAAAGTGCGCATCAAATATTCCGGACCCCAGATATTGAGGCTGAACACGACCATGACGAAGAGGGACACGCCAAGAATGTGCGTGAACAAGGCGCGCTTCCGGCTGATTACAAACTTGATGGCATCTCCCAGTGAGACGCCGGAGGTGGAGACTTCACCTTGGATCAGGCCACGCCGGGCGGGCTCTTTGATCATCAGGACCAAAAATGTCACCAGCAATCCCGGCAGACCAACGAGGAAGAAGGTTAGTTGCCAGCCTTCGCGTTCCCCGACCAACGGCAAGACAACCGAGCCGGCACTCATGGCGATGGTGACGACCCATCCACCGATGACATAGGCGAGGCCGGAGCCGATGGTGACGCCAAGCGTATAGACGCTGAGCGCGCGGGCCAGTGTCTTTTTCTCGAAATAGTCCGTGATGATGGAATAGGCTGCGGGCGACAGAACGGCTTCCCCTACGCCCACGCCGATACGCGCAAGGAAAAGGGATGTGAAGCCCTTCGCGAGGCCGCACATCGTGGTCATGATGCTCCAGAACGTGATCGCGATGGCAATCAAATGTTTGCGGCTGCTACGGTCCGCAATTCTCGCCAACGGGATACCCATGATCGAATAGAAAATGGCGAACGCGAAGCCGGCGAGAAGGCTGTACTGCGTATCCGAGATATCAAAGGATTGCCGGATCGGGCCAACGAGAAGGCCCATGATCATCCGGTCAATGAAGGAAACGGTCTGGGCCAGCATCAGGATGATGACGGCATACCAGGCATAGAAGCCTGATCGCGGTATGGGTGTCTGGTCAGCAGGCGCCATGGGGGTGTTTCCTCTTGTGTTGTTTTTCTAAACCACGCGATGCCGGAGGGGGGTTCCGTTCACGGCGGCGAGTGTATTTGCGATGGCAACTTCCAGACTTCGGTCCAGTGTCTCATTGGTCAGCCACGCGACGTGGGGGGCGGGGATGACGTTGTCGAGCCGGAATAGCGGATTTGAGGCTGCGGCAGGTTCCGGGTCGAACACGTCCAGACCGGCGCTTCTCAAATGACCTGATTTTAGGGCGGCGTAGAGCGCAGCTTCATCCACCAGTCCACCGCGCGCAGTGTTGATGAGCACGGCTCCCGGCTTCATGCACGCGATTTCGTTGGCGCCGATCGTATGGGATGTTTCCTCAGTTAGCGGAATGTGCAGAGAGACAATATCGGACTGCGAGATCAATTTATCCAGCGGGACATGCTCATATGGTACGCCCTTTCTGGACCGCGAAGAATAGATCACCTTTGCGCCCATGAATTCGAGAATGGGAGCGAGCAGGGTCGGAATATCTCCGAAGCCGATCAAGCCGACGGTCTTTCCATAGAGTTCCTGGAGGGATTCCCGGGTCGCTTCATCCGGAATCCATTGTCCACTGCGGCAGAGGGCGTCCAGGCGCGGTTGAATGCGCAGGGCGGACAGGATGAGGAGAAGCGTCATCTCCGCGACGGCTCGCGTATTGGTGCCCGGCATGTTGCAAACCGGTATGCCCCGGATTTGAGCTGCTTCCAGATCTATCGTGTTTACGCCAACGCCGATTTTCTGGATCAATTTTAGTGAGCGCGCCTTTGCGATGTGCTCCGGTGTGACCGGGCGAAGGGCATGCCACAGCGCGTCGATTTCCGGCAGAAGCCTTTCGAATTTCTCGTCATCAGTCTGATCGCAGCAGATGACATCAAGCCCTTCAGATTTCAGGGCATCGAGCTTCGCGCGGAGGTTCGGACCGGCCTCGTAGTGGAACAGGACTTTGATCATTCGGAACTCCTCTGGTTCCCGAGCATCTCGAGCGTAAAACCCTGGATGTAATCCATGTGGGCTGTCACACCTTTTCCCACCTTGTTTGTGTCACCGACAGCGATTGCATCTGCGATGCTGGCGTGCATGTCGGCCACGAGGGTGAGATCCTCCTCATGACCGGCATAATAGTGCCAGAAACGTCTTGAAAGTCCGTGGAGAGACTGAAGGGCGTTTACGGCAAATTCGTTATCGCATGCGGCCGCGACTGCCAGGTTGAACTTCTGATCGATCTTGAGGAACCGCCTATAGGTCTTCCGACCATCTTTGCGGAAGGCGTTGGCCAGCGACTGGAATGCAGCGCGCTCCTGGCGGTTCGCTCGAAGAGCCGCCTGGCTGGCGACAAGCGTCTCCAGCGCACGCCGGGTTTCGACGAGGCGTATTTGCTGGCGAACATCGATGGGTGCGATCCTCAGACCACGACGGGGCATTATTTCGATCAGATACTCGTTGGACAGGCGCAGGACAGCTTCCCTCACGGGCGTACGGCCGAGCCCGGTGCGTTGGGCGAGTTCCTGTTCCGTCACAAGGGTTCCCGGGGCGAGTTCCATTGTCACGATCAGCTCTTCAAGCTGTTCGTAGGCGTCCTCGGACAAAGGCCGTGAGTGCTGTCGTGCCGGAATGGAATCAGTTGAGCCCAAGGACAGCTCCTCCTGCGTACTTTGCGTTCGTACCCAGGGATTCTTCAATGCGGAGCATCTCATTCCACTTTGCCATACGTTCGGAGCGGGTGAACGACCCGACTTTGAATTGGCCGGAGGCCCAACCTACGCTCAGGTGGGCAATGGTTGTGTCTTCGCTTTCTCCGGACCGGGCGGAGACGATCGTGCCGAGCCCGGCAGACTTTGCCGCTTCAAATGCGTTTTTCGTGCGCGTCAGTGTGCCAGCCTGGTTCGGCTTGCAAAGCAGAGCGGTGCAAGTGCTATTGGCGACGGCAGAATCCACATTCGTCTTGTTTGTGACAAGAAGGTCATCTCCGACGATCTGGACCTTGTTCCGGAATTCGGACGTGAATTTTCGGTGGGATTCGTGGTCATCTTCGGTGAACGGATCTTCGATCATGGCAATCGGATAGGCTTTTACCCAACCGGCAACCTGATCATACCATTCTTCCGTCGAAAGGGCGCGCCCCTCAGCCTTCAGGACGTAGGCGCCATCACGATAAAACTGATTGGCGGCGACATCGATCGACATGCCGACCTGCGTTTCGGGATTGAACCCCGCCGTCTCGATACTGGCCAGCAAGGCGTCCAGTGCCTTTTCATTGCTTTCAAAGACGGGCCAATAGCCGCCTTCGTCTGCGACGCCCACGCTGACGCCGCGATCAGAAACGATTTTTCCTGCGGCGAGGTAGATCTCGGCGACCCACTCAAGCGCTTCGCGAAAGCTGGAAGCGCCGAAAGGCACAACCATGAAGTCCTGCAGATCCATGGCTCCAGCGGCATGCGCCCCTCCGCCATAGATCTGAATTTCCGGCACGGGGATCAGTGGGGGAGTTCCATCAGAAAAATAGTGCCACAAAGGCTCATCCCGTCCGGATGCAGCAGCGTGAGCAACGGCCAGGGATGTGGCGATCAGAGCATTGCCGCCGAGGCGGCTGAGCTGTTCGGTCCCATCGAGAGACTCGAGTGTGTCGTCTACAAGCGCCTGCTGGTCTGCAGGCAGCCCGGTCAGGGCCGGGACGATCTCCTCCCGCAATCCGGCCAAGGCCCTGGTGACGCCGTATCCGCCAAATGCGGTTCCGCCGTCGCGGAGGTCCAGCGCTTCACCCGAGCCCGTCGACGCACCAGCAGGGGCGATGGCGCGCCCGATCGCCCCGTTGGATAGGTGTATCTCGACTTCGATGGTCGGCCGCCCCCGGCTGTCCCAGACCTGTCGGCCGTTGACGGATGTGATGTCGAGCTGGCTCAATTCTGTATCTCTTTATTGTTGGAATGTTCGGACCACTCAGGGAACCAGCGATCAGCCAGTTCGCTCAGGCCAGTGGCAGGCCGGGTAAGGTAGGTGCGGGCGAAATTCCGTATCGCCGTCTTGTCGGCAGGGGAGGTGATGTATTCAACCGGCGACTTCCCATCCATGCGGGCAAGGAGGAAGCCGGCGAGGTATCGTGCCGCCCGCGCTTCGAGATCAGCGTCTTCGCCCGTTTCGAAATAGCTGTTCCGAAAAGCTAGGAAGGCCGTTTTGAAGGTTAGCGCAAATTGCGGTTTCCATGCTGCTTTGAGGAAAAGATGGGTCCCGCAGAAAGCGAGGTCGAATGCGGCGTCACCGAGATTCGCGCATTCGGCATCCAGAATGACCGGGTGGTACGGACCGAACAGGATATTCTTCGGGCTGAAATCCCCATGGATCAGCCAGTGACTGTTTTCTTCAAACAGTTTCACGAGCTCGGAAAGCTCGGCGTCGAGATCAGGATTCGCCGGAACGCTCGCAAGGAAGTAGGGCGAAAGACGCAGAGCGTGAATCAGGTCTGGCTGATTAAACGTTTCTGCAACTTCGGAGTTTGCGCGGCTGGCGTCATGCAGGCGGCGAAGCGTTGTCCCGAGTAGGCGAACCTGATCAAGCCGGATCACGCCGTCCCGGAGTTCTTCCTTCCAGACGGTATGAGTGGTGGGCGAAAGGTACTCCGTGACCAGAACGCCAAGTGCAGGATGATGACCCAGAACCTCAGGTGTTGCTTCTGGCTCGATTGTGCTGGCAAACCGGTAATAAGCCGCTTCAAAATTGATGCGGTTCGTAGGGGCGAACCAGTCTTCGGCGACCTTGAGTTTGGCGAGGGCGCGCTTGGCGCAAACAGGGCCGCCGGGCAGGTCTACACGCCAGATATCAGACGATACACCACCGGTCAGCGGTTCTCCGGATATTGTGTCGCCAGAACTCGCCATCCCCAGTTCCCGGAGTGCGTTGCAGATGGATTCCGGTACGCTTGAAATTGCTCGATCCCCATCGCTCCCCGGGTGCCGTGTTGCTTCCGAGGGCATTGGCAAGTCCGGCTTATTGATGTACGAGTGATATATCACGAGCAGGGGCGTGTCCAGTTTCCCGCATTGCTGAAGGTAGGTGTCATGATGTCGAGCGAACCATTGCTGGAACGGTTGTCGAAACTTGAGGCGGCAGCGGCGGCGGACGTCATGGTGGCGATGGGGCTGGAAGCGCAGGTTCTTGCCCCGTCCCTGCGGCCATTGGGCGGCGCCAGGATGGCTGGGTTTGCCCTGTGCGCAGAGGGCAGGGAGGGTGTCGACCAGCCAGGCCTGCCGACTTTTGACCTTGATGCGCTCGTTACCCCGGGAGCGGTCGTCGTGATCGCGACGGGCGATTGCGGCAAGGGTGCCATCATCGGCGACAATATGGTGACCAGCATGGTGCGAGCCGGCGCCCGGGGCTTCCTCCTGGATGGAGGCATCCGGGACCGGGAAGCGCTGGCAAGCGGGCCTGTATCGGTCTGGTGCCGTTATGCCTCTCCCATCAATGCGCACCGCAAGTGGAAATACACCGCGATGGACCGTCCGGTGACGCTGCCTGGTGTCTGGGGGAGCGTTGAAATCCGGCCGGGTGACCTGATCCTTGCGGACGATGATGGCGTTGTGGTTCTGCCCCATGAACATGCGGAACAGATCATTCATGACACTGAAATCCACATGCGCGCCGAAGCAGACATCAAGTCTGCGATCGAGGCGGGGGAGAGCCGGGAAACCGCCACGAAATCCAGTCGCCGTCTGCAACATGTACGTCCTTTGACGGCGCACGCCGAAATACCGAAAGAATAAGCCGGAATGACCCGACGGAAATGTTTGACCGACCGTCTTTTTAATATAGATTAAAAACTTCTTGAAGGGGCAAAGTAACGTTTTCGGGCGTCGCCCGCACGTTCTGACCCAGAAAAAAAATTAGCTGGGAGATCCGCATGACGGCCACGAAACACAAATACGATCGGATTCCGTACCTCGTCGTCTACGAGGACAAGTCTGCGTTCAAGGACACCTATGCCGGCGAGATCGACAAGGTCGCCCTCAGCTGCCAGTTGCTGAAGCCAAAGGACAGTCCCTCCAAGACGGTCGTGATCTGGTCCCACCCGATCGGGGGTGGTTCCTATCTGCCGATGATGGCCGCGCTCGCTAAGAGCGGCGTCCACACGATCTATTGCGATACGCGCTATCGCGGTGTCGACACGGCGCTGATCATGGAAAAAGTGATCTGCGATCTGGGGGCGGTTGTACGTGATGCCAAGGAGCGTCTCGGATACGAGAAGGTTGTTCTGGGCGGTTGGAGTGGTGGTGGCTCCATGTCTTTGTTCTATCAGTCAGAGGCCGAGCAGCCTTCCGTTACCTCTACGCCGGCCGGTGATCCGCCGGACCTGACAACGCGTGGCTTCATTCCTGCCGATGCTGTCATGCTTGTTGCGGCCCACCATGCCCGGCACGTCACGTTCACCGAATGGCTCGACCCGTCCGTGACCGACGAGAACGATCCGGAAAACCGGGACGTCGAACTTGACATCTATGACCCGCGCAACCCGAACCAGCCACCATATTCAGCCGAATATCTGAAGCGCTTCCGCCAGGCGCAGATTGACCGGAACCGCCGCATTACGAAATGGGTGAAAGACAAGCTGGCGACCTACAAGGCTGCGGGCCAGACCAACCGGGAATACGGCTTCGTCGTCCATCGCACGATGGCTGATCCAAAATGGCTGGACCCGACGATCGATCCGAACGGCCGCAAGCCGAACTGGTGCTTCCTGGGTGATCCGGAAGTCGTCAATGATAGCCCGGTCGGGCTCGCCCGTTTCTGCTCTCTACGCAGTTGGCTCTCGCAGTGGAGCTATGATGATGCCCGGGCTGATGGCGTGAAATGCGCTGCGAAGATTTCTGTACCCGTCCTTGTTGTCGGCAACACGGCAGACGACGGCATCACGCCGGAGCACACCAAGCGCCTCTACGAGGCGGTCTCGCATGATGACAAGGAACTTGTCTGGATTCAGGACGCAAACCACTACTTCTTCGGCCAGCAGGAAAAGGCTGTCGAAGCGGCGGAAACCTGCGCAAACTGGCTTCAGAAGCACGGGATGTAGGTCATGGTATCCGAAGGCCGCAAGGTGCGGTCTCTTAAGGAGATCGCGGATCCGGAAATTCACTCACTCGCAGACTTTCCCAGGCGCCATGCGCTTGGGACGCCGGACAAGACAGCGATCGTCTACGAAGATACGTCGCTCACGTATCGTGAACTGAATGAGTTCAGTGACCGGATCGCTTATGCGCTCGGAAAGGCGGGCGTCGGGAAAGGGGACCGTGTCGCCTTCCTGGACAAGAACTCGGACGCCTTCTTTCCGATACTCTTTGGCACGTCGAAAGCCGGGGCGACGCTTGTTCCCGTGAACTTCCGTCTCGCGCCGAAAGAGGTGGCCTATATCCTGAGAGATAGCGGCGCTCAGCTGATCTTCGCTGGCGAAGAGTTTCTGGATATCATCTCTCAGGCCACGGCTGAGGCAGATGGACTGAAAACGGTCGTGGCAATTGATGCCGAAGAGGGGCTTGCCGGATGGGCGGGCGCTTCGCCTCAGCCGGGCGACCTGCCAGCCCCGCCGGTCCCCGAAGACACAGCTGTCCAGATGTACACAAGCGGCACGACCGGGCACCCGAAAGGGGTGGAGATCACGCATCACGCCATGGTGCGCGCGGCGATTGAAGGTTTGTCCGTGTGGCCGGCGATGTTCCGTCCTGATGCGGCGGTGCTTTGCACAATGCCGCTGTTTCATATTGCTGCCTGCAATCTGGGGCTGGCTGGCCTTTATGCTGGGGCACGCGCCGAAATCCTGCGCGCGGCGTCTGCTTCAGAAGTCATTCATCTGATTGCGGATCACAAGATCGCCGTAACTCCACTTCCGGCGGCGCTGATCCATGACATCATCCGGCTTTCGGATGTAGGTGACCTTGACCTCACCCATCTCGACACCTTGCTGATCGCAGGCTCCGGAATTCCGGTGGAGTTGCTGCGGGAAGCGCAGAGCGTCCTCAAATGCGGGTTCGCCTTGTCGTATGGTATGACCGAGTGCTGCGGTGGCTTGACCTATCTCGGCCCTGCTGACTGTACCTACGACGCCGGAACAAAGCTGAAGTCGGCTGGCAAGCCCTTGGGGGTGTCCCGGCTGAAAGTTGTCGGTCAGGATGGAGCGGAACTTCCCCCCGGTCAGATCGGTGAAATCCTGTGCCAGACAGACCGGGTGATGAAGTCATATTGGAACCGTCCGGAGGCGACCGCAGAGGCGTTGAAAGGCGGTTGGTATCACAGCGGGGATGCCGGCTATTTCGATGAAGAGGGGTATCTCTACATCGTGGACCGCATCAAGGACATGGTCATCAGCGGCGGGGAAAACATCTACCCCGTCGAGATCGAAAACGAGCTTATTCAGCATACCGATGTAGAAGATGTCGCCGTCATCGGTATCCCGGACTCAAAATGGGGAGAGAGTCTTCTCGCCTGTATTGTGCCGAAAGCCGGTAAGCAGCCCGACCCAACAGAACTCGAATCATTCCTGAGACCGCGACTGGCAGGATACAAAATTCCCCGGAAGTATACCTTTGTGGAGAACTTCCCCCGGAATGCCACCGGCAAGGTTCTGAAGCGGCAGATGCGGCTGGACTTTGCCGATCTGGCCAGTTGAAACGAGGTGCGCTGTGAGTTTTGAAATCACGCCTCCGCTGTTCCACGATTTTGTTCGCCTGAATGGCAAATGGTATCCGGACAAACCTGCGATTATCGACGAGGGCGGGACGCTCACCTGGGGTGAGCTTGACCGGCGTTCCAGTCAGGTCGCTAACGGGCTGCTCAAGCTTGGCATCGGCAAGGGGCAGGGCGTCGCGATCCTGATGTCGAATTGCGCCGAATATGTCGAAGTCATGTACGGCATCCTCAAGGCAGGCGCGGTCATTGTTCCGCTGAACCTCGCGGTGAATGAGGAAGGTCTCGTCCGCATGATCGAGGATTCCGGAGCGAGGGCGATCTTCTACACGCCGGATCAGTTCCGGAGATTTGAGGAACAGGCATTTTCCTCCGGTCGGCCGGAGGAGTTTGTGCTTGGCGAGGCGGGTGGCGCGGCGAGCGAGTTCCGAACCTGGAGAGACGGGCTGCCGGATAGTCAGCCCGTTGTGAACATCGGTGAGGATGATCCCTGCAATATCATCTACAGCTCCGGCACGACTGGACTGCCAAAAGGGATCAAGCATGTCTACCGGCGGCGCATTCAGTCCATGTATGAATTGTCGCTGGCGCACCGATACCACTTTGCAGCCGTTTCGATCTGTCCCATCGGGCTCTACTCCAACATCGCATGGGCGTCGCTCTTCTGTGCGCTGATCGTCGGCGGAACGTGCGTCGTACGGTCAAAGTTCGATGTCGAAGACTGGTTGGATTGCGTCGAACGGCATGGTGTGACGCATACGTTCATGGTGCCTATCCAGTTCCAGCGGGTTCTGGATGCGCCGGGCTTCCGGTCCGAACGTGTGTCGTCGCTTGAGGCAGTCATCTCTGGGGGTGCGCCACTGTTCGAAGAACTGAAGCGACGGATCGGCGATGAGTTCAAATGTGCCGTGATCGAGCTGTATGGACTGACTGAAGGCTTCATGACGACCCTGCAGCCGGAAGAGGCGGAAGGGCGCACGACTTCAGTCGGAAAGCCAGTACGTGGCAACGACTATATCCTCGTCGATGACGATGATTGCGTCGTGCCCTGGGGAGGGACAGGCGAAATCTGTGTTCGTTCCGTGCACTGGATGGTCGAATACCACAACCGTCCCGAAGCAACTGAAGAGATCAAGTATTTTGATCCGGACGGCACATTGTGGCTTCGGACGGGAGATATCGGTCGCACGGATGAAGCGGGATTCCTTTATATCACCGACCGGAAGAAAGACATGATCGTGTCCGGTGGCCAGAATATCTATCCGGTCGACATTGAGTCGGTGATGATCGGGCACCCTTCGGTATCGGAAGTGGCCGTCATCGGGGTGCCGGACGAAAAGTGGGGTGAAACGCCCATCGGTATCGTGGTGCCGAGGGAAGGGAACTCACCGGAGCAACTCACGGAAATTCTGGAATGGACGAATTCCCGCGTCGGCAAACGCCAGCGAATTGCCCGCGTCGAGTTTCGTGAAGACATGCCGCGTAATCCGAACGGAAAAATTCTCAAGCGACTACTTCGCGACGAGTACAAATGAGGCTGTTACGCCTTTTGGAATTCTTCGGGATACTTAAAAAAAGGCCGCTCCGGTTGGAGCGGCCTTTTCCTTTTGCTGGGCTTTAGGAGGAGCTACCAGCGCAAGGTTCCTTCGAGGAAAACCTTGCGGCCTTCCCCAAGTGACTGGAAGGAGGACAGAACCTGATAGGCATGCTGAATTGTCAGCTCGTCGGTCAGGTTGCGGCCGACCAGGGCGACTTCCCAGCGATCATCCGCTGAACCGATTGCCAGACGCGCATTCAGCTTGGTGAAGGCATCCTGGAAACCGGCGGGGTCAAAGTCCTGACGGACATAGTACTCGCTGGAATAGTAGCCATCGACCTTGGCATTGAAGACGAGGTTCGGCGTGATGTCTTTCGTCCAGGCCGCACCAATATTCAGCTCAACTTCCGGGGCGCGTTCAATCTGACGCCCGCTGAGATCGCCCTGTCCATCGACACAAGCCGGATCTTCCTGAGTTCCGTCCGATGCGATCGGGCACTGGGCATTCTTGAATTCGTCGAACTTTGCATCTGTGAAGGCAGCCGATGCGTTGATTGTCAGATTGTCCGTCGCCAGCCACTGGCCTTCCAGTTCAATCCCTTTCACTTCTGCCGAGGCAGCGTTGCCGATGATGAAGCGCGTGCCGTCATAGGACGAGGTCTGCATGTTATCGAACTTCATCAGGAAGGCGGCTGCGTTCAGGCTGACACGTCCATCAGCCAGGAACATCTTCGTGCCGACTTCATAATTGTCCGCGTCTTCGCCTTCGAAGTCGAAGACGCCGTTGCCTTCAGAAAGCGTGATGCCATTGTTCAACTCGGCCGCCGTCAAGGAAGAAACGCCGGCATATTTCGAGAGGAAGGCAGAGTCCTTGGACAGAAGGATTGTGCCAAGGGCATCGTCGTTGGCCTTCATGCCGCCCGCCTTCGAGCCCGTGGAGAATGCAGCATACATGCTGACATCATCGTTCATTTCGTAGAGCAGGCGGATGGACGGGTCTGTATTCGTGTCCGACCGGGACTCGTTGAAAATGAACTCGGGATTGCTGCGCAATGGCGCATTCGGATTGAACACCAGGTTGACCAGATCCGGCAGGTCCGCATGGCGGTTTTGAGCCCGGGCATCCTGATCTTCCTTGGTGTAGCGAAGATCACCGATCAGGCTCAGCTTGTCAGTGAGGTGCCATGTCAATTGTCCGTAGAGGGACACAGTGTCGTTTTCGCGATGGAATTCGCGGAGCGAGGAGACGGCCCCATCAATCTGATCGTACAGAAAGGAAGGTGCACCCACTGTTGCGTAGAAGCCCGGAGAATAGGGGCTGTACTGGAATGTATCGACTTCCGAATTGTGATACAGGGCGCCGACAATATACTCAAACGTATTGCCGGTGGGGGAGAGCAGACGAGCCTCGAAGGATTTCTGCTCATAATCATCACCAATGGATGTATTGAGCAGGAACTCCGGAACACCGTCGACATCGAGGTACCGTTCAGACTCCGTCTGCCAGTAATTGCCGATCAGCTCCAGCTTGTGCTCGCCGATCATCGATGAAAGCGATGTGGTGAAGGAGAGGGAATCCAGATCGTCATATTCCGGGACCGGAACGCCTGTCGCGGCATACCGCACCTGATCGGCATTGGTCTCGATATAGGCCGGATTGATCGGAGCGGTCGGAGACAGCAGTGCGCCTGCGGTGACCAGCTGATTGCGGCGGCCATCGACGGAGCTCGATCCGCCTTCGACTTTTGCGAACAGCATCGTGTCCGGCGTGATATCCCACTCAAGGCTTCCGCGAGCACCCCAGGAGTCTACGGAGTTGTCATCATTGCCTGTGAAGGGGTTCTTGACGTCGCCGTCGAGATTTTTCGTCTGGAAAGCCAGGCGACCGCGGACCGTATCAGATAGCGGCCCGGAAATGGCGCCGGATGTGCGGTAGCCGCCATCTTCCAGTTCGACACCTGCATTGGCATAGGCTTCGAACGTGTCTGTTGGCCGGGCGCTGGAGACCGTGATGGCCCCTGCGATCGTGCTCTTTCCGAACAGGGCGCCTTGAGGGCCGCGCGCGACTTCGACCGCGCCGACGTCCATCAGACCGGTTTCCAGACAGCTGGAGCGGCCGCAATAGACACCATCATTGAAGATACTGACAGAGGAATCGAATGCGATGTTGGTGACGCCAGAGCCAAGGCCGCGGATGCGGACAGCCCACGTCCCGAACGTTTTCTGGACCGTCAGGTTGGGGACGAAATTCTGAAGATCCGTCAGGTCGGCAACCTGATAGTCTGCAATGGTTTCGCCAGTCACGACGCCAATGGAAATTGGCGCGTCCTGCAAGGTTGTATCCCGCTTGGTGGATTGAACGATGACCGCTTGCAGGCGGCGGGCACCATCTTCATTGGTGGTTTCTTCCTGCGCATGTGCAGGGGATGCCAACGCGATCGCGACCGTTCCGAGGACGGCGCCAACGACAGCGCGGCTGGATGAGCTAAACAGCTTCTGTTTCATGGAATTTACCTCCCTCATCCCGGGCGAACCGGGGGTGCCGGCTTAGTCCGGTCACCAGAATTTTCTTGTAGCGAGCAACTTTTTCTAATGCCCACTAAAATACAAACCGAGGAACGAGATTTTGCAAGTGATATTGTAAAGATTATGGACTTTTTTTCTCGGCGTGATCCGACAGTCACACTCTGACGAGACTTGCTGCAACCTCTACGGACAAAGCTGTTCCCGCCCTCAAGCTTTTGTGCCTTGCTAAGAAATTCTAGAGCGTATTAAATAAACCAGTGGGGTCCCGGAAACGTAATGGGTGTCGGGACAGGAGGTGCGTGGCGTGCCTTCCGCGCGCAGGGAATATATCAAGGATATCAAAATGAACGCACCGGATAAATGGCACTTTGACCGGCAGCTTCGCCACCAGTTGAAACGCGACATGTTGTTGAAGGTCGCCGCCAGGTGTTTCAACGAAAAAGGTACGAGTGGTACGTCCCTCAAGGATGTGGCCCGGCAGCTTGGGATCACTGACGCGGCCGTCTACTACTATGTGAAAAACAAGGAAGAACTGATCTATCTCTGCTACAGCCGCGCGCTTGATATCGGCGGCGCAGCGCTCGACCGGGCGATTGAGGAAGGGCAGAGCGAGTTGGAGAAACTCCAACTGTATATCCGGTATCAGGTCGAAGCCGTTTGTGGCGACGAGGGGCCAGTGGCCATGCTGTCCGAAATCCCTGCCTTGTCCAAAGTGCACAAGGACGAGCTGTTGAAGCGCTCGCGGCAGCACACGCGGCGCATCACGGCAATTATCGATGCGGGTATCGAGGCCGGCGAGATGAAAGCGGACAATTCCGCAATGGTCAGCAATGCGATTCTCGGCGCCGTGAACTGGGTGCCGAAATGGTTCAGGCCGAGCGCTTCCAACAAGGGCGAGGAAGTCGCGGCCGTATTTGCAAAATCAATGACGATCGGCCTGAAGGCCTGATCGAGATACGGAAATGTAGAGGAACAAATGAGTACGACGGAGAAAGCACCGCAGGGGCCGCTGGCGGGTCTGCGTGTCCTGGAATTGGGCCAATTGATTGCTGGGCCATTCTGCGCACAGCTTTTCGGTGACATGGGCGCCGATGTCATCAAGGTCGAACCACCGGGGCAAGGCGATCCGCTGAGAACCTGGGGACGTACCGGTTACCCGCTTTTGTGGTCGGTTTGCGCGCGGAACAAGCGCTGCATCACAGCGAACCTGCGGGAGAAAGAGGGACAGGATATCATCCGCCAGCTGGTCCGGCAGGCCGATTTCATCGTTGAAAACTTCCGTCCGGGCACGATGGAAAAATGGGGGCTCGGTTATGAAGACCTGAAGAAGGAGAATCCCGGGATCATCATGATCCGCATCTCCGGCTATGGGCAGACCGGACCCTATGCAAAGCGGCCGGGATATGCCTCGGTGGGAGAGGCAATGGGCGGCGTCCGTTATCTGATGGGCGAACCCGACCGTAAACCTTCTCGCGCGGGGATTTCCCTTGGCGACACGCTGGCGGGGACATTTGCAACCGTGGGGGCGCTTGCAGCCCTACAGCATCGGAACAAAACCGGAGAAGGGCAGGTCGTCGATGCGGCGATCTATGAGTCCATCCTGGCGATCATGGAATCGCTCGTGCCGGAATACACGATCGAGAACTACACACGCGAACGCTCGGGGTCGTACCTGCCGGCGATTGCGCCATCGAACATCTATGACGGTTCGGACGGCATGGTGATCATCGCGGCCAACCAGGACACGGTTTTCTCGCGCCTCTGTGATGCGATGGGCAGGCCGGAGCTGAAAACCGACCCGCGATACGCGACCCATGTCGCGCGGGGAGAGAACCAGGTGGAACTCGACAATCTGATCAATGACTGGACCAAAGTCCGGACAATCGATGAGGTCGAAGCTGTCATGATCGAACACGCCGTGCCGGTCGGGAAAGTCTACCGCGCGCAGGAAATGCTGAACGATCCGCACTATGCCGCCCGGGAGGCGCTGGTCGACATGGCGAGCGAGCGATGGGGTACGATCAAGATGCAGAACGTATTCCCGAAACTGTCTTCAACACCCGGCTCAGTGCGCTGGAGCGGGCCGGAGACGCTCGGCGAGCATACCGAGCAGGTTCTGACGGAACTGCTCGACCTGACGCCGGAGCAGATCGAAAAACTTCGCAGCAGCGGAATCGTCTGATTGGAAGCGCGGACCTTAAAGGGTCCGCGCGATGATCAGCTTCATGACTTCCGAGGCGCCGCCATGGATCGTATCGATGCGCGAGTCCCGGAAGAGCTGGGCGATCGGATATTCATTCATATAGCCGTATCCGCCGAAAAGCTGCAGGCACCGGCTGATACCGGCCACTTCAGTCTCTGAGATCCACAGCTTGGCCATGGAGGCCGTCACGGCATCCAGTTCACCAGACAGGTGCTTCGTCGTGCACTGATCAATAAAGGCGCGCCCCACCGTTGCCTGTGTCTTGATGTCCGCCAGTGTGAACTGTGTGTTTTGCATGTCCATCAGCGTTTTGCCGAAGGCATTGCGTTCCTTTGTGTAGTCGATGGTCAGTTGCAGTGCGCGTTCGAGCATCGCAAGTCCCATGGCGGCGATGACGAGCCGCTCCTGCGGGAGCAGTTTCATCATCTGCTTGAAACCCTCACCGGGCACGCCGCCCAGCAGGTTTTCCTTCGGCACTCTGACGCCGGGGAAGAACAGCTCGGAGGTGTCCTGCGCATCCCGGCCGATCTTGTCGAGGTTCCGGCCGCGCTCGAAACCTTCGGCATCTCCCGGCACGACGATCAGGGAGACTCCCTTGGACCCGTCCCCGCCTGTGCGGCAGGCCACGACGACAAGGTCTGCCGTCTGACCGTTGGAGATGAAGGTCTTTTGTCCGTCGATCACCCATTCGTCACCGTCCAGCCGGGCGCGGGTACGCAGATTGGCAAGATCGGACCCGCCCGATGGCTCAGTCATGGCGATGGCAAGCACGGTGTCCCCGCTGACGACCCCAGGCAGCCAGGCTTCTTTCTGGGCTTCGGTCGCATAGGCGGACAGGTAAGGGGCCACAATCATGTTGTGGACCGCGACGCCCCAGCCTTCGAGGCCGCGCGCGCCCATCTCTTCGATCAGGATGCGCTCATGCCGGAAGTCGCCGCCGAGCCCGCCATAGGCTTCCGAAACGGATGCGCCGAGCATTCCGAACTCGCCCGCCTTCCGCCAGAGATCGCGTTCGACCACCTTGTCGGCATTCCACTGCGCCACCTTTTCGGGCGGGGCGTTCGCGTCGAGAAAGCGTGAAACGCTCTCGCGGAACATGGACAGGTCTTCGTCGGTAAATTGGCTCGCGCCGGTATGAAGGGTCATTCAAATCGCTTTCAGGCGTTGTTCGGGACAATTGAGTTGCGTAGGTCCTGCCGCAGGATCTTGCCTGTCGCATTGCGCGGCAATGTGCTGACCTCGAAAATCCGTGTCGGACATTTGTAATGCGCAAGTTGTTGGCGGCAGATCGAAAGCGTGGTTGCAGGGTCGAACGGCACCCCCTCCGCAGGCACGACCGCGGCGACAACCCGTTCGCCCCATTTGGGATCGGGAACGGAGAATACGGCGGCATCCGCAATGCCGGGCAGGCCCGACAGGACCTTCTCGACCTCGACCGGATAGACGTTCTCGCCGCCGGTGATGATCATGTCCTTCAACCGGTCCGTGACGGTCAGAAACCCGTCCGCATCGATGTGTCCGACATCGCCTGTGCTCAACCAGCCATCCGGGTCTGTGACAGGTGAGGCCGTGCCGTCAGGCGACCAGGTGACAGCGGCCGGGTAGGGCAGGCGCACGCGGATCTCTCCTGTCTCACCGGGCTGGACATCGGTTCCGTCCGCATCCGTGATGCGCAGGTTTACGCCCGGTCCTGCGGTCCCGGTCGCCTGGTTTTTCAACGGATCGGAACTACGGTGGGCAGACGGGGGCAGGTGCGTGATCGGCCCGACCGTTTCGGTCATGCCGTAAACCTGCGTGAACTCACAGCCGAAAGTCTCGAGGCAGGCTTTCAGGAGGGATGGTGCAATCGGGGAGGCGCCATAGCCGACCATTTTCAGCTGGCCCTTCGGGATCTGTCGCGTTTCGTTCTCTTTCAGCAAATCGGAGAGGATGGCCGGCACCCATTGTGCGTGGGTCGCGCCAAGCTGTTCCATCGCGTCGAACATGGATGCAGGTGTCGCGTGGGGCAGCTGGATCTGGGTCATCCCGCCCGCGAGGCCGTAAAGCGTCCAGGACCAGCCGGCTGTGTGAAACACAGGCGCGACGATCAACAGGCGTGCGTCTGGTGAAAATGCCAGCGTGTTCGGCGCGAACGTCATCCGGTCTGCGCTGTCATTCGTGTAGGCAAGCGCCTTGGGCTCGCCCGTCGTGCCGGACGTGAAGAAGAGGGTGGATATGTTGTCCGGTTCCGACAAGTCGATCGGAGCGGTGCTTGCACCCGAGACGAAAGCGCCCAGCCCTTCGCCTGTATCGACGCACCGGAACCGGCTGGGCACGGCCCCGGCAAACTCGGTGTCGCCAATGACCAGGGCAGGCTCGGTCCGGTCCAGAATTCGGACGAGTTCAGCGGGGGAGAGGCGCCAGTTGAGTCCAGTCAGGATAACGCCCGCCCGGCGCGCGGCCAGCAGCACAACTGGAAACACCAGACCATTCCGGCCCAGCCATGCAAGGCGGTCACCTTTGCGCAGACCGAACCGGTGGAGCGCATTCGCGAGTGTGTCCGCCTGAGTGTCCAGTTCCTGCCAGGTGAGGCTGGCCTGCAGGGTCATGACAGCCGGGGTATCCGCCTTTTCCCGGGCGAAATGCCTGACCTGTGAGGAGAGCGTAGCCTGTTCACCGACCGGCAGGATGCCGGTCCATTCGGAGTCAGTTGTCATGTCAGCCCGCCTGTTTTGCAGCGCTCGTTGCTTCGCTTTGCGGGCAGGTGAAACGAAAGCGGATGACCGGTTTACTCCGGTATTCCATCGGCGCGCTTTTCCGCGGGCACTTCCTCTTGCGCGTCCTCCCCGACGCTCCGGGAAATGTATAGGTCAGAAAAACATATTCGTCAAGTTTATTGACAAATTTCCGCGCCAACCTTATGCAGCGTCAAAACGATCAGGGAGGTGATTGAAAATGCTTGAATCCATTCGGATGTTTCTCAGCGAGTATTACATGCAGCTGAAGTTCATCCACCTCACAGCGGTAATGGTCTGGGTGTGGAGTACGTCCGTCGCCTATGCCTTTTACCTTGTCCCGGTATTCAAGGCGTGGCGCCGGAATCCGACCGATATGGAAATCGTCCGTTTCCGGAACTGGATCATGGAGCGTTTCGATGAGGGGGCTTCCTATGAGCATATTTCTTTTCCGATCGTCATGATCACAGGTCCGCTTCTGTTCTGGGCGGGTGGGTTCAATGCGCATGTCGGCTGGCTGATGCTGAAGCTCCTGATCGTTGCGGGCATCTTCATTCCCATCGAAGTGACCGACTATTACCTGGCTCATTTCGGCGGCGCCAAGCATCGCTTTCGCAAAGCGGGCGATGCGGTCGGGTATGAACGCGCGGTGCAGCGCCACTGGTGGTTCCTGCTGCTGTCCAGTCCGGCGATCATGGTGTCCGCAATGAGCGTTCTCTATCTCGCCATCACCAAACCATTCTGACCCGAAGGGGAGGGACCGTAACATGACCGACCAACCAAGCTCGATTGCCAGCGAAGAGATTGCCGCAAGTATTCCTTTCTCCGGAACGCCTGCGAAATACCTGAAAATCTGTATTTTCGGCAGCATCGGAATCCATGCCTATCTCTTCTTCGGATACTGGGCGATCAAGACTTTCCTCGCGCATGAGCCATGGCCGAATGGCTGGCTCGTTCTTGTGCTGACCATCGTATCGACGGTGTGGTTTGCCTGGTACAGCTATAGCTGGATCATGCGGCTCGACGCGCAATATGGCCGGGGGAGCGGATGGCTTCAGGAATCCACTTCCGTGAAGCTCCCCTGGGAAATGCCCCGCCCGAAGAAAAAGGGCTGAATTCGCGATGGTGGCTGTTCGCGAGCGAACCGGACTGGCGGACGCAATTGCAGAGGCCGCGCAAATAGCCGGCTTTGCAGGCGCAGAAATCGACGGTCTGAAACGCCTATCCGGAGGCGCCAGCAAGGAAAGCTGGGCGTTCACATTGCGCCAGACCGGTAAGCCGGACACGAACATGGTGCTGAGACGCCAGCCGGCTGAAAAGCGATTCACGCATACGGGCATCGAGTCCCTGAATGTGGAGGCTGCGCTGCTGCGGGCCCTGCATGGGCAGGGCGTTCCGGTGCCGGAAATGTTCTTCACCCTTCCTGATGGCTCTGAGGCAGGTGAAGGGTATGCCATGGCCCGGATCGACGGCGAGACGGTCGGCGTACGGATTCTGAAGTCACCGGATCTTGCGGAGGCCAGGCCGAAACTGGCTTTTCGGTGCGGTCAGATCCTCGCCGCGATTCATGCCGTGCCGCGCGCGGCACATCCGGCGCTCGGTGAATTGCCTCCGGGCGAAGCGTTGCAAAGCCTGCACCAGCGCCATCGCGACATCGGCCAATGCCGGCCCGTCTTCGACTATGCGCTCGCCTGGCTGGACCGGAATCTGCCGATGCACGAGCCGACCTGTCTCGTGCATGGCGACTTCCGGAATGGAAACCTCGTGATCGGACCGGACGGGGTACGCGCCGTGCTGGATTGGGAACTGGCGCATATCGGCGCGCCTGTGTCGGATCTGGCCTGGCTTTGCGTCACCAGCTGGCGCTTCCAGAATCCATCCCTGCCTGCAGGCGGTTTTGGTACGCGGGAACAGTTGCTGGCAGGATATGCTGACGGCGGAGGAGGGCATGTCCGCCCGGAGAGCCTGCATGCCTGGGAAGTCTTCCAGACGCTCAATTGGGGCCTGATGTGCGCGGAAGCGGGCCGGAACTTCATGCAGGGTGTGCGGACGGTGGAAGGCGCCATGATTGCCCGGCGCGCGTCCGAGACGGAATTCGATCTCCTGCAGTTGCTGCAACCCGATCACGAGGCCTGGCATGCTTGACCAACCTTCTGCAGACTTGATCCTGGAACAGGTCGCCGGTGCACTCCGTGAGGGAATTCCCGCGGGTTTCCAGCAACGGGTGGCATCAAACGCCGTAGAGCTTGCCCGGCGCGAACGCCGGCTTGAGGAAGATTTCGAGGATCTCGAACGAAAGCGGCTCGTTGCGCTACTCGGGGAAGGCGGCTCGCTTGCCGCACTCAATCAGGCGCTGTCCCGACAGATAGGGTCCGGCAAAGCATGTCTGGAGCAGGACGCGCTGGTGCGGCACCTGATCATGACAACGATCGAGAAAATGAGGGTCGACCAGCCGAATTATCCTGCCTTCCGTGCGGTCATGGAGGCAGGCTGAGCGGCAGGCGACTTTTTCCATGGCAGGCTTCCAGTCTATGCCTTGCGAAAGCGACTTGGTACTTAAGGCACCGACTGAAGGTATCGCCTGTGGTGAATATGATCGCGTTTCGGCACGCCATAGTCCGATATGGTCATGCCATGGTCCGGATCGGTCCGGTATAATCAGCCTTCGACCTGTGGCTGCATGACACAGTTGTCATCTTCACAAATTTGTGAGCAATTCCAACCCAGTATGTGGTACCGATCGAACCGCTCCCGTGTCATGTCGCTGCTCAGCGCGTTTGCGCTGATGGCTATGGTCGTGCGCGGTCTGGTTCCGGCGGGCTACATGCTGGCTGCGCCTGCCGCGCCGGGTGACCTTGTCAGCATTGTCATCTGTCATGGCGACGGAACGGGCGGTACGCAGGCCCTTCTGGACCTGAAGAACGGCAAGATCGTCGATCCGGAAGAACTGCCAGGCCAGGCCGACGACGGCAAGAACCAGGCGTGTCCCTACGCCATGTCAGCGCATTTCGCGCCGCCGGAAGCCTCCGGGAAACTGGCAGAGCCTGTTGAGGCGCCCGCGCAGTTCCTGACGAATTTTGACTATATTGTCCCCGGCCGCGGCCTTGCTGCGCCGCCTCCGCCGGCACGCGGACCGCCCCTCAGCATCTGATTTCCCTCGCGCACGCATGTCTGCGGATGTGCGTGTTGGTGCGTCTGGCCCTGCCTTACGCGTCCGAAATCGGATGAATTTCAATGTCTAACAATGTGATTGCAGCCCGCAACAGGCTGCAGGTCCCCCAGAACGGAGACCGTGAAATACACCGGCTGACTCCCGGTGAAGACAATGGACGGATCTGGCTGGATGCCGTCATCACGCCGAACGTGTCCCTCAACAATCGCGTGGCGCTGACCCTGGCGGCATCCCTGATCCTGCCGGGAAGCCTGATCTGTCTGGCAACAGCCTGGATGGGGGCCTGGATGGTCACCCCGCTCGTCTTCCTGTCGGAGGTCGCCCTCGGCGCGATGATCCTCTGGCATGCGCAGACACTCAGCCAATACCGCCAGCGCATCTGTCTGACCGACAAGACCCTGATTGTCGAAACACGGAACCGGAACGCGGTCGCTGTGACCAGGTCGGAAATCCCTCCGCACTGGCTGTGCATCAACCGTGTCAACAATACCGACCGCGCCTGTGATGCCGTGCTGCTGCGGGCAGGGACCCGGCACGTGGAAGTCGGCTCCGTCCTGTCTCCTCCCGAACGCGCTTCGCTGGCCGATGCCATCGAAGCCGCTCTCCAGAATCGCCGCCGCGGCCAATCGCTGGCGGCCTGACCTCTCTCAAGAAAGCAACGAACATGAAACGTACACTTCTTTGCAGCACTGCCGCTGCACTTCTCGGTTCCGCCGGCTTTGCGCTCCCCGCGGCCGCACAGACCGCCACGGAACTTCCGCCCATTGAAGCGCAGGACGCAGGTCCAGCTTCGGAGGGCGTCGCCGCCGGCAGCGCGACAGAAGTCACGGGGACCGGTATCGAAGCAGGCCTCGCGACCTCTTCGGATTCGCTGCAACTGATCTCCCGCGCGCCGGGTGTGGCACTGCAGTCGAATGGTGGGATCGCCTCTCTGCCCGTGCTTCGGGGACTCGCAGACGATAGGGTCGGCGTCCTGATCGACGGCCAGCAGGCCACGAACTATTGCCCGAACCACATGAACCCCGTTTCCTCCTATATCGACGCCTCGCGCGTGGAGCGGGTGGTCGTGACGCCGACCTTGTCTCCGGTCAGCATGGGCGGCGACAATATTGCCGGCATCATCTCCATCGAGTCCCGGGCACCGGAATTCTCCGATGGCGGTGTCGAAGTCTTTGGTGAAGTCGGGGCGACCTATCGCAGCGTTTCGAACGGGATCGGAGCATCCTTGCAGGCCAATGCAGCTGGCGAGAAAGTCAGCGCCCGCTACGAAGCCAGCTGGAACAAGGCCGACAATTACAAGTCCGGCTCGGGGGACGAAGTGCGCTCCTCGCTTTACCAGAACTATGACCAGTCACTGCTGCTGGCGGCGCGCCCTGCAGACGATGTGTTGCTCTGGGCCCGGATCAGTCAGCAAGGCGTGCCCTATGAGGGCTTCGTGAACCAGCGTATGGACCTCACCGACAACAAGAGCAACAGCGTGCAGGTGCATGGTGAAGGGCCGGTCGGTACCGGCATCCTGATGGCGGAAGCGTCCTGGCGTAACGTCGACCATGAAATGAACTTCCTTTCCGACAAGGGCGGAGCGGCGACCGGCGGGATGCCGATGATTACGGAAGGGGAGGACACCTCGCTCAAGGTCTCCTACGACACACCGGTGGAAGGCGTTGGTCAGGTCCGGCTTGGCGCGGAAATGTTCCGCGCCTCGATGGACGATTACTGGCCGGCCGTTCCGGGCAGCATGATGATGTCGCCGCTTGATTATGTGAACATCAATGACGGCGAGCGGAACCGGACAGGCGTGTGGGGCGAGTGGGAAGCCAATCCCGCGCCTGATTGGTCGACGCTTTTCGGGCTGCGCTATGAAAAGGTCGAAATGGATACCGGAGAGGTTCAGCCTTATTCCTGGACCAGCATGATGAGCATGCCGGATGCCATGGCGGCCATGGCCTTCAATGCGGCCGACCGCGCCCGCGAGGATGACAATATCGACGTCACCGCCAAAGCGACCTGGCGGCCGAGTGACTCGGTGGCGGTCGAATTCGGCGCTGCGCAGAAAACCCGCTCGCCTAACCTCTACGAACGTTACGCATGGGGCCGCGGGTCCATGTCCAGCTCCATGACCAACATGACCGGCGATGGCGCTGGCTATGTCGGCGATATCGACCTTGAACCGGAAGTCGCACGCAGCCTGGCAGCCACGCTCGACTGGTCGGACGGTATCGAAGAGGGCCGTGTACTGCGGATCTCTGGTTGGGCCAGCTATGTCGAAGACTATATCGATGCTGACCGGATAGGCACACTGCGCGACGGCTTGCCGATGCTCCAGTTCGCAAATCACGAGGCGGAACTCTACGGGATGGAAGCCACCGGGGCGATGCCGCTCTGGCAGACAGGCTATGGCGACACGCGTCTCTCCGGCACGGTCAGCTGGGCCAAGGGTGAGAACAAGGACACGGGCGACAATCTCTACAATATCGCCCCGCTTCAGGGCCTGTTCGCGCTTGAAAATGTGAAAGGTGTCTGGACGCAGGCGCTTGAGCTGGAACTCGTCGATGAGAAGGATGACATCAGCGCAGTGCGTCAGGAACTCCGGACGCCGGGTTATGTCCTGATCCACTTGCGGGCCGGCGGGGAGATCGGCCGTGTCCGCTTTGCTGCCGCCATCGAAAACCTGCTCGATCAGGACTACGACCTCCCGCTCGGCGGGATCGCGTTTGGTGACTATAAATATGGCGGGCGGGTCGACCCGTTCCATCAGGTCGCCGGCCCGGGCCGGTCGTTCAATCTCAGCGTCAACGTCGCTTTCTGACATGCTGCGGAGGATCCTCACCTCCAGCTATATGGCGGGCGTGGCTCTGGCTGCGGCCGCCCATGGCGGTTTGCTGGCAGGTGTCTTCCTGCTGGCGCCCGCCGGGCCGTCGGGGCTTGGCCCGAAAGATGATGTGTTTCTCGTGACGCTCATCGAAGAACCGGTGACGGAGCAGGTGCCCGAACCAGTGCCGCCGGCAGATGAGGCTTCGCCTGTCGCGCCTGAGAAGCAGGACGTTCCGGAGATCCCAGTTGCCGAAGTCCAGCCCGCGCCAACTTCGGTGCCGGAGCCGGTAGAAACGAAAGATGAGATACCGGTCCTTCCGGTATCTGACTCGGCCCCTGAACCGGCAATGAGCGAGCAAGACCCCGGTCCGGCTTTCCTCACCCTTGCTTCAGATACCCCGCAGCAATCGGCAGAACCGAAACCGGTCGTGGAACAGACCGCCTCCTCCGGCGCGGCATCGCTCAGCGGGGATGGCATAGCAATGCGGAATGCCTATCTGCGGGATGTCAGGCTGCAGCTCGCCCGGCATGCCCCGCGTGGCGTGCGGGGCGCCGGTAATTGCGAGGTTGAATTCCGCCTGTCCCGAACGGGGGAGGTCATTTTCGTCGGGATACAGACCAGCAGCGGCAGCCGGCTGTATGACCGCCGGTGCCTGAAGTCCGTAACCTCCGCAGTGCCATTTCCCGAGGCGCCCGAGGGCGCTGTCGAGGCAGACCTTCGTTTCACTATCGTGATGCAGCAGAAGCGCTGACCGAACGCGCTGTCTTACTGAAAAGCTAAGAAAAATATGCAGCCAGCCATCCGTTGCCGGACAAATGGGCAGATGTGGCCTACATTTTGCCCAAGTACATGTGTTGGTAAATGTACGCCTTAATCAGGCATGTCTTTTAATTAATTTTAACGCTTGTGATGGATGGTCACAATCGTTAGCCAAAACGTGTCCCGTATTAACCATGATGTTCAAGGTTCTGCCGACCTCCCTCTGTTTCCTCGCGGCTTGCGCTGTCGCGTCCCTGCCTGCGCGCGCGGATGTGCTGCTGTCCTCGGCCTCGGTCGAGAAAGTGGTCTCGATGGAATATGAGGACGGATCGACGGAGACGGAATACGTGCCGACGGAAGCGGTCGAGCCAGGCGAAGAGCTCGCTTATGTGGTCAGCTTCCGCAATGATGGTGCCCAACCTGCTGACAGCGTTGTGATGACCATTCCGGTGCCGGAAGACATGGTCTATGTCGACGACTCGGTGATTGCCGACAATGCGGCCGTGGATTTCTCGGTTGATGGCGGAAAATCCTTCGCGCCGCGCGATGACCTGTTTATCGAAGATGGCGAAGATATCCGCATGGCCTCCGCCGACGAGATCACGCATGTGCGCTGGACCTTCGCGCGGATGACGCCCGGCGAGGAAGGCATGCTGGCCTTCCATGCGATCCTGAACTGAACCTACCCCTCAGGTGAGCTGCATTGACCGGTGCGCCCGCCCTGGCGTAACGCCGGTGCCATGACTCGTGTAAAGATCTGCGGCCTCAAGGATCCGGACCTCGTACGCCTTTGCGCGGCGGAGGGGGCGGACTGGATCGGCTTTGTCTTTGTCGAGGCGAGCCCGCGCTATGTGACTCCGGAAGCCGCGGAGACATTGCTGCTGGGTGTGGGCCGGTCGGTACCGGTGGCTTTGCTGGTCGATGCTGATGACGCCCTCATCGACCGGGTAACCGCAACGGGCATCCGCGTGCTCCAGCTCCACGGGCAGGAAACGCCGGACCGTGTTGCCGAAATCGCCAGGCGAACCGGATGTGAAGTCTGGAAGGCAATTGGTGTGGAAACGGCGGCGGACCTTGCCGGGGCGGAAGTTTACAGTGCTGCGGACCGGCTGCTGATCGATGCAAAGCCTCCGAAGGATGCTGACCGTACGGGCGGGCATGGCCAAGCCTTTGACTGGTCCATCCTGAAGGGCTGGACCGCGCCGAAGCCGTGGATTCTGGCCGGGGGGCTCACCCCTGAGAACGTAACCGAAGCAATTGCTGCGACAGGTGCGCCAGCGGTCGACGTCTCCTCTGGCGTGGAGCGGCTGCGGGGGCTAAAGGACAAGGAGCTGGTGCGGGCGTTCCTCCGCGCCGCCAAAGAGGTCTGAAGTGATGGACGTAAGAAATACCTGGGACCAGTGGCCGGACGTGAATGGCCGTTTCGGTGAGTTCGGCGGACGCTATGTCGCCGAAACGCTGATGCCGCTGATCCTGGATCTCGAAGCCGAATACCGCAGGGCGCAGAAAGACCCTGAATTCAAGGCCGAGATGGACGACCTCTGGACCCATTATGTCGGCCGCCCGTCGCCGCTCTATTTCGCCGAGCGCCTGACCGAGCATTTCGGCGGCGCGAAGATCTACTTCAAACGCGACGAGCTGAACCATACCGGCGCGCACAAGATCAATAACTGCCTCGGCCAGGTGCTGCTCGCCCGGCGTATGGGCAAAACGCGCATCATCGCGGAGACGGGGGCCGGCCAGCATGGTGTGGCGACGGCGACGATCTGCGCGCGCTTCGGCCTCGAATGCGTCGTCTTCATGGGCGAGACCGATGTCGAACGCCAGAAGCCGAACGTCTTCCGCATGCGCTTGTTGGGTGCCAAGATCGTGCCGGTCTCTTCCGGCACGGGCACGCTGAAAGACGCAATGAACGAGGCCCTGCGCGACTGGGTCACGAACGTCGACAACACTTTCTACTGCATCGGCACCGTGGCCGGGCCTCATCCGTACCCGGAACTGGTGCGCGACTTCCAGTCGATCATCGGCAAGGAAGCCCGCGAACAGATCCTCGAGCGGGAAGGGCGCCTGCCGGATGTCGTCATGGCGTGCATCGGCGGTGGGTCCAATGCCATCGGCTTGTTCCATCCTTTCCTGGAAGACGAAAGCGTCCGCATGATCGGCGTCGAGGCGGCGGGCCACGGTATCGAGACAGGCGAGCATGCGGCGGCCCTCAATGGCGGTCGGCCGGGCATTCTGCACGGAAACCGCACCTATCTGCTGCAGACCGATGACGGCCAGATCCTCGATGCGCACTCGATCTCTGCCGGGCTTGACTATCCGGGCATCGGGCCGGAGCACGCCTTCCTGCGCGACAGCGGCCGGGCCGAATACCTGTCGACCACGGACCAGGAAGCGCTGGACGCATTCCAGCTCTGCACCAAGCTCGAAGGCATCATCCCGGCGCTTGAGCCATCCCACGCGCTCGCCCGCGTCGGGAAAGTGGCGCAGGAACTCGGGCCGGAGGGCCTGATCGTGCTGAACATGTGCGGCCGCGGCGACAAGGACGTCTTCTCTGTCGCCAAATATCTTGGAGTGGACATGTGAGGCTGGCCCTGTCCCTTATCCTTGTTCCCATGCTTGCCGCCTGTGTGCCAACGACGAAGTATAGTTACGTCCCGCTGACGCAGCAGAATTTCGAAGCGGCGCAGAATGGCGACCGGATCCCGCTTGTTGCGGACGAGACAGCCTTTTGCTTCGCGGACGGTCGCACGGAATTTGTCCGCGATGCCGTTTGGACCGAACAGGGCATTTGCGGGAATGAGTCCGGCATGACGGGTGACGAATATAACGAATGCTTCGGCTGGGATGAAATCGCGGGTGTAGGCATTCCCTATGAAGGGCGCTCCATGTCCGTTGTGCCGATGGCGGCCGTGCAGATCGGCGAATGCGATCCGGAGGCATTGGACGAGTGACGAAACCTGTCCTCAGGCTTCGTTGATGGAAACGCTCCCACCACGATTTGCAGTCACCACATGTGGGCCCTTGAACGCATAAGTTGATGGCCAACGATATCCCAACAGGCGCTTCTTATCGAGGCGAGCAATGGAAATGCGGTTCCCCTGATTGCCGCCAAGGATGTGGAGATATTTCTTGTCCTCGGAAACATAGAAGCCGACATGGCCATAGAGGCCATCCGGATCACCCCGATAGAACACCGCGATAGCGCCCGGTGCAGGCTGGTCGATCTGCTTGCCGAATTTCAACCAGTTTCGAGCGAGATAAGGGTTTTTGGGCAGGGGTTCGCGCGCAAGGGCGATAGAAATACAGGTCTCGACGAAATCACCACACCACGGAATCTTTGACGGGTCTCCAACGCTGCGACCTCCGAACCTCAGCCAACTGAACAGGGAGGCATTGTCGAACTTCTCGTGCAGCAGCATTTTGTCCCAACCAACATCGATCCACGGCGCGTCGTGCGGGGGGGTAGGTGGCGGCTTGCCGTTGAACAATGTTTGCAGCATGTCGGGCTCGAAAAGCGACAGCGTTGCGCCGACAGGGTTTGCGAATCCGGCCGCCAGACGGAAGGCCCGTAGGGCGCTTTCTGTCTTGGGACCCGACAAGCCGTCTATTGGGCCGGGATCAAATCCGGCTTTGGCCAAAGCTTCCTGAATGCTCCTGATTGTGGGGGCCACTTCGGCGATTGCCGCGACACGTTTCGGTGTGCCGGAAGGTGTCGCTCTTGTCGTATGCAGGGCGTTGTTGGCCGGTGTGTTCGCCATCTTCCATGTCTCCCCACCTGCGCACGCAGAAAATGCCGCGGTTGCTGCCGCAAGTTGCCAAATGCGGGAGAGGGACGCAACAATTTCCGGTATGCAGATTCCTTTCCACTGGACGTACCGGCCGTATGGTAGTGACAGTCGAGACCAGCCCGATTAGGAACAACGCCGTGACCGACCTTCTTCTCATCCGTATCACTTGCCCGTCGCAGCGGGTCGCCGAGGACATCGGCGATGCGGCCGTCGAGCACAAGCTGGCGGCCTGCGCGAATCTGGAAGGTCCGGTCTCGTCCACCTATCGCTGGAAAGGCGTGGTGGAGCAGGCGTTCGAATACATTCTCTGGCTCAAGGCGCCGAAGGCGAACTGGGACAGGATCGAGGCGCTCGTCCTTACCCATCACCCTTATGATGTCCCGGCCATGGTGGCGCTGCCTTGCCTTGAAGCGCACGAGCCCTATGCCGCCTGGGTCCACGAAAACACGGAAAACTGATGCCGACGGAACGTATCACCGCTGCCTTCGACCGCGCGAAGGCGGACAAGCGCGCAGTCCTTGTCTCTTATCTCATGGCCGGCGATCCGGATCTCGAGACGAGCTATGAGGCGCTTTGCGCGCTTCGCGACAATGGCGCCGACATTATCGAGCTCGGCGCGCCGTTCACCGATCCGATGGCCGACGGACCGGCGATCCAGCGGGCAGGCCTGCGTGCACTGGCAGCGAAGACGAAGCTGACGGACGTTCTGGCGCTCATCACCCGCTTCCGCGAAAGCGACCAGACGACACCGATCATCATCATGGGCTATGCCAATCCGGTCCATTCCATGGGCTATGGCGAATTTGCCGAAGCCGCTCACAAGGCCGGTGTCGATGGAACGATCATCGTGGACTTGCCGCCGGAAGAAGACGGGCCTCTGCGGGAAGAATACGCCAAATATGGCCTCTCGGTGATCCGCCTTGCCACGCCGACGACGCATGAAGCGCGCATGAAAAAGGTGGCTGAAGGCGCTTCCGGATTTCTGTATTTTGTCTCTGTGACCGGTGTGACTGGGGCCGGAAGTGCCGATCCTGCAGCAATTGCTGCGAATATCGACATGGCGCGCCGGGTGTCCGGATTGCCAGTTTGTGTTGGATTTGGTGTAAAAACCGGTGCACAGGCTGCGGAAATGGCTAAAATCGCCGATGGGGTTGTCGTAGGCAGTGCTTTCGTGGAGCATGCCGAGGCGGCTCACGAATCAGGGGATCTGGCCCGCGCACCCCAGGGAATGGGGGCTTTGGCCAAGGAACTGAGCAACGCGATCGCAGGGGTCGCAAAGCCGTAGTGGCTGTTACAGCCGTGGAGGTTGTCGGATGAACTGGATCAACAAGGTCACCCCGCCGGGCCTGAAGACCATTCTGACCAAGCGTGACACGCCGGATGATCTGTGGGTGAAATGCCCGCTCTCCGGTGAACTGGTCTACAAGACCGATCTGGAAGAGAACTGGCATGTGACGCCGGCAGGCGCGCATATGCGTATTTCGCCGCGCACGCGCTTCCGTCTCCTGTTCGATGACGAGCGTTGGGAGCCGATTGAGCTGCCGGGCGTGGCATTGGACCCGCTGAAATTCAAGGACGACAAGCCCTATCCGGCCCGCCTGAAAGCGGCCAAGTCGAAGATTGCTGCTCGCGAAAAGAAAGAAACCGAAGGCGGCGGCGCCCCGCTGCTGCAGGACGACTGCATGGTCGCGGCCTATGGCAAGATCGGCGGCGTGCCTGCGGTCGTGCTTGTCCAGGATTTTGCCTTCATGGGCGGCTCGCTCGGCATGGCAGCCGGGGAGGGGTTCATCACCGCGGCCCACATGGCGCTGGCCCGCAAGGCCGCTTTCGTCGTCTGCACCGCTTCGGGCGGCGCGCGCATGCAGGAGGGCACGCTCAGCCTGATGCAGATGCCGCGCACGACTCTCGCCATCAACGAGCTGGCTGAAGCGAAGCTGCCTTACATCGTCGTGCTGACCGATCCGACCTCCGGCGGCGTCTCGGCGTCCTACGCCATGTTGGGCGATGTCCACATTGCGGAGCCGGGTGCGATGATCGCTTTCTCCGGCCCGCGTGTGATCGAACAGACGATCCGCGAAAGCCTGCCCAAAGGCTTCCAGCGGTCCGAATTCCTGCGTGAAAAAGGCCAGGTCGATATCGTGGTCGACCGCCGCAAGATGAAGGATACGCTCTCGCGCGTGCTCTCCATGCTGATGCCGAAGTCGCGCCGCGCCAGTGACAGCGTACCGGCCTCGCTCAATCCGCCCAAAACGCATGTTGCCAAGGGCAAGACTGATTGAGCGGAGACAGTGCGGCCCTTGCCGCAGCGCTGAAGCGTTTCGAGGGGCTCTATCCTGAGACGATACACCTGTCGCTGGGACGGGTCGAAGCTGCTCTGGAAGCGCTCGACCGCCCGCAGGACCGTTTGCCGCCTGTCATTCATGTCGCCGGAACGAACGGGAAGGGGTCCACGACCGCCTTCATGCGCGCGATGGCCGAAGCAGCTGGCCTGAAAGTCCATGTCTTCACCAGTCCGCACCTTGTCCGCTTCAACGAGCGCATCCGGCTGGCCGGAGACATCGTCGATGATGAGCGCCTGATCGGTTGGTTGGAGCAGACCTACGAGGCCATCAAGGGCCAGGAAATCACCCATTTCGAAGCGACGACAGCGACGGCGCTGCTGGCGTTTTCAGAAGTGCCTGCGGACCTTCTGATCCTCGAAGTCGGCCTCGGCGGGCGCTATGACGCGACCAATGTGATTGAGGCGCCAGCCCTCTGCGTGATCACGCCGGTGGACTTTGATCACAAGGCGTTTCTCGGTTCCGACATTCGCAAGATTGCAGGCGAGAAAGCGGGCATCATCCGCCCCGGCCGCCCGGTGCTGAGCGCGATCCAGCGCAAGGTCTGCGACGAGGTGATTACGGCCGAAGCAGCCCTGAAAGACGCCCCGCTCTACAAGCTCAAGGCGCACTATATCGATGCCATGCCGGATCATATCGGACTTATAGGCGAGCATCAGCGGGCCAATGCAGCACTTGCGGCGATGGCGATGCAGCTGTTCGGCAACTCCACCCGCATCTCGCAGGAGGCGATCTTCGAGGGTGCGCGCACCGCGACATGGCCAGCCCGGATGCAGCGCCTGAAAGACGGCCCGCTGACCGCATTGGTGCCGGGTAGGGAGGTCTGGCTGGATGGCGGGCACAACCCGCACGCGGCCCGCGCCATCGCTCGTCATCTGAAGAAGCAGGACGGAAAGACAGTGCTCGTTTCGGCGATGCTCGCCTCGAAGGATGCGACGGGTTTCTTCCTGCCGTTCCGTACGCTGCGCCCGCCGGTCTTCACCGTGCCGAACGCGCCGGGCCACAGGGCCGCTGAGCCAGCCGAGCTGGCCGAAGCGGCGAACACGGCCGGCCTCGATGCGACCCCGTGCGACAGCCTTGAAGCCGGGCTGAAGGCGGCGGCTGAAACCGGCGCGGACCGGATCCTGATCTGCGGTTCGCTTTACCTGGCCGGGGAAGTGCTTTCAAAGAACGGGGAAGAACCGGTCTGAGGCACTGACGACAATACCGGGCAAGGAAAAAGGGCGGCCAAACAGGCCGCCCTTTCCACTCTACACGTACTCTACTGTCCGGGAGTATGGTTCTTGAACCTTAACAGAACCCGAACACGGTGACCGCAGGGCCTAGCTGGACTGTTTGGCCAGAAGGTTGCGGATCTCTTCCAGAAGCACTTCCTGGCGCGGCGGGGCCGGCGGCGGGGCAGCTTCTTCCTTTTTCTTCAGCTTGTTCATGCCCTTGATGATCATGAACATGACGAAGGCAACGATGATGAAGGAAATGATCGCCGAGATGAAATTGCCGAGTTCCACGATCGCGGCAGGCTTGGCGACCTCACCGGCTTCATCGAGCACTTCCGGTGTGATCGTGAAGGCGATGGAGGACAGGTCGATCCCGCCCATGATCGGGGCCAGGAGTGGCAGGAAGACACCCTGGATAAAAGCCGTGACCACGGTGGCGAATGCGCCGCCCATGACAAAGCCGACGGCCATGTCGATCAGATTGCCTTTAAGGGCGAATTCCTTGAATTCCTTGAGCATTTTAGTATCCCCTCCCGAGGTTCCAAGCCTGGATACTTGCCGGATTGATCCTATTATTCGGGAAATCGGTCAAGGCAGCTCGTCAATTGCGAGAGCGTCGCGAGACTTATCTCGCCTCAGGATCCTCGCCGCCATTCACGCGGGCGCGTAATTCCTTGCCGGCCTTGAAGAAGGGGACGGACTTCGCCGGAACTTCCACCGGTTCACCTGTGCGCGGGTTGCGCCCCTTGCGGGAATCCCGCTGGCGGACCGAAAAGGCGCCGAAGCCGCGCAGCTCTACACGGTCACCGCGGGCGAGCGCGGCGGCGATCTCGTCGAGGATGACATTCACGACCTTTTCCAGATCTTCCTGGCGCAGGTGAGAATATTCAGTCGCGAGTTTTGCGATCAGTTCAGACTTCAGCATCCCTTTGATATAAAACGCATTTGCGGCGGGAGCGCTAGGCCCCCGCCGCAAAGATTTCATCAAATTTAGAAAGCTGGTCTCGCCGGCCCTTTCAGGCCGGCTTACCCGGCTCAGCCTTGAAGGGCTTCTGCCTCGGCTTTCCAGTCAGCGCCTTTGCCGGACGTACCGACTTCTTCTTCCAGCGCTGCCAGCTGATCGTCCGTCATGGAAGCGATCTGCCAGAAGTGGAAGATGCCGGCTTCATTCAGCTTTTTTTCGAAAGCCGGGCCAACGCCTTTGATCTGCTTCAGATCGTCTGCGTCACCCTGCGGAGCGGCCAGGCGGCCGTTCGCTTCGGCATCGCCGGAAGCTGCCGGAGCGGCTTCCTTGCCACCCGAGGAGGCCAGGGCTGCGCCGAGAATGTCGCCCAGCGACGCGCCGGCATCTGCCGAACCGTACTGTGCAACAGCTTCTGCTTCTTCGGCAATTTCGAGCGCCTTGATCGAGAGCGACACGCGGCGCGAGCCACGATCGACCTGGACCACTTTGGCGTCGACCTTGTCACCGACAGCGAAGCGTTCCGGACGCTGATCAGCGCGATCACGCGACAGATCGGAGCGGCGGATGAACGACTTCATGGCCGGTTCGCCGAATTCGACTTCGATACCGCCCGAGGTGATCTCGGTGACGGTGCAGGTCACGGTCGCACCGCGCTTCACGCCGCCGGTGTTGAGCGATTCCATCGGATCGCCCGCCAGCTGCTTGATGCCCAGCGAGATACGTTCCTTGTCGACGTCGACGTCGAGCACTTTCGCCTTGACCACGTCGCCCTTGTTGTAGGCTTCGATGGCCTGGTCGCCCGACTGATCCCACGAGATGTCGTTGATGTGGACCATGCCGTCCAGATCCGGGCCGAGGCCGATGAACAGGCCGAACTCGGTGATGCCACGGACTTCGCCTTCGATCTCGGTGCCGATCGGATGCTCTGCCAGGAAGGCCGACCACGGATTGTCCATGGTTTGCTTGAGGCCGAGCGAGATACGGCGCTTGTCGCTGTCGACGTCCAGCACTTCCACATCGACTTCCTGGGAAGTCGAGAGGATCTTGCCGGGGTGCACGTTCTTCTTGGTCCAGCTCATTTCAGAGACGTGGATCAGGCCCTCGACACCGTCTTCCAGCTCCACGAAGGCGCCGTAGTCGGTGATGTTGGTGACGACGCCCTTCAGGCGGGCACCAACCGGGTAACGCACATCCATGCCGTCCCACGGGTCGGAACCGAGTTGCTTCATGCCGAGCGAGATACGCTGGGTTTCCGGATTGATCTTGATGATCTGGACTTCGACTTCCTGGCCGACCTCGACCACCTGAGACGGGTGGTTGATGCGCTTGTAGGACATGTCGGTGACGTGCAGCAGGCCGTCGATGCCGCCAAGGTCAACGAACGCACCGTAGTCGGTGATGTTCTTGACGATACCCTTGCGGACGTCGCCTTCAGCCATGTCGGAAACGATTTCAGCACGCTGTTCGGCGCGGCTCTCTTCGAGGATGGCGCGGCGCGAAACAACGATGTTGCCGCGGGCGCGGTCCAGCTTGAGAACGGCGAACGGTTGCACTTCGCCCATGAGCGGGCCGACGTCGCGGACCGGGCGGATATCCACCTGAGAGCCCGGAAGGAAGGCGTTGACGCCGCCGAGGTCGACGGTGAAGCCGCCTTTGACGCGGCCGGAGATGGCGCCCTTCACCGGTTCGTTGGCGTTGAAGCTCTTTTCGAGCTTGATCCAGCGCTCTTCACGGCGGGCCTTGTCACGGGACAGGACAGCGTCGCCAAGGGCGTTTTCGATACGGTCGAGATAAACATCGACAATATCGCCGCCTTCCGGCTGCTTGTCTTCCATCGAGAATTCGCGGAGCGGGATACGGCCTTCGGTCTTGAGGCCGATATCGACGAGTACGGCGTCGTTTTCAATGCGGATAACGGTGGCCGGGACAACCTGGCCTTCCTGCATTGCGGCGGCCGCAGCCGACGATTCGAACATGGATGCGAAATCGTCGGAAGTGGGGTTCATTGAGTCAGTCATGTAAGGTTCCTGAGGCGGGGCGAACGGTTCAAGGCAGGCGCGCACCATTGCGGCCTGCGGGATCGACCCGAGAGCGTGGTCTCTTTAATCTTCAGTGGTGCAGCCTGTTTGGATTTGAAGCCGAAAGGCTCCTTCAGGTGCGGTTTCCACGGGCGAGAGCGGCTTTTACAGCTGCCAGCGCCTTTTCCACTGCGGCCTCTATAGTCAGGTCGGTGGTATCGATCAAGATAGCATCTGCCGCCATCTGGGCGGGCGCGTCGGCCCGGTTCTGGTCCCGCTGGTCCCGTTCGCGCAGCTGCTGGATCACCTGTTCGAGGGAAACCTCCTCGCCGAAGCCGAGAAGCTCGCGCCAGCGCCGGTATCCGCGCTGTTCCACATCGGCGTCGACCCACAGCTTCACGTCGGCATCCGGGGCGATCACGGTGCCGATGTCACGGCCATCGAGGAGCGCGCCGCCGTCCTGCAGGGCGAAGGCGCGCTGCAGCTCGAACAAGGCCTTGCGGACCTTCGGGAGCGCGCTGACTTTCGAGGCAGCCTTGCCGGCCTCGGCGGTGCGCAATTCGGCTTCATTGAAGCTGCCAAGGTCTAGCCCCGACGCAATGTCTGCGAGGCGCGGTTCATCATCCAGCGCAACACCGGCTTTCAGGGCGGCGACAGCTGTGGCGCGGTAAAGGCGCCCGGTATCCATGTGCGGCAGGCCGTACCAGGCGGCGAGCCGCTTGGAGATGGTGCCTTTCCCGGAGGCCGTCGTGCCGTCAATCGCAATGATCATGGGCGCGGGGATTGGGCGAAGCGCCAGCCCAAGTCAAGCAAGGAGCGGTGTGGCGTGCCATCTCACAAGCGAAGCGAAGGCGCAGCGGCCCCGGGCCGGAGGTCCGGGAGCCGCCGCGAGCAATCGATCAACGCGGCGCCATGCGGATGGCGCCGTCGAGGCGGATGCACTGGGCGTTGAAATAGGTGTTGCGGGCGAGCTCCATGGCCAGCGATGCATATTCTTCCGGCTTGCCGAGACGTTTGGGGAAGGGGACCGACGCGGCGAGGCTGTTCAGCACCTTGTCCGGTGCGCGCAGCATCAGCGGCGTTGCGAAGATGCCCGGCATGATCGAGTTCACGCGGATGCCGATATCCATCAGGTCACGCGCCATGGGCAGGACGAGGCCGTTCACGCCCGCCTTGCAGGAGCCGTAGACGACCTGGCCGATCTGGCCGTCCTGCGCCGCAACCGAGGCGGTCAGCGTGATGCAGCCGCGCTCGCCGTCTTCCATTTCCGGAAGCGTCGACATGCCGAGCGCCGAAAGCGAGGCGATCCGGTAGGAGGCGACCAGCACGCCCTGTGCGCCGAACGCGTAGTCTTCGGTCGGCAGGCGCTTGTAGCGGGCATTCTCCTTGTCCCAGGACAGCGTCTTGCCGCCCTTGGCTGCCATGGCGCAGTGGACGGTGATGCGTTCCTGTCCGTTGGCAGCGCGGGCTTTTTCGAAGCCGGCCACGCAGGAGTCTTCGTCCATGATGTTCACATTGCAGAAGATGCCGCCGATTTCCTTGGCGGTGGCTTCGCCGGCTTCTTCATTGATGTCGAAAATGGCGACCTTGGCGCCGGCTGCGGCGAGCGCGCGGGCCGTGGCCTGGCCGAGGCCAGACGCTCCGCCGGTGACGACTGCGGCGGTATCATTGGTGATCTTCATGGTGTTTCCTCCTGATTATAATGGATCATGCCGGACTATAGCGGACTATAATGGACTATGGCGGATCAGGCGTCTTCGGCGACGAAGCCCTTCCACGTCTTCATGTATGTCAGGAAGGCGTCGCCCAGCTTCTCTGCACGCAGGTGCGCTTCCGGCACGGGCAGGGCGATGGGCGTGAAGTCCGGATCGGCCTCCAGCTTTTCCGGGAAGTCATGGTGCAGGATCGCGCCGCGCCCGATGGCGACAAAGTCCAGCCCCGCTTCCATGGCCTCCCTGCAGGCCGCGCCTGTGGTCAACTTGCCGGCCGCGCCGAGACGGCAATCGCCGCGCGGCAGGTCTGTGAAGCAATCGACCAGACGCTTACCCTTGAAGGCCGCGTCTTCCGGTTCCTTGAACGTGTCCCATAGCGACATGTCGAGATAGTCGACCTTGCCGCCGGTCATGACTTCGCCCGCAAGACGGCGGATCTCTGTGAGATCCATGCCGAAGCGTTCCGGAGACAGGCGCACGCCGAGGGAGAAGTCCTTGCCGCATTCAGCCCGCACGGCATCGATCATGTCGGTCAGGAACTTCACGCGGTTCTCGTAAGGCCCGCCCCATTCATCCTCGCGCAGGTTCACCTCGCCACTGATGAACTGGCAGATCAGATAGCCATGCGCGCCGTGCAGTTCCACGCCGTGGAAACCGGCTTTCTCCGCGCGCTTTGCCGCCGCGACAAATGCATCGAAGGCTTCCTTCACCTCGTCGCCGGTCAGGGCGCGGGCGCCGAATTCCTCATTGTCGGATGGGCAGACGGGCGTCTCGCCAATCACTTCCTTGGGCGAACGCATGCCCGCATGGTGTAGCTGGACGACCGAATGCGTGCCGGTCCTGTTCAGCGCTTCGGCCAGGCGCGAGAGGCCCGGCAGGTGCTTGTCGTCGAAAATGCCAAGCTGGCCGGGGAAGCCCTGGCCGATGGCCTGCACATGGGCCGCGCAGGTCATGGTCATGCCGAAGCCGCCTTCGGCCCGGTATGTCAGCCAGCGGAATTCGTCATCGCTGAGCGTGCCGTCGGCATGGCTCTGCAGGTTTGTCAGCGGCGCCAGCATGAAGCGGTTCTTCATGGCTGGGCCATGGGCGAGGGTCATGGGTTCGAAAAGACGTGTCATGCCCACACTTTGGCGCGGGCAGCGGAGACGTCAATTTCTGCCGCAGGGGCAGGCGATTACCGGATCGCGTTCAGTGCGGCAGCGATTGCGGCCCGGTTTTGCGGGTCGACGACGGCAAACACGATGTCGGCATCGCGGGCCATCGGATGGCGCGCGCAGATTGTGACGGCGATATGGGCCGCCTGCGCAGGCGGGTAGCTATAGGCCCCGGTCGAGATCGCCGGGAAGACGATGCGGCGGAGATTCCGCTGGCTGAGTTCGGTCAGGCAATTGCGGTAGCAGTTCGCCAGAACGTCTGCCTCGCCATTCTGGCCGCCATGCCAGACCGGGCCGACCGTGTGGAAGATGAGCCGTGGGGCAAGACCGAAGCCTTCGGTGACACGCACCTCGCCCGGCGGGCAGGGGGCGAGCGGCCGGCAGGCTTCTTTCAGCGCAGGCCCGGCCGCGTTGTGGATGACTCCATCCACGCCTCCGCCGCCCATCAGGCTGGAATTGGCAGCATTGACGATGACGTCCGTGTCTATGTCGAGCAGGCTGCCGGGATAGAGAACGAGACGGGGCATCAGAGGTCACTTCGTTTCGCTGCCTGGTTCAGGCAGATGGAAGAGAGGTATCAGCGCGGGGCTGTTCTTCATAGGGAGGGCATGGGTTTGGGGGCATGCCGCCGAAGCGGATTCACGAACGACGACTATTGGCCCTTTTCAGACCTTTGTTGGGCCCTAAGCCAAGGACAGGAAAATCTACGCCTCGTTCGCCAAGTCTGTCACTGAAACGGACCGGTAGGTTGAGCGAAACTTTCGAAAGCATCGTCTGGAAGGGGGGGAAGTGTACGATGTGGCTACGGTGCTAGAACTGCCCATTTAATTGCTTTTTGAAGATATGGCGAAAAGCGCGACAGCGAATCGGAGCAAGCCTGAGAGGCGGCGGAACGTTTGCCTTATGTGGGGCGACCGGGCTCAGTCGCTTGCGAGGCTTCAAACAATGGCACGTGTCCTGAAGGCTATGCTGTAGATATTTCAGCATTCAGGCTAGTCGCATCTGATCACCGATCCGATTACCTGACACCTCGAACCATCGCTACCTATTAGAACATTGCCCACTTGCTGGTAAGAGACCCCATTGGAACCTATGAAATTTGATCCAACCTGATTGAATGTCACGCCGGTAGAGCCAATCGTCGGTTGGGCGACCTGCGGGGATTCCCAACTCTGGCGCAGTCCACTGATTTGTTCTGTATTCTGGTTGATTGCGTTGGCTGTTTTGTTCAGAGAATTGGAAATATCTTGAAGGGCTTGGCGCCGAGCTTCATACTCCTGCTGCCGTGCAGACTGCCTCGCGTAGTAACCGCGTGCGATTTCTTCCGTAAAGGGCGCAACGAAGCCGGATGGATCTCCATTCTGGTCAGTGCACTTAGCGAAGCCTCCGTGGTCAACTACATTTTCCGTGCAATCACCAACATACAGGTACGGCTTACCTTCAAGATAAACGACCCTTTCCTGCGGAGTGGTTTCACACCCTCCCAATAGTATGAGCATGCCCGCCAAGGTCACGGTGACCGCTAGTTTTTGTTTCATTTGCAACCCCTCCACATACGTCGTTGGCTCATTCCTACACAGGACGATATTTGGTGCAACTATCGGACGATAAGCTGCTGCGACAGAACAATTGGTCGAAAAGCTATTCACCCACCTTTTTCAGGTGCGAGACTTCTTCAAAACACCTGATGGTGTAAGCGAGCATCCTAAACTCGCCCCGGAATCAGCCGTTCGGGGTTCTTCCTTTATATCTGACTCCCGCGACTTTCAGCCGGTCCCCCCTCCGAAATATCTGCGCCCAGCGTCGCCATATGGGCGAGGAAGTCCGGATACGATGTATCGATCATGGAGATGTCGTCGACGCGGACAGGGTTCTGCGCGGCGGTGCCCATGACCAGCGCGCTCATGGCGATGCGGTGGTCGTGGTGGGTTTCGACGAGACCGCCGCCCGGCACTTTGCCGGCGCGGCCCTGCACGATGAAGCCGTCGGGCGTGCCTTCCGCCTCGACGCCGTTTGCGCGCAGCATGGCAACGGTGGCGTCGATGCGGTCTGACTCTTTCACGCGCAGTTCTTCGGCGCCGGTGACGATGGTCTCGCCCTCGGCAAAGGCGGCGAGGACGGCGAGGATCGGGAATTCGTCGATCATGGAGGCGACATAGCGCTCCGGCACGTGGATGCCTTTGAGGTGGGCATAGCCGGACGCGATATTGATCTGGCGCTCACCTGCGGCTTCGCCGGCTTCTTCCGCGCCGAGATGCGCGCCCATCAGGTTTGCGACATCGTAGAAGCCGGACCGGGTCGGGTTCGACATGACGCCGTCGACCTGCACGTCGCTGGCCGGGGAGAGGATGCCTGCGGCGACGAGGAAGGCGGCAGAGGAGGGGTCGCCCGGAATCGCGGCCTCGATGGCGCGCAGCGTCTGGCCGCCTTCGATGGAGATGCGCGTCGGTTCGCCCGGCTTGCGCTCAACGCCGACCTCGACGCCGAAACCGCGTAGCATGCGCTCGGTATGGTCGCGGGTGGGCTTGGCCTCTTCCACGACGGTCGTGCCGTTCGCTGAGAGACCTGCGAGCATCACGGCAGACTTCACCTGCGCGGAGGCCTGCGGCGGGGCGTAGGTGATCGCCTGCAGGTTTTTCGTGCCGGTCAGCGAGAAGGGCAGGCGCCCGTCCGGGCCGGCAGTGTCGGTCAGGCCCATCTGGCGCAGCGGGGTGAGGATGCGGTTCATCGGGCGGGAGCAGAGGCTCTTGTCACCGGTCAGCTCCGCGGTCAGGTCATGCCCCGCCATGACGCCCATCATCAGGCGCGAGCCCGTGCCGGAATTTCCGAAGTCCAGAATGCCTGCCGGAGAGGAGAGGCCTTTTGCGCCGACGCCGGTGACTTCCCAGGCCCCGCCGCCCAGGCGTTTCACGTCTGCGCCAAGGGCCGACATGGCCGCGCCAGTGCGCAGAACATCGTCGCCTTCCAGCATGCCGGTAAAGTGGCTTGTGCCCTCTGCGAGGCCCCCGAAAATCAGCGCGCGGTGGCTGCAGGATTTGTCGCCAGGGGCCCTGACGGCGCCTTTCAGGGATTTGACGGGACGGCTTGTCCAGACCATGTAGTTTTCCGAGCTGAATTTTTGCGTGAATTGGGGCTTTGACAGCGCGCGGCGTTCATGGCAAGCGCCGCCCAGACCAAAATCCAGAAATCCAACGAGGAGGCGTGTCGCCCGTGTCGAAAGACAAGCTTGGAACCAAACAGGTTTGCCCATCCTGCGAAGCCCGTTTCTACGACCTCAACAAACGACCGGCTGTGTGCCCGAAGTGCGGTGAGGAATTCGACCCCGAAGACGAGGTCATCCGCACCACCATCACCAAGGTGAAAGCCAAGGCGGCCCGCGCTGCGGTCAAGGCCGAGGACGAAGACGAGGATGACGACGACGAGGACGAGAAGGCAACGGCCGCCCGCGACGACGACGATTCCGATGACGAGGATGAAGGCGACGACGAGGACGAAGCGAAGGAACTCGGCGAAGACGACGATGAAGTGATCCTCGAAGGCGGTGACGACGAGGAAGACGACGAATCAAGTTCGAAAGTGCCGAGCGGCTTCAACGAAGACGGCGTCGACGACGATGACGATGACGACATCATCCTCACCGATGACGATGATGACGATTTCGAAATCGACGAAGACGGCGACGATGACGATGATCTCACCCTCGATGACGAGGAAGATGAAGAATAGACTTGAAAGCCGGAAGACGGGGGGATAAACCCCGCTCTTCCCGGTCCGGGGCCATAGCTCAGTTGGGAGAGCGCTTGCATGGCATGCAAGAGGTCAGGGGTTCGACTCCCCTTGGCTCCACCATTTCCTTCCGGACAGTTCGGCCAGTTCCTACGCTGATTTCAGCGTCAGCAGCCTGATGCCCGCTGCGCCGAAGAGCGTTCCGATCACAATGTCGAAAGGCCGCCGCATTTTCCGGTAGGCCGCCACGGCTGACCGTGTGGAAAACAGGCAGGCGTATCCGACAAAAATGGCCGTCCCGGCGAAGGCACAGACGGTCACGGCTGTGAACAGGAAGGCTGGCGGGGCTGTGGAGGCCGCGCCGACGGACAGGGTCGCCATCCAGACAAGCGGCGCTTTCGGATTGGTCAGGTGCAGCAGCAGTCCGCGCAGATATTGCCGGCTGTGCGAAACCGGGGCGGGCGCTGCTTCGGGTGCATCTGAAGATGCCTTGCGGCTCGCAGACCGGAAGGCCTTGAAGGCCAGGAAAAGCAGGTAGAGGCCGCCTGCCATCTTCATCGCCGTGAAGAACAGGACAGAGGCCTTCAGCGCCGCCACAAAGCCGAGCGCGGCGACCAGGGCCCAGAAGATCGACCCCGTCACGATGCCGAGCGAGAGCATGACGCCAGCGGCCCGCCCTTCGCGGGCGGAGACATTCAGGATCATCAGCGTCGCCGGGCCGGGGCTGGCCGCGCCGACGATGAAAACGGACAGGATCAGCAACAAGTTCGGCAGGTACTGGCTGAGGATTTCGGGCGGCATGACGCGTCTCTTCCGGCTTCAATGGAAGGGCAGCCATAGCAGGGAACGGGTCGCTCAGGCAGGCCGCTGCGCTGATCTTATCGTTTAAGGAATTTGCGCCTGGCTTCCTGTTCGATGCTGAGGCGCATCTGCAGGTCGGCGAGTTTCGCCATCACCTTTTTACGCGCTTCCTCGTTCGGCGCGTCGCGCAGCGCCTGCATTTCCGCCTCGACCGCCTTGCGCAATTCGATCTCGCGGGGGAGCGCACCAGCCTCCGCCATGATGCGGTAGCCGACTGCGTCGCTGCCGCCGGTGAAACCTTCCTTCGGCAGGGGCTTTCCGGCGCCTTCAAGATTGTCCAGCTGCCCTTCAGCCTGCGCTTTCAGGATCTGACGCTCTGACAAGCTTGAAAATTTCATCCTGTGCCTCCCGGGGGCTCACCTCGGAAATATAGCAGATAACCCCGGAAAATCCGCAATTTTTCGTGATTTTCCGCCCGCATGATGCCGCACCAAAGCACTTGAAGCGCCACAATTGGACCCCACCTTGAATGTGAACGAAAGGTGCCCAAAGGTACCCACCCAAGGGACCCCATGTTCGCCGTATCTTTCGTGCGACGAAAGGAGTGCCGACATGTTGAACGACGAAAACACACCCCGCTTCGATGCGGATCCTATCGTCTACATTCGCCACCTGGGTGCAGACGAAGTGCAGGACCTCGTGCCCGCCAATGCCCTTGAAGGGATTGGCCGGCCGGAAGACCTGTTCATTGTGTCCTCTGCCGACGGCCAGCAACTGGCCATCGTGGAAGGCCGTGACGCGGCTTTCGCCACTGCCCGGCTGCATGACCTGACCCCGGTCAGCGTGCACTAAAGGACCATGTAGAACACCATATATAGACCATGTATGGACCATGTACGCCCCGCCCGCAGAGATGCCGGCGGGGCTTTCTTTTTGTGGCCCTTGCTATTTCCTCCGCAGAAGTTGACACTGGCGTCAACTATGATCTCGGGGAGGAGAACGGGCATGAGACCCATCATTCTGGCAGCGGCCACAGCCGCAATCCTGGCGCCCGTCGCGTGTTCCAAAAATGAAGCCCCTGCGCCGGAGGTTGCCGCACCTGCCGAAGACGGGATCGTGCATGTTTCGGCTGACGGCGACTTTGCCGAGAACCTGCAACTCGCCCTGATCGAAGCCGAACCCGGCCAGACCATCGTCATGCCCGAAGGCACCTTCGAGTTCACGACCGGCCTGTCGCTGGATGTGGATGATGTCACGCTCGCCGGAGCCGGGCAGGGCAAGACCATCCTCGACTTTGCCGGGCAGACCGGCGCGGGCGAGGGCCTCTTGGTGACTGCCGACGATGTCGTGCTGACAGATTTCGGCATCCGCGACACGAAAGGCGATGGCATCAAATCCAAGGATTCCGACCGCATCACCTATCAGTACCTGACGGTCGAATGGTCCGGGGAGCCGGACGAGACGAACGGCGCCTATGGCATCTATCCGGTCGAATCGACCGATGTGCTGGTTCAGAACTGCACCGTCCGCGGCGCCTCTGACGCGGGCATCTATGTCGGCCAGTCGCAGAACATCATCGTCCGGGACTCGGTCGCCGAATACAATGTCGCCGGGATCGAGATCGAGAACTCGTCCTATGCGGACGTGTACGGAAATATCGCGCGCCACAATGCGGGCGGCATTCTTGTCTTCGATCTGCCGGACCTGCCCGTGATGGGCGGACATTCCACGCGCGTCTATGACAATGACATTGTCGAAAACAACACAGTGAACTTCGCCCCCGTCGGCAATATCGTGGCGGGCGTGCCGAGCGGCACGGGCCTGATCGTGATGGCGAACTCCGATGTCTATGTCACCGGCAACCGGTTCAAGGACAATCGCAGCGTCCATGTCATGCTGACGGCTTATACCGAGCCGTTCACGGATGAAAATTACGGCCCGCTGCTGGACGACATCACCGTGACCGGCAACACCTATGAAGGCGGGCTGGACGATCCGCAGGGCATGCTGGCGCCCTTAGCCGCGGCGCTTGGTGGCCAGCTGCCGGCCATCATGACCGATGGCGTGACCCGCTGGAATGGCGGCGAAGACCAGCCCGTGAATCTCGTCATTGCCGAGGCGCCTGAGGTCGGCTTCATCAATATCGGGCTTGGCGAATACCCGATCGATCCGGCGAAGATGCAGCCCAGCATGGACCGTCCGGCCTCCACCCCGGTGCCGGAGCGTGACGCAGTTGTCCTGCCGCAGGACCAGAAACAACCATGAGGACTGGGTTCCCGCTTGCCTGCCTGATCCTGGCGGCCTGCGGGGCGGGACAGGCGGCAGGCCCGGTCACGCCCGATCTCGCAACCATTCTGGCCGACAAGCCCGCACCGCTTCTGTCCGACTACGGATTTTTCGAGGATGCGGGCGGGAACATGCCGGCCGAGCGTGTGAAGGCCTATGACCTGATCAATCCGCTCTTCTCCGATGACGCGGCCAAGCACCGCTTCATCTATGTGCCGCCGGGCGAGATGGCGAAGGAAGATGGCGCCGGTATTCCGGACTATCCGGTCGGCACGGCGCTGATCAAGACATTCGCGTTTGCCCCTGATATGCGCAGCCCGGAAGAGGGCGCCTACAAGGTCGAGACCCGGGTGATCATCCGCAAGGCCGATGGCTGGGCCGCGTTTCCCTATGTCTGGAACGAGGACGGCACGGAGGCGAAATACGCGCCCACCGGCGCGCGGCTGACGATCGAAACGATCAGGCCCGGCGGCGAGCCGCTGGAAATCCACTACGAAGTGCCGAACAAGAACCAGTGCAAGACCTGCCACCAGTCGGGCGATGCGATCCGGCCCATCGGGCCGAAGCTGCGCAACCTCGATCATCCGGGCCCGGCCGGTGTGGACCAGCTGTCGGATTGGGTCGCGGCGGGCATTCTGGACGGCGTGCCGCTGGGCATGAAGGCGTCGCCCTCTGCCGTGGATGTGAGCCTGCCGCTGGATGCGCGGGCGCGCGGCTATCTCGACATCAATTGCGGCCATTGCCACAAGCCGGACGGATCGGCCTCGAATTCCGGCCTGTGGCTGACGCTGGAAGAAACCTCCCCCACGCGCCTTGGCCTGAAGAAGCACCCGACGGCGGCTGGAAGGGGTTCAGGCAACCGGCGCTATGTCATCGACCCGGGGCACCCGGAGGAATCGATCCTGGCCTTCCGCATGGCCTCCACCGAACCCGGCATCGCCATGCCCGAACTGGGGCGAACCTTGTCTGACCCGGTGGGGATCGACCTGATCAATCAGTGGATCGCGGGGATGGAGGAGTAGGGGGGAGGCTCTACGGGGTATCAATATTTATTTCGCGTACGTCCGGTTCAGAGACATAGAAGAAGCGACCGCTGCCCATCACATCAACATGGCGCACTGCGAACACTGGGTAAGTGAGCGGCAGCTCTGATTCCGGTGGGAGCGACTCTCTCAACTGGTCGGGATTGTTTATTGCGAGATCGGCGACGCGCTGGCCCGCAAGCGCCCACATGAGCTCTGCGTCAGATGCTTCATACTGCTGCGCATCTGCACCGAGCGGCATATTCCCCGGCTCGAAGCCGCCGGGGTTGGCCTCGGCCTGCGCCCGCCAGTATTCGAGCGTTTCCATGAGTTTTGGAAGGTTCGCTACGGTGGCTTCCGGCAGGCTTGGCATGGATGCCAGAAGGCCCGGTCGGTAATCGAGGAGCGTGTCAGGTGTCAGTTTGGGTTCGTAGTCAGGAAACTGTTCTTCAATCGACATCGTTTCCTGGCTGCTGTCCGGCACCTGACCAGCGGGTGTCGCAGGTTCTGCTGGCTCAGCGTGTTCGGTGTCCGAATTCGTGCAGCCACTGGAAAACAGGACCGCACAGAAGAGTGTTCCTGCCAGATGCTTCATGATTGATCCTCCTTGGCATCGCCGCTCTGCGGTGCGCCTCCACAGCCAATTCGTCGTTCAAACTAGTCCCGAGAACCGTTCGACGTCCACAGAGCGGGTAAATCAGGCCCAACTACACGCTTCTACTGACAATAATGCGGCGCCGCCCCAACTCCCTCTCCCGCTTGCTCTTCCACCCCCTCAGGCATAGGGTGCGCGCGCTTTAACCCCGAGGACCTGAAACCATGGCCGATACGCAGCGCACGCGCCTTCCCGTCACACTGGATGATGTGAAAGCCGCGGCCATGATTATTGCAGGCCAGGTCGAGCGGACGCCGTTCCGGCACTCGCGCACGCTGTCGGATATCACCGGCGCGGAAGTGTGGGTGAAGTTCGAGAACCACCAGTACACCGCCGCCTTCAAGGAGCGCGGCGCGCTGAACCGGCTGGCGTCCTTGTCCGAAGAGCAGAAAAAGGTGGGCGTCATCGCCGCCTCTGCCGGCAATCACAGCCAGGGCGTGGCCTATCACGCCAAGCGCCTCGGCATTCCGGCAACCATCGTGATGCCGGAAACGACGCCGTTCACCAAAGTCGAGCAGACCCGGTCGCACGGCTGCCGCGTGCTGCTGAAGGGCCTGAACTTCGATGAGGCCAAGGCCGAAGCCTATAATGTGCAGCAGCGCGAGGGGCTGACCTTCATTCACCCGTTCGACGACCCGCACATCATTGCAGGGCAGGGGACGGTCGCGCTGGAAATGCTGGAAGACAAGCCGGACCTCGACATGCTGGTCATCCCGATCGGCGGCGGCGGCCTGGTCGCCGGGTCTGCCGTGGCGGCCCGCGGGATCAATCCGGAGATCAGAGTCATCGGCGTCGAGGCGGCGATGTATCCGGCGATGAAGCAGGAACTCGCGGGCGAGCCCGTTCATGTTGGTGGCTCAACCATCGCCGAGGGCATCGCCGTCAAGGATGTCGGTCGGATGCCGCTGGAAATCGCCCGCCAGCTGGTGGACGATATCGTTCTCGTTGAGGAAGCGCATCTCGAACGGGCGATCACGCTTTATGTCGAGGTCGAGAAGACGATTGCGGAAGGCGCAGGCGCTGCGGGCCTTGCTGCGCTGCTGGCCCATCCGGCGCGCTTCAGCGGGCACAAGGTGGGTGTCGTGTTGTGCGGCGGGAACATCGACACGCGGCTGCTTGCCTCTGTGCTGACCCGGGCGCTGGTGCGCGAGAACCGGCTGGCGCGGATCCGCATCATCGGCGACGACCGGCCGGGCCTGCTGGCGCTGGTCTCCAAGATCATCGGCGATGCCGGGGCCAACATCATGGAAGTCGCCCACAACCGCATCGCGCTGGACGTGCCGGCCAAGGGCGCGGAGTTCGACATCCTGATCGAGACGCGCGACAGCCAGCACACGCAGGAAGTTGTCGAGGCACTGACCCTCGCCGGCTATCCGCCGCGCAGCATGTGACATCTGTAATGTTCAAGGCTGGCCGGGGCGGGTGACTTCGCCCCGGAAGCGGCCTAGACACTCAACCTGATAGAGAAGCCGAAACGGAGCCTCCAGATGAAGCGCATCCTCGCTGTTGCCGCCAGTGCGGCCCTTGTCCTCCTCGCTGCCTGCGGCGGCGGTGAAAAGGCGCCGACCGACGTCGATGCGGTGTTCGAACAACACCTGCCATGGAACCCGGATGCGAAGGGCGTCCAGACTGACGATACCGGCCTGCAATGGATCGTGATCCGGGAAGGGGACGGCAAGGGCGCCACGCCTGCCGTCAGCGACCTGGTGCGCGTCAACTATGAAGGCCGCACGGCCAATGGCGACAAGTTCGACTCCTCCTTCGATCGCGGCAAGCCGGCCATGTTCCGCCTGAACCAGGTGATCCCCGGCTGGACCATCGGCTTGCAGAAGATGCACGAGGGCGACCAGTACCTGTTCTACGTCCCGAACAAGCTGGCCTATGGAAATTCGGACCGGGGCGCCGTCATCAAGGCGGGTGACGACCTCGTCTTCCTGGTCGACCTTGTCGACCTGATGGAGCCGAAGTCGGTCGATACGGCAGCGTGGGAGAAATACACGCCGTGGAACCATGATGCGCCGGACGTGAAGAAGACCGGATCCGGTCTCGAATATGTCGTTCTGGCGAGCGGGGACGAAGGCGCCGCCAGTCCGGTGAACGGGCAGCAGGTCGTCGTCTATTATGAAGGCCGTCTCGCCGAGACGGGCGAAATGTTCGACAGCGCCTTCCAGCGCGGCGCGCCGGAAATCTTCCCGTCGAACCGGCTGATCCGCGGCTGGGTCGAGGCTCTTTCCATGATGAAACCGGGCGACCGCTGGTTGCTCTACATCCCGTCAGACCTCGCTTACGGCAAGAAGGGCACGCCGGGCGGCCCGATACCGGCGGATGCCGATCTCGTCTTCGAAGTCGAACTGGCGGACGTGCTGAACTAGCCCTCAGAGAGGGTCGGGATCCATCGGCGGGGACTCCTCCACCATCATTGGCGGCAGGTATGGCGCCGGGTCTTCGACGTCAGCCCGGAAATAGATCGGCAGGCGGACGGAGGTCTGGAACCAGGGCTGCTGCTGGCTGGCGGTGGCGGCGATCACATCGCCGCTGACCTGCAGCATGACCTTGTTGATGTCGATCCGGTCCGGAGACAGGATGCGGCTGGCAAAGGCGTCGGCGAAGACGGAAGGGCCAGTGGCGTCCGGCCGGGTGGTGCCGGGTTCGTCGGCATAGGCGATCACCACATTGGCGTCCGAGGTATAGCCGGCGAAGCCGGGCTCCAGCCCCTTGGTTTCCAGTGGTGAATCGTATGCCCGTCCGCAATCGACCATCAGGATCACGGCCTGCGCCTTGGAGGCTTCGAGGAACTCAACGGCGTCCTGCAGTTTCGCACCTCTTTCCTCTACTTCGTATTCGTTGCGGGGAAGCGGGCCATTGGGGATCAGGTAATTGTCCTCGCCATAGAGGGATGCTCCGTATCCGGCGAAATAGACAACGCCCACGCTGGCCGGGCCAGCGGCATTCAGGGCGTTCTGCATCATGGTCAGTCCATTCTGGAAGCCTTCAAGGTCAGCATTCTGGATGTGGCGTACCTTGTAACCGCTCTCACTGAGAGCGGCCGCGACTTTCGTGCCGTCAGCATGCGTATTGGGCAGGGCGTAGGCGCCGCTCCCGGCATAATCGTTCGAGAAGACGAGCGCGACCCGCAACGGATTCAGGCTGACCGGTGACATGGGCGCGCCCGGTGCCCGGCTCCACGCGCCGATCTTGATGTCGCTGGAGCGGCGCTGCAGGCGCGAGAGGTTCATGGGTTCCTGCCGCTGCAGCGTCATTTCCAGCACATCGAGACGCACATTCTCGAACATGTCGCGCACGGTGACGGCGGGTTCCAGAAGCCGGGTGCCGAGCGCTTTGGCGTAGGGGCCGTTATTGTCATCGGCCCGTCCGTCGCTGGCGGTCTCGCCCTCCCACGTCGCGAAGGAGATGAACATGTTGCGCTCTTCCGCGCTGCCGGCAGACCGGCGCAGGCCCCGGAAGGATTCGCCGCCGCCGAGGGCGCGTTCGGCTTCGGGCAATTTCAGCACATTGCGGCAGGCATCGATGGAGAGAACAGTCGGGCCGGGGCAATCGGTCAACTTGCCCATGACCCAGTCGAGCGAAACGGAATCGTCCCAAAGCGCTTCGTCCAGCACGGCAGCGTCCTCGACCGGGATCAGGAAGTTGCCTTCGCCTTCGCGGGCGGCGCCATGTCCGGAATAATAGACAAACCCCGTGGCGGCCGGCCCGCTGGCCTGCATCGCATCGACGAAGTTGCGGAAAGCGGACATCATTTCCGACCGTCCGGCATCTTTCACCACATCGCCGGTAACCAGCGAGAAGCCGCACTCGATGATGCCTTCGGCCACGAGGTGGGCATCCCGGACAGGATTGGCCAGCGTGCCGATGCCTTCGGAATAGGCCGCATTCCCGATAATCAATGCGTGGCGCGCAGGCGTTTCTTCCCCCAGCGCCCGGCCGGGCCAGGGCATGGCGGCAGCGCCTCCAAGCAGCAGAATATGCCGGCGTGAAATCATGTCGTTACTCCACCCGTCTCACGAGAGTGAATGGTCTCGTAGTGGCGCGCGCCAGTCAATGTCGCGGCTGCGGGCTTGCCTATCGCAGACGGGGCTGACAGGAAGAGCGCCGGATTTCGTGCAGGAGAACAGGTTTGGCGATTACGGGTGACACGCTGGCGCGCATTGCGCTGGATGCGGGCAAGCTGATCATGGAGATCTATGACGGCGACTTCGATTTCACGAAGAAGGGCGACGATTCCCCCGTCACCATCGCCGATGAAAAGGCCGAAGCGCTGATCCTGAGAGCGCTGGCCGAAGCCGATCCGGACCTGAAAGTCATCGCCGAAGAGGCCATGGCCGCCGGTGAGATGCCGGAACATGGGGCCCGGTTCGCGCTGGTCGACCCGCTGGATGGCACGAAGGAATTCATCAACAAGAACGGTGAGTTCACCGTCAACATAGCCATCATCGAGCATGGTCGCCCGGTCATGGGCGTTGTCTATGCGCCAGCCCTGTCGCGCCTGTTTGTGGCGGACGCCTACAATTCCGCCTGGCAGGCGGAGGCGGCACCGGGCGGCGACGTGCCGGCCGAGCGTACGCCGCTGCGCATCCGCAAGGCGCCGGACGCGGGCGTTACGGCGGTTGCGTCGAAATCCCACCGCACGCCCGAAACCGATGCCTTCCTTGAAAAGTTCCAGGTTGCGGACATCAAGGGGGCGGGGTCATCGCTGAAATTCTGCCTGATCGCGGCAGGTGAGGCCGACCTCTATCCGCGTATGGGCCGCACCATGGAATGGGACACCGCAGCCGGGCAGGCCGTTGTGGAAGCCGCTGGCGGCCGGGTGCTGACCGAAGAGGGCGCGCCGCTCCTCTATGGCAAGCGCGAGCGCGGCTATGATAATCCGTATTTTATTGTGTATGGCGGCGTGTCCCCGGTCTGACATAGTCCTGCCACGTTCCGGTATCGTTTTCTCCAGCTTTTCCTGCGACTTCTTCGGTCAGGGAGTAACATCATGGCACGTCAGTTCTTTGGCACGGATGGAATCCGGGGCCGCGTAAACCAGAAGCCCATGACCGTGGAGACGGCGCTGCGCCTGTCGATCGCGGCGGCGCGCACCTTTTCGCCCGACGGCGGACGGGACGTGATCATTGGACGGGACACGCGCCGCTCTGGCGAGATGATCGAGGCGGCCATCGTCGCCGGCCTCAGCAGCATGGGGCTGACGCCGGTCTGCGTCGGCGTCGTTCCAACTCCGGCGGTGGCTCTGCTGACGCGGGAAACCGGCGCGGCCTTTGGCGTCATGGTGACGGCCTCTCACAACAAGTTCCAGGACAATGGCCTGAAACTGTTCTCACCGGAGGGCGTTAAGTTCACCGACGAGATCGAGGAACAGCTCGAGACCGCCATGTTTGACGCCTTCGAAGGCGGCTATGCGGCGCCGACGGACGTGACGAAGCCCCGCCAGATGGAAGAGGGCGTGCGCCGCTATGTCGAACGCTGCCTGGAGGCGGTCGAACCGGAAGCGGGCTTTTCGAAGCTGAACGTCGTGCTGGATTGCGCGAATGGGGCGGCCTACCGGGCAGGGCCGGACGCGCTGCGCAAGCTCGGCTGCAAAGTCACCGTCATGGGTGTTTCGCCGGATGGCGTGAACATCAATGCCGGTGTCGGCTCGACTGATACAAAGGCGCTGACGAAAGCCGTGCTGGACAACAAGGCCGATATCGGGATCGCCTTTGACGGCGATGCCGACCGCCTGATCGTGATCGACGAGCTGGGTGAGGAACTCGATGGTGACCAGCTGATGGCGCTGATCGCGACCGAATTGTTCCATACGGAGCGCCTGAAGGGCGGTGGCATGGTTGCGACTGTCATGTCGAATATGGGGCTGGCGGAATATCTGAAAGGCCTTGGCCTGATCCTGGCGCGTACCAAGGTGGGCGACCGGTATGTCGGTGAGCACATGCGGGCGCATGGGTTCAATCTTGGTGGCGAACAGTCCGGCCATATCATCCTGTCGGATGTCTCGACCACGGGGGACGGCTTGCTGGCGGCGCTTCAGGTGTTGAAAGTACTGGCGCGCACGGGGAAGAAGGCATCCGTAGTCGGACGAGTGTTCGAGCCTGCGCCGCAGGAACTGGTCAATATCCGCTATGCCGGGACCAACCCGCTGGAAACAGAGCGGGTAAAGTCTGCCATCGCCCGGGCGGAGGCGGAGATGGGGGAGAAGGGCCGGTTGGTTGTCCGCAAGTCGGGTACCGAACCGCTGATCCGTGTCATGGCCGAAGCGCTGGAAGAAGCCATGATGAAACGGGCGCTGGAAGACGTGGTGGAGGCCGTTGAGGCCGAAGCCTGATTATTGCCCTTGATTTCCGGCCCTGATTGACGCGGGGGATTGCCCCCGCGGTCATGCACACCCGCCTTTCGTTGGGGAACGAATTGCCTCTCCGGCCTGATCGCCTATCATCCGGCGAAACGATAACAGGTTCTGGGAGAAACACCGCATGGCCGATGCGACCGAGCTGCCGCCGTTCCGTCCGCTGCCGCAGAAGACACCCGATGTCGAAATGCGCACCGCGCTGGGCGGGATCCGTTACATATCTGCCCGTCAGTCACCGGGCCCGCGCCCGCGGACCATACCGCACTGCCTGGACGAACGCGCCGCTGAACATCCTGACAGACCGTTCCTGAAAGAACGTGACCCTGAAACCGATGAATGGGTGAGCGTCACGTATGGCGAGGCTGCCCGCATCACCGACGGCCTGGCACAGGCCTTCCTCGACATGGGGGCAGGGCCCGATGCGCCGGTGATGATCCTGTCCGGCAACTCCATCCGGTCTGCCATGGTGATCCTGGCGGCTCAGAAGATCGGCGCTCCGGCCGCGCCGATCTCGGTGCCATACTCCACCATGTCGACCGATTTCGAGAAGCTGAAGCACTGCTTCAATGCCGTGAACCCGAAAGTGGTTTTCGCGGAGACGCTGGAGCCGTTCAAGAATGCCATTGCGGCGCTGGACTGCGATGACTGCAAGGTTTTCTCCGCCGATGCGGGGGGGGACAACACGGTTCTCTCCTATGACGAACTGGCGGCGACCGAGCCGACAGCGGCCGTGCAGGAAGCCCGTGACCGGCTGACGGATGCGAGCATCGGCAAATATCTCTTCACCTCCGGCTCGACCGGCATGCCGAAGCCGGTGCCGACGACGCAGGGCGCCATGTGCTCCATGATCGCGGGGAATGAAGGCCTCCGCGAAAATTCCCGCGACCCGGAATATGATCCGAGCCACGTGGACAATGTGCTCGACTGGCTGCCCTGGAACCACATTTCCGGTTCCAACGTGAACTTCAACGGCGCGATGTGGAATGGCGCGACCTTCTGGATCGATGGCGGCAAGCCGACGCCGGCCCTGTTCCACGAAACGATCCGCAATGTGCGCGAATGTTCTCCGTCGACTTTCGGTACGGCGCCGATCGCGCTCGCCATGCTGGCCGAAGCCATGGAGTCCGATGACGACCTGCTGATGGCTTTCTTCAAGAATATGCGGTCCATCGGCTATGGCGGTGCGACGTTGTCGGACGATCTGTATGACCGTCTGCAGAACCTTTCCATCAAGGCGACCGGGCGGCGTATCCCGATCATCACCATGTATGGTGCAACCGAGACGCAAGGCATCACTGTGGTGCACTGGGAGGCGGAGCGCGTTGGCCTGATCGGCCTGCCATTGCCGGGATCGGATCTGAAACTCGTGCCGAACGGCGACAAGCTGGAAGTGCGGGTCAAAGGCCCGTCGGTCATGCCGGGTTATCACAATGACCCGAAGAAGAATGCCGAAGTGTTCGACGAGGAAGGCTACTACTGCCTCGGCGATGCGGTGAAGTTCGTCGACGAGGAAGATCCGAACAAGGGCCTGATCTTCGACGGCCGCGTCGGGGAAGACTTCAAGCTCTCCTCCGGTACATGGGTCAGTGTCGGGACGCTGCGTCCGGACTATGTGGCAGCCTGTTCGCCACTGATCTTCGATGCGGTAATCTGCGGTCAGGACAAGGATGTGATCGGTGCGCTGGTCTGGCCGTCACCGGCGGGCATGGAGCAGCTGGTCAAGGAGAAGGGCGGCGACATGATGGCTGCCTTCGGTGTGCTGACGGAACAGCTGGCGAAAAAGACTGCGGCCTTCAATGCGAATGAGCCGGGGTCGTCCCGCCGGATCCGCAGGGTCATGATCATGACCGAACCGCCGAGTGTCGATGCGGGTGAAATCACGGACAAGGGTTATGTGAACCAGCGCCTCGTGCAGGCCCGCCGGGCCGACCTGGTGGCGGCCCTGTTCTCCAATCCGCCGGGGCAGGGCGTCATCACGCTCTGATAGCGGGAAAGCGCTGCTCGCTTAAGTCGTTGGAAGGCTTTTTCCGGTATCTCTCCCTTCGGACTTTCGTGGGGAGAGATCATGACCTTTGACGCGCGCAAGGCAAATACTGCGTCTGCGTCCGGCCAGCAGAATGCGCTGTTCGCATTAATCACAATTGTTGTCGTGTGCGGCGCGTTCTTCGCCGTGCTGAGCCTGCCGCACAAGGCCGCGAGCAAGGACACGCCGCTTGGGGACCGGGTTTCGTCCGTCACGATCGATATGCCGAACCTGCCGGGTGAGGCAGCCGAAGCGTATTTCATTGCGCTCGGCAAGGTGGATCCTGAGGCCCAGATGGCGCTTTCCGGAAAGATCGCGAAGGCTGGCAAGCTGGACGATGAAGCCATGACCACACTTGTCATGGCGCATGCCGAGACCGTGTTGCGCGACCATGCCAGCTACCTAGCGCAGGCTGATACAAAACATCTCGACGATATCCTGGACATGACTCGTGACCGGCTGCGCACGGCATCGCGCAAGCGCAGCAAATGGTGCGATGCAGGCCGATATTCGGATCTTGCCGATATGGAGTTCAAGCAGCCGGCCGATTTCGAGAAGTCGATGGCGGAGTTCAAGGCGCCGCTGAGGGACTATTCCTTTGATGTGATGGCTGGCCTGATGATCGCGATTGAGGATGCGCGCGAACATCCGGTGACGCGCGGAGAGTTAACCCGCGCTGACGAAGCCGCCCTGCAAGGCATGGTCATGTCCATCATGGCCGATCCGGATGTTCTGCCCCTGATGGTGTCATTGCAGTCCGGCGCGGACGCGAAGAAAGCGCTGAAGGGCGTAAATGTCTGCACGCTTGGTGCCACGGCGGTGACGGCGGCGAAGACCCTGCCGCAGGAAACCAAAGGCCGCCTCCTTGCGGAAGCGGCCCGGCAGTTGGAAGAAAACGGCGCGTCGGCCTTCCGGACCGGCGTCGGCTTCTGAGGCGTCAGTCCTTCCGGGCGACGCCCGCTTCGCCGAGGCGCCACTCCAGCAGGTCGATCCGGTCCTGGCCGAAGAAGGCCTCGCCTTCAAATACCATGAGCGGTACGCCCCAATGGTGCGGGTCCTGTTCGGCCTGGCTTTCCGCGATCACGGCTTCCAGCCGGTCTTTCTCGGCTTCCTGGCGGGCATCCATCTCATCGAGATCGAAGCCGGCCCGGGCGGCCGCCTCTTTCAAGGCAGTCCCCTCAGTCCACGCGCCACCGGACCAGATCAGGGTGGAGACCTCGTCCATGAAGGCCCAGCCTTCTTCATCGCCCTTCTCGCAGGCGAGGATGCCCAGCCGGGTGAGCCGGCCAATATAAGGCTGCTCGGGTGAGATCTCGCGCGTCATCATGTTCATGACCACGGGATCGGGGTTCAGCGGCCCGATGGGCAGGCCCAGATACTGCGCGTTCCTGACGAAATCGCGCAGCAGGTAAGGCACCCATTGCGGACGGACTTCCTCGAAGAAATGGGGCGTGCGAATTGCGATCGGATAGACCGGACGCGGGCGAACGCGCACATCCCACTTCGAGGGGAGGGCGCGGAGGCGCTTCGTTGCCAGATAGGAATATGGCGAGCGGAACGACCAGAAGACATCGACAGTTCTCATGCCAATAGTTTGCCGCCTTCATGCCGCCTTCACAAGAACCAATTTCGATACCATCTTGCCCGCCATGACACTCGACCAGACCCTTCGCCAGTTTATCGACCGGTTCACCATGCCTGACCTCAAGGGTCTGGACTGGCAGACAACGGCTGACCGTTTGCGCCGCCAGTTCTATCTGGCCAGCCATGCGATCGAGAAAGACGCGCCCGAGATGGCGGATATCTCCCACATGATGGTGCCATCAGGGGAAGGGAAGGTGAAAGCCCGTGTCTATACGCCCCTCGGCGCCGGCATTGCGCCGGGACCGGGCATTCTCTTCTTCCATGGTGGCGGCTTCGTGATCGGGGATCTCGAAAGCCATGACATGTTGTGTAAGCGGCTGGCAGAAGGGGCCCGGTGCCGGGTCGTCTCCATCGACTACCGCCTTGCGCCGGAGCACAAATTTCCCGCCGCGCATGAGGATGCGCTGAATGTCTGGCACTGGGTACAGGACCATGCCGGTACGCTGGGGCTCGATCCGGAGCGGTTGGCTGTTTCCGGCGACAGCGCAGGCGGCAATCTCTCGGCCTACCTCGCGCAGGAAATGAACCGGACTGGCGGGCCTGCGCCGGCTTTCCAGTTGCTGCTCTATCCACTGGTCCAGTTTGCCGATATCCGCACAAAGAAGATGCCGTTCAATGAAAGCGGCTTTTTCATTTCGGCGAATTTGTTCGAATTCTTTCGCGATGCCTATCTTGCCACGCCGGAAGACCGGATGGACATTCGCGTTTCGCCCCTGTTTGCCCCGGAAGACTGTTTCCGTGGCTTGCCGCCCGCGCATTTTGTGCTTTGCGGCTGGGACCCGCTGCATGATGAGGGCCTGGCCTATGCCGACAAGATGGCGAGCTTCGGCGTGCCGGTGACGGTGCGGGAGTATCCCGGCATGGTGCACGGGTTCATGAATCTGACAGCCCTGTCGGACACGATCCGGATTGCGATCCGTGATGCGGGGCAGGTGACCGGCCGCGCGCTCGGCGCCATCTGACGCCAACCCTGAATCCCCAAGAAAAAGGGCGGTCCCGAAGGACCGCCCAGTTGTGTCGGCTTCTGGGAGAGCGTTACTCTCCGGGGTCGATTATTTGCCGTTTCCGCCGAACCGCTTAGTCACGCTCAACTTGAATGTGCGGCCAAACGGATTGTGTGTATAGGGATCATAATTTAATTCGAACTGAGCGAATGGCGGATCCTCATCCGTCACGTTGACCACGGAGAGACCGATATCGAGGTCCCATGGGGTCGACTGCCAAGTGTAGTACAGGTCGAACGTCGTCTGGCTGTCGATGCTTGCGCTCTGTGTTGGATCGAAAGATCCGGACAGCTGGATCTGGCCACGCTCATCGTCATAAGAGTCAACGTGACGCATTACAGCCCGGAAATTGTGATCTCCGACCGCATAGTTCGCAAACAGGTTCGCTTTCCACTGCGGCATCGACCGGGTGAAGTTACCCCGGTTGAACTGGCCGACATAGTCACCACCACCGATTGGCAGTCCCTCAACAAAGTAGGGATCAACCTTGTATTCGATGATGTAGGTCGCATCTGCACCCACGCTGAACTCTGCAGAATTGGCGAGTTCCCAGTTATTCTGCAGCCGCAGGTCAAGACCGGAGGTTTGGATATCCGGGCCGTTTGTGATGTTGGTTATGACTCGGTTGATCGAAGCAGCCGATGGTGCCCCTGGATTGTCGAACTCAACCCTGGAAAGGATTGGTGCAGAAAAGTCACTGGCATTGATGGCTGCAACAGCCGCGTTCACAATATTCGTCTGCTCCTCGACGATGATCGGATCGGAGAAGTCGAAATTGTAATAGTCGAGCGAGGCAAAGAAGTTGCCCCTCTCATAGATGCCGCCAAAGTTGAAGCTGAAGGCCGATTCCGGCTTCAGGCCTGGATTACCGAACGTATCAACTGCCTTGAAGGCGCCCGCTGCAGCGACATATTGGAGCGTTGTTCCGACCCCACTAAGCTGATTCAGCGATGGTCCGCGGAACGAAGTCTGAGCGGAACCGCGAAGGGCAAGCGTATCATTCACCTGCCACTTGGCGGCCACCTTCGGGTCGAATGTCGAACCGATATCACCGCCATAGTCTTCATAACGCACGGCAAACTGCATATCCAGATTGTCGTAGAGCGGCACCTGAAGTTCCCCGAAGATCGCGTAGATCGTCTGGTCTTCATCTGCTGCGGTCGTCCCAGCCAGGAATGAATATGGGCCGGTTCCACCAGGACCCGGTGTTGCGGCAAGGTCGGTCAGCACACCCGGATCGACCTTGTAGCTTTCCCGACGGATCTGCACGCCAGCAGCCCAACCGACGGCACCGCCAGCGGCTTGTACATTGCTCTCACCCGAGAAGACGCCATCAAACACCAGAAGGTCTGTGTTTCTGACACTTCCGTTCGGACCTGTGAGCCAGTTCGCAAGCGTCACCGAGTTTTCCAGACCGGGAACATATCCGGGATTGGCCTCTCCGGTTACGCCGCTTGCAGGAATCGCGTTCGAGAACGGGTTGTAATATTCACAGTCACCCTGACCTGCGACAGCACCTGCTGGTACGGCGCCGGTAACAGGGTCGGAGCAAACACCAAAGCCACGCAGCGCGGCTGCCAAGCCTGCAATATACGTGTCATTCGTGATAACTTCGGCTTCGGTCGTCGAATAGCTGAGCGCGGCATTATAGTTCACGCCATTGCTGAAATCGCCAGTCAATGAGCCGGAAGCGCGCCATGTCTCAGAAGTACGCGAGCCTTCCTGAGCGCCCCCGGTTCCGGGGAAGCCGCCCCAGCCGAAAGACCGTCCAAAGAAGAGAATTGGCGTCGTCGCCGGGTCCAATCCGCCCGGAACAGGTGATCCGCCGGTTCCCAGTGGGTTGTAGTCCGTATAGATGCTTGCAGCCCAATCCGGATTGTCGGCGGCAAATTGCACCAGGCCCGGATGGTCCGGAAGCAGAATCTGACCGAAAAGGGCTTGCGGCGGATAGGAGGGAGATGTCTTCCAGGTTGGAACATCTGTAGAGGCATACATTGCCTCGAGGTGCAATTCGGCACCGTTGGCGAGGTTCCGGTTGTACTCGGAGAAGATCTGGTAGCGCTCTTCCTCCTCCTGAAGATTATCGTAATTGGTGAACTGGAAGCGGCACACCACGCCAGCATCGGTTCCGCCCAGGGCTCCACACCCGTCATCACTGTTTGCAAAGGCCAGTGGTGAGCCAAGCGCTGAGCCGATGCCAATATTGGGTGTTGCAACGAACGAACCTGGGTTGCCGATGGATGACCACCCCCCGGCAGGCGCATCTGCAAAGGGTAGAATGGCCCAGTCTTTTTCTACCGCGCCGACTTCCCCGCGTTTGTTGTAGCCGACAGAGGTTACCCAGCTGAAATTGTCGCCCTGAAGGCCGTAAGATGCTGAAATGTCATAGTCGCCGTTCGAGCCATCATAGTTCATCACCGACCCGCCGACCTGAAAGCCGTCAAGATCCTGATTGGTGATGAAGTTCACGACGCCAGCAATGGCATCAGAGCCGTAGAGGGCTGCAGCACCGTCTTTCAGCACTTCGATACGGCCGATGGCAGAAGCCGGAATTGAGTTCGTGTCAACAAACAGCTGTGCTTGCTCGCCGATCGGATAAGGATAATAGGTCTGGCGGTGGCCGTTGATCAGCACCAGGGTACGGGCCGGGCCAAGGCCACGCAGGTTGATGTTGGATGTGCCTTCCAGGCCGTTCGATGCGAACTGGTTGGTTTGGCTGTCCACACCGGACGACGGGCCAAGGTTACGGATCAGCTCGGTGATCGAGGGATCGCCTTCCAGTTTCAGGTCTCCTGCGGTCAGAACGTCGACTGGCAGGGCGGCATCCTCCGGGGTGCCTTGAATGAATGATCCGGTCACCGTCACTTTGGACTGGCGAAGTTCCGAACCGTCTTCCTGGGCAATGGCTGGCAGTGCCAGAAGCAGGGATGCTGCTGACGCACCCGTCAGCAACCGAATTGATTGTCTCATTTGTTTCCTCCGTTTGTGCGAGACACCGGATCTGAGCGTCCGGATTTGCTCTCACGCAGGGGCAGGATAGGCAGACCTAAGACCTCTCGAACAGGAAAAAATATTGTGCGGCGCAGCAGAAGAGCGGGCGACCACGAAATAATTACCCTAAAACAACGTTGTCACTCGCGTATTTGGTGTCCGTATTGCGCAACTAACGGGCACTCCGGTGCCCAAAATTTGGGAATTGTGGCTCTATTGTAACACTCGGCCAAAATATTCGGGTGCGACTGTGAGACTACTGTGAATGCTTCAGGTGTCGCTGTTACGTTGGAAATAGCCCGCACGAGAACGGGTCCGAATATTTCTCCCAGATCAACTTGAACTCAAAACGAGGAAACCATGGCGCTCAAGCACAGCTTGCTTGCGACCGCTTCTGCGGTCTTTTTTCTGACGTCTGCAGCATACGCTCAGGAAACCACAACCGAACGCGAATCCGCGATCGACAAGGTGCTCGGCACCGTCACTGTCACGGCAACCAAGAAAGCCAATGTCGAGAACGTCCAGGACGTTCCGGTGGCCGTGACGGCCTTCAATTCCGACACGCTGGACGCGCTGAACGTGCGCGACCTCGGCTCGCTCAGCTATACGACCCCGAACGTGAACCTGACGGATGTCGGCACGTCGCGCGGCGTTGCAAACTTCTCCATCCGCGGTCTCGGCATCAACTCGTCGATTCCGTCCATTGACCCGACTGTCGGCGTGTTCGTCGATGGTGTTTATCTCGGCACCAATAGCGGCGTCGTGCTGGACCTGTTCGACCTGGACAGCGTTGAAATCCTGCGCGGGCCACAAGGTATCCTGTTCGGCCGTAACACGACCGGCGGTGCTGTCCTGATCAACACCGGCAACCCGACCGATGAATTCCGCTGGAAGGCACGTGCCACGGTCGAGACCCCGATCGACGACAATCGCGGTGGTCCGAACTCCACCATCCAGGCGACGGTCTCCGGCCCGCTGATCGAAGGCAAGCTGAACGGTAAGCTCGGCGTTTATTACAACTCCGACGCCGGCTACTTCGAGAACCTCTACAATGGTGACAATCAGGGCGAAGCCCAGACGTCCATCATCCGTGGTGCTCTCGAATGGATGCCGACCGACAACATCACCGTCCTCGGTAAGGTCGAGCGCTTCGACACGCGCGGCGATGGCCCGGTGGCCCAGAACCGCGGCCTGTTCGACCGTGATTCCTTCGACTTCTCGATCAATAATCCGGGCCTGCAGGACAGCGAAGCCACCTTCGCCACGCTGCGCACCGACATTGATGTCGACTTCGGCAATGGCCGTATCACCAACATCATCGGCTATCGTGAAGTTGATGGTCTGACATCTGGTGATATCGACTCGACGCCGCTGACCCTGTTCCACTCCGGATCGGAAACCTCGCAGGAGCAGTTCTCCGAAGAGCTTCGCTACGCTGGCACCTTCGGCAAGGCAGAAGTGACGGTTGGTGGTTTCTACTTCACCCAGGAAGTCCGCTACACCGAGATCCGCTCCCTGCCGACGCTCAGCGCAGCGACCTTCTATGGTGGCGGTGGCCAGGACCACAATGTCTACGGCCTGTTTGGTCAGGTGGACTATGCGGTTACCGATCGCCTGACGGCGATCTTCGGCCTTCGCTACGGCTATGAAGAAAAAGATGCGGACATCACTTACGTCCGTCCGCGTCCGGAATGCTCTGTGGTCGACGCAACTTGCCCGACGACCGGAACCAACCCCTACGTCCCGGGCGAGCCGAACGGCTTTACCAACAAGGACGACTGGAGCAACTGGTCGCCGAAAATCGGCTTCAAGTATGAGCTGGATGATACGTCGCAAGTTTACGCACACTACACGAACGGCGTGCGTTCGGGCGGCTACAACTTCCGTATCACCGATCCGTCTCTCTTCCTGTCGATCTTCCCGAACCCGAACCAGGATGCGGCGACCGATGAAGAGAACGTCGACAGCTATGAAATCGGCTTCAAGCACCAGACCGTCGATGGCCGCGGCCAGTTCAATGCGGCTGTGTTCTTCAACGACATTTCGGACATGCAGCGCGAGCTGAACCTGCCGTCGCCGTCCTCCGGTGTGTCTCAGGTCATCCTGAACACGGCGGATGCCGAAATCCTCGGCTTTGAGGCGGAAGGCCGCTATGCCGTGCTCGACAACCTGCTGCTGACCGCCAATGTCGGCGTGATCGATGCGGATTACACCGACGTCTGGTACGACATCTCCAGCGACGGCATGATCAACGGTCGCGACCTGGATCTCGACCTGCCGCGTGTGCCGGAAACCACCTATGGCTTCGGGTTCATCTATGACCACGATCTGGGTGACAAAGGTACGGTCGTTGCGCGTGCCAACTATCAGCACCGCGACAAGAACGCCTTCACGGATAACAACTGGGGCTGGATGAACGCGGCTGACATGGTCGACGCGAACCTGACCTGGAATACACCGTATGAAGGCCTGTCCGTGGCTGTGTTCGGCAAGAACCTGCTGGACGAAGTGACCGCCGGTAACGATACGCAGCTGCCGTTCAGCGGCGCTGTCTCTCCGCTGGTTCCGGGCAGCACGAACCTGTCGACAGGTGTGAACACGCCGTACGCCTACTATCCGGGCGCCGGCACGCTGTCGCCGCTGCTTCCGGGTCGTCGCATCGGCTTCGAAATCACCATGAAGCACTAGGCTTCCTGGAAATTCTTTCCGAGAGGGGCGGGCGGCAACGTCCGCCCCTTTTGCATTCCGGCATCAAACACCATTGCGTGTGTGCCCTTGCAGGCAGCGCAAGCGGATGCTGAGTGAAGGCATGACTGAAGCGCCCCCGATTCTCGCCCTGACCGACTTCGTAGCCGATCCTGTCGATCCGGCTGACTTTCCGAAGCATGAGATCCGCTTCTGGAATGACCGCTGGGCAGGGGAGGTAGGCCTTGGCGCTCTGGATACCGCCGCGCAGGCCGTGCATTTCGGGCGGTTCGAACCCTTGCCCGGAAACCTGCCCCAGCCCTTGGCACTTCGATATCACGGCCATCAGTTCGGCGTGTACAATCCACAACTGGGCGACGGTCGTGGTTTCCTGTTCGCGCAAGTGCGCGACAAGGCGGGCAGGCTGCTGGATCTTGGCACCAAGGGCTCTGGCCAGACACCGTGGAGCCGGCAGGGCGACGGGCGGCTGACCCTGAAGGGCGGCGTGCGGGAAGTGCTTGCCTCGTCCTATCTGGAAGCCCTCGGCGTCAACACATCGAAATCCTTCGCGCTGATCGAAACGGGGGAAGAGCTGGCGCGCAATGACGAGCCGTCGCCGACACGGTCTGCCGTACTTACACGCCTGTCGCACAGCCATGTCCGGTTCGGCAGTTTCCAGCGCCTCGCCTATCTTGAGCAGGGGGCCGAGATGGCCCGGTTGGTCGACTACTGCGTGGAGCAGTTTCATCCGCAGGCTGCGGACCCGGATCTTGCCCGCCGGGCCTGCAATCTTCTCGAAAGCGTTGCCGTCGCGACGGGCAAGATGATCGGGCAGTGGATGGCGGCCGGGTTTGTGCACGGGGTGATGAACACGGATAATTTCAATATCACGGGCGAAACGTTCGATTTCGGACCGTGGCGCTTCCTGCCGGTGTCGGATCCGAATTTCACGGCCGCCTATTTTGATGAGCAGGGGCTCTACCGGTTCGGGCGCCAGCCCGTGCAGGGCGGCTGGGCCTTGCAGCAGCTGGCCTCGGCCTTGCTGGCAACGGGCGCTGATGCTGACGATCTCGCCAAGGCACTCGCACCCTATCAGCTGGCGTATCGGGATAGCTTCGTTGCGCACACCCACGCATTGCTTGGTATCGCGCCGGCAGGGGAGACGGAGGAGGACATCGGCTTCCTTCAGGCCTTCTATGCCTGGATGACGACAAGCGAAGCGGTCTGGCCGCAGGTTTTCCATGACTGGTTCGGCGGAGCGGCCAGTGAAGCCCGGGCATCCGCGTCACCACAGGCGGCGCTCTACGTTGATGAGGCCTTCGCGTCGGTTAAGGCAAAGATCCTTGCGCGAGACCCGGTGCGGCCGGAGCGGTTGTCGCACGAAATCTTCCAGCGCCCGGCGCCGCCGTCACTGCTGATCGACGAGGTCGAGGCGCTCTGGGCGCCGATTGCGGAGGCGGATGACTGGTCTGCCTATGAGCAGAAGCTGGCCGACATCGAGGCCCTGCGCATCGCGCGCTGGGGCTGACCTATTCGGCAGGAACTTCCTTGTGGCCCGACGTGTCTGGCCCGGAATAATTCTTCGCGAAGGGATAGGCAGACTTCCAGACTTCCTTGCCGTCCTCATGTTCCACAAAATGGCAGCCGATCAGCGTCCGGACGAAGTCCGCCAACACGAACCGGTCCGACTTCATGTACCAGTCGCCGAGGACAGGGCGCACGGCATTGGTCGCCTCCTGCAGGCGATAGTGCGGGATCGTTGGGAAGATATGATGGATGACGTGCAGGTTGCCGATATTGTGGGTCAGCCAGTTGAAAGGGCCATAATTGCGATCAACCGTCGCCAGCGCGCCTTTCAGGCCTGACCAGTCATCGGAATCATAGACCGGCACTTCCGGCGCCACGTGCTGCATATAGGTCACGAAGGTCAGCCAGGCGGCATAGATGAAGTAAGGCGCGATGATATACTTCAGCGCGAAGACCCAGCCGAACTGCACACCCAAGTAGATGTAGAGCGCGAGGAAAGCGAGGTTCACGCCGAGGCTCGCATACCAGGACCACTTCACGTGGGATGCGTAGAGATCGCTGACAGGCAGGTAATGGCTGCCATGGACCGGGTCATAGGTTGTGATGTTGCGGAAGCCGAGCTTGTACATCGGCCAGCCGATCAGAACGAAGATCCCGGAGCGGAAGAGGACCTTGCGGCTGAACCAGTCCTGCTCGGCGCGGCAGGCGCGGAAGACTTCCTCTTCCTGCAAGTGCCCGGTCTTCACGTGGTGCATTGCGTGGCTGCGCTGCCAGCCGCGATAGGGGACGAGGATCGGCCCGTGCGTGGCAAGGCCGACGATGGTGTTCACCAGCCGCGATTTAGAGAAGGCGCCGTGCCCGGCCTCATGCCCGACCACGAAGATCGACCAGAACAGCGTGCCCAGCATGAAGATCAGCGGCGCTTCGAAATACCACGCGGTTGTGTGCGCCAGCGCCCAGTAGCACAGCGCAATCAAGGCCACATCGAAGAAGAGGTAGGCAAAGGACCGGGCCGTGTCCGGCCGGAAACAGCGATCCGGAATCGCGTTTTTCAGGTCCTGTCGGGTGAAGGTCGGGTCCAAGGCGAAGCCTCCGTCAATCTCTGCAAGAAGACCTCGATTTGCTTGACAGGTAATGAAGAGACCTTCCATCCCGCTCCTGCAGAAAAGACCGCATCAGACTGAATCAAAGGTGAGACATGAGCGTTGAGAAGGCATCCGGCCCGCTGGCTGGCGTCAAAGTCGTGGACATGAGTTCGGTCGTCCTCGGGCCGTTTGCGACGCTGATCTTCGGGGACCTCGGCGCAGATGTCGTGAAAATCGAAAGCGGGCAGGCGGGCAAGGGCGGCGACATGATGCGCTATGCCGGTAAGTCTCCGACCGGAGACCTCGGCCCGCTCTTTATGGCGCTCAACCGCAACAAGGCTTCGGTCCAGCTGGATGCCAAGACAGAGGAAGGCAAGGCGGCGCTGACGGCCCTTCTGAAGGATGCCGATGTCTTCTTCCACAATGTCCGCATGGCCGGCATGGGGCGGCTGGGCTTCGGCTATGAGGATGTGAAGGCGATCAAGCCCGACATCGTCTATGTGCACTGTGCGGGCTTCGGCGAAGGTGGGCCGTATGAGAAGCGCCAGGCCTATGACGATCTGATCCAGGGCGCGTCAGGCTTCGCGGCTCTGAACGCCATGCGTTCCGGCGGGGCGCCGGAATATGCGCCCTCACTCGTGGCCGACAAGACGGTCGGTCTGTTCGCGGCCTATGCGACGCTGGCGGCGCTCTATCACCGGGAAAAGACAGGGCAGGGGCAGTTCGTGCAGGTGCCGATGCTGGAGGCGTTCACCTTCTTCAACATGGTTGAGAACCTCTACGGCGAGACGTTTGTGCCTGCGTCCTATGGCATGGCCTATACGCGCTCCATCAATCCGAACCGCAAACCTTACCCGACCAAGGACGGCTATATCGGACTGGTGCCGTACTCCGACGCGCAGTGGGCGCAGTTCTTCGAGATCGGCGGCATGCCCGGCGTGTTCGAGGATCCGCGCTTTGCGACCTATCAGGCCCGCACCGAACACACGACCGAACTCTATGCCCTGATCGAACAGGTCGCCGCGACCAAGACGACGGGGGAATGGCTGGACTTGCTGGACGCGGCAAACATCCCGGCCATGCGCTACAACACGGTGGAGGATGTGCTGGAGGATCCGCACATGAGGGCGGTCGACTTCTTTGCAAAGCGCACCCATCCGGACGCCGGGACCTATCGTAGCATGCGCCATCCGGTGCGGTTCTCGGAAACGCCTGCGTCTGTCCGCACAGAGCCGCGGCGTCTCGGCGAGGATACCGAGACCGTGTTGCAGAGCCTTGGGCTTTAGGAACTGGCTCTAGGCGGTCTTGTCGCCGCCGCCCCGCCGGGCGAGCCAGACACCGGACAGGATCAGCGCGAATGCGGCCATGGCGTGCCAGGACTGCGTTTCTCCGAACAGGATGAAGCCGAGCACGGCGGCCATGACCGGGATGGAATAGCCGGTCAGCGACAGGAAAGTGGCTGAGGTCCGCGCGATCAGCAGCATGTAGAGCGCCTGCGCGATGGCCGACGGAATAATGCCGAGACCGACGACGCCGGCCCAGTGCGTCCAGTCTGCGTTCACTGTGGCCGGGTCCACCGTCAGCGCGAACGGCCAGGTCACGATCGCCGCAATGGTGACGAAGCCTGTGGCGAAGCTGATTGAAGGCATGGGCGGGGCGCCACGGGCCAGCAGGCTGGACAGGGCATAGAATACGGTCGCCCCGATCAGCATGAGCTGGGCAATCGTGCTCGCCGAATCGAGGCTCTGCAGCGCATCCGGCCCGAACAGGACAGCGACGCCCGCAAAGCCCGTGATAACGCCCAGCGCCGAGCCCAGCGTCAGGCGTTCGTCCCGGAACAGGACGTGCGCCCCGATGGCCACGAAGAGGGGCACAGCGGCGGTATAAAGGGCCGCCAGGCTCGAATTCACGGTCTTCTGGGCCGTCGTGATCAGGAAAAAGGGGAAAGTCGAGCTGGTCAGGCCCATCAGCACGATGGTGCGCCAGCGGGGAATGTCCCGCAACGGCGGCAAGCGCCGGCCCATGGCCAGCATGATCACCCAGAGCACGGCTGCACCGATGGTCAGGCGTCCGGCCAGCACCCAGGCGGCTGGCAATCCGGCGTCAGGGTTTCCCTTGTCGACAGCGATGCGTGTTAACTGGTAGGCGCCCGCCCACATCAGGCTGAGAAGCACGAACAAAGCCCAGTCGCTGGCCGTCCTCCTGCCGCTCTGAGCTGCCTGCTGCGTCATGTGCCGACCGTCCTCCAGCCGGGGAGGAACCCCGGGCTGGCCCGGATAGGCGGGCAGGGCGGGGAAGTCCACGCAAATATTGCACGAAACTTGCACACAGGAGGGCACAATTGCCCTGACTCACCGTGAGGTCCGATCACAGAAGCGTTGGCGGCGCCCTGCCGCATCGTCTTCGGGTGGACGATTGGCCCGCGGCGTCGTAAAGGGCGCCCAAAGTTTCCGGTTTTCATCCCTCAAGAGGAGAATCTCTATGACCGTTCGCGTTGCAATCAATGGTTTTGGCCGTATTGGCCGCCTGGTCCTGCGCTCCATCATCGAAAACGACCGCAAGGACATCGAAGTTGCCGCGATCAACGACCTTGGCCCGGTCGCGACCAACGCGCACCTGTTGCGCTTCGATTCCGTGCATGGCCGTTTCCCGGCTGACGTTCAGGTCGACGGCGACAAGATCGTCATCAATGGCAAGCCGATCCTCTGCACTGCGATCCGCGATCCGAAAGACCTTCCGCACCGCGAACTCGACATCGATATCGCGATGGAATGTACCGGCATCTTCGCCGACAAGGAAAAGGCTTCTGCCCACCTCGAAGCAGGCGCCAAGCGCGTGCTCGTCTCGGCTCCGGCCACGAACGCTGACAAGACCATCGTCTTCGGCGTGAACCACGACCTGCTGACCAAGGACGACCTCGTCGTCTCCAACGCGTCGTGCACCACGAACTGCCTCTCGCCGGTCGCCAAGGTCCTGCATGACCTGGTCGGCATCGAGAAGGGCATGATGACGACGATCCACTCTTACACCAACGACCAGCCGTCGCTCGACCAGATGCACAAGGACCTCTATCGCGGCCGCGCAGCTGCCGTGTCGATGATCCCGACCTCCACCGGCGCCGCCAAGGCTGTCGGCCTGGTCCTGCCGGAACTGAACGGCAAGCTGGATGGTATTTCGGTCCGCGTGCCGACGCCGAACGTTTCCGTTGTCGACCTGAAATTCGTCTCCAAGAAAAAGACGACCCCGGAAGAGATCAACGCGGCCATCAAAGCAGCTGCTGATGGCCCGATGAAAGGCGTCCTCGGCTACACCGACCAGCCGAACGTCTCGATCGACTTCGTGCACGATCCGCACTCCTCGATCTTCCACCTCGATCAGACCAAGGTGATGGACGGCAATTTCGTTTCGATCCTGACCTGGTACGATAACGAGTGGGGCTTCTCGACCCGTATGGCGGACACCGCGCTCGCCATGGCGAAACTCATCTAAGCAAGGCAGAGGAGCCCTGTTCGTGACGACGCCGGGTATTCCGAAGGATTTCTGGAACACTCGCTTCAGTGAACAGGGCTTTGCCTATGGGGAGCGGGCGAGCCGGCTGCTGCTGGCTTTCCGCGACCTGTTGACGCCAGGCCAGCGCGCGCTTGTCCCCGCTTGCGGGGAAGGGCGCGACGCGGTCTTCCTGGCCGAATGCGGGCTGGACGTGACGGCGGTGGACATGTCTGCCGCCGGTCTCGCCAAGACCGCAGAGCTTGCCGCTGCGCGCGGCGTCTCAGTTACCTGTATCGAAGCCGACCTCAGCGAATGGGATTGGCCAAAGGCGGAATATGACGTGATCGCGTCCATGTTCCTGCACGTACCATCGCCGTTCCGGCCGACGCTGCACGCTTTCATGCTGGAATCGCTGAAGCCCGGTGGGCATGTCTTCCTCGAAGGTTTCCTTCCGGAACAGCTCGATTACCAGAAATCCCATAATTCAGGCGGCCCGCCCGTGCTCGACATGTTGTTTGCGCCTGCCGACATCAGCTTGGATTTCAAGGACGCCGAAGCCGTGTCGTTCATGACCGGTATCGAAACCCTTTCTGAAGGCCCTTATCATTCCGGACCGGCGGCGCTGTTGCGCGCCGTGTTCCGCAAACCGGAGTAACACCCATGTCCGACTTCCGCCGTATCGAAGATGCCGGAGACCTGACCGGCAAGACCGCTCTTGTCCGCGTTGATTTCAATGTTCCGATGGCGGATGGCAAGGTCACCGACGACACGCGCCTGCGCTCTGCGCTGCCGACGGTCGAGGCCCTGCGTGGAAAGGGGGCGAAAGTCGTCCTGCTGGCCCACTTCGGCCGCCCGAAAGGCCAGATCGTTCCGGAGATGAGCCTGAAGCCGATCGCAGCAGCCTTTGCCGATGTGCTGGATGCGCCGGTGCACTTTGCAGAAAATTGTGGCTTCGGCCCGAAGGCGAAGGCTTTCGTCACCAGCCGCGCGCCGCGTGACGTGATCCTGATGGAGAACACGCGCTTCGAGGCAGGCGAAGAGAAGAACGATCCGGTGCTGGCCGAATCCATGGCCGCGCTTGGCGACCTGTTCGTGAACGATGCTTTCTCGGCAGCGCACCGCGCCCATGCGTCCACGGAAGGCGTGACGCATTTTATTCCGGCCTATGCCGGCAAGGCGATGGAAACCGAACTCGATGCGCTGGAAAAAGCGCTCGGCACGCCGCAGCGCCCGGTCGTGGCCGTGGTGGGCGGGGCGAAAGTCTCGACCAAGATCGACCTTCTGAAAAACCTGGTGTCCAAAGTGGACATGCTGGCCATCGGCGGCGGCATGGCGAACACGTTCCTGGCCGCAAAGGGCGTGGATGTCGGCAAGTCGCTTTGCGAGCATGACCTTGCCGATACGGCCCTGACCATCATGAAGAATGCCGAAGAATCGGGCTGTGAGATCCTGCTGCCGCTGGATGTCGCCGTGGCCACCGAATTCAAGGCGCACGCGCCTGACCACCGCGTCTGCAAGGTCGATGAAGTCGCCTCGAACGAGATGATCCTCGATGCCGGTCCGCACACGGTCACCGTGCTCACCGAGGCCATGGACAGGGCGAAGACGCTGGTCTGGAACGGCCCGCTCGGAGCTTTCGAGCTGGAACCGTTCGATACGGCCACGGTCGCTGCTGCGCGGGCTGCGGCAGAGCGCACGAAGGCCGGCAAGCTGATCGCCGTTGCTGGCGGTGGTGACACGGTTGCCGCGCTGAACCATGCCGGCGTGGCGGCTGACTTCACCTTCGTTTCCACCGCGGGCGGCGCCTTCCTCGAATGGATGGAAGGCAAGCCGCTGCCGGGTGTGGAAGCGCTAAAGGCCTGATCCTTTCCGGTACAGACCCAGTTCTGGCGGGCGTACGAAGTCGCGGGCCGCCTGCGGCAAATCGCGCAGGATTCCGGCTGACCGGGCGTATTCTGCGGATTTTGGCCTGGAGCAGGAATCCAGTTTTGGGTCAGCCCCGTCACCAGCGCGGACCCAATTTCCCGCGGCGAACTTGTATTCGGCGGGGAATCGACGGGAATCCGGGTTAAACCGCCCGGAATTCGCCAGCGGTTGACGCACGCAACCGGCACGGTACTTGAACGCAAACTTTGCAAAACAAGCACTGTTCACAGGATCCATTCAGAATGACGGTAGTTGAAATGGCAAACGAGACCATGACGAAGCAGGCAGCAGAGAAGGCGGGCTTTATTGCCGCGCTCGACCAGTCTGGCGGTTCCACCCCGAAGGCGCTGCGCCTCTACGGCATTGAAGAAGATGCATATTCGAACGACGAAGAGATGTTCGGCCTCATCCACGACATGCGGGCCCGCATCATCAAATCGCCAGCCTTCAATGGCGACAAGGTGATGGGCGCCATCCTGTTCGAGCGCACCATGGACGGCGAAATCGACGGCGTGCCGACCGCTGAATATCTCTGGAAAGAGCGCAGCGTCGTTCCGTTCCTGAAAGTCGACAAGGGTCTCGCCGAAGAAGAAAACGGCGTTCAGGTCATGAAACCGATGCCGGACCTCGATGCCCTGCTGGAGCGCGCCGTCGCCAAGGGCATTTTCGGCACCAAGATGCGTTCGGTTATCAATGCTGCCAACGAAGAAGGCATCGCTGCCGTCGTTGCCCAGCAGTTCGACGTCGGCCGTCAGATCCTTGGCCACGGCCTCGTTCCGATCATCGAGCCGGAAGTCACGATCTCCATCTCCGACAAGGCAGCCGCAGAAGAGATCCTGCTCGCCGAGATCCTGAAGCAGCTGGACGCCCTCGGCGCTGACAAGCAGATCATGCTGAAGCTGACGCTGCCGGAGACGGCAAACCTCTACAAGCCGCTGGTCGACCATCCGCGCGTGATGCGCGTCGTGGCCCTGTCGGGCGGTTATTCGCGCGACGAAGCTTGCCGCCGCCTGTCCGAAAATACCGGCATGATCGCCTCTTTCTCGCGCGCCCTGACCGAAGGCCTCTCGGCCCAGCAGAGCGATGCTGAGTTCGACTCGGCACTTGCCGCATCCATCGACAGCATCTGCGCTGCCTCGATGGCCGGCTGATAACGGGTCCGGACAGAGGCAGGCCACCTGCCTCTGGACTTCCCGGTCAACGCAACGCCATAGTGCCCGCCATTCCGATGGCGGGCATTTTCGTTCGCGTATCTCATGACCAAAGGGGAAATCATGCCGTTTAAACCAGGCCTGCTCGCTGCTGCATCCTTTACCGGACTTCTACTCGTCTCAGGATGCGGTGCGCCGACCGAAGCGCCCGCCAATCCGGACCGTAGCGCCCTGTCGGATGAAGGCCTGGCCATGCTGGACGAACTGGTGCTAGCGCCGGACTCGGCAGATGCCTTCACGGCGCGCTGCGATGCGGCCCTCGGGCAGGTCGAAAAGATGCTGACCGATCTGGAAACCCGGGAAGGCCCTGCCGGGGCAGGGGACCTGAAAGACTATGACGCCATGCTCAATGTCGCCTTCGCGATCGGCTATGGCGAAGCATCGATCGTTGCAGAAGCCAATCCGGACGCGACCCTCCGGGAGACCGGCGACACCTGCCAGCAGAAAACGTCCGACATGACGACCCGGATTTCGCTGTCCCGTCCGGTCTACGACCGGCTCTCCACGATCGATGCCACGAAGCTGGACGATCGTTCCGCCTATCTGCTGAACCGGACGCTTGGTGAATACCGCCGCGCCGGGATCGACAAGGATGAGCCGACCCGGGAGAAGGTTCGCAGTCTCAACGCCGAACTCGCCGAACTGTCGACGGAGTTCAACAAGAACCTTCGTGAGATCCAGGGCAGTGTGAAAGTTGCGCCGGAAGACCTTGTCGGTTTGCCGGAAGACTACATCACCGCTCACCCGCCGGGCGATGATGGCCTGGTGACAATCACGACGGACTATCCGGACCTCTTCCCCGTTTTCACGTATTCGCCGAATGATGAATTACGCAAGGCGATTGCTTCTGAAGCGCAGAACCGGGCCTATCCGGAAAACGTGGCGGCGCTGCGCGGTATTCTTGAAAAACGCTACGAACTGGCGACCACGCTCGGCTATGACAACTGGGCGTCCCTGATTACTGAAGACAAGATGACCGGCTCGCCGGAAGTCGCCGGTGATTTTCTTGAAGCGGTCGAAGGCGCTGCCCGCAATGCGGCAGAGCTTGAATACGACCGCCTGCTGGCGAAGCAGCAGGAGCTGACACCGGACGCCGCCAATGTGACTGACTGGAGCCGCAGCTATCTGGCTGAGCTGATCCGTCAGTCCGACTATGAACTCGACTCTCAGGAAGTCCGGAAATACTTCGCCTTCAATGATGTGCGAGATGGCATTTTTGCTCTGGTGCAGGATCTGTTCGACGTTGAGATCAAGCCCTGGGACGGCGCGCCGGTCTGGCAGGAGAGCGTTAGCGCCCATGAAATGTACCAGGATGGAAAGCTGATCGGCCGTTTCTTCCTCGACATGCATCCGCGCGATGGCAAGTTCAAGCATGCTGCGGCGTTCCCGATCCGATTTGGTCCGACCTCAGATGGTGTGCCTGTGGCCGCGCTGATGTGTAACTTCCCGGCCGGTGACCACACGACGGGATTGATGGAGCATGGGCAGGTCGAGACTTTCCTGCATGAGTTTGGCCATCTGATCCACGACATGTTCTCCGGCCAGCCGGACTATGCGAACCTGTCGATGGCCAATCTGGAGTGGGACTTCATCGAAGCGCCGTCGCAAATGCTTGAAAACTGGGTCTGGGATTACGACACGCTGGCCAAGTTCGCGAAGGACGCGGATGGCAATGTGATTCCGCCGGAACTGGTGGAGAAAATGGTGGCCGCGCGCGACTTCGGCATCGGTGTCGGCACGTTGCGCCAGTTGCTCTACGCGAATGTCTCGCTCGACTATTACAATCGTCCGCCTTCGGAGGTCGATTTCGATGAGATCTGGAACGAGAACCAGTCGAAGCTGAGCCCGTTCGAAACGCTGCCGGAGGCGCACCCCTATGCCAGCTTCGGTCACCTGGATGGCTATTCAGCGATCTACTACACCTATCAGTGGTCACTCGCCATTTCGACGGATCTGTTTTCGGCGTTCGAGGCGAACGGTCTGCGGGACGGGGAGACAGCCAAACGCTATCGCGACCTGGTCCTTGCGCCGGGCTCGTCCAAGCCGGCCGCTCAGCTGGTGCATGACTTCCTCGGCCGCGACTGGTCGCCGGAAGCCTATGAGGCTTACCTGCTGAACGCCGCAGAAGCCGAAACGGACGAATAGGGGCCAGGGTGAAGTGGCAGGTCGTTTATTCCGGTATTCTGTCAGCCGGGATGAGCGGCCTGGTCGCCTTGATTGTAACGGCCATCAATACCGGTATCGATGCGGGCCTGGTGGCGCGGTGGTTGAGTGCATGGGCACTGGCTTTCCCGGCCGCCTGGTTCGCCGCAATGTTCTGGGGCCCATTCGCTCGCCGGATTGCGCGGTTGTTCGTCCGGCCGCCGATAGAGTGAGCCACGCCGCAGCACGCCGCTTGCAGCCGGCCCGGAACCGTCGCATCTAGGCGCCATGTCGGAACCTGAATACACCCGCCCGCGCACCCGCCTCTACCTGATTACGCCGCCGCGTATCGAGGATGTCGATGCGTTTGCGGCGTTGTTGGAAACAGCCTTCTCAACCGGTGACATCGCCTGCCTCCAGCTGCGCCTGAAGCAGGCGGATGGCAGCATCGATGAAGCGGCCACGCGGGCCGCGAGTGCGGCCGTCACCGAAATGGCGCAAGCCTATGGCGCGGCCGTCCTGATCAATGACAGCCCGCAGCTGGCCGTCGAGCTTGGCGCCGACGGCGTGCATGTGGGCTGGGACGATGTTCCGGTGAAGGAGGCCCGCGCGATTGTCGGTAAGGATATGATCGTCGGGGCGACGGCAAAGAACTCCCGCCATATCGCCATGCAAGCAGGGGAGGCGGGGGCCGACTATGTCGCCTTCGGTGCCTTCTATCCAACGGGCACCAAGGAAGGCACGGTACCGGCCAGTCCCGAACTGCTGGAAATCTGGCAGGAGAGCATGGAAATCCCATGCGTCGCGATTGGCGGCATTACGGTGGAGAATGCCGCGCCGCTGGTGACGGCCGGCGCGGATTTCATCGCGGTCTCGGCAGGTATATGGGACCATCCGGATGGGGCACCGGCGGCCGTTGCCGCCTTCAATGCGCTGTTCGATTCCTTGGCAGCGGATTAACACTCCGGCGCCTTGACCCTCAGGCGACAAAGGCTTACGCCGCCCGCTCTTCCGCAAGAATTGCGACCGGACGCTGTTTCACATGTCAAAGCCCTCTCCCGTTGGATCCGTAATGATCGCTGCCGCCCGCGCTGCCGGGCGTTCGCTGGCACGTGATTTTGGCGAGGTTGAAAACCTGCAGGTCTCCAAGAAAGGCCCGGCAGACTTCGTTTCCAACGCCGACCACCGGGCGGAAGAGATCATCTTCACGCACCTCTCCAAGGCGCGGCCGGGCTATGGCTTCGTGATGGAAGAGCGGGGCATTGTCGAAGGCACCGACAAGTCCAATCGCTTCATCGTCGATCCGCTCGACGGCACGCTGAACTTCCTGCATGGCCAGCCGCACTTTGCTGTCTCCATCGCGCTGGAACGCGACGGCGAACTGCTGACGGGTGTCATCTTCGATGTCGCCAAGAACGAGATCTTCTGGGCCGAGACCGGCCGCGGAGCCTGGCTGGACAATCGCAAGCTGCGCGTTGCCGCCCGCCGTGACCTCCACGAATCGGTCATCGCGACCGGCACGCCCTGGCACGGCAAATCCGAAGAAAGCCACGTGACCTTCGCGCGCGAAGTGGCTGCCATGACGCCGGCCACCGCCGGCATCCGCCGCAATGGGTCTGCGGCGCTGGACCTCGCCTGGACGGCGGCAGGCCGCTTTGACGGCTTCTGGGAGCGGAACCTGCAACCATGGGACATTGCAGCCGGTATCGTTCTGGTGCGTGAAGCCGGCGGCATGATCAGCGAGCTTGATGGTGGGGACGTGCTGCAGACAGGCTCGATCCTGGCCGCCAACAGCGACCTGCATCCGAAGCTCGAAAAGCAGATCCGCCACGCAGCATCCTTCGGGAAGGCTGCCTCCGTCTGAGATTGACTTGCAGGTGAGCGCATTTGGCGTAGGTTTCCCCTGTCGACAGGGGGATAAGCCGATGAATGGCAAACATGTGAGCCTGGTTATTCTGGGGATCGTCGCGGTTCTTTGCCTGGCCTATGCGGGATATCAGTTTTTCCGTGGCGAGCCGGACGACGCGCTTCCGTTGGTCATCGCAGCGGTCGTTTGCGGCGCGTTGATCACGGTTTTGGGCCGGACGAGCCAAAAATGAATTAGATGACGCTCGCGTCACCTATTTCATTCTCCGTAAAAATACGTAATCTGTGTCTCATGACACAGCCAGACACAGACGTTCTCATCATCGGTGCGGGCCTTTCGGGCATCGGCGCTGCCGTTCACCTCGGCAAGCAATGCCCCGGCAAGACTTATCGGATCTTCGAACAGCGCAGCGCCATGGGCGGAACGTGGGACCTGTTCCGCTATCCCGGCATCCGTTCGGATTCGGACATGCACACGCTGGGCTTCAACTTCAAACCCTGGACCGAGGCCAAGGCCATCGCCGACGGGCCGTCGATCCGGAACTATATCCACGAAACAGCGGATGAGCACGACATCACCCGGCATATCAAGTTCGATACCAAGATCGTGGCGGCGGACTGGTCGAGCCCGGATCAGGTCTGGCACATCACGGCGGAAGACACCAAAACGGGCAAGCGGACCGAGCTGACGACGCGCTTCCTGTTCATGTGCGGCGGCTACTACAATTACGATGAGGGTTACCGGCCGGAATTCCCCGGCGAGGAAAACTACAAGGGCCAGTTCGTGCATCCCCAGCACTGGCCGGAAGACCTCGACTATTCCGGCAAGAAGGTCGTCATCATCGGATCCGGCGCGACAGCCATGACGCTGGTGCCTGCCATGACCGACAAGGCCGAACACGTCACTATGCTGCAGCGCTCGCCGACCTATGTCGTCTCGCGTCCTGCCGTAGACAAGTTCGCGAACTTCCTGCGCACAATCCTGCCGGATAGCTGGGCCTACACATTGATCCGCTGGCGGAACGTCGTGTTCCAGCAATACTTCTTCCGCAAGACGCGGGAGAATCCGGAACAGGCCAAAGAGCGCCTCCTGAAAATGGTGCGGGAGGAACTCGGACCTGACTATGACGTCGAGAAGCATTTCACGCCGCGCTACAATCCGTGGGAACAGCGCCTCTGCCTCGTGCCGGATTCGGACCTGTTCAATGCGCTGAAGTCCGGCAAGGCCAGCGTTGAGACCGACCATATCGAGACCTTCACGGAGAAGGGGATCAAGCTGAAATCCGGCATGGAGCTGGAGGCCGACATCGCGGTCACGGCGACGGGCCTGAACCTGATCTTCATGAACGGCGTCGATGTCTCGCTGGACGGGGCGAAGGTCGATCCCGGCAAGCTACTGAACTACAAGGGCGTCATGCTGTCGAATGTGCCGAACCTTGCCGTGACGTTCGGCTATACCAACGCGTCCTGGACGCTGAAGGCGGACCTGACCAGCGAATTTGTCTGCCGCCTGATCAATCTGATGGACCAGAAGGGCGCGACCTCGGCGATGCCGTACCTGTCAGCCTTCCCGAATGAGACCGAACCCTTCGTGGATTTCTCGTCCGGCTATTTCCAGCGCGTGATGGACCAGTTCCCCCGCCAGCATACCGAAGCGCCGTGGAAGCTGCATCAGAGCTATTTCACCGACAAAAAGAATCTGCGCGAACAGCCGATCGAAGATGGTGTGATCCGCTTCACCACGCCAGAGGACGCCGCTGCCGGAAAACCAGCTCTCCAGGCTGCAGAATAATAAGTTGCCTCTAAACAAAGGTCTGCAGGCTTCCTATGTATAGTCCGTAAGGGGCGTACAGAAAAAGGAGTGTCTGTATGTGGTTGTGGCTATTGTGGTGGTGTGTAGATGATCACATTGCCGAAGCGGCTGGTGCGCCAGGTCTCGGCGAATTGCCGATTTGGGTGCCGCTGATCCTGTCTCTTGCCTTCGCCTTCACGGTGGATAGCAAGGTCAAGAAAGGGAAGCGCGGCTGATTTCAGCCTTCCGCAAACTGTAGTTCGGCGAGGCGGGCATAGAGCCCGCCTTTAGCCACCAGTTCCTCATGACTACCTTCCTCAACGATCCGCCCGTGCTCCATGACGACGATCCGATCGGCGCGCCGCACGGTGGACAGGCGGTGTGCGATGACCAGTGTCGTGCGCCCTTCGGAGGCATTTTCGATGGCGCGGCGCACGGCGGCTTCGCTCTCGGAGTCGAGCGCTGACGTTGCTTCATCCAGCAGGAGGACGGGCGCGTCCCGCACCAGCGCACGGGCAAGCGCGATCCGCTGGCGCTGTCCGCCGGAGAGACTGCGGCCTTTCTGGCCCAGCGGCGTGGCAAGGCCTTCCTTTTCTGACAGGAAGTCCATCGCCTCGGCCATGCGGGCAGCATGCTCCAGAAGCCTCTCGTCCGGATTGTCCGTGCCAAAACCGATATTCTCAGCCGCAGTGCCGGTGAACAAAGCTGATTCTTGTGGGGCGTAGGCAAAGTTGCGCCGCCAATCGCCGGGCAGGGCGTCCGCTGAGGCGACGCCGTCCAGCGTCACGCGACCAGCCTGCGGATCAAACAGGCGCAGGGCCAAGCGGAACACAGTCGTCTTACCTGCGCCACTGGGGCCGACAAGGGCGACGAACTCGCCGGGCTTCACCGTGAGTGAGAAATCCGTCAGCGCGGAGACAGGCTTGCCGTCATTCGTGGCTTCGTCATAGGCGAAGGTCACGTGATCGAAGGTGAGTGCGCCGGTCACTTTTTCCGGCATCTGGCGGGGTATGGCGGGCGGTGCGATTTCGGGCTCTGCGTTCAGCACTTCGGCGGCCCGGTCGGCGGCACCGGCAGCCCGCATCACTTCGCCATAGACTTCGGCCAGCATGCCGAAACCTGATCCGGCATAGAGGGCATAGAGCACCATGGCGGAGAGGTCGCCGAAACTCATCTCGCCCGTAGCCACAGCCCTCGCGCCCAGCCAGAGCACGCAGACAAAGCCGCCGAACAGCAGCACCGAGACCATGACGATCATCAGGGCGCGGGCGGTGATCCGGCGCATGGCGGCGGCGAACACCGCCTCTACAGCGTCCGTGAAGTTCTTGAGGCGGCTGTCTTCGCGGCTATAGGCCTGCACCAGTTCGATGGCGTCGAGCGCCTCGGCGGCTTCGGCACCTGCATCGGCTAGGCGGGATTGGGCCTTGTTTGACATGCTGCGGATGACGCGGCCGACGCCGACAACGGGCAACATCGCAACCGGGAGCATGGCGAGCAGTGTCAGACCAAGTTTCCAGTTAACCACCAGCATCATGGTCAGCGCGCCAAACGTCGTGATCAGCGTTCGCGTCGCCATTGAGGCGGACGTGCCGAGGAACTGCTCAATCAGCGTGATGTCAGCCGTGAGGCGCGACACGGCTTCGCCGGACCGCATCTTTGCATGATAGCGCGGCCCGAGCGTCAGCAGGTGGGCGTAGAGGTCCCGGCGCAGGTCTGCCGCGATCCGCTCGCCGAAGCGGGAAACGAAATAGAACCGCACCGCGCCCAACACGCCGGAGGCGATGGCGGCGGCGGCCACCCAGAAGAAGGATCGGTCGACCAGTTCCAGCAGTTTTTGCGCGTCGCCACCGGCCTGGCGCCCGCTGTCGGCGGCCCGGCCCAGCAAGATGGGCAGAGTGAGACTGAGGGCTGCGGCGCCGACCAGGAAGACCAGCGCAATGGCGACCGTCCGCCAATGCCGGCCGGCATAGGGCAGCAGCAGTCCCAGTGGCTTCAGGCTGCGCCCTTTGGGGCGGTTGATGGCCTGTCCGCCGCCCGGTTCCGTGGCGCGCCGGTCTATGGTTTCCGGGGATTCCGTGTCGGCCATGGGGAATACCTTTGCAGCACTGTGGAAATCGGGTGCTAGGCCCTCTTGCGAAAGGGGCTATCTTCAGTTACACGCGCCACTTCTGAAAACGGGCAGCAGCCACGCCCGCGCACCCCTAATGGTGAAGCGCGGCGGCCACAAGGCCCGCAGGCAATGGATCACAGAAGGGCGCGAGCCATGAAAAAAGAAGGTCATCCCGACTATCACTTCATCACCGTGGTGATGACGGACGGCACTGAGTACCAGACGCGCTCGACCTACGGCGCTGAAGGTGACCGCCTCGTGCTGGACATCGACTCCAAATCGCACCCGGCCTGGACCGGCGGCGACGGCAAGCTGATGGACCGCGGTGGCCGCGTGTCCCGCTTCAAGGACAAGTTCAAAGGCTTCGTCTAAGCCTTCCGCGCCAGTCCACGGTTGCGACCCGAACAGCCCCGGCCCGCAAGGCCGGGGTTTTGTTTTGGCCGGTCCCCGCTGGCTTTAACCCTCCGTTAAGCGCTGGCGCACAGCCTCCCTCCGACTTGGCAGGGAGAGGCCCATGGGACGGAGCGGCCGGCTCAAGGAATGGTTGATCACATTCGTGGTGCTTGCCGGCATCGCGTTTGGCGTGGCGGTAGTCGCTCGGGAACCTGTCGACCCGGCAGGCGACGCCCCTTTCGATACCTCATCCGTTTACTGGTCCGATGGAGATTCCGGCCGTCTTGCGGATGGCACCAAGTTCCGGCTGCACGGTGTGGATGCGCCTGAAACCGGGCCGCTGGACTGGGTTTCCGGGGCAAAATGCGAGCGGGAACGTGAGCTCGGCTATCAGGCAAAGGCCGCGGTGCGCGAACTGACCCGCGACCAGGTGCTGACCGTTTCGCATGATTACGGGCCGGATCGTTATGGCCGGCTGGTGGTCGACCTGTCGCTGGACGGGCAGGACCTCGCCGCGCTGCTGGTCGCGGGTGGCACCCACAAGACCTGGGATTATGACGGCGGCGATGCCAAGCCGGAATGGTGTACAGGACGTACACAAGGCCCGGTCACCGGATCCTGAACCTGATTGTAATCCTGGAAGAGGCAAGGGCTTGCCCGGCAGGCATCAGGGCACCTAGGCTGCGGCCCGGAACAGATATGACGGAGTTTTCCCGATGAATTACACGCCGAAGCGCTGGATCCGGCTTGGACTGGGCGCCGCCCTGATCGGTACCGCAGGCCTCGCTGCCTGTGGCGGAGAGGGGGGTGAAGCCGGTGAAGCCGCCATGACCGCGCCCGGCGAGGCCGCAGCCTACGGCGAAGGCGGCGAAATGGGCGAAGGCGAAGGTGGTGAAGGCGGGGAAGGCGTCGCGGCGCTCGATCCGGCCCTGTTGCTGCCAGTCGACCAGCGCGCTGCCATGATCTCCAGCGAGGTTACCGTGGCCACGGCGCTCGCCCGGGCTGGGCAGCTGGACGATGCAGCCGAACACCTTCGCATCGCCATGGACGACATCAAGCCGGGTGGCCTCACTCGCCTCGTCGAGCAGGGCTTCGACCCGGACCTGATTGAAACAGCTGAAGCCGCGCTTTCCAGCGGCGCGGCGCCGGAAGACATCGATGCAAGCCTTGCGGCAGCCCAGGCAAATGTTACGGAGCTGCAGGCCAATGCCGGCGGTGACCCGGTCGAACTGGTCGTTTTCCTGATGAAGCGCTGTGAGAACGCCTACCGGGCTGGTGTGTCCTTTTCGAACGAGATCGACGATCCGATCCTTTACCAGAAATCCTATGGCTATGCCGTCGCTGCGCAGCAGGCAGCCAACCGAATTGAATCTGCCGATGCGAGCAGCCTTCAGCTGGAGCTGAAAATGCTGGTCCTCATGTGGCCGTCTTCAGGGCCAATCGAAGGCGACCTTCCGGCCCCGCCATCGACCTTCCTGTCACAGGTCAGCCGGATCGGGCTGGAGCTCTCAACGTTCGAGTAGGGCGTCGATAAAGCCGACCGCTTCGAAGGACGCCCAATCCGCTTCGCCGGCGAGACGAGCGATTTCCGTGCCGTCCGGACCGTAGAGGATGCTGGTCGGGAATCCCTGAACGCCGCTGTCATAGACGAGTTCGTACTGCTCCGGCGTCACGATGCGGAACGGGATATTCGGCGCGCCGAGCTGTCCAAGGCGCTTTTCAGCGTAGTCCCTGTCTTCGGCGGCATCGACGCTGATGGCGACGACTTCGAAATCGTCCCCGCCCCGGGCCTTTTGCAGGGCGCCGAGGGACGGCATCTCCTTTTCGCAGGGCGCACACCAGGTTGCCCAGAAGTTCACGAGGATGGTCTTGCCTTTGAATTCGTCCAGCGTGTGGGTCGACCCGTCTGCCAGATAAAAGGGCGCAGTCCCGGTCGGGTCGCCCGCCGTGGCGAAATCCAGCTTTTCAAGCGAACCCGTTGCATATCTCGCAAGCGGGTTTTCATCAGTTTTTCCGATGCCTGCGCTGATCAGCACGTAGACAATTGCGATCACTCCGACCAAGAAGAGGCCGGGAATGGCGTAGCGCCTCATGTTTGCGCCTTCCGTAGGTTTGTTGAAGGGGTATGCCAATGACGAGCGGCAAAGGCCAGACGATGTGGGGGGGACGGTTTGCCGCGACCCCGTCCGACATCATGGAAGAAATAAACGCCTCCCTCGATATTGACCGGCGCATGGCAGAAGAAGACATCGCCGGCAGCCGGGCCCATGCCGACATGCTTTCGGAAATGGGCATCATCTCGTTCGATGACAATGAAGCCATTCAGGCCGGGCTGGACCAGGTGATGGACGAGCTGCGCGACGGCACGTTCCCGTTCCGGCGCGAGCTGGAAGACATCCACATGAATGTCGAGGCACGGCTGAAAGAAATCGTCGGCGAGCCAGCCGGGCGCCTACACACGGCCCGGTCCCGGAATGACCAGGTGGTGACCGATTTCCGCCTCTGGACGCGCCGGGCGCTGGACCATTCCGCCCGCCTGATCGGCGGCCTTCAGGGCGCGTTGATCCTTCGCGCAGAAGAGCATGCCGGAACGATCATGCCGGGCTTCACTCATCTCCAGACAGCCCAGCCGGTCACGCTCGGCCATCACCTGATGGCCTATGTCGAGATGACGTCGCGCGACTGGACCCGGTTGTCTGACTGCGCCAACCGCCTCAATGAGTGCCCGCTGGGCGCAGCGGCGCTTGCCGGAACGGGGTTCCAGATCGACCGGGACATGACTGCCGAGGCGCTCGGCTTTGCTCGCCCGATGGCGAATTCCCTCGATGCCGTGTCGGCCCGTGACTTCGCGCTGGAGGCGCTGGCGGCGCTCTCCATCGCGGCAACGCACCTGTCTCGCCTTGCCGAAGAGATCGTGCTCTGGACCAGCGCGCAGTTCGCCTTCGCCCAGCTGACGGACGAATGGTCGACGGGCTCCTCCATCATGCCGCAGAAGCGCAATCCTGACGCGGCTGAGCTCGTGCGGGCCAAGGCGGCGCTGATCACCGGTTTCTATGCCGGCCTGCAGGGCGCCGTGAAGGCGCTGCCGCTCGCCTATGCCAAGGACCTGCAGGACGACAAGCGCCTGACCTTCGAAGCCTTCGACACATTTGATCTCTGCGTGCGCGCCATGACCGGCATGATCGAGACGATGGCCTTCAAGCCGGAAAACATGCGGGCGGCAGCCGCGAAGGGCTTTTCGACGGCGACCGACCTTGCCGACTGGCTGGTGCGGGAGCTTGGCCTGCCATTCCGCGAGGCGCACCACGTCACCGGATCGCTGGTTGCCATCGCAGAAGGGAAGGGCGTTGATCTCGCTGATCTGACGCTTTCCGACATGCAAAGTGTTCACAAGGACATTACCGAAGCCGTTTTCGACGTGCTGACGGTTGAGGCATCTGCCTCATCTCGGACATCTTATGGTGGCACAAGCCCTGTTCGCGTCGCCGAACAGGTGGCACAGTGGAAGCAGAGACTTGGACTGGAGAAACCGCCGCATGAAACGCCCCCTGGCCATTGCCGCCCTGATCCTCGGGACCCTGACCCTGCCGGCCTGTGGCCTGACAGGTGACCTGAAGCGCCCGGGCCCGCTGTGGGGCGATCCGAATGATGTCGAGGCCGAACTTCCGGAAGGCAACACATCCACCCTTCCGAAGCTGCCGCCCCGCGAAGAGGCGGAAGACGCCGATACCAGCGGCGACGATGAGCTTCTGGGCGGCCCGGAGAATTGATCCCATGACCACTCGCTTTATCCGGCCGGCCGGGCGTCTGCTCGCCGGCCTGGTCCTTCTTGGCGCGCTGACGGCCTGCGTTGCAGGAGATGGCATTCGCGCCGTCAATGCCCCGGGGGCGTATGAACCGATCGCCGTGGTCGCCGTGGTGGAGCCGGAAGACGGCCCGCAGGTAAACCAGTGGGGCGGCATCATTCCCGACGCCAAACCCGTGACGCCCGTCGACAATGGCGCGCTCGCCGAAGTCGGCAGCTAGGCGGCACAGATGCACCATTTCGACTATCGGGACGGACGGCTTCACTGCGAGGATGTCGATCTGGCGAGACTTGCCGATGACGTCGGCACGCCTTGCTATGTGTATTCCACTGCAACGCTGCAGCGGCACGCGCGGGTGATCGCTTCAGCGTTCGAAGGGCAGGACTGCCTGATCGCCTATTCGGTGAAGGCCAATTCGAACCTCGCTGTGCTTGCCACGCTGGCGGCGGAAGGCTGCGGCGCGGATGTGGTCAGCGGCGGGGAATTGCAGCGCGCTCTCCGCGCCGGCATCCCGGCGTCTAAGATCGTGTTTTCCGGCGTCGGCAAGACCGCGCGCGAGATGGAACTGGGCCTCCGTGAAGGTATCCACCAGTTCAATGTGGAAAGCGCGGCGGAGCTTCGCCTCCTGTCCTATGTCGCGAACGGCATCGGCTATGAGGCGCCCATCGCCATCCGCGTGAACCCGGACGTCGCTGCAGGCGGCCACCCAAACATTTCCACCGGCAAGAAGGGCGACAAGTTCGGCGTGCCGTGGACGGAAGCGGAAGACCTCTACGCCGAAGCGGCGACGCTTCCGGGCATTAAGGTCGTCGGGGTCGACGTTCATATCGGCAGCCAGATCGGTGATCTTGTGCCCATGCGGGCCGCGTTCGAGAAGGTGGTGGGCCTTGCCCAGCGCCTGCGCGCTGCCGGGCACGACATTGCACGCATCGATGTCGGCGGCGGCCTTGGCATTCCCTACAAGCAGGGCGACGAACCGCCTCCGCCATCCGCTTATGCGGCCATGATCGCGGAGGTCAGCACGGACCTCGGTGTTCAGGTTATCCTGGAGCCGGGCCGGGTCATCGCTGGCAATGCAGGTGTGATGCTGACAACGGCCCTTTACGAGAAAGCCGCGCCTGACCGGTCGTTCCTGATCGTCGATGCCGGCATGAATGATTTGATGCGCCCGGCGCTCTACGGCGCGCATCACGACATCCGGCCCTTGAAACAGGCGGCACCGGACGCGGCCGAAAAGACCTATGACGTCGTCGGCCCGATCTGCGAGTCGACCGACAAGTTCGCCGCCGGACGCGAAATGCCCGCTGTCGCGCCGGGTGACCGGCTCGCCTTCATGTCAGCAGGGGCCTATGGCGCTGTGCTGTCTTCGGCCTACAATACACGGCCCCTCGTGCCGGAAGTTCTGGTCAATGGCGACCGGTTCGACATTGTCCGCCGCAGGCCGGACCTCGAGGAAATGTTGCAACTGGAACAGGTGCCGGATTGGCTGAAAAGGACGGACTGAAGACGATCGGGACAAAAGTCGCGGCCACGCGCCGGCGGCTGGGCCTGCTCGCGTTCAGCCGGGCCTTCTGGCCGCTGTTCGTTTTCCTCATCCTGTTCCTGTCCATGGCGCTGGCTGGCGCGTTCGACAAGCTGCCCGCCGCCATAGGGGCGGTGCTGGCGCTGCTGTTCCTGATTGGCGGCGCAATTTTCCTGCTGCGCGGGGTTCGCCGGTACAGGCCGCCGGCTGAGTCTGAGGCGGTCCATCTGCTGGACCGGCAATCGCCGCTGCGACCAGTCTCGTCTCTCACAGACAGGCCAGCAGACCCGTCCCGTGGCGCACAAGCGCTCTGGATGCGCCACCGCAACCGGGTGCTGAAGGCTGCGCGGGAGCTGAAACTGCCGAACCTGTCGGCGGAATGGCGCCAGCTTGACCCGTTCCGCCTGCGTTATCTGTTGTCGGCCGCGCTCGTCGGCATTGCTGTTCTGGCGGCGGGGGAGGGGCCGGGCCGTCTGCTCCGGGCCCTGAACCCCGATTATGGCGCACTCGTCGGGGCAGACGACATGATCGTGGAAGCCTGGGTCATCCCGCCGGACCATACTGGCAGGGCGCCGGTCTTCCTGAAACCGGGCCTCAACGATGTCCGCGTCCCGCGTGGCTCTGAAATCACTCTGCGCACCGAAGCGCCGACCGCGCCGCGTCTTCTCCTGAAGGGGCGGCACCGGACATCAGAGAAATTCGCCGCCACACCCGATGGCGCATGGGAAGCCAAGGCGACGCTGCAGGAAGATGCCCGTGTTTCCGTGCGCTGGTGGGGTGAGCGCGCGGCCTGGCGCCTGCTGGCATCACCTGACGATCCGCCTACGGTGGAGTTTGTCTCGGTGCCGACTTATGGCCGCCTCGACCGGACGGAATTCGCGTGGATCGCAAACGATGACTATGGCGTCGTGAAAGCCGAGCTCGCCATCCGTCTGCAGGAGCCGCACCCGGCGGCCCCGGATGAGGAAGATCGTGTGGCGATCCCGCTTGCCGCGCCCTCCATGCAGGACATCAAGGATACGACCCAGATCGATCTCACCCGCCACCGCTGGGCAGGGCTGCCGGTGGACGTGAATCTTGTCGTGACGGATGCCTCCGGACAGGAGGGGGTAAGCGAAACCGAATCCTTCGTCCTGCCGGAGAAACTGTTCCTCGATCCCTATGCCCGCGTTGCGCAGGAAGTCCGCGTCACCGTGCTGCGCGAGCCGAGGGACTACAAGCCATTGGCAAAGAACCCGTTCGCCCTGAAACAAGATGCGCTCAATACCGAAGCGGCGAACCGGCTGAACACGGCCCCGCCGGATATCCAGAAAGCCGCCCTGATGCTCGACTCCGTCACATTGATGGGGGAGCACTATATTCCGAACCAGGCCTATTACCTGACCTTCAAGATCGCAGAAGGCATGCTGGAAAGCGCCGGCACCAAGGACGAGGCGGATGCCGTGGACCCGCTGCTCTGGTCCCTCGCGCTGAAGGCTGAATATGGCAGCGCGGCGGATGCCTTGCGCCGGCTGGAAGCGGCGCGCCGGGCACTGGAACAAGCCCTGCGCGATGGTGCATCCGAAGAAGAAATCCGACGCCGGATGGAAGCTTTCCGGGATGCGGCGAACGAATACCTGGCTGCAAAGATGGCCGAAGCCGTGGCCAATGGCGGCGAGATGCCGGACACCAACCAGGACGGCGTGGCGATGGGCGGCAGCCAGAGCCTGGGCGGGCAGGATTTCGAGGACATGCTGAATGCCCTGCAGGACCTGACCGATACGGGCGCAACGGAGCAGGCGCGGCAATTGCTGTCCGACATTACCAACATGCTGCAGAATCTGGAATTCCAGCGTGGGCAAGGCGGCAGCGGCATGGCCGGTATGCCGGGGTCCCAGTCGGATGGTGAAGAGCAGGAGGACCTGCCGCCCGAAGAACAGGAAATGACGGATGCCATGCGGCGCCTATCCGAGATCCTGCGTGAACAGCGCCAGCTGAATGATGACACGCTGGCCCAGCAGCGCGGCGAGATGCCGTCGGGCCAGCAAGGCCAGTCAGGGCAGGAGTCCGGACAGGATTCCGGCCAGCAGCAGGGTGGCCAGCAGGGCCAGCAGCCGGGTCAACAACCGGGACAGGGCGGGCAGGACGAAGCAGGAACCCCCTCTGAAGGAGATGGCGCGCAGGGCGGCGACCGCCCGGGCGGCGAGCGTCCGGGAACGAACAGTTTTGCCGGCACGGATGAGGGTGCACCCCCGCAGGGTGGCGGCACGCTGGCCGAACGTCAGGCTCGGCTGGGCGAACTGGTGGAGCAGTTCGCACGGGAGCGCGGGCTCGGCGAAGGGGCGGGTGAGGAGGATGCCCTGTCGGGTGCGATCGACCCGGACGCCCTGGCTGCGATCCGCGACGCCCAGCGCGACGCCGAACGCAACCTTGCCCGCGGCAATGACGGCGCCGCGTCCGATGCGCAGGAACGCGCCACACAGGGCCTGTCGGAGCTGAACCGTAACCTTGCCGCCATGCTGGATGAAATGCAGCGCGAGCGCACCAATCAGGGACAGGCGCGCAACGACCCATTCGGCCGGGAGGCTGGCGGCATGGGTAACAATGGCGACGATGTCCGCGTGCCGGAGGAAGCCGAGCGCCAGCGCGCCAAGGACATCCTTGAAGAACTGCGCCGGCGTTACAATGAAAGCGACGACGAAGAAGAACGCGAATATCTCCGCCGTCTGCTGGACCGCTTCTAGAGAGTTCGGGGATGGAGGCGGACATCAACAAGCCTCAGGAACGGCCGGCCCGGCCGAATCCCGTGCCGCTCCTACTGGCGCTTGTTGCGTTTGCCGCAGCGATCTTTGCCATCCACTCGAGGCTTGATCATCTGTCGATGTATCTGATCTATGCCCGGCTTTCCGCGCTGTCGCCGTTGGCGGTGTCGGTCGCGCTGGGCGGCATGCTGGTGAGTTATGCCGCAGCCACGCTGCGCGATAGTCTGACGCTTCGCCATCTGGGCCTCGCACGGCCGTGGCGCGACACGGCGTTCAGTTCATTTACGGCGCAAGCGGTCGGAAACTCTCTCGGAGAGATGGAGCTGACCGGTTCATCCGTCCGTTCAAGGATATATGGTGGGCTTGGCCTGTCGGAGGATGAGAGCCAGGCGGTTTCCCGCATGACGCGGATCAGCCTCACGGTCGGTGCGCTCCTGCTCAGCGGCGTCGGCCTCGTTTTCGAGGCGGCGTCCTTTCCGGTGCATTTCGGGTTTTCCGACAGGGCGGCCATTGCCATGGGCTGCGTGTTGCTGGCGCTGGTTGCCTGGCACATTGGCAATGCCAGCCTGCTCGTACCCGGCGGGTTGTCCGGCGTGCTGGCGCGCGTCGGGGTCAGCCTTGTCGACTGGGTCGCTGCCTGTGTTGTCCTGTTCGCTCTGTTGCCAGCTGCGACAGACATCGGCTTTGCTGCCTTTGTGCCGGTCTTTGCGCTCGCTTGCCTTGTGGGCGGGGTCAGCGGACTGCCGGGCGGGATTGGCGTGTTCGAGGCAGTCATCCTGCTGCTGTTGCCGGCAAGCCCCGTGGAAGGCCTTGTTGCGAGCCTGATTGCCTTCCGGGCGATTTATTACCTCATCCCGCTGGTGATTGCTGCCGCTGGCATGAGCCGGCGCCTGCTGCACCGTCATGCACCCGCGCTGCAAGGCGCCCGGCGGGGGGCAGGGGATGTCGCGACCCTGTTCGCGCCAGTCGTCTTCGGCCTGCTGGCGTTTGCCAGCGGCGCCTACATGCTGATCGCGGCGATGACGCCTGCATTGCCGGCCCCCCTCAAGGCGGCGGCGCACTACCTGCCTCTGCCCTTGATCGAGCTGTCGCATTTCCTGGCGTCGATCGTCGGCCTGTTCCTGCTGATCGTGGCGAATGGTCTGGCGCGCCGGCTCAGCCATGCCTGGATGGTGGCGATGGGCCTGTTGCTGGCGGGCATCACGCTGACGCTGACCAAGGGGGCGGGACTGACAGAAGCCCTGCCGCTGGGCATTGTGCTCGGTGTGCTTGGACTCTCGCGCCCGGCTTTCTATCGCGCAACGCCGCTCTCTGCGACGCGGCTGACCCCGGTCATGACGCTCGCCATCCTTGCGACGCTCGGCGCGGTGATCTGGCTGGGGCTCTTCTCTTATGAGCATGTCGATTACCGGAATGAGCTCTGGTGGCAGGTCGCGCTGCAGGGCGGCACGTCGCGTTTCCTGCGGGCCGCTGCGGGCGTCAGCGTGCTCGCTTTCCTGTACCTGGTCTGGAACTGGTTGCGTCCGCTGCATGCCCCGCCGGAGGAGGCGCCACCGCTCAGTGAGATCCGCGGGATATTGGACGCTGCCGACACGGCCCGTCCGGACGCGGCGCTCGCCCTCTCTGGCGACAAGCGTTTCCATTTCAGCCCGTCACGGCGGTCTTTCATCATGTTCGGTGTGCGCGGATCGAGCTGGATCGCCATGGGCGAACCCGTTGGCCTTGCCGAGGAGATCCCGTCGCTCGTCTGGTCCTTCCGGGAGGCAGCCGATGCGGCAGGTGCGAGCATCGCCTTCTATGGCATGGGGCGGGATTTCCTCCCGCTCGCGGTGGAGCTTGGCCTTTCTGTCCAGAAGATCGGCGAGACGGCGATAGTGCCGTTGGCAGAATTCTCGCTGGAGGGCTCCGACCGGTCTCGCATGCGGCAGGTCTACAACCGGGCAGGCCGGGACGGATTGACCTTCGAGGTGCTGTCCCCGGCGGACGTGCACCCGCACATGGACCGGCTGAATGAGATTTCCCACGCATGGCTGGACGCCCATGGCGGGACGGAAAAAGGCTTCTCCCTTGGCCGGTTCGATCCGGACTATATTGCGAGCTTCCCCATCGCTGTGGCGCGGCTGAACGGAGACATCGTCGCCTTCGCCAATCTCTGGCCGGGGGCGGGCAAGCAGGAGATCGCGATCGACCTGATGCGGTTTTCGGGCGACGCCCCGCGTGCGGTGATGGATTACCTCTTCATCTCCACCATTCTGTGGGCGAAGGGGGAGGGATATCAGCGCTTCGATCTCGGCATGGCGCCGCTGGCCGGGCTGGAGGCGCACCGGCTGGCCCCGGCGATGACGCGTATCGGGGCTTTCCTGTTCGAGCATGCCAATGCCGTCTACGGTTTTGAGGGCCTGCGCGCCTACAAGGAAAAATTCCATCCTGTCTGGGAGCCGCTTTACCTGGCTGCGCCGAATGCGCGGGCCTTGCCAGGCGCGCTCGCCGATGTCGGTATTCTGACGAGCGGTGGCCTCACCCGGATATTCCACAAGTAATCCCCTTGCACGCCGGGCGCGTGTCTGCCTTGATGCGCGCAAAACAGGGAGGAATTCATGCCACGCTGGGAATACACCAAAGGGCTGAAGGATATCGGCAACGGGCTTTACGCTTGGCTGCAGCCGGATGGCGGCTGGGGCTGGTCGAATGCCGGCCTGATCGTCGACGGGGACCAGTCTCTGCTGGTCGACACGCTGTTCGATATGCACCTCACCCGGGACATGCTCTCCGCCATGGCGGATGCGTCAGGGGTGGGCGCCGAAGACATCGGCACGATCGTCAATACACATGCCAATGGTGATCATTGCCATGGGAATGGATGCTGTCCGCATGCGGAGATCATAGCGTCCGAGGCGAGCGCGAAGGAAATGTCGGAGATCCCGCCGGATGCGCTGGCGACCTTCAAGAAGATGGGCGGTCAGCTCGGCCCGGGTGGCGCTTATTTCGCCGACATCTTCGCGCCCTTCGATTTTGACGCTGTGGAGGAACGCCTGCCGACGCAGACCTTCTCAGGCCAGATGGACCTGACAATCGGCGACAAGACGGTGGAACTGATCGAAGTCGGCCCCGCGCATACGGGCGGCGATGTCATCGTCCATGTCCCGGAAGACAAGACGGTCTTCACGGGCGACATCCTCTTCATCGACGGCACGCCCCTGATGTGGGCGGGGCCTGTAAAGAACTGGATCAATGCGTGCGAGAAGATTATCGGCATGGAGGCAGACGTCATCGTGCCGGGGCATGGTCCGGTCACGGACAAGGCGGGTGTTCAGCGCGTCGCCGATTACCTCGCCTATATCGATGCCGAGGCACGCAAGCGCTTCGATGCCGGGCTCAGCGTGCGGGATGCCGCGCTCGATATCGCGCTCGGCGATTATGCCAATTGGGGCGACGCTGAACGCATTGCCGTCAATGTCGACAGCCTTTACCGCGAATATCGCGGAGACGGGAAAGTGACCCCGGTGATGGAACTCTTCACCCTGATGGCCGAAGCCCGGGATGCGATAAGGCGGTAAACTCTACCGGTTCGCGCCGGGCACCCATTTGATATCGTCCGCGCCATTGCTGTTTGCGGCGCGGGCCGCCACGAACAGCCAGTCTGACAGTCGGTTGATGAAGGCGAGGGCTTCCGGGCTGACCGGTTCGTTGTTCATGCCGGAAAGTTCCGCGATCTTCCGCTCGGCTGTCCGGCAGAGGGTGCGGGCGACATGCAGCTGTGCGGCGAGCGGTGAGCCACCCGGCAGGATGAAGCTGTCGAGCGGCGGAATACGCGAATTCATCGCATCAATCTCTTCCTCCAGCCGCTTTACCTGCGACTCCACGATGCGCAGCGGCGTCCATTCCAGCACGCGGCCGCGGTCTGGCGTCGCGAGGTCAGCACCCAGATCGAACAAGTCGTTCTGTATGCGGCGGATAGCTGTCAGCATTTCATCATCGGCGTGAAGGGCCGCCACGCCGAGCGCCGCATTCACTTCGTCAACGCTGCCATAGGAGGCAACGCGGGGGTGCCATTTGTCCACCTGTTCGCCAGTCGACAGACGAGTCTGTCCCTTGTCGCCGGTGCGCGTGTAGATCTTGTCGAGTTTGACCATGGGGCCTCCTCAGGGAAATCAGAAGTGGATGGCGCCGGCCATGAAGCCGATGACCACCAGAAGGGCGATTACGACGGCCTGGATGAAAATACGCATCCGCATCAGCTTGTTGGACCGGCTGGGCTGGTTCTCATCGGTACGCGCAAGGTTTGCGATGCCGAGCCCCAGCACGACCAGAAGGGCGGCCATCGCGCCGTAGAAGAGAATGGTAATCAGCATTTGCATGTCGTGTCGCCTTTCCGGCCTTGTATTCCTTCTAACATAGGCTGGCGAGGCAGCGGTGACAGGCGCGAAAGCGTCGCGCCCCGCTGACCTGATGTCAGCCGCCGGATTCCAGCCGCGTGGCGAGGGCCTCGATCCGCTCGGATACGGCGGCCATCGCCTCGGCCGCTTTCTGTTCTGCAGCAGGGGAGGACCCGCCCGCCTGACGGGCGGCATCCAGCTCATCCAGCAGGGCCAGGGCCGTAATCAGCAGCAGACGGTCTTCGCCAATGTCGCCAACCGCGCTGGCAATATGCTTCACGCGTGCGTCCAGCTGCTGGGAGAGCGCGACAATTCGCGCTTCCTGGCCGGGCGCGCAGGCGATGGAATAGTTCCGGCCACGCAGGATGATGTCGGCCTTGGCCACGCCTCAGGCCTCCTTGCCGAGGGCGGCGCGCACTTCCTCGATGGCCGCGCCCAGCGCGCTGCTTGCCTCGTCGGCCAGCGCCTGCAATTCGGTCTCGCGGGCGAGGGAAGCGTCCAGTTCCTCGGCCAGTCTTTCGCGGTCGGAAACGAGGGCGGCGATCTCTGCGGCGACCACGTCCGGATCGCCGGCACGGGCCAGCAATCCGTCAACGGCCCCCTCGAGGCGCCGGATGGCCGCATCGAGGCGGCGTGATTCGCGGTCGATGTCGCTCATGTTTCAAAGGCTTAAACTCAATACGCAGCTACGCCAAGCGGCTTGACGTAGCTGCGGGAGTCTGGCCTAGCACACTTCCGGAGCGACTGAGGGAGATCAGCAGAATGGCTGTAACCAACCGGGACATGGCAAACGCCGTTCGTGCCCTATCCATGGATGCGGTGGAAGCCGCGAAATCGGGCCATGTCGGCCTGCCGCTGGGCATGGCGGATGCAGCCACCGTGCTGTTCCGCAAATTCCTGAAATTCGACCCGGCAGACCCGGCCTGGGCAGACCGCGACCGGTTCGTCCTGTCGGCCGGTCACGGCTCGATGCTGATCTATTCGCTGCTGCACCTGACGGGCTACAAGTCTGTTTCGCGTGACGATATCCGCAACTTCCGCCAGCTCGGCGCGACGACCCCCGGTCACCCTGAGAACTTTCACACGTCTGGTGTGGAGACAACCACCGGCCCGCTGGGGCAGGGCATCGCAACCGCCGTCGGCATGGCCATGGCAGAGCGTCACCTGAATGCCCGCTTCGGCGACGACCTCGTTGACCACCATACTTATGTCATTGCTGGCGACGGCTGCCTCATGGAAGGCATCAGCCAGGAAGCGATTACGCTCGCCGGTCATCTGAAGCTGAACAAACTGATCGTTCTCTTCGATGACAATTCAGTCACCATCGATGGCGGCACGGATCTTTCCGACAATACCGACCAGTGCGCCCGCTTCGAAGCCTCCGGCTGGGTCACGAAGAAAGTGGACGGCCATGACGAGAAGTCGGTCGAGGCCGCGCTGACCTGGGCGAAGAAGCAGAAGAAGCCGGTGATGCTCGCCGTGAAGACGATCATCGGCTACGGCGCGCCGAAAATTGCCGGCACCGGCAAGGCTCATGGCGGCCCATACGGCGCAGAAGAGATCGCGGGCATCCGCGAAAACATCGGCTGGAAATACCCGCCCTTCGAAGTGCCGGCCTCCATCGAGAAAGCCTGGCTGAAAGCCGGTGAGCGTTCGAAGAAAGACCACGAAGCCTGGAAGAAGCGCCTCGCTGCGTCTGACCACAAAGGCGAATTCAACGCCGCGATGACCGGCCGCCTGCCGAAGAACATCGCCAAGGCGATCAACAAGCACAAGAAAGCCGTCGCCGAGGGCGGTGAGAAGAAAGCCACCCGCCAGTGGAGCGGCGCGGCACTGGAAGTGCTGACGCACCTTGTGCCGGAAATGATCGGTGGTTCCGCTGACCTGACCGGTTCCAACAACACCAAGACCAGCCACACAGACCCGATCACGCCGAAGAACTGGGCCGGCCGCTACGTCCATTATGGCGTGCGCGAACATGGCATGGCCGCTGCGATGAACGGCATGGCGCTGCATGGCGGCATCCTGCCTTATTCCGGCACCTTCCTTGTGTTCGCGGACTATTCGCGCGGCGCCATCCGCCTCGGCGCTCTTATGGGCACACGCGTCGTGCACGTCATGACGCACGATTCCATCGGCCTCGGCGAAGATGGCCCGACGCACCAGCCGGTCGAGCATGTTGCCTCGCTGCGCGCCATGCCGAACATGCTGGTCTTCCGTCCGGCGGACGGCGTGGAAACGGCCGAGTGCTGGGAACTGGCCATTGCAAACGAGACCGGCCCGTCCACGCTGGCGCTGACGCGTCAGGGCGTTGCGCCGGCCCGTACCACGCATACGGATGAAAACCTCTCCGCCAAAGGCGCCTATGTCCTGTCCGACTGCAAGGGCAAGGCGCAGGCCACGATCCTGGCGACGGGATCCGAAGTCGAGATCGCGCTCGCAGCGCAGGCTCAGCTCGCAGAAGAGGGTATCGCAACGCGTGTCGTGTCCTGCCCATGCTTCGAACTCTTCGAGCAGCAGCACGGCAACTACAAGCGCTCCGTCCTCGGCACCGCCCCGCGTGTCGCCGTCGAAGCCGGTGTCCGCTTCGGCTGGGATCGCTGGATCGGTGAAGATGGCGGCTTTGTCGGCATGACCGGCTTCGGCGCCTCGGCCCCGTACCAGGATCTCTACAAGCATTTCGGCATCACGGCGCAGGCCGTCGCTTCCGAAGTGAAGAAGCGGATCTCGTAAGCCGTACTATCGGCCGGTATAATTCGCCCTCGGACGGATGAGCCGGCCGCTTGCCTGCTGCTCGATCGCATGCGCGATCCATCCGGCCATGCGTCCGCTGGCAAAGATCAGGAAGGGCGCATCCTCCGGCAGGGAGAGCTGCACCGACAGCGCCGCCAGTGCCATGTCGACATTCGCGGCATGACCGCTCGCCGCTTCAGCCGCCTTGATGGCGCGCTTCAGGGCAGGGGCGGGCTTCATCCAGCGGATCAATGCGGCCGCCCGCGGGTCACCCGCCGGATAGAGCGTGTGGCCGACAGCGGGAACCCGTTCGCCCCGCGCCGCAAGGCTGGCGAGCGCGGCCTGTGGTCCATCCTCCATCGCGCGCTTGAGATAGGCGAGCGCCCGCGCATTGGCTTCGCCGTGCAGGGGCCCGGTCAGCGTGGCGGAGCCTGCAAGGGCACAGGCCGCCAGCGGCGCCCCGGTGGAAGCAGCCACCCGCGCGGCAAAGGTGGACGGGTTAAGCTCATGGTCTGCGACCAGCACAAGCGCCCGGCGCAAGAGGTCTGTCCCGCCGGGTGTCAGGTCCCAATGCCGCCCGAGGCGCTGGTGGAAGAAACCGCGTCCGCCCGTGCCCGTCACCGCCGAGCACACGCCCGCCAGCAATTGCGCGCCGTCCTCGGACAGCGCTGCGCTGCCCCGTCCGAAGCTTGGCGGGTCATGTGCCGCTCTGTCTGCCAGATAGGCCAGAAGGCGCGCTTTGCCGGTGTCGCCCTGCGCCTCGTTTCCGGTGGCGGAGCGGCTGGGGGACGGGGCGCTCGCCTGCCATAAAAGGGCTGCGGCTTCCTCGAGCGTGGCGTCGGCAGCGAGCCTCACGGCATCTTTACCGCGATAGATCAGCTTGCCGTCCCGCACGGTCGTGATGGCGGTTTCCATCACCGGATCGCCCCAGGAAATGGCCGCGCTGGCGATCGCCTGCCGGCCCCGGCCGCTGCGCCGGCGTTTTACCAGACCTGTAATATCTACGGCCGAATACACGCTTGCGCGCGGGTCATTTTCGTCCGGCCGGGAGGCGATCAGCCCCCGGCTCACATAGGCGTACAGCGTCTGGGGTTTCACGCCCAGGGCTTCGAGTGCGTCGTCGCGTCCAATCCAGCTCATATATTGATTATATTGATCAAGATTGACGAAAGCCAGCCCCGGCGCGACATGAACGTCAAATTTGTAGAAGGAGATTTCACATGGATTCCGGATTGGAAAACGTTGTCGCCGCCGAAACCATTCTGTCGGATGTGGATGGCCAGAACGGCCGCCTCGTCATTCGCGGCTGGCCGGTCCAGCTGCTCGCCGCCTCGATGGCCTATGAAGACGCTGCCCATCTCTTGTGGCAGGGCTTCTTCGAAGACCTGCCGGATGTGGCAGACCTGGGCGCGCGGCTCGGCGCTGCGCGGGTGGAGGCATTTGACCTTGTCGCGAAGATCCCGGACGGTCTCGACATCGTCCGCTTCCTGCGCACCGGCTGGTCGTTGCTGGAAGACGATGAGAGCCTGAATTCCGCGATCCGCCTCGCTGCGGCAGGCCCGGTCTTCACTGCAGCCGCCGTGCGCCGTGAGCGCGGGCAGGCCCCGATTGCACCGGATGCGGACCTTTCGAAGTCGGCAGACTTCCTGAAGATGATCACCGGCAAGGTGCCGGGGGAGGCGGAGGCCCGCGCGCTCGATGCGTATCTCGTCACCGTCTGCGATCATGGCCTCAACGCATCGACCTTCGCTTCGCGTGTCGTTGCCTCCACGCGGGCCGGGCTGGTCTCTGCGGCCATGGGCGGTATCTCGGCCCTGAAAGGCCCGTTGCATGGCGGCGCGCCGGGTCCGGTGCTCGACATGCTGGACGAGATCGGCATTCCGGAAAATGCGGAAAGCTGGATCGACTCCGCGCTTTCCCGGGGTGAGCGCCTCATGGGGTTCGGCCACCGGGTCTACCGTGTGCGTGATCCGCGCGCCGATGCCCTGAAAGCCGCTGTTGCACGCCTTCCGGGTACGTCAGGCCGGATCGCATTTGCCGACCATATTGAAAAGACCGTTCTCGGACGGCTGGCGAAGAAGTATCCAAACCGGACGCTGGAGACGAATGTGGAATTCTCCACCGCGCTTCTGCTCGAAGCGCTCCAGATTCCGCGCGAAGCTTTCACCGCCACCTTCGCCTGCGGCCGTATCCTCGGCTGGACGGCGCATGCCCGTGAACAGATCGCCGAAGGCCGCCTCGTGCGCCCCCGGTCGGTCTATACCGGTCCCGTGCCCGAAATGGCGTAAAGGTCAGTCTCCGCAGGAGGCTGGTTCGTCGAAATACTGGTAGCGCGACGTCTGGTAAGCCCGGCCCTCCAGCATCTGTTTCATGCGGGGGTGGTCGGGTGATGCCAGGGCCTCGAATTTGGCGAAGTCTTCCACGGCGCAGTAAGGTCCCGCATGCGGACCGGCGCTGGTATAAACGCCCCGGATCAGGCCGCGCATCAGATAGGTCTCCGCCAGATCGTCCTGCCGCAGATCGTCCCGCGCCAGAAGCTCGGCGAACGCAGCTTCGCGCGTGTCGTAATCGTCTTCCTGATAAGCGCTGTTCACCAGTTTCTTGAACGCGTCATAGGGCAGGTAAGCAGGTTCGGGCGCGGCGGCTTCGGGTGCGGGCGCCGGTGCACTGGCGCAGGCGGTCAGAAGCGCAGCGGTCGCGGCTGCCAGGACAAGTTTGTACATGAATGTGGTCCCCCTCGGATCGATTCGGTCTGAACTGTTTACAGGGCCGTATCAGGGCAGGCAATTGCCCGGGAAGGTGGAAAGACCGGACACGGTCCTCTCTTTTCCGGCGGCCGTATTCTCGGCTGGACGGCGCATGCCCGCGAACAGATCGCCGAAGGCCGCCTCGTGCGCCCCCGGTCGGCCTGTACCGGTCCCGTGCCCGAAGGCGTGATTGCAGCGCGACAGTTTGACGGCTTCCGCCTGCAGGAGGAAGCCGTCAGTCTGCTGTGTGAGGGGACAGGTCATGGCAGACTTATACTGGGTGAAACTTCTCCATCTCAGCGGATTTGCAGGATGCCTGCTGGCCAGCCTGTTCAAGAATATCACCCTGTTGCGGCCGGTCGTGTCCGGGGCAGGGCTGTCTCGCCTTCTGGTTCTGGACAAGGTCTCCGGCCTGTCTTCCGTGGTCATCCTGGCTACCGGTATCTGGATGGCCGGATGGCTCGCAAAGCCGACGGAGGCCTATCTTTCCAGTCCGGTCTTCTGGCTGAAGATCGGTCTCTTTGCGGCTGCCTCCGCCGCCGTCCTGTCGACAAAGCCGCTGCTGCGGCATGCGAAGGCCGCCGGCCATTTTGAGCCATCAGGACGGGAGAGATGGCTGCTGGCCTTCGATTTCAGCGCCATCGTGCTGATCGCCGCGCTCGGCCGCTGGGTCGCAACGTCTCTTTAGGCGGGGAGAGGCGCGGCGCTCTCCCACATCGGATCCGGAACACTTGCTGGCGTATGAGGGGGCTCAATCCACCCGGTTCGCAGACGCCCCATCCTTTCCGGCATGCATCCTGATCTCCGCCGTCTCTTCCAGCTTGTCTGGCCGGTGTTCTGGCCGTGGCTGGTCTGGAATCTTGTGCGCGCTGCCCGCTGGCACGAACGCACCGGGCGGGATGTGCTGTTCGCGGTGGATCGTTTTGGCAATCTCCGGTTCGCCTTTGTGGCTGATGCCCCGCCGCCCGATACTCTCTACACATATGAAGCGCCGCGCATGGCGGCATGGGACCATCCTGCCCTTGGCAGCGATGTGCCGGTTTGCGTGCGCGCGTCAGACGCGCCGGTCCGTCATGATCCGGACAAGTCCGGTATGGTCATGCATAGTCATGACATAGTCCGGCATGATCATGGGCTGCACGTCCGTGGTCCGCCTTAGCCGGGCGCAATCCGAATTCAGCTCTCACCACCGGATGGCCCCGCCATTCCGGCCGCAAGTGCTGGAAGATTCCTTGCCGCCGGGCCAGTCCCGGCGCAGACTTGCAGAAAAACGGGAGGACCCCATGACCTATGAAACGGTCTACACACTCATAAATCTCGCCGTCATGCCGGCCTGGCTGCTGCTGGCGCTGGCGCCCGGGACAAGCATCACGCGCCTCGCCGTGCATTCGGGCCTCTATCCGCTGGCGCTCGGCATATTCTATATCGTCACCCTGTCGATGACCCTGTTTTTCGGCATGGGCGCTGAAGACGGCGGTTTCAACACGGCCGCGGGCGTTTCGCAGCTGTTCTCTCATCCGCTCGGCGTTCTGGTCGGCTGGTCGCATTACCTCGTCTTCGACCTGTTCGTCGGATCGTGGGAAGCGCGTGACGCAAGACGGCGGGGCGTGCCGCACTGGATGCTGTTGCCCTGCCTGTTCTTCACCCTGATGTTCGGCCCGGTCGGGCTCTTGCTCTATCTCGTCCTGCGCGCAGCCAGCGGGAAGGGCGGCTGGAGCCTCGCCGAAGCCTAGGTGTGGACTCTCAACAGGTTGTCCTCGGAGAGACCGAGTCGACTGATGGGTGTTTGATTTTTAATCCCGCCATGCGGTCGATGGAAGTTGTATCGATGCGTCCAGTCATCGAGGCATGCGGCTCTGTGGTCTGATGTGTCGTAGGATTTTGCGTAGGCCCATTCCCTGAGGGCGGTCTGGATGAAGCGTTCGGCTTTTCCGTTCGTCCGGGGCGTGTAGGGTTTGGTGCGGACATGTCTGAGGCCGAGCTCACGACAGGTATTCCTGAAGGCGTCAGACCGATAACATGCCCCATTGTCTGTCATCACACGCCGGACGGTAATGCCGAGGCGATTATAGTAAGCCACGCAGGCCTTCAGGTGATCGACGGCACTGGGGGCTTTTTCGTCAGGATGGATCTGGTTGAAGGCGACGCGGGAGGCATCGTCCACGGCGACATGGACGTACTCCCAGCCGACACCACGATGGAGAGACTTGCTCTTGCGGCTTCCGGTGATGCGATGCCCGGGGCGCCCGAAGCGGCCGAGTTTCTTTATGTCGATGTGGATCATGTCGCCGGGATTTGGGTGCTCGTAGCGGCGGGACGGTTCAGGCGGATCGAGATCCCTCGCCCGGCTGAGCCTTGCAGCGCGGAGGATCCGACTGACTGTGGCTGGCGAGACCTTGCATCGGTGGGCGATCTCATGTCCCGGCAAGCGTTGACGACGCAGCTTGAGGATCCTCTCCACGGTCGCGCCGGGCGTAGGGCGATACAGCCGGTGCGGACGCGAGGAACGCTCCCTGAGGCCGTCGGGGCCCTCAGCAAGGAAGCGGTTCACCCACTTGCTGACCGTCTTGCAACAGACGCCAAAGGCCTGGGCGACGCGGCTTCGGCTTTCTCCTTCCTCGATCACACGCCGGACAATCTCGGCTCGACTATGAGGTGTGGTGCGGGCATTCTCGTGGATGTCCATTCGGTGTCCTTTCCTGGAGTTGAAGTCTCGCAACCTCAATCTCCTCGGTCAGGCCCGAATGGACAACCTATTGAAAGATCACACCTAGGCTTCGCTATCGGTCTTGGCCTGCCGGAACAGGTCGAGCTGGCGCGGGTCGACATAACGCCGGCGTGACGGCTTGGTGCGGCCGCGCCGGAAATAGAGATCGTCTGTATGGTCTGCCGGTTCGGCGGCTTTTGCGTCGGCCTTCGGTGCCGGTTTGGCGGGCTTTTCCTTCACCGCGCCGGGCAGGGCCAGCTTCCACCAGGTGACCGCGACGACCGGGTTCCCCTTGTCGTCCTCATAGCGCTGAAGGTGGCCATGGGCGAGCGCATCGGAGGGGGCAAACATGGCTTCGGCCGCTTCGGCGGAAACGGTCAGCCAGTCGGTCGCAAGTTCGGCGACCTTGAGGTTGCCATCGAGCGTCATCGCAAGCGCTTCGGCTTCGGCCAGCGTGCGCGCGGCCGGGGCCACCTTGGACAAGGCGGCGTCGAGGGTTTTTCCGAGGGGATAGGCGTGACTCATAGGCCGCTGGAAGTAAGCGCTGCTTCGCTCGCCGTCCAGCCTGCATCCGCCGCTGCAGAAAGCCGCATCGCAGCGAGACGGGCGAGGCGAAGCGTGACGGCCTTGCGCCGGGCGGGGGAGAGCTTGTCGGTCGGGGCCTCCCGGATGACCGCCGCGCCAAACGCATCGGCGACGATCAGGCCGGCCTCCTCGGGGATCAGCTCCTGCGGGAAGTCATGGTCGACGGCGAACAAGAACCGGTCGCAGAAGGGCATGTATTCCGGCCATTTGGCGTCTGACTGGAAATCCGGCACGCCGGACTTGATCTCCACGATCCAGACTTCGCCGCCGGGGCCGATGGCGGCAATGTCTGCCCGGCGATTATTGGCGAGGGGCATTTCCTGGATACCGCAGAGGCCGAGATCCGCCAGCAGGCGCAGCGATCCGCGGGCGATCGCTGCGGCGCGGGCAAGGTCTTCGGTCGTGTCGGCACCATCGGGCATGCGAGTCGTGTTCCTGTATTGTTCCGGCCACCCTAGTCCCGCCCCGGCGGCAGGGTCAAGCGGGCGCTCTTCAGGCCGGAGGCGGTGGCGGCGAAGGCGGCAGAGCCTGAAGGTCCAGCCCGTGGGCCACCTCCATCTGCCCGTCGCGCACATAGCCGCGCGCCAGCACCTGTGTCCCCTCGGCCAACTGACAGTAAGCGGCCGCGGCGTTCGAGATTTCCAGCGACAGCGGGCTCGCGCGGAGGCGGAGCGCGCAGCTCGTGCCGAATGCATCGACGCCTTCCATCCCGCTGATTGTGCCGCGCACCAGCTGGAAGCGTTCGAACCTGTCCGGCAGGGCGGATGCCTGGGCGACGCGGTAAGCCTGCTTCGCCCACAGGCCGCGCCGGTCATCCCGCGCTTCGGCCTCGATCGCCGGGAAGGTCTCGCTGCCGGCGGCGGTGTCCGGATAGACGCGCATCCGCGCGCCGCCCCGACGGAGCATTTCGGCATTCAGCCAGAGGTCCGGCCCCAGCGCATCGGTGGTGCGGACCTGGGCGAGCGCGCGGTCATACCGGTCCCGTGTCAGGCCGCCGTAAAAGAGCTGGACCTCCCGGCCAAGCGCCATGTCCTCCAGCATACGCCGGGCTTCTTCCTGGAAGGGCTCGCCCGCGCGTTCCTTCCAGGGCCGGGCAGGGGCTTCGATGCTGGCAAGCCGCACGCTCTGGCCGGTGTCGAGCACCAGCGCATCGCCATCGATCACCCGCACCACGCGGCCAGATTCCCCGGGTTGCAGCGCATCCAGCGGATGAGGTTTCGCGCAGGCGCCCAGCAGGCCGAGCAGGAGAAGGAGGAGAAACCGTTGCATAGCCGGAATGTCCTAGCATGCCGGGCGACGGCCGCCAGCTATCAAACCGGGTTCAACCCTCCGGCCAATTGCCTTATAGGTCGCTCCCGACGGTCCCGTAGCTCAGCAGGATAGAGCAACAGATTCCTAATCTGTAGGTCGTGAGTTCGAATCTCGCCGGGATCGCCAAAAATACTTTAAAAACAAGGTATTATAAAAGTTCTAAAGTTAGCTCTTGCTCACAAATGGCTCCGTGGTAACTATATGGTAACCGGAGGCTAAAAAACCGTGGGGAAACTTCGCCTTACCGATACCTGGCTTTCGGCTGTGACCGACCCCGGAGAGTATTCCGACACGATCGAATCCTGCCTGAAAGTGAGGGTCGCCAGGACCGGCGCGAAGACATTTTCTGCGGTACGAAAGCTGGGTGGCAAGACTGTTCGGGTTCGCATAGGTGCCTATCCTGAAATTGGCTTGCGAGAAGCCAGAGTCCGGGCAGGGGAGTTCCGGCAGAAGCGCGCGCTTGCGCCAACTCCAGCTGCGCGAACGGAGGAACTGGCCGATGCGGTTTCTGCCTCTGTTGCCAATTTCTTCGAGGACTATGTTGCCGACATGAAGAGCCGAGGTGTCGCCTCGGCGGGGCGCGTGCGAGGCGTCCTGATTGATGGCAAATACGCCTTGCTTCCGTTTCTCGTGGCGCGACATGGGGGCATGCCGCGTGCCGGAGAAGTAACCATCCAGGACCTGCAGGCGTGGATGGCGGAAAGCTATGCGCGCAGCCCGGGATACGCAGCACACCTTCGATCCTACATCGTCACTGCTTGGAAGTGGGCGGTGAAGAACCGCTACGATTTTCGAGGAAGTGCCAGGGACTATGGCATTGCTTCCAATATTGCCGAGCAGTTGCCGACAGTGCCGCGCGGAAAACCGGGCGATCGTTTCCTCTCGAACGGCGAGCTCAGGACGCTCTGGCATGCGCTGGATGAGAACCATCCGACGCACCGCGTCCTGAAACTGATGATCGCCATGGGTGGGCTTCGGGTGACAGAGATCGCAACAAGTTTAGCCGACGACTGGCATAATGGATGGCTGATCTTGCCGGAGACCAAGAACGGCAAATCGCATCAGCTACCGATCACTGCGACGGCGGCCCCATTGGTGGAGCGATGCCTGGAACGCGCCCATCCGCATTCGCCCTATCTTTTGTCAAATCCTCGGAACCCGGCCGAACCGTTGACGATCGCTGCAATCTCTCGGGCGGCTAAGCGTATTAACAAAAGGCTCGAGTTTACAGAATGGAACCCGCGTGACCTTCGCCGGACGATGAAGACCCACCTCATTGATGCCGGGATCGACGAACGCTGGCTGGATATCTGGCACAATCACGGTCAGACGGCGAGTGTAGCTCGCAAGCATTATATTCGGGCGGAGTATGCGGATCTAAAGCGGGATGTGGCGGCAGCGATCGATGGCTGGCTGGGGCCGGCTTTGTTCGGTGAATGCGTTTAGAGCAGCAGTCGTGGAGCGATTCCGCCAGTGAAGGTTCGATCTGGTGTCGAGTGCAGAACCTGAGATTGAGCGGAACGTTTACTAGCGCAAACGAACCAGTTCTTCTGAAAGATAATCCAACGTTCCTTCAAGCCATGTCGATAGATCGGCAACCGAGTTCGGAGCATGAGCATGCGCTCCGGAAACGTCGCTTTTCCACCAAGATGCTGCGCTGGCGAAGTGAACCCTGCTCAGCTTTTTTGCGCATGTTAGATTATTTTGAATTCCGTCCGATATCATATCTTCCGAGAATTCCCGAATTATGTCTTCTGTATCTGAACTTTTGATTTCTCCAATTAGGCTCTTAGCCTCGTTTGAATAATCATCAGATGACAAACTATCTACTGCGTCGAACTGCCAGTGAGGGTGCCCAGCATTTCCCGCTTGGAATGCATATGATTCCCCCGACCACTTTGCAAACCCGGACCATTCCGCACGAAACATTTGCGGCTTATCTATCTCACCTACACTGCCAAAGTGTATCGTTATGCCAGTAGATCTAAAAGAATATCTCTGTGTTGCTCCCGCTGCAGGTTCCAGAGCCCATTCCTCTCGATATCCGATCCATGCAAATGTCTCTCCTGAAAGGCGCCAAGCAGGCGCAACCTGTGCGGCTCTCCCGCGATTGCGTTGGATTACTTCACAGCCTGTCCCAACAATCCCGGTGACGACTGAATTTATAAGCCATTCCGTTACTAGCTGTGGTTCTGCGGTTCCGCTCGCGTGCGCTTTGAGTATTTTCTCTACTTGCCCAAAGTGCGCTTCCAGCCTGCTCCGTGGTACGATGAGTTCCGCGGTCATTCTTTAGTCCAATGCGAGCAAGTCAACGCCATAAAGCTGATTGGTCAGTCTGTCCACTTTGGATTGCCACGAGGCTGAACCAATCTGCGGCTCCATTCCTAATGTTGTAAGTTGATTGATTGTTTTGCTATCGATTTCGCTTTGCGCTATCGAGGGAATATCAGGAATGGGTATAGAATTCACGTATCGAGGGCTAAGATCAAATTGGCCGCCAGCGACATGAGGTGAATGCAGACTAAGCAGTTTTAGGAATGGTCGCGAATTGAAAATTGCAGAATAAGCTGCGACGATAGAAGCGGCTGACAGATAGTTGCTCTGCTCATTGTTTGCTTCCAGCCATTTTGGAAACCAGACAAACCCTTGCACGACAAACCACTCCGCATCAAGATCAACTGCAAATCCCCCTAGTCCTGCAAATCGCTTTGATACAATTCTGGGGCTTGAATCAAACGCCCAAGACGCGCGTGAACGCATTAGCCCCCACCAATCGGACCGCTTTGCCTCTTTGATACTCGCTCGATTTGCGAGCCGCTCCCGATTTGGATAAAGGTAATGGCTTGCATAAATGGGTACGAATTCTTTGAGCTTTGCTTCAGAAGCGATTAGTTCGCCTTTCTCATCGTAAGGATAAAAGATGTAGTACTTTTGCTTCAGTCGACCGTCGAAGATAGTCTCGTTCATAAGTGCGGGCTTGAACCACTTGCGCTCTTTGCTGGGCAATTTTTGAAGTTGTTCAAGTGACAGCACGAAAGCGGGGTTCATTCCAGTTTGAATTCCCTGACGTACTTGAAACAGTTCTTCTAGTCGCGCCAATCCGACTTGTGAGTTGAATTTTGCTAAGACATCTTCTGTCGCAGGCGAAAGCAGTCGCCAAGTTGGAGACTCGCTAAACGTGGTGCGTGCAGTTTCGAATAGCCGGAAGTCTTTACCAAAAGCAATTGCGGATTGGTCTGATGATGACTTTCGCAATTGACGCAAGGCCATACTGGTGGCTTCCGGATCATTTGCAGCGACTAGCACTCGCGTTTGTAGCTCGCGTTTACTGTTTAACTCCGGCTTCCTGGCGACTAAAGCGGCTACCTGAACTGTGGCATACGAGAATAGTCCGTAGTCGCCTAAAGCGCCAATGAAGCAGATGTCCGTTTCAGCTGCTAGCCACTCACGCCACTTCTGAGCAGATTGAAGGCTTAAGAGACTGTTTGGCATCAGGGTGCCGAGGACGCCATTTGGCTTTAAGCAGGCTACAGCCTTGGCAACGAAGGCCATACTGTAGTCTCCGCGGCCACCCAGGTTACCCTTCAAAATTTCGGACATTTGCGTTCGCTGATCCCGCGTCATGGCTGACCAAGCTACGAACGGCGGATTCATCAAAACGATATCAGCCGGCGGCAGATCATTCGCAAGTGAATCTGAAGTACGAAGGTCTAGCTCTACACCACCGCCCGGCGACCAGTCGAGAGCTGCAAGCTGAAGTACAAACTTGGCCATTTCTATGGCTGAATGAGAGTAGTCAATTCCAACAAGTTTGACTCGTCCCTCAAACCCGAGTCGTTGCAGTGTCCGAAGAGCTTCGTGAAGAAACGCTCCTGATCCACATGCAGGATCTATGATAGTCAGCTTTTCGGTAGTGATGATATTCGGTACTTGGCGAAAGGTTTCTTCAACGAGACTTCTCGCGAGCGCGGGCGGAGTAAAATGGGCTCCACCCCTGCTTACTGCTGTCGCCTTGGCAGGGCCGATGTGGTCAAACAGATCCGGCCGAGGAGAACGGAAGAGTTCATAGTGAGCTTCTTGAAAAATTTCGCTTCCGGCGTGCCTAACTGCCAATGCAGGATATAGCGTAATGTTTCTGTAGAAATCGTCTGTGTCCAAAAGGAAACGAAGAAGGGATTCTCGCCCAGTCTGGGAAACCCTATCAAGGGCCGACTTGTCAATCTCGAGCTGCGAGACCAGTGCGATTTGGTCAGCTTGGTTTTGCATCTGAGATTGGGTGATCGCTTCTGACAATAGCGCGAGAAATGCGCCTGTGGAATGATCGTCTGGGAGACCAGCATCAGCTACTAAGGATCGCATCCGACGATATGAGTCGACGATGTGCGTTACTACTCTGCGATTAGATTTTATCCGATCTGCTGTCAAAAATCGGTAAAACTCTGGGCGCTTTTCTTCTACACTCTTGCGAGTGAACACTTCCGGATTTGGTTTGTCCCACCTTACCACGCCGACCTCTGATTCCGTCATTGTTACGTGGTGGGACAAGTCAGACGACCAGGCCCAGTCAATCGACTTTTCATTTCGCCAGATTTTGTCGTTGCTGATGGATAAGGCAAAGCTACCATTGCCTCCATCGAGAAGAACGAAATGTTCGCCGTCCGATTCTCGATCAATCGGTCCAAATAGAGGAGCGAGAGCGAGTCCGAAATCCATGGCCCAACTATTGGCGATATCTTGGGGCGTATTTGTCATGCCAACATAACTCGAAGCAAATTCATCCTTTGCGGCGAATCAACTCGCAGCCGAATACCAATCACCATCAAACGAGGCTCCAAAGGAAGCTTTAATCCAAAATAGGTTGTTTGCTCTGCGGGCCGTGTTCTTTCCACTGCGCGTACAAGCGAACAAGGAAGCAACAGTTCGGGAGCGAGCCAAACGGCACCCTCAGTTTGTGCGCGATGTACAGTCGTCGTGCAGCATACGCGCAACATTGGCGTGATTTGAATGCCCTGCCTGAGCATCAAAATTATGTGCCACTGATTAGGCTTCTCCAAGGACCTATTTTCTTAGCCTTACACCCGCGCCGCCATCTATGCACTCTTTGGGACCAAGGAAGACAACTCCCCCTTCTTCCAGCGCGCGACGCACCGCTTCGACATTGGCCTCTGTACTCGCCGAAGGTCCGCGAACACTTTCCATTCGACGTACGGTCGGAACTGACAACTTTGCTGCTTCCGCCAATTTCGGCTGGGTCCAATCGAGAAGGGCGCGGGCAGCGCGGAGTTGAGCAGCGGTAAGGTCAGTCATTTTCTTTTTAAGATCATATTTACATAAAACGATCACGGCGTTATGTTGCGTGATATCAAACGACTTGCTCTGCCCCACAGGGGTGGTCCACCGGTTTTGTTAGTCCGGCGGTTTTCACGTAGCGGCGTTCATGCCGCTACCTCCTCACAGTAAGGCGGTATGAACGCCGCGGGCAAGATGGTTTGTGGAGCGGGTGGCCGGTAGCCCAGAGAAGAGTGCGGGCGCGCGGTGTTGTAGTGCCGCCGCCAGGTTTCGATCAGGATCTGGGCCTCCCTGAGATCGAAGAAGATTTCCCTCGCCAGCAACTCGTCCCGGAGCTTGGAGTTGAAACTTTCGCAGTATCCGTTTTCCCATGGGCTTCCCGGTTCGATATAGAGCGTCTTCACGCCGATACGTGCCAGCCAGTCACGGAGGGCTGTTGCAATGAACTCAGGGCCATTGTCAGAGCGTATGTGTTCCGGCGGCCCATGCCGAACGAACAGCTCACCCAGCGTGTCGAGGACATCCCGTGAGTTCAGCTTTCGCTCGACTCGGATGGCGAGGCACTCCCGTGTAAACTCGTCGACCACACACAGCATGCGGAACACACGTCCATCATGGGTGCGGTCCTGCACGAAGTCATAGGACCAGACATGGCCTTTGTGCGCCGGCCTCAGCCGCACACACGAGCCATCATTCAGCCAGAGACGACCGCGTTTTGGTTGTTTCATCGGCACTTTCAGCCCCTCCCGTCGCCAGATGCGGTAAACCCGCTTCTCGTTCACATGCCAGCCATCATTTCTGAGGAGCGCCGTGATCCGGCGATAGCCATACCGGCCGAACCGTTCGGCCAGGCGGATAATCGCCGATGTCAGGGCGTCCTCATCATCTCGCCGTATGGGCTGCTTGCGCTGGGTCGAACGGTGCTGGCCGATCACACGGCAAGCCCGGCGTTCGGAGACGCCAAGCTCTTCCACCACGTGATCGACTGCAGCACGACGACGCGAAGGGCTTAGAACTTTCCCCGCACGACTTCCTGAAGGATCTGGTTGTCCAGCGTGAGATCAGAGACTGCGCGCCGAAGCCGGGCGTTTTCCTTCTCCATATCTTTCATGCGCTTGGCTTGGTCGACCTGCAGGCCGCCATACTCTTTGCGCCAGCGGTAGTAGGTCTGTTCGGTCACACCGACGGCGCGCGCCGCCGAAGCTGCAGTTTCACCGCGAGCGAGGCGAACCTCCACCTCCCGCAGTTTCGCAATAATCTCTTCAGGCTTGGCTCTCTTGCCCATGTCTCAGCTCCATATCTGAAGCCGGAACTAACTCAAATAACGGACCACTTTTCGGGAGGCAGACCACCCTGACCTGGCGCCCCTTGCGCGGCGCCCTTTTGCGCTCCGGCTGAGCGCCTTTTCGCCGCCCACCCCCGCCTGCCGGGGAAAGAACGCCGGGCGGGGCAAAGGAGACTGACATGACTGACCAATTCGCAACCCCTGCGCCCCTTGCGGCAGAGATCGCGCCAGCCGATCCGGATCATCCGCGCATCTATGTGGCCTGCCTTGCGGCCTACAATAATGGCTGCCTGCATGGGCGCTGGATCGATGCCACCACCCCGGATGAGATCATGGAGAAGGTCCGCGCCATGCTGGCGGACTCGCCGCTGCCCGGTGCTGAAGAATGGGCGATCCATGACTATGAAGGCTTCGAAGGCGCGAGCCTCTCTGAATACGCCTCCTTCGACGCCGTGTGTGCGCTGGCCGAGTTTATCGGCGAGCATGGCTGCCTTGGCGCGAAGGTCTATGGCTATTTCGGCAATGACCTAGATGAGGCCGTCGCGGCCTTCGAGGACTATGCCGGGGAGTACCGTTCTGCGGCGGACTTTGCCGAAGAACTGGTGCGGGAGTCCGGAACTGAAATCCCGTCCTCGCTCGACTATTACATCGACTGGCAGGCCTATGCCCGCGACATGGCGCTGAATGGCGAGATCCTCGTGTTCCAGACGGGTTTCGACGAAGTCCATCTCTTCTGGACACGATAGGGGAGGGCGTCATGTCGTTTGCTGAACGCTTTTCATGCCTGGTCTGCCCCGGTGACGCGATCACCTGCGAGGCCGATGGCTTTACCGTAACCGCCCGTATTGTGCCGGACGATTGTCCTGACGCGCCCGACAAGCGCCAGGAGGGATTCTGGCCTTCTCTCTACATCAATGATCCGGGCTTTATCGGCCCGGGGCCGAACCACCGCGAGCGCCTTGCGAAGGCGAAAGCGGAGGCTGACGCCACCATGGAAGCATGGTGTAAGGGCGACTGGTTCTATTGCGGGATTGTGCTTTCAGTGTCGTTCGAAGGGATTGAGCTTGCGCGTCATGCGGCGAGCCTTTGGGGTGTCGAGGCGAACTATCCGGGATCAGACAATGCCTGCCTGACCGAGGTGGCAGACGGGCTGCTGTCCGAAGCCCTGAAAACGGCCTGCGAAGCCGCCGAGCGGCTTTGCGTGGCTTATCGTCAAGTCCGAGCGCATGTGGACACTGCCTGAGGCTCGTCTCCTCCTCTCCGGTAGCGTGCGAGCCGTCCGGGCTTGGTCCGGGCGGCTTTTCGCGTCTGAGTTCAAGCATGTGGAAGCGCGTGCCAGCGCGGTTCGCCACCTGAGAATGTTTTTCGAAAATTCGCGCGTCGCGAGGTCGCGCAGACATATTCGGACACATGTCAGTGGGGTGGCTTTTAGTTCACTGGCGGCCGTCTATAGCCCCTTATTCCCGTCTCTTGCCGCATGACCTGGACGCGCTGACCCGGCCCTGAAACCGGACGGGCGAAGAATTTTCCTCTGCGTGTTCCACGCATTCACCGCCAGACAAAATTCCCCGCCCGTCCGGTGCTCCGCTTTGCTTCGCCCGCATGCGGTTCAGGCCCGGGTCAGAGCGTCCTCACGGTCCGGCGTCGACGGGGACAACGGGTCCCCGAAGACACAAGCCAAAGGAACGAAAAGGAGACCCCCAATGGCAAACGCACTCGGATATGTCAGCGAGACCAAGTCCGGCTTCGAAGGCACCCTCGCCATGATGAACTTGCAAGCAGCCATCCGCATCGAGAAGAATGGCGAGAAAGCTGCAGAGGGCCAGCCGGACTACCGCATCTTCGCTGGAGATACCTCCACCGAAATCGGCGGCGGCTGGATGCGCAAAGCGAAATCCTCGGGACGCGACTATGTCTCGCTGACCCTCGCAGACCCGCAGATCGGTCCCCGCCGGATCTATGCAAACCTCGCCCCGGTCAAGGGCAAGAAAGGCCGGCACGTGATCCTCTGGAATCCGAAGGATTGATCGTAGCGGTGACGGCGCCTGCGGGTGCCGTCACCATTCGTTTGTGTGTTTTAAGTGGTCGCCCGCACGCGTCGCCGAAAGAGCCCCATTGACCGCTTGCGATCACATTGTGTGACTTCAAGTTGTCGAATTGTGATTGCGTCAGTCGATTGCCCCAGCCCATTGGGAACCGGTTCAGGTGCCGCGTCCGCGTCATGGACCGACAGAGCGCAGGGGTTTCGACGTCAAAGACCTTAGCGCGGTTAAAGGCAGGAATGGCGGCGATATGATCGTCTGGAACGCACAGGACTGAGTCTCGGGTACCAGGCTGAGCGACAGGGTTCCCTGTCGCTCAGTGGCTTAAATAACAAAAAATACCAAAAATATTAGTTGCTTGACGTCTGCTTTCATTCGTGTGAGTTGTTGCACGGTAACTAACAAAAGGGTCGATTTTCGTTATTATGACAGATCAGGCGAAGAACAATCGTCTCGGCGAATATGTCATCAGTTCGGTCGGCGAGGAACGGTATCGCGCCTATATTCCCGCGCCTCTGCCGCCTGATCCGCCTCTCGATATGACGCGCCTGTATCCCTTGCTTGATCAGGCGAGTACTGCGCTCGGTCGGCTCGACGGCATGAGCATGATTTTGCCGGATCCTTCGCTCTTCCTCTATATGTATGTCCGCAAGGAAGCCGTCCTGTCATCTCAGATTGAGGGGACCCAATCCTCACTTTCAGACCTCCTGCTCTTCGAGGTAGATGAGGCCCCGGGCGCGCCGCTCGACGATGTCACAGAAGTTTCCTGCTATGTTGCGGCGCTCAATTATGGCCTCACACGCCTGAACGATCTGCCGCTCTCACTCCGGCTTCTGCGGGAAATCCACGCGCACCTCATGAACAATGCGCGCGGCGGTAACAAGAATCCTGGTGAGTTCAGGACATCCCAGAACTGGCTCGGCGGTACCCGCCCCGGCAATGCCGTTTTCGTGCCGCCGCCGCCAGACAAACTCGCGGACTGCCTCGGCCGCTTTGAGACTTTCCTTCACGACGAAACCGTCCGGCTTCCCGTCCTCGTCAAGGCGGCGCTTGCCCATCTCCAGTTCGAGACAATCCACCCTTTCCTTGACGGCAATGGGCGGCTCGGTCGCTTGCTCATCACACTGATACTTTGTGCCGAGGGTATTCTGCGCGATCCGCTGCTCTATCTCAGTCTCTATCTAAAGACCCATCGCGCTCGGTACTATGAGTTGCTGCAATCGGTTCGCGAAACCGGGAATTGGGAGGACTGGATTGAGTTCTTCCTGCAGGGCGTCATAGAGACATCCCGGCAAGCGACCGATGCAGCGCAAGCGATCGTCAAACTCTTCAAGGACGACCGCGTCACGATCGAAAAAAGCGGCCGGTCGACGGCCTCGGCTTTGTCTATCCACGCGCTTCTACAAAATCGGCCAATCGCGACATCGACCCGCGTGACGGAAGCCACCGGCATGTCCCTTCCGACCGCGCTCAGGAATCTTGCGTTGCTGGAGGAACTGGGCATCGTCCGGGAAATCACCGGCAAGGATCGCAACAAGATTTTCGTCTACGGGAAGTTTCTGGATATCCTGAGTCAGGGAACTGAACCTCTGAGGAGCTAAGGGAGAAGGGTGTTCACACCCCATGCACCTTCGATGCTGACAGACCGCCGAGCGATCCAGTCTAAAACACCCTCAGCCAAAGGAAATCTCGTCCGGAAAAGCCGTGTACGGAAACCGCAGCTTGCGATTACGAATTTTTCGGAGATCAGCATGCAAGCTGATGACTACGGGTGGATACGCCCAAGAAATGCGTATACGTCAGCGTTCGTGTTCAGTGTCGCGCTCGCCCGGTTTCTGACGCAGGCTGATCCGCAAGCCTTGCATGCTGGATGAAGTTCGTGACGCGTGTGCGATGGCGCTGATCATTTGCTGCACCGAGGGCAGGGCGCGGGCTGGCGATCGTGCGCGTGCTTCGCGACCAGGTGTCGGACCGAGGCGGGTTGGAGCGCCTGCTTGCGCTTGCTGCTGGCGCGCTCTGACCAGATTGAAGCCGAGTGTCCTGGCCTCTGCTTGCCATGCTTGGAACAGTGCCGTCCGTTCCCTTGGTCGCTTGGCCTGTCTTGTGCGCAGGGCTGCCAGTTCCATCCCCTTGGCCGTACAGTAGCCATAAGTGTCGGCCGCGTTTTCGATCGCCTGCCTGCGCTTCGAAAAGGCGCGTTCGATGTCGCGGGGGATCGCGGCAAGGCGGAAGCTCGTGCCATGGCGCTCCACGGCATGGCCATCGCGCTCGAGTCCATTGGCGAGGTGCGCGCGGTAGATGGCGCCGGCTTCCTTCTGGGCCTTGTAGAGATCGCGGCTGACGAGACTGCCCCAGCTTCCGTCACGTCGGGGCGCCAGATTGAAGATGAAGGCGTGGGTGTGAAGCTGAGGGTCGAGATCACGGCTCGTGTGGTGGTGGAAACGAGCAATCGTCAGGCCGGCGACGGGCTCGCGGATCGCGCCGCCCTTGCCGCGCCTTGTGAATGCGTGATGGTCTTCGAGATGGGTGGTGGCGGCATGAACAGCTTGACGGTGAGCAGCTTCGATCCTGGCGCGTTCGGCAGGGGATGAAAGCGCCCACATGACCGAGACCGATTTCGGGGCCGAGAAAGTCATGTCCCAGCCTGGGGCGTGCGACTTTCCGATCTGGGTAAGGCGCGTGCCAGTTCTCGGATCGTGCCCGTTGAGAGCGGCTTCGAAATCTGCCTTGGAGACGGGGCCTTCAAGCGCGAGGCGCTCGGCGCCTCTGCCGTCCCATTCCCCATCTGCTTCGGCCTCGCCCTGGCCCGTATAGTATTCGTCCTGAGCCATATGCTTGAAATAATTCACAGCGGCCGCAACGGACTTCCGGGCGGAGATGGATGCGACCATCAGGCGTCGTGGTCCCGGGAGAATGTATTCCGGATACGCTGGGCGACTTCCGGCGCCAGGATTGACGTGAGGATGCTACCTGGCGTGTCGGGCAGTGGCGCAATCTCCCGGGCAGGTCTTGTCGTCCAGTCGGCGAGCATACTGGCGGGACGCAATTCGCTGAGCTTCGGATAGGGGAGGGTGATCTCGTAGGCATGTTCGCCGGGGCCGATGAGAAGTGCGCGGACGCCTTGCTTGAATGCGCCCAGCCTGTCCGACAGTTCCGACGGCGTGATGACAGGGCGAACTTCCCGCTCCTTTGTCCAGCTTGTCGAAATTTGACCGACTGATCGTGTCTCGCTCTTGCGGTAGAATTCGACGGTCTGTTGGCCGATCAACCGGCTCGTCGTTTCGGCGCTTTGCCCCAAGTTCATGCGGGTGATGATATGCGTACCGATCATGCCGATCCAGGCATCGGCCTGGTCATGGCCATATGTGTTGCGGATCTGGGAAAGGTCCTGTGCGCCGAGCACGACGCTGATGCCCTTTGACCTGCCGACATCCAGCAGGGTCGAGAAATGGGGCAGGCGTTCGAGCTGAGGGAACTCGTCGAGGAAGAGCCAGGTGCGCCGTGCCGGGTTTTCCTGCATGGCTGGTGAAGCCGCGTGGGAGGCGAGAAGGCCGATGATGCTGGAGAGCCAGGCCTTGGTCAGCTGCGGAAAGCGTCCATCATGCTGCAGAATGATCGGGTCACAGGCCGGATGGCGCAGCCATTCCCGGACTGAGAAGGATCGCCCGCGTGAACTTTTCGGCCAGGCTTCGGCGAGGACGCTCACCACGTTCATATGGGCCTTGAAGGTCGAGATGATGCTTTGCGTCGTCTTACTGCTCGGTTCTTTCAGGAACTGGATCGCTTCGGGGTGGTAGCGTTCGGCAATACTGAGAAGCGCATCTGCATCCGCGACCACCAGCTTTCGGAGGTCTGCCCAGCCCCAGCCGCGTCCTTGTCTGACCTGCAGCGAGATAACGCAGGTTGTCAGGATCTCGCGCGCTGCATCTGACCAGATACGGTCCGACCGGCTTTCAGGGATGAGCCGCGCCGCGAATTCGCGCGCTTCCTGAGGGGTCTGGCAGTCGGTTGCGATGTCCCATTGCAGGGAGCGGGCGTCATGCGGCGCAATGATGTTGCCGATCCTGGGCAGTTTCGAGGTCATGTCGCCTTTGACATCGAGCACCAGCACCTTGTCGCCGCGCTCAATGGCCTGAAGCATGAGGTGCAGCATGGCGGTGGTCTTGCCTGCGCCGGTACTGCCCCAGATCAGGAAATGACGACTTTCTCGATCGCGGCTGATGGGAATGCCGGGCGGAAACTCAAGTCCGGATCCGGACCGGCGGCACTCGCTTTTGGACAGGGATTGAAGCGCTCGTCGAGCGGTTCTGCCTGCAAGGTGCTTCCGCCCACGAATGACTTTAGGGGGGGGACGGGCAGTCACCGTCTGGCGGACGAAGCCGATCAGGGCGAGGAGCGATAGTCCCGTCAGAACCGCGATAGCATTGTGCCGGAGCATGAATTGCCCGGTCGTTCCATAATGGTCGAGAATGCGCCGGCATCTCGGCCAGTCAACAGATCCGATAGGATCTCCAATGAGTGAAGTAATCCGGGCTTTGCCGCATCTCGCCATAAACGCGCTGTCGTGGCGTGCGTAGACGCCCGCCTCGGTGTAGGCGCCAGGTGGGTATAATTCGAAACCAAGCTTGTAGGTTGCGATAGAAGCTGCGCCACACAGGACAGCAAAGGTGAAGAGGGCGGGCTTGAGGTGTCTCATGGTACGACCCTCAACTGGCGGTCCGGCCGCTGAGAGCAAGGAGCAATTGCTCGAACATGGATTCAATGCGTTCAAGCGAGCTGGACTGCTTGTCGACTGTGGTCGAAGCTGCAGCCAGGTCCTGGGACAGAGCTGCGAGCCTTCGCTCGATCTTCAGGAGGCGTTCGGCCTGCGTGTACGGATCACCGTCTGTCAGGCCCGACAGGATAAGCTCTCGTGCGACGCCCGTCGGGGTTCCGGACATGCGGCGAGCCCGTACGGTCAGCTTTTCGATATCCGACTCGGCGAGGCGGATCGATAGGGGCCTGGATTTGCCGGTCATTGGGGAGGCCGCTTTGGCTCGTTTTGGCCCTTCTCGCATTCGGCGAGCCAGCGGAGCACGGTGCGCCGGCGGTAGCGGACCGCCGTGCCCAGCTTCAGAAAGGGAGGCCCGCCACCACGGCAGCGCCATGTGGCCAGCGTGCAGACCGGAACGCCGGTCAGCCGAGACACGGAAGGTGTGTCTATGGCTTCATCGAGCCAGCCAGGATTATCCTGAAGGATATCCTCGATTTCGGGAAAGTGGTCACGGGGTTCGGGCATGCACTCTACTCCTCATACTGCGAGTAATGGCCAGCCCAGCACAGCTCGGTCGATCAGAAAAGAGCAACGAAATCCTTGAGCTACCTGAAGGTGCCCGGGAATTCACGCGGCCTCACGATACACCACAAAAAACCACTTATTTCCTCTTTCGCGCATCCGAGGAAATTTGAGGCTCCAAGATCGCGATGATTTTTTCTTCGCTGAATTTACTCGTCCGCATTGCCGGATCGGCGCCTTGTGTAGCCAATCCGTGCCAGGCTGACATGAATTCGACAGACCTGTAATGTTCACGCCGTTCGGCCGCGGCAAACAGATTTGGAAAGCCGAAGGCGCCGTGTAAGCCTGACCTCTTGAATGGTGTTTTGACTTGTCCCTGTCCCTTCTTTCCGCACTGTTTTTTGGCGCGTTTTTTGATGCGACGCTTGGGACATGCTTTTTCGTGTTCGGTGAGGCCTACTTTCTGCTGGCTGGTGGCCTGGCTTACAGCGAGCATGCGTGGCAGGCCGTGGCGGTTGTATTTGCTGGAGCCTATGCTGCGGATCAGACGGGCTACCTGATCGGACACAGGTTGCGGCCTTGGTTCCGGCGTTTTGCGCTGGCGACCCATCAGCGGCGCGCCAATTATCGCAAGGCGCTCGTCCTGCTGAACCGTCATGGGATCAAGGCGGTCGCCGTGTCGAGGCTGCTGGGTCCCGTGGCCTGGTTCATGCCGGCGATCTGCGGCAGCGTGGGCCTGCCATGGCCCCGGTTTGCGGCCGGATCCGCGCTGGGGGTGCTGCTAGGTGTCGGCGGCTTTGTCTGCCTTGGTTATGCGAGCGCGTGGGGGGCGGAGCACGGGGACATCGATGTCCGGGCCATGATCTCGGCCCACAAGTGGACGATCCTGCTGGTGGGCCAGGCCGTATTCCTGGTGGCGGCGCTCATTTCACGGAGTGTCGGAAACGCTCTGTTTCAGAAATTGTAAGCTCGGCCAGTTCGCGCGCACCATCGCGTTCGCGCAACGGCTGGACGAGTTCCCGGGCGCGCAATTGCACCTCGGGACCGAGCGCGAAATCGAATGCACCGCCGACGGTTTCGGCGTCGACAGATCGGGAGACGAGCGGCGCTGGTGCCACGCCGATCTCCTGCAGCCGCTTTGCGTGCCAGAACTGGTCCAGGCGCTGGGGAAGGATGACCTGAGGGGTGCCGGCGCGCAGGGCTGTGTCCAGCGTGCCTGCGCCGCCGTGGTGGAGGATCGCGCCGCAGAGTGGAAACAGCGCGGCGTGGGAGATATGGCCTATGATGTGATGCTTTGCTGTCTGTCGTGGCGACAGGCGATCTGCGAGCCCAGCCGAGACGAAGGCGCGGAGGCCGCGGCTGTCGAGGGCGGAGAATACGGCATCGATCAGGGCGTCCGGGGTTTCGGCTTCGAGGGAGCCGAGGCCGATATAGAGGGGCGGCGAGCCGGCGGCCGCGAACGTGCGCGCATCAGCAGGCAGGACTGCAGGATCGGCAAGATCGAGCGAGGGGTAGGGCAGGAGGTGGTCGTTCGCTCTCCAGTCAGCTGGCCTGTGCGGAAGCAGAGCCGGCGAGACGCTGGTGATGCGAGGTAACGCGTGATTCAGATGCGTGCGTGTGTGATCCAAAGGCGGCATGTCGCGCAGGCCAAGCCGCGTCCGGTGCGGTTTCAGTGCCTGTTCCATCATCTTTTGTGCTGCCCAGACTGTGCCATAGCCGACACGATTGAAAAGTTTCCCCTGCCAAGGCCGCCAGACCATGGCGCAGGGGATTTCACTGGTCGGGGCGATGACTGGCTGGAGGGCATGGAGCAGGTAGGGAATGCGGTATAATTCGGCAGCGAGTTTTGCCGGGGCGCAAATGCCGTTGGCGAGGATTGCATCGGCCCCTTCCGCCGCCTGGAGCGAGCGCTCAGTGATGTCGTCGACATAGGGGACCACCATTTCCTTCCAGTCGCGGAGGAAGTTAAACGGGCCGGCTAGGGTGCCGCGCTGTTCGGCTTCGTGGTTCCAGCCGGCAAGGGAGAAGGCCGGCGGTGGCGCGGCCGCAACCCCGTGATCCAGAATGATCGTGGTATAGTCCTGTGGCGCGAGGATGCTGACATCTGCGCCGAGCGCCTTGAAACGTTGCGCCGCGGTGATGAAGGGCATCACGTCGCCGAGGCTGCCGAGAACCTGGATCGAGACCTTCATGGTCGGGGCGCCTCCGCCAGAACCCTGACACGCCTCAGCTTCCGCCCGGCTTCCGGTGTCAGGCGCTCTGCTCGCGCCTCGATCCCGGGATGGGTGCCGCATTTTTCGAAGAGTGCCTGCAAGCCCGCGCAGGCGGCATCCAGAGCCTGAGCCGCCTCAGGTGGCAGCAGCAGCGTGACAGCGTTCGGTCCTGTCTGCAGGACCCGGAAATCCCGGATCGAGGGATCGGACCGGACGACGGCGTTGCGGATGACGTCGGGCGTGATGCTGGCGATGGCACCGTGAGGTCCGGCGAGGTGAAACACGTCGTCCTGCCGGCCATGGATCTGCTTGATCGCCTGATGCGGAAGGCCGCAGCCGCAGGCGGATTCCGCCAGCTCCAGAATGTCGTTCATCCGATAGCGGACCATGACTTGCCTCGTGCGGGAGAAGTCCGTGATGAGCGGATTGACGAGGTGGCTGCTTCCGTCGACGGGTTGGAATTCGAACGCGATATGGTCCTCGATCAGGTGCAGGGTCCCGAGCGGACAGGAGACGCCGAAAAGGCCCTCTGTTGCCATGTAGATTTCCCGCATGGTGAGACCGAAGCGCTCCTCGATCACTTGCCGGTCGGCGGGGTCCAGCACTTCAGCGCCGGAGAATATCTGTTCGGGGTGAACCGGGACGTCTGCTCCGGCAAGGGCGCGCAGGAATTTCGGCGGGCCCACGATAACGGTGGGCCGGAACGCCGCGAGGGGCGCGAATTGCTGTTCGATCCCGGCGGTGAGGTCAAAGAAGCGAAGTTTGAGGCGGCCGCTTTCATTAGCGGTGTCATAGAGCTGGGAGTTCGCCGGAAGGACGATGGCGACGCGGTGAGCGCGTGTTAGTACATCCGGCAGGGCCCAGGCGAGCATGACGCCAAGCCAGCGGCAACGTTCCGCTTCTGACACGATGTAGAGGCCCCGGTTGCCGGACGTGCCCGTACTTGCGCCAATTGCGTAGCCTTTCGGAGTAGTGCCCGCTCGCTCATGTGCCCAACCTTCTTCTGCAGTGAGCCCCAGCCGGTTGTAGGCGGCGAAGTTGCCCATCAGGGTCGCCTTGTCCATGACCGGCCAGCTTGAAAGCGGCTGTCCTCTGTATGCAGCAAATGCGGGAACTTGCGCGGCATCGCGGTCGAGAAAGGCGTTGAGGTGGCGCTGTTGCGCGGAGATGAGTTGATCGCGGGTCGCTGCGTGTAAGCGGCGGCGTGCGCGCCAGAAAGCACGCAGCGTCAGCAGGGTTGTTTTCAGGCTCACGCCACCGGCTCCGGGTCGTGGCAGAGGACCAACTCGCCGCCGGCATGGACAAAATTACGGATGCGATTGGCGGTGTCTTCGGCTTCGCGCGTACTGTCGAGCACGAACCGCGCCGGGTAGCCGGGCGAGCGGCGTTCCAGGATTGCGCGGCGCAGCCAGTCGGCATCGGCGGCGTAGAGCAGCGGGCGTTCGCGTTTCGGGAACAGGAAGCCTGTATGCCCGCGCATGTGACCGGGCAGCGGCACGGCCAGAATGCTGCCGTCCGAGAAGAGGTCATGGGCATGCCCAAGACCGAGTGGAGCTTCAGTTTCCGGAAACGTCTGGAAGGGCTCGGCGCGTTCGGCGAGGTTTTCCGGGAGGAGTTCCGCGAAGCAGCCCTTGTGCGTGCGGCCGAGCCATCCGGCGGTGAGGAAGTGCGACAGTGAAGGACCGTCAACGAGAATGCGTGCGCTCGGGTAATCCTTCAGGGCACTGACATGATCGGCGTGAAGGTGCGAGACGAGGATGACGGAGACATCGGGTGCGCGGCCGGGAAGTGCGTTTTCTGTCAGTGCCGGACGCAGGATGCTGGCATAGAGCGAGAGAGGCGGACTGCGGAAGCCTTCGGTGACTCGGGCCGTGTAGCCTGTATCGATCAGGCATGTGCCGGCGGCAGGATGCTCGAACAGACCATAGCGGACAGGGATCGGAACCTGCTTCCAGCGCCCCCCCTTTAGCACGAGGCGTTCGGGCGCGCGAACATGGGCGCTGATGGGGAAGACAGGCTCGATCATGCGTCTTGCTCCGCAAAGGTGCGTTCGAGCCCGTCTTCGAACGTGATGCGCGGTTGCCAGCCAAGCTGGTCGCACGCCCGAGAGATATCGAGAGTCTGACGGAACGCGAACAGGCCTGCGCTGTAAGCAGTCACGGCGGGTTCCGGGCGGCCGGGCAGGGCGGCGTGGAGGGCTTCGTTCAGGCGAGTGACAGCCTGGACCGCGCTCCATGGCAGGCTGCGCCAGCGGACTTCGATCCCGGCCTTTGCCGCAGCCTGTTCGGCGACGCTTCGAATACTGAGGGCTTGCCCGCCGGAAATGTTGAAGACGCGTGCGGCTGGGGAGAGCGCGTCCATGGCGGCGAGGACGGCGTTCACAACATCGTCGATATAGGTGAGGTCGGTTGCGGCATTGCCGCCCCGCATTAGCGGCAGGGGGCGTTGCCGGGCGGCACGCAAGAGGCGCGGGAGCAGTGCCGTGTCGCCGGGACCGTAAAGGCCGCGCGGGCGGAGGATGACGGGATCGAGTGACGGTTCGGCCAGAACGAGTGTCTCGCTTGCTGCCTTGGTTGCGGCATAGGCGTTTACCGGTGGAGGCAGGATCGTGTCTTCCGGAATCTCTTCCTGATCGGCGAAACGAAAATAGACGCTTGGCGAGGAGATGTGCACGAAGCGACCAACACCAGCAGCGCGGGCGAGGTCCATGGCGCGTTGCGTGCCATGAACATTGGCGGCCTCAAAGGCGCAGCGTGCGCCCCATGGAGACGACAGGGCCGCGCAGTGCACGAGGTGGGAGGCAGACGGAAGGGTTTGTGGAATTTCACCATGGACGAGGTCCAGCTCGAGCGGTGTCGCGCCGAGCTTTGCCAGATCGGCGAGCTTTTTCCGATTGCGGCCCACGGCAATCACAGGCTCGCCAGCGGCCAGCAGACGCCTGGTTACAGCGCCGCCAAGGAAGCCTGTCGCGCCGGTGACGATGGTGGCGGTCATGCCTGCAGCGTTGCTCCGCCCAGCGATACGCCAGCCGATGTGCCGATCAGGAGGACCTTGTCTCCTCTGCGGATGCGCCCCTGCCGGCGGGCAAGGTCCAGCGTGGCAGGGATCGAGGCGGCGATGAGGTTGCCGGTCTCCTTGACCGTGGCGACGACCTTTTCCCGCGCGAAGCCGCACTTGCGGATCATGTGTTCCAGCGCGAGGGGGCTCGCCTGGTGGGGAATGACGATGTTGACGTCCTTCTGTTGCCAACCGGAGAGCTGCAGCAGCCGGTCGATGAAGCGGGGCAGGTTGGTGCGGGTTAGCTTGAATAGGGCATGACCGTCCATGCGGAAGAAGGAATTCGCGTCGAAGGCGTCGGGCTCTTCATGATAGTCGTAGCGCGTGCCGCCGGCGGCGAGCGCGCACATGTCATAGCCCTGCGCCCAGGTTTCGATCAGCACACGGTTTGTATTCAATGGAGAGGAGGAGGGGTCCGATTGCCCCATGACGATGGCTGCGGCACCGTCGCCGAAAAGACCGGCCGTTGCCGGGTCGTCCTGCCAGGGCAGGGCGCGGCTGGCGATCTCGCTTGCTACGATCAGGACCCGTGCGGCGCGGCCGGTCGAGATGTACATGTCTGCAACGTCCATTGCGGCAACGGCGCTGAGGCAGGTGGCGTTGATGTCGAAAGCCGGGACCGGCGATTTGTTGAGGCCGAGTTCGCGCTTTATCAGGGCAGCCGTTGCCGGGATGGGCTGGCGGCCGACAGCGGCGGCAAAGAGGATGAGGTCAATATCGTCTGGGGTGAGACCGGCATCGTCCAGCGCACTGTGTGCGGCAATGGCGCCGAGGCTTTCCTGCGTTTCGCCCGAGGCGATCATGGAGCGCGATTTCACGCCGCATGTGTCTTCGAGCCAGCCGGCGCGTTTGTTCAAGCGGGCATCGAGTTCCGTCGACAGAACCTGCTTTCCCCCGGCCTGCGACCCTGTTCCCAATATCGCCGATTGCTGCATGACTGGTCATTTTCTCCCGACTTGCCCTCACCAGCAGTGATTAAATGCTCACAACTATGAAGGCCTGTCAAATCCAAATTGTGGACGCCGGAAGTCGGGGCCGTTGGCAGAGATTTTGTGGCTGCGTGACGCAGTTGCTCACACGGCTCCCTTGTAATCTCTCTGCCGTCACTGGTCTGCACCCGAAAAAGTGGCCCGCTATTTGAGCTAGTCCCAGCTTCGATTGAGACGCTTGGGATCGGTGGTCTCAAGACGGAATGTTGGAGACGTTCCTAAGGTCTGGTGGATAGCGATCTGTGGTAACCTTGGTAACCTTTTCCAACTTGACCCATCAAAGTATATCAATTCGAGGCAATACATTTGCTGTTTTTATTGAATTATTTCAATCTCCAGCAACGCCCAACACCCCATGATTCCGATTCCTAATCTGTAGGTCACGCGTTCGAATCGCGTCGGGATCGCCATAAAAAGATAATAAAAACAATGAGTTAATAGAGTAGCGGGTTGAATTTAGAACACCCAAAGGTAGCAAATTGTCCGATTTGTAAACGATTTGTAAGTGGTTTTTAGCAAGCTCGGTTTTCCTCACATTCTTTCGGCAAATGTATAATTGAGGCCGCACCCAAAATGCACGCCAAAGAAGCAAAAATACAATCAAAACTAGAAATACTCGCGCATTTGGTGAGGTCCAAGCGCGAGATTCAATTTTTTGCATACTGTCTTCGGGGGTGAATAGAGCTACAGAATCCCAGCATGTAGATCGAAAACCTGATCAAATCTGCGGCGCAACTTCTTGCTAACTTTCGAGCGCTTTGTGTTTTGTCATTGCCGCCTAAGAGTTTTTCTATTGTTCCGCCAGTCCAATCAAAACGGCGTTCACAAAGAAGGTGCACGTGAAGTGAGAGGATCTTGTATTTGAATGGGTCATAATACTCTCTAGTCAGAACAATTTTCAGAAATGTCTATGACATTTAATACCGACATTCTTTTCCCTGGTGGGGCACGCAATTCTGCCTTCGTGCGCTTGGGTGCACAACGCTTGTAGGGGCATGTAGAACGAATTTATATGTTGCTTGAGGAAACTTTAGCGGCAGAAAAGTCTGCGCCGGACGATAAGCTATTTCTCCAAAAGGAACCAAATAGATCTACATACACGTTCATTGTGGATCATTGCGGGGAGCTGGCAGTCTACAATCGTTCTCGTGGGGGGTGGGTGTTGAGGGTATTATTGATAGTGGTTTTGGTTGTCAGTGCGGGCTTGTACGTGCTGTTCAATTTCAGTTCTTCAAAAGAAGATCACATTTGTAACGGTATCGTTCGTCTACCCGGAATTCCCGACCGCAGTGAGACTCTGTTCTTCACATATGAAAAGTACGCGCCGTGGGTGGGACTTTGGAGCGACTCTGACGGTAGTGTCTGGATCGAGGGCAAGATTTTCCCCACGAGCTTCTATCCCAATGTTGATGCAAATGACCGCTTTTTTTCCGTATACGACTTTGATGGAACGTATGTTGGGGAGTATTCGCTCTTGCGCGACCACTTTACCGTAAAAGTCGGCGAGTTTTCGTTCAGTGGTGATTGCAGACGGAAATCGCCCTGCTCTGCCCCACAGGGGTGGTCCACCGGTTTTGTTAGTCCGGCGGTTTTCACGTAGCGGCGTTCATGCCGCTACCTCCTCACAGTAAGGCGGTATGAACGCCGCGGGCAAGATGGTTTGTGGAGCGGGTGGCCGGTAGCCCAGAGAAGAGTGCGGGCGCGCGGTGTTGTAGTGCCGCCGCCAGGTTTCGATCAGGATCTGGGCCTCCCTGAGATCGAAGAAGATTTCCCTCGCCAGCAACTCGTCCCGGAGCTTGGAGTTGAAACTTTCGCAGTATCCGTTTTCCCATGGGCTTCCCGGTTCGATATAGAGCGTCTTCACGCCGATACGTGCCAGCCAGTCACGGAGGGCTGTTGCAATGAACTCAGGGCCATTGTCAGAGCGTATGTGTTCCGGCGGCCCATGCCGAACGAACAGCTCACCCAGCGTGTCGAGGACATCCCGTGAGTTCAGCTTTCGCTCGACTCGGATGGCGAGGCACTCCCGTGTAAACTCGTCGACCACACACAGCATGCGGAACACACGTCCATCATGGGTGCGGTCCTGCACGAAGTCATAGGACCAGACATGGCCTTTGTGCGCCGGCCTCAGCCGCACACACGAGCCATCATTCAGCCAGAGACGACCGCGTTTTGGTTGTTTCATCGGCACTTTCAGCCCCTCCCGTCGCCAGATGCGGTAAACCCGCTTCTCGTTCACATGCCAGCCATCATTTCTGAGGAGCGCCGTGATCCGGCGATAGCCATACCGGCCGAACCGTTCGGCCAGGCGGATAATCGCCGATGTCAGGGCGTCCTCATCATCTCGCCGTATGGGCTGCTTGCGCTGGGTCGAACGGTGCTGGCCGATCACACGGCAAGCCCGGCGTTCGGAGACGCCAAGCTCTTCCACCACGTGATCGACTGCAGCACGACGACGCGAAGGGCTTAGAACTTTCCCCGCACGACTTCCTGAAGGATCTGGTTGTCCAGCGTGAGATCAGAGACTGCGCGCCGAAGCCGGGCGTTTTCCTTCTCCATATCTTTCATGCGCTTGGCTTGGTCGACCTGCAGGCCGCCATACTCTTTGCGCCAGCGGTAGTAGGTCTGTTCGGTCACACCGACGGCGCGCGCCGCCGAAGCTGCAGTTTCACCGCGAGCGAGGCGAACCTCCACCTCCCGCAGTTTCGCAATAATCTCTTCAGGCTTGGCTCTCTTGCCCATGTCTCAGCTCCATATCTGAAGCCGGAACTAACTCAAATAACGGACCACTTTTCGGGAGGCAGACCAGGATCCCATGCCTGCGAAGTTGGACTGGATCAGGCTGACCATCATGCCACTGGAATCGCTGACCGTCAGATAGGTCGTGCCGCCCTGGTTCGGGGCATCGCCCGGGAAGGCACGGTCCATTGGGCGGTCTGGCCGGATCAGCGCTGCCCGCTGCTGGCCATAGGAATCGGAGAGCAGCATGTCCATCGGGATTTCGGCGAAGTCCGGATCGGCGAACCAGCGCGCGCGGTCTTCGAAGGCGAGGCGCTTGGCTTCAGCCTGGAGATGGATCGACAGGGCTGACATCAGGCCCGCATCGCGCATGTCAAAATTCTTCAGGATAGAGAGCATCTGGAGCGTCGTCGGCCCCTGGCTGTTCGGCGGCATGCCGTAGACCGTGACGCCGGCACGGTAATCGACCTGGTTCGGCTCAACCCATCTGGCGTGCTGGGCAGCCAGATCCGCGCGAGTCATCCAGCCGCCGATGCGTTTGAAATAGGCTTCGATCGTGTCAGCGATCGGGCCGTCATAATAAGCGTCCCGGCCGCCTTCGCCGATCATGCGCAGGGTGCGGGCAAGGTCCGGATTGCGGACGATCTCGCCTTCTACCGGCGTACGTCCGCGCGTGTAGTAGACGGCTTGGATATTCTCGATTTCCTCGATGCCTGAATTGGGGCGCATGAAGCCAGCCATGTCGCTCTTCATGCGGTCCGCGATCATCAGGCCAATCGGCATGCCTTCCTCGGCAACATCCGCGGCAGGCTGCATCAAGTCTTTCCACGGCAGTTTCCCGTAGCGCTGATGCATGGTCCACCAGGCATCGACGGCGCCGGGGACGGTCACGGCCGCGGCGCCATGGAAGGGGACACGGCCGCGTGGAGATTTCTCCCGCAGGGTTTCCAGAGACAGGCCAGCCGGCGAATGCCCGGAGCCGTTGAGGCCCACGACCTTGCCGAGTGCCGGATCCCACATCAGGCAAAAGGCGTCGCCGCCAATGCCGTTCGCTGTCGGTTCGACCACACCGAGTGTTGCATTGGCCGCGATCGCAGCATCCACGGCAGAGCCGCCCTTGCGCAGGATGTCGATGGCGACCAGCGTTGCACGCGGATGCGACGTCGCCGCCACGCCATTCATGCCCCAGACAACGGAGCGGGACGCGAATGGCGAACCAGCCAGACGGTCTCCTGAGTGGATCGCGTCGCTGAGCGGTTTCGGCGTGCCTTCCGGCGGCGTGGGCGGAGCCGCTGGTAATTCAGCTGCCGAAGTGGGTGGGGTGGAGCAGGCCGAGAGCGCCAGAGCGGCCGTTGCCGGCCCGGTAAGGAGGAATTGTCTGCGTTTCATAATGAGGTCTTGTTCAGGGAAGGAGGGGGAAGACCCCCACCTCAGTGCGCCCTGCTGCGAACCTCAAGCGCAAGCGTCGATCCGGGCGCGGCGGGTGTCAGATTGCCCGATTGTTGTCGGTCACCAGACGGCAGCGCCATTTAATGCGGCACCGGCTTTCACCGGATGGCGCATGCGGAATATCCGGCATCGTGTCTGGATTGCAGGCTTTCTTTGTTAGCGTGCAAACAGTTGCGACAAGTCCTGAAATGCCTTCATTTCAATCGCGTTCCCAGAAGGATCGCGGAAGAACATGGTGGCCTGTTCGCCTGCCTGTCCCTTGAACCGGACATAGGGTTCAATGATGAAGTCCGTGCCGGCTGCAGTCAGTTTGTCGGCAAGTTCCTGCCAGTCCGACATTTCCAGCACGACGCCGAAATGCGGTACGGGTACGTTATGGCCATCGACGCTGTTTCCCGGATCGCTGGTCTTGGCGGAACCCGGAACCAGATGGGTGACGATCTGGTGGCCATAGAAGTCGAAGTCGATCCATTCCGGCGCACTGCGGCCTTCCGGACAACCCATCAGGCCGCCATAGAATTTTCGTGCGGCGTCCAGATCGTGGACGGGAAAAGCCAGATGAAAAGGCCGAAGTGACATGACACCTCCAAACGTCTTGGTGGCCTGCCTTATGGCTTACGGCGCCGAGTGTGCCTAGCGGTCAATTGACAGAAGACAACCGAAGTCAGGTGTATGCCTCGGATATGTTCAGCCGGTACGGAAAATGGCCGGCTGCAGTTGCCCGCAGCCGGCAATTATTCCCTAGGATCAGGTCTTACCAGACCATGTTCACTCCGAACATCAGCTGCTGGGCATCATAGTTCGAGGTGTTGTAGCGGCCGGTGTACTCCAGTTCGAGGCCGATACGGTCGTTCACCTGGCGGCGGGCGCTGAACCCGTAATTGTAGGTGTCGAGACCGCGGCTGGTCGATTGGGTCTGCCAGACAGCATCGCCGAGCCAGACAGTCCGTTCCACAGTGGGGTCGGCACCGATATCCCGCGTCCAGTCAGCGAACACGGCGACATCCGTCTCGGCCACTTTGCGGGCGATTTCCGCGCCCAGTTTGGACTGCAGCGTGCTGCGGCTTTCGCCTTCGAGCGTCAGGTTCGCCTCGTTCATATTGCCCACTTCGGCATATTTGTGGACATCGAGGAACGCAGCCCGGAGACCACCGATGGCATAAACGCTCGTTTCGCCGAGAGTGACCGCCTTGTAGCGGGCCTCAAGCTGGGCATGCGTCATGGAAACCGGCTTGTCCGACTTGGTGTAGGCAACCAAACCCGGGAATTCCGTGGTGCGGTTGGTTTTCACCGTGGCCTGCGTGTGGCCAACCAGACCGGACAGGGTCAGACGTGTTGTCACAGCGCGGCTGCCATAGAGGTAGGCCGTCAGCATCTGATTGGTCGCCCCGTTTGCCGTGTCATTGTAGATTTCGGCGGTCTTGTAGCTGCCGGCTACGCCGACGCGCAGGTCATGGCGGTTGATGAAGGTCGCCCCGATCGTAATGCCGTAGACGTCTTCATCGAAGCCCATGCCGGCTGCGTCCGGATCATAGCTGGCACCCCGTGCATCCGCACGCGACCAGAGATGAATTCCGTTCTTCAACTCGGTATTGATACCGCCGATGCCTGTATCACCCTGTGCAGCCGACAGGATCATGGAGTCGGAGCCGGCAATGATGGATTCGGTGCTCTCCAGGACGTGGGCGTGAATGTCGCCTGACAGGGACGCAAGGACTGCGTTGACCTGCGAGGCGTTCATGCCGTTGAACTTGGAAAACAGGTCCGTGAGATAGCCATCCGTAGACTGTCCATTCGCGGTCGCCAGGTCAAGGCCACGCCCTGCAGCAACAGCGTTGGTCTGCAGGCCGCCATCCTGGGCCAGAACGGCAAGGCTTTGTGCGACAAGTGCCAGTTGAATGGAATCTTGATTGTAAATCAGGTTGAACCGGGTGTTCGCCGGAATGCCAGCCGTCGGCTGGTCAATCGTATCGAACGCCCCGGCGATATTGTCGGCCACGACGACTGTGAACACGTCGCCGATTTCAGCATTGAAATCATTGTTCGCGTTACCCGAGATCCCCCGCAGGATTGGATTGATCGTGCCATTGGCCGTGAAAGTCGCGCCTTCACCGGTCAGGACAATACGGTCATACGAACCGGCACCGCCGGCCGCCGAGTAGTTGCGTCCGTCGATCTCCGTATAGAAGAGCGACCCGTCGCTGAGCGTGACATCGCCGGAGACGTAGAGCGTACCCGGTGAGTTGCCTGGCTTCAGCATGCCGCCGGTCAGGACGAGGACACTGCCGTCCACACCGCCCGTGCCGAGCAGGGAAGCGCCATCGACTACGGTCAGCAGGTTTGTGCCGAAAACACCGTTGACGTCCAGCGAACCGCCTTCAACGAAGCTGTTGCCGCCGAGCCGGGAAACGCCGGCGATCCGGAGTACGCCCTCGCCAAACTTGTGCAGATCGCCAGTGCCGCTCAGGATGCCGTCAAAGGTGCCATCGGACGACTGATCGAACTCGATCGTGCCATTATTCAGGATGTCCCCCTGCAGTGTGCCGGTGGACCCTGCCAGCGTGCCTTCCTGGATGTTCGTGCCCCCGGTGTAGGAATTGGCGCCTGTCAGGACGAGCCGGCCGGAGCCTGCAAGATTCAGCGTACCGTTGCCGGAAATTTCGCCAGCCCAGACCAGGTTGTGGCCCTGCACATCCACAGTCGAATTGGAATGAGCCAGGGTCAACTGGTGTGCCGATGTCATGTCGGCACCCGTCTGGAAGGTGGCGTCACGGAGAATGAGTGCACCGCCGCCTAGGCTGGCATCCGTCGAAGCACGCAGTGTGCCTTCGGCGATGTCGAAGCCACCTTGGTTGGTGTTCGTTCCGGTGAGAACCAGTACGCCATTACCGCTTTTGGTCAGACGACCGGCGCCTGTCATGTTGCCGGCATAGACACCGTCACTCGACTGGTTGAACTCGACCGAGCCATTGTTCTCGACAGCGCCCTTGATGGAGCTGGCTGAACCAACCAGCGTGCCGCCAGCGACTTTCGTCCCGCCGGTGTAGGAATTGGTGCCAGTCAGGACGAGCCGGCCGGGGCCTGAGAAGTTCAGTGTGCCGTCGCCGGACACTTCGCCTTGCCAGGTCAATTCACCCTGTTGAACGTCTACCGTGGAGTTGGAATGCTGCAGGATCATCCGGCGGCTCGACGTCATGTCGGAACCGGTCACGAACGACGCGTTTCCGATCGTGAGATCGCCCGTTCCGAGCGCTTCATCACCGGTCACCAGCAAAGATCCGCCCTGGACGTGGGTGCCGCCGGTGAAAGTGTTTGTGCCCGACAGGAGCAGACGGCCTGACCCCATGACGTTCAGTGCACCGGCACCTGAAATGTTGCCTTGCCATTCGACGTCATTGTCCTGGACGTCAAAGCGGGAATTGGAGTGTTCCACAACCATCTGGCGGGCCGACACCATGTTTGCGCCCGACTGGAAGGTCGCATTCCCGATCGTGAGCGGGCCGCCGCCAAGGTTCTGGTCGTGCGATGCGCGCAGGGTGCCTTCCTGAATGGTGAAGCCACCCTGGTTGGTGTTGATGCCGTCAAGGACCAGCGTGCCGGACCCTGTCTTTTTCATGTTGCCGACGCCGGAGTAGCCACCCGTCACCGATACGATGTTGCCTTCGGTGTCCATGGTGCCGCCCTTGGATTGCACGGTGAAGTTCGCACCGACGAATGTGTCCATGTTGAACTGGAGCGTCCCACCGACAAAATTCGGGTTCACCTGCGAGGCGCCAAGCTGTGCTGCAGTGTAGTAGGTGCTGCCGGTGTCGATGTCCGGAATTACGGGAGCTGGCGGCGGAGGCGGTGGCGGCGGCGGTGAAGCAGGATTTTGCAGGCCGCTGCCGTCAACCACCGAAGAGCCAGACGGCACGCTGTTGAGTGCAACAGACGAAAAGGTCAGATAGCCGCCAACGCCAAAATATTCACCGTTGCCGGTGGCGATGACGGTCACCTTGTTGAAGAAATTGGTGTCATTGATCGCACCAATGAAATGCTCGGTTCCCCCAATCGAACTGGAGATACCACCCAGCAAGAGCGGATCGGCTGCGCCGAACCGAAGGTAAACTTCCGACGAATTGACGGTGTTGCCGTCTGGAGTCGGATTGTTCGTTGCGCAGCAGGTGCCCCAGTCGTTCACCATCGTACCGAGCGCGTTCATGGAGAAGGGGGTTGTGCCATCGGCCTCGAAGAATTCGTAGGTGTAGCCCAGGGCTTCGGCGCCGACGAAAGTTCCGCCATGGCTGTTGCCCCAGTTGGTGAAGCCGTCGCTGCCGTTGTCTCCGTTCTGATTGTTGGGAGCGGGGTTGCCATTCCACATCGTCTTTACCGTGACGGAAGGAGCGCCGCCCGCGCCGATTACCAGGAAAGTATCCCCGGTCGTGTTCAGGATGTCGAACTCATAGATGTTCGACGTGCGCGTGGACCCGGGATTGGCGGTGTTGTAGGCATTATCAGCCGCTGCGATCGTGTCCCCGAACGTCTGGATGCCGGCGTTCACATCGTCGTTGAAGTAGACGGCGGGATCTGCGGCAGCGGTGCCGGAAGACAACAGGGAGACTGCGATGGCGGTGAGAGATGCTGTCACAAAAGAGCGCGCAAGCATCCGGTTGCGTCCGCCGAGGCTGGACGCACTTCTGGTATAATTTTGCATGGACTAACTCCGGAAAGACTCAACTTTGAGGGGCGTAATTGTTGTGTTTTTCCATCATACCTTTAGGTAGAATGAGTAAGCCCGCATGGTGAATGACAGGTTACGGAGTATCCATTTTGGCGTTCAGAATGTTACGCGAAAAGCCGTCTATTTTAACGGGTAAGCAGAGTCTGAATGGAATTCCGGTGTCGCAGGTGTCGAAAGCGCGCGGTTCGTATCTGCAATAACATATATAGTTGCGGGGATGACGACGGGCTGACGGCTCCGGATTGCGGAGCGAGACGCCAGCTTGCCTCAGCGTCGCCTTACTACTTTACGGCAGGACCCGATTTATACGTACCGCGCAATTGCCTTCGCAACCAAAGGGAGACGTCGGTGCATGATATCTGGTAGCGTCCCGGAAAGGTCCGTTTGCAGAATATTACCGGGTGGGAACCGGCGCGTCGCCCGAATAGTCGTAGAAACCCTTGCCGACCTTGCGGCCAACCCAGCCGGCCTCGACATATTTCACGAGAAGCGGGCAGGGGCGGTATTTCGTATCGGCGAGGCCGTCATGCAGCACCTGCATGATCGACAGGCAAGTATCGAGACCGATGAAGTCTGCAAGCGTCAGCGGGCCCATCGGATGGTTCGCGCCGAGGCGCATGGCAGTATCGATGCTCTCCACCGTGCCAACGCCTTCATAGAGTGTATAGACCGCCTCGTTGATCATCGGCACGAGAATGCGATTCACGATGAAGGCCGGATAGTCTTCGGCGTTCGTGGTTGTCTTCTCCAGCCGGTTCGCGAAGTCGATCGCGGTCTCATAGGTTTCCTGGCTGGTCGCGAGCCCACGGATCACTTCCATCAGCTTCATCAGCGGCACCGGATTCATGAAGTGCATGCCGATGAACTTTTCCGGCCGGTCCGTCGTCGAAGCCAGGCGGGTGATGGAAATGGAGGATGTGTTGGTCGCCAGAAAGGTGCGCGACGGAACGATCTCGCAGATGGAGCGGAAAATCTGCTCTTTCACTTCGCGCTTTTCAGTGGCTGCCTCGATGATCAGGTCATCATTCTCATGGGCTTTGATCGAGGTCGATGTCTTGATCCGGGCGAGGGCCGCTTTCATCTCGTCAACGCTGTACTGCTCGCGGGAGACTTGTCGGGCCATATTCTTTTCGATGGCATCCATGCCGTGCTTCAGTGCGTCATCCGAGATGTCCGTCATCACGACGTCATAGCCGGCAAGGGCGCTGACATGCGCAATTCCGTTACCCATCTGGCCTGCGCCAATCACGCCGATCGTCTGAAGGTTGGTCATCCGGTTTTGCCCTGAGTCTTTTTTAACAAGCCTTGTGACATATCCTGTTTGTGCAGTGCGTCAAAGATCAAGTCAGCACATCATGCCGGGAGCTGGTTTGGTAACAGCTGACCAGGACATGTTGTTTCCGGACAACAAAAAGCCCGGCACAGGCCGGGCTTTTCGCTTAAGGGGTGATTTCGGTTCGCTTAGAGCGCGCCGGTCAGTTCCGGAACGGCGACGAACAGGTCAGCGACCAGGCCGTAGTCGGAAACCTGGAAGATCGGGGCTTCCTCATCCTTGTTGATGGCGACGATGACTTTGGAGTCCTTCATGCCGGCAAGGTGCTGAATGGCGCCGGAGATGCCGATGGCGACATAGAGTTCCGGGGCGACGATCTTGCCGGTCTGGCCGACCTGGTAATCGTTCGGGGCGTAGCCAGCGTCCACAGCCGCACGCGAAGCGCCGACAGCGGCGCCGAGCTTGTCGGCAAGCGGGAAGATGACTTCCTGGAACTTCTCGGCAGAGCCGAGCGCACGGCCGCCGGAAACGACGCGCTTGGCGCCGGCAAGTTCCGGGCGATCCGACTTCACCATTTCTTCCGAAACGAACTCCGACTTGAACGGACCTGCCGGTGCATCGACCGTTTCGACAGAAGCCGAACCGTCATTTCCGGCAGCTTCAAAAGCGGTGCCGCGCACGGTGACGACTTTCTTCGCATCGGCCGATTTCACGGTCTGGATGGCGTTACCGGCATAGATCGGGCGCTCGAACGTATCGGCGTCGATCACGGCGGTGATCTCGGAGATCTGCATCACGTCGAGCTTTGCAGCGACGCGCGGTGCCATGTTCTTGCCGGCCGTGGTGGCGGCGAAGAGAACAGCATCGTAGCCGCTCATCAGCGGGACGATCAGGGCTTCCATCGGTTCAGCGAGCTGCTTGGCAACGCTTGCGCCGTCAGCGTGCAGCACCTTGCGCACGCCGGAGACTTTCGCGGCGGCAGCGGCCACATCGCCAGCGCCTTCACCGGCAACCAGCACATCCACATCGCCGCCAAATTTGGCAGCAGCGGTCACGACCTTGTTGGTAGCGTCCGAGAGGGCCGCATTGTCGTGTTCAGCAATAACAAGCACAGCCATATCAGATGACTCCTGCGGTTTTCAGTTTCGACACGAGGGTGGCAACATCCTCGACCTTTTCGCCAGCCTGGCGTACCGGCGGTTCGGTGACCTGGACCACCGAGAGGCGCGGCGCAATGTCGACGCCGTAGTCGGCCGGGGCCTTCTCGTCGATCGGCTTTTTCTTTGCCTTCATGATGTTCGGCAGCGACGCGTAGCGCGGCTCGTTAAGGCGCAGGTCAACCGTGACAACGGCCGGCAGGGCCAGTTTCACGGTCTGAAGGCCGCCGTCGACTTCGCGGGTCACGGTCAGCGCATCGCCATCCTTCTCCAGCTTGTAGGCGAAGGTGCCTTGCGGCCAGTCCAGCAGCGCGGCCAGCATCTGGCCGGTCTGGTTGGAATCGTCGTCGATGGCCTGCTTGCCGACGATCACGAGATCCGGCTTTTCTTCTTCGACCACTTTGGCCAGCAGCTTGGCAACGCCCAGCGGCTCAACCGTTTCGTCGGTCTTGATCAGGATGCCGCGGTCGCCGCCCATGGCGAGGGCCGTCCGGATGGTTTCCTGTGCCTGTTGCGGGCCGATGGAAACAATGACGACTTCTGTGGCTGTACCGGCTTCTTTCAGGCGGACAGCCTCTTCGACGGAGATTTCGTCGAACGGATTCATCGACATCTTCACATTGGCGAGATCGACCCCGGTCTTGTCCGGCTTGACGCGGACTTTCACGTTGTAATCGATCACGCGTTTTACGGGCACGAGGACCTTCATGAGCAGTGCTCCACACGTTTCGAGGGATTGGACTTAATAGATGGGCGTTGCCTACAGGCACTGAAAAGCTTTCGCAAGTTTGCCGTTGACGTAAGTGTCAATTTGGCGCGCAAAAATAAGTGATTTCTGGCCTTAAGCGGTGCGATTCCTGCAATATGATACCTCAATGACGCGATCCGGACTGCTCCTGAGCCTAATTTTTGCCTTTGCGGCGCCTCTAACTGCTGCTGCAGAAGGTGTCTCGGCGCTGGATCCCGGCCTTTACGCCGTAAGCACCGAAATCGAGACCAGTCTGCAGGATCCGGGGACCGGAACACTGCTGGACACCTGGGTGGAGCCTTTCGGCGGGGCAGCGTGCATCGAGGGTGAAGAAGCCCGCCGGATCCGGCCGGATACCTTCATCGATGAGCGCTGTCATGTGTCGAATGTGCGGGCCGATCCCTATGGAGAGGCATTCGATCTGTTCTGTGCCTTCCCGGAAGGCCTGCTCAGCGGGGAGGGCACCCTGGCCGTCGACCGGACGCGGCCAACGGAATTCCTGCAGCGCTTCACCCTTCGCAGTCCCGGGCCCGTTTCGTCTCAGCGGGTGACCATAAGGGGCCGCCTTGTCGGGGCCTGCCTGCCGGATGGTCTGGCTGCGGGTCCATAGAGCGCAGCGGCTACGTAGAATCCGCAATTGGCAATTTTACTTGCCGGCCTGACATGGCAGTAAGACGCGGCACTTTAACGGAGGACATCCATGTCGAACACGCCCCACGAACTCTCGGCCGAATTCCCGGATCTCGCCGACAAGATCCACGAGCTGAAAACCAGCAATGCGCATTTTGCAAAGCTCGCCGATGAGTATCACGAGCTGAACCGGCAGATTCACCGCATCGAGACGGACGTGGAACCGGCCAGCGACGAGCACCAGACCGAGCTGCGCAAGCAGCGCATGGCCCTGAAGGACGAACTCTACGCCATGCTCAAGGCCTGAGGCCTTTCCGGCGAAGGCCATGGCGCGCAGGTTTAGGTAGATTTCCGAATGGGCCGGCTGGCTCTGCTCTGTCAGAAACCATGACAGGACGGACGCTACTGACCCGGGAGGATGTCCCGATGACCCAATTGCCCCATGGCCTCGCCGATGACTTTCCCGAAGCGGTCAACCGCATGCTGGAGCTTGGGACGGAGGAGGGTGACTTCGTCCATCTTGCCGAAGCCTATGAGGCCGTCACGGCAGAACTCCAGGAAATCGAATGCGGGATCGAGCCAGCCTGTCAGGCGTACCTGGCTCAGCTGCGCCGCCAGCGCGACGCGCTCCGCGAAACTCTCTTCGCCCGTCTGAACGCCTGACCTTTCTCTATCTGCATCAGCGCCACAGCTTCGGCTGCGCTTCCATGACCGTCTCCCGGCAACCTTCGTCCCACGGATAAAGCCCGTCCAGCAGGCCCGGCCAGACAATCTGCACCAGTGCCGGATGCCCGCCTTGGCCATTGCGGGCCCACAGCCAGTCGGCCAGCACCGCATAATTCTCGAATGCATCGGCATGCGAGACCTTGCGGGCGACACAATCGAAATCCTCATGCAGGCCCTTCCAGACCTGATTGTCTTCCAGCTTGCGGCCCGCCTTGATCTGGCTGTGCACGCTGGCCAGCATGTCGTACATGACATCTCGGTGCAGGCCGAAGACAATGAATTCCGGCGCGTTCAGCGTCTGGGAAAAGCCGACCGTATACGTGTAGTTCGGGGATTCAAGCTCCGGGTCGTAACGGTGCACGGCATACCAGCCATGGGCCTCTATGCTGCCCAGGATCCGCTTTTCTTCCTCGATCACGATACCGCCCGCCATACCCGGATGACGCGCTGTCCCGGGCTTCGGGTCAAGCCGTTATTCCTCAGATGACGGAGATTTAAGCATGACAGGATTTTCATGCGAGCAGGGCGGTGTGTGCGGTTCCGCAAAATCCCGCTTGCCGGAAACGCGGTTCAGGCGTAAATCCCGCGCCGCCGCCGACCGCTGCGATAGGCACAAACGGGTGGCTGGAGCCGCCCTGCGCCTTACATGTCCGATCCGTCGTTTGACTGTGTGTCCTGCGGCGCCTGCTGTTTCAGCCGAAACCTGCGCTATCTCCAGCTTCTGCCCTGGGACGCCTCCCGAAGCCTGCCGCCTGAAAGCCTCTTCACTGAGGGTGGCAACACATATGTGGACTTCTCTTGCGGTCACTGCGTGCACCTTGACCTGTCGAACGGCAAGGCGGCCTGCCAGGTCTATGAAAACCGTCCCGAAGCCTGCCGGGCATTCCGGGCTGGCAGCTTCGAATGCGTGAAGGCAAGGCGGACCAATGGCATCATGGGGGAGAAGGCCGCCAGCGTGCTCAACGCGCCTGCTTGACGCGGCTGGCTGTGGCTCGCATTGAAACGTCTGGATCTTATTGCTCCGGGGACATTTCATGACGCGTGCTTTTCTTTGCGCCTGCCTGCTGGCAGGCCTGTTTTCAGGATCGGCCACGGCCCAGGAAGATTACACTTCGCCGCTGGCCGGTATCAAATCGGTCGATGACCTGGTGAATGGCGCAGGCGCCGCTGAGACCACATCTGAGGATGATGACGCATTCGACGGTCTCTGGTTCGATGATGCCTGGTTTGACAGCGCGCAGCAGCGTGCCGCCGCACTGGTGGAGGAAGCGGGTTGGGTCTGCGACGCCTGGCCAATGGAAGGCGGGGATCCGACGCGCACGCACATGTTCGCCGCCTTCATGGAGGATGGCGACCTGTTCATTCGCGAAGAAAATTTTGCCACGGTGAATGGGCAGAGCCTCCGCGTGACCATTGAGTACACCGCCGACGCGGTGACCGATGAGACGGACACGGAGGTTACCGTCGGCACCAAGTCCAGCAAGGTCACGGGCGTGACCGGCCTGCCGGAGGGGGTGTCGCTGAATGACCCGGGCCCGGTGGAGCTGAAGTTCCAGGTTGTGCCCGCCGACAACCCGATGGACGGCTACGTCATCCAGGGCTTCTCTCAATCTGGTGGGGAAACCTCCATGCTTACCTGCGTCCCGGGGGAGTAGGGGGGCGGCCCTAGTTGCGTGACGGATAAATGCCCTGTGCGACGATGCATTGTTTCAGCGTCAGATAGGGCTGCATATTGTTGCCGACCGAAGAGTCGCCCAGCAGGTCGCCGTCGCCCGTATCGGCGAGGGCGGGGGCCGCGATGTCATTCTCGATGCCGCCTTTCTCGCCCAGCCGGCGCTCTGTCAGGCCCGGGCCTTGCCCCGCGCCGATGACGGTGCGCCCGCGAAGGTCGGGCAGGGCAAACGTCGTGCGCCCGTCGCCGCCATACATGGTGCCGAGGAGCGAGAACAGCGCCTGGTTCTGATTGATCGGCAACAGACGGCCGTCTGCTTCAAGCGTGCCGCGCGGACAGAAATTGAAGCCCACCGTGATGATCTCGCCGAGATACTCTTCCGGCCCTGCCAGCGCACTCGGCGCCGCCATCGCCATCACCGCGCCCGTCAATGCCGCCGCCATGCCAAGTTTCCGGATCATGCTGCTTCCTCCCTTTGTGGAGAGGCAAGTTTAGAACGGATTGCGAGGGCGGCAAGCCGACCCGGTAATGCCGCTCTAATAATGCGGCGGGGGGCGATCCACGGGCGCGGCCTGGCCGGCGGACTGTTCGGCGTCGGCGACGCGCTCCGCAAGGTGCTGGACCTGACGCTCCAGCCGGTCGATCAGCTTCCATTGCGCCGTGATGGCCTCGTTCAGCTCGTCAATCGTCTGGTCCTGATGGACCACACGCATTTCAAGCTCGTCGAGGCGGGATGAGGTGTTGAATGTGTCTGACATGGGGTTCCCGTATATGTTCGCGTGCACCCGTCTCCTCAGGTCCAGCCGTGGGGTGGGTTGAGGTAATGCCGATACCCACCATGCGGCTTCGACCGCAAGTCCCAATGGTGGGCATCGCTGAGCGTAGGCCCGCCCAACGCTTGCAGCAGAATTTGGGGCCGCGCGTCGAGCAGAATTGGGCACCATTGTACGCGTGCGGGTGGGCGCAGCGGCCTAGTCGTAGAAGCACTTCTCCGTGCCGTCGCCCTGGTCGTAGCAATCGCGGCGGTTTGAAGACGGAGCGCTTGGTATCTGGTTCTGCGACTGATTGATCATGTTGTTATAGGCTGCATCGGCAGCGGACTGCCGGGCGCGTTCCTGCTCGGCCTGTTTTGCGCGATCCTGATCGATATAGACCTGCTGCCTTGCCTTGGCGGCCTGGTAATCCTTTTCCCAGCCCTTCTTGGCGGCTGCGTCGGCCTTGCGGCGCCAGATCTCTTCCTGCGCCGCGCGTCTCACCTCTTTGGCGGCCGCAGCTCCCGCGACTTCGTTTTCCTGCGCCCAGTTAAATGCGATTTCGGGGACGAACCCGCAGCCTGCCGTGTTGTGGTACTTGAGCTGGTTTTCAGCCCAATATCTGAAGGGCTTGTGTTCGTCCGGCGCGTTCCAGTGGTCTATCCCCGGCATCACAGCGGCGGCGTTGCAGAAATCAGCCGCAAATTCACCGCGGACAAGGCCCAGATTTTCAAAGTCGAGATCGGCGCTGCGTTCGCCGAAACAGTCGCCGAACGCCTTGGTGATCATGATGACGGCGTCGCGCGATGGATACATGTCGACACGTTCCCACGGGACTTTCTTGTATTTCTTGAGCGCCTTGTAGACCTTGGCGTCAGATTTGACGCCATATCTGTTTGGCTGGCCGCTTTTTATTTTCCCTTTGACCGTCCAGTTCGTCCACACCTCGCGGGCTTCGGTCTCGCCAACCTGCTCAACCATCTCGGGGATCGCGTCGCGGCCATGCAGCGCCCACCAGGCGATGACGGCGTACTTTTCGTCAATGCGGACGAAGGCGTGCCGGTCTTCAAGCTCTTCGGGCGACAGGCTGCAGGCAGAGACGGGGGCAGGGGGCGCCATGGATTGCTGTGCAGCAGGTTGCGGGGCAGGCGGTGCGGCCGCCATGATTTGCGGCGCCGGGACAGGTGCTGGGGCGGGCGCCGGGGCGGGCTTCGCCGCCGCGGCGGCCTCGCGCTCGGCCAGCGTCGGCCCGGCCGTGCAGCTGAGGCGATTTTCCGCCCATTTCAGCATGACGGGCGGCGGGGCGCCGAAACCGGCATAGACCGGCTGCTTGTCGGAGTAGCCCTTCTCCAGCTTGAAGCTGTCTGTGTAAAACTGCTTGTAGGCGGCCATTTCAGGATAGTCGTCATCGCCCGTGGCGCAGAGGCCTTTGCGGCATTCGCTGAGCGAGGTGTAGATCTTGCCGAGATGGTCGACTGCGCTGGCCCCGGTGTCCTGCCAGTAGAGGATGGCGCGGGCCCGCGTGTCGTTGGAGCTGGAATAATCCTTCTCGAACGCGGCATACAGCGCATCACCTGAAAGGCAGGTCTCTGCGGTGGAAGACAGGGCAAAGCTGCCCGCGGCGATGGCCGCGCAGGCGGCGAGTTTTCTGAAAAGTCCCATGACGGCCTGCCTAACGTGGATCGCGCTGAACGCAAACGGTTTCAGGCGGGAATTGTGGTGGGCAACGGCGCGAGGATGGCGCTAATCGATTGGCTCCCGCTTTTCGCCGGACTCGGAGAGATAAATCTTCCCGCCCTTCGCCATAAACTCGCGGCTCTTCTCCTCCATCCCCTTGCGTGCTTCTGCTGCCTGCTTTTCCAGGTCGTTCCGTTCGTTTTCGCTCATGCCGGCCGCGTATTCCCGCACTTCGGCGGTGATCTTCATGCTGCAGAATTTGGGGCCGCACATGGAGCAGAAGTGGGCGACCTTGTGGGCTTCCTTGGGAAGGGTCTGGTCGTGGAAGTCGCGGGCGGTTTCGGGGTCGAGCGACAGGTTGAACTGGTCTTCCCACCTAAACTCAAAACGCGCGCGTGACAGGGCATCGTCGCGCACCTGCGCGGCGGGGTGGCCCTTGGCGAGGTCTGCCGCGTGGGCGGCGAGGCGATAGGTGACAACGCCGACCTTCACATCGTCGCGGTCCGGCAGGCCGAGGTGCTCCTTGGGCGTCACATAGCAAAGCATCGCCGTGCCGTACCAGCCGATCATCGCCGCACCGATGCCGGAGGTGATGTGGTCGTATCCCGGCGCAATATCCGTGGTGAGCGGCCCCAGCGTATAGAAGGGGGCCTCGCCGCATTCGCGCAGCTGCTTCTCCATGTTCACCTTGATCTTGTGCATCGGCACATGGCCGGGCCCTTCGATCATGACCTGGCAGCCTTTCTCCCAGGCGATCTTCGTCAGTTCCCCGAGCGTTTCTAGCTCCGCGAACTGGGCCGCATCGTTTGCGTCCGCAATCGCGCCGGGGCGGAGGCCATCGCCGAGGCTGAACGAGACGTCATAGGCCCGCATGATGTCGCAGATTTCCTCGAAATGCGTGTAGAGGAAGCTCTCCGTGTGGTGAGCCAGCATCCATTTCGCCATGATCGAGCCGCCGCGGCTGACGATGCCGCAGACGCGGTCTGCCGTCAGGTGGATATAGGCGAGGCGCACGCCGGCATGGATGGTGAAATAGTCGACGCCCTGTTCAGCCTGTTCGATCAGCGTGTCGCGGAAGACTTCCCAGGTGAGATCCTCGGCGATGCCGTTCACTTTCTCCAGCGCCTGATAGATCGGCACCGTGCCGATCGGCACCGGCGAATTGCGGATGATCCATTCACGCGTGTTGTGGATGTTGCGGCCCGTCGAGAGGTCCATGACGTTGTCGGCGCCCCAGCGGATCGCCCACACCATCTTGTCGACTTCTTCCTCGACCGAGGAGGCGACGGCGGAGTTGCCGATATTCGCATTGATCTTCACAAGGAAGTTCCGGCCGATGATCTGCGGCTCAAGTTCCGCATGGTTGATGTTGGACGGGATGATGGCGCGCCCGGCGGCGATCTCGTCCCGCACGAATTCCGGCGTGATATATTCCGGGATATGCGCGCCGAAGCTTTCGCCCTGCGCGATCTGTGCGGCGGCGCCCTCGACGGCCTCGCGGCGGCCAAGGTTCTCGCGTGTGGCGACATAGATCATCTCTTTGGTGACGATGCCGGCCTTCGCGTATTCATACTGGGTGACAGGGCCCGAGCCCGTGCCGCGCAGGGGGCGGTGCTTCACCGGGAACTCGCGGGCAAGATGCTTGCCGCTGGCGCCGCCATTGTCTTCCGGCTTCACGTCGCGGCCGTCATATTCCTCGACATGGCCACGCTCCAGCACCCAGTCGCGGCGCGTGCGGGCAAGGCCAGCCTCGACGTTGATGGTGACCGACGGGTCCGTATACGGACCGGATGTATCATAGACCGGCACCGGCGGCTCATTGGCGCTCGGGTGCAGGTCGATCTCGCGGTGCGGCACGGCGAGATCGGGCAGGGGATGGGTGTAGACCTTGCGGCTCGCAGGCAGCGGCCCGGTGGTGACCTGCGGGGTGGCGAATTCGGACTGGCTGGAAGGCTTGTTCATCGTGCAGGCTTTCTCTGGTGATAGGTCAGCGCCATGGCGAGGCAGTGGCGGATCGGGTCTTTGGGTAGCGGCGCGCCGAGCGGCAGGCGGATCTCGCGATTGCCGACAAGGTCCAGCGTGCCGCCATAAAGCTCACGCCATTCGTCCAGCAGCGTGGTCTGGCAATTGACGAAAATGCCAGCAGTTTCCGGGCGTTTGGGCGACCAGGCGAGGCGGATGGTTGTCCCACTTTTCGGGGCGCTGGTCAGGTAGGCGGGCTCACCCCATTTGAGGGTTTCGGCGATGCGGCCAGCCTCCGGCAGGCAGGCGGCGGTCTCATAAATCATGTCCCGGATGGTAAGCAGCAGCTTGCGAGCCGGGGCAGGATAGGTGGCAAACACCTTTCCGACATCCGCGGGGAGCGTGGCCGTCTTCATGAGACGAGCCTTCCGGCCTGTTCCGGCGTCAGTTCGATCCACAGCGTGTCGGCCTGTGCCAGCAATGTGCCGTCGGCGGCATGCAGGGAGGTTCCGGCAAAATGCTTCCGCCCCTTGGTCCATTCGTGCCAGGCATGGACGATGACGGGCTGGCCGACCGGGACGGGTTTGTGCTGGGCAGCGCTCATCTCGCCCAACAGATAGGTCGTCTCGATCTCAGGCAGGGCAAAGCCGCCGGGGCAATCCAGCGCTGCCCAGACATATTCCGGACGGACATGTTCGGTTCCGTCATCGAAATTGACGTGCGGTGTCCAGACCGTGGCAGCTTCCAGCTTGTCGCCAAGCCGTCCGCAATGAATGTGCAGGCCGTCGCCTTCCTTCCGGTTCCGGCCACAGACGAAGCAGGTTGAGGCACCGCCTGCGCCGAAATAGGTTGGAGTCTCGGCAGCTTTCAGCGCTGCTTCCAGGGAGGGCGGAGCAGGCGGGGTGAGCGTCACGCCACCGGGCCGCGCGGTCAGGATGGGCGTCTCGCCCGAGGCCGCGACCAGCTTGTCCTTCTGCCGGGTAACGGCCAGCGGCGTGTCCAGCGGGATCGGCGCCGAGATGCGCACCGTGTGCGGCGTCTCGAACAGGCGCGACAGCACGCCAGCGGCATAGCCGCCATTGCCCGAAGAGGGCGGGCCGTTAAAGGCTGAAGCAATGGTGATATCGCCGACCGGCTGCATGGTTTCCGCTCCGTCCCTCGCGCCGGCCACACCGCTTGGCCAGCGGCATTCCCCGGATCAGGTTCAAAGGGTAAAATCTCAGCCCGTCCGGCTCATTCCGGTGCGGACACCCCTCGGATGTCGCTACATTAGCGTGCTGCGGGTCGGTTGCAAGGCGGCTTGCTCGCTGGCGCTGGCGGAAGATGTGTTTTCGCCGGCTTCGCGGCGGCGGAACGGGTGGAAGAACTGGTCGACATAGCCAGCAGGGATGTGCTCATCGACGCCATAGACTTCGGGGGCTTCGCGTTCTTTCATGATGGCTGTGCCGAAGAGGACATCGATCAGCGGCAGCTGGCCGGCGAAGTTCCTGTCATAGGCTTCGGGCTGGTTGGCGTGATGCCAGTGATGGAAGACCGGCGTCGCGAGGATCCAGCGCAACGGGCCCCAGCTCACCCGGATGTTCGAATGCTTCAGCAATGAATGCCAGCCGAACTGGAACGAGTAGAGTAAGACGGCCTCGTCTGAAAATCCGAGCGCCATCGGCAAAAGCAATGTGGAGGCACCGGTCAGTATCTGGTCCACCGCGTGGATCCTGTGGGCGGCCAGCCAGTCCATGTCTTCGATGCTGTGGTGAATGGCGTGAAAGCGCCAGAGTAGAGGCAGCTGATGCTCGGCCCGGTGCATCGCGTAGTACCAAAGGTCCGCGACAATGAAGACGAGAACGAACTGCAGCCAGAGCGGGAGCCCCGCGAGCGCGGTTTGCAGTCCTTCCGGCACCAGCGGCACCAGAATCATGAGTCCGCCCGTGATGAACAGCGCGCCGCCGAATGAAATGAGGACCACGTTCACCAGAAGATAGACCGTATCTGTCTTCCAGAGAGGCCGGAACAGGCCCTGACCCTTGCGCCGTGGCAGCAGGAGCTCCAGCGGGGCAAAGATCATGAAGGCCATCAGGCTGGTGCGAAGAAACTCCAAATAGTCCATCGGTTGCGAGCCTTTCAGGAGGAGCGCCTCGGCGTGGCACCCCGGATCTACACCGGGGGGACTATGGCTGTTCTGTATGAATTGTTTCTCAACCGGGGATGTTTCCGCGCGCTCTGATTAACAGACAAGGCAGTTGCATTAACCTTCTGTCGACACGATTGGTCCAAGTCTGGTGGCAGACTCTGAACACACGGACGGGAGACCCGCCCATGGCCTTCGATGCTGCACTCGCCGCCGCCCCAAAGACCGAGACGAAGCCGACCAAATGGCAGCGTTTCAAGGTCGACCTCTGGCTGACGGACCTGAATCTGACCGAAATCGGGATCATGAAGCATACTCAGCATGAGGCTGAGTCCGATCAGTTCACCAAGGATATGGAGATCATCGGACAGATCCGGGAAAGCGGGAAACGGTCCGGCATCGTCGCCTACCGCAAGGAATTGTGGAAACAGGGCAAGGACCTGAAACGCCGCCTGGTGATCAAGCTGTTCTCCGAGAACATGCATTGGCGCGGTACGATGGAACTGATGATGGGGCGATCACTGCAGCTTTCCATCGGCGCGCGCGGCGTGCCGGTCAGCGCGTTCGCACTGAACCTGTCGCGAACGAAACAGCTGATCCAGCTGGAGCGGTCGGCGCAGAAGTGGCCGCTGTTTCCGGAGAAGTTTTCCTTCTTCATCGAAACCTCGCGCGGCCCGCGCTTCTATCGCCTGCGCCGCAATGTCATCGGCATCGGAGCGGACTATACGCTCTATGACGACAAGAACCGCAAGATCGGGTCGCTGGATCACCGGATCATCAATCTCGGCGGCAGCTGGCAGGTGAAGCTCGACGCTTCCCACTCCTACGCGGCGCTGGAATCTGTGCTGCAGATGTTCTGCGCCATGCTGCGCTTCAACGGTGCGGTGCGCCGGCACGTCTTGCATGAGGTGGAAATGGTCAATCGCGGCCGGGCTGTGCGCGAGCTCGACCATCAGGAGGCGGATCTTTACCTCAATCCGCGCCGCCGCCGCTGAAGGTCTATTTGCCATCCTCCAGGAAGCCAAGCTCCCGTTGGAGCTTTTTGGTGAGGCCTGCGGCCACGAGGCGGTAGGAGCCTTCGAGATAGGCTTTCAAATCATCGTCAGAGAGGGTTTCCGGCGTATAACGCTGGATCCATTTCATGCCGCGTGAGGCCAGGTGCGGTGCGCCGCGGCATCCAGGTTGTTCCTTCAGAATGTCGAAGCTCATGTCCGACACCTTGAACGAACAGACCATGTCGCCGTCTTCTTCCCGCCCGATGGCAAAGACCTTGCCGCCGATCTTCCACACGGTTGCCTCGCCCCACTGAACGACACTGGTCGTGTGCGGAAGACCGCCGCAGAATCTGTTGTAGGTCTTCAGTTTCATCGCAAGCGGATCAGAGTCCCTTGGCCTTGTCGCACATGTTGGATACGAGGGCTTCGGCAAACGTCATCGGCTGGTCCTTGCCACCGAACTTGACGCCCGACAGGGACAGCTCGTCCCGCGTCTGGTTGTACATGACTTCCAGTGTGGCCGAGGTGCTTACACCGACATACAGGATTTCGCCCTCCGCCGTCACGCGCACCGTGTCCGGATCATCGGTACGATAAGCGGACCATAGCGTCTTGGCATCGAAATCATTGATGAAGTAGCCATTGACGATCTTGCCCAGTGACTGGCCCGGGCATTCGGGCAAATAGGCATCCTTGGCATCGTCGATCACCGAATGCCCGCCGCAGGCGGTGAGCGTACCGGCAAGAAGGCCAATTGCGGCGAGTGCGTGTCGTTTCATCATTTTCCCCCCGGAACTGATCTGTGGAATGACGAGGAGTATAGGACCGGAACAATCCGTTTGGCCAGATAGAAGCCGGTTCAACCGGGTGTTACAGCGCTTTCTCCAGAAACAGGGCGTGGCCCTTCTCCGGATCCAGCTCGTAGGCGCGGTATCCGGCGGCTTCGTAGACGCCGCGGGCGCGCGTATTGCCGGAGAGCACTTCGAGCGTCAGCTTGCAGCAGCCGCGCTTGCGGGCTTCGGCCTCCGCCGCGTCCAGCAGCAGGCGTCCGATGCCTTTGCCGCGGTGCCCCGCATCGACAGCGATGTCGTGCACGTTCAGCAGCGGCTTGCAGGCAAAGGTCGAGAAACCTTCAAAGGCGTTCAGCAAGCCGGCCGGCACGCCGTCATCGAAGGCCAGGAACGTCACCGCGTAAGGCCGCGCCGCCAGTTCTGCTGCGAGGTGTTCGCGCGTATCGGGGCGCAGCGGTTTGCCGCCGCCCATCGGATCCAGCGCATACTGGTCGAGCATGTCGACCAGCGCACGCGCGTCTGCGGGATCGGTAAAATCAGCCTGCCGGATCGTGATGCTCATGCGGTCAGCCGAGCAGGGTGGCCTGCACGTCCTTGCCCCAGCCGACATGCACGGCGCCGCCATTCTCGATGACCGGGCGCTTGATCAAGGTCGGATGCTTGGAGAGCAGGGCTTTCTCGCCATTCGTGCCCGCTTTTGCCTTTTCGGCATTTGTCAGCGCGCGCCAGGTGGCGGAGCTCTTGTTCACCAGCTTGTCTGGCGCAGCCTTCAGCCAGAGCGGCAGCTTTGCGGGCAGGTCTGCCTCGTCGCGGATGTCGACAAATTTCACCTTGCCGCCGGCAGCTTCAAGTTCGCGTTTCGCTTTGCGGCAAGTGTCGCAGTTCTTGAGTCCATAGAGGACGACCGCCGGTCCGGGCATGTTCTGTCTCCGGTTAGAAGGAGGCGAGTCCCTATCCCCAAAGGCGAGTGGGCACAACCGGGCAAACACGCTGCGGCGCAGCACTGGGCCGGGTTTTTCCGGATCAGCGCGTGTTGCGAGCAGGACTGCGCACAATCGCGACGATCGGGCCCATATCGGTGCCGCTATCATCCCTTCCGATCGAGGGCGCATAGAGGCGCGAAACCACACCGTCGAGATAGAGCGCGTCAGGCGTCTGCAGCTCGTCGCGGAAGAGGCGGGCGAATGTGTCGAAGTTCACCGGCGCGTCGCTGATCGCGAACCAGAGCGTGTTGCCATCCGCGCTGAGGCCAACCCCGTTGCGGCGCTTGCGGCTGGTGCCGTCCGGATTGAATGCCGGGTGTAGCGCGCCGTCGATCACCAGCATCGGACCGGACTGGGTCGCAAAGCGGGCATCAGGCGTCAGGGCCTCATAGGCGAGCGTCTCGGTCACATGTGCCGCGCCATTGGCATCTACCCAGAACACGCCGTTCGGCAGCATGCCGAAATTGCCGGGTCCGGCATTGGTGACGAGCCGGGCGCTTTGCGCGCCGTCCTCGATATAGAGGCCGACCGGGCGGCGGTCCTCATGGTACATGCCGGCATTCATGGCGAAGACGAGGTCTTTGCCATTGGCCGCGACGGTGTTTGCCAGCCGGTCGAACTCCGCGAACGGCGCGCCATCCATATGGGTGTGGAACAGGGCGAGGCCCGGATCGTCCGCCGCAAAATGGCAGACCGTGAAAGGCTGATCCCCGAACCTTATCGCCTCGCAGGCCTGTTCCGTCTCCTCCCGGCAGGCCGGAAGCAGGAGCAGCAGGAAGAGGATCGGCCAAGCACGCATGGATGCAACTTATCGACCGATCGGGCCGTCATCCAGAGGTCGTTGTCCGGGTGCACAAAAATTTCGATATATCTAAACATTGCATTTCCGATATATCTAAACTATATGCCAATCAGATATATCGAAAGGACATCAAATGAGATATCGAAACAGGCATTCAAATCGCGGGGCCGGCGTGCACATCTTTGTCGATCAAGGCGAAGACTGCGCTGGTGGCTGCAATGAGCGGAAGGGATGGGGCATGCGCCAGGGACGAGGTGGACGCGGACGAGGGCAGGGGAGAGGTCCAGGCAGGGGCAGGGGTGGACGCGGCCGCCGCCGCCCGCTGGACCATGGCGATTTGCGCCTCCTGATGCTGAAGCTGATCTCGGAGGAACCGCGCCACGGCTATGAGATCATCCGCGAGATCGAGGCCCGGACTGGCGGCGCCTATGTGCCAAGCCCCGGCGTGATCTATCCGGCGCTGGAAGCGTTGCTGGATCTTGGGTGGGTTCAGGCCGAAGCCGATGGGGCGCGGCGGTCATTCAGGCTGACCGAAGAAGGCGAAGCCGAACTGGACGCCGACGCGGCAACGCTGGCGCGGATCGAGCTGAGACTTGCCGACCTGCTGGACAGTGACCGGCCCGAAGACCCGCTCGATGTACGCGGAGCCATGTGGCGCCTGCGCCATGCGGTACGTGAAGCCGTTCGGGCTCAGCCGGAAGACCCTGATCGCCGCAAGGTGGTCGCGGACATCCTGACCGAAGCGCAGGAACGCATTTCGAAACTGGGCAACTAGGAACGTTGCCGGCGGGATAGCCGGGAGACCGCCCGGTTTCCCCTAATGGCTGCCCTGTTCGCTGTCCGGGTCGCGGCGTGCATTCACCGTTGCTGATCGCGGTATCGGATAGCGTCCGAAATGGGTCTCGTAGAGCGTGCCGACGATGTTCGAATAATCGTCGGTCCATGGACGTTTCCCATCGGCCTCGAGCGTCGTCCATCGCGGGTCGGTTCGGAAACGATCCAGCGCTTCCGGCGTGCGGGCCAGCATGATGACGAAGCTGGATGTCGCCCCGTCCTCGGACGGATCGTCCGGATTGTGCACGAAGAACTGCTGAAGCATCGCCGCGCCTTCGGCGGCGCCGGTGCGGGCGACGACCGGGGCGAGGTTCATGTGACGGTTCGAGATATGAAAGAGGATGATGCCATCTTCCGACAGGCGGGACAGGTAGAGCGCCATTGCCTCCCGGGTCAGGAGGTGCGCCGGAATTGCATCGGATGAGAAAGCGTCCAGCAGCAACAGGTCAAACTCGCCAGCCGGATCGTCGCCGAGCGTGATGCGTGCATCGCCCAGAACGATCCGCTCTTCCGGTGCGCAATCCGAGAGGAACGTGAAGAGGGACGGATCCTGCGCCATGTGGACGACGACCGGGTCGATCTCGAAGAAGGTGTAGGTCTGGCCGGGCTGGCGGTAGCAGGCAACGGATCCGACGCCGAGACCGACGACGCCAACATTGTCCAGCTCCGGCGCCATTTCGGCGAAGACCTGTCCGATGGGCGCCTTCACATGATAATAGGTCAGAGGTTCCGGACGACCGGTCCCGTTGAGTCGCTGGCTGCCGTGATTGGTCGTGCCATGCGCCATGACGCGGATATTGCTGTCATGGATTTCGATTGCCCGTACAAGTCCGAAGAAGCCGCGTTCACTGGCCACGACCTGATCGCCAGGTGCAGCTCCGCCGAGCAGGAAGGCCGCGGCTGTTGCCCCCGCTGGGACCAGGCGCCGTATACGGAAGAAGGCTGCAGCCGCTATGCAGAGCGTGGCGCCGAAGAACATCACGGTCCGTGGCAGCGCACCACCTGAAGCAGGGAGCACCACGGCAAGAATGGCAATGCCGGCAACTGCGGCAAGCAGCATGCGATTGCGTTGCCAGGCTTTCCCCCAGGAATCCGCTGAAGGCAGCAGCAACAGTGCGGCGCAGAGCAGGACCGGATATTCATAGACCCCGTTGAAGATGACTGGCGCGATGAGGCTGGAGAAAGCTGCGCCGATCACGCCGCCCAGCGACATGAGCAGGTAGAATTCCGTCAGGCGGCTTGCATTCGGCCGGCGGGCAGCAAGCTCCCCGTGCAGCGAAAGGGCAACGAGGAACAGGGCGATGATGTGCGTCGCAAGTCTGGCCAGAAGGCCAAGCTGAATAATGCCGTTTCCGATGATCAGCAAAGCCGCCAGGGCAACGGCATATGGTGTGTAGGTCAGCGCTGTCGGGTGCGAAATGACAGGTCGGACGGAAAAGACGATGATGAACGTGCCGATATAGGCCATCAGCGGCGGTGCCCACAGGAAGGGCGCCGAGGCGACGTCGGTGGAGATGTGGGCGGTGACCCCCACAAGAAGGGCAGAGGGGACGGCTGACAGGGCGAGCCAGGTGAGGCGCTCTTTCCATACGCCTGCAGACTGCATGGACAGCTGCGTACCCTCGGCTTCCGCATGCGGGGTCGCGTCTTGCGCGCGATTGGTGGCCGTCAGGAATCCGCAGGCAATCAACAGGAGGGCAAGTGCCAGGTAGCCAAGCGACCAGATCGTCGATTGCGTGCCCAGCTGAGTAAAGGGCTCCATCAGCAGCGGATATGCCGCCAGGCCGATCAGCGATCCGGCATTGGAGGCGGCGTAGAGATGATAGGGATCTGCGGCATCGGGGCGGCCGGACCGCGCGTACCAGCTCTGTATGAGCGGTGCCGTTGCGGAGATGACCGCAAATGGGGGCGCGATCGAGATGGAAAAGGTTCCGATCAGCCACAGGGCCGGGCGCGTCGTGTCCGGTGTGCCGAACAACCCATTGATCGACAGGGGCAGGCAGAAGCTCGCCATCAGTAGAAGCACCGCGTGAAGGCCGACCTGAACTTTCACGCTCGGAATGCGTGCCAGTAAATGCGCATAGGCGTATCCGGCCAGCAGGGCCGCCTGGAAGCAGACCAGTGATACGTTCCAGACTGAAGGCGCCCCGCCAAGAAGCGGCGTCGCCATTTTTGCGAACATCGGCTGGACCAGGAACACGAGACCGGCTGACAGGAAAATCGTCGCTATGAAAGGCATCGCGCCTGCGCGCCGGGCAAGCGAGGCGCCCGTCATCTGTACTGCCTGCATGATTCAACCCACCGCGTTCTGTTGACCGGATTTCCGGGAACAGATTGGCGGATCTGGATTAAGCTGGGGTCAGCAATCCGGATGAATTGATTTATTCACGGCAGGCTTACGTTAAGCTTTGCCCTGAGCTGCCGGCTTCCAGCGCTTCACGGCGCTTTTCGGCAGCCGATTTCTTGACGCTTTCGGAGCGTAGTTGTCCGCAGGCGGCAAGGATGTCGCGGCCGCGCGGCGTACGGATCGGGCTGGCATAGCCGGCCCGGTTCAACACTTCGGCAAATTCCTCGATCGTCTCCCAGTCGGAGCATTCATAAGGGCTGCCCGGCCAGGGGTTGAACGGGATCAGGTTGATCTTCGCCGGCACACCCTTCAGCAAGCGGACAAGGTCACGCGCTTCGGCCAGCGTGTCGTTGACGCCCTTCAGCATCACATACTCGAATGTCACACGTTTGGAGTTGCTGAGGTCCGGATAGGCGCGGATCGCTTCGAACAGGGTCTGCAAATCGTATTTGCGATTGATCGGCACGATCTCGTTGCGCAGGTCGTCATTCGTCGAGTGCAGCGAGATGGCGAGCGCCGCATTGGTGCGGTGGCCAAGCTCCGGGATCTTCGGTGCAACACCTGCGGTCGAGACCGTGATGCGGCGCCGCCCGATGGCGATGCCGTCGCCGTCAGAGATCGTGTCGATCGCTTCAGCGACATTGTCGAGATTGTAGAGCGGCTCGCCCATGCCCATGAAGACGATATTGGTCAGGCGGCGGTTTTCCGTCGATGTCGGCCATTCGCCCAATTCGTCCCGCGCGATCAGAACCTGTGCAACAATTTCCTGTGCCGTCAGGTTGCGGACGAGTTTCTGCGTGCCCGTATGGCAGAAGGTGCAATTCAGCGTACAGCCCACCTGGCTTGAAACGCAGAGCGCGCCGGCCTTGCCGACGTCCGGAATGAAGACGCTTTCGCCCTCGATGCCGGGTCCGAACCGGGTCAGCCATTTCTGGGTCCCGTCACGGCTTACCTGATGATCGGCGATTTCCGGGCGGGTCAGGATGTAACGCTCCGCCAACTGGGCCCGCAGCTCTTTCGCGACATCGGTCATGTCGGCGAAATCCTGTGTGCCGAAATGGTGGATCCAGCGGCGCAGCTGCTTTGCACGCATGCCGGATTTCTTCGGATCGACGCCCATCGCCTCCATCTCCGCCTTCAGCGCAGAGAGGCTCAGCCCGGCCAGGGACGGCGGGACAGCAGGCGCCGCATCAGGGCGGCGGGAGAGGTCCAGTTCGATCTTCATTTCGCGGGGCCTATATCACGGTTGGGTGACAGGCGGAAACCACCAGCACACCTATGGTTCACAAGGAGTTCATGTGCCCGCCCTCAAAAAGCCATCAGCGGAACATATGTCTCCGCCGCGCGTAGATACGCGTCCCGATAAGTGGGCTGATCCAGATATGGAGCTGATATTATGAAACGTCTCGCCATTGCCGTCTGTGCTGTCTCAATGCTCGCCGCCTGTGCGGAAGGGCCCAGCCGCAACGTTTGGACCGGCGCTGCCGCCGGCGCGATCCTCGGAGCCGGAGCCGGTACGCTCGCGGGCGGGGACGACGGCCGCAATGCTGCAATCGGTGCAGCAGTGGGCGCCATCGCCGGCGCTGCCGTCGGTGATTACATGGACAAGCAGGAACGCGCCCTGCGCGAACAGACCGCCGGCACCGGAATCGGTGTTGAGCGCCAGGGCGACCAGATTGCCCTAACCATGCCGTCCAGCATCACCTTCGATTTCGACAGCGCCACGATCAAGCCAGACTTCTATGCGACGCTGAACGATGTCACTTCAACTCTGGTTGAGTATCCATCGACGGCCGTCGATGTGGTCGGCTACGCCTCTTCGGAAGGCAAGGCTGAATATAATCTCGATCTGTCGAAGCGCCGCGCAGTCTCGGTCCAGAATTACCTGATCGGTCAGGGCGTCGCCCCGGTCCGCCTCAAGGCGACCGGCATGGGCATTGCCAATCCAATTGCAGACAATTCGACCGAGGAAGGCCGGCGTGCCAACCGCCGCGTTGAGATCATCCTGACGCCAGTCACATCCTAGGGCAGCAACTGAGCTGCCGCACCCTGCAGAGGGTGTGGGAACACAGAAGGGCCAGCCGGTTGCTTCCGGCTGGCCTTTTTCTTTGGCGACCGATGACAACCGGCGCGACTTCTGTGTCCGGAACGCCTATAAGCCGGGGGGAGGGGGGACTGTCATGAAGAAGGAAAGTGCCCCTGTGCAGCATGCGCGCGGAACATTCGGCCTGTCCGGCCCGTCTCGCGGCGCTTTCTCCGAAGGGGTCCGCGGCCTTTCCTGGCTGTTCCTGAAAGCCGCTGGCTGGCATGTCGCAACCGACTGGCCGGGTGTCACGAAGTCGGTCGTGATCGCAGCGCCGCACACATCCAATCTGGATGGCCTTCTGATGCTCGCCATCGCCGGCTGGTACCGGCAGAAGCTCAGCTGGATGGGAAAGGCTTCGCTTGTCTCCGGCCCGTTCGGCGGATTGGTGCGCCGGGCCGGGTGCGTCCCGGTCGACCGGTCGAAATCCAGCGATGTCGTTGCCCAGATGCGCGAGGCTTTCGACGCGGCAGACTCCCTGCATCTCGCGATTTCGCCGGAAGGCACGCGCAAGGCCAATGCCGACTGGAAAACCGGCTTCTGGCATATTGCGAAGTCAGCGGATGTGCCGATGCTGATTGCGGTGCTGGATTTCGGGACGAAGGAAATGCGCTTTGAAGGCCCGATGATGACTGGCGGCGACATCGACGCCGACATGGCCAAGATCGTCTCGCACTATCGCGAGGCTGAAGGGAAACATCCGGAGAAATTCGTCCTGCCGGACTGACGCCTCAGCGGCAGGTAGCGGCAGCCTTGTCGATGGCGGCAGCAGACCCGCTCAGCGAGAAGTGATAGGCGACCTGCGTGTTGCGCGCCGAAACGGCCTGAACGCGCAGTTCCGATCCTTTCTTCAGTGCCGTGACAATGCGGGAATCATCTGAATCATCGGCAAAAGCTTCGCGGCCCACGGCGAAGAGCGTCCAGCTGGACCGTCCGACCTGTGCCTTGGGGGCCATGTCCTCACGGAGGTTATAGCCGACCTTGAGGCTCGGCTGGTTACGAGCCCGGCTGGATTTCCAACTCGTCACATAGAACCAGACATCGCCATGGTCGGCATTCTTCGGCGCCTTGTCGGTGGCCGGGGTTGCCGCGTAGCAGATTGTTTCGCCGCCGGTCGTATCTGTGAAGACCGACCAGTCCTTGTAGCGGCCCACAGCCGCTGGTTCGGCGGAAGCGAGCGGTGCGGCGAGGAGGAATGCGGCGGCCAGCAGGCCCGAAAGGCGGAGACCTGAATAACGAAGGGAAGGGGTCATAAGTGAATGCATCTTCTGTACGATCGTCTCATCCGGTTCGGTTTCTGCCGCCAGTCTAGGTGTCATAGAGTTAAGGCCAAACTTCGGCAAACTGAATGAGACGGGCTTTTGCGGCTGTGTTCGATATGAGCACCTTGCCACAGAAGGTGTGAGCGCCGGATGAACCCCTCTGTTGTGCGGGGTTCAGGGACAGCGTCAGCCCGGCAGCTTGCCATCGCCCGTAACGCCGCCCGGCATGATCGGGCGCGGGGCATAGGCGCCAAGGGCAAGATGGCGGTCATACATGACCAGCGCGCCGGCAAGGCTGAGATTGATGCAGAACTTTGTCGGGATCTTCACGACATGGTCGCAGCGGGCGATCGTTTCCGGTGAAAGGCTCCCGCGTTCGGGCCCCAGAATATAGGCCGCCTGCACAGGGTGGCGGAAGGTCGGCAGCATCACGGCGTCGTCCGTCAGTTCCACGCCGACCAGCTGGCAGCCGCGCGGCAGCTGCATTTCGTCGATCGTGTCGTACTGGTAGTAGGGGATGTGCCCCGCCGTCTTTGATGTATCGGCGGCGTAGGCCGCCCGCAGGCGGTGCTCTGCGTCGATGGAAAAGAAATAGCTCGCGCCGAACGCATTCGCGGTGCGCATCAGCGCGCCGAGGTTCATGGCCTTGGAGATCCGCTCCGACCCGATGGCGAAATAACCGCGCATGGGTTCAGAACGCATTCGCGACAAAGCGCAGGTAAGCGAGGGAGAGCAGAATGGCCATGGGCGCTGTATAGGTCACCCGGCGGGCAAGGCGCAATTGCGCGAGCTGGGCAGGGTAGGTCTCGATCAGCCAGGCGAGGTGCTCGCCCGGCGTGTCGGTCTTGCCGGAGGAGGCAACAGCCACGCGGAAGGCGGGGTCTCGATAGTCGCCGCCGAATTTGTCCGCCAGCGCCCGGCGCAGCGAGACCGAGATCAGCATCCGCATCTGCGCTGCCCATACCAGGGCGAAACCCGTCACGCCCAGCACGATCCATCCGGCGATCATCATGCGAAGGTCGCCACTTCGAACCGGCCGTCGGCGTCCATCAGGCCGCGCTTCAGGCCGCCGGAATTGGAGCCTGCGATCAGCGTTCCGTCGGCGCCGACCGCGATCATGCCGCCTTCGCCGCCGAGGTGTTTCACATCGTCCAGCGCGCCCTGAACGGCGTCTTCCAGCGACGCACCGCCATAGCGGATGCGGGCGGAGACGTCTGCGGCAGCGGCCGCGCGGATGAAATACTCGCCGAGGCCCGTACAGGAGATGGCGCAGCGCTCATCCGCCCAGGTACCGGCGCCGATCAGGGGCGTATCGCCCACACGGCCGGGCGTCTTGGACTTCACACCGCCCGTAGAGGTGGCGGCGGCGAGGTCGCCATACTGGTCCAGCACGACGGCGCCGACCGTGCCCATGGCCCGGGCCGGCAGCAGGCAACGCTCTTCCACGGGCTGGTAATAGGTGTCCGGGTCGCGCACTTCCGGCAGGCCATATTCGGTCGCCAGCGCCCAGGCGCCTTCGCCTGCGATCAGGACATGCGGCGTACGCTCCATGACGATGCGGGCCGCGGCGATGGGGCTGATAATGCCTGAGAGGGCCGCGACGGCCCCGGCATTGCGTGTGCGCCCGTCCATGATGGCCGCGTCCAGCTCATATCGCCCGTCCGTATTGGGGGCTGCGCCCTTTCCGGCGAGATGCAGGCCGGACTCCTCCAGCGCTGCCACCATGGCCTCCACGACGTCCAGCGCGGCCACGCCTGCGGATAGCCGCTTGCCGCCTTCGCGCAGCAACTCGGCCATGTGTGTCTCTTCGCGTGAATAGTCGCGCCCGAATACCGGTCCGGCGCCGCCATGCAGGGCGATGGCCCATTTCCTCGCCATAGCTGGTAAAACTCCCTTACGTCAGGCTTGGATTATGAAGGCCACACCGCTACCGTCTGGCGCAGCAAACAACAAGACAGGAAGGGAAGCGCGCTCATGAAAGCTGTGCTGTCGAAAGAAGTCGGCGGACCGGAAACTCTGGTCCTCGAAGAGGTGGCGTCGCCGGAATTCGGCAAGAACCAGGTTCTGGTCCGCGTGAAGGCGTGCGGGGTGAACTTCCCGGACTCGCTGATGATCAAGGACATGTACCAGTTCAAACCGCCGCGCCCGTTCAGCCCGGGCGGCGAAGTGGCCGGTTATGTCGAATCGGTCGGGGAAGGGGTCACCCATGTGAAGCCGGGCGACCGCGTGCTCGCGTCCATCGGCAATGGCGGCATGGCGGAACTCGCCGTCGCGGCGGCCCATTCCGTGATGCCCATCCCGGATGACATGCCTTTCGCTGAGGCGGCGGCGTTCATGATGACCTATGGCACGTCCTATTACGCGCTGAAGGACCGGGCGGACCCCAAGAAAGGCGAGAAGCTGCTCGTCCTCGGCGCAGCCGGCGGTGTCGGCATTGCGGCGGTCGAACTGGGCAAGGCCATGGGCCTCGAAGTCATCGCGGCCTGTTCCAGCCAGGAGAAGGTCGATTTCTGCCTCGGCAAGGGCGCAGATAAAGGCCTCGTCTATGCCCGCGAGCTCGACAAGGACGGCATGAAGGCCTTCTCGAACGACATCAAGGAAATCTCCGGCGGCGGCGTGGACATCATCTATGATGGCGTTGGCGGCAACTATGCCGAACCATCCCTGCGTGCGATGAACTGGGAAGGCCGCTTCCTCGTGATCGGCTTCCCGGCCGGCATCCCGAAGATCCCGCTGAACCTGACCCTCCTGAAAAGCTGCGATATCCGCGGCGTGTTCTGGGGCGCGGCGGTCGCCCGCGATCCGAAGGCGCACGCGCAGAACGTCAAGGAGCTGTTCGAGCTCTACACCGCCGGCAAGATCCGCCCGCACGTCTCCAACACCTATCCGCTGGAGAAGTCGGCCGATGCCATCCTTGAGCTGACGGAACGCCGCGCCCAGGGCAAAGTCGTCATCGTGATGGACTAAGCCGACACCGGCAGCCAGAAACAAAAAAGCCCGCCGGAGCGATCCGGCGGGCTTTTCTTTTCCGTTATCTGACGGATTACTGTTTGTCGGCGTCGTCGACTTCCTCGAAATCGGCATCGACCACATCGTCGCCATCCGCGGCGGCATCCGCTGCCGCGTCAGCATGGGCCGTGGCCTCCTGCTGGCTGGCATAGATGGCCTCACCAAGTTTCATGGCAGCAGACATAAGGGCCTGATGCTTGGCCTGGATATCTGCGAGGTTCTCCGTTTCGCGAGCTTCCTTCAGCTCACCGACGGCTTTCTCGATCTCGCCTTTGATATCTTCGGAGACCTTGTCGCCATGCTCTTCGAGCTGCTTCTCGGTCTGGTGCACCAGGGCTTCGGCGTGGTTCTTCGCTTCGACCAGTTCGCGGCGGGCCTTGTCGGCACCGGCGTTGGCTTCGGCGTCTGCCATCATGCCCTTGATGTCGTCTTCCGAGAGACCGCCATCGGCCTGGATGGTGATGACCTGCTCCTTGCCGGTGGCCTTGTCCTTGGCGGACACGGACACGATGCCGTTGGCGTCGATGTCGAAGGTCACTTCGATCTGCGGCACGCCGCGCGGGGCCGGCGGGATGCCTTCGAGGTTGAACTGGCCGAGCATCTTGTTGTCTGCAGCCATTTCGCGCTCGCCCTGGAAGACCTTGATCGTCACGGCCGGCTGGTTGTCGTCAGCGGTCGAGAAGACCTGGGACTTCTTGGTCGGGATCGTCGTGTTACGGTCGATCAGGCGGGTGAACACACCGCCGAGGGTTTCGATGCCCAGCGACAGCGGGGTCACGTCGAGAAGGACAACATCCTTCACGTCGCCCTGCAGGACGCCGCCCTGGATCGCGGCGCCGATGGCAACCACTTCATCCGGGTTCACACCTTTGTGGGGTTCACGGCCGAAGAATTTCTTCACCGCTTCCTGCACAGCCGGCATACGGGTCATGCCGCCGACCAGAACAACTTCGTCGATTTCGGAAGGCGTTTTGCCGGCATCCTTGAGAGCCTTGTCGCACGGCGCAATAGTGCGCTTCACGAGGTCTTCGACCAGGCTTTCGAACTTGGCGCGCGTCAGCTTGATGTTGAGGTGCTTCGGACCGGTTGCGTCAGCCGTGATGAAGGGCAGGTTCACTTCGTATTGCGAAGCGGACGAAAGCTCCTTCTTGGCCTTCTCGGCTTCTTCCTTCAGACGCTGGAGGGCCAGCTTGTCAGTCTTCAGGTCGATGCCCTGATCCTTTTTGAACTCTTCGGCGAGGAAGTCGACAATGCGAAGGTCGAAGTCTTCACCGCCGAGGAAGGTGTCGCCATTGGTCGAAAGAACTTCGAACACGCCGTCGCCGATTTCGAGCAGCGAGACGTCGAACGTACCACCGCCAAGGTCGTAGACGGCGATCGTCTTGTTCTCGCCCTTGTCGAGACCGTAGGCGAGGGCGGCTGCCGTCGGCTCGTTGATGATGCGCAGCACTTCGAGGCCGGCAATCTTGCCGGCGTCTTTCGTGGCCTGACGCTGGGCGTCGTTGAAGTAGGCCGGAACCGTGATGACGGCCTGGGTCACTTCAGCGCCCAGATAGGCTTCTGCGGTTTCCTTCATCTTGGTGAGGATGAAGGCGGAAACTTCCTGCGGGGCGTAGTCCTTGTCGCGGCCTTTGACCCATGCGTCGCCATTCGGGCCCTTGACGATCTCGAAGGGCGAGATGGCCTTGTCCTTCTGCGCGGTCGGGTCGTCGAACTGACGGCCGATCAGGCGCTTGATGGCGTAGAAAGTGAAGTCGGGGTTGGTCACGGCCTGACGGCGTGCCGGCATGCCGATGAGGCGTTCACCACCTTCGGTGAAGGCAACCACGGACGGGGTCGTGCGCGCGCCTTCTGCGTTCTCGATGACCTTCGCCTGGCCGCCTTCCATGACGGCAACGCAGGAGTTTGTGGTCCCGAGGTCGATACCAATAATCTTGCTCATACTATGTCTCTCTCTCCTTTAGCCGCCACCTGCCCCGTTCGCGCGGTCTGCTCAGCAGCCCCGCAAGGCAGATAGCTCTGCAAGTGACGTTTTGAGTAGGCGAATGGAGGGTTTGAACCTGTTCGCCCTTTCGGTCTGGGATATGGGGAAATTTCGACGCGTCACAAGAGGCCTGCGACGCCTTTTCCATGTCTGGCTGCGGATTGCGTCCATAGATCGCGCCTATGGCAGCGTCTTGCAGGATTTATTTGAGAGTCATTCGCATTTGGGCCAGATTGAAAGGAAGAACAGGCGGTCTTCATGGTCTTTAAATGGTCTGTTCATGGTGTTCTTCATGGTCTGGAGCGGGAGTTATCCAATAGATGTCGTTTCATGCATGCAAGACGATGACCTACAGCCTCATGCACCTCACTGTGGCGATGACAGTGGCCTTCATCCTGACCGGCAGCTGGCACGCCGCGCTGGCCATCGGCCTGATCGAACCGCTGGTGCAGACAGCCGCCTACACGCTGCACGAACGCGCCTGGGTCCGCGCCGAGCCGCCAACGGCGACATCCCGCGCAGGGACGATGCTTCCGGAGTCTGTCTGAAAATCGGGACCTAGTTCGTCGAGCCTGCGCTGACGGCGACCATCGCGGCGCGGAGGACGCGGTCGCCGATCTTCCAGCCGGTCTGGAACACGTCATGGATCGTGCCGGGCGCCTGCGGGGAGGGCACGTTCGCCACGGCCTGGTGCAGGTTTGGGTCGAAGGCATCGCCGGGCAGGGCGGCGATCACGGTGACGCCGTTACGGGAGAGCGCGGTGTGCAGCTCTTTTTCGGTCATCTCGATGCCGCCCAGCAAATTCTTGCCAGCTTCCGAAAGGGCATCGCGATCGCCATCCGGCAGGGCGGCGAGGGCCCTGGCAAGGTTGTCGGAGACGCTGAGCAGGTCAGCGGCGAACTTCTCGATCGCGTAGACGCGCGCGTCGGCGACCTCTTTCTGGGCGCGCTTGCGCGTGTTTTCGAGGTCAGCCAGCGTGCGCAGCAGCTGGCCGCGCATCTCTTCCTTATCCGCTTCGAGGCGGAGGATCGTATCTTCCGGCGTCGCCTCTGCCGGGGCAGCGCTTTCCGGCGTTCCGACAGATTCGGTGTCTTCAGTCTTCGCTTCGTCGCTCATCATTTTCCGTCCTTGGCGCGGCGGCGGGAAAGGATCTCGCCCACGACCTTCGCTGTATAGTCTACCATCGGGATCACCCTTGCATAATTCAGCCGCGTCGGCCCAATCACGCCAAGGGCGCCGATGACCTGTTTTCCGCCACCCATATAGGGCGCCACGATCACACTTGAACCTGATAGCGGGAAAAGCTGGTTTTCGGAGCCGATGAAGAGTCGCACCCCGCCGGCTTCCCGTGTTGTATCAAGGATATCCAGCACGTTCTGCTGGCGCTCCAGTTCATTGAACAGCTGGCGGACCCGGTCGAGGTCCTCTGCGGCCTTGGCGTCTTCCAGCAGGTTCGCGCGGCCCCGCACGATCAGCGAGCGGCCCCGGCCGGGCGTTTCGCCGCTCCATTGGGCGAGGCCCTGTTCGACAAGGCCGGCGGCGGTCACGTCCAGCTGCGCCCGGCGGGAACTCAGCTCCTCGCGCACATCCTGCGCCGCTTCGGCGAGCGTGCGGCCCTTCATGCGGGTGGAGAGGTAGTTGCCCGCTTCGATGAGGGTTGTCGAAGGCAGGCCTTCCGGCACCTGGATGAAGCGGTTTTCGACATCGCCATCTTCGGTCAGCAGGATGCAGATCGCATCACGCGGACCGAGCGGCAGGAATTCGACATGGCGGACAGCAGCATCGCGCTTCGGCGAAGAGACGAGGCCCGCGCCGCCCGCAAGGCCTGAAAGAATATCGGAGGCTTCAGAGAGGACATTCTCGAAGTCGGCTCCGGCAGATTTCAGGCGGTCGTCGATGGCCTGACGATCGGTCCGGGCGGGTTCTCCGATTTCAAGGAAGCCATCCACGAACAGGCGCAGGCCCATATGGGTGGGCGCGCGTCCGGCCGAGATGTGCGGGGCGTCCAGCAGGCCGAGGTCTGTCAGGTCCGCCATCACGTTCCGGATCGAGGCGGGGGAGAGGGCGATACTGCCTTTGGACAAGGTGCGCGAGCCGACAGGCTCTCCGGTCGCCAGATAACCCTCGACGATCTCGCGGAAAATGTCCCGCGAGCGCTGGTCGAGGCGCTGCATCAGCGATTGTGTGTCCGGATGCGGTTGCATACGAAAATGGATAGGGGGCCGGTGGCCTGCATTCAATAGGCTTCACACCGTCAGCTAGTACAGGCCTTCGATTTCCCCGTCGGCATTGAGGGAGATCCCCTCGGCCGCAGGATGCCGGGGCAGTCCGGGCATCGTCATGATGTCCCCGCAGATCCCGACAACGAAACCGGCGCCTGCCGACAGGCGCACCTCCCGCAACTGCAGGACGTGTTTTTCCGGCGCGCCGACCAGTTTTGGATTGGTGGAGAAGCTGTACTGCGTCTTTGCCATACAGACCGGCAAGCGGCCAAATCCGGCTTCTTCCATTCGCCGCAGCGCGGCACGGACATTGTCGGACGCTTCGACCCGCTCGGCGCGATAGATCTCGCGGGCCACGGTTTCGATCTTTTCCAGCAGCGGGGCTTCGTCCCGGTAGAGCAAACTGAACTCTGCCGGCCTGGTGTCGATTGTGTCGACGACTTTTCGGGCCAGGTCTTCCGCGCCCCGTCCGCCCTCGGCCCAGTGGGTACACACCGACACCGGCACGCCAAGGCCGTGGCAATAGGCTTCGACCGCCGCCAGCTCGCTGGACGTATCGGACGTGAACCGGTTGATGGCCACAATGACGGGCACACCGAATTTCTGGAGGTTCTCGATGTGGCGTCCGAGATTCGCCATCCCCGCCTCGAGTGCACCATAGCCGACCGAAGCAGACTCCTTGAGCGACAGGCCGCCATGCATTTTCAAGGCACGGACGGTTGCCACCAGCACGGCTGCGGATGGGGCCAGCCCCGCCTGGCGGCACTTGATGTTGAAGAATTTCTCTGCGCCGAGGTCTGCTCCGAAGCCGGCTTCGGTGACGACATAGTCCGACATTTTCAGCGCGGCTTTTGTTGCGATCACGGAGTTGCAGCCATGCGCGATGTTCGCGAACGGTCCGCCATGGATCAGAACAGGATTGTTCTCCAGCGTCTGCACGATATTCGGCAGCAGGGCATCACGCAGCAGCGCCATGATCGCGCCGACCGCGCCGATATCCTTCGCTGTCACCGGTACACGTCCGCGCTTGTAGCCAACCACGATCCGTTCCAGCCGTTCCTGCATATCCTGCGCGTCTTTGGCGAGGCAGAGAATGGCCATGATTTCCGAGGCGACTGTAATGTCGAAACCGGACTCCATCGGCGCGCCATTGCCCGAGCCGCCAAGGCCTGTCACGACCTGGCGCAGGTTGCGGTCGTTCATGTCCAGCACGCGGCGCCAGGCGACACGCGTTGGCTCCAGTCCGGTCTCTGCGCCCCAGTGCAGATGATTGTCGATCAACGCTGCCAGCAGGTTGTGCGCAGATGTGATGGCGTGAAAGTCGCCGGTGAAGTGAAGGTTGATGTCGTCCATCGGGACGACCTGCGCCCGGCCGCCGCCTGTTGCGCCACCCTTCATGCCGAAACAGGGACCGAGCGACGGCTCGCGCAGGCAGAGCAGGGCGTTCTTTTCCAGGCGCCGCAGGGCATCGGCAAGGCCGATTGATGTCGTGGTCTTGCCTTCTCCTGCCGGGGTCGGGTTGATTGCCGTTACGAGGATGAGCTTGCCATCCTTTTTCTGCTTCAGGCTGGCCAGGTAGTGGCTACCGATTTTTGCCTTGTCGTTCCCGTATGGAATCAGATCCTGGGCATCCACGCCAAGCAGCTTGCCGACCTGATCGATCGGCATTTTCCTGGCGCCCCGCGCAATCGTGATGTCGCTGGTCATGAACCCCGCTTTCTGTTCCCTAGGCGATCCGGTGTAGACAGGTGCGGCAAAACCCGCAATCAGGCGTGGCACCAAACAGGAGGTCCCCAATGAGCCAGCTTGTCCGCCCGTCAGGCCGCCCTTTTGACCAGTTGCGGGAGATTGTCCTTGAGACCGAAGTGACCCGTTATGCTGAGGGCTCGTGCCTTGCCAAGTTCGGCAACACCCATGTCCTGTGCACGGCCAGCTGGGAAAGCCGGGTGCCGGGTTGGATGAAAGGGCAGGGGCGCGGCTGGGTAACGGCGGAGTACGGCATGCTGCCGCGGGCGACACATACACGTGGCCGGCGTGAGGCTGCAGCCGGCAAGCAGTCCGGCCGGACTCAGGAGATCCAGCGCCTGATCGGCCGCTCGCTGCGTTCGGTCTGCGATCTGGCTGCACTTGGCGAGAACCAGATCACGATCGACTGCGATGTGCTTCAGGCCGATGGCGGCACACGGACAGCCTCAATTACCGGCGGCTTTGTCGCGCTGTCGCTCGCTTGCAAATATCTCGTCGATGAGGGCGTGATCCCGGCCAACCCGATCATGAAACAGGCCGCGGCCATCTCTGTCGGCGTCTTTCAGGACCATCCCGTTCTGGACGTGGATTATCCGGAAGACTCTGCAGGTGAGGCCGACATGAATGTCGTCATGAGTTCGGACGGCGGTTTCATCGAAGTGCAGGGTACGGGCGAAGAGCGTCCGCTGACGCGTGCCGAACTGGATGAAATGCTCCGACTTGCGGAAAAGGGCTGTAACGAACTCTTTGCCGCCCAGCGGGCTGCGCTCGCTTGAGCCAGATCGATCAGTAGCGGCGCTTCGGCCCGCCCAGCATGTCACCGACCGTACGGACAGTAGCCGCAGCGACCTGCATCGGGGTTGGCTTGCGGCGGTGGGCATGGCGGACGAAATGGCCGCAATTGGACCCGAACAAGTCGTAGTCCTTGCCGAGATGACGCCGGGCGCGCAGCTCGACATGATAGCCATCGAGATCGCTGTAGCGGTCGTGCAGGCGTACATCACGTCCGGCGGCAAAGGCTTCGAAACTTTGTTCGACCACGCCGCCATGAAGGCGAGAATTGCAGATCACGGTTCCGCGTGAGGTGACGACGCCATAATGGCGGAGGACGCCGCCGAACCGGATCGAGACGACATCGCCGGAGGTGAACAGGTCATTCTGCATGAAGGCCTCCTTTCGCAAAGGTCCGCGTCTATTCCGCCGCCACGCGTTCGGCAGCGCCGTCATCTTCCGTATCGAAGATGAGGATGTCGCCCGGCTGGCAGCCGAGTTCGCGGCAAAGGGCCTCCAACGTGGAGAAGCGGATGGCTTTCGCCTTGCCGGTCTTGAGGATGGACAGATTGGCTAGGGTCACGCCGACGCGTTCCGACAGTTCCGTCAGGGACATGCGGCGGTCTAGCAGGACACGATCGAGGGTCACGCGAATGGACATGGGGCCCTCCTATATGGTCATTTTTTCTTCATCGCGAAGGCGGGTGCCTTCCCGGAAGACCTGACTGAGAATGAAAAGGGCGGCGACGGACGCCCAGGCGATGAGGTCTACGGAAAATTCAAGCGATGTACCGGTCACCATCAAACCCACAAATATGGCAATCACGTACCGCATCAACTGAGTGATGGCGATTGCGATTGCGATACGGGTGAGGCGGTCAGCATTGTCAGGCACGAACGGGTCGCCTGCGGCCAGCGTTGCCAGAATCTTGCGCAGCTCGAGGCTCACGAACACAACCGCACAGACGACGACCAGCACGCCGACGAGGCCGGCGGCGAGCTCAGGAACGGAGATATCGTGATCGTCGACCTTGATGGCGCCGATACTGATGGGTGAACCGGAGAGCATCGAAACGAGTTCGATGCCACCCGCCAGGAGAACGATGGCGCCAATGGCAGCCGTCATCCACATGACGACAGTGACGAGGACTGTCATGATCGCCGCCATCGAATTGCGCGTTTTGCCTGTCATGCCTTCTTCTCTTCATCCTTTCCGCTGGATGATCTATGCCGGGTCGAGCGTTGCTTCCGTGCAAGCTCTTACCGAATAACGATATAGGTATTTGTGACGAAAGCAAGAATGGAACCATTTCAGAAGGGCGAAATATGACACATCGCACCCTCGCCTCCGGCAAGTTGATTGCCGCCACTCACAACAAGGGAAAAGTGAGTGAACTCAAGGACTTGTTTGAGCCCTTAGGGCTCAAAGTCGTCTCTGCAATTGACCTGGATCTGGCTGAGCCGGAAGAAACTGAAAGCAGTTTCACGGGGAATGCGCTGCTGAAAGCGCGCGCCGCGGCGGCTGAAACAGGCGCGCCGGCGCTTTCGGACGATTCCGGATTGTCGGTCACACTGCTGGATGGGGCGCCCGGAATCTATTCGGCCAGGTGGGCGGGCGAGCCACGAGATTTCGGTGTCGCCATGGCCCGGGTGGAGCAGGAACTGCAGGCTGCAGGCAATTCCGACCGGTCTGCCAAGTTCGTCTGCGCGCTCGCCGTGGCGTGGCCGGACGGGCATGAGGAAGTCTTCGAAGGCGAAGTCCATGGGGAACTGGTCTGGCCGCCGAGAGGGGAGAAGGGCTTCGGCTACGATCCGATCTTCGTCGCGGACGGCGAAACCATCACCTTCGGAGAAATGGACCCGGAGCGGAAACATGCGATGAGCCATCGCGCCGACGCATTCCGCAAACTGAAAGCGGCCCTGCTGCCGTGACTGACGAGGCTCTGCAACCTTTCGGTCCGCATTTCGGGTTTGGGCTTTATGTTCACTGGCCATACTGCACCCGCATCTGCCCGTACTGCGATTTTAACGTCTACGCCGCCAAGGATCGTGATCCGTCGCTGCTGGTCGATGCGATCTGTGCCGATATCCGTGAGCACCGCCAACGCATGCCGGAGCATGGCGCGCTCGACTCGGTCTATCTCGGCGGTGGTACGCCCTCACTGCTGGCACCGGCAGATGTGGAACGCATTCTGACGGTGGCAGATGATGTGTTCGGCGTGAAACCGGGCGCGGAAGTCACGTTGGAAGCCAACCCGAATGACGTGATGCGGGCGGACCTTACCGGCCTCCGAAGTGCCGGGGTCAACAGGATATCCGTCGGTGTCCAGTCATTGCGCGATTCCGCGCTGGCCTTCCTCGGGCGCGATCATGATGCCGAGGGTGCACGGGCCAGTGTCGCAAGAGCCATGCGCGTGTTCCCGTCTGTGAGCGTCGATCTGATTTATGCCCGGCCGGACCAGCAGGCGGATGACTGGCAGAGGGAAGTCGAAGACGTCCTCGCTCTCGGCATGCCGCATCTCTCGTTGTATGAACTGACCATCAAGGAAGGCACAGCTTTCGGCCTGGCGGTCGGGCGTGGCCAGATCAATCCGATGTCGGACGATGACCAGGCCGATATGTTCGAATTGACGCAGGACATTCTGGAGAAGGCAGGCCTGCCTGCCTACGAAGTCTCAAATCACGCTATGTCACCGCAGCACCAGTCCGTGCACAATATGATCTACTGGCAGGGTGGCGATTGGATCGGCGCGGGGCCCGGTGCGCATGGCCGGGTGACGGTGAGCGGACACCGGTATGCCTATGAGGCGCATCGGCGCCCTGAAGTCTACATGGCAAACGTGCAAACGCTCGGCTCGGGCTGGGGCGATGCAGAGCGGCTTGATGCAAATGCGATCGCGCAGGAATTGCTAGCCATGGGGCTGCGTCCGGCGAATGGCATTGACGTTGCGCGTATCGAGGCCGTTTCCCGTCGGCCGGTGTCGCGTGAAAAGATAAGCGTGTTCGTGGATCAGGGGTGGGTAACGTTCGACCGGGGTATCCTGTCGCTGACGCCATCCGGCCGTTTGCTGGCTGATGCGCTCACGGCGCAGCTTGCATGCTGATTGACCGCTAGACGGGAGGGAGCCGGCCCATTTTCTCTTCCCAGTGCCTGCGGCAGAGCGAGATATAGGTCGATTTGCCGATGGAGACCTGATCGCCTTCGGTCACGGCTTTTCCGTCCGGCCCCAAACGCGCGACCATGGTCGCCTTGCGTCCGCATTCGCAGATCGTGCGAACTTCACGCAGCGAGTCCGCGATGGCGAGCAGAGCCTCGGAACCTTCAAACAGTTCGCCTCGGAAATCTGTACGAAGGCCGTATGCCAGGACAGGCACATCCAGATGATCGGCCACGCGCGCGAGCTGCCAGGCCTGTTCCTTCGTCAGGAACTGGGCTTCATCCACAAAGATCGCATCAATCCGGTGCTCGGCCTGTCTCTCCCTGACGAGCGAGAAAAGATCCGTTTCGTTTGTGTACAGCGTTGCATCTGCGCTGATGCCGATACGGGACGAAATGTGGCCGGCATCATCGTCCTTGTAGAGGGCGGAGGTGAGCAGGAGGACATCCATCCCCCGCTCACGATAATTGTACGCCGCCTGAAGCAGGATGGTCGATTTCCCCGCATTCATGGCGGCGTAGGAGAAATAGAGCTTGGCCATGTCGGATGAGGCGCAACCCTCTATTCGAGGGCGAGCGCAACCCCGTCACGACGCGGATCCGCCCCGCCTTCCAGGCCATCCTCGCGGACGACAATGACGTGCAGGCCGGAATTTTCACCCTGGCGCTCTTCGACATTGTAGCCCGCTTCACGGAGGGCTGCGGCCGCTTCCGGTCCGCCTTCACGGTCAACCTCCACGCCCACGATATCACCGCGGGCGATGATGTTTGGCAAATTGATGGCTTCCTGAGCCGACTTTCCCCATTCGAGCACGCCGACCAGCGTCTTGGCGACATAGGCGACGATGGAGTTGCCGCCCGGTGAACCGGTAACCATGAAAAGGTCGCCATCCGGATCGAAGACCAGCGTCGGAGACATGGACGAACGCGGGCGCTTGTTGCCAGCGACTGCGTTGGCGACCGGCTTGCCGCCTTTTGTGGGTTCACGCGAGAAGTCTGTCAGCTGGTTATTCAGCATGAAGCCGTGAACCATGACGGAGTTCCCGAACGCCGCTTCGACGGTCATCGTCATTGCGACCGCATTGCCGTACGGGTCGATGATCGAGAAATGTGTCGTGCCCGGACGATGGTCAGTCGGATCTTCCCCCCACATCTGGCGCATCGGGCCGCGGCCAAGGGCGATTCCCGGGTCACCCGGCGTTGCGTGCTCATCCGGGGCGAAGGCCTCAGTCGCGCGGACATCCAGATAAATCGGATCGATCAGTTCAGCAGCTGGAACCGGGACAAAGTCTGCGTCGGCCACATAATGGTCGCGGTCGGCATAAGCCAGGCGCTGGGCATCGACGAAGGCTTTCAGGAAGGCTTCCTCGGTCGCGTCTGCGTCACTGGTTGGCTTCAGGCGATCATACAGGCCGAGGATCATGTTCTGGGTCACGCCGCCGGAAGAGGGCGGCGGGGCCGAACAAACCTTGTAGCCATCCGGCTCCACACCGCAGAGGGCCGGACGAACGGCGACTTCATAATTGGCGAGGTCTTCCACCGTCATGGCCCCCGGCAGGGACGGATCATGTGAGACGGCATAGGCTATCGATTCAGCGATCTCTCCGGTATAGAAGGCGGCCGGGCCTTCAGTCGCAATCCGCTTCAGCGTTTCGGCATAGGCCGGGTTTGTCTTGATCGAGCCTTCCGCCAGCGGTACGCCGTCCGGATAGAAATAGGCTGAAGACTCCGGAAGGTCGTCAAGCCGGACAAATTGCTGAAGGCGATCGCTGGCCAGCGTGGCGGCGAGCTTGCGTTCCACCACGAAGCCATCTTCTGCGAGCGTGATGGCAGGCTGGAAGAGATCATCCCAATCCAGTTTGCCGGCAGCATCATGAGCCGATTTGTAGAGGGCGACTGCGCCCGGCACGCCGACAGACCGGCCGGACTGCCAGGAGGAGATGAAGTCCATCACCTCACCGTCTTTCATGAAATATTCCGGCGTCGCCGCGGCAGGTGCGCGCTCGCGTCCGTCAAATACGGTGATCTCGCCGCTGGCATGATCGTAATAGACCATGAACCCGCCACCGCCGATGCCTGAGCTTTCCGGTTCGACAAGTCCAAGCGCGGCATGCACTGCGATGGCCGCATCGACGGCCGTGCCGCCTTCTCGCAGGATCTCAAGACCGGCTTCCACGGCTTCGGGATTCGCCGCTGCCACCATGGCGCCCTTTGTCCATTCATTCGCGTCTGTCGTTTCCGGTGCGGCTTCTGCGGTTTGGCTGGCGGCTGCGTCCGCCGCGCTCTGAGCCGCTTCGGTTGCCGGGACATCCTGTTTCTCGCCGGGCGCTGCGCAGGCCGACAGGAGGAGGGCGGCGAGGAAGGGGGCGGCAAGGAGGGGGCGGGCGATCTTCATGGCAGTGTCCTTGGCTTGCGTGAGTCGCGGCGGACCTTAAGAGAGGGAATCCCAAAGGGAAAGACCGACAGGACATTGTAATGGCGACAACAGCCGGGAAACGGAATCTCATCACCGATATCGCGGGTATGCGCGTCGGGCAGGCACAGGACGCCGGTGTTGCGACGGGAGTCACCGTGATCCTCCCGGAAGCGCCCGTGGTTGCCGCCTGTGCTGTTGCCGGGGGTGGACCGGGCACACGCGAAACGGATCTGCTTTCCGCCGGGGCCATGGTTGACCGGGTCGATGCGGTCTTCCTGTCCGGTGGAAGTGCGTTTGGGCTTGGCGCCGCAGATGGTGTGATGGCTGGCCTGAAACGGGCTGGCCGCGGGTTCAGCCTGGTCGATAGGCCGGGTGTCCCACCGACTCCGATTGTGCCCGGAGCCATTCTTTATGACCTGGCGAATGGTGGCGACAAGACATGGGACGGGCTAGCGCCTTATGCGACGCTGGGTCTGGAAGCATTCAATTCTGCAGACAAGGATTTCGAACTTGGCAGGGCAGGCGCCGGATATGGTGCGCGAGCGGGTCAACATCCGGGAGGCACGGGATCGGCCAGCATCGTCACCACAGAAGGGTTCACGGTCGGTGCCATCGCCTGCGTGAACAGTTTCGGATCCGTCCTGATGCCCGGCACAAATGCCTACTGGGCCTGGCCTTATGAACTGGAGGGTGAATTCGGCGGCGGCCGCCCCCCCACAGATTATTCCATGGACCCGGAAGACTGGGGCGCCGCCAAGGCCAATCCGGTCCTCGGCCAGAATACGACCATCGCCTGCATTGCGACTGACGCGGCGTTGACGCCTGCGCAGGCCCAGCGGGTTGCCCAGATGGCGCTGTCCGGCTTTTCACGCGCAATCAGGCCGGTTTTTGCCCCCTTCGACGGAGACGCGGTATTCGTGTTATCAACCGTAAGTGACGCGCCGGTTCCAGATCCGCTGACGGTGACACGGATCGGAGAATTGGCGGCTTCGACACTGGCCCGCGCGATAACGCGAGGGGTGCATGAGGCGCGCAAGCAAACCGGCGCCGTGACCTGAGGGGACGAAATAGGGGAGGACGTTTCCGAATGAAACCAGTCTGGAAGGGGGCCAGCAAGTGGGGTCCTGCCATTGGTGCGATAGCGCTCGCGACGGCTTGCGTCGTCGGCGGCCGGGAGGCTGATCCGGAAGACTGGCCGGGGATTGTCTCGCTCCAGTCTCAACAGGGCCGGAACATTTATCACGAATGCGGTGCCTCCATGATTTCCCCGGAATGGGCCCTGACAGCAGCCCACTGCGTGGAAACAGTGCGGGTCGAAACAGAGACCGGCCGCGCCGCCCAGTACCTGCCGGACCTCCGCGGAGACCTGAAAAGGTTCGGTCCACTTCAGGTCGTCATTGGTGCCGGTACATTGGTGGAGACACCAAGGGATGCCACGTTTCCAATAGACCGGATTGTCATCCACCCGGGTTACGAGTCAGGCCATGCCGAGCGGGGTAACGACCTTGCGCTCATACACATTGCCGGGCGCTGGGATGGGCCGCTCTCCCGTCTCGATGGGCTGACGGGCCGGGCACCTGATTCGGAAGACACACAGACCGAAGTCGTGGTCGCAGGGTATGGCAACACGGAGGAACAAGGTACCCGGGAAGAGGGCTTCAACCGTACTGGCCGGCACGTCAGTGCTCCGAGCCTTGCGCTGATGGAAGGGATTGTACCGCCTGTCGATCAGCAGACCTGCAACCAGCAGATCGCCACTCTCATCGATAAATACGGGCTGGAAGAGGAATTTTCAGGGGTGAGCATCGATCCGGCACTACAGATCTGCGCGGGTTCCGGTGGAACGGATTCCTGCCAGGGAGACAGCGGCGGCCCGCTCGTCGCCCGCACATGGGAAGCCGGACCGGTACAGGTCGGTGTCGTCAGCTGGGGTCTTGGTTGTGCCCGTCAGGATAGCCCGGGCATTTACGCCCGGGTTTCGGCCTATGCAGACTGGATTTCCGGTGAGACAGGCATCGAACCGGACCTGGATACGCCGTCATCCCATCGCCCGGAATATGACAGGTTGCCCAGCGAGCCTGACGGCGCTGGGCATACCGGGGAATAGTTTCCCGGTTCCGCTGCAGAAGGGCAGGAAAACAGACTTGCATCCCGTTTGGGCTGACTGTATGTGTCCGCCTTCCTTTTGGCAGGCACCCGTAGCTCAGCTGGATAGAGCACCAGACTACGAATCTGGGGGTCGGGCGTTCGAATCGCTCCGGGTGCGCCATTTTCCGTCACTTTTAATGAATGCGACGCGGTGTGATTCCTTTCGGCCCCTGCGCTGAATTGCCCGTGCTGTCTGGCATGCAGGTTGCAGGTTGGGCATCGTATGACGGAGCCAATATTGTTCCTTCTCCAGCAAAACCGATGCCAGTCATGGGCGGCCTGAGACTGAGGAAACCTGATCGTCCTGAAGGAAGACCCATGTCCGCGAATTCAGTAACCGTGCTGATCCCAACGTTCAATCGGGCAGCGTTTCTGGTGGAGGCCCTCGACTCCATACTGGCGCAAACGCGCCGGCCTGATGAAATCATAGTCATCAATGACGGGTCGACTGACGACACGATCGAACGCCTTGAGCCTTACAAAAATGAAATCGGGATCCTGAATCAGGACAATTCGGGAAAGTCGGCTGCCCTCAACAAGGCCCTGGGCGTGGCGAAAGGCGACCTGATCTGGGTGTTCGACGATGATGACATCGCAGAACCGGACGCATTGGAAACATTGCTCGGGCTTCTGGCGTCAGACCCGGATGCCGATTTTGCCTATGGCCGGCACGACCGTTTCGAGGTTCAACCGAACGGACAGGTGACGTGGAAAGACACAGGATACTGGCGCAAAAGCCCACCGGAAGATTTCCTGTTCGAGACTTTGCTCGACATGTTCGCTCACCAGCCCGGTATGCTGGTGCGGAGGTCTCTCTATCAGAAGGCCGGTCCATTTGATGAATCGCTGATCCGATCGCAGGATTACGACATGCTGCTACGCCTTGCGCAGCACGGCCGGCCTGCACCCACAGAGCGCATCCTTTTCCATCAGCGCCAGCATGACCTGCCACGCGGAACCGCCGGCAAGGTCGTTGAGGTAGCAGAGAGAAATGCTGTCTGGCAGAAAAACGACCGGAAGATTTTCGCAGGCACGTTCCAGGTTCTGCCGCTTGGCAAATACCTCCCGACGAATGTTTCCCTGACCGGGGCGGGCATGACTCGACGGGCATTGATCCGTCGCGGTATCGTGATGGGCAGAAAAAACTACTGGAAAGAGGCTGGAGAGGATTTCAAGAGCGCGGCCCGCATTTCCGATCCACCGCTGACAAGGGAAGAGATCACAGACCTGCGGCAAATGTTCATGACCAAGTATGGATGCGATGAATACCTGTTGGACCGGGACGTGCAAAAGCTCTTCTTTGATATCAAGCACGCGTCTCCGGTTGGTAAGCAGATGGCCGCTGCTGCTGCTCGTGCGATGGCCTGGCGGGTACGTTTTGCTCTTCAATCGGGCAAACCATTGCTCGCATTCAAGCTTGCTTCATTCGTTATAGGTTTGATCGCCCCCTACCCACATATTCTCGTGGGGGATTCATCCCCCAGTACAAGAAGTTAAGCCCATGACGGCGCGGAGTTTTTGATGGCTGCCAACCTGCTTCGAAAGGCCGGACAGGCAGTCGCGCTGAACGCGATTGCGAACTGGACCACGCTGATCGGGTCGTTCCTTTCAATTGTCATCATTGCCCGGATCCTGACTCCGGAAGACTACGGCTTGTTTGTGATGGCGCTCATGTCCGTGGTGTTGCCGGAAGTCATTGCCTCCGGAACGCTGGGAGATTCAATTGTTCAGCGTAAGGAATTGCGGCCTGGTCACATCAATTCGGTCTTCTTGCAGTCCGTGATGCTCTCCATTGTTTTGTGGGCGTTGCTGACTCTTTTGGCGCCCCGCATAGCCGCAGCTTTCAATGAACCATCCGTGGTGCCTATGATTGTCGTGTTGGGGGCCATTCTTCCGATCGGTGCCATCATATCTGTGCCGTCCGCCATTTTGCAGCGGGATCTGCGCTACAAGGAAATCACCGTCATCGATATTCTGGGAGCTGTGATCGCTCCGATTGTCGGAATCATCCTGGCCTTGCTGTGGCGCAATGAGTGGGCGCTGGTCGGAATGGAATTGTCTCGCCGGCTGGTTCGGGTTTGCGGTTTTCTCTATTTCGCAAAGTGGGTACCCGATACGCGCTCCAGCTGGTTTGATTTCCAGGAATTGATCCGGTTCAACCTGGCCAATGGGATCTCGAAAATCCTGCAAACCTTCGACAAGATGCTGCCCAAGACGCTGATCGGCATGACGCTTGGGTCCCACGCATTGGGAGTCTTCAATCTGCCAGACCGCCTCTACCAGCAGGCGGCCCAGGCCCTGGTCGCACCTTTTGCTGCGGTGTCGATGCCCGTCGCCTCTGCCATGCAGGACAATCGCGAAACGCTTCACAAGGCGATGGACAGCGCAATCCGAATGGCGGCCCTCCTTGCTTATCCGACGTTCCTGGGCGCATTTGTTGTCGCCCCGTCTGCGATTCCGCTGGTGTTCGGTGAACAATGGGCACCGAGTGTTCCGATTTTCCAGATCTACGTGATCATCGGCCTGCGGGCACCGATCAACTCCATCATTCTCGGCGTGTTCCGCGGTGTCGGTCGGCCTGATGTGGTTGCATGGATCACGCTGACTTCGATTATCCTCACTGCAGTTCTGCTCGCGTTCACTTATCAGTATGGCATCGTTGCCATTGCATTCAGCTTGTTGGCGAAGCACGCAATTACATTGGTGCTCAGCACGTGGTTGATACAGCGCGTGGTTGGGTTCTCTGTCATGCGCCAGATACTGGCCGGTTCTTCGGCCTTTTTTGCCTCGAGTGTTATGGGTATCGCTGTCTGGTTGTTCATGGCATTTGTGCCGTCTGGGGAGCATCCACTTCTCCATTTGACTGCCGCCATCATTCTGGGGGCGCTTGTATACCCTATAGCGCTTTACTTTTTCATGCCCCGGCTTGGCCGCCACATCTTGCGTGCGGTCCGCATTTTTGTGTCGGGCCGGCCGCGTGAAGCCTTGCAGTCTGTGCGCAATGCTATCGCGCAGCAGGACGCGTGATCATTCCCGCAATGCCATCTTCCATGAAGCTGAGCCAGCGTTGGTAGACAAGTGGAGCGTTCGGCGCCAGATACTTTGATCACTGATAAAGGGGGTGAGCCCGACAGCACAGATGTGGGGCAACGCAAGCGGCGCGTGTTACTGGTTGAATAGGGCTCCCCGCCGAACACTCAATCCGCGTCCCAGAAAGACGATCTGTTACTGGAGGCAGGCATCGCGTCAGCGAATGTTTCCGAGGCATTGTCTTGCCGTACCAGGACTGGGCGTTATCCTTCCCGCAAGTTTTGCCTGGCAAGCCATGAATGTGAGGGGACGCACATGATCAATCACCTGTATAGGGGCCTCCTGGCCTTCACGATGGCATGCCTGATGGCGGCAGCTGGGGCCGCGCAGGGAAGCCCGGTCCATCCTCTGATTGGGAACTACGACATATATTGGCAGGGGCAGGACGACATGCCGCCAGTTGTCCTGCGCGTTTACAGGGATGGCGATGGGCAGCTGGTTGCCGATCTCGATTCCACAGAAGTCGCCTACGACTACACCACAAAGCCGGTGAAGACGGTTGCGGGCGGATACGAAATTGACTGGGGATTGTATCTGGGCAGCGAACGCGGAAGCCTTCGGGTAAGTCACTTGTCCACCGCAGACCATCGAACGGTATTTGGCACTTACAATACCACGAAGGGAGAGACTGGCAGCGAAATCTGGCGGCGAACCTCGCCGCGTGTGGGCCAGGTCCAGTCCATGCAGCAGACACAGATGAATGATTGGGGCATCTGGCGAGGCTTTTCGTACAAGGATCGATTTGCCTCGGGCCGCTCTTATGGAATCAAGCACCCGGTTGGAGCGCCAGTTGTTCTGGAAACGGAATTCACCAAAGAGACAAATCCCCGCAAGATGCCAAAGGTGTTCCTATTGCTGTACGGAGATGACCTTTGGGGCATGCAAGATATACGAGTGCCGGGAGGCTCCGGCCTGACGGTGTTCGAGAGCAACTGGCTGATCTGCAAACCCAGGACGGACAGCGGCCGTTTCATCTTTCCGAATGCAGGCTCATGTCTTTCAGAAAATGGCATTGAAGGAAGGGCGATCAGCCTCGCCGTCGGCCCTGATGCCCGGTCGGGTCCGAACTACGTGCTGTTCAACAACCAGATCATTCCCTTCCAGCTGGAGATTTCCGGCTATCCCGAGATCGAGGAGCCTGACCAGCCGCAACTCACAATCACGTCATTCAATGTCAGCCAGACCGAGTCGAAAGACCGGCTGCTTGAGATGCGCAAAGCACGGACCGAAGCGCAAAAGGCTTACGAACTCGCGGATGCGTCTGTCATGCGCGCAAAAAAGGATTGGGACAGGCGGTATTACGAATTCCGGGAAGATGTCTCACTGGCACGGGATGACCTGCTTGACGCACGGGACGCGGCGCAGCGGGATATGGATGCCGGCCTGTCCGAGAGCGACGCAATCGATGGATTGGTTGTTGCACAGAACGACTTCAATCGCCGTCTGAGCCTCTATGAGGGACGGCTGAACGACGTGGCCGACCAGCTGCGTCACGCCATAGAAGAAGCTGACCGGGCGAGCGACATATACTATCAGGCGCGGCACGATCTTGCGCAGGCCGAACGCCGCGCAGACCGGAGTGTGATCAGCGTATCGCTCATGCCGGGCTTCTCGGCTCGTCATGACCCGGAATACCTGCGGGCGCGCCAGAGTTTGGACGCAAACATTGCCCTTCTGGAAACCGCTGTCGAGCACGCGGAAGAAGCGCGAGAGAAAGCCCGCCGGCACATGTTGTTCGAAGACCAGAACGTCAGCCTCGAAATGGAAGACTTCGTATGGGGCACTGCTGCATCCACCCTGTCACAATTGGCGGTGGAGGCGGCGGTCCAGTTCGATGAGGGGCTCGATGCGGGCAAGGGTGGACCGCAAGCTTTCCTGCTTTGGGCGGGCCAGCGCATGTACAAGAATGTCTACGATCCCCCCAAGCTCTACGAGCCTGATTTCAACCTGAAGTCCACGCCGCTCTCTGCCGAGGCGATTCTGAGTGCGTACGATCTGGAAGACAGGAAGGTACAGGAGAACGCGGCGCAATATGCCAGCAAGGTATATTGGGAGAAGGGGTGGCTGGGCCTGGCGAAATCCCGCTTCAAGCAAGGGCTGATAGAGCAGGACATGACCCGCTATATCAAGAACCGGGTCGGCATGCCGGTCGACAGTGCGGACTACAAGAATATGACGGCCCTCATAGAAAAGCAGTACGAGGCGCTTCAGAAGGCTGACAAGTCATATCGTGCCAAGACCTTGCAGAGCGGCAAGACGGCATTTGCCAGGGAGTGGGGGAAAGATCTGGCCAAGGATTATCTGAAGAAGAATGCTTCGGAAAAAGCAAAGCAGCTGTTGGCGGAACTTTTCGAAGGCAAGGCCTGGGCCGACTACGCCTCTGCGCAGGCTGACTTTTACAGCGCTGTCCGGCACTTCAAGTTCACGGGTCACGTCTACTGGAAGAACCGGGACATGCTGAATGGGTTGAAGGCGATGCGTGCCGCGCTCGACGACATCGAGGCAGAGCATTCAGAAGGCTGGGTGTATTCAAGTGAGCCGATGGCCCTGAAGGCAAACATGCCGATATACCTCTTCCTGGACGGTGTTCAGGCGCCGGATGAAGAAGGCGTCGACCGCACCTATTATGACGCTCCACTGAAAGCATCGATCAATGGTGTTGCGCTCACGCGCCTGGCCGGGACGAACCATTTTCTCGTGCCGTCAGATGCGATCGAGACGCTGAAATCAACCGACCTCGACCATGCGATCCTGATTGTGACGGAATAGGGCGCCCAGTGAAGGTAGATCTCCCGCAGCCGCGTGTTTTTGCAATATTATCGGATCCCTACCGGCCAGTTGCTTGCCAAACCTCGCCTGAGTGCATCCGCCAGTTCGAGCGGGATCACCAGACAATCCTTCAGGCTGTGCCGGCCGGTCTCATTGAAATGGATGGTGATGCCGAAGCCGTTTCGCCCACAGACGGGCATACGCCGACCGGGCAAATATTTGAGTATTGGTTCGGTTTCGATCCGGAATTGCGCCTGATGTTGTTGATCCAGTCCCCCGGTGAGCCCTGGCAACTTTTGGAATTGGGCCGTGCTGCGACTTCGATATATGAGTTCGATCAGTATGAGCTTGCCCGCATAGCCCTGTGGGAGGCAGGCTGGAAACTCGTCTTCGACCTGGATCAGGCGGACCGAAACGCAAATCCGTAGGAAAAGCTGCGGTGTTCTGCGCCTCGGATCAACGAAGAGACACCCAACACTCGCCAAAAATGGATGAAAATGGCGCACCCAAGAGGATTTGAACCTCTGACCTCTGCCTTCGGAGGGCAGCGCTCTATCCAGCTGAGCTATGGGTGCCAAGCCGAGGCCGGTGAATAAGGCAAGCTGGCCTGCAGTGCAATGGCGCAGTGCCGCTGGGGCGGCAAGCAGCTGAAGTGCTTCCCCGGCAGGCGGGGCCGGTCTAGGGTACCGGCAGCGGGGTAGAAGAGGTTTTTCTCCATGAAGCGAACAGGTTGGGCGGCCATGGCGGCTGCGGCGATGGGGCTGGCCGTGGCGGGCTGCGGCGATCGCGGCACGATCGAAAGCAAGCCGGACCTGTCGCCGGCAGCCGAACGCGCTGCGCGGGAAGCGAAACAGGAGGCGCTCTACGAGGCGGCCCTGGCGGCGGCCGAAGCGAGCCATGGCGCCGGTGAGCCGGCCGTCTGGACGCTGGCCGATGAGGACACGACCATCCGCATCATGGGCACGGTTCATTTCCTGCGTCCGGAGCTCGACTGGCGCTCCGCGGAAATCGACACCGCACTGGAAGAAGCAGACACGCTGGTGTTCGAAGCCGATGTGTCCAGCCAGCAGGCCGCCAGCGAAATGATGACCTTTGTCTCCAGCCATGCCCTGTTCACCGATGGCCGCCAGCTGACCAGCCTGCTGGACGAGGCCGAGACGGCTGAGCTGAAAGACGCGCTCGACTATCTCGGTTTTCCCCTCGGCGCGATGGAGACCTTCCGGCCCTGGTATGCGGCGGTGAACCTGTCCGTCCTGCAGATGAAGAAGGACGGTTTCGACCCGGGTGCCGGCGTGGAGCAGGTGCTGGAGCGCGAAGGCAAGGCCGCTGGCAAGGACTTCGCCTATCTCGAAACCATCGAGGAACAGCTTGGCCGGTTCGCCAACCTGCCGGATGACGAGCAGGTCGACTTCCTGATCTCTTCCGCCGAGTCGGTGGAGGAGGGGAGCGAAATGCTCGATGTGCTGGTCGATGAATGGGAGGACGGCGATGTCGCCGGGCTCGCCGCGCTGATGTCCAATCCGGACATGATGGGATCGGAAGCGATCTATGATGCGCTGTTGAAAGAGCGCAACCAGGACTGGGTGCCGAAGATCGAAGCCATGCTGGACGAGCCCGGCACTGTGCTGATTGCGGTCGGCGCCGGCCACCTTGCCGGCAAGGACAGCGTGATCGAGCTGCTGCGCGGCGAAGGCTACGAGGTTGAAGGCCCGTAGCGCCCAGCAGGTGCGGCGCCCGTGAAGGCGCTTGGTCTGTGAGCTGAGTTTTCAGGGCTGGGTGCGCGTCAGGTTTCCGGCAGGGGTAGGCTCAGCGGGCCGTGTATCGCGATGCCGCAGATGGCGGGCGCCATACCGGCATCATGAAATTCGCCGAATTGCGCAGAATAAGCTGGCGCAGCCGCGCAGCCATCGCACGCAGCGGCGAGGCGATCATTGTAATGTTCTGAAGGTTTCAGCCAGTCGCGTTCGGCTTTCTGTCCTGGCATCCAGTCAATGCTGACAAGATAGACGCGCAGGTTCGGCGTGATGCTCCAGTGGTATTTCACGCCCCTTCCATAGGCTGCCCGGATCTCAGCGCGCAGCATCAGTACCTGGACCCAGATGATGGGCCAGAGAAAGGCGAGCTGCGGCGGGAAACCTTCGGGAAGACGGAAGAGCGACATGGGCCGGACTATACGTCAGACTACGGAGGTGTTGGATAGGATTGTTGCCGGGTGAGTGGCTGCAGCAGGATGAGGCGGTTCAGTTGGTGGATAGTCCTCCACTTGCGTCACGCCCGATGGCCAACGGCCATCTGGGCGCCCATCCCTGAACGAGGCGCCGAGCACGTCATGACATGACGTTCCCGATGCACTGGTCAGAGATGGGTCCCCAGACCGCTGCGCGGTCGGGGATGACGCGTGCGGGGAATGACTGGAGCAGCACAAAATCTGTCTACGCCATGATCATGCATGACTTGCCATGACTATACCGGACTATACCGGACTTAGACTGCGGCAGGCTCCAGAAGGGCGAGGGCCTGGTCCATGACGGCGTCGCTGGCGGTGCAGAGGACCTGACCGCCGAGGCTGGCCGGGGCGCCGGTCCAGTCCGTTGCGTGGCCGCCCGCGCCGGTGATGACCGGGATCAGCGCCGCGACGTCCCAGGCTTTCAGGCCGCTTTCGGCCACCAGGTGGATCGTGCCGCCGGCGAGCCGGGCATAGGCGTAAGCGTCGAGGCCGTAACGGGCGAGGCGCGAGGCGCCTCGCAGGCTGGCCCACGCCTCTTGTTCGAGGCCTTTCAGCATGTAGGGGTCGGTCGTCGAGATCACGGCTTCGGAGAGGGACGGGATGTCCGTCACGTTCAGCGGGCTGCGTCCGCCGGGTGTCTGGAGGGCCGCACCGCCCGGCCAGCCGATATAGCGCTCGCTAAGGACCGGCTGGTCGATCACGCCGATCAGCGGGAAGCCCATCGGGTCCACGAGCGAGATCAGCGTCGTCCAGACCGGCAGGCCGGCGACGAAGGCGCGCGTGCCATCGACCGGGTCCAGCACCCAGCGCCAGCCGGACGAGGAGGGGGATTCGCCGAATTCTTCCCCGGTGATGCCGTGGTGAGGGCGTTCGCGGGCGATGATGTCGCGCATCGCCTTTTCGGCGGCGCGGTCGGCTTCGGTGACCGGGTCGTAGGACTGGCCTGCGCCGGCCTTGTTATCGATTGCGCTCAGCGCACGAAAATGCGGCCGGATCGCTGACCAGGCCGCATCGGCAAGACGATTCGCGAGCGCGAGATCTTCGTCGAGATTGAAATCAGGGCTCATGCGACCAGCTAGGCCCCAAGCAGCCCGGCCGGTCAAGCATGGAAAGGTTAAGCCGGATCAGGCGGCGCCGTGGCCGGACGTATCGCCTTCAAGAGCCTTTGCCAGATCCAGCAGGCGGCGGCGCGGACGCTCGTCGAGGCGGTAGTAGGCGCGGACCAGTTCCAGCGTTTCCTTCTGGCTGAGGATGTCGCTTTCGAGGCGTTCGGCATCGTTGGCAGCATCCGGTGTGCTGCTGGCGGGCATGCCGTCAAAGAAATACTGGACCGACACATTCATTGCCTTGGCCAGTTCGAAGAGGCGCGAGGCGGTGATGCGGTTGGCGCCGCATTCATATTTCTGGATCTGCTGGAAGCGAACGCCGACCTGTGTCGCGAGGTCTTGCTGGGTCATGCCGAGAAGGCGGCGGCGGCGGCGGAGGCGCTTGCCAACGTGCAGGTCTGTATCATCAGCCATGTTATTCTACTCCGGGCGGGTCTTAGCTTGGGACACCAATTGTCCCGTTTCGGGGTTTCCGGCGATCATCTCGCAAACGGCGTGCCGGGAGGCATGACTGCCCAATTCCCGGGCAGATTTATGAAAATTCCTTCCTGCGGCAGCCTGTCCCTTGCTCGTTTGTGCATCGCAGCATAAATCTGGTCCTGCACTTCGGTGCAGACGCCTCTGGCGTTTCCTCCCTTTGACTTTACGGCCGCGCTTTTCAGCGCGGCCCTTTTTTTGGTCGAAGTGTTCGAGGCACTGTTTTTATTCAGAAAAATATCATTTCTGATGGCGATTGGCTGGGAAAAGAGCCCCTGGATCAGCCGCCGCGCCCCCTGTCGCTGCGTCACCCACAAGGGGCCGCATGAAAATCGCGGCGGTCCCCGAATTCCATTCAGGCCGTGCAAAGCTGCCATGCCGGGTTGCATGGGGCGTTTTTCGCAAAATCGGGGGCAGGTGAAAAATTACACCTTTGGGAGGATCGGCGCAGTATCCAGCAAATTGGAGATAACTGTCTCAATCGCGTCGGCGAGATCGTCGAACCGGTCCAGACGCTCGACGGCGTGCTCATCCATGTACAGTCCGCGATTGATCTCGATCTGCAGGGCGTGGACACCGCGCCGCGGCTTGCCGTAGCGCCGGGTCGTGTAGCCGCCGGCATAGGGGGCATTGCGCGCAACGCTGAAACCAAGCTCGCGGAAGGCCCGCTCGGCACGGCCTGTCAGGCGCGGATCGCAGGAGGCGCCGAACCGGTCGCCCAATACAATGTCTGCCAGTGCGCGGCGGCCCGGCTGGACCGACGGCATGGAGTGGCAATCGATCAGCACGGCGTGGCCGTATGTGTCGCGCAGGGCGGCCAGTTCGTCGCCGAGACAGGCATGATACGCGTCATGAATGTGGCGTAGGCGGGCTTCGCCTTCCTCCGGTGTCAGGCGGCGGCTGTAGATTTCGGTCCCGCCAGCAGCAACGCGGGGCAGGCAGCCGAGGCCGGCGTCCACGCGCGCTGTCGGCATGCCGCAGGTGCGGGGCGGGGGGCCATCGAACATGGACGCGTCCAGTTCCCGCGGATCGCGGTTGAGATCGGCGACCGAACGGCCGTAGCGCGCGGCCAGCAGGCTCGCTCCGGCGGCGGGCGCCGTGGCGAACAATTCCTCGATGAATGCATCTTCCGTGCGGCGCAGATCCATGACCGGCACGCACAGCGCGTCCAGCATGCTGCCGGGATAAAACGACCCGGAATGCGGCGAGGCGAACAGGAAGGGGGTTACCCGCCCCGTCGGCCGCGTCAGCGTATAGGGTGCCTCGAACAATTCCGTCCCGGCAGGGCCGGACACGACAGGAACAGGGGCGAGAGGGGGTGTCGGACGCATCCCGCCTATGGTTTGCCTGTTCGTGGCAAGGTCAAGCCCCGAGCGGCGGCCCAGGGGGCGACAAGGTAAAAAAGTCAGATCAAATTTGGCGTTATTCACCGCTGATTTACCCGGATCACTGTTTATGCTTAGGCTAATCGGACGGATGAAGGGGGCCCCAGGTGACAAAGATCCTGCTGGCTGAAGATGATGACTCCATGCGCGCCTTCCTGGCCGCGGCTCTGCGCCGTGCGAGCCATGAGGTGCAGGACTATGCCGACGGCGAAACGGCGCTGGCGGCGCTGGAGCGCGAAGTCTTTGACCTTCTGCTGACCGATATCGTGATGCCTGGCCTCGACGGGATCGAACTGGCGCGCCGCGGTGCCGAACTCGACCCGGCCATGAAGATCGTCTTCATCACCGGCTTTGCCGCTGTGGCGCTGTCGTCCGGATCACCAACGCCGGCGGGGGCAAAAGTGCTGTCGAAGCCGTTCCACCTCCGCGAAATCGTTGAGGAAGTCGACAAGGTGATGGCCGCCTGAGGCCACACAATTCCGGAAATCGCCCCGGTCCGGTCTTGAAACCCGGTATTTTCATACCCATCGTTACAATAATGGTGACGCATGGAGGAAATACCTCATGACCGAGTATAACGCTTCCCCCCGGCGCGGGCGCCCCCGCAGCTTCGACGCCGATGAAGTCATGCAGCAGGTGCAGGAGGCCTTCTGGAAAGGCGGCTTCGAAGGCACCTCCATCGGCGACCTGACCGGCGCGACCGGCCTCAACCGGCCCAGCCTCTACGGCGCTTTCGGCGACAAGCATGCGCTCTACCTTCAGGCGCTGCAGCAATACCGCGAGGCGATGCACGCGGCCGGCCGCCAGATCCTGGAGGATGCGCCGACCCTGCGAACCGCGCTGGAAGATGTCTACCGCGCCGCGATCCGCATCTACACCGATGATGAGGAAGCCCGCGGCTGCTTCGTCTCCAGCACGGCCCCGCCCGAAGCCATGCGCGACACGAGCGTGCGCCGGGAACTCGCGGCCACGAATGACGGGCTGGACGAGATCTTCGAGGCCCGCATTGCCCGGGCCCAGGCGGAAGGGGAGGTCTGCACCGCCCTGCCGCCGGATGACGCCGGCCGCATTGCGTCTGCCATGCTGCATTCCCTGTCGGTCCGCGCGCGGGCAGGGGCCTCCAAGCGGGCGCTGCACGCCCTTGCGCAGAGCGCCGTGGACCTGCTGGCGAAGGCGCCGGAATCGGGGAGTGACCCAGGCAACAGCGAAGCTGGCTGAAGACGCTTGACGCAGGCGCGCCGATTGTCCATTACCCACGCTTCCTGACGGGGCCGACGGCTCCCGGACGGGCGGTTAGCTCAGTGGTAGAGCACTACGTTGACATCGTAGGGGTCACAAGTTCGAACCTTGTACCGCCCACCATTCCTTTCCCGGCACCTGGCGATTGGCTGCTCCCGCATGGCTCATGCGATTGAGCATGTGGGTTTCGCCCTCACGTTCGATGTCTTCAGTCAGGTGCGGTCGCCGAACGGCAAACAAGCCGGAGGCTGTGAAGCCTGCGTGGCGTTTTGATTTTGTTCAAAGAGCGCGTGCCAGCCGATCCACGTCACCCGAAAAATCCGGGTCTGGGCGGACCGGGATTCCATTCCGGTCGGCCAACTCCCAAATGGATTCGGGCAGATCAGATTTGGTCGGCATATCATTTCTGCCGATCAAGATCGGAATGACGGGAATGTCTCGCCCCAGAACTACCTCTATCTCCGTTCTCACCGGATCATCATCCTGGAACAAGCGCTTTTGACCGTCTTCTCTGGCCGCTTCCAACCAGCTCGCCCCGATAATGACCAAAGCAACCTGGCAGTTTTCCAACCTGTTCTGAACGTGCGTGCTGGTCTGCCTCCCGAAAAGTGGTCCGTTATTTGAGTTAGTTCCGGCTTCAGATATGGAGCTGAGACATGGGCAAGAGAGCCAAGCCTGAAGAGATTATTGCGAAACTGCGGGAGGTGGAGGTTCGCCTCGCTCGCGGTGAAACTGCAGCTTCGGCGGCGCGCGCCGTCGGTGTGACCGAACAGACCTACTACCGCTGGCGCAAAGAGTATGGCGGCCTGCAGGTCGACCAAGCCAAGCGCATGAAAGATATGGAGAAGGAAAACGCCCGGCTTCGGCGCGCAGTCTCTGATCTCACGCTGGACAACCAGATCCTTCAGGAAGTCGTGCGGGAAAGTTCTAAGCCCTTCGCGTCGTCGTGCTGCAGTCGATCACGTGGTGGAAGAGCTTGGCGTCTCCGAACGCCGGGCTTGCCGTGTGATCGGCCAGCACCGTTCGACCAGCGCAAGCAGCCCATACGGCGAGATGATGAGGACGCCCTGACATCGGCGATTATCCGCCTGGCCGAACGGTTCGGCCGGTATGGCTATCGCCGGATCACGGCGCTCCTCAGAAATGATGGCTGGCATGTGAACGAGAAGCGGGTTTACCGCATCTGGCGACGGGAGGGGCTGAAAGTGCCGATGAAACAACCAAAACGCGGTCGTCTCTGGCTGAATGATGGCTCGTGTGGCGGCTGAGGCCGGCGCACAAAGGCCATGTCTGGTCCTATGACTTCGTGCAGGACCGCACCCATGATGGACGTGTGTTCCGCATGCTGTGTGTGGTCGACGAGTTTACACGGAGTGCCTCGCCATCCGAGTCGAGCGAAAGCTGAACTCACGGGATGTCCTCGACACGCTGGGTGAGCTGTTCGTTCGGCATGGGCCGCCGGAACACATACGCTCTGACAATGGCCCTGAGTTCATTGCACAGCCCTCCGTGACTGGCTGGCACGTATCGGCGTGAAGACGCTCTATATCGAACCGGGAAGCCCATGGGAAAACGGATACTGCGAAAGTTTCAACTCCAAGCTCCGGGACGAGTTGCTGGCGAGGGAAATCTTCTTCGATCTCAGGGAGGCCCAGATCCTGATCGAAACCTGGCGGCGGCACTACAACACCGCGCGCCCGCACTCTTCTCTGGGCTACCGGCCACCCGCTCCACAAACCATCTTGCCCGCGGCGTTCATACCGCCTTACTGTGAGGAGGTAGCGGCATGAACGCCGCTACGTGAAAACCGCCGGACTAACAAAACCGGTGGACCACCCCTGTGGGGCAGAGCACTTCCACCACGATGGCACCGTCAAATATGGAAATTTGATCTCAGTCCTGACCCAGCCCCCTGATCCGGGCCGTTTATTTGGAGACTCCGTTCGCCTTTCTTTCTGGTTGGGTGGTGGTGGTCAAGGCCCGCTGAGCGGAGCTCTTGCGTAGCTCAGGCGAAGCGGGCCGGGCTCGCCTGACATTATCAGCGAACCTCGCCGGAGCGAGGCCGCCGAGGGATGTATGAGGGCGGACGGTATTGTAATCGATCCGCCAGGCTTCGATAATGCTGCGAGCCTCGCTGAGACGGTCGAACAGGTGCTCGTTGAGACATTCGTCCCGCAGCCGGCCATTGAATGATTCCACAAACGCATTCTGCGTTGGCTTTCCGGGCGCAATGTAGTGCCATTCGATCCGGCGCCTCCGACCCATTTCAGGATTGCGTGACTGGTCAGCTCCGTGCCGTTGAAGACGATCATCTGAGGACGACCGCGCTGGTCGATCAGCCGCGAAGGCTCCGGGCGACGCGGATGCCCGACAGCAGACATCGACAACCGTCGCCAGGCCTCGCGTGTAAAGTCATCGACACGCAGAGCGTCCTGAACCGCCTGCATCACTCGAGGGCATCGGAGACGAAGTCGAGGCTCCATCTCTGGTTCGGTCCTCGGGAAGGTGCATCGGGCTGCGGGTGCCGACCGCGCGCTGCGGCCGCGCCGGCGCTTCACGGCGAGGCCTCCTGGTAGATCCGGAAGATCTTCTTGTGGTTGGCGCCCAGCCCCTCCCGGTCGAGCAGTATCCCCAGCCGGCGGTAACCGAACCGGCGGCGTCCGCAGCAGCGCTCGCGCGCTACGCATGGCCGCGTCATCGCCGCCTGTTTCTCATATTGGAACGTTGATCGATCCAGTCAGCCAGCTTGCAGGCCCGACGTTCGCTCAGCTCATGCACCGCCATTAGGTGCTGCACGGCTTACGTTTGACATCGGGCGTCAGAAGTTTTTCGAGGGCAAGATCCTGGCGCAGCATTGTCGAGCATCGCTTCGGCCAACAGGCGCTTCAGCTTGCTGTTCTCCGACTCCAGCGTCCGCAGCCGCTGGGCGTCCGACACCGTCATCCCGCCAAATTTGGCCTTCAGCTTGTAGAAGGTCGCATCCGACAGCCCGTACTTGCGACAGATGTCTGCCGTCTTCACGCCGCTCTCGTGCTCCCGGATCATCGCGATGATCTGCTCGTCTGTGAATCTGCTCTTGCGCATGTGTCATCCTCTCTAATCGAGAGAGTCTGCAAAATCATGGCCGGAATTCAGGGGGCTGGGTCAGGCGTAACGATCACCCTTTCCATCGTTCTGACTTTTATGGGCAACATAGTCTCCCAATCGGTTTCAAACATCAGAACCAACTTGATCCCTCTACTACAACGCAGTCTTGGGCAATTTGATCCACCAGATATTCGCACCGTTCAGGCTAGCGATCCGGATATGAAAATTGTCGATCAACCCGCGGATTGGCGGGGGAGAGCTAGAGATGGATTCATCGACACGTTGCCCGTTCTGCCACTTCTAGCGCTACAAGTACTCGCTCGCTATGCAGCACGAGGACTTTTGACATTGTTGGTCTATGCGATCGCCCTGGTGATCGCGGTTCTGATAGCTCTCGTTTTGTTTCATACGATTGTGTTTGCGGGTGGCTCGGCTCCAAAAGCATTCGCTTTGATTAACTCATTTATGCTCTGGATTACGGATAATGTGATCACCATAGGATTAGTATTTATCGGAGCGGGTCTCTTTGTCGGACTTATAAGTTTGCTGCTTCAAGCACCACGGATCTACCGCGCTACCAAAGCGTCTTTGTCTGAACAGGCACGCAAGCGCAAAATTCAAAAGGCGGACGCTGCGCGGCGCAAAAAAGAGCTGCAGGAAAAAAAGGCTGCAGAGCAAATGGCACGAAATGCGGCAGCCATGGAGGAGCAAAAGCGCAAAGATGCGGAAAAACAGCTCGCTAAGCTGAATGCGGATATAGAGGAATCTCAAAAACGAGCAGAGCGCGGCGACAAAAGAGCTTTGTCACTTGAAGAGCAGGCTGCCGAAGAGAAAAGAATAGCGCAGCTAGAACGCGAGAAAGTGGAGTTACTTAGAGAAGAGAGAGAGCGTTTGGCTGCACCACAGCTCAATAGTCCGAGTGATTGATTTTCCTAAGGCTGAGACTTCTCCGTCGCTCCCCACAACTCAAACCTTCCTAGGGTCGGGGTTGTCCGGTGCGCTTCTAACGTCCGCTTCTGGGATCAAGCTGACGTCTTGGTGAGCGCCAGTAACCGGCACGAGCGGGCCAATCCAAGTCGTTGCAAGCACTTATGCATGTTGCTTGAAAATCCCCACTGACTTGGCCGCGTGTCTACCCGAACAACCCCTCCGGCACTGGGTGTGCGATCTTGAGAAGCTCGTCGCGCCGATACGTCATTGAGCCGCCGTCACCATAGGCCGGGCGGCTTGTGGCGTGGCCCATGAGGAGGCAGCGCAGGCCGTAGTCGAGCCCGGCTTCCAGCATGCGCTTCTCGAAGGAATGGCGGAACGAGTAGATGACGTGGTTTTCCGTCGGGAACAGGCCGCGATTGCGGAAAGTGGTCATCAGGGATTGAGAGAGAAGGTCGCTGCGGTCGCGGTAGTGCGGGAAGCCCTTCGGCGCGCGCTTCATCGCTTCAAGTGAGACGCCCACCAGAGGGATATCGCGGATCGAGGCTGATCTGCCCCATCGAGGTGGTCCAACCGGGTCAATTTCCAGCCCTGCCTGTGAAGGCAGGGCCAGAGCGTCGCTAGAATTTGGCAACGATGTTCAGGAACAGGCCTTCATCATCAAAGGAGAGATCAGTCAGATCGTCGGAGAAGTCGGTGAAGTTGTACCCCAGACCCACTTTCGCATTGTCGCCGACATGGCGGTAAAGCGCGGCCAGAACCCCGGCTTTGCTATCATTGGCGGCATCCACCTCCAGCATGCGGGCCTCAAGCAGCGCATCCCATTTTTTTACGACATGCACGTCAGCCCGCAAGACAAAGAGGCTCGCACTGTTTTCGACAAAATCCTCATCGGTGCGTGAGAGGCTGACCTCGCCCTGACGCAGGCCGACCTTGCCGCCCAGTGTCAGCCAATTGGTCAGTCGATAGTTCGCATCCGCGCTGAAGATATTCGACTTTTGCGCCGGCAGCGCACTCTGTCCGGTATTCGAGATCTGCTGCGAGGAGGGCAGGTCCTCGAAATAGGTGTAGCGGATCAGGGCGTTCAGCCGGTCATTCTCGGTCGGGCGATAGGCACCGGCGATCTGGGCTTCGGTAAAGTCGCCATCAAAGAACGCGCCGCCAGAGAAATTGCTTTCTGCCTTGTTGTATTTGAGGATGGCCGTCCAGTCCGGTGACACTTTGATGCCGAGATTTGAGCGGAACAGCCAGGTGTCGCGCTTGTCTGCGCCCTGCTCATCTGTGCGCCACTCAAACGCCGCGCCGAAATTCAGCGTCTCATCACTATAGCCGGAGGTGACCGTATAGGCTTCGCGCTCAACGCGCTGGCCGCGTTCTTCAAGGTCGCCGACCTCGAATGAGGCACCAAAGGTCCAGCGCTCGTCCCAGATATAGTCGATACCATAGGCATGGGTCAGACCAGCCCGGTCGCCAAAGCTCGCGCGTTCCTCACCATAGACGCTGACCGTATCGGAGAAGCGGCGACGCCCGCCCACGGTCAGATTATTCTCTGTGTTTGCAAGGAATGCGGTGCCATCTATGCCCGGCTCGGTACGGTCCGCATCGAGGGTGTAGTTGAGATAATACTCCTCGCCATCGGCCCGTTGCCAGGTCACACCGGCCAGCGCGCCAAGCCCGCCATCCCCTTCAGACAGCTCGCCCTTGATCTGGAAGGCGTCCAGGATGCGCGCCTCAAGACCGAAACCAGCCCGGTTGAGCTCCTCACGGCCCGGACCGGCATCCAGCGTGATCTGACCGAAACCGTAATAGGACAGCGCCTCATTGACGGTATAGCGCAGCTCAAGCCCGGTATCGGTCCGGTCGCCCTGCTGCAGCGCCAATGGGCCAGAAAGGTCATTATGGCGCAGACCTGCGCCAAGCTGCCAGTGATCGGTCAGCCCGATACGGATGTCACCGGCCATCGTGTCCTCATCGAGGACGCCTGTGATTCCGACAGAATCATATTTCAGCGTCACATCGGTGCGTTCGCCAAAGCGCGTGTCGAAGGCCGCACCAAAGCGGGTCGTATCTCCGCGCGTCAAACGGCCGGGCGCAGAGAAACCATCCTCAAGCTGTTCATAATAGCCATAGGCCCGCGTCGGCCGGCTTGGATCCCCAAAATCAGCCGCGTTTACGGCACCCTCAAGGCGCCAGGCGGTTGCTGCCTCTCCGGCCAATGCGCCCGAAGACAGAGGATTGAACGTAAAGCCGCCATCCAGAGAGGCGCGTTCATCAAAGGCAGCGCCTTCGGTCTGGGCAAGCTCGCCCTTGAGATAGGTCGTATCGCTTTTCTTGATCAGGACGTCGGCGGCGACCAAAGTCTGGTCAGCCTCGCCGGTTTCCTCGCTCTGAGCCGTCAGACCAAAGCGCACATCATTGCTGGCCCAGGTTTCGACCCGGCCACCCGTTGTGTAGCCCTCAATGTCGGCAAAGGCTTGGGTATATTCATAGCGTGCAACCAGATAGACGCTTGAGCCTGACAAGGTGCCATCGCGGACCACCTGCGTCCCGATCTCGGTCGAGGACAAAGGCGAGGACAGCATCACACGGCCCTGAATGTAATCGATTTCATAATCGACAAAGGGGCGCAGTTCCCGTGTCTCAAGCACCAGCCCTGAATCTTGATCCCGGACCTCAATGCGCAGACGCTCTGAGCCTATGGTCACATCCTGATTTTCAAGGAAATAGACCGATCCGCCTGTGGCCCGGAACTCCTGCCGGCCCGGAATCGTGCCCGGATCGGCGGCAAAGAGTGTTGCTGTCAGCTTGCGCTGACCATCCGGTGTTACAGCGTCCGAGTTGTATTCGGCTTTCGCGCCATAGAGGCCGCGGTCAATCTGGGCAAATTCGGTGTCGGTGACATTGGTGAAGAAGTTGCCCCAGACAATGTGATCATCGCCGTCCTCAAGCCGGACATAGAACCGGCCCTGCGTCGGCGCATCCTCAACATAGGTCGAGTTGTCGCCATAGACCGGGTAATACCGGTCTGGGTCAATCCGGCGCAGGATCGACTGGGGGTCCTTGTTCGACAGATTGGAGAACAGGCTGTCGATATCCTCTTCGGTCGTATCCATAGAAGCGGTCAGCAGATAGCGGCCTTTGATCTTGCCTTTAAGGTAAAAGGCGCCGCGTCCGGTGACGTAGTTTTCCTCAAACTCGGCGCCGCTGGCTTCCAGAAGCGCCCGGCCTTCGCTGGACCGGGTGCCAATCGTCAGATCGCCCAGCGCGACAAAGAACATTTCGCTTTCTGGGATTTCCGCGCTCTTGGTGGTCTTGATGATCGTCCCATCAGGCTGCTCATAGCGCACCTGAACGTCGTGGCGGCCCGGCGGCAGGATCTGCTGCACCGCAAAATCGCCCTCAGGATCCGCCAGGACCGGTCGGCCCATGACCCGTAGGCTGCCCAGTTTCTCGCCCTCAAAGCCTTTGCCGGACACGGTGACAGCCCCGCCCTTGATTTGAATGTTGCGAAGCGCCGTGGCATCTTCGCCATAGATCGGCGCTGCCGCATTGGGCGCAAGGTCCAGGGCCTCGACCTTGTTGACCATGGCAATATGCTTGCGATTGGTCTCGTCAAACCGCCCGGAGGTGTCGAACACTTTCAGGACATAGGTGTAGCTGTTGGTCTTGCGATACGCCGGAACCGTCCAGTCGGCCCGCCCGGTCTCAGGGTCAACCGGCAGCGTTGCAATCGGCGCGGTGATGAAGGTATCCTCGGCGTCAAACACTTCGATCTGCGCGCGGTCGACCCAGTGATCATAATTCCAATAGGTGCTGAAGCTGACGGTTGAGCCCGGCACAGCGGACGTCTGTCCAGTCGACAGGCCGACATTCAACAAAGGCTGGGTTTCGAGGCCGTCAAAACTGACCTGAATATCCGATTGGCGCAGAAGATCATCGCTTTCGCGTTCGGCTTTCTGGCTGTTGGCCGCGCTTTGCCAGTAGGATTTCCCAACCAGGATCCGGCTCGGCGCCTCGGACTTTTGCGCGACCGGTGCAGCTTTGACCGGCGCAGGCTTTACCGCGACGACTGGAGCTGCTGGTTTTACAACAGGTTGCGGCTTGGCGACCGGTTCTGGTTTCGGGCGGTAAACGGGCTGTACCCGGATATTGCGCACAGAGGTGTTGTCGCGTGTCTTGACCGTTTCCAGGGTCTGCGCCGCAACGCGTTCATCGCTAACCGCCGCGCCACGGGTCAGCGGCTTTGGCCGGGTTTCGTCATACATGCCGGTCTCGTCATAGACCCGCAGGACATAGACATAGGCGCCGTTGCCCGTCTTGGGCATGGTCCAGCGCGCGCCTTTTTCCTTGGTAAAGGCGAGGTCTGCCACCGGATTGCTGAGGCTCTTGTCCGCCGCATCGAACACCCGAACGGAGCTGAAAGAGATAGCCCGGTCATAGTTCCAGAAGGTCAGAAACTCTGCGCTCTCGCCCCCGGAAACGCTCTGTCCGCCGCCGACCAGGGCGACATTCAGGGTTCGGCTGGGCAGGCCGATCTGTCCATTGCTTAAAACTTCAGGCAGCGTGTAAACTGATGACGGGCCAGTTGTGTTTGTGGCTGGCTCCATCGCATGGGCGAACTGGGCCGCTGCTACGCTCGAAAGGAGCACGCCTGCCAGCGCTGTTCCAGATCCAAATTTACCACTCATCGCACATACCCAAGTTTAGATTCGCCAGAACCCTCGGTTTGAGTGGAAGATGACAGGTCAGGGTTAATTTCACGTTCGAAAGATCGATGAAATTTCATCTATCCCGCCAGAAATTGCAGTAGATACAGGTGTTAAGCGGCGTTAACCTCTGCGGCGCAAGGTCGACGTCCAAACGTGCGGAACCGCTAAAAAAAACCCCGGCAACTGGACGTCACCGGGGCTTTCTGATCACTGAGACAAAGGGAAACTGGTCAAGGGTTCTGGCGGGAACTGACCACCTCTGTCTCAATGATTAGCTCATAGGGCGCATCCTGCTCGGACCAGAGCGCTTCCAGCTCGGCCTTCACCCGGGCAAGGCGTGCAGACCCCTCACCGGCACCGATATAGGTGATCGAGAGGATTGACCGTTCCTCCATCAACACCTCAACCAGGCTGACAAGATCGGCTGCCGCATCGGGGGCCAGCTCGTCCCGGCCCTCAAGGAAGGCATCCGGGCGTAGTTGGAACTCGACCGGACGAAGCGCACCGACCCCGAAATCCAGCTGGGACATCTTACCTTGTGTCAGGCGGATCACGCGCGGGTTTTCCGTTGTCACATCGAAGCCGGTCGGCAGGGTCCGCTCATCCAGTTTCAGGATGAAGTTTGATCCGATGCCCGCTTTCGGTGTGGCTGCACAGGCAATGTGATAGCGGCCAAACTCATCGGTCGTGACCAGCAGGCCCTTGACGGTCGCCAGACGCACACCCGGCAGGCCGCGCTCGCCCTCATCCTGAATACCGTTGCGGTTGGTGTCTTCAAAGACCTTGCCCAGCACTTCAGAACAGTCGAACACTTCATCCGGCGTGATGCGAATGGTCGCCTCGGCAATGTTGGATAGGATGACATCCTGAACCCCATTGTCGGCATAGGCTGTGTTGACATACTCGCCAACTGTGACGCCAGAGCCAACCGCAACACCAAGCGTTATCTCGACCGCGCCGCGCGCCGGAACCGTCTGGGCCTGCCAGGTCAGCATCCGGCCATCGACCAGCGGCTCGACAGGGTCGCCATTCACCCGGCCAGAACCGGCGATGAAGACCAGACCAGCGGGCAGTTGGTCGACAATATCAACACCGATCTGAGGCACATCGAATTCATTGGCCACAGTAATCGTGTAGACAACAACCGACCCGACAGAGGCATTGGCCGACAGGGCCCGCTTGGTCGCGGTCAAAGGCGCCTGACTGATCGCGGAATTGACCGGAATATGGTTGTTGGCAAATTCCGGATCGCCTGCACGGATTGCGAAGCGGGCATAGAAGGGCGCAAGCTGGCTGGCATCCGGGCGCAGCGGGCTGGCTGAAACCTCACAGACCGGTCCGGCCAGGGCGTCATTCAGACACACGCCTGTTTCAAGCGCGCCTTCATTCACGTCCAGCGGGGCTGCCGCAAACACGCCGGCTAGTCCGTTGGGCAGCGTCACCGCAATCCGGTACGTGCCGCCCGAGGCCGGGCAAGCTGCATCGCCGCCCGCTACCAGATCAAAGAAGTAATAGCCTTCCAGTCCGGTGACCTGGTCCTGCTGACTTGGATCCGCGAAACAGGCAACAGGAAGCGGCGTTCCGGCCTCATCCACAACCGTCACGGTTCCGCCCACCACAGGCTGGTTCGTTGCCACATCATAGACGGTTCCGCTCGGGGCCACAGGCTCATCGAGGCCTGTGCGGTCTTCACCTGGCTGCAGATCGATGCCGTCAATGATGTCAACCACAGTACCTGACGCGGCTTCAATGAACACGACCTCATAGGTCAGGTCCGGGTCAAGGCCGGTGAAGGCATAGCTGCCATCGGCGCCGGTCGTCATCGTGGCAATCACGACGCCGCCAGAGCGAAGCTGAACGATATAGCCGGGCATACGGGTTTCTGCACTCTGCAGCGTATCATCGGCATTGGCGTCCAGGAACACCGTTCCGGCAAGGCTCGCATCCGTCACGATCGTGATCGTGATCGCGGCTGTATCGCAATTGGACGGGTTCAGAACCTCACAGATTTCATAGGTCAGCGTATAGGTTCCGGCGATGGATCCTGCTGGGACCGTGATCGTGCCGTCAGGATTGATCACAGCGCCCGTCAAACCGTCTGTATCGGTTATGGACGCCGTCACGTCCGCCGGGGTCACACCCGCTCCGTTCAGCGTGTCATTGTCAAAGACCGAAGGCAGTGTGGCCCCGTCTGCGCCGTTCACGGGCGTTGCACTGTAATCATTGTCATTGGCCACGATCGGGGCCGCTTCGACCAGAACCGTTGCAACCGCGCTGTCGCAATTGGCCGGGTTCAGAACCTCACAGATCTGATAGACCAGCTGATAGGTTCCGGCCGGCGTATCGGCAGGGACGGTCAGCGTGCCATCAGCGGCAATCGCAGCCCCGTTCAGCCCATCCGCATCGGTCAGGGTCAGCTGTATATCAGACGGTGAAACCGCAGCGCCGTTAAGCGTGTCATTGGTCAGGACACCTGGCAGGGTTGCCCCATCGGCGCCGTTGACCGGCGTTGCGGTATAATCGTCGTCATTGGCGACGATCGGGGCCGCCTCGACGACAACCGTCACAGCGGCTGTGTCACAATTGGTTGGGTTGAGAACCTCGCAGATCTGATAGGTCAGCGTATAGGTGCCCGCTGGCGTGCCCGCCGGGACCGTGAGCGTTCCATCCGGGTTCAGAACCGCCCCGGTCAGACCCCCATCAGCGGTGAGGCTGGCGGTAACGTCAGTATCGGCAAAACTCGCTGCGTTCAGCGTGTCGTCGGCAAAGACGCTCGGCAGGGTGCCCCCATCCGATCCGTTGAGCGGCGTTGCTGTATAGTCATCATCATTCGCGGCAATGGGCGCTGCCTCGACGCTGACGGTGGCAATGGCGATATCGCAATTGGCCGGGTTGAGGTTTTCGCAGATCTGATAGGTCAGCGTATAGGGTCCCGCTGGCGTCCCTGGCGCAACACTGATCACACCGTTGACCGGATCAAGCGTCAGCTCGCTATCGCCTGAAACCGTCGTCAGTGTAATATCCGCTGGGGTCAGGACAACGCCGTTCAGCGTGTCATCCACCAGGACAGACGCCGTGCTTCCACCCTCCGCGCCATTGATCGGGGCAGGGGTGAAATCGTCATCATTGGCGACAATGGCAGGCGGGTTGATCATAACCGTCGCTGTGGCCGGGTCACAATTGGCCGGGTTCAGAACCTCACAGATTTGATAGCCCACAGTATAGGTGCCCGCTGGCGTTGCCGCAGGAACCGACAGCGTGCCGTCCGGGTTGATGCTGGCACCGGTCAGGCCGCCATCGGCAGTGATTGACGGGGTGACCGCTGTATCGGCAAAGGCCGAACCATTAAGGGTGTCATCGGGATAAACACTCGCCGTCGCACCGCCATCCGCGCCATTGATCGGGCTGGACGTAAAGTCATTGTCATTGGCGACAATGGCCGGAGGCGTCACCACAACTGTTGCAAGAGCACTATCGCAATTGGCCGGGTTGAGGTTTTCGCAGATCTGGTAGGTCAGCGTATACGTTCCCGCTGGCGTCCCCGGCGCAACACTGATCACTCCGCTGACCGGATCAAGCGTCAGCTCGCTATCGCCCGAAACCGTCGTCAGTGTAATATCCGCTGGGGTCAGGACAACGCCGTTCAGCGTGTCATCCGCCAGGACAGATGCCGTGCTTCCACCATCCGCGCCATTGATCGGGCCGGGGGTGAAATCATCATCATTGGCCTCGATCACAGAAGCGGTAATGAGGAGGGCGACATCGGCTGAAGTGTCACAATTGGTCGGGTTCAAGACCTCACAGATCTCGTAATTGACCGAATAGGGTCCCGCCGGTGTTCCGGCCGGCACAGTCAGCGTGCCATCAGGGTTGATACCAACCCCGGTCAGCCCCCCGTCGCTCAGGATGGTTGCCGTCACCGCACCCGGTGCAAACGGCGCGCCGTTCAACAGATCATTCGGGAAGGCGTTTGGCGTGTTTCCACCCAATGCGCCGACAATCGGGGTTGAGGTAAAGTCGTCACTGACACCAAGAATGTTTGGCGGATTGACAACAATGGTTGCAATTGCCGGGTCACAATTGGCCGGGTTCAGAACCTCACAGATCTGATAGCCGACGGTGTAGGTTCCAGCCGGGGTCGCCGCTGGTACAGACAGCGTTCCATCGGGGTTAATGCTGACCCCGGTCAGGCCGCCGTCCGAAACAAGGGTCGGCGTAACGTCAGCATCGGCAAAGACAGCGCCATTCAAGCGATCATCCGGGAAGACGCTCGGCGTTGTGCCGCCGTCAAAGCCGTTGATCGGTGTGCTGGCGAAATTATTGTCATTGGCATCAATGGTTGCCGCGCTGATCACAACCGTCGCGGTTGCCGGGTCACAATTGGCCGGGTTCAGAACCTCACAGATTTGATAGCCCACAGTATAGGTGCCCGCTGGCGTTGCCGCAGGAACCGACAGCGTGCCGTCCGGGTTGATGCTGGCACCGGTCAGGCCGCCATCGGCAGTGATTGACGGGGTGACCGCTGTATCGGCAAAGGCCGAACCATTAAGGGTGTCATCGGGATAAACACTCGCCGTCGCACCGCCATCCGCGCCATTGATCGGGCTGGACGTAAAGTCATTGTCATTGGCGACAATGGCCGGCGGGTTGATCACAACCGTCGCTGTGGCCGGGTCACAATTGGCCGGGTTCAGAACCTCACAGATCTGATAGCCGACGCTATAGGTTCCAGCCGGGGTCGCTGCTGGGACAGTCAGCGTGCCGTCCGCGTTGATGCTGACACCGGTCAGGCCGCCATCGGCAGTGATTGACGAGGTGACATCGCCATTGGCAAAGACCGCGCCGTTCAACCGGTCATCCGGGAAGACACTGGCTGTGGTGCCGCCATCCGCGCCATTGATCGGGCTGGCCGTGAAGTCATCGTCATTGGCGGTGATCGCAGACGCGCCAACAACCACGGTAGCCGTCGCCGGGTCACAATTGGCCGGGTTCAGGACCTCACAGATCTGATAGCCCACCGTATAGGTTCCAGCCGGGGTCGCTGCTGGTACAGACAGCGTTCCGTCAGGGTTGATGCTGACCCCGGTCAGGCCGCCATCCGAAGTGAGTGACGGCGTGACAGCACTGTCGGCAAAGACCGCACCATTCAGCCGGTCATCCGGGAAGACGCTGGGCGTTGCGCCGCCAGTCGATCCGGTAACGGGGGTTGATGTAAAGTCATTGTCATTGGCAACAATCGCTGCGGCCGTGACAACAAGATCAACGGTGGCGGTGTCGCAATTGGTCGGATTGACCGTCTCACAGATCTGATAAGTCACTGTGTACGGGCCAGCCGGGGTGCCGGCCGGAACGCTCAGCGTCCCATCGGCATTGATCGAGACGCCCGTCAGTCCGCCCGTATTGGTGACGCTCGGGACAACCGCTGCGTCGGCAAAGGTCAGGCCATTAATCGTATCATTGGGGAAGACACTTGCCGTCACGCCGCCATCCGCGCCAACAATCGGGCTGGCCGTGAAGTCATTATTGTTCGCAATGATCGCATTGTCGGTGACACCAAACAGATAATCGGTGGCATCAGTGCCAGCGCCAAGTGTGATTGAAGAGACAAAATGGCTAGTATAGCCTGGGGTTGCGCTGGCACCTTGTGTGCCGCCTGCAGTTCCCACGGTTGAGCCGGTCTGACTGCGATCCGGGGTTGCGGTCAGGCGGATCTGATAGGTGCCGGGGCGCAGCTGCGGACACGCCGCGACCGGGAAGCCATAGCTGCCATCGGCGGCGCTGGTCGCCGTACAGGAGATCGACCGACCAAGATCATCAGTACCGGTCAGTTGGATGGTGGCTCCAGGGAAAGTCCCGGTCTCACCGCCCTGACGGGTTCCATCACCATTTGTATCGACATAGATCAGGCCAGCAAAGGAGGAGACAGCGACCTGTCCGAAATTGCGGTTGCCATAGACCGTTGCCGGCAGGACGACACCGGACAGGATCTGCTCGCTGCCATCGACAGAGCTGGGCAGAATAACTCCGCTGCCATTCTCTTCCTGGCCGTCATAAAATCCGCTCGGCTCCTGCAGCTGGGTCACGGTGTAGCCGGTGCCATCAGACGGGGCCAGACCGTCAAAACTGTACACGCCAGAGCCGTTCACACTCGTCGTCAGATTGACCGGATTCCCGGCAAAATCGGTACCGGTCAGGCTAAGATGCGGGGTTGCCGCATAGCCGCTGCCAATACCGGCGTCGCCGCCATCCAGCGTGCCATTATTGTTGGCATCGGAATAGATCGAGCCGCTGATCGAGGAGAACCGATAATTGGCAAACTCATATCCGGTCTCATCGACACCTTCGGCCAGCACAACCGCGCTGATGGCATTGAAGGCCGCGCCAGTGCCAAAGGCGGAATTATCCACCGTCCCGCCAGCCGATCCGGCCGTCTCGCGATAGTCCACATGGTTGGCTGGCTGGGTTTCAGTGATCGTGTAGCCTGCGCCATTGGACGGCGGCAGATCGGCAAAGCTGTAGCTGCCATCAGCGGCGGTCTGAACGGTTGTATTGATCGTATTGCCGTAGAGATCGGTCCCGGTGAGGGTCAGCGTAACTGAGCCGATGCCCTCGCCAGCGGTAAAGCTGTCGCCCATATCATTATCGGAATAGACCCGGCCACTGATCGAGCTGACCCGCAAGGTGCCGTCACTTGTCGACTGGGCGTTATTGCCCGGAACCTCGTCTATAGAGATCGGATTGCCGCCCGCCGTCTGTCCGACCGCAATCGTGGCCAGGTTGACGATCGGGTCGTTGACATTTCCGGAGAAGGGGAAAGTCGCCGCCGCTTCAATCCGCATGGTGACGGTATCGCCATTGGCCGGAAAGAAGCCGTCCACGACACACAGAACCGAATTTCCGGTTGAGCAGGTCGAGCCGGAGACGGTCGCGCTCCCGCTAGGCGTGAACACGACCGGGGTCGCCGTTCGAACAAAACCCGTCGGCAGCGTATCGGTGATGCGCACCTGTGTGGTCGCCGAAACGCCATTGTTGCGGAACACAATGTCATAGGTGACCGGCTCGGCAATATTGATCGGGGTTGGGGGCGCCGGGAAAATCCGTGTCTTGGACACGACTTCAAGATCGGTTGACGGAATAACGGTCGTCGTCTGCGCGGCAGTGTTGTTGGCGGTTGGCGTGTCAAAGGCCTGCTGGTCTGAAGTCACAACAGCCGTCGTGCCAAAGGTGATGGAGGAGACCGGCGCCCCGCCGCCCGCATCCACAATGGTGAACGCCAGGATAACGGTCTGATTGTCGCCATTGCTCATATTCGGATAGGTACAGATCACCGGATCGGTATTGCTCGCCTGGCTGCATGACACGCCAGCCGGAACCGTCGAGGCCCCCGCATTATAGGCCATTTCATAGCCCGCTTGCGGGTTGGGGGAGACGGTGGTGGTAACTGAGGAGCCCTGCGTCAGGCCGCCATTGCGCGTATTGATCTCATACAAAAGCGTGCTGCCATAAATGGCCGGTTCGGCAAATCCGGACGGCTCAGCATTGGTCACGCGCATGTCGAGGCTCGGTGCGCCGACATCATGGGTCAAAGGACGGCTATTATTGGCTGAATTGGTCTCCAGCGTCGTCGTTGTGACCGTCGCCGTATTGGTGTGCGAAACAGGGAAATCACCCGGATTGACGGCGCCGGCAAACGGGAAGCGCGGGCGCACCGTGATCGCCATCTGATAGCTTTGACCGCGGGTCATGGTTCCAATCGTACAGGTCGCGGTGTCAGGCGTAGTCGTGCCATAGTCACACACGCCTCCCGGGGCAGTTGTGGTCACATTCAGAACCTCGAACCGCGCCGGATCGATAAAATCAGCGGTTGCAACGGCGCTGCCGGCATTCGGGCCAATATTCTTGATGTCGACCAGATAGGTCGCTGTGCCGCCAGACTGCGGCGGGTTCGGGCTGACGCGCTTGTCATCGACGATCAGGTCAGCATTGGCTTCGGCCGTTACGCTGACGGAGTCATTATTGTCGCTGGTATTGGTCTCGATCGTATCAGGTGAGGTGATCGAAAAGGCGGTTGTGCGCAGACCCTCCAGGATCGGGCGGTCCACCTGCAGGATGATGGTCCGGGTTTCACCGGCCACAAGATTTGTCACCCGGCAGAGCAGGTCATCATTCACCGTCGCGAGCGTCGGACAGGTGATCCCGGCATCGGCGGAAAACACGCTGACGGACGTGGCATGGTTCACGCTGCCGCCATTGAAATTGACCGTGGTGTTCATCCAGTTGCCGAGATTGAACGTGCGCACATCGACAGTTCTGGCGGTATCGCTGCCTGCGGCGTTGCTGACGGTCAGGCGAATGAAGTGCGATCCGGTTGCGTCAGGGACAGTAACAGCCGGCGAGAAGCCACCTGAGCTGCTGAGGCTGACCTCAGCCACAAGCGCTAAATTGGCCTCTTCGGTCGTCGCACGTGAGGTCCGCGACAGGCAGTTATTGCCCGTATTGGGGTCCGCCACGCTCAGCCCGGAAACATCCACACAGGCATTATTCGTAATATCGACATCCGCCCCAGACCCGGCCTGGGTCACGATCTGCAGTGTCTTGCGCGCATCCACGGCAATCGAGCCGCTATCGGTGGTCGTACAGGTGACGCGCGTGACATAGCCGGCATCGGGTGACGCGCCCGTTACACAGGTCCAGCCCGTCGTGATCGTCGAAACATAGGTTTCGTTTGGGCCAAGGTCATCGGTGATCACAATCGGATTGGCCGGCGACCAATTTACAATGGAGGGGCCATTATTCTCGATCCGGATGGTCGATGTCATGTTCTGACCGGCCTGGACGGGGTTCGGCGTCTTGGTCTTGCTTTGCATGAAGACATCGGCGGCAGGATCATCAATCCGGAACGTATCATTGCCGGTATCATTGCCCGGAACCGGGTCGGAGAGACCTGCAGGCGGGGTCACGGTCGCGGAGATGACCTGATTGCCGCCTGTATCGCTCAGCGCCGCGATCGGAATGACAAAATTCTCCAGCGCGCCGGTATTGATCGCACCTGCGGTACAGGTGATCGTACCGACCGGGGCCTCACTACAGCCAGCAGGCAAAGGCCCGTTCAGGCCAAGATTGGGCGACAGGACGTGCACAATCTGCGCCCCGCCAGCAATACTGGTCGGCCCGTTATTGTTGATGCGCAGGGTGAATGTTCCGGTCTCACCGGTGATGAAGGACGAGGCGATGATGATCCGCGCCTGCAAATCCGTTCCCGGCGTGATGGTGACGACCTCTGGGCCATCGGTATTATTATTGAGGTCAGGATCGCCCAGACCAATCTGCGTCACGGTAACATCGGCCAGCGCCGACAGCGTGCCAGCTGGAATATCGGCATCCCCGGTCAAAGTAATAGCCGGGAAGCCGGCGCCTGAGGCGATTGCCGGGCCAGAATAGGCACAGGTCACCGTCTGTGATCCGCCGCCCGACTGGACACAGCTCCAATTGCTGCCTGTGGAGGAAACATATCCAAAGTCAGCGCTTGGCGGCAGCGAGAAAACAACTTCTGCTGCATTAACGCTGTCGGGTCCATTATTTGTGACGGTCCCGACATAACTGAACCGTCCACCGGCCGGCAGCGAGTTTGTTGACGCGCTGAGCACCATGGCAAGATCGGCGCCCGAGCCTACGGTTGGCGTGACGGAGAGGCTGTCATTGCCAGGGTTCGGGTCGGTATTGGTCGGGCTGGAAATCGTGACTGTGCCGGTCAGGGCATTTGCGGTCTCGGCTGTGGCAATGAACGTAAAGGTGAGATCGGGATTGGCAGCATCGCGGGTCAGGGTCGGCAGTGAACAGGTGAGGGTTTGAGGCGCGGTGAAGCCAGAGGCGCTACACCCCGCCGGGACATTGGCGGGCTGAACGACCATGGTTGCAGGGACATCGACCTGCAATTGCGCGTCCGAAACTGGGGTCAGATCATTATTGTCGAGGTCGACCTCAAAGGTGACATCCGCGCCGCGATATATGTCACCTGTCGGACTCACAACCTGAAAGCGAGAAACGGCCAGATCGGCAGCGCTGGCCATACCTGCCAGTCCAATCGAAACAGCAAATGCCAAAATCTGCTTTCTTAACAGCATAATAATATCCTCTACACGCTCACGGCAAAGCCACCGGATAAGGCCCATATCGCTCTGCACGGTTAAAGAGGCCTGAAGTCCACTGCACCTATTTTTTTTTAAGTAGTAGATAAGGTCTCTATCCCGCCCGCTCCGTCCGCCGTAAACTGCATCATTCATTACAGGCGCGCAGAGTCGCGGGGCGCTGTTGCACAAATCCGGCTCTGAACGGATTGTCCCGACCCCGGGCGCAATTCGGCCACGGGCATCGTGATCGGTGTTCCGATAGCGGTGAAGCGGTTAAGGACCGCGATGCGCACATGCATCTCGACAACCTGACGCTCAAAGGGTCTCGCCATGAGGCTCTGCCCCAGTCGTTTGACACAGTTCATTTTCGTCTCCACCCGGCTTCGTCGATGATAACAGCCAGCGACTGCTGGCGACGGCACAGCGTACTGAAATCCGGCACGGACCAGTCCAGCCCGATCAGGGTCAGGAGGCTTTCGACAAAGCCAGTTGTCTGACGCAGGGCGAGACCGAACACCACCTTGATCGTCAGGCCGGCCTGTCGCGCCCGTTTGCCGAAAGGCTTCGCCTCCTTGGACATGTCCGGGCCGCTCCAGATCATCAGCGACCCGCGACGCTTCAATGCGGCGTTATAGGAGGGCCAGTTCGTCGTCTTGCACCTCGTTCGAGGAGGTGCGCTCATGCCTCAATGGCTAACACACTGAATTCACAACGTGAATCCGACAGCGATTTATGCAACAGCGCCTCTCTTGAGCGATCAGAAAGTAGTCTGAAGCCGACAATAGCTGTGCGTGCACATCGGTCCGCTTCCAGCAAAAAATTGCCGGACGCCTTAGATGCTGCGAACGGCAGGAACGGGCCGAGGCCATGTTAAAACGCACTGACTTGGCCGCGTGTCTACCCGAACAACCCCTCCGGCACGGGATGCGCAATCTTGAGAAGCTCGTCCCGTCGGTAGGCCATTGAGCCGCCGTCGCCATAGGCGGGGCGGCTTGTGGCGTGGCCCATGAGGAGGCAGCGCAGGCCATAATCAAGGCCCGCTTCCAGCATGCGCTTCTCGAAGGAATGGCGGAACGAGTAGATGACGTGGTTCTCCGTCGGGAACAGGCCGCGATTGCGGAAAGTGGTCATCAGGGATTGCGAGAGAAGGTCGCTGCGGTCGCGGTAGTGCGGGAAGCCCTTCGGCGCGCGCTTCATCGCTTCAAGTGAGACGCCCACCAGAGGGATATCTCGGATCGAGGCGTTGGTCTTGATCTCGCGGCCCCGGCGCGGGCGGATGCGGATATAGGGTGCGTCCGTGTCGAGGCAGATATCATCCTCGCGCAGGTTCGCGATCTCGCTCGGGCGGCAGCCAGTTTCAATGAGCGCGTAGACGATGAGGCGGGCCTGGTCCTTGATGCCTTTCAGGGCATCCGGGACGAGGATCTTCTGGCGCACCCAGTCGGTCTCGAATGGCGGCACTTCGGCCTTCACGGTTTCCTTGAAGGAGAGGTTGCGGAACGGGTTCTGGCGGGACTCCTCGCCGATATGTTTGAAATACTCGGTCAGGAGCTTGCGCAGATTGCCGATATCGCGATTGGCCGTATTGGCCTGCAGCGCCTTGCCGCCCTTTTTCGGTTTCAGCCGCTCGCCCCACCAGTGATAGAATTTCAGCGCATCGTCGCGGGTGATCTTGGTGACCGGCTTGTCGCCGACAACCTCAATGAAATAGCCGATGGGGCGCTGCTTGGTCTTGAGCCAGAGCCGCTTCTGGTTGGCGGATTTGGCGAGGAGTTCGCTGAAGGCGATCTTCTCGCAATAGATTTCGAAGACTTCCGACAGTTTTGGCGAGGGTCGCGGCGCACCGCCAAGGAGGCCTTCGGCTTCAGTCTTCACGCGGGGCGTGGTGTCACCCTTGTCGACCTGTTCGAAGGCCCGGATGCGCTCGATAATGTCATCAAGGCCATAGGTGATGGCAAGCTCGTCTGCCGGGATATAGGACAGGCCCCTTGCCGAGGCGCGCGCCCTTGCGGCCTTGTAGCGCCGCTCGGCGAATTCGAGCTTGCGCGTGTCGACAATCTCGGGACGGGCATAAAGGTCGAGCAGGGTTGCCCAGTACTGGTCATCGACCGCTTCCTGGGCGTTGCGGCGCTCGCGCGCGATTTCGAGGGAATTGGTGCGCAGGGTCACGCGGATCGTATGGCGCCCGTCAAGATGGCGCAGCCGTGTCGGCACGCGGCGCACATAGTGCCATTTCCTGCCGCGTTTCTGGAGGTATCTGTCCTCTTCACGCATCGCCGGGGACTTTCCTTGTGTGCTTTTTGATGCACGGAAAGTTACGCAAAATGCGGGCCGGGTGAAATTCGGAGCGGTCGAAACAGGGCTTAAGCCCTTGTTTCGTATGCGCTTTTCGAGATTTCGATTGGAGCGGGCGAGGTGGCAAAGATCAACGAAATGAGATTGCGCCGCTGCGCTTTCCTTCAGCTCGGACTTTTCCCATTTTCGTATGAAATCTGATGGCGTCATAGACCCTTGGTAACCACAAATAGAGACGGGGCAAGCCCCCGGAAAATCCAAGAAAAGCGTCTGATTCGGTGTATTTTTTCCTTCAGGCCCAATGGCATGAAATGCCACTTGGGCCATGGTGATTTTCCTTGCCGGTTTTGCGCCCGGTCAAGGGGCTTTGCCCGCTTCGCGGCGCGTGTTCCACGCGCCCTTGACCGGGCGCAAAACAGGCGACACGGACCCTGAATCCAGCGATTTGAGTAGGCGGTGGCAATATCGCGAGTATTGGGTTTTCCAGCATATTGCGGCAAAAGGCGGCGTAAGTCTGGATGGTGGTGGACAGCGAATCCGGGAGGGCAAGATAATAAGCAGTGGCACCATGTGCCACTTAAGCCCTTGTCTGCACATCTCTTTTTTGGCGCCTCTTGTGCGCAGATGTGGTGCACAATTCCGGCCTCGTGCCCGCAAACACTGAAAATTCTGTGCACCACGCTTTGCAAACCGCTGCACGGCCTTGCAAAGCCTTGCCGCGATTTGCCGCCATTCCGACTAGGCACTCGAGCCGCGCTCGTCGACACTTACGGCCAACCCACCAGCCAGTGCCGAGCCGACATCCATGAAGCCCCGCGTCAATCTCCGCCTCGATGCCCAACTCCTCGCCATGCTGGAGGACGTCGCCTTCGAGCATCAGACCACCAAGACCGCAGTCCTCGAGGCGGCGCTTCGCCACTTCTTCAGCGAGGAGCGCGACTACACGCTCGAAGACCGCGTGATGAAGCGAATGGACAATTTCGAAACGCGCATGGGGCGGCTCGAATGGAAGGCCAATCTCAACGTTGAGATCATGTCCCACTACATGCACTATTGGCTGACGCGAACCGACCCGCTTCCGCCATCCCAGCGCGATGCTATGGCGGCGCTTGGGTACCGGCGGTTTAATCACTTCATGGACCAGGTCTCGGTGAAGATGAAGAAGCGGCGGACGCTGTCGCATGAATCGCTGCGCTGGCAGGGCGCAGAGCCGGATTAGTGGGCGACACTTTGTGACGTCTCACGTGCAGCGATTCTAGAACGCTGAAACTGTTTTCAAGAATGTGCCCGTTTGGAAAGCACCTAGCATCCTATTTGCACGCAATCAGCGCGCCGTGGTGCTGCAAGACTGCAGCTCTTTGATCCCATTGTCTTTAATTGCCAGTGAGTCCGCGAGAATAGGTCATCAAGCAAATGGAACCCGTCAGTCTGCAAACTGGCCAATGTCCATAGTGCTTGCGTTACGTTCCGCCGCTTGACCAAGGATGGATTCTTCGAGCACATCATTATGCAAAGGAAAGACTCAACGAAAGCAGGGGACAGCACATGCAGATGAATTCGATTCGATGGACCTCTTTGGCGATTATCTTTGGAGTCCTCGGAAGCTTGGCGCACGCGCAAACCGACAGCCGTGTGGCGACTCTCACTTTCGAGCCGGGAATTTATGCCGGAGAATACAAGCTTACGCTTTCCACGGGCGAAACCGTCGGGCCCTTGACAGGAACTCAAACGATCGAGCTGCCTGTCGGCGAACACAGATTGGCGATCGCGACCGGCGATGCCATTCCTTTTAACAGCGACCAGACTGGGTGTTCACAAACACCAACCCATCCGGCAGTTCGCTGCAGAGCGTCCAAGCTCATATTCAACACGTCAACGGTTCGGTTTCGTACGAACGAGTTTGCTGGAGGTTACAAAGTCGCGCGTGTTGAGCCTGAGCATATCGTCGGGGATCGACCCGTTGTCCTCGTAAAGGGCGTAACAAATTGGTATTTGAATATCGGTACATCCTCGGTTCAATTCTCCACGGACCCGGGCGGAAATGTGCTGCAACCAGCCGATGTCGGATTACGTGCAGATCGAAAGCGATTGGTCTTTGAACCGGTACCTATCCTGGTCCATCCGGTAGCGTTCGAAGGCACCGTGTCCGTAGAGCGCATTGATGCGGCCAAACAGGGACCTCGAACTGTACAATTGATTCCCGGACTGACCAATTACTTCTTGAAAATCCGGCCGAGCAATGCCCTCACGCTCCGCATGGACATGCCAGCGAACGGTGAAGCGCCCGCGACAATCCCGTTCGAGATCATCGAATCCAGTGGTGAATTAACGCAGCACTATATTGCCTTCTGGCGCATCGAAAGTTGACCGACGTCTCACCTGTTCCGCGAACTTCCTTGTCAGCAAGGCGCGCCATTCGCTTTGAACCCGCTTGCAAGGTCTTGCGAACTCATGCCGCGATTTGCCGCCATTCCGACTAGGCAGGGCACGGATCACGCGGGATCATGGGGCAAGGCTGGCGCAGTGGCTGGCCGCGTTTTGTGTAAGGAGTTTTTGCCATGTCCAGACCCGGCATCGTGCCCATGCCTTCCCGTAGTTCGGGGGCATCCGGACCCATCCCGCACGCGCCGCAACGCTTCCTGTCCCTGCGCGACGTGCTCGACCGTCTGACTATCAGCCGTTCACTGCTCTACGAACTGATCAAGGACCCGGTCCAGCCCTTTCCCGCGCCAGTGCATCTGGGACGGCGCAGCGTCTGGGTTGAAGGCGAAGTCGAGGAATACATGATTGCCCTTGTAGAAAAAGATCGCCAACTTCCACAAAATGGACGCTAATGAAATGCTGACAATCAAACTGCGATTGCTGCGCGAGCCGCAACAGCAGCGTCAATAGCCGCCTGCACTTCGACGTAGAGCTCGGTTTCGACGTGCTCGGCATCAATTTCGACCACCAACGAAAAGCGGACTTCCGGGAGGCTGTCTTTAAGCAAAACTTTGGATTTCCACCAGCCGGTCACAGGGTGCACCGCGATGAGATTTCGGCGGGCTAGGTCAGAGGCTCGGCAAGTCAGTTGGTCGATGTGAAGTGACCCGACATCGCGACGGTTGGAACCGAACTCCCAAAGATCGTCTTCTATACTCTGCGGTCCTTCTGGATTGTCAGCAATCTTACTAATTCTGGCTATGAACCTGTCTGCGTTCTCGTCGGCGCGATTCAACTTGAAACGAAGATTGTGCGACGCATAGCGATACTTCGAACCGCGTGATGCCTCAGATGGATTGGGGGCGACGAAACTACTCAGGGCCACACGAAGTGTAATCTCTGTGTTTCCGAGCTTGCGCAACTCTTCAACGGGCCAAGGTAACGTGAATAGTTTCATTTCGTTGTGAACATCACCGCCAGTTTTTTCTGACAGGCCATAGGGCGTGATGGCATCTTCGACGATCAACGTTAGTGCGTTTGATGCGCTTCGCCGTGCTCGACTAAGGTCCGGAATGCCATAACCATAGCGTTTGAACAAAGACGCGAAGTCGCCCTTCTGAGGTGCTGCAGGCAGATGAGATTTCATCTGCTGATTCCAACGAGCCGATGATACATACAGAGCGCGAACGGTTTCTGGCCATAATTCAGGATAATCAGACCAGAGTTCGGTTATGCTTTTCGCCGCCAAAGCCGTCGCGGCACTGGTATCATGACTAAATGCGAATGACCGAGTTGGATAATTGTGGTGCGTCGTTAGAAGCGACAACCACCCATGACGCATCGGTGGGGGGGCGGCGCTTAAAGCCCAGTTTCCACCTTCAAGCACTACGTCAGGCTTTAAGGGCCAAATGGAAGACCAAGACGCAGTGCGAGAAGCAGGCGAAAGATCGCCAAATGGCGCAACCGGTTTGGCTTGCTCGTCGGCTGGTAACTGCGTTTTCTCGGTGTACGCGCCGACGGCAATGGCGTTCCATGCTTGGGCCGGCGACTCGATTTCGTTATCTTCATGATCGCATGTGCTTAGGTAATTCCCCGCCCCAAACGAAAAATTATCGGTATTGCCTGCTGATACCAAAATCAGGCGCTTTATGCGGCGTTGACCCGACACCCCGGCAGAGAGTTGGTCAATTTCACTGGACCAAGAGGTGGGTGCGCCATCATGGGGCGTGTCTTCTCCAGTAGTTGTAGCCAAAGTGAAAGTGCGACGGCGCGGATGCGTCTGCTCAACAACATCCACCCCGTCCCGAGTGACGGCGCCCAACAGATGATGAGGGTTTGCACCCGCATCTGGCAATAGCTTTACCGATTCTAGTCTATTGCTTACTGCAACGGGACCATTCTGATTCAGGTTAGGCGTCAGATCGCCATACAGCGCCAAACCCGCCATCTGTGTGCCGTGTCCCCGAACATCTTCCACGCCCCAAGCAAAGTTGGCAGCGTACCGATCAGCCGCGGCTAGTGCTGGTTGAACTAGTGGATGCGCCCGGCTGACACCCGTGTCCATAAGGGTAACATATCCAGTATCCGCGTTCGGATGAAAATTTGTCCTTTGAAGAAGTTCGCCTACCCACTGAGCTTGCTCATCAACGTCCATTGCGTCGAAGAAATCGGCTGTAACGGTGGGAGCCGCTAACGCTCGTACGCCGCCAATCCGTCGAATGGCAGTGGCGAGAGAATTGCGAGTTCCATTGGCGATGACAACTACATCTTCAGGGAAAAGGAGGCGTTGTTGGCCAACGGAGACGCCATGTTCCTCAGCTCGCTGAACGAATTGTTCTGCGGTTGAGGGCTCCAACCACACTTCCCAGTTTGTTGCCTGCTCATCGTTGGGGAAGTTGTCGGCTGGACTGCGCCACAATGCACGTAGTCCGGCTTCCGTAATTGCTTCAACGCTTTGAACAAGATCTGCATTTTTTGGACGGCCAGGAATGAGTTGGCCATTCTTCTCTCTTTCAGGAGTGTCCTCGGTTCGAAACTGATCAACTTTTTTTCGGAGCTTTTCGATGCCTTTGGCAGTCGCAAATACTGTAGCCTGCTCCTGATTTGCGCCGTCGCCCGCGCCGCTTCCAATGCGAAGAAGCTTAAGATCGCTGGCGTCGAGGCTATCCCTTTTTAGGCGCTCGTTGGGGCGTGACGTAAACTCAAGATAAACTCCTGGCAGGTTGGCGACTTCTATATCTGGAAGCAAGTCAATTGCCTGAAGAAGGGCTTGAGCGTGGGCCGCCCGGTTCGCTACGTCACTTGGTCTTTTTGTTCCGCCCCCGCCCTTCGCTTTGAACGGGCGAGCTCTTCCCAGATCGCGCAGATGAAAATGTCGAAGTTTTCGTACCATTGTCGTCAGTCCCTATTCCTTGCAGCGACCGACGTCGTTCGAGAGCATTGATCAAATCCTGTGTCGCAATTTTACCCGAGTCGGCAAGCACCGCACGGCGGGCCGCGTCTTCAGCAGCTGCTACAACATCAGCTGTCGATAGCCCCAGCGCAGCATCTATCACTCGCTTCCAAGCCATTCGAGAAGTCGAAAATCCGATGAGACGACGCTCGAGTGCGCTTTTGATCGAAGGCCCATCCGGCAATTGATATGGCAGTACGATATCGAAGCGGCGTAAAACGGCACGATCCAGTATTTCAGGAAGATTTGTCGTAGCGATGACAATAGATGGGCCAGTGTCTTCATCCAGAAACTGGAGGAAAGAATTTAGGACTCGGCGGGCCTCTCCTACGTCGTTGTCGTTGCCGCGAGATGCCGCAAGCGCGTCGATTTCGTCGAATAAATACACGCCGCGTGTGGTTTTGATGGCGTCGAACACCATTTTGAGTTTTTGAGCAGTCTCACCCATAAATTTCGTGATGAGGCCGTGTAACATCACAGAAAACAGCGGGTACTGAAGTTCGCCAGCCAAAGCCGAAGCACTCAAAGTTTTGCCGGTTCCTGGTGGGCCAGAAAGCAAAACGCGTCGCCGAGGCTTGAGGCCCTTTGCTTCAAGCTTTTCCCGCATCCGAGTTTCTATTACTATGTGTGCAAGTTCATCTTCTATTCTTGAAGGTAGAATCACATCGTTTAGCCGTTCAGAAGGATACGACGCTGCTAGAAACTGACCTAAATCACCACGCGGCGTGGCAATTGGCGTAACCTCAGGTCTGCGGCTCGCCGGTACCTTTTGGCCAGCTTCGGCCCACTGTCGAAGCTGTTCCGCTAAACGTTTGTGCCCCTTTTGCTCCTCGATTGCAGAAAGCTGCATTGCCAGATCAAAAAATCGATCTGAATCACCTTCTGCGTGGCTCTTTACGAGGCCGATGAGTTGCTGAGCGGATGCCATAACAAACTAGTTCTCCCTCCGTGAATCATAACTGCGAAATAGTTAATAGACTAGGCTCAACAGGCATGGCGAGCGCGACATTCGTTTCGTGCACGCAGTCAACAGATAGAGGTTGAGGCCCGCTCACTAGGCAATTCCAGATAAGGATCAATTTACGAAGCCCAGCACCTCGCCCGCCCACCATTCGGCCATTTCGACGCGCTGATCCCAATACGTTGCGCGGTGGTAGGCTTTGCGGACCTGGTCGGCGCCCATGTGGGCGAGTTCGGCTTCGATGGCGTCGGGGTGCCATTTGTTGCTTTCGTTGAGCAGGCTTGAGGCGCTGGCGCGAAAGCCGTGGGAGGTCATTTCGTCCTTTTTGTAGCCGAGACGGCGCAGCGAGCCGTTGAGCGTGTTCTCGCTGATCGGCTTGCCGCGTGAGAGCTGCGAGACGAAGACGTAAGGCTCGTTGCCGGTGATGGTGTGGAGGCGCTTCAGGATGTCCACCGCTGCGCCCGGCAGGGGCTTTCTGTGTTCGCGGCGCATCTTGGTACGCGCGGCGGGAATGGTCCAGGTGCGCTTCTTGAGGTCGTATTCGTCCCATGTGGAGAGGCGCAACTCGCCCGGCCTAGGATAAAGCAGGGCCATGAGCTGCAAGCCCGCTTTGGTCTCGATCGCGCCGTCATAGGACCAGATCGCGCGAATGAGGCCTGCGAACTTGTCCCGGTCCACGATTGCGGGGCGATGAGTGACCTTCGGCGTGATTAGCGCGCCGCGCAGGCCAGCGGTCGGATCATGCTCACAGCGGGCGGTGGCGACGGCATAACGGAAGACCTGAGAAATCACGGCGCGCAGGCGGCGAGCAGTTTCGTAATTGCCTTCCGCCTCCACCTTGCGAAGCGGGACGAGGACATGGGTCGGCTTGATCTGCGTGACGGGCAGGTCGGCAAGGTCGGCATTGGCGATGCCAATCAGCCATGCCTTCTTTGACAGGGTGGTTTCAGCAAGGCCCTCGCGGCGGTTCTTGTCAAGCAGTTCGGCGGCGAGCGCGGAGAAGGTGTCTTCGGTCAGCGCCTTCTGTTCAAGCTTGTCGACCTTGGCCTGCAGCATGGGGTCGATACCATCTAGTAGCAAGGCGCGTGCTTCGGTGCGCTTCTCGCGGGCCTTGGCGAGCGAGATGTCCGGATAAGGGCCGAGCGCCATCAGCTTTTGTTTGCCGTCGAACTTGTAGGCATAGCGCCAGAGCTTGGAGCCATTGGGGCGCACTTCGACAAACAGATTGCCGCCATCAGTGTAACGGCGCGGCTTGTCTTCGGGCTTAAGGCTTCGAATTTTCAGGTCAGTTAGGGGCATGGTATGGTACGGGTAGGTTTAGTGACCCTCATTCTGTACCATACTACCAGAGGCCGTACCAGACTTCGATCAGGACGGAGGCGGACACGAGAGAGCACTCGTGGACACGAAGACCAACTAAGTATCTGTTTTTATTGATTTTTATGGACGTCTGCGGATGCTGAAAAATGCACACGAATATGGTACTGGTGCCCAGAAGAGGACTCGAACCTCCACGCCTTGCGGCACACGGACCTGAACCGTGCGCGTCTACCAATTCCGCCATCTGGGCACAGGATTGGAAGGCGCGGATGTATAAGCCCGCGGCGCTGTCGTCAACGGGGAATCCCAGCCTTCTTCAGCTTTGTTTTCATGATGAAGCCTGTCGCCGGGCCGCTGCCTGAGGGGACCGTAACGGCACGGCTTCTGCCGGACTCCATTATATTGTGCGGGTCCCTCCCGGGCTCAGTGCGGGGAGGGGGGCTCACCCACATGGAAAGCGGCGCAACGGCTGTCATATTTCTAGGCGAAGCTGCTATTGGAGAAAGAATTCGCCTCGTGGAGGTTGGGTCGCGACACGGAGCGGCCTAAAAGTGACTCAACAGGAAAGAACCGATGACAAGCGTACAGGCAGACACATCGGCCAAGCCGCCCGGGCGTCTGGTCGCCATCTCCAACCGGACGGCTGCAGGCAGTGAAAGCAAGGCGGGCGGGCTCGCCGTGGCGCTTTGGGAAACCCTGGTGGAAACCAAGGGGTTGTGGATCGGCTGGTCTGGTCGGGTCCTCGATTTTGAAACCGCCCGGGTCAATTATGTCGAGGAGGAGGGGGTCCAGTTTGCGCTGAGCGACCTGTCGCGACGTCAGTATGACGGGTTCTACCTCGCCTATGCGAATTCGGTGCTCTGGCCGGTCATGCACAACCGGATCGATCTCGCCGTGTTCGAAGCCGATACGTATCGCAATTACCGGTCCGTGAACGAGAAATTTGCCCGGATCGCGGTTCAGGAGGCCCGCCCGGATGATTTTGTCTGGGTCCACGATTATCATTTCTTCCTGCTCGGCAAGATGATGCGCCAGCGCGGCTGGCAGGGGCGCCTCGGCTGGTTCCTGCACATCCCGTTTCCAGCGCCGGATGCCTTCCGCGCCATTCCGCAACACAGGGAACTCGGGGAAGCCATGTGCGCCTATGATGTCGTCGGCGTGCAGACCGGCAGGGATCTCTACAATCTTGCCCGCTACCTGGAAGAAGAGTTCGGCGCAGAAGAATTGCCTGATGGGCGGTTCAGGGTGGGGGAACGGACCGTCCGCCTGCTGCATTGTCCGATCGGCATCGATGTCGATCCCTTTGTAGAAGCCGCGACGTGCGATGAGGCGCAGTCAGCAGCGTCGAAACTCAACAAGTTTCTCGGCAACCGCCAGCTCGTCCTCGGTGTCGACCGGATGGATTATTCCAAGGGGCTGATCCAGCGCTTCGAAGGGATGGCAGACCTGTTCGACCGTCATCCCGATGTGCATGGGCGTATTTCCTTTACCCAGATCGCTCCGCCATCGCGCTCTGTCGTCGAGGGCTACCAGCAATTGCGCCAGCAGCTCGATGAATTGTCCGGCCGGATCAATGGCGACTATGGCGATCTCGACTGGATCCCGATCCGGTATCTCGCACGCGGCTATGACCGGGATGAAATTGCCGGCCTCTACCGGCAGGCGAAGGTGTGCCTTGTCACACCCTTGCAGGATGGGATGAACTTGGTCGCGAAGGAATTCATCGCGGCACAGGATCCGGCGGATCCGGGGGTTCTGGTCCTGTCCCAGTTTGCCGGCGCAGCCGAGCAGATGCGGGACGCGCTGATCGTAAATCCGTATGATGCGAGCGCCATTTCGGAAGCTGTCTATCAGGCGATCCATATGCCGTTGGAAGAGCGCAAGACCCGGTGGCGCAATCTGATGGAGGGTCTCCGGATGCAGGATCTGACCTGGTGGCGGCAGCGGTTCCTGAACGCGGTCCCCGCCGATGCCGAGGTTCCGGTACTTTCATGACAGGGCAGGGCATTGCACCGCCGCCGCTGACCGCGGACGACGCGCTATTTCTTGATTTCGATGGAACGCTGGCCGGGTTGCAGGACGATCCGGATACGGTGTTTCTCGCGCCCGGCATGGACAGGGTGCTTGAGCTGATCGGCAGCCGTCTGGGAGGAGCGCTCGCGATTCTTTCCGGCCGGGATGCGGGTGATCTTGCGCGCCGCGTTCCCGGTGGACTGTGGCGCATTGGAAATCACGGGCTGATCCCCCTGAGGCCGGATGAAGCGGCGCCGGAAGCGCGCGCTGCCGCGCCCGATGCCGTGCGCGGTGCGATCGAGACAATCAGTGCGATGTTCCATGGGACGCGTGTCGAAACCAAGGGGCCGGTTCTTGCCCTTCACTACCGGCAGGCGCCGGATTCGGCAGACCGGCTCGGCCGCGCATTGGCGGAAGCGGGACTGTCCGATGCAGGATACCGCATACAGCACGGAAAGTTCGTTTTCGAAGCCAAGCCTGAAAACGCCAACAAGGGCCGCGCGCTGGCCCATATGATGCAGGAAGTCCCTTTTGCCGGGCGCCGTCCGGTCATGATTGGTGACGATACGACCGATGAGGATGCTTTCAGGGCGGCCAATCGCCTCGGTGGGTTGACGGTCAAGGTCGGCGCAGGTGACACCGTTGCCCGGTGCCGGCTGGAAAACGTCGATGCTGTACATGCGTATCTGAAGGAGCTGGCAGGGACATGAGCGGACTGGATCTTGGAATCGTGGGAAATGGCACGATTGCCGCCCTGATCAATTCGCGCGGTGATTATCAATGGGCCTGCCTTCCGCGCTTCGATGGCCAGCCGGTGTTCAACCAGCTTCTGGGGGGTGGCGGCGCATTTTCCGTCTGGATGGAAGACCTTGCGTCCCGCACACAGTCTTACGACCACAACAGCGCCATCCTGCGAACGCGACTCGAATCCCGTGATGGCGCGATTGTCGAGATTGTCGATTTCGCGCCCCGGTTCGAGAATCAGGGGCGCATGTTCCGCCCGGCAGCATTGGTGCGCCGGTTCCGCGTCCTTGCGGGCACGCCGCGCATGCGGATTACGCTGACGCCGGAAACGGATTGGGGCGGGCGGAAGCTGAAGCCTGTCCGCGGCGTCAATCACGTCCGCTTCATTGACGAAGAGCTCGGATTTCGCGTCACGACGGACGCACCGGTTTCCTACATCCTGTCGGGAACCAGCTTCATTCTGGATCGTGAAGCCGCCTTTATTTTGGGGGCAGACGAATCCCTGTCCGATCATCCGGAAGTCATCGCGCGCGACTGGGAAGAGCGTACGCGTCTCTACTGGAAGCGCTGGGCGCGCAGCCTGGCTGTGCCGTTCGAGTGGCAGCAGGCCGTCATCCGCGCGGCGATCACGCTGAAGCTGTGCGTCTATGAGGAGACGGGCGGTATCGTCGCCGCGCTCACGACGTCTGTTCCTGAACATGAAGGGTCTGAGCGGAACTGGGATTACCGGTATTGCTGGATCCGGGATGCCTATTTCACGGTGACAGCACTGAACCGGTTGTCCGGCATGGGAACGCTTGAACACTATATGCGCTGGGTCCGGAATATTGTGGCCCAGTCAAAAGGGGGGCACATCCAGCCGGTCTATGGAATTGGCCTGGAAGCAGACCTATCCGAAGATTTTGCCAAACAGCTTCCCGGCTATCGCGGTATGGGCCCGGTGCGGGTCGGCAATCAGGCGGCCGAGCACGTCCAGCATGACGTCTACGGACAAGTTGTGCTTGGGGTGGCGCAGAGTTTCTTCGACACGCGATTGATGAAGCGGCCGGGCCTGACGGAATTCGAGCAGCTGGAGCCCGTTGGCGAGCGGGCATTCGCGGTTCACGATACGCCGGACGCCGGCATCTGGGAATTCCGGACGATCGCGCATGTGCACACGTCTTCTGCCATCATGTGCTGGGCGGCCTGTGACCGGCTGGCGAAAATCGCGGCACATCTGGGCCTGCCGGCGCGGGCAGATTACTGGCGCGAGCGGGCCGATATCATCCACGGGACGATCCTTGAGAAGGCCTGGAACGAAGAGGTCGGTGCATTCACGGCAGCCTTCGGCGGAGAGGACCTCGATGCGTCCGTCCTGCTGATGGCAGAGATCGGCTTCATCGCCGCGGATGACCCGCGTTACGTGTCCACCGTGCAGGTCATCAACCGGGATTTGCGCGAAGGCGACCATGTCTACCGCTACAAGGTGACGGATGATTTCGGGAAACCGAAGACCGCCTTTACCGCCTGTACCTTCTGGCTGGTGGATGCGCTGCACCGGATTGGCGAGACAGAAGAAGCCCGGCGTGTCTTCGAGGCGTTGCTGGCGGCACGCAACCATCTCGGCCTGCTCTCGGAAGACGTGGATACCGACACCGGAGAGCTGTGGGGCAACTTCCCGCAGACCTATTGCATGGTCGGCATCATCAACTCCGCCGCCTTGCTTTCGCGGTCCTGGAGCCAGGCGATGTAAGCAGTTTGCCCAAATATTGGGCAGCGCTGGTGCGGCTTTCTTCAAAGCGCGGCGACCTCAGCGGGGCACGGCTGTGCCTGATGGGGCGGCTTGACCGGGCACAGCCTTGCGTGTGTTGTGGGGTTTATGGGAGAGGCACCTCAATTCTTTGATGAAATGGACGGGTTCGACGGAAACGTGCGCGGACCCTATTCGGCTTATTCAAACTGGCTGCAGGAGATGAGCCGGCCGGCGCTCCTGAAGAAATCCGCTGAAGCGCAAGCCTTCTTCCGGCGCACCGGTATCACGTTCAATGTCTATGGCGAGGCCGAAGCCGACGAGCGCCTGATCCCGTTTGACCTGATCCCGCGCATCATCGGGGCAGGAGAGTGGGCGAACCTGGTTCGCGGGATCGAACAGCGGGTAAAGGCGATCAATGCGTTCCTGCATGATATCTATCACCGGCAGGAGATTATCCGGGCGGGCCGCGTGCCGGAACGCCTGATCCGTGAAAACGATGCCTTCCTGCCGCGCATGATCGGCATGGATCCGCCTGGCGGGATTTACACGCATATTGTGGGTGTGGACCTGGTCCGCACCGGCCCGAACGAATTCTTCGTGCTGGAGGACAATGCCCGCACGCCAAGCGGCGTTTCCTACATGCTGGAAAACCGCGAGACGATGCTGAAGATGTTCCCCGAGCTCTTCTCGCACATCCGGGTGGAGCCGGTTCAGCAATATCCAAGCATGCTGCGCCGGTCGCTGGAGCGGTGCGGTCCGCCCGCTGCCGACGGTAAGCGGCCCAACGTGGCGGTGCTGACGCCGGGTATCCATAATTCAGCCTATTTCGAACACGCCTTCCTGGCGGACCAGATGGGTGTCGAACTGGTCGAGGGACATGACCTTCGGGTCGCCGATGGCCGCATCGCCATGCGCACGACGCGTGGTTACGAGCCGGTCGATGTGATTTACCGCCGGATCGACGATGATTTCCTGGACCCTTTGAATTTCCGGCCGGACTCCCTGCTGGGTGTAGCTGGCATATTCGACATCTATCGGGCGGGCGGCATCACCATCGCGAATGCGCCGGGCACCGGCATTGCCGATGACAAGGCCATCTATTCCTACATGCCTGAAATCGTGGAGTTCTATACGGGGCAGAAGCCGATCCTCAAGAATGTGCCAACGTGGCGCTGTGCAGAAAAGGAAGCGCTCTCCTATGTCCTGGACCATCTGGAAGAGCTGGTGGTCAAGGAAGTGCACGGGTCCGGCGGATACGGCATGCTGGTCGGACCTGCCGCCAGCAAGGCGGAGCTGAAGGCCTTCCGGGCCAAGCTGGTGGCCAGGCCGGAAAACTACATCGCCCAGCCGACACTGGCGCTGTCAACCGTCCCGGTGCTGACAAAAGCAGGTCTTGCCCCCCGTCACGTCGATCTGCGTCCGTTCGTGCTCGTTTCACCGGACGGGGTGGAGGTGACACCGGGCGGACTGACACGCGTGGCCATGAAGAAAGGCTCCCTGGTGGTGAATTCCAGCCAGGGCGGCGGAACCAAGGACACCTGGGTCCTGAAGGGGGATTAGGGGTGATGCTCGGTCGCACAGCTGCCGGTCTCTTCTGGCTGGCCCGTTACCTGGAAAGGGCGGAGAATACATCCCGCCTGGCCGAAGCAGGGTTTCGCCTGGCGCTCACGCGGGCCGAGTCCGATACGGAAGAATGGCGGTCTGTCGTTACAACAGCCGGATGCCAGCAAGCCTATCTGGAAAAGCATGAGACCATCCGGTCAGACAAGATCCTGGATTTCATCCTGCGTGACAAGGAAAACCCCAACAGTGTCCTCTGTGCCTTCCATACGGCGCGAGAGAATGCGCGGATGACACGGACAGCCCTGACCCGGGAGGTCTGGGAAGCGATCAATGATGCCTGGATGAGCGTGCGCGATGCGCTGCGCCGTCCGGTGCCGGAACGGGATTTGCCGGAAATCCTGTCCCTGGTACGACGGCAGGGGGCGCAGGTCCGCGGCGCAGTCACCGGTACGATGCTGCGCAATGATATCTACAACTTCATCCAGATCGGGACATTGGTGGAGCGCGCCGACAACACGGCTCGAATTCTGGATACGAAATATTACGTGCTGCTGCCGTCCAGCGCTTCGATCGGGTCTTCGCTGGACAATGTCCAGTGGGAGATGATCCTGCGATCAGCATCGGCAGAGCGCAGTTTCTACTGGCTGCATGGTGGAACTGTCAGCCCGCCCGCCATTGCCGATTTCCTGATCTTCGATGCGCGCCTGCCGCGGTCCCTGGCTTTCTGCTATGATATGATCACGGAATATCTGGGCAGGCTTGCCGAGGAGTATGGCGAAAGCACGCCGGCGCATGAGCTGGCGATCCGGCAGGAAAACCGGCTGACGGCCTTGAACATTGCGCGGGTCTTTGAGGAGGGGCTCCACGAATTCCTCACCAGCTTCATGGCGCAAAATGCGGCGTTCTCCGCCCAGATCGAAACTGACTACAGGTTCAACGAGTAGGCCATGAGACTGCGCATCGATCACACCACAGTCTATGACTATGAAAAGGCAGCAGTCTATGCGCTCCATCAGGTGCGCAAACGTCCGCACGATACCGATGCGCAGACGGTGATTTCATGGGATCTCGTTCTGGAAGGCGCGACATGTGAAGCGCAATATGTCGACCATCACGGTAACCTTGTGGACCTCGTCTCCATCGAACCGGAAGCGAAGCGGGTTTCGATTTCCTGCAAGGGAGAGGTTGAAACGCGTGACACCGCCGGTGTTCTGACCAGCAACAGGATGGTGCCGCCGCTCTGGCTTTACCGCCGCTTCACGCCCCTCACGAAAGCGGGGAAGGGTGTCCGCGGCCTGGTTTCCGAACTGGGCAAGGATCCGGCACTTAATCTTGAGACGCTGCACGGCCTGATGAACCTGATCGCAGAAACGGTTGTCTATGATACGGACCCGACCGGGCCGGATACGACTGCCGAGGAAGCCCTCGAAATCGGCCATGGCGTTTGCCAGGACCATGCGCATATCTTCACTGCCGCGGCGCGGTTGATGGGTTTCCCGGCCCGGTATGTGAGCGGCTACATGATGATGCTGGACCGGGTTGATCAGGAAGCAGGACATGCCTGGGCAGAAGCATGGGTCGAAGGGCTTGGATGGGTCGGATTTGATGCAGCCAACAGGGTTTGTCCCGACGAACGGTACATTCAGGTTGCAACAGGCCTCGACTATCGCGAAGCTGGTCCACTGACAGGGGTGATGTATGGCGGCGAACAGGAAGTGTTGTCGGTCAGCGTCCAGGTTCAACAATAATAAACGGGTCCGAAGAGGTTCGAAGTGACATATTGCGTGGCGATGCGGCTCAATGCGGGGCTCATCTTCATGTCAGACACGCGCACGAATGCGGGTGTCGACAACATCTCCAGGTTCCGGAAGATGTTCACCTGGGAAGAACCGGGTGAGCGGGTCATTACCGTTCTGACGGCGGGGAACCTCGCAACATCCCAGGCTGTGATCAGCCTCCTCGATGAGCGGACCAAGGCGCCGCAGGAACGCAGGCCAAGCCTGCTGGAAGCCCCCACCATGTTCCAGGTCGCCAATATTATCGGCGATACGCTCAAGGAAGTGATCAAGACGCAGAAGATGACCGGCCCGGAATCGGAGGCCGACTATGGCGCGACGATGATCGTTGGCGGTCAGATCGCCGGAATCGGGCCTCGTCTTTTCATGATTTACCCGGAAGGGAATTTCATTGAGGCGAGCGAGGAGACGCCCTTCTTCCAGATCGGTGAAACCAAGTATGGCCGGCCGATCCTGCTGCGCGCTTATGATCCGGACATGAGTTTCGAGGAAGCGATCAAGCTGCTCTATGTCTCCTTTGACTCGACCCTCAAGGCGAACTTGTCGGTCGGCATGCCGCTGGACCTTCAAGTCGTTGCGGAGGGCGCATTTCAGGTCTCCCACCGCCGGCGTGTCGAAGAGGATGATCCATACTTCCAGACGGTTTCGAGCAGCTGGGGTGATGCCCTGAAACTGGCGTTCAAGTCGCTGCCGGATTTCTCTTTTTCCGACTGAGATATCAAACCAGCGCGGTATCCGGCACGTGTTCCCGGTAGAGCTTCTTGCCGAGCGCGACGCGCTGCTCTGCATCCAGGCCTTCGATGTCTGCTATCATGCAGGCTTCGACCAGCGGACGTACTCCCATCCGGTTTGCCACCTGGATGGCGAGCCCCGGGCGGGCGTTCAGCTCAAGCATCATCGGGCCTTTGCCCTTGTCGAGCACGATATCGGCGCCGAGATAGCCGAGCCCCGTCACGTCGTAGGCTTTCGCGGCCATCAGCAACATATCGTCCCAGTGCGGGACTGAAATGTTGCTCAAAGGATTGGCCGTGTCCGGATGGATGTCTGTCGTCTTGCCCTTCTGCATGCCGTAAAGGGTCCGGCCAGTGACCAGATCGAGACCGACGCCGACGCCGCCCTTGTGAAGGTTCGCCTTGCCATCGGACTCGGCGGTGGGCAGGCGCACCATGGCGACGAAGGGAATCCCCCGCAGCACGATGATGCGGATGTCCGGTACGCCGCCGAAACTGATCGGGTCGAAGACGTCATCGAACTTCACCCGGTATTCGATCATGGCGATGTCGGGCTGGCCGGACAGGGAATACATGCCGGACAGGATGTTGTTGACGTGGAACTTCAGGTCTTCAAGCAGGGCCCGCTGCCCGTTGGAACGCCGCCAGCCGCCGCGCATCGGCCCGAGGATCACCTGGATCCCGTTGCCCTGGGACCCATTGGCCGGCTTGATGACGCAACCGTCCGGATGATTGAGCAGCGACTCGAGCTTGCGCATCTCCGCCGGGCTGCGGATGAGGCCGTAGAGTTCCGGAGTCTGGATGCCGGCGGCATTGGCGAGGCGCTTGGTCTCGGTCTTGTCGTCGACCAGCCGCATCAGACGGCGGGGATTGTAATCATTGATGAGGCGGAGGTTCCGCTCATTGATGCCGAGCACGCCGGCCCGGCGGAGGCCAAGCCACGTCTTGATCATTTCGGTTCGGCTTCCTTGGCGAGTTCGCGGAAGCGCCGGATCTCACTCAGGCGCAGGCCCGTATACTTGCCCATCAGCAGGCAGGCAGCCATCAGAACTAGAAGCAGTTCGGGGAAGTTGAACAGCAGGTATTCGATGTGCTTGTTCGTCATCACCAGGTAGGAGATCGACGCAACAAGCATCGAACCGGCGCCGGCCTTGATGGCGTCCTCTGGCGAGTATTCTTCCCACATGATCGACATGCGCTCGATCGTCATCGTCAGGATGACCATCGGGAACAGCGATATGGACAGGCCCATACGCATATTGGCGCTGTTGAACATCTGCGCGATCACCGCCATGCAGATCACGATGAAGATCAGGACGACGCCGAGCCGGGGCACCAGCAACAATCGGAGCTTCTCAAGATAGAAGCGCATCGCAAGCCCGAGCGCCACGAGCAGAGTGAACAGGATCAGGCCGTTCAGCAGGGCCGTCTCACGAAAAGCGATCCCGATCAGGATCGGCATGAAGGTTCCGAGCGTCTCAATCCCGATGAACTGCCGCATGAACACAAGCAGGACGATGCCGGCCGGAATGGTGATCAGCACCTGATAGACGAGCTGGGTGGTCACGGGCAGACGGTCGAAGCTGAACAGTTCGACGGGCGTACGGTCTGCGCGGGCGGCTTTCCGCACGACATCTGACGCCGAGGAGTCGATCGGCTGGATCGAGACCTGTGGCTCGAAATCGAACACGCCGTCCGCGCGGATCATTTCTTCCGTGCCATACCAGATGGTGAAGAACTCTTTCGGGTCTGCGCCGATGAAGTAGCGCTTGTCGCGTCCCTCGACATGGTACTCCAGCCAATGCTGCACTTCCGTGCGGCGCCGGGCTTCATCGAGGTAAACGCCATTCGCGACGCGGGCGCGGATTCCCTGACTCTGCAGGGCTTCAGCAGCGAGGGTCAGGCGGTCGAGTGGCGGGGGCAGGACGGGAAGAAGCGCCTCGATTTCGTCGGCGTCTTTCTGAACGAAGATTTCCTGAAGGATCAGTTCCGCGAGGGAGTCGTCATCGGCAGAGCGCCGGCGCATGTCGGAAGACCAGACGAGAAAGGCCTGGCGCTCGAGGTCGTTCAGCGATTCCGGCGGTTCCCGGTCTGCCGGGCGGTGCATTTCGGCGGGGAGGGGGGAGCGCTGGGTTTCCCCTTCGAGACGCGCCCGGTAGCGCAGCACCTTGCGGTCATTGGGATAGCGATAGGTCCAGATCGCCTTGCGTCCGTTGTCGCCGTCCGTTTCAAGGCGCAGCCCGAAGGCGCCATTATAGTATTGTTCCTGGGACACGCGCCTTGCGTCGCTGTTGGACGGGACGAATGTTTCGATCCGAACCGGCTGGTTGGCGGTATCGAAATCGAGATAGACCTCGAAGTCCCAGGTTGTCGTCTGGGTGCCCGGTGTGAGCGGGTAATTGTACTGGAATACCTTGATGCCGAAGATCGTCATCGCGATCGCGGTCAGCACGAAGGCCAGAAGGCGGGTGTGGAATGTACTAGTCACGCTCGGGTACGTTGCATTCGTCGTCAGCAATGAAAGTCGATGCGGAATCGACCAGGACGCGGGACGCGAGGAATTCGCGGCCGATCAGAATGTCGTATTCAAAGTCCTCCCGGTCGGCAAGATTGACTTCAGCCAGGCCGCGAACCCCGCCCACGCAAATTGGCAGGTGAATCACGGGGCGCCGGATGGTACCGCCGGTCTTCAGCTTGATGAGGGCGAACCGGCGGACATCCTGGTCGTAGCGCACGGTGCGTCCGTTCTTGCCGCGAAGCCGGAAGGTGACCCAGTCATCCTTGCCGGATTTCTTGTAGACTTTCACATCCCGCGCATAGATCGAGGATGAGTCGGCGCCGGTATCAAGTTTTCCTTTCATTTCAAGGCCTAACTTGCCGACGTGAACGTCTTCGACATAGCCCAGAACCGTCATGTCATCGCGCCCTTCACGTTCGGCGCTTGCTGGTGCGGGGACCAGCGCCATAACGAGTGCGGCACAGATTGGCAGTCTCAACAGTTTCACGGGGGAGCCCCTCCTTCCTGAGCTGTCGCGCGGCTGTCGCCTTAGCATGCGGATGAGTGGTGCGATAGACACCCGGCTCGACGCGCAGAGGCGGCACAAACACCAGATTCGTGGCGAAAAATGGACGGAGACGGTGCGCGCGTTTACCAAGGCCGGCATGGTTTGCTGGAGATTGCCAACCTGATCCCCGACTATGCCGAAACGGGGAAAACCGGCCAGGTATCGACGATGGCGCCGTCTTCGTAGACCGCGATGTCCCCGAACTGCAGAAAGACCGCTTCGCTTTGCTGCGGGCGGAAGAAAACGAACTCGTCCGGCTGGATCGACAATTCCGGACCGCCATTCAGCATTTCCTGGTTCGAGGAGCGGCCGAACGTCTTGTTGTATTCGAGGCCCGGTGGATCGATGGGGTCCGCCAGCCAATGTCCGCCATGAATGAAAACTGTCTTTTTCGAGTTGGGATTCCATGCAGCCGCCGGTCCGGTGGCAAACTCGAGACCGGGCAGGCGGGTCTTGTCGAATGACTTGATCACCGGCGTTGCGATGAAGCTGGCCGGTTGATGGGGTTCCAGCAGTTCCGTGTCGAAATGCGTTGGCTTCACGAGGCATGACCCTGCCGAAACCTCGTTCGCAATATCGGTGGACTGATAGTAACGATAGGTCGGGCTACCCGCCGCATTACGGGTCAGGCCCGGCATGCGATCTGCACCAATCAGCGTGGCCGCCTGTTCCAGGGCGGAATTATAAGTGTTCCATGCACCCTTCAGCGCCTTGTCCCGCCAGCCTAGCGCGGTCGGCAGGGAAGGGATGTGGGGCTCATACCCCATGAAGCCGCTGAATATGAGATTTGGATCTGCCTCGATTGCCTCGATGGCGGCGCCCAGTGTGGGGCCGGGCTCGAAGCCGCCGCGGTGCAGGCCGACGTCCAGTTCGAGGACGATCTTCAGGGGCCGGCCGATATCCGACGCGAGTGAAGCATATTGCTGAAGCCGCTCCGGCGTATCGATCAGCCATTCGACTTTGTCCGCGGCCGCGCTGGCGTCTGCGGGAAGTGTCTCGAAATACTGACGGGTGGCGCGAATCGGCAGCGGTTTGCCCAGAAGCTGGCTGGCCTCCGGCATATCGACGGAGAGTTTGGACAGCATGGGCTGGTTGAAGGTCATCAGCCGGTCGGTGCCGGACAGGTCCCGGATATGCGACAGGAGACCGATGGAAGGCAGGGATTTCGCAACGATGCGGTAGCCCATGCCGGCGGGCAGGTGTGTCTTCAGGGTCCGCACATTGTCCGACAGGCGGGTCTTGTCGATGACCAGGGTTGGCCATGCGATTCCAGCACCGATCAAGGCAGCCTGGATACTCAGAAAATAGGGGTCGCGCGGGCCGCTGTGGTCTTGGGGTTTGTTCATCAGGACGGCTCCTCCGGCGGCGACGGCTGCGCCGCCCAGAAACAGGGTACGGCGTGACAGCTCAGGCATCGAAATCCACTCCGAACAGATGCGCAAGATGGGGGTTCAGGAACTTCCCATCCGGATCGAGCGAGGCGCGCAGATCAAGGAAGTTCTGGAAATCCGGATATAGGGAAAGCAGGTCGTCCTTTCCGAGGGAGTGCAACTTGCCCCAATGAGGCCGCCCGCGATGAGCGCGGTGGATGGGTTCAAGGTCTGTGAAGAAGTAATCGTATGCTTCGTCCACAGCGGCATGCGTTGCGATCGACATGCGTGGCCCGTCATTGAACGGGCTCAGCCAGGCATTGTCAGGCGCGGTGATCCGGATTTCCATCGGGAAGAACGTGTTGTTCCGGGATTCCAGTGCGGCAATTATCTCTCGCAGGCAGGCAAGCCCGTTATCGAGCGGGATATGATATTCCATCTCGTTGAACTTGGTTGGGCGCGCCGTGGAAAGCAGTTTCCAATAGGCATCCGAACTTTCCTCGACCAGGCCCTTGGGCAGGCTGCCCGCAGCGACGCGTCTGCGCAGCCAGGAAGACCAGCCGAACACATCCCGCAATTGCTTGAGGCCGGTCAGCGTGTCTTCATCCTCATCGGGCACCCGGCCTGTGATGTCGCCTTCGAATATGTCGTGCGATATTCCCGCAGCATATCCCGTGAACGGAAAATAGTAGAATTCGAAATTCCGGTGCTGCTGCGACAGGTCCATAACTCTATCCAGCAGCGAATCCAGCTCTTCGACCCAAACCCGGCGTTTCAGATTGTAGGCTGGCACACATTTCAGCGTGTATTGCGTGATGACCCCCAGCGCCCCGAGCGACACCTGGCCGGCCGCGAATAGCTCCGGGTCAGAGGCGGCTGTTACATCACGCGCCGTCCCGTCCGCCGTGACGATCCGGAAGCCTTCGATGTGTGAATGTAACGGCTGAAGTGTCCGACCCGTGCCATGTGTGGATGTGGAAAAAGACCCGGCCAGTGTCTGAACATCGACGTCTGGCAGGTTCAGCAGTGCCAGGCCCGCTTCATCCAGCTCGCGTGCGGCCTGACGAATACGGGTGCCGGCACCAATCGTGGCGAGGCCCGTCTCGGTTTCGGCGGAAATCAGGCCCGAAAAGCGACTGGCATCCATGATCAGGTGTTCGGATGGAACGAGACCGGTGAAGGAGTGTCCGCTACCCACCGGCCGCACGCGGCGCGCCGTCGAGAGGGCCTCGGCAAGCTCCGCCTCCGTTGCCGGCACCGCGATGCGGTCAGGTGTGGACTGCTGAATGCCGGACCAGTTGGACCAGGCGACTTCCCCCTCCGGAGCAGGGGGCAAGTCAGGACTATACCCGTCGCGGGTGAAGTCCTTCATGCTCCAGCTCGCATACTGGACGCCGGGAATCGCGGCGGCTGCAGCGAGGCCTGCGGTTCCAAGCAGGATAGCGCGCCGGGTGGTGCTCATGGCTGGCCCTCCGCTGACATGAACTGGATCAGTGCGCGAAAGTCATCGTCGGTACAGTCGGCGCAGTACCCCATGGCGGGCATCGCGCCACGTCCGGAGTGAACCGAGGCGAGCAGGCCATCCGTTCCACGCGCCTCAAAGCGCGGTGTCCAGGCTGCGGAATGTCCCGTGAGGGGGGCGCCAAGTCCGTTCAGGGCATGACAGGCTCGGCAGGAGCGTTCGTAGGTTGCAGCAAGCGTTGGGTCGGAAGGAACCAGCGTTTCGGCGAGGGCAATGTGGGGGGCGTCAGGCTCAACAATTTCCGGAGGGGCATTTCCACCCACACCCCGGGAACAGGCGCAAATGCACGCCAGCAGCAGCGTCGCTGAGAAAGTCCTCACCATTTGTCTCCCCGTCCGTTACCCGGATCGTATTTTTGATAGCTAGTGCTATCGTTACAGGACACATCAAAGTGAGTCTATCTTGGAAGGAACAGACAATCGAATCTATTCGGTGCTGGACGAGTTCCGGACGTCTTCGTTCATCGCCGCGAGGCGCAGGCTGACAGCATAGGCCTTCTTGGTCTCCATGCCGGCGAGAATCATTCCGGCCTGTTCGGAGCGCATGAGGCGGAGGAAACCAGCCGCGAAGTCGGAATCCATCTGGTTGAAGATCGACGCCGCCTGGTCCGGTTTCATCGTGCCGTACATGCGGGCCAGATGATCCATGTCATCGTTTGAAGCGTCCTGAAGCTGGCCCCAACGGTCCTGAAGTGTCGCTTCAACGGCCTGCAGATCCGCTGCGCGCCGGTCGAGTTCCTGCTGGCGGGCGAGCAATTCAAGCTCCAGCTCCTGCAAGGCAGCCTGTTGTTGTTTCAGCTTTTTCTGGTCATCCGCCAGAAGCGCCGCTGTTTCGGCAGTAAAGCAGACCTGGTCGATTTGCTTGGTGCCGGACGCGATGGGAGCGGTTGCTGGTGCATGGTCTCCTGTCTCGGCAGGATGCGCAGGCTTTAGAGGGCTTTCCGCAATCGCAAGGTTGCTGGGCAGGAACCGGACAGCAGCGCCAAGCGTAAACAGGAATCCCAGGGTGAGAAGGACGTAGGACCGGCTGTTGTTGAGCGACTTCATGGCAGGCTACCCGTTTCGTGTCTTGCGAGATCAGCGCCCGGTGCTTTGGGCGAGGGGGCGATAATCTTCGTCGGCGGCTTCGGTCATTTCGCGCATGTCCTGCATGACGCGGTTCATTTCCATGATGCGGGTCTTGGACTGATCGAGAATGATCCGCATCATCGTACTGAGTTCAGCCTGGGACGCCGTGACCTGGTCGACCGCGTCCTTTTGCGTTGCTTCCAGAGAGATTTTCAGTTCCTCCAGCCGGGCGCAGGTCTGTTTTGCGTCTTCCAGCTGGGTTGCCAGCCGCGCGGCCATTTCGCCGACGTGCGACCGGGTTTCCTTGGTGGAGCTGGACATGGCGGCGATGGATTTGGACATGGCCATGATCGTCGCGCCGAGACCGTCGCGCGTGTCCTGCAGGGCTTTCAGCCGGCGGTTCAGCACGAAGCAGTAAACACAGGCCGCAAAGGATACGAGGATGATGGCGATATCGGTGGCTTGAATCTGCATGGGGCTCATCTCAACAGGAATTCTGTAATCAGGACGCCTTCGGAGACACCTCCGCCCAGCACGAGCTCAGAACGGCGGCTCAGCTGTTCGCGCATGTGGGCATAGAAATCGGGGTTTTCGAAATCGCTCAGTTCGACGGAACGCAGGTAGTTGGTAAATGCATCGATCAGCACAGGCTCGGCTTTGCTAACCATACCTGCGCCATTGTTGTCCGTAACAATCGATACCTTCATCTTCAGGTATCGGGTCGCCGGTTCACTCCCGATCGTGATCAGGATGTCGTGCAGTTCCACATAGGTCTGGTCCTGCTGGGCAATGGGTTCGATTGCCGGCCCGGCATCAGGCGCCGGACAGGCCGGGCCCGTTGGTGGATCGGCAGCCAGAACATAAACGGTTGCAAACGAGCTGGTCATGGCACCCACGGCAAGAATCGCCAGGCCGACGAACCCGCCACCCGACTTCTTCCCACTGGTCTCAAGGCCGCCATCTGCGGCCTGATCGCCAGCTTTTGCAGCATCTTTCTTCGCCATCAACTTCCCGGCTACCCCAAGACTCCCGATGCTCCTTAAACAAGGCTTCGGGTAAAGGAACCGTTAAGAATTTCCGGTCAGATATTAACCATTCCACCGATCCGCCCAGATACGGGAAAACCTGATTTATGAACTTCATCGCCAATCTTCGTGCCCTGCCAGTCAGCCGGCAAATCATGCTGGCGGTCTCCGTGCTGGGTGTCATCGGCATCATGAGCGTCATGGTGCAGGGGGCAATGAAACAACCGATGGGCCTGTTGTACTCGGGGCTCGATGCTTCCGTGACCGGCGAGATCATCGACGAACTCGACAAGCGCGGCACGCGGTACGAAATCAAGGGCGATTCCATTCTGGTTCCACAGAAGGATCGCGATTCGGTGCGCTTTGCGCTTGCCCGGGACGGACTGCCGAAACAGTCAGTTCAGGGCTATGAACTTCTGGACAACGTCAACGGGTTTTCCGTTACGTCCGAGATGTACAACGCCGCTTATTGGCGCGCGAAAGAAGGCGAACTGACGCGAACCATTCTTGCGGTCCCCGGGATCCAGTCGGCGCGGGTGCATATCGGCGCGAGCCTGCGATCTGGTTTCGCGCGATCCGACCCGGCACAAACGGCTTCGGTGACCCTCTCCTCCTCACATGATCTTACGAGCAGCCAGGCTCAGGGTATCCAGTACCTGGTTGCTCTGGCAGTCTCCGGACTGAGCCCGGATGAGGTTGCTGTCATCGATCTCAACAAGGGTATTCTGGCTGGGCCTGGCGTTGTCTCCGCAGAGCAATCGGGCGTGAAAGCGGAAACACAGGAATCCCAACTGGAACAGAAGATCCTGCGCCTGCTGGAAGCACGCGTCGGTCCGGGGAACGCTCGCGTCTCGGTTTCCGTTGATGTGAATCACGAACGCCAGCGGACGTCTGCCGTCACATATGACCCGGATTCGCGTGTTGTTCGTACACGCACGACAGGTGACGTGGCTGAGACCAGTGGCGGAACGTCAGGCGCGCTGACCGTGTCGAGCAACTTGCCGCAAGGAAGTGCACCTTCCGGCAGTCAGAGCAACAGCACGGTCAAGAATTCGTCGGAATCGGTGTCCTACGAAATCAACGAAACCCGCACTGAAACAGAGCGTCTGCCGGGGCAGGTGGAACGGATTTCGGTTGCGGTTCTCGTCAATGATCAGGTGCTTGGGCTGGATCCGTCTGCGGCGGATGCTGCCACCGTCAATGATCAGATGGTCGCTGACTTTCGCCAGCTGGTGATTTCAGCTGTGGGACTTGATCAGGGGCGGGGGGACAATCTGACCGTTGAATTCATGCCCTTCCAGGCCGCACCTGTCGAAGAGCTGACGACTGGCCCCAGCATGATGGACCAGTTGATGGAGCGCTACCTCTGGTCAGGCATCCAGATCCTTATTCTGGGTCTTGTTGTTATTGTGCTCGCGCTTGGCGTGATCCGGCCGATGCTGAAGCAACCCAAGACCAATGCCCTGTCATTGGATGATTCAGACCCGGGTAGCCTCGATGCGATTGCCGCCGATCCTTTCGTGTCATTGAAAGACTACGCGACAGAGCGGCAGGATGATGCTGCCGCAATCCTGCAGGAATGGCTGAACGAAGACCGGAAGGTCGCTGTGAATGAGTAGCGCGCTTCTCTCCAATTTGCCGCGGTTTGACGGGGATGCTCAAACCCATCCCGCAGAGCAGTTGAAGCGCATGCTCGGACAGATGCAGGCGGCTGCGGCTCGCCCGGCAGCGTCCCCGCCCCAACCGGAAGAGGCTGTCGAAGACGATCAGGCGACCGGTGAAGACCTGAGCCCTTCGCATGCGCAGGTCGAAAGTCTGATCTCGCAACTTTCTTCCGCGCTGGCCCGCATCGAAAGCGAGGCGCGTGATCAATCGATGCAGGTCACCCAGGCGCTTGCCGCGCGTCTTTTTCCTGAATTGTCCCGGGAGTTCCTGGCAGAGGAAATCGCCCGGCATCTTCCGAAGCTGATCCCGGCATCCGTGCCATCGTTTGAGATCCGCGCGCAGCAACAAATGCTCGATAAGCTGGATCCAATCATAGCGAATGAAGCGTCCCTGTCCGGACGGTGCAAGCTTGCGCCAGCTGCCTCAGAGGATGAGCCGCAGGTACTCGTTTCGTGGAAAACCGGCGGCGTCACGTTTGATTTCGAGGGCCTGCTGGCTGCGTGCCTCACCCATCTGGATCCCTCTCACACCATGATCGAGGAGTAGACTCATGGCCGTCCCAATGGAAGCTGAACCAAAGCCTGTAGATGTTGAGCGCCGTGATCCTTCCTCGGCAAACCAGCATCGCCGTACCATTTTCAGTGTTCCGGTCACTGTGACTGTCTCGATCGGGCAGGCGCGCCTAAGCGTCTCCGAAATTCTCGACCTGCAGCCGGAATCGATTGTCCCGCTGACATCCCGTATCGAGGACCCGGTCGATCTGACCATCGACAACAAGATCATCGCAAAGGGTGAACTTGTGGAAACGGACGATGGCACGCTGGGTGTGAAAATCACGGAGATACCGGAGCAATCCTACGATGATCTGGGCTAGGGCAGGGGGCGTTTTCCTCCGCTTCAGCGTTCTGATGATGATTGCCGCGGCGGGCTTCGGGCTCGCCGCGCACGCGCAGGGTGTGCCGCAGCTCGATCCGGTGCCCAGCCTGAATGATGTCCTGAACGGGAACGGGCAAGGTGGCCTCAGCCGCTCGGTGATCCAGCTTTTCCTGCTGGTATCCGTTCTCAGCCTCGTGCCAGCCATCGCGATGATGGTGACGTGCTTGCCGTTCATGGTGATCGTTTTCTCGTTCATGCGGCAAGCCGTCGGGGTTCAGCAGGCCCCGCCGAACATGATGATCATGGCACTGGCCATGTTCCTGACCTTTTTCGTCATGGAGCCGGTTTTCACGAATGCCTGGGATAATGGCATTTCGCCCTACATGGATGGCGTGCTGACCGAGGAGCAGGCCTGGGTCATGACCACAGACCCGTTCCGGACCTTCATGACAAATCGGACGGAGCCGGAAACGCTCTATGTCCTGAGTGACGCCCTGAACCGCCCGCTCGCTGAGGGGGAGGCACCCTCCTTTCCGCTGCTTGCAACGGGTTTCATGCTGTCCGAAGTCAAACATGCCTTTCAGATCGGCTTCGTCATTTTCCTGCCATTCATGGTGATCGACCTTGTGGTCGCCTCTGTGCTGATGGCGGTTGGCATGATGATGGTGCCGCCTACGGTGGTGTCCCTTCCATTCAAGCTCGGTTTTTTTGTTCTGGCCGACGGCTGGCTTAAGATTACAGAAGCCATTTTGCGCGGATATGCAGGATGAGCTCAGCCCGATCCGCTTCCAATGTTGAGAGCCTCCCCGCGCGCCGCGCGCAAAAGATGGGGGTTGTCGCGCCTCAGCCTGCACCGATCAGCTCCGCCCAGCGCGCTGCTGTGATCATCGCGCTGCTGGGAGAGAGTGCTGCGAAGCCGATCGTCGAAAAACTTGATGACGCCGCGTTGGCGAAGGTCGCTTCGGCGCTCGAAAACATTTCCATGCTGACCCGCGACGAACTCGTCGAGATCGTCATGGATTTCATCGGACATCTGCGCAAAACGAACGGCGCCATGCGGGGCGGCCGGACGCGCGCGAAGGAAGTGTTGTCAGGGGTCGTGGGCTCCGAGCGCCTCAGCTTGCTCTTCAATGAAGGGACATCCGGAGCGGACAACAATGAGGACGAAGAAGAACTCGGCGTCTGGGAACGCCTGGAGCGCAAGGATCCGAAGCAAATCGCGACCTATCTCTCGCGTCTGTCTCCGAACCTGATTGCGCTGATCCTCCAGAAGCTCGATGTCTCGGTATCCTCCGAAGTCCTGGGGCATATGGAGGGCGAAAAGCTGGGGCCCATGATCGGGCATATGGTCGAGCCGCGTAAAACGGACCCGGGCGTCGACCAGGTGCTTGGACGCATGGTCGAGATGGAATTCCTCAACGCTGTTCAGGAAGAAGCCGAGGAGGAGGGTACCAATCTTGCCTCCGTCGGAGAGCTGCTCAGCCTTATCTCAACTGAAAAACGTGACAGCCTGGTCGCGTTCCTGCGGTCCAAGCATCAGGACAAGCTGGAAGGGATCGAAAAATCGATCTTCACGATCGAAGGTCTGCCAGACCTGTTGCCGAAAAATGCTGTGCCGGTCGTATTCCGCGAAGTCGATCAATCTTTCCTGCTCAAGCTGCTCAGCACCCTGCAGGGGAGCAATAGTGCCGTTGCGGATTACTTGCTCGGAAATATTTCCTCTCGCATGGCGGACCAGTACCGCGATGACCTTGGCGGCGTGAAGCCCCTCGATCCGGAAGCGGCAGAAACAGTTCAGCGAGAATTCCTGAACGTCCTGATGGGCCTCAAGCGGCGCGAACTGATCGTGCTGGAGCGCAATGCGGATAAGGACGCCTGAGGCATCCTTTCCGCAATCGGCGACCGCATAATCTATCTATCGAATGACCAGCTCAGCGTGGATGGCTCCAGCCGTTTTCATTGAACGGATGATGTCCGCCATCTCCTGGGGTGTCACCCCAAGGGCGTTCAGGCCGGAAATCAGTTCCGACAAGGTCACGTTTGGCTGCAGCATGGCAATGTTTCCGCTACCTGTCTGGCCGATGGAGATTTCAGAGCGTGGTAGCACCTGTGTTTCACCACGCGAGAAAGGAGCCGGCTGTGAAGCGACTGGCGTTTCGGAAATCTTGATCGAAATATTGCCCTGCGCGATGGCAACGCGGGAGATGGTTACATCTTCTCCCATCACAATCGTGCCGGACTTTTCGTCAATGACGATGCGGGCAGGGGCATTCACCGGCACCGTCAGGTTTTCGATCTCCGCCAGCAGGCGAGCAGGGGAGACCTGGAGCGATGCAATATTCAGCTCCACCGTTCCGGGGTCGCGCATGAAGGCGATAGGGCTGCCAACCCGGCCGTTGATGACATCTTCGATCCGGGCAGCTGTCGTGAAGTCCGGGCTGCGCAGGGCCAGTGTCAGATGGTCACGCTGGTTGAAATCGTATGCGAGTTCCCGTTCCACGCGCGCACCGTTCGGCACGGCACCTGTTGTTGGTGTGCCGCGCGTTTCACGGGCGCCTGCGGCCTGGACATCAATGCCGCTGACGATGATGGAGCCTTGCGCCACCGCGTAGACTTCATTGTCTGCGCCTTTGAGGGGGGTGAGAATGAGCGTACCGCCTTCGAGGCTTTTGGCATCGCCAATGGAAGCGACCGTCACGTCGACGCTGGATCCGGACCGGGAGAAGGAGGGAAGCGTGGCCGTTACAAGCACGGCGGCGACGTTCTTGGGTTTGATTTCCTCGCCCTGAACATTCACGCCCAGACGTTCAAGCATGTAGGAGAGGGAATCTTCGGTGAAGGGGGAATTCTTCACCGTATCGCCGGTGCCGTTGAGGCCAACAACGATGCCGTAGCCAACCAGGTCGTTCTGGCGGATGCCTTCCACATCCACGATATCCCGGATGCGGGTTTCTGCGCTGGTGGAAAAAGCCAGTGTCGCAGCAGAAAAGGCGGCGAGGATCAGGGCGGACCATTTCATGGCACTACCTCATAAAGTTCAGCAGGCTGAGATTGGCCAGCCTGGCAGTAAGTGTGTAGGAGGCTTCCAGACTGGTTTCGAGCTGTTTCAGTTCTGATGCCGCTTCGTATTGGTCGCGCGCCGTCATCTGATTGAAGGACTGCGTGAGCACAGTCTCCTCCAAATCGAGCGCGCTCTTGGAAGATTCGATCTGTGCCTGGAGTATTCCGCGTTCAGCGCGGGCGTTCGTGAGCGCCGCCTGGCCATCGGCCAACGTGTCCGTTGCCTGAATGAGCGCGTCGCTCTTGCCATCAAAAAGGGCCAGAGTTTCATCGGATCCGGACAAGGCGAGGACTGCCAGGCCCCAGACGGTCTTGGTGATTTCCGGATCGGTTCCTGTCACGCCAGCCGGATCGGACGCTGTCGCTGTGCCTGAATAGACATTGGCCTGCCAGCCGGTGCCGGGCGTGTTGAAGTAGGCGTCCATTTGTGTTGCGAAGTCTGCGGCATCGGTCGCCGACGCCGCCATGGACCGCACATCGGCCAGAAATGTGTCCACATCGCCCATAGGCTTGGTGTTGGTGGCGTCTCCGGAAAAGAGATAGCGTTCGCCGTGTCTCGTGTTGAGCACCGAAAATGTGGAGGCAATGGCAGCCTTCGCATCGCGCACCACCGCTTCTCTCGCAGTAAAGTCTTCAGAGCCGAGCGCAGCTTTCATGCGAACGCCGAGTTGGCCGATATTGTCATCGATGGCCGTCAGGGACTGCTGGATGATGTCCAGCCTGGTTTCCTTGAGGGTCAGCTGGGTCCGCTCGTTCGCAACATCGTCGATGGCCTTTTGTCCGAGCATGGCCTTGCCAATACGGCCGGACAGATGCGCGGTCATGTCCTTGTAGCGGCCCGTAACGGCTTCCTCGGATGTCGTGTCGATCCGGTCGCGCAGCCGGACAATCGTTTCACTAAGACCGGACGAAATATGGTGGATAGGAAGGCTCAGGCGCATGTCATCAGATCTCCATCAGCCGGTCGATCATATTGCTGGCGATTTCGATCACACGGGCGTTTGCGGCATAAGCCTGCTCGATGATCAGAAGATCCTGCATCTGCTGGTCGACATCGACGCCCGTTTCGGAAACTTCTGCTTCCGCCATGATCGTGTATTGCGACGATGTCGACGAAAGGATCGCTTCGTGGTTGACCCGCTTCTGACCGGTTGTGGATGCAAACTGGGCGAGCAATTCACTCGAAGAATAGCTGCCCTGAAAGCCGCCGGAATTCATGGGACGGACGGTTGTGATTGCGTCCAGCATGTTCTGCAGGATGGTTGCATTGCCTGAGGCGCCTTCACTGGCGGCGCCAATACCGTCCCGAAGACGCCACATGCTGCCGCCCTGGCTGGGGTCGATGGCTGGATTAATTGCAAGCCGTCCGGCAAGGCCCGGATCGCCGGAGCCGTCAGAATCTACGAACAAGCCTTGTTCACCCGGCGCTTTTGTCGGGTCGATGGAGTCGTCGGAAAGGCGGGCAATGAGATCGCCTGCGAGCGTATCGAGCTGGTCGCTGAATGCGGGAAGGTCTGTATCGCGAAGCGTGAACAGCGCGCCGAACATACCGCTGGAAACTGCACCGTAGGAGGATGTTCCGGGCGTAATGGAAATGCCGTCCACCGTGATGCCGGACAAGCCACCGCCTGCGAGTGTCTGAGAAGGACCAAAGACGGTCGAGGGGGTGAATTCTATTTGCTTGGCGGTTGTCTGAAGGAGGTAGACGCCTTCCTGGGTCACGATATCGATGCCGCCGCTCTGACGGGGAACGGTCTGTACGGGCAAATATTCCGAAATCTGATCGAGCAACCGACCGCGTTCATCAATCAGGGCTGCCGCCTGGCCGCTGGTGCGGTCGATCCGGGCGAGCTTTCCGTTGATTTCCTCGATGCCCTTCAGAGCCGCGTTGACGGTATCCACGCCGCTCGCAATTTCGTGGTCCGTCTCCGCGCGCAGGGACGTGGCGAAATCGGAAAGGGCATTGAATTCTTTCACCAGGGAATTGGCCGCCTGAAGCGTGGCGGTCATGTCCGAACCGGATTCCGGCGATAAGGTCAGATTGGACAGGGCGCTCTCGAAGTTCGAGAACAGGCCGAACAAGCCTGAACCATCCGCGGTGTTTCCAACGCGGGCGGAGATGGTGTTCCAGGTCGATGCAAACAGATCCGCCTGCGAGAGGTCGCTGCCGAGTGACCTGCGTTCCGCCGACATGGCCTCATCGCCAGCCCGGGTAATGCCGAGAGAGCGAACGCCTGTGGTTGCGCCGCCCAGGATGTTCTCGGCCACAACGAGCGAACGGCGGACATAGCCCGCCGTCGTCGAATTCGAGACGTTCGTGGCGACGACGTCGGCCTTCAGACTTGTGATCCGAAGGCCTGACTGTGCCGCTTGGATAGCGCTGGATATGGTCACTTACGTGCCGTCCCGTTCAAGCGTGGATTAGCGCTTCAGGTTCGTGGTTTCCTGCAGCATCTCATCGACCGTCTGGACGATCTTCGCATTGGAAGAATAAGCCCGCTGGGTCTCGATGAGATCGGTCAGTTCCGCGGCGATGTCCGTGGTCGACTCCATGAGCGAGTAGCCGGAAACCGTGCCGACCGGGCCGGTGCCGCCATCCCACAGGTAAAGGCTGCCAGATGAAGACGAGACCGAGAAGGCCTGGCCGTCGAGTGCTGTGAGGCCATTCATGTTCGGAACGTCGCCCACCGGGATCTGGTAAAGCGTCCGGCGGAGGCCGGTGTCATACACCGCCTGGAGATAGCCATTCTCATCGATCTCAACCGATGCGAGGTCACCCAGCGGGGCGCCGTCCTTGGTCACGGCTGTCGGGGAGTAGGGGCCCGCCAGCTGCGTAATCCCGGCGCTGTCATCCGGACGTCCGATGAATACCTCGATCGGGCCATGGGCCAGGGTCATCGACAAGCGGCCTGTTGCGGCGTTGTAGCTGACACCACCGCCGGCTGTTGCCGTATCGATCCGGCCACCGTTTGCCGCCGTGTCATCGAATACGAGATTGAGGTCACCGATGGAGGTGAGCGGGTCGCCAGCGCTATCGAAGAACTGCACGTCCCATTCATTCGAGGAGCCGCTGCCTGGGACCGAAGGCGTAAATTCCATCGTCAGGGTCTGCGCGCGGCCGAGGTTATCAAAGTATTCGATCGGGAGCAGATAGGGCTCGCCGGAGCCGCCAGTGTTCGTGGCGTCGGCCGGAAGGTTGATGCCGAGTTCCATGCTGGTGGTTGGCGAAGCCGTGAACTGTGAGGTCGCGATGTTGACCGGTTCAAGGTTCAGGCCGCTATTGCGGCTGACATTGCCGATGTCTCCGGAAGAGTCTGCAGGCCAACCGAGCAGGAACATGCCGCTTTGGGTGCGGAGATAACCATTCTGATCTGTGTAGAATGAGCCGGTCGGCAGGAGCATGAGCGAGCGTTCCGAAGGAACTGCGCCGACACCGCCCTCATTCGTAACGGGGATAAGACCGCGGCCTGCGACCGCAATATCCGTCGCGTTGCCGGTGGAGGTGAGCGATCCCGTCGCTGAAATATCCTTATACGAATCCACGCGCACGCCGCCGGCCGCGTAGGCCGATGAGCGTTGCTGGAGCACCATGCTCGAAAAATCGACCTGGCTTCGCTTGTAACCGTAAGTCGATGAGTTGGCGATGTTGTCGGAGATTGTCGAAAGCCGGGCGGAGTTGACACCCAACCCCATCACGCCCGCATTCAGGGACGAAGAAATGCTCATGTCGGTTGCTCCTGCAAAGTGACGCAACCATGAGTAATTCTCGTTGGTTAATGACGAGATAATCCGCCTTAACCTGGTAAATTTATTGGGTCAGGATGGTAATCGAAATCCGCCGGTTCTGAGGTGCGGAAGGATCTTCCGGAACCAGAGGTTCGGAATCGGCTTTCCCGGAAACCTCCCGAATACGGTCAGCGGGCATGCCGGACCTGACCAGAAGCCGGCGGGCGGTGTTCGCGCGATCGGCAGACAGGTTCCAGTTGTCGTAGACAGCAGCATTCCTGTAGGTGCGATTGTCCGTATGGCCGACAATCTTTACCTGGTTTTCAAAGCTGCCGAAGGATCCGGCGACCTGTCCCATCAGGTCGGCCAGAAGTTCAGACGGGTGGCTGGACCCTACCGGGAAGAGGGGGGTCTGGGCCGAATCCGTTATTTCAACCACGATCCCTTCCGGAGACATCTTGATGAGCATGTGCTCGGAAATCTGATGGCCGTCCTCAGTCAGGCCCTTTTTCAGGTCTTCCAGCTGAGCCGTGATGGCGCGTTCATCCGTCTTGTCTTTCGACCCGTGAGAGTCGATGGACTTCGACCTTGATGCGCCGGTACCCATTTTTGCGTAGGTCTCTTCGGTGAAGATCGAAGACCCATTGAGCCCATCCGAGCCGCCACCGGAGATGCGGCTGATCGGAATGGTCGGGTTGAAGTAGTCGGCAATACCCTTGCGCTGTTCTTCCGTCGTGGCGTTGAGCAGCCACATCAGAAGAAAGAACGCCATCATCGCGGTCACGAAGTCTGCATAAGCGACTTTCCAGGCACCGCCATGGTGCCCGTCGCCTTTGACGACCTTCTTCCGCTTGATGATTGTCGTGTGAACGACAGGCTGTTGCTTAGTACCCATTAACCCTAACCACTTGAAGCAGTAGGCACTCTCTAACAGACAGCCATGAAGGAACGCTGCGGAGCCGATGGTTAACTTGCTCCGGGCCGTTAATGGTTTTTCAACCGGTCACCCACCATCACTGGTTAACGGGACGGTACGTTTTATTAATAGGTGGCAAACTGTGTCTGCAGTTCTGCGGAAAAAGATCGACGCTGGAGCGGGTATTCCGCCAAGCATCATGCAATTGCAGCAATTCTGGCTGCAATTGCAGACCTGCACCCGGAACTGGGCGGCAGACACCTATGGAATTCTGCCGGATGTCACGCAGAGCAGCCGACGGGTCGTGACCGGTCAGCAGGCTCAGAAGAAACTGGAAACTGAAACCGGCTTTTACTTTGCCGCCAAAACGTCACCGGGCTTGGCGGGCATTGCCATGGACGCGGCCGGGGCCATCCGCAATGCGGCCGTGCGCATGAATCAGGACGCCGAAAGCCTTGGTGATGCGTCGCCCTTGTTCCTGAAACTTCTTGCAGAACAGGCCGGGTTGGATCTTGGCGGCCAGGTCGCCGCAACCGTGATCAAGACGGGCGAGGGCGTCACCTCCACGGCAGACCCGGCTGGCGCGGTCGGCAGTTTCGATTCGAACAGCCGTTATCTGCTGGTGGAATACCAGCTCAAGCTGGACGACGAAGTCTCCAGCATTTGGTTCGCCTTTGCCTTTGAATTCATGCAACAATTTACCGTTTCCACAAAACGGGCTGCGGCTGAGCAAAAAGCAAATGCCCGGGGCCACAGTCAGAGGTCGCTGAGCAACAGCATTCTTGCATCCACGACAACATTGGATGCGGTGCTGGATCGCCTGGCCCTGACCATCGGCGAATGCGCCAAGCTGGAAGTCGGTACCGTGTTGCCACTCGCCGGCGCGGACGCCAGCAGGCTGTCGCTGACGGCGGATACGGTGAACGGAAGTGTCGATATCGGGTCGGGTGAACTCGGCGTCTGGAAACGCCAGAAGGCGTTGAAACTCAAGACGCCGATCTCTGAAAGTTTTGCGCAGGAAATCGTGGATTCATAGCAATCATCCGTATCGGGATTGCTAGAGGGGAGTTGAGCAGTGAATGCAATTATAGGGATGCTGGTGACGGTTGCCATGGTGTTTGGCGGCTACCTTCTCGCCGGCGGCAAAATGGAAATCATCACGCATGCTCTTCCTTTCGAGGGCATGATGATTGGGGGCGCGGCACTTGGTGCGTTCCTTGCGGCCAATGATTTGACGACGATCAAGCACACCGTTGGCGATATTGTGTCGGTGTTCAAAGGACCGAAGTGGAAGAAGCAGGATTATCAGGATCTGTTGTGCCTGATGCATGAGCTGCTGAATGTGCTGAAGCAGAACCCGGTTGATATTGAGCCGCACATCGAAGCGCCCAACGAGTCCGAGATCTTCGCGAAGTATCCGAAAATCCTGAAGGACCATTCTGCTGTCGAGATGATCTGCGATACGATCCGCTCGATGATCATGAACTTCGACAATGTTCATCAGGTCGAAGAACTTCTGGAAGCACAGCTGGAGGGTCTGCAGGAAGACAGCCTGCACGGTGCCCATGCGCTTCAGAACATGGCCGATGCGCTTCCGGCACTCGGAATCGTGGCGGCCGTTCTCGGTGTGATCAAGACAATGGCTGCCATCGACAAGCCACCCGAAATTCTCGGCGGCATGATCGGCGGCGCGCTCGTTGGTACATTCCTCGGCGTTTTCCTTGCCTACGGGATTGTCGGGCCATTTGCCAACAAGGTGAAGCACAACCGTACCGAAGAGCACTTCTTTTATGCCACGATTGGCGGGCTTCTCGTGTCCAACCTTCATCACAACCCGGTCAACATCTCTGTCGAGGTGGCCCGGCGCCATGCGCCAGCGCGCGTTCGCCCCACCTTCGATGATGTTGAGCAGGCAATCCGGGAGCTGAAAAAGGCGGCATGAAGCGGCTTTGCCTCCTCCTTCTGCTATGCAGCTACCTCGCGCCGGTATCACTTGCGCGTGAGAACACCGAAGTTGCAAGCAATGCGGAAGAGGGGGCGCCGACCCAGCTGGCGAGCGAACTGGATCAGTTCGTACGCGATGCCATCGACGAGGGACTCCTCACGCCGACCGGACATCTAGAACCGGAAGCAGAAGCCCATGCGGAAGAAGACGCGTTGCCGGAGGGCGTGCGCCGGCGGCAGGCCGCGCCTTTTCCGGTCGAAATCGATTGCGATGGGCCTTATCCGCTGGATTTCGGCGAATTCGAACGGTTCGACCGCTACCAGCAGATCTACACCTTTCAGGAAAGTGCATCTGGCCTTTCCGGTGAATCTGAAGGGCTGGCGGGCATTGAACTTGCCAAAGCCTATCTGGCGCTCGGGCTCTATTCAGAAGCCGGGATGGTGTTGAAGTCGACGCCTGGGCCGGTCGCCGCGGCATACCGGAAGGTTTCCAGCCTGATGGAAAACCGCATAGCGGCAGATGTGAACTATTTCCGGAAACTGGCGGAGTGCCGCGAAGAGGCAGGTGTCTGGCTCGGGGCTGCGCTTCTGGCCAATGACCAGGACGAGGGTGTCGAGACGTTCAGTGAAAACCTGAACGGCTTCCGGAAACTACCTTTCCGCTTGCGGGCAGACCTGACGGCGATGGTGGTTCCACAGCTCGACAAGCGGGGCGAACGCATCCTTCCGGTCAAACTGCTGGCTGACTTCACACCTGAACAGGTGACCGAAGCATCGCAGCTGCAGTTCGTGAAGGCTGTGATCGATCTCGGGCAAGATCGTCCTGATGCGGAAAAGTCGGTTCGGAAATTCCTGAGCGAACCCCTGTTCCAGGAGCAGGCGCTCGCCGTCCTCATGCGTCACGGCAAGCCGCTGAGCGATGCGCATGAGGAAATCCTTCTGGGCGAGCTCATGAAAAAGTTCGGGCAGACGGGCAATGACCGGGAGCTTGCGGCCAGTCTTCAGTACGCGCTTCAGGAACTCAGCGGCAGCTCGCACTACCAGCCGATCATGGAACTGTCCGGCATGCCGGCATTGCAGAACGAGGCGGCGCAGAGAGAAATTCGCCGTCAGTTCATCGGCGGCCTGGAGCGCGACCTTGCGAGCGACAACCGGTTACGCAATCTCGCCGCGATCAATGCACTGGTCTCCGACCACAGCATTCTTGAAGAGGCGCCTGAGCGGTCGCACCTCTACCGGTCCGGTGCGTCATTGGCGGTTCGTTTTGGCCTCGTTTCGCTGACCCGCGTCCTGATGAACCGGGAAGACGCTGACGACGACGTCATCTCCGAGTTGGCGGGCCTGGAATACCGTAGCGGTGACTACGATGCCGTCGCGAACTGGGCACAGGCCTATCCTGAAAATGGTGCCTTGAACCTCCTTGCCGCGGAAAGTGCGATCCGGAAAGGAGACACAGCCGGCTTGAGGGTTTACGAGCGCCGATTGCAGCTGACTCCAGAAACCATTCTGACGCTTGTCGAACTGGATGCGGCCTCCAATCGCTGGTTGGTCGCAGACTATATTTATAGCGCAGCTGCTGACCTGAATGATCCGGTGCAGAAGCAGCGCGCGGAACGCGTCTTTGCCATGCGGGCAGCAGCCAGGGATCTGGCGAAGCCGACGCGGGCAAAACTCGCAATGTCCAAAGTGGCATCTGTACTCAGCAGATCAGAGCCTTCTTCAGAACAAGTCACCGGAGGCGCGCACTAATGTCGAACGCCATCTACGCCATGCTCGGCCGTCAGCAGGGACTGATGCAGGAAATGCAGGTTGTTGCGAACAACCTCGCGAACTCCAGCACAACAGGTTACAAGTCCGACCGCGCTCTTTTTGGCGAATTCCTGGTCGCGACGGGCAATCAGTCATCGTCTCTCTCCATGGGCGGGTTGGCCGGACATAGTTTCGCCATGGCGCAGGGCGCGCTCAAGATAACCGGCGGAGAACTCGATCTTGCAATTCAGGGGGATGGCTTCTTCCTGGTCAATACGGAGCAGGGGCAGCGCCTGACGCGCGCGGGACATTTCCAACTGTCTACGGACGGCCAACTGGTCGACATGAACGGCAGCGCAGTTCTGACTTCTGGCGGTACACCGATCAACATTCCTCAGAACGCCAGCGAAGTTCGCGTTGCTGCGGACGGGACTGTCACGGTGAGCGCTGGCGATGGCCTGCCGCCGGAGGAAGTTGGTCAGATCGGAGTGGTGACTGTCGATCAGGAGGCCACGCTGGTGCGGGATTCCAATTCCTATTTCTCCGCCCCGAACGGACACAGACCAGCAGAGAACAACGAGATCGTTCAGGGGGCATTGGAGCAATCCAATGTTTCTCCGGTGCTTGAGGTTGCGCGCATGATCGAAGTGCAGCGCGCCTACGAAGCCGGACAGGCCCTGTTCGAGCGCGAGGACCAGCGCGTCAACCAGCTGATCAGCGCAGTTCGTAACGGGTAACAAGAGAAGCAGCAGGTAAGAGAAGGAGCAGGACGTGAAATCTCTACAGATCGCCGCCACGGGGATGGCCGCCCAGCAGATGCGGGTCGACGTCATTTCGAACAACATCGCCAACATGAGTACTGCCGCATACAGGCCCCGGTCTGCCGAATTCTCGGATCTTGTGTACCAGCAGTACCTGACGCCGGGCACGTCGACGTCTCAGGTCGGGACGCTGGTACCGGCGGGTATCCAGATCGGTACCGGTGTGCGTCCGTCCACGGTTTCCATGGAACTGACGCAGGGGGCCCTGAACCCGACCGATGCAGAGCTGGATCTTGCGATCGACGGATCAGGATACTTCGAAATCACGCTTCCCTCAGGCGAGTCGGCGTATACGCGGGATGGCAAGTTCAACCGCGGACAAGACGGCCAGATCGTGACCATGGACGGCTTCCCGCTGACGGATGGGATCATCATTCCCGACGATGCTCAGAAGATTTCCATCAGCCGGGATGGCGAAGTCGTGGCCTATTTCGAAGGCGTCACGGAAGGGCAGGCCATCGGCAACATTCAACTCGTCCGCTTTGTGAACGAGAAGGGGCTGGAGGCGATGGGGGACAATTTGTTCCGCGAAACACAGGCTTCTGGCACACCGACACAATTGGTTCCCGGCACTGAGGGTGCTGGCTTCATCCGGCAAGGTTTTCTCGAGGGCTCTGGCGTCGACGTGGTCAAGGAGATCTCGGAACTGATCGAAGCGCAGCGCGGTTACGAGCTCAATTCCAAAGTGATCACGGCATCTGATGAAATGCTCGCTGCGACGACGAGGGTGAAGTAACCGCAATGTCCATTCTCGCTCTCAGCCTTGGAATGATGACCGCCTTCACTGGTTCGTCTTCCCTCGTAGCCGCAGAAGTCATCCGCGCCGGCGATCCTGTCACGGCATACAACGCGACGACCGAAGATGGCGGAAATGCCTCCGGCGATCCGCTGGTTGGTCGTGAAGTTCTCCGGACAATCTATGCAGGGAAACCGATCACCATTGAGAATACGCGGGCACCTATGGTCGTCCGGCGTAACCAGATCGTCTCTGTCAGATACATAAAGGGCGGTTTGGAAATTACCGCATCCGGCCGGGCTCTTGGGGATGCAGGGGTCAATGAGCCTGTGGCCGTATTGAACCAGCAATCGAAGCAAATGGTGCAGGGCATCGTTCAGGAAAGTGGGTGGGTACTGGCGCAATGAAGAATTTCATCTCTACGGCTATTCTCGCAACGGCTGCCACTGCCTGTGCCGGGTCACCGCTCTCTGATCCAAAGCCGGAACCGGTCCCGCTTTACGCAGGTCCATGGGCCGGGGCAGGGGTCGACATGGATGCAGTGACCGAACCGAACCCGTCGCTCTGGGCGACATCCCCAAACGCGCTCCTCAGCATGCGCCGGGCGAAAGCAGTCGGTGACCTCCTGACCGTGGTCGTGGAAATGAATGACCAGGCCAGTCTCAAAAGCTCCCTGTCCCGGAGTCATGGGTCAAGCGAGGATATGAGTATAGATGCGCTTCTCGGATTGCCGGATGTCCTGAACAACGCCTTGCCCGGTTCGGCCAGCGTTTCGCCGGCAATCGACTTCCAGCGCAATTCGAACATGGCCGGCAATGGCGCCGTCAACCGGGCTGAAAAAGTGACGTTTACACTTGCAGCCCGGGTTGTTGGCGTTGAACCCAACGGGAACTTAATCATTCAGGGGTATCAGCAGACACGGGTCAGTAACGAGATCCGATATCTGAGCGTCTCGGGCGTCATTCGCGCCCAGGATATTACCCGGACCAACACTGTAACGTATGACAAGATCGCCGATGCCCAGCTTTCCTATGTCAATCAAGGTGACACAACCGGTCCCAACGGGCGCAAGGCGGTGCCGAAACTCCTCGACAAGGTACTGCCCTTCTAAGAGTGGGAGACCGGCATGAAACATGTCATCTCTGCGGTGGTCGCGGTCGTGTGCATCCTCGTCGGCGGCATTACGGGACATTTCGTGAAGAACGGCCTGACAGCCGCGGCTGGCACGAGTGCACATGAAGCGGATTCCCATAAGGCTGCAGATGCCCACGGCAGCGAGAAGAAGAAAGATTCCCACGGGGCGAAAAAGGAATCCTCGGGCCATGGTGGCGGCGGTCATGGTGGCGGCGATGCGTCCGGTGATGTTGTCTATTTCAAGTTCACCCGTGAATTCATCGTGCCGATCATGCATGATCGAAAGGTCGAAAGCCTGGTGATCCTGAACATCAACCTGGAAGCCGACTCCAGCATTTCACAAAAATTGTTCTCGATGGAACCCAAGGTCCGGGACAATGTCATGACGACGCTGATCGAGCTTAGCAATGATGGCCGGACGTTCGAGAACATAACGGATGTCGAGAGCTACGAGACCATCCGCGCAATGGTTTTGCTGAACCTGCAGAAGGCCGTGCCTTCAGGTATTCAGAACGTGCTGATCGTGGATATCGCGCAGCAGGATCTCTGATCCACCGATAGGGTAGGCGTGCGGCTTGCTTTTACCGGCTGTACTTTTCGACGTTTGCCATTTCTGTGGTCAGGTTCAATGACGTTTCCAGCAGCATGGTTCCGTTTTCGTCAGCGGTAACACCCGTCACAGTGCCGATCAGGCGTGGTGAGGATGTCCTCTGAATTTCTCCGTTCTTGTACATCTGGATTTCCAATTGGTAGACGCCGTCCTCGGCGAGTTGATCTCCATTGGAGGTTTCACCATTCCAGGTGTACTGGGCCGCATCAGGGTCCAGTGTTTTTGACCAGATTTCGTTGCCGTTTGAATCCCGTACTTTCAGCACGGTTTCATCGGTCGATTCAGGAATGTCGACGACAAAGTCCACACCTTCACCGGCATAAGGCGCCCAGGATGTGTCGACGGCGACGGTTTCTCCGAGCCACTGACCGGCAAGAATGCTGGAGTGCAGCCCGCCAATCATGCCGGCGATGCTTTCCAGGTGCGTGTTTGAGGCGACCTGCTGTTCCAGAGTCGAGAAGGTCGCCAGCTGGTCGACGAACTGCGTTGAGTCCATCGGTGACAATGGGTCCTGATTTCTGATCTGGGCAGTCAGCAGCTTGATGAAGGCGTTGAACTCACTACCGATTGTTTGGGTTGTGGCGCCAGATACGTCGGACATGGGTAAATCCTTACAGTCGAATATCGAGACCGCCGCTCGCGGTGCGGGCAGGACGGATCGAGTCTGCGGTCAAGTTCACAGAGGTGAGAAGGCCCGGCTCAGCAGCCGTATTGCCATTGTTGAACAGACGCCCGGATGCGGGCGTATGAGATTGCTGATGACCGGATTGTTGCTGCTGGAAAGTCATGTTCTGGCCGGACAGCCCGCTGCGCTCCAGCGCCTGCGTCAGTTCGAAATGCATGAGGCGAAGCTGCCTGAGTGCTTCCGGAGATTCGCCCGTCACCGTGATGTGCTGTATTCCGTGTGCATCGAACTTGAAGTCGATGGAAACGCGGCCGAGCTCCGGTGGATCGAGTTGCACGGTGATCCTGTCTGGCGTGTCATCCGGAGACGATACTGCGTCCGTGATGATCTTCACCGTCTCTGCCGGGCTGGCGGTCACGATGGCATTCGTGGGCGTCATCTGGATTTGAGACTGGGCCGGCTGTGCGGCTGGCTGGGAAGCGGGCGAAGCCCCAAGAGCGGCCGCGAGAATTGGAGAACCGGCGTCCGGGGAAGGGGCGGCGTGAGTCGAAGTAGCCGACTTGACCGTTTCGGAGGTTTCCTCCGGCGAAACATTCGCAAGATCGGTCAGGAATGCGTCTTTCTGCTCGACAAGGTCAGCGTTGCTGGAAGGATGTTCGCTCTTTTGTCCTTCAGTCGCAGCCATTGTCTGCGAAGCCGCCACATCTGAAGCTGCGGCTGCCGTGTCCTTCACGGCTGTGGAGATGTTGAGACGTGTATCTTTGCCGGAAGTGCGAAGAGCAGACTGACTGACATCACTCGGCGCTGTCGCCTGTACTGTCATGGCCTGAATTTCGGGATCGGCAGGCGTGTCCTTCAGTGAACTAATTTTATCCTGACGGTTATCGGCGGTGTCCACAGACTCCCGTTCGCCGCCGGAGGATTTGCCACTAGAGGATAATTCAGCGTCCGCGGGCAATTTAGATGCTTCCACCGGGCCGGCAGCTGCGCCAGCCACTCGGATGTTATCATCATCTTCGGACGGATCCGAGGCTTCCGTGGAGGCCGATCCTGCATGGCGTTCGTCTGTTGCGAGCAGTTCAGCTTCGTCCCGGGTAATTGCTTCTGTGACGGTTTCGCTGGGAGGCTCGCCGCTATTTGCGGACAATGCCCCCTCCGTTTCGATTTCGGCATCAATGCTACCGTCAAGCGGCGAGCTGATTGCTTTCGGGGCGGGCTCCGCATCTGAAGCTTTGACTTCGGTGGACGCAGGCCCATCGCCTTTATTCTCTTGGGTACCGCGATCTGCTTCCAGGGAGCGGGCGAACGCATCCCCGGATCCGGCCTCTGGTGCCTTGGATCCCGCACGGTCAGATCCCGGCTTTGTTTTCGCAAGCGCCAGACCCGGTTCAATCATAAATGTCATAATCGGTTACGATTCCCCGTCCCAATATTAACCAAGTTACAACGAAAGGACATGAAAACAGCGTTAACGCGCATACCATTGCGGCAAAAATTTCTGCAGCAGTCCGAACCCGGAGGATCAGATGTCTCAGCCTGTCTCTTTCCAGGCATATACGGCACAGATGCCCGGCATTTCTGATCCGAGTGCAACAGGGAAGGGTGCGTCTGATGCGTCGGAACTCGGCAAGCGATTCGAACAGATGCTCTGGACCGAGATGCTGTCCTATGCCGGTCTCGACAAGGCATTTGCGCAGGATGGCGGTCAGGCTGCTGAGACTTTCTCAAGATACCTGATTGAATCGATCGCAGCAGATCTGGCTGAAACCCACCCCATGGGGCTGGGGGAGGCAGTCGACCGCACGGTGGCCGCCAGCCAATCACTACAACAGGATGCCGCAAAATGAGTCAGGATTTGATCCAGAATGAATTGGACGGATTAAAGGAGACGCTGGCTCTGGAGCGGCAATACCTTCTTGCTGGCCAGGCTCGCGACACAATTGATCTGGCGGAGGCGAAGCTGTCGGCCATGGACGCACTGGAAACTGCCTTCGGATCGCTCGAGGTCGGCTCAGCACCTCGCGCCTACCAGAATGACATGATGGAAATCGTCTCGATGGCGAAAGAGAACGCCATCCACTTTGAAGCGATTCAGAATGGCCTGCGGCGTGCCATCCAGCGGGTCGAGTCCCAGCATGCGAACGCTTATGTTGGTTCTTATACGCAAACAGGCGGGCAGGTTGCGTTTACAGAAGTCACCGGACAATTCCTGAAAAAGGCCTGACTGGTTAACTGCTTGTACATTCCCCGATTGTAATCAGGTTCTTGAAACCTGGAGGGGTTGGCGGATTTCCGCAGTCAGGACGACACGAAAATTAATCAGGCCGCGACCCGTTCGCTGGCCTCGTTCCTTAGGGATGGGTATAATATGTCCAGTATTCTGACTAATAACAGCGCAATGGTTGCGCTCGACACGCTGCGTGGCATCAACAAAAACCTCGCATCTGTCCAAAACGAAATTTCGACGGGTAAGTCTGTCTCCAGCGCCAAAGACAATGCCGCGATCTGGGCGATTTCGACGGTCATGTCGACCGACGTTGAAAGCTTCAAGCAAATCTCCGACTCGCTGAACCTCGGGTCTTCGACGGTTGGTGTTGCTCGCGTTGCTTCGGAAAAAGTGACCGAGCTGCTGCAAGATATGAAAGAGCTGATCGTTACGGCCCAGGGCGCCAACGTTGACCGCTCCAAGATCCAGACCGAGATCGGCGAGATCCGTGAAAACATCGCTTCGGTTGTCGGTGCTGCTCAGTTCAACGGCCTGAACCTCGTCGATGGTTCTTCCACGGCCGACATGCAGATCCTGTCTTCGCTGGACCGCAGCTCTTCGGGCACTGTTTCGGCTTCCTTCATCGACGTTGCGCGTCATGACCTGTCGATCAGCAACACTGCAACTGGCGCAACTTTCGGCGGCACCGCTGTCACCAACCTGACCATCATCAACAACGGTGGTACAAATGCTGGTACGGCTGCGACCGTCGCTGACGGCGCAACGCAGGCCATCACCATCGCTGCCGTCGCTGATGGTAACTCCTACCGCATCGTTCTCGATGACTCGGCCACGACGAACAGCGTTGGCCAGCGCACCTTCGAATACGTTGCTGGTGCGGATGACAGCCTGAACTCGGTCGCTGCCAACCTGGCCAACCAGATCAACACTTTCTTCGGTGCTACCGGCGAGACCAACTACACGGTTTCCCGTACCGATGATGTGATCTCGATCACGAACAACTCGGGCGCCAACCTTTCGGTTACTGCCGCTTCCGCAACTGGCGGTACGGCTGGCACCTCTGCCGGTGGTCTGGGTAACGTTGCCACGATCGACGTCACGACCGACGCTGGCGCAACGGCTGCTCTGACCTCGATCGAATCTCTGCTCCAGACGTCGATCGACGCTGCAGCCGGCTTCGGTTCTTCGCAGACCCGTATCGAAAACCAGACTGACTTTGTCAGCTCCCTGATCGACTCCATGACTTCCGGTATCGGTGGTCTCGTGGATGCCGACATGGAAGCTGCTTCGGCCAAGCTGCAGGCCCTTCAGGTCCAGCAGCAGCTCGGCGTGCAGTCGCTGTCCATTGCTAACCAGGCGCCGCAGACTCTGCTGTCGCTGTTCCGCTAATATGATGTGTAGCCCGGGAGCCAATGGCGGTTCCCGGGCTATCACTTCAACAACCCCGGGGAGGGTGCTTTGCAATCACTGGCTTTCAAGGCTTATGGGGAGGTCAAGCAACGCACAGCTGGGGAAAAGGAAATTGAGTTCGCGTTGTTCCGTCAGATCACGGACGCGCTCAAACAGGTTTCAGAAGAAGATAACGTCCAGCCTACCGATTGGGCAGATGCTATCCACCGGAACCAGCAATTGTGGACCACGATTGCCATTGACCTGCTTCACCCTGGCAATGCCTTGCCGGACGAGATGAAGCGGAGCCTTCTCTACCTTGCAGAATTTGTTCGTCAGACCAGCATGAAGATCATGGCTGGTGAAGGCGAGATCGCTGACCTGATCGAAATCAACCAGTCCATCATGAGTGGCCTGGGCGGCGCGATGGCTGGCGATGCAGCTGGGGAGGGTGCCTGATGTCAGGTCTCGTTTTCAAAGTGGCGCCGGGTGAGCGGTTCATTATCAATGGTGCAACTCTCGAGAATGGCGACAAGCCTGCACGCATCCGTGTCGTCGAAGGGGATGCCCGTGTCCTTCGTTGCCGGGATGCCATGCATCCGACGGAAGTCGATACGCCCGTAAAACAGGTCTATTACGCCATCCAGCTCCTAGTGACCGGCGACCTCAAGGAAGACGCGACAGTTCCGGCGATTGATGCCGAATGCGCACGCCTTGAAGATGTGTTTGATCACATCGACCCGGAACTGATTCCGGTGCTCCGATCCATGATTACCCGGGGAAATTATTATTCGGCCATGTGCCATCTGCGACAGATCATGCCGATTGAGGCGGAACTTCTGGCGCTGTCCGGCCGGAGTGCCGCGCCTTTGCTCCAGGCAAAGGTCGCCTGAACCAATGTTCCAGCCTGCCATCCCACTGTCCGGTATAGGTGGATGGAAGTTCCTGCAGGCGACATATTCGCGCCAGCTGGAATCCTTCAGTGATTCGCCGCAGGTCCGGAATGACCGGGACTACATGCTGGACAAGCTGTCTCAGACCATGACTGTCGACGACTTCATGGCGGACAAGCGCCTCCTGCGCATCACCATGACATCCTTCGGTCTGGCAGGTGAAGAATGGAAAGGCGGGTTTATCCGCAAGGCACTTGAAGAGGTAGGGGACCCCGAAAGCACTTTTCTGCCCCGCCTGAACAATACGAAGTACACCAAATTCGCTGAAGCCCTGTCTCCGATTGACGGCAAGATCATCATGTCGTCGGCCGCGCGAGCGAGGATAGCTGTAAATTTCGAAGCGCAGTCATTCCGGTCGGCCGTCGGGGAAGTCGACGATTCGATGCGCCTTGCTCTCAACTACCAGTCCGAGATCAGCGGTATGGTCGGGACAGATTCCAGCGACAAGACCATTCTGTATCGGATTCTTGGGGATGTGCCGGTTCGTACCGTGATGCAGACCGCGTTCAATCTGCCTGATGGGATCAGCAGTCTTGATCTCGATCGGCAGGCAGAGGTCTTCCAGGAACAGATTACGTCCGTTCTCGGAATTAGTGACATGTCGGAATTGAGTTCGCCGGAGATGACCGAGAAGATGATTCATCGGTTCCTGGCGATGGAGACTCTTGAGAATGGGTCGACATCCTATTCGCCTGCCTCAGCGGCTTTGACCCTGCTGGGCAATGGCGTGGGTAGTCAGGCCAGCCAGAATCTGTTCCTCAGCCTTCTGTCGTAGACGCACTCGCGGGCGAGCGGGACGCGTCTTCCGGACCGAGTATATTCTGAAGTTTTCCAAATGCTGCAGCGACCCCATCCGGGCTCCTGGTGCCCATGAATGCGTCGAGCGCTGGGAAGAGCGCAATCGCATTGTCGCCGTTATCATCCTTCCCGAATTCATACAGGTTTGCCCTCAGCATGGGTTCCAGCTCTTCATAGAGCGCGAGTGTCTGCCGGCACCGGCGGATGAGGGCATTCTCTTCAGCGGTCGCGGCGTGCGGTAGCGCACGAGAGACCGACCGGAGCACATCAATCGCCGGATAGCGCTGGCGTTCCGCGATCTGACGCGACAGGATGATGTGGCCATCCAGGATGCCACGGATCATGTCTGCGACCGGCTCTTCCATGTCCGACCCGGCAACGAGTACGGAGTAAATGGCGGTTATGTCGCCTTTGTCGCCAAGTCCTGGTCCCGCCCGTTCGGCCAGTTCCGAAATGACCCGGACGGTCGAAGGGGGGAAGGCGTTCAGTGCCGGGGTCTCTCCGGCCATCAGCGCGGTTTCGCGGTGCGCCTCGGCAAATCTCGTTATGGAATCGAAGAGAAAGAGTACGTTGTGTCCCTCGTCCCGGAAATGTTCGGCTGCGGTGATGGCGCAGTAAGCCGCACGTTTCTTGGCGCCGGGTGGTTCGCTGGCGGTCGCCGCGACCACGACGGTCTTCGACATGATCGATTGTGGCAGCACATTCCGTACGAACTCGTTCACTTCGCGGGAGCGTTCACCGATCAGGGCGATGACAACCCGGTCTGCATCCAACCCTGCTGCGAGGGAACCGAGAAAAGTCGACTTGCCCACGCCGGAGCCTGCGAACAGACCGAGCCGCTGGCCCTGGCAGATTGGCAGCAGCGTGTCGGTGATCATCCAGCCGGTCTTCAGCCGGTTGCCGATACCTCGACGGGCGTGAGCTGGCAGGGGAGCGGTGTTCAGTCGGCGATTGGTGGCGCGCATCGGGACCGCTGGCGCCGCAACGCCCGTGATATCGCCGCGATAGTTGATGATCTGACCGAGCCAGTGGTCGCCCGGCTCAATGCGCGGTTCCTGCTGGATCTGGACCGCGTCGCCGATCCGGATCGCGTCGCAGGGGGAATACAGGAGGGCGGTTACACTGTCTCCGGAAATCGACAGGATTTCCCCGAGGATGCTCATGCCCTGTTTTTCAATGAGGATTTCGTTGCCGACGCCGGCCAGTTCGCTGATCCCGGCAATCCTGATCATGCCCGGGGCAACCTCGGTGACCGTGCCCCAGAGCCTGTAAAGTGTAAACGAGGGCGAGGCGGCACCCACAGGCATGGTGTAAATCCTAACAAAACGAGTCGATCGGTTAACTCTTTCTTCAACTTATCGCTTGAAGTCTTGTTAACGAGTTAACCAAGACGAGTCTGTCATGATTTCCCAGCTTCCGCTTTTCGAAATCTACGGCGCGATGGCCCGTTACGCCGCCGAGAGCCAGAAGGTGAGCGCGACCAATATCGCGCATGCCGACGAGCCGGGTTACAAAGCCAAGCAACTTGAGTCTTTCGAGTCGTATCTCGCGCGCGCCAGTAACAGCGCGTCGCACACAGGACTGAACACCTCATTCAAGGTGATCGAGTCCGATGGACCGGTTTCGCCAAGCGGTAATTCGGTCAGCATCGAAATGGAAATGTTCAAATCGGCGGAAGCAGCCGGTCAGCACGAGCAGGCAATGACGGTCTATGCCAAGTCGCTGGATCTGCTGCGCACTGCACTCGGAAAGTATTGAGGGAGGTCTGATTGAACCCACTCAAGCAAATCATGATGCAGGCGGTCTCCGGCATGTCGCTGGAGCAGAAGCGTGTCACACTGGCGTCGGAGAATATCTCGAACGTCGACACGCCGGGATACCGCCGCAAACTGTTGCTGCAGGAAACGCTGCCCGGCAATGGCGCCGATTTTGCGGCAACCAAGGTCATGCTGGATGAGACACCGGGTCAGAGGGAGTATGACCCGTCCCATCCGATGGCCGATCAGGACGGTTACGTCACCATGTCCAACGTTTCCCTGATTACGGAAATGGCAGACCTGCGCGACGCGAACCGCACCTACGAGGCCAATCTGAACTCGTTTCAGCAGGCCCGCACGATGTACCAGTCACTACTGGATGTTCTACGCCGCTAACGCGGTAGAAGGGGAGATGGGTAATGTCGACAGTGGGGTTCAACGCCTATACGGCGCTTAATACTGCGCGGCCTGCAGATGCAGCTGGCTCAGCTGGCGCGGCTACCAAGACCGACGACAAGAATGTCGTGGCCGAAGGCATCTCAGACTTCCGGGCTGCTCTTCAGCAAGCGGAAGGTTCGGCCATGGACACGGCTGTGTCCGGCGCAGATCCACATGCCATGGTCGCTGCGCTCGCAAATGCCGAGATGATGCTCGATGCGGCCGTGACGATCCGCGACAAGGTCGTCGAGGCTTATCAGGAACTGCTGCGGATGCCGGTCTGAGGCCGGAGGGTGCGGCATGTCCGAGGCGGAAATCTTTGAGGTTCTGAGAGCCCATATCTGGGGTGCCGCCATGATAGCTATGCCGATCCTGGTGACGACGCTCATCCTTGGTTTTGTCATCGGCCTCCTGCAGGCACTGACCTCGATCCAGGAAATGACGCTGACCTTTATCCCGAAGATATTTGCCGTCGTCGTCGTGTTCTTCCTGTCGCTTGGCTACATGACCCGTATCGCACTCGATCTTTTCAACAATTACGTCCTGCCGCTCATTTCAGAATAGGTCCCGCCCGTGGAGACGAAGAAACTTTTCGGTCTTTCGAACCCAACCGCACTTCTGGCGATTGGCTTGATGATGATCATCCTTGTGATGATCCTGCCAGTTCCGGCATGGGTCATGGATATTGGCCTGACCTGTTCATTTGCATTCGCAATCCTCATCTTCACGACGGCCATCTTCATCGAGAAGCCGCTGGACTTTTCCTCTTTCCCGAGTGTGTTGCTCGCGTCGCTGATCCTGCGGCTGGCTCTGAACGTGTCGTCGACAAAGCTGATTATCGGCGATGGCCATACGGGTACGGATGCTGCAGGCGGCGTCATTCAGGGCTTTGCCATGTTCATCATGGGCGGGAACCTGTTCGTGGGCCTCGTCGTGTTCGGCGTTCTGGTGATCGTGAACTTCATGGTCATCACCAAGGGTGCGGGCCGTATGGCTGAGGTCGGCGCCCGCTTCGCCCTGGACGCCATGCCGGGCAAGCAGCTCGCCATCGACTCTGACCTCGCCGTTGGCGCCATTTCTCACGAAGAAGCCAAGAAGCGGCGCCAGAAGGAACAGGAAGAAGCTGCCTTCCTCGGCTCGCTGGACGGTGCGTCGAAATTCGTGAAGGGCGACGCGATAGCCGGCCTGCTCATCACCGCGCTGAACCTGCTGGCCGGGATCGGTATCGGCCTGACGGTGCATCACCTCAGCTTCTCCGAAGCCCTCAGTAATTATTCGATCCTGACAGTAGGTGACGGCCTCGTCTCACAGATCCCGGCAGTTATCGTTTCCGTTGCCGCAGCGCTTCTCCTGTCGAAGGGGAGGGAAGACGGCTCCATTGACCTCGCGCTGGTGGCGCAACTCGGCGGCAACGCTGCAGCACTGTTTATCGTTGCGGGTATTCTTGGCGTGTTCGCCCTGTTCCCGGGCCTGCCGTTCATTCCGTTCATGCTGGCCGCTGTCGGCTTCGCAACCGCCGCCTGGTTCATCCACCAGCAGCATCAAAAAGCCGAGGCCGACAAGGAACTGGCGCTTGAGGAGGAAGTTCCGGAACCGGTCAAGTTCGGCGACTCCATCCATTCGGACGAGATCCACCTCGAAGTCGCGCCGGATCTCGTGAACCTCGTCCTGCTGGGGGATAATGGCTTTGAAAGCCGGATCCAGAAGATCCGAAGGTATATCGCCGAGGAGTATGGATTCGTCCTTCCACCCATCAGGATGACGGACAATCCGATCCTGAAGAAGAACGAATACCGTATCCGCATTCAGGGCGTTCGCATCGATTCCGGCTTCCTGCGGCCAGGCTCAGTGCTTGCACTGCTGGAAGACGACCAGCTACCGCATCTAGATGGCGAGAAGGTCAAGGAGCCGGTCTACAAGGCTGCCGCCCGTTGGCTGGCTTCCGGCAAGAAGCAGGAACTCGCGGCTTCTGGAATTCCTGCAGTCGAGCCGATCGAAGTTCTGGCGACGCACATGCTGGAAGTCATCCAGTCGAACTTCTCGCTGATCTTCACGCGCATGGTAATGCTCGACACGCTGGATGCCCTCACGAAGGTGTCCGATCCGGACCGGGCCGCTGCGAACCGCCGGTTCCTCGACGAATACATACCGGGCAAAGTCACGCCGGAACTGTTGCTGTCGGTCATTCGTCTCCTGCTGGAGGAGCGTGTATCGATCCGCAATCTGTTCCTCATTGTCGAGACTCTGGCAGAGGCCAAGCAGGCCGGAGCCAACATCCAGAGGTCTGTGGAAATGGTGCGCCAGCGGCTCGCCTTCCAGATTGTCGACCGCCTTCAGGACGAACAGGGGCGCCTGCCACTGGTCCAGCTGTCTACCAATTGGGAACAGAAGTTTGCCCAGTATGAAATCACCAATGAGAACGGCAACAGCGATATTGCGCTGCCGCCGGAATTGTTTGGTGAGCTGACGAATTTGGTTCAGACCAAACTGAACGAAGCGGCCCGCAAGGGTGTGATTGCTTCGGTGGCGACCACGTCGCGCCGGCGCCGCTTCTTGCAGACCGTGCTCGTCAGCAAGGGTATTCGCAATGCCGTGTTGGCTTACGAGGAAATCAACGCCAAGACGAAGCCGTACATTATCGGCGTTGTCTGATGTTTCTGGGCTTGCCCGTCCCCGACGCGCTGTCCGCCTGGATCGCGCTGGTCATGGTGATCGTTGCGCGGTTGAGCTTCATCATCTTCTTCATGCCCGGTATCGGTGAGCAGACCGTTCCGCTGCAGATGCGGGTGATGATCCTGCTCGCGCTTTCGGCGATGTTCTCGATTTCAGGCTTCATCGCGCCGCCGGCGACGGACTCGTTTGCGTCCTATGCGGGTGTGCTTGCGACGGAAGTGGCCATCGGCTTCTCGCTCGGCGTGGTCCTGAGGGTCACGATCTGGATGCTCAGCATTGCGGGCACAGTGATCTCGCAGTCCATCGGCCTGTCGCAGCTTCTGGGGATCGCGCTGGAGCATGAACAGCAGACCATGACGGCAAACCTGCTGTCGATGGCGGGGGCTGCACTACTGCTCTCAGCCGATTTTCACATCAAGGCAATTGCCAGCCTGTTGCGTCTTTATACGGATGTGCCGATCGGCGCGCTGGAAGCCATGAACCAGGACATGCTGGTTCAGGCGTTTCTCTCTGCATTTGGCCTGGCTATCATGCTGGCCTGGCCATTCGTGGCGGTGAATTTGCTGTACAATATCTGCCTCGGATTCATCAACAAGGCGCTGCCTTCGCTGATGGTGGCCTTTGTCGGTGCACCGCTGATGATCGGCGCAGGCGTTATCCTGCTCGCCTTGTCGATCATGGGCCTGCTGGTGGTGTGGGAAGGCCGTATTCCTGATATCGTTGTCTGGCAGTGAGGTAGACCATGGCTGAGCAGGATACAGACAGCGGCGAAAAGGAATTCGAAGCCACCGAGCAGCGCCGCCAACAGGCGCGCGAAGAAGGTAATGTCCCGCAGTCCAAGGAAGCCAATACGCTGGCGCTGATTATCGCGACCATGGTGGCGGCGGTGGTGCTGCAGACGGCGATTGGCACCTCCGTGTTCCAGGACTTTTCGTCCATGCTGTACCACGCCGACGCCTTCTCCGAGGACATCTTCGATTCCGGCGGTTCCGAGACACGCAGCTGGCTATCGACCACGCTGATCAAGTTCTCTCCGGTCCTGCTGATCCTCGGCGCTATCGTCTTGTTGGCGCTGGTTGCCCAGCGCTCCATCTCCTTTTCGGCAAAGAAGGTGCAGGCTGATCCGAAGAAGCTGTCACCGATTGAGAACCTCAAGAAAAAATATGGCGCCAAGGGCCTGCTGGATTTCCTGAAGGATACGGTGAAGCTGACCTTCGCGGCCACGATCGCGGTCGTCTTCCTCGTACAGCTTGCGCAGGACTATTATGCCTCCAGCGCTATCCAGCAGGGCCAGTTTGCCGATTTCACATTCAGCCAGGTGCTGAAGCTGATCTTCTGGTTCCTCCTGTTTCAGGCAGTCCTGGCGGCGATCGACCTGCCGCTTCAGCGCCGTCTCCATGCCAACCAGCTGAAGATGACGCGCGAGGAGATGAAGAAGGAACTGAAACAGTCCGAAGGCGACCCACAGCTGAAACAGCAGCGCCGCCAGAAGGCGCAGAAGATCACGCGCGGCCAGATGCTGACCAATGTGAAAGACGCCACTGTTGTCATGGTGAACCCGGAGCATTACGCCGTTGCCTTGAAATGGGATCCTGACTCCAGCAAGGCGCCGGTCTGCGTGGCCAAGGGCGTCGACCATCTCGCCGCCCGCATTCGCGAAGTTGCGACCGCGAACAATGTGCCCATCTATCGTGACCCGCCGGCGGCGCGGTCAATGTACAGCCTGGTCGAAGTGGACGAGGAAATCCGCCCTGAACACTTCGCCGCCGTGGCCGCCGCAATCAATTTCGTCGAGCGCGTGAAAAGGCACATGGAGTAGGGGATGGCACAAAAAGGTCCGCCCCTTCAGAAACTTGTCGCCCTCAAACGCCAGCGGGCAGAGCAGGACCTGCTGAGTGTCCAGCAGGAGTTGACGGCCTTGAAGACTGACCTGCAGCGTCTGGAAACAGATCTGGCTGCGCTCAATGGTGAGGCGGGCGGGATCGAATCCCATATCCTGTCCTACGAACACGGTTATGCGCAGCGCCAGACCTTCGCTATCCAGGCCTGCCGCGCAAAGATCGCCGAGAAGGAAGCGGAATTCACCGCAGCCCGCGAAGCCCTGAAGCGCGCCTTCGATTCCGAACAGCGCCTGCGCCGGGAATCTGGCGGGCCCTGATCGCTACGCTTGATCTTTGAAGGCTGCCTCGCCACAAGTCCGCCCATGCTAGACTATCGTTTCTCCGTGGCGCCCATGATGGACTGGAGTGAAAGTGCATACTTATCAGTGGGTTATATGGCATCGTGTGCGCTCCGTGTGCAGCGGAAATATCGGAAAAAATGGTTAGCTCGCCTCGTTCCCGGGTAAGGATGGAAATGTGAGAAGAACAAAGTTGGTGAACGATTCTGTGTTCGGAGTTTCGTTCTACACGCGTTCGAAACGAGTTATGGGTGCATCCAATATCAGAAGATCGTCGGCCCGGACTAATTCGCCGCTGAGCCGCACGGGGTCCGCAATAAATGGCAGCAGTTCATCTCCGTATGACCGCCCATTGTCCACCATGATCATCAGCGCAGACCTATCCCCCTTGTCCCGCGCGAAGAAGGCGGGGGGGATGCCGCCCCGTATACAGAGGGAGGCGCAGGCTTTGTGGACCTTGCCTTCCGAGGGGCGCATCGCGCCGAACCAGCATTTGGAATCGAGGATTTCACCGGCCAGTGAAATGCTGCCAAGGGGTTCCGGATCGGGGAAGACCAGCGAGGGATCAGCTGGGCCATCATCCTCACGAATCCACTCGCCCATCTCGTTGACGGCGATCATGGAATGCCGTCCCCGCTGGATCAGACTGCCGGTGATGACGACCGCCTTTCCGGCCAGAGAACCAAGTCTCGCTGCCACACCGCATTTGCCAAGGCAGGAGAGCAGGGCCGTGCGTGGCCCGCCGCCAAGGTCCAGTGTGCGCAGCATGGCATAGGGCGTGCCGGTCACGATGCCGCGCCATTCCCGGATAGCGCCCTGGTTCCAGCTGCCGGTTCCGGGAGGTGTCTGGAGCGCGGCGAGCCCGCCGGCAAGTACGGCGCTTCCCACCGTCAGGCCTATGCCGGCCCGCAGGAAGAAGCGGCGGTCGGGCGCGGGTGTGTCCGCCCAGCCAACGAAGAAGCTGTCGTCTTTTTTGCGGGTCATGAGGCGGCCCCCTCGATCAGCGATGGTGTGACAGGTGTGCCGGGAGCCAGAGGCAACGGGTTCACGTAAACGATGCCATCGCGGATCTTCGTCTCATAAGTGGAGATGCGCTCAGTGAAGGGTTCCGGTGAGCGGCCGTCTTCAGGGCGGTACTGGAAGCCGTGCCACGGGCAAGTGATGCAGCCGTCGATGATCTGGCCTTCGCCAAGCGGACCGCCCTGATGGCGGCAGACATTGGAGACGGCATGCACCTTGTTGCCATTCCGGAACACGGCGATGCGCTCTGCGCCTTCCGGCTCAAGGATGACAGCACGGCTGTCGGGGATGTCTGCTGCCTGTCCCGCCTCAAGCCATCCATCTACCCTCCTCACTTTCCGGTCAGGACCGGATGCGAAGAATGCCGAGTAGAGCTGGAGTGCCGTAACGATTGTCGCGCCGGACACCAGAAGGGCAGCATAGGCCGGATGTTTTTCAAACTGGATTGCGCCAAGCGCGACATGCGCGACCAGCAACACATACGCGGCGTGCACGAACAAGTGGATCGTCTTCCACAGGCCGGGGCCAAGATTGGTGTTCCAGAAATCATGGCTGGTCGCCGCCATGAGGAAGAGGATCAGAAGTGCGATCAGCCCCAGGGATTCGAACGGAAATCCGTAGATGGAATCATATCGCGGATTGGAAGCCAGCAGGGAGACAAACGGATTGATGTCCGAAAAGCCGTGATACCAGAGCGTCACCAACCCTGCATGCGCCAGAGCAATCAGGAATGTCGTCACCCTGAGATGGCGGCGATTGTAGAGCAGGGGCTTGAGCCGAGGGGTCAGGCGGGCAAGCGGGCCAATACAAAGGATGAAGGTCAGCATCAGGAATGCGAGTGTTCCGGTTGCACGGATCATCATCTGGACCGGTGTGAAGCTTTCGCCGTCCGGCATCGCCAGCGCAGAAACTGCGGCGAACCCCGTCAGATAGATCGCAACACCGGCCAGCATCCACGTGTCGAAACGCTTCTTGAATGGGGTCCAGGTGACGGCCTTGTACCCATGCGCCATCAGCGCGCCTCCGTGACGGCGAAGCCCGGAAGCGTGTCGTTGAGAGGCATGGCCTTTCGGCCGGATAGTGCGGCGATCAGGACGACGACCAGAAGCGGCGCGGCGATGATCCAGATCGATCTGTGAGCGGTTCGGTGTGCGCGTTTCATGATATGGGCGGTGCCTTCTGTGTGAAGAGTTTTAACAGGATCAACGGCCAGAGCCCCATGGCGCCTGGAAACACCAGAAGCCGGGCCTGCAGAGGCATGGCTTTCGCGTCCGGATCGATACGTCCTGCACCAAATGCAACGAAGCCCAGAGCGATCACTGCGCCAACAGCGAAGTAGAGGCCCAGCAGGGTGGCAATCAGGTTTGCGGTCGCAAGGCTCATCTGGCCACTCCCGCATAGCGGATGCCCGAAAGGTCGGCCATGTCGCGTTTGAACGTGATGATGTCTTCGGCATTGAAATCAGAGAGCGCATGGTGGCCACAAGCGCGGGCCATGACCTGCATCAGCTCCACGCTCGCCTCGAAGAAGTTCTTCAGGCGGTGGGCAGATTTCTCGGCGACCAGGCGGGACACAAGATGCGGTTTTTGCGTCGCGATACCTACGGGGCAGTTATTGGTGTGGCAGGCGCGCATAGCGACGCAGCCTATGGCCTGCATTGCGGAATTGGACAGCGCCACGGCATCCGCGCCGAGCGCCATTGCCTTGATGAAGTCAGGCGCGGTGCGGAGGCCACCCGTTGCAATCAGCGTCACATCCGGTGCATGCGCATCGAGGTGCTGCCGCGCGCGGGCAAGGGCAGGGATGGTTGGTACGGAGATATGATCGCGGAAGATCAGGGGCGCAGCGCCCGTGCCGCCGCCGCGTCCGTCAAGGATGATGTAATCAACGCCGACTTCCAGTGCTGCGTCGATATCCTTCTCCACATTCTGCGCAGACAGCTTGTAGCCGACAGGAATACCGCCTGTCCGCTCACGGACTTCCGCGGCGAAGTCTCTGTACTGGGAAAGATCCGTCCAGTCGGGGAAGGTGGGAGGCGAAATTGCGTCATCGCCGGGGTTCAGGCCGCGCACTTCCGCAATCTTTTCGGTGACCTTCGCGCCGGGCAGGTGACCGCCTGTGCCAGTCTTTGCGCCCTGTCCGCCTTTGAAGTGGAAGGCTTGCGCTTTCAGCACCTTGTCCCACGAAAAGCCAAACCGGGCGGAGGCGAGTTCGTAGAAGTATTTCGAGCACGCTTCCTGCTCTTCCGGCAGCATGCCGCCTTCGCCGGAGCAGATGCCCGTGCCAGCCAGTTCTGCGCCGCGCGCCAGCGCCACCTTGGCGGAGGCGGAAAGCGCGCCGAAGCTCATGTCGGACACGAATAGCGGAATATCCAGCACCAGAGGCTTCGCGGCCCGCGGGCCGATCACCGTTTGTGTGTAGACAGGCTCACTCTCCTGAAGCGGACGCCGGTGAAGTTGTGCCGTGACGATCTGGATGTCATCCCAGTCCGGCAGCTGGTCGCGGGGCACACCCATTGCGTCGACAGGGCCGTGGTGGCCGGTCTTCGAGAGGCTGTCGCGCGCCAGCGCCTGGATTTCTCCGTTGCGTGGCTCTTCGTTCTGGCCGTGGCTGGTATCCTGATACAGGCCGAGATAGTCGTCGCGTTTGAAAGGTTGCGGATGGTCCTTTGCCCAATCGCGAATTTCGTCTTCGTCGACCAGCACGTCATCGCCCTCAACCCAGGCGGCGAATTTCTGCAGGACTTCCTTGTTCTCATATTCGGATACGCCGGTATCGACCCGATAATCCCAGTGGTGCAGGCCGCAGATGAGATTGTCATTCTGGTCGACATACCCATCCGCCATCAGCGCGCCGCGATGCAGGCAACGGCCATAGAGGACGGAGACCTTGTCATCGAACCGGACGACCACGAGATCGACATCGGCTACCAGCGCATAGGCAGGCTTGCGGTCCTCAAGCTGGCTCCATTTTGCGATGCTGACCTGTTTCATCCTGTCTCCCCGGGAGGCATGTTTCTGGCGATTGAGGGCCAGCTTACGGAGACGGTCCGCGCGGGTCCAATTCATCACGGGTATAGCGGTCATGATTTCTTGGCATGTGCGCAAATGCAAAAGGAAATCTACGATCCAACCGAAATGTGATCCCGGAGGAGTGGACGATGACCAAAACCAACCTGATCTGGCACAAGGTGGCAGAGCCCGGAGAAGTCGGCGAAGGCCGCGTGAAATCAGCCGTCGCCGGCCGCCAGACGGTCGCGCTCACCCATTTCGACGGTACCTTCGCCGCGATGGACAATAAATGCCCGCACCAGGGCGGACCGCTCGGTGAAGGCTCCATCGAGAAAGGCGTCGACGGCAAATGCTGGCTGCGCTGCCCCTGGCATGGCTGGGACTTCGATCCGCTGACCGGCAAGCCGCCGGGCGTCCACGAAGACACAGGGCAGGAATTGTTCCCGGTCGAGGTGCGAGAGGATGGTGTCTATGTCGGCGTGGCGGAACAGCCGCCACGCGAACGGACCGTGTCTGACGTCATGGTCGAGACCATGATCAACTGGGGCGTGACGAGCGTGTTCGGCATGGTCGGCCACTCCAATCTCGGCTTCTCCGACGCGTTGCGCGTGCAGGCTGAGGCAGGCAAGCTGAACTATTACGGTATCCGCCACGAGGGCGCCGCTGCCTTTGCCGTCTCAGGTTATGGCAAGCTGACCGGCCAACCGGCCGGCGCGCTCACCATTGCCGGTCCGGGCGCGACCAATTTGCTGACCGGCCTCTGGGACGCCAAGGTAGATGGTGCCCCCGCACTGGCCCTGACCGGACAGGTGCAGGAACAGGTGATCGGTGTGCACGCCTTCCAGGACATCGACCTTGAGGCGGCGTTTGAAGCCGTCTGCGAATTCTCCGAAACGGTCCATCCCAGCTCCGACCTGCCCCAACTCGTGACGCAAGCCATCAAGACGGCAATCGTGAAGCGCGGCGTCGGCCACCTCATCCTGCCGGATAATGTGCAGCCGCGCCCCGCTGACGAAGGCCTGATGCCTCAGACCCCGGCCGGGCGTATGGCCAATCCGGCCATTGCCCCACCAACGGAAGACCTGGCAACAGCGGCGGAAATGCTCGCTGGTGCAGAGCGGCCGATGATCATCGTCGGCTACGGCGCACTGAACAGCATGGACGAAGTGATCGCACTAGCGGAAACGCTGAACGCGCCAATTGCGACAACCTTCAAGGCCAAGGGCCAGATCGCGGATGCGCATCCGCTGGCCGCCGGCGTCATGGGACGGTCCGGTACACCGATTGCCAGCTGGTTCATGAACGAAGCGGACCTGCTGCTGGTCTTCGGCGCATCCTTCTCCGATCACACCGGCATCTATGAAGGCGCCCGGATCATCCAGGTCGACACCGACCCGATGAAGATCGCGAAGCGCCATCCGGTGACAGCGCCGGTATTGGGCGATGTCGGCGTCACCGCGCGCCTGATGCGGGAGGCCGTATCCGGCAAGGTCGTCGCCAAAGATCTCCGCGCCGAAGTCGCAGAGCGCTGGACGCTGTGGCGTGCCGAGAAGGCAACGCGCATTTCGGAAGACCGCGGCAAGGGTCTGTCCGCCGCCGCGCTGTTCGATGCGCTGACCCGCCTTGCGCCAGAAGATGCCATCCTGCCGGTCGATGTTGGCAACAACACCTATTCCTTCGGCCGCTATTTCGAACCGAGCGGGAAGCAGCGTGTGCTGATGTCCGGCTATCTCGGTTCCATCGGGTTCTCGTACCCCGCAGCCATGGGCGCCTGGGCGGCGACGCAGGACCGTGAGGAGTATCGCGGCCGCAAGCTTATCTCGGTCTCCGGCGATGGCGGCTTCGGCCAGTATGCGATGGAGCTGACCACAGCCGTGAAGTACAACATGAACATCTGCCACGTGCTGATGAACAATTCCCAGCTCGGCAAGATCTCCAAGGAACAGCGCGTCGGAGAATTCCCGGTCTGGGAAACCGATCTCGTGAACCCGCCCTTCGCCGGCTTTGCCCGCGCGTGCGGTGCGAAGGGTCTTCTGGTCCGTTCGCTGGACGATCTCGACAAGGCACTCGCCGAAGCTATCGCGCACAACGGCCCGGCGCTTGTCGAGGTGATTACCGACCCCGAGCTGATGTAGCCCCTCTCCCTCCAGACATCAGCTTACCCTGACGGCGCACCTCTCCCCTGGGTGCGGCGTCTTTCTTTGCCGCTCATGAAAAACCCCATCCGGATTTCCGGATGGGGTCGCATTGCAAGGGCTTGTCGAGGGGTAGGAGGATGGCCCTATTTGGGCAGCATCGCCTGCAGGGCATCATGCGAGTACCAAGTGCCGCCAGTCACGACGCCGGCAACCTTGCGCGTCGCGCTGATGTCAGCCAACGGGTTTCCATCCAGCAGTACGAAGTCTGCTTCCATGCCCACGGCAATTTGTCCGCGGCTATCGCTCTCCTCCAGCCATTCGGACGGAACGACCGTCGCCGTATGTAACGCCTCGAAGGGCGAGAGACCGGCCTGCACCAGAAGCTCCAGTTCCTGATGCACCGACACGCCGGGCGCCACGAGGCCAACGGCATCTGTGCCGAGCATCAGAGGAATGCCAGCGTCATTGAGCCGGAAAGTAAGATCCTGAAGGCGTTCAGACTCGGAGCGGAAGTACGGCTCATTCACCGCATAGTCCGGTCCCATCGACAGGCGGAAGAAATTGGTCTCAGGCGACATCACATCCCGCCAGTAGGTTGATGCGAAACGGGCATCGTCTGATGCCAGCAATGCGTCCAGCGCCTCATCCGTTAGGTATTTGTGGATTGTCTCGAACACGATGAGTGTCGGCGTTACCGTAACACCGCCATCCTTCATCATCATGAGCAGTTCAGGAGACTGCGAGAAGTCTGCGCCTTCCTCGAACAGGTGAGAGACTTCTTCCGAATGCTCGATTGAGTCGTACCGAAGCGTGTCCGCCAGGGTTCCCTGTGTGTGGCCGGCGACCGGGAGGCCCAGCATATGGGCCGTGTCGATCACGGCATTGAAGGCCTCGTCCGGAAGGTCCTGATGCACCTTGACGAGATCATAGCCCGTTTCGGCCAGGGCATGGACAACTGTCACCGCCTCTTCAGGCGTCGTGACGTGCGGCCCGAAACTGTCTGGCAGGCTGGCGTTGAGAGACGGGCTCGCCACAATGAGGCGCGGACCCGGCAGTTCACCGGCGGCAATTGCCTCGCGAAGTTCAAGCGCTGTCTCGTCTCCCCGCATCTGGCGCACCATTGTCACGCCATACGGAAGGTAGAGCGACAGGTCACGTTCCATTTCTGCCCGGTTTGCAAGGCCATCCTGCGGCAGTTTCAGGCCAAGATGCACATGCATGTCGGCCAGGCCGGGAATGAGATAGCCGTCATGGCCGTCAATCACCTGGCGGCCTGCCGGGACAGGAATCGATCCTTCGGGACCCACCTGCATGATCCGGCCGTTCTCGATCAGAACGGACTGGTTTTCCAGTACGGTGTCGGACGTCATGGGGATGACGTTCACATTGGTGATCAGCAGTGTGTCTGCGGCCGCTGTATCCTGTCCCGCAAACAGCGAAGGCTGTGCGCAGGCGGCGGTTGCGAGTGCGATCAGCGATACGGCTGACCGTCCGGATAAGGAATTCATGGTCATCTCCTTTGTGTTCCTTTGGCCGGCAGTGTCTCCCACGCGCGCGAACGGGACCAATGCAGAACGGGAATAGTGCCCATGCCCATCTTCAATTGGCCTGTAAAACAGGGGCCGGGCATTCTCCCGTCATAGTCGAACTTCCTAAGGCGAGAGAGAAAAGATGATCTGTGACAGAACCGGCCGGGACTATCTGATTGATGCGGCGGCAACCAAGTCGACCGCCTTCACGCGGGAGGAACGTGACAGCATGGGCCTGCGCGGCCTGCTTCCCCATGCAGTGGCGACGATGGACACGCAGGTTGACCGCGTACTGGAAAACATGCGCCGCAAGTCGTGCGACATCGAGAAGTATATCTTCCTCACCGCGCTGCAAGACCGGAATGAGCGCCTCTACTACCGGCTGGTCAGCGAGCATATCGAGGAGATCATGCCGCTGATCTACACGCCCACGGTCGGACAGGCCTGCAGGGAGTTCGCGCACATTTTCCGCCGTCCCCGTGGCTTCTATGTGACGCCGGAGGACCGTGGTTCGATCCGCGAGACGCTCGACAATTGGCCTGAGGATGATGTGAAGGTCATCGTCGTAACGGATGGCGAACGCATTCTCGGCCTTGGAGACCTTGGCGCAAACGGAATGGGTATCCCGATTGGCAAGCTGGCGCTCTATACGGCGTGTGCGGGGATTCATCCGTCGCAATGCCTGCCGGTGATGCTGGATGTCGGCACGAATAATCAGGCACTGCGGAATGACCCGCTCTATCTCGGCTATCCGCATGAGCGGATCGCGGGGAATGAATACCTGTCGCTGGTGGACGAGTTCATCGAGGCGGCGCGAGATCGGCATCCGGATGTGCTGATCCAATTCGAGGACTTCCTGACGCCGAATGCCTATGGTCTTCTCAATCGCTATCGCAATGACATCCTCTGCTTCAATGATGATATCCAGGGCACGGCCGCCGTTGCGCTGGCGGGGGTCTACGCAGCTTCCCGCGCCACGGGAAAACCGTTGCGCGACATGCGGATCATGTTCCTTGGAGCAGGATCTGCGGCCACAGGTATCGGCGATCTTCTGTGCGAAGCCATGAAGGCCGAAGGCCTAAGCGACATGCTCGCCCGGCAGCAGCTCTGGTTTGTCGACAAGGAGGGGCTTGTCGTCGCCAGCCGAGACGACCTGATGGAACACAATCTTCCCTATGCCCACAAATTTGCACCAATGGATTTCCTGACGGCGCTGGATGCGATCCACCCGGACGTCCTGATCGGTGCGACGGGTGCACCCGGCACGTTCACAAAGACGGTCATCCAGAAGATGGCAAGTTTCAACGACCAGCCAGTTGTCTTCGCCCTGTCGAACCCAACCTCGAAGGCTGAATGCACGGCCGAGCAGGCCTATGACTGGTCGGACGGCCGGGCGCTCTTCTCTTCCGGCAGTCCGTTCGCGCCGGTTTGCCGGAACGGTCGGCTACACCGGCCGGGGCAGGGCAACAATGCCTATATCTTCCCCGGCATCGGTCTCGGCGCGATTGCCGCGCGCGCATCGCACCTGCCGGAGGAGGTGTTTCTCACAGCCGCGCGCACGCTCGCGGGTCTGGTGACGGCTGATGATCTGTCGGATGGCGCGCTCTATCCGCCGCTTAGGGATATCCGCAAAGTATCACGCCAGATCGCCATCAATGTCGCCCAGTGCGCCGTCAAGCTCGGCATAGCTGATCTGACCGATGAGATGGCCGCCGACATCCCGGGTCGCGTCTCAGACCTTATGTACGAGCCGCGCTATTGAGCGTCTTTATTCGTCCGCCATGTGGTCCGTATCTGGCCAGTCGAAGGCGCGTGCGCCCCGCACGAACGCACCCACAGCCGGCGAGTGCGGACGGCCCCGGACCGTCACAAGAGAAACCGTCCGGCAGAACTCAGGCCCGACCAGTGGTCTCACGGCGACATCATCCGGGAGCTGGGAGAATTCCGGGAAGAAGCCCCAGCCGAGCCCGGCCCGAACCATTCCAAGCACCCAGTCGTCCCGTTCCGAGCGGAAGACAACGGGGAAGGAGATGCCGAGATCGGCTGCAATCTGGTCTCCCGTATCGGCCATTTCGCAATTGATGCGCGAGACATAGGGCTGGCCATCGAGGTCTTTGAATTCGATCACATTCTTCCGGGCGAGCGGGTGATCCATCGGCAGGACGATGACATACCGCTCGCGGAACAACGGGATCGCATGGAAACGCTCGTCGAGGTCTTCCGTCGTGCGGGCAAGGCCCACTTCGAGGTCACCCTTTGTCAGGGACTCGCTGAGCGAGGGCAGGGTAGAATCCACGATGTGCAGGCTGACCCCGTCGAATTTCTGGTGAAATCCGCAGATAAAGTCGGACAATACAGACGGCCCAAGCGTACACATGGCGCCGAGCTTCAGCTCCGTGTGTTCCATGCTGGATAGGGGTTTCGCCTGTTCCTTCGCGGCCTGGGTCTGGTCGAAGATGGACTGGAAGTAGGGCTGCATCATCCGCCCCAGTTCCGAAAGGTGGGTGCGTGAGTGCTCGCGGTGGAACAATGGACCGCCAAGCTCGTCCTCAAGCGACTTGATCGCCCGCGTCAGAGCTGGCTGCGTGATGTTGCACGCCTCTGCCGCCCGCGTGAAATTCAGCTTGTCTGCCAGCGCTAGGAAATAGCGGACCTGCTGCATCTCCATGGCTGCGTCCCTCAGATTACCCCGTTGGAATCACATATACCGGCACAGCGCGCCGTGCATACCCTTGACGGGGAAATAGTATGATGAGGGCCGCGCATGTCCTCCATATCCAGACGGCATTTCAGTTCTCATGCGCAATCCGCGATCTTGTTCCTGTCGCCACCAGCTGTGTGGCCTGTTGCCGAAGGAGCAAGCAAGATGAACTCAGTTTCCGCTATCGCCGGACGGTGGGCGCCCCGCGTCATCACTGTCTTCACCGCAGCCGTCTTCCTGGACAGCCTGCGTTTCAAGTTCACCAACCATCCGAATACCCAGGAAATCTTCGGGCGCCTCGATACCTGGGCCACCTCGCTCGGCGCTCCCGGCCTGTTCGATGTGACCGGCCTGTTCAGCCAGTATGTGATCGGCACAGGAGAGCTGATTGCGTCCTCGCTGCTGATCGCCGGCATGCTGTTGCCGTCATACCGCTACCTGCAGGCCGTCGGCGCAGCCATCGGTGTTGCCATCATGAGTGGGGCCATTTCGTTCCACCTGTTCACACCGCTGGGCGTCGATCCGAACAATGATGGCGGCGGCCTGTTTGTTGCGGCCTGCTTCGTCTGGCTGGGCAGCGTCAGCATGCTCATCATCCGCCGCAAGGAACTCTCGCTGGTCGCCGGTCGCCTCGCTGCGCTCGTCCGCCCGTACGTTCCGGCAAGTTGAACCACATCTGGAAAGAATGGAGATTCCCATGAACTGGAGACACCTATGCCTCGCCACTATCGCAGCCATGTCGGCACTTGGCACCGCCACAGCGGGCGAACAATTCACCGACAAAAACGGCATCGCCAATTTCGGATACGACGTTGTGGCTTACCACACGACCTTCCAGCCGACCGAAGGCACGAACCAGTACACGGCGAACTATAACGGCGCGACATTCTGGTTCGCGTCGGCGGAAAACCGGGACCTGTTCCTCGGCAATCCTGCGGCGTTCGCCCCGGCCTATGATGGCCATTGCGCCTTCGCACTGACCAGCCACAAGAAACTTCTGGTCGATCCCGAAGCCTTCTCTATCGTGGACCCTGAGACCGGCCAGCAGGTTGATCCGTCGACCTATGTTCCGGGAGAAGGCATCCTCTACCTCAACTACGACCCTGGCGTGAACCAGAAGTTCAACAAGGATCTGGCCGCCAATATCGCCAAGGCAGACTTTGCCTGGATCGATTGCCTGGAGAATAAACCGGCAGCCGTTCCGAAGAAGCGATTCAACGATCTCTTCTCCGGCGGCCGCCCGAATAGTTGCCCGGCGGGCTAGTGCTGGGCGTTCAATATTCAGGAAGGAGATCGGCGAAGCCGCCGGACTCCTTTCTCGAGCTTAGCGTGCAAGTGAATCGTCATCCATATTGCAAACACCGATAGTAGGTTGGTCGGCAAATTTCGGTTCCGCTGGGCACGTCCGACGGAAACTACAAGGGCGTAGCAGGGTGCCAACTTTTTGAGACCATTTAGGGCTTTGGCATGGTCAGGATTTGAACCGCGCGGGTTTCGCCATTTTCGATGATGTTGAAATTTGCCATCCGGTCATCCTTCTCAAAATTGATGCGGGACATGGCAGGCGTCGGAGAATCGGAGGCTGTCTCTGTCCAGCCGTCTGCCGTCAGCCTGGTGCGGAGGGTGTCCAGAATGTCGGCGGACGAATCCGGGGAAAGGGCCTGCAGATTGAAACTGCCGGGCAGGGGTGAGTTTGAGGACATGATATCCCAGCCGGCCGGAAGGCTGATATCGTCCGGGAAACCCGCTGGCAGGTCCAGATTCTTCCCGACCTGTCCGCCGCCCGCATTGATGACGACTTTCTCTGTTTCACCTTCCGCGTTCAACGTCACATCAGCATCAATGCCGTGCGCGGCGGCAGTGTCTTCCATGGCCTTTTCGCGTGTACCGTTGCTGTCACTTCCGCCGCATGCGGCCAGTAGGCCGGACGCCAGTGCGATTGCGAGAAAGCTTGTTGTGGTTCTCATATTCATTCCCCTTATCATTCGACTACCGTGAACGTATCCCGCGCCAGGACCTGATGCTGCAGGCCGGTGACGTAACGGGCTTCATATGCTCCGGGTTCCGTGAATTGGTAGTTGGCGACCGTGCCGCCACTATTGGTTTCGCCTTCCGGGACGGCGACGCCATAACGCGTCCCCCAGCCCCACATCTTGCTGTCGGCGACATCGGCCGGCGCAATGATGATCCGGTCACCCTTGTAAGCAGGGCCGGTCCAGGTGACGTCGAAATTTTCGCCGATCTTGACCTGGGCAGGGGCATCGACAGTGGCTGGCGCGCGGGTGATCGTGATCGGCTGGCGGGCCAGAACCGAGTCGCCGGGGGCGAGGAAGTAGACCAGCTCATAATCGCCCTCGATGTTCGGAGCCTGCAGTTCAAGTGTTCCGTCTGCTGCGTCGGCTCGTCCAAGTGTAGCCCACGAGTCCCGGTTGAACCGCGTCGCCCCGACTTCGGCAATGGAGACGTAATCGTCCTCCCAGTCTGCCGGAAGCTCGACCGAGATGCCGACCTGGGACCCGCCAATAGCTTCCGTCGGCCCGGAGATTCCTGCCTCGACCGGTGTCAGCCGGATTGGCACAGTCGCCTGTACGGCATACTGGGTGTCGGGGTAGGGCGAATAGCCATTGGCCAGAACATAGCGGATCTCATAGTCGCCAGGCTCTGCTGGCATTGTCAGCTCAGCTGTGCCGTCGTCCTTCAGCTTGCCTGTGAAGCCGTTGTTAAAGGCCTTTGCATCTCCGGCTTCAATGATGGTGACAAAGTCTCCCGGCGTGGCCTCGCCGGACCAGCCTACTTTCACAACAGAGCTGACAGGGGCTTCCTCGGGCGCTGTGACGCCAAAGCCGCCATCGGTGACGGTCAACGGCGTCCGGGCCAGGATCAGCCTTGGCTGGTCGAGGACGTAGCGGACTTCGTATTCACCCTCCATAGACGGCGCACCGATTTGTGATGTGAAGGGCTGGCTGGAATCTGTGACGCCGCCCTGGTCGCGGGTTTTCTTGCCGCCGAGAAAGTAGATGGCTTCGCGCGGGCCGTCTTCCCGGCTGGCGACCTGAATGTATGTGCCAAGCTCATCCGGGCCGCTCCACGTCACATTGAAGGCAACGCCTTCCTGCGTCTCGTCATCGGCATCGAGGGAGACGGTGAAGCCGAGGTCGATCGGCACTGTGATGACCTTCGGTTGCTGCGACCCGACGCTGAACGCCATTTGCCCGGTCTTGACTTCGCTCCCATCCTTCCAGCCCTTCCAGCTGACTTCGGCAACATAGTCGCCCGGCAGGATTTCGGTATTGGCGCTGCCGGTATCCGTGATGGTGAACACAGGGTCGCCACCGGAAGAGGGCGTAACCGTCCAGTCGAGCTTGGACTGGATAAGCGGGCCGCCCGAAAGAATGGTCGCCTTCATGGCAAGCGACGCCGGCACAGGGGTGCTGGTCGCGTGCTCGGTCTCTCCACCGGCATCTGTCATCTGGGTCAATGCGCCGGCCAGCTCTTCGGCATTGTCTGCCGCAACAAACGTGCCGCCGGTTTCGTCCGCAATGCACTGCAGGCCTGCGCGCTCTTCGACGGTGACGTCAAATCCGACAACGTGGACCGTGAAATCCAGGCCATTCTCTTCCAGCGTCCGAGCCAAAGCACAAGGATCAGCGCTGCAAGTCTCCAATCCGTCGGATACGAGGATGACCGATGCTGCCTTCTCACGGTAATTGAGAGTGTTGGCGGCATGTTCAATGGATTTGGAAAGCGGGGTTTTCCCGCGCGGGGTCAGTCCACGGAGGGCTTCGATAACGGCATCACGGTCCGCGCCGACATCGGCCAGTGTCTCGATGTCGCTGCAATCGCCTCCCTTGCGATGGCCATAGGCGACAAAGCCGAGGCGTTGGTCGTCGTCCAGCCCGCGCACCAGGCCTTCAACCACATCCTTCGCAATGACGATCTTGTTTACGCCGTCGATCTGTCCCCACATCGACCCCGACGCATCAAGAACGAGAATGGCATCATCGGGCGGTGCGGGATCTTCCGCCATGGCTGATACTGAAAGGCTGGCCGCGATAGCGGTTCCCAGAACGAATGTCCTGATAGATTTCATCGGTGTGTCCCGCACGTTTGTCCCCTTGTCCCCGAACAGGTTTGAGCATTCGATCCGGGAAGGCAATGGTCAACTGGTACAGATGACCCAGTATTTTCCTCGGCTGGAGATGCTAGTGTGCGGTCAGGAATGGGGACAATTTGCGAGGGACGATTCATGAGACATTTTGCTTGCCTTGCGCTTGCGTGCGCAATGGCCGCAACAGGCGCAGCCGATCCTGTGCCGACGAAAGTGCGGTCCGGCGCCTATATGGAAATGATTGCGCAGCGCGGGGCGGAATGCGGCCTGCTGAAAGATTGGGAGCGGCTGTCAATAAACGCGCTCACATTGCAGGACCGGGACGGATGGTCGGACGAACTGCTGGCTTCCCTCAAGGCTGAAACTGCGAAACAGGTCGCTGAAACAGCATGTGACTCGGAAATGCTGACGCTCTGGATTGATACCGCGCGTCCGGGTTTCGACGCTGAAATGCTGCCGCCATATCTCGTTGCCTACAAGACGCTGGCTGAACTGGACGCGCCGCCGCGCGTGTTTGCGGCGACGGCGTTGCGGCTCGACAAGGCACCGGTCATCGCGGCGATTGATGCGAAGCTGGCAGAGCTTGCAGCGGGCGATCGCCCGGCAGAAGGCGGAAAACCGTGGCCGGACTATATCGCCGGGACAAGGGACGCTGTATTGGGGTTTGTGGACCAGCTGGAAGGTGAGGGTGGCGATCAGGCGGCGGCCTGGATGGCGCAGTCGGCGCGGATCGTCGAGACCTGGTACGCGGAAACCCAGGTCTTGGAGGACAGCGAATGAGACGGCTTGTTCTCCTCTGCCTGTTCACCCTGGCGGTTTCCAGTCCAGCTTGGGGGCAGGCCTGCGAACCAACCCCGCAGAATCATGCCGTACGGATCACGGGGCAAGCCATGCAGGGCACTCCGGTAGCTGACTTTCCGGAAGTTTCCGACGACAGGAACTTCTACCAGACGCTGGACAATGGCTGGGTGTTCGCCCTGATGCGTGCCGAGACCGGCTGGTCGGTGCGGCTTTACGAGAAAGAGCCGATCGGGAGTGCGGTCGATCTCACTTCCCTGACACCGCCGCTGCACGGGGCGCCAAACCCGCGCGATATCTTTGGCTGGCACTTTCGTAATGCTGCCAACACCGCGCCGAATACAGGTGACGTGAACGCGCCGCAGGATTTGCGCGCGTTCGTCATCTCCCCCGGCCTGCAGGGCACAGCAGGACTGCGCACATCCGATGGGGCTCAGATGCCTGGACCGGACGATGGTATTGGCTGGCTGAAAGTGATCGATTTCGGTCTCGCCAATCCCCAGCCAGGAACACAGGCGCGCATGAACTGGTTGAAGTTCGACGCCTGTCTCTCATGGCCGCGCACGGAAGATGAGACGGCGCATCTGATGGATCGCGCCAGCATGGAGTTCACCGACGAAGACAAAGAGGCATTCGGCAGCTGTGGTCTCGACCTTCAGGTCTATGAGCTGTCCGCACGATATTTGCCGCGCACGCTGGGTGGGGACCTTGATGGCGACGGCGCACTGGACGAGGCTGCGCAAGTGCGCCGCGTTTCCGACGATGTGCACGGTATCGCCATTTGCCGGGCAGGAACCTGGCTGGACCTGATGGGCTTTGAAAGCGCGCCTGCGGGCGATGTGCGGGCAGGGTATGCCGGACAGGTCGAAGCCTGGCAGTGGATCCCGCCAGGTGGTGAGCTGCCACGTCACCTGACCGGGTATGAGCTGCCGGAGGCGGATGGAGATATCCTCGTCCTTGAACGGATCGAAAAGGAAACCGTGCTTGTCTTCTGGAAGGACGGGCAGATGAAGACGAAAAGGCTCTACCACTATGTTGAACCCTAGGGCTGTCCTCGGCGCGCTTGCCGGTGCTATCGCATTTGCGGGATTGGCGCAGGCGGCACCGGAATGCCAGTCTGACTGGTTGAATACGGCCGTGCCGGTGCAGGGACTCGTCTTCGGTACGAATGAATTCGATGCGGAAATTGCGGATGGCCTTGTCTTCACATTGCAGCCTGATGAAGGCGGCTGGCATACGGAGATGCGGGACGCGGAGGGGAACAACATTCCCACACGGCCGGTTGCCCGCGGCATTCCCCCGGTCAGGGGACAGAACCACCTGACGGACAGCTTCGTCTTTGGCCCGGATATCATGGACCCGGCGCGGAACCCGGAACTGGTGGTGCCCGGCCGGTCCGGAAACATCGCCGCTGTGGAACCGACACCGGGCAAGCAGGGTAATGGCCAGATAACCATTCTCAACCAGGCGTTCGAGAAGAGTGAGGCCGGGCGCATGGTCTACATGGAATTCGAAGGTTGCGTCCGGTGGAATGATGGGCCGCGCGAACCTACGGTCTCTCACTATCCGTCACCGGAGGATCTGGTGAACTTTCCGGGCTGGGTGGTTACGGCGTTCGAGGATTGCGGCCTGCCACAGAGCCTGTTGCTGTCCGGGCGTATGCCGCGCCCCGGCTACCGCCAGCGGGCCTGGCTGGAACCGGACATGGATGGCGATGGGCGGCCTGACCTTGTGGCGCTGGTTGAGCAGCCTGAAGATGGTCAGCACGGCATGGCTATTTGCCTTCAGGCCGGCAAGGCGCTGACCTTGCTGGGGTTCGGGCCAGAAACAGATGATGCGCCGCTATCGAGCGACTTCCTCGCCGACGCTGACTGGTGGGCCGGTGAGGGCCGCACCGTCGTCATCGGATATGAAGGTGCCGGCAGCCAGCAGGTCTTCATGGATGAAGACGGAAATCTGACGAGCAAATGGTATGGAGACTGAAGGCTGGATCAGTCTTCAAGTGATCCGCCATTCGGTGTGGCGGGTTCGCTTTCTCCAACGGCCCCTTCGATCCGGATGGCCTGTTGCAGGTCTTCCAGCCAGTCGCCCGGCGTAATCGGGCCGCCCTGATACGCGAAACGGATTTGCGCATAGGTGAAGGCGACATTGTTGCCGCCGATCTCGGACATCGGTTTGGTGGAAAGGTCCATCTGGACCGATCCCGTTCCGCCGATGCCCCCAACACCGCCGGGGATTTGCGACAGGGCTTCAGCCGCTTCCGGATTGTTCGCCAGAACGTCTGCCAGCATGGCCTGTCCCATCGCCCCACCCGCGCCCAGCTCGCTCATCGCGGACGACTGGCCAAACATGCGGACGTCGGAATATCCCGTCATCCGCGCGGACATGCCGGCAGTTGCGAACATGGCCTGAACCGGCAGTCCGCCTTGCTCAGCCAGCATCGCCTGGAAGTTCCGGGGGCTTTGTCCGAACAGGGAAAAAGGTACATGCAGGAAGGCTGGTTGTTGCGGATCGGTGATATAGGTTTCGTCTTCGCAGAAGGTCGACCCCGGCCGGTACTTCACGGCGTGGCCGGTCGAGATGATGGCGCCAAGGCGGGCGGCTTCGTTGACCGAGATGACACTCGTATCCGCGTCTGCGAAGTAGCCATAATAGATGATCAACGGCTCTTCGGCCTCCGGATCGCAATCGGGACCGCCGGTTGGGCTGTAGTCCTGAATGAAGGCGGCGCCGCTTGTGGCTTCCAGCATGAAAGCGCCGCTGCTCCGGCCGGGATTGGCCTGTGCCTTGGCCATGTTTCCCATGCCGCCATCCGATATTGCGAAGTGGAGAGTCTGGTCCGATACCGGCACGACGAATTCTTGCTGGTCCATTTGCTCGATCAGCTGGACAGCGTCCTTGATACGCTGTTCGACGTCATCCGCCTGTCCCTCGTCCAGCACTTGTGCGCCGCCCTGAGCGGCAAGTGCGGCGGCAATGGCCGTTGCTGTGATACCGGAAATCACTCGATTCATGCTGTGCGTCCCTCCAAGACTCTGAGCCATGTTCGGGAATTTGCCCCGCGCATCAACTAGGATGAATGACCCAGTTTATTTGCCGGTGCCGGGCCGGTATAGCTGGTCATCATGGGGACGAGTGCGCTTGATCTGATCATTGCCGATGACCATCCGGTGTTTCGCGCCGGTATACAGAGTATCGTGCGGTCAGCCCTTGGAGAGGTCCGTCTGAGGGAAGCCGGGTCTGCCGCCGTACTGAAGCGGGAGCTGGCCGAAGCACCGGCCGATTTGCTGATTCTGGATATCTTCTTTCCGGGGCTGGAGCCGGAAAGCGATATCGCAGAATTGCGCGCGAAGTTTCCGTTAATGGCCATTCTTGTTGTATCCATGCTGACGGAACGTGGAGCGGTCGAACGGTTGATGCGCGTTGGCGCGAACGGGTTCGTGTCAAAACGCTCGCCTCCGGAGAGCATGCTGAAAGGCATCAGGGAGGTTATGGAAGGCGACCGGCCGGTCTATCTGCCGCCTGCCGGGCCGGGCCGGCCAATGCCAACCGCAGACAACCCTGTCCACGCGCTGCCGCCTCGTCAGAGCGATGTTTTGAAATTGATCTGTCTTGGCCTGTCCAACAAGGAGATTGCAAAGGAACTCGACCTGTCGGTGTCCACTGTGCGTGCACATGTCTCTGCTCTGTTCCAGAAACTTGGCGTGACCAACCGCACCGCTGCTGCAACCTTCGGCATCAACCACGGCGCTCTCCACTCAGCCCACGAGGCTGATTAATGCCGAACGCAGCTGGGCCGGGCGAACAGGCTTCAGCAGCACGAGCAGACCCGCTTCCCGGATGTGAGCTGTCGTTTCCGGCGAAGAACTCCCCGTCATGATGAGAGCCGGGATACGATCGAGCCGGTCTTGCAGCGTCTGGATAATCTGCAGGCCCGTCTGGCTTCGCCGGAGGTCATAATCGCAGATGATCAGGTCTGGTCGGACGAGGGATTCCATATCCTCCGCTGACAGCGTAGTGCGCAGGTCAACATCCCAGCCCCAACTGGCCAGGAGTGCGCCGGTGGCCTCGAGCGTAGCGTGATCATCGTCAACGATTAGGGCTGTGCCGGTCTGGCTGACGGGTTCGGTTGCTAAGGGTTCGGCGGTCGCGACGGCAGGATCGATATGGTCAGCCGTAGTGAACATGCTAACCCTGAAAGTTGCGCCTTCGCCGGCTTTCGAGGCGACCGACACGCGCGCGCCGGCCAGCTCCGCCAGCCGCCGCACAATCGCCAGGCCCAGCCCGACGCCGTTGCTCGCATCGGTCACGTCGCCGCCTCTCTCAAAGGCCTCGAACATGCGGGCCTGTTCTTCCGCTTCGATGCCGGGCCCCCAGTCACGCACGAGGAGAGAGATTGTGTTTCCGGTTGTCTCGGTCGTCACCAGTATGTCTGTGCCTTCGCCATGCCGGATGGCATTGGACACCAGGTTCTGCAGGATCCGCCGGACAATCAGCGGGTCGCTTTCAATCACCGTCTCGGATGCCTCCGCGCGCAGCGTGCAGCCGGCAGCTTTTGCCGCCGGCGCGAATTCCGCAACGATATTGTCGATCAGTTCGCTCAGGCTGAAGGCATTAAAGCTTGGCTGGATCTGCTGGGTATCCAGCAATGTGATATCCAGAAGGGAGGTGAAGAGCTTGGAGAGGATGTCGACCGACTGTTTCAGCCTGTCGAATACTTGCCGGGTCTCCGCGGGGAGTTGAGCGTCAGACTGCGAGGCCAGGAGCAGGCCCATGGCGTGAATGGGCTGGCGCAGATCATGGCTCGCCTGCGCGAGAAAGCGGGACTTCGCTTCATTGGCATTCTCGGCTTCAGCCTTTGCGGCTTCCAGTTCTTCCGCCAGCTGCATTTTTTCCCACTGCAGCACAAATCCTTGCCACGTGAATCCGCGGAGGACCCAGCCAAGTCCCAGCATGAGAAGCAGGAACACAACCAGCATCCCGGCGGCAACCAGCCTTTGTCCTTCAGGATTGTCCAGAAAGGCACGCGCTGCCTGCGCCAGCATGATAATACTCAGCGTTATGACCAGCATCGGGTAGCGCATGTTATGTGTGCCGGTTCCGGTCAGCACGCCACCGCTGATAATGAAGCCGATGAAAGTGCGCAGTTCTGTGTCTTCAGCTGGCAAAAGCATGAAGGCTAGCCAGCCCCAGCCCATCGCCAGAAGTATGGCGGTCGTGTCGAACGCCGCGGCATATCGGGCCACCTCGCCGCCTCCGGCGTCGGCATGCGCGGCGCCGCGGAAGCAGACATAGGCCTGAACAAGGCCGAACACCGACATCCAGACGACCCATGGCCAGAGAAGGTGAGGCGCAACCACGCCTTTCAGCACATAGGCCAGAAGCCATGCGGACAGGATATGCATCTGCCAGACAAAGCGGGCCAGTTTCAGAACCAGCGCATCGCCCTGATACCGGACATAGGCGTCCCGTGCTTGTGCTGGCTGCATGACATAACCCTCGAACTTCCGGCCCTGTTACTCATAGAGTCAGATGCCGGGGATGAAAACATGGGTCATTTGATCGATAGACCGCGTGATCAGTTCTTTTGGGTTCTCACTGGTGAAAAGCTGTGAAACATTGATGCAGAAAAGGAAGGCCATGAAGAACGCCCAGATCGAAATTCATGCATTGAGGATGCTCTTGGAACGGAACAAGGTTTCGAGCATCGTGCATATTGGCGTGGGTGTGATCGTCGGGCTGGTGACGTCGACCTCCGTGCCGGTCTGGCGCAGCATCGCGTTTTCAATCGGGCTGGCCTTGCCCATCCTGATGCAGTTGCTGCTCTCCCGCCAGGTTGCCCGTGAAGGGTGGACCGATTACAGCATTCTGCGCGCCAAGACCCGGTTTGACTATCTGGCACTCTGGGTCGGCTGCATGTGGGGATTTGCGGGCTTCTTCCTGTTCCCGGCCGATGCCCCGGCGAAGCAGCTGTTCCTGACATTTGTCATGGGCGGCATGTCGCTGAGCGCTGTGGGCACACAGGGCATGCGCTTGCGCACCTGCTACATGTCGGTCCTGCCGGGCATGGTGCCGCTGGGCCTGCGTTACATGCTGGAGGGCGGGACAAGCAGCATCCTCTCGGGCGTACTGATCCTGCTCTATGTCGTCGTCCTTGTTTCGCTTGCACGGAAGATCAATGACTTCATGCTGCAGGCCTTTCGCCTTCAGGCCGAGAAAGACAAATTGCTGGAAGACGTCCGCCGTCAGGCAGGCGAACTGGAAGATGCCCGGCGCGCCGCTGAGCAGGCCAATCTGTCAAAATCCCGCTTTCTCGCGCAGGCCAGCCATGATCTGCGTCAGCCCCTGCATGCGCTCAGCCTGTTCGTGGAAACCCTGCCCGATGCCGAAAGCCCGGAAGAGCACGAAGAGATCATGAGCCGGGTGCGCCAGTCTCTCGATGTGCTGACGAAATTGTTCGATTCCCTGCTGGATGTCTCGCTTCTGGATACGGGCGGCATCCAGAAGCGCATTCAGGTGTTCCGGCCGCACGACCTGTTCCTTGAAGTGCAGCGGGATTTCGAACTCGTGGCAAAGGCCTGCAACGCAACACTTCGCGTCGCGCCGAGCAACCTGCGGCTGCGCAGCGATCCGGTACTGGTGCGTCGGATGCTGCAAAACCTTGTTTCCAATGCCATTCGCCATTCGGAAGGGCGGGTCGTACTGATCGGTTGCCGCCTGCGGAGCGGGCGGGTTTCCATACAGGTCTGCGATACCGGCAAGGGCATTCCGGATGCGGAACGGACGCGCATTTTCGAGGAATTTGCCCGCCTCGACAGTGCCCGAATGGGTGAGGCGGCAACGCCTGGCCTTGGCCTCGGCCTGTCCATCGTCCAGCGTGTCGCCGACGAGTTGGGCCTGTCGGTCAGCCTGGCCTCTGAACAGGGCAAGGGCTCGACCTTTTCGATAGATGGTTTCGAGCGCGTGACCGGAGCAGAGGAACCCGCCAGCGCGAAGGCACAGCTGTCCGGCGGCGCGATCGATGCGGCCAACGTCGTTGTGCTGGACGACGATCCAGCAACACTAGCAGCAACGGAGCTGTTGCTGAGGCGCTGGGGGTGTACCGTACAGGCGTCACACTCGGCAGACGGGCTCGTGGACCTCGCGCCGGATGTCATCATCTGTGACTATGAATTGTCGCCGGAGCTGACAGGCCTCGATGTGCTGGATGGCCTTGCCGGAACGCCGGCTGCGGACATTCCGGCCATCATCATCTCCGGCCATACATCCAAGGAAATGCAGGCGGCGGTGGCAGAGCGCGGAATTCCCTTGCTGCACAAGCCGATCCGCCCGGCACAGTTGCGCTCAGCACTCCTGAATGCGCTGGCAAATTCGGAAAAGGGGCCGTCAGACGAAACCGCGAGCGCTCGCCAGTGAGGCGGCCGCCGAACGGCTCTGTACGCCCAGCGTCTTGAGCAGTGCCGAAACATGGATGCGCACAGTGTAGGGCGAGATATCCAGTTCGCGCGCAATTTCCTTGTTTGACAGGCCCCGGCAGATGAAGCGCAACACCTCGACCTGACGATTCGTCAGGGTGCTGAGTGCATCCTCGGCGGGCGCGTATCCGGTTGTATCCGATGAGGCCTTTAGCACGACCGTCTCGCCGTCCATAATGGCCAGGAAGGCCGCTGACATGTCATCAGGACGCGCCGTTTTTGAAACAAATCCATTTGCCCCGGCGGCCATGATCTCATCGACAATGCCGCCGTCCGAGACCATCGAGACCGCCACAATTGGTGTCAGCGGCAGGCGGCGGCGGAGACTGGAAAAGTCTCGTTGCGGATCGAATCCGGGGAATACCAGGTCCAGCAGGACCAGGTCCGGCGAGTCATCTTTCGATATCTCTTCGACCAGTAACGGATGATCGCCGATTTCGACGATCTCTGCTCCGTCAAACAGTTTGCCCAGCATGACGGTCATGCCGTTCCGGAACACCGGATGGTCGTCCACCAGCAGGATTTTCATCTCATTCCCCATGGGAGACCCGTAGCACATTGCTGCGCTATGGGTCATCCCGGCAGACCCGGCATCAGCGCTGGCGTTGTTCCGTGTCATGCGTGTCCTTCGGGTTTTCCCGTGGGGGCGGGGAAGGATCCGGCACCTCGGTGGTGGGCCATTCAGTCTCGCAGACGCCATCCTTGCCGACCGCGGCCATGACGAGTTTCCATTCCTCGCCCTTCTGCTTGTGGCATTTGCACTCCTCTTCGATTGCCGTCTGTTCGGCCTTGCAGGCCTTTCCGGCCTCACGGCAGGTATCCCAGGCATCGATCAGCTTGTTGCATGTATCCATGTAGCTGGCCGAGGCCGGGGGCGCGGCGAGCATGGCCGAACAGCCCATCAGCGCTGCAGCGGATAGCAATTTCATTCTCATTTGCACCTCCTGATTTCGCGCCGATTGGGCCGCAGATCGCCCGCTGTCGCAATTAGGACGGATGCACTACCCGCCCGCCAACTAGTGCATCCGTCCTAATTGGCATGCGGCCCGGCGCTGCCGACTATGGCGGAAAGCTGGGGAGAGGAGACGCTGCCATGCGCAAACTGCTGCGCCTGTTTGGTTTTATTGCTGCCATATCAACTGTTGCGACGGTCGCCACCGCACAGGAAACGCCAGAACCAGCGGCCGATTCGGCGGGAAACGTACTGGTCATCTATGATTCCTCAAACTCCATGTGGGGCGAACTGGCGGACAGTTCCCGCAAGTATGAAGTGGCGCGCGGCGCGCTCACCAGCTTTATGATGGATGGCTTCGCCGACCGCCCTGTCGGCCTCCGTGCTTATGGTCACCGGCGGAAGGATGATTGCCGCGACAGCGAACTGGTGCGCAGCTTTGAGCCTGACGGGGCAGACGACACGTCCATATCGGCCCTTGTGGAATCGATACGCCCCACCGGCATGACGCCGATCACATACTCTCTCACAGAGGGGCTGAAAGATCTTGGCGGCGAGAGTGGCGATATCCTGCTCATCTCCGACGGTATCGAGACCTGTGATGCCGACCCCTGCGAACTGATGGAGCAATGGAAAGCCACGGGCGTAAATGTGCGCGTGCATGTTGTCGGCGTTGGCCTCAAGGACATGGAACGCACGGCCATGGCCTGTATCGCGGAAACCTCCGGCGGACAGTATTTCGATGCCGACAGCGAAATCGCGTTTAATGACGCCCTCGACAGCGCCCGCGATGCCATCGGTACACCCGGTCCGGCACCGGAAGGGACAAGCTATGCAATCATCCTCGATACGGTCGATAGCGCCGGTAACAGCCTGCGCAGCGAGGGCCAGATCCTCACCGGGGAGGATGTGCTGAGGCCCGCCGTCAGCAAGGGCTATGGCCGCAATACCGTGCCCGGCGAAGGGGACTACACGGTTGAAGCCGGTGCCCTGCTGCAGGACGGCACGATCTATAATCCCGTGCGCGCGCCCGTGCTTGTCGAGGCGGCGGGGGAAACGCTGCTGACCCTGGAAGTGCCGCGCCCGGCTTCCGTCTCTGCCAGCTTCATCGAAGACGGTGCAGACCATTCCGGTGCACTCATCCGGGCCTATCAGGGCGACGAGGAAGTCTTCAGCTTCCGTCCCGGTGATGCGGCGTTCGCCCGCGAAGGCATTTACGAATTCCGCACCGCGCCCAATGCCGACAATGCCATTGCGGTCACGGAGACCCTATCCGCCGGCAACCACACAGACATCGTCTTTGACCTGACACAGACTATCGAGGCCTATGTCAAATTCCAGCTGCCGAATGGCGAGATCATCAGCCGGCAGGCCGAACTGTGGCGCGATGGCGAACTGGCCTACAAGCTGCATTCTGCCAATGGCGGGACGATCCGTCCGGGTACATATGAACTCCGCTCGCCGGATCAGGACCTCCCGCTCACCCCGGTCGACATCACCCTCACCGAAGACGGCGAAACGCGCACTGTTCCCCTCGCAGCCGGGTTCCTGACGCTCACCTATGGCGGCGACCAGGTCAACTATGTCGGCAATGCCGACCGCGCCTTCCTTGAATCCGTAGACCGCGGCGGCAGCAGCTTTGCCCGCCCGGACACAGCCATCCCCGTCGCGCCGGGGGTCTACCGGATCAATCCGTATGACCGTGCAGGCCATTTCGACCCTATCGATGTTACCATCGCAGATGGCGAGTCCCTCACCGTCACAATTGAACCGAACCCGGTTGGCGAACTCGTGATCAACTATGCCCCGTCCGATGCCTATCCCGTCACGCCGGACCGGGCGTCCGTTACGGCCCTTGAGGGCCAACGTATCATCGGCGGCATTTCCACACCCGGTGAGCCGCGCAAGCTGTTGCCCGGCCGCTACCGGGTCACTGGCTGGCGAACAGCAGGGGATTTCCCGGCGCAGGAGGTGACCATCAATGCCGGTGAGCGCCAGACCGTTACCCTCCAGCTCAGCTCCGAATAATACTGCCCCAGGAGACTCACATGATCCGTACAGCCATCTTCCTTTCTGCCGCCTTCATACTCGCCATGTCCGCTGTGGCAGACCCGGGCACGCCGAAGCTGCACCCAGTGGAAAAGGCCTGTGTCACCTATGAGATGAGCGGGCAGATGCAGTCCGGCACGGTGACGCGCTGCCACCGGGACTACGCCTATGAGAGCTATGAGATCCAGAACGTCACTATCGGCATGGCAGGTTTCAGCCAGACGCAAACTTCTCACACGATCACGATTGGCAACACGATCTATGCTATAGACCTTGCCTCCAATACCGCGACGAGAACCGAAAATCCCACGTATGACGGGTTGGTAAATGCGCTACAGAATACAAGCCCAGAAGACATGGGCGCAGCCTTCCTCGACGCCATGGGCATGACGTCGACAGGCCAAACCAAGACGGTCGCTGGTGAAACGTGTACGGTCTATTCCTCGCAGATGATGGGAACATCATGTTTCTCGTCCGATTGGCTGATGCTGGAACAGTCCGTCATGGGCATGAGCCAGACGGCGACATCGGTCGACCGCTCGTCGGGCGCGGACGATGCGAACTACACGCTGTACCAGACAGTCAGCGTCTCGGATGGGCCGGACCTTTCAAACCTGCCTGCCGGCCTTTCCGGTATTCTGGGTAACGGGAACTGACATGAAGACGCCAATTGTCATCGCCGCCGTATCCGTGCTGGCGCTGGGCGCGGCTGGTCTTGGTTACAGCTTGCTTGCGCAGGGCGGCAAGGATGCGCACGAGGAAGCTGGTGAAGATATCCGGGACTATGGCGATGATCTCTCTGCCGTTGCCGCGCGGGAGTTCCTTACGGAAATCAATGAGCTAAGCGAAATCGTGGAACGGGATGAGTCCACCGGCGCCGCGATAACGCCACCTCCGGCAACATGGCCGGCGCCGCCGGATGTTTCGGACTGGGCCGGGCACTATCTCGTCTTGCAGGGCGAGAACTATCTTCCCGTGCGGCGGGCCTTCGCAACGCCCATTGTGACACTGTTTGACCTTGAAGACGGCTACACGCCCCACAGCCCTTTCAGCAGGCTGGAGAGTGATGACGGCGTATGCGGGAGCGGCCTTGGTGATGAAGGCGCCGCGACTGGCGGCGGAGTTGTCAGCAGCCCGGTCGTCGCGGATGCCGCAGAGGCGGCAGGTGACAGTGTCAGCGCGGTAGACCGGCTGGGCCTGCTCGGTTGCCCCAAACGCCTTGGCATAGTGTGGGGGTCAGGGTCCTACGTGGTGGACGAGAATGGCGAAAATCTCGCTGGCCAGGATTTTTCTGACGGTGTGAAACTGTTTCATGGCCGGGATTTCTTCGACATGGATGAAGACGACGAAGATGGCGGCTTTGTCGTCGTCTTCGAGGGTGGCCCGGACCGGACGGGCGACCCCGCCATCACGCCGCTGCCATTCTGGAAAGCAATTGTTCTCGACTATCCGGTGCTTCGGCGTGAACCGGGTGCGGATGATATACCGGACGAGAAAACCTATGTTCAGCCTGCACCTGACCTGCCGGTGACGGTCTGGCCAGGTGTAACGGTACAGGATGCCGGGAACGGCACCGCATTGATCCCCCTTGAGGAACTCCTCGACGCCATCAATGACGCGATAGACGCAGCAGGGGAGGATGGCGAGGATGATCCGGAATACCTTCTGGTCCATCGCAGCGATCCGGCTTTTGACCAGGATGCTGTTCTGGAGCGCCTGCGGAAAATCCGTGAGCGTGTCCGTCAGCACGGTAGTGTCCGCACAGTATCTTTCGGACAGGAAGCTCCAATCTGTACAGACGACACCGACGATTGCTGGTCCCTGAACCGGAGTTTGATCCTGTACAAGGTGCGATAGCGCAGGACTTTTCTTTGTCCCCAGCGCTCAATCCGATATCCTTTAATAAGGCATGTAGCTTATTAAAGGATACGGATACGAGTGAACTGGAGCCGCAGCAATTGTGCCAGTAGAGCCCATATCAGACTGGACAGAATCTCCGTTTAAATCAGGTGGGTAGCTGTCTGTGTGTGCAACCTGTGTCGAGCGGATGGAAAATATTCCCAAAAAAACAGATCATTAGAATGGCATCGCTTTTCACTAACATCACGACTTTTGAAAGGCGGAAGAGAAAATATACATGAAAAACAAGGAATTGGATCGCCGGTTTTCTACTGCGCCCATGATGGATCGGAGTAAAAGTATATAAATAACAGATACTTAAAGGACCTCGTGTGCGCTCCGTGTGCAGTTGCAGAATGTTAATGCTGGCGGAACACATCAGTGTAAGGAGCAGAATGGACTTCGAGTTGGTCGCATTCGCTTATGAAGTTTGCCGAGAATACTGGCGCTCCAAAGGCCCGCTCATCATGCCCATCGGGGGGGTGAGTCGATAGGTTTGGATCGTTGATGGGATTGCGCAACCGGGGTTGAGGTGCTGCCGAGCGTCAGGGCTTGACTATGTTCTCAGCAAACAGAGAAGCCGCCGTCGATGGTCAGGACCTGTCCGGTCAAATAGTTGGCACTGTCAGATGCGAGGAAGACAGCTGCTTCAGCAATGTCGCGTGGAGTTCCAAGTCGGCCTCCAGGTACTCTTTCCTGGAAGAACTGGGCTAGGGAAGGGCCAGCTTCGCGCGTCATGTCTGTCTCAATGTAGCCCGGCGCGATTGCATTGACCTGAACATTTGTAGATGCCAGTTCGGCCGCAAATGAACGGGCAATGGCTTCGATTGCTGCTTTGCTCGCACTGTATGCAGACCGGGTCGGTATGCCCAGACGAGAGGCAACGGAGGAGAGAAGAACCAGCTTTCCCTGATCGCTGGCGATGAGGTGTGGAACCGCATATTTCGCGGTGAACAATGTGCTTTCGGTATTGGCCCGGAACACCTCTCTCCACACTTCAATATCGAGGTCTGCCACCGGGGTAGGGGTTGCCTGCGCGACGCCAGCACAGGCAACGCAAATGTCGAGCCGGCCCAAACGACTTACGGTTGTCACCATCGCATTTCGGACTTGCGGTTCCGAACTCACATCGCAGATAAGTCCGGAAACGTCGTGTCCGCTTTTTCGAAGCGAGGCGACGGCAGTGTCATTTCCCTCTGGCTGGCGCGACCAGATGCAGACATTTGCTCCCTCGCGCGCCAGGCTTTCGGCGATGGCGTATCCAATGCCACGGCTTGCTCCTGTTACGAGCGCCCCGCGACCTGAAAGCTTCATTCCGAAACACTCATTTTGCCGAGCGGCGCGCGGGACCGGCTGGTAAATGGTTCGCCGTAGGTGTTGTGGCCATCGAGACCGCCAAGGGCATTCCATGTCTTGAAGCCAAGCAGCGCCTTCAGTTCATCGCTCGCAGTTTCCAGAACCTCGTCGCTGATCGAAGCAACGGCATTTTCCTGCTGACGAAGCCACGGCACGCAATAGAAGGAAAGCAGGGCCACACGCGGCTCATTGGTGATGTTCTTGCCGGTCCCATGCCAGGTGCGGCCTTCAAAGAGGATGGCTGACCCGGGCGGGGCTGCAGCAGGAAGGGTTTCGATGGGTGCGATTTCTTCAGGTGTCGGACGGCCGAATTTGTGACTGCCAGGAATGATCCGGGTCGCACCGCCTTCATCGGTATAGTTCGAGAGCACCCAGGCAACATTGGTCACCACTGGCATCGTGAGAGTCGTTGGCAGTGACCCCTGGTCCTGGTGCATGAACATCGCCTCACCGCCTTTGCCGGCAATATTGGCGGTAAAGCTCGAGAGCAACACGTCTTGGCCCAGAACATGCCGAATGATTTCAAGCGTTGCAGGATGTTCCGCGAGCGCCCGGTACTCTTCTCCTTTATTGAGGAGACTCCAGACGCGCTGGTTTGGCCCTTCATTGTCGTAGCGAACAGTCTTGCCGGCGCCGGACTCGCAGGACGCTACGCCGTTGGCAGTTTCGGCGCGGGCTTGATCAAGTGTGCGCTCAAGCAGCCTCTCGACCTGTTCAGGGGTGAGAACATCAGCCAGGACACAACAACCATACTCGTCCATGTCACGCTTCGCCTGCTCGAGATCACGTGTCGGAGCGGGCAAATGCGGCAGGGGATTGAATTTTGCGGTGGCAGTTTGTTGTGCGACGGCCATTTGATGACTCCTCCCAATACGAGCTATAGCTCACACTTTAGGTGAGCTTAAGCTCATAAAATGATCCAAGTCAATATCAGAGTTGAGGACTGATCAGTCCTCGAAACATTGCGAGATAACCGCAATTGTTGCGGCTTCCTGCCAGCGAATGGCATCGGGCATGATCTCTTCGGGCGCGTAATAAATGGTGCGGCGGACCTCGAGTATATAGCGCCCGAGTTTGCGCAATCGTTCCACGCTCCATTTCGAGCCGGCAAGTTGAAGATGCTGTACTGCGGAGTCGGCACAGAACTCGACATGCGCGTCGGAGAGCTCACGCAGTTCCGGATAAAGATCCATTGCGCTCAGCAGGATCCGTCCGAGTTTTCGCTCGTAGGCGAAAGTGCTAGGTGCGGTCACGGTCCTCGACATCATCTTGAGGGCGTGATTGAGGCCCTTCTTGAGATGCTTCTCCATAGGGAAGGCCTCAATGCGCGCCTCAAGCTCTGTGAGGTAATCCTGAACCAGAGCGTAGACGATAGCCTGCTTGTTTGGGAAATACTGGTACACAGAACCAATCGGAATACCGGCATGCTCGGCGATCTGGTTTGTGTTGAGCGTCTCCAGTCCATCCTTGGCGATCAACTCGCGGGTAGCATTCAGGATCGCATCCACGCGCTCTCGGGAGCTCTTCCGGCTCGGGAGCTTTCTGGGTTCAACGCGACGTGTCGGCGCTTCTTTGGCCATACATAGTCCTCGACAGCGAAGTTCGTAATGCGCTGTTCGTGATCATGTATTTCGATGATCAGGTCAACTCCGAGCCCAATTCACGCGGGAGCTTCTGCGCTCAAAGGTTGTCCGCTTTCCGCAGACGCATCGTCAAATGATACAGCGCGTGCGATGTCGTTCACAAGAAAGCGGGATGCCAGGAAGTACAGGCCGGCGGCTATGGCATACCCCCCGCAGACGACGATCAGGGCAAGCTTTAGCGCATTGGTATCATCAGCTCCCCCAAAAACATCGCTCAATGCGCCGATGGACGTCGGTCCCAGCCCATAGCCAATCAGATTCAGGATCAAGCCGAACACAGCTGCCGCAGTCGCACGCATTCGCGCGGGAACGACCGTCTGAACTGCGGCATTGATTGGGCCGGCACTGGATCCCAGGGTGAAAAGAGGAATGACGAGGAGCGCCATTGTCAGCACGGCGCTGTTCACAGCGAATGCGGCAACAGCGAAGACGAACACAATGGTCATCACTGATGCAGGCAGGAGGCAATTCCAGCGGCGGTTCATGCGGCCAAGTCTGTCGGCTACGAAACCCGCTGTCAGAATACCGACAAAGCCGAGCGCGCCTGTGGCAATGCCAAGCATCAGGCCGATTTCGGCGATGCTGTAATTGTAGGCGCGCATGAAGTAGGTGGGGAGCCACATCATGATACCAAACCCGGCAAATGACTCTGCGGCCGCGGCGAATGCCATGAAGGCCGCCGAAGGCGTCCGGGCGAAATAGGCAAGGCAGTCGCCGAAATTCAGCTGGGCAGAGTTGGGTGTGGCCTGAGGTTGCGGTGAATCGGCGATCAGAAGCTTTACAGCAATTGCAAGCAACAGGCCTGGGGCGCCGACCAGAATGAAAGCCGTCCGCCACCCCATATGTTCAGCGACAAGCCCGCCGCCAGCAAGCGCGATGAGAGAGGCGACCGGGACTGCGACGGAATAGAAGGCGTTGGCTGTTGCGCGGGATTCGAGCGGGTAGTGTTCCGCAATCAGAGACGCTGCAGACGGGTTACACCCTGCCTCGCCGACCCCGACGCCGATGCGGGCAAGAAGGAGTCCCACAAAATTTGTTGCAGCCGCACAGGCTGCCGTGCAGGCGCTCCAGGCAGCAACGCAGATCGCAAGAACGTTTACCCTGGAGCTTTTGTCGGCGATTCGCGCGATGGGCAGTCCGGCGGTGACGTAGAACAGCGCAAATGCGAAGCCACTCAGAAGCCCAAGCTCTGAATCGCTCAGCGAAAATTCCGATTTGATCTGGGGGAGCAGTACCGCGACGATCTGGCGATCGAGGTAGGAGCTCATGAACACGAGCGTCAACACAAACAGCATGACATGCCGATTGCTGCGCAGGCCTTGGGGTTTCGTCATGTCTGCGGATCCTGCGCTTGCTTGCAAGCTCAATCGCATGAGTTAAAGCTCACAAAATGTCAAGTGAGTCGTTTTCGTTGAGTTGCTCCGCCTATTGACCAGGTTCGGGTGGCGGGAACGTCCTTCCCTCGATCCAATCTTCACTCGGTCATGCGCGTGATATCTGTCCGGAAAGTCCCGATTTCCGGGACTCGGCGGCGTCGGAGAAATTTGTTTTTGGTCAGTTCCGGTCCGGTTGGAGAGCATCTTGCCGGGGCCTTCCCGTCCAGCGCGGGACTTTCCCAGCCCTCGGCAAATGCCGATCTCAAATTCAGAACAGCGCGAATTGACATCGTTAGAAAGATGAGCTTAGGCTCACATAAACACCGCAACGACAATCAGAAAAACGGGGAGGGGAGATGACGCAGTCTCTTGAGGGCAAAGCGGCTCTGGTGACCGGTGCAACCAGCGGCATAGGTGCCGCCACCGCTCGACTTTTTTGTGAGCGGGGCGCTCATGTCATGCTTGCGGGACGAAATGCCGAGCAGGGTGAGCAATTGGCCCGCGAACTGGGCGATCGCGCAAGTTTCACAAGAACTGACGTCACATCCGAGCAGGATATCGAGTCTGCGATTGCCGCCACGGTTGAGCAGTTTGGATCTCTGGACGTGCTCTTTAGCAATGCGGGCGCCCCGACGCCTGGCGGTGTGGATACCTTCACGGCAGAGCAGTTTGAGAGTGCCGTCAATCTGCTTCTGCGAAGTGTCCTTTTTGGAATCAAGCATGCTGCTCCGATCATGAAGCGCCAGGGCAGCGGAAGCATCATCAACAATTCAAGCGTAGCGGCGCACCGGTCCCATATGGGGGGGTATCTCTACAGCGTGGCGAAGGCGGCCGTCAGTCATGCGACACGTATGGCGGGGATTGAGCTTGCTGCTCATGGCATTCGGGTCAATGCTATTTCTCCTGGCGGCATCGCGACCCCGATCTTTTACGGAGGGTCAGGGGCAGCAACCAATCTGACTGACGCACACCGCGAGGCCAAGAACGCCAAACTGCTGAGCAATCTGGCGAAGGCGACCCCTTTGCGCCGGGCTGGCCTTCCCGAAAATATCGCCGAAGCAGCAGCATTTCTGGCGAGCGATGCGGCCTCATTCGTCAATTGTCACGACCTCGTTGTGGATGCGGGCATGATCGCTGGTGGGCGGACAAATTTTGAATAGTGCATGGCCAAAAATACCCAGCGCCGACGAGCTCTTTGAGTGCGATTTTGCAACTCACGAGCAGTTTGTGCGCGCCTATGCACATGAGCGCGGCCAACACATCGCAGTGTGCGATGAGAGCGAAGTCTACTCATATTCCGAACTCAACGCGGTAATGGATTCCATTGCAGCTGCTTTGCAGCGCGATGGAATCGGCAAGGGCGATGTTGTTGCCACATGCGCAACCAATTCGGCCAAAGCTGCAGCGCTTTTCCTTGGAATCCTGCGTGCAGGCGCGGTCGTCGCTCCTCTGCCGCCGGCCGGTGCAGCAGATGCCTTGGCGGGCATGCTGAGAGATGCTGGGGCGCAAATCGTGTTTAGCAGTGATGACGCTGCGGGCATTGGCGCAGCGGCCCAGAGCAGTGGTGTACGGAACATTCAGGTCGAGTTTCTGGATCAATGGTATCAGGGCGCTGGAAATCCAACCCCGGTCAAGGTGAAGCCTTCAGACGCGTTCAATATTATTTACTCGTCGGGAACGACGGGCGTACCGAAGGGAATTGTTCAGCCCTATAGCATGCGATGGGCGCAAATTCGCCGAGGCGTCTATGCGCCGGATTCCGTGACGCTCCTGTCCACACCTCTTTATTCCAACACGACACTTGTGTCTTTCCTTCCAACGATCGCGAATGGTGGCACGGCCATCCTGATGCGCAAGTTCGATGCTGGCAGGTTCCTTCGCCTTGCAGAATTACACCGTGTTACGCACGCAATGCTGGTTCCGGTTCAGTATCAGAGAATTCTGAGCCATCCGGAATTTGACCAGTTCGACCTGTCATCCTTTCAGACAAAATTTGCAACCAGTGCTCCGTTCTCTGCCGAATTGAAAGCCGAGGTTTTGAGGAGATGGCCCGGTGGGCTCGTTGAGTTCTACGGTATGACGGAAGGGGGTGGTTCATGCATGCTCCTGGCTCACGAGCATCCGGACAAGCTTCACACGGTCGGGCAGCCCATGGCGGGACACGACATACGTCTGATTGATGATGACGGTATTGAGGTGAAGAAGGGAGAGCAGGGGGAAGTTGTCGGGCGTTCGGCCGTCATGATGCGGGAATACCATAACCTGCCAGCCCAGACCGACGCTGCTTCATGGCGGTCGCCGGAAGGGCTCCGGTTCATCCGAACGGGTGACATAGGAAGGTATGACGAGGATGGCTTCCTTGTTCTGGTCGATCGAAAGAAGGACATGATCATTTCCGGAGGTTTCAATATTTATCCGAGCGATATCGAGGTAGAGCTCCTGCGCAATGAGCATGTTGCCGAAGCTGCGGTGGTTGGGGTTCCGTCAGACCGATGGGGTGAGACGCCCGTCGCCTTTGTGGTGCCAAAGCCAGGTGCGCAGGCCGACCAGATTCTGGATTGGGTCAACGAGCGCCTTGGCAAAACTCAGCGTCTCGCTGACCTGCGCCTGATCGATGAACTTCCGAGAAGTCCGATCGGGAAGGTTCTGAAACGCGAACTTCGAGAATTTTATGGGAGCGCCGTTCATGAGCGTGGATAATGATATTTCTGGCGTGGTCGAAGCCTATTGCAGAGGCATGCATGAGGGGTCCGAGACGCTTCTCAGAAGTGTGTTTCACCCCGGTGCATCGATCATCGGCACCTTCTCGAATTTCTCAATTTCCTCAGGACTCGATCAATTTGTAGGTGGATTGTGTGCAGGTCCGAGCCCGGCATCGGAAGGGTTCGAGCTTGAGTTCGAAATTCTTGAAACGCGTGTCGACTATCCATTGGCGAGTGTCGTTGTAACAGATGCATTGCGCGACATGCGATTCACCGATCACCTGGTTCTGATTCACCTGGATGGTCGATGGCAGATTGCTGGGAAGGCTTTTGCAACCGAGGCGGCATTGCCCGCTTCTGCGAGGGGGTAGATGATGAACGCGACTGGAATTGAGGGGCTTCTCGATACCCACGACGCCCTGGGGCTGGCCCAGCTGATACGTTCGGGACAAATCCATCCCGGCGAATTGCTTGAGGCAGTCATTGAGCGCACTGAACGCATGAACCCGGACTGCAACTTTGTTTCAGTCCGCAACTATGAGCAGGCGAGCCAACGCGCAAACGAGCGCCGGACCACAGGTTTGTTCGAAGGTGTTCCGCTCGCAACCAAAGACCTCGGGGCGACAATCGAAGGAGTACGGTCCACCAATGGATGCCGTCTCGCCCCGGACATGATCGCGCCTGCCGACAATGAAATGATCTCTCGGTTGCGCAAGCAGGGGTTCAACTTCTATTGCTCGACGACGTCGGCGGAACTCGGTTTAAGTTATGTCACCGAGACCCATCTCTACGGGACGACCCGCAATCCGTGGGATCTTGACCGGACACCGGGTGGATCCAGCGGTGGATCGGCGGCGCTCGTAGCCTCGGGTGTCCTGCCAGTTGCTCATGCGAATGATGGTGGTGGCTCTATTCGTGTCCCGGCATCCTGTTGCGGCCTGTTCGGGCTCAAGCCGACGCGCGCGCGCGCGCCCGCTGGTCCGTTCGGCGAAGGCTGGTCAGGGTTGACTTGTGACAATGCCGTCAGCCGCTCAGTCCGGGACAACGCGGCATTTCTTGACGCTATTCAGGGACCGGAAATCGGTGCGCCATACTGGTGCCCTCCGGCTGGCGATTCCTTTGTTTCGCAAGTCACAAAGGATCCGGGGAGGTTGCGTATTGGTTTCATGCGCCGCTGGCCGGGCCATGATATCGATTCAGAGTGTGTCGAAGCGGTCGAGGACGCGGCGCGGTTGTGCGAAGCGCTCGGCCACGAAGTTGTCGAAGCGGTTCCCGATTTTTCGATCGAGCAACTGGTTTGGGCCGTCTATGTTATCGTTGCTGCCAATACGAGAGCGGCGGTCGATGCGATCGGTGAAATGCGCGGTAAACCCGCTACCCCCGAGGAGCTCGAAATGCTGACGCACGTGCTCGTTGAAAAGAGCCGTCGCGAGAGCTCTACGGACTATGCCGCAGCGATCATGACAATGCATCAGATCAGTCGTCAGTTTGCGTGCTTTATGGAGCAGTTCGACGTTCATCTCAGTCCGACGCTGGGGAGGGCGCCCCTGAGGATTGGCGCGCTCCACTTCAAGCAGGATGTCGGGTTTGACAGGATGCGCGACCAGCAGTTCGACTTTGCGCAGTTCACAATGCACTACAATGCCAGCGGCCATCCGGCAGCATCGGTTCCTCTTTATTGGTCCAAGGACGATCTTCCGATTGGAGTTCAGATTGGCGGCAGGTTTGGTGCGGAAGCAACGCTCCTGCGTCTGGCGGGGCAACTGGAAGCGGCCAGGCCGTGGTTCGGTCGCCGCCCCAAAATTCATGCGAGCAATAACTCATAAAACTGTTGCGCGGCCAATTTTCTCCCAGTATAGAAGTGTGAGCTAAGGCTCATAATAGTTTGGGCTTTGCTTCAGGGAGGAAGCATCAATGAAAAAAGTGCTGAGCTCGGCCGTTTGTACGGCGGCTTTGTTTGCGCCCTTCGGTTTGGCTCATGCCGAAGATGCAGACGCGGGGGAGGGAACAAGGAAACTTGATCCGGTTGTGGTGACCGCTCAGATGCGGGAGCAGTCGGCGATCGAGGTGCCTCTGGCGCTTACAGCGCTGACCGCTGACCAGCTGCAGGACCGTCAGATCAATGACGTTGTTGATCTTGCAAAAGTCACGCCGGGCCTTTCCGTGGCCACCTTCAGTACCGCGCCGAAGATTACGCTGCGGGGCATCGGAAACGAAGCCTACAACTATGGTGGTGATGGCAGCATCGCATTTCACGCAGATGGTGTGTACATCGGCCGTGCCGAACCTCAACGCGCTGCTTTTTTTGACGTGGCGCGCGTCGAGGTGCTCCGTGGCCCGCAGGGCACGCTCTACGGACGCAATACGACTGGCGGTGCCATCAATGTCGTCTATCAGCATCCCACCGACACGTTCTCTTCGGAGCTTTCGGCCGGCATTGGCAATTATGGGGCCTACGATGTGTCTGCCATCGTCAATGGACCAATGGGGGATGGTGTCGCCGGGCGTCTCAGCATGCGCCGTGAATACAATGAGGGTATGACGGACAATGTCATGCCGGGGCGTAAGGATCTCGACGATCAGGACAACTACCAGGCTCGCGCGCAGATCCAGTTCAATCCTTCCGACACATTCGAGTTGCTGCTGCAGGGCGAGTTCTATCGCAATCAGCGCAGGGGTCCTGGACGCAAATTCCTCGGTGGTCCCGAAGGGGCCGTTACCCCGGCTGAGGCGCCTCCCTACAATGGCCAGTGGCTGACCACGCTGAACTCCCGGGATGTTGTTTCGACGTACGATCCCAAAGAGGATATGGATTTCTGGTCGCTGTCTGCTCAGGCCAAATGGGACCTCGACGGCGTTCAGCTTCAATCGATTTCCTCCTACCGGGACCATGTCTTTGGCAATGCCAATGATGAGGGTGACGGTCTGGACGTCGATTTCTCCACGCTCAACATTCAGAATGACATCCATCAGTTCAGCCAGGAGTTCAGGCTTCTGTCGGACAGCGATGGCCAGCTGAGCTGGATTCTCGGGGCGTACTATTTCCTTGAGGATGGGGACTTCGGTCGCCAGATCCCGTTCTTCGTTCCGAACATTGTTCTGATGAATGGAGGCAGCGTGCGCACGGATGCGGTCGCGGCCTATGGGCACCTCGACTTTGAGGCGACCGACCGTCTGACGCTGTCCGCGGGCCTTCGCTATGGCCAGGACAAGAAGGAGATGACGGAGTTCCTGAGCTTCATCGGTATTCCGTTTGCAGGCACCAATGCGCTTGACGATTCATGGTCCGCAACAACCTGGGATGTCGGCGCAGAGTTTGGTTTGACGGAAGACAGCTTCCTGTTCGCCAGGATTGCCCGTGGCTTCAAGTCGGGCGGTTTCAACACCGGGGCGCTGGAGCCTTCCTCGTTTGATCCGGAATATGTGACTTCATACGAAGCGGGCCTGCGTGGCGAGTTCTTCGACAAGCGTGCGACGATGTCACTGGTTGGTTACTACAGCGACTATGAAGACATGCAGCTTGTGAAAGTTCAGGACTTTGCGACAGTTTTTTCGAACGCGGCAAGTTCGGAGATCAAGGGTATCGAATTTGAGGGACGGTTCTCCGTCACTGAAGCATTCACGATAGACGTCATGGCTGCCTATACTGATGCAAAGCTGAATGAGTTTACAACGATCGATTCCGCGTTGCCCGCGCTTGGCGAGCAGAATCTGGCTGGCAATACCCTGCCGCATGCACCGGAATGGCAAGCGGCTATAGCTGGGCAGTACGTAATTCCGCTCGGCAATGAGGGAGAGGTTTCCATCAACGGCAACTACAGCTGGCGGGACAAGGTTTACTTCGATGCCTTCAACCGTGAGCAGCGGTCACAGGATGCTGTCGGGAAGGTCGACGCGAGCATTTCGTATACCTCGCCGAGTGGGGCGTGGGAACTGACCCTCTGGGGCAAGAATCTAACCGATGAGTTGGTGCTTGGCCATGTCAGTGTTCTGACCGATGCGATCGGGTCGCCGCACATGGGCTTTTGGGAGCCGCCTCGGACTTATGGTCTGAGAGTGACGCGCAACTTTAACTAAGCTGACGGCGCGCCCGCCGGGTACCCGGCGGGCGCGCTCAAAAGGAGATTTGCGCGTGGCTGACCGTGTAATCATTGTCGGGGCGGGACCCGTCGGTATGACCCTGGCGCTGGACCTTGCCCGAAGGGGAGTGCCATCTCTAATTCTGGAGCAGCGTGATGCCGATGCTCCGGCCCATCCGAAGTGCAATACGATCAGTGCACGCTCTATGGAAATCTTCGACATACTTGGGTGTGCCGATGATATGCGGGAAGTGGGGCTTCCGGCGGACTACACAAATGATGTCGTCTACTCGACGAGCTATGCCAATGGTCACGAGATTGCGAGACTGTCCCTGCCATCTAGGGCGCGTCGCTGGAGTGACGATCGTTTTGCGCTCGATGGCGAGTGGCCCTCGGCGCAGCGGCCACATCGCGCAAGCCAGATTTTCCTGGAACGCGTTCTTCGCAAACATGTCCTTGCGAATGACATGATCGAGCTGAGATTCAGCTCGACAGTCGTCGCGGCCGACGAACAAGCCGATGGTGTTGTTGTCAGTTGGGAGGAGGGTGGCGACACACACAAGGTCAAGGCGCCTTATGTTGCAGGTTGTGACGGTGGTCGCTCCTTTGTCCGGCGTGCCATGGATGTCAGTCTTGTTGGCATCAGTGCCGTTAAGACGCGCATCTGGGCGGCATATTTCAGATCCAAGAAGCTTCTGAAGGCAGGCCCGAAGGGTGGCGTCTGGATGAACTTCTTCATTCAGGAAAATCAGCGTGGGACCCTCGTCGCAATCGATGGAATTGAGACATGGCTGATCCACTGCAATGTTCCGCCGGGGCTGGACTATGATGAGTTCGACTGGCGTGCCGGCGTGGGAACTCTGTTGGGTGCAGATGTCGATTTCGATCTGATTGCCGCAGAAAAGTGGCGCCTGAACCGCGCGGTTGCCGAAAAATACCGTGCCGGCCGCTTTTTCCTGGCCGGCGATGCGGCCCATATCTGGCCGCCGTTCGCTGGATTTGGAATGAACTCGGGCGTCGAAGATGCCTTTGGTCTTAGCTGGATGCTGGCTGCCGTTCTGAAGGGCCAAGCGTCTGAACAACTGCTCGATGCCTATGAGGCAGAGCGCAAGCCCGTCGGGGAACTGGTCTCCCATGCCGCCGATGGCATGGTCGCCGAGCAACGTGCAGCCGCGAGTGCCGGTGGTCTTCAGAAGGATGTGCGCCGGACCGACAAACAAGGCGAACTGGCGAGAACTACCATCGGCAGAAATATCCTGAGGATCGATAGCCAACAATTCGATCCGCAGGGCCTCAATTTCGGGATCGCATATGAATCTTCACCGGCGGTCGTATACGATGGCGAGGCGGCTCCGGCTTTTGTGGTTCGGCAATACACACCGACAACCGTTCCCGGATGCCGGGCACCCTATTTCGTATTTGCCGATGGCGTGCACCTTTATGAGCGTCTCGGGCCGGATCTGACCCTTCTGCGCACGAATCCCGATGTCGATGTCAGCGCCTTTGTTGACGCTGCGAAAGAGCGGCGCGTTGGGCTCAAAGTCATCGATATCGGACACGAGCCCAAGGCTCGCCCTATCTATGACCGGGCGCTGGTGCTTGTGCGCCACGATCAGCGTATATGCTGGCGGGGCGAGACAGCCGACGAAGCCGGGACCGTGTTGGCGCAGATCCTTGGCGAACGGTCCGGGAGCGGGTCATGAGCGATCCGTATGACTGGCGCGCGCTTCATGCGCGGCGCATGGCGGCCCTGGCTCCGCACGTCAGGGAAAAGCTCGAAGCGCGAGTTGCGTTCAAACCATTCGAGGAAATGGGCGTCGTTGGCTTTCGGTCCATGATGGACGATTACACGAGTTCGGTCCCCCCGAGCCCCGTACCCTATGAAGATGTCTCGGTCCCGGGGCCAGCAGGACCGATTCCAACAAGGATCTTCAAGCCAAACGGTGCAAATCCCGAATGGGGCGCATGCCTCTATCTCCACGGCGGAGGATTTATCGGGGGCGGCGGTCTTGATGGATATTCCGCTGCTTGCGGAACAATGGCCGAAAAGACAGGTTGTGTTGTTGTCTTCCCGGACTTTCGCCTGCCGCCGGAGCACAAGTTTCCGGCAAGTGTCGAAGACTGCTGGGCGGTTGCGCAGTGGATGGGAGACAATGGCGCTGCTTACGGGTTCAATCCTGACCGGATCGCAGTTGGAGGTGGCTGTACTGGAGCGACCCACGCAACCGTTGTCGCCCTGATGGCGCGCGATGCTGGCCGCCCCCGAATTGTCTTCCAATGGCTGTTTGATGCATTTCTGGATGCCAGAGGGGATTATCAGTCCCATGAGGAAAATGGCGAAGGCTATCAACTTTCCGAAGCAGACAATCAGTACATAATTAGGCGATACCTTTCGGCGCCCCAGGAGCGTTGGGACTGGCGTGTATCCCCCGTTCTCGCTCCCTCGCTTCGCGGAGCGCCTCCCACCCTAATCGTAGCTTCGGAATTCGACATCTTGCGCGACGAGATGGCGTTCTATGCGAACCGGCTCGCGGATGCCGGGGTCGATGTCGATTTCCGATGCTATCCGATGGAAGGGCATTCGTTCAGCTTTGGCGAAGACGAAACCCAGCTTTCCGATGCGGGCCGGGATGCCAAAGCGGCATTGCTGAACGGCTTGCGCAAGGCGTTGAAAGGAGCTCAGGCATGACGAACCTGGCCTATATTGTTCTCAATTCCGAAGAATTGGACGACTGGGTGGAGTTCGCGCGTACCGTCGGTGCGGACGCGAGCAAGACCGACGGAGAAATACAGGTCCGTGTGGATGATTGCGCGCATAGGATTCTCATCCGCAAGGCTGAGCATAGTGACATTGCGTGCCTTGGATTCGAATTTGATGACGCCAAAGCCTACGCCGGAGCAATCAAGTCTATGACCTCCAGTGGCTTCGAGGTGACGGAAGGCAGTCCGGAGCTGTGTAAGGCGCGCGCTGTGAAGGCCTTGTCGAGTGTCCAGGACCCCGAAGGGCTGACAGTCGAACTCGTTCACGGTCTTCGGAAGTCATCTGTTCCTCCAACGCCGAACCTGAAATTTGGCTTCGCTGCGGACGAGACCGGCTTCGGTCACGCCCTTCTCAAGGTCAAGGATCTTGACGCCTACTGCGAATTTTACGCCAAGCTCGGAGCAACATTGAGCGATCATATCGTTTTGGACGGTGAGGGTCCCAAGGCAAAGATCGCCTTCCTACACTTCAATCCGCGGCACCATACTCTGGCGCTCATGCAGGGCGAGATGGGCTCTGCGCGAAAGCTCCAGCATTTCATGCTGGAGATGAAGGATATCTGTGATGTCGGACGGACATTTGATCGCCTGTCGGCCAGCCGGTTCGGTGTTGCGACGACATTAGGTCAGCACACGAATGACCGATCGATCTCATTTTATTGTAGAACACCTGCGCAGATCTGGATGGAGATCGGGTGCCATGGTGTTCACATCGAAGATGAGTCTGCATGGCAACCGGCGACCTACGATGCGACCAGCGAATGGGGGCACAAACTTGTGCCGCAGACCTGAGACGAGGCAAGCAGAATGACTGAAGTAACGAGACGAAAACTCAATCTCGACGGCGGGATTGACATGAATGTCGCCGAGATGGGCTCCGGCCGGCCACTGATTTTCATTCATGGCAGCGGCCCGGGGGCGTCCGGTTGGAACAATTTCAGAGGCAACGCCAAAGTTCTGGCAGCGCAGGGCTATCGGTGCCTGATGCCTGACCTTGTTGGTTTTGGTCATTCAAGCAAGCCGACTGATATAACCTTCTCTCTGGAATATCTCGCCTCCACTATTCTCAAACTCATTGAGACCGACAAGCTTACAGACGTTGTGCTGGTCGGAAATTCACTTGGCGGCGCCGTTGCCATTCAGTGCGCGCTGGAGCGCCCCGATCTTGTCAGCAAACTGGTCCTTATGGCGCCGGGATGGCTGGAAGAGCGGGAAGTGTTCGCGGCCATGGAGGGTATCCAGGCCATGCGGCATGTCTTGATGGATCCGGAGGGGCTGAAGCTGGAAAACCTCCAGCGCACTCTGAAGCTCATGTTTGCGGATTCAAACAAGCTGCCAGCTGGTCTTGCTGAAGAGCGCTTTGATCTCGCCCAACTGCAGAATGACACGATCTATACGAATATGAGTGGTTCCAATCTGACCCCTCGATTGGGTGAGTTGCGCCTGCCGGTTCTGGGATTCTGGGGAGGTGAAGACCGATTCTGTCCTCCGTCGGGGGCATTGCACCTCGTAACAGGAGTTCAGGACTGCAAGGTGGTGATGATCGCGCGATGTGGTCATTGGTTCATGATGGAAGAGGCTGAACTCTTCAACCGAGAGGTTCTGGAGTTTGTTCGGAAGTGATCAGTTCCCGGCATATTCTGCAACGTGCCCTGGAGGCGGAAGAAGCGGGCGCTCTGCTTGAGACCTCCGCCTACAATGCACTGCAAATGGCAACGGATATCTGTGCCGGGGAATATGGAAAGACAGCCGAAGATGTTCTGTTTGGCCTCAGCAAGTCAGAAGGGCAGGAACGCCCTCTGCACATCGTAAATTGCGGTGAGGATACGCGGCCCCGAGTGGCGGTTCTGCAGGCAGAAAAAGGAATATCGGGACTTGTCACTGCAGCGAGCCAGAGCCGGATGTGGGCCGACCTTGTCAACACCAGCGCCCTGATTGGTTCCATGCAACAACTGGGTGCAGCGCGAGGCATGTTTGATCGTGCATGTGCTTATCTGAACAACCGGGTCCTGGACGGCCGTCCTCTGAGCGACCGGGAAGCCATCCGGGAATCCGTTGGTGAACTGTATGTCTGCTTGTTCGGAGCGGTGATGGCGTGCCGAAAAGCTATAGGGACAGCATCATCTGTTGGTGACACATTCGATCGAGCGACGATCGCTGCCCGGCTCATGGCTTTGCGAGCCTCGCAGATTGTATCGGCTGGCTCCATGCGCCTGCACGGCGGCGTTGCTATGATTGCGGGAGACCCTATGGATGTTCTGGCGCTTCGCCAGAACGACTACATCAGAATTTATGGATCGGCTGTCGAATGGCGGTTGCGCTTGGCGAGGATGCCATGACGCCACTCCAACAACAGGCAGACCGGTTCGACTCCACAGAAGCGAACGAAGACGTAGAACTGTTCCGATACTGGCTCATGGGGCAGGCTCAGTTTCAGCGGGGAGATCGTGCGGCCACGATCCGCAGCTGGCAAGGGCACAAGGATCGCGCAGGATGGGGGAGGTTGTCCTGGCCTGCGACCCATAAAGGCCGCGAAATGTCGTCCGCACAGGTTTATGCGTGTCGCGCGGCAGAGCGACAAGCGGTGCCGGACGCGGCTGCAACATGGCCGACATTAGATATCGTCGCCCCAACTTTGATCGAGTTTGCCGGCGAAACTCTGCAGGCCAAATCGCTCGCCGCGATCGCAGAAGGTGACCTGTGGACAATTGCTCTTCATGAACCGGACATCGGAGAAGATCTGCGAGATGTGGGAAGCCAGGCCCGGAGGCAAGGCGATACATGGCTTATTTCCGGCAAAAAGATTTGGTGCGCCCATGGCAAATTGGCATCGCATGCATTGCTCCTGGTACGGACAGGTAGCGTTGAGGAGCGGGAGCAGGGGCTTACCTGCTTTGCAGTTCCGCTCAATTCTCCGGGCGTAGAGGTCTTACCCATTCCGCTTGGGTCCGGGCGCGGGGACTTCGATGAAATCATTCTGAAGAATGTCGAGGTTCCGTCCTGGTGCATGATCGGCGCGCTCGGACAAGGTTGGCGCGTAACCGAGCGGTCTCGCACGTATCTGGCGAGTCAGCCGGAGTTTGAGGCGCGCCGCGCACTCAAGGCGCTTCAGACAAAGCTCAGCCTGGCGGGAGAAGACGCCCTGGTTCTGGCCACGGCAGACTCATTGATTGAGCGATTTACTGTGGGCGATGCTGCTGCCAGCGACGATGCCTTCGCTCTCGATCGGCTTGTCGGAAATCTGCTCGCAAGGGCGCAAATGGAAGAGATCGGACGAATTGCAGATGAGGCCGGCCTCTTTTTTGATGTCGATGGTCTGCGGTTTGGGGCGCTGCTCAATGAAACGCGGCTGGAATGGCGGCCGGCGCATTCCATCAAACAGGAACTGGGTCGACGCATTCTCGCGTCAGCCCGCAGGAATGGTGAGATCAGAAAATGAGTGTTGTGACGACGCACCTGACTGAAGGTGTCCTGATCGTTCGGACGGACAATCCCCCAGTCAATGCCCTTGGCCAGGCTGTCAGAGCTGGATTGGAGGCGGCCATTTCCGGCGCGGCTTCAGACAAGAACATCGAAGCGATCGTTCTGATCTGTAGTGGCCGCACCTTTTTTGCGGGTGCAGACATAACTGAATTTGGAAAGCCGGCCCAATCGCCAGACCTGAATGATGTGTGCGCAGTCATAGAGGCGCTCAACAAACCCGTCATTGCTGCAATTCACGGAACCGCTTTGGGGGGTGGCCTGGAGATCGCACTGTCATGCAATTACAGGGTCGCAGTGCCTTCTGCGAAGCTCGGGTTTCCCGAAGTCAAGTTGGGCCTGCTTCCCGGATCGGGCGGTACGCAGAGATTGCCTCGTCTCATCGGGGTGCCGGAAGCCTTGACCATGATTGGTCTCGGCGAGCCAGTCGACGCACGTAAGGCACTCGAAATCGTTCTATTGGACCGGATTGTTGGCGAAGATTCGCTCGAATCAGATGCTGTGGCGTTCGCGCGGGAGGTAGCTCTCAACAAGTCGCATCCTGTCACCAGTCAGCTGACGCACCGTACCCAGCGGGATGACATAGATTCGAACACGTATGACCAGTTCCTCAAATCCAATGCGCGCAAACTGCGTGGGCTTGAGGCGCCGCAGGCATGTGTGGAAGCCGTGCGTGCAGCGGTCGAATTGCCGTTCCCGGAAGGGCTCCGGAAGGAGCGTGAACAGTTCATCCGACTGATGAACGGGCCTCAGTCCAAGGCGCTTCGGCATGTGTTCTTTGCAGAGCGGACAGCCTCTCGGATCGAGGGAATTCCGGATGACACACCGACGATTCCAATCGAAAAGGTCGGTGTGCTGGGAGCCGGCACTATGGGTGGCGGCATCGCCATGAATTTTCTGACGGCGGGAATTCCGGTCACACTGATTGAACGGGAAAAGGCTTCTCTCGATCGCGGTGTCGCGACAATCCGGAAGAATTATGAGGCGACCGCCAGCAAGGGACGTTTGACGACTGAGCAGGTCGAGCGAGCCATGAACCTGCTCACGCCAAGTTTACAGTTCGATGATCTGGCCGATTGCGACCTGGTCATCGAGGCGGTGTTCGAGAACATGGATCTGAAGCTGGAGGTCTTTGCTCGCCTGGATGCGACCATCAAGCAGGGCGCAATTCTTGCCTCCAACACCTCGTACCTCAGTATCGATGAAATGGCGGGAGCGACAGCGCGGCCGGAATATGTGATCGGACTGCATTTCTTCTCACCGGCCAATGTCATGAAGCTCCTCGAGGTCGTGCGAGGTGCAAAGACTTCAGCGACAGTCTTGAAGACATGCATGGGTCTCGCCAGAATGATTGGCAAAGTCGCTGCCATATCCGGCGTGTGCTACGGCTTTATCGGCAACCGCATGTTGAGCCAACGGTCGCAGCAGGCGCAGGCTCTAATTCTGGAAGGCGCCAAACCCTGGGATGTTGACCGCGTTTTGACCCGGTTCGGATTTCCGATGGGCCCTTTTCAGATGTCGGATCTGGCCGGTCTAGATATTGGCTGGAATGCCAAGACGTCGAAAAGTTCAACCGTCCGCGAGGTTTTGTGTGAGCGTGGACGACTCGGTCAGAAGACCGGTAGCGGCTACTATGACTATGACGAAAACCGGAAGGGCCATCCGTCTGAAGAGACCGAAGCGATCATTGCGGAACTCGTGGCAAAGTCTGGCAGGAACCAGCGCTCGATTGGCGACGAGGAAATATTCGAGCGACTGCTTTACCCGATGGTCAATGAGGGGGCAAAAATCCTTCAAGAGGGCATCGCGCAGCGCGCTTCTGATATCGATGTGGTCTGGATCAACGGTTTTGGATGGCCTGCCTATACAGGTGGCCCGATGTACTGGGCCGACAGCATAGGCCTCGCAAATATTGTCCGATCTCTGGAAGCCAATTCGGTGGAGGTCGCACCATTGCTTCGGGCCAAGTCAGAAGCCGCTGAGAGCTTCATCCAGAAATAGATCTGAAAAGGGAACATCGCCATGCGCGAAGCAGTTATCGTCTCGACAGCGCGAACACCGATTGGACGGGCATACAAAGGCGCCTTCAATGATACCCAGGCCCAGTCCCTCGGAGGACATGCGATCAGGCATGCCGTCGAACGTGCTGGCATAGACCCGGCAGAAGTCGACGATGTGGTCTACGGCAGTGCATTGCAGCAGGGCTCTTCAGGGTTCAACATTGCACGGCAAAGCGCTCTGCGTGCCGGTCTTCCCGTAACTGTCGCGGGTCAGAGCGTAGACCGGCAATGTTCGTCAGGAATGATGGCAATTGCGATTGCGGCCAAGCAGATTATTGCTGATGGCATGACGACGACTGTCGGCGGCGGCGGCGAATCCATCAGCCTGGTGCAGAACGACAAACGCAATGGCTACCGCACGGCCGATCCATGGCTCGCTGAACACCACCCGGCCCTCTACATGTCGATGCTCGAAACAGCGGAGATCGTCGCTGATCGTTATGGCATCGACCGGGAAAAGCAGGACGAATATGCGCTGCAGTCGCAGCAACGGACTGCGGCGGCGCAGGCGGCGGACAAATTCGCGGACGAGATTGTGCCGATGCCTTCTGTCATGAAAGTGACGGACCGGAAGACGCAGGAAGTGAGTAACCAGGACACCTTGCTGCAGAAGGACGAGGGCAATCGTCCCGATACGACCCTTTCTGCGCTTCAATCGCTTCCGCTGGCCTTTCGAGGGGGACAACGGTTGAAGGAAGGACACTGCATTACGGCAGGCAATGCCTCGCAATTGTCGGACGGTGCATCTGCCGCGGTCCTGATGGAGAGCCGGGAGGCGTCCAAGCGCGGCCTTCGTCCGCTTGGCATCTATCGTGGTATCGCGGTCGCAGGGTGCGAACCTGACGAGATGGGTATTGGCCCGGTATACGCTGTCCCTAAGCTGCTCCGACAGCACGACTTGAAAGTCGGGGACATTGGGCTTTGGGAACTCAATGAGGCTTTCGCGGTGCAGGTCCTTTATTGCCGTGATCGTCTCGGCATTCCGGACGAGCTGCTCAATGTCAATGGCGGCGCAATCTCTATTGGCCATCCCTATGGCATGTCCGGCGCAAGAATGGTTGGCCATGCCTTGATTGAAGGCAAGCGGCGCGGGGCGAAGTACGTCGTCTGCACCATGTGTGTCGGTGGCGGTATGGGTGCCGCAGGCCTGTTCGAGGTCGCCTAGAAGTTCAGCCAGGCAGGACGCAGCAGACATGACCTCGGATTCCTACAAGAAAGCAGCCGACGCGCTTCTAAAGGCGCACCGCACCGGCAATTTCATCTCACCGCTTCGGGACGCAATCGGTAATGAGCCGGAGGCAGGTTATGCGGTGCAGGCCATCAACACCGCCCGCTGGGTTGAAGAAGGCCGACGCATCGTCGGCCGAAAAATCGGTCTGACCTCTTTGGCTGTTCAGCGCCAGCTTGGTGTCGATCAACCGGATTTTGGCGTCTTGTTTGCCGACATGGAATTCGGAGATGGCGATGAGCTACCGTTTGAACGAATGCAACAGCCAAGGGCCGAGGCGGAGATTGCTCTGGTCATGGGCCGGGATACTGAAAATCCCGACGTCACCTATGCTGAGCTGGTTAAAAGCGTCGACTGCGTTCTTCCGGCAATTGAGATCGTAGGTAGCCGGATCAAGGACTGGGACATCAAGATTTCAGATACGATTGCCGACAATGCATCGTCAGGCCTCTATGTCCTGGGCGGGCCGATGCGAAAGCTTGAAGGTGTGGATCTCGTCAATGCCGGAATGGTGATGAGCTGCAACGGACGCCCGGTCTCCTTCGGAGCGGGGGTTGCATGCCTCGGCAGTCCGCTCAATGCCGCGCTCTGGCTCGCCCGCAAGAGCGCATCGCTTGGAACGCCCCTGAAAGAAGGAGATGTGATCCTGACAGGAGCATTGGGACCTATGGCTCCTGTCGCTCGAGGCGATGTGTTCGAGGCGAGAATCGAGAGCATCGGGTCTGTTCGGTTTTCTGTAGACGCAAAATAGGGAAGGCGAGTCATGACAAAGACGAAAGTCGCGATCATTGGTTCCGGAAACATCGGGACGGATCTCATGATAAAGGTCCTTCGGAAATCCAAGACGCTTGAAATGGCAGCCATGGTTGGCATCGATCCGGAGTCGGACGGCTTGGCGCGGGCAAAACGAATGGGTGTCGCGACCACGCATGAAGGCATCGATGGGCTGACCAGGCTTGGTGTCTGGCCGGAGATTGGAATTGTTTTTGATGCAACGTCAGCCGGAGCACACCTTCGGCACAATGAAATTGTGACCGGCGCGGGCAAGGTGATGGTAGACCTCACGCCTGCTGCCATAGGTCCTTACGTAATCCCCGTGGTGAATGGCGATGAGCATCTCGATGCCTCCAACGTCAATATGGTCACTTGCGGGGGGCAGGCGACGATCCCGATTGTGGCTGCTATTTCCTCCGTGGCCACAGTACACTATGCGGAGATCGTCGCCTCCATTTCTTCAAAGTCTGCAGGTCCAGGCACTCGCGCGAACATTGATGAGTTCACGGAGACCACGTCGGCCGGAATCGAAAAAGTAGGACGCGCAGGGAAAGGGAAAGCGATCATTATTCTCAACCCTGCAGAACCTCCCATGATCATGCGGGATACGGTTTTTGCGCTATCCAGTGGAGCGGATGAAGAGACCATCAGGGCGTCTGTCAACGCGATGGTCGATAAGGTCAGGTCCTATGTTCCGGGCTATCGATTGAAGCAGGAGATTCAGTTCGAACGGTTCGGTTCCAACAATCCCGTGCGAATCCCGGGGCTTGGTGAATTTGAAGGTATAAAGACAAGCGTCTTTCTCGAAGTCGAAGGTGCGGCGCACTATCTGCCGGCATATGCAGGCAACCTAGACATCATGACATCAGCCGGACTTGCGACCGCGGAGAAAATTGCAGTGCGCCGGAAGATGAAGGAGCACGCGAAATGACCTTCGATCCGAATAGGGACAAACTGTATATCCAGGACGTGACGCTCCGCGATGGCATGCACGCGATACGCCACCAGTACGGCTTGGCGCATGTACAGAAGATCGCGGGAGCGCTCGATCAGGCGGGGGTTGACGCAATTGAAGTGGCCCATGGTGACGGCCTTAATGGCTCCAGCTTCAACTATGGATTTGGAGCCCATACGGACTGGGAATGGATCGAAGCCGTAGCCGACGTCGTGCGCAATGCGACACTGACCACATTGCTGTTGCCTGGAATCGGTACGATCGAAGAACTTAAACATGCCTACAAGCTCGGGGTACGGTCTGTCCGGATTGCGACCCATTGCACAGAAGCAGATGTATCAAAGCAGCATATCGAAACAGCTCGAAGCCTCGGCATGGATACGTCCGGGTTTCTCATGATGAGCCACATGATCGAGCCTGATGCTCTGGCGCAGCAGGCGAGGCTCATGGAGAGCTATGGAGCTCAGTGCGTATACGTTACCGACAGTGGCGGTGCCCTCGATATGGACGGATACATTGCCCGGCTTGAAGCGTATGATCGTGTGCTCAAGCCGGAGACAGAGCGTGGAGTGCACGCCCATCACAATCTCTCGCTCGGGGTCGCAAACTCCCTCGTAGCGTCCCAGCATGGGGCGCGCCGTGTTGATGCCTCTCTTGCCGGAATGGGCGCAGGGGCAGGAAATGCACCTCTCGAAGTCTTTATTGCCGCAGCTGACCGCAAGGGCTGGAAGCACGGCTGCGATCTCTTTGCTCTTATGGATGCCGCTGAGGACCTTGTGCGCCCGCTTCAGGATCGGCCCGTCCGCGTCGACCGGGAAACGCTCTCGCTTGGATATGCTGGCGTCTACTCGTCTTTCCTGCGGCACTCGGAAAAGGCTGCCAAAGACTATGGCCTCGATACACGTGCCATTCTGGTTGAACTTGGCCGCAGAAGAATGGTTGGCGGGCAGGAGGATATGATCACGGATGTCGCCCTAGATCTGGCGAGCGCAGTAGAGCGGACTGAGCCGTCATAATTGGTCCGGAGGCAGATCGATCAGGTGATCGTTTGGGAGGGGCAATCCGCAATGTACAGAGTGAATCTCACGCAATCCTACTTTCCCGCCCAAGGTGGTCCGGACCCCATTCCTATGACGATCGGTGACATGCTGCGCAGCGTTGTAGAGCAGAGTCCCGGGCAGCCGGCACTCAAGGAACTTTCCTATGACGGGGATATCGTCCGGACCTGGACATATGCGGAGCTGCTGAAGGATTGCGAGCGTCTCGCCCGGGCTCTTGCTAGCCGGCATGAGGTCGGCGCCCGCATAGCGGTCTATGCGCATAATGTACCCGAATGGGTATTGCTTGAGTTTGCCTGCGCTCTGGCAGGCATAACGCTGGTGACCGTGAACCCGTCATACCAGCAAAGAGAGCTTAAATACGTTCTGGAGCAGTCCCGATCGGAAGCGATATACTATGTTGCGGAATATCGCGGCAATCCAATGAAGAAGATCGCAGAAGAAGTCTGCGACCAGATTGCGGCCATCCGGCATCGCATACTTCTGACAGACCATCCTGCACTTTTTGACGGGGAGGCGGTCGGAAGCCTTCGCAATCCGAGACCAGCCGACCCGGTGCAAATCCAGTACACGTCGGGCACGACGGGATTTCCCAAGGGGGCGTTGCTTCATCACCATGGTCTGGTTCGGAATGGCATCGAGGCAATGGTGCGGGCTGGACTGAGAAGAGGGGACTCCTTCGTCCATCACATGCCTTTGTTTCATACGACCGGGTGTGCGATTCTTGTTCTGGGCGGACTGGCAACGGGCGCAACGATGCTCCTTGCGCCAGTCTTCGATCCCGCAATGATTGTCCGTGTCATTGAACGTGAGCGCTGCCAGTTCGTTCTGGGTGTTCCGACCATGCTTGTCGCATTAATCGACGAGGTAAGGCGGTCTGGACGTGACGTGTCCTCTATTCGAAGGATCATGTCCGGAGGCGCCATGGTCGCGCCTCAGTTGTGCCGCGATGCGCAAAACGTCCTCGGGGCGCCAATTCAGATCGTGTACGGTCAGACCGAGACGTCTCCGGTTATGACTCAAGCGTGGTATGAAGATAGTCTTGAAGACCTAACCGAAACCATTGGCCAGCCGGCGCCCTTCACCGAGATGTCAATTCGGGACCCGAAAACGAACGCAGTCCTGCCGATAGGGGAGCAGGGCGAAATTTGCGCCCGGGCCTATAGCGTTATGCTCGGCTACAATGACAATCCTGAGGCGACATCTGCAACGATCGATAAGGACGGTTGGCTCCATACCGGTGACCTTGGCCGCATGGATTCCCGTGGTTATCTGAAGATCACCGGCCGCGTGAAGGAGATGATCATTCGCGGGGGCGAAAATCTTTTCCCTGCAGAAATAGAGAATGCCATGCTGGAGCATGATGCGATTGAAGAAGTTGCCGTCGTTGGCATTGAGGACGAGAAATGGGGAGAGCAGGTTGCCTGCTTCATTCGAAGCAAGTCTGAAACGCCGCTTCGGGCTGCAGACCTCAAGGCGTTTGTGCGCGAACGCCTGTCACCGCAGAAGACGCCTGCTTACTGGATCCGCGTAGAGGGCTGGCCCCTGACTGGCTCCGGGAAAATTCAGAAGTTCAAACTCAGGGAAGGGTTTGAAGCGGGCGAGTATCAGGTTCTGGAATAGCACGCTTGGCCGGACAAATTCTGCGTCGGATTTCGGTTCGAAACGGCAGACAAAGTATTGTTTCCGCATTCAGAATATTTGGAGAGTTGAAGAATGGCACTCAAGACGCGCTTCACCGAACTGTTCGGGGTCGAGCACCCGATCGCCCAGGGCGGCATGCAATGGGTCGGCTATGCCGAAATGGTGGCCCCGGTCGCCAATGCCGGCGGCCTTGGCTTTCTCACGGCGCTGACCCAGCCGACGCCGGAAGACCTGGCGAAGGAAATCGCCCGTACGAAGGAAATGACCGACAAGCCCTTCGGCGTGAACCTCACCATCCTGCCGGCGATCAAGCCGCCGCCCTATGCGGAGTACCGCGACGCGATCATCCAGGGCGGCATCAAGATTGTCGAGACGGCCGGCTACAAGCCGCAGGAACATATCGACCATTTCAAGCAGCACGGCATCAAGATCATTCACAAGTGTACGGCCGTGCGCCACGCCCTGTCAGCCGAGCGGATGGGCGCCGACGCCATTTCCATCGATGGGTTCGAGTGCGCTGGCCATCCGGGGGAGGACGATATTCCGGGCCTCATCCTGATCCCGGCGGCGGCCGACAAGGTCAAGGTGCCGATGCTGGCGTCGGGCGGTTTCGGTGACGGTCGCGGCCTTGCCGCCGCACTGGCGCTCGGTGCCGACGGCATCAATATGGGCACGCGTTTCTGCGTGACGAAGGAGGCCCCGATCAATGAGGCCTTCAAGCGTCAGATGGTGGAGAATGACGAGCGCGCCACCAACCTCATCTTCCGTACCCTGCACAACACGGCCCGCGTGATGAAGAACGCCGTTTCCGACGAAGTTGTCGCCATCGAACGCAAGGGCGGTGCAAAGTTCGAGGATGTCCAGCATCTCGTCGCTGGCGTGCGCGGTCGCAAGGCCATGGCCGATGGCGACACCGATAGGGGCATCTGGTCGGCCGGCATGATCCAGGGCCTCATCCACGACATCCCGACCGTCAAGGAACTGATCGACCGCATCGTCGCCGACGCCGAAGCCATCATCAAGGGCCGGCTGAACGACCTCATCGTGAAGTAGGCGGGATCTATCACCAGACCGAGGTAAATCGGCGCCCATACGGACGCAGTCCCTCAAACGCGCTTTGGGCACCGGCAAGTGTCTGCGCAACAAAATTTCCCTGTCTAGCGTGCCTTCGTTCTGCTCCAGACCATCACGCCAGTGCCGTCTTTCTCGTTCTCAAAGAAAGCGGCGCGGATTGGTGCCGGGAAGCTCGGATCATCCAGTTTGATGGCGAGATAGGGTGATTCGCCATCTTTAGAGTCCTGACGCCATGCGGCACCGAGTTCGGCCCCTCCAGCATAGAGCCGGAAGTCGGGAGCATCGTCGTTGGCCTTGGTCTTGTTCGGGACAAGCTGGGCTTTGACATTGATGGTCATGGTACGGATGGTGCCTGTGTATTTTCCATCCTTCAGGGTGAATGCGCCGATTTGTGCCATGGGTCAGTCTCCGTTTCTGGCGTTGGCGTGAAGGGCCTTGCGGGCCCGCTTGAACCCGGCGTCAGACGCCAGGAACATGTCGAGCATGGCGGGGATCAGCGTTTCAGGCTTTTCCTCCTCGCCATAGGTTTGTTGATAGATCGCGGCATAGTCAGTGAGGGCTGCGGTGAGATCCGGATCGAGCGCTACGGTCATGCGAACGGGCGCGCGGTCGGGGAGTCGTTCAAGTTTGAGGGACATCGTCGTCATCGTCATGGTCATTGAGACCTGAGGATGATGTCGCGCGTGACCACCACCCGCACAGGCCAGCCGGGCCGGATGCGGATTGTCGGCTGGATGCCGAGACTGCGATCGACTACGCGCTGGCCGGACTGGTTCACGGTGTCGGTCGTCCCACGACGAATTGCGCGGACGATGTCGTCATCCTCACTCGAAGGCCCGAGTTCGGCGCCGATCCCGAGGATGGTCGCAAGCCCTGCGGCGGCAAATACGCGGTCCCAGTGATGATCTGTCCGGTCGGAAAGGCCGGCATATCCCTCGCCATCCGCTCCGGGCTCCGAGATTTGTATTGAGGCTCCATCGGGGAAGATGATCCGGTCCCAGACGACGAGCGCCCGGTCCTGCCCGAACGAGACTTCAGACTGGTAGCGCCCGATCAGGCGGGCACCCTGCGGGATCAGCAGGTATTGTCCGGTGACAGTGTCATAGACGGGCTGGGTAACCTGCGCGACGATGGTACCGGGCAGGTCGCTGTTGATGCCTGTTACAAGCGAGGCCGGGAGCAGCGTGCCCGCCATGACCTGATAGGGAGAGAGTGGATCTTCGATCCGGTGCGGATTGTAGATATCGGATCCGCCGCCATTACCCGCAAAGGCCAGCTTGCGATCCTGCAGATTGGTTTCGGCTGGTTGAGTAAAGGCGGATGGTGTCGCTGCCGGCGTCGCGGCAAGGGCAAGGAGTTCGGATCGAAGATCGCCCGCGAGATCGCGGGAAGAGGTCTTTCCTGTGGGCAGGGCGGCGGATTCGGACTGAAGCTTGAAGAAGACAGGAGCGCGGGCAGCGTCTTCGGCGAGCGCCGCTTCGCGCATGCGCCTGGCCCGCGCGGCTTCATCTGCCGGATTGGGCCGGAAGTCGTCCTCGAACCGGTCGGCATATTCCGGCTCGATGCCAAGATCGCGTTCGGCTGACAGGATGGTCGCACCGAGATCGCCGGAAAGGGGTGGACCGAGCTTTGGCACGGCGTCATAGCTGGCCGGCAGGGTGGAGAATCCTTCCGGCTTTCGCGTGTTCGTCGTGTTGTAGAGCTCTCGCTGGTCGCCAGGTTCGATGGCCTTCGGAGGGGCGAGCGCGATGCTCGCGGCGGCGAACAGGCCAAGCGCGCCAAGGCCCGCGCCGGCGATCAGGACCTTCCGGTTGATGCGCGTAACCGGCCGGGGCGCAGAGCGGATTTTCAGCCGCTCGGCATGTTCGTCAAAGGGAATGGGTTCTGACATGGCTCAGCCCCCGAAAATTGCCGCAAGGCCCGTCCGGCGCTCGACCCGGGAAATCCGCACGACGGTCTGGTCTTTCTGGCCGAGCCGGAGTTCGGCGGCCCGGAACAGGCGGTCGACGACATAGTAATTTCCACGGACGCGGTAGTTTACGAGTTCCGCGTTGCCCGTGTCACCGAGCACGAACAGTGGGGGCATGTCGGTGGTGGCGATCGAGGCAGGCATCTGGATGAAGACCTGCCTGCCGTCATCGAACACCCGGACAGGCTTCCAGTCAGGCGTGTCTCCGGAGAGGCGGTAGTCGAAGTTCAGGCCTTCGAGCGTCAGGCCCTGTTCGATGGAACCGCTCTCCCGCGCAATGGCCTGTGCATTGCGTGCCGTGAGGCCGGCAAGCTCGTCTGCCGGATAGCGCCAGGAGAGAGCCGCCATATAGCTGCCATCCGTGCTTTCGAGTTCGAGATGATAGGTCCGCCGGTCGGTGGCGATCATCAGATTGGTGCGGATACCCGCGCTGATCGGCTTGATCAGCACATGAGCGCGAGCGGTCGTGCCGGAGCCTGATGAGGTGTCGCCGACAACCCAGCGGACGGTGTCGCCAGCGGAGACCGAGACGAGCGCTTCACCCGGTTGAAGGCCAATATCGCTGACCTGGCCGGGGCTCGCATAGAGCCGGTAGAGCGCCCCTTCCGTATAGGGATAGACCTGGATCGCATTCACATAGCCATCGACCGAGGGTTCGATCAGGGCGTGTGCGCGGCCTTCCTTGATGGCTTCTTCCGGGGAGGCCTGAGGTTCTGGTGGGGATGAGGCAACGGCTTTCATCTGGCCGGGGAGGGGAAGTGGGATCGCGGTCTCCACGATCCGGATCGGATGATCGATCTCTTCCTCGATGGGTGAGGCCGCCTGGAACGCCTCTGGGTCGATCGGTTCGAGGTCCGTTGGTGTTGTCGCGCAGGCGGCGATGAGGGCAAGCCCGGAGCTTGCGAGCAGATTGCGGATCATTGGGAGTCTCCTGTGACAAGGTCCTGACCCCAATTGAGGCTGTGGACATACAAACCGAGGGGATTGGCGCGGAGCGTCGCGGCATCTTTCGGGGGCTGGGTGATGAGGGAGAAGAGGCCGGTGTAGCGCTCGGCTTTCACAAGCGCGCCGTTCTCATAGGTCTTCTCGATCCAGCGGGCCTGGAAACTGTCTTCCGAGACACGCACCACACTGACGACATCGACGGTGCGGGACTTGCGGCCGATATCGGCGAAGGGATCATTTGTCTTTGCATATTCATTGAGTGTGGTCGCTGCCGCCGCGGTGACGAAGTCATAGGCTGAGAGCCAATTCTCGCGCACAACCACCGGGTCCACGCTGAGGCCGCGCACATGAGAGATGAAATTTGCGAGGTGATGCGCGATCTGAGCATCTGTCGGCGTGTAGCGGTCCGTGGCTGGTGCGACCGCGCGGGCAGCACCTTTCTCGTCGACTTCGACAATATAGGGTGTGACGCTGGACTGCAGGCTCCGCCAGACAAGCGCGCCGGACGTTGCGAAGCAGAGGCCAAGGCAGCCAAGGGCCATCAGCCGCCAGTTTTTCGCCTGAACACGTGCTGACCCGATCCGCTCGTCCCAGACCTGTCCCGCCTTCTGGTAAGGCGTTTCCGGGAACGGGCTTGCCCCATAGTGTGATGCTGATCGCTTGAATGCCATTTTCTACTCGTCCTTGTCCTGAAGGCTTGGGGCAGCGCCGCCGGAGCCCCGGTCGCCATCGCGCAGCGAATGGGCGGCGATCTGGCCGGCATGGCTCATGCGCTGGCCGCGTTCCATGCGCCGGGCCCAGCCGGGGCTCTGCGAGGCGGAAGTGTCGGGGGATTGGCTACTGCCAGTCGTGGTACCAACGGTCGCCCGCCAGGCACTTTCGCTGCCGCGCCGGTAGGCATCCTGGAAGGCATTGGCAGGCCTAGCAACCGTACGGCGGATCGCATCGCCACTCGCACGCGCGACACCGGCAAGCCCGGCGGCAACCCCTGCGGGACCGGTTGCACCTGACGCGACCGTACCCATCGTGTAGGAGGTGCGCGCCGCGCCTGCCATGGATGTGCCGGCCTTGACGGCGGTGGAGACGCCGCCGGCGGCTGCACGGGCCCCCATGCCTGCCGCATAGGTTCCGGCCGCGACACCCATAGCAGCGCCTGCGGCAGAGCCTGCACCGAGTTGCGGAGCGCCGGTGATGAGGCCGCTCGCAATGCCGGGGCCGAAGATGCCCATCCAGAAGAAAACAAGGGCCGCAAGAACGGTGCCCATGACTTGAGCGAGCGTGATATCGTCGCCGGTTCGGAACGCATCCGTGATCGAGCCGAACAGGGTCGATCCGATGCCGATGATCACGGCGAGGACCATCAGCTTGACGCCGGACGTGATGACATTGCCGAGCACGCGTTCGGCGAGGAATGACGTCTTGTTCCAGAGCGCGAACGGGACCAGCACGAATCCGGCCAGCGTGGTCAGCTTGAACTCCAGGATCGTGATGAACAGCTGCACCGCCAGCACGAAGAAAGCGATCATGATCACTGCCCAGGCGATGAACATGACACCGATCATAATGAAGTTGTGGAAGAAGGCGATTGGGCCGACCATGTCGCCGATCTCTTCGAGCAGCGGCTTTGCGGCCTCGAGCCCGACGCCGGCAATGAAGCCCGGACGCAGGAGGTCTTCAGCTGTCATGCCGGAGCCGCTGGCGGTCAGGCCGAGATCAGCAAAGCTCGCAAAGACAATGTCGGCGAGCAGCGCGAAATTGCCTATGATGAATGCGAAGAAGCCGACATAGAGCACCTTTTTCAGGAGACCAGAGATCACGTCCGTATTCTGACCGAGCGCCCAGAAGAGGCCAGCCAGCGTGATGTCGATGGCAATGAGTGTGGTCGAGAGGTACGCCACATCCCCCGCCAGCAGGCCGAACCCGCTGTCGATGTAGGCGGTGAAGGTCGCAAGGAAGGTGTCGATCACGTCCATAGGGCGGCTCAGTTTCCGAGAAAGGCTTTCGTGCGGGCCCGGCCGCGTTCGGCTTCGGCGAGTTCCCGGGCACGTTCGAGCGCTTCGGCGCGGTAGTAGGACGCCATCATGCTCTCCATCTGGATGAGCTGTTCGGTCTGCATCGCCTCGATCTGGTTGCCGGCCTGCAGGACCTGGAGATTGCCGGCCGCGCCCTGGCTCTGCTCGATCAGTCCCGCGATTGCGGTCGCATCTGTCTGATTGTCTTCAAGGGCGGCCGCGACCGTCGTCAGCGTGTCGCGATAGGCTGTCCGCGACTGGCGCCAGCGGGCACGCGCGTCTTCCACCAAGACTTCCTGGCGTGGGGGCTCTTCGCCATAGGATTCGGGGTAGGCGGTCTCGTATTCGCGTTCGACCTCATCGACGCCATAGCCGATGCCTTCGGCCTTGCGCATCAGTTCCTCGATCCGGTGAATGCGGTCGAGAATGATTGCCTCGGCGACATTGACCGGCAGGGTTTCGAGATTGCGGGCCATGTTCTCCAGCATCTCGATCTCATGGGTGAGCTGCTCGATCTGCTGGTCGATCTGCTGGAGCGCGCGCACTGCCTGAAGCATGTTCTGAACATGGTTTGCCGGGTCATAGACGGTGAGCTGGGCATGGGCGGGAGGCGCAACGAACACGCTCAGCGGGACCGCGGCGAGCGGGACGAGGAGGCCGGCAAGGCCGGAGAGGGCGCGTTTCATCGGGCGGTTCCTATTCGGCTGCGATTGCTTGAACGGGAAGGGCGGGCGGGGGTGTTGGATTCTTGTCTCCCGGCCAGCGGGCCAGTAGGTCACCGGCCCAGGGAAGACTTTTTTCGTGAAGCCAGGTCTCAGCGAATTGGTCGCCTTCGGTCTCAGCCCATACCCGGTCGAGCGTGTCCTGATCCTGCGGCGAACTTGCGCCGCAGGTGGCGAGCGCGATGGGGCCGAGACCCAGTTCAAACACGCGACAGCCAAGTGGTGACTGGTAGTAGTAATCACGCTTTGGTGTTGACTGGCTGATCAGTTCGATCTGGCGGGCGTTGAGCCCGAAGCGCTGATAGGTTTCTTTCGATTGAGGTTCCTGTGCGCGCTCATTCGGCAGGAAGATCCGTGTCGGGCAGGATTCGATCAGCGCAGGGGCGATAGAGCTGTTCGCAATGTCGGTCAGCGATTGGGTTGCGAAGATGACGCTGACATTCTTCTTCCTGAGGGTCTTCAGCCACTCGCGGATTCGTGCCGCAAATACCGGATCGTCAAGGAAGAGCCAGGCTTCATCGAGAATAAGGAGGGTCGGACGTCCATCGAACCGGGCTTCGAGCCGGTGGAAGAGATAGGTGAGCACAGGCAAGACCGCGCCTTTCCGATGCATCAGCTCTTCCATTTCGAAACAGACCGTATCGGCGAGCGTCAGGCTTTCATAATCGCCATCGAGCAACCGGCCGTGCGGGCCTTCAAGGGTGAAGGGATGGAGGGCCGATTTGAGGGTCTCGTCCTGCAGCATCAGGCAGAGTCCGGTCAGGGTGCGTTCGGCTTCCGGTGCCGTGGCGAGTGCCTGAATCCCCTCCCATAGACGGGCCTTCAGGTCCGGTGTCATGGCGACGCCTTCAAGGCTGCAGAGTCCAGCCAGCCAGTCGGCGGCGAAGCTTGCGCCCGCATCGGTATCGATGTCCCTTAGCGGCTGGAGGCTCGGCGCATCCGAACTGCCAAGGTCGATATGGGCGCCACCCATGCAGAGGGTTGCGGCGCGGGCAGAGCGGCCCTTGTCGAAGATAAAGACCTGACCAGCTTCATAGCGCTGCCATTGCAGGGCGATGAGGGACAGAAGGACCGATTTGCCGGCGCCGGTCGGACCGACCACCAGCGTATGGCCGACATCGCCGACATGGAGGTTGAGCCGGAACGGTGTGGTGCCGCCAGTCTGCGCCTGGATGAGCGCCGGGGCATCGAGGTGTTGGATTTCTGCTTCGCCTGCCCAGACGGCGGATAGCGGCACCATGTGGGCGAGGTTCAGCGTATGCAGGACGGGCTGACGGACATTGGCATAGGCATGGCCGGGAAGGGAGCCGAGCCAGGCTTCGACGGCATTGAGCGTCTCCCGGATCGCTGTGAACCCGCGGCCATTGATGATACGCTCGGCAATCCGGAGGTGTTCCTCGACGAGGCGGCGGTCGGGATCGCAGACGGTGATCGTTGTCGTGACATAGCCATAGGAGACGAGGTCGGCGCCGAGTTCCTGCAGGGCCGCATCGGCATCGCTTGCCTTGTTGTCGGCATCCGTATCCAGCAGCGCCGCCTGTTCATTGAACATGGTCTCGCGGAGGATCGCGCCGATAGATTTGCGCTTGGCGAACCAGTGGCGCCGCTTCTTGCCCAGCACCTTCTCGGCTTCGGCCTTGTCCATGGCGATGAAGCGTGTGCCCCAACGGTATGAGAATCCCTGCCGGTTCAGCTCGTCGAGGATGCCAGGCAAGGTAGAGGCCGGGAAGCCCAGGATCGTCAGGGTCCGGAGATGCGCATCACCGATCATGGGTTCAAGTCCGCCGGCGAAGGGCTCGTCGGCCAGCACGGCGTCCAGGAAGACCGGAAGTTCCGGTGTCACGACGTTGTGGCGCTTGGTCGAGATGGTTGAGTGGAGATAGGTGAGGGTTTCGTCGTCGCTGAGATTGGCAATCTCGGCCAGGCAGGTGGCGAGCAGGTCGAAGACACGTGCAGCGTGTTGTTCGAACGTTTCGAGTCGCTGGCGCCATGTCTCAGCATCCTCCGTCTCCGCCCGTTCGATCAGGACCTTTTCCGCCCGGCCTGTCGTGTCGGCTGGGGGTAGCCACAGCAGCGTCAGATAGTAGTGGCTTTCATAGCGGGCGCCGGCTTCTTTGGACTGCAACGCGCGTTCCTGATCCACGAGCCAGGACACTGGATCCGGGAAGGAGCACTCCGGATAGTCATGGATCTCTTCGCGCTGAGCCTCGAAGAAGAGCGCCCAACCGGACCCAAACCGGCGCAGCACATTGTTGACCCGCGCCATGACCGAGACGAGTTCTTCTTCGGTCGAGCTTTCGAGGTCCGGGCCGCGATAGCGGAACGTGGTCTGGAAGCTGCCATCCTTGTTGAGGACGATGCCGGGCGCCACAAGGCAGGCCCAGGGAAGATAGTCCGCTAGCAGGCGCGGGGTTTCAGAATACTCTTTGAGGTTCAGCATTGCAGATGTTCCTTGTGGCGTGTGGAGCGACTGGCGACGGCCATGAAATCCGGATCGCTTCTCGCCATGAACACCGCTGCGGAATGTCCGGCCGCCCAGAGGACGAGACCCGGGATCCAGAGCTGCAGCCCGAGAGCGAGCGCCGCAGCCAGTGTTCCGATCGCGATAGCAGCCGAGCGCGGCGCGCCCGCCATCAGGATCGGTTCGGCAAGCGAACGGTGCAGGGGGATTTCGTAACCGTTCGCCATCAGATCAGCGCGCCACCGCCGAAGGAGAAGAAGGTCAGGAAGAAGCTCGTCGCGGCGAAGGCGATTGAGAGCCCGAACACGATTTGGATCAGCTTTCGGAACCCGCCGCTTGTTTCGCCGAATGCGAGCGTGAGACCGGTGATGGTGATGATGATCACAGCGACGATGCGCGCGACCGGGCCTTCGATCGATTGCAGTATCTGATCAAGCGGACCTTCCCAGGGCATGCCGGTACCGGCCGCGTGAGCGGGTGCTGCCGCGAGCGTGGCAGCGGTGAGGAGAATGGCCGCCTCACCTGTCCGGCGAAGGGCTTTCAGTTTGTTGTAGGGACTCATGTCATGTCTCCATGTCTGACAAGGGAAAGGGAGCGGGAAACCAGTGGCTCGGTCACATAGCCCTCGCCATCAAAGCCGGTGAGACGGACCGCCTCATCGACACGGCGTTCGCCATTTGCCCGGCTCATGAACACGACGACGTCGATGGCCTCGACGATGAGGTCGAACGGGATCTGGCGCGTGGCTTCAAGGGTCAGCTGTTCGAGCCGGCGGAGGGCTCCCTGCGCAGAATTGGCATGCAGGGTTGTAATCCCGCCCGGATGGCCCGTGTTCCAGGCCTTGAGAAGATCGAGCGCTTCGGGCCCCCGCACTTCGCCGACGATGATCCGGTCGGGACGGAGGCGCAGCGTCGAGCGGACGAGCTGTTGCAGGCTCACTTTGCCCTGCTGCGTCCTGAGACGGACGGCATTCGGCGCGGCGCAATCGAGCTCGCGCGTGTCTTCGAGGATGACGATCCGTTCCTGTGCGAGGGCCGGTTCGGCCAGCAGGGCGTTGGCGAAGGTCGTTTTGCCGGATGAGGTTCCGCCGGCGATCAGGATGTTTTGCCTGGCATCTATTGCCGCGCGCAATGCGAGCGCCAGGGCAGGGGAGAGTGCATCGCGGCCCACATAGGTCTCTAGGCTCGAAGGAATGCGTGAAGGCTTGCGGATTGAAAAGCACGGAGCTGTCGATACGGGCGGGAGAAGACCTTCAAAGCGCTCGCCACTGCCTGGAAGTTCGGCAGAGACGATAGGGGAGGCGCGGTTTGTGGCTTCTCCCGCCCCTGAGGCAACGAGCCGGATGACGCGTTCGCGGTCAGCGGAGCTAAGGGTATGGAGGGACCTTTCGAGTCCAATCCTGTGCCGTTCGATCCAGACAGAGCCATCGGGATTGGCCATGATCTCGATCGTGTCAGCCGCGTCGAGCGCGTCCCGGATGACCGGACAGAAGGCCGTCCGCAACATGGCGCTCCGGCGGTTGTCTGTCTCTTCTGCGTGTCCCGCATGTGCCATGAGCTTCAGGCCTTCCTGTCTGGTCAGCTTCAATGTCTCAGATCAGGGCGACATTCAGGAGTTGGAGGCGAGGCCAATCGCGGCAGGGACGCGCGAAGGTCGGCAAACCGGTCCAATCGGGCCCTCTGCCCGACTGTCCCGGCCTCATGGTGAATGAAAGTTTGACGATCTGGCGATCCGGTCATCCTTGATCGGAAGATATTAATGTGCCGCCCCAATTTGTTAACACATCCAGAAACTTCAGGTGGGGGCTTGGCGCTTCAGTTGCAATTTCCCGGAATATTGGGAGGCGATAATGAAGACCTATACTCTGAATTCCGATGGCGTGCTCAAACGCTATGACTATCTCTGGCGCCTATCGTCCGATCGCTGGGCCTGGGAATACCTCCGGCGCAATCAGGACTTCTGCCGCGACGCCGAGTGCCGAAGCGAAGATGATGTGTCCGAACGCATGGCGCCGTGCGCGCCTATCCGGCTATTGCGGTCACGAGTACCCCAGACGCTGGCGGAACGCTGGGGACTCATGATGATGCCGGATCCTCAGCAGAATGGTTTTGACGCGGATGTTTTCTGGAGCCGGGTCGCTCATCCTGATCAGGTTGAGGTCCATTGCAGCCCGCGAAACGAGGAAGAATCCTGTGGTATCTGGGATCGCACAGTCCCGGTCTGCAGGATCACGCATATGACCGACCAGCAGGGCAGGGAATTCCTGCTGCTGCGTGGCAATGGGTGTGTTGTGCAGGTTCGTTGCAGTGGGCTTTCGCTTCTCGGCATGGAAAAGATCCGGATGAAGCTCACCATCTCCGACATGGATGCCTATGAGCGGAAGCTCAAAGCTCAGCGGGACGCGTTGGAAGTTTGGGGGCAGGACTATGACCAGCAAACGCCACTCTGGACCAAGCGTACCCAGATCCTTCGGGACGGGCTTATTGCGCTTGATTGCCTAGAACTCGGCATGAGCCGGCGCGAAATTGCGACCGTGTTGTACGGCAAGGAGACGGTCGAGTCTGACTGGTTCGACGATCGGGGCTCTATGAGGGATGCCCTGAAATATCTGGTCAGCAAGGCCGAAGGACTTCGCGATGGGGGATACCTGGTAGAGCTGCTGGGCGGGCGCCTTGGTCCTTATCAGACGGCAGCTTAGGCTTGGTACTTTGACCGTGTTCAGTCGTTTGCGTTAGTTTAGAAATAAGTGAAAATAGTCACCAAAGGTGACTTTATTCTATTTTTTCCAAACTTGACAAAAGTTTGAAAAAGTGCAATTTTGCTCACCATGAGTGAGCAAAATACAGCAAAGTTAAACCAACTGATGAATTGGTTGCTGGATGGAGTCGTTGTGGATGCAGCGACTCTGGAAGAGCGAGGGTATGCCTCCAACCTTCGCACAAAATACCTTCAATCGCATTGGCTGTCTTCGCCGGCACGCGGCGTTTTCAAACGCCCGGGCTCCAAGCTCACCTGGCAGTCCGTCGTCTATTCCCTTCAAACCCTGATGTCGAAGGATGTGCTTGTGGGTGGCCGCACTGCGCTCGAACTCAAAGGATATACCCACTATCTCGAGTTTAGTGGCGAGAGGACAATTAGACTCTATGCCGACACTGCCTTGCCGGCATGGCTGTCCAAGCTACCGGAACTGGGCGTTAGGTTCGAGGCGCGCCGGCCGGATCGGTTGTTTGGATCCGGAAACATAAAAGCTGTCTGCCTCGCCTATCGGACCGCCTCGAAAATGGGCGCTGCCTCTCTTGATGTCGAAGCCTTTGAGTGGGGACGCCCCGGCCAGGCAATCCTCATATCGACCCTTGAACGCGCCGTGCTCGAATTGCTTGAAACCCTTCCGGATCGAGACAGCTTCCATCAGGTCGATCTTGTCTTTGAGGGGTTGAGTTCGCTGCGGCCCCGCAAGATGCAGGCGCTGCTTGAACGATGCAGGAGCATAAAGACAAAGCGTCTCTTCTTTTTCTATGCGCGCCGGCACCAGCATGGCTGGTTCAAATACCTCGATGAAGCCGCTGTCGATCTGGGACACGGCAAGCGATCCATTGTGCCCGGCGGCACGCTCGACCCTCACTACCTTATCACGGTGCCCTCTGAACTAACGGGGCAGGGCGCTCGATGACCGACAGGGCGACTTATGAGGGGCAGGTGGCCTTGCTGGTCCGCGTCCTGCCGATTGTGGCTGAAGAAGCTTGCTTTGCCCTGAAAGGCGGAACAGCAATCAATCTCTTCTACCGGGACATGCCGCGCCTTTCGGTCGACATCGATCTTGTCTACGTACCGTTCAAGCCGCGGGCTGAGAGCCATCAGGAAATCGATGAAGCTCTCGGTCGAATTGCCGATGCCATTGAACGAAGAATAGCAGGAGCTCAGTGTCAGCGCATCCAGGGGGGAGGTCATCTCGAAACCCGGATGATTGTTACGCTGGATAACATCAGTATCAAGATTGAAGTCAATCCCAACATGCGGGGGCTGCTCGTCGCTCCGGGACTGAAGCCGGTCAGCGAAACTGTCGAGGATCGATTCGGATTTGCGGAAGCGAATCTTGCTGCATTTGAGGAAGTATATGCCGGCAAGCTCGTCGCCGCGCTGGATCGGCAGCACCCGCGGGATCTGTTCGACATCCTGCTTCTCAAGGAAGGTGACGGCATCAGCGACGATCTCTTTTCGGCCTTCCTGATCTATCTGTCCTGCTCGCCGCGGCCGATGCACGAATTACTGTCTCCGAATTTGAGGAACCTGGAAGAGCCGTTCGAGCGCGAATTTGCAGGCATGACAGCCGAGCCGGTGGAATTGGTCATACTGGAAGAGGCAAGGGCCTGGCTGATTGGCGAACTTCAGTCCCGTCTGACCGGCAATGCCGCGACCTATCTTCGAGGCCTACATAACGCAAAGCCTGATGTCGCACTTATCGGAAGACCAGTCGCTGCTAACTTTCCGGCTATCGCCTGGAAACTGCAGAACATCGAGACCCTGAAGCGCGACAATCCTGATCGGCACCGCGAAGTCGGGCAATTTCTGGAAGCGCTGTTGCACTGAGCTTCCGACACAGGTCTTCAAAGGCGGCTTGCATGCGCTTCCGGTGAGGGGAGGGGGCAGACCAGCATAGCCCGGTCTCCTCATGCGTGTGTGCCTCCGGTCAGTCGGGTGTGGGCGGACGGCACGTCTGGCCGGGCGCGCAGCCCGCGCAAGGCGCCGGTTCTGAATAGTCCTCAGCGTCTCCAGGCTTCCTACCTTTCCGCCTTGCGCGTGCCGCTTGTCCGCCCGGCCTGCCGGCCTTTTTCGCCGCCCACCCCCGCCTGTCGCGGGCAGGACGCGGCAGGAGAAGGAGACCCGACATGCCCTGCGAACCCGCAACCCCTGCGCCCCTTGGAACAGCTACCGCACTGCCGCCTGAAGACCGCCCCCGCATCTACGTGGCCTGCCTCGCCGCTTACAATAACGGCTGCCTACATGGCCGCTGGATTGATGCGACGACGCCGGATGAGATCATGGACGAGGTTCGCGCCGTGCTGGCGGACTCCCCGCTGCCCGGGGCCGAGGAATGGGCGATCCATGACTATGAGGGGTTCGAAGGTGCGAGCCTCTCGGAATACGCTTCGTTCGATACCGTGTGCGCGCTGGCGGAGTTCATCGGAGAGCATGGACGCCTTGGCGCGAAGGTCTATGGCTATTTCGGCAATGACCTCAGTGCAGCCGTGGCCGCGTTCGAAGACTATGCCGGGGCATACCGCTCCGCAGCCGACTTCGCCGAGGAACTGACTCGCGACACCTGCACCGAAATCCCGCCTTCGCTTGAGTATTACATCGACTGGCAAGCACTTGCCCGCGACATGGCGCTCAACGGCGAAATCCTCGTCTTCCAGACCGGCTTCGATGAAGTCCATATCTTCTGGACGCGGTGACATGAGCCGCGCCCTCTCGGAGAGCGAGCGGATTCTGGGTCCGCGCCCGGAGATGACGCTGGTCGTTGAGGACGACCGCGTTGTCGAAATCTGGGTCGCAGGCCGCGCACCGCGCATTGCGATCCGCGACTACGACTGGGGCCGGACAGACCCGGCCCCGGCCTTCGACCGCGAAGGCTTTCCCTATTCCGACATTCTCTGGAGCGGCCCGGCATGGGCGCTTGGCCTCTCCCTTTACCCGCCAGAAAAGGAGACCCCCATGGCACAGCCCGACCTTACCCATATCCCGCTCGACCAATTGAGTGTGTCGAAACTCAACATGCGGCATGGCCGCAAGAAACCGGACGTGTCCGACATCCTGCCGTCCATCCGCGAGAAGGGCATCCGCCAGACGCTGCTCGTGCGCCGCGAAGGCGATGGCTTCGGCGTCATCGCAGGCCGCCGCCGCTACTTCGCCCTGCTCGAAATCGCCAAGGAAACTGGCACCAATCCGCTCGTGCCGTGCGCAGTAATGCCTGAGAAAGATGCGGCCTCCGCCATCGAGGCTTCGATCATCGAAAACGTCGCCCGCCTGCCTGCCACCGAGATGGAACAGTATGTTGCGTTCAAAAAGCTCGCGGATGAGGGCAAGCCACCGGTTGACATCGCAACCTTCTTTGGCGTGACCGAGCTTCTGGTGCGCCGTGTCCTCGCCCTTGCGGGCCTCTCCGCACCGATCCGCAAACTCTACGCCGAGGATGAAATCGACCGCGAGACCATCCGCGCGCTGACGCTGGCCACGCCTGCCCAACAGGCCGAGTGGCTGAAACTCTGGAACAGCGAAACCGAGCGCGCACCGTTCGGACGCGCCTGCAAGGCGTGGGTCACTGGTGGCAGCACCATTACCACCGACAAGGCCTTGTTCGATCTTGATCAGCATGAAGGTGCGGTCATCGCAGACCTGTTCGGGGAACGCGCCATCTTTGCGGACGCCGAGGTTTTCTGGAAGGCTCAGGCAGCGGAAGTGTCAGCCCGGATCGAGCAATACCTGGCCCGTGGTTGGGTCGATGTGGCCTGCCTTGAGCGGGGGACGTATTTTCAGCGCTGGGAGTACGTCCAGACCACCAAGAAGAAGGGCGGCAAAGTCTATGTTGAGCAGCGCCATGACGGCACAGTGACCTTCCATGAGGGGTGGCTCAAAGCCTCCGACGTCCGCCGCGCGAAGCGTCAGAGCGTAGATGGAGCCGCCTCAGCACCAGCTGACACCAAGCCCGAAATGTCCGGCCCGATGGCGGACTATATCGGTCTTCACCGGCATGGCGCTGCCGCCGCCAGCCTGCTGGTTGCGCCCGCCATTTCCCTTCGCCTGATGGTGGCCCATGCGATCACCGGATCGTCGCTCTGGAACGTCCGCCCGCATGACTGCGGCGCGCGAAAGAACGAGACGCATGAGAGTGTGGCGACGTCCGTTGCACGGGCCGAAATCGACGCTGTGTCGGAACAGGTAGACGCTCTGTTCAGTGCGCTCGGCGCGATGCGTCCGCGCGCCAATGGCGATGCCTATTCACTCTGCGAAACCTTCTCCGCCCTGCTGGCCATGTCGGACGAGGAAGTCATGCAAGTACTTGCGCTGACGATGGCCGAAACTCTCGAAGCGGGCGGGCCGGTGGTCGAGGCTGTGTTGCATGTCTGTGGGACCGATCTCGGTTCCTGCTGGTCACCGGACGAGGCCTTCTTCGACCTGCTCCGAGACAAGCGGGCGATCAATGCGATGGTCGCGGACATTGCTTCCCCGAGTGTGGCGGAGAGTGTCGCCAAGGAGAGCGGCAAGGTCCAGAAGGCACTGATCCGGAACCGGATCGAAGGCGTGGACTGCACCACAAATCCCGGCTGGCGTCCCGGCTGGATGCAGGTGCCGCCGACCCGCCTTGTCGAAAATGCGGGGTGCGCCACAGTCGAGACTTGGGAACGGATTGCGGGCCTGTTCGAGGGTGAAGACGTAGACACGTCCCAGCCCGCTGCAGAGCCTTGCGAAAACGCCGCTGTCTGAGGTTTGTCTCCTCCCCTCCGGCAGTTTGCGAGCCGCCCGGTGCCTGGCATCGGGCGGCTTTTCACATTCGGGTTCAGCAATGCAGACGGCGGTGCAATTGCGGTTCGTCATGGCAAAAATGCCTGCCGAAAAATCGCCCGTCTCAGGGTCTCGGTGGACATTTCGAAGCGCATGCTGGATGAGGTTCCTCCCTTCCATCGGCAGCGGTTTTCGGACCCCTTGTTCCCGTCTCTTGCCGTATGACCTGGACGCGCTGACCCGGCCCTGAAACCAGACAAACGAAGAATTTTCCCCGCCGCTACGCGGCTTCCTCGCGCAGCAAAATTCCCCGCTCGTCCGGTGCTCCGCTTTGCTGCGCCCGCATGCGGTTCAGGCCCGGCTCAGCGCGTCCTTTCGGTCCGGCGTCGACGGGGACAAGGGGTCCCCGGAGACAAGCCAAAGGAACGAAAAGGAGAACCCCAATGGCAAACGCACTCGGATATGTCAGCGAGACCAAGGCCGGTTTCGAAGGCACTCTCGCCATGATGAACTTGAACACCGCCATCCGTATCGAGAAGAATGGCGAGAAAGCCGCAGAAGGCCAGCCGGATTTCCGCATCTTCGCCGGAGAAACCTCGACCGAAATTGGCGGCGGCTGGATGCGCAAGGCGAAGTCTTCGGGACGCGAATACGTCTCTCTGACCCTCGCCGACCCGCAGATCGGTCCCCGCCGGATCTACGCGAACCTCGCCCCGATCAAGGGTAAGAAAGGCCGCCACGTGATCCTCTGGAACCCGAAAGACTGACGGTTCCAAGCCCCCCTTCGATCCGCCCCGGAGCAAGCCTCCGGGGCGGCTTTCGGCATGTCAGAAGCATGGTGAACAGGGGAGGGGAAAAATCCGGGCCACGCATTTTTCCTCTCAAATCCTGCGCAGGATCGCGCAGTCTCATCGCATCGCACAGATATCAGTGAAAGGAGCACAACAATGAGCGATGCAGATACAACGGCGCCTCAGGCGGCGAACGACAACGACCTCTTCAACGTGGTGGAGGCAGCGAACTTTCTCCGCCTCAAACGTTCGACGCTTGACCACTATCGCTGTGAAGGTAGGGGCCCGATCTATCGAAAGCATGGCGCGCGCGTCTTCTACACGCGTGCCAGTCTGATGGCATGGTCCGAGCGCCAGATGTTCTCGTCCACGTCTACTCGCGTCGAGAAAAAGAAGTGAAGGTGCACTGGGTTTCCGCAACGGCCGCCGGAATTCTGGCGGCCGTTGCAGGACTGGTATTTGATCCGGGTACCCGTCTCTTCTGGAACCGGACAGGCAGCGCGCCGATAGGGCTCTACGGGCTGAGCGATGACCCATTCACAAGAGGCGATTGGGTCATCGTCTCAGCCCGGAGCGGTGAAGCGGATTGGGCTGCTGCGCGCGGTTACGTCGGGAGGGACTGGCCCCTCATCAAGCGGATTGCCGGGCTTCCGGGCGATGAAATTTGCCGGGACGGTAGCGCTGTATTGGTGGAAGGAATCCATGTCGCGGAGGCTTTGGGTGCCGACACGCTGGGGCGTGCGATGCCGGTTTGGGAAGGCTGCCAGGTATTGGGAGGAGGCGAAGTTTTTCTGCTCAATCAACATCCGCGATCGGTTGATGGGCGTTATTTCGGACCGACTAAGGTCGGCGATCTCGGCGGGGTTCTTGTGCTCCTCTGGAGCCCGGATGGACGGACTGGGGACATGTCGGTGCAAGGCGATGCAGAGCGCAGCCAGGAATTCTGAGGCGGACCCGGTAGGGCAAGATAAAACACTTGGCGCCAGGCCCTGCCTAACACCCTGTCTGCACATCGATTTTCAGGCGCCCTTTGCGCGGTTTCGAGACGCTCGGCGAACGGACGTAGTCCCCCGTATTTATTGGAGATTGTGGGGGCGCCAGGTAGTAGGAGGCGGTCTTGCCAGTGGATGATGACTTCACCCCACATCTGGGCCGCATCAGGGATCGTGGACAGGCAGGTGGTCAGCGGCTTTCCAAGCGCTTGCGAAATGCTGCTGCGAGGCTTGCCCCGAAGGGTAAGGCAAGCCGCTATTCGGGGCGCAGTCTGGGCCGGGGATCGGCTACGGCGAGGCAGCTGGAATTTCAGCGCAGTAGAATAGCTGCGTTCCGCATGCGGCGGGTCGTTGTCAAATTCCACATATCGCGCGCCGGACGGTTGGCCGGAAATGGATCCTTCCGTGCGCATCTTCACTACATACAGCGTGATGGCGTTGAGCGGGACGGAAAAGGCGGTGAGCTTTACGGGCGTGAGGGTGAGACACCGAGCGCCCCAGACTTTCTCGAACGCAGCGAAGATGACCGGCACCAGTTCCGCATCATCGTCTCACCCGAAGACGGGGTGGCACTCGGTGATCTGCGCGAGCACACACGGGCACTGATGACCCAAATGGAACGCGATCTCGGCGCGCGCCTCGACTGGGTTGCCGTGGATCACCACAATACCGGCCACCCTCACACGCATATTGTCGTTCGCGGAAGGGATGTGCGGGGCAAGGATCTCATCATTGCACCGGATTATCTGAAATCCGGTCTCCGGCAGCGCGCTTCGGACCTGGTCACGGAAAGGCTGGGACCGCGGCGCGATCTTGAGATTGCAAGAGCTCGGCATTCAGAGGTTCAGCGGGACAGGCTGACGGCAATTGATCGGGCCATGTTGCGAGATGTTGAAGGGGGTGCACTGGCGATCAGTGGAACCGCTTCAAGTGAAGCCGATCGCTTTGATCGTAACCTTCGCCTTCAGCGGCTCAGCCATCTGGAGCAGCTGGGCCTGGCCACACAGATGGAGGATGGCCGCTGGCAGATGAAGCCAGACTGGGACAGGACGCTCGCGGATATGGGGCGCCGGAATGATGTGATCGCAACCTTGGCACATAGGTTCGGCCAGAAGGACGGTGTGGAACGGCTTACGAGCTTCGATCCGACTCGAACAGCTGGCGGCAAGCTCACAGGCACTGTTCTGGCGATATTTCCGGACGATGAGCTGCGTGATCGCCGATCGATTGTTGTGGAGGATTTTGATGGGCGACGACGGCTTGTCGATTTAGGGGAGGCGGAGCCGGGTTCCATTCCTCCTGAAGGGGTGGTGGTCGAGGTCGGGCTGCGCACAGCGAAAGCGAGGAGTTCGGACCGAGTAATCGCGAATATCGCCGAAGGCACGGGCGGGATTTATTCCGAGCGTCTACATGCGGAGGCTGATCCATCCTCCTCGGCCACGTTCCGGCAAGCTCATGTAAGACGCCTGGAAGCACTCCGGCGTGGAGGGTTGGTCGAACGGATTCAGGATGGGAGCTGGGCTATTCCGAATGACTATCTTGAGAAGGCGCTCGCGTTTGAAGCGGATCGGGCAGGGGGTGTCAGCCTGAAAACCCTGTCCTGGCTCACACTGGAAGAGCAGGTCACGCATCGGGGTGTGACCTGGCTGGATGAAGGACACGGGGACAAGGACGGAAGCCGGTTGCGGTCTGTTCGACAAGCCCGGATCGCGTGGCTGCGGGAACAGGGACTGTTGGCGCCGGATGCAAATACGCTCGATGCAGAAGCCCAGGGCCGGCTCAGGCAAAGCGAACATGCTGCAGTTGTCGCGCGAATTGCCAAACAGTCCGGGCGACAGAAATTGGAGCTTCAGACAGGTGACACGATCACAGGAAAATATGAGCGCGCAATCAATCTTGGTTCTGGGCGGGTTGCCGTCATCGGCAATGCGAAAGAATTTGCACTGGTCCCATGGCGGCCGGAGATCGAGCGTCATCGCGGACGCGAGCTGGTCGTCAAACGGACCGCCCAGGGCGTGTCATGGACGATCGGAATGAGCCGGCAGCGCGGCCTGTCTCGCTAGGCACTTGCATACCGTTGGATGAGACTGCCGAGCTTGCCATCGCGTCCGACTGTCGGAGGAGCCGGTGGCTGATCGAAGATGGCGATCTCTTCGTTCGACGCAAAGGACCTCGCCATGCGCCCCGGAAAAATCCTGCTCGGTCAAGTCCTCATTGTCTTCATCCTGATTGTTCTGACGATCTGGGGAGCGACGCAGTGGACGGCCTACATGTTCGGATACCAGCCGGCCCTTGGGCACCCTTGGTTTTTCGTACGCGACATGCCGGTCTACAAACCCTGGCGCCTGTTCCAGTGGTGGTATGCCTATGAGGCCTATGCGCCGGACGTGTTTGCACGCGCGGGCCTCATTGCTTCAAGCGGTGGACTGCTCGGCATCTTCGCTGCCGTCGTCGGTTCGGTGATCCGGAGCCGGGACGCCGCGAATGTTACGACCTATGGTTCGGCGCGCTGGGCTAAGCCGCATGAACTGAAGCGACATGGTCTGCTGGCAAGTGATGGCGTGTTTCTCGGCAAGGTCCGGCACGCCTATCTCCGCCATGACGGACCGGAACACGTCATGGCCTTTGCGCCCACCCGTTCAGGGAAGGGGGTGGGATTGGTTGTTCCGACCTTGTTGTCCTGGTCCGGCAGTGCCGTCATTCACGATATCAAGGGAGAGAATTGGGAACTGACATCCGGCTGGCGCTCGACTTTTTCGACCTGCATCCGGTTCGATCCGACCGATCGCCGTTCCCCGCGTTACAATCCGCTGCTTGAAGTCCGGCGCGGCGAGTGTGAAGTGCGGGATGTACAGAACATCGCCGACATTCTGGTCGATCCGGAAGGTTCGCTTGAACGCCGCAATCACTGGGAAAAGACCGGGCATTCGCTGCTCGTCGGCGTGATCCTGCATGTCCTCTACGCCGAGACGGACAAGACGTTGTCGGGGTGTGCGAAGTTCCTGTCCAATCCGGATCGGACCTTCACGGCAACGCTCACAAGAATGATGCGGACGAAGCATTTCACAGATGAGGCGGGAGAACGTTCCGTCCATCCCGTAGTGGCTGAAGCCGCGAGAGACCTCCTGAACAAGTCCGAAAATGAGCGCTCCGGCGTGCTGTCGACCGCGATGAGCTTCCTTGCGCTCTACCGTGACCCGGTCGTCGCTGCTGTGACGTCAGGCAGTGATTGGTGCCTCATGGATCTTGTGGACGCCGAAAGGCCAGCATCGCTTTACCTCGCCTGTCCGCCCTCGGACATGTCGCGGACGAAACCTCTGATGCGCTTGGTCCTCAATCAGATCGGGCGGCGCCTGACAGAGAAATTGCCGGAACCGAACCGGCGGAAGCTGCTCATGATGCTAGACGAGTTTCCTGCACTCGGTCGCCTCGATTTCTTCGAGTCTGCGCTTGCGTTCATGGCAGGCTATGGCATCCGAGCCTATCTGATCGCGCAATCGCTCAACCAGATCGAAAAGGCCTACGGACCGAACAATTCGATCATGGACAATTGCCATGTCCGGGTCGCGTTCGCGACAAATGACGAGCGCACGGCCAAACGGATATCAGACGCACTCGGCACAAAGACGGAGCTCCGGTCCCAGAAGAACTATACCGGCCACCGGCTCGCCCCCTGGCTCAGCCACATGATGGTGTCCCGCCAGGAAACGCAGAGGCCGTTGCTGACGCCTGGAGAGGTCATGCAGCTGCCGGCGAGTGATGCGATTGTCATGGTGTCGGGCGCGCCGCCCGTTCAGGCCAGGAAACTGCGCTACTTCCAAGATCGGAACTTTACACGCCGGGTGTTGCCGGCGGCTGGTGTTGAAATTGCTTCGATGAATGGTGCGGACAACTGGTCTGGATTGCTTGAAGGGGGCACGCTGGCGTTCGCTGATAACGTTGTTCCAATGGATGCAGGTGAGGGTGGGCTTGAACTGGCGCCAGATTTTGTCGAGCCGTCTGAGAAAGCGAACCCTGATCTGGAACTTGATCCCGAGGTGTCTGATGAAGATGGTTCCGATCCATTCGAGGCACGTCATCTCGAAACCGTCCGCAGAGCGGCGGCGCTCGATCTGGCAGACCCTGATACCTTGCCGGATTTCTGAGCCATGCCGAAGCCACGGATCAATCTTCGCCTTGCGGCCGATATCTACGCCAGACTTGATGGGGCAACGCAAAGACCTGGTGCCACGAAGTCAGCAATCATCGAGCAGGCGCTTAGAGAGTACTTTGATCCTGAGGCAAAATCTGAGTTGGAGGACCGAATTCTGGCACGCTTGGATGCCTTTGATATTCGGCAGGGTGAAATCGAACGAGATGTCGGCTTTACGCTCGAGGCGCTTGGTCAGTTTGTTCTCTATTGGCTGACGCGGACAGATCCTCTTCCGGAAGGGGAGCGGGAAGCAGCGCATGCGCTTGGACAGCGACGCTTTGATTATTTTGTTGAGCAGGTAGTGCGAAAAGTTCGCTCAGAAGGTAGTTTAAGTGAGCGCGTGAATTATTGATACGCAGGCTGTTGCGAAAAGCACTTTAGCTTCACGCACTGCGTCGATCAGTTTTTCGCGTGTCGAACGAGTAGATGTAAATTGTAAGTGATTTGGGGCTCAGAGCTTTGCTGGCCAGCCCAGGACTGGCCGACGCGCTTAAAGCCAAACCTCGGCAAAATGTGTTCAAGCATGCCTACATTGCTGGTTGTTGCGAATAGTCCTTTGCCTCCAGATACTTCCACAACCTCACGGACTAAATCAGTCCCGAGCCCACGGCCTTCATGATCTTTTGCAACGGCGACGTAACCTAATTCGAATGGAAAATGTTGTTGTGGTAGGGGATATCCAGATTTTTGCGGTCTGCTGAGACCGCTCCGATAACTTTTTGACGGCACCTTCAATGCTGCAACTCCTGCAAGGCTTTCTCCAACAAAGCCAAAGATCAACAGTGCGCCTCTTCTTTCTATACCCGCCCGTACAAACTCTTCCTGAACGGCTTCACGTGATCGAACTAATTCTATGAAGCTTTCCTTTTCATCAGCCGAGGCTTGTTCGCTTGTATATCTTTGGAATCTCGCAGGCATGTTTTGTGGTGCTTTCATTTTGGTATTGCGGCATCTGGAATGCTGCCCTTCAAGAGCACGGGCAGGGGAGTTGCAAATTTGATTATCGTTGCCTCTCGTCATTGCCTCACGCAGCACAACCTAGGCTTGGTTGTCGATAAATCCGAACCTTTGATTGTCGTTGATCTACATCCAGTTCAATCTGGCACTTGCTGGTGAATCGTCTAATAGAGGGCTAAAGTGAGGGCGATATGCCAAAGCCAGTGAAAACACCGCTCGAACTGAACGAACCGACGCTTATTGAGCCAAACCAGTTACGGCTTGATAGCCAAAATCCTAGATTGATATTGTCCTCGCGAAAAACGCCTGGCGAAGATACGATTATTCAGCAGCTGCACCTTGAAGATGAACTGGATGAACTACTTTCATCTATAGCGGCCAATGGATATCTGGATTTCGAGCCTTTGGTCGTTCTCGATGAAGACCCAAGCGCGCCATACACCGTCCTCGAGGGAAATCGACGCTTAGCAGCAATTAGGCTTTTGACGGATCGAGAACGCGCGGAAACGCTTGGCATTAATGTTCCTGAGATGGACAAGCTACTGCGGACAACAATGGAGAAAGTCCGGGTTATCCGCGTAGAATCGCGCGCTGAAGCGAGAACATTTATTGCGTTTAAGCACATAAATGGTCCGCACCGCTGGAATTCATATGCGAAGGCTCAATACGCTGCGCGGTGGTTTAAAGAAACCAGAGATGACAATCCGGACGCGACACTTGATGCAATAGCTGACCGCATTGGTGATAAGCACGCAACGATTAAGCGCATGGTTGCTGCAATATTGGTGCTCGAGCAGGCAGACCGAAATGGCATCTTCACAGTAGATGACCGGTCAACAAAGCGCTTTCCATTCTCACACCTCTACACTGCGCTCTCCCGAAAAGAATACATGTCCTACCTGGGAATAGATGATAGCTGGAGCGCTTGGGTCCCCACAGAAGATCCTATCCCTCAGAATCGCCTAACTCGCCTCGAGGAGGTTTTGCACTGGATATTCGGATATAAACCCGACGGCTTAGACTCGATCATTTCCTCGCAGAATCCAGATATCAAGCGGCTCGGTGAAGTGTTAACCTCGACAGTCGCAATTGCGACCCTAAACGACCGGCGTGATCTTGAAATTGCATGGGAGCAAACGCGACCGGCGGATACCCGATTCTCGTCAGCTCTGATAACCGCGAGGCGAGCGATCAATGATGCAGTAAGCAGCGTTCATGCATTTGATGGTGCGGATCGCGGGCTGTTAGATGTCGCGTCCGAAATCAAGGAACAAGCCGACCTGTTACATGACCGCATGCGGAAGAAGTCCGAAGCAAAGGGCTAGGCAACGAATAATGTCGGCGGCTGTTTACATTCCTCATGACCTGTTAGCGGGGCCCTCTCCGGATGGAGCTCTCGCGGCAGATATTGCCGAATTGTCGGCATTCTTTGCTGACGATAAGCGGTTTTTACTTTCGGACCTGCGCAATGACATCGAAATAGGCGAAGACGAGTACGATGATGTCGATGCGCAAAACCGCGAAAGCGACCTTGTAATTGAGGCGGCCGCATCAGTTTTGACTGATCGCGAACACCTTGGTGGGGAGGGCTATCCATTTTCACTGGATTCGACGGGTGCTCGGCTGACATACACAGGCATCGAGAACTGGGGGCACAAATCCTACTTGATCTCACTCGTACTTTCGCATCTGTCGACCGTAACGGACGTACTTCGGCAAGTTGAACGCGCCCCGAATGCGGCGTCAGTCAGCAATTTGAGAAATTGGTTTCAACAGATGGCCGCTTCTGCGCTCGCAGCTGAATTGAGAGGGCAGGGCTGGGCGTTCGGTTGGCCCAGGCCGGATCAATCGGGTTTCCACACGAAGATGAACCAAGTGTGGCGCGCAATTGGTGATGGAACGCTTCACGATCCTCCGCCTGCTGATGCGCCAAAATCCGTCAAGGATTGTGAGATCGACGTGGTTGCGGCGCGACCGCATGATGATCGTATGCCTGGCTTTCAATTGGCAATGGCGCAGGTCGCTACGGGAGCAAATTGGAAAGATAAATCCGTTCGCACAATGGTGGACAATGCATTCTTCGAATTTTGGTTTTCGCGCCCTCCCGCCTCTCAGCGGACTGCGTACCACATTATTCCTTTCATCCTATCCAAACAGGATAGTTATTGGGAAACCCTGCGACTTGGTCACATCATGTCGCGTCTTCGACTGTGCCAGCTCGCCCATCTAGCCGAAGCACTTATTGCCAATAATGAGATCACCTCTGAAGGTACAGACGCGTTCGGTCACTTCAGCGAATGGGTGGAACAGTACCGAGGTGGCCAACACTGGGTGTGATAGCTGTAATGGGCCTACGCTGATTTTTTTTCATCTTTTGGCTTGGGCAAATCTGGGATGGTTCTATCATTCACTGGAATACCATCATCCCCCGTGTATCCCTCGCCACGATCCAGTTCGATCATTGTGGTATCAAGCTGGGGGACCTCCAGGCCCGCACTAAAAAACATTGCTTCACGTCCACGCAGCTTGTTCCTGGCGCTATAATTGATCGTGTACTGCATCCAGGAAGAAGGTTCATAAAGATCGTGAATCGGTCTGACGTCGTCGTAGGAAACGATCCATCGAGTTTTGTTTAGCGCCTGAACTGCTTTTGCAATGTCGGCATGATCGTCTGACCGATAATAGTCGTAGTAGAGGTGGCGACCTTTTTCGTAATATGGCGGATCCACATAAACTAGCGTCTTGTCTGAAAATGTGTCCGCTCTCGACGAAATGAATTCGACTGCATCCTCTTGGCATACTGTGATTTTAGATCCGTAGGCGGCAATCTTTGAGATCCGCTGTATCAGCTCGGCCTTGTTGTAGCGGGCGTCAATTTTCCATTTCCCTGTCTGATCGCGACCACCAATCACGCCCGCATTCAATATCCCGGACCTGTTCGTTCTGTTCAGGAAGAAGAATGCGAAGGCGACATCGATATCGTCTTGGTTATCAGCATCAGAGAATGTGGACTTGCATCGATCCCAGGTCGAGAGAGACACATCGGTGTCTTGGATCCGCTTGTTGAGATGTTCTGTTTCGTCAACGACGCAGCGCCAGAAAGCATAGACTGGACGGCTTATATCGTTGATTGTCACTCGCTTCACAACTCCAGTGAGGAGAAGCTCCCAAGCTATCGCAGCGCCGCCAGCAAAAGGCTCGATATAGTGCCCGTCGCTCAGTCCGTTCAGTCGGACAATATCGCGCATAAAGCGCGCAAGTTTGCCCTTCCCTCCGGGATACCTAAGGGGTGAATATCGCCCAGATATTGTTCGTCGATGAGTGCCTTCGTCGTTCATTCTGGCTCTCCGTATACAGCCTTAAAGAACGGCTCCGCATTATCCCACGCGCTTCGCAGCGTGTCAGCCGCAGGAACGCGATACGAGCTGTGAATGTAGTCGTTCAGAGATTGAATGGATGTTGGATCTGATTTCGTGGTCAACGCTGATGTCACTCCCCGAAGGTCGCTGGCCGATGCGAGTTTGTTTTTGATCAGATGTTGACGAACATCTTCAAAGCGAGTCGCAAGATCAAGATCCACGACGCGAGTCTTAATCATGCGTTTGAAGGGAAGGCCGTTCTCGGTCATGTAATGGTCGATTGTGTGCTCCAACACCGCACGCAACATGAACGCTGCCGCCATCGGCGTGTCATTTAGATTGACCCTGCCTGCTTCCTTGAACAACGCTTGTCCTTTGGGGGTGGGGGGCTGCGCGAAGGGATACTTCTTCGGCGCAAGGGACCGGCGCGGTGCGCGCGCTCTCGTCGTCTTCTGAGCGCTGCTCGATCCAGCCTTCTCGGCTTTTGTGCCGGGAGAGACCAAATTGGATTCGCTAAAGGCTTGCGGCGGCGTTTTGTCATCTGATTTGGGTTTTGAGGCAGTAGGCAGTGCCTCGAAATAGTCTCTGATGTCCGCTGCCTTGTTGTGGCTCCGTGAGTTCACATGCCCGTTTGCGATATCATCAAAGAGCGTCTTTAGAATATTGACGACGGTTTCGGGTTTTCTAGCAAAGTACGGACTTTTTACGCCATCCTTGTTCTTCACGCTCAGACCAAGCATGTCCTTGCCGGCTTTCGCATCGAGAAATCGTTCAAGCGTACTCGAGTTTTTCTCTACTGCAGCTCGGACGTTTTCCCATCTGGATTGGTCGAAGGCGCCGTTTCTACCAACAAAGTCGATGACGTCAAGGACGGTGCGATCACCTTCAAAGCGTTGAATCTCGAGAGGGCCCCATTCGATTCGCCCTTCTCCATCCTTTTGCCCAGTGTGTCGCCGCTCTATCCAAGAATTTGCGGTGGCGCGATCCTCAAAGGATATGCACCGTAAGGGTTCAACACGCGCCCGGTCAAAACCCTGCGCCAGTTTGTGAAGCCGCTTTTTCAGGTTGTCGTCTAGATTTGTCCCGTCAAGCAGATCGGGGTTGGCAAGAACGCTAATGGCGGCAAAGCGCCTATTGCCGTCGAGAACGATAAACTCATGGTCGTCCTCCTCAATAACGTAAAGCGCGTCTCCTGGATCCAGTCCGTTGTCGAGGATACTCTTCATTATGGTCTGAAAATGACGTGGATTGAGCGATACCAGTGCCTCTAGGGCTTCAGACTGGTTCGTAGCCTCGACGATCCGGGGGTTCTCCAGGTCGAGGTAGAGGTCATTTATGTTAAGTTGTATTTGTTCCATAAGTTCTCTGAAGAATTATGTGCCTGCTAAATGGTGGAGACCCGCTCTGAAATTCTGGATCGGAATCGTTAATTAAGGATTCATACTGCTGTGCGCGAGCCTATTACTCTAACAGCCTATGGCCCCTGAAGGTAAGAAGTGATGTTTGCCATGCCTTTGGAAAAGCCGCCGTTCTGCGCTTGGCGTCTGGGGGGAACCCCATGTCCAAGAAGTTGAATTGGTCGGGGCATCTAGGCTGAGTGGCTCATCGCAAGCGCAACAATCGAGTCCGCACTCAGGTGCGTATAGCGTTTCAGCATCTTCCAGTCCTTGTGCCCTGTGACCAGAGCGACCTGTTGAATTTTCAACCCTGCTTCGAAGAGCCTGCTTGTTCCTTCATGGCGTAGGTCGTGGAAGTGCAAGTCCTCAATCCCGAGGTCGACACAGGCACGCCTGAAAGCAGTTCCGATTGAACGCGGATTGTGCGGGAACACTCGGCCGGTTCTGTTGCTGGCCCGGCGTTGTTCATTGATGATCTCCCAGGCGTCATAGCCGGTGAGATCCACCAATGGCACTTTCTGGTGATTACCATCCTTTTGTCTGGGGTCCTTCCGATCACGGACCGTGACGATGCGGCGCCGCATGTCCACGTCGTCCCACTCGATTGAGCAGATCTCAGATTGGCGCATTGCCGTTGCGATGGCGAAGCGAACAATCCGGCTCATCGGAGCGCGATATCGCTCATTCGCGTCGAAGAACTTGAACAGGTCGTCGAGTTCCTCTTGCGAGGGTCGGCGATCCCGTTCCCGGCTTTTCCCGATCAGGCCGAGCCTATTGAGTGCGACACGCGCAAGATTGATTTCCTCGACAGGTGTATGGACGCCATGCACGGCCTTCGCATGCAGAAGAATTGTCTTCAGATAGGATATGTCCATTGCGATGGTCGGAGGTCCGGCGCCTTCATGAGATCGATTGCGCCCGAATTCGACAACGGTTTCGCGATCAATCTGATCGATGCGCATGTGGCCGATATCGAGTTTCAGCTTGTTGAGTGAGTAGGACTTAGATCGGCGCAGGGGCTTGCGGGATTCGTGCATGTCCGCGATGTGGAGGTCGACGAGATCAGAAAGCGTATTGAGATGTTTGGGACGGGCTTTGGAGACACTTTCGCCGCGGTCGATGCGGCGTTCCATGTCCACGGCCCATCCGTCCGCATCACGGCGACGCTTGAAGCTCTTCGAGACATACCGCCCGTTTCGCCGCACCTGGGCCCGCCAGCTCCCAGAGGGAAGTTTTACAATCGTCGCCATTTCGTGTGCGCTCCGTGTGCACAGACAGATCAAAACCGGTACAAGCGTGTGCAAATTGGTCCAAAAAAGTGCACACGTTCTTGTTTTAGCCCTTTGAAACTACTGAAAAAATGCAAATAAATCAAGCCTATAGATTTTCTGTTGCCCCTATGATGGACTGGACCGACCGGCACTGCCGGGCGTTCCACCGGTGCCTGTCGAAACGCGCCCTGCTGTGGACCGAAATGGTGACAGCGGATGCCGTGATTCATGGAGACCGCCAGCGCCTGATCGGCTTCGACGAGGCAGAACATCCCGTCGTGCTTCAACTCGGTGGGAGCGAACCGCAGAAGCTGGCCGAAGCGGCGCGCATCGCCGAAAGCTTCGGATATGACGAAGTGAACCTTAACTGCGGTTGCCCGTCAGAGCGTGTGCAATCAGGTGCGTTCGGTGCCTGCCTGATGGCGGAACCAGATCTTGTCGCTGACTGTGTGGCCGCGATGAAGGCAGCAGTGTCCATTCCGGTGACCGTGAAGTGCCGCATCGCCATCGACGACCTGCCAGCCCGCGAGACGCTCTTCACCTTCATCGAAAGAGTCTCCGCGGCCGGGTGTGAGATCTTCACGGTGCATGCCCGCAAGGCCTGGCTGAAAGGCCTGTCGCCGAAGGAGAACCGGGATATTCCGCCGCTCGACTATGACCTGGTCGCAGACCTGAAGGCAGCCCGGCCGGACCTTACGATCGTCCTGAATGGCGGGATCCCTGATATTGCAGCGTGTGCGGAACACCTGCAGCGTTTCGACGGTGTCATGCTCGGCCGCGCGGCCTATCAGACCCCGGCCATTCTTGGTGAGGTCGATGCGGTTCTGTTCGGGGAAGGGGAGGTCTGCTCGCCCTTCGACGCGGTGGAAGCCTACCGCCCTTACATGGCATCGCGACTGGAAGAGGGCGTCGGCCTGCACGGCATGACGCGTCACATGCTCGGCCTGTTCAATGGCCAGCCGGGCGCGCGCCTCTGGCGGCGCACCCTGTCGGAACGTGCGCCGCGGGCCGGTGCAGGACTGGAAGTCCTCGACGCAGCGCTGGAAGCGGTCAAAGACCGCGCGCCGGCCTGATCCCAATTTTGTTCTTTATTTGTTCGAGACCGCGTGTTAACCCTTTTCCCGCTGGAAGGGAAACGGGCGATGGTCTGCAGGGTCACCACATTTGCGTTTGAGGGCGTCGAGGCGCAGCCCGTCGATGTTCAGGTGCAACTCACGGGCGGAAATCCGAACTTTCACATTGTGGGCCTGCCGGACAAAGCAGTTGGCGAAAGCCGAGAGCGCGTACGCGCCGCCTTTGCGTCTTTGGGGCTCGCCCTGCCGCCCAAACGGGTGATCGTGAACCTCGCCCCGGCAGACTTGCCGAAAGAGGGTAGCCATTACGACCTGGCCATTGCACTTGCCATGCTGACGATCATGGGCGTGATCCCAGCAGATCAGCTGGAAGGCTACGCTGCGATTGGGGAGCTGTCCCTGGATGGTGGCTTGGGTGAGACGGTTGGCGTATTGCCAGCCGCCATGGCGGCCGAGTCGATGGATTTGCGCCTGATCTGTCCGGAAATCTGCGGTGCAGAGGCCGCGTGGGCTGGCGGCAGCGTGGTTGCTGCGCGCAGCCTGATCGCATTGATCAATCATTTCACCGGGCGTGAAGCGATCGGTTCCCCGAAGGCCGGTTTGCTGGCTGAGCCGCCGCCCGGCCCGGATCTGCGCGACGTGAAAGGGCAGGAGGGTGCCAAGCGCGTTCTGGAGATTGCCGCGGCGGGTGGGCACAACCTCCTGTTCTGCGGTCCGCCAGGATCGGGCAAATCCATGCTCGCCCAGCGACTGCCGGGCCTCTTGCCGCCGCTCAGCGCCCGGGAACTGCTCGAGGTTTCGCAGATCCAGTCGATCTCGGGCCTGCTGGAACGGGGGCGCCTTTCGCGCACCCGGCCGTTCCGGGCGCCACACCATTCGGCGTCCATGGCGGCGCTGGTTGGCGGTGGGATCAAGGCGAAGCCGGGAGAAGTCTCGCTCGCCCATCACGGGGTGCTCTTCCTGGACGAGCTGCCGGAATTTCCCTCCCACGTATTGGACAGCCTGCGCCAGCCGTTGGAGGCAGGGGAGGCGGTTGTTGCCCGGGCCAACCGGCATGTCCGCTATCCGGCGCGGTTCCAGTTGATCGCGGCGATGAACCCCTGCCGCTGTGGTGGCGGGCCGGGCGCGGCAGCCTGCACGCGTGGACCGAAATGCGCCCAGCAGTACCAATCCCGACTGTCCGGTCCCTTCCTGGACAGGATAGATCTCTACTATGACACCCCGCCCGTCACGGCTGTGGACCTCGCCCTTCCGCCGCCTGCGGAAGGCACTGCTGAAGCGCGTGCCCGGGTCGCGACGGCTCGGGATATTCAGGCCGACCGGTTCGGGGAGAGCGGCGACGACACGCGCCGTCCGGTCAATGCGGATGCGCCGCTGCCGGAGCTGGAGCAGGTCGCCCGGCCGGATGAGCCCGGTGCCGCCTTGCTGGCCGATGCCGCGGGCCGCCTGAACCTGACGGCGCGGGGCTATTCCCGGGTCCTGAAAGTGGCCCGGACGATTGCAGACCTTGATGGATCTGACAGTGTACGCCGCGTTCACATCGCCGAGGCGCTTTCTTACCGCCAGCGTCCGGCCGGGCAGGGGGAAGGCGTCAATGCGCAGGCCATGGCCCGTTAGGAAAACGTCCTCGAAACACGCCGGGGATTTAAACAAATCCTAAAGCGTCTGTTGCAGGATGTATTCATGACCAAGCCACCCCTGCTGCCGGGCGAATCGCGCCCGGAAGAGACTTTCCTCGCTGCCGCGAGCCACGAAATCCGCACGCCGCTGAACGGGATTCTCGGCACGGTATCGCTATTGCTCGAAACCGAACTGGAACCCTCCCAGCGGGAATACGCTGAAGCCATCCGGCTCAGCGGATCGCGCCTGCTGGATCTGTTGAACAACGTGCTCGACTATGCGCGCCTCGATGCCGCCGCAATCGAGCTTGAAACCGAAGCCTTCTGTCCGGTCCGTCTAGGCCGCGAGGTCGTCGAATTGCTGAGCCCCCGTGCTCACGCTGCCGGTCTCGACATAGCAGCGCGCGCCTCGGATCTGCCCATGCCGTCCTATTCCGGCGATGCAGGCCGCATCCGCCAGATCCTGTTCAATCTGGTCGGCAATGCGTTGAAGTTCACCGAAACCGGTGCTGTCCTGCTGGATATCCTCGCTCATGAGGATGGGTTGGAATACCGAATTATCGATACAGGTCCCGGCATCGCTCCGGAAGATCGAGAGCGCCTGTTCGAAGCCTTCCGCCAGACCAGCCGGCAGGACGCCTACAAGGATGGGGGTGTCGGCCTCGGACTTGCCATCGTCAAGCGTCTTACAGATTTGCTTGGCGGACACATAGAAGTTACGGGCGAGCCGGGCCTTGGCACCTGCTTCTCGGTGTGCCTGCCCCTTCAGAAGGCTGATTTGCCGGCAACACATGACTTACCGGTCCTGGATGCAGTTGTGGGTCTTGCCGGCTTGCCGCCCGCCACTTGCTTGTCGACGACGGCAGCGTTGATGAATGCCTCTGCTTGTCCTGTGCGCATTGATGTATCGTCAGGATACGTCCCGCCGGAAGTCGACGTGCTGTTGATCGGGGCAGAGCAGCCTGAAGAGGCCGTGCGCGCGCTTGCCCGCAAGGCACCGGCGCTGATCGTGCTGCGTCCGGAAGACCGGGGTGCCATCGCACGTTTCAAGGCGATGGGCTGTGCTGGCTGGCTGGTGCGCCCGCTGAGGGCGTCGTCACTGGTTGAGCGCGTGTTCGTGATGAAAGCGGGCGGCCTTCCGGTGGATGAACCGGAGAAGTTGACGGGTGCAGGCCGCGTGCTGATTGCGGACGATAATCCGGTCAATGCGATGATTGCACGGCGCGCCTTGGAATCGGCCGGATTTACCGTCACAGTCGCCTCAACAGGTATTGAAGCGCTGGAGGCCGCGAAGAGCATGAATCCCGCCCTGGTCCTGATGGATCTCCGTATGCCCGAGATGGATGGGTTCGAAGCCATGCGCCAGTTGCGCGCCGAAGGTTCGAACGTGCCGGTGATTGCCGTGTCCGCTGAAGTGAACGGCGATATCGAGCGTCAGGCAAAGACAGCCGGGGCCAATGAAGTGGTCGCCAAGCCGATTGAACCGCAGGCCTTGCGGGCACTCGCCATCCGCTGGACGGGTGCTGCAGACAAGGCCGGCGCCGCATGACGCAAGCCAGCGCGAGCGCAGAGCAGGCGAAGCACAATCAGCCGCGCGCGCTGAGGGCATTGAAGGCGCTGAAAGACCGGCGCATGGCCGCGATGCTGATGCTCGCCTTCGCCGCTGGCCTGCCTTATGGCGCAGTGCTTGGCACGCTGAATGCCTGGCTGACGCAGGAAGGCATCAAGCCATCGACCATCGGTACCTTGTCGATCATCACACTCGGCTATTCCTTTAAATATCTCTGGGCGCCTGCTTTCCAGGATGCGTCATTCCCGATCCGCTGGCTGGGGCCGAGGCGGATGTGGCTGATGGCCTTCCAGATACCGATTGCCATCCTGCTTGCCATTCTGGCGTTCAGCGATCCGGCAAATGCGATCGGTCTGGTTGCTCTGGTCGCCCTCAGCGCGGCCCTCCTGTCGGCGACGCATGACATCGTACTGGATGCCTGGCGGATCGAGGTGGCGCGGTCGGATGAAGACAAGGATCTGATGTCCGCCATCTACCAGCTTGGCTATCGGGCGTCCGGATTTGTCACCGGCTTCGTCGCCTTGCTGCTGGTCGGATATATTGGCTGGCCCTTGGTCTACGGCATGATCGCCCTGATGATGTTGCTCGCGGTGGCGGGCACATTCGTGGCGCCCGAACCAGAGCAGTCCGACGACCCGGCGAATGCCCGGCCGAGCTATCAGTCAAACCTGCCGGAGTCGGAGCGGAACCTCGTGACGTGGGGCATCGCGGCCGGCTGGCTGACCGCTTTGTGCATGATTGTGTGGTTCGTCTTCGGGGCCCTGACGCAGGACCCGCCGCCAAGTGCACGGGCGTTCGTGACCCAGCAGGGGCCCATCATTGTGGCCTTCACGGTTCTGTTCCCGTCACTCATCGCGGCAGCCCTGCTGTTCAGGCACGGGCGCGAGCCGGGCACCGTGCTGATCGATGCGCCGGGGACAAGCCGGTTGACCCGTACGGTCCGTGTGCTGTTCCGGGCAATTTTCGATCCGTTGATGGACCTGATCGGCCGGCTCGGCTGGGGCGCGCTGTTTGTGTTGCTGCTGGCGCTGACCTACCGGTTCACCGATGCGGTCTGGGGCGCCTTTGCCTATCCGTTCTATCTCGATGACCGCTTCGGCGCGCTGCATCATTCCACGGCCGACGTTGCGATCGCGTCCAAATTCTTCGGCATCCTGATGATCATGGCCGGGGCCGCGCTTGGCGGTGTTGTCATGGGCATTATTGGCCGCATGCCGGTTCTCGTGGCCGGGGCTGTGCTGGCCGCGGTGACGAACCTCCTGTTTGCAGATCTTGCGGCGGGCGGGGCGGCGATCGACGCCTTCCTCGATTTCACCCATATGGGGGAGCCGCTGCGAGCCTTCGCTGCGATCGCAGCAGATATTTCGCCAGATGCGCATGGCGCGGATGCCGGCCCGCGGCTGGCGCGCCTGATGATGGCGATTGCCGGTGAGAACCTGGCCGGGGGCTTCGCCAGTGTCGCGATCGTGGCGTACCTGACCTCTGTCGTGAACCCGCGCTTTGCGGCCGTCCAGTACGCCCTGCTTGGCTCCCTGACGATGTTGATCGGAACGCTGGGCCGACCATGGCTCGGAGAGATCATCGAACAAAAGGGCTATTATACGGTCTTCATCATAACCTTCTGGCTGGGCGGCGTGGCGGTGCTGCTCAGCATTCTGGAATGGTGGCGCCAGTCGAGGGAGGCCCGGACCGCAAATCAGGGAGACAGCTGATGCAACCGAAACGGCCCGAAGGCCTCGGCGGACATTGGTGGCTTTATGTGGCGATGGGGGTGCTGTCGCTGCTGGGCGGCGTGTTCGCTCTGATGAACCCCTACGTCGCCTCTGTGTTTGTGCTGCAGCTGGTTGCGTTCCTGTTCATCCTGCTGGGCGTGATGCAGGTCGCATTCACATTGCGCTCGCCGTTCGGCCTGTCCTGGTTCGACCTCGGCATGGGCGTTTTGCAGATCCTGCTCGGCGTCATGCTGGCAACGAATGTATTGGGCGGGCTGGTGTCCCTGACGCTGATCCTCGCCTTCCTGTTCATGCTGGAAGGCATAATCCTCGTGCTGGCAGGCACCAATCTGCGACCGTTCCGGCCCTGGCTCTGGCTGGTTGTCGGCGGAACCATCTCGATCTTGCTGGCGGTGTTCGTGCTGATGAACCTGCCGGAGGTTGCCGCGACACTGCTGGGCTTGTTGCTGGGCATCGACCTTATGTCGAACGGGCTTTGGCTGGTTGCCGCGGGCATGATGCTCCGCGAGTTCAGGGACTGAGCGGGAAGAGGGCTGGTCCCCCGGACCGGCGCGCACTAGGCTCGGCGTTCTTCTTCAAATGCCGGAGCCGTCTCATGAAAAATCTGTTCGCTGCTGCTGCCGTCGCCGTTTTGCCTCTGACCGCATGCACGACGCAGGCCGGGGCGTCTATTGCTGCCGGAACCTCTCAGGCCGAGACGGAAATAGCCGCGATCACGGCCATGCTGGATGCGCAGGACGCCGCGTGGAACAGGGGCGACATCGACGGCTTCATGGATGGCTACTGGAAATCGCCGGAGCTGCGGTTCGCTTCCGGCGGCAATGTCACGCGCGGCTGGGACGAGACCAATGCCCGCTACCACAATACCTATGGCGGCCCGGAGACGATGGGCACGCTGGTGACCGATGACTATGAAATCCTGCTGCTGGGCACGGATGCGGCTGTCGCCCATGGTCGGTGGAAGCTGGAAGGGCGCGAAGGGACGCCATGGGGGCTCTACACGCTGATCCTGCGCAAGATGGGCGGTGAGTGGAAGATCATCTCCGACACGACGACCTCGGCTGAGTGAGGTCACCGGCCTGCCATGAAATGACCCCAGGCTGGCGGCTTGGCAGGCCCGGGCTTTGACGGCACAAAGCGGCAGGCGGCCTCCGCGCGGCCGCAGGATCAGGGGACCGGCATGAAGCGAGCGACACTCGATCAGGACACAGCGAACTTTGCGCTGGAGCGCTCGATCGAGCGGCCCTGGTTTCGCAGTTTCATCACTGGCCTCATCATCTTCAATGCAGCCATCCTGGGTGTCCTGACCTACCGGCATTCACTGCCGCATGATCTGGTCCTTGCACTTGAGATCATGGACCACGGGATCACCTATGTTTTCGCAGTGGAGATCCTGCTGAAGCTGGTGGTCTACCGTTTCCAGTTCTTCCGGGTCGGCTGGAACTGGTTCGACTTCATCGTTGTCGGTATTTCGCTGATCCCGGGTGGCGGCGCGTTCAGCGTGCTGCGGGCCTTGCGGGTGCTGCGTGTGTTGCGCCTGCTGCACGTCGTGCCGGTCATGCGCCGGATCACCGAGGCGCTCTTGAAGGCCCTGCCGGGCATGGGCGCCATCGTCGCCGTGCTGGCGCTGGTCACCTATGTCGCCGCCGTGATGGCGACCAACATGTTCGGCAACACCGAAACCGAGGAAGTGCGCCAGCTGTTCGGTGACCTGCCAAGCTCGGCCCTGTCGCTGTTCCAGGTGATGACCATGGATGGCTGGCGGTTCGAGGTCATGCAGAAAGTGATCGACGACGGCCACCCGATGGCGTGGCTGTTCTTCCTGATTTTCATCTTCGTGGCGAGTTTTGCGATCCTCAACCTGTTCATCGCCCTGGTTGTGGATTCACTGGCAGCGGAGCAGAAAACCCTTCTGGAAGAGGGACTTGAGGAACTGGAAGAGGAATTCGAGGAAGAGCGGGAAGAGGCTGACGGCGCGCGCAATGAAATTCTGGCTGTTCTGAAGCAGCTGCAACAGGAAGTGGCTGACCTGAAAGCTGCCGTGGCGGCCCGGTCCGGCCCCGGGGAGTGATGCGGGACAAGACGGCTTCACAGACTTGTCAGCAGAGCGGCCTCCCAAGATCACAAAATCCTGCTATAAGGCGTCAACAATGAGCCTGTGGACGCGACTTCTTGAGGGCGGCAAACGCCTTTTTGACCCCGACATCACGCATGACGACGAACCCCGCGAGCCGGGGGAGGTTCCGTGCGCGCCGGACCCGAATGATGTGGGCTTTACCGCCGCGGTTGTCGGCCTCGGTGCCAAGCTTGCCAAGGCGGATGGCACCGTCTCCGACAAGGAGATCATGGTCTTCTCCCGCGTCTTCCGCGCTCCGCCGGAAGAGGCCGACAATGTGCGCCGGGTGTTCAATCTCGCCCGCCAGACTGTCCGCGGCTACGAAGGCTATGCCCGCCGCATCGGGCGGCGCTACCACGACCGGCCCTGCCTGCTGGAAGGGGTGATGGACGGCCTGTTCCAGATCGCTGGCGCTGATGGCGTCATTACGCAGGACGAGCTGACCTACCTGCAGAATGTGTCAGAGGCGTTCGGTTTCAGCGAAGCGACCTTCCGCCGGATCAAGGCCGCCCATATGGGGCCGGACCGGAATGACCCGTATCACGTGCTGGGCGTCGCCCACGATGCGGAGTTCGATGTCATCCGCGCGGCCTATCGCCGTTTGATGGCGGACCACCATCCGGACCGCGTGATCCAGATGGGCGCGCCGCGCGAATTCGAGGATGCCGCCCACGCCAAGGCCGCCGCGATCACGGCGGCCTATGCGCAGATCCGCACCGAGCGGGGCCTGCTGATCCGGCACGATTCCTGAGCAGTCTGCACGTTTCCGTGACGCGCCGCGCTGCTTTCGTTGACGGGCGGCCATGATGCCGCCATGTTGGTTGTGCAAAAGGATTTTGCCATGACCCAGACAGCGCCCCATCCCGCCGGATTTGATTTTGCCGCCACGTTGCGGGCAGGGCTTGCCCTGTTTCTTCAGGTGATGATCGGGATGATGCTGGTGCTGACCGCAGGGATCGTGGCCGTGATGACCGCGATCGCAGGTGTGCTTCTGGGTACGACCGCTCTGGTCATGCGATTCGCCGGCAGCCGCCGTGCGCGTCGCCGGACGGAAGACACTGGTCAGGAAACCGTGACGCTGGAAGCCCGCCGCACGCCGCGCGGCTGGACGGTGGAATAAGTCCGCTTCCGGACCATGAAAAACACCATATAAAGACCATGTATACACCATGTACGCGGCCCGCTTCAGACGGGTCGTTTGCGTTTGTGCGCATGTCACTTGACGCGAGTGCGCTACAAGTGTAGTGAGTCGGTGTCAAACATAGTGAGGCACCATGTCCCAACCCAATTCGTCAGAGCTCGCGGTGCTGAAACACCTCTGGTCTGCCGGGCCGCAGAGCGCGCGTGAAGTGCACGACGCCATCGGGCCGGGGCAGGGGTGGAAACCCTCCACCACGCGCACCGTCATCGCACGGATGGAAGAGAAGGGCTGGGTCACTCGCGCCGACGTGCATGGAATGGCGGTCTTCTCCGCCGCGCTGGACCGGACCGCGACGCTGGGCGGCCTTGTCCGCCACCTCGCCCGGCAGGTGCTGGACATGGACGGGCCGATCCCGGCGGCGCTGTTTGCCGAGAGCCCGCATCTTTCAGACGCCGAGCTGGACGAACTGGACGCCATCATCAATGCCGCGGAAGACGAAACGAAGGGACGCAAGTCATGAGCCCGCTCGGTCTCGTCCTGATCGCCCTTGGCTGGAGCGCCATTGTCTGGGCTGGTGCCAGCCTCATCTGCCGCATGAAGCCCGCGCCGGAACTGGCGCAGGCCATCTGGCGCGGCGCCGCGCTGGTCATGATCGCGCCTTACGCCGCGTCGCTTTTCCTGCCGGGTCTGCCCGTCCGGGTCGAGGCACAGCTGGCCGACCTGCCGCTGATGGAGCCGTTGGCGCTGATGCCCGCCGAAGGTATCGCTGCTGCCGCGCCTTCGCAGGCGATGAACCTGCCGGATGCCGCGACGCTGATCCTTGGTATCGTTGCCGCCGGCTGGGCTGTTCGCTTCCTGCTGTGGGGGATCAGCCAGATCCGCCTGCAGCGGCTGAAAGCCCACGCCATGCGCACGAACCGGCCGATTGGACACTGGGCAGAGGCGGTCGGCCTGTCCCGCACCCCGCAGGTTCATGTCATCCCGCGGGGCGCGCCGTTCCTGGCGGGTATCCTGAAACGCTCCGTCTACGTCCCGGCGGCACTGATCAACCGGGAAGGGGCGCAACAGGTCATCGTGCATGAACTCGTGCACCTGAAACGGGGTGACCTGATCACAAGGCCGCTGGAACGCCTGATTGCGGATGTCTTCTGGTTCTCTCCCTTTGCCTGGTGGATTCGCGGCCAGCTCGATTTCTGGCGGGAGGCGGTTGTCGACGATGAAACGGTGGAGCTTACCGGCGACAGGATCGCCTATGCCCGGACCCTTACATCTGCTGCGCGCGTGTCGCGCGATGAGGCGGTGCTGCCAGTGGCGGCATTCATCCTCCGGAAGAAAGGAACCCTGAAGATGCGTCTCAACCAATTGCTGACCGAGAAACAACGCCCCCGCCGCCTTGGCCTTGTCATGGCTGCTGCCCTTGTCTGCGCTGCACCTTTGGCCCTGGCCCAGGGCATGCTGATCAAGGGCGCGGCTGCTGCACCCGGCGCAGATGTCACCTACAGCCATGCCGTTCTGGACAAGGCGCGCCTGACCAGCGCCTTCGGCATGCGCTTGCACCCGATCACGGAGGAAGTGAAACAGCACGCGGGCGTCGATCTTGCCGAGGCCGAAGGCGTTCCGGTCTATGCGCCCACTGCGGGTGTGATTGTCTCGGCGGCCAGTCAGGGTGCCTATGGTAACCTTGTCGAGTTGCAGGCTGGCGGGGAGACCCTTCTGCGCTTTGCCCAGCTGAAATCCATGAAAGTGAAACCGGGTGATACGGTGAAGCCGGGTGATGTCATCGGCGCGCTTGGCCAGTCCGGTCAGGCCACAGGTCCGCACCTGCACTTCGAGGTCGTTCGCGCTGGTATGCCGGTCGATCCGCAGGCGGAGGAAGGACTGGTCCTGGCAGACAGCCTGTTCATCACATCCTCCGCAGGCGCCAAGGCCCCGGTTCCGCCGAAACCGCCAAAGCCGCCCGTCCCCTCCATAGACCTGCCTGAACCTCCGGTGCCGCCAGCTCCGCCACACGAATTCATCGAGGGCGGCACCGAAGGCTGATCCACGCTCAAACAAAAAGCCCGCAGCGATGCTGCGGGCTTTTTTCGTGTCGGGTGATCCGGGTTTAGCGGTCGAACAGTTTCGAGACGCTTTCCTCGTTTGCGATGCGGCGGATGGCTTCGCCCAGCAGCGGCGCGATCGGCAGGATGCGGATCGATTTCGATTTCTTCGCGGCGTCGGACGGGGCAATCGTGTCGGTCATGACGAGTTCGTCCAGCACGGATTTCTCGATCCGCTCCACGGCCTTGCCGGAAAGGACGCCGTGGCTGACATAGGCCGAGACCGATTTCGCGCCCGATTCCTTGAGGGCTGCCGCGGCGTTGGCCAGCGTGCCGCCTGAGTCGCACATGTCGTCCAGCATGATGCAGCGCTTGCCGCTGACGTCGCCAATAATGTTCATCACTTCCGACTTGCCTGCCTCCGGGCGGCGCTTGTCGACGATGGCGAGGTCTGCATCGAGGCGTTTGGCCAGCGAGCGGGCGCGAACCACACCGCCGACGTCTGGCGAGACGACGATCAGCTTGTCCTTGCCATAGCGTTCCTTGATGTCGTCGATCATCACCGGGCTGCCGAAGAGGTTATCGGTCGGGATGTCGAAGAAGCCCTGGATCTGGCCGGCGTGCAGGTCGACCGTCAGGACGCGGTCGGCGCCTGCGGTCGAGATCAGGTTTGCGACCAGTTTCGCCGAGATCGGCGTGCGGCCGTCGGTCTTCCGGTCCTGGCGGGCGTAGCCGAAATAGGGGATCACGGCGGTGATGCGGCGGGCCGAGGCGCGGCGCAGCGCGTCCATCATGATCAGCAGCTGCATCAGATTGTCATTGGCCGGGTGGGAGGTCGACTGGATGACGAAGACGTCTTCCCCGCGGACATTCTCGTCAATTCGGACAAAGATTTCCTGGTCCGCGAAGGATTTCACCTCCGAGCGGGTCAGTCTCATGTCCAGATAGTCGGCAATGGCTTCGGCCAGCGGGCGGTTTGCGTTGCAGGCGAGAAGTTTCATGTCGGCTTTGACCCTGTGCTGCCCCGGATGGCGACGCTTTTGTAACAGGGCGCGGCGAGTCGCAACCGGACTCTGGCACAGAATTTAACTTTTTACGGTGTCAGCACGATAACTGAGGCATTTCGGCCATAGTCCGGCTCACCGCGATGATTACGCCTGCGGTTGGAAAAATAGCCATCTTCAAGTGCGCAGGTATCGAGATCGAGATTTGCCACGTGGCCAATATCCATCGCCACGAGGCTGGCCGCGCAATACGCCGGCAGGTCGAATTGATAGCGGTCTCCCTGGCCGGATATGAAGAGGTGTTCGCTGGTCGGGGAGGCTTCGAGGAAGGTATCGCGGAATTCCGGGCCGACTTCATAGCTCGCCTGGCCGATGGTCGGTCCGATAGCGGCGTGGATGCGGCCCGGCCGGGCGCCGAGCTCCGTCATCGAGGCGATGGTGGATTCCAGCACGCCGCCAAGCGCGCCTTTCCAGCCGGCATGGGCCGCGCCGATCACGCCGGCTTCGGCGTCCGCGAAAAGGACGGGGGTGCAGTCCGCTGTCAGGATGCAAAGGCCGAGACCGGGCATGGTGGTGACCATGGCGTCGGCCTGCGGGCGGTCCTCGTCCCAGGCCTCGGTGACGTGAACGACGTCTGCCGAATGGATCTGATGGCAGGAGAGGAGCGCATCGGCGCCCATGGCCGCGCGGATGATCTCGCGGTTCTTCGCCACGGCGGCAGGATCATCGTTCGAGCCCGCCCCTGCATTGAGGTCGGCATAAAGCCCGGTGGAGACGCCGCCTTTCCGGCCGAAAAAGCCGTGGCGCACGCCCTTCAGGCCAGACAGGCCGGGGGCGGTCTCGAAGGGGGGCGGAGCCGTATCAGTCATGCCTTCAGGCGTGCTGTGCCCCGCCCGCCCTGTCAAGTTGCGCGGAAGGCAGCCTATTGGTGATAGGCCGTCTCGCCATGCGTGGCGGAGTCGAGCCCGGCCTCCTCGTCTTCAGGCGATACCCGCAGCGGGATCACGGTGCGGATGGCGTAGAGCAAGCCCGCCGTCACGACGGCTGAAAGCAGCGCCACGACCACGACGCCCAGCAGCTGAACCCCGAACTGGGCGAGCACCGGCTTCGACAGACCGGGCGCCAGCGGGCCGAAGGCGGCGAGGAAGGGAAGGGCGAGGCTGCCGAGAATGCCGCCGACGCCGTGCACGGCAAACACGTCGAGGCTGTCGTCGATCTTCAGCTTCTGGCGGATCAGCACGACGGCGCCATAGCAGATGAACGCGCTGGCTGCGCCGATCACGAGGGCGCCTGCCGGGCCGACGGACCCGGCTGCCGGGGTGATCGTGGCAAGTCCGGCCACCATGCCGGTCGCGATACCCACAAGGGTCGGCTTGCGGAAGCTGACCCATTCGATGCCCATCCAGACAAGCGAAGCCGTCGCGGCGGAGGTATGGGTGACAAGCATGGCACGGGCGGCGTCTCCGTTTGCCCCGAGGGCGGAGCCGGCATTGAAGCCGAACCAGCCGACCCACAGCATGGCCGCGCCCAGCATGACGAAGCCGGGGCTGTGCGGCGGGTGCATGTCACGCGGGAAGTGGGCCCGTTTGCCGATGATCAGCGCAAAGACGAGCGCGGAAACGCCAGCGGTCGTGTGCACCACGATACCGCCTGCAAAGTCGATGACGCCCATGCCGGCGAGCCAGCCGCCGCCCCAGACCCAATGCGCTGCGGGCGCATAGCAGAGCAACAGCCACAGCGCGCAGAAGACAAGCATCGCGCCGAAGTTCACCCGCTCTACAAAGGCGCCGACGATCAGCGCCGGGGTGATGATCGCGAACGTCATCTGGAACATCATGAACAACGGCTCGGGGATGGCCTGTCCGTCCAGCGGTGCGGCGGTGACGCCTCCGGCGAAGGATTTCGCGAAGCCGCCGATGATACCGCCGTCGCCCGGCCCGAAGGCGAGAGAGTATCCGCAGGCCAGCCAGACCACGCTCATCAGCGCGGCGATCGCCATGCACTGCATCAGGACAGAGAGCAGGTTCTTCGCCTGGACGAGGCCGCCATAGAACAAGGCGAGGCCGGGCAGGGTCATGAAAAGAACGAGTGCGGTGGCCGTGAGAATCCAGGCTGTGTCGCCTGCGCTGGTTCCCGTATCCGCAAAGACCGGCGCGGAAAATACCGCGCACAGCAACGAAAGCACGCCGAAGCGTGCCGCGTTAGAATTGTACACCAATGTCAGCTCCCTCATTTAGTTCACGCGCGTGAACTTGCCCTCCACTCGCGTCTTTTGGTTTGGGAGAAAACAGGATCCGAGTGGGCCGAACCGCCAAGCAAAATGGATTAACCGTTCGCGAACAGGATCAATTATGCTCAAAAATTGGGCGAACAGGAACAGGCAATGTACAAATATCGAGCACTTTTGGTGGTGTTTGGACATAGGCGCTGATCGAAGAATAGTCGATCTTGCTCTCTTTCAGGGCAGTCCATTCGGCGCTTGGCGTCTTCATGACTTCGAAGGCCGGGCGGTCTTCAGGCGGCATATCGGCGGCGACACGGGCGGCGATGATCCTGTTGGGGGCGAGCTTTTCGGCGCGGGCTTCGGCCGCTTCGGCTGCGGCGGCCGGGTCTTCGCCGAACAGGATTTCAGCCTCTTCCTCCGTGGATGGCTCCACCCGGCGAAGGCCGTTGACCGTGTCCATGCCGGAAATTACGCGGCCGACGATGGTGTAGTTCCGGTCGAGGTAACGGCGCGGCAACAGCGGGATGTAGATTTCCGTCACGGCGGAGTCCGGGTCTTCACTGCGCGCCATGCCGACGGCGCCCGGGCAATTGAGCAGCCACTCACCGCCGCGCTGGTGGGCTGCGGGGAACCCTTTGCGGTGACCGACCTGTGCGGCGTAGAGATCCGCACTTCCAAGCGGGTCGAATCCCACCGAGCTTGTTTCACGCTCGGCTTCCAGTGGCAGTTCTTCCACGCCTTCCATGGCCTGGTCGAACTCCCGGCCGGCCTGCGCCACATGGGTCTCGATCACGCGGTAGAAATATTCGCCATCGAAATAGCCGGTCCGCACCGCTTCGCGCAGAGCGGCGGCATTGACCGGAGCGGCCTCCGGCAGGAGTTCCACGAAGATCACGCGGTCCTCGCCAAGATCGAAGAGAAGCAGGTTCTCGGGATCGACCGGGCGCCAGGAACTTTCCTCCGGCGCAGGGGCCGGTTCCGGCACAGTTTCGGCGGGGGCCGTCTGGCAGGCGGCGATCAGGGCGAAGGCGGGGATCAGGCGTTTCAGCATGGCACAAGTGTTGGCGGGGAAGGGCGCCAGACGCAAGCAAATATGAAGATACGGAATAGTTGCCGCGCGGCGCGCGCGGGATAGGATCGTCCGCATGCTACGCGCCGATATCACCCGCCCGCCCATCCCGACACGGCCGATCCATGGCGGCTGCCATTGCGGTGCCGTGCGCTACCAGATGACTGCCCGGCCGAAGGCGGTGAATGCCTGCCATTGCGATGATTGCAAGCGCCTGTCGGGGGCGACATTCGGGCTCTACCTGCATGTGCCGAAAGACACGCTGGCGGTGGTCTCCGGCAAATTCGACACGTTCCGGCGTACCGGCGGCAGCGGCCACACGATCCCGATTGAGCGGTGTACGGAATGCGGTACGCGGATGTGGCACCTTCCCGAGGCTGCGCCAGACCTTGTCATCCTCTGCGCCGGCACGCTGGACGACCCGTCCTGGGCCGTGCCGACCTCCCACATCTTCATCGAGGAAGCCGCCCCCGACGCCGTCGCCGCCACCGATGCCCTCGTGATCGAAGCCTTCAACTCAACCCGTCAGGCTTTGTGGGAGCACTTCGACAAAATCTACTCCACCTGATCGGTGTAGGCGCCTTGTTCGAAGGCTTCGGCGAGTTTGAAGCGCTGGATCTTGCCGGAGCCGGTAAGCGGCCATTCGTCGACCCAGATCCAGTAGGCAGGCGTCTTTTGCGGCGACAGGCGCTCGCGGATGAAGGTCTTCAGGTCCGCATCGCTTGGGCGCGGTTTTGAATTGCCGCGCATGAAGCAGGCGACCTGTTCGCCCCATTTCTCGTCCGGGATGCCGACGATGGCGATTTCGGAAATCGCTTCATGCTCCAGCAATGCGTTCTCGATTTCGGCCGGGAAGAGGTTCTCCCCGCCGCGGATGATCATCTCCTTCACCCGGCCGGTGATCTTCACATAGCCGCGCTCATCCATGCGGCCGAGGTCGCCGGTGTGCAGCCATTTTTCCTTGTCGATGGTTGCGGCTGTGGCTTCCGGATTGTCGTTGTAGCCGAGCATGACCGAGTAGGCCCGGGCGCAGATCTCGCCCTGTTCGCCGATCGGCATGACTTCGTTCGTTGCCGGGTCGCGGATCGAAATCTCCGTATACGGCACCGGCTGGCCGATGGTCTGGGTCAGGTCTTCTTCGCTGTCCTCATACCAGGCCTGGGTGAGGCCGGGGGAGGTTTCGGTCTGGCCGTAGATGATCTGGATCGGTGCGCCCAGCACCTTGCGGGCCTTCCGGCACAATTCCGGTGGCACCATCGAGCCGCCGGACATGATGCGCCGTGTTGCTGACACGTCGCGCCTTGTTTTCTCGACTTCTTCTATCAGGGCAACCAGCATGGTTGGCACGCCGAGAATGAATTTGGTGCGTTCGCGCTCCATCACCTTGACGATCATGGCCGGGTCGAACATCGGTGCCAGCAGCATGGTCGCCCCGACACCCAGGCCGCCCAGAACAAGGATGGCGCAGCCGGTCGTATGGAACAGCGGCATGTGGTGTACGAACACGTCGCCCTGATTCAGGCCGGCGCGTTTCATGTCCTCGATCCCGTTCAGGACGAGGCCGTTATGGTGGAGGAGAGCGCCTTTGGGAAAGCCGGTCGTGCCGGACGTGTACTGGATCTGTGTCGGGTCGTTCGGGTGGGGGGTGCGCAACTCGCCCCGGCTTTCGCCGTCGAACAGGGCAGCATGGTCTGTCAGCAGGATACGGTGGCGGATGGCAGGGATCTCGTTGCAGACCTCGTCGGCAATTTCCTGCATCGGGTTGCCGCGGAAATCGGCGACATAATAAATCGCTTCGGACCGGGACTGTTCGAGCACGTATTTCAGTTCGCGCTTCTGGTAGGCCGGGTTCACCGTGACAAGGGTGACGCCAGCGAGCCCGCAGGCGAGTTCCAGCAGAACCCATTCGGGCACATTGTTGGCGTAGACCGCGACACGGGCGCCTTCCTCGTGCCGACTGGCGAGCGCGCGGGCCAGACGCTCGGCATCGAACAGGAGGTCCTTGTAGGACCAGGTACGGAGCACCGAGCCGTCATAGTCCAGCGCTTTCAGGGCAGGCTGATCGGGCTTGCGGGCGACCGAGGCGCGCAGCATGTCGCCGATTGTGCGCGGAGCCGGTTCGGGGCCCCCATGAGCCGGAAAATAAGATTCCGTCAGCGATACCTGGTACATGCGTGCCTCCCAACACTCACTATGTGTCGGAGGTTACAAGGAAATTTTCCTCGCCGCTACGGGCCAATCCGGCGCGGCTGCAGCAGGTTTGCCTAGTAGGCGTAATGCCCCCGGCGGCGCAGGTACCCCGCCATGCGGGCGCGCTTGTCGTCGATATCGTCTTCGATGATCGAGGGGATCAGGAAGAAATCCAGGAGCCACCAGACGAAGCCGATCAGGACGAAATAGGACAGGATCTGCAGGATCGCACTGATCGGCTTGCCGAGATAGAACCGGTGGGCCGACACGAAACCCAGGAAAAACCAGAGCAGATAGGCCGCGCCAGCGCTCTTGCGCTCATTGGCAACCCGTTGCTCGATCAGGATCATGTCGTCGGTTGTAAGGCTCATGGCCCAAGGTCTCCTTCTTATCGAAAAACAATATATGTGTTTTCCAACGGGATTCCAAGGGCAGCTTGATAAGAGTGCCTGATTTTTTGCCTGGGAACTGGAAAAGCCTTGGCAGGCGGGCCTTTCCGAGCCTTCCTGAAGAACCGGGACAAGACCGGCGATCAGGGGAGACGAGAAAATGTGGATTCAAAAAAGCATCGGCGCCGCAATTCTTTGCGCAGGGCTTTTTGTGGCGGCGGCCTGTACCACGGTGGCCGAGCCGGAAGCGGCCGCGGCCGTGGTGCCGAAGGCCTACCTCATCGCCGAAATCGAAGTGGTGAACCCAGAGCCCTACAAGGCCTATGTGGCGGCGGCCGGACCGATCGTGGCAGCCTATGGCGGCAAGTATCTCGTGCGCGGCGGCCCGGCCGAGGCGCTGGAAGGCGCTCCACCGGCTGGCCGGATGGTCATTGTCGAGTTCCCGAGCATGGCGGAAGCGAAGCGCTTCTACGACTCGCCGGAGTACACGGAGGCTCGCCAGGGGCGGATCGAGAATGCCGTTTCGCGGTTCATCCTCGTCGAAGGCGCAGCGCCCTGATGCAGCGTCTTCCTTTCGGTCCGGTGTCCTGCTAAGCGCCGCGGATGTATCAGATATCGGCAAGAGGCGCGCGGGCGCCGGTGGAAGCAGCATGGGATGCCCTGGCCTGGGCAGACCCGTCGCCTGCGGGCGCAGTGGACTGCAAGGAAGATGGACGGGGCGTCTGGCGCCTCGATGCTTTCGCGGAGACGCAGGAAGAGGCAGACGAATGCGTCGCCATCATCGCGGAGACCAGCCCCGAACTGAATGCGCGGGTGGAAGAAGTCGTCGAGCGTGACTGGGTGACCATGTCGCTTGAAGGCCTGCCGCCGGTCTCTGCTGGTCCGTTCTTCGTCGCCGGTAGTCATGCCCTGGCAAAGATGGCGCCGGGCCGGATCCCCGTACTGATCGAGGCGGGGCCTGCCTTTGGTACTGGCCACCACGGCACGACGCTTGGCTGCCTGCTGGCGCTGGACGACGTCCGCCGCCGCCGCGCGATAGGGAAAGTGCTGGATCTCGGCACAGGCTCCGGCGTGTTGGCGATTGCCGCCCTGAAGGCCGGCGCGACGATGGCGCTCGGCACCGATATCGACTTCGACAGTGTCGTCGTGGCGAACGAGAATGCGAAGAAGAACAATGTGACCGGCTTTACGGCCATGCACGTGACGGGCGCGCACCATCCGCGCATCCGGCAATCTGCGCCGTATCAGACCGTGTTCGCGAACATCCTGATGAAGCCGCTGATCGGCCTCGCGCCGGAGATTGCGCGCCTCACCGCGCCCGGCGGCACGATCATCCTGTCAGGCCTGTTGCATCATCAGGCCATGCAGGTGCGTCAGGCCTTCGAAGGCCACGGCATTCTGTTCGAACGCCGTATCCGCAAGGATGGTTGGTCGACGCTGGTCATGCGCCAGCCGGGCTGAGGTCCACAATCTGTCAGGCGTGAGAGTTGCGGCGTTCCCAGCGATGACCGCGGCGTTCCAGCAGGTGCAGGCGCTTGTGGGTCGCATCGTCTGCTTCGGCGGGATCGGGCAGGGGCGGCGGGCGCTCAGTCTTGCTGGCGCGGCGCCTGGCTTTGTCGCGGATCTGATTGGGTTCGTTTTTCATTGTCAGGCTCCCTCTCTGGAGCCGGACGTTCTGTGCGCCGCACGAAACGTCCGGCATGCTGCAAGTATGAACCTCGCCGGGGGCGCCGTCCAGAATACCGCGAATTTGCAATCCTGGATAAAAATCTCCCGCCGCATCCGGGGATGGGCGGGAGAAAGGTAATCTACACTCAGGGTAGGTTGCCTGCCCGGGAGGTTTGGGCAGGCCAGGGATCAGGAAGTGATCAGGCGTGCGCGGCGCGGCGGGCCCAGCGGGCCATACGGCGCGCCAGGATGCGCGGACGGTTCACCGGCATCTGCACGGCTTCGCCGGCAATGATGGCGCGGGTGATGTCTTTGACGTCCGTGCCGCGGATTTCGTCAGAGGCGGTGCGGGTGGAGGTCGCCAGGTCGGTATTCATCAGTTTTGCTTTCGTTGTTCTTGCAATTTTATTTGTGCATTCTTTTTCCGAACTCAAAATGGAGGTCACAATGACTTCGGAGGGCGCCATATAGGCCTCAGAGGTAAACAAAAAAGAGGGAAGATCAGTAAAAACGCATGCTGAAATGCATAGCTCAAATGCGCTTTCCTTGGGTCAGGCGCAGCGGTAAGACTCCGGCATGAGACAAACCTTCGATATCAAGGGCGGTCCCCAGGATGGGCGGGCGCACCTTCCGCTGCTCCGCAAGGAGCTTGGCAATATGGGCCTCGACGGCTTTTACGTGCCGCACGACGACGAATACCAGAACGAGTACCTGCCGGACGCGAATGAGCGCCTGGCCTGGGTGTCGGGCTTTACCGGCTCGTTCGGCTCAGCCTTCGTTTTCACCGACAAGGCCGTGATCTTTGCCGATGGCCGCTACACGCTGCAGGCTGCCGACCAGACCGCACCGGAACTGTGGGACCGTCAGGCGATCCCGGAGCCGGGCGCCTTCGGTTGGCTGGCGAAGCAGAAACTGTCAGGCAAGACGGTCGGCTACGATCCGCGCCTGATGAGCCCGAATGACGTGACGGCGCTGCAGGCCGCCGCGAAGAAAGCTGGCGCCACGCTGGTCGCCGTCGAGGAAAACCCGATCGACAAGGCGTGGGCTGACCGTCCACCCCAGCCCATGGCGGAAGTCGCGCCGCATCATGTGAAATATGCCGGTGTCGCGCATGATGAAAAGCGTGCCGAGATTGGCAAGGCGCTGGAAGAAGACGGCATCGATGCTGCCGTGCTGACGTCTCCCTCGTCACTGGCCTGGGCATTCAATATCCGGGGCGGGGACGTGATGTGCACGCCACTGCCGCTTGGCCGCGCGATCCTCCATAAGGATGGCACGGCAGACCTTTTCCTCGACGAGGCGAAAGTTTCTCCGAAGCTGCGCAAGCATCTCGGCAATACGGTCACCGTCCGTCCGCTGGCGGACATTGAAGCGGGCCTCGGCGAACTCGCCGGCAAGACGGTCAGCCTCGATCCGGACCTCGCCTCGGCCTGGTTCTTTGACACGGTGGAAGCCGCCGGCGGCAAGATCGTACGCCAGCGCGACCCGGTCGCCCTGCCGCGCGCCTGCAAGAACGAGGCGGAACTGAAAGGCACGACGGCCGCACACATCCGTGACGGCGTGGCGCTGACCCGCTTCCTGCACTGGCTGGATACTGACGCGCAGAGCGGCAAGGTGACGGAAATCGAAGCGGCCATTCGGCTGGAAAATTTCCGCGACGAATATGACTCGCTGCAGGACCTGTCTTTCCCGTCCATCTCCGGCGCGGTGGAACATGGCGCGCTGCCGCACTACCGCGTGTCGGAAGCCTCTGACCGGACGCTGGAACTTGGCTCGCTCTACCTGATCGATTCGGGCGGTCAGTATCCGGACGGTACGACGGACGTCACCCGCACCGTGCCGATCGGCGCGCCGACGGCGGGCATGATCCGGCATTACACGCTGGTGCTGAAAGGGCATATCTCGCTTGCCACCGTGCGTTTCCCGGAAGGCACGACGGGCACGCATCTCGACACGCTGGCGCGTCATGCACTCTGGCAGGCAGGCCTCGACTACCAGCACGGCACGGGCCATGGCGTCGGTGTGTATCTCGGCGTGCACGAAGGCCCGCACCGGATCGCCAAGGCGTGGAACGCGGTCCCGCTGATGCCGGGCATGATCGTCTCGAACGAACCCGGTTATTACCGGGAAGGGCATTACGGCATCCGTATCGAGAACCTGCAATATGTCACCCCGCCAGCCCCCATCGAGGGCGGCGAGATCGACATGCTGGGCTTCGAATGCCTGACCTTCGCGCCGCTCGCACGTGACCTGATCGACGTGAAGCTGCTGACAAAGGAAGAGCGTGCTTACGTCAACGCCTATCACAAACAGGTCTGGAAGCTGCTGAACCGCAAGCTGCCGGACGATGTGAAAGCCTGGCTGAAAGAAGCGACGAAGCGGATCTGATGAGTCGGCGCCCTCTCCCGGTTTTCGGGGGAGGGCGGCGCATCAAAACTCCCGTTCCCGCCCGGTCCATTCAATGAATTGGCCTGTGCGGGCGAGTGTCAGCCCGTCTGCAACATTGATGATGCCGCGCGCGACTTCTGTTGGCGTGAGGTTTGCGGTGGGTCCACCCATATCAGTCTGAACCCAGCCGGGATCGATCAGGCAGACCGTGATGCCCTCCGACGCGAGATCCGTTGCAAGACCTTGCATCACCTTATTCACCGCCGCTTTCGAGGCGCGATAGGCAATCCGGTCCGACTTGGCATAGCCCATCCAGGACATCTGGCTGGAAACGGTCAGGATACGTCCATTTTCCGATTTCCTGATTCGCGGCAGGAAGGCCTGCGCAACGGCCAGCGGGGCGAGTGTGTTAATCTCAAGCGTCCGGGCGAAGCCGCCGAAATCCATGTTCAGCGTCGTTTGGTCCTCATCCGGCGGGCCGATCGCGCCGGCATTGTTGATCAGAATGTCGATGGGGTCTTCGAGGGAAGCGGCAGCAGTCGACACCGCTGCGTGGTCAGTCACATCGAAAACGAGCGGCGTGAAGCCGGAGCCGAGTTCCGCCGTTGTCTCATCTGCCTGGGCGTCTGTCCGCACGCTGCCATAGACGCGCCAGCCCTTTTCCAGCGCTTCCCGGGCAAGGTGAAAGCCGATGCCGCGGTTCGCGCCGGTGATGAGGATCGTGGTCATGTCAATTGAGTCCCAATTGCTTCAAAGCATCCCAGACGCCTTCGGCGCGGGGGCGGATGTCGTCGCCGATATGGGCATGAGTCGGGATGTAGAACAGGCCGAGATCCAGTCCTTTCAGCGCGATCTCTGCACAGCGGTCCGGCATGATGACGCCCATTTCCGGTGGCAGGTCTTTCGGGTCCGGTACGTTGCGGGCGATGAGTGGCGTGTAGACGCCGCCCGGCATCAGGACGTGCACGTCCATCAGCTCCCCGCGGAGTTCCTCCTTCAGCCATTCGGCCATGATCAGCACGCCGTGCTTGCTGGCGCCGTACGCGCCGAGACGGCTGCGCTTCACGGCCTGCGGCAGGCTGAGGGAATTCTCCGATCCGGTGATCATCAGCCGGCCGCGGGCGCCCGACTGCGAGAGCAATTCGCCATAGGCCTGCGCAATGCGGAAAGGCGCGAACATGTTCACGGCGAAGAGGTTCATGGTATCGGGGCCGAAATCCTCCTCCATCATCTTCTTGCGCCGGCCAAAGCCGGCATTGGCGCAGATGAGGTCCAGCCGGCTTTTCCAGTCGGAGGCTTCTTTCACGAGCGCGCCGGGCGCGTCAGGTGCCGACAGGTCGCAACCGATGGCGAGGCCGGGGCGGGGCAGGTTCGCGGCGACTTCCTTTGCGAGGTCCGCCTGGATATCTGCCACCACGACGTCCGCCCCGCGGTCGCTGAGCTGCGCTGCCAGCGCCGCGCCGATGCCGGATGCTCCGCCGGTGACCAGCGCTACCGTGCCTGTGTAATCGATCATGCTTGCGGCCTCCCTGAATTCGCCTTTTTTGGCAGGCTATACTGAAAGTGAGCCCGGGCAGAAGGACTCCTGATATTCTGTCCGTGCAGATTCTATTTGTTCTGTTTTTGTTCTCATGCTAGGAACGCACTCCGTAGAGTTGGGAGTGCTTCCATGATCCTTGCTTTGTCCATTCGTGATTTCGTGCTGATCGACCGTCTCGATATTGAGCCGGGGTCAGGCTTCACCGCACTGACCGGAGAGACCGGGGCCGGCAAATCCATCATCCTGGATGCGTTGGCGCTGACCTTGGGCGCGCCGGCAGACCGGGCGCTGATCCGGTCCGGTGCCGAGCAAGCGAGTATTGCCGCGGAATTTGCAGCTGTGCCGGGCCATCCCGTCTGGGACGTGCTCGCCGAGCATGGCTTCGAAGCGACCCCGGACGAGACGCTGACCCTGAAGCGCGTCGTGCGGGCCAGCGGCCCGGCGCGGGCCTTCATCAATGACCAGCCCGTCAGCGCCGCCCTTCTGGCAGAGGCGGGCGAGACACTGGTGGAGATCCATGGCCAGCATGCTGCCTCGGCGCTGATGCGGCCTTCGTCTCATCGCAAGCTGCTCGACCTGTTCGCGGGCAATGAGGATTTGCTGGACGCTTGTGCCGCTGCGCATGTCGCCCGGCAGGATGCGCGAGCGACGCGGGAACGACTGGAGGCTGAGACCGAGGAAGCCCTGCGCACGAGGGAATGGCTGGCCGGAGCGGTGGCGGAGCTGGACACGCTCGCCCCGCAGACCGGGGAGGCGGGCCGCCTGACAGAGACCCGCACGCGGCTGATGCAGTCCGAGCGGGTCACTGAGGCCATCGCCGAAGCTGAAGAAGCCTTCGCCGATGCAGAGATCGAGACGGCGCTTTCCAAGGCCTCCCGCGCAGCAGAACGGATCTGCCGCCTGCCGGGCTTTGACAGCGCCGATCATCCGCTGGCGCATGCGGCCCGTTCGGTGGCTGAAGCGCTGGAGCGTGCCCTGATCGAGACCGGCGAGGCCGAAGCGGCGATTGCGGCGCTGGAAAGCCTGGTCGAGCATGACACGAGCGCGCTCGAGTCTGCAGAGGCGCGGCTCTTCGCGCTGCGCGCCGTGGCCCGCAAGCATATGGTCGATCCCGACATGCTTCCGGATGTCCTGGAAACGCTCAGCGAGCGCCTGAACCTGGTCGAGGCGGGAGAGGATGCCCTGATCCGCGCCCGAAAAGCCGAGAGCGCGGCCAATGCCGCCTGGCACGCCGCGGCGGAGAAACTGACCGTCGCGCGCAAGGCGGCTGCTGCGCAGCTCGAAAAGGCCATCGTGAAAGAACTCGCGCCCCTGAAACTCGGCCGCGCAGTGATCCGCGTCTCTGTCACGCCGCTCGGTGAAGACGGTGGAGCGCATGGCGCCGACCGGGTGGAGTTCGATGCCGAGACCAATCCCGGCGCGGGCTTCGGGCCTTTGCGGAAGATTGCGTCTGGCGGGGAACTCGCGCGGGTCTCGCTGGCGTTGAAATGCGCGCTCGCAGAGGCGGGCAGTGCGGGCACGCTGATCTTCGACGAGGCCGATCAGGGCGTCGGCGGCGCGGTGGCTGCGGCGATTGGTGAGCGGCTGATCCGGCTCGGCCGGGCGCGGCAGGTCTTTGCCATCACGCACAGCCCTCAGGTGGCGGCGGCCGCCCGGTCGCAATGGCTTGTGGAAAAGGGCAGAGGCAAGTCTGGTGGCACGCGCCTGCGCGGGCTAGATGAGTCGGACAGGCAGGAAGAGATTGCCCGCATGTTGTCCGGCGCCGAGATTACTGAAGAGGCGCGGGCAGCAGCCGGGAGGCTGTTGGAGGATGTATGAGCGAGGCGACCCCGGTCGACGACCTGACGCGCGAAGAGGCCGCAGTCGAACTTGAGCGCCTGGCCAGTCTGATCGCCGAGGCGGACGCGGCCTATTATCAGGAAGACGCCCCGCTGATGACGGATGCGGAATATGATGCCGCGCGTCTGCGCAACGCGGCTATCGAAGCCCGCTTCCCGGATCTGAAGCGCGAAGACAGCCCTTCGGACAGGGTGGGGGCGGCCGCGCATGATGGCTTCGCCAAGGCGTCCCATGCCGCGCCGATGTTGTCGCTGGACAATGCATTTTCGGATGAAGACGTCAGCGACTTTGCCGACCGGATCCGTCGTTTCCTCGGGCTCGGCGCTGACGAAGAAGTCGCGATCACGGCAGAACCGAAAATCGACGGGCTGTCCCTCAGCCTCACTTATGAAAAGGGCAAGCTGAAGCGTGCGGCAACCCGCGGCAATGGCGAAGTGGGCGAGGACGTCACCGCCAATGCGCGCACGCTGAACGATATTCCGGAGAAGCTGTCCGGCAAGGGCTGGCCCGAAAAGATCGAGATCCGCGGCGAAGTCTACATGACCAAGGCGGACTTTGCGGCGCTGAACAAGCGCGAGGAAGAAGCGGGCAGGAAGATCTTCGCCAATCCGCGCAATGCGGCGGCAGGCAGTCTGCGGCAGCTGGATGTCGAGATCACGAAATCCCGTCCGCTGCGTTTCTTTGCCTATGCCTGGGCAGCCGAAAGCGCCCCGTTTGCGGAAACGCAGCACGAAGCCGTACAGAAATTCGCCGATTGGGGATTTTCAATAAACCCCATGATGATCCGTGGCGGGACGGTGGAGGAGCTTCTTTCCACCTATCGCGATATCGAAGCCAAACGGGCAGACTTGCCATACGATATTGACGGCGTCGTCTACAAGGTGGACCGGCTCGACTGGCAGCAGCGCCTCGGTTTCGTCTCCCGCGCGCCGCGTTGGGCGATTGCGCATAAATTCCCCGCGGAGAAGGCGACGACCGAACTGCTGGACATCGACATCCAGGTCGGCCGCACGGGCTCGCTGACGCCCGTGGCACGGCTGCAGCCAGTGACGGTGGGCGGCGTGGTCGTCTCCAACGCCACCCTGCACAATGAAGACGAGATTGCGCGCCTGGGCGTGAAGCCCGGTGACACGGTGGAGATCCAGCGCGCCGGCGATGTGATCCCACAAGTCCTCCGTGTGGTGAAGGATGGCGGAGGCACACCCTGGCAGATGCCGCACCAATGCCCGATTTGCGGCTCTGACGCCGTGCGCGAGATCGATGCGAAGGGCGAAGAAGATGTGCGCCGCCGCTGCACGGGCGGCCTCGTCTGCCCGGCGCAGGCCGTGGAGCGGCTGAAGCATTTCGTCTCCCGCAAGGCGCTGGACATTGATGGCCTCGGGGCGAAGCAGATCCAGCTATTCCACGACAAAGGCGTGCTGAAAGGCCCGCAGGATATCTTCCGGCTCGCCGATGCGATCGAGACTGCCGGCCTGCCGCCGCTGGAAGCGTGGGAAGGCTTCGGCAAGGTCTCGGCGAAGAAACTGTTCGATGCGATTGATGCGCACCGGAGCGTGCCGTTCGCGCGTTTCCTGAACGGGCTCGGCATTCGTCATGTCGGTCAGACCACGTCGCAGCTTTTCGCGCGTACCTTCCTGAAGTGGGATGTGTTCTGGGCGAATGTGGTCTCTGCCACCGAGGAAGGGGAGGGCAGTGAAGCCTGGGAGGCGCTGTCCGGCATCGACGGGATCGGCGCGACGGCGGTCAATGCGCTCTGCGATTTCGAACGCGAGGCGCATAATCGCGAGATGCTTGCCGCCTTGCTCTCGGAGCTGACAATAGAGGATGAGGCCAAAGCCGCTTCCGACAGTCCGGTCGCCGGCAAGACAATCGTTTTCACCGGCACGCTGGAGCGCATGACGCGCGACGAGGCAAAGGCACGGGCCAGTGCGTTGGGCGCGAAGGTTTCAGGCTCGGTGTCCGCCAAGACGGATCTTGTGGTCGCCGGGCCGGGCGCAGGGTCAAAGCTGAAGAAAGCCCAGGACCTTGGCGTGCAGACGATGACCGAGGATGAATGGTTCGACTTGATCGAAGGCGCATAAGGCCCCGGCCTGCCGGTTACTTTCCGCCGGGAATGATTCTCTGCAGCAGAGTGCGCTTCGGTGCCGACGTATCCAGCAGGATGCCTTCGTTCGTCATCAAATTGTAGGCCATCTTGTACCAGTCCGAATTCGGATAGTTATAGCCAAGCGTCGCGGCCGCTTCGGTCGCCTGCGGGCGCATGCCGAGCGAGAGATAGGCCTCAACAAGACGGTAGAGCGCTTCCTCGGAGTGAGAGGTCGTGCCGTACTCCTTCACCACGGTGCGGAACCGGTTGATTGCCGCCAGTGTCTGGTTGGATCGCAGGTACCAGCGGCCAACTTCCATTTCCTTGCCGGCCAGCTGGTCGTTGACCATGTCCAGTTTCAGCTGGGCATCGCGGGCATATTCGCTGTCCGGGAAGCGGCGCAACACGTCCTGCAGCGAGACCTTGGTCTGTTCGGTCATGCCCTGGTCACGGCCGACATCGACGATCTGCTCAAACTGGCTGATGGCAATCAGGTAGTACGCATAGGCGGCTTCAGTGCCGCCGGGGTGCAGCGAGATATAACGCTGTGATGCGGAGATGGCTTCGTCATAGTTCCGGCGCTTGTAGTGGGAATAGGCGGTCATCACCATCGCCTTGCGGGCCCACTCGGAATAGGGGTGCTGGCGCTCGACCTCATTGAACAGCAAAATCGCGGTATCATAGTCGCGGCTGTCCAGTTCGGAGGCGGCCTGATTATAGAGCTGCTCGACCGGGCGTTCGACATAGGCCAGTTCGCGCTGGCGCTTTTCCCGGCTCTGGCAGGCTGTAAGGCTGACAGCCACGGCAATCAGGGCGAGGGCGAGGGGCTTGGCAGGCTTCATGGGCTCCGGCGCGCTTTCTGCAATTCTTGTCGCCCTTTGATTAGCGCGAACCCCGCCGGAATTCCAAGGAACTTTCACATGCCGGAAACCTTAAACGGGCCGGGATGGGGGAGTCTTACAGGCTTTTTAGGGTAGCGCGCCGATAAGCGCTTAAAGTGCAGCCCCGGCCCGGAGGGTGCGGGCGACTAGATCGGTGTCTGCGTCGCTTTCCCAACACCAGGCTTCCGGCGATTCCAGCAGCTTGCGCACCAGCTTGTTGTTGAGGGCGTGGCCCGGCTGCACGGCGTCGTAGGCTCCGGCAATCGGAGCGCCAGCCAGCATCAGGTCACCCACCGCGTCCAGCATCTTGTGACGCACAAATTCATCCTCGATGCGCAGGCCTTCCGGATTCATGATGGCTTCGTCGTCATCGATCACGACGGCATTGTCGAGCGAGCCGCCGCGGGCCAGGCCCATGGAACGCAGCATTTCAACGTCACGGGCAAAGCCATAGGTGCGGGCAAAGGCCAGATCGCGGGCAAACATGCCGGGCGCGAGCCGCAGGGCCATCTGCTGCACACCGATGACATTGTTGTCGTATTCGATGCGCGCGCGCAGTGTGAGGTGATTGTCGTCCGACGGCGACAGGGTGGCGCGTTTCGGCCCATCGACGATTTCGATGGTCTCCAGAATGCGGATGCGGCGGCGGGGCGCGGTTTGCTGTTTCAGGCCGGCTTGCAGCAGCAGTTCGCAGTAAACGGCGGATGAGCCGTCCATGATCGGGACTTCCGGCCCGTCGATCTCGATCAGCAGATTGTCGATGCCGAGGCCGCAGACGGCGGCCATCAGGTGTTCGACCACAGCGACGGTGATGCCGTTTTCGTTCGCGATCGTCGTGCCGAGCTGGGTGTCGGAGACGTTCGCGGCATGAGCAAGGATTTCAGCTTTCGGCAGGCCAAGGTCTGTACGGCGGAAAACGATGCCTGTGCCGACCGGGGCCGGTTTCAGGACCAGCCTGGCCTTCTCGCCGCTGTGGACGCCGACGCCAGCGCACATTGCGGGCCGTTCGATGGTCTGCTGCATTTCCATGTCAAATCTACTCGCAACTACCCCATGGATACTGACCCCCTTTTTGGGGGCAGGGGGATGAAGGGGCAAAACACGGCTTGTTTCGCCGTGTTACAAAACGGGCCGCATCATCAGATACGGCCCTGTTTATATTGGATTTCTATTGTAACAAGTTAACCATGGCAGACTGATTTTTTACGTCTTCGCGACCCGCGTATGACGAGCGCCTCAGTGATTGGCGGACCGGCGCAGGAAGGCAGGAATTTCAAGGTCTGCATCGTCGAACGGGGCAGGCTCGGGATGGTCGTCCGGTGACGAGACGATCGGGGCTGGCTCTGCCGCATCATCGTTTTCGCCCTGCGGCGTGTTGCGGCGCCATCCGAACAGATTGGCAAACCCTGAGCCGCTCTGGTCGGCTTTAGGCTTGTCGGTGACCGGGGCTTCGCGCCGGGCGGAGAATACGGAATCGGCTGACACTTCTTCGTCTCCTTCTGAGCCTTCGTAGTGATCGTCGTCCAGCTGAGCCGTCTCGGTTTCGGCGCCAGTCGGGCGATGGGTAATGATGGTCGGACGGTCTTCGTCGTGGGCGGGAGCTGCCTCTGCCACGTCCTCGACCGCCGTTTCCACGATGTCTTCGGCGGCTTCGGTTTCGGCTTCCAGTTCGGGTTCAGGCGCCGGCGCCTCGACCGGAGCGGCAATCGGCTGTCGAACAGTGGCTTGCGGATTGGCAGGCTCCACAGGCTTCGCCGCAAAGGCAGCTTCCACGCCTGCAGCGATCACGGACACGCGCAGGCGGCCTTCCAGCTCCGTGTCGAATGCCGAGCCGAGAATGATGTTCGCTTCCGGATCGACTTCGCGGCGGATCTCGTTGGCGGCCTCGTCCAGCTCGAACAGGGTCATGTCATAGCCGCCGGTGATGTTGATCAGCACGCCCTTGGCGCCATTCATCGAGACATCGTCCAGCAGCGGATTGTCGATGGCCTGGCGGGCTGCTTCCAGCGCACGGTTCTCACCTGTGGCTTCGCCCATGCCCATCATTGCCGTGCCCATGCCGTGCATGATGGCGCTGACATCGGCGAAGTCGAGATTGATCAGGCCGGGCATGACCATCAGGTCGGTGATGCCGCGAACGCCGGAATACAGCACGTCATCGGCCATGCGGAAGGCTTCGGCGAAGGTCGTGCGGTCGTTGGCGATGCGGAAAAGGTTCTGGTTCGGCACCACGATCATCGTGTCGACATGCGTGCGGATCAGGTCCAGCCCGCCTTCGGCAACATGCATGCGGCGATTGCCTTCAAAGCCGAACGGCTTGGTGACGACGGCAACGGTGAGGATTTCCATCTCACGCGCGGCGCGGGCGATGACCGGGGCTGCACCAGTGCCGGTGCCGCCGCCCATGCCGGCCGCAATGAACACCATGTGGGCGCCTTCGAGATGGCCCTTGATTTCGTCGATGGATTCTTCGGCAGCCTTCTCGCCGATCTCGGGACGCGCGCCGGCGCCGAGGCCAGAGGTTGTCACCGGGCCGAGCTGGATGCGCGTGTCTGCCTTGGAACGTGAAAGGGCCTGCGCATCGGTGTTGGCTGCAATGAACTCGACGCCCTGCAGGTTCGCCTCGATCATGTTGTCGACAGCGTTGCCACCGGCACCGCCGACGCCAAAGACCAGGATCCTGGGCTTCAGTTCATAATTCATTGCATCCCTCACTTCACTCTACTTGCGGACCCCTGCCGTGGAGCAAGATGGCGTGATGCGGCTAAGAAGCAGTTAAGTGGAGTGAAATTGGCTCAGAAATTTTCTTCAAGCCAATGGAACACTTTGTTCACCACGCCGCTTCTCGACTCTGGTCCGTCATTGCGCGTAGCAGTTGCCCTCACCGCGTCCGCAAACCCCAATTCCGAATACAGTAGCAGACCGGAGGCTGTGGAGAAAGCTGGTGTTGCCAGTGTTTCGCCCAGAAATTCCGCGATGGTCGGACGCCCAAGCCGCACTGGTGCCTGCAGGATGCGGCTGGCGACGTCGCGCACGCCCGGCAGCTGGGATGCGCCGCCTGTCAGCACGATCCGTTGGGGGAGTACTTTGCGTACACCACTGGAATCGAGCGTTTTGCGCACGAGTTCGAACGTCTCTTCGACCCTCGGGGCGATAATTGCCGCGAGTTGACCGCGTTCCATGCGGGTAGCTTGCAAACGCCCGTCATCGCCGAGGCGCGGCACTTCAATTCGTTCTGCCAGACCCGGGCCTTCGAGATTGGCGGTGCCGAAGACGCTCTTCAGGCGCTCGGCAGCGGCGAAAGTCGTGCCAAGGCCCTGGGCGAGATCGGAGGTCACATGCGCGCCGCCCGCCGGGACGAGGCCCAGCCAGGCCGGGGAGCCGTTCAGGTAAACCGAGACCGCGGTCACACCTGCGCCCATGTCGATGCAGATGGCGCCGTTCTCGATCTCGTCGTCGATCAGCGTGCCCGCGCCGCTCGCAATGGAGGAGGGGATCAGGGCCGTCACACCGATATGCGCCCGGCCGACACATTCAACGAGGTTCTTCACCACCGATTTCGGCGCGGTGACGACCGAGAGCAACAGGCCGAGTTCGTGGGCATACATGCCCTGCGGCTCGCGCACGCCTTCCTGATCGTCGACGCGATAGGCGACCGGCCAGGCTGCGAGCGTTTCCTCTCCCCGCGCCGGTATTTTCGCCAGCGCCTGCGCCTGGATACGGCGCACGTCCTTCTGGTTGATCTCGCGCCCGCCGATTTCAATACGGGCCGTGACCAGCGTCGAGGCGAGTTTCTGGCCGGTGATGCCCAGCATCACATTGGAGATCTGTTCTCCGGCTTCGCGCTCGGCATCCTCCACGGCGAGGCGAATGGCCCGTTCAAGACCTTCCATGTCGGTGATGGTGCCGCCCGTGAAGCCGCGCGACTGCTGGCGTCCGGCGCCAAGGATTCGGAAGCTGCGCGGACCGGCGCCGTCATTACGCCCGATCAGGCAGGTGATTTTCGAACAGCCGATATCCAGCGCAGCGACCGTGCCGGTGCTTGAGCGGCCCATACGGGGGGCACGGCGGGACTGGACGTTGGCCATCAGGAACGCGCCGCGATTTCGCGCGCCCGGAAGTTCGGCGGGTTGACCGGGCCGAGATAGACGCGGCCGGCATTGCGCAGGTCGATCATTTTCAGCGGGCGTTCAAGAAGAGCCGTGCGCACCTGCAGGTTGGTCAGGCGGCCAAGCGCTGCGGTCAGCTCGACATCTTCCGGCAGGCGGACTGTCGCGCCGGAAATGAGGCGCATGTCCCAGCGGCGGTCATTGATGCGTGTCGCGATGGCGAGGTCGTCTGTCACGTCCGGGGCGTCGGCCAGTGCCAAGACGAGGGCAGGGGCGGCTTCCGGTGCGCCGCGACCGGCCACGCGGACAAGATCCGGATGGTCGCTGGCGCGCTCGTCGGGGATGACGCGGCCGAGGCCGTCGACAACCGTCCAGTCCTTGCCGTCATGCCAGATGGCGACCGGCTCGGCAGCGTCGGCGATTATCACGACCTGGTCCGGCCAGAGACGGTGCACGCGCACGTTCAGCACCTTGTGGGTGCCTTCGACGCGGCGGCGGATGATGTAGGGATCGGCGCGGAACATGTTCTCGCCGGGCTCGATCATGGCGGCGGCGCGGATTTCCTGCTGCAGGGCGGGATCCTGCTCGAGGCCAAGGACGGACACTTCGTTCACGGAAACACCGGCCATGCGGGCCGAGTCGTCCATGAAGCCTGCGAAACGGTTTTCGATCTGCGACATGGACCCGCCCATCCAGGCAGCCAGCGCCACGATAATGGCGATCAGCATGACGAAGCCGAACAGGACGGACGAAACGCGCACCTCCTCGCCGGTCACTTCATCGACGAAAGTGATCGGTTCGCGTCTGCGTTTCGGAGCGGGCTGGTTGCGGCTTATCTTCGGCATGAAGCGTCCTCAATCATCCATGCGACCAGTTCTTCGAAGGACATTCCAACGAAAGCGGCCTGTTCAGGGACAAGTGAGGTCGGCGTCATGCCTGGCTGGGTATTGGTCTCAAGGATCACGAGCCGGTCTCTCTTGTCGTCGTAGCGAAAGTCGGATCGTGTCGCGCCCCGGCAGCCAAGGACCTGATGTGCCCGCAAGGCGAAGTCCATCGCCATGGCGGTTATGTGCTCAGGCACGTCTGCCGGGATCACATGACGTGATCCACCAGCTGAATATTTTGCATCGAAATCGTAATAGTCCCTTAAGGTCGTGATCTCTGTCACGGCCAAAGCGCGATCACCCAGCACGGCGACGGTCAGTTCCCGGCCCGGAATGAACTCTTCGGCCATCAGGTAGTCGCCATAATGCCAGCTCTCGCCCAGCAATTCCTGAGGCGGGCCGTTGGCCCCTTCGCGCACGATCAGGACGCCGAAACTAGAGCCCTCATTGACTGGTTTGACCACATAGGGCGGCTCAAGAGGGTGGGAGGCGGCGGCTTCGGCGCGGGTGACCTGCCGATCCTCTGCCACCGGAAGGCCGGCAGAACGGTAGACTGCTTTCGATTTCAGCTTGTCCATGGCGAGCGCCGAGGCCAGCACGCCGGAATGGGAGTAGGGCAGGTCCATGATCTCAAGCAGGCCCTGCACGCAGCCATCTTCGCCCCAGGGACCATGCAGGCCGTTCAGCACCGCGTCCGGCTTCGCTTCCGTCAGTTGGGCGGCAAGGTCGCGGCCGACATCGATGCCGACCGCGTCATAACCTGCGGCCTGCGCAGCCTTCAGCATCTGTGTTCCGGAAGACAGCGACACCTCCCTTTCGGAAGACCACCCGCCATAGATCACTGCGACACGCTTCATTCTGAATGTCCTTCCTGCCGGGCGAACCTCGAGCGGGTTTGCCTGCCTTCAACCGTCATTTCTGCTTCGTGCCGGTGAATAGGGGCTTAAGCGAGGCAAACCGGCGGCTAAGGGGAAGAGGATTACGAAAAAGTCATGTTATTGGTGCCTTGCATTCGATTGACTACAACAGTAGTCGTTATCGAATAACAAGAAGACGAGTCACTGGCGGGGGAGCCGGTGCTCTTCATGAAAATCAAGGAAAACAGGAGGCGCCACGTGGCTGTCAGCCATACCCTATTGCCTGGATTCGCCGCTATGCTGGCGGCCGGTCTTACATCCCTTCCAGCGGCGGCGGAACCGGATACAGGCACCCCCATCACGTCTGGAAGCGATTATGCGCCGGCTGATTTTGCCCAGTATAATCCGCAGACCGCGCTCGACATGGTGAACCGGATTCCTGGCTTCTCCATTCAGCGTGACGATGATGGATCGCGCGGATTCGGTCAGGCCACCGGCAATGTGCTGATCAATGGCCAGCGGGTTTCCGGAAAATCCAACGGCGCGGAAGCCGCGCTCGGGCGCATTTCGGCGACGAAAGTGGTGCGGATTGAAGTGGTCGATGGAACCACGCTGGATATTCCCGGCCTGTCCGGCCAGGTCGTGAACGTGACGACCGACGGGGAAGGCGGTGTGTCCGGCACTTGGCGCTGGCGGTCCCGCATCCGTGAAGGCATCACGCCCTATTTCCACGAGGCTGTCGTGACATTGTCGGGCGGCGATGAAAGCCTGAGCTGGAGCGTCGAGGCGAATAGCCTGCCAAGACGCAGCGCGCATGCCGGCTGGGAAACAATCACCACGCCGGAGGGCGCTCTGCTGGAACGGCGCAAGGAGGACCTGACCAACATATCCGACAATGTCTCCGTGTCCGGATCGCTGGCCTGGAAACCGCCGAGCGGTGTTGTGGCCAATCTCAACGGACGGGTCGGCATCTATCAGTTCGACCGGAAGGAAACCTCGAAGACGTTCCCCGTCGGTGAGCCAGAAGGCCGCCGCCTGTTTCTCAGTGGGGAGGATGAATGGAATGCCGAACTCGGTGGCGATTATGAATTCGGCTTTGGGCCGGGACGGTTGAAAATCATCGGTCTTGCCCGGCGCGAAAACAGTCCGTTCAACGATACGTTCCGCGCTGGCACAATCGATGGCGCGGACTTCGCCGAAACACGGTTCCGTCAGACCATAGACGAGGGCGAATATATTGGCCGGGGCGAATATGCCTGGAACACAGGGCAGGGGCGTGATTGGCAGGTCTCGCTGGAAAACGCGTTCAATTTCCTTGACGCCGAAACGGGGTCGAGCATCGCAATGGACGGCGGTCCCTTTGAAGTCATATCCTTGCCGGGAGCTAACTCCCGCGTTGAGGAAAACCGTTGGGAAGCGGCCGTCACGTATGGCCGCCCCTTGTCGGCAGACTTGCGCCTGCAGGTCTCTCTGGGGGCGGAATATTCCGAACTGACCCAATCGGGCGACAATGCGAATGCGCGGGAGTTTACCCGGCCAAAAGGGTTTGCCAGCCTTTCCTGGCAGGCCGACCCGAAGCTGAAACTCACAGCGCGGATCGACCGGGAGGTGGGACAGCTGGATTTCTTCGATTTCATATCCTCTGTGAATCTCGACGCAGACAGCGGTGATTCCGGCAATGCCAACATTGTTCCGCAGCAGGCCTGGAAGTGGAGCCTGCAGGCAGAGAAGGATTTCGGAGACTGGGGCGCGGCCACTCTGAACACCTACTATTCCGACATCGAGGACATCGTGGACCGTGTGCCCATCGGCATGGGCGATGGGCCCGGCAATCTCGATACCGCGCGGGAAATCGGGATTACGCTCGATTCAACTTTGAAGCTCGCCAAACTGGGCATTCCTGGTGGGGAGTTGACGAGTTATGCCGAATGGTTCGATTCTGAAGTCACCGACCCGCTGACCGGCCAGACCCGCCCGATCAATGATAGCCCAAATTACTATTTGAATATCGAGTTTCGGCAGGATGTTCCGGGAACGGACTGGGCATGGGGCGGATTTCTGGAAAGATTCGAACGTAACCACTACTACCAACTCAGTGAACGGGGTGTGCAGATTTCAACGCCGGGCTATGGGTCCGTCTTTGTCGAGCACAAGGATATTCTTGGCCTGACGGGTAATTTCTCAATCGGCAATCTGCTGAACCAGAAAGACAATTTCCGGCGGGAGATCTATCAGGGCAATCGCCTGGGGCCGATCACGTCCATCGAAGACCGGACGCGCAGGTTCGGTCCGGTGTTGCTGTTCGAATTGCGGGGTACGTTCTAGGCGGTTTCGCTCGCCAGCTGGCCGATGCGGCGGACTTCCCAGCGCAACTCCACGCCCTGGGTTTCCAGAACGCGGCGGCGGACGAGTTCGCCCAGTGCTTCGAGATCTGCCGCGGTGGCATCGCCCGTATTGATCAGGAAGTTGCAATGCTTGGGTGAGACCTGCGCCCCGCCGACCCTCAAGCCCCGGCAGCCGGCTGCGTCGACCAGTTTCCATGCGGAGCGCTGGTCGGGCGTGCCCGGCGGGTCGGGATTGGCGAAGGTGGAGCCGGAAGTCTTGTCCTTGATCGGCTGGGTCTCTGCGCGGCGCGCCTGCAGCTGTTCGATGTCGGCGAGGATTTTTTCCGGCGCGTCCGTATCGGTTCCCTCAAGAATGAGGCGCGTGACAATCAGATCGTCCGGCAGGTCTGTGTGACGGTAGGAGAAATGCGCTTCCGGTTGGGCACCCGGCTTACCCGGCCCGCGATAGGCCGCCGCCGACCCGTCACGGCGGAAGCCGTGCAGTGCCACCAGCGTGTCACGCAGCTCGCGTCCATAGCAGCCGGCATTCGTGCGCGTCGCACCGCCGATGGAGCCCGGAATGCCGGACAGGAATTCCAGTCCGCGAATGCCGTTCTGCGCGGCGGCTTTCGCGACCGAGAGGTCCAGAGCACCGGCGCGGGCCTCCATCGTGAGGCCGTCCAGCGCTTCGACCTGTCCCCAATACTTGCCCATCAGGCGGATCACGACGCCGCGAATGCCGCCATCGCGGACGATGACGTTGGAGCCGACGCCCAGCACGGTGACTGGCACGGCAGGGTCCAGAGCCTTCAAGAAGGCTTCGAGGTCTTTCTCGTCGGCAGGAAGGAACAGGGCATCCGCCGGTCCGCCCACCCGGAACCAGGTGTAAGGAGCCAGCGGCGCATTCTCGAGAATCTTGCCGCGAACCGGGGGGAGGGAAATCGCCGTCATATGCTGGCGTTCCCCCGACTTGCCCGCGAAGTCAAGCCATCGGCCCAGCGCGCCGGAAAAGGGGGCATTGTCAGATCCGGGCGCGAGGAAACTTCGAAACCCTTGGACATGACGGTGCGACTCCCCGACGAGTGTGTCTTACTTTGCGCCATAGAATTCCGGAGCTGCCTGTATGTCGTCTTCCCCGAAATCTCGTCTCGCCAAGGCCGGCATGGCCAGCCTGATCGCCTTTGCCGCCGTCTCGGCGCCCGCAAGCGCCAAACCGTCGGACATCGACAGGAAGTTCCAGTCCAGGCTCTCGGACGTGGTCGACGAAAACCTCGACGACTGGGTCGAGGTCTACAAGGACTTCCACACCCATCCGGAGCTCAGCCTCCAGGAGACACGCTCTGCCGGCATCATCGCTGCGCGCCTGAAGGAACTGGGCTTCGAAGTGACCGAAGGCGTCGGGGTGACCGGCGTTGTCGGCATCCTGAAGAATGGCAAGGGCCCGCTGGTGATGGTACGCGCCGACATGGATGCCCTGCCAATGCAGGAGAAGACCGGTCTCGACTATGCCAGCACCGTTCAGGCCGACTGGAATGGCGAGCCGAAATACGTGATGCACGCCTGCGGGCACGACGCGCACATGGCGATCTTCCTCGCGACCGCTCAGACCCTCGCCGAGATGAAGAAGGAATGGAAGGGCACGCTGATGTTCGTCGCCCAGCCTGCCGAAGAGGCAATTGGCGGCGCCGGAAAGATGATGGAAGACGGCATCTTCGACCGGTTCGGCGTGCCGGATTACGGCTTTGCCCTTCATGTGGGCCCGTCGGCCTATGATACAGTGCAGATCGTGAAGGGGCAGATGAACTCTTTTGCAGGCGGGTTCGACATTCTGTTCAATGGCGTCGGCGGGCATGGGTCGCGTCCCAGCACAACCATTGATCCGGTCATGATGGCGTCGAAATTCGTGGTCGACCTGCAGAGCATCGTCAGCCGCGAAAAGCCGGAGCAGGAATTCGGCGTGATCAGCGTTGGCGCGATCAATGGCGGCTCCGCTGGCAATATCATTCCGGACTCGGTACGCGTGCGTGGCACCGTGCGCTGGTACAAGCCGGAAATCGGCGAGAAGCTGCTGGAAGGCGTGCGCCGCACGGCGGAGGCGATTGTTGCCATGGCTGGTGCACCAGAGGCGGAGATCAACATTCGCCCCGGTGGCACGGCGGTGTACAATGACCCCGACCTGTCAGACAGCACGCTTGCCGCGATGAGCAGGGTGTTCCCGGACGGCAAAGCCTATTTCGCGGCCCCGACAACAGGCAGCGAGGACTATGGGGACTTCCTCGAAGCATTCGACAAGTCGGTTTATTTCCGGGTCGGCGTGTATGATCCGGCCCTTTTTGGCGAGAAAAACAAAACGTTGGATCCGATGAAAACGCCGGGCAACCACTCGCCCTTCTTCGCGCCGGTCCCCGCGCCTACCATCGATACGGGCGTAAAAGCCATGACGACGGCCGTGATGAACGTCGCTGCGAAATAATCAGGCTACGACACGAAAGAGGGCGCCGGGATCAATCCTGGCGCCCATTTCTTTTGCCTTGTCAGGCCGGATGTTTCTGCGTCCGCCTAGACCCGCTGGTGCGAGAGGGCGCCGTGGCAGTGCTTGTATTTTTTGCCTGAGCCGCACGGGCAGGGGGAGTTGCGCGGTGTGTTCAACCAGTCGTCTTCTGCCTGATGGAGTTCCGGGCCGGGCGGCTGGGTCGTATCTGATGGGTCCATCTCGTTCACGCCGGTGTCCGGGTCGAGGTGGGTTTCGTGCGCTTGAGGGGGTGGCATCTGCGCAGGCGCCGGCCGCTGCGCCATCTGGGGTTGGGCAGGGCGTTGTTGCGCCTGGTCTGCCGGAGCCTGCTGCTGAACTCGGATGTGCATCAGCGAGCGGGTGACGGTGGCGCGCAGTTCTTCCAGCAGGCTGTGGAAGAGGTTGAACGCTTCGGACTTGAACTCGTTCAGCGGATCGCGCTGGCCGTAGGACCGCAGGTGGATCACAGAACGCAGCTGGTCGATCATCTGCAGGTGTTCGCGCCAGCGCATGTCGAGGACCTGAAGCAGGATCTGCTTTTCGATCCGGTGCATCTGGTCGGCGCCGACGGCTGCCGTGATCGCCTCGTAGACTTTTTCCACCGCATCGCGGATGCGCTGGGCGACTTCCTTGTTGGCGACGCCTTCCTCGGCGGCCCACTCATCGACCGGCAGGTCGATGGCGAAATCATTGCGCAGCGCTTCACGGAGGCCCGCGACGTCCCACTGTTCCGCATACGCCTTTTCCGGCATGGTGCGGGTGACGAGCGCATCGATTACATGTTCGCGCATCTCGACGATCACGTCGGAGACATCGTCGGCCCGCATGAATTCCATGCGCTGTTCGAAGATCGCCTTGCGCTGGTCGTTGATCACGTCGTCATATTTGAGGACGTTCTTGCGGATCTCGAAGTTGCGCTGCTCGATCTTGCGCTGCGAGGTCTCCATCGCCTTGTTCATCCAGGGATGGGTGATGCCCTCGTCTTCCTTGATGCCGAGGCGGCGCATCACGGCGTCCATGCGTTCGGCAGCGAAGATACGCATCAGGTCATCTTCGATGGAGATGTAGAATTTCGATTTGCCCGGGTCGCCCTGACGGCCGGTCCGGCCGCGAAGCTGGTTGTCGATGCGTCGGCTTTCGTGGCGTTCCGTACCCAGAACGTAGAGTCCGCCCGCATCCAGTGCGCGCTTTTTCTTGACCTCGATATCGGCCTTGATCTGTGAGATGAGGAGTGAGGTTTCGCCTTCGGTCAGCTCACGGCCGAGCTCGGCTTCTTTCTTTTCCTTTTCCTGTTCCAGGCGCATGTCGAAATTGCCGCCGAGCTGAATGTCGGTGCCGCGGCCGGCCATGTTGGTGGCCACGGTCACGGCGCCGGGCACACCGGCATCGGCCACGATATGGGCTTCCTGCTCGTGGTGGCGGGCGTTCAGCACTTTGTGCGGGATCTTCGCGGCGGTGAGGAGGTTGTCCAGGATCTCGGATTTCTCGATCGAGGCGGTGCCCAGCAGGATCGGCTGGCCCTTGGCATGGCACTCGCGCACTTCCTTGACGATTTCGGCGTATTTCGCCTTGGCCGTCCGGTAGACGACATCGTCCTCGTCGATCCGCTGGATCGGCTTGTTGGTCGGAAGGTCGATGACTTCCAGCTTGTAGATGTCGGCGAATTCGTCGGCCTCGGTCAGGGCCGTACCGGTCATGCCGGCGAGCTTCGAGTAGAGGCGGAAATAGTTCTGGAAGGTGATCGAGGCGAGCGTCTGGTTCTCGGGCTTGATGTCGGTGCGTTCCTTGGCCTCGATGGCCTGGTGCAGGCCTTCGGACAGTCGGCGGCCTTCCATCATGCGGCCGGTGAACTCGTCGATCAGCATCACCTCGCCGCCCTTGACGATATAGTCCTTGTCACGGGCGTAGAGCTTGTGGGCGCGAAGGGCCTGGTTGGCGTGGTGGACGAGGGAGATGTTGTGCGGCTCCCACAGCGAGCCTTCCAGCAGGCCTTCTTCGTCCAGCCAGGTTTCGATCTTCTCCATGCCGGATTCGGTATAGGTGACCGAGCGCTGCTTCTCGTCGAGTTCGTAGTCTTCCTCTTCAAGGCGCGGAACCATCGCGTCGATCTTGATGTAGAGGTCGGACCGGTCGTCTGTCGGGCCGGAAATGATCAGCGGCGTACGGGCTTCGTCGATCAGGATGGAGTCCACCTCGTCGACGATGGCGAAGTGGTGTCCGCGCTGGGCCATCTGGTCCAGCGCATATTTCATGTTGTCGCGCAGATAGTCGAAGCCGAACTCGTTGTTCGTGCCATAGGTGATGTCTGCGGCGTAGGCGGCCTTGCGCTCTTCGTCGGTGACGCCGTGCACGATGATGCCCGTGCTCATGCCGAGGAAGCCATAAATCTGGCCCATCCATTCGGCATCGCGGCGGGCGAGGTAGTCGTTGACGGTAACGACGTGCACACCCTTGCCCTCAAGTGCGTTGAGGTAGGCGGCGAGCGTCGCCACCAGCGTTTTGCCTTCACCGGTGCGCATTTCGGCGATGGCGCCGGAATGGAGGATCATGCCGCCCATCAGCTGCACATCGAAATGGCGCATGCCGAGGGCACGCCGGGCCGCTTCGCGGGTGACGGCGAAGGCCTCTTCCAGAAGGGAATCGAGGGTTGCGCCATCGGCCAGGCGCTTGCGGAATTCTGCGGTCTTGCCTTTGAGCGCGCTGTCGGAAAGCGCCTCCATCATCGGCTCGAGGGCATTGATGCGGTTGACGCGGGCTCGCAGGGGTTTCAGCTTGCGGTCGTTGGCGGAACCGAAAATCTTGCGGGCGACGGAAAACATAAGAGGCTGCACCAATCAGGTCTGGGGCGAAGAAACTGTGATCCTGACCGTGTGACCGCACAGGAATACGCGGGTTCTCCCACCGTGATTACACCAGCCGAACCCACTCGACCAGCGCGCGGGTGAGACTTAAGAACGCCGCAATGGGGTGTCAATGCGGCGCCATCAGACAGCTGGAGTGATGACTGTGTTGAATCTGAAGGCATTGCGGGTCAGCCCGCGTATCCTGTTTGCCGGTCTGGCGATTGTGACAACGGCTGCCTGCAGCCCGCCACCGGAGGAAGAAGTGCCGGTTCGCGTTGAAGGCGCAACCGCTGCCACGGTGAATGGCGAGAAAATCTATGTCAGCGACGTGGAGCTTGAGGCCGTTGCAAGGGGGCTTGTTTCCGCCGGAACGAAGGTCAAAGCCGGGGATACCGAATACGATACGGTTCTCAACCAGCTGGTCGAGCAGAAGCTGATGGCGCAGGAGGCTGTCCGGCGCGGTCTGGACAAGGATCCGGCCGGGCGCCGCCGGCTCGAAATGGCTGAGGAGCGAATTCTCGGCAACCTGCTGGTCGAAAACCTCGTCGCCGAGGATGTGACCGAGGACCAGATCGAGGCGATGTACCAGAAGCAGGTCGCCCTGCAGCAGGACGATGATGAAGTGCGCATCGCCCACATCCTGGTCGCCACGAAAGAAGAGGCTCAGGCCCTGTTCGACCGGATTCAGGCGGGCGAAAGCTTCGAGAGCCTGGTCAGCGCCAATTCGCTCGACAGCGCGACGCGCATGGAGCAGGGGGATCTCGGTTATGTCTCTCCCAATGACGAGCCGCCGCCATTTCCGCTGGTCATCGCCAATACCGGCGAAGGCGAGGTCGCGCCGCCATTCGAATCCGCCGATGGATGGCACATCCTGAAAGTGAAGAATCGCCGCTCCCGCGCGCCCAAGACGCGGGACGAAATGCGGCCCGATATCGTCACCTTCCTGACGCTCGAACAGGTCGCCAAGATCGTCCGTCGTCTCAAGGCAGAAGCCCAGATCCAGCAGGGTGAACCGGGGCTCGACGACGATGGCGCAACGCCTTACAGGCTTCCTGACACGGACACCGGGCCCGATGCGCCCGACGACCCGTCGACACCCGCCCCTGAAGGAACTGAACTTTGAACCTGACGCCCTCGCCCTTCGCGACTCCCTTTCCCACACTGCCTGAGGTGAAAGGCGTACGCGCCGCCACTGGCTCGCGCGGCTTCTATGCAAAGCGTGGCGTAAAGCGTGACGATGTTTTCCTGTTCGCCTTCGACGAAGGCACGACATGTGCGGGTGTCTACACAATCTCGCGAACCGCATCCGCGGACGTGCTGTGGTGCCGTCAGGCACTGGAGGTGGGCGGCGGCACGGCCCGTGCCCTGGTTGCCAATTCGGGCAATTCCAATGCGTTCACGGGCCCGAAAGGCCATGAGAAGAACGAGGCAACGCTGAAAGCGATGACTGAGGCGCTGGGCGTTGCAAAGGAGCACTGCTTTCTGGCCGCGACCGGTGTCATTGGTGAACCGTTGCCCGATCCGAACTTTGTCGGGGCATTCGTGCCTGACCTGGCAGAAAAGCTCGGGCCACCGGATTGGGAGGCGGCGACACGGGCCTTCATGACCACAGACACGTTCGCCAAAGGCGCCGGTACGTCGATGGACATTGACGGACGTGAAGTGAATTTCGCCGGGATCGTGAAGGGCTCCGGCATGATTGCGCCGAACATGGCCACGATGCTTGCCTATGTCTTCACCGACGCCGCCATCGCCCATGACGTGCTGCAGGAATTGCTCGAAGACATCACGAACGAGACGTTCAACTGCATAACGGTCGATGGCGATACGTCCACGTCCGACACGCTGATGGTTTTCGCGACGGGCCAATCCGGCATGGACCCGATCACCTCGAAGGATGACCCGCGCCTAGATTCGGTGGCGATGGCCCTTCACTCTGTTTGTCTCGAACTGGCCCAGCTGGTCGTCAAGGATGGGGAAGGGGCGCAAAAATTCGTCACCATCCAGGTCGATAGTGCCGTGTCCCACCTCTCGGCCAAGATCATTGCTTGCGAGATCGCCAATTCTCCCCTGATCAAGACCGCCATGGCGGCGGGCGATGCGAACTGGGGACGGATTGTCATGGCGGTGGGCAAGTCGCTGGAGCCGATTTCGGCCGAGGCTCTCGCCATCTGGTTCGACGATGTTCAGGTCGCGAAGGATGGCGCCCGCATGTCAGGTTATAGTGAAGAGGCAGCCAGCGCGGTGTTTGCGAAGCCCGAATTCACGATCCGTGTCGATGTTGCCGTCGGGGACCAGTCAGCGACCGTGTGGACGTGCGATCTGACGCACGGTTATGTGGATATCAACGGCGCTTACCGGACATGACGCACCGGTTGGTCCTGGTCGTCGCTGCTGCGCTTTACAATGACAAGGGTGAAATCCTGTTGGCGCAGCGCCCGGAAGGCAAGCAGCTCGCAGGCCTCTGGGAGTTTCCGGGTGGCAAGGTAGAGCCGGGCGAGACGCCGGAGGCAGCACTTGCGCGGGAGCTGTACGAGGAACTTTCAATCAGGGTTAAGGAATCGGAACTCAGGCCGGCAACTTTTGCGAGTTTCACTTACCCCGACTTTCATCTTCTTATGCCACTCTACACGTGTCAGGCATGGTCAGGCGAAGTGCATCCACGAGAAGGCCAGGCCATCGCGTGGGTTCCTCCGGCAAACCTGTTTGATTACCCGGCCCCTCCTGCGGATATTCCGCTGTTCGAGGTTCTTTCGGGGGGACACGCGACGGAGGGACCATGAGAGCCGCACGTGAACTGTTTACGCAATTCCTCGGTAACGAGGACGGTGCAACCGCGGTTGAGTACGCCCTGATTGCAGGCATCATCTGCCTCGCGATTGTTGGTGGAATAACGGCCGTCGGCACATCGACGAACGCTTCGTTCACCAAGGCCGCCGACGGTTTTTCCGGCCCTTAATCGCGCTTGCCCTGCCGGCGTACCGCGTCGGCAAGGCTAGCCGTGGCGGAGCCGGGCCGCAAAGGCTTTGGCTGGCCAGGCCCCGGCGCCCAGCCGGATACATGCACAATCTCGAAACTCGCCCGCACGCGTCCGTCCGGCTCGGCGTGGCGTTCCCGGTAGAGGTCGAGCGCCCGGCTGAGGACCGCGCGTGGCAGCGGCCGGATCATGCCCGGCGCAAGTGCAGTCTGCTCGCCCATGCCTTTCAGGTCTGTCAGCAGCCGCGCCGGATCGCGGTAGCGCACGACCACCGTGTCGCGGTCTGCTACAGGAAGGGCGAAACCGGCGCGTTGCATCAGGTCCGCCATATCCTTGAGGCCCGGCAGGGGAGAGAGGCGAGGCGAGACACCGCCCGAAATCTCTGTTTCCGCTTCCATCAGGCATTCGCGTAGTTCGGCCAGCGTGCCTGCGCCAAAAAGGGCGCCAAGAAATAAGCCATCAGGCTTCAGGCCCTGGCGCAAGCGCACCAGCGTGCCTGGAAGATCGTTCACCCAGTGAAGGGACAATGCCGAAACAATGAGATCGTAGCCGCCACTCGACAGGTCCGGCGTCTCCTCGTCCAGCATGTGTGCCTCGGTGCCGGCAGCGCGCGCTGCATCCACCATGGCTGGAGAGAGGTCGCTTGCTGCCACTGAACTCACGCGGCCCGTGCCGGACAGGATGCGTGCCAGCCGTCCATCATGGCAGCCAAGGTCCAGTGCCCGCTCGAATGTGCGCGGCGTATCCTGCACGCGGTCCGCGATGTCCCTCGACACGCGTTCCTTCAGGAACGCATAGTCTGCGTAACGGGAAGCCGCCCGATCGCGATTGCGCGCGACACGGGCACGGTCGAACAGGCGCGGGGGAGCAGCGGGCGTCATGGCACGCGATATGGAGCAGCAGCACAGCCGTTCAAAGGCCTTTCTGCGCATGGCGGCGGATTTCCTCTGGCCGCCGCGCTCGCTGGTCAGCCGGGAACGCGGGCTGGGCAAGGGGCCGCTCGGTCCACACGAATTCGGACAGATCCATTTCCTGAGCGGCGCAGTCTGCGATCGCTGCGGTACGCCGCTGGGGACGGAACTGGACGAAGGCGCCGTCTGCGCCGCCTGTATCGCTCGCCCGCCGCGCTGGGACCGGGCGCGCGCCGCCTTCGTCTATGAAGCAGCCTCCCGCCGCCTGGTGCTGGACCTCAAACGCTCTGGCAGGCGTGACGGGCTCGGTACGTTTTCCGGCTGGATGGCGCAGGCAGGCCGCGCCCTGCTTGACGAGGCGGACGTGATCGTACCGGTCCCGCTGCACTATGTCCGGCTCGCCAGCCGGGGCTTCAACCAGTCGGCCTGGCTTGCGGATGCCTTGTCCCGGCGCAGCGGTGTGCCCGTGGCAGTCGATGCGTTGAAGCGGATCCGCCGGACGCCGACGCAGGGCGGTCTGTCCGCCCGGGCGCGGCGCCGCAATGTGGCCGGCGCCTTTGCGCTACGCCCGGGCCGGGCCGGGCATATCCAGGGTAAACGTGTCCTCCTGGTCGATGATGTGCTGACAACGGGCGCAACACTTGGTGCATGCACACGTGCCCTCAAACGGGCAGGGGCGCGGCATGTGGACGTTCTGGTGCTCGCGCGCGTTGTACGGGAAACGGACATCACCATATAATTCCTGTAACGGTTCCAAGGAGCGTCTTCATGACGAAAGTCACGATCTATACCCGGGCCTTCTGCCCCTATTGCTCGCGCGCGGTGTCGCTGCTGCGCGAGAAGCAGGTGGAGTTCGAAGAGATCGATGCAGGCATGAGCCCGGACAAGAAAGCCGAGATGATCCAGCGCTCGAATGGCGGACGGACCTTCCCGCAGATTTTCATCGGCGAGCATCACATCGGCGGCTGCGACGACATGATGGCGCTGGAACGGGCCGGGAAACTCGACCCGATGCTGGCGTCTCCGTGACCAGAGGGGGGCTGACCGGTGATCCGCTACGCACTTCACTGCCAGGCTTGTGACGAGGATTTCGAAGCCTGGTTTGCCTCATCGTCGGCATATGAAACATTGAAGGAAAAGCGTCAGGTGCGCTGCACCGCCTGCAATTCCTCCCGCGTGGACAAACAGATCATGGCCCCGTCGGTGAAATCGACGAAGGGCAAGGAGGCATCTGCTGACCCGGAGAAAATGTTTGCTGCTTTCGCCGAAAAAGCCCGCAAGCATGTGGCTGAGAATTTCGACTATGTCGGCGGCAATTTCGCCGAAGAGGCGCGCTCCATGTATTACGGGGAACAGGATGAGCGTCCGATCTGGGGTGAAACGACCGAGGAAGAGCGCGAAGCCCTGAAGGAAGAAGGCGTACCGGCTGCGCCGCTGCCTGAACCGTTCACGCCGCCGGTGCCGAAGCCAAAGGGCCAGTTGAACTGATCAGACCTGCGGCTTCTGTCATCTGCGGCAATACGGGCGCCATCATCCGCTTGACCCTTCGCCTGCCTTCGATAATACGGCAGGCAGCAATGATTTCACGGGGAGAGCCCTAAATGGCTGCCAGCGAATACCACCACGGCGAAATGGATATCCACGACCAGCAAGCCACCTGGAACGGCTTCATCACGGGAAGCACCTGGGGCGGCCTGATTCTGGCGCTTATGATCGGCCATGCCGTTCTGGCCATTGCCATTGGCATTCACTGGGCCGTTTCCCTCGGCCTGATGACCGTTGTGGGCATCGCGTCCGGCCTCGTGCTGAACCTGAGCGGCCGCTGGTATGCGACGCTGGTGATCCTGCTGCTCACCGGCCTGTTTGTTCAGTTCATGATCTGGCTGTTCGGCGTCCTTATCTGACGCTGTCTCCACCCACATCGCAGGTCTCGCACATCGCCTCGGCCGGGTCGGCTTCGAGGCGATGTAGTCCTATGCGCCCTTCGCAGGTCAGGCAGAAGCCATAGCATCCTCTTTCCATCCGGGAGAGGGCGGCCTCAATCCGTGCGAGTTTCTGGGCATAAGATTGCAGCCTGGTGCGCGCAGCCTGCCCGCACTCTTCTGCCGCCAACCCCAAGTTTGACGGTGCAAGGGGGCGCACATCCGTCTTCATCCGAATTCATGCTGCGACGGCTTTAAGGGGTTGGCAAGACGCACCGGGCCAAAGAATAGGCAGCCATATCGACTCTCGTGAAAAGCGAGCGATTTTCATACGGATTCGGAGATACGGATGGCCCAATCCCCCCTCATCCTGACGGATGTGACCAAGCGTTTCGGCGGCTTTACGGCGGTCCAGACCCTGTCGCTTGAGGTGCCGGAAGGGCAGATCATCGGGTTTCTGGGTCCAAACGGGGCCGGCAAGTCGACCAGCCTGCGCATGGCGCTGGGCGTGATACCGCCTGATGAAGGTCAGGTGCGCCTGTTCGGAGAAGCGCCGAACATCCTGTCCCTGCGCCGCGTCGGTTTCCTGCCGGAGGAGCGTGGCCTCTACAAGAAGATGACGGCGCGGGAGACCATCGCCTATTTCGCGCGCCTGAAAGGCCTCGGCGCGGGTGCAGCGAAAGCCCGTGCGGACGAGTTGATGGAATCGACCGGGCTTGGCGAGTTTCGCCATTCGCGGGTCTCCAAGCTCTCCAAGGGCATGGCTCAGAAGGTCCAGATCCTCTCGACACTGGCCCACAGGCCGGATTTCCTGATCCTGGACGAGCCGTTTTCCGGCCTCGACCCGGTGAACCAGCAGGTGCTCGAAGACCTGATCCGTGCCGAGCATGAGCGCGGGGCGACGATCCTGTTCTCCACCCATGTGATGGAACATGCCGAGCGGCTCTGCGACCGCATCATGATGATGGCGCGCGGTCGCAAAGTGTTCGACGGCACGCTGCCGGAAGCCTTCACCACGCTGGAGAAGGGCGCGAGCCTGGAAGTGGAGGAAGGTTACGACCTTGGCGCTGCACTGGCGCCGAAAGGGTTCGAGGCCCAGCGCGCAGCAGACCGGGGTCATGGCGATGCCTGGCGCATCGCGCTGCCGAGAGGCGCGGGTCCGCAGGATGCGTTGCGCGCCGCCATTGAGGCAGGTGCGCCAATCACGGGCTTTGCGCCGGACGAGGCCCGCCTGCGGGATGTGTTCGTCTCGCTCGTCGGAGAGGCAGAGGCCGCCGCGCTGGATGATCCGGCAACGGAGCAGGAAGAGGGGAGCACGGTCTGATGCGGAATATCTATCTCGTCTTCCGCCGGGACTATCTCGGCTACGTCAAAGCCTGGGGCTTCTGGCTGAGCCTCGCCGCTGTGCCCGCCCTGATGCTGATCGGTTCGATGTTTGCCCTGTTCGCGGCGCAATCGTCTCCGGTGCGTTATTACACGGTGATCGAACCGGGCCAGCTCTATGCCGAAGCCATCGATGCGGAATTTGCCCGGAATGAAGCGGCGGCAAAGGCCGAAGACCTTGCAGAACAAATGCAGCTGCCGGAAGGGGCCATGAACAACGGTGCCATGCAGACGCTCCGGGAGCGGAAATTCATTGCGGTTGCGCCGCCAGCAGGATCAATCGATGGCCTGCGGCCTTACCTTCTGGGCGAACGGTTCGTCTCTGGCCCGCTGGGCGAGAAGCCGCTGTTTGCGGCCTTCATCCTGTCTGAGGATGGCCAGACGCTCGAATACTGGAGCGATGACGTCAACATCAACACGCTGCGCTATGAGGCCGAGGATGCCGTGCGACGCCTGGCGCGCAAGCATGCGCTGGAAGCGGCGGGGCTGGATCCTGACTTCATCCAGAATGCCGATGACGCCGCCGTTGAGGTGCCCGCGCGGCGCATCCGCAGCGTGGCGGAACAGGAATCGGCCGGCGCGGAAGTGACGCTCGCCGACAAGGCGCCGGTCTTCGTCGCCGGGGCGCTCGCCTATTTCCTGTGGCTGATGGTGTTCTCGATCATCCAGTACCTGCTGATGGGCACGATCGAGGAACGCTCCAACAAGATCTTCGACACGCTGCTGACGTCTGTGCGCATGCCGGAATTGCTGGCGGGCAAGCTGCTCGCTGTGTTCGCGGTGACGTCCACCATGATGCTGGTCTGGGGCCTGTTCACGCTGTCGGGTTCGGCCTTCCTCGCGACGCAGGTGCCGGGGGCGGGAAGTATGATCACGCCGTTTCTCGCGGCGGCAGGCAGTCCGCAGATCCTGCTGCCTGCGCTGGTCAGCTTTGTGCTCGGTTACATCATGTATGGGATGATCTTCATGGCGCTCGGCTCCCTCTGCGATACGATCCAGGAAGCGCAGACGCTGCTCAGCCCGATGATGATCCTGCTGATGCTGCCCATGTTCGCGATCTTCATCGCCTTCCAGGACCCGGGCTCGCCCGTGGTGGACTTTGCGACGTGGATCCCTGTCTTCACGCCCTTCCTGCTGATCCTGCGCATGCCGCATGACCCGCCCATGTGGGAAGTGGCGACGCAGATGGGCCTGATGGTGGTGACGACGCTGGCCGTGCTCTGGGTCTCCGTCCGCGTCTACCGCGCCGGGGCCGTCAACGGCGCCAGCATCGGCGACCTCGGCAAGATGCTGAAGGGCATGGGGCGCAAGAAGTCGGCCTAAACAAAAACCCCGCCAGATCGCTCTGACGGGGTTTTGATTATCTTGCGATAAAAGCAGCGTCCTAAAGGATGCCTTCGCGCTGGGCGCGTTTGCGGGCCAGTTTGCGGGCGCGGCGGACGGCCTCTGCGCGCTGGCGTGCTTTTTTCTCGGACGGCTTTTCGAAATGCTGGCGAGCCTTCATTTCGCGGAACAGGCCTTCACGCTGCATCTTCTTCTTCAGAGCGCGCAGGGCTTGCTCGACATTGTTATCGCGGACGACGATCTGTACGATGGGAATCTCCATTGGGTTGGGGGCGTCGCCCCGATTGTGACTTTGTGTCGGCCAGACAGGCCGGAAAGCGGGCGCTATATCACGTGAAAAGGGATTTGGCCAAGCCCCCCTTTGCCATGGAGTTCAGTCATGACTGTCACGCCTTCCCGGAAACTTCGCCGCCGCTGGCTGGATGCCCTGCTGCCGGAGGTCGCTTTTGACGGCTGGACGGAGGCCGCAGCAGCCCGCGCAGCCAATGACGCCGGGCTTAGTGAGGGTGAACAGGCCCTTGCCGCGCCGCGCGGCGTGATCGACCTGATCGACGGCTTTTTCGAGGAAGCAGGGGAGGCGGCAAAGGCCGATCTCGCCGCTCAGGACCTGTCATCCATGCGCATTCCGGACAAGGTGAAGGCGGGCGTGCTCGCCTGGCTGAAGGCGCTGGAGCCGAACCGGGAAGCCGTCCGCCGCGCCGTTTCGCGCGGCATGGTGCCGTGGAATGCCGGCCCCGCGCTGCAGCGCGGCTGGTCTGTGGCCGATTTCGTCTGGGACGCCGCAGGCGACACGGCAGAGGATTATAACCGCTACTCCAAGCGGGGCCTGCTGACCGCCATTCTGCCGCCCATCGTGCTGTACTGGCTGGACAACCCGTCCGAGGAAGACCTCGACGAATACGTCTCCCGCCGCCTTGCCCAGGCTTCGGGCGCGGGCCGCACGGCAGGCAAGATCCTAAAGCCGCTGCTTGACGCCATCGGATCGAAGGGGCCCAATAGTGAAAAGGCGCCAAACGCGCGCAGCTAGACGGAGACGGCTTGCAACCGGATTTTGGTCAGTCGATTTTTGAGGAAGTGTGTCGGACAGAAGTTTATCTGGCGCCCCAGGGGGCTGGGGGGGCTGATGGGTCCGGGGTGCTAGATGTTCACCTCCGTCCGACAAGACAAAGATGGCTGTGCGCGGGGGCGCAAGCAAGACCGAAAGGTGGCCAGATTGCCCCAATTCCTGCTGTTTCAGTGGAATTTCGGATTAAAAGACGTTTAGGCGAGCTTTCCCGCACCAAATTCGCATTACAGGGGAGTCATAAACAGAGAAAATGAGCGAATTTCCTTCCCGCCGAGCCCAGAGCGAGCCGCGAATCGCTTTCCACAAAACCGAGATGAGACCGATTCTCGACGTCTACGGACGGTTGGTCATGGCAGGCGAAGCGCGTGACTACGCCATCGGCATGCACAAGGACCATGCGATCTTCGCAATCTTCCGCCGCCACGCCGAAAATCCGACCTGGCGGATCGAAAAACAGCCCCATCTCGCCAACATGCAGGGCCAGTATGTCGTGTACGGACAGGCCGGCCAGATCCTGCGCCGCGGGCGCGATCTGCAGCAGGTATTGCGGGTTTTCGACCGCAAACGCTTCACCGTCGTGAAGTAATTCCACAGGCGGGCCATTAACCCCTTGTTAACTAAAAACTTCTTGCGAACAAGATGAGAACAAGATAGGAACATGTCTCCAAGAACGGAGCATGAACATGAACATCGCAGTCAGTTTTCGGGGACGCTCTGGCAAGGCATGGGACTTCCAGCGTGTTCCAAAGGACGCCGCATGGGCCCGCAGCCCGGGCGCCGTCATCTTCGCAGCCCCCGACTCCTATGGCTGGCGCATCATCCGCGTGATGGAGCTGACCGGCCGCCCGCATGACCTGCAGCCGATCTGGGCGCTGGCAGAGGCGGAACGCTACGGCGCCTCGGCCGTGTTCCTTGCCCTCGAATTCGACGCCCGCGAACGCAAATGCATGGTCGCCGATATCGAGGAAGGCTTCAGCCCGGTCTGTCTCAGCCCTCGGGACGTGGTGGAAGTACAGGCGGCGCCGGTCGCAGAAGACCTCGCCGCCTGATCCGTCTTATTGCCCGAGTCTTTATTGCTCTGGCGCAGGCCGGTTCAGTGCCGCCTGCGCCTCAGCCGTTTCCGCCAAGCGCGTCAGCTCGATGAATTCCGCGCGGTAGCCGAATTCATCCTCGCCCTTGGCGCCTGCCGCCAGATCGCGGATCTCTTTCCAGCCAAAGCCTGTGCCGAGGTCTTCGCCGCCGCGCAGCATTTCCCCGAACCCGGCCACGGCCGTTGCGAAACGCACCCATTGCGGGGCCGCCTCCAGGCTGTCTGCCTTGTCGGCATCGGTCACCGCATGGGTCAGCAGGATGGAATCCGGTTCGCCCGGCGGCTTGTAGCGCAGCTTGACGAAGGCGTACTCGCCGGACGGGTCCTCGCCTGCCTCAGGCTTGTCGCCATAGCGGAGTGGATCGATCTGTGCCGCGTCCGATCCGACAGGCGTGATGTCGTAGATGGCCGTGACGCTGGCGCCCGCGCCGATATCCCCGGCATCCACCTTGTCATTGTTGAAGTCTGCCCGGTCGAGCATCCGCGTTTCGTAACCGATCAGGCGGTATTCCGCGATTTTGGCCGGGTTGAACTCGACCTGGATCTTCACGTCGTCGGCAATCGGGAAGAGGTTGCCGCCGAGGTCGTCGGCCAGAACCTTGCGAGCCTCGCTCAGCGTGTCGACATAGGCGGCGGTGCCGTTGCCGGACTGGGCGAGCTTCTGCATCAGCGCATCATTGTAATTGCCGCGCCCGAAGCCGAGGACCGAAAGATAGATGCCGCTCTCGCGCTTGCGGGAAATGAAATCCTCCAGCTGTTCGGAGTCCGTGATGCCGACATTGAAGTCGCCATCGGTCAGCAGCATGACACGGTTCACGGCGCCTTCCTTTAGGCCTTGCTCCGCCAGCGAATAGGCAAGGCGCAGGCCTTCGCCGCCGGCAGTGGAGCCACCAGCGCGGAGGTTTTCCAGCGCCGCGAAAATCTTGCGCTTGTCGCTGACCGGCGTCGGTTCCAGCACTTCGCCCGCGGCGCCAGCATAGACAGCGATCGAGATCGTGTCGGCCGGGTCCATCTGGTCCAGCATCAGTTTCAGCGCCTGCTTGGCCAGCGGCAGCTTGTCTTCCGAATGCATGGAGCCGGACACATCCACCAGCAGGGTCAAATTCACCGGCGGGCGGGCGTCACGGTCGATGTCGCGGCCCTGAATGCCGATCTGCATCAGCTGGCGTCCTTCCGCGAAGGGGGAGGGGGCGAGCGTCACGTAAGTCGCGAACGGGTCGGCGCCTGCGTCCGGCTGCGGGTAGGTGTAGTCGAAATAATTGACCATCTCCTCGATCCGCACCGCGTCCTTCGGCGGCAGCACCCCGCTTTTCAGGAACCGCCGCACATTGGCGTAGGAGGCTGTGTCGACATCGATGGAAAAGGTGGAGACGGGCTCTTCGCTGGTCAGCTTCACCGGGTTCGGGTCGACATCTTCATACTTGTCCCGGAATTCCGGTTCCGGGGCCATCATGATCGCGGACGGCGGCGGTGCGGCGGCCGCATAGTCGCCTGCGCTCATGGCGCCGGTCACCGTGACTTTCTGCTGAGCCCGGGCTTCGTATTGCGGCGGCGGAGGGGCCGGGGGCGGAGGCGGCGCGGCGATTTCCGTCGCGATCTCGTCGCTGCTGCCGCCCGTTTCGCTCGCACATCCTGTCAGCAGCGCAGCCGCGGCTGCACCTGCCAGAAGAAACCCGATTGTCCTGTTGCGCATGATCGTCCTCCACCTGCGTTCTGATCATGACAGAATGGCAAGACGGTCATGGCGGGAATTGGGCGCTGCCGGGACGATTCGGGCCCAATCCGGGAAAACCGGAGCGAGGCCAAGGCTCAGTCCCGGATCTTAGCGGTGTACCAGCGCTCGATATCCTGTTCGAGGATCGAGAGCGGCCGCGGGCCACCTGTCAGAACCGTGTCGTGAAACTCCACGAAGTCGAAATCGGGCCCCAGCACGCGCTCGGCCCGCTCACGCAGGTCCAGCATCCGCTTGCGTCCGATCCAGTAGGCCGCCGCCTGACCGGGCCAGACTGTGTAGCGGTCGACTTCCTGCGCCATCGGGCCTTCCGGCTGTCCCGTGACGGCGACGAGATAGTCGATCGCCTCCTGCCGGCTCCAGTGCATGCTGTGGATGCCGGTATCGGCGACGAGGCGTGCGGCGCGGAACAGCAAGGACTGGAGATAGCCAATCCTGGCAAGGGGATCGTCATGGTATAGTCCGATATCGTCCGCCAAGGTCTCGGCATAGACGCCCCAGCCCTCGCCATATGCGACGTTCCAGATCATCTGCCGGATCAGCGGCAAGTGGGCCGTTTCTGCTGTCAGCGCGCTTTCCAGATGGTGGCCGGGCACCGTTTCATGGAAGACCAGCGTGGCCAGCGTAAAGGCCGGCCAGTCGGTCATGTCGGCCAGATTGATCTCGAACAGGCCGGGCGCGGAGCCATTCGCCGGGGCGGCGGAATAAAACGCCGCCGGGGCGGACGCTTCAAGGAATTCAGGTACGGCACGCAGGGCCACTTTTGTCCGTGGAATAGTCGACACGATGGAGGGCAGGGCCGCTTCAGCCTTGTCCAGATAGGTCTGCATCAGCGCCAGCAGGGCTGCATGGCCTTCCGGCGTCGCATCGAAGATCTGCCCCGGTTCTGCCGAGAGCAGCGTCAGGCGCTCTGCCGCGCTGCCTTCAGTCAGACCCGCCTCGAACAGGGCGAGTTCCAGTGCCGCCGTGATCCGGTCGACTTCGCTGAGGCCCAGCGCGTGCAGCTCTTCTGCAGACAATCCCTGATCGGTATAGGCCTGCAGCGCGGCCTGATAGTAGGCGTCACCATTCGGCTGTTGCCAGACGCCGGGCTGGGATGGCGCATCCGTCTGCAACGCCGTGAAAGCTTCGGCCAGGTGCCGGTAGGCGGGCCGGATTTCCTGTTCGACGATGCGTTTCGCGCGAGCAAGGATATCCGCAGCATCCTCAAGGCTGAGATCTTCGGGGCCGGCGAGCTGGCTTTCCAGCGTCGTGATCAGCACATGCGTTTCGGTCGGCTCTTCCGCGAATTTCAGGGCTGCATCACTCATGCGGGCGAGAATGAAGTCCGGCGGAACGACACCGGATTTGGCGTCGGCTTCCAGGCGCCGCCGTTCGTCTTCCATCGCGTCCGCAAACTGAGCGAGCCGATCGACATAGGCACGTGCTTCGGCGGTGGTCCTGACCGGGTGGGACCGGCTGAGAAGGTCCGGCACGTCGATATAGGCGCCGCGCATATGGTCCATCACATAGGGATAGGAGACGCCGAGCCCAGTTTGCCCGTGCCCTGAAACGAACAGGGATTCGGCGGTTTCGTAGGCGGCCATCACCGTGTCGAGATGGCGGGCTTGCGGGCTGCCTTCGGCCGGGCGGGGCGTTGCGGCCAGTGCTTCCAGGATTTCCAGCCGGCTGACCCGGCGGCGCTCGTAGGCGGCTTGTGAACGGTCCGTCAGGTACCGGTTGAACGGATAACCAACCGCGTCTTCCGAAAGGCCCAGCCGGGTAGCGAGCTCCGGGTCCGCCGCGAGCTCTGTCATCGCGATGGACTGCAGGGTCTGATCCACTTCGCGGGCGATGCGCCGCGGCGTGCCGGCGTCATCGACTTGCGGGCCGCACGCTGCCAGCGATGTCCCCGCCGCGAGTCCCACCAGAACCGTGCGGCGGCGGATGAGAAAACGGGTGTCAGACGTGGATTTCATGACGGTTTCTTCACCTCGTAGTCACTGCATTTCAGGCCGGTTCGGGTGTTGTAGCCAGTGTTTATTTCCGGTAGGCAAACGCCCAATTATCTCAGATCGGAGAGACACACGTGAACACGCCTCCCGCAGCAGGCCAAACGGCCCTTACAGGCCAGGTCCTTTTCTACAAGCAGCCGCAGCCGCTGTCCCTGGAAGACCATGCCGGTCTCGGCATCAAGCAGATCGACCAGCCGCTTGGCTTTATGCGCGAGGCGCATGCCATTCCATTGGCGGTTCAGGAATTCGGCCTCGCGGCCGGATCCTATCCGATCATTTTCGTCGGAGACGAGCGGACCCCCGTCGCGGTGATGGGCCTGCGTCAGGGCCAGAACCTTTACATTGATGCCAATGGCCGCATCGTGGACGATCACTATGTGCCCGCCTTTGCCCGCCGGTATCCGTTCGTGTTTGCGAACGACGATAATGCCGAACGTCTGATCCTTTGCGTCGATCGTCAGGCCCCGATGGTGACCAACCAGCCGGAAGTGCCGTTCTTCGAAAACGGCCAGCCGAGCAAATTCACCAATGATGCCATCGAGTTCTGCAAGGAATTCGAGCGTCAGCGCCGAGCGACCTCTGATTTCGTGAAGCTGATCCGTGATTTCGACCTGTTTGAGGAGAAAGCGGTCACCTTCCAGCCGAACACGCCGGATGGTTCCGCAGTCGGCGAAGCGCAAAAACTCGCTGACTATTGGGCGATTTCCGAAGAACGCCTCAACAATCTGCCGGATGACAAGTACCTGGAGCTCAAGGCGAGCGGCGCTCTTGGCGCTATCTACTCCCACTTCATTTCGCTGCTGAACTGGCAGCGTGTGATCCAGCGCGCAACCCGCACGCCGCCGCCTGCGGAACCTGCACCGCAGGCTGCCAACGCCTGATCGCCTGTGTCAGCGTAAGAGATCGAAGGCGGCCTCCGGGCCGCCTTTTTTCTTGCCGCGCAGGGTGCGTCGGGCTGACACATTTGCCATCACGCTTGCGCGAGGCCCTTCTGTAGAGGCGTGTTTGCGGGCATATGAGCCGCAACTCCAAGAAACCGGACCTGCTAGATGAAGTTTTCCGCCTGCCTTGTTGCCCTGTTAGGTGCTATCTTCTCCATCCTGCCGGCGGCCGCTGCGCCGGTGGACGCGGGCCATGCGCGTGTGGAGTTGATTTCCGAGCGCGACGCAGCCCTGCCGGGCGAAACCATCTACGCCGCGCTAAAAATGGACCTCGACAATGGCTGGCACGTCTACTGGCTGAACGCCGGGGACGCGGGCCTTCCCCCGCAGGTCATCGCCCAGCCGGCGAGTGACATCAAAGCGAGCGCGATCGGCGATATCGTCTGGCCGCTGCCGCACCTCCTTCCGGTCGTGGAAGGGGAGATCATGGATTACGGCTACAATGACGAAGTCGTTTTCCCGTTTCCCATTACCATTCCCGACGATGCGATGGGGCCGGTCACGCTCGATGTCATCGCCGATTACCTGATCTGCGAAGACACCTGCGTACCCGAACAGGCCCATGTAAAGCTGAAACTGGAAACGGACCAGTCTGAAGCGAACATCCGCGATGGCGAGCTAATCGGTAAATGGATTGCGAAAAGCGACGTGCCGTTTCCGGGAGAAGCGCGGGTCCTCAAGAAAGATCTCGACTGGACACTCAGCCTCCGTCTCGATGGCGGTTTTGGCAAGGTCCGGTCGATCCGCTTCTTTCCATTCGGGCATGACATTCTTCATCCAGCTGAGCAGCCTGTGGAAATGGGACGCCACGGTGCGACGCTCTCACTGAGCGCCGCAGATATGACAGAGGTCTCGAAGCCGCTCGAAGGCGTCGTCGTGATCGAACAAGACGATGGCAGTCGCACAGGTTACCAGATCAGCGCAGCAGAAGGCTCACCCTTGCCGGACACGTCCGGCCTCGGCCCTGTGGGCGGTGCCGGGCTTCAGGTTGCAGCCTGGAAGCTGATCCTGCTGGCGATCCTCGGCGGCCTGATCCTGAACCTGATGCCGTGTGTGCTGCCTGTGCTGTCGATGAAGGCGTTCGGCATGGTGTCCGCAGTTTCCAGCGGCCATGCCGGAGAAGTGCGCCGCCATGGCATCTGGTATACGGCAGGCGTACTGGTGTCCTTCGGCGTGCTGGCGGCGATCATTGTCGCCCTGCGCGCCGCCACCGGGCCGGTCACTCTGGGCTTCCAGCTGCAGAACGCGCCGGTCGTAGCGGTGCTGACGCTGGTCATGTTTGCCGTCGGCCTGTGGCTGATGGGCATGTTCGAATTGGGAACATCGCTCCAGAATCTTGGCTCTGGTCTTGCGGACCGGGACGGGGATGCGGGCGCATTCTTTACGGGGGTGCTGGCAGCAATTGTCGGTTCTCCCTGTGTCGGGCCTTTTCTTGGCGCCGCGCTGGGTGCCGTAATGGGGCATTCCGCGCCGGTCGTTTTCACCTTCTTCCTGGCCATGGGTTTTGGCCTGGCGCTGCCCTTCCTTGTGCTGAGTTTCGTGCCGAACCTGTACAAGTTGCTGCCGCGTCCGGGGAAGTGGATGGACACGCTGAAGCAGTTCTTCGCGTTCCCGATGTTCCTGACAGCGGCATGGTTGGCCAAGGTGCTGGGCGATCTTGCCGGCTCGGGCGCCGTGGCATGGACCGCAACCGGCGCTGTGGCAATCGCATTCGCCGCCTGGCTGTGGCAGCGCGAAGCGCGCCTGCCGCGCATACTGGCTGCCGTCACGCTGGCACTTACCCTGTTCGGTGTCACCGAACGTGCGATGGCACCGGCGCCTGCCATTGGCGCGTCGTCTGCCTACGCCGCCAAATATGAGGCCGAGCCGTGGAGCGCCGGAAAGGTCCAGTCGCTGATTGCAGAGGGCCGGCCAATCTTTATCGACTTCACTGCCAGCTGGTGCGCTACCTGCCAGGTGAACAAGGCAACGACGCTGAAGTCGAAAACGGTGCACGACTTCTTCGCAGCCAATGATGTCGCCTTCCTGGTGGCGGATTTTACCCGCAAGGATCCGGCCATTGCGGCTGAACTGGCGCGGCATCAGCGCGCAGGCGTTCCGATGTATTTATGGTATCCTGCCGGTTCGGACGAGCCGCAGGTCCTGCCGGAAATCCTTAACCAGGGGCTCGTCACAAGCCTGCCCCTGACCCCCTGAGGTCACCCGGATACGAGGGAACAAAGAAACGGATGATCACGATCAATCGGCGAAACCTGTCGCTCGCTGCCGGTATGGCAGCTGCGGTCGCGTTGACGGCGGGGGCATTGATTGCCTCTACCGCCCGCGCAGATTCCGGTCTCCCGGTTGGCCGTCCCGCGCCGGCTTTCACCGCCATGGACAGCAATGGCGATCCGGTTTCGTTGTCGGATTTTTCTGGCCGAACCGTTGTGCTGGAATGGACAAACGAAGGCTGCCCCTTTGTGCGCAAGCACTATGCCCAGCCGCCCGGAAACATTCAGGGCCTGCAGACCGATGCGGAGGCGGACGGAACGGTCTGGCTGACCGTGATTTCCTCGGCGCCGGGTAAACAGGGCTTTGCCGAGGGCACGACAGCCAATCAGTGGACGGAGGAGCACAATGCGCAACCGGCTCATGTGCTGCTGGACCCCGACGGCACACTCGGCCGGCTTTACCAGGCGAAGACCACACCCCACATGTTCATAATCGGTTCTAAGGGGCAGGTCGCCTATCAGGGCGCCATAGACTCTATTGCTTCTGCGAATGTGGCAGACATTGCCACCGCCACGAATTACGTCCGGGAGGCTTTGGCCAGCCTTGCCGCCGGGGAGCCAATTTCCGTCAGCAGCACCAAGCCTTATGGCTGTTCGGTGAAGTATTAGGACCAGCCAGGCGCAATTACCCCATTGATCCACACGGCACACCGCCCTAAAGGCGCGCCTCATGCTCCAGATTGTGCCCGAAACCCCAGCCCTGCATGCCGAAGCGATTGAAGACCTCTTCGATCGCACCTTCGGCCCCGGCCACTTTGCCAAGACTGCCGAGAGGCTGCGCGAGTATTCCCGCTCGCTGCCTGAGATCAATCGCGTGGCTGTACTGGATGGGCAGGTAATCGCGGTCTGCCGTGTCTGGCCGCTGGTTGTGGGACCGGGCCGGGACAAGGCGCTGTTCTATGGGCCTGTTGCCGTGGCGCCATCGCACCGGGGCAGCCGGCTTGGCCTGACCGTGACGGGCGAAGCGCTGGAAGCCGGTAAATCCGCCGGCTGGCCCGCCGCCATCCTGATCGGCGCACCGGCCTATTTCGGAGAGATCGGTTTCACCGTCACGCCGAAGAACCAGCTGACCTTTCCGGGTCCGCAGGACCAGGCCCGGGTCATGGTGAAAGACCTTGCCGGTGATGCCAGCAAGTTGTCCGGTCTTGTGACGGGGCTGGTCTCGGAGTCCTAGGTTAGCGCGAACCAGCCGCACGCACCGGCGGTGATCAGCATGACCAGCGCGGTGATCAGCGTGCCGACGCTGCGTCCAAAACTGCTGCCGGCAGAGCCGCCAAGGCCGATGGCGTGCAGGATGCGGCCGAGCAGGAAGCTGCCGCCGAGGCCATGGATCAGCAGGGCAGGGGCCGACAGCGCGCCAAGGCCGATCAGGCCCAGCAGCACGACCGGCACATCTTCCACGGCATTCCCCTGAACGCGCAGGCTGCGCTGCATGGCTTCATTGTTCCCGTCACCAAAGCCGACTTTGTGCTTTGTGCGCACGCGCCCGACATTCGCTTTCAGCACCAGCATGAGCAGGCAGAATAGACCGGCATAAAGCACGGCCGCTTGCATGGATGTCATGGATCAGTCCTCCCTTTATGGCCTGAGCATAAGCTGGTTTGCCCTAAAGGTGGAAGAGGTCTCAGAAACAGTCCGCCACGTCGGCGATCCAGGCCTGTACCTCTTCCTTGGCTTCCAGTGGCGATTTTCCGTGTCTGACGAGGATAAGGTCTTTCTCGGGAACCAGAACCGTATACTGGCCTTCATAACCATTGCAGGAAAAGCTGCCGGGCCCGGCCATGCCCAGCCACCAATGGGCACCGTAGCCGAGTGTTTCGATTTCCGGCACGGCCGGTGTGGGCGTGCGGGCATAGTCCGCCCAGCCCTCCGGCAGGATCCGGGTGCCGTCCCACACACCATCGCGCAGGTAAAGCAGGCCGAACCGGGCAAAATCCCGAGCGGTGCAATAGCAGAAGGACGAGCCGATGAATGTGCCCGCCTTGTCGAATTTCGGAAGAGGGGAGCGCATACCGATCGGGCTGAACAGTTCACGGAACATGAAGTCGCGGAAATCCTCTCCCGCCATGCCGAGGGTGCGGGCGGCGCAACGCGCAACGATGTTGGAGGTGCCGCTTGAGTAGCTCCAGAATGTATCCGGCTCATGTTCCAGAGGCTGGTTTGCTGCATAGGCGGCGACGTCCTCTTGTCCTCCGCCGAACAACATTTCGATCACATCGGAAACAGAGCCCGGCACATAATCTTCGACGAATTTCAGGCCACTCGACATGCGTAGAAGCATATCCAGTGTTATTTCGCGGCGAGGGTCGTCCGCCGACTGCCATTCCGGCACGTCTGCCGGGGCGTGAATGTTTATCCGGCCATCGCGCACGAGAATGCCAACCAACGCCTGTGTGATGGATTTCGCCTCGGACCAGGAAGGAAACGTGGTGCCGGGGGTGAAGTCGCGCCAGTAACGCTCCGCGACCACCTTACCCCCCTGCACGGCAAGGAAGGCATGTGTCTCGCCCATGGTGTCGGGCGCCGGGTCTGCGAAGGCGCGTTCCAGCAGGCTGTTCAGTCTTGCAGTATCTGTCCCGTGCGCCGGGGTGCCTTCCGGCCAGGCCTTTGTCGGCCACGCGACGCCTTCAGGCTGCGTGGGCAAGGGGGGCAGTGGATGGTCGAAAGGCATGGCAGGGTCTCCCGGTGGTTCTGATCTTTCCGGTAGCTAATCAGACCGGACAGGGCCGGCGCAAGAAGAGGGCTTGATTGCCTTAGCGGCATGTCACGTTCATAAGTGTAACGCGGAATACAGAGATGGCATTGAAAGCCGTCCAACAGAGCCGCGAGGGAGAGAAGCGGACCGGGCCGCAAGGCACTGGTGAGAGGCATGGACGGCAACACACAAGTCACCCCGGACGTCGAAACGATCCAGCACGCGCGAACACCGCTGACCGCGCACCTGCGCAATCCGCGAGTCAGGTTGGGACTCATTGCTGGTATTATCCTTTTGATTTTGCTGGCGCTTTTTCGCTTCATGGCGGACCGTGCCGCTTTCGTCTCAACCTCTGATGCGCGGATCGCGGCGGACATGATTGCCGTTTCGACTGACATTTCTGGCAAGATCACATCCCAGCGCGTGTCTGCGGGCGACACGGTGAAGGCGGGTGATGTCCTGTACACGATCGACGACCGGGAAGCATCCTACACGCTGGCCGAATACGAAGCCGAAGCAAACCGGCTCAGGGCTGAAATTGCGCGGGAAGAGGCCCGGATAGGACTCGCTTCGTCAAAGGCCGGCAGCGAAGTTGCCGCCCGCCGTGCCGGGACGCAGTCGGCTTCCGCATCCGTGGAAGCGGCAAGATCCAATCTCGAAACCGCCCAGCGTGATTTCGACCGCACACAAGGCCTGTTTGACCGGGGCCTGGTACCGCAGAGCGCGCTGGATCAGTCGCGCAATGCGCTCGACACCGCACGTCAGGGTCTGCTGCGGGCTGAAGCGGATCGGGACAGCGCCCGCGCGGAGCAGAGAACGGCCTCCATTCAGGGCGAAGAGGTACGTCTGATAGAACTGGACCTCGGCGTGCTGCGTGCATCCCTGCAACAGGCTGAAGCACGCGTCGATGCCCAGCGGGTCGTGGTAGAGCAACATACGATCCGGGCGCCAATCGACGGCGTGATCGACGAATTGTTCTACGATACCGGCGAGCATTCGCTGCGTGGATTCCGCGTCGCGCTCATGCACGATCCGGATGCGGTCTGGGTGTCGGCGAACATCAAGGAAACCGACATCCGCAAGATCGAAACCGGCGCCGAAGTGCGGGTGAAGGCGGACAGCCATCCAGGTACGAAAATCTCGGGCCATGTCACGCGGATCCACAACGCCACACTGGCCGAGTCCGCGCTCATGCCGAATCCCAACGCCAATGGTGTGTTCACAAAGATCACTCAGCGCATCACGGTGCGGATCGATCTGGATGATCCTGGTTTGCGCCTGAGACCCGGAACGATGGTGACGGTCCGCATCCGCAAACAGGCCGCTAAAGATCCGGCGTGAGCACGGTCGCCGCCTCAACCGGGAATGTTCCGGCGGATGACATTCCGGCCATGGCCGGATCTGCCGTCCGGCGGCGCTTTGCCCAGTTCGGCCCACAATATCGCTGGATGCTGCTCGGCGCGATGCTGACCGGGTCGCTCGCCACGATGCTGGCAGCGACAACGGTCAATGTTGCTCTGCCGGCGATTATTGGCGCCTTCGGTCTCGGACAGGATCAGGCGCAGTGGATGTCCACCGCATTCCTGGCCTCTTCCACGATTGCCATGCTGGCCAATGCCTGGGCCATGCACACTTATGGACCGCGGGCGACCTATGTCGCCGGCATGTGCCTGTTCATCGTCGGCTCTTTGCTGGGAGCGGTCTCGACCACGCTGGAAATGCTGATCCTGTCCCGTGCCTTGCAGGGCATATCAGCTGGCCTGCTTCAGCCGATGTCGATGTTTCTGATCTTCCAGACGTTCCCGGACAACCAACGCGGCACGGCCATGGGCATCTTTTCCATCGGTGTCGTATTGGCACCCGCATTCGGCCCGGCCCTTGGCGGCATTGCGGTTGACCTCGCCAGCTGGCGGCTGGTCTTCGTAGCCACTTTGCCGCTGGCTATTGTGGCACTCAGTGTCGCCCCCTTCCTGATGCCGACAGGAGAGGACCAGAATGTGCGGACCCGTCCGCCGCTCGACTGGCAGGGGCTCGGCTTGCTGACGATCGCTGTTGTCAGTCTCCTGTCGGCCTTTGCGGGTGCGAACCGTGATGGCTGGGATTCCGATATTACCTATCTGAAATTTGCCATCGGCCTGATCGGAGGCGTCAGTTTCATTCTGTGGGAGCGACGCCATCCATTCCCGGCATTGAATCCGGCCATTTTCATGTACAGGCAATTCTGGTCCGCCGGCATAATCATTTCAGCGACCGGGATTGCCATCTACGCCTCCACCTATCTGATCCCGCTTTTCGTTCAAATGGTGCAGCACTATTCGCCGACCGCAGCGGGGGTGATGATGATTCCGGCAGGACTCGCCATGGTGGTCGGTTTTCCTATCGCCGGACGCCTGACCGACAAGGTCGATGCGCGCTTCCTGCTGGCGTTCGGTATCATCAGCTTTGCGACTGCGGCATACCTGCTGGGCGGAGTAACTTCACTGACGCCTTACTGGGTTCTGGTTGGCTGGATATTCCTCTCACGTGTCGGAATCAGCTTCTGCATGCCTCCGGCAAACACGACGGCCGTGCGTGCGTCCCCACCACATTTGCTGGCTTCGGCAACGGGGGGCGTCTCTTTCCTGATGCAGGTTGGCGGTGCGTTCGGGGTGAATCTTCTGGCAATCCTGTTGCAGCGCCGGCTGATCTTTCATGGCGATCACCTGTCGGTCGCGATGAATGAGGCGAATGCCGAAATGCTCTACCAGCATGCCATCTATGCGCAGGAACTGGAGCGCTCCGGCATGGCTGTCCTACCGGCCTTCCAGAATGCATTTGGCGCGATTGGGCGGCAGGTCTCAGCCGAGGCGCAGGTGCTTGCTTTTCGCGATTGCTTCCATGTGGTTGCCATCTGGTTCGCAATCGTCTTTTTTGCCTTGTTCCTGATGCCGAAACCGAAATTGGAGGGAGCAACTCCTCCGGAAGCGCGCATGCCGGTTAATCCGGAAGCGGCATAGGCCAGAACGATAGTCACTCGGCTGTCAAAGCCCGCATTCTCGTTAGAAGCAGGTTTGCGTGGGCAAGAGCGGTGTTGGACGGATCGTTTTCATCGACCATGGCTTTGTATTCATTCAGCCAGCCAATTGCTTCAGCAGCGGCCTTCTTGGCCGCCGGACCATCGTTCAGCATTTCGTGCCAGCCAGCAACCTGCGTGCCCAGACGGCCGAGTTCGAGCGTAACGGCTTCGTTCGCATCCGGACAAGCCTTGCGTAGCCAGTCGAGTCGTTCGATCGCGCCACGCGAATTAGGGGCGCCGCCATTGACCTGAAAATAATATGCGATCGTCTCGAACGCGTCATAGTATCCGGCGGCTTCGGCCTCTGCGTGACCTTTGGCGGTATAGGGGCAGGGAGCATCCTTTGCCCTGCCGCCCACAGATACGAATTCGTGGAATTGTCCTCGTGCTTCCAGGTCCACGACTTGCGGCACGATGATGTCCCAGAGCAGTTGCTTGGCACTGATCTCAGTATCTACCACGGCTTCGGTGCCATTTTCATAAGTCAGGCCAGATTGGAAGACCGGTCCGCCAACCGACGCCAGGTCGAGAGCTTCATAGCGGTACAAGGCACGAGTGGCGTCTGTGAGAGATTGTAACCGGCTCGGCGGATCCTGAATGCGAGAGGCGACCTGCGCAAATGTGTGAGCGGCGAAGAACTGGACAAACGCATCATTTGTACAAAGCTGAGTGAGTTGTTTTGCCTGGGAATAGGCGACGCTGAGCTGGGCAGCTTCACTGGTTTGCCCGGCAGCGGCAGCAACTTGGTACATCTGAGTCGCCGCCCCATCCGGGCAATTCGAGGGCTCAGCGGTCGCGAGCAAGCTGAAACTGACGGCGGAAAATGCCAGAAGGATCGTTCTCGATAGTCTCATCATGCATCCCCATTTAAAGTAATGTCAGCGCCCCTCCCGGCGCCAGGCCAGAAGCAGGAAGATAACCAGCAGGGCGGCTGCCGCGATGCCCGGGAGCAGGGCCTGGCTGGATGAGGAGCGGACGGCATAGGCGCCGCGTTCGCGCAGGCCCAGCCAATTACCGCCGGCGGACGTGCCCCGCGCGCCGGAGCGGCGGATGTCCGGCAAGCCTGTGTCGTCTGCGTTCAGTCGAAAGACACCGCCGCCGGTAGCACGAGCCAGCGGTTGCAGGACTTTGATTGTGGACTGAAGATCGGCGTATTCCTTGGGATTGGCAGGGCCGTTCAGGGCGACGGTTTCCAGGCCACCGGCGCGGGCCCGGTAGAGCCCCAACTGGTCGATCGGCGCTTCGGCGGTAAAGATTCCTGGCCCTGTTTCTGTCCAGCCGGGTTCGATGGTTTCGCCTTCCGGTGTCTCGATCTGAAGCGGTGGGGCTGTGTCCATCAGGCTGCGCAGTTCGACATGGGCTGTATCACCTTCGGCGGTAAGCTTCAGGCGGCGCTCTTCGAGTTCCGGTTCCTTCATCAGCCAGTGGACCACTCTACGAATTGTCTCGGCGAAAGGTCCACCGCCATCATAGCCGCGTGCCCATAACCAGATCTGGTCAGACATCAGCATGCCGACCCGGCCTTTGCCGACACGGTCCAGTACGAGGAGCGGCTTGCCGTCCGGCGCCGCGAGCACTGTGTCGCCGGTCTCGGCGGTGGACTCGATATAGCGCATCCAGCTGCCCCATTGCCGGCCTTCCAGCGGTGCTGTGACGGCATGGCGCTTTCCGGCGTTCGTCAGCTCCGGAACGAATTCCCCGGTTCTGACCACGCCTGTCGGTACGGCTGGCAATACGGAGGCGAGTGGGGAACGTGCGAGACTAGCCGGACCGGCGAAATCCTCGCCCGCCGCGATCAGCAATGCGCCGCCTTCAGTGACATAACGCGCCATGTTGGCGAGATAGGTCTGCGTGATGACGCCCCGGCGTTCGTACTGGTCGAATATGATGAGGTCGAATTCTGTGAGCTTCGCTTCGAACAATTCCTCGGTCGGGAAGGCAATCAGCGCCAGTTCGTCTTCGGTGGCATTGTCGCTCTTGTAGGGCGGGCGCAGGATGGTGAAGTGGACGAGATCGACGGACGGGTCGGATTTCAGAAGATCCCGCCAGGTGCGGCCTGCCTGATTGGGCTTACCGGTTACCAGCAGCACACGAAGGCGGTCGCGTACGCCCGCGAGGCTTGCCGCGGTCCGGTTGTTCGCCATGGTCAGCTCCTGCCGGCCGGGCGGAGCTTCAACAACGACAATGTTCTCGCCGCGCCGCTCGATCTTGATTGGCAGCGGGGTGGCTTCCCCGGCTTTTACCCGGACACGTTCTGGAATGCCGCCATTGACTGACACGTCGAGATCTATGTCTCCGCCGTCCGGATCATCGACCCGGACAATCAGGTCAGCGGTTTCGCCGACGATGCCGAAACTTGGCGCTTCGACCAGTTCCACCCGGCGATCCCCACGGTCAGGATCGCCTACGATCAGACCGTGGACCGGTCCGATGACGCCTTCCGCATCCGGTTTTCCGGGCACATCGTGCAACTGGCCATCGGTAATCAGGATCGCACCCGCGATCCGATCACGCGGCACATCGGCCATCAGGCCTTCGAGTGCGCTGTAGAGATGCGTGCCGTCATCGTTTGGATCGCTTTCAAGCACACGGACTTCCAGGCTTGGGTCTTCAGCAAGTTTCGCCTGAACCTGGTCATAGGCCTTGCGGGCAGCTGCCGCACGGTCGCCGATGTCCATGCTTTCAGACCGGTCCAGCACCACGGCTGCGACAGAGGGTAGGGGTTCGCGCTCTTCATGCACCAGGCTTGGATTGGACAGCGCCGCTGCCAGCAGCGTGAGGCCCAGCCCGCGGGTCAGCCAGGCGCGACCACGCAGCACGATGTAAGCCAGCCATGCGAGCACAGCTACGCAGGCAACCGCCCAAAGTGCCGGCCAACCGAGGAAGGGATCGAACCCGATGCGCACGGCTTCAATCATGAGGCATCCCGTTCGGCAGGAATTGCTGCACGTCTCTTTCCCGGTTGTTGTTGGGCGGGCTGGCACTCGGGCCGAAGCTGCCCCTGTCGCCGCTCCCTTCACCAAGGCGTTCAAGCAGCGCGGGCAGGTGAACCTGGTCGTCCTTGTAGCTGCCGGTCAGGATGTACATGACGAGATTTACGCCGAAGCGGCGCGCCATCTCACGTTGGTCCTCACCGCCGTCCACGGAATAAAGGTCACGTCCACGTTCATCGATGGCCCAGGCAGAGATCCAGTCGGCATCCCCGATGAAGAGGCCGGAGACACCATCCCCACGTGGGGCGGATGCCGAGCCAGCTTGTTCTATCCAGAGCTGGCGGTCTGCGTATCGTCCGGGGAAGTCCGACAGCAGATAGAATGACCGCATCAGAACATGATTGCTTGGGACCGGTTGGAGAGGGGGAGCGTCGAGGCCCTCAAGCAGGGTTTCAAGACGAGAGATTTCGGTCGAGCCCGGTGTGTCACCATCCCGCGTATCGATCACCAGTGCGCCGCCGGAACGCAGATAGGCGTTCAACCTTGCAATGGCTTTTTCCGACAAGGGGCCGGCGCCTTGCGGCACAGCAAAATAGATAAGCGGGTAAAGCTCCAGTGGGCTGGTTTCAAGATCCAGTTCATCAGGCTGGTCGGGTTCGACCGAGGTACGGTTGAACAGCGTCGTCGCCAGTCCGAACAGGCCCGCGCGGGCCCGCTCGTTCAGTGCGATGTCGGGCGTCTTCACATAGCCGAACCGCATCCGCAAGGCGGCGTCGACGTCCGATTGGGGTGCCTTGCCTTGAGGAAGGGGAACAACTTTTGGGCCGATCGCGACCCGGCGGTAAGTGCCGTCCTGCATCAGCTGATACTGATATTCCTGCGCGGCGGCATCCGGCGCCGGTATCAGGAAGAAGCCTGTCAGAAAGACCGCCGCCGCGATGCCGGTCTTGCGACCAGGACGAGGCAAGCGCCCGGCAACGAGCAGCGCGATGAACAGGTCGAGAGCCAGCAGGATGGCGGCTAAGGTCAGCATGGGACCGGCGAGGCGCAAGGCTCGTGCCTCGGCATCACCCAGCAGCCGAGCTGCAGGAGGCCAGGCGTCGATCAGGGCTGGCTTCGCATTGCGTGCGGCGTTCAGCGCGCGCGTACCGGCCGGGCCCTGGTAGAGCCCCGGCGGATGCGCTTCGGAGGGCTCCAGCGTGATGAAGTCTGCCGCTTTGAGGGGTGCGGCCGCGGGGCCGGGTGCCTGAAGCCGTCCGTACCCGTCTAAAACCAGTTTCGGTGTGTAGGCGCCTTCTTCGTCATTCACGGACTCGCCCCGGCCCGCAGCGATGCAGCGGCGCAGCATCTGGGGGAAGAGATCGGAATAAGCGAGGTTCGCCCAATCCGGACCGGCGGTGATGTGGAACAGGATGATGGTTCCAGCGCCGCGTGCATCCGCGGTGACGAGCGGTGACCCATCCGCAAGCCGGGCCCAGGTGTGGCTGGACAATTCAGGCCCCGGCCGCGCCAGCACTTGCTGGGTGATGCGTACGTCAGGCGGCAGGCTCAGGCCATCAAAGGGAGAGGACTCCGCGAACGGAGCGAGCGCCTGCGGCTCGTCCCACGCGAGGGCTCCGCCAAGTGCGCGGGAGGCGCGGCGTAGCGGAACGGGAAGAAGGTCATCCCCCTGCGCAGCAAGGCGCGGCCCGGCGAAGCGGATCAGCGCACCACCATTTTCCACCCAGTCCGACAGGCGCTTTTCATCTTCGGGCAGGATCTGCCCCACATCGGTGAGAATAATCGCGTCCGGCGATTCCGCGACGAGAGTTTCGACGGATCCTTCGGTGATGGACGCGAACGGCTCCAGCGCCTTCCGTACATAGTGCATGTCCGAAAGCAGGGGTTGGGCGACGGCACCTGTATCGACCAGGCCGACCCGGCGGGACCGGTCGGAGGAATCCCACAGCCACACTGTGCCCGCACCCTGCCGTCCGGTCACCGTAAAACGAGCGATACGGGCGAGCGCCGCGGCGGGGATGGTAAAGTCGGCGCTCGCTTCAATCTCACCGTCAACGAAAGTCGCCTCGGATGTCGCAAGCGCAGAACCATCGAGCGTCAGTGCGGAAACGTAGGCGCGTTCTTCTCCGCGAGTTTCGACACGGCGAAGCGTGACCGAAACGGAGTCCGTTTCGGAATTCAGCCGGGTGATGGCAGCCGGAGCATGGGGCGGCGCCGCGAAAACGGTCAGCGGAGCACGGGCGGAAAGATTGGTGGCGAAGGCACGGCCGCCCGAATTCTCCAATCCGTCGCTCGCCCAGAAGATACGGCCCGGTTTCAAACCGGATTCGTCGAGGCGGGTAATCGCGTCCGCGCGATCGGTATTCCATGCTTGCGGCCTCAGGGAAGAGATCCGCTTGGAAGCGTCGGTGGTGCTGAGCGTTTCCGACGGATCATTGTTCAGCTGCTGCGGTGCTGTCAGCAACAGGTGAACCGGCATGTCCCGGCTGCCGGTGTCCAGCGTGGCGGTCGCAGCATTGACCAGTTCGCTCCAGCGCGAGGCAGAGGGCCAGCCATTGTCGATCACGATCAGGAGCGGGCCGGATCCGTCCACGGACTCTGTCTTGCCACCTGGGGCGTAGACCGGCTGGGACAGACCGATGATTGCTGCAATCACCGCCAGTGTGCGGATCAGCCAGACCCACCAGGGCGTGCGGGCCGGAGTTTCCTCCTTCGGCTCCATACCTTCAAGGATACGCAGCGACGGTAGCTCGATCTCTTTCGGGGCTGGCGGTGTGGCGCGCAGGATCCACCAGATCACCGGCAGGGCGATCAGCGCAGCCAGTGCCCAGGGTGCGCCGAACAGGAAGGGGCCGAAAGCGGTCATAGCTTCGCCCCGAAGCTTTCAAGCTGGGCCTTAAGGCGGGCCGCGCTCTGAAGTGCGGGCTGGCCTGAAACGTGGGAGACGAAGCGCCATCCCATCCGGTTTGTCAGCTCACTGAGGGCATCACGCTGGGCTGCGAAGCGGTGATGATATTCCTCACGGATCGATTCAGCCCGCCCGAATATACGAGATAGCGCAGATCCCGGCCGGTGCAGCTTCACGCGGCCTTCGAAGGGGAAGTCGACTTCGATGGGGGAAGAGACGGCCAGCAGGATGCCTTCGGGACATTTGCCTGCCAGTGGCGCAAGGCGGGCGCGCCATTCCGGAATGGGATCGTAGAAATCGGATGCCACGATCAGCGTGGCAGAGGAACGTGGCGGGGAGGGGAACTTGCCGCCCGTCCCGCGGGCCAGTTCTTCGGAGAGGCGGTCGACTGCGCGCTTGCCGAAACTCGCGCCACGTCCGCCGCCAAGGGCGCCGATCCGCTCGCCATCCTTCGAGAGCATAATGGCGAGAGCCAGCATCAGAAGCGTAGCTTCCTCCGCCTTGGTGCGCAGCTCGCCTTCGGCTTTCCAGCGGAAGCCTGGATTATCGTCACACCAGAAAAGAACCGTGCGGGCGGTTTCGAGTTCCGTCTCGCGCACGAAGAGTTCGTGGCCCTTGGCCGAGCGGCGCCAGTCGACCCGGTCGGCCGCGTCTTCCTGCGCATAACGCCGGTACTGCCAGAAATGCTCGCCTGTGCCTGCGCGCCGGCGCCCGGCCGAGCCGATATGCGCCGCCTCGCTCGCCTCAGCCTTGAAGTTCAGGCCGGGCAGCTGGCGGGCAAGGGCTTCGGCTTCGGCACGAAGGTCGGCAGCAGGAGTCATCGGGCTGCGCTACGCCACCTTCCGCGCGAGGTCGTTGATCAATTCGCCGAGGCTTGGGGCGTCGCCGGTCGGGTCGTAGCGCATGGCCATGCGGTGGCCGAGGCAGGGCTCTGCCAGCGCTTCGACATCTTCAAGGCTTGGCGCGAACCGGCCACGGAGCAGGGCGCGGGAACGGGCGGCCAGCATCAGCGCCTGTCCGGCACGCGGGGAAGGGCCCCAGTCGACGAGGCGTTTGACGTGCGGGTCGGAGGTCTGCTCCGGCCGGGCCTCGCGCACCAAGGAAAGAATGGCCGCGACGATCTTCTCGCCCACCGGCATCTTCCGCACGAGCGCCTGCAAGGCCATCAGCCGCTCGGCATCGAGGGCCGGGCGCACAGTCTGGTCGGCGCCGCCGGTCGTCTCGATCAGGATGCGGCGCTCGGTGTCGAGGTCCGGATAGTTCACGTCGACCTTCAGAAGGAAGCGGTCGAGCTGGGCTTCGGGAAGCGGATAGGTGCCTTCCTGCTCGATCGGGTTCTGCGTCGCGAGCACATGGAATGGTCCGGGCAAGTCATGGCGTACACCTGCCACAGTCACATGACGCTCCTGCATGGCCTGCAGAAGAGCAGACTGAGTCCGCGGGGAAGCACGGTTGATCTCGTCCGCCATCAGGAGCTGGGTGAAGATCGGGCCGCGCAGGAAGCGGAACGTCCGCTGGCCGCTGGCGCTCTCGTCCAGAACTTCAGAACCCAGGATATCCGAAGGCATCAGGTCCGGTGTGAACTGGATGCGCTGGTTGGACAGGCCAAGCGCAGTGCCCATGGCTTCGACAAGGCGGGTCTTGGCCAGGCCCGGCGCACCGATCAACAGGGCATGGCCACCCGCCAGTACGGCGGCCAGCGACAGCTCGACCACGCGCTCCTGGCCGAAGACGGCCTTGGCGATTTCGGCTTTCACCTGCTGCAGGGTTTCGGCGGCAGCCTCGGCATCGGCGACAATCGCCTCGGCGGTCACATCAGTATCAGCCATATTCTAAAAGCGTCTCCGGGTTTGCGTCATTTGCAATCAGACCTATTTGTAAGGCCTCTTCAAGGCGGAGGAAGGTGTGACATCCAGTTCGACAACCACAATCAGCCTTGAAGAAACGCTGAAAGACATCCTGCCTGAGGGCAAGCTGGATGGAAAGCTGCCGCCTGTGCATCTTTGGAACCCTGAGCACAGCGCCGACATTGGCATGGAGATTCGCGCTGACGGCGGCTGGTGGCATGACGGATCGCGCATTAACCGTGAACGGCTCGTGAAGCTGTTCTCCCGTATCCTGCGCAAGGATGAAGACGGGCAGACCTGGCTGGTGACGCCCTACGAAAAAGTGATCGTCAAGGTCGAGGATGCCCCATTTCTGGGCGTAAGGGTCGACCGCGTAGGCGAGCCGGGCAGGGACCAGACGCTGGCCTTCCTGACCAATCTGGACGACATCACGCTCGCCGGGCCGGAAGCACCGATCCGCGTCGAGACCGATCCGGAGACCGGCGAGCCGGCGCCGTATGTGCTGGTGCGCGGGCGGCTGGAGGCAAAACTGACCCGCGCCGCCTTCTACGAACTTGTCGAAATGGCCGAACCTTCGCCGGATGACCCGGACATTCTGGGTGTCTGGAGCCAGGGGAGCTTCTTTCCCATTGGCCCGGCTGCCTGAGGACGACGAGGATGTCCTGGCAAGGCCTTGATGATTTCATTGCGCGCGTCGAATCGCGGCTCGACCCGCCGGTCGGGAATGGCCGGCTGGGCGAGACGGGCGACATGGATTTCCTGTCGCCGGAAGAAGTGGCGATCATACGTCCGGCCGCTGTGCTGGTTGGGGTGATTCCCCGGGCAACCGGTGCGACGGCATTGCTAACCGTGAGGCCGACCACAATGGCCGACCATGCGGGGCAGGTGGCGTTTCCGGGCGGTAAGGTGGATCCGATTGATCTCGACGAGGTCGCCGCCGCGTTGCGGGAATCGGAAGAGGAAGTCGGTGTCGTCCCGGACGATGTCCAGATCCTCGGCAAGGCGGCGCCTTATGTGACCGGTACACGCTACCGGATTACGCCGGTCGTGGGTCTGTTACCGGCAGATTTCCAGCCGGTGCCGGACCCGACCGAGGTGGCGGACGTGTTCGAAACCCCGCTCGATTTCCTGATGGATGCCCGCAATCACCGGATGGGGGAGGCGTTCTACAAAGGCAAACCGCGCCGCTACTATGAGATGCCGCACAATGGGTATCGCATCTGGGGCGTCACGGCGGGGATAATCCAGCGGCTCTATGAAACACTCTACGAAGCGTAAGGCTTTGTCTGTTTAGGGTTTCGCTGGTTTCGGCATCTGCCTATCCTGAGAAACATCACAAGTGAGGAACCGGAACATTGGCCGGACGGATACTCTTCGAACTCTTTTTCTTCTCGATCCCGTTCTTGGTGTTCGGGCTCTACGTGCTGGCCACGACGACAGCCGAGCATGAGGGGCGGCGCCAATGGCCGGTCAACATGCTGTTCCTGATCGGATTGGGCCTCGCGGTCGTCGGCTTTTTTGCCATGACCTTCCTGGAAAAGCGGGAACCCGAAATGTGCCAGAAGCCGACCCGTTACGTGGATGGCAAGCTGGTGCCGGGGGAGTTTTATCCCTGCGCCCATGACCTGAAAGACGCGGGCCGGGCTGGTAGCGAAGACCCGGGCGGGTCGATTGAACTGCCCACCGATGGGACGGGTGTCACCGAAGATGGCCCAGACTGACCAAGTGCCTGACCGGATCGAAGCGAACTGGTTGACTGCTCCCGGCACACAAGCCGTGATGACGGCGCTCGAAGCGGCCCGTCCCGGTGGCTCGCGATTCGTCGGCGGCTGCGTGCGCAACACGCTGCGCGGCATTCCGGCGGACGACATAGACATCGCGACACAAATCCTGCCCGAAGACGTGATGAAAGCCATGAAGGCGGCGGGCATCCGCTCTCTGCCGACGGGGATCGAGCATGGTACCGTGACCGCTATCATTGATGGCGAGCCGTTCGAGATCACCAGCCTGCGCCGGGATGTGGAAACGGATGGCCGCCGCGCAGTGGTCGCTTTCACAGAAGACTGGGCAGAAGATGCACAGCGGCGGGATTTTCGCCTGAATGCCATCTATGCCGGGCCGGACGGAGCCCTGCATGAAGTTGTCCCGGGCAGTATCGAAGATGCACTGGCCGGACGGGTGATTTTCATCGGTGATGGGGACCAGCGCCTGAGGGAAGATTATCTGCGCATCCTGCGTTTCTTCCGCTTCAATGCCTGGTACGGCGCCGAAGTGGATGCCGAAGGCCTCGCGGCCTGTACGCGCCAGAAAGACGGTCTCGCAAAGATCGCGCGCGAACGTATCTGGAAAGAGCTGAAGCGCCTGCTGGAAGCGCCGGACCCGTCCGATGCAATGCTGGCCATGGAAGAGAGCGACGTCCTCGATGCGGTCCTGCCTGTCGCATCTGCCGGTGTGCTGCCTGCGCTTGTCGCCGTGGAGCGGGCGGCGGGTCTCTCGCCTGATCCAATGCAGCGGCTCATGGCCCTGTTGCCGCGCCGGCTTCGGGAGATTCGCGAGGTAGGTCAGGTTTTGCGCTTGTCGAATGCCGAACAGGACCGGATGGCGGCCTGGGCTGACCCGGCGCTGGGGCATGTTGAAACCTTGAGCCCGGCAGAGCTGGCCGAAGCGTTTTATCGGTTTGGTCCGGAAGTGGTTTGCGACCGGGCGCTCATCGAAGCGTCAACCGGGGCAGGCGATAGCCTGAAACCGGTTCTGGCGGCAGCGGGGCGATGGTCGCGGCCTGAGCTGCCGGTTGGCGGGGCCGATGCGCTGGCAGCGGGGCTATCCGGCCCGGCGATCGGCAAGGCGCTGGCCCGCGTAGAGAACACCTGGATCGCGTCTGGCTTCACGCTTTCGCGGGAAGACTTGCTCGCCGAACTTACCCCGCCGGATTAGCCGACCAGATGTAGAGGTTCAGATAGCCGGCGAAGGTCACCCAGGTCAGGTAAGGCAGTTGCAGCCAGGCGGCAGGCTTCGAAATGCGCGCAAACTCGCCCATCATGGCCAGGATCAGCAGCCAGAGCGCGATCAGCACGCCCAGCGACAGCGGGATCTGTTTCAGGCCGAAGAAGAACAGGCTCCAGCCGACGTTCACCATGAGCATGGCGAAATAAATGCCGAGCGCGCGGCTTGCGATGCTGGAACTCCCGGCGCGCCAGAGCACAAGCAGGGCGCTCAGTGTCATCAGGGAGAAGAGACCCGGCCAGACGATTCCGAACATCCAGTCCGGTGGGGTGAGGAATGATTTCTCCAGCGTGGAATACCAGGGTTCCTTGCCGGATCGGGTGACAATTCCTCCCATCGCGCCGGCCATAGCCGTCGCCAGCACCAGCACCAGGCTGGCACCCCAGGGAGGGGCCCGGCTGTCGTCCACCATCAGGCTTGTGAATATACCGGAAAATCGCGCAACCGTCTGCGGCGTACCCCAAGCGCGGGAATCCCGTCGTGGTCAGATGGACAGGTTGACTGAAGAACGGGCGAAAGTGCCGGAATTACAGGCCGATCAGGGCCATTTCACCACAGGCGGCATCGACGAGAGAATGCTCGTAACATTGCCACCTGTTTTCAGGCCGAAGGTCGTCCCGCGGTCGTAGAGCAGATTGAATTCCACATATCGTCCGCGCTGAATCAGCTGTTCCTCGCGCTCAGCTTCGCTCCAGCCATGTTGGAAATGCTTGCGCACAAGTTTCGGATAGACGTCTGCGAACTGCTTGCCGACCTCCTGGGTAAAGACGAAGTCAGCGTCCCAGTCACCGGAATTGAAGCGGTCGTAGAAAATGCCGCCGGTCCCGCGGGGCTCGTCCCGGTGGGCCAGGTGGAAGTAAGTGTCGCAGGTTTCCTTCATTTGCGCGTAGTCCGCGCCGGGGTGAATGTCGCAGGCCGCTTTCATGGCGGCGTGGAATTCCACAGAATCCTCAAATGCCTGATCACGTTGATAGGCGAGCAGGGGATTGAGGTCTCCGCCGCCCCCGAACCAGCTCTGGCTGGTCACCAGCATCCGCGTATTCATGTGCGCGGCGGGCACATGCGGGTTACGTGGATGGGCGATGAGCGAGATTCCCGACGCCCAGAACCGCCCGTCCGACTGATCTGCGCCGGGGATTTGTGCAGCGAAGCCCTCGGAAAAAGTGCCGTAAACCTCTGAAAAATGGACGCCGACCTTTTCGAACACCTTGCCGCGCATAAGACCCATTCGCCCGCCGCCAAGATCTTCGCTGCCGTCGCCGCGCTTCCATTCCGTCAGCTCGAATTTGCCCGGATCGCCCCGGTACAAGGGCGGTTCGGCGGCCTGTTCGATGGCTTCGAAGCGATCGCAGATGTCTTCCTGGAGGGCACGGAACCAGTCCCGCGCGCGCTGTTTTTGGGTGTCGAGGTCGGTCTTCGTCATGGGGAATGTTTTGTGGCGTAAGCTGCACAGCTTGCAAGCCCCCTGTTGTCACAGGGCTCAAGTCAGGATAACGCCCTTTTTCAGTGTATCTCAGGGGGCTGGCCCCGCGCCCACTTGCCGCAATGTGCGAGAGGGCGGGGTTCTGTAATTAGGGGCCAGAACTCTGCCTGTTGAGGACGGGAAAAGCGTGACCGATCAGACATCACTTGAGCACGGCGGTGCTGTTGACGAGGACCGCCGCAATTTCATTCACATCGCGACGGGAGCGGCAGCTTTCGGCGGTGCTGCCATGTTCGCCTGGGTCGCTGTCGACCAGTGGAACCCGGCAGCCGATACCAAGGCCGCATCGGCCCTGGACGTCGATATCTCCAAAGTCCCGCTGGGCAGCGAAATTCGCGTGCTCATCGGGGGCAAGCCATTCTTCATTCGCCACCGTACGCCGGCCGAGATTTCGGCGGCCGAGGCGGTGAACGTCTCATCGCTGCGCGACCCGCAGACCGATGACGACCGCCTGCACCCGATGCAGAACGGCGAGCTGAACCGTGCAATCCTGATCACTTCAGGATCCTGTACGCACCTCGGCTGCGTCCCGGTTGGCCCGGCCCAGGGTAACACCGGCGACTTCGGCGGCTGGTACTGCCCGTGCCACGGTTCGCACTACGATACGTCCGGCCGCATCCGCAAAGGCCCGGCGCCCCGCAATCTTCCGGTTCCGAACTACCGCTATGTTTCGGACACCGTGGTCAACATCTCGCTGTAAGGACGGTAGCCCATGAGCGGACACGAATCTTCTTACACTCCAACCAACGCGTTTACCCGCTGGCTGGATACTCGCCTGCCGATCGTGCGTTTTGCACAAGACACGGCAATCAATTTTCCGACCCCGAAGAACCTGAATTACTGGTGGACCTTCGGCGGCATCCTGGCCGTCTGCCTTGCCACCCAGATCATCACGGGTGTCATTCTGGCCATGCACTACGAAGCCAGCGTCGACGGCGCCTTTGCTTCGGTTGAGCGCATCATGCGCGACGTGCCTTATGGCTGGCTGCTTCGTTACATCCACGCCAACGGCGCTTCGATGTTCTTCCTCGCGGTCTACATTCATATGTTCCGGGGGCTTTACTACGGCTCATACAAGGCGCCGCGCGAAGTCCTCTGGATCCTGGGCTGCGTGATCTATCTTCTGATGATGGCGACTGCCTTCCTTGGCTACATGCTGCCATGGGGTCAGATGTCGTATCACGGTTCGAACGTGATCACCGGCCTGTTCGGCGCCATCCCGCTGATCGGTGAAAGCATCCAGACCTGGCTGATGGGCGGTCCGTCGATCGGTAACCAGACGCTGCAACGCTTCTTCTCGCTGCACTACTTGCTGCCGTTCATGATCGCTGCCGTCGTCATCCTGCACGTCTGGGCACTTCATGTGCCGGGCAACAACAACCCGACGGGTGTTGAAGTTCAGGATGTCGAGAAGGAAACCGTTCCGTTCCACCCGTACTACACGGTGAAGGACGCTTTCGCGATCGTGATCTTCCTGATCATGTTTGCCGTGTTCGTCTTCTACGCACCGAACGTGCTGGGCCATGCCGACAACTATGTCGAGGCCAACCCGCTGGTGACGCCGTCGCACATCGTGCCGGAATGGTACCTGCTGCCGTTCTACGCGATCCTGCGTGCCATTACCTTCGATCTCGGCCCGATCCCGGCCAAGCTGCTGGGCGTGATCTTCATGTTCGCAGCCATCGCCGTGCTGTTCATCCTGCCGTGGCTCGACACGTCGAAAGTGAAGTCCATGCGCTACCGCCCGGTGGCCAAGCAGTTCTTCTTCGGCTTTGTCGCGACCTGCGTGCTGCTCGGCTGGTGCGGCGCTGCAAACCCGGATGACGCTGTCATCAAGGCGCTGCAGGGCGAGCCGAAACTGGTTGTCAGCTACACCGAGAACGATGTGGAAGTGACCAGCGAGTACAAGGGCGGAGCCGAAGCCTATCATGACGCGAAGAGCTTCATGGAAACGCTTCCGGCCGACTCGAACCCGTCGCTGTCGGCTGTGCCGGCGCCGACCTTCCAGTTCCGGCACCTCTCGCTGATCCTGACCTTCTGCTACTTCGGTTACTTCGCGATCCTGTTCTTGGTCGGTCTGACCGAGAAGCCAAAGGAAGTTCCGGAATCCATCCACAAGTCGGTCCTGAAACGCCATAAGGCGTCGACGGCAACCGCCATTCCGGCGGAATAGGGAGCCAGGGGAACCATGAAAGCGCTTCGACTCCTCACTGCCGGCCTGGCCGGACTCATCTTCACCGCTGCAGCACATGCTGCTGGCGGCGCCGAGCACCCGCACCCGCCCGAGGGCGGCTGGCCGTTCGAAGGCCCGACGGGCCAGTTCGATCAGGCATCGCTGCAGCGCGGCTATCAGGTCTACCACCAGATCTGTTCGTCGTGTCACTCGATGAAGCTGATGAGCTACCGCAATCTCGGTGAGCCGGGTGGCCCGTTCTACGACCCGGCCTACTCAAATCCGAACGACAACCCGTATGTGAAAGCGCTGGCTGCAGAGAACGAAATTCTCAGCCCGACGCCGAACGATGTTGGCGATTTCGACTTCCGTCCGGCGACACCTGCTGACACGTTCCGCAGCCCGTATCCGAACGTGGAAGCGGCTCGTGCAGCAAATGGCGGCGCGGCCCCGCCGGACCTGTCGGTCATTACCAAAGCCCGTCATGGCGGTGCCAGCTATGTCTATCATCTGCTGTCGGGCTATCCGCATGACGACGCGTTCGTAAAGCGGGACGTCGATGGCGAAACGGCCAACTTCCTCGATATGTCGAAAGTCGGCGGCCATGGCGGCGAGCACGGCGAAGGCTTCCTGAAGATCAATGCAGGCCAGTACTACAACCCGTACATGGCCGGCGACACAACGCCGAACTATGAAGGCGACCCGCGCCACGCGCCGAAGGGTGGCTTCCTGGCCATGCCACCGCAGCTGATCGAAGGCCGTGTCGAGTACACGGACGGCACTGAGGCGACGATCGAGCAAATGGCGTATGACGTCGCTCAGTTCCTCGCATGGGCCGGTGAGCCGAAGCAGGAACACCGCAAGTCCCTGGGCCTCGCCGTGATGGGCTATCTGCTGATCCTGGCGGTCCTTCTGTGGTTCTCCTACAAACAGATCTGGCGGAAAATTGACCACTAAGGTCCGGTTTCACCCGGCACAAATTTGAAAAGCCCCGGATTTTCCGGGGCTTTTTTTGTTGCGGCGGCGTCTGACTGGCTTTTATCTTCTGCGCCCTCAGGTGGAGGGAATGATGGCAGATGGAAAATTCTTGAATATCGCAAACGCCGCTGGTGCAATCGGTGGCGCGCTGGTTGGTGGGTTGGGTGTTCTGTTCGCATTAGGTGACACGTCTCCGAAATCCCTGTCGGGCATGGCGTCTTCGCTCGACCGGATCGCTGAAAATCTTGAGAAAATGCAGGACATTGACCCGTCCGCGGCCGGGGAGGCTGCAGATGTCCTGAAGCGAGCGGATCAAATCAGCCGCAAGGTCGCGGAGAAGGCGGCCGGGCTCGAATTGCCGAATGTCGACGGTGTGCTTCTTACCGACGAAGGCGTGGCAATCCCTGCAAGGGAGACCAAGACCATCGTGATGGGGAATGGCGAACGCGTGAGCATGAGCTACCTCGACCGGACCACGAAGGGCTATACCATGACTATAAATGGCCAGGAGGGACTATTCCCGATCGGGGCCCACATCCACACATCGGAAGACGGGAAATGCTTCGTGGAATTCCTGAGAACCGAAGACCATTATTCGAAATTGGTTGTCAGGGCTGTCTGTGAGTGAGCCTGAGACGACCGGCATGTCCGGTATCAGTCTCCGCAGCGCAGGACCGGCCGATAGCGTCCTTGTCGAACAGCTGACGCGCCGGATCTGGACCGGACGGGTGTCCGAGGAATCGACCGTCTTCACCGAAACCCCGGACTACGTCGCGGCACAGCTGCAAAAGGGTGGCGGCGCCATCCTGCTGGACGATGGAGTGCCCATCGGATCGGGCCGCTGGGTGCCGGTGCCCGGGCCCATAGGGCAGGGGGCATGGATGGAAATCAAGCGCATTGGCGTGCTGGAAGCCTATCGCAAACGCGGCTTTGGGGAGGTCATCCTCAAGGCGCTCGAACAGGCAGGCCACGACGCTGGCGCAGAGGGGGCGCAGCTCGCCGTTCGTCACGACCAGGTGAGGTTGGTCGACTTCTATGCCGGGCTTGGTTACGTGCTGGCAGATGATGTGGAACTGACCACGCCCAACCCGCGCTCCCCGCCGCCCATCGGCATGCGCAAAGATTTCAGGATGAATACATGAGCAATTGGACTTTCGGCATTATCGGCGGTTCCGGACTTTACGAAATTGACGGTCTGGAAGACCGCCGGGAAGAGACCGTCGAAACGCCTTGGGGGGCACCGTCCGATGCGCTGGTGCATGGCCGGATTGGCGATGTGAAGCTGGTCTTCCTGCCGCGCCATGGCCGGGGCCACCGGCTGACGCCCAGCGAAGTGCCGTACAGGGCGAACATTGCCGCGCTGAAAATGGCCGGTGTGACGGATGTGCTGGCCATTTCGGCCTGCGGCAGCCTTCAGGAGGCCTATGCGCCGGGCGATTTCCTGGCGGCCGACCAGTTCATCGACCGCACATTTGCCCGCGCCAAGACGTTCTTTGGCGAGGGCATGGTCGCGCACGTCTCCATGGCTCGTCCGGTCTGTTCCCGGTTCTCCGCGCTGGCGGCGGATGCGGCCGAAGCGGTCGGCGCGAAGGTGCACCGCGGCGGGACTTATATCGCCATGGAAGGCCCGCAATTCTCTTCGCTCGCCGAATCGAAACTGTACCGCCAGTGGGGCTGTGACGTGATCGGCATGACCGCGATGCCGGAAGCCAAGCTCGCACGTGAGGCGGAGCTGCCTTATGCCGTGCTGGGCATGGTCACGGATTATGATTGCTGGCGCGAGGAAGAAGAAGCCGTCACGGTGACGAATGTGCTCGAAGTCATGGCCCGTAACAGCGCTCTTGGCCGCAAGGCCGTTGTAAAGCTTGCGGAAACTCTGAGCGGAACAGATCGTACACCGAGTCCGGATGGAATCGACACCTGTCTGGACTACGCCCTGATCACGGCTGAGGCAGCGCGCGATCCGGACACGATCCACAAGTTGCAGGCGATTGCGGGACGTGCGCTGGGCGGCTAAGGTTTCATCTCCATTAACCTGAATAGTCGCGGGGCTGGCGTTTTCGGGCTGATCGGAGGGGAGCTCAGAATGAGTGAGTCGCAGTTCTATACGTTCATTACCGGCGGGGTCTCTCTGATGATCGCTGCCGGGCTGCTGGTTGCCTGGCATCTCTGGCGCATGCGCGAGGAGCATCAGGCCGGCATTGTGTCTGCCCTCGACGGGGTCAGCCATGAATTGAGGATCAACCTCCAGCGCTTCGTGTCGGAGCTTGGCCAGGTCCATGCCATTCAGGAAGCGGGACCCGATCTCCTGCTGCCGGTGCGCCATCCCCAGCTGGACGGCGTCAACGCGTCCATGATCCGCGCGAACCGCAATGCACTGGCCGTCATCGGCAATACCTATCAGGAACTCGAAGCCCGCAAGATGGCGCTGCGCGCCTCGCTGGCCCAGGGACGTGATCCGGTCGATCCGATGGACGATGCGATGGATGCCACGATCAATGGCATCGCGACCCTCTACATGTGGGAAGTGCATGGCGGCGCCCGGCCGTCCGAAGTGGGCCGCATCCGTTCCTGGGATGTGCGCGACTGGATGAAGGGCCACAATTTCAGCCAGAACTCGCTGCCCGGCATGTACCTTCGCGACGAAGTCGTCGAGCGCCTGCGCGCCTATGGCCTGCACCTCACGCCGCGACCGCTGACCCATACCGCGCACGAATATTATTCGATGCAGTATGACCGCAAAGCCGACATCCACGCGCCGTTCGGGCGCCGCAAGACACCGGAACAGCTGGAAGAAGCCGCCCGCAAAGCCGAGGAGAAGGCTGCGAAAAAGGCTGCAAAGCAGGCCGAAAAAGACGCTCGCAAGGCTGAAAAGGCGGCTGAAAAGGCCGCTGCCGCTGCTGCCGCCGAGGAAGAGGTCTTGGGCGATGACAGCCCGGCGGAAATGGAAACCTATTCCGGCGAAACCTATGAAGAAGGACAGGTCTTCCAGTCGTCCGATGACGATGCATCCGGGATCATGGATGATGATGAGGACGAACTCGGCATGCTGGAAGATGCCGAGCCGGACTCGCGACCGAACTGACCGTCAGACCTAGCGGCGCTTCATGCTGCCAAGAATGCCGCGCAGGATGTAGCGGGTGGCTTCGCGTGCGGCAGAGCGGGCTGCCTGGTTTCCGGCTTTCTGCAGGGGTGACATGCGGCGCGACCGGCTGGAACTGGTCTTCTTTGTGCGGGCCTTTTTCTTTTCCAGCTCCTTGGCGGCCTTTTCTTCCTCCTTGGCCAGGCGCTCGGCTTCCTTGGTCGCTTTCGCTTCCTTGGCTTCGAGGATCTCGTAAGCAGACTCGCGATCCACCACGCCTTCATATTTTCCGGCGACGGGGCTTTCGCTGATAATCTTCTTGCGCTCGGCGTCTTCGGCGGGGCCGAGCCGGGATGCGGGCGGACGAACAATCGTATGCTGAACAATACTCGGCGCGCCCTTGGCGTCGAGCGTTGAGACCAATGCTTCGCCAACACCAAGCGTGGTGATCACTTCTTCTGTGTCAAAGGCAGGGTTGGGCCGGAAGGAATCGGACGCTGCGCGGACACCTTTGCGCTCCGCCGGCGTGTAGGCACGCAGGGCGTGCTGGAACCGGTTGCCGAGTTGGGCGAGCACGCTCTCAGGCAGGTCGCGCGGGTTCTGTGTCACGAAGAAAACGCCGACGCCCTTGGAGCGGATCAGGCGGACGACCTGTTCGATCTTCTGGAGGAGGGCAGACGGCGTGTCGTCAAAGAGGAGGTGGGCTTCGTCAAAGAAGAAGACGAGTTTCGGCTTGTCCGGGTCGCCAACTTCCGGAAGCTGCTCGAACAGTTCCGACAGCAGCCAGAGCAGGAAGGTCGAGTAAAGTTTCGGGCTGTTGATGAGGCGGGTGGAATCCAGCACGCTGACGACCCCGCGGCCGTCTGTCGTGGTCCGCATCATGTCCGGCAGTTCCAGCGCCGGCTCGCCGAAGAAGTGTTCGGCCCCTTCGCGTTCCATGACCAGGAGGTTGCGTTGCAGGGCACCCAGAGATGCCGAGGCGATGTTGCCGTATTCCTTGCTCAGCTCATCGCGGATTTCCTTGTCGCCCATATGGGCGAGCAGCTTGCGCAGATCTTTGAGGTCGAGCAGGGCAAGGCCGTTGTCGTCGGCATATTCGAAAGCGATGTTCAGCACGCCTTCCTGCGCATCGGTCAGGCCCATCAGGCGCGACAGCAGCAGCGGCCCCATTTCGGCAATCGTTGTGCGAACGGGGTGGCCTTTCTCGCCGAACAGGTCCCAGAAAATGGTCGGCGCGCCGGAATAGGAATAGTCGGCAAGGCCGATCTTTTCGGCGCGGGAGACGAGCTTCGGATGCAGCGGGTGCTTCTCGCTGCCGGGAACGCAGATGCCCGAGAGGTCGCCCTTCACGTCGGCGCAGAAGACCGGCACGCCGGCATCCGAAAAGCCCTGGGCGAGGATCTGCAGCGTCACCGTCTTGCCGGTACCGGTCGCGCCGGCGACGAGGCCGTGGCGGTTTGCGATCTTCAGCAGCAGTTCCTGCGCGACGTCCGGATGACCGGTTCCGTTTGCGTCCGCGCCGCCAATGAAAATGGAGTCTGTCATGATTGCCCCGCCTCTTTCGTTCCTGCGGGAACGCTAGAGAATTCGGCGGATTCGGCAAGGGCCGGGGTGTAAAGGTAACGGCAGGGTTCACGTGCCTTGACGCGGAGCCGGGCTGGCGCCACGCTTGCCGGAGGCAGAAGGGGGAGCCGGGCATGAGCCGTGCCGCCACGACTGGGATCTGGGTCATCGCGACAGGCGTGATCATCGCGTTCCTGTACTGGACCCGTGCCATTCTCGCGCCGTTCGCGCTGGCCGTGTTCCTCTTCCTGACCATCGAAGGCTTCGCCACGATGATCGACAACTGGACCCGGTTCCTGAAGATCGGTCATGCCCGGATCATCGCGATCCTGCTCGTATTGGGCGGCTTCATCGGTTTCATCGGGCTGATGGCGAATGGCATTGCCGAGTTCGGCCGCGATGCAGGCGAGTACGAAACCAAGATCAACGGGCTGATCCAGAATGCCTATGATGTGGTGCACATGACCGGTGCGCCGACGCTGCAGGAATTGCTGTTCAACGAGACCGGTCAGCGATTCTTTGCGACCATCGCCAACGCCACCGGTGATCTGTCCGGCGATGTCGTTCTGATCCTGATCTATGTGGCGTTCCTATTCCTGGCCCAGTCTGGCTGGACGCTGAAGCTCGACAATATCTTCCCTGATCCGGAAGCCCGCGAGCAGGTGCGTAATGTGGGAGACGAGGCCCGACGGGGGATCGAGAGCTATCTGTGGACCCAGACGGTGATCTCGGCGCTGATAACCGTGCTGACCTATGGCTCGCTATTGGCGCTCGGGGTGAAGAACGCATTGTTCCTGTCGGCGCTGATTTTCGTGCTGAACTACATTCCCACGGTTGGCTCTATCGTGGCGGCTTTGGTGCCCCCGTTGTTCGCGCTGGTGCAGCCCAGCATGCCCGCCTGGGTGCCCGGCGTGCCGCCGCAGGATACGTACATCTATGCAGGAATCGTTCTGGCGACGGTCAGTTTCTGGCAATTCTCGATCGGGAACTTCATCCAGCCACGCATGATGGGGGAATCACTCAACCTGTCGTCGTTGGTGGTGCTACTTGCGCTGGCAGTCTGGGGCGTGATCTGGGGTATCCCCGGCATGTTCCTGTCTGCACCGCTGACTGTGTTGATGATGGTGCTGTTTGCACAATCCGATGCAACGCGCTGGATCGCCATTCTCCTGTCTTCTGACGGCAATCCGCAGGGTAAGGGGGGGCTCCACGCAGAAAGAGTCGCAGCCGGTGCTGCACAAGATGGTGGAGCGTGAACGCAATTCATGGCAATCCACAACCACACCGCGATATGAATGACTTGGACTGCATGTTTTTCACGGAATTTATAAGTGGACTGATGCGCAGATCTTGCGAATAAAATATTCGATACAAAATATAGAATCAGGCCTCCGCGTGCGTCCCCCCACCCAGCCTGCGGATCAAGGCCTGTAGGGCCCGCCGGACACGTCCCCGTTCGGCGGGTCCGTTTATTTTGGCGAAAGTATTTCACTTCTCGCCAGTGCAACACGGAAGTTTCATTTGAAACGATCAAGTTGAAGGAATAGGTGACCCGCGTTAGACCGGAACACCACCGAATCCTTCTCCTTTCCGTGTGAGTCTCTCCCATGAACAATCAGACTGTTGCCACCGATCCGCTCGATCAGGTGCTGACGCAGGTCACCCTTGAATCCGGCAACGAAGACCTGAGCGGCCTGCAGCCGTCAGATATCGACGTGCTGGCCCGGGACTTGTGGAGTTGGGCATCCGCGTTGCCTGCCGGCGAACAGGATGTGCGGGTCCTGGTCGACGCTGATGGGGCCTCAGGCCCGTTGGGGCGCAGCGTGCTGGAAGCCGCCGGACCGGACATGCCCTTCCTGGTCGATTCGCTGCTGGGGGAGTGCGCCGATCAGGGATTTGAGGTGCGCACCATGTTCCACCCCGTCGTGCGCATGCCGGATGGCCGTATGATCTCGGTGATCCAGATCCACCTGCCGCGCCTGACAGAGCGCGAGGCAGACCGGCTGGCCGCGGGCGCGCGCCGGACACTGGGACACACCGCGCAGGCGGTTGAGGATTTCAAGCCGATGAAGGAGCGGATGCGGGAAGAGATCCGCCGTCTGTCGCTGCTGGAAGAACCGAAACACGCCGACACGCACGAAGCTGTTGCCTTCCTGGAATGGCTGACGAAAAACCACTTCGTATTCCTCGGCTGCCGTGAATACCGCTTTGAAACCGACGCAGAAGGCCGTGTGCTGCCGGAAGAGCCGATCATGGTCGAGGGCAGCAATCTGGGGCTGTTGCGGGATGAGGAGTTGAATGTCCTCTCGCGCGACGCGGAGCCATTGGTGTTGACGCCGGAGATCGGAGAACTGCTGGAAGAGCCGTTCCCGCTGATCGTTGCGAAATCGACCCTGATCAGCCGCATCCACCGCCGTGTCGCCTGTGACTATGTCGGCGTAAAGAAATATGACGAGCAAGGGCGCGTGAACGGGGAGATGCGTTTCCTCGGTCTATTCACTGCAGAGGCTTATGACGAGACCGCCCGCTCCATTCCGTTTATTCGCCGCCGTGTACTGAAGGTGATTGCGTCCTCTGGCGCAACGCCCGGCGGGCATACCGAAAAGGCGATTGCCAATTTGCTGGAAACCTGGCCGCGTGACGAGCTGTTCCAGACAAGCTCGAAAACGCTGGCCCCGATGATCATGGGCGCGCTGCATCTGATCGGGCGGCCGCGCACACGCCTGTTCCTGCGGCGTGACCAGTTCGACCGGTTTGTCAGCGCCATCGTTTATGTGCCGCGCGAAGCTTATGATACGACGCTTCGGGAACGGATTACGGAAACGCTGCTCACTGCCTACAATGGCAAACTCGTTCGCTTTCAACCCTATTTCGATACCGGGCCGCTGGCGCGTGTGCATTTCCAGATCGCGATCAATCGAAATCATCCGGAACCGGATGTGGAGGCCCTCGAAGCCGAAATAGCGAAGCTCGCCCGTACCTGGGACCAGGCTCTACGCGAAGCGATCATTCAGGCCGACCTCAGCGAGAAGGACGGGGAAGGGGCGCGTGCGTTCATCGGGGCGTTCAACGCGGCCTATCGCGAAGCCTTTACGCCCGAAGAAGCAATGCTGGATGTCGCCATGATGGCGCGGCTCAGCGCGAGTTCTCCAATTGTCGCCCGCGGATACCAGTCCCCGGATGAAGACCCCGACAAGATCCGGGTAAAGATCTACTCCCGCAGCGGATCAATTCCACTGTCGCGCTGTGTGCCGGTGTTCGAGAAGATGGGGCTCTTTGCGGCCTTCGAGACGGGGTATCCCGTGCGGCCGGGTGAGAAGCCGGTGCCTGATGCGCCAGACATCTACTGGGTGCACGATCTTTCCATGCGCTCGGAAGCCGGTGCGCCGATAGACCTTGAGGCGGTGGCCCGGCGTCTTGAAGAAGCCTTTGTCGCGGTGTGGAGCGGACATGCCGAGAATGATGGCTTCAACCGCCTGATCCTGGTCGCGGGGGCGACATGGCGCGAAGCGGCCCTTGTCCGTACACTCTGCGCCTATCGGCGCCAGACCGGCCTCGACCAGCCACAGGATGTGCAGGAAGCGGCACTCGCCCGCTATCCGGCCTTGACGCGCCTGCTCGTCGAACTCTTCGCGGTCCGGTTCGATCCTACAAAAGATCTCACCCTGCACCAGCGCGAGGAAGCCTGCCGCGAAATCTGCGACAGTATCGAAGTGAACCTGAGAGACGTCTCGGCACTGGCAGACGACCAGGTCCTGCGCCGCCTGACGGATCTGATCCTCGGCGTGCAACGAACCAATTTCTATCAAACGGATGCCAATGGCTGCCCACACAATTTCGTCAGCCTGAAGATTGCCAGCCGCGAGCTACGGGAAGTGCCGGAACCAAAGCCTTTCCGCGAGATTTTCATGTCGAGCCCGAAAGTCGAGGGTGTGCATCTCCGCTTCGGACCGATCGCGCGCGGCGGCCTGCGCTGGTCGGACCGGGCCGCGGACTATCGCACCGAAGTCCTGGGCCTTGTGAAGGCCCAGCAGGTAAAGAATGCGGTGATCGTGCCGGTAGGCTCCAAAGGCGGCTTCTATCCGAAACAGCTGCCGGACCGGTCTGACCGCGATGCGTGGTTCGAAGGCGGGCGGGATGCGTACAAGGAATTCATCGCGGCGCTGCTGGAGTTGACGGACAATCTGGTCGGCGGCGAAGTCACGCATCCGGCTGACACGGTCGTCTGGGATGGCGAGGATCCTTATCTCGTCGTGGCGGCAGATAAGGGAACGGCGACGTTCTCCGATACGGCCAACGCGATCAGTCTCGAAAAGGGCCACTGGCTGGGCGACGCCTTCGCCTCCGGCGGGTCGGCGGGCTATGACCACAAGAAGATGGGCATCACGGCGCGTGGTGCGTGGGAAGCGGTCAAGCGGCATTTCCGCGAAATGGGCAAGGACATCCAGTCCGAACCGTTCACCGTGATCGGCGTTGGCGACATGAGCGGCGACGTGTTCGGCAATGGCATGCTGCTGTCGCCGGAGATCCGTCTCGTGGCGGCGTTCAACCACATGCACGTCTTCATCGATCCGGATCCGGTCGATTCGAAAAAGAACCTCGCCGAGCGGCAGCGCATGTTCGATCTGCCGCAATCGACCTGGGACGATTATGACAAGAGCCTGATTTCCAAAGGCGGCGGTGTGTTCGCACGGTCGGCCAAGTCGATCGAACTCACCGATGAGATCAAGGCGCTGACGGGCCTCAACGCCGACGCCGTGACACCGGACCAGCTGATCAATGCCTTGCTGAAGTCGCAGGCAGACCTGCTCTGGTTCGGCGGCATCGGCACCTATGTGAAAGCGGATGCCGAGACCAATGGTGAAGTCGGCGACCGCGCCAACGATTCCATCCGGATCGGCGCGCATCAGCTCCGCGTAAAAGTCGTCGGGGAGGGGGCAAACCTCGGGCTCACCCAGGCTGCCCGGATCGAGTTTGCGCTCTCCGGCGGGCGGATCAATACTGATGCGATCGACAACTCGGCCGGCGTCGACTCATCCGACCACGAAGTGAACATCAAGATCCTTGCCGCTGAAGCCATCCGGCTGGGCAATCTGGAGGAGAGCCACCGCAACGCCCTGCTGGCGGAGATGACCGACGATGTCGCCTCGCATGTCCTGCGCCACAATTACGATCAGACAGCGGCCCTGACACTGGCTGAAGCGACGGCCAAGCAGGACCATGAAGCGCTGGAGCGTCTAATGTTGCATCTGGAAAGCCGCGGTGTGCTGGACCGCGCCTTGGAAGGCCTACCGGATACGGGTGACATGAAAGTCCGGGCCGATCATGGTCAGGGCCTCAGCCGCCCGGAACTCGCGGTGCTGCTCGCCTGGTCCAAGATTACCCTGTTCGACGATATCGTCGCATCGGACCTGCCGGATGATCCGTATTTCGAGGATGTGCTGAAGGCCTACTTCCCGAGCCCGATCGACACCTATGGCGAGGCCATGGACAATCACCGCCTGAAGCGGGAAATCATCGCCACGGTGCTCGCCAACCGGTCGCTCGACATGGGCGGTACGATCCCGGTCTTCCGCTTGCGGGAAATGACCGACACGACCGACATGGCCGCCATCGTGCGGGGCCTCGAAGCGGCGCGGGTGGTGCTCGATTTTGAAGGCTTCCAGCGTGAGGTCGATGCGCTCGACAATGTGGTGCATGCCGATGTGCAGACGGACCTGCGGCTGCTTGCGGCGCAGGCGATGAGTGCGGCGGCGGCCTGGTTCGTGACGACCATGCCCAAAGGCACGCTTCAGGAACTTGTGGACACGACCCATGGGCCCCTGAACGAATTCAAGGCCGCGCTGGCCGATATCCACACGCACTTCCCGGCAGCACAGATCGAGCGGTCGACCCGTACGCTCATGCGGCGCGGGGCACCGGAGGAACTGGCGCGTTGGGCATCGGCCATGAGTCTTTTCGCACAAGGCCTCGTTGTTGTGGATCTTGCGCGGGAAACGCGTGAAGCCGTGCCTGTTGCGGGCGAGTGTTTCTTCCAGATCGGCGAGGCGCTGCGCCTCGATCGTCTGCGCGTTTCCGCACTGGACGGCCTCTCCAAGGCCGGTTTCTGGGACCGGGTTGCCGGCCGGCGCCTGATTGTCGAACTGGTGCAGACGCAGGCCGATGCGGCGCGCGATGCCCTCGCCGCGGGTGGGGCAGCCGCCTGGCTGTCCAAGCATCAGGATGGCCGCAGGGACCTGCTGGCAACGCTGACTGAACTCGGCAAGGAGAAGGCCTGGAGCTTTGCGAAGTTTGCGCTGGCCGCCGATGCGGTTCGCCATTTCATGAAGCGCTAGACAATTATTCCGGCGCGAAAGGAAAGCCCCGCACCCGGTGAACAGGTGCGGGGCTTCTTTGTTCGGCCTGCCGAGTGATCAGTCGCCCGAGAAGAGGGCTTTCACATCGTCAGCCGTGGCGGCGCGGAGCGCGCTGCAGTTTTCGCCGTGCTCGGCGCCTTGTGCGAGAGAGCGCTCATAGCCGGGGATCAGGTCAGCCTGGCTTTCGAAGAAGGCTTTTGCATCCGCAACATCTTCAGCCTTGCAGAAATAGCCCACCGCTTTCGGCATCTGCTGTTTCCGGATCAGCGGGATCTTCGCCACGATGCTCGCGAAATTGTCCTTGATCAGCGGCCAGACGGTCGACTGGGCTTTCTGGTTCTCTAGTGAGTAATTGTAGATCGAGTACAGTTCGTTGCCGGAAATATCATCGCTGAGGGACAGTTTGAACAGGTCTGCCACGATGTCCGGTGTGCCTTCGCCTGCAATGGCGGCGAGGATGGTTACGCGCTCCGTCTGGTTTTGCGAGTTCCGAACGAAATCAACCGTGCCCTGGTAGAAGTCCCAGTCGCCATCCTCAACGCCCGCTGCAACAGCGGCGGAGAGGTCCTCTGCGGGGAGGGCGGACGCATTCGCTTCCTGGCCGATACCCATGAAGGCTTTGGCCCGTGCCACCATGTCGGCGCGGTCCCCGGCCCGGTTGCCGTCTTCCAGCAAGCGGGTCCAGAGCGTCGGGGCGAGCAGCCTTTCCGACGTCGAAAGCGCTGTGGCCGGACGCTCGGAAAGATAGGTCCAGACGGGTCCGTAGGTCGTTTCCATCCAGTCGGCGAACTTCGCCTTGCCTTCGTCGTCCAGCATGGATTCCAGGGTGCTGGTCAGATTGACCGACGTGTAGATGGCAGAAGCCGATCCGCCTGCCGAAGTTTCGAAAGCGGAGACATAGTCCGCCGCGCTCAGCTTGCCGGCATCGAAGCCAGCCGAAACAGAGTCCATGTACATCATCTGCTCAGCCGGGCTGAGCGATGCATAGTTCGCCTGCAGCGCCGCAGCATTGTCCGCATCGGTCGCGAACCGCCAGTAACCTGCGCCACCTGCATTCGGCATGACCCAATCCGGACAGGCATCAAGCGCGATTGTGGTGGTCTTGTCGGACAGCATCTTGCGAATGACATGGTCACCGGAGGCATCGGACACACGGGCCGCGAACGGAATTTCCCAAGTCTGTGCTTCAGTGTCGATCTTCGAGCCGAGGGGTGCGTACCGGCTCTGGGTGATGGTCATCTGAGCGCCGGTTGGGGCCGAACAACTCACATTCACGTCCAGGAAGGGGATACCTGGCTGGGAAATGAAGGAGGTGAACGAGGAAACAATGTCCGGCTGGCCGGAACCATCGGCCAGGCTCTGCATGAAGTCCTGCGTCGTGGCGACGCCATCTTCGAACCGGCGCATGTGCAGGCGGATGCCATCGCGGAACGTGTCTTCACCGAGATAGGTCTCGAACATGTTCAGGACCGCGCCGCCCTTGCGGTAGGTAATGGAGTCGAACGCATCGCCGATGTCGCCGGTCGTCAGGATCGGGTTACGGATCTGGCGGGTCGACATGAGGCTGTCGGTCGGCATCGCATTCAGGCTGGACAGGATCGGTCCAAGCGACCAGTCGCCTTCCGGATCGATGGCGTTCATCGTCTTGGTGCTGATCCAGGTGGCGAAGGCTTCGTTCAGCCAGATATCGTTCCACCAGGCCGGTGTGACGAGGTTACCGAACCATTGGTGGCCGAGCTCGTGCGCATGCGTACCGTAGATGGCGCGGCGGCGGGTCAGCGACGTGCGGTCATCGATCAGCAGGGCGGCTTCGCGGTAGACGATAGCGCCCGCATTTTCCATGGCGCCGTACGCAAAGTCTGCTGCGGCGATCAGGTCTAGTTTTCCATACGGGTACGGATAATCGAAATAGGATTCCTGCCACTCGACCATTTCGTCGGTGATGGCGAGGGCGTCCTTGAGCTTTTCACCCTTGCCAGCCGGGGCGTAGGCGCGCAGCGGAATTGGATCCGGACGCAGGTCCGTTGCCGGGATCGGGTCTGCCTCGACCTTGTCATAGGGGCCGACCATGATCGCAACGAGGTAGGATTGAAGCGGCCGGGTGGTGGCGAAGTGGTGGCGAACGAGGCCGTCACCAAGGTCTTCAGCGTCGGTTTCGGCGCCGTTCGCCGTGACTTCCATTTCTGCCGGTGCAGTGATGGTCACCGTGTAGGGTGTCTTGAAGCGCGGCTCGTCGAAGGAGACGAACATGCGGCGGGCATCGATGTCTTCGAACTGGGTGACGAGATAGGGCAGGCCACCTTGCTCGACCTTGTAAAGACCGGCGAGGTGGAGATTGTAAGGCGCTTCATATTCCAGAACGAGCGTCGCATCCCCGGCAGGGAGCGGTGCGTCGAAGTCGATGCGCGCGACGCCATCAGGCGTCTGGTCGCCCGTGAAGGTCGCGCCGATTTCCATTCCATCCGGCAGGACAGCCTTTATGGACGCCACATCCGGGCCAAGGGCGTGCAGCCAGATGCGTGAATGGGGCTTTTCCAGATTGATATCAATCTCTTCCTGACCCGTGAAGGTTGCCGCGTTCGGGTCCGTCACGAGGTCCAGCCGGTAAGCCGTCGGGCGGACACCGGTGGGCAGCTGGCCTTTCGGAATTTCGGCGTGGAGGACGGGTGCCTCCGTGGCAGCTGTCTCTGTTTCAACAGATGCGGCGACAGTATCGGCCGGCGTGCTGCATGCTGACACAAGAACGACGGAAGCAACGCCTGCGAGGAGGGCAGACGTAAATCTGGTTTTCATGGGGCAGTCTCTTTGGTGAATTATGAAGGCGTTTTTGAACCACAACTTTTTTCGTTCGGATAGACGTTCTTTACTCCTCTGGACTAAATGTGAACGGCAGACCGCAGGAGGCTTGCCTGCCGATGACCCGACTTTATCACTGGTGCCTTGACCCTGCCGGACGGCTGGTTCGCCTTTGTCTGGCCGAAAAAGGTCTGGATTTTGAAACAGTTGAGTCCTCTCCATGGGCGCCGCATCCCGATCTCAGGCTGCTCGGTCCCGGCGCGGTTGCGCCGGCGCTGCTGCAGGAAGGGACAGGCGGACGTATCGTCGCGGTTGGCACACGGGCGATCTGCGAATTCCTGGAAGAGTCGGTTGAGGGTCATCATCTGCTGCCCTTGAATCCGGGCCAGCGAGCCGAGGCGCGGCGTCTCTGGGCCTGGGTGGAGCAAGGCTTTGAGGAAGTCACCGATACGCTGCTGACCGAGCGGGTCATGCAGTGGGTGCGGCGCGACCGCCAGCCGGATTCCGAGAAGCTTCGCCGCGGTGCGCACACGCTGCGGGGCCGGCTGACTTTCCTCAACGCGCTGGTGGAAACCCATGGCTTCATCGCCGGGCGTGACCTGACACTGGCGGATCTCGCAGCGGCGGCGCATCTCTCGGCCTGCGACTATTTCGGCGATATCCAGTGGGATGCGGTGCCGGACCTTCGCACCTGGTATGCGCGGATAAAGTCCCGGCCGAGCTTCCGTCCGCTGCTTGCCGACCGGCTGGCCGCCGTGCGACCTTCCCCGCACTATGCCGACCTTGATTTCTGATCCGGCGGGCCGCGCCGAATTTGCCAGACAACATGCCCTGACGCTCGGCTTCGATGCGGTCGGCATTGCGCGGGCGGATGAAGCCTGGGCGGCGTCGGAGCGGCTGGAGGCGTTCGTTGCGGCGGGCCGGCACGGCACGATGGAGTGGATGGAGACGACGCTGGAACGGCGGCGCACGCCGGTTTCCATGTGGGAAGGTGCGAAGTCTGCTGTCACGGTCGCGCTGAATTATGGCCCGGACCATGATCCGATGGAGACGCTTCAACAGCGCGAAGCCGGGAATATCTCCGTCTATGCGCGGGGGAGGGACTATCACGATACGCTGAAGTCCCGCCTGAAACAGCTCGCCCGGGAATTCGTCGCGAAGACCGGCGCGGAGGTGAAGGTCTTCGTCGATACCGCCCCGCTGATGGAGAAGCCGCTGGCGGCAAAAGCCGGGCTCGGCTGGCAGGGCAAGCACACCAACCTGGTCAGCCGGGAGCTTGGCTCCTGGTTCTTTATCGGCGTCATGCTGACCGATGCGGAACTTGTCCCCGATGCTCCTGAGGCGGACCATTGTGGCAGCTGCCGGAATTGCCTCGATGTCTGCCCGACTGCGGCTTTTCCGGCGCCATACCAGCTCGATGCGCGGCGGTGCATTTCCTACCTGACCATCGAGAACAAGGGCCCGATCCCGGAAGAGTTCCGCGCGGCCATGGGCAACCGGATCTATGGCTGCGACGACTGTCTCGCAGTTTGCCCCTGGAACAAGTTTGCGAGCGCGGCCAGCGAAGCGGCCTTCCATGCGCGGGCGGAGCTGAAGCTGCCGGGTCTCGATGAGCTGGCAGCGCTGGACGATGCGGCGTTCCGCGAAGTCTTCTCCGGCTCGCCCATCAAGCGGATCGGGCGGGACAGGTTCGTGCGCAATGTCTGCATTGCGATCGGGAACTCCGGCGCGGCCCGGTTCGTGCCGCTGCTGGAGGACCTCGTGACAGACGAATCCGCGCTGGTGCGCGGGGCGGCTGCATGGGCTCTCTTGCAACTGGACGCGGAGCGGTTCTCATTCGCCCGTTCACAGAATGTGGCCGGGGAAACCGACCCCGATGTGCTGAGGGAATGGAACAAAGGCGCATGAAGAAACCCCGGCAGAAAAAGCCGCCAGGAAAACCTCAAGGCCGCAGCCTGATGGATTATCTGGGCTGGGCGCTGAAATTCGTGCTCGGCCTGTTTGTCGGGGTGCATGTCTACGCCCTCGTGCTGAAGGCGGCGCCGGTGCCCGGCACGGTGCTGATGGCGCAGCGGGCGATTGGCGGTGAACAGATCAAGCGCGACATGGTCTCCATCAACGATATTTCCCCCAATCTGGTCCTCGCGGTGATCGCGGCGGAGGATACGCGTTTCTGCCAGCATACCGGCGTTGACCGGGATGCGATCGAGCAGGCGATCAGCGACTATCGGCAGGGCAAGGGCCTGCGCGGCGCTTCCACCATCACCCAGCAGACGGCGAAGAATGTCTTCCTCTGGAATGGCGGCGGCTTTGCCCGCAAGGGCGCCGAAGCCTGGTTTGCGACCTTCATCGACGGCATGTGGGGCAAGCGCCGGGTGATGGAAGCCTATCTGAACGTCGCCGAATGGGGCGACGGCATCTTCGGCGCAGAAGCGGCGGCGCAGGCGCGGTTCGGCAAGTCAGCTGCCGATCTGACAGAACGCGAAGCTGCTTTGCTCGCTTCCGTCCTGCCCAGCCCGAACAAATGGCGCCTCGACCCGCCGGGGCCTTATGTCTCCCAGCGGGCAGGGACATTGCAGGCCCGCATGCGGGTGGTCCGGTCCGAAGGTCTCGCCGCCTGTGTGCTGGACGAGCAGGCGGTGCGTCGGTCTGCGCCGAAGCGGCCCGCCGAGCCGAAGCCTTCAGCACCGGAAGAGATCCGTCCCGAAACGCCTGCCGCCCGGCCGAGCCTGCCAGACCTGCCACCTGCGCCAGAAGAAGGTCCGGAGTCGCTGCCGCAGAACGAGGCAGTGACAGAATCCCCGGATGAATTCGACAGCTTCCTCCAGGACGCGCAGGACCGGTTCGGGCAGGAGACCACGCCTTCGCCTTCGGAGCCTTCGGAAGCCGAGCCGGAGACGGCCACCGAGTCCGGACCGACTGACCTGCGCCCACGTGACGAGACGCCGGACTGAGCGTTGCCGCCAGCAGGTACGGCGCCCGTGAAGGCGCTTGGTCTGTGAGCTGAGTTTTTCAGGGCTGGGGCTGCCTCAGGTTTCCGGCAGAGGCAGATTCGGCGTGCCGGACATCGCGGGGCTGCGTACGGCGGTCGCAATGAGGGCATCATGAAATTCGCCGAACTGCGCAGCATAAGCAGGCATAGCTGCCCGCCCGTCGCAGGCGGCGGCGAGGCGGTCATTGTAATGTTCTGAAGGTTTCAGCCACGTGCGTTCGGATTTCTGCCCCGGCATCCAGTCGATACTGACAAGGTACACACGGAGATTGGGCGTCACGCTCCAGTGATACTTCACCCCGCGCCCATAGGCCGCCCGGATTTGCGCACGCAGCATCAGCACCTGGACCCAGATGATGGGCCAAAGAAAGGCGAGCTGCGGCGGGAAGCCTTCGGGAAGACGGAAGAGCGACATGTGCCGGACTATACGTCAGGGGACGGAGGTGTTGGATGAGTTTGTTTGTGCGACAATGGCTGCGGCAGGATTTGACGGTTCAGTTGGTGGATAACTCCCCACCAGCGTCACGCCCGATGGCCACCGGCCATCTGGGCGCCCATCTCTGAAAGATACGGCAGGCACGTCACGACATGACATTCCCGAGGCGCGGATCAGAGATGGGTCCCCAGACCGCTGCGCGGTCGGGGATGACGCGTGTGGGACGTGAGGGGAGCCTGCGTCCATCCTTCGACTTCGCTCAGGATGAGCGCTTCGAAGATGCGGACTCATGCTGAGCGAAGTCGAAGCATGACCGGCAGAGCACAAAATCTGTCTACGTCATGATCATGCATGACTTGTCATGACTATACCGGACTATAAGCGACTATACCGGGCCAGATGTGCAAACGCCCCGGAACAAGGTCCGGGGCGCGCAGAATGGATCGGATCGGATTGCCGATCAGATCGGGTCGTACGGGAAGACGCTGGCGGTCGGGCCCATATCGGTGAAGTCGGCCTTCATGGCCGGCATGCACTGGTCGATCAGGCTTTCCGGATCCCAGCCTTCGAGGCGGGCAACGGATTTGACCGGGCGCGGCTGGTTGAACAGCACGACCTCGTTGCCGCGCACGCCGAAGATCTGGCCGGAGACGTCCTTGGCGCGGTCGGCGCAGAGGGCGACGGCGAGCTGGGCGACCTGGTCGGCACGCATGCCTTCCTTCATCCGGTTGACCCGCTGGGCGCCGGCTTCGTCTTTCACCGGGATAGAGGCGATCATGCGCGTCCAGGCGAATGGTGCGATGATGTTCGAACGGACATTCTTGCGCTCGCCTTCCATGGCGATGATGCGCGACAGGCCGGCAATGCCGAGCTTGGCTGCAGCATAGTTCGCCTGGCCGACATTGCCGATCAGGCCGGTCGTGGAGGTGAACAGCACGAACGCGCCGTCTTCCTTCTCGCGGAAGAGTTCGACGGCGGCGCGGGTGACGTTGAAGCTGCCGCGCAGGTGGACGTCGATCACGGCATCCCAGTCATCTTCGGACATCTTGTGGAACATCTTGTCCCGCAGGATACCGGCCGGGTTGATGACGGCATTCAGGTCGCCGAACGTGTCCTTGGCCTGCTCGACCATGCCTTCGACGGCTTTGTAATCGGTGACGCTGTCGGAGTTGGAGACCGCTTCACCGCCGGCTGCGCGGATTTCGGCCGCGACTTTTTCCGCCGGGCCGGCATCGCCCGGATCGTCGCCGGACAGGCTGCCGCCGAGGTCGTTGACCACGACTTTTGCGCCTTCCCGTGCGGCCAGAAGCGCCGTTTCCTTGCCGATCCCGTTACCGCCGCCGGTCACCAGGACCACTTTGCCCTCAAGCACGCCCATTTGTCGTTTCTCCTTCATTGTCTGTGTCTATAATCCAGTCTGGCGCCACCCTAAGTCCGGCCCGGCAATCTTCAAGGTTTGAAAACTGCTTCAGGCGCGGCTAGACGTCTCGCATGACAAAGATTTTCAAGGCCGTGATCTGGGATTTCGGGGGCGTTTTTACCTCCTCACCCTTCGACGCATTCGCCCGCTATGAAGCCGAGCAGGGGCTCCCCAAGGACTTCATCCGCACCGTCAACGCCACCAATCCGCTGGACAATGCCTGGGCCAAGCTCGAGCAGAGCAAGGTCAGCGGCGAGGAATTCGACGGCATGTTCCGGGCGGAATCAAAGGCCCTCGGCCATGAAGTGCCGGGCGCCGACGTGCTGAAGCTGCTGTCCGGGTCGCTCCGGCCGCGCGTCGTGAAGGCGCTCGAAGTCTGCAAGGGCCATGGCAAGGTCGGCTGCATCACCAACAATGCGCCCATCGGGAAGGGCGCCTCGATGACCAATGATGACGGCAAGGCGGCCGAACTCGCCAAGGTGTTCGACATGTTCGACCATCTGATCGAAAGCTCGAAACTCGGCATCCGCAAGCCGGACCCGCGCATCTACGCCCTGATGTGCGAGGCGCTGGACGTCGATCCGGCCGATTGCGTCTATCTCGACGATCTCGGCATCAATCTGAAACCGGCCCGCGCGATGGGCATGACCACGATCAAGGTGCTGGGCGAAGACCAGCTGCTCGAAGATCTGAAATCGGCGACGGGATATGCAGTGGTCTAGGCTGCGCCTTGCGGCCCTCGCCGGGGGGCTGGCCTTGGGGGCGGCGGCGTGTTCGCCCGCCCCGGCAGAGCCGGTCTATCCGCCGGAATCCCTGACGCAGGACCCGCAGGCGCCGGAGCCGGTCACCATTCCGGAGACGGTGGCAGGCGTGCGCGACGAGATGCTCGGCTATGCGCAGCGTGGGTCGCTGTCGGGCCTGACGCGGATGGCGCGGCGCAATCCGGGCTTCGTCTCCAATCTCGGCGGGGAGGATCACCGCGAATACTGGGACCTGATGCGCCGGATCGGGGTGGACCCGAACCGCAAGCTGCGCGCGCTGATGGAGCTGCCCGTGGGGGTACGCGAAGTCGATGGCGTCAAATGGTATGTCTGGCCGGACCTCGCCGCGAAGAGCGCCGAGGACCTGATCCCGGAGAAACTGTCCTTCCGCGACCGCAAGCGGCTGCAGGACCTGGTCGGCGAGGACGGGATTGCCGAGATCCGCGCAGGCAAGGGCTATCCCGGCATGCGCACCGCGATCACCGAAGAGGGCGAGTGGGTGTATTTCGTGCTCGGCCAGGATGCGGAGGAATAGATGATGACGAAGACAATCGGCGCCGACGCGGCCCTGGTCGCCCTCAAGGGCTGGTCGAAAGGGGAGGGCGAGCGCGACGAGATCACCAAGACCTTCCGGTTCGACGATTTCAAACAGGCCTTCGCCTTCATGACGGCCACGGCGATCAAGGCCGAGCAGATGGACCATCATCCCGAATGGTCGAACGTCTACAACCGTGTCGAAGTGGTGCTGACCACGCATGACGCCGACGGCGTGACAACCCGCGACCTGGAGCTGGCGGGTTACATGGACGCGCTGGCCAAAAAACTCGCTTAGGTTCAAGACAGCGGCGAATTTTCGTAAGCCTGCAGCATTCCGTGCCCTAAGGCGGACTACGTATGTCCTGTTACCGGAGGTTGCGGTAATTCAGGTAACTGATCGCTGGTCATAGAATTCCTGATATAAATGTCCCCCGGTCAGGGGACATACGCGGACCGGCTGATCCGTTAGGATCAAGCATGATTTGGGCACAGGCTTACGAAACCAATCTTGACTGCCTTCGGCGGTACGCTGCGTTCTCATGCGGCTGCCAGGGGTTGGGCGATAATGTGGTCCATGACGCGCTCATGGACGTGCTCGGCACGGTTTCATCAGCCGAGACCGAGAACCGTCTTACCCTGTTCCAGAAAGTGGAAGCCTCCCTCCGGAACATGCCGGGCGCTGAAGCCGCCTTGTTCGATGCGCTTGGACGCTGGCGCCTGCTGAGCCCGCTCGAACGCCGGATGATCCTGCTGAACGTGATCGAAGGCTTCAGCATCGCCGAAGTGGCGCGGATCACCAGCCTTCCGAAAGGCGAGGTCAAAGCCGTGCTGGGCCGTGCCCGCATGATCTATGCAGACCGCCTGCCGGCAAGGGTCGGACTGATTGGCGGGAGTGACGCCATCCGTGCGGCCGTGGAAAGCACATTGCACAATCTGGACTACAGCCTGCTCTGGGCCGTCGCTGCAGAAGACGCCGGAGAGACCGCGTCGCTCGCTCCTGCCAGTCTGGTCGTGGTCGTGCAGGAGGGCGCGTCTCCCTTCAGCGTGGAGCAGTTCTGCAGTGGCTACACTGGCCCGGTGATCCTGGCACATGCCTGCGAAGGGGACGACCGGCTCAGCTCCCGGCTCTGGACGCTGCCGCTGGACAGCCTGGCGGACGAGACCCTTTTCAGCAGCATCCTGGTACACGCGCTGCTTTTTTCCGACTGAGGCTTCGGCTTTCCCTAAAGTGCATCTTGGCGGGGCCGCCCGCGACCTGTTAGCTGCGCCCAGAAAAACTGGCAGCAAAAAAACAGGAGGATACCGGCATGGGACGGGTTTCAGGAAAAATGGCGTTCATCACCGGCGGCGCGCAGGGGCTGGGCGAGGCGACCGCCCGCATGTTCGCGCGCGAAGGCGCCAAGGTCACCGTGACCGATATCAACGGCGCAGGCGCCGAAGCCGTTGCCGCCTCCATCAATGAAGAACATGGCGCGGGCACGGCCTTCGCCTGGCAGCATGACGTCACCGATGGCGACCGCTGGCAGGAAGTGCTGAAAAGCGCCTATGACGCGATGGGCGGCCTGAACGTGCTGGTCAACAATGCCGGCATCGGCTCGCTCGGCTCGGTCGAGGACGAGAGCTACGAGACCTTCAAGCACGTCCAGACGGTGGACGTGGATTCGATCTTCCTCGGCTGCAAATATGCGATCCCGATGATGCGTGATCACGGCCTCGGCTCGATCATCAACATCTCTTCCATCGCCGGCATCATCGCCAGCGGGAACTATGTCTCCTACAACACGGCGAAGGCGGCGGTGCGGCACATCTCGAAGTCGATTGCCCTGCACTGCGCCAAGTCGACCGGCGGCCAGATCCGCTGCAACTCGGTGCACCCGGTCTTCATCAACACGCCGATCCTGGACCGCACCAAGGAAATGTTCGGCGAGGAAGAAGCCCTCGCCAAGCTCGGCCGTCAGATCCCGCTCGGCAAGGTCGGCGAGCCCGACGACATCGCCTATGCCGTGCTCTATCTCGCCTCGGACGAGTCGAAACTGGTCACTGGCATCGAGCTGAAGGTGGATGGCGGCATCTCGGCCATGTAGGCTGGCCCCGACTCAGAAGAGGGGGCTTGCCGATGAAATTGCAGACCATGTGTGCGGGCCTCGCGCTGGCACTTGCAGCCTGCCAGAACGCTGACGGGGATGTCGGCGGCACGAAGGCCGATGCGACGAAGGCCACGCTAACCGGCGAAGCCTGTCCGGACGTCGGGGAGAAAGCTTATTTCTTCTGGATGGAAGCGCGCTCTGCTGAGCCCGGCGACAAGATCGCGATGTTCCCGTACTGGACGGACATGCCGGGCGCCTACAACGACCTGCCGCCCGGTTGCCTCGATAATCTCGGCGTTTCTCCGGAAGGTGCGGCGACGTTCATCCGGCAGGAGGATGGCCTGCCCATCGCTGAAGTCAGCGCCGACGTCGAAGCGGGCACACGCATCCGTCTCGAAGCGACCTATAACGGGCACAGCCTGAGCGGACCGGTCGAAGTGTTCCGCGCGGCGGACAATCCGCTGGTCGGCACGTGGCGGCAGGACGGGGAAGGGTGCCCGGAAGAAAGCGCCATCCGGGAACTGGTGTTCACGGGCGGCGGCGATTTCTCCGTCACCTGGACACCGTTCGAGGTCTACAAGTACTATTGGGGCAGCTACAGCTACGATCCGGAGACTGGTGCCATCGCGCTGGACGTCGAAGGCGGCAACCAGATTCCGGAAGATATCGTGCCGGAGGGCACTGTGACGGCAGACGAGACCGGGCTGCATTTCGAGACGCTGAGCTTCGGCACGCCGGGGCAGGCGACCGGCGCCTGCGATGGCGATTTTCCGAAATAACATTTATGCGCGCTTTTGCGCTTGCTGAAAAAATTGTTCTCATTATGTTCCGGCGCTCATTCAAGGAGGCTGAACCATGATCGGATATGTAATGCTGGGCACGAAGGACCTCGCGCGCGGCGGGAAGTTCTATGATGCCATCGCGGCGGAGCTGGGTGCAAAGCGCCTGATGGAAGACAAGCAGCTGATCGTCTGGGGCAAGCCCGGCCACAAGGCCGACTTTACCCTGACCTATCCGTGGGACCAGAACCCGGCCTCTGTCGGCAATGGCACGATGGTGGCGATCGAAGCGTCCAGCAAGGAACAGGTCGACCGGATCTACGAGATTGCGATGGCCAATGGGGCCAGCGACGAGGGCGCGCCGGGCCAGCGGTTCGAAACCTTCTATGCCGGCTATTTCCGCGACCTCGATGGCAACAAGCTGAACGTCTACTATTCCACCATGTCAGCCTGAGCCGAGGGGCCGCTTGCCGGTCACCAGAAGGGCATAGGCGCTCAGTATACAGAAGACGATGGCTGCGGCCATGAAAGGCAGGCTGGGATTGGTCATGTAGAGGACCGAGCCGAGCAGGGGGCCGACGACAAATCCGGCAGGCGGGGCAGAGGCAAGCAAGGCCGCGGCGCCCGCCTGTTCGGACCGGCCCACGGAAAGACTGCCCAGCGCATTGGCAGACGGCACAGCCAGCGCCGCACCGATCCCGACAATGACGAAGCTGACCATCACCATCCAGAAGGGATGGAAGAGGTCTGCCGACAGATAGCCCACGGCCAGCAGGCCAAGCCCGATGGGCAGGATACGCCGCGGGTCCGGACTGCGCCGGGAGACATAGCCGAACTGGACGATGATGATGGCAACCGAAGTGCACGCCATGGTCAGGCCCGTATAGAGCACGACGGCCTGTTTGGCGGTCTGCGCGGCGGTGTCGGTGAACTCGTACCGGTCTGCGATGAACCAGCCGATGGTCTGCTGGATCATGCCGACGGCGACGAAATAGACGAACAGGAAGGCAAGGTGCGGGAAGACGCGGGGGTCTCGCATCGAGAGTGCCGGCGGGCGCTCGTGGTGGTGCGGCAGCGGCCTTGTCGGCGGCAGGGCGATCGCGATCAGGACGGCAACGACCAGGTTGAACACGATCGTGCCCCAGAGCGGGGCCAGCGCCCCGATCCGGGCAAGGACGGCAGCACCCGCCGGGCCGAGGATCGAGCCGAGGCTCATCGCGGCGCCCAGCATGCCGAGGCCGCCTGCGCGGGTGGCCGGCGTCGTGGCATCTGTCATGGCCGCCATGGCGGCTGGCTGCAGGCCGGGGGCGAGGAAGCCGAACAGGGTGCGCACGAAGGCGAGCAGCAGGAAGGCCAGCAGGCCGGTGACGAGCCCGGCAAGCGCTGCGCTCAGCGCGAACAGGAACGCCATATTGGCCAGGCCCATGGCCGTCAGCGAGAAGATCATGACGCGCTTGCGGCCCACCCGGTCGGCGATGCGGCCCCAGATGGGCGTGAAGATCGTGTAGAGGACCGAGGAAAAGGTGAGGATGCCCGCGATCTCGATCTCGGTCAGGCCGGCCTCACGGGCGAGGGGGGCGACGACCACGAAATTGATCGTCATGCCCGCGCCCATCGACACGGTGCCGAGGGCGATCATCATTTTCTGGAACCGGGTCAGCGGCAACAGAGGGGTATCGGAGTCCATGTTTTCCGTCACCCGCCGTCTCTGCCTCCCTTTGAACTTTCCCCGAACCGGACAACGCTAGAACGCCCCGCGCGGCTTGCCAAACCCTTTCCTTGCGAAAGGGAGCTGCGACAGGGTCTTGCCTTGCCGGGGTGGGGCACACCAGTTTAAGGACGAAGAAACCCTGCTGAAACCACGGACCCCGCGCATGCATTCCCTTCTTGTGGCGATCTATCTCTATTTCCTGAGCCCGCTTCTGACGCTGCTCCTGTTCCTCATCTTCGCCTATGTGATCATGAGCTGGCTGATCGCGTTTGGCGTTGTGTCGATGCACAATCAGACCGTGCGGCAGATCCAGTCGGCGCTCGACAGCGTGATGCTGCCGATGTTGCGGCCGATCCAGCGTCATGTGCCGCCGCTCGGCCAGCTGGACCTGTCGGTCTTCCTGCTCGCGCTCGGCATCATGTTCACCAAGGACTGGCTGCTGCCAACGATCATCGGTTTCACTCGCCCGTCACTCGGATACTGAGGCCGGATTGCAGCATCGCCTGACCGTCCGCGTCCAGCCCAAGGCCTCGGCAGACCGGGTCGAGGACTGGGCGGAGGACGATGCCGGACGGAAATTCCTGAAAATTCGCGTGCGGGCTGTGCCGGAGGACGGCAAGGCAAATGACGCTGTCCAGAAATTGGTCGCCAAGTGGCTTGGCGTGCCGAAGTCTGCGGTCAGAGTCGTGACAGGGGGCAAGACTCGGCTAAAAGGCCTCGAAATCGAAGGGCCGCCTGAGCTTGCGGCCCGGCTCAGCGGGGATGAGACATGACCGCCATTCGGATCAGTGGAAACGAAGTCGCCGCCGATGTGCGCGCCAAAGTCGCCGCAGAAGTCGCGAAGCTGCCCGTAAAGCCGTGCCTTTCCGTGATTCTGGTCGGGGAAGACCCGGCGAGCGAAGTCTATGTCCGCGCCAAGATCAAGGACACCGAAGGGGTCGGCATGATCTCCCGGCACCATCGCCTGCCGGCGACGGCCACACAGGAAGAAGTCGAGACCCTGATCGCGGGCCTCAACGCCGATGAAGAGGTCGATGGCATCCTGCTGCAACTGCCGCTGCCGAAGGGCCTCGATCCCGATGCGGCGATTGAGCGGATCGACCCGTCCAAGGATGTTGATGGCCTGACCGAAGTCTCTGCCGGGCGGCTGTCGCTGGGCAAGCCGGGCCTGCGTTCGTGCACGCCGTCGGGCTGTGTGATCCTTGCGAAGCGCGCCCTCGGCGATGACCTCTCCGGCAAGCATGTCGTGGTGATCGGCCGCTCCATCCTGGTCGGCAAGCCGGCCGCGCTCCTGTTCCTGGCCGAGAACTGTACTGTCACCATCGCCCATTCGCGCACGAAGGACCTGGCCGCCGTCTGCCGCGAGGCGGATATTCTCGTGCCGGCTGTCGGACGCCCGCAAATGGTGAAGGGCGACTGGCTGAAGCCCGGCGCCGCAGTCATCGATGTCGGCATCAACCGCATCGACGCCCCGGAAAAAGGGGAGGGCAAGACCCGTCTCGTCGGCGATGCGGACTATGCCAGCTGCGCTGAGGTCGCCGGTCATATCACGCCGGTGCCCGGCGGGGTCGGCCCGATGACGCGCGCCTGCCTGCTGGTCAACACGTTGCAGGCCGCCTGCGCACGCCGGGGCCTGCCGGTGCCGGTCGTCGGATGAGCCAGCCTTACGCCCCCACCGAGACGCCGCTGTTCAAGGCCTTGTGGGAGGCCCAGGAAGGTCGCTGCGCCCTGTGCGGGCAGTCGATGCCGTCGAGCCGGTTCGATGTGGCGCATTCCACGCTCTGGAAACACCAGCGGCCGACCTATGACCACATCATCGCAGTGGCCCGCGGGGGCGCGGATTCGGCTGACAATCTGCAGCTCGCCCATGCGCGCTGCAACAAGGTGAAGGGCATGGGCAATGTCCGCCCGCCTGTTCAGAGAGACCGGGACAAGGACTAGGCCGCCAGACCGGGCGGGACGTCTAGGAGAGCCCGGCCTCTTTCGCGGCGGTCTGATAGGTGCGGGAAACAGGCACTTCTGTGCCGTTCTTCAGGACCAGAACCAGCTTGCCATTGTCGCGCCGCGCATCGCTGACGCCGCCCTTGGCGACCCACCACGACCGGTGCACCTGCACGCCCGCGGCGCCATCCAGTTCGCGCACCGCATCAGCCAGCCGCATCAGGATCAGTTCCTCGCCAAGATCGGTGTAGACCCGCACATAGTGGTCTTCCGATGAAATCGCCCAAAGCTCTGCATGGCGGTACTTCACAGGCAGCCGGTCGAGAAAGCGTTGTGCGGCATCGATTGCCAGCGCCGGACCTGTCCTGCCGTGCGTTTGCGCCCGCGAAACGAGAATGCCGATCAGCGTCAGCACCAGCGAAATGGCGAACACATAGACATACTGCATCGGCACCTGATCGGCTGGCATCCAGTATCCGAACGCCCCCATGAACAGGTACAGCGACAGAAGGACCGGCAGGGAAATGACGGCGGCAGTGATAATCGCCTGCACCGGCAGAAGGTCGCCAACGATCCTTCGCTGGAAGATGTAAGGCAGGACCAGTTCCGCAGTGGTGACACCGACCGTGCAGGTCAGGATCCACATCAGGAAGCGGACCCAGGCGGACGTGTCCTCGGAATAGACGCCGAAAAAGGTCAGCATCGCCGCGACCCCGAGGATCACCGCCGCATCGCGCAGCCGGTTCTTCAGGTGTTGCGGCATGAAATCTCCTCTGCATTTCGCGCTTCGTGAAGCGTTCTGGCCGTATTTCGCGAAGGATTCCAGCCTCTCCACGTAGTTCACGTGGCAGGGCCCTCACCGGCTGGCCAATGTCTCCTCATCGAACGCCGGGCAGGGGGCCATCAGGCCGGGTCCGGCCTCTGAAAGAGGAGACATACATGAAACGCATTCTGAACGCCGTCATTGCCGCTGCCCTTGGCGCCGGGATTGCCGGACAGGCCGCCGCGGCGGATCTCACCGTTCGCATCGAGGGTGTGGAAGCCGCCACCGGCACATTCCATGTCGCGATCTTCGACGCGGACGGCTGGGACGGCAACGATGCCGTGGCAGGCAAGCTGACCGCCGCAGAAGAGGGCGCCGAGCTGACCTTCAGCGACCTCGAACCAGGCGCCTATGGCATCCGGATTTATCAGGATGTCGACAACAATGGCGAACTGAACCTCGGCATGTGGGGCATCCCCAGCGAACCCTATGGCTTCTCCCGGGATGCTTCGGCCCGCATGGGCCCGCCGAGATTCAAATCGGTCCGCTTCGACCTGCCGGAAGCCGGCACCGTCCAGACCATCACGCTCCAGTAATTCAACTCCAATGAAGGGACCTTCCATCATGTCCGACCTTGCCCAAACCTTTCGTCGCATCGGCCTGCCCAGGCGTTTGAGCGGCAACATGATCCTGCTGATCGTCGCGCCTGTCGCTTACGGCATCATCAGCTGGCTCATTCTGAAATCCGCCGGAAATCCGCCGGTTCATTTCCGGATCGACGTATCGCCGCTCATTGAGGCCGCTTTCGTGGTGAAGCTTCATGTGGTGGGCGCGGTGATCGCCTTCGTGACCGGCATCGTGCTGCTGCGCGGAGTGAAAGGGTCGGGCTTGCATCGCAAGCTCGGCTACACCTGGGTGGCGGCGATGGGCCTGACGGCGATCAGCTCTTTCTTCATCACCGGGCTCAATGGCCACAATTACAGCATCATCCACGGCATTTCGGCCTGGACGGTGATCGCCCTGCCAATGGCCGTCGCCGCAGCCCGGCGCCGGAACATCCGCAAACATGCCAAAGGCATGACGAGTGCCTTCGTAGGAGGCTTGTTGATCGCAGGTTTGTTCACTTTCCTTCCGGGGCGGATGCTCTGGACGATTTTCTTTGCAGTGTGACGGTGTGAGCCCTTACCGCTCTGCCGAAAGACAGCTACACGAGGGTGTAGCCAGAAAAGAGAGCGGGAGATGAAGAGGGCAGCCCTTTTAGTATCGATGATCGGTCTCGCCGCCTGCCAGGCGCCGGGGCCGATTTCCATTCCGGGGATCACGCGCGCGCCGCAGAGTGCCGAAGAAGCTCTGGAGGCGTATTATCGCGGACTGCCGGATGAGCTTTATCCTGTCGCGCCGGAGGGGTTGCCGCTGCCATCTTCAGACACAGTGCTGACGCGGATCCTGGTGGGCTCCTGCCTCAATGAAGAGAAGGGCGACAATCAGGCCCTGCGTTCGGTCGCGGCCATGCCGGCTGACCTGTTCATGATGATCGGGGACAATGTCTACGGCGACACGGACGGGGAGGCCTATCGCACCGGGGACGCTGACCTGACGGAGTTGCGCGAGAGCTTTGCAGACCTCGCGGCCCGGCCGGATTTCCAGGCCGTGCGCAAGGCGCATCCGATGATGGTCGCGTGGGACGATCATGATTACGGCCTGAACGATGGCGGCAAGCATTTCGCTTTCCGGCGCGAGTCGGAACGGATTCACGAACGGTTCTGGGGCCTGGCCAACAAGGATGTCGGCGCATGGCCGGGCACTTATTATGCCCGTACCTTCGGCCCGGAAGGCCAGCGCACGCAGATCATCATGCTGGATACGCGCTACTTCCGGTCCGACCTTACGGATACGGACGCGCCGGGCGCCGCGGGCAAGGAACGCTATATGCCGTCCAGCGACCCGAACCAGGACATGCTGGGCAATGACCAGTGGACCTGGCTGGAAAACGAACTTCAGAAGCCGGCTGACCTGCGCCTGATCGTCTCGTCGGTGCAGGTGATACCCAACGTGCATGGCTGGGAAGCCTGGTCGCTCCTGCCGGAAGAACGCGCGCGGCTCTACGGCCTGATCAATGAGACGGGCGCCAACGGGGTCGTGTTCGTCTCCGGCGACCGCCACACCGCCTTCCTCTACAGGGCCGACGATCTGCTGTCTTACCCTGCCTATGAACTGACCGCTTCCTCGTTCAACAAGTCGTACAGGGATACGACCGACGAAATGGATGCGGCCCAGATCGGGGCGGGGTACCCGAAAGAGAATTTCGGATCACTGGATATTAACTGGACCGAGGGTACGGTGACGCTCGCAATCCACGCCAGTGACGGTTCAACTGTCGAGGAAGCAACCGACAAATTCAGGTAGGCAGAATGCCTCTCAGTCCCTCGATGTCCGACACGCGTAACGTGATTGTCCTTATCATCGCCGTGATGATCCTCCAGATCGCCGGCGGTTTGATCAGCGTGCTGACACCTCTCGGTCTCGAAGCGATGGGCACGCCGCCGCAGGCGATCGGCCTGATCGCGGCACTTTATGCCGCCGGCTTCATGCTGGGGGCGTGGCTCGCCCCGCGGGCGCTGGCGACCTTCGGCCATATCCGCCTGTTCGCGGCGGCCTCTGCCATGAACGCGGTGAGCGTGCTGTCGCTGTCGCTGGTGCATGATGCGATGTTCTGGGCGCCGCTGCGCATGGTCATGGGTGTGACGCTCGCATTCAGCTTCACCAGTATCGAAAGCTGGCTCGGCAGCGCAGTGCCGGACAAGTCTCGCGGAAACGTGATGGGTATCTATCACACCGGGGCGAAGCTCTCGCTGATGGTCGGCCCGTTCTTCGTGGCGGGGCTGTCGCCGCTGGACACGCGGGCCTACACCTGGGCGGCGCTGTTCCTGTCGCTCGCCCTCGTGCCGGTTTGCCTGACGCGCAAGGAACAGCCGCCTGTGCCGGAGCGGCGGTCGATGCCGCTGAAGTCGCTTTACCAGCTCGCACCGGCGGCTGTGCTGGGCGCACTGATCGCCGGGACGGTGAACACGGGCACCCAGTCGCTTCTGCCGATCTATTTCGAAGGCTTCGAAATCGGGGGAGGGGGCACCGCTGCGGCCGCTATCGCCAGTGCGGCGGCGTGGGCTGGCGGTCTGTTGCTGCAGTGGCCGGCCGGGCGCCTGTCTGACCGAATCGAACGGCGGCTCGTGATCGCGGGTCTCGGCGGCATGTCGGCGCTCGCGGCCCTGTTCATCGCAATTTTCGGCACGCGTCTCAGTGAAGTATCCGTCATCGTGGCCCTCGGCTTCTGGGGCGCCGGGGCGCTGTCCTTCTACAGCCTCTGTGTGGCGCACGCGATTGACCGGACACCCAAGGTCCTGATCCCTCAGGTCATGTCCGGCCTGCTGTTTGTCTGGGCCGTGGGGTCAATCGTCGGGCCGCTCCTGTCAGGCTTCGCGATGCGGGCAGATGGCGAGACGGGCCTGTTCGGGCTGGCGGGCCTGCTGCTGATTGTACTGACCGTTGTGATGGTGATGCGCGTGCGCTCCAAACCGGTTGCAATCGAGGACAAACTCGCTGAATGGAGCCCCGTCCTTCCGACGCCTCTGGCCAGCGTGAAGCTCGATCCGCGCATGTCGGAACGCCCGGCAGATCCGGCGCAGGACCCCGCGGAGGAAGCGGCCCCGGAAGACGGCGGGGAAGAGGCACCGGATTCCCCGGCTGCTATTGAGGACGGGGCTGAGTCCAAAGTTTAATACCCAGCTGGTTGCGGCAACACTCAGGCCTGTTATATAGCGGCCCACCACGCTGGGGCAGTGACCCTGCCGGGGCGGACCAGGCAAACAAGGCAAGAGCAGAATGAACATCCACGAATACCAGGCCAAAGCCGTGCTGAAATCTTTCGGCGCGCCGGTCGCGGACGGTGTACCCGTCCTGTCTCTGGACGATGTCCAGAAAGCTGTCGACACACTTCCCGGACCGCTCTGGGTCGTTAAATCGCAGATCCACGCGGGCGGCCGCGGCAAGGGCAAATTCGTGGAGCCGGAAGCCGGCGAAAAAGGCGGTGTCCGCCTCGCATTCAGCAAAGAAGACGTGATGACTTTCGCCAAGCAGATGCTCGGCAAGCACCTCGTCACCGCCCAGACCGGCGCAGCCGGCAAGCAGGTCAACCGCCTCTATATCGAAGACGGCGCCGACATTGACCGCGAACTCTACCTCTCCATGCTGGTTGACCGCTCCACCTCGCGCGTCGCCTTCATGGTCTCCACCGAAGGCGGCATGGACATCGAACAGGTGGCCCACGACACGCCGGAGAAAATCCTGACCCTCAGCATCGACCCGGAAACCGGCGTCACCGATGCGGACATTGCCAAGCTGAATGACGCGCTGAAGCTGGAAGGCGCGGCGGCTGAAGACGGCAAGAAACTGTTCCCGATCCTCTACAAGGCGTTCACCGAGAAGGACATGAGCCTCCTCGAAGTGAACCCGCTGATCGTCATGGAAGACGGCCACCTGCGCGTCCTCGACGCCAAGGTCTCCTTCGACGGCAACGCCCTGTTCCGCCACCCGGACATCGTCGACCTCCGTGACAAGACCGAGGAAGACGAAAAGGAAATCGAGGCCTCCGAATGGGACCTCGCCTACATCGCCCTCGACGGCACCATCGGCTGCATGGTCAACGGCGCAGGCCTCGCCATGGCGACGATGGACATCATCAAGCTGTACGGCGAAGAGCCGGCCAACTTCTGTGACGTCGGCGGCGGCGCCGGCAAGGAGAAGGTGGCAGCAGCCTTCAAGATCATCATGAAGGACCCGAACGTGAAGGGCATCCTCGTGAACATCTTCGGCGGCATCATGAAGTGCGACGTGATCGCCGAAGGCGTGATCGCAGCCGTGAAAGAAACCAATCTGGCGGTTCCGCTGGTCGTGCGCCTTGAGGGCACGAACGTGGAACTCGGCAAGAAAATCATCGCAGAAAGCGGCCTGAATGTCATTTCGGCCGACGACCTCGACGATGCCGCCCAGAAAATCGTGAACGCAGTTAAAGGCGCCTGAGACCAGACATGTCCATTCTCATCGACAAGAATACCAAGATCCTCACTCAGGGCATGACCGGCAACACCGGTTCGTTCCACACCAACCAGGCGCTGGCCTATTTCGGCACCCAGATGGTGGGTGGTATCCACCCGAAGAAGGGCGGCGAAATGTGGAAGGCCGACAACGGCCAGGAACTGCCGATCTTCGCCTCCGTCGCCGAAGGCAAGGAGCGTACGGGCGCTGACGCCTCCGTGGTCTACGTGCCGCCGGCCGGCGCTGCGGCTGCCATCGAAGAAGCCATCGATGCTGAAATCCCGCTGATCGTCTGCATCACGGAAGGCGTTCCGGTGCTCGACATGGTGCGCGTGAAGGCGAAACTGGAAAAATCCAAGTCGCGCCTGATCGGTCCGAACTGCCCGGGCCTTATCACCGCCAACGAGTGCAAGATCGGCATCATGCCGGGCTCCATCTTCAAGAAGGGCTCTGTCGGCGTCGTCTCACGTTCGGGCACGCTGACCTATGAAGCCGTGTTCCAGACCACTCAGGTGGGCCTCGGACAGACATCTGCTGTCGGAATCGGCGGCGACCCGGTCAAAGGCACGGAATTTATCGACATTCTCGAAATGTACCTTGCCGATGACGAAACCGAGTCCATCATCATGATTGGTGAGATCGGCGGCAGCGCGGAAGAAGAAGCCGCGCAGTTCCTGATCGACGAAGCCAAGAAGGGCCGCAAGAAGCCGATGGTCGGCTTCATCGCGGGCCGTACCGCGCCTCCGGGCCGGACGATGGGCCATGCCGGTGCCATCGTGTCGGGCGGCAAAGGCGATGCGGAGAGCAAGATTGCTGCAATGGAAGCAGCAGGCATCCGTGTCTCGCCGTCGCCGGCACGCCTCGGTACGACCATGGTCGAGGTACTGAAGGGCTAGAAAGCCCTGATAAATTGAGCCAGGACGGCCCGTGGCGGGCCAGCTCTTGGCGTGGCCAGGATCTGACCCCGCCCAGGCCGTCCTCACATATGCACCCGGTAGGTACCGGGAAACCATTCCGTTCCTAAATAGTCGGGAACGGAAATGTCCCAGAGGACGACACGGAAATGGCAGACGACGGCAGCCCGATGAATGGTTCGCGCAGCAAGGGCAATTCGGCCCTTCTGGACACAGCCTTCCTGTATGGCGGCTCGGCCCAGTGGATCGAGCAGATGCAGGCGGCCTATGCGAAGAACCCCAGCTCTGTTCCGGAGAGCTGGCGGGCCTTCTTCGCTGATCTTGGCGACGACACATTGAGCGCAGAGCGCAATGCCGAAGGCGCGACCTGGAAGCGCAGCGACTGGCCCCGGCCGGCGATGGACGAGCAGGTTGCCGCCTTTGACGGCAACTGGCCGCTGCTGGAGCCAAAGCTCGAAAAGAAGATCAAGGGTGCCCAGCCGGCCGCCTCCGAAGCGGACGTGCACCGTGCGGTGAAGGATTCGATCCACGCGATCATGATGATCCGTGCCTTCCGTATGCGCGGCCACCTGGCGGCCCAGCTTGACCCGCTGCGCCTCGAAACGCCGGACGCCCAGCCTGAACTCGATCCCGCCACCTATGGCTTCGGTCCGGAAGACATGGACCGCCGCATCTTCATCGACGGCTATCTCGGCCTCGAAACGGCGACGATCCCGGAAATGCTGGAGATCCTGCAGCGGACCTACTGCTCGACCATCGGCATCGAGTTCATGCACATCTCCGACCCGGAAGAAAAATCCTGGCTGCAGGAACGGATCGAGGGCCCGGACAAGGGCGTTGCGTTCACCGAGCAGGGCAAGAAGGCGATCCTCGCCAAGCTGATCGAAGCGGAAACCTTCGAGCGCTTCCTGCACAAGCGTTATCCGGGCACCAAGCGTTTCGGCCTTGATGGCGGCGAAGCGGCCGTGCCGGCGCTGGAGCAGATCATCAAGCGCGGCGGCGCGCTCGGCGTGAAGGAAATCGTGGTCGGCATGCCGCACCGCGGTCGCCTCAACATGCTGGCTGCCGTGATGGGCAAGCCCTACGAGCAGATCTTCCACGAATTCCAGGGCGGTAACACGCAAGGCGCCGATGCGTTCGGCTCCGGCGATGTGAAATACCACCTCGGTGCCTCGTCCGACCGCGAATTCGACGGCAACAAGGTTCACCTGTCGATGAACGCCAACCCGTCGCACCTTGAAGCGGTCGACCCGGTCGTGCTCGGCAAGTCGCGCTCCAAGCAGGAGATGAGCCACCGCGAGACCGGCACGCTGGATCGCTCCATCGTGTTGCCGCTGCTGCTGCACGGCGATGCGGCCTTTGCGGGGCAGGGCGTTGTGTCCGAATGTTTCGCATTGTCGGGCCTTCAGGGCTACCGCACCGGCGGCACGATCCACTTCATCGTGAACAACCAGATCGGCTTTACGACCAGCCCGATCTATTCGCGCTCTTCTCCGTACCCGTCGGATGTGGCGCTGATGGTCCAGGCGCCGATCTTCCACGTCAATGGCGACGATCCGGAAGCGGTGACCTATGCCGCCAAGGTGGCGACCGAATACCGGCAGAAGTTCCACAAGGACGTTGTCATCGACATGTTCTGCTACCGGCGCTTCGGTCACAATGAGGGCGACGAGCCCATGTTCACCCAGCCGGTGATGTACAAGAAGATCAAGGATCACGTGTCGACGCGCGAGATCTACGGCCAACGCCTCGTGGCCGAAGGTCTTCTGACGGCGGAGCAGGTCGAACAGCAGGTCGCCGATTTCGAAACCTATCTCGATCGCGAATTCGAGGCCGGCAAGGGCTTTAAGGCGAAGAAGGCCGACTGGCTGGACGGTGAGTGGAAAGGCCTTGGCCTGCCGCACGACGACGAGCGCCGCGGCAAGACCGGCGTTGCCAAGAAGCGGCTCCTTTCGATTGGCCAGTCCATCACGACCGTGCCCGAAGGTGTCGACATCCACCGCACGCTCGCCCGCGTTATCGACAACCGTGCCCAGACGATCTCGAAGGGGCAGGGGCTCGACTGGGCAACGGCCGAGCATCTCGCTTTTGCGACGCTGGTGGATGAAGGCTTCCCGGTGCGCCTCTCCGGTCAGGATTGCGGTCGCGGCACCTTCTCGCAGCGCCACAGCCACATCGTCGACCAGACGACCGGCGAGAAATACACACCGCTCAACAATATCCGCGACGGCCAGGCCCATTATGAAGTGATCGACTCGCTGCTCTCGGAAGAGGCGGTGCTCGGTTACGAATACGGCTACTCGCTGGCCGACCCGAACACGCTGACCCTGTGGGAAGCCCAGTTCGGCGACTTCGCGAACGGCGCGCAGGTCTTCTTCGACCAGTTCATCTCGTCGGCCGAGCGCAAATGGCTGCGGATGTCGGGCCTCGTGGTCCTGCTGCCGCATGGTTATGAAGGTCAGGGTCCGGAACACTCTTCCGCCCGCCTTGAGCGCTACCTGCAGATGTGCGCCGAAGACAATATGCAGGTCTGCAACCTGACGACGCCGGCGAACTATTTCCACGCGCTGCGCCGCCAGATCCACCGTGACTTCCGCAAGCCCCTGATCATCATGACGCCGAAATCGCTTCTGCGTCACAAGCTGGCGACGTCTTCGCTGGACGACATGGGCTCCAAGACGAGCTTCCACCGCGTCCTGTGGGACGATGCGGAGACCGAAGGCCGTGAAGGCAAGATCAAGCTGGCCAAGGACAACAAGATCCGCCGCGTCGTGCTGTGCTCGGGCAAGGTCTATTACGACCTGTTCGAGAAGCGCGAGGAGATGGGCATCGATGATGTCTACCTGATGCGGATCGAACAGTTCTATCCGGTGCCGCGCAAGTCCATGATGAAGGAAATGTCCCGCTTCAAGCAGGCTGAATTCGTCTGGTGCCAGGAAGAGCCGCGCAATATGGGCGGCTGGACCTTTATCCGCGACGAGATCGAATGGTGTGCCGCTCAGATCGGTGCCAAGATCCCGCGTCCGCGCTATGCAGGCCGCGCGCCTTCGGCAGCCACGGCCACCGGCCTCCTGTCGAAGCACAATGCAGAGCAGAACGCCCTCGTCACGACAGCCCTGTCACCCGATCCGGTCGATGACCGCATCGTTTCGCCCTGACTTTCAGAAACATAAAAACGCATACGGATCATCTCATGACCGACATTACAGTCCCTACGCTTGGCGAAAGCATCACCGAGGCCACGGTTGGCCAGTGGCTGAAAGCCAAGGGCGATGCTGTGAAGAAAGACGACGTGCTCGTGGAGCTTGAGACCGACAAGGTTTCCGTCGAAGTGTCCGCCACCGAAGACGGCGTGCTGGGCGAAATCCTCGCGCAGCCGGGCGACACGGTTGAAATCGGTGCCCTGCTTGGCCGTCTCGAAGGCGGGGCAGGCGGTGCGAAGTCCGCACCTGCTGCGGCGCCTGCCAAGGAAGAGGCAAAGCCTGCTGCTGCGCCGGCGGCGTCCGGCGGCGGCTCCACTGACATCGTTGTGCCTGTGATGGGCGAAAGCGTCGCCGAAGGCACGCTGTCGACCTTCCTCAAGAAGCCGGGCGAAGCGGTGAAGAAGGACGAAACCATCGCCGAAATCGAAACCGACAAGGTGGCGCTCGAAGTTCCGGCCCCAGCCGATGGCGTGATCGCCGAATGGACCGTGTCCGAAGGCACGTCCGTGACGCCGGGCTCCGTGATCGGACGGATCAGCGCGTCTGCGGGTGCTTCCACTGCGCCTGCCGCAGCTGCACCGGCGCCAAAAGCCGCCGCACCCGCAGCGGCATCGGGCGACCGTCCGGTGTCTCCGTCGGTCCGCCGCATCTCGGCAGAGGCCGGGGTTGATCCTCAGAACATTCCAGGCACGGGCCGTGATGGCCGCGCCACAAAGGCTGATGCAATGGCATATGTGAATGCACCGAAAGCCCCGGCAGCTGCGCCGGCCCCGAGCGCCCCGCGCGAAACCGGCCCACGTGAAGAACGTGTGCGGATGACCCGCCTGCGCCAGACCATCGCGCGCCGCCTGAAAGAGGCCCAGGACACGGCCGCCATGCTGACGACGTTCAACGACGTCGACATGGGCGCCATCATGGACCTGCGTAAAAAGCATCAGGACAGCTTCGTCGCCAAGCACGGCATCAAGCTGGGCTTCATGAGCTTCTTCGTGAAGGCCTGCGTCAATGCGCTGAAGGAAGTCCCGGCGGTCAATGCCGAGATCGATGGCCAGGACATCATCTACAAGAATTTCTACGACATCGGCGTGGCTGTCGGCACCGACAAGGGCCTCGTCGTGCCGGTCGTGCGCGATTCCGACGACATGTCGCTTGCCGGCATCGAGAAAGCGATTGCCGAGCTTGGCCGCAAGGCCCGCGATGGGGAACTGACCATCGGCGACATGCAGGGCGGCACCTTCACCATCTCGAACGGCGGCATCTATGGCTCGCTGATGTCGACGCCGATCCTCAACCCGCCGCAATCCGGCGTGCTGGGCATGCACCGCATCGAACAGCGCCCGGTCGTTGTGAACGGCGAGATCAAGATCCGCCCGATGATGTATCTGGCGCTCTCCTATGACCACCGCATCGTCGATGGCAAGGAAGCGGTGACCTTCCTCGTCCGCGTCAAGGAAGCGCTGGAAGATCCGGAGCGCATGCTGCTGGAAGTCTGATCCGTCAGGCGGCTATCGAAATTCAAAGCCCTCCCGCGCCGGGAGGGCTTTTTTCGTTTCAGGCGGACTTCACGATAGGTTGAGCGGGCCTGATCACGCGCACCCTTGCATTGCGCAGCGCGCGCCACAGCTTAAGCTGCAGCAAAACGCAGGAAGGAACGCCATGACCGATCCCACTTATACGCCGCCGAAAGTCTGGACCTGGGACAAGGCCAGCGGCGGCCGCTTCGCCGCGATCAACCGCCCGATCGCCGGGCCGACGCACGAGAAGGAATTGCCGGTCGGCAAACATCCTTTCCAGCTCTACTCCCTCGGTACGCCGAATGGCGTCAAAGTCACGATCATGTTCGAGGAACTGCTGGAGGCAGGCCACAAGGATGCCGAGTATGATGCGTGGCTGATCAATATCGGGGAAGGGGCCCAGTTCGGTTCCGGTTTCGTCGACATCAACCCGAATTCGAAGATCCCGGCGCTGATGGATCATTCCACCAATCCGCCGACCCGCCTGTTCGAGTCCGGCTCCATGCTGGTTTATCTTGCCGAGAAGTTCGATGCCTTCCTGCCGAAAGATCCGCACAAGCGCGCCGAGGCGTTCAACTGGCTGTTCTGGCAGATGGGCTCTGCGCCGTTCCTCGGCGGCGGCTTCGGCCACTTCTATGCCTATGCGCCCGAGAAGTATGAATACCCGATCAATCGCTACGCCATGGAAGTGAAGCGCCAGTTGGACGTGCTGGACCGTCACCTCAAGGACAATGAGTACATGGCGGGCGATGAATACTCCATCGCCGACATGGCGATCTGGCCCTGGTATGGTGCGATGGCGAAAGGGATCCTGTATGAGGCGGGCGAATTCCTGTCCGTGCACGAATACACGAACCTGATCCGCTGGACCGACCAGCTGGCGCAGCGCAAAGGCGTGCAGCGCGGGCGCATGGTGAACCGGACGTATGGCGAGCCGTCCAGCCAGCTGCGCGAGCGTCACGATGCCAGCGATTTCGACACGAAAACGCAGGACAAACTGGAAGCCCAGAGCAGCTGACCGGTTCCGGACGACAAATCACAGTGACGGACTGCGGCTTCTCAGCGCCTTTGCTTGCGGCCAGCGCAAAGCCCATATAGGGCAGGGCGATCAGACCTGAGAGGCCGCATGACGACCTACACTTCCGACCCGCGCCGCCGCACGGCGGAATCCGCAGAGACCATGGCCGATGTCCGCTATGAGGTGGACCGGATCGACCGTCTGCTGGTGGAAATCCTGGCCGAACGCCAGTCGTTCATGGATGCCGCCGCCCGCATCAAGGGCGACCGCAACATCGTGCACGACCGCGCCCGGATCGAGGATGTGGTGGCAAAAGTGAAGGCGGCCTGCGAGGCAGCAGGCCTGTCACCGGCCATTGCAGAGCCGGTCTGGCGGACGCTGATCGACCGCTGCATCGCTTATGAGTTTGAAAGCTACGACGCTCTGAGCGCGCCTTTGCCTGCCAATTCGTGAGCGGCTTTCGCCACTTCTTCCATCGTGGCCGTCAGGCAATCGCGCACATCGCCAAGCAGGACAGCTGCGGCCGTGACGCTTGGCGGCGTGTCTGAACGCCCGGCCTTTTCGGCCTGCTCGCAATAACTGGCGAGGCGCAACGCGCCGAGCGAGAGGCAGGCGCCTTTCAGCGTATGGGCCGCATCGGCCCACTGTCTCGGTTCGGCTTTCGGATCCATCAGGCGCATCCAGAGCCCGGTCTGCTCGCGAAAAATGTCGATTACTTCCAGGGCGAGATCCTTGTCGCCGCCGGTCATGGTATTGAGGTGGTCGCGGTCAAGCAGGGCGAGAGTGGACGACATGGGGCAATCTCCGGCAGCTGCAGGAAATATGACACAACCCGCTTTGTAACGAAGTTAACGGGGTGAAAATGTGATCATTTATGGTTTGTCGGTGAAAGGTTTCAGCGTTATACACCCGTGAGGTGAGGCAAAATTGCTTCCAATCCGAATATTTCTGACGTCATGGGGGCCGTTGTGGCTATCATTATCTTGATCCGGAATCTGGTCATCGCCGGCATGCTGGCATGGCTTGGCATAGATTATGCTCCGGATGAAAATTCGGATATGTCCGACGCTGGCCCTCAAAGCGCCTTGTTTTTCGGCCATTCCATCAACTAACGATCTGGCGACCGGCCCGCTGCTGTTAAGCATTCTGGTCTCGCGCCAGAGGCTTTGACGCGGTATAAGGGTGGTATGAGCGAAAATCCCGAAGCTCGGCCCTCTGGCCGGGATTTGCTGGCCAGGCAAGAGGCATCGGAATATTTCGAGCTGGCACAAACTGGTGGCAGCTGGATGGTCGTGGGCGGATTCGTCGCCGCTTCCATGTGGATCGGTGCGGCCGCCGGTGTGATCCTTGGCTTTTATGGTGTCCCGGCGCTGATGGCGCTGAACCCGTTTATTCTGGCAGGCGGGGCGATGGGCATTGCCGTACCGGCGCTGCTGCTGGTCATGGCGGGCTATATGGGCCGGACCAACCGCCGGGCGAGCGCTGCGAACGCGCTTGTCATGTCTGCTGCGACCCGACTGATGGCGCCCGCCCGCGAGGCTGGCACCGAGGGCATCACCTTTGCCGAACAGATGAAGCAGGCGGCTGCCGAAATCGACCATGCCATGGCGCATGCCCTGACGGCGATGAAGGCCATGTCCGGCGAGATCGGCGACGAGCGCATGCGCCTTGAATCCGTTGCCTATGCCAGCGCCGACAATGCGCGCGACCTGACAGAACGCCTTTCCGCCGAACGCCAGGCGCTCGAAGGCCTTGCCCGTGACCTGCGCAGCCAGCTCAACCAGATGAATGACGCGATCCCGCGCCAGGCCGAAGCCATGGTCGAGGCAGCGCGCTCAGCAACATCTGAAATCTCTCAGGCCGATGAATTGCTGGACAATCAGCTCGAAGCCATGCGCTCGGCCAGCGAAGCGCTGGCGGCTCGCCTGGTCGACCTGGATAACCTTGCCCGCGAAGCCGGTGCCCGGACCGAGACCCTGACCTTCGCGATCAGCCGGATCGAGGAAAAGCTCGACCAGTCCCGCCGCACGGTCGATACAGCCGTCCGGGCAGGGGAGATCGCTGCGGCCGCTGCCATGACCACTGGCGATGCGCTGAAGGATGCCGTGTCCTCAGCCATTGAAGGCGCCCGCCAGGCCAATAACGAGATCAACCAGTCGACCCGCGCTGCCGCTGAAGAAGCGGCCCAGGCGCTGGCGCGTCTGCGTCAGGCCGGTCAGGAAACCGCCGCGTCACTGCGCAGCACCGAGTTCGCTGCCCGCGCCGAAGTTGCCCGTATCGACCGCACGGCTGTGCTGGAAGGCCAGAAGCCGAAGCCGTCGGCAGACCCGCCGCCCGTCATCCAGCAGGCCTTGTCTCAGCCTGCCACGGAGAAGCCGGCGCCGACAGAGACACCGCCTCCGCGGCCGCAAACTGCCCCCGCTTCAACGCCTGCTGCGTCTAGCAATGGCCATGTGAATGGCGGCATGAATGGCAAGAGCCATACGAACGGCCATTCGATCACCAATGGACATTCGCTCAAGGACGAGGCCCCGAAGCGTCCCGCGCCGCCGCTCCGCGCCAATGATCCTGACGAAGACCTGTTCGATGCCGCCGCGGACCTGCTCGCTTCGACCGACCGGGACGAGGCAATGGACAAGGGGCCGGAACCTGAGGTGAAGGATGTGCCGCTGGAGCTTGGCAAATCTGTTGATCCGAAGGATCCGAACCCGGTCACGCTGCGCCGCAGGTTCGACGATGTGAAGGATGAGCCCGCAGCGCCGCCGCACCCGATGCGCCGCGCGACGGACGTTCCGCAAACCGGGGCCGGGGTCAGCGGAGTGCAAACACCAGCTCCGACGGCGTCAGAGCCGCCGCCTGTCGTGACGCAGCCGGGCGCAAAGGCGGACCCGGCCGGTGAGATGGGCTGGCGCGATATCATTTCCGACATGAGCCGCGACGATCCTCTGCCGCGCGACCGCGAGGAAGTGGCTGACCGGTTGATCTCGAGGCTGCAGTCGTCCGGCATCCAGCTGCCAGAGACGTTCAAGCCGAAAATGAAGCGCAAGATCGCCGAGGCGGCCCGCAAAGGTGAGCAGCAGCGCAAGGCGGCGATCCTGGAACAGGCCGGCCGTCAGGTTGAGCGCATTACCCAGCGCCTGCGTAATGACGATGACCTGCGCGAGCTTGCCGCGAACTTTGTCGAGATGGAGCAGGACGACGCGCTGAACGCACTGGAACAGACCCAGCGGACCAGCCGCAATGCCAGCCCGCGTCTCGCGGCCTATCTGCTGCTCGACGCTGCGCTTTAGGTCAGACGCCGACGACTTCCGTCTGGGCGGCTTCTGCCTTGATCCATTTGATGAATTCCCGGACATCCGGGCTGAGGTGGCGGCCTTTGGGCCAGACCAGCCAGTAGCCGAAATCGATGCTCGTCGACCCGTCTGCGAACGGCGCAACGAGGCGTCCGGAGGCAAGGTCAGAGGCCGCGATAGCCTGCTTGGCGAGGGCCACGCCGCGCCCGGCAGCAGCGGCCTCGATCACGAGAATGGCCTGGTTGAAGCGCGGGCCCCGGCTGGCGTCGACGCCTTCCACCTTGCGCGCGCGCAGCCAGCTGGCCCAGTCGGGGCAGGAGGGGTCAACCTCGGTGCTCTCATCGTGCAGCAGCGTGTGGTTCTTCAGGTCCTCCGGGCGGCGGATCGCGTCCGGCCCGGCAAGCATGGCGGGCGAACAGACCGGAAGCACGGTCTCATCGAGCAGCTTTTCCGATTTCAGTCCGTCATAGCTGCCCCGGCCATAGCGGATGGCGAAGTCGGCATCGGCGGTGGTGAAGTCCGTCAGGCCGGTATCGGCGCTGATCCAGGCCTCGATTCCGCCGTGCAGCTGGTGGAATTTGTCGAGACGGGGGGCCAGCCATTTGGCCGCGAAGCTGGGGGCACAGGAGACCATGACCCGGCCTTTGCGGGCAGGCGATTGCATGATGCGGCCGGCTTCAGAAATTCTCTCGAAGGCCTCACGCACCAGCGGCAGGCTAGCCTGCGCGGCATCTGTGAGCAAAACTGAACGGCCGGTCCGCTTGAACAGCGGCGTTCCGGCATAGTCTTCCAGCTGGCGGATCTGCTGTGAGATCGCCCCCGGGGTCACATTTAGTTCATCGGCTGCCTGCGTGAATGACAGGCGCCGTGCTGCTGCTTCGAAGGCACGAAGGGCGTTCAGCGGGGGCAAACGGTCAGTGGGTTCGGCCATAAATAGTTTCTCTAAAGCATCGCTGTAGGGGTTGCCAGTTGTGTCTCTCCCGTCAAGAGCCATTTTGGCAGCGTGTTGATCAGCTTTGCTAAATAGGGGCTCTGTGCGCATGCGCCAGTTTCCAGCGTTCTTTAATTTGCAGGACCAGCGGGTCGTCATCGTCGGCAACGGCGAGGAAGCCCTGCGCAAGCTGCGCCTGTTCGTGTCTGCGGGGGCCTTGCCCGTGATCATATCGGATCATGCCGGACCAGCGCATGATCATGAGGCCTCTTCGAGGGTGACCGCCATGACCATGGCCGACCTGCCGCACGCGCTGGAGACCGCCCGCCTCGCCATCGTCGCCGAGCACAATCCGGAGGCCATCGCCGTCATCCGTGCCGCCCGCGTGCCGCTGAATGTGGTCGACCGGCCGGAGCTTTGCGATTTCACCGTGCCGTCCATCCTGGACCGCGGCGATATCGTGGCCGCGATCGGCTCCAACGGCACTGCGCCTGTGCTGGCAAAATCCATCCGCACCAAACTGGAAGCGCTGCTGCCCGCTCGTATCGGTGACCTTGCCGCGCTGGCCGGGCGCCTGCGCGAGACGGTGAAGGCCGCGCTGCCGGACTTTGCCGCCCGCCGGAAATTCTGGGAGCGCACGCTGACCGGCCGCGCCGCCGAACTCGCCTATGCCGGAGACCTGACCGGCGCCGAAGCCGCGATGCGCGCCGAACTCGCCGCGCCCGCAGAGCAGGGCGTCGTGCACATCGTCGGCGCCGGCCCCGGCGATCCGGAACTCCTGACCCTGAAAGCCCTTCGTCTTATCCAGGAGGCGGACATCGTCTATTACGACCGTCTCGTCTCGGATGGGATCCTCTCCCTCATCCGTCGCGACGCGGAGCGCGTCTCCGTGGGCAAGGCGAAGGGCAACCATTCCGTCCCGCAGGACCAGATCCACGAATTGCTGATCCAGTCCGCCCGCGAGGGCAAGCGCGTCGTGCGCCTCAAAGGCGGCGACCCGTTCATCTTCGGCCGGGGCGGGGAAGAGCTGGACGCGGTCGAGGCCGCAGGCATTTCGGCCTTCGTCGTGCCGGGGATTTCCTCCGCCCTCGGATGTGCGGCAAGCGCCGGCATCCCGCTGACCCACCGCGACCATGCGCAGGCTGTTACTTTCGTGACCGGCCATGCCAAGGCCGGCGGCGTGCCGGACCTCGACTGGGCATCGCTCGCCAAGCGCGGACAGACGGTCAGCGTCTATATGGGCGTCGGCACGGCCGCCTCGATTGCCGAGAAGCTGATCGAAGCCGGCCGGGCACCGCAGACACCGGTCGCCGTGATCGAGAACGGCACACGTGAAAATGAAGTCCGCGCCTATGGCATGCTCGAAGAGCTGCCCCAGCTGATCGAGGCTCATGGCATCAAGGGCCCGGCGCTGCTGATCATCGGCGAAGTGGCGGGCCTGCGTGCCGGTTCCATTGCCGCCAGTGTTTCCACCGAAGTGTCCATCCCCACCGAGAAGGTTGTCTCCGCATGACGTCCGTCCGCCCCAAACTGAAGCCTGAAACGCCAAAGGCCATCACCGCCTGGGAAACCGCTACCGGCAAGTCTGTCTGGATGACGGAGGTCGGCACATGGTCTGACGATGTCAGCAAGGCCGCTGCCTTTACAGGCGAGATTGCCGAGGCGCGCCTTGCCGAAGCCTTCAAACAGGAAGGCAAGGTCACCGACCCTTACTTCATGGAAGTGACGGACACCGGCCGGATCACCGGGCGCGAGACCATTCGTGAAACCATCCGCGCCACCGGCCCGACCGTGGCCTATGGAGCCTATGCCTGATGCCAACGCGCGAGATCACAAGGCTGACGCTTTACGGCGACTCCATTTCCGGCAATTGCCTGAAGCCGAAATGGACGGCCGATTATCTGGGTATCCCTTTCGACTGGGTCGAAGTCGATATCCTGAAGGGTGGTACGCAGACGGAAGACTTCCTGGCCGTGAACCCGGTGGGGCAGGTGCCTGTCGCCCGCTGGCCGGACGGACGCACCCTGCCGCAATCGAACGCGATCATGCTCTACATCGCCGAAGAGGCTGGCAGCGACCTCATCCCGGCGGACAGTTTCAAGCGCGCGAAAATGATGAGCTGGCTGTTCTGGGAGCAATACTCCCACGAGACGGCCATCGCCGTGCGCCGGTTCCAAAAGCACTACCTGAAAAAACCCGATGACGAGATCGACCCGAACCTGATGGCCAAGGGCCGCCGGGCCCTCGGCGTGATGGAGATGCAGCTGACCTTCACCGACTGGATTGTCGGTGACGCGATGACGCTCGCAGACATCGCGCTGGTTGCCTATACGCGCCTCGCCCATGAGGGCGGCTTCGATCTTTCCGAGTTCCCGGCGGTTGAGCGCTGGGTCAGCCGCACCGAAGCGGCGCTCGGCATCCCCCACGCCAGAGAGATTGCAGCATGACAGCCCTGAGCCTGTCTCATGTGACGCGCAAAGCGCGGATACGGAGTTACTAAAGATGTACCGTTACGATGAATTCGATGCCCGCCTTGTGAAAGAACGGGTGGAACAGTTTCGCGGGCAGGTGAACCGGCGCCTCTCCGGCGAATTGCTGGAGGACGAGTTCAAGCCACTGCGCCTGCAGAATGGCGTGTACCTGCAGCTGCACGCCTACATGCTGCGCGTCGCGATTCCGTATGGCCAGCTGAACGGCGCGAAGCTGCGCCGCCTGGCGGAAGTCTCCGCCAAATATGACCGGGGCTACGGCCATTTCACCACGCGGCAGAACATCCAGTACAATTGGGTGGCGCTGAAGGATATTCCGGATGCGCTGAGCGAGCTGGCCGAGGTCGAGATGCACGCCATCCAGACCTCCGGCAACTGTATCCGCAACGTGACCTCCGACCATTTCGCCGGCGCCGCCGCTGACGAAGTGATGGATCCGCGCCCCTGGTGCGAGATCATCCGCCAGTGGAGCACCTTCCATCCGGAATTCGCCTTCCTGCCGCGTAAATTCAAGTTCGCCGTGACGGCAGCCGCAGAAGATCGGGCAGCGATTGCCGTGCACGACATCGGCCTGCGCATCGTGAAGCGCGGCGATGAGGTTGGCTTCGAAGTTTATGCCGGCGGGGGGCAGGGGCGCACGCCGCTGCTGGCTGCGCTGGTCAACGATTTTGTTCCGGAGACGGAGCTTCTGGATTATCTCGAAGCCATCATGCGGGTCTATAACCGCTATGGCCGCCGGGATAACAAGTACAAGGCACGGATCAAGATTCTCGTGCAGGAACTTGGCCCGGAAGAGTTCACCCGTCAGGTGGAGGCGGAGTATGCCGCCCAGCGCCCGCACGAGAAGATCGACCTGCCGCAGGCGGAGATCGACCGTATCCATGCCTATTTCGCCCCGCCGGCCTTTGATACGGAAGACGGCACAGCGGCGTTCGAGGCGGCCAAAGCCGCCGAGCCGGACTTTGCCTTGTGGGCGGAGGTGAACCTCCATCCGCACAAGCAGGCGGGCCATGCCTCGGTCACGGTCAGCCTGAAACCCGTCGGCGGCGTTGCGGGCGATGCGACCGATCTTCAGATGGAGATCGTCGCGGGCCTGGCCGAGCGCTATGCCTATGACGACATTCGCGTCTCCCATGCACAGAACCTTGTCTTGCCGCATGTGCCGGTGAAGCATCTCTACGCGATCTGGCAGACGCTGGATGCCGCCGGGCTCGCCACGCCGAACGAGAGCCTGATCACCGACCTGATTGTCTGTCCTGGCCTCGACTACTGCAACCTCGCCAATGCGCGCTCGATCCCGATCGGGCAGGCGGTGCAGGAAGTCTTTGCCGATCCGAAATACCAGCGCGAGATCGGACGGCTGCACATCAATATTTCCGGCTGCATCAATGCCTGCGGGCATCACCATGTCGGCCATATCGGCATTCTCGGTGTCGACCGGAAAGGTGAGGAGTTCTACCAGATCAGCCTCGGCGGCCGGGCCGACGAGAAGGCGGCCATCGGTTCCATTGCCGGGCCTGCCCTGAAAGGGGAGGACGTGCCGGGCGCCGTGAAACGGATCGTCGACACCTACATGTCGCTGCGCACCACACCCGGGGAGCTGTTCATCGACACGCTGGAGCGCGTGGGCGCAGAGCCGTTCAAGGAGGCCCTCTATGCCACTGCTTAAGGATGGTGCAGAAATCGAGAATGTCTGGCTGTTTGCCGGGCAGGATGGTGAAGAAGATCTAAAGCCTGGCCAGGCTGTGACCCTGCCGCTGGCCCGTTTTCTGGAATTGGCCGAAAACCTTGCCGGTCGCAACGCGCCGGTTGGTGTACGCCTCGTTCCGGAAGACGATCCGGAGCTGTTGGAGCCATTTCTTGAATGGATTCAACTGGTTGAGATCTCGTTCCCCAGATATGTCGATGGCCGGGGCTATTCGCAGGCGCAGCTGCTCCGCCGCCGTCATGGCTATACAGGCGAGCTGCGTGCGGTGGGACACGTGCTGCGCGATCAGATTTTCTACATGAACCGTTCAGGCTTCGACGCTTACGAGACCGCCCGCGCTGAACTACCTAGTGTTCTGGAAGCCCTGAACGAATTCCGGGACACCTACCAGCCCGCCGCCGATGGCCGGGTCCCGGTGTTCCACGCAAGACACGGAAACTGAGCCCATGCCCTATGGCGACATCAAAGCCCGCCAGCTTGAGTCGACGGAAGCACGTCTCGCCCGCCTGAACGGCGAGCTGCGCGAAGCCTCCGCCCAGACGATCCTGCGCGTCGCCATGATCCGCGAATGGCCCGAACAGCTGACCTATGTGTCGAGCTTCGGGGCAGAAAGCATCGCCATGCTGGCCCTCATCGCCGATGTCGATCCGAGCCTGCCGGTGATCTTCCTCGATACGGGCATGCACTTCCCGCAGACGCTGGACTATCGCGACGAGGTGATCGAGCGCCTCGGCCTGACCGGCGTGCGCTCCATTCCGCCGAGCGAGACCGAGCGCAAGATCCTCGATCCGGACAACAAGCTCTGGAAGACGGATTCCGATGCCTGCTGCGCGCTGCGCAAGGTGCGTCCGCTGGAGCCGGCGCTGGAAGGCTTCAATGCCTGGATCACCGGCCGCAAGCGCTTCCATGGCGGCGAGCGCATGAAGCTGCCGGTCTTCGAATTCGCTGCCGGCCGCTACAAGGTAAACCCGATGGCAGGCTGGACGGCCGATGACGTCGACCTGTTCATGAAGCAGCGTGACCTGCCACGCCACCCGCTGGTCGATCAGGGCTATCCATCCATTGGCTGCTGGCCGTGCACGCGCCCGGCGTCGGACCCGATGGACCCGCGCTCCGGCCGCTGGGCAGGCCAGAACAAGACCGAGTGCGGTCTCCATCTCGACAAGGCGGAACGCCCACGCGTATTCTAAGGCTCTCTCGGGGCGGCTCTATCACACCAGGGGGTCCCCCATTCGCCCTTCCCGGCATAACCGGGGAGGGCGTTTTCTTGTTGGGGCTCAGCTCTTTCTGCCGAACACATGTGCCAGCGCGATCGCCCCGGCGGTCGCGACATTGATGCTGTCGAAGCCAGCAGACATGGGGATGCGCACCGGTGTGGCCGCCGCAATCAGCGCGTCCGGCAGGCCCGGCCCCTCCGCGCCGAGCAGGATGGCAAGCTTGTCCGGCACGGGCAGGGATTGCATCGGCGCGGCCTCGGCCCGCGGTGTCATGGCCCAGACCGTATAGCCCGCGTTCAAGACGGCATTTACCATGTCCACGCCCGTCCCGCCTTGGGCATAGGGCAGGAACAGGCTCGCGCCCGACGAGACACGAATGGCCTTCCGGTAGAGCGGATCGCAGCAGCGCTCGTCCAGCAGCACGCCGCCCGCACCGAAGGCTGCCGCATTGCGGAAGCAGGCGCCGGTATTGTCGTGGTTCGAAATGTCGGACAGCAGAAGCAGGGGCGAGGCAGGCGAGCGGGCAGCAAGAAATTCCCCTGGTTGGGGAATGTCGCCCTTCAGCCCGCAGGCCAGAACGCCCCGGTGCATGGGGAAGCCAGCCACCTGGTCGATCACTTCTTGAGGGGCAGTGTAGATAGGCACATCGGCCGGCACCTTTTCCAGCAGCCCTGCCAGCGGCGCCTGCCGGGACTCAGCCAGGAACAGACTCTCAACGGCGAAACGCGAGCGCGTCAGCAGCGTCTCCAGCGTGACCTTCCCTTCGACGATGAACCGGCCGCCATGGCCGGACGTCAGGTCCTTCTCCCGGATGGAGGTATAGGCGGCGAGGCGCGGATCGGCAGGGTCTGAAACATGAAGAACGGGCATGGGTGTTTCCCATGCCCGCTCCACGCATCCCGATCAATCGCCGGATTCCTAAGCTTCGCCGGTTCCGGAATTCGGGAAGGGTGAGGCGGCAACGCAATGTGTTGTTTGCGCTGAATATTGCGGTAGGAGTAAGGTAACACAGGATGCGGAAGGGGAAGCCGTACATGTCGAAAACGCACCTGGCGAGCCGTGTGGCAGTCACCATCCTCTTCACATTTCTCTACCTTGCGTTCCTGGCTGAGACAGGCGTGCTGCTGGCCGAGTTCGGACCATCCGGTCTGGCGTTGCGGCTGGCGTCCCTCGATTCCCAGAACTTTATCTTCTTCCCCATCGCGGGCCTGCTGGCGCTGGTGTCTTTCTGGCAGCCGGCCGTGCTGCTGGTCGATGCCATGTGGCGCGACCAGCTGAAATACGGGCGCATCGTACTGGGCGCCAGTCTGCTGGTCGCCCTGATCGGCGCTTGGGTCATTTCAGATGCGTTTACCTCCTCGGGCGCCCGGTCGGTCTACGAGATTTCACCCAAGGCCCTGTCCGCCGACAAAGGCGTTCCCGGGGCGGATGGGACGCCGCCAATTGCGCCGGTGAAGGAAGTGCTGGCGCGCATGCGCATTCTGTCAGGCGTCGACCGCGGTCTCGGCGAATACCAGGCCCAGTGCGACCGTGAATGGCTGCGTTATTCGGTGGCGGCGGATGCGGCGCTGCTCTGCTTCCCGGCAGGAGAGCGCATGTCCGTGCGCGACTGCTGCACGGCCAAGGCGGAATTTCGCCAGCGCCTGAACAGGATGGCGGCGAAGGCGCCGTCGGCGACCGGCGCGGTACATGCCTGGGTGATGCCGGTGAAGATCTTCTTCCTTCTGGTCCTGCTCGGTATCGGCATCCTCCTGGTGCAGTATCGCAAGGGGCTTGAGCGGCTGCACGGGGCGACGCCGTCCGGCATCTCCTTTGGCCTGGCGCTCGGCGGCTCTGTGATGCTGATCTGGCCGCTGCTGAATGCAGCCTACCTGCAGACCATGGCGCTGCTGACCGGGTCAGGCTCGGCCAGTGCCTACACAATCGTTGCGCCTTTGATCGCGCTCGGGTTCGGCGTGTGGACGCTGCTGCTCGTCTTCTTCCATTTGCGCTCCTATCCCAGCCAGATCGAATATGCCGCCAAGATCGGCGGCTTCGTCGTCGCGGCTGTGGGCGTGTTCCGCTATGAGGAAATCACGAACTACCTTGCCCGCACGCTCGGCATTGGCGGCGGGCTGGTGGCGATCATTGTATTCATGGTGGCCGTGGGCGCGCTCATCCTCTCCGTCGTGCTGGGCATCGACCCGACGGACATCCTTGAGGACGAGGATGTGGAAGAGGCGGTGAAGAGCGTGGTGGAAAGCGCCAGCGGCGGGGATTAATTCCCCGCCGGCAGGCCTTGTTCCTTGGCCATGCGCTTCATGGCTTTTTGCAGTTTCTCGAAAGCACGAACCTCGATCTGGCGGATGCGCTCGCGGGAGACATTGTACTCTTCCGACAGCTCTTCCAGCGTTTTCGGGTCGTCCGTCAGGCGGCGCTCGGTCAGGATGTGACGCTCGCGTTCGTTCAGGTCTTCCATGGCCGCGCTGAGCAGGTTCATCCGGGCATCGAATTCCTGCTGGTTGGCAAATTCCTCGGCCTGGCCCGGCTCGTCATCAGCCAGCCAGTCCTGCCATTCCATGTCGCCATCGGTGCCCATCGGCACGTTCAGCGAGGCATCGGAGCCGGACATGCGCCCGTTCATCGAATAGACTTCGCTTTCGGTGACGTTCAGCTTCTCGGCGATCAGCTTGGCCTGTTCCGGCTTCAGGTCGCCTTCCTCCAGCGCCTGCATCTCGCCCTTCAGGCGGCGCAAATTGAAGAACAGCTTCTTCTGGGCGGCCGTCGTGCCGAGCTTCACCAGGCTCCACGAACGAAGGATGTATTCCTGGATCGCGGCGCGGATCCACCACATGGCATAGGTCGCCAGGCGGAAGCCCTTGTCCGGGTCGAATTTCTTCACGGCCTGCATCAGGCCGACATTGCCCTCGGAGATGACTTCGGCCATCGGCAGGCCATAGCCGCGATAGCCCATGGCGATCTTGGCCACGAGGCGCAGGTGGGATGTCACCATCTTCTCGGCGGCGTCGGTGTCCTCCTGCTCGCGCCAGCGCCGGGCCAGCATGAACTCTTCGTTCTTCTCGAGCATGGGGAATTTGCGAATTTCGGTGAGATAACGGCTGAGGCCCTGCTCGGGGCTCAGAGTCATACTCGTACTGGCAGAAATCTTGTTTGCCATCTTTTCAAATCCTCCTTCCGGAACCTGTCCCGTGAAACCGGCGATGGTTCCAATTTGGAATGTCCGGTGCCTTTTAGCCCCGACTGGCGGCGACGTCTTGTACCGGAATGCGCATGAGTTTCATCGCGCTCGGGTATAGATAGGAATTGCGGCATCCTTAGGGAAGGGGGGAAGCAAAGGGGAATTTCAGGGGATTCCGGGCAAAAAAATCCCCGCGCCTGGAGAGAGGGTGGCGCGGGGAACTGAGTTCAGGAACGGGGGGTATCTCCTGTTATTCGGCCGGTACGGGGGTCGGCTTCTCGTTTAGTCGGGACAGGGCCGCGTTCAGGGCGTCGCGGCGCTGGCCGAATCGTTTGTCCTCGGTGCCCGGCACCTGGTCGGCGGCGAAGCGGTGGAGGATCGCCTCGACGTCCGGGCTCATGCCGGTGAAGTAGACTTCCTTGCCGGCATCATGAGCGTCTTCGATGATCGTCTCGACCGCGCGAACGGCGGAGACGTCGATGAAGGGTACGCGGGCAAAGTCCAGCACGATGATCTCGACCTTGTCGCCAGCCCGGCTGCGGACATGGTGGCCAAGGTCAGCCGCTGCGCCGAAGCTGAGCGGGCCGCCGAAGTCGAACAGCATCACCCGGCCGCCGCAGCGGGAGAGAAGGGTCACTTCCTCCTCGCTGGACTGGGGCGGGGCGTCGTGCTGCACGGAGGCGATCTGGTCGTCGGCCAGCTTCTTGATGAAGGCGAGCGCGGCGAGGACCACACCGACTGCCACAGCCGTGATCAGGTCAACGAAGACCGTCAGGCCAAGGACGAGCACCATCAGGGCCAGGTCCCAGCGCGGGCCTTTGTGGGCACGCTTGATGTAGGACATGTCGATCGTGTCGAAGCCGACCTTCACGAGGATACCGGCCAGAACGGCGTGCGGGATCTGCGAGGCAAGCGGGCCGAGGCTGAGCACGATGGCCAGCAGCACGAGCGCATGGGTGGCGCCCGAGATCCGTGTACGCCCCCCGGAGCGGATGTTGATCACCGTCCGCATCGTGGCGCCGGCACCCGGGATGGCGCCGAACATGCCGGCGATCGTGTTACCGATGCCCTGGCCGATCAGCTCCTTGTCGGAGTCGTGACGCGTCCGGGTCATGTTGTCTGCGACGAGCGAGGTCAGCAGGCTGTCGATGGAGCCGAGCACCGCCAGGATGAAGGCGGCTTCGAGCACCACGAGCGCGGTGTCCGTGCTGAAGCTCGGCAAGACGAATGCCGGCAGGCCGGTCGGGATGTCGCCCAGCACGGGCGCGCCCGGAATGACGAGGCTGACCAGCGTGCCCACCACCAGTGCCGCGAGCGGACCGGGGACGTAAGCGGCGAACTTTTTTGGCCAGGTGAAGACGATGAACAGGGTCAGCGCGGCAATGCCGACGGCGATCAGGTTCGGGTCCATCACCGCGCCGGGCACGGCGGTGAAGGCCGGGATCGTGCCGCCGCCGTCAGGCTCGTGCCCGAAGAGGCGCGAGAGCTGAAGCGCGATGATGATGACGCCGATGCCGCTCATGAAGCCGGAGATCACCGGATAGGGGACCAGTTTCACATACTGGCCGAACTTCAGCACGCCGAAGCCGATCTGGAGGATACCCGCCAGCACGACAGCCGCGAAGACCAGCGTCGGGTTGCCGCCAAGCGCCGCATAGAGACCGGCGAAGACGACGACCATCGGGCCGGTCGGGCCGGAGACCTGCGAGCCGGTGCCGCCGAAGATGGCGGCGAAGAAGCCAACGAAAATGGCGCCCCAGAGGCCGGCGATGGGGCCGGCGCCAGAGGCTTCACCGAAGGCAAGCGCCAGCGGCAGGGCGACGATGCCGGCGGTCAAGCCGCCGAACAGGTCGCCTCTCAGGTTCGAGAGATCGAAGAAGGGGCTGCGCCCGCCGGGCACAGCTGTCTGGGAGGAAGACATGATTTAGATCCGTTCGTTCTGGACCCGCTTCACGCCGCGCAGGTATGTTCGCCCGCGAGTTCGCGGATCTGGGCGGCGTAACGGGAGTCGATGGTGATGAATTTGCCTTCGGCCTCGTCCCAGGCTTCGACTTCGCCGGTCTTGATGTCGTAGACCCAGCCATGAAGCTCGGTCTCGCCCTTGGCGAGGGCGGCGGCGACGGCCGGATGGGTCCGCAGGTGCTGAAGCTGGAGCAGGACGTTCTGCTCGATCAGCATCTTCATGCGGTCTTCCGGGGAGGCGTCGTCTTCAGCGATGCTGTCGACAACATCCACGGCAGCCTTGGAGTAGCCGAGCCATTTTGCGACGTGCGGCAGGCCGCCGAGACCTTCCGGATTCATCGCGCCTTTCATGGCGCCGCATTCGGTGTGGCCGCAGACCACGATGTGCGGGACTTTCAGCACGGCAACGGCGTATTCGATCGATGCGGTCATGCCGCCGGTATTTTCCGTATGCGGTGGGACAATGTTCCCTGCATTGCGGCAGATGAACAATTCACCTGGCTCGGTCTGGGTGATCATGGCCGTTTCGACACGGGAGTCGGAACAGGCAATGAAAAGCGCCTCAGGGGACTGGCCCTTGCTGAGCTCTTCAAAAAGATCCTGTTTGTCAGGGTAGACATTATTCTGGAAGCGGACGACGCCTGCAGCAAAGCGCGGCATACGAAATTCCTTTCGTGCTGGGAGGAAACACTGATTGTAAAAGTAGGACGAGACGCGGTGGGCGCTCAGAGCCCGCAGGGCGGGTCGACTACAGACCGTGTCGCCTCACTATGACAACGGCACGCGCTTCGGTTGGGGGGCGAGAGTGCATGCAATATAGTTGGCTCCACGGTCTGCGATCATAATCTGGCGCCGAACGATAGATAGTTCCAATATAAAAACTCTCTTGTTTCAATAGTGAAAACCTATCAATATTGGCGTGGTCCCTGAGAGGAAATCACGCATGCGCCCAACGCTTAGACAGCTGCAATACCTCGTCGCGGTGGCAGATACCGGGAAGTTTCACGAAGCGGCCCGCATGCTCAACGTCTCGCAGCCGAGCCTTTCGGCCCAGATCGCCGAAGCCGAGCAGCAGCTGGGCGCGATCCTGGTCGAGCGCGGCCGTCACGGGGCGTTCATGACGCCGCTGGGCGAGGAGGTTGTCCGCCGTGCGCGGGTCATCCTGACCCAGGTGGAGGACCTCAAAGCCTTTGCGCTACGTCCCTCGGGCGAAGTGGCCGGGCGTTACCGGCTGGGCACGGTGCCGACCATCGGGCCTTACCTGCTGCCGGGCGCCATCCGGGAGCTGCACCGCCTGTATCCCGAGCTTCGCATGAATGTGCACGAATCCCGCACAGCGGACCTCGATGAACGTCTCAATGATGGCCGCCTCGACATGATCATTTCCACACCGGAGGATCATGCCAGCCGGGTCTATATGGAATTGTTCGAGGAAACCCTGTTTGTGTGTGCCGCGCAGGAGGACGAATTGTCCGCCAGAAAAGGCCCGGTCGATCTGGACGCCCTGCGGGGGCGTGAACTGTTGAGCCTCGGCCCCGGGCATAGGCTCAGCCTTATCATCCAGCAGCTGGCGGATGCCGCGGGCGCCCATATCAGTACCGAATATGAAGGCACTTCACTGGACGCCGTACGCCAGACGGCCAGCATGGGGGAGGGGGTGGCAATCCTGCCAAACCTCTACGCCGTGGTGGAGGCCCAGCGCGACCCAAGCCAGGTGGTCCGTCCGATCCGGCACAAGCTTGCCCGGCGCAAGATCGGGCTCATCTGGCGTGAGGGGTCGCCTTTGTCGGAACCGATTTCCGAAATGGGCAAGGTGATGCGCGATGTCGCGGGAGAATTGCTTGGCGGCGATGGCAAGGAATTGAAGCGCGGCGTCAATCGACGCTGATTTCGACACGCTCTTCGGCGAGATAATCGGTAGAACGCATTTCGTGCAGACGGCTGACGGTGCGTTCGAACTCGAAGGCGCCATCGCCCTCTGGATAGAGGGTTTCCGGTTCCGCCGCTGCGCTCGCCACCAGCTTGATCTTCGCTTCGTAAAGTGCATCGATCAGCGCAACAAAGCGGGCCGCTTCGTTGCGCTTGTCGGCACCGAGCTGCGGAATGCCGCGCAGGATGATGGTGTGGAAGTTCGCTGCGATGGTGAGATAGTCGCGTGAGTAGAGCGGGCGGGCGCAGAGCTCTTCAAATGTGAACCAGGCAACGCCGGCCGCCTCGCGGCTGACTTCCAGCTTCCGGCCTTTGACCGTCAGCGTCACATGCTGGGCGTGCGCGCCCGAGGTAAGCCGCGTCCACACTTCTTCCAGCGAGGCATCCGCCTCCGGCCCCAGCGGGGCATACCAGACCGGTGCCGCGATCAGCCGGTCCAGCCGGTAGTCGCGGTCAGACGCGAGATGGAACACGTCGCACCGGTCCTTGAGGTGTTTGATGAAAGGCAGGAAGAGGGGGCGGTTGATACCGTCCTTGTAAAGATCGTCCGGCACGCGGTTCGATGTTGCCACCATGGTCACGCCGCGCTGGAACAGCTGGTCGAACAGGCGGGCGAGGATCATCGCATCGGCGATCTGGGTGACCTGGAATTCGTCAAAGCAGAGAAGTTGCGCCTCAGCGGCGACCTGTTTGGCGACCGGGGGAATCGGATCGTCGCCGGCGCTTTTTACGCGCCAGGGGGAGCGTTTGCGCTCGCCCTCCGGCATCTTGCGCCAGGTGTCGAGCAGGTCCTGGATCTCGGCCATGAATTCGTGAAAGTGCACGCGGCGCTTCGCCTTCGGCGCGGCATTCTCGAAGAACAAGTCCATCAGCATGGACTTGCCGCGCCCGACCCCGCCCCAGAGGTAAAGCCCGCGCACAGGCTCCGGCTTCGAGAACAAGCCGCCCTTCGGCGGATTGGCGAGGCGGCGGGCAAGATCGTCGAGCCGTTCGGCTGCTTCGGCTTGTATAGGGTCGTTGGTCAGCAGGCCTGCGTCCACACGTTCCCTGTACTGGCTGAGCACTTTTGTCATGATCGGGTCAGCCGAATTGTTGCGCGATCTGGTCCATCAGCTTGCCGAACGCGTCAGGCTTCAGCACGAGCGTCAGGACGATGCCTGCAACCGCGCCGCCAAGATGGGCGCCGTGGGCGATCATCGTGTTCTCGCGCTGGGAGTAGACAAAGCTGATGACGATGAAGGCGAGGGCATAGAGGCCAGCCCAGATCGGCAGGGCAAACATCAGGTAGATTGTCGCGAAGGGGAACAGGATGCCGACGGCGGACATCAGGCCGGAAATGGCACCGGAGGCGCCGATGGCGCGGTAGTCCGGCTGGCGGCCCTTGTCGACGACTTCCCAGAACGACCCGCCGAGCAATGAGCCGAAATAGAGGATCGCAAACCCGGTGCTGCCGAACACGGTCTCCAGAGGCGGGCCGAAATAGTAGAGCGTCAGCATGTTCACGAAGAGGTGCGCGCCGTTCACGTGCAGGAAGCCGGAGGTGAGCACACGGTGCCACTGGCCCTGTTCGCGGATCGGGCGAATCCACAGCGAGTTCTGATTGATGAAATCCGTCGCGCCGAAGCCGATCATGCTGGCAACGACATTGGCCAGCAGCAGGCTGGACGTGATCGGCGCCGAAGTGAAGAAATCCATGCCGAGGCTGTTTCCCGTCAGTGATAGGCGAAAGAAAACCGCCCGGAAGTGGTTCCGAGCGGCTTAGCAAGCTCTGGCCCCGAAGGGCAAGCACAAGGGATCAGGCAGCGCGGACGCGCAGGGCCGGTGTATCGGCCACCGTCGGCATCAGGTCCATCAGGAAGTCTTCGAAGCTGTCCGGGCGCTGGATGAAGCGATTGAACGGCAGACCGGCCTTGAAAATGGCTTCCGGGTGGATGTTGGCGCCGCAGCGGACCGCGGCTTCAACGGCCTGGTCGCGCGTGTCCATCGAGGAAACGACGGCAATCCGGTATTTGCCCATGTTTGCGATGCGGGCGATCGTCATGTCCGGATCCATGGAGTCCGGCAGGCCGAGGTCGAGGACGACAAGGTCGAAACGCTCAAGACGCAGGCGCGATTCCGCAGCCATCAGCGTCGGTGCCATGACAAGGTCAACCTGCACGCGTGAGCGGGCAGCCTTGTCCGCAGCGATGGCCAGCATGTCGCGCACCGGCGCGTGATCTTCAACCCAGAGAACTTTCATTAAATCTACCCCGATGCCTTTCCTGTGTGGCCGGTCCTTAACCTGCCCCCGATGTGTGTTCACTTTGCCACGCGCAGCTTACGGCTTAGTAAAGCGTTCCTTTCAGAAGTGTTGAAAACTCAATGATTTGCGATTGCTGCGGCATTTCGCAAAAGGGGTAAGAAACGGCCCGAATTGCCTTGTAATCAGGGGCTGTTTGCGGCGCTTCCGCAGGTTTCCGGCTTGGCTTATGCTGGTTTTCTGGAGAAACGCCCGAAAATGAGTGACGAAACACTCCCTCAAAAAAATCAGGTGCCGCGGAAGTCGGCCTTCCTGGATGTGGACACGCCGGACGACCTGCACATCGTGGATGTGCTGATCGAGGAGCGCTGCCCGAAATTGCGGGCGAGCCCGGCCTGGCCGCTGGTGCGCCCGGTGCTCTATTCCATGCTGGGGTACGACAAGGCCCGGCGCATGGCTGACGAGATCGTCGAACTGAACGGCCGCGAATCCTTTGACCGCCTGTCCCGCCAGCTCGCCTTCGACCTGACCGTTGAGGGCATCGAACGGATGCCGCGCGAAGGCCGGATGATCATCGCCGCGAACCACCCGACCGGCCTCGCCGACGGTGTCGCCGTGTGGGACCTGCTGAAGCGGGTACGCGAAGACATCATCTTTTTCGCCAATGCCGACGCGATCCGCGTCAATCCGAAATTCGAGGACGTCATCATCCCGGTCGAGTGGGTGATGGAGAAGCGCTCCCCCGCCAAGGCCCGCGAAACGCTGAAGCGGGCAGGGGAAGCGTTCGCGGAAGAGAAGTGCGTCGTCATCTTCCCGTCCGGACGTCTTGCGCGGAAGGAAGGCGACCGGCTGATCGAGAAAGACTGGTTCTCGACCGTCATCGGCCTGGCGAAGAAGCAGAAGGCGCCGATCCTGCCGTTAAACCTCGATGCCTGGAATTCGCGGCTCTATTACCTGCTGTGCAATCTCAGCGGCGAGCTGCGCGACATTACCCTGTTCCATGAGCTGCTGAACAAGCAGGGCTCAAAGATGCGGATGACGTTCGGCCAGATGATAGACCCCGGCACGCTGCAGGGCGATGCGGGTGAGCTGACCGAAAAGCTGAAGTCGCACGTCGCCTATGAACTGCTGGAAGATCCAGCCGCCGTGTTCCGGCCCTGAGGGTCAGCGAGCGGCGACGCGGTCGATGCGGGCAGGTTGTTCCGGACAGGCGACAGGCGTGCCGAGCGCAACCGGGTGCCCGCTGGGATGTCGGGCAGACCAGGCGGCGGCGGTCGACAGGCTGCGCGCATCCGCGAACAGGCTCATGAGTCCGCCAAGGGCTTCGGCCGAGGCGCGGGCGGAGCGGGCGGCTTCCAGCGCTTCCAGCCCGATCTCTGCCTCTTGGCCGAGGCTGAAGAAGCTGCACCCGATGGCGGCAGGGATGCCGGCCTGCTGTGTCCAGTCGCCGAGCCGGGTGGCGTTGTAGGCGAACCGCTCCACTTCGATGACATAATCTTCGTCCAGCGCAGGCATGCGGCCTTGCCGGGCGGTGTCCAGCAGCGGCGCGGAATCCCCGGCGAGGGTGACGGCTTTCGCGCCCCAGAGCTCGGCGAGTTCCGGGCTGGCGGAGGCGGACCCTGCCATCAGGGCGAGTGCGGAAGCGAGACTGATCTGTTTCAACATGGGCCGTCCTGTCCCTTTTTGGGACATTCGGCGCAAAAGCCGTGCCGGATTTGCCCTAGGGACCGGACTTGCCAGATAAGAAGCAGCGTCCCAGAGTTCATAAAAAAGGGAAGACGTGAATGAGCGGGGAGAACAAGGGCATCGTCAGGGACCAGCCGCCGGAGATCCCATCCGAGGGCGGGCCGCTGGCCGAGTTCAAGGGCGCCGTGCCGCCCGCACCGGAATGGTTCCGCAAGGCGGTCGCCACCCCTTATGAGACGGGCTCGGTAGAGGTTAAGGGCGCAAACGTTACCTATCAGCGCTGGGGCAAGCGCGGGGCGCCGGGCCTGTTGCTGGTGCATGGCAATGGCGCGCATGCCCATTGGTGGGATTTCATCGCACCTTACTTCGCCGAGGAATATAACGTCGCGGCGATCACGTTTGCGGGCATGGGCGACAGCGATTACCGCGACAATTACGACATGGCGACCTTCGCCGAGGAGGAAGTCGCCGTGGCCGAGGCGGCGGGCCTGTTCGACGGGCCGACCAAGCCGATCATTGTGGCACACTCCTTCGGCGGCTTCGTCACGCTGGTGACGGGCGCAAAGTATGGCGAACGGTTTGACGGCATGGTCATCGTCGACAGCCCGGTCAATCCGCCGGAGCGTCCGCATCGCGGGCCGGACCGCAAGGGCCGCCCGAACCGGGTCTATCCGGATCTCGCTTCGGCGCTCAGCCGGTTCCGCCTTGCGCCGCCACAGCTTTGCGACAACCTCTATGCGATCGACTATATCGCCCGCTGGAGCCTCAAGAAGGCAGACGAAGGCGGCTGGACCTGGAAGTTCGATCCGATGATCTGGACGCATTTCGACCCGGGTAAAGATCCGGGCGCGCTGCTTCAGGCCGCCCGCTGCCGGGTGGCGATCATTCGCGGTGAGACCAGCTCATTGATGCCGGACGATGTGCGCGAATACATGCGGAAGCTGCTCGGTTACCAGGTGCCGTTCATTTCCATTCCGCATGCGGATCATCACGTCATGCTGGACCAGCCCATCGCTTTTATTGCGGCATTGCGCACCATGCTGGCAGAGTGGAACCACTCCGATCCGCACCGGGCGGTTACTGAGGCCCCGTCGCCGTCTCAGGCATGAACCGGCCGGCGACGCCCAGCCACTGAACGATCCTGAGAGCCGACTGCCAGAGCGGGGCGTCGGGCGAGCCGATGGATTCCGCTTCAGCGGCCTGTTCTGACAGGACGAGGGCGGATTCTTCCACGCCGACACGGCGCATCGTGGTCATGGCGGTGGAGAAGGCCTGCTGGCCGCAGAACTCCGTGCGCGGCGTGCCGAGCACCCAGGCCACCGCATTGCCTTCCTCGCGCCGGCCCAGCAGGCAGCGCTGGTCGGGCTCAAGGCTGAGCCACAGGATCGCCTGGAAATCGGTGAAGGCACCGCCGAATATGTCCGAATGGCCAAGCCCGCCATCGGAGACTGCAGACGTGTCGATTGTGTTCAACACCGGCAGCAGCACGGGCTCCGCCGAATCCCCCGCGCGCCGTCCTGTCCCGTTGAAGCGCCGCGAGGCCTGCAGCGCCCGGTCCTTCGAACTGGCGTAGAGGGTGAAGTCGTCTGCAAGGCCGCCGACCTGCGAAACGCGTTCGATGAACTCGTCCGCGTCGACATCGGGAGAGGCGAAGATTACTTCGTTGAAGAGTTTCTCTTCCGGACGGTCCTGCGTCATCTGTTCAAGGGCGAGGGTCAGGAACTCGTTCCCCATCGAGTGGGCGACGATGCTGATCCGGTCCGCACGGGTCTTGTCGGCGAGGATCAGCAGGAAGTCTTCAAGGTCCTTCACAGCGTCCTGCGTGATCTGGGACCGGTCCGCCTTGTAGCCGAACAGGCTGCCGGCCGATGGCCAGGAATAGAAGACCGCGGCGCCGTCGATCTCGAGATCGGTCGACAGCTGCGCGGTACGTTCGATGCCGGCGTCGAACTTGGTGTTGTAGCCATGGATCAGCACGAAGATCTCGCGGCGCTGCGACTTGGCGAGTTCAAGCTTCACCTCGCGGACAAAGGCTTCCATGTCCGGATGGATCTTCATGTCACCGACGATGACATGGCGGGCCGGGTCAGGCCGCACATCGAAGCGCAGCATGCTGGGCTTCGGGATTTCGCCAAGCGCACGGTTGCGCGGCACCGAGACGATCACCGTTCCGGTCTCAAGCTTGCCGCGCTCTGCGCCATAATAGGTCCGCGCGTCGAGCACCGGCTTGCCGTCGACGACCAGCATCTGGCCGGGGTCCGGCGCACGGTCAGTGCCGTAGAAGACTTTCACGAGGTCGAAGTCCGGCTCTTCGCCGAAGACACGCGGGGCCACACGGCGGCCGGTTGGCAATTCGGCGCCGGTGTCACGGCCGCGCTCGATACTGTCTGCGAGGGCAAGCTCCATTTCCTGCAGGGTCGCAAAATCGCCCGCCATGGCGATCGCAGCCATGTCCAGCCCGTTTGCCTTGGCAAAGGCAAGCAGGGGCGCCATGCGCGGATGGTCGACGCCGAGATGATCTGCCACGAGGCGGACGGCTCGTCCGGTATGATCGGTCGCGGTGGCGGTATCTCCTGCAGCCGCTGCAATCTCGGCCATCCGGGCCTCGAAATTGATGAGGCGGGCCCAGTCCGGCTCCGGTGCAACGGCTTCGGCTGTCGCCAGCTGTTCATAGGCGGCGAGGGCGCCTGCCGTATCGCCTTCACGGGCCATCAGGTCAGCCAGATCCTGCTGGAGGGCCATGTCGGTCTCCGGCGCTGCCATGAGTTCGGCGGCGAGGGACAGCATGGCATCGCGGTCGCCGGCGGCTTCGGCATCGCCCAGTTCCACTAGCAGGTCGCGTGGCGGTGCGGCTGGCGCTGGCGTTTCAGGCGGCGGGGTGGCGCAGGCTGCAAGGATTGCCAGCAGCGTGGCCATGGCAACGGCGCGTAAGCGGGGCATGCAGTATCCTCCTCCAGGATGGGGGAATACTAGGAAGCGCGCGCCTTGCCTGCAACAGGGCGAAAGGTCAGCGGCGCTTCTTCCAGTTCACCGAGTAGAGGTCGAACCGGCGATCCTTCAGGTTCTGAACGGCGCCGGACTGGCGGGCCGTCAACAGGTCCGACAGGGAAAGATCCGCCAGTGCGATGGTTTCGGTGTTCGGGGCTGTATCGGCTGCGACGCCATCGCGGGCAAAGGGAAAGTCCGACGGGGTCAGGATGCAGCTCTCTGCGTAGTGGATATCCATGTTCTCCACATTGGGCAGGTTGCCGACCACACCGGAGAGCGCGACATAGCACTGGTTCTCCACCGCGCGGGCCTGGCAGCAGTAGCGTACGCGCAAATATCCGCGGCGCTCGTCCGTGCAGAAGGGGACGAACAGCATCAGCGCACCCTGGTCCACCAGGTGGCGGGCAAGCTCCGGGAATTCGGAATCGTAGCAGATCATCACGCCGATCGGGCCGCAATCGGTCTGAATGGCGAGGGCGCCCTTTCCGCCCTTGATGTTCCACCACATCCGCTCCGACGGGGTCGGGTGCAGCTTCTGCTGGGTATGGACCGAGCCGTCGCGCAGGAAGACATAGGAGATGTTCAGGATGTCGCCGTTTTCCATCATGCTCGGGTGTGTCCCGCCGATGATGTTGATGTTGTAGGAAACGGCCAGCTTCTCCATGAACTCGATGAAGCGCGGCGTGTACTCGCTGATCTTCTCGATCGACTCGACCGGGCCGAGCGGACGGTGTTCCAGCGAAAGGAGCTGCAGCGTGAAAAGTTCGGGGAAGACGACAAAGTCCGATTTGTAGTCCGAAGCGATGTCGGTGAAATATTCGATCTGCTGTTCGAACTCATCGATCGAGTTGATCTTGCGCATCTGGAACTGGACGGTCGCAATGCGCACACGTTCGGGCAGGGCGGTGTCGCCAAGGCTGGGCTTGGCCTTGATCTTGTCCTGCTCCAGCGGGTTTTCCCACAGCATGTGCGTGGCACAGTCTTTCGACTGGGCATCACCGAGCAGATAGTTGCGCAAGACGCCGATTGGCTTGAAGCCCTGGCGCAGCTGGAAATTGATCACCGGGTCTTTGAGTTTCTGATCCACGACGGCGGCGACATAGTCTTTCGGGTTCGGATACTCTTTTGCGTGGCGGGCATAGCCGGGCATGCGGCCGCCGAAGACGATGCCCTTCAGTTCCAGCCATTGGCAGAGTTCCCTCCGCACCCGGTAGAAGCGCTCTCCGATACGCAGGCGGCGGTAGTCCGGGTGGACCATCACGTCCATGCCGTACAGCATGTCGCCTTCCGGGTCGTGCCGGGCGGCGAAGCCTGTGCCGGTGATTTCGTTCCAGGTATGCGGCTTCAGCGCGACGTCGCTGGAGATCATGAAGGTTGCGCAATAGCCGACGATCACGCCTTCGTATTCGGCAACGAACTGGCCATCCGGAAAGCGGTTGATCTGGCCGAACAGTTCGCTTCGGGCATAGCCCATGCCTCGGCCATAGACGCGCTCCGACACTTCCATGATGCCGGGAATGTCGCGGACCTCTGCATTGCGGACGATGAGCTTGGCGGGTTTGTCTGCCATGGCTGTTTACCTGGGCCTTCTACCTGATCGGATGTCCGCACTCTCTGCCACATGCGGATTGAGAGATTATCAATGCGGCAAGCGAAGGCTGGCGCGCAAGCCGCCAAGCGCACTTTCGGAAAGGCGCAGGTCTCCGCCATGGGCGCGGGCCGTGTCGCGGGCCAACGTCAGGCCGAGGCCGATGCCGGATGTGTTCTGCGTGCGCGCCTCGTCGAGCCGGGAAAAAGGACGAAAGGCCTCTTCGTGCCGGTCTTTCGGGATGCCAGGGCCATTGTCGTCGATATGGACTTCCGCCGCGTGCGGCCCGTCCACGAGCGTTACCCGGACCGTGTCCCCGAATTTCAGGGCGTTGGAGAGAAGGTTGGTCAGTGCCCGCTTGATGGCCAGCCGCCGGCCTTTCACCATGATGGCGTCCGGGCCGGAGACGGGAATATCCTTGCTGAACCCGGCAGCGGCCTCCCGCACCAGAACGGCAAAATCGAACTCGACCGGCTCGTCGCCTTCCTCGCCCTTGGCGAAGGCGAGATAGCCGTCCAGCATCATCGCCATATCGTCTAGGTCAGCTTTCATGGCGCGGATCTCGTCGGTTTCGTCCATCATGGCGAGGGAGAGTTTGAGGCGCGTCAGGGGGGTGCGCAGGTCGTGGCTGACCCCGGCCAGCATCGCGGTGCGCTGCTCTGCGAAGGCGGTCAGCCGGTTCTTCATGTCGATCACGGCGCGGGCAGCCTCTCGTACTTCGTTCGCGCCGGAAGGGCGGAAGTTCGGCACGTCACGGCCCCGGCCGAAAGCGCGGGCGGCTTTGGAAAGGCTGAGGATGGACCGCACCTGCTGGTTCAGGAAGGCGACCGCGAGCGCGATCATCATCAGGCTGAAGATAATGACCCAGATGATGAAGAAGTGTGAGGTGATCGTCACGGCGCGCTTGCGCTCGACCAGCACTTCCGCAGTTTTCCCAGCGGCAGGAAAACGGATATGGATGAGAGAGTCGTTAGGGCTGAGGCCAACGATCACCGGCACGCCGAGCCGCGTGCGCAGCTCCTGCCGCAGGACATTCCGGTAAGAGAAGGCTTCGAGAAAGCCTTCGGCTTCCGGTGCGGCCTGGGGAGCATCGCAACTGAAAGTGAGGTCCAGGCGGCTGGCGATGATGCCGCGTGAAACGGGGGATTGGGAACGGCGCTCGCAGAAATCCTGCACAACGCTGACATCCCGTGCGATGGACTGGCCGAGCTTGCGGTTCACCTCGGCGATATGACTGTCGTAATAATACCAGGTCGTGACCGTCAGGATCAGGACAACCGGCAACACCACCATCAGAAGGCTGCGGGCATAAAGGCCGCGGGGCGTGATATCGCGTAGTCGAAACATGGCGGCGTCAGTCCGGCATCAGGCGGTAGCCGATACCGCGCACGGTCTGGATATGGATCGGTTCCTTTGGGTTCGGCTCGATCTTGCGGCGCAGGCGCGTGACTTGAACGTCAACCGACCGCTCCATGCCAGCAGACGTGATCTCGGCGAGTTCTTCGCGGCTGACCGGTTCGCCGGCACGGGCGGCGAGGGCGGTCAGCAATTGCAGTTCTGCATCGGTCAGGCGCACGCGCTCGTCGCCGGACTTCAGTTCCCCGCGTGCCGCATTGAATATCAGGCCGGACATTTCCAGTTCTTCCGGCGGCGCCGCCTTGTGGGAGCGGCGCAGGATCGCCGCGCAGCGCAGGGAGAGTTCCTCCGGTTCGAACGGCTTGGCGAGATAGTCGTCGGCACCGCGCTTCAAACCCTCGATCCGGTCGCCGGCTTCGCCCCGCGCGGTCAGCAGCAGGACGGGTGTTTCCCGCGACACGCCCTTGCGAATACCCGAGAGGAGGGACAGGCCGTCCTCGCCGGGCATCATCACATCCAGGATGGCCATGTCGAATTCCATCGTGCCCATCAGCCGGCGGGCCGCCTCGGCGTCCGGGGCCGCGGTTACGCGATAGCCTTCCCGGCTGAGAAAACGTTTCAGCAGGTCGCGAATGCGATCGTCGTCATCGACGACGAGGATGTGGGCGGCGTCAGTCATCTTCGGACCAGGGCATCAGCGGACCAGCGCGTCGAGCACGCGGCGGTTGCCGTCCACGGCGTCCGGTCCGGCACTGCGATAGGCGAGGCGCAGGCGCTCGCGCAGCACGATCGCCAGCGGCGTTGTCAGCGTCACACCGGCGTCCGACAGGGTCAGCTTGCGCTTGCGGGCGTCATGGCTGCCGACTTCCTTTTCGATCAAATTCCGTTGATCGAGCTGGCCCAGGATACGGGCGAAAGTCGGGACGGTCATGCCGAGGGAATCCCGCAGTTCCGAGACTGTCTGGCCGGGCCAGTAGCGGATCGTCATGAGAATCTGCATCTCTGGCTTGCTCAGGCCCGCCTTGCGCCGGACCGTTTCGGAAGCTCTGTTGAGCTCGGAGGCTCCAGACAGCAGGAGGCCGACACCACGATCCAGCTCCTGATCCATCAGGAAGAGGCGGGGGTCGAACGGTCGGTTCAGGTTGACGTCAGGGGGCATCCGGTGAAATGAACGCGAAATTCAAAGAAGTGCAAGCGAGGAGCGCTGAGATACGATGGCCGGAACCGCATACGACGACCGCGATGGCTATATCTGGATGGACGGCGAATTCGTGCCGTGGCGTGAAACCAAGGTACACATCCTGACACATGCCCTCCACTATGCCGGCGCGGTGTTCGAGGGCGAGCGTGCCTATAATGGCAAGATTTTCCGCTCGCTGGACCATTCCAAGCGTCTGCACCGGTCTGCCGAGATTCTCGGCTACGAAATTCCATTCAGCGTCGAACAGGTGGAGGAAGCCAAGCGCGAGGCACTGGCGAAATCCGGTCTGGAGTCGGCCTATGTCCGGGCCGTTGCCTGGCGCGGGTCGGAAATGATGGGCGTGTCGGCCCAGAAGAACACGATCCATCTGGCCGTCGCCGTCTGGCACTGGGGCGATTATTTCGAGGACAAGATGAAGGGCATCCGGATGACGCACGCCGAATGGCGCCGTCCGGCACCTGACACGGCGCCCTGCCACGCAAAGGCATCTGGCCTCTACATGATTTGCACCATGTCCAAGCATGCCGCTGAGCGTGACGGGTATGCCGATGCGCTGATGCTGGACTATCGCGGCCAGGTGGCCGAGGCGACGGGCGCCAACATCTTCTTCGTGCGTGACGGCGCGCTGCACACGCCGACGCCGGACTGCTTCCTGAACGGCCTGACCCGCCAGACGGCGATCAAGCTGGCCGAGCAGCGCCAGCTTGAGGTGATCGAGCGGGCCATCATGCCGGACGAGCTGGCGACCTTCTCGGAATGTTTCATCACCGGCTCTGCGGCTGAGATCACGCCGGTCGCCGAGATCGGCGCGCATACCTACAAGCCGGGCCAGATCTCCGAAGCGCTGGTCAATGACTATTCGGCCCTGGTCAACGGCAAGATGGAAGTCGCGCTCTAGGCACGGGTTCCGTATCCGGACGAAATGAACCGGAAGACATGAAAAAGGCGGCCTGCGGGCCGCCTTTTTTGCTGCTTACTTGTTCGGCTGGGCCGTGTAGCGCAGGTAGGGTTTCACTGTCCGGAAGCCTTTCGGGAACAGCTTTTCGGCTTCCGCATCCGACAGGCTCGGCACGACAATCACGTCTTCGCCGTCGGTCCAGTTCACGGGCGTCGCCACCTTGTGGCCGTCGGTCAGCTGCAGGCTGTCGATCAGGCGCAGGACTTCATCGAAGTTCCGGCCGGCGCTTGGCGGATAGATGATCGAGGCGCGGATCTTCTTGTCCGGGTCGATCACATAGACGGCGCGCACGGTCACCTTCGGGTCGGCATTCGGATGGATCATGTTGTAGAGCGTGGCCACCTTGCGGCCCGGGTCGGCGATGATCGGGAACTCGACGCTGGCGCCTTGCGTCTCTTCAATGTCCTCGATCCAGCGCTTGTGGTCCTCGACGCTGTCGACCGAGATGACCAGCGCCTTGGCACCGCGGCGGGCGAATTCGTCTTTCAGGCGAGCTGTATAACCAAGCTCTGTCGTGCAGACGGGGGTGAAGTCAGCCGGATGGGAAAAAAATACCACCCAGTCGCCCCCGGCCCATTCATGGAACCGGATCGGCCCTTCTGTCGTATCCGCTTCAAAGTCGGGCGCCACGTCGCCGATCAGCAAGCTCATCTAAACCGTCTCCTGTCACTTGATTTCGAGGGCGAAAATGGTGCCTAAGAGAGACTGAGCCAATGAGCGGTGCCTGAAGGTGTCGATCAGAATTTCTAATCTCCGGACCTGCCGATGAAGCGACTGATCCTGATGCGTCACGCCAAGACCGAACCCTTCGGGGAAGGCATCGACGATTTCGGCCGCGCGCTGACCGATCAGGGCCATAGCGACGCCCAGCGGATCGCCGAGGAAATTGTCGCGATGGGCTGGAGCCCGGAGCGGATCCTTGTCTCGACCGCGCGGCGCGCGCGGGAGACCTGTTCGGAAGTGGCGCGCGTATTCGAGGGCGAAAAGGTGCGCCCGATGGAGGCGCTCTATCTCTGCGGCGCGCGCGGTCTGGCTGATGCGGTGAAGCAGAATGACGGGGCCGGCACGCTGATGGTGATCGGCCACAATCCCGGCATGCACGACTTTGCGCTCGACATCCTGCGCGATGGCGGCAGCCTGGATCATTACGCATCCCAGCGGCTCGCCGAGAAATTCCCGACCAGCTGTGTCGCCATGTTCGAACGGGAAGACGAAGGCAGCTTCGTGCCCGTCCTGTTCCGGCTGGCGAACGTGCTGCGCGCCAAGGACTACCGCACCGCTACGGCCTGAACTTCCGGCTCCCTAAAAAAAGCCCCGCCCGGGAGAAGCGGGCGGGGCGGGAGAGCGCGGGATACCGGGTTTTGGAGAGGCAAGGGGTTGCCCGCGATTCAGGTCCGATCAGCGTGCCGAGTCTTGCTTGTAGGCGTCGGTCAGGTTCGGATCGTTGATGGCCGAGACGGCGCTCTTGAGCGTGCGTTGCTCACAGAAGCTGACAGCGTAGGGTGTCGTGAAGGTTCGTGCTTCGGTTTCGGCGACGCAGCGTTCGTGAATGTCCTGCTTGAGCTCGGAATATTTCTGCTGGGCACCATCGACGGTTTCGAGCTGGGTGCGGTCGATATCCACATTCATCTTGAACTGGTCGGAGGTGGTCGCGAGGGCCGGCATGGCGGCAATGGACAGGGCGGCAGCGGCGAGAATTGGGCGGATCATGGCAGTTATCCTTCTTGCATCAGGGGTTTGAGTGGGGGGGCAGGTGGACGGCGCTGCGGGGCTCAGGGGGGGGAGGCATTTTTAAGCAGCGCCGTCCGGTGGGCTTAGTGAACGTCCCGGCGAACGGAACGGCGGCGGCGGCGGACCAGGAGGTTCGGACGGCCCCGATCGGCCACATCATTTGCCGGTCGGGACAGCAGCGTCTGGCTGCCGGTGAGGATGGCACCTGCCATCGGCGCGGCGGGCGCGGCGATCTCGTGGTCATACTGACGGGCGCGGGGGGTCATTTTCGATAGTCCTTCTTGGTTGGTGTCTTGGCGGGACCATCCCGCCGCCGACATCCTCAAGATAGGACAACACTTATCGATTTTCAATACCAAATTATCGAAAAACAATAAATTTGAAGAATTTCAAGGTCTTCTGTCTTCTCGAATATCGATATGGTACGCCAAAAGCCTCCTTCAAGACCAATTAATTGCGGTTCATGAAGCCTTTTTGCCGGGAATCGGCGCCGATTCCCGGGTTCCGGCGGGCACTTGCCGGCAAGGTGGCCTAGGCGGACCGGCTGTCCGGGGCTGTGGGCGGCAGACCGAGGTCGAAGCTCAGTTGTACTGGACCTCTGGCCGGGCGGCGGATCCCGCCCGGCCGCGGGGCCCGGAAGGGCAGGTCAGCCTGCTTGGTCTCAGTACGCCGGGACGGGCGCGGCGCGGCCGGCGGTGCCACGCGGCCCGGATGGCGCAGGCTGGCGATCCGCTCGCGGGCTTCGCGCGCGGCGGCGACATGGTCGACCATCCGCATTGGATAGGTCTGGCCGAAAATTACGCCGGCCCGGGCAAGTTCGGCTTTCGGTGCTTCCCATGGGGCGTGAATGTATGCATCGGGCAGGGCGGCGAGTTCCGGCACCCAGCGGCGGATAAAGGCGCCGTCCGGGTCGAGCTGAATGGAAAGACGCACCGGATTGCGGACAGCCGGCAGGCGCCGCCCTCTGAGGCCGGCCTGCGCGATGACCTGCGGATAATGGATGCCCGGTTCGAAATCGGTGAACAGCGCAGCCAGCCGTTCGGCTGGCAGCCGCCAGTCCATCCATAGCTGGCAGGAGGCAAACCCGATCAACATCGCCCGCATGCGGAAATTCAGCCAGCCGGTCTCGCGCAGGGCGCGCATGCTGGCGTCGATCAGAGGGAAACCCGTGCGCCCCTCGATCCAGGCCGAGAGGCGGGGATCATCAGCTGCCGCAACGGGGCGGAAATCCTCGCCGCTGCCCGCCTGGGGCAGGGGGCGGTCTTCAAATGACTGGATCGACCGGGCCCGCCATTCGAGACGTTCCAGGAATTCGCCGAGCGAAGCCGCAAACGTGGTGTCACCGTCCTGATCGAGCGCAATCCGGGCACGCGCTGCGGCTTGCCAGGCTTCGCGGACGGAGATGGTGCCGAAAGCGAGGTGCGGCGACAGGCGCGAGCCGGCCAGATCGGCCGTGGCGGGCCGGTCAGCGTCCGGCTGGTAGCGTCGCCCGCGTCCGGCAAGGAAACTGCGTAGCAATTCCACTCCGGCGGTGCGCCCGCCTTTCTGCCGGCTGGCGCAGTCATCCGGGCCGAGGCAGAAATCCTCGGCGATGGGCCACGGGCCTGCCGCCTGCGTCGCCGCACGGATCGTCTCCGGCGCCTTGATACGGGGCGCATTCAGCGTTTCGGTCCAGCGCCCGGTCCAATCCTCATGTTCTTTCAGGCCCCGGACGACGCCGGGCTGCGACTGTTCCCGCAGCGAGATGCCGGCCTGCACGGCCCAGCGGCGCACGGCCCGGTCCCGCGCCCGCGTCCAGGGCAGGCCGGTTTCCTCATACATGTGTATCGCTGCGATGCCGTGCCGGCGGTGCAGGTCGGCCAGTATATCCAGTGCATCGCCGCGCCGGACGATCAGGCGTGCGCCGCGCTCGGTCAGCGCTTCATCCAGCTCTGTCAGGGAGTCCATCAGGAAGTCGAACTGCCGCCGCGAATGTTCCGGCAGGGCCCAGGCATCGCGCTCGAAGATATAGAGCGGCAGGACCGGCGCCCCGCTGGCAACAGCGGCGGCGAGGGCGGCATGATCATGCACCCTCAGATCGCGGCGGAACCAGACGAGATGGATGTTCTTCATGGAACAAAAATAGAACATCCGAGGATGTCTGGCAAGTCCATTGTTTTCTGGCGGGTTTTGCAGCCGAACTCCCTGACAGGAGATTCCGGCCCGTGGCAAAGTCAGTGAGGCGACCGGCGGCACATAATCGGGCCGCCTGTCAGGCGAGTTTTCTCACTCATGGCGAGAGTCATTTCGGGTCCGGAACAAATTCAACCAGTAGTTTGTAGAACGGGAGTTATCCACAGGCTTCCATACAGCCATGGGTGGTGAGGGGTTCAGCGGTGAAATCAGCCGCGCGCGTATGCGCGGGCCCTTGCGGCGTCCGGCGCCGGATATTCATCTTGCCATGGAAGCTGCCCATCGACTGGAACGCCAGGCGCCTGGCCTGTCTGCCCGGCGCACATTGAGTCCGGACCAGCGGCGCTTTGCGCTCAGCTTGCTGAAAAGTCTCGGTGTCATGACCTTATTGATGCCGGACCTTCCCGGCCTTGTGGCCATGCTGATCCTGCCGCCGCTTTTCCTGGCGATCATCCTGTTCCGGCTGTTCCTTCTGGCGGTCGCATTCAGGCTCAGCCGGGAAGACCCGTCGGAGAACAACGCAGCCACACCTCTGCTGCCAGTCTATTCCATTCTGATTGCGCTGAAGGACGAGGCGGCGGTCGTGCCCCAGCTGTCGAAGGCCATGGCCGCGCTCGATTATCCGCAGGACCGGATCGACCTCAAGCTGCTTGTCGAGGAAGCCGATGAACTGACGCAGATGGCCATCCGCGCAGAGTCCTGGCCGAATGGGGCGGAGCTGGTAGTCATCCCGGCAGGCCAACCACAGACCAAGCCACGGGCGCTCAATTACGGCCTCGCCCGTGCGCGGGGCACTTATGTCGTTGTCTATGATGCCGAAGACCGCCCGCATCCCGCCCAGCTGAAAGCGGCGGTCCGTGCCTTCAATACGCACGGGAACGAACTGGCCTGTGTTCAGGCGCCACTCGTTGGGACGCCCGCGAAGGGCAATTGGCTCGCCCGGCAATGGGCGCTGGAATATGCGATCCAGTTCAGTTTGCTGGTTCCTGCGCTTGCCTGGCTCCGGCTGCCCGTCGCGCTGGGCGGCACAAGCAATCATTTCCGCCGCAACTCGCTCGTTGCGGCTGGCGGCTGGGATGCCTGGAACGTGACGGAGGATGCAGACCTGGGCCTGCGCCTAGCGCGGCTCGGCTACCTTGTCGGGGCGATCCAATCCCCAACGCTGGAAGCGCCGCCGGAACAAGGCAGGGTCTGGCGGGCTCAACGTTCGCGCTGGCTGAAGGGCTATATGCAGACCTGGTTCGTCCTGATGCGCCGGGACAGTGAAATTCCGGGCCTGAAGCCGGCCGCCTTTGTGTCGGTCCAGATGACGCTCGGCGCTGCGATCCTTTCCGCCATGGTCCATGGTCCATGGGCGCTCTGGTGCCTCACCTGCCTCTGTCTCCCGGGTGTGTCCCTCGGCGCGTTCGGCTTCAGTGCGCTCTTGCTGTCGCTCTTCACGGGTGTCCTGTCAGCCAGTCTCGCACCCGGACGTTGGAACTGGCAACGCGCCGGCGATATCCTGACCCTGCCGCTTTACTGGCCCTTGCAAACCCTCGCCATGGTGCGGGCCCTGTGGAGCCTCGCCCGCACACCGCACTACTGGGCCAAGACACCGCATATCTGACCTAGCGGTAGTGCTTGGCTCAGCCGCTGCGGCGGAATAGGGTTCCCACCTGTCATATCTAATAGGGAGACCGCCATGGCCGACACTGCCGTCGACGAGCTCGAGACCTTCCGCGCAGAGGCGCGCAGCTGGCTCGAGGAAAACTGCCCGCCTTCCATGCGTACGCCGATGAAGGACGATGAAATCGTCTGGGGCGGCAAGCGGGAGAAGTTCAAGAACCCCGAGTCGAAAGTCTGGCTGGAGCGCATGGCGTCCAAGGGCTGGACTGCGCCGCAATGGCCGAAGAAGTACGGTGGCGGTGGCCTGTCCCCGGCCGAAGCCCGCGTGCTGCAGCAGGAAATGGGCCGCATCAAGGCGCGCCAGCCGCTGTTCTCGTTCGGCCTCTGGATGTTCGGCCCGGCGCTGCTGGAGTTCGGCAACGAGGAACAGAAGCAGCGCTTCATCCCGGACATCATCCACGGCCGCACCCGCTGGTGCCAGGGCTATTCCGAGCCGGGTGCCGGTTCTGACCTGGCTGACCTGCAGACCCGCTGTGAGGACAAGGGCGATCACTACCTGATCAACGGCCAGAAAGTCTGGACCTCCTACGCCGACAAGGCTGACTGGATCTTCTGCCTTGTGCGGACCGATACCAGCGTGAAGCATGAAGGCATCAGCTTCATCCTGTTTGACATGGAAAGCCCCGGCGTCGAAGCGCGCCCGATCCTGCTGATCTCCGGCGAGAGCCCTTTCTGCGAAACCTTCTTCTCGGACGTGAAAGTGCCGAAGGATCAGCTGGTCGGTGAAGTGAATGGCGGCTGGCAGATTGCAAAACGACTTCTGCAGTTCGAGCGTTCCTCGATTTCCGCGGGCGGCTTCGGCGGCACGGGTGGTTCCGGCATCATGGGACCGGAAGACTATGCCAAGCAGCATATCGGAACCGACAGCGATGGCCGTCTCCTTGATGGCGACCTGCGCGGCCGCATCACCGATCACAAGATGTACGCCAAGGCCTTCAGCCTGACCGTTCAGCGCCAGGCCGAACAGGCCAAGGCCGGACAGGCCGTCAGCCATACCGCGTCGATCCTGAAATACGGCGCCGCCAAGATGAACCAGGACCGCCACGAGCTTCTGGTCGAGGCGCTAGGGTCCGAAGGGCTCGGCTGGGAAGGGGAGGGCTTCGACCCGACCGCCAAGAAAGTCACCCGCCAGTGGCTGCGCTCGAAGGGGAACTCGATCGAAGGTGGCACCAGCGAGATCAATCTCAACGTGGTCTCCAAGCGCGTGCTTGGCCTGAAGGATCACAAATAGATGCGGGCGATGCTTGCCATCGGACTTCTTCTCGCTCTGCCGGCTGGCGCCGCGCAGGCGGAAGAGCTGGAACTCGGCGCCTGGTGCTGGGAGTCTTCGGATGCCGAAGCGACACCCCGCTCGGCAACCGTGATCCTGCGGTCCGATACCGGCCAATACATGATGGTGCAGAAGACGGAAGGGAGTGCGGACCTCACCTATCTCCTGAAGTCCGTCGGCAGCAATGAATATGGCGTGGTTGGAAGTCCGTCAGGTGACGGATTGATCATCCGGGCCGATGGCATGCTCGAAATTTATGACTCGTCTGGCACGCTTGGGGCAGCAGAGCCCCGCGCGCTCAGCGAATGCTTAAAAGGTAATCCACAATGACTTTTCTACTGACTGAAGATCAGGACATGCTGCGTGAAACGGCGATGGCGTTTGCGCGTGACGAACTGCCGGTGACGCATCTGCGCGCTTTGCGTGACAGTGGCGCAAACGGCAAGGACCCGGCCACCCGCCAGAAGCTGGCAGAGCTCGGCTTCTTCGGCGTGATCGTTCCGGAAGAACCGGGCGGCGAACATTTCGGCCTCGTTGGCCTCGGCCAGATCCTTGAAGCACAGGGCCGCACGCTGGCCGCAACGCCGCTTCTGCAGACGGCGCTGATCGGTGCCAGCGCGATCCAGCTGGGCGGCAGCCCGGCGCAACAGGCCGAATGGCTTCCGAAGATCGCCGGCGGCGACGTGACCTTCGCGCTCGCCCTCGATGAAAGTGCGCACTTCAATCCGCTGAACGTCGCCACCGAAGCCGAGCGCAATGGACAGGGCTACACGCTGAACGGCGAGAAGCGCTACGTGCCGGACGGGCACCATGCCGACATGCTGATTGTCGTCGCCCGTACATTCGGTGAAGCGGGTGACCGTCACGGCCTGTCGCTGTTCCTCGTACCGGCAGATGCCAAGGGCGTCTCCATCCAGGAACTGAAGACCGCGGACAGCCACGGCGCAGCACACATCACCTTCACGGATGTGATGGTGGGCGAAGGCGCCCTGATCGGCGCGGCCGATGAAGGCGCGGACGTGCTGGAGCCGGTGCTGGACCGGGCCGCGATCGGACAGGCGGCGGAAATGCTGGGCTCGGCGCAGGCTGCGTTCGACATGACGCTGGAATACCTGCAGACCCGCAAGCAGTTCGGCCAGCTGATCGGCTCTTTCCAGTCCTTGCAGCATCGCGCGGCAAAGATGTTCACCGAGCTTGAGATGACGCGGTCCTGCGTTGCGGCGGCCCTGTCGGCTGTCGATGAAGGCAAGACCAATGTTGCCGAACTGGCCAGCCTGGCCAAGGCACGCGCGAGCGAACTGGTTCATCTCGTTTCGAACGAATGTGTCCAGATGCATGGCGGCATCGGCATGACCGACGTGGCAGATCCCGGTCTCTACATGAAGCGCGCCCGCGCGCAGGAAGCCATGTATGGCTCGGCCAGCTGGCACCGTGACCGCTTTGCGAAGCTGAACGGCTACTAAGACAAACTGCCAACACAAGACAAAAGAAAGCCGGGCGCAGCGAGAGCTGGCCCGGCTTTTTCCGTTTCCGGAAGACTGCTTATTTCAGAGCAGAACCTTTGCGCAGAGCTTTTGCGACGAGGTAGTAGACAACCGGACGGTGCTTGGCGCGAACCGAACGGCCATACTTCTCGATCGCTTCGGCAAGCGCCGCATCGGCTTTGGCTTCGTCAGTGACGCCAAGCTTCTTCGCGATGAAGGTTTTCTTGATGCGGTCCATTTCGTCTTTCGACGAAGCGGCAACCGTTGCGGAGTCGGATTTGTAGATGGACGGACCGCAAGCTTTCACGGCGCCTTCGAGAAGCGCCATGTCCGGACGAGCTTCACCAACCTTCTCTTTGAGATCGGCGACATACTTTTCCATCAGGACTTCTTTTTTGGATGGCTCTTTCGCCGGCTTGGTCACTGCCGGAGCAGCAGCCTTTTTCGGCGCCGCAGCTTTCTTGGTAGCTTTTGCCATGGGAGTGTCTCCTCTATGGGCCCGTCGGACGGGCGTGATTTCAGAATTACGCAGCACTTGTTCACGAATCAAAACGAATCGCAAAACACCCAAGCCACGATTTCCACAAGGAAACAACCCTTGGCGATGATGAATCGCGCAAAGGTGCCAAATTAATTTAATCCGTATTCGGATATTGTGTCAATTGCCCACGGAATAGATCATGCAGAAGAAATCCGCGGTAATGGTCTGCACCGGAAGATGTCGAAAAAGATAAGCCTGCACAGGAGTCTTCCCCCTGCGGGCGGACATCGCTAGGCTTGCCAAAACAGGGAAGCGGTCGGGAGGCGCCGAACACCCATGTCTCGCTATGCAGTCTTGATCATCGTTGCGCTGGTTTTTGCGGCGGGTGTTTATTTCTGGCCAACAGGTGCGGTGGCACAAAGCACTGCTATCATTGCCGGTCTGATCACCTTGCTTGGCATTTCAGATCTGATCCAGCGGCGTCACACGCTGTGGCGCAACTATCCGCTTCTTTCACGTGTGCGCTGGCTGGCCGAAGAGATGCGGCCTTTCCTGCGCTCTTACGTCGTGGAGAGCGAGACGGAAGGAAAGCCCTTCAATCACGAAGAGCGCTCCATGATGTATCGCCGTGCGAAAGACGTCACATCCGTCGAGCCGTTCGGCAGCCATATGGAGATCGACCGTCCGCCGTATGAATGGCTGGCCCATTCCATGGCCGCGGTGCATTGCGAGGATACCGATCCGCGCGTCATGGTCGGCGCGCCCGGTACGTCGCAGCCATATTCTGCCAGCGTGTTCAATATCTCGGCAATGAGTTTCGGCTCGCTTGGCTCACATGCCATCGAAGCCTTGTCGGCCGGCGCGAAGAAGGGCGGCTTCTATCACGATACGGGTGAAGGTTCCGTCTCGCGCTATCACCGCAAGGGTGGGGCAGATCTCGTCTGGGAACTGGGCTCCGGCTATTTCGGTTGCCGCGCTTCCGATGGGAGTTTCGATCCGGAGCGTTTCAAGGACGTCGCCGCCGATCCTCAGATCAAGATGATCGAGATCAAGCTCAGCCAGGGCGCAAAGCCCGGCCATGGCGGCGTGTTGCCCGGTTCCAAGGTGACAGAAGCCATCGCCGAAGCCCGCGGCATCAAGGTGGGTGAGACCTGCGTCTCGCCGCCTGCGCATTCAGCCTTCTCGACACCGATCGAAATGATGGAGTTCGTCGCGAAGCTGCGCGAACTGTCTGGCGGCAAGCCGGTCGGCGCAAAGTTCGCGGTCGGCAATCGCTGGGAAGTGCTGGCGCTCTGCAAGGCGATGCTGAAGACCGGCGTGCTGCTTGACTTCATGGTCGTCGATGGCGGGGAAGGTGGCACGGGCGCCGCGCCCGCAGAATTCCTGGACCATGTCGGCGCGCCGCTGCGTCAGGGCCTGGTCCTGACACGGAACGCGCTGGTCGGCACGGGGCTGAAAGATGAAGTGCGTCTTGCCTGCTCGGGCAAGCAGGTCAGCGCCTTTGCGATTGCGTCTTCCATGGCTCTGGGAGCGGACTGGGTGAACACGGCGCGCGGCTTCATGTTTGCGCTGGGCTGTATCCAGTCTCTCAACTGCCACAACAATCATTGCCCGACCGGCATCGCGACGCAGGACCCTGCGCGCCAGCATGGGCTGGATGTCGCAGACAAGGCGGTGCGTGTCGCAAACTTCCACCGCAATACGGTGAAGGCGCTGATGGAAGTGGTCGGCGCGGCCGGCTGCAAGCATCCCGGCGAACTGACGCCGCGCCACATCATGCACAGGGTGACGGAAGACATCGTCCGCCCGGCAGACGAAGCCTATGAGTTGTTGCATCGCGGCCAGCTGCTGGCAGACGCATCGGGCACGCACCTCTCCAGCGAATGGGCGATGGCGCAGGCAGACAGTTTCAAACCGGCGGGCTTTTAGCGCCAGTGCGCTGGATCTCTCCGATCCTTGTGGCGGCGCTTGCGGCGTTCGGCGTCTTCCTGCTGGCCGTCGTCACCAAAGAACCGCGGCATGACCGGGAGTGGTATCCACATCTCTCGCGGCTGCCGCATGTTAACTTGCAGGACGGCGTCTTTTCCATCGCGCCCTATGGTGACTGGACGTACACAGAAAATGATCCGGACGAAATGGTGTGGAGCGCTGTGCCGCCGCATCGCATTTCGGATGTGCGCCGCGTCTGGTTTGTGATGGAGCCGCATCCGGGCCTGAGCGTCATGGCGCATACATTTGTGCTGTTCGAATTCGGGGAAGGGGATCTTGTCGGCCTCACCATCGAGGCCCGCAAAGAAACACGCGAAACCTATTCAGCGCTGCGCGGTGCGTTCAACAAGTTCGAGCTCATGTACTACTGGGCGAGCCCGCGGGACCTGATGACCCGCCGCGCGGTGATGATGGACCGCGAGCTTTACATGTACCCGCTGGCGCTCAGCCAGCAGGAAGCGGAAGCCTATCTCACAGCGCTGCTGGAGAAGACGGTCTCCATCGAACAGCGCCCGCGTTTCTACAACACGCTGATGTCGAACTGTACGAACGAACTCGCCAAGGCGGCAGACATTCCCTGGCATCCGGCCTTCATCCTGACAGGCGACGCCGACAGGGCGCTCTATCTGCGGGGGCGCATTTCGGGAGAGGGCAGTTTCGAGAAAGCGCGCGCGTCAGCGCGGGTCGATGCTTGTGCGCAGAAGAACGCTTCGCTGCCTCAGCCGGCGTTCAATGCCGCCCTGGTTGCCTGCGCGGAATGAGAAGAGGCGCCCCGGGAGGCGCCTCTACATGGTCTATACATGGTGTTTATATTGGATTTTATATGGTGCGATCAGCCTTCCGGCGAGGCGTTCGCTTCGGACTGGAGCATCGTGTAGCGCTCGATCCCGATGCGCTCGATCAGTTCGAACTGGGTCTCGATATAGTCGACATGCTCTTCCTCATTGTGGAGGATTTTCCCGAACAGGTCGCGGCTCACATAGTCCTGAACCGACTCGCAATAGGCCATGGCTTCGCGCAGCAGCGGGATCGCCATGTTCTCGAGCTTCAGGTCGCATTCGAGAATTTCCTGGACGCTCTCGCCGATCTGCAGCTTGCCGAGATCCTGCAGATTCGGCAGGCCGCCAAGGAACAGGACGCGCTGGACCAGCCAGTCGGCGTGCTCCATTTCCTCGATCGATTCCTTGTATTCCTTCTCGCCGAGCTTCGAGACGCCCCAGTCCTGAAGGATGCGGGCATGCAGGAAATACTGGTTGATGGCGGTGAGCTCGTTTTTCAGCGCCTTGTTCAGGTATTCGATGACCTTCTTGTCGCCTTTCATGGGAGAGCTCCTTCAATAAGTTACGTGAATATACGTAGCAGATAGGCTGATTGGGCCTGCGCCGCAAGAAAAATCCAATTAAATCAATTGCATATGAGAGTGCGAAACAGTCTCAGACTGTTCCGGAAAATCCAGCAATACCAGAAGGTTGCCCTATTCGGCGGCCATCAGGGCCGGGGCGGGGCCGCGATCCATGTCAGTTTCCGCGATCATTTCACCGATGGACGACCGGCATTTGCCGCACTGGAACTTGCAGCCATGGTGCGCCTGCACAGCTTTCGGATTGTCCGCACCAGCCTCCACGGCGGCGCGCACGCTCTTGCAGTTAATGGCATTGCAGACACAAATGATCATGAGAACCATTTGCAGTCACTGCGAATGATTGTCAATACGGATTGTTGCGTATCTCAACGGGCCTTCCGCCAGACCGACAGCGACACGCCACTGCCAATGTCCAATATGGTCGTCTCATAGCCGTTCGATGTGTCGGAAATGTAGTCCACAAAGGGCTTCAGCGTCTTGCGGAACGTTTTGATATTGTCGGCAAAGATGACGGCGCCGGGCGCAAGTTTCGGCTCCATCAGCTTCAGGACCGGGATGTAGAGATCCTTCCAGCCATCGAGGAACAGGAAGTCGACCGGCCCTTCCAGCGGGGCGAGGCTTTCCAGCGCGTCGCCTTCCCGGATGTCCGACCAGCGTGACAGGCCAGCCTCGTTCAGGTTTGCGAGTGCGACCTGCGCCTTGGCGCTGTCCTTCTCGGTTCCGGTGAAGAAGCCGCCGGTCTCCCGCGCTGCGGCGGCCAGGTAGATGGAGGAAATGCCGTAGGACGTGCCGAATTCGACGATTTTCCGGGCGCCGCGTGACAAGGCCGTCAGGTACATGAAGCGGCCGAATTCCTCCGATACCGGGATGAAGGCTTTCGAGAGATACGGCTCTGCTGACTCGAAGACCGAGCGGCCAGTGAACTTGCCGGATATGATCGCGGGCAGGGCGCGGGCGAAGACGAGGGCATCCCGGCCGGCCGCCTGATGGTGCAGCTGTCTCAGCGTGTGGGCGACGTCGGCATCGTTCAGGCCGCTCGTCGTGTGGTCGGCATTTCTGCAATCGAAAGGCATGGGGCTTTCCTTTCCTGTCTAAAGCACCTACGTTTCAAAATATGAGCTTTAACTCACATTGAAACTCGCATTCAGGCATGACCCAGACCACGATCCCCAGGCCCAGAAAATCACCAGTACAGGCCCGCTCCGCCGCGACGGTGGACGCGATCCTCGAAGCGGCGGCTCGCATTCTCGAAAGCGAGGGATTCGAGGGCTACACGACCAATGCGATCGCAAAGCGGGCGGGCGTGTCCATCGGCTCGCTCTACCAGTACTTCCCGAACAAGGATGCGGTCACGGCGGCGCTCGTCATGGCCGATGCGATGCAGTTGCACGACAATGTCTATGCTGCGGCCGAGGCGACCGCCGGGCAGGATTTCGGGGTGCAGCTGAATGCGCTGATCGATGTCGTCGTGGCGCACCAGCTGGACCGGCCGGCACTGGCCCGGCTGATCGATGTGGAAGAACACCGGCTGGCGAGCGATCCGGAGCTGGAGGCAAAGCACGCCTCCGTACTGGCCCTGATCCGGGAGCTTCTCATGGCGAACAGGATCGATCTGCCCTTTGACCTCGATGTCGTGGCCAAGGACCTGTTCGGCATGGTGCACGGCATGTGCGACTTCGCCGGGGACTATGGCGAAACGAACCCGGGCCAGTTGAAGGCCCGCATCCGCCACGCCGTGCTCAGCTATCTTGGGGTTCCAGCCAGCTGAACACGTCTTCCAGGCCGACGCCGAACACGCGGGAAATGCGGAAGGCGCTTTCGAGGGAAGGGGAGTAACGGCCCTGTTCGATGGCGATTACGGTCTGGCGGGTCACACCGATCGCTTCGGCAAGGGCCGCCTGGCTCAAATTCCCGTGCTGTTCGCGAAGCTCACGGATACGATTCCCAATGGGGGGGCGCTTGGCCATGATCAGATGCCCCGGCTGAGATACCAGGCCAGTGAGATCACCCGCACGGCCTCGGCAAAGACGATGATGCCGATCATGGCATGGGCAACGTCCATCACGCCCAGGCCGTCAAAGGCGTGCAGGAAAGTGAACGCCACACCGCCAGCATAGGCGTAGCAGGTGTTGCGCATCGCATAGAGCGCGACGAGGGCCTCGCGTTCATCGCTTTGCGGCGCCTTGCGGTTGGCGACGCCCAGAAAGATGCCGACGCAGATCATCGCGACGACGATCAGGGCGACCGCAACGCCAACGCGCCAGTAGAGGATCATCCCTGTCTCGGGCGGGTGCCACCACAGGCCCAGATAGGCCCCGAGGATGATAACCCCGGCCAGAATGGAAATCAGCGAGGCGATAAAGTCGGATCGGAAATAGGTGGTCATGTCTTAGACTTTCATGTCAAAAATTTCTTACACGTCATGTAGTAAAACATTTTTGACATGTCAAATATTTCTTACACGAAATTTCGCGCCCGGAATCCTCTCCGGAGGGTTTGGATTTGAGCGAAAGGAAGTTCCGTCCTAGGCTGAAGGTCCTGAAAAGGAGGGAGGAATATATGTCCAACGATGCTGCAGCCGGCACAATGATGATTGTGATCGGTGTCGTTTACCTGGCGATGATCATCCTGTTCATCGTCGCCTACTGGAAAATCTGGAGCAAAGCCGGCTTCAACGGTGCCTGGTCTTTGCTGATGCTGGTCCCACTGGTCAATCTGATCGCTTTTCTGTATCTGGCCTTTGCTGAATGGCCCATTCACAAGCGCATCGGTAATCCGGATACGTTTAACTGAGGCCAGACAATAAACCGCTTCACCGGCAGCCGGCGTTCGCATCGGGCGACCGTCGGCTTCCTTTATCTGCCTTCAGGGAGACCCTGACCGAAATGACCGATTTCTCCATCCTCGCCGAATCCGCCAAGGCATGGCCCTTCGAGCTGGCGCGGAAACTCAAACAGCGTGTTGAGCAGCAGGAGAAAGCCGGCCAGCGAAAGCCGGGCGACCCGGTCATCTTCGAAACGGGTTATGGCCCCTCCGGCCTGCCGCATATTGGCACGTTCGGAGAGGTGGTCCGCACGACCATGGTGCGCCATGCCTTTGAAGTGCTGACCAAGGGCGAGATCCCGACACGCCTGATCTGCGTCTCCGACGACATGGACGGCATGCGCAAGGTGCCGCCGACCGTGCCGAACCCGGAGAAACTTGAAGCCTATCTGCAACAGCCGCTGACATCCGTGCCGGACCCGTTCGGCACGCATGAGTCATATGGCAAGCACATGAATGCGCGCCTGCGCGCCTTCCTCGATCAGTTCGGTTTCGAGTACGAATTCCTCTCGGCCACGGATTGCTACAAGTCGGGCCGGTTCGACGAGATGCTGAAGCGCGCGGCGGAGAAGTATCAGGACATCATGGATGTCATGCTGCCGACACTGGGCGAGGAACGCCGGGCGACCTATAGCCCGTTCCTGCCGATCCATCCGGAAACCGGCCATGTCCTCTACGTGCCGATGAAATCCGTCGATGGCGCAAAAGGCACGATCACGTTCGATGACGAGCAGGGCAAGGAGTTCACGCTGCCGGTCACCGGCGGACATGTGAAGATGCAATGGAAGCCGGACTTCGGCATGCGCTGGGCCGCCCTCGGCGTCGATTTCGAAATGTTCGGCAAGGACCACCAGGCCAATGCGCCGATCTATTCGAAGATTACGAAGATCCTCGGCAAGCGTCCGCCGGAACAATATGTCTACGAGATGTTTCTCGATGAAAAAGGCGAGAAGATTTCCAAGACCAAGGGCAACGGCATCTCGGTCGAAGACTGGCTGAAATATGCGCCGGACGAGAGCCTGAGCCTGTTCCAGTTCCAGAAGCCGCGCGTGGCGAAGAAGCTCTATTTCGATGTCATCCCGAAAGCGGTCGACGAATACCTGACCTTCCTGGAGAAATATCCGGAAGAGGAACCCGAGCGGCAGATCGAGAACCCGGTCTGGCACATCCACAATGGTAACCCGCCGAAAGTGGACATGCCGGTCAGCTTCGCGCTGCTGCTGAACCTCGTCGCCGTGGCGAACGCCGAAGACAAGGCCCAGCTCTGGGGCTTCATCACGCAGTATGCGCCTGAGGCATCGCCCGAGACGCATCCGCTGCTGGATGAGCTCGCCGGCTATGCGATGCGCTACTATACGGACTTCATCCTGCCGCAGAAAACCTATCGCGCCCCGACCGATCAGGAACGCGCGGCGATGGTGGACCTCTCGGCACAGCTGAAATCCTTCGCGGATAAACCGACCTCGGAAAACCTCCAGACGCTGACCTTCAGCGTCGGCAAGGAGCACAATTTCGAGAATCTCCGCGAATGGTTCAAGGCGCTCTACGAAGTGCTGCTCGGCCAGGAACAGGGCCCGCGCTTCGGCAGTTTCGCGGCGCTCTACGGCAAGGACAATACCGCCCGCCTGATCGACGAGTCGCTGGCGCGCGGCTGAGAATTGCCGCGCCGTAAGGTGCCCTCAACACTTCGCTGATCTAGTCTCCCTGTAACAGGGGAGACCAGACATGCGCATCATCCGGGCCATCCTGATCGCGGCCGTCTTCGTCTTTGCGCCGGCCTGTGTAGCGTCCAAGGTGGTGACCGCGCCGATCGGCTTCGCGGTCGACGTCGTCGGCGTTGCCGGCAAGAGCGTCATCTGGGTCGGCGGCACTGCGGTGCGCGTGACCGGCGATGCGTTGGACGGGCCGGACGAACATGTCCGCCTCGACGTGACCTACAAGAACGGCCGGCACACGAAGAAGACGATCAAGAAAAAGAACCTTGAGCGCGAGCTGAAGAAGCTCGGCAAGAAGGGCACGATCGTCGACGTCGAAGTGTCGCCTGCGCGCTAGCGGGTTTTACTCGGCAGCGATCAACGTGGTCTTCGGCGCGGGCAGCTTGCCTTCCGGCCAGCCTTTCCAGAGCTCCGCTTCCTTGACCTTCGCCGCCTGCAGCGCAGCATCCTTCACATGGCCGAAGCCGCGGATGTCGTCCGGCACACGGGCGATGGCGACGGCCAGTTCAAGATTTTTCTCCGACAGTTCAGAGGCGATCCGCTCCAGCCCGGCGAGATAGTCATCGCGCAGCTTGCGCTCGTGCTGGCGTTCTTCGGTATAACCAAACAGATCGAACCGCGTGCCGCGCAAGCCCTTGAACTTCGCAAGAAGTTTGAAGCCGAGCATCATCCACGAGCCGAAATGCTTCTTCTCGAAATGGCCGTGCGCATCTTTCTTCGCAATCATCGGCGCGGCGAGCCAGAAGCGCAGTTTGCCGCCCTTGAACTGGTTGGCGAGCTGCTCGGCGAATTTCCCATCCGTGTAGAGACGAGCGACTTCATACTCGTCCTTGTAGGCCATCACCTTATAGGCATAGAAGGCCGCCGCGCGGGCGAGCTTCTCGCCAGTGCCGTTGGCTTGCTCGGCCTTGCGTACCTTCGCGACGAGTTCGCGGAAGCGGTCCGCATAGGCTGCGTTCTGGTAGGCCGCGAGACGCGCAGCGCGGTCTTCTATCAGTTCTTCCAGCGTCTGCTCCGGCACGTCACCGCGCGGATCTTCCTGACGGATCAGGCGATCCGGGTCTTCCGCCGCGATCCGGCCGATATTGAAGGCGGCCATGTTGTCGTCGACCTTCGTGCCATTGAGGCGGATGGCGCGGTAGAGCGCACGCAGGGAGACCGGAACCTTGCCCTTCTGCCAGGCGAAGCCCGCCATGATCATGTTCGTATAAATCGCATCGTGCAGGTAGCCGACGGCGAGGGCCTCTGCATCGAAGGCATCAAAGTCACTCGCCTGCCGCTTCACGCGGGCGGATAGGAGATCGCTCTCGAAGCGTTTGGAGCGATTGCGGATGAACTCACTGGTCGGCGTTACGTCGCTGTTGGCATAGGCCGCGGTGCGGTCTGCATCCATCAGGTTCAGCGCATCGCCGCCGGCAGCCACGACCAGGTCGCAAGCGATGACGACATCGGCGCTGGCAGGTGGTACACGGCCGGTGGAAATCTGGTCCGGCTCCCGCGCGAAACGGATGTGAGAGAGGACCGGGCCGCCTTTCTGGGCAAGGCCTGTCATGTCGAGGCTGGAGGCCGCGTGGCCGTCCACATGTGCCGCCATGGCGAGAACCGCCGCGACCGTGGTCACGCCTGTGCCGCCGACGCCGGTGAACAGCACGTTATAGGGCTGGGCGAGGCTCGGCGTTTCGGGCAGGGGCAGGCCGTCGGCGCTGAAGGCCGGACGTTCCTGGTCTTCCCAGGCTGCTTCACCGTCTGTGATGGTCACGAAGCTCGGGCAAAAGCCCTTGAGGCATGAGAGATCGGTATTGCAGGTGGACTGATTGATCCGGCGCTTGCGGCCGAGCGGGGTCTCCACCGGTTCGACGGAAAGACAGTTCGATTTCACCGAACAGTCGCCACAGCCTTCGCAGACTTCGGTGTTGATGATGACACGCGTGCGATCCGGCGCGCGCAGGCCGCGCTTGGAACGGCGGCGCTTCTCCGTCGCGCAGATCTGGTCGTAGATAATGACCGAGACGCCGGGCGTTTCGCGCAGGGTCAGTTGGACCTCTTCCAGATCATCGCGGTCATAGATCTTCACACCGCCGGGCAGGCCTTTGACGTTGGCGTAGCGGGTCGTGTCTTCTGTGACGATGACGATCGTACGTACGCCCTCGGCGCGGACCTGCTGGGCGATCTGGGCCGGTGTCTGGCCGGACTCCACATGCTGGCCACCGGTCATGGCGACGGCGTCATTGTAGAGGATCTTGTAGGTCATGTTCGCGCCGGACGTGACCGCGGCGCGGATGGCGAGGCTGCCGGAGTGCGAATATGTGCCGTCGCCAAGGTTCACAAAGACATGGCCTTCACCGGTCGCCCAGTGCTGGCCGACCCAGGCAATGCCTTCGCCGCCCATCTGGCTGGTCATGTCGGTTTTCCGGTCCGGCATGAAGTTCGCCATGTAGTGGCAGCCAATCCCGGCGAGCGCGCGGGAGCCCTCCGGTACGACGGTGGAGGTGTTGTGCGGACAGCCCGAGCAGAAGTGCGGGGTACGGACGGTGGGGGTGGCGTTCGTGCGCGCGGCTTCACCGGCGCGGCCAACACGATCGAAATAGGCCGTGGCGCGGGACGTGTTCCAGCCTTCCGGGATGACCTGCATCAGCGCGGCAGCCATTTCCGGGATGGTGATGGAGGCAATGTCTGACAGGAGGCGGTTGCCGTCCCGGTCATGCTTGCCTTCGATGAAGGGGCGCTGGCTGTCGGGCAGGCGGTAGAGGACGGAGCGCAGCTGGTCTTCGATCAGCGGGCGCTTGTGCTCGATCACCAGCACACGTTCGAGGCCTGTGCAGAATTCGCGGATGTTTTGCGGCTCCAGCGGCCAGGGCATGGCGACCTTGTAGATGGCGAGGCCGAGACGGCCCGCTTCCTGTGGGTCAATACCGAGCGCGGCGAGCGCTTCGAACACGTCGCGTGCGGCTTGCCCTGTCACGACGATGCCGACACGCGGCTTCGGCGATGGCAGGATGACATGATCCAGCCCGTTGGCGCGGACATAGGCCTGCGCGGCCGGGATCTTTACCTGACGCAGACGCTGCTCTTTCAGCAAAGGGGCATCGCCCCGGCGCATGTGCACGCCGTCTTCAGGCAGGGCGAAGTCTGGCTTCACGATGTTGAAGCGGTCCAGGCCGACTTCAACCACGGAACCGGAATCCATCGTATCGGCGAGCGCGACCATGCCGGCCCAGGCGCCGGAGAAGCGGCTCATCTCCCAGGCATGGATGCCATAGTCCAGCACATCCTGGATCGAGGCCGGGTTCAGCACCGGAATCTCGGCATCCATCATCGCGAATTCGGACTGGGAGGGGAGGGTCGAGGATTTGCAATTGTGATCGTCGCCGACAATGGCGAGCACACCGCCCAGCGCGGAGGACCCGGCAGCATTGGCATGCTTGAACACATCGCCCGTCCTGTCGACGCCCGGCGCCTTGCCGTACCAGATGCCGAACAAGCCATCATATTTCGCGCCGGGGAAAAGGCCGAGCTGCTGGCTGCCCCAGACAGCGGTGGCGCCGAGGTCCTCGTTCAGGCCTTCCCAGAATTTGATGTCGTGCGCGTCCAGCCATTTCTGCGCGGAGCGCAGCTGCTGGTCGTATCCACCAAGGGGTGAACCACGATATCCGGAGATAAATCCGGCCGTGTTCACATTATTGCGCAGATCGAGGCGCTTTCGATCAAGAGGCAGGCGAACCAGTGCCTGAATACCAGTCATATACGCCTTGCCCTCGACAAGATCGTATTTGTCGTTCAGCGTAACTTCGCGATGATGCATGGATAATCTGCCCGCTCCAAGGAACTGGAAGATTATTCGACAAAAATCACGAAAAAGCTTGCCTATCTTGCGCCGATTTTGTTATAATGGGGCAAAACATGCCCTATTAAGCAAGGAATTTAGAAAATTGGCCCAAGAAATAGACTCGGTTGATGCCAAGATTCTTGACATCATCCAAAGGGACGCGGGGCTTTCCGTTGCGGAAATTGCCGATCGCGTGGGACTTTCTTCCTCTCCGTGCTGGCGCCGGATCAAACGCATGGAAGAAGCGGGCTTCATCCGCGGACGTGTGACGATTCTCGACAATTTTGCGCTCGGGCTGAATTTCGAAGTCATCGCCAGCGTGAAGCTCGCCCTGCCGAACCGCGAAAACCTGCAGGCGTTCGAGGACATGGTCCTTGCCTGGCCGGAAGTGACGGAAGTCATGACGGTGACCGGGCAGGTGGACTACATGATCCATGTCGTGACCACCGACATGCACGCCTATGACAATTTCCTGCGCGACAAGCTGCTGGGGTCCGCACTCGTCTCGGACGTGCAGTCGCGAATTGTGATCCGCGTTGCGAAACGCACGACGGCCCTGCCGCTCGATCTTGTCGAAAACGTCAAATAGATCGTCAGGCCTTCAGGCCAGGTCTAGATGGAAGAACTGGTTGAACGCGCTGCCGACATAGTCGGCAAAGGCGTCTCCGCTTCGGAAGCCGTGTTTGCGGTAAAGGGCGAGGGCCGGCTCGAAGGCCTCGCCTGATCCTGTCTCCAGGCTGACACGCCGGTAGCCTCGCGTCCGCGCAAGATCCAGAAGTGCGTTCAGCATAGCCGTCGCCGCGCCCCGGCGCAGGCTATCCGTCCGTGTCCGCATGGATTTCAGTTCTCCATGATCTGGCGCCAGCTCTTTCATCGCCCCGATCGCCAGCAGGGTGTCACCGTCCCAGACCGACAGGAAGGTGACGTCTGGCCGGTCCAGGCCCGACAAGTCCAGTGCGAAGCTGTAGCCGGGTGGCGAGGTCTCCGCCATGCCTTGCAGGTGCTGGCGCAGCAATTCGCGGATCTGCGGATCGTCGAAATCGCCGGGTTTGATGATCATGCTGGCTCCGAATGCGAACGAGCCCGGGACACTGTCCCGGGCTCGCTGGAAATTAAATCAGGTTTCGCCGCGAGGCGAGGGGCCTATGCGCGCTCCAGGCACATTGCGATGCCTTCACCGCCGCCGATGCAGAGAGAAGCCACGCCCTTCTTGGCGCCGCGGTCTTCCATGGCTGCCAGCAGCGTGACGATCACGCGGGCACCGGAGGCACCGATCGGGTGACCCATGGCACAGGCGCCGCCGTTCACGTTCACCTTGTCGTGGCTGATACCGAGTTCCTTCATGGCGATCATCGGAACGACCGCGAAGGCTTCGTTGATTTCCCAGAGCTCGACTTCGTCGACACCCCAGCCAGCCTTGGCGAGGGCCTTCTGCATGGCCGGCACCGGAGCGGTGGTGAAATATTCCGGCTCGTGCGCGTGGCTGGAAGAGGAAACGATCGTGGCGATCGTCTTCAGGCCGCGCTTTTCTGCTTCGGACTTCTTCATCAGGACGAGGGCAGCAGCGCCGTCAGAGATGGCCGAGGCATTGGCAGCCGTTACGGTGCCGTCTTTCGAGAAGGCCGGGCGCAGCTCCGGGATTTTCTCCGGCTTGGCTTCGCGCGGCAGCTGGTCCTGCTCGACAACGGTTTCGCCCTTGCGGGTCTTTACGGTCACCGGCGCGATCTCGCGCTTGAACTTGCCAGCAGCAGTGGCGTCCTGGGCACGCTTCAGCGTTTCGATGGCATAGGCATCCTGCTGCTCGCGGGTGAACTGGTATTCCCCAGCGATCTTGTCAGCGTAGAGGCCCATCGGGCCTTTGGAATATGCGTCGGACAGGCCGTCGAGGGCCATGTGGTCTTCCGCGGCCATGGTGCCATACTTGTGGCCTTTGCGGGCATTGATCAGGTGCGGGGCGTTGGTCATGGATTCCATGCCGCCGGCGATCACGATGTTGGCGTCGCCCGCGAGGATCGCGTTGCGGCCCATGACGGTGGCTTGCATGCCAGAGCCACACATCTTGTTGATGGTGACGGCTTCGAGGCCCTTGTCCTGGCCAGCCTTGAAACCGGCCTGGCGGGCAGGGGCCTGACCCTGGCCAGCGGGCAGGCAGTTGCCCATGATGATCTCGTTTGCTTCGCCCGGTGCGAGGCCGGCCTCTTTCACGGCCGCTTCGACGGCGACTGCGCCGAGTTCATTCGCGCTGAAACCGGCGAGGTCTCCGAGAAGGCCACCCATCGGGGTGCGGGCCATGCCAACGATTACGACCGGATCCTGGTCAGCCATGTGCGTCTCCTTGCTGCATCTGCGTGCTGTCTAACTTCGGAAGGCACAAAGCGCCTGACAAGGGGGCACGTCAAGCCCGACAAAAGGTCAGAAGTGGTGCGGCAAACTGGGGCAGGGGTTCGGGAGTGCCGAAAAGCAACTTTGAAATCAGGCAGAAATGCCGATTCAGCGGCTATGAGCGCGTCTGAATCCCGTATCAGGCGTCCAAGGTGAGTCCGGCTTCCGATCCGCTTTGCCAGACAACCCGTGCGGGTCCTTCAAGGCCGACCGCCTTGGCGTAAAGATGTACGTTCCGGGGCAGGCCCTCATTGGTCGGGAAGCGAACCCGGACTCCATGATGGGAATAATCCAGCACAATACATTTGCGCCGGTAGCCGGAGTCATACGCTACCACGACTTCACGGTACACTTTGGCCCGTTCCTGACGGGGCAGGTTTTGCTGGTGAGGACGGGACGCAAGCGGGGTTGCAGCCGTCTCAAGCGTACGTTGAATCCGTCCCAGATCAGGACCGTCAGGTTTTTTTGTCCCAAAGAGGCGCGGTTTCATACTCATGGCGTAGCTTAGCGCTCCGTTGGCTAATGAACTCCACCCAAGTCGCAAAATTTGGGCCGAAACCCTTAATATCCCGTTGAGTACATACGCCAGAGGCGGCGCATACTGTAGCGCCGCCTCCAGATTGCGAGATTTTCAATTCTGGATTACCAGATGTGGATGCGCTCTTCCGGCGGGAGGTAGAGCGCGTCTCCGGGCTGGATATCAAACGCATCGTACCATGCATCCAGGTTCCTGACGACGCCATTGACGCGGTAGACCGGCGGCGAGTGCGGGTCCGTCCGCATCTGCTGTCGGGTTGCTTCTTCCCGGTACTTCGATCTCCAGACCTGGGCCCAGGACATGAAGAATCGCTGGTCGCCGGTCAGTCCGTCGATCACCGGGGCTTCCTTGCCGTCGAGCGACATCTTGTAGGCGCGGTAGGCGAGGGACAGGCCACCGAGATCACCGATGTTCTCGCCCAGCGTCAGCCGGCCGTTCACGCAGGTCTGACCATCGTCAAACGGGCAGTAGGACGAATACTGCTTGGCGAGGGCATCACCCAGCTTGCGGAAGGCTGCGAGATCCTCATCGGTCCACCAGTTCCTCAGAACCCCGTCACCGTCGTATTTGGCGCCCTGGTCATCGAAGCCGTGTCCCATCTCGTGTCCGATAACACCGCCGATGGCACCATAGTTCACCGCCGGATCTGCCGAGATGTTGAAAAAGGGCGGCTGCAGAATGGCGGCCGGGAAGACGATCTCGTTGAAGGTCGGATTATAGTAGGCGTTGATCGTCTGCGGAGTCATGCCCCACTTGGTCCGGTCAACCGGTTTGCCGAGATCAGAAATGTTGTCCTCTGTTGCCCATTTCTGCGTGGCAATGGCATTTTCGAGTGCATTGCTGCCGATGACCATCGCATCATATGTCTCGAACTTTTCCGGATAGCCGATTTTCGGCGTGAAAGCGTTCAGCTTGGCCTCAGCTTTCACCTTGGTGGCGTCGCTCATCCAGCCAAGGTCTTCCAGGTTTGCTGACATGGCTGTCCGCAGGTTCTTCACCAGGTCATCCATCGCGGCCTTGTTTTCCGGCGGGAAGTAGCGCTCCACGAACACCTTGCCGATCGCTTCGCCCAGTGACCCCTGAGTGGCCTGGACGGAGCGCTTCCAGCGTTCACGCTGTTCGGGCTGGCCGCGCAGGGCGGTGCCGTAGAATGCGAAGTTCGCGTCATCGATGTCAGAGGGCAGGACGCTGCCAAAGTCCGACAGGAAATGTGCCGTCAGATAGGCTTTCCAGGTGTCCAGCGGCGTATTGCTGACGATGCCGAATACGGCTGGAAAGCCGCCGCCAAGCTTGCTGGCGTCCTCTGTGGAGATGCCTGCAGCATCCAGTTCTTCCTGCGTCGGCGGAATTTCCGTGACAAGGAAGTTTTCCTCTCCGGACACGCCGACTGTATCGAAGGAGCGCATCAGCGGGAAGTCGCCTGCCATCGCAACCAGTTCATCCTTGCTCACCTTGTTGTAGGTGATTTCCGGATTACGTGAGAGGGCGCGGTCCCAGTCGGCTTTGGCGATCTCGGTTTCAAGATCCATGACTTTCTGCGCTTCGCCAGCGGCGTCCTCATAGCCTGCCTTGTCCAGCATGAACGTCAGCAGTTCCAGATATTTCGCGCGCAACTCGACTGATTTTTCGTCGGTCTTGATATAGTAGTCGCGGTCAGGCAGGCCGAGGCCTGTGATGAACATCTGGAAAATGTTCGTGTCCGGATCCTTGTCGTCTGCAAACACGTAGCCGCCGAACGGTGACGAGAAGCCAGGCGTACCGAACAAAACCGCGAGATCGTCCAGTGACTGGACTGCGTTGATCTTGTCGAGATAGGGCTGGGCCGGTGCGAGGCCAGCTGCGTTGATGGCATCGGTATTCAGATAGGCGTTGTAGTACGCGCCGATCTTGCCTTCCGGCGTATCGATTTCCGGCTTCTCCGCGGCCAGGTCATCGATAATCTTGCGGACGCGCTGTTCGGATTTCTCAGCCAGAAGGTCGAAGGAGCCATACCGCGAGCGGTCCGCAGGGATCACGAAGGAATCCAGCCATTTGCCGTTGGTCCAGGCATAGAAATCATTACCCGGATTGACGGCCGTATCCTGAACGCTGAGGTCGATGCCCCAGCTGCCCCAATAGTCCGGTGCCGAGAGAAGGAGGCCTTCGCTCGTTTCATACTTTCCATCCGCATTGGCGACAGGCGGCGCAGTTTCAACCAGCGCGACCTTTTCCCCATCTGCCGGTGCGGATGCCTTTGGCGTGCATCCGGCCAGCAGCGCAATTGCCGCCGTGCCGATCAGAAGATGTTTCATCCTGAGTTTCTCCTTGCTCAAATCCTATGCCCCCCGCAGCGCGCGAGGGGCATACCTTGCGTTAAGTTGGTAGCAGATCATTCCGCTGGTGCCATGGGCGGACTGCCACTGCCTCCGCTCGTGCCGATCAATTCTTCTTCGTCGATCGTGACATGACCGGAATATCCATCGCCAATGTGCCGGAAGGGTTGCCCGCCCCAGGTCCAGGCGAAGATTCGTTTGACCTCCGCCCCGATGACGTAAAGCGCCGGAACGAGGAACAGCGAGATAAAGATTGCGAACCCGACTGCCGAGCCAAGCGCCACAAGCATTGGTTTCAGGAACTGGGCCTGTACGGAGCGTTGCGAGAGCAGAGGCAGGATCCCGACCATGGTCGTCAGCGATGTCAGCAGGATCGGGCGGAAACGTGACACGCCCGCATCGACCAGGGCCTGGACGGCGCCCGCGCCTTCTTCCCGGCGTTTGTTGACATAATCAATCAGGACCAGGTTGTCGTTGATGACCACGCCGGCGGCAGCGGCAATCCCGAAGAAGGAGAACAGCGCCATCGGTGTGTCAAAGAACCAGAGACCGAACAGGGCCCCGGCATAGGCGAATGGCAGGGCCATCATCAGCAGAACCGGCTGTGCATAGGACCGGAAGGCGATTGCCAGCAGGATGTACATCGCACCGATCGCCATCAGGGTCAGACGGCCAATGGAGTTCATGAACTCGTTTTCTTCTTCGAACCCGCCAGCTTCGCCGCGTTTCACGTCTGGGAACTGCTTCTGGAATTCAGGCCAGAAATTCGCTTCCATATCAGCCATGATTTCTCCGCGGCCGCCTTCGCCTTTCACTTCGGCAAAGACATAGACCGAGCGCATCCGGTCGCGCCGCAGAATGCGGTTGATGCCGGGGGCATAGGAGAAGTCGGCAACCTGCGTCACCGGGATCTCACGGCCATCTGCCGTGCGGACACGAAGCGTATTCAGGCTGTCGAGATTCTCCCGCGCAGCTTCAGGCAGGCGCACCATGACGCGAACGTCATCACCATCACGTGGAAGGCGTTGAACCTCTTCGCCATAATAGGCTTGGCGCAGCTGCCGCGAAACATCGGCCAGCGTGACACCGAGCGTTTCGGCGCCGGGTTTCATGCTGATCTGAATTTCTTCGGCGGCTGAAGAGAGGTTATCACCAATATCGTAGGCATTGGCATAGGTTGCCAGATGCGCTTTCACGACATCGGCCGCTTCACGCAATTGGTCGAGGTTCTGGTTACTCAGGGCAACCCGGACGCCTGCGTCATGGTCGTTGAATGTGAAGGCGAAATTGATTTCCTCGGCATCCTGGATTTCTCCAACATTGGCACGCACGATTTCCGCGAGGTCTTTGGAGCGGATCGTGTCCGGACGGTCTTCCGGTGCGGCGAGGCCGACAAAAGCGCGGACATTCGTGCCGTAGGCAATCACAGACGCATCCCGGATTAGGCCACCCTCGATTTCAGGATGTTCGTCCTTCGTCTGCTGTTCGCTGAGCTCGATTCCAGCCTGTAGCTGGTCGCGAACCTGGATCAGGCGCTCATACGGCGTGCCGTCCGGCATTTCGATCTGTACCTGGATCAGGTCTGCCTCAATCTCGGGCATGAACTGGAACGGCACAAATTTCATGCTGGACAGGCTGAAGGCCAGGTAGAAGAGGCAGAAGAAGAACGCCATCGTTGCGTACCGGAAGCGTATCGCAAATTCGAGCATTGGCTTGTAGATGTTGTTGGCGAACCAGAGCAGGCTGTCGGCAATCCGCCGCTGGACCTTCATGAACGCACCGCTGGCGCCATCAAAGCTCTGCTTCTTCATGTGCGCCAGGTGCGCCGGAAGGATCAGCATGCACTCAACGATGGAGAAGGAGAGGGCCGCGACTACAACGAAGGTAATTTGCTGGGTGAACTGCCGCTCCGGGCCGCTGAGAAATGCCCAGGGAAGAAAGGCGATGATCGTGGTCAGAACGCCGAAGATGATCGGCTTCAGAACCATCTGGGTACCAACGATCGCGGCATCCAGGCCTTCGCGCCGGCCGCTTTCGACTTCCTTGTGGATATTCTCCCCCACAACGATGGCATCGTCCACGATCACCCCGATCACCAGAAGCACCGCAAATGTGGAGAGAATGTTCCACGACACCCCGAGATAAGGCAGGATCAGGATGCCGCCGCCGAATGCGGTCATGATGCCAACCGTAACCCACAGGGCAACCGTCGGGCGGAGGAACAGCAACAGCACGATCAACACCAGTACTGCGCCCTGCAACGCGGACGACATGATCAGGTGCATGCGGTCATTGAAGGCTTCGGAATCATCCCAGAGGATGTCGATCTTCACGCCCTGAGGCAGGATGCCGTTTTTGGGATCGTTGGCCCGCTCGACATAGTCGCGGAAGCCCTGAGTGTACTTCACGACATCCATCTTGTCCGGCGCACGGATCATGACAAAGGCAGTCGGTTCACCGCCATAGAGCGCACTGAACTTGTCGGAGACAAAGCCGTCGATGACATTGGCAACATCCTCGACGCGGACAGTGCCTTCTTCCGTGGTCTGGCGGATAATGATGTTGTTGAACTGGTCTTTCGTGTCAGCCAGTTGGCGTGTCGTGATGGAAACATCACCTGTCGAGGATTCGATCCGTCCGCCGGACGAGTTCAGCGAGGACTGCCGGATGGCGTTCGCCACGTCGCCGAAGCTCAGGCCAAAACGGCGCAGGGATTTCTCGGTAACTTCGATGTTCACCTGCTCGTCCAGCGTGCCCTGCAGTTCGGCAAGTTCACCGCCGGGCAATTGGGCGATGTCGTCGCGCACCCGGTCTCCGAGACGTTTCAGCTCCCGGCCATCGACCTTGCCATGGACTGCAAGGCCCATGAACTGGCCGCGCTGTTCCCAGCGCCGCACCTGTGGCTGGAACGCGGCTTGCGGCAAATTGTTGATCTGGTCGATGCGAAGTTTCACTTCGTCCAGGAACTGCATCATGTCGATATCGTTCTGACCTTCGACGTTTACCGAACCGAACCCTTCCGAAGAGGTTGACGTGATACGCTTCACGCCGTCGAGATCGGCCACCGCCTCCTCGATCCGCGTGACGATCTGCTCTTCGATGTCCTGCGGCGATGCGCCGGGCCAGGCCATCGACACGGTCGCGCCGTTGAACGTTCCGACCGGGAACATTTCCCGCTCCATCGCGGTATATCCGAAGATGCCCCCGACGAAGCAGACGATCATGAGAAGGTTCGCGGCAACCGCGTTGCGGGCGAACCAGGCGACGATCCCGTTCATTCGGACGCTCCCTTGGCGCTGGTCAGGCGCATGGCTGTTTCCTCGGTCTTGTCCTCGTCCGATGTGTCTTCCACCGGTTCAAAGGTCTTGATGGTGCCGTCGGGCTGACGTTCCATCACAGTAATGTTCATACCGTCGAAGGCGGCCTGGATCGGCGAAGTGATCGCAAACTCACCCTCATCGATGCCCGTGCGGACATAGGCGCCGTGCGGGTCGGAATAGATCAGGTCGACCGTGCGGACCGACAGCGTGCCCTTTTCGGTATCGCCGATGAAGATCCGGTCGTCACCACGCAGGGACGCGCGAGGTGCAATCAGAACATCCGGGATGGTGTTACCTTCGATCACGGCACTGACGAACAGGCCCGGCGCCATAGGCGCGCCGTCATCGGCGCCCTTGCCATATGGGTCTTGCAGTTCGGCGATCACGTTGATCTGGCGCGTCTGGGTGTTCACGGCCGCGGCCGTCCGGACAACTTCACCCGTCCAGTGGCGTTCGATCCCACCAACCGTCGCCGAGAAGTCGACCTTCGGACCCGGCTGCTGGTCGCTGGCTGCGAAGGCGAGCGGCAGGCCGAGGCGGCCCATTTCCTCGTCGTCCAGCGGCAGCGAAACTTCAACGACGTCGTTGGCAAAAATCCGGCCGAGCGACTGGCCAGTGGCAACGACCTGACCGATATCCACATCGCGCTCCCACACCCTGCCGGAGAAGGGGGCGTAAACGGCGGTACGTTCCAGCGCCAGTTCGGCGTCTTTCAATTGTGCCTTGGCGGCATCGAGGGCGGCACGGGCCTGGGCCAGCTGCGGTTCGCGGCGGGCCAGCGGGGAGACGTCGGTGATGCCGAGGTCTTCGATGTCCTGCTGGGCCAGTTCGGCTTCGGCGATTTCGCGGGTCAGCCCCTGTTCGGCAGACGCCACGCCCGAGCGGGCACGGACAACGGCCAGTTCATAGTCGGCGGCCTCAACGCGGACCAGCAACTGGCCCTGCTTGATAAAGCCGCCATCGATGAAGTCGGGCGAAACATAGGCGATCCGGCCGGAGATCTGTGGTGCGACGACGATTTCGCGGCGCGGACGCACTTCGCCCTGGGCTTCGACTGTGATCTGCAGGTCGCCCCGGCGAACCTGTTCGGCGAAGACGTTGAGACCGACGCGGGCTTCTTCAGCCTTCTCCGGTTCGGGCTTCAAATTCTGCAGAACAACGGTTCCGCCGACACCGAGAACGGCGATGATGGCGATGGGGGCGGCAATGGCGATAATACGGGCCATGGGAGGCACTCCTGGGGCTTACTCTGCGGCGGCTGCGGCGGGCGTCGTTTCGGTCGTGGCGGTCTGGACCGGGAGGCCGCCGCCGAGGGCGATGTGATAGGCAATACGGTTGGTGGCGCGGTTGGCGCGGACCGAGATCAGCTGGCTTTCTGCGGTCAGCCGACGTGTCTGGGCGTCGATCAGGTTGAAGATCGTCAGTGTGCCGCTGGTCGTGTACTTGCGAAGGGCAAGATCCTCGGCCAAGCGGGCTTCTTCAAGCGCGCGCGCCTGCGCTTCTTCCTGGTCGGCGAGGTATTTGTCTGCGGCGAGGGCGTTTTCAACATCACCCCAGGCGGATAGTGCCGCGCTTGCATAGTTTGCAACAGCAGCTTCGGCCTGTGCGACGGCAGCGTCGCGTTGGGCATCAAGGCGTCCGCCCCTGAAGATCGGCGCAATGAGGTTAGCCACAAGTCGGGCCGCGATCCGTTCCGGGTCGAACGCGTCAGCAAGGTCGCTTTCGCTGGTCGACGCGCTGGCCGACAGGACGAAGGACGGCATCATGGCGAGCCGGGCGGATTCAGCGCGCATACCTGCTGCTTCGATCCGTGCCTCCGACGCGGCAATATCCGGCCGGCGCGACAGCAGAAGGGCGGGGTTGCCTTCCGGCTCCAGCGGACCAAGCGTCGGAATTTCTGCCGACGCAGCGATCTCTGCCGCCGGGTAGCGGCCAAGAAGAATTTCAAGGCGGCGCGCCGCTTCACCGGTGAATTGCCGGCGGGTCGCGATCGCCGCTTCGGCATTTGCAAGCGCCGAACGGGCGGTCCGAACGTCGAGCGCATCGACGAGTCCGCGCTGGAAGCGTCGCTCGGTCAGCAAGCGCACGCGGTCGCGGGCGTCGTAGGTCAGCTCGGCGACGCGTTCCTGCGCCAGCGCCTCGTTCAGATTGATCCAGGCAATGGCCGTCTGGGCGGCGAGCGACAGCTCTGCTGCTGCGAGATCGGCGTCCGAGGCGGCATAATCAGCCTCTGCGGCATTTACCGATGCGCCGATGCGGCCCCAGAGGTCGAGTTCCCAGCTGGCATCGAGGCCGACGCCATAAAATTCGCTATCAACCCGGTCTGTTCCCGTGGCGGTCTGCACGCCGGTTGAAGTCGCGCCGGCGGTTACCGAGGCATCGAAGCTGGGTCGGCCGGCTGACCGTGCTGTGCGGGTTGCGGCTTCTGCTGCCCGCATGGCGGCGGCGCGGGACTTCAGGGACGGATTGTTTTCGAGTGCCTCAGACACCAGTGACTCCATCACCGTGTCATTGAACTGGCTCATCCAGTCGCCTTTGGGCGCCTTTCCGGCAACACCTGTGGCCGACCAATCTGCCGGTGCATCAGGTGCTTGCGCAAAGAAATCAACGCGTTCGCCTGCCAAACCGCCAATATTTGCCGGAGAAGAGGCGCACGCTGCAAGAATTGCTGTGCCCGCGAAGAGGATTGATCGTTTCATGCCTTAGGCATTGCTCCTGTCTGTATCTGCAGTGCGTTACGCGGGCTCTACTCGACTGTCAATGAGAAATTATCGAAAATCAATAATTACATGCAGGTTAAGCTTTCACGCTGGGGAAGGGTTGCGTTCATGCAGGGCTTGGCATCTTTCCGATGTCGCGATAGCGCCTAGAACCTATGTGAGCATGGAAGAGGTCCGGCCTGAAAACGGCATGAGTGAAGCGCTGATCAATTCGACGAACAAGGGCGCCGAAAAAGGCGTCAGGCGCGCAACAACATTGCGGGTCCGAGACTTTGTTGTGCTCATTTCGTGTTTCGCGGCGGTGCTGGTTCTGCTTCTGGTGACAGGTTCCATCGGCTTCGTTGAAGCCGCTGCGGCACTGATAGCCGCTGGTGCCGTCGCCTGGGCCTACTATGTCGGATCGGCGACCGTCATACCGGCGTCCACCGTGACCGACGGCGCGCCCGACAATGTCATGCCCAGCCCTTCGACAGCGTCCATCCCGCTCAAGGCGCTGCCATTGCCTGCCTTCGAGATCGATTTTGACGAGCGGATCGTTGCCTTCAATGCCGAGGCGGAGGACATCCTGCGCCTCGATAACCGGGTCCGGCCGCGTGCTTCGACGGTCATCCGGTCGCCCGCGCTGCTGTCCGCGATCGAAAAGGCTATTCATACCAAGGTTGATGCCCCGCTGGCGGTGGATGTCGATGCGGGCCCGAATGAAACCTGGCGTGCGCATGTCTCCCGGCCGCTGGACGCCGGCCGTGTGCTGATCGTCCTGGAAGACCTGACGCCGCTGCGCCGTGCCGCGCGCGCGCGTTCGGACTTCATCGCCAATGCCAGCCACGAACTGCGTACACCGCTGACGGCGCTCTCCGGATTCATCGAAACAATGCGCGGCCCGGCAAAGGACGACACGGAAAGCTGGGGCCGGTTTCTGGACATCATGGCGGTCGAATCGGAACGCATGTCGCGCCTGATTTCTGATCTCCTTTCCCTGTCCCGGATCGAGTCGTCCGAACAGGTCGCGCCGCGTGATCAGGTGGACATGCAGGATGTGATGGGCTCCGGCGCAGCCGCGCTTGAGGGGCTTGCGGATGAGCGCGGCGTCCTGCTGGACGTGTCCGGCATCGACACGCCGCTGCCGGTGATCGGCAACCGGGACGAGTTGATCCAGGTGGTCGAGAACCTGATTTCCAATGCAATTAAATATTGCCGCAAGGGTGGGGCTGTGCGCGTCACCTATGGCTTCGCCGCCGATACGGTCGAGGCACGCGCGAAAGCCGGTCAGGCGTGGGACGACAGTGAGCGGATGACGCTGCTTCAGTCAGTGAACCGTCCGGGGCCGGGCGAACCGGCTGTCTGGGTTCGGGTCGAGGATGAAGGCCCGGGGATCGAGCGCCAGCACCTGCCGCGCCTTGGCGAGCGCTTTTACCGGACCGACCAGAGCCGGGGCGGCAAGATTACCGGTACCGGGCTTGGCCTTGCCATTGTGAAACACATCATGGCGCACCATCGCGGCGGCATGGCGGTGGAAACGGTGATGGAGAAGGGGTCTGCCTTCGGAGTCTGGCTGCCGGCAATGCGCCGCAAGCCGGAAACAGAGTAGACGCGCGCTTTATTCCGCGGTCGCAGACCGGTGATGCGCGTCGAACCAGTCGGTCATCAGGTCGCCCGGCATGCGGCCGAGGTCACGGTACCAGGCCGGCATGTTCTGCAGCATCTCTGCCGTATCGCCCCAGCGGCGCAGGTTGACGTCAGCGGCGGCATGGAAGGCATCGCGCAGGCGGTTTTCGTCCAGCGGTTCGAAACCGCTCATCCCTGTCAGGCCGGCGAGGCTCTTCTGCATGACCAGCGTGGTTTCGAGCGTGGCAGCCGCAACGGAGAGCGTCGCGCGCCAAGGCATGAGCCAATATTCCATCAGTCCGGTATCCTTTTCTTGACTGGACAGTACGCCTCTATGCTGCATTGCACAACAAGGCTCATGCCATAGGCGATGCAGAACCCTTTAATTCAAATGAATCAAAGGGTTCTGAGGCGTTGATTCAGTCTGGACAGGCCGGGTCAGTACCAGGTGCGGATGCCAGTGACGAAACGCGTGTCGTCAGCTTCCCCGCCGGCGGCCTTGATCCTGTCTGCCGTGCTGCCGAAGGCGCTCTGGTATTTGATACCGATATAGGGAGCGAATTCCCGGCGGATTTCATAGCGCAGGCGCAGACCAGCCTGAATGTCTGTCAGGCCTGAGCCGAGATCCCGTTCCGGAATATCCTGCGCCGAGAAGTTCGCTTCCAGCCGGGGTTGCAGGATCAGCCGATTGGTCAGCAGCAGCTCGTATTCGGCCTCGAAACTGGCGGTCAGGTCACCTGACTCACTCAGGAAAGCCGCGCCGTCCACTTCGAACCAGTAGGGGGCAAGGCCCTGAACGCCGAGCACGGCATGGGCCTGACCTTTCGGCTCGAAATCGTAGCGCACGCCCGTTTGCAGGTCGAAGTAGCGCGATATGGCGCGGGACCAGAGCAGCTGGACTTCAGCTTCTTCAAGGTCGCTGTCCTCGAAGGAATATTCTCCTTCGGTTTTCAGCCAGATCTTGTTGACGTCGCCGCCATACCAGGCGTCGGCATCCCAGACGCCGGTGGTTTCCCCGTCAGAGGACTGAGCTTCCAGACGGTCGAACCGGACCATGGCGAAGGCTGTGTTGCCCGAATGCGATTGGGCATGCGCACGGGCGGCATCCATCTCGGCCGGGTCGAAATAGGCATCGGCCTGCGACCAGGGCTTGTCCTCTGAGGAGGCACCAGGATGGTCATGCGTCTGGGCCGAGGCGCTGGCGGCAATGGTGAGTGCGGCGAACGCGGAAAAGAGTGTTCTGCGCATCACTTCATCTCCCCGTGCTTGTCATGGCCCATGGCAGAATGGTCCATCATGTCGTGATCCATTGGCAATTCCTGTTCCATGGGCATGTCATGACCCATCACCTCATGGTCCATTTTCTCGTGATCCATGTGCTCATGATCCATCGGTAACTTGTCCTTAGACGGCAGGACGGAGACGACCTGCATCATGCCGGCATGCATGTGGTAGAGCAGGTGGCAGTGGAACGCCCAGTCGCCAACATGATCGGCCGAAACGTCGAAGGACAGCTTCTCTCCCGGTTTCACGATCACTGTGTGCTTGCGGGGTTTGTGATCACCGCCGCCGTTCACGAGATCGAAGAACATGCCGTGCAGATGGATCGGGTGCGGCATCATCGTGTTGTTGATCAGCGTCACGCGCAGGCGCTCGCCTTCATGGAAGATGATGGGCTCCGTCACCTCTGAGAATTTCACCCCGTCGAAACTCCACATGTAACGTTCCATATTGGAGGTGAGGTGGATCTCCATTTCACGGCCGGGCGGACGCAGGTCCGGATTTCGGGTGAGGCTCCTCAGCTGGGAATAGCGCATCACGCGATGGTCCACGTCTTCAAGCCCGATGCCTGGTTCATCGAGACGGCTCATCGGCATCATGGCGATGTTGGCGACCCCGGGGCCGCGTTTGATGTCCTTTTTCACTACCGGCCAGCTGGCATCTTCCGTCATGCTGTGTCCGGAATGGTCCATGGCCATATCGCCCATATCGTGGCCACCCATGTCGTGGCCCATGGCGGCGTGATCCATTTCGGAATGATCCATCCCGCTCATGTCCATGTCACCATGGCCCATGGAACCATGATCCATGCCCATGTCCTTCATGGTCAGGGTCGGGACGGCGCGCAGAGCAGGGGGCTCGGCGCGCATACCGGGTTGGGGCCAGAAAGTGGCGACCGCCTGACCGGACCGGTCGATGCTTTCGGCAACGAAGGCATAGGCGCGTTCGTCCTTCGGCTCGATGAGCACGTCGTAGGTCTCTGCGGGGCCCATCTGGAATTCATCGACTTCCAGCGGCTGAACATTCAGGCCATCGGCGGACACGATCGTCATCGGCAGGCCCGGCAGCCGGACATTGAATATCGTCATGGCCGAGGCATTGATGATCCGCAGGCGCACGCGCTCGCCCGGCTTGAAGATGCCGTTCCAGTTGTCGGCGGTCGAATGGCCATTAATCAGGTAGTGATAGGTCGCGCCCGTCACGTCCGCGATGTCTCGCGGCGACATCCGCATCTGGCCCCACATGGCGCGGTCGTCCCATGCCGCACCGAGGCCGCGCGCCTTCGCATCCTTCAGGAAGTCGCCGACCGTGCGTTGCTGGTAATTGTAGGCATCGCTCATTTTCTTGAGCTTTGCGAAGATCCGGTACGGGCTTTCGAAGCTCCAGTCGGACAGGACCAGCACATATTCCCGATCGAAGCTGACCGGGTCATGATGGTGCGGATCGATGATGAGCGGGCCGTAGAGACCTTCCTGCTCCTGCAGGCCGGAATGGGAATGGTACCAATAAGTCCCCGATTGGGGTACGGCATATTTGTACGTGAACGTTTCACCTGGCCGGATGCCGGGGAAGGTGACGCCCGGCACGCCATCCATCTGGAAAGGGACAAGCAGGCCGTGCCAGTGAATGCTGGTGTCTTCCTCCAGCGTGTTGGTCACGTTTAGCGTAATCTCGTCGCCTTCGCGAAAGCGGATCAGTGGTGCGGGCAACGTGCCATTGATGCCGACGGCTTCACCAGCGCGTCCGTCAATGCGCACTGGGAAGCGCCCGACGGAAAGGTTGAATTCTGTAGCGGTCTCTTTGGGGAGGCCGGTATTGCCGTCGCTGGCGCTGCGCGCCCAGGCGGGCAACAGGGATGAAAGACCGAACAGGGCGCTGCCCTGCAGGAATAGTCTTCGGCTGAACATGGAAGAATACCTTCTGAAGTGAGGGGGGGCGGCATCATCGGCGGGCGCGCAAAGGCACAGCTCACCGGGCCGGTCTCAATTCAGGAGGCGGGTTTTCAGCTGGAGCGGCGTCAGGCGCGGCGGGCCGGACGCCTGGTAGAGCCTGTATTTCGGCGGTTTCAGGGGCGGGGCCGAAACCCTCAGGGCATCGGCGGGCATGAACAAGACCGGGGCCGTGCTGACCGGCAGGGCCGGTGCCGCCATGGCCTGAGGGACCTGCGCGATCAGGTCATAGTCAGCATTGCAATGCGGGCAGGCCGATTTGTCGTGATACGGCGCTTCGGTCTCGTCGCAGGCATGTCCGGCGGGCATGCTGTGCGTCATCTCCATGGCAGCCGGTGCGTGTGCCTGTGCTTGCGGCACGTCACAGGCGCAGAGCGCCTGCTGGGCCGCAAAGAACAGGGCAAGGCCTGCCAGGAAGAAGGATCTCAAAATGATCATGCGCACTGCCTGCAGAACGGTCCGGTGATCCGGACAGTTACCGGGACAGAGATAAGCATGATTGGAGCGGGGTTCAAAATAACATTGCTGCGCAATGTCACTCCGGCAGGCGGGACCAGTGGAAGCTCAGCGGGCCTTCGCGATGGGCGAAGCGGTTAAGGTGGTCGGCCACGACGGTCTCGAGTTTATCGACATCAGCGCGCGGCGTTTCGATGGTCGCCTTCAGGCTGTCCCGCTCGGCCGACAGGTAGCAGCGCGCCTTCCCGAAATCGATGATACGGGTGCCGGCATCTTCGGTCACATCGAATTTGTGTCCCCAATGCCTGGCCAGCTGGATGATGTATTTCTCGGCATGAGCTGTGGGGATGAGGGCGCTTGTGATCATGGGTGTAGCTCGCAATTGATAATCATTCGCATTGTATTGAGTGCAGGCGCCGCTCGTCTACACCCCTCTTGTCATAAGACCCATGCGCCTTTCAGATGACCACCGGCCGATACGGCATCGACGCGCGCTGGCCTTGAGAAATTGACCCGAATTCTGCCCCGTTTTCGCCGCTCGCGAATGCGAATAGGTTTGCATCATGCCTGAGACCCTGCCCGGCAATTTCGTTCCGTCTCCCGCCCGCGGGCGGGTGCTCGTCTTCGATTCCGGAGTAGGGGGCCTGACCGTGGCGGAAGAGATTGGCGCGCTCGGCCCTGCGCTGGGCGTACACTATGCCGCCGATTCCGGTTTCTTTCCCTACGGTGACAAATCCGACGAGGCGCTGCGGGAGCGGCTGCCGAAAGTTGCGAAGGCGTTGTGCGACCGGGTGAAACCGGACGTGTTCGTCATCGCCTGCAACACGGCCTCGACACTGGCACTGTCTGACGTGCGCGCCGTGCTTGATATCCCGGTCGTCGGCACGGTACCGGCAATCAAGCCCGCGGCCCAGCTCACCCGCACCGGCACAGTCGGCTTGCTGGCAACACCGGGCACGATCCGCCGGGCCTATACGTCGGAACTGATCGAGAAGTTCGCCGGCAATTTGCACGTCATCATGCATGGCAGTATCGAGCTTGTCCGCCTGGCTGAAGCGCATGCCCGCGGCGAGGACATCCATATCGACCGGTTTGCCGAAGTGCAGGCGCCCCTGTTCGAGGTGCCGGGCGGGGAGAAGATCGATACGGTCGTGCTTGCCTGTACGCATTTTCCGCTCGTGCGCGGCCAGCTGATTGCCAGCGCGCCCCAGCCGGTCAGCTATGTCGACTCAGGCGCCGCGATTGCGCGCCAGACGATCCGTGTGCTGCCGGTAGAGACCGAGGCGCGCGGCATCGGCGGCCAGGCCTTCCTGACCAGCAATCCGGAGGACGAGGCGGATCTCGCGCTCGTCCTCAGGCGATACGGTTTTCCGGAACTTCAGCGGGTGGCTCTGGACCCGATGGACACGACTTCGGCACCGACCGACCCGTAGAGGCTCGGCCACGGGGCATCCTGCACTTCCACAACTTCGGTTTCGCCGAAGCCGTTGAAGCGGCTGGACATCGCACGCCCATAGGCGCCGAGGTTGCCGAATTCGATATAGTCGCCTTCGGTCAGGCCGGCCGGCAGCATGATCTCTTCCGGGAACTTGTCGGTCGAATCGCAGGTCGGGCCGTACACGGTGTAAGCCGTCATGCCGTGCAGCTTGCGGCCGTCGCCGGAAATGGCTCGTTTCGGGAAATTCCAGCGTTCGTGCACGGCATCGTAGAGGGCGCCATAGGAGCCGTCATTGATGTAGAGCGCGCCGTCTTTTGCCAGTTCGACACGGCACAGCAGGCTTTCCGATTCTGCACAAAGCGCACGGCCCGGCTCGCACCACAGCTCAGCGTTTTCGAGAACGAACATGTTTTCGAAAGAGGCTTCGACCATGGCGGCATAAGCGTCCAGCGAAGGCGGGGCATTGTCCGCATAGATCGACGGGAAGCCGCCGCCGACATCGACGATGTCAACCGTAACACCCGCGGTAATGATGATGCGGGAGACGTCGGCCATGGCGGTTGCCCAAGCCGTCGGCTGCATGGCCTGGCTGCCGACATGGAACGACACGCCGAGTTCGTCGGCATGGCGGCGGGCTTCGCGCAGGATCTCTGCTGCATCATCCGCGCCTGCGCCGAACTTGCCGGCCAGCGGCAGGGCCGCGCCGTCGCAGGAAACAGCGACGCGCACGATGATCGTCAGGTCCTTGGCGTAACCGGTTTCCTCGAGGATCTTGTTCAGTTCCGCCATCGTGTCGGTGACGAAGATCCGCACGCCAAACTCTTTGTAGGCACGGGCAATGGCACGGCGGTTCTTCACCGGGTGCAGGAACGCGATACGTGCTTCGGGGAACCGTGTGCGGATCAGTTCGACTTCCGTGTCGGAGGCGCAGTCAAAGCTGCGCACGCCGCCGGCCCAGAGGGCGTCCAGCACGTGCTCGCCAGGGTTTGCTTTCACGGCATAGAAGGGCTCGGCCGAGAAGGACTCGCGGAACCATTTTGCGGCCGCGCTGACGCGCTCCGGACGGAAACACCAAATAGGCAGGTCCGGCTGGGACTCACGTACAACATGAATTGGGGTAGCATAAGTGTGCATGACACCTAACCTCCAAAGGGCTTTTAACCAGCTTTGGGCGTTAGTACGGGGGCCCCCACCGAGTGGGTTAGCGCAGAGTGTCCGCCACATCTCTATATTTCGAGGGGGCATTTAGGGGACAATCGCCGGGCGTGCAAGGAAAATTTTCCCCCAAGGCTGAAATTTTTCACGAAACATTCTTCCTTGCGGCCTGTAGCGGTCGTTGGAGACGTCCTACCTTGTTTGGCGCCGGCCCGGATTCCGGATAGAGGCAGGCGCAACTGGGAAAGAATGAAGCATGACACGCGCGCCTCATCCGGCCATTGCCTCCATCTTTGCTGCTGCGGCCCTGATGCTGGCCGCCGCATGCGGCCGGACGGATTTGTCCGAACTGGAGGTGGGCGACCGGATCGTCACACCATCCATCACCGGGGCGGGTGTCCAGAAGATCAGGATCGTCGGCTCGTCGACGGTTTCGCCTTTCGCGACAGCCGTGGCCGAACAGTTCGGTGCCGTGACCGAATGGCCAACCCCTATTGTCGAGACGACCGGGACAGGCGGCGGTTTCAAGGCCTTTTGCCTTGGCACCGGGCCGTCGCAGCCATCCATCTCGGATGCCTCGCGACCGATCAAGGCAGGGGAGCGGGCGCTTTGCGCCTCGAACGGCATCAAAAATCCGGCCGAGATCCGCGTCGGCTATGATGGCATCGTGATCGCCAATTCCAAGGCAGGGCCGGACTTCGACATCACCAAGGCTGAGCTCTACCGCGCGCTCGCCATGGACCTCCCGGATGGCGAGGGCGGTTTCGTGGCCAATCCATACAAGTCATGGAGCGATGTCAGCCCGTCGCTGCCCGATGAACCGATCCTCGTTTTCGGTCCGCCGCCGACATCCGGCACGCGTGATGCCTTTGTGGAACTCGGCATGGAGCACGGCGCGTTTGAAGACCCGCAAATGGCGGCCCTTCGCGAAGAGGATGAGACTGCGTTCCTGCAACGTGCCCGGACGATCCGTACCGATGGTGCCTGGATCGATTTCGGCGAAAACGACGCCGCTGTGGTCCAGGCCCTCACAAAGACGCCGACCGCGATCGGTATTCTCGGCTTTTCCTTCCTCGAGCAGAACTCAGACCGTGTGAAAGCCGGACTCCTGTCAGGCGTTTCCCCGGATTTCATGCACATCAAGGATGGCGACTACGGCCTCTCCCGCATGCTCTTCATCTATGTGAAGCGGGAAAATCTCGGGGTCGTGCCGGGGATTGCCGAGTTCGTGCAGGAGTTCGTATCGGATGGCGCGATGGGGCCGGACGGCTACCTGCTGGACAAAGGCCTGATCCCGCTGACCGACGAAGATCGCGCACTGGAACAGGTCAGGGCCGCTGGCCTGAAGGCTCAGACAATGGACCAGGACGGCAGTCTATGATTTCTCGTCCGGTTCGTTGGAAGGTTCGGGCGCTTCCTTTGGCTTTGGGCTAAGGTCCAGCAATGGCGGGATGACAAGCTCCAGCGGCTTCTTGCGGCGGCGCAGGCGGATTTTCTGCCAGAACCGTTTCCTCGCCGGAGCTGGCAAGGGCTGCAGGTTTTCGATGAAAGCTTCGGCGCAGGCCTGCCAGCTATAGCCTTCGGCATATTTGCGGCAAGTGTCCCGGTCGAGGTCGAGGCAGGCGACGGCGCCGGCGGCGAGGTCTCCGTCGACCGGTGTGATCGTGCCGGCTTTCGATCCGGGGATCACATCCCGCGGGCCGGTCGCATCATAGGCGGCCACCGGTGTACCCGACGACATGGCTTCCAGCACAACGAGGCCGAACGTATCGGTGAGGCTCGGGAACACGAAGACATCGGCGCTGGCATAGACCGTGGCCAGATCTTCATTGAAACGGGCGCCGAGGAATTTGACTTCCGGATAACGCTTCTTCAGTTCCTCGCGTTGCGGGCCGTCGCCGACGATCACCTTGGTCCCCGGCAGGTCCAGTTCGGCGAAGGCTTCAATATTCTTTTCCACCGCTACACGTCCGACATTCAGGAAAATCGGGCGCGGCAGACCTTCGAATGGATCGCCCGGCTCGCCTTCCTCGATCCGGCGGGACGGGTGGAAGAGGTCGGTATCCACCCCGCGGCCCCAGGCGACGAGATTGATGAATTTTTTGTCCCGCAGCTCCTCCACCATGGATGGCGTCGGGACCATGACCTTGCCCGAATATTTATGGAACCAGCGCACAAAATTGTAGCCCAAGGAAATCGGGATGGGCAGGCGGGCGGAGACATATTCCGGGAAGCGTGTGTGATAGGCAGTGGAGAAGGGGTGTTTGATTTTCAAGCACATGGCGCGGCCCGCCATGCCCAGAGTGCCTTCCGTTGCAATATGGATCGCGTCAGGTTCGAATTCGTTGAACCGCTCCTCGATCTCGCCGCGCGCAAACAGGGCCAGCTTGATTTCCGGATAGGTCGGCAGCGGCATGGTCATGAAGCCCTGGCCGGGATGTACGATCTCCCATTCGTGGCCCATCGCCTCGGATTCGGCGATGACACGCTTCATGGTGCGCACGACGCCATTGACCTGGGGGTCCCAGGCGTCTGTCACGAGCATGATCCGCATGTGGACTCCCATCAATGCCACGCAGCCGTGCGCAACATGGCGGGCTTGGGCCGTATGGTAAAGGCCTGAAACGCTGTCCACTGCCCTCGCAACCGGACGCTGGAGGCGATATAGATTTTCCCTGAATTCGATGGAACCCGCATAAGACCTGCCCCATTGATGGGTTTTTGTGCGGAAATCATTGCCATAAGGGAGCCCTATTTATGTCCGACACCCTTGCCGCCACGCACTTCGTCTGGGACGCGCTCGACTCCAATAAATTTGTGGACGAGGAAGCGCTGCTGGATGATCTCCTGAAGGAGATGCCCGTCAGTGACGAGTTGAGGCAGTCGGCCATGCGCCGCGCGCTGGACCTGGTTGAGACAGCGCGGGCGACCGGGCGGCGCAAGGGGATGATGGAAAGTTTCCTGGAGGAGTTCGGCCTTTCGAACGCCGAGGGTCTTGCCCTGATGTGTCTCGCCGAAGCATTGCTGCGCGTGCCGGACGCGGAAACCCGCGACGATCTGATCGCCGAAAAAATCCGCTCCGGAAACTGGGGCGCACATCAGGGCCAGTCGGAATCCTGGCTGGTCAATGCCTCCACCTGGGGCCTCATGCTGACGGGCCGCGTCATCGGCGTCCCGGCGGCGGCCAGAAAGGGGCCGGGCCAATTCGTTTCCAGCCTCGTGCGCGAAAGCGGGGAGCCGGTGATCCGCGCTGCCATGATGCAGGCAATGCGCATCATGGGTGAGCAGTTCGTCCTTGGACGGAACGTCAAGGACGCGCTGAAACGTGGCGGCCGCATGGTGCGCCAGGGTGATGCGGCGCATTTCAGCTTCGATATGCTGGGGGAGGGTGCCCGCACCGCCGCAGATGCCGCGCGCTACCTTAAGGCCTACCAGGACTCGATTGAACAGGTAGCCGCCAACACGGACAAGTCCATTCCGCCGGAATCCTCGAATGGCGTGTCCGTGAAACTGTCCGCACTTCACCCGCGCTATGAGGCGGTCAACGAAGAGCGCGTGATGGCTGAAATCTATCCGGGCCTTCTGGGACTTTGCCAGCAGGCAGCGAAAGCGAATATCGGGCTTTGTCTCGATGCGGAGGAGGCCGACCGGCTGGTCCTGTCGCTGAAACTGTTCGAAAGCCTTGCGCGCGAACCGTCGCTGAAGGGCTGGATCGGGCTCGGCATTGCCGTTCAGGCTTACCAGAAGCGCGCCCGCGGCGTGATCGAGAAGCTGAAACAGCTGGCAGGCGACACGCGCCAGCGTTTCATGGTGCGCCTCGTGAAGGGGGCCTATTGGGACAGCGAGATCAAGCATGCCCAGGTCGAAGGCTTCCCGAACTTCCCGGTCTTCACCACCAAGCAGGGGACGGACTTCCACTACCTTGCCTGTGCCAAACAGCTGCTGGAGGCGAGCCCCGTGCTCTATCCGCAGTTTGCGACGCACAATGCCCATACGCTGGCGACGGTGGACCTGATGGCGGAGTCCATGGGCGTCACCGCGTTCGAATTCCAGCGCCTGCACGGCATGGGCGAGGCGCTTTACGGCGCGGCGAAAGCCGGCAATCGCGTGCGGGTCTATGCGCCCGTCGGGGCGCACAAGGATCTCCTGCCTTACCTCGTCCGCCGCCTGCTGGAAAATGGCGCGAACACCAGTTTCGTGCATTCCTTCCTCGACCCCGACGTGCCGGCCGAACAGGTCGTCGCCGATCCGATCACCAAGGTCGAGGCCGGTCCGCGCCGGCATCCGCGCATCCCGACGCCGCCGCGCCTTTACGGGCCGGAACGTCGCAACTCCTCCGGCATGGACCTGTCGCAGCAGAGTGTGCGTGACGACATCGCCGGTGCGATCCGCATCTTCCGCGACAGCCCGGCGATCGCCGCAGGCGCTATTGTCTCCGGCAAGCCTGACACCGGTGGCGGACAGCTCTGCCGCGTGCCGTTCCATACGGAAACCGTGCTCGGCGCCTGCAAGGAGGCCAGCGAAGACGAGATCGACCGGGCTCTCGATGCGGCCGTCAAATTCCAGCCGGACTGGGACAAGCTGGGCGGGCCGCAGCGGGCGTCCCACCTGCGCGCCATGGCCGAAGCGCTCGAAGGCAACGCACCGCGCCTCATCGCCCTGATGGCACGCGAGACCGGCAAGACGCTGAATGACGGCATCGCTGAAGTGCGCGAGGCGGTCGACTTCCTGCGCTACTACGCCATGGGCGCCGAGAAAGACTTTGCCGCGCCGGTACGCCTTCCGGGGCCGACGGGGGAGACAAACCATCTGTCCCTGCACGGACGGGGCGTGTTCTGCTGCATTTCCCCATGGAACTTCCCGCTGGCCATCTTTACTGGCCAGATTGCCGCTGCGCTCGCCGCTGGAAACACGGTCGTGGCCAAGCCCGCCGAACAATCCCCGCTGATCGCGTTCGAGGCGGTGAAGATCTTCCAGAAGGCCGGATTGCCAGTGGACGCGCTGCACTTGCTGCCCGGCAGGGGAGAAACCGTTGGGGCGAAGCTGACGTCAGACCTGCGCGTATCCGGCGTCTGCTTCACCGGCGGGACGAACACGGCCCGCCTCATCAACCGCACCCTGGCAGAGCGCGACGGGCCGATCATCCCCCTGATTGCAGAAACCGGCGGCCTTAATGGCCTGTTCGTGGATACGACCGCCCTTCGCGAGCAGGTGCTGGATGACATGATCATGTCCGCCTTCGGGTCGGCAGGCCAGCGCTGCTCCGCACTTCGTGTGGCCTTCCTGCCCAAGGCGACGGCCGACCACCTTATCGACGGCCTGATCGGTGCCATGAACGAACTGAAGCTGGGGGACCCGGCCCAGCCGGATACAGACATCGGCCCTGTCATCGACGCGGAATCCCGCGACATGCTGCAGGCCCATCTCAACGACATGAAGTCGCGCGCGAAACTGCTGCACCAGGTCGATGCCGGCCTCATCGGGACGGAAGGCTACGGCTTCGGCCCGGCGCTGGTGGAACTCTATTCACTCGATCAGATCACGGAAGAGAAGTTCGGACCGATCCTGCATGTCATCCGCTACGATCCGGACGATATCGACGAAGTGGGCGCCAAACTCCATGCCAAGGGTTATGGCCTCACACTGGGTGTGCATTCGCGCCTCGACAGCTTCTACAAGGAAGTCCGCGAGGCCTGCCCGGTGGGCAACACCTATGTAAACCGGTCGATGATCGGCGCCGTGGTGGGCGTCCAGCCGTTTGGCGGGGAAGGCCTTTCCGGTACAGGCCCCAAGGCGGGCGGGCCGCATTATCTTCATCGCTTCGCCGCAGAAAGGGCGCTGACCGTGAATATCACGGCACAGGGTGGTGACGCCGAACTGCTCAGCCTGTAGAGAATAGCGATGAAACACGCCCTGCTTCTGTCCGCCGCGCTGATGATGGCGATTCTCCCCGGTGCCTGCGGACAGGCAGGCGAAACGGACGAACCGCCGGGTGCTGCGGTGCAGGTCGCCGGTGAAGGAGAGGTGTCGCACAATCCGGAAGTGACCAGCACGGCGGACATGCCGCGCTTCCTGTTGGTGGACAATGACACGCTGAAGGCCGATGTCCGTTTCGAGGAGGAGGTCTTCTCGCTCAATCCGGTCATCGCGGCAGACCTCATCGATGATGCGAATGGCCGGATCGAAGCCATGCAGGAAGATGCAGACACCTATCAGGCATCCGACCCGGAATATTTCCGGCCCTACGGCCTGAAGATCGACTGGCGCGTCACAGGTGTTGCCGGAACGCTGGCCGGACTGGAAGGGTTCATTTTCACTTTCACCGGCGGCGCGCATGGCAACTACATGACCGACGCGCGGATCTACAACACCGAAACCGGCAAGCGGCTGCGGGCTGGGGATCTGTTCGCCGACAAGGCTGCCGCGATCACCGCGCTGTCCCCGGATGTCTTTAACGCCATTGCATCAGCCAAGGTGGAACGCAGCGGATCCCCCGAAGGCCGGGAGACGTTCCTCGGTGAGGCAAAGGATGCGCTGGACGGAACCGGCCTCCTGTCAGGAGAGGTCAGTCTCGTCGCCTCAACGGAAGAGGGCAGGCTGGGCGGCATCGTCCTGCACTATGCGCCCTACGAAATCGGTTCGTATGCGGAAGGAGCTTATCACATCACCCTGCCTCAGGCCGAATTTCATGACCTTTTGAAGCCGGAATATGCGGACCTGTTCGGCGGAGCGCCGGCAGACATCCAGCGCTTCGGCGACTGAGGCTCAGCTCTCCGGCGCTTTGCCCCTAACCTTGTGTGAAGCTGTAGATGTCGCCCAAGCTCCCATATTCCTGGCCTTCATCCCGTCCGATCTCTTTCTCGATCAGGGCATTCGTCATGTCGTTGAGGCGCACCAGCTCATCCTTCATCGCTTCCGCATCGCAGGCGAGATTCGTCAGCTCGTGGGGATCGTCATCGACCTCGTAGAGTTCCAGATCGTTCCGCGCCACGAGGTCCTCGAAGGTGCGGGGCAAGTGGTGGTCGGCGGGGGCGAAATAGCGGGCGAACTTGTACTTGCCGTCGAACACGCCGCGATGCAGGCGCCGCTTCGACAGGTCGAAACTGCCATCCCTGAACCGGGCCCAGGGGTAGGTGACACCGAGGTTGAACAAGTGTCCGCGCGTGTCGCGCTCCGTGCGCAGGTCTGGATTGGCGACCACGCCGCTCGTGTCGATGCCGACGAGGTCCGGGAAGTTCTCCTCGGTCCAGGCTTCATCGCGGCCCGCCAGACCGAGTAATGTCGGGGCGATGTCGACGGCGCTCACCAGGGCCTGCGTTGTCTGTCCGCCGGTGACATCCGGATGGACGATGACCAGCGGCACATTTGTTTCCTCGCGGTAGATGGTACCGCACTTCTGGCGCATGCCATGTGCGCCGGCCCGTTCGCCATGATCGGTCGTGAACACGATGATCGTGTCCTCCATCTGGCCGGACCGCTCCAGCGCCCAGAGCAGCGTCTCGATATGTTGGTCCACGTCGCGGATGCAGTTGAAATAATAGTTCCGGAACTGCTTCCAGGCTGCCTCGTCGTTCAGCGGCAGATCACCGAAGGTGAACTCGTTTTGCTTGAGGATGGCCTTGTGCGCCTCCGGCTTGGTCGACAGGTCGTCCCTGAAGAAGCTCTCCGGCAGATCGATTTTCAGGTCTTCGCCATAGAGGGGGTGGCCGGGTTCCGATTTGATCAGGCTCAGCAGTTTTGGAAAGCGCCGCGTCTCTGCCTGTTTGCCCGTTGCGTCGTAGAACATGATGTCGTGCGGGTTCACGTAATTCACTGCCATGAACCAGGGTTTGCCGCCGGTCTTGTCCGTCTCCGCGAATTCGCGAATCTGGGCCGCTGCATCTGCAGCCACGCCGACATCGTCGATATGCCCGGCCCAGGTCAGGCCTACGCTTTCGCCATCAAATCCGTAGTCGGAGAATCCGTATTCCTTCAGGGCGTCGCAGGTGTCAGGATAGATCATGCGCACTTCCTGGTTCCAGTCGCGCACGCCATTGATTGAGGACAGGTGCCACTTGCCCTTGTAGCTGCTGTAATAGCCTGCCGCGCTCAGCATGTGGCCAAGGGTCGGCATATCCGTCGGGAGGGCAGGGGCTTTCAGCGTGTCCGAGTTCTCGTAGACGCCGGTCAGCTGGGTGTGCTGCCCTGTATAGATGTTCGAGCGTGAGGGGCTGCAGGGCGTCGTGTTGACGTGATAGTTCACCAGATGCGTTCCGCGCTCCAGAAGGGCGCTGTGGCCCGGCAGCCGGTCCATGAACCCCTTCGGGAAAGTGGGGAAATTCATTTCCTGATCAGTCATGATGAAGAGGATATTATTTGGCATTCCCGTTTCTCCGCCTTTTCTTTATCGACATCCCTCTACAACGGCAGGTAGCAGGCGGGGTTTAGTAACCCTGCCAGAAACCGGGCGCCGAACTGAGGGGATGATTGGTTCCGACGTTCTCTTAGACAAACCAAACTGTCAAGTAGGATGACGGTTTGGCTGCCGGGGTCGCGGTGGCTGGAAGCGACTTGCGCCTCAACCCTCGCACCGCCGGAAGGCGAAGCCCTGGCCTTTCGAGCCGTCGATCAGCGAAATCTCGGCGGTCATCCGGTCGCCCTCGCGGGCATAGCGGATACGCTGGGGGTAATTATGGCTGGCGTTTGCGAAGATGATGTAGTCATCACCCCGCTCGATCTCGGCGAAGGGGGAAGGGCCCTTGCCAGCCGGATAGGCGTTGAACGTGTAGGCCTCGCCAGGATCGATGCGGGACTGTTCGAAGAAGGTGACCGTTTCACCCTTCAGGGACATGGCATAGCCGAAGAGGTAGCCATGATCCGGCGCTGACCAGACTTCGCGATAGTCTCCGTCGGCGTTCTCCCAGCAGCCGCTGATCCAGCCCAAAGGGTGATCGCTTGTCGCCGTTGGCGCCATCACGCAGCCTCCCAGGAGGAGGCAGGCAGCCAGCGCGCGCATCATCGCATGCCTTGAAATGCAAATTGGCGAGTCACGGCGTCCCCCTCTGAGCCTCAAGTTTCAGAATAGGTGCTCTGCTGAAGGATAGGCAATAGCGAAAAGGGCCCGGCCCGGGACGGGAAAAGCGGGCCGGTATACATGGTCTTTAAATGGTCCGTACATGGTGTTCTTCATTGCCCGGAGAGGGGACTTATCCACCCCCCCTCAGTCGGCGCTCACCTTGAAGTGCGCCAGCAGGCTGGTGACCGGTTTTGACCGCTCGTCCTGCCAGGCTTCGGCTCGGACGGAGCACATGCGCCGGCCCATCTTGGTGATGGTCGCGCGGGCAAACGTGTCCTTGGCATGGCCCTGGCGAAGATAGTCGATCGTGATGTTGATCGGCCGCGGCGGGCGTTCCAGATGCTCGGTCACGAGGTAGACCTGCGCCATGGCGGTCAGCTCCAGGAAGGCAGCAATCGCGCCGCCGTGCAGCGCCTGGATCGTGAAATTGCCGATCAGCTTCTGCTGGAACGGCATGATGGCCGTCATCTCGTCGCCCATGACTTCACAGCGCATGCCGATTTCCTGAGCGAAGGGCGTGCGGCCAAGGAAGGCCTGCACCTGTTCGGCGCGGGAGGGGAGAAGTTCGTCTGCCATTAGAACGCCCTCAGCGACTCGACCGAGCGCGGCTTGTTAATGGCAAAGGCGCCTGCGGCGGTGGCGATCACCTTGTCCCGGCTCTCATGATAGGCCCAGGCATGGGTGAAGCAGACATTGCGGGTGATGTGGTAGCATTCCGCCTCGCCCAGAATTTCCCGTTGCGGCTCGGCGGGGCGCATATAGTCGATGCGCAGGTCGAGCGTGGAGACGAAGCGGGCCTTCTCCAGAGAAGAACTCGCTGCCATGCCGGAAAGGTTGTCGAGGAAGGACGTCAGCACGCCGCCATGGATAACGCCGGTGTCCGGGTCGCCCACAAGGCGCTCCTTCCAGGGCTGAACGCCCCAGACGCGGCCTTTTTCCAGCTTCGTGACGCGGAAGCTCATCCGGCGTCCCCACGGGATTCCGCCAGTCATGATGTCCAGATTTTCGCCCATGACCTGCCAGGGTTCGAGAGTTGGCGTGGCGTCATCTTCCATATGGGGCCTCATTCATTTGACCTGCCTTTTGCCTCGGATAACATCCGCAAGGGCGAGAACATACATATGACCTGAGGTCAGGAGGAAACAATGGCATTTGAGGGAACGGGCAAGCCGAAGACCTGCATTATCGGAGCAGGGTGCTCGGGCTTTACGATGGCGAAGCGTCTGAAAGACCGGGGCCTGCCCTATGATTGTTTCGAAATGTCGGACGATATTGGCGGGAACTGGTACTACAAGAATCCGAACGGCGCCTCGTCCTGCTACCAGTCACTGCACATCGACACGTCGAAATGGCGCCTTGCCTTCGAGGACTATCCCGTGCCGGAGGACTGGCCGGATTTCCCGCACCACGCCCAGCTGCTGCAGTACTTCCACGACTATGTGGATCATTTCGGCCTGCGCGACACGATCACCTTCAACACGGCCGTCACCAATGTCGAAGACCTGCCGGGTGGCCGCTGGAAGGTGACGCTGTCGACCGGTGAGTCGCGGGAATATGATGCCGTGGTCGTTGCCAACGGCCACCACTGGGATCCGCGCACGCCCACTTATCCCGGGCATTTCGATGGTTACCAGGTTCACTCCCACAACTATACCGACCCGTTCGAGCCCTACGACTTCCGCGGCAAGCGCGTGATGATCGTCGGGGCAGGGAACTCGGCGATGGACATCTCGTCGGAACTGTCCCAGCGCCCGCTGGCGGAGAAGCTGTTCATCTCCATGCGCCGGGGCGTCTGGGTGATGCCGAAATACATGGATGGCAAGCCGGCCGACAAGGCGGTGCTGCCAGCCTGGATGCCCGCGAGCCTCGGGCGCAAGCTCGCACGGAAAAAAATCAAGAAAACCATCGGCATGATGGAAGATTATGGCCTGCCGAAACCGGACCATGAGCCGCTGGAGGGCCATCCGTCTGTCTCCGGCGAGTTCCTGACGCGCGTCGGCTGCGGCGACATCACGCCGAAACCCGGCATCGAGAAGCTGGACGGCGACGGTGTCGTCTTTACCGACGGCACCCGCGAGAAGGTCGACGCGATCGTCTGGGCGACGGGCTACAATGTGACTTTCCCCTTCATCAAGCAGGACGACCTGACCCCGAAGGACAATGTCTTCCCGCTCTACAAGCGAATGGTGAAGCCTGGCCGCGAGACAATCTATTTCCTCGGCCTCGCCCAGCCGCTGCCGACGCTCGTAAACTTTGCCGAGCAGCAGTCCAAACTGGTGGCCGCGGCGATTGATGGCGAGTACGCTTTCCCCGATGCTGCCGAAATGGAGCGCGTTACGGTTGCGGACGAGAAGGAGCACCTCGGGCACTTCTACGATAGCCCGCGCCACCGCATGCAGGTAGACTTCAACCTCTACTGCCGGGACCTCTTGAAGGAGATCGAAAAGGGCATGAAACGCGCGAAAGTGACCGCATGAGGCAGCTGCTGGGGGCTGCACTCACACTTGTATTCCTTGCCGGCTGCGCCTCTTCGCCGGCCCCGACACAGGTGCGGACCTATACGCCGCCACCGGGGCCGCCGCAGGTCTCTGCGGCACAAGGCAGCTTCCAGCCGAACGCCTATCTCCGCTCCTGCGGGGGTATCTACGTCACTAACGCGCCGCCCATGGACCGCGATTTCTGGGTGACCGATTACAAACCGATCATCGTCGTCGGCTCTGTTGTTCTGGCAACGGCGCCGGCAAACGATGTGTGCCTCTCGTCGGGTTTCGGCATCCGCTCCGCCCGGCGCCATGACGGGATTGACCTGCAATCCATTCCGGCCGGGCCGATTTACGCCGCAGCACCGGGGCGCATCCTCGAGGCGCGGGTTTCGACGGGTTATGGCAACATGGTGCTGATCGATCATGGCGGGGGGGTCTACACCCGCTACGCCCACCTCGCGCATTTTGCGGAAGGCGTCCGCGCTGGTGCGGAAGTGGGCTTCGGGCAGGAGATCGGCATGATGGGCAAGTCCGGCAATGCAACGGCCATTCATCTCCATTTCGAGATCCTGACCGGCAATTACAACAATCCGAGAGGGTCCAAAGGGTTGGCGCCCCGGAACCCTTTCGAGTTTCCGGCCTACGATCCAGCGGGTAGCTGATATAATAATGGGTGGAGGAACAAGACATGGTGAGGCGCTTATCGATCTGGGCCGTTGGCCTTGTCATTGCGGCTTGCGCACAAGCCCCGGCGGTACCGCCGCAGGCGTCAGCGCAAGAGACGCCGATCGCTGAATATGGCTTCGGCGTGCTGGCAGACCTTGCCGGGACACGCTGGCGTGGCGAACCCGGGGAGGCCGACAAGGAACACGGGCAGCCTGCGGACTATTCCGAATGGGACTGGGATCTTGGCGGCAGCGTACTGGTCAACCGTCACGTGCTGGAAGATGGCTCTTATGGCGGCGTGACCTATGTCCAGCTGTCACGAAAGCCGGGCGTGCTGGATTATGTCTACATCACCAGCGCGAACTTCCGTACTAGCGGAACGATGACTCTGAACGCAGACGGCAGCTGGACGGCTGAGGAGGACGTGAAGGGCTTGCCGCACATTCTGAAAGTGCGCTCGACAGGCCGGAGACATGCCGACGGCACAATGTCTGGCGTGTCGGAATTCCTGGGCGATGACGGCGAATGGACACCAGGACACAGCTTCACATATTCGCAGACGACGGCGCCTTTGCCGGATCTCGTTCCTTCTGGCAGCCCTCCGGAATGAACCGCTTTTTCGACCCTGACCTCTTTGCCCGGACATATCGGGATCCGCTGGCCTGGCTGACCCTTCTGGTCGACCTGTTGCCCATCATTGCGGTTGTGTTTTTTGGCTGGAAGGCCATGCCGCTGGTTGCGCTCTACTGGCTGGAAAACCTGGTCATCGGGGCATTCACCATCCTGCGTATGTTGGGAACGATTGCTGCCAATGCCCTGAACATCCCCATCGCGCTGTTCATGGTGCCGTTCTTCACGGTGCACTACGGCATGTTCTGCTTCGGTCATGGCATTTTCATCAGCGCTTTTGCAGGCGGGGATGTCGGCAGTGCCGCGCCCGGGTTTCACGGTATGCGAAGTCTGGTCGACTGGGCGCTTGGCACCGGCCCTTACATGTTGTGGTTCGTTGGTGCGATCATCCTCGTGAATGCGATCTTCTACCTGGTCGACTTCATCGGACGCGGCGACTTCCGGAACACGCAGCTGCCTGTGGAAATGTTCGCGCCCTATGGCCGGATCGTCACCCTGCATGTTGCGATCATTTTAGGGGCTGGCCTGATGCTGGCGTTCGGCCAGCCGCTGGTGGGGGTGTTGATCCTGATCTGCCTGCGCGTCGTGTTCGGCATGATCCTCAACATGCTTCGCCAACGGAAGATCGAGGGTGGCGGCAGCAAGCTCATGAATGCGGTCGCTGAAGCAGGGTAGGGCCATGACGCTGAACATTGCTGCGATCGAGGCACAGGCAGAGCTGCATCACCAATATCTGCTCGGACTGGAATTGATGGTGGCGACGCGTGAAGGGCCGGCTGTCGTTGGTGACTGGTTGTTCCGCCTGTTTCGCCGGCAGCACGAGGACAAGTTCCTGTCCTCGTTTCGAAAGCTGGGCCTGGACGGCCTGCCGGATGCTGTGGCCTGCGCGAAGTATCATGTGCTCTCTAACGGCGTTGGCGGTGTGGCGGTCGAGTATATGGAAGAGAGCGACACCAAGGCTTGGGTGCGCTTCCGTTATCCGCGCTGGATGTATGATGGTGCGGTGATCTGCGGCGTACCGGTCGAGGCGAGCCGAGGCTTCCTGCGCGGCTGGTATGGGCAGAACGGTGTTTCGCTCGGCAATCCGCGGCTGGGCTTCGTCTGCGTGTCGGAAGACATGACAGGCCAGTTCGGCCTCTGCGGCTATTTCCGGGAATATGATCACGACTTGCCGGAAAACGAGCGGCTGCGGTTTGCGCCGGACGAACGCCCGCCGCCATTCGATCCGGCGAAGCAGCCGGAACCGCCCCCCGGAGAATGGAGCGCGGAACGCCTTGCCAAGGCAAACCGGAACTATGCGGTCGAATATATCCGCAATGGCGTGCGAGAACTGGTCAATGTATTGGGGCAGGAGAGGGCGCTGGCGCTTTGCCATCTCGCCGCGCGGCTGACGGGCTTGCAGCATTACCAGCGCATGGCCAAGGCGGTCGACGGCGTTGATGGCGGACCGTCAGAGGCAGCAGAATTCCTCGCGGCGATGTTTATGGGCATGGGCGACGACGCTCGCATCGAACGCGCCGGAAACGTGACCATCGTACATCAGTCGGGCCTGCGGATTGTTCGCGGTCTGGAGGGGCATGAACGCGGCAATCTCCTGTCCTGTTGGACTGAAATCTGGCGAGGGGCCGTACATTCCCAGCGGGCCTTCATGGACGTGACCTGCGAACCGTCAGGCGATGGGCTGACCTGGCGGATTTCTCCTGCTGTAGGGATTTCCGCCTGAAAGGCGGGCAATCCGGTAAATCCCTGATTCTTTTAGGACGAAATGCATTGCAGCATTGCGTTGTTATAAAGTTGACACATGGTGACGCCTTCGGCGACGATGTCTGAAGGTGAGGACGGCGAGTCATGACGATTGACGTGAAAACGGCGGGAAGTTCCGGCAAACGCGCGCGCTCGAAGGCGGCGAACCGGCGGGCGATTCTGGATGCCGGCCGGCGGGTCTTCGCCCGGATCGGTTTCGAAGCAACCACAGTACGCGACATCATCCGGGAAACCGACCTCGCCGCAGGCACGTTCTACAATTACTTCAAGTCCAAGGAAGAAGTCTTCGAGGCAATTGCCGAGGACTCCACCCAACACTTCCGGGACCTGCTCAAAGACGTCCGTGCCACTGCGCGAACCGCACACGATTATATGCACGACGCCTATTATGCCTATTTCAGCTTCATCGCTTCGGAGAACCGCCAGGCACTGTCTGAAGGGGCGCCGCATATGGCGTTGATCGGCGTGCGGGTCGACACGCCTGAAATGTCCGCTGTTGCGGCAGAAATCCGGTCGGACCTGGAACGGATCCTGGCGGCAGACACCTCCTCGAGCATCGATATCGAATACCTCACGGCAGCCGCTATCGGCGTTGCCCGCGAAATGGGCGAGATCATGTTGCTCCGCCGGCCTGTGGACGTGGAAGGCGCAACGGATTTTGCCGCCCGGATGCTGATGGCGGGCGTGAAAGAGCTTGCCGCGAAGTAAGCTTGTTGCCCCCTTGGCGAGCGATGCGCGGCAGGTCTAAGCTTCGCCCGACAATACAACAGGGGAGCGACCATGAGCCTTCAGCAGACCATTACCAAGCTCGTCATGAAACTGCCGGGCGGCCTGCTCGTGAAAATGGCAGGCGGCAAGCCGCTGACCGTTCGCGGCCGCACATTGGAACCGCAGCTGCAGCTCATGGCGTGGAATGGGCGGAATGCACCGCCAATGTCCAGCCTGCCGGCGGAAGTTGTTCAGGCGGCCACGAAGGAAACGCTGGCCGCCGTCGCTGCGCCGATCGAGCCCGGTGTGCGGACCGAAGACCTCACCATTCCCGGCCCGAACAAGAACGAGATCCCGGCCCGCATCTATCGGCCTGACGGGCAGGACCCCAAGGCGCCCCTGATGGTTTACTTCCACATGGGTGGGGGGGTGATTGGCGATCTTGAGACCTGCCATGCCTGGTGCTCCATCCTCGCCAGCCGCGTGAAATGCCCTGTCCTTTCGGTGGATTACCGCCTTGCGCCCCAGCACAAATTCCCGGCCGGCATCGACGACTGCTGCGCGGCCTATGAATGGGGCATGCGCAACGCTGCAAAATTCGGGGCTCCGGAAGGCGTCGCGGCCGTGGGCGGCGACTCCATGGGCGGCAATTTCTCCGCGATCATCTCCCAAGAAATGCAGCGCGAGGACAAGCCGCTGCCGGCGATGCAGCTACTGATCTATCCGGCGATCGACCTGGTGGAAGTGTTCCCGTCCCGCAAGGAGTTCAGCGAAACCTTCTCGCTCTCCACAGACACGATGGACTGGTTCATGCAGGAATACCTGCCTGAAGGCTTCGACATGGCTGATAAAATGCTGTCACCGGGGCAGACCGGGCACCTTGATGGCTTGCCGCCAGCTGTCGTGATCACCGCCGGGCACGATCCGCTGTGCGACGAGGGCGACGACTATGCCCGTCGCCTGAAGGATGCTGGCGTGCCGGTGATTCACAAATGCTACGACAACCTCGCGCATGCCTTCACGGCCTTCACACTGATTTCGCCGGGCTCGCGCAAGGCGTGCCTCGAAATCGCGGACATGGTCCGCACCGTGTATTCGAAGTTGTAGGAGCGCGATTTGAAAGCGCTGGTTTGCCACCAGATCACGGATGATTTCTCCGGGCTGGAGGTGCGGGATATTCCTGTGCCGCAGCCGGGAGAAGGCGAAGTTCTGGTTCATGTCAAAGCCGCGGGGGTGAACTTCCCGGACCTCCTGATGAGCCAGGAAAAGTACCAGTTCAAACCCGAGCTGCCTTTCACGCTGGGCATGGAAGTCGCCGGCGTCATCGAAGCGGTCGGCGAAGGTGTGACGGAGTGGAAACCCGGCGATGAAGTGATCGGCGGCAACAAGACCGGCGCCTATGCCGAGTTTGCCGTACTGCCTGCGAAGAGCCTGTCGGCGAAGCCGAAGCCGTTCACGTTTGCCGAGGCCGCTGCCTTTCCAGCTGCCTATATCACGGCTTATGTCGCGCTGGTCGTCAGGGCAAACCTGCAGCCGGGCGAGACGCTGCTTGTGCACGGCGCCAGCGGCGGGGTGGGCATGGCAGCTGTCGATGTTGGAAAGCTGCTGGGCGCGACGGTCATTGCGACCTCGGCTTCCGATGCCAAGCTCGACAAGGTGCTTGAGTACGGTGCCGATTACGGCATCAACGTCACTCAGGGCTTCCGCGACAAGGTGAAATCGCTGACGGGCGGGCGCGGTGCGGACGTCATCTTCGACCCGGTCGGTGGAGATGTGTTCGACGAAAGTGTCCGCTGCATCGCCTTCGATGGACGGCTGCTGGTGGTCGGTTTCACGTCCGGACGTATTCCGGAAGTCAAAGTGAACATGCCGCTGATCAAGGGCTTTTCCGTCGTTGGCGTACGGGCGGGCGAATATGGCCGCCAGTTTCCGGAGCGGGGACGTGCCAATCAGGCGGCGATCCGCAAATGGGCCGAAGAGGGCAAAGTACACCCCCACGTCTTCCGTGAGATCCCGCTGGAAGACTGGCGCGAGGCATGGCGCCTGCTGACGGATCGCGAAGTTGTCGGTAAGGTCATCATAAGGCCCTGACATACATTCAAAAAATCTAGTTCTTAGAGAGGAATACCCGATGGCTGATCAACTTCCCGAGACAAGCCTGCAGATCCGCACGCTGGTGACGCCGGAAGGCAAACTCGAACTCTCCCTGGCTGACGCGCCCATAAAACAGCCTGGCCCGGACCAGGTGCTGGTGCGTATCGAAGGCACGCCGATCAACCCGTCCGATCTTGGCCTTCTGGTCGGCGGCGCGGATATGTCGACTGCGGTCCAAGGCGGAACGAAAGAAAGTCCGACCATCTCTGCCGATGTGCCGCAAGCTGGCCTGCGTGCCATGAAGGCACGCCTCGGCCAGTCGCTGGCTGTCGGCAATGAAGGCGCGGGTACAGTGATTGCGGCTGGCGACTCGCCCGCGGCGCAGGCCTTGCTCGGCAAGATGGTTACCTGCCTTGGTGGCAACATGTACCAGCAATACCGTACACTGCATGTCTCGCAGTGCATGGCCCTGCCGGACGGTACGACGGCGGAGCAGGGGGCCTCCTGCTATGTGAACCCGCTGACGGCGCTATCCTTCGTCGAAACGATGAAAGCCAAAGGACACGAGGCGCTCGTCCACACGGCTGCGGCCTCTAACCTTGGCCAGATGCTGAATAAGATCTGCATCGCTGACGGCGTGCCGATCCTCAACATCGTCCGCAAGGAAGAGCAGGCCGAAATCCTGCGCGGCATCGGTGCGAAGCATATAGTCAATTCCTCCTCGCCGACCTTCATGGAAGACCTGATCAACGGCCTCGTCGAAACCGGTGCCACGATGGGCTTCGACGCCATTGGCGGCGGCCCGCTCGCCGGCCAGTTGCTGGTTGCGATGGAAGCGGCTGCCAGCCGCAAGATGAAGGAATACTCGCGTTACGGCTCTGGCCAGGAAACGCAGGTCTATATCTATGGCCGGCTGGACCTGTCGCCGACGGTCCTGCCTGCAGGCGTCGGTTTTGCCTGGAACCTTAGCGGTTACCTGCTGACGCCCTTCCTGGAGAAAGCATCTCCGGAAGTGCGCGCGCGCATGTACAAGCGCGTGATCGACGAACTGAACACGACTTTCGCCAGCCATTACACAAAGACAATCTCGCTCGCCGAGGCGCTCGATCTGGATACGCTACACGCCTACAATGCCAAGGCGACGGGTGAGAAATACCTGATCGACCCGACCCTCTGAGGCGCTAAAGCAGTCTGTCTTCCGCGATCGTGATGGTGTGGTCACGACTCTTGAAGAGAACGATGTCGGCCCGCTGTTTCAGCGGGGCGATATTTTCTCTGAGATTGGCCAGATTGATCCGCTCCCAGACGGACTGCGCGAATTCGAGCAGCTCCGGCTCCGACATGTGCAGGAAGTTCGCATAGAAGGATGACCGGTCCTCCCGCGCGGCGTTCCATAGCCGCACGAAGCGCTCCAGGAACCAGGCGAGCAGGTCGTCTTCGCTGGCATCGAGATAGATCAGCAAGTCTGGCTCGTGTGCGCTGCGCGGCGGCGGCGACAAGGGCTGGAATCCCAAGCCTTCAAGAATGAGAACGTCTGGCCGGCGAATGGTGCGGGACAGGGCGGGATCTACATCATAGGTGACATGGCTGTAGGCCGGGAAGGCGGCTTCGCCCGCGCGGATGGCGCTGAGGGCTTCACCGAGCGCCTGATGGTCATAGGTTTCCGGAAATCCCTTGCGAAGCGTCAGCTCCCGCTCAGCCAGTATGCTGTTCGGATACAGGAAGCCGTCGGTCGAAACGGTTTCGACCTCCAGCGTATCGTCCAGCACGTGGGCGAGTGCCTCGGCAAGGGTCGTCTTGCCGGAGGCGACAGAGCCAGTCAGTCCGGCGATCAGGCCAGACTGCTTCGATTGCAGTTCAGCGAGGCGGGCGGCCAGCGCGTGAATGCCGCCGCCTTCGGTGTTCTGCGTCGCTGTCGTCATCCCGGTCCGTTCTTGTATTGCGAAACGCTCGCAACCTACACGGTTCGTTTTGCTTTGTCCTCTGCATTTGCGCCTTCAATGGCTTCTCGAGCAGCGGTCCATTGCTCGTCGCTCCAGGCAGCAAGCGCGCTGAAATTTCCGCCGGAGGCGTTATACATGCCGCCATCGATCGCGATGGTCTGGCCGTTGATGTATTCGGCACCTGGCGCCATCAACAGGACAGCCAGGTTCACCAGTTCATGCATTTCGCCCACGCGGCCCATCGGGTTGGCGACGCTGCGCTCCATGCTGCTGGTGCCGGAGTCCGGTGACAGGCGCGCCCAGGCCCCTTTGGTGGGGAAAGGGCCCGGCGCAATCGCATTGAAGCGCAAGCCGTAGCGGCCCCACTCGACGGCGAGGGATTGCGTCATTGTGTTCACGGCGGCCTTTGACATAGCCGACGGAACAACGAATGGCCCGCCATTCCAGACCCAGGTCGTCAGGATAGAGCAGACGCTGCCCTTCCGCTTCTGGTCGATCCAGCGCTTGCCGATGTCGTGTGTCATGTAGAAGGAGCCGCGAAACACGATGTTCGAAATCGCATCGAAGCCGCGTATGGAAAGGTCTTCGGTGCGTGAGATGAAGTTGCCCGCCGCATTGTTCATCAGACCGGTGAGGGGGCCGTGTTTCGCCCAGATCTCATCGTTCATGTCGGTGATCGCTTCGGCGACCCGGATATCGCAGGCATGCGGCACGACCTTGCCGCCATGTTTGTCCATCAGCTCTGCAGCGGTTTCCTCGCACACGCCGCCACGCCGGCCGCATATGTGAACTTCCGCGCCGAGCTTCAGGAAGCCTTCGGCCATTTCCTTGCCAAGGCCTGTGCCGCCGCCTGTGATCAGGATGCGTTCGTCCTTCATCAGGTCGTCGCGAAACATGAGTTTGGTTGTGTCCATGATGTCCTCCCGGGATCTTTTTGTTTGGAAGGATCATAAGTCAGGAGGGACGTCAGCACATCCCGTGTCGCGGCGTTAGCAAAACGGTTCCGTTTCCTATTTGCGGAAGGGAAGGCTGATCAGGCGCCAGAGAATCCAGATCGGCAGCACGATGGTCGCCCCGGCGAGCGCTGGCTTCCAGAAATTGCGGACAGCCCAGCCTGCTGCGGCAAGCGCCTGCTTTGCGATTGCGGCCAGCGCGCCTGGAATGTTCGCGTCCTGAGCGGCCGGGTTGAAGTTCGCCGCCATCACGAAAAAGCCGACCAGAATGCACAGCCCCGTCAGCTTCACGCCGCCCCAGAGGCTGATGCCGAAGAGGCGAAGGAGCAGCGGGCGTTTCGGTGGCTTGCCGGGCTTTTCCGGTGACACCGGTGCGGGTGCAGGATCACGGGTATCGGGATGCTCAGCCATCTTCCGAAGGGGCGATCGGGAGTGGTGTGGCGTCCGTTCCGTTATTGCTGCTGGCGGGCGCCTTGTACGGAACATAGACGACGTGCTGGAACGGAATCGTCACGCCGTTCGCATCGAAGGCTTCTTTGACTGCCTTGGTGACGTCCGCGCGGACATCGACGAATTCCGGCGTGGCGACAAAGGCTCTCAGGCGTACTTGTACACTGGACGAAGCGAGCGCGTGGATGCCAACCCAGGTTTCTTCATTTGCCAGGATCCGCGGATGGGCATCGGCGACTTCCCGGACCAGCCGCATGGCGAGGTCCATGTCGTCGTCATAGGAAATATCGAAATAGAGATCGAGACGCCGCCGTGTCTGGCGTGTGTGGTTGATCAGCGGCTCCGCCCAAACCTTGTCATTGGTGATGGAGACGATCTTGTTGTCGATCTGCTTCACCTGCGTCAGGAATGGCGTGATGTCGATCACCTCACCATCGAGACCTGCAGCGCTGACATAGTCGCCGATCCGGAAAGGCCGGAAGATCGCCAGCATGATACCGGCGGCCACCGCCTTCAGCGTATCCTGAAGGGCGAGGCCGATGGCGAGGCCGGCTGCGCCGAGCAGGGCGGCGAGCGATGCCGTTGGGAAACCAAGCTGCGTCAGCGCGAAGACGGTTGCGACGGCGAAGATCAGGTATTTGAAGAGCGACGCGGCAAAGGCAAACAACGTGTCGTCAGCCCCGGCACGCCGGTGTGCCTTCCGGCCGAACCGGCGGAGGGACCGCGCGACGCCATTGGCGATGATCACCGCGACAACGAGGATCGCAACGGCTCCGACAGCGCCGGGGCCGCGCTGTTCTATCATTGCCTCCCAGTCGTACCCGGCGAGGCCGAGTGGAATGGGGCTGAGCAGGATGAGCGCGAAGACCCGGGTGATCGAGGCTGCAAGATCCCAGTTCGATCCTTCGAATTCCTTGTCCTTCGAAATGGCTTTCTTGCCGATCAGGAGAACAAGGCGCCGCACCAGGCCGGCCAGAAGCCAGACCGCTACGGCCGACAAGAGGACGATCCCCCATTTTTCGACATAGGGTTCGATTGCGGCGGCCCAGGTTGGCCAGTTCGTGGTGTCGATCTGAAGCGTCATGAGTATCTTCTGTCACGCGCCGGGGTGGGCTTCAACAGGCTTCAGCTGACCTCTCGCGTGATGTTGACCTGATGCGGATACGGGATGGAAATACCGGCAGCATCGAGGGCTTCCTTGACCGATTTGGTCAGCGCCCAGCGGACTTCCCAATAGTCTGAGGTTTTGACCCACGGCCGGGCGACAATGTCGACCGAGCTAGCCCCCAGCGTATTGACGCGGACAACGGGCGCGGGGTCTGCCAGCACGCGGTCATCAGCCTTCACCGCGCGCTCGATCACTTCCATCGCATTCTCAAGGCCGTCGCCATAATCGACACTGAATACGAGATCGATGCGGCGGGTCGGGTAACCGGCATAATTGCGAATGACGCCTGAAATGGCCTGGCTGTTCGGCACGATGATCTGGACGTTGTCGGGGGAGGCAAGAATGGTCTGGAACAGGTTGATATCCTTCACCGTGCCGCCCTGTCCGGCCAGTTCGACATACTGGCCAACGCTGTACGGACGAAACAGCATGATCATGATGCCGGATGCGATGTTGCCGAGTGCGCCCTGCAACGACAGGCCAATGGCGAGAGTCATGGCACCGAGGATGGCAACGAAACTGGTAGCCTGAACGCCGAACAGCTGCAACGCAGCGATGATTGTCGCTGCCGTCAGGAACCAGCGTGTGATGGAAGCGAAGAAACTGCCAAGCGTATCGTCGATATTCGGTCGCTTCGTTGCCTGCGAACGCACCATGTTCGCGACCCAACCGGAAATGCGAAGGCCGATGATCAGGACAATGAAGGCCCCGACGGCTTTCAGTGCATAGCCTGCCAATACCGGCCAATGCTCCGCAAGCTGGGCTTCCCAGTCGATCGAGTTCAGAAAATCCATTTTGTACTCCGTATTGAATTCAGGCTGGGACGGTTGTTCCGTCTGCGCCGCGTGACAGACGCAGGCCCAGAATCAGAATCCCGGAAACACCAGTCATGATGGCGAGCCATCCCATACCGGTCGCCGTCCAGTTATTGGCAATCACGCCGATCAAACCCCAGGCAACGGCCACAAAAAACCAGAGGCTGCGGCTGATATAGCGTGCATATGTCCACGAACCCAATGCGGCAGTTGCCAAAAAGATCCATAGCATCTGCCATAGAAAATCGGTCGGACCGTAGCTGGTGAGGTTTCGAATCAGCAATGGCACAGAGATGCTGATCGCCACGAGGATCCAGCCGGAGAGCAGTCCGGTCGCGGCGTCTGCAATGAATTTTCCGACACTTCCGCCCATTCCCCGCATGCGGTCGAAGCGCGCTGCGGCAGTCCATGACAAAGCAGCAATGGGAAACAAAAGCAGGAAATCCAGCGGTTGGGACTCGATCAGTTGCGCGCTCAACATCCACACAATGTTCGCTGCGCCGGCAAATGCCAGGGGTGCACCGACGCGCAACATCCATGGCTCGCGATGGCGCCAACTGGTGTAGGCAAAGGCAATATATGCCCCAAAAATAAGGCTCCAGATCGAAAAGAAGGCGGGCAGCGGTTGTTCCGGCGCTGCCATGCCGCGCGTGGCTTCTCCGATTGGCGTGCCAATTCCGAGCACTGGTGCCAGCACGCCGGAGAGTGGCTGGAGGAGTCCGGCAAGGATCAGGAAGAGTGGAAGACGCGGTTTCATGAGCCCCGTGTGGCAGTGTTCGTGTGTGTAGAAAATTGCCTCGAACTGAAAAAAAGCAAGGCAGGCGGGCTTTTTTACGCTATTCGCCTGCCGACTCATTTGAGTCGGAATAGAGGAATTTGCTCATGGCAAAGAAACCTGTGGCCACGAAGGCCGCTGCGAAACCCGCCGCTAAAGCGGCAACGACCACCCGTCGGGCTGCTGCTGCGAAGCCTGCCGCAAAGCCGGCTGCACGCACCGCCGCGAAAACGGCTGCTGCTCCGAAGAAGGTCGTCACTGTCACCCTGCGCCAGCTGGCCGCTGAACTGGCTGACGCGCATGGCCTGACGAAAAAGCAGACCGAAGCCGTTCTGGGCGATCTGGTCACCATGACCACGAAGCGCCTGAAGAAGGGCGAAAAAGTCCGTTTCACGGGCCTTGGCACGATGGAAGTGCGCAAGCGTCCGGCCCGCATGGGTCGCAACCCGGCAACCGGCGAAGCCATCAAGATCAAGGCTTCCAAGAAAGTTGCTTTCCGCGTTGCGAAGGAACTGAAGGAATCCGTCTGATAACAGACGAATTTCGATATCACTTCAAAGGCCGGGCGTTTGTGCGCCCGGCCTTTTTTTTTGCGTTTCCTATTCTGGCAACATGGCTTCCAGGGTTTCCAGCCGATCGGCTTCTTCTGCAGGTTTGTCCCAGCGAATGCGGTTGATGCGGGGGAACCGCATGGCAAGACCCGATTTGTGGCGAGCTGATCGCTGCAAGCCTTCGAAAGCAACCTCCAGCACAATCTTTGGCGTGACCGACCGCACGGGGCCAAAGCGGTCGATTGTGTTCTCACGAACAAACTTGTCGAGTTCCTTCAGCTCCTCGTCGGTAAATCCAAAATAGGCTTTGCCGACGGGCGTCAGGTTTTCACCCTTCCAGACGGCGAAAGTGAAGTCGGAGTAGAAGCCGGATCGTTTGCCATGTCCGCGTTGAGCGTAGAGCAAGACGGCATCGACGAGGAACGGGTCTCGCTTCCACTTGTACCAAAGGCCCGCCGGGCGTCCGGCGACATAGGCGCTGTCCCAGCGTTTCAGCATCAGACCTTCGATTTCCGGCGCAGGGGGATTCATGCGGAAGGCGTCGAGACTTTGCAGGCTGGTGACAGGCACGAGCGGGGAGAGATCCAGCTGCGCCGTTCCGTACTGTGTGACGATGGTTTCGAGCACACTGCGCCGCTCCCGGAAGGTGAGGGCGCGGAGATCGCGCGTGCCATCGTGCAGGATATCGTAGGCGCGGATGAAGGCAGGGTGGGTTTCCATCTGCCGCTTGGTGACAGTCTTGCGGTTGAGGCGCTGCTGCAGCGCGTTGAACGGCGCGACGCCTTCGCCGTCTTCGGCGCGGATCAGCAGTTCCCCGTCCAGCGTGCCCTGGAAGTTCAGGCCTGCCAGGACATCGGGAAACGTATGTGAGATGTCGTCACCGGTGCGTGTGTAGATGCGCCGGACAGTTCCCTCTACCGATGCCTGAATGCGCACGCCGTCATATTTCCATTCCGCGGCAAATCTGTCTGGGGTGATGAGGGTGGGGTCTATGGTGTCCGGATTGTCCCGGTCGGCTTTCGGGACAAGTGGATGGGCCAGCATCACAGGCCGGAATGGTGCGGAAATGTCCGGTGACGGACGGCCGGTCTTTCCTTCGAGCCAGGCAAAGAGGGGCTCATAGGGCACCGCGAGGCCATGCCAGATTTCCTCTATTTCCGTAATGTCCACATTGCCGAAATCCGCCAGCGCCATCTTCGCCATGCGTGCCGAGACGCCGATGCGCAAGCCGCCCATGATCAGTTTCAACAGCGCCCACCGGCCTGTGGCATCCAGCCCGTCCAGCCAGCCGGCGACAAGCCGCGGCGCTTCGGCCCTTGTGGCGCTCTCGAGAGTTTCCACAATTTCGGAGAGCGGCGGCGTACGGTTCGCCCCGCGCTCGCACTTCCAGACGAGGCTGATGGTATCGGCAAGGTCTCCGACATAGTCATAGGACATGTTGAAGAGGACCGGGTCCATTCGTTCCTCCGCGAGTGTGCGGATGGCTGCAGGCTTGATACTTTTCAGGTCCAGCTCACCGGTGAGCGAGGCGAGGGCATAGCCGCGATCTGGATCCGGCGCGCTCGCGAAATAGCCGGTGAGCAATTGAAGCTTGCCGTTCCGCGATGGCGTCAGCAGCAGGCGTTCCAGCAGTTCGGCAAACTCTTGCATACGCTCTACATAGCGCCAGACTACCGGAATGTCAGAATCTTCTGCCAGAACCGGCCATCGAGAAATCTGTCAAAAAACCTGACAAATATGCTGCGTTGTGCTCAAGCTGTCAGGACTCGAAGATTATGGGAGGCCACAGAATGAATTCAGAAGAAATCCGGGAACTGGCGACGCGCTTTTTCGATTGCGTAGAGGCGGGTGATATCGAGGGCCTCATTGCCTGTTACGCGCCGGATGCCGAGATCTGGCACAATACAGACGGACTGGTGCAGGGCCCGGAGGATAACCGGGTTGTGCTGGCGGGGATGGCGAAGCGTATCGTCGACCGGGTTTATGCCGACCGGCGCCTTGAAGTGTTTCCCGGCGGGTTCGTTCAGCAGCATGTTCTGCGGGGAAAGCGCGTTCGCGATGGCGGGGAAGTCGCCTTGGCGGCGTGCCTGGTCTGCCAGGTAAAGGACGGCCGGATCACGCGTCTGGACGAGTATTTCGATTCCGCACACCTGGTGCAATTCCAATAATTCGTAAGCGGGCCGCTGGCAGACACGGCCAGTTGAGGCCTGGCTGAGGCAAAGCGAAACGGACAAGAACCGTCCGGCTTCCGGAGGCTGAAACCGGAAGCCGGGAATCCGGTGATTTACTCTTCGTCGCCCATGTCATCCTCCAGGGTCACAGCCCCATCGATGATATGGGTAAGATCTGTCATTTCCGCCAGAGCGTCCGTCACAAATTCCGCGCGGCGGGTGTCGAGAGACCCGGAGCATCCGGTGTCATAGTTGATCCGCTGGCCTGCCTGGTCGCCCCGGCCGATGTGGATATAGTAGACGAGGCCGCGCTGCAGGTACTGGGGGCAGGCCGTTGCATTGTCCTTGGTGATGTCGAGTTCGCTGCCCACGTCGTCAAAGCCTTGTTCCTCGAACGCGGATTTCACTGACGCGTACAGGTCGCCCGGTGCGATGCCGGAATAGGCACCATCTTCCGATGTGCGCTGCCAGTAATTGTCCGGATCCAGGAGGACATTCACGACCGGGCAGCCTGCGATCTTGCAGTCCATGATCGCAATGCTGATCGAGTCCGGGCCGCCGGTTGGCAGCTGGTAAGGCGCGTCCGGCAGCGCGGGCAGGGGCGCGTAGCGGCTTGTGTCGTCGGGCTCCCGGCTGGCGCAGGCTGCAAGCGCACCGACCGCTACAAGCAGAATCGTACGGTGCATTACCGGCAAGCCCCTTCATCGCTGTCGCACAGCGCCATCACATCGCTGAGCCAGCCCGTATAGCCCTGCAGGTTTGTATAGCGGCCACTATAGTCCCCGGCGCAGAACTGGCCGGTTTCCCTGTTCTGTTCGACGACGGACAGAACGCCGACGGCGGTTTTCGAGCCGTCTTCCTCCGTCACATAGAGCGGCCCACCGCTGTCACCGACGCAGGGGCCTGCGCCTGCCTGGCTGGCGACATAGATCGTTGCCGGGCCGGTGCCGGTGATGCGGATGCTGGCCGCCAGAAGATTGTTCGACAGCTTGCCGCCGAAACGCGTCAGGCCCCAGCCGGCCATGTCGCCCGTGGCGTAGTTGGCAGGTGCCAGCGGCATGTCCGTCGCGCCATAGCGGGCGACGGGCACGTCACCGAGCGCTTCGACTTCCTCATCCGAGAGACGGATCAGGGCGAGGTCATTGGCATAGCCGTTCGCTGTACCGGCATAGCCGCCATGGCAAATCGCAAACTCGCCCTCCGTCGTGTGGGCGAGCGGTGAGCTAAGGTTTTCGGCGGTGCCTATGATGCGCAGCTGTTCGAACGGCTCATCGACACAATGAGCGGCTGTCGCCAGCCAGTGGTCCGCAATGCGTACAGCGCTGCAATGGCCGGTCGCGATCATGCCGTCCTTGGCCGGTTTCACCGGTTCCAGCTTCACGATGCCCGGGAAGCTGGCGAGGCTGGCGGCGAGGCCATTCACGGCTTCTGCGCCCACTGCCGTTTCTTCCACCTGCGTCGCGCCCGCGACAGCCCCGACGGTCAGCGTCGGGGGTGCATCTTCGGGCAGGCCGCATGGTGCGGCGTTCAGCTCCGCCAGTGTCATACCGGGAGCGGCGGTCGCGGGATCTTCGATTGCACTTGCCTCAGGTTCGGGCGCGTCGTCTTCACCCACGATGCTTTCCGGTGAAAGCAGCACATCTTCCTGCGCGGCTTCCACAACTTCCACCGGGGCGTCCCGGTCGACCGTGGGTGTTTCCCCGATATCTGCTGCGCCAGCGGCAGGTTCGGTGGCGAGCACTTCCGATTCGCTTTCGGACGCCTCTGTGGAGGGCGAGACAGTGTCTTCCTGACCCGATGGGTTGAAGACTGGCAGGCGGACTGCATCGCAGGCAGGCAGGGCAGCCAGCGCCATCAGCGCGGCCCCGGCAAGCAGGTGGCGTTTCATTCTGAAATCCCCTTCTGGAACACCGTTCAGTGCAGTTAATGCCGGTGCCGCGGGCGGGGTCAACCGGCCTCTTCTTCGTAACCCACCAGGCGCAATGGCCGGGCCCGGCGTCCTTCCAGCGTGGCCCAGCGGACCAGCGCGTCTTCCCGGCCATAGGTGACCCATAGCTCGTCGGGGTTCACGTCCCGCACTGTGGCGGTCAGCTCGTCCCAGTCGGCATGGTCGGAAATGATCAGGGGCAGCTCGACGCCGCTGACCTTGGCGCGCTGGCGCACGCTCATCCAGCCGGAGGCGAAGCCGATCAGCGGATCGGGAAAGCGCTGCGCCCAGGTTCCTTCGAACGACCCCGGCGGTGCGATCACGACCTGGCCGCGGAAGGCTTCCCGGGCCGCTTTGGACGTGTCGTCCGCTGTGGCCGGGCGCAGGTCGCCCATTGGTACTCCGGCGTCTTCATACACCGCGCAGAGCTTCTCCAATGCGCCATGGATGTAGATCGGTGCATCATGCCCGGCGAGGCGGAGATGGCGGATCATTCTTTGCGCCTTGCCGAGGGAATAGGCGCCGATGCAATGCGTGCGCTCGGGGAAGTCCGCGATGTTGCGCAGCAGCTTGCCCATCTCGTGCTCGGTCGGCGGGTGCCGGAAGACAGGCAGGCCGAAGGTCGCTTCGGAGATGAAGATGTGCGTGCCGTCCACGGGTTCGAAGGTGGCGCAGGTCGGGTCCCACCGGCGCTTGTAGTCGCCGGTGAAGGTCATGCGCAGACCTTTGTATTCCACCGTGATCTGGGCGGAGCCTAGAATGTGTCCGGCCGGAGTTAGCCAGACCGAGACGCCGTTGATGTCGATGACCTCGCCATACTCCAGCGCCTGCGTCGATTTCGCGAAATTCTTGCCATATCGCGCCGCCATGATGGCCAGCGTGTGCGGATGGGAGAGGACGGCGCCATGGCCCCCGCGCGCATGATCGGAGTGGCCGTGGCTGATGACGGCCCGGTCCACCGCGCCGCGCACGGGGTCCAGGTAGAAATCTCCCGGCGGGCAATAGAGGCCCTTTGGGGTCGGCTGCAGCAGGAGGTCCGGACGGAGCATTCCGTCAATGTAGCGGTCAGCTGGCTGCGGGGAAGGCAGGGTTCCGCGTGTTTCAACCCCGGCAGAGATGCTCTCCCTGAATTTTCAGTGATTTTTTCCAAATCCCAACTGAGTTGCCACACTTGCGACACGAAAACCTGTGCATAGACTTCCCCCGGTGTAGAGGGAGTTTTTCGACATGCAGCCAGCCCGTTCCGCTTTTGCCTCCGCTGTCGCGCTGGCCCTGATGGTCTTGCCGTCCATGGCCCAGGAGGGCGGCAATACGGACCTGATGGACAAGTCGCTGGCTGCGGGATGGAAAGCGAGCTTCATCTGCTCCGACACGTTCGTGGCGGGCATGGATCTGGGCACGATCGAGGACAATGACCTCGACGGCATTTACAATGATTACCGCCGCGCCTTTGAGCAGTTGCCGGAAGCCCGCATAGATCTCAACGAGAAGACCGTGAGCGTGCCGTATGACCGGTCAATGCCGCCGCGCATCGCCGTCTACCGGCCGGGCTTCGGTTGTACCCAGCTGCCAGCCGGGGCCGATGAGATCATGATCGGTTACCTGCCGCGCTTTGCCGCCTGGCCGGAAGCGAGCGGTGAGGATCGGGGCAGCGCCATCGGCTCGAACGTGAAGGTCAGCCTGCGGACCGAAGAAGCCGAACGCCTTGACATTCCGGTCTCCTTCGCCTTCGACGAACGCACCTATGGCAATGGCACGCGCACCAGCGCTGTGGTCGTGGTCAAGGACGGCCAGATCGTGGCCGAGCGCTATGCCCGCGGGATCGATCATGAAACGCCGCAGCGAACCTGGTCGGTCGCCAAGTCCATTACCGCTACCGTGATCGGAGCCGCCCGGCGTCAGGGCATGATCGATATCGATTATCCGGCCGTGCTGGACGCATGGGATTCGGGTGCTGACCCGCGCCGCAACATCACGATCCGCAACCTGCTCAACATGGCAAGCGGCCTCGACAGCGGCGAATCCGGCTCGCGCACGGACCGGCTCTATTTCGGCGGCGGACGCGTCGTGGATCAGGCCGCGTCCAAGGTCACAGAAGCGATGCCCGGCAAGCGGTTCAAATATGCCAATGACGATACGCTCATTGCCATGCGCGCCCTTCGCGAGGCGATCGACGATGACAGCAAGTTCCACAGCTTCCCGTACGAGGCGGTGCTGCACAAGATTGGCGCCCGCCACACCACGATGGAAGTCGACTGGAACGGCGACTTCATCTCGTCCAGCCAGGTCTGGTCCACAGCGCGCGACCTTGCCCGCGTCGGTCAGCTCTATCTTCAGGACGGCATGTGGGGCAGTGACCGCATCCTGCCGGAAGGCTGGGTAGATTTCGTGAAGACTCCGGCCCCGGCGCAGCCCGCCAGCGGCCCCAGCTATGGTGCCCAGTTCTGGCTGATGAACGATGCTGCAGGTGTGCCGGCGGATACGTTCTATATGTCGGGCAATCGTGGCCAGTATGTCGTGATCGTGCCCAGCATGAACGCCGTCATCGTGCGCCGCGGTTTCGATGTCATCGGCGGGGCCCGGTTCAACATCAACAATTTCACGCGTGATGTGCTGATGGGGCTGCAGGCGGCAGAAGACGAACGCGCGGCTGTCCAGGCGCAGCGCGATGCGGCAGAAGCTGAAATCGAAGCTGAGATCGACCGCCGCCGTGCGCGCAGCGAAAAGGCTATCCAGGCGATCCGCGAGGAGATTCTCGCCAGGTACGGCCTGACAGAATAGCGCCTAGGGCTGGCCGAGCGCCGTGTCGGACGTGTCCGGCAGGGCGACGAGGTTGGTCACCGTTCGCCGCTCGGACTGGCTGAAGGGTTGCATCATCGCGTTGCCGCTGATGTCCAGCGCGAGACTTTCGACATAGGTGCGCCCGTCTGGCGAGCGGCCACAGTCTGCCTTCATGCTGAAGCTGTCGATCTTGGCGACCATGGCCGGTTTGAACGGCTTCTCGGCGAACATTTCAAATGCCAGGATGCCAGGCGCTTCCTTCGACACCGTCACCCGGCCTGTGAGGTGCTTGTAAACCTTGGCCGTTTCCGTGTCGTCGCCGGGCAGGGGGGTGAAACTGTAGACGGCGGCCTCGCCGGATTCCGAAATCATCTTCGCATCGGCGGGGATGTTCTCGTTGAAACTGCTGCACCAGATCCTGTCGCCGGATGTTTTCTCCCGCAGCTCCTCGTAGCGTTTGGCGGCTTCGCCCTCCAGCGTGTCGGCGGTGGGGGAGATCAGCGTGAGGCGTTCGCCCTCCGGCAGGGACGGGTCGACCTGCGCCTCGGCGTTCAGGTCATCGTCTTCGAGTTTCAGGTCGAATTTGTAAACGGGTCCTTCCGTCGGCGCGGCGAGGGCGGCTTCGAGCGGTGTTTCCGCGAAGGCTGGAAAGGCGAACAGGGGCAGGGCGATCAGATAGGCAGGGCGCATCGGGTTTCCATCAGCTGGAGGAGACGCCCTCACCTTGCCGGAAAGTGACTGGAAAAAAACCCGCAAATAGCGTGTCTTGCGGTAGTTTAATCTGAAGCCATGCCAGACAGCGTCCATCCTCCCGCATTTACCTTGCCCGAGCCCTTCGCAGGCTGGTTCGGTGCGCGGGGCTGGTCGGCCCGGCCGCACCAGCTGGCGCTGGCGGAGACGTCGCTGGCCGGAGAGAGTGCGCTGCTGATTGCGCCGACGGGTGGCGGCAAGACGCTGGCGGGTTTCCTCGGCAGCCTGATCGAGCTCAGCCAGCAGGGCGGGCGCAAGAATTCCGGCATCCCCGCACTGCACACGCTCTACATCTCGCCGCTGAAGGCGCTGGCGACGGACGTGCAGCGCAACCTGATGATGCCGGTCGACGAGATGGGCCTCGGCTTGCGCATCGAGACACGCACTGGCGACACGCCCTCCCATGTGCGCCAGCGCCAGCGGAAGACGCCGCCCGATGTGCTGCTGACGACGCCGGAACAGCTGGCCCTGTTCATCGCGTCCGACCATGCGAAGGAATTCTTCGCGGACCTGCAATGCGTGATCGTGGACGAGATCCACGCCATCGCCGCTTCCAAGCGAGGGGACCTGCTCTCCCTTGGTCTTGCGACGCTGGCGAGCTGGGCGCCGGGGTGCCGTTTCCTCGGACTCTCCGCCACGGTGCGGGACCCACAGGGCCTCGCCGACTGGCTGGATGTGCGCGGCGACGGCAAGGGCGTGCGCATCCTGCAGGCCGAGGGCGGCGTCTCGGCAGACGTCGATATTCTCATTTCAAATCAGCGAATTCCGTGGTCCGGCCATTCCGGGCGGTTCGCCGTGCCGGAGGTTTATGACGCCATCAGGCGGGCGACGATGACGCTGGTCTTCGTCAACACGCGCAGCCAGGCGGAGCTGATGTTCCAGGAATTGTGGAACGTGAACGAGGACGGCCTGCCGATCGCGCTGCATCACGGCTCTCTGTCGCGGGAACAGCGCACCAAGGTCGAGGCGGCGATGGCGGCGGGCAAGCTGAAGGCGGTTGTCTGCACGTCCACGCTGGACCTTGGCATCGACTGGGGGGAGGTGGACCTCGTCATCCAGATGGGCGCGCCCAAAGGCGCTGCGCGGCTGATCCAGCGCATCGGGCGGGCGAACCACCGGATGGACGAGGCGAGCCGGGCGGTGCTGGTGCCGACGAACCGGTTCGAAGTGCTGGAATGCCGCGCGGCAGAGGCTGCCGTGGAAGCAGGCGAGATCGACGGCGAGGGCCTGAGGCAGGGCGCGCTGGACGTGCTGGCGCAGCATGTCATGGGCCGGGCCTGCGGCGACGGGTTCGACCTGGCCGAGCTTTACGACGAGATCGTCCGTGCCGGTCCTTATCAGCATCTGGATTGGGAAGGCTTTGAAAGGATTGTCGATTTCGTCGCCACCGGCGGCTACGCCCTCAAGACCTATGACCGCTACCACCGCATCGTACGGCGGCCTGACGGGCGCTGGGTGGCGCGCACGCCGCGGGATGCGCAGGCGCACCGGATGAATGTCGGCGCTATCGTCGAAGCGCCGATGCTGTCCGTACGGATGGCGAACTTCATAGGCAAACCGACAGCAGGCGAGCAGCGCGCGGTGAGGGCCGGCCACAAGCTGGGCGAGATGGAAGAGTACTTCCTGTCCCAGCTGACGCCCGGCGACACATTCCTGTTTGGCGGCGAGGTGCTGCGCCTTGTCGGCATCGAGGGGCTGGACGCGCTGGTCGTCCGCGCGACCGGCGACCGGCCGGCGATCCCCAGCTACAATGGCGGCAAGTTCCCGCTGACGACCTTCCTGGCGGACCGCGTGCGCCACATGATCCACAATCCGGACGAATGGCGCCACCTGCCGCAGCCTGTACAGGAATGGTTCGAGATCCAGCGCCTGCGCTCCGAGATCCCGCCGCCTGATCATCTCCTCGTCGAGACCTTCCCGCGCGGGGACCGGCACTACCTCGTGACCTACCCCTTCGAGGGCCGCCTCGCGCACCAGACCCTCGGCATGCTGCTGACCCGGCGGCTGGAGCGGATAGGCGCCAAGCCGACCGGATTCGTGGCCAGCGAATACGCCATGGCCGTCTGGGGCATGGAGGACCTCAGCCCTGTAAACATGGAAGAATTATTCCATCCGGACATGCTGGGCGACGACCTTGAAGTCTGGCTGGACGAGAGCGCCCTGATGAAGCGCACCTTCGGCCAGTGCGCGCAGATTTCGGGCCTCATCCACCGGAACCTGCCCGGCAAGGAGAAGAACTCACGGCAGGTGAGCTTCTCCACAGATCTCATCTATGACGTGCTGCGCAGCCATGAGCCGGACCACGTCCTCCTGCAGGCGGCACGACAGGATGCGGCGACAGGCCTGCTGGATGTACGCCGCCTCGGCGAGATGCTGGTGCGTATCCAGAACAAGATCGACCATGTGCCGCTGGAGCGGATCAGCCCCTTCGCCGTGCCCGTGATGCTGGAGATCGGGAAGGAACCCGTCTTTGGTGCGAGCGTGCAGGACGCGATCCTCAGCGAGGCCGAAGACACGCTGGTGCGGGATGCGATGCGCATCGACTAGGGGGTGGATAGATTGGCCTCCGGGACCGTGTAAAACACCGTGTACACACCGTATAAACACCATGTAGAGACGGCGCGCTGCTGCCGAACTTCAGGTGCCGGGCACCTCGGCTGCCGGCCGGGCGGTGAACCGCTGCAAGATCGCGTTGACCATCCGCTTCCAGACATCCAGCCGCCGCTCTGAGATTTCTGCCAGCGCGAAGCAGGCGAGCAGCGTCGCCGCGAACAGCATCTGAACGTGCAGCGTGTTGCCCGGATCATAGCCCGGCAGCGCATGCAGGAAGCTGAGAATGGGGAAGTGGAACAAATAGATCGAGAAGGTCGCCCCGGCGCACCAGCGGACGGCGTTCCCGATCCGCGCCGGGATCCAGCGCGCCTCGCCCGACAGGCAATAGATGCCAAGGAAGTGTATCGCGATCAGCAGGCCCAGCAGGTTCTCCCAGATGAACCGGTCGGAGAAGCCGAGCGCATCGATCGGCACGCCCAGATGAACCATGATGAACGTCAGCCGCGCCGGTATCTGCGCCGCCATCATCAGGATGTAGAGACAGAGCGGGGCGGCCGTGAAAATCAGGGCCATGAGGCGGGAGATGCGCTTGGCCCCGCCATTTTGCAGGTGAAGGAACAAGCCGACGCCCAGCAGCCAGGCAGGGGCGAGCAGCAGGATTCTGGGGCCCGCCGCGATGGCCACGGCGGCCAGGAGCAGGGCGCGCATCCGCCCCCGGGCGAAAACGGCAATGCCGAAAGCGAGATAATACCAGGCCTCATAGGAGACTGACCAGAACGGCGTGTTCGTGCCCGGGCGGGTGTTCTCCGGCATGATCTGGGTGCTGAAGAAAAACGCCCGCAGATACTGCCCCACGCGCCCGGTGCCATCATACCACCAGGCCTGATAGGTTTCGGGGTAGATCAGCGTGCCTGCCGTATCCAGCACGAAGGTGACGGCCAGCGCCGGAATGACCACGGAATAGAGCCGCGCCAGCCGCGCTTCGGCAAAGGCCTGCGCGCCGCGCCGGTTGACCAGCGTGGTGTAGGCGATGACGAAACCTGACAGCACGAAGAAAACGATCACCGCATCGCTGGCGATGTCCAGCTGGCGGAGGTCGAAGAAGAAGCCTTTGCTGAACCGCTCATGGCCCGCATGGGAGGCGACCACGACGAGCGCGGCGAGGAAGCGGATGGCATCCAGGTACAGCGAAAACCCGCGGGTCAGTGCTGCGGGGGCGCCGGGGCGGGCGCGGCCCCTGTCCGGGGCGGGGAATGTGTTGCCAGCGGTCAGGATCGGACCGGCCTCCCTTGCCAATTCACGGCCCATTCTGGCCGGTCATGCTTAAATCCGCATGAATTCGAAGGAAAATTCCTTTGGAAACAGGCTCGCCCAATGGTGCCGCATTCGGCATTTGACCGGTTTTGCGAGCCGGTCCAGAGTTCCCGCATGACCGCAGCCCTCGCAAACCGGCGTGAAGAGACCTTCCTGCATCTTGCGGGCGAGCTGCTCGTGCCACTGCCGGAGGGCGGCCTCTGGTGGCCGGGCCAGCGCCTGCTGGTCGTCTCCGACCTGCACCTTGAGAAGGGCAGTTCCTATGCGAGCCGCGGCCAGATGCTGCCGCCCTATGACACGGGCGCGACGCTCGCCGTCGTCGAGCGGCTGGCCGCGCAGCTGATGCCGCAGACGATCATCTCCCTCGGCGACAGTTTCCATGACCGCGCCGCCGAGCTGCGCCTGCCGGAGCCTTATGCCGAACGCATCCGCGCGCTGACCTCCGCGCATGACTGGATCTGGGTGGAAGGCAACCACGACCCGGACCCGCCGGCCCATCTGGGCGGCCGGGCGGAGAAGAGTGTGCGGATCGGCCCCCTCGTCTTCCGGCACGAGCCGGAAGGGGAGGCAGGCGAGGTCGCCGGGCACCTTCACCCTGTCGCCAAAGTGAAAGGCCGTGGACGGAATGTTCGCCGCCGCTGCTTCGCCAGCGACGGCGCCCGCCTGGTGATGCCCGCCATGGGCGCCTTCACTGGCGGCCTCAACGTGCTCGACGACGCGTTCGGTAAAGTCTTCCCGGAAGGCCTGACGGCCTTTGCGCTGGGCGAAGGGAAAGTGTTCGTTCTGTCTGGCGGGAGCCTGCTCGGCGACGTGCCGCGCGGGGCGCAGTGGAAGTTGTAGAGTTGCCTTCTAGTCATTTTCCTCAGTTTTGAGAAAGGTGCTCATTTGCTTTAGAAAAGTCCGAACAGCTTTGTAGATATCCGCACCTTGTTCCTGGGTGTAGCTTCGTCTTGGATGCATGGTATCGTTTCGCCAGCATTCTTTGACATGCCACAAGTTTGATCGAAGTTCGTTCCATTTTTTCCGATCTTCGCCTCGCGGCATGTCTTTTATTTTTACGTCGATATCTGCGAGTATTTTGCCCCATTCCTTTTCGACGTTTTCAATCCCCAGCGACTTCGCGAGTTGAGCAACTGCGGATTCCATTACGCGCATAAGGTAAAATACGCATCCGGCAGGAAGTCCCAAGCCTATTGATCGGGCTGCGTTGAGCATGTCCTGCCTCAATTCAGGAAATGACTCCTGAATGTCCGACCAGAAGGGGTTGGCTCCATCGAAGAATGGCTTTCTGTCCGCAGGAATAATGAGTACTACTTCATTTTCGAAAGTAGCAAGAATGTTCCGTACCACAACATCGTACGCGTCATAAGTTTCTGGCGGATCGACTTTTGTATAAGCTAGAAATGTTTGTAGAGTGTCGAGTTTAAGAGAGCCGGCAAGCCTAATTGCGTCATCAATTACTCCGGCAATATGCTCTTTGAGTGTGTCCGAAATCTCATTTTCGTTTTCTATGTCGAAAAACCTTTCTCGCACATATCTGAGATCAATCCCAAGGTTCACAAATTCATCTAAAGATTCAAACATCATGGTATTGCAGCTTGTCCATTGGATATCGTCTGTAATTTGAAACTAGTGTACCGTGATTTGTATTTCGTACTAACATAGAAATACGCTCGATTTCTGACTGTGTTTTTATAGGACAATATTCCTCCCTCGCTTGACCGTAGGCAAATAATCCTATAGCGCTGGCACCCGCGAAAATGGCGGAGTGTGGCCTTATGCGGCACAAGGATATCTGGCGGGGGATTGACCAGTTGGCGGCTCATCATGGGTTGACCCCTTCGGGCCTTGCGCGCCGGGCGGGGCTGGACCCGACGGCCTTCAATCCGTCGAAACGCGAAGGCGCCGATGGCCGCCCGCGCTGGCCGAGCACCGAGAGCCTCGCCCGCGTGCTGGACGCGGTCGGTTCCGGCTTTGACGATTTCGCCGCGCTGATCGATGGCCGCCGGGGCGCGACGGCGCCGCTGATCGGCTTCGCGCAGGCCGGGCAGGACGGCTATTTCGACGATGCCGGCTTTCCCGCGGGGCAGGGCTGGGAAGAGGTACGCTTCCCGGGCCTCGGGCTGGAAACCGTCTACGCCCTCCAGATTAGTGGAGATTCCATGGAGCCCGCCTATCGCGCGGGGGACCGCATCATCGTTGCCCCCGGGGCAGAGGTGAAAAAGGGTGACCGCGTCGTCGCGAAAACCACGGGCGGCGAGGTGATGGCCAAGGTTCTGGAGCGGAAAAGCAGCCGTACCATCGCGCTGGCATCGCTGAATCCGGCCTATCCCGTGCGTGAGTTCAAACCCAGTGAAATCGCGTGGATCGCGCGGATTTTATGGGCGAGCCAATAGGAAATATTGACTCACATGTGACATCCGGTGCTTTGCAAAACGCCCAAAAGCGGGTGATTACGCGCGCATGACCGATAAGCCCATTGAAGAGCCGACACCGCAGGAATCGCTCGACCCGGAAAACTGGGACGAATTCCGCGCGCAGGCACGTCACATGCTGGATGCCGCCATCGACCGGCTGCAGGATGCCAGACAAGGCCGCGTGTGGACCGAGCTGCCGGGCGAGATCAAGGATACGCTGAAGGCGCCGCTGCCCCGCGAGGGCTGGGGCGTGCCGGACGTGATGGGCCGGATGGAGGCGCTGCTGCCTTACGGGGCGGGCAACACCAATCCGCGCTTCTTCGGCTGGGTGCATGGCTCGGGAACGCCGGCGAACATTCTGGCCGAGATCGCCGCCAGCGCGATGAACGCCAATGTCGGCGGGCGCGATCATGGCGCGATCTATGTCGAGAAACAGGTCGTCGCCTGGTGCCGGGAACTGTTCGAGTTTCCGGAGACCGCGAGCGGCATCGTTGTTTCCGGCACATCCATCGCGACAATCATCGCGGTGAAGGTGGCGCGGGATGCGCGGCTGAACTTCCACAGCCGCAAGGAAGGCATCTGCGGACATGGCCTTGTCGGCTACACCTCGACCGAGACGCACTCCTGCGTGGCGCGGGCGTTTGACCTCCTGGGCCTCGGCACGGACGCGCTGCGCAAGATCCCGGCGAATGACCGCTTTGAAATTGACATGGACGCGCTCAAAGCTGCCATCGCCGCAGACCGGGAAGCGGGCCTCACGCCCTTCATCCTGATCGGCACGGCGGGCACGGTGAATGTCGGCGCGATCGACCCGCTGGAAGAGCTGGCCGACCTCGCCGCCGAAGTAGACATGTGGTTCCACATCGATGGCGCCTTCGGGTCGCTCGGTGTACTGAGCGACCGGGTGAAAGAGCGCCTGACCGGCGTGAAGCGCGCGGATTCGCTCGCCTTCGACTTCCACAAATGGCTGCACGTCAATTACGATGCGGGCTTTGCGCTGATCCGCGACGAGAAGCTGCACCGCGCCGCCTTCACAGACCGGCCGGATTACCTGACCGCCAAGGCGCGCGGCCTTGCGGGTGGTAATCCGTGGCCTGTCGAATATGGCCCGGAACTGTCTCGTGGATTCCGTGCCCTGAAGGTGTGGGCGCAGATCGCGGAGTTCGGCACGGACCGCCTTGGCCGCATGATCGAACGCAACTGCTATCAGGCCTCATATCTCGGCGAGCAGGTGCAGAAGACGCCGGGCCTCGAATTGCTGGCACCCGTCGCGCTGAACATCTGCTGCTTCCGTTATACAGAGCCTGGCCTCTCCGATGCCGTGCTGGACGCGATGAATGACGAGATCGTCATCCAGCTGCAGGAGCAGGGGAGCGCCGCGCCGTCGACCACGCGCCTGAAAGGGCGCCTCGCCATCCGCGTGAACATCACCAATCACCGCACCGCCCGCGCCGATCTCGACATCCTGCTGGATGAAGTGCAGCGCATCGCCGCTTCGCCGGAAGTTGCGGCAGTCAAGGAAGCCGCGCTCAAGGATGCGGGCTAGGCCCTTGCCGCAGGCAGAAGAAACGGTCAGAAGTCATTGATGGACTGGGGTAAGCTAAGATCTTTCCACGCTGCGGCGGAAGCCGGCAGCCTGACCTCCGCCGGTGACCGGCTGGGCATTTCGCAATCGGCCGTCTCGCGCCAGATCGCGGCGCTGGAGGAAGTGCTGGGCGTGTCGCTGTTCCAGCGCCATGCCCGTGGCCTCGTGCTGACCGATGCCGGCCACACACTGTTCCGCTCCACGATGGAGATGGCGCAGGCCGCACAATCCGCGAACACGGCGCTGCGCGACCAGCAGGAGACCCCGCAGGGCGAACTGATCGTCTCGGCGCCGGTGGCTTTCGGGTCCACCTGGCTGGTGCCGCGCCTAGGCGGCTTTGTGAAGAAGCATCCCGACCTGCACCTCGACCTGCGGCTTGAGGACAGGGAATATGACCTGTTGAAGCTGGAGGCCGAATGCGCCATCCGCCTCTGGGCCGCCGACAAGGCTGACCTGATCCAGCGCAAGCTCGGCACGGTGGCGACGAACCTCTACGCTTCGCCGGAATACCTGAAGACGGCCGGCATGCCGCGCACGCCGCAGGATCTCGATAATCACCGCATCATCGCCTATGGCGATGAAAGCTCGCCCCTGCAGGAGATGAGCTTCGCCTGCCGTGTGGGCCGCGATGATGCCCCGCCGCGCCCGGCCACGCTGAAGGTGAACAATGTCTTTGCCATGTTGCGCGCCGTCGATGCCGGGCTCGGAATTGCGGACGTGCCGGACTATATGGCGTCCACCATGCCGCGGCTGGTGAAGGTTTTGCCGGAAAATGTCGGCCCGATCTTCGATCTTTACTTTATCTACCCAAGCGATTTACGGCGCTCCAAGCGCGTGGCCGCATTCCGCGACTTCGTAACAGCTGAAACAGAACAGCTACGCCGCTCAGCCATGCGGCAGGTCTAAATGAACGCTTGTTAATTATGCATAATTGCATGAGTGATCTGACGCAGTGACGGTTGTGCACCTGCGAAAAGGCACTATCTAGACGTTATGCCAAGGGTCCCGGGCATTACCCAATCATTCCTCCGATTGGGCGTTTCCTCCCCCCTTCGGGACCCGATACTCATAAGCCCGGCGCGTCAATCGCAGCCGGGCTTTTTTTGGTTCGCCAATCAGGCCGCGGGATTCCAGCCCGCCGATCACCAGATAGACCGCCAGAGCGGCCAATACGGCAAACAGGTAGGACCCTTCATAGCCCTGCGTCCAGCCGGGCATGTTGTCCGCGGCTGTTTCGTCGTAGAGGCTGACAAACCAGGCTGGCATGCCTTCGCCGAAGAAGCTCGCCAGGGCTCCGGCCACCATGGCGCCGAGGGCGGCCATTTCGCGTCCGAATTTGGAATGCAGTCCGATCAGCAGGGCGACGGCAATCCCGGCCGAGCCGAAGGAAGAGGCGATTTCGACAAGGCCCTTGATGGTCTCGCCCGAGGCCGCGATGGCATAGGCGAGGAGGCCGGCGAGCAAGGTCAGCGAGCGGCCGAAGAGCAGCTTGCGCGGCTCCGGCAGGTTGCGCGCGACCCGCTCGATCAGGTTCCGGCTGGCAATCGCGGAGACGGCGAGCAGCGTCGTGTCCACCGTCGACAGGATGGCCGAGACAAGCGCCCCCATCAGAACGGTGTACATGAGCGGGGAGAGATATTGCCGCGCCAGTTCCGGCAGGTAGCTGTCGGTGCTTTCGGCCTCGAAGCCCGCGGCGTGGCCGAGCAGGCCGATGACCAGCGGGATCGCGCCCAGCACGAGGTAGAGGCCTGAGGCGAGGTAGCAGCCCATGCGGGCGACGCTGGCGGACTTCGCGCCAAGGAAACGGGAGATCGCCTCCTGCGCCACCAGTGAGCCGACGATGGGAATCATCCAGGCGTCGATTGTGGAGAGCCAGCTTTCCTTCGTCCCGTCTTCCTCGGTCAGGCGCCATTGCAGCTGTTCCGGCCCGATATGGGAGAAGGAGAAGTCCCCGGTCGCCAGCACGGTGATGAGCAGGATGACGAGCCCGGTCATCATGACGGCGCCCTGCACCATGTCGGTCATCGCATCGCCCAGCAGGCCGCCAATCGTCGTGTAGGCGATGATGATGACGGCGCCTGCGAAGAGGGCAAAGCCGAGGTCGATGCCTGCCGTCTCGGACAGGATCTGGCCCATGGCCAGAAGCTGGGCCGAGGCCCAGATGATCGAGGTGGGAATGGTCAGCACGGCAGCAGTGATCTCTGCCTTCTGCCCGAAACGCAGCTGCATATAGTCCGGGAAGGTCATCACACCGGATTCACGCAGCTTGTAGGCGAGGAAGAGCGCCATGCCGATCAGGCAGAGCGTATAGCCGAACGGGTCGGCACGCCCGCCCGCGAGGCCTTCCTCCGCGATGGCACCTGAGGCGCCCATCACCGTCTCCGCGCCGAACCATGTGGCGAAGACGGAGACGCCAACCATCAGCACGCCGAAGCGGCGCCCGGCGACAAAGTAATCGGCTTCGGAATTGACGAACCGGCTGGCCCAGATGGCGATGGCAAATTGCAGAACGATATAAACCGCAAGCGCAGCGACCATCCGCCAGATCTCCCGTTCTCAGCCCATCAGAAGAGCGAAACGGTTATGACGTTTTGGCCGCCGCGCAAGCGGTTTGTTTTTGGGGCCGGTGCCTCAGATGCTGGCGCGCAGCATCCAGGCTGTTTTCTCGGCGATCTGGGCACGCTGGGTGAACAGGTCGGCCGAAACGGCGTCGCCGTTTTTCTCAGCGACTTTCAGGCCTTCCTTGGCGGCGCGGCTGACGGCCTCGTGCCCCTTGGAGAGGTTTGCCACCATGTCGCTGGCGTCCGGGATGCCATTGTCCGGCTTGATGGTGGCGAGGTCCGTCATTTCACCGGGCGAGCCCGGGGCGAAATGATCGAGCGCGCGGATGCGTTCGGCGATCTCGTCGAGGGCGGCCCAGAGCTCAGTATACTGGGTCATGAACATGGCGTGCAGCTCATTGAAGCGCGGGCCGGTTACGTTCCAGTGGTAGCCATGGGTCTTGGCATAGAGCGCATAGGTCTCGCCCAGCAGCTTTTTCAGAGCCTCAACGGATTGGGCGCGTTGTTCTTCGGTCAGTCCAATGTCGATCGGCATGAAAATCTCTCCTTCTAATTACCCCCAAAATATGGGGATTGGCCGCTGGTGCGGCCAATCGAATGGTCGGAGGTGAGGTATAGGAAAAATCTATTTCAGGGCTTCGCAGAAGCGCTGGATCCGCACCAGAGCTTCCTTCAGTGCCTCGTCCGACGTGGCGTACGAAACGCGGAAGGCCGGGGAGAGGCCGAAGGCGGCACCGAACACAACGGCGACCTTTTCGGTTTCCAGCAGTTCGGAAGCGAAGTCCTCATCCGTCTCGATCACCTTGCCGGACGGGGCCGTCTTGCCGAGCACGCCCGCGCAGGACGGATAGACATAGAAAGCACCTTCAGGGGTGGGGCAGTGCAGACCGGGCGCCTTGTTCAGGCCCTCGACCACCATGTCGCGGCGTGCCTGGTAGGCGGCCTTGCGGGTGGGCAGGAAATCCTGCGGGCCGTTCAGGGCCTCTATGGCGGCATACTGGCTGATCGAGCAGGGGTTCGAGGTCGTCTGGCTGATCACCTTGCCCATGGCCTTGATCAGCTTGTCCGGGCCGCCTGCATAGCCGATGCGCCAGCCGGTCATCGCGTACGCCTTGGAGACGCCATTGATCGTCAGCGTGCGGTCCCACAGGGCCGGCTCGACCTGGGCGATCGTGGTGAATTCGAAGTCGTCATAGACGAGGTGCTCGTACATGTCGTCGGTCATGACCCAGACCTGCGGATGCTTCAGCAGCACGTCGGCGAGGGCCTTCAGCTCGTCGCGGGTGTAGGCCGCACCGGTCGGGTTGGACGGCGAGTTCAGGATCAGCCATTTGGTGTTCGGTGTGATCGCCGCTTCGAGGGCTTCCGGTGTCAGCTTGTAGCTGGAGTTCGGGCCACACTCGACCTTCACCGGCTCGCCGCCAGCCATCAGAACCATTTCCGGATAGGACACCCAGTAGGGCGCCGGGCAGATGACTTCGTCGCCGGGGTTCAGCGTTGCGACCAGTGCGTTGTAGATCACCGGCTTGCCGCCGGGCGCGACATGGATCTGCGCGGGCGTGTAGGTCAGGCCGTTTTCGCGCTTGAACTTGCCGCAGATGGCTTCCTTCAGTTCTGGCAAGCCGTCGGCAGGCGTGTACTTGGTCTTGCCTTCCTGGATGGCGCGAATGCCGGCTGCCTTGATGTTCTCCGGCGTGTCGAAATCCGGTTCGCCCGCGCCGAGGCCGATCACGTCATGGCCGGCGCGTTTCAGTTCAGCCGCCTTGGTGGTGACGGCAATGGTGGCGGAAGGTTTGACGCGGTCCAGCGCGTCCGACAGGCGGAGATCAGCAGCCATGATAGGTCCTTGAGGTGTTCCCAGGATGTGCAGCCGGGCAGGAGCGCCGGGCCGTGCTCGCAATACGCTTCGGGGCGGACGGCGGCAAGCCCTGCAGCCGCGTCATTTCGGGCCAGGGCATGGTTAATCCAGTATGACCACGCCCTGCACGATTTCATGGGTGCAGCGGCACCAAAGTTAAGCAAATCATGCGAAGGTGCGCGCTTGTTGGAGGGGCTTTCTTTTTCCCATGGCAGGGGAGGAGAGAAGACAATGATACTGGTATCGATACCGAACACATACGAGACGGTCGAAAGAGAATTCGGACTCGCGGTCGAGAACACGATCAGGGATTTCCAGATCTGGTTCGAGCGGCTTTCCGACATGGAAAGGCTGATGGGGCTTTGCGGCTTCATCCTGCTGCTGTTCTGCCTGGTTATTTCGAAATCCGCGACGCGCGCGGCAGACCCCGGCACGAGCCGGAGCTTTGCCGGATCCTTCACCCTGGTCGTCGTGTTCAGCTTTGTAGCGGGCATGCTGATCGACGGTCCGTTCGATCCGCGCCACTTCGTCAACGAAGAGATGATCCGCAGCTTCCTCTAAAGCTCGCATAAAGGCGCCGGGTCGCCTATTTTGGGGACATGGAGACTGAATCGCCGGGCGCGGCCCCCTTGCGGGGTGTCGACGTCATCAAGGACAATCTGACACGCCTGCCGGCAAAGCCGGGCGTCTACCGCATGTACGGGGACGCCGATGAAGTGCTGTATGTGGGCAAGGCGCGGAACCTGAAGGCGCGGGTCTCGAACTATGCCCGGCTTGGCGGCCATACCCAGCGGATCGCGCGGATGATCGCGCTGACCCGGCGGATGGAATTCGTTGTCACCGAAAGCGAGACCGAGGCCCTGCTGCTGGAGGCGAGCCTCATCAAGAGCCTGAAGCCGCGCTTCAACGTGCTGCTGCGGGACGACAAATCCTTTCCCTACATCCTGATCCGGCGCGATCATGAGGCCCCGCAGATCAAGAAGTATCGCGGGTCCAAACAGGACCAGGGCGACTATTTCGGGCCCTTCGCCAGCGCAGGCGCGGTGATGCGCACGCTGGACACGCTGCAGAAGGCCTTCCTGCTGCGCACCTGCGAGGACAGTGTCTACAATGCCCGCACGCGGCCTTGCATGTTGCACCAGATCAAGCGCTGCGCCGCGCCATGTGTGGGGCTGATTTCCATCACGGAATACCAGGAACTGGCAGACGAAGCGGCGGACTTCCTGCGCGGGAAGGGGGCGGACCTCCAGAAGCGGCTGGCCAGGGAAATGGAAGAGGCCGCCGAGGCTATGGACTTCGAACGCGCTGCCGCCCTGCGCGACCGGATCCGTGCCATCGCCCATGTGCGCGGCAGCCAGGATGTGAACCCGGACGATATCGAGGAAGCCGACATCTTTGCAATCGCGATGGAGGGCGGGGTCTCCTGTGTGCAGGTGTTCTTCATCCGGGCCGGCCAGAACTGGGGTGCGACGGCGCACTATCCGCGCCATGAACGTGATCAGACGGCGGAGGAAGTGCTCTCGGCCTTCCTGGTGCAGTTCTATGACAAGCGCCCGCCGCCGCGGCTGATCCTCGTTTCCGACATGCCGGAACAGGCCGACCTGATCGCCGAAGCGCTGAGCCTCAAGGCCAGCCGCAAGGTCGAGATCCGCAAACCCGAACGCGGCAGCAAGAAGGACCTCGTCGCGCAGGCCGCGCGCAATGCCAGCGAAGCGGTGACGCGGAAGCTGTCCGAAACCGCCAGCCAGGCGCGCCTTCTGAACGAGGTCGCGAAAGTGTTCGAACTGGAGAAACCGCCGGAGCGGATCGAGATCTACGACAACTCCCACATCCAGGGCACGAATGCCGTCGGCGGCATGGTTGTCGCGGGGCCGGAAGGCTTCACCAAGAACGCCTATCGCAAGTTCAACATCAAGGATGCGAGCCTGGAGCCCGGCGACGATTACGGCATGATGCGCGAAGTCATGCGCCGCCGTTTCAATCGCGCCAAGAAGGAACGGGAGGAGGGTGATCCGTCCAACTGGCCGGACCTCGTCCTGATCGATGGCGGCCTCGGCCAGCTGAACGCCGTAATCGAGGCGCTCAAGGAAAACGATCTGACTGCGGATGATGTGACGCTGGTCTCCATCGCAAAGGGCGTGGACCGGAATGCGGGCCGGGAACAGTTCTTCCGGCCGGGCAGGGCGCCCTTCAAGCTGCCCGAAAATGCCCCTGTGCTTTACTACCTCCAGCGCCTGCGCGATGAAGCGCACCGCTGGGCCATCGGCGCGCACCGGCAGAAACGCTCCGCCGCGATCGGCAAGTCACCGCTGGACGAGATCGAAGGCATTGGCCCGGCGCGCAAGAAGGCGCTGCTGCACCATTTCGGATCGGCGAAGGGCGTGTCCCGCGCGAAGGTGGCGGACCTGATGGAAGTGGACGGCGTGAACGAAGCGCTGGCCGAGCGCATCCACGGTCACTTCAACGGCGGCTGACCGTCCACATAGCCAGCGCGTTCGGCGAGGTTGGCGATGTAGCTTTCCATCAGGTGGACGAGTTCGTCTTCGAGGATTTTCGGATCGAGTTCCAGTTCCGGTTCGGCGATCGTCGCGCGAAGCAGATAGATCACGGTGTGCGTCAGGATGAAGGACGCTTCCTTGCCGAGGCCGAAGCCGAATTCCTCCCGCTGGCCGAAGGATTCCATGAAGGTGAAATGCTGGCGGCTGACTTCCTTGCCGCCCTGGGACTGGAAGACGACATTCGACAGGATGAGCTGCGTTTCAGGTGAGCCCTGAACACCCTGCATGGCAGCGCGGATGATCAGGCGCACGGTGCTCATGTTCGGCTCGTCGAGCAGCAACTGCGTGATCTTCTCCCGCAGGGCATCGCTGTAACGCCGGCTCAGTTCCACCAGAATGGCGTCGCGATCGTCGAAATACTGGTAGAGCGTGCCAATGGAGACACCGGCTCGTTTGGCAATCCGGCTGGTCGTGAATTTGGCATATCCGTCCGAATCCAAAACCTGAAAGGCTGCTTCCAAAATCGCGTCGACCGTGGCGCGGGCGCGGGCCTGCTTTGGATTTCTTCTATTTATTTCAACCATTTAGACTGGCCTGGTGATTGGCGAAATTCGCGATTTCAGATGCGAATAGAAAACCTGAGGATTTCTTACATTATTGAGGGAGCAGCGTCAGAAACGCAACCGGAGATCCGAATGACCGCATCACTCGAAGATGTGCACAAGCGCATTTCGCTTCAGAAAACGGCCTTGCCGGTCATGTATGGAGATATCGATTTTTCGATGGTCCCGGAGCGCTACACCGACGACCTCGCTGTCAGTTCCATGAAGGACTATGCGAAGAAATTTCCCCCGCCGCCCGCCGATATGGTGGAGCGGGTGAAGGCCTATACGATGCTGGGCGACATCACGGCAGATGCCTATGCGGCGCTGATGCCGGAATACGGCTTCAAGCGGCTGGTCGACATGCTGACCACGGCCTGCGCTGAAGGCATCGATGCGGTGCCGGACGCGCCGCCGGAACTTGTTGCCCTGATCGCCGAAATGGAAACCAAGCCGGACTGGCTGGACATGGACCTCGTCCGCGAAGGTGCACGGTTGAACCGCCTGCCGATGGCGGAAACCTCGCCCTGGATGATCCGGGGGGCGTTCCTCGCGACCTTCCTGAACAAGTACACAGCGCTGCCCATGGCGCTGACCGGCACGCTCAGCCATTCGACGGCATCGCGGCGCGTCAACGAGACGGCGACCTTCTTCACCATCACGACCCTGCCGGGGGCGCTGGAGCCGCGCGGTGAAGGCTTCAAGGCTGCCGCCATGGTGCGCCTGATGCACTCGATGGTGCGTTTCAACGTGCTGCGCCGCGTGAAGGGTTGGGACCAGTCCGTCTACGGAATTCCGATCCCGCAGGTGGACCAGATGCCGGCCGGCCTGATCGATGTGTTCCTGCTGGCGTTCAAGATGGTGGAAGAGGGGCGCACGGAATTCACCCCGGAAGAACGCGCCCGCGTGGAGTTCAGCCGCTATCGCTGCGTTCTTCTCGGCCTGCCGGAAGATCTTTTGATGGATACGCCGCAGGGCATCATCGATATCATGAATGCGCGCAGCGGTTCGATCCGCGCCGGGTTCGATGACGAGACCTGCGGGGCGCTGGTGCGGGCGACGCTCGCAACCTATCTGCCGCCGACCAAATCTCTCGGCAACCAGATCCACAATGCCCTGGAACGCCGCCTCGCGCGGCTCGTCCTCGTCAAGAGCTTCCTGGGTGGGAACAGCCAGATGGCGCGCGATATCGGCGTGCCGGTGGGTCCGCTGGATTATGCGGTGGCCGCCATCCTGTTCCCGATGATTGCGACGAAAATGGCGGTCTACAGCGCGGCACTGAAGGTGCCGGGTCTGCGCGGGCTCGTGGATCGCCACCTCGTCGCCAAACTCCGCCGGTTGCTCGTGCGCTACGGCCATGCCGAGTTCACGACCGACGCGTCAGCCTATCGACAGGCTGCACCTGCTGTCCCTGCGGAGTAGGGGGACGCAGCGGCCGGTCTCTCTGGGAGAGGACCGGCCGCTGTTGTTCCGCCTGCGGAAGGTGATCAGTCGCCCTGGTCCATCGCGACGATGATCTGCGCGAAACCGTTCGAGATACGGCCCATATTCTCAACCGACATCCGCTCGTTCGTGCCGTGGAAACCGGTCAGGTCCACCGGCGTGATGACGGCTGGCGAGAAGCGGTAGACGCGCGGTGTGATCGCGGTGGCGTAGCGGCCATCCGTTGCGCCGATCACCAGCGCCGGGGCCACCGGGGCGCCATAGCCCGCCGCTTCGGCGACACTTGCCAGCACGGCATAAGGCCGGCCGTCTGTCGGAGAAACGGGAGACGCTTCACCGCTGCCTTCTTCCGGCATGCCGACCTGGATGCCTTCGATGTCCTTCGTGACCTCTTTCACATGGTCGACCACGTCGGCGACCGTGTCGTTCGGGTGGACACGAAAATTGACCACGGCGGTGGAGCGCTGCGGCAGCACATTTTCCTTGGCCGATCCGCCCAGCATGGTCGGGGCGGTCGTGGTGCGCACCATCGCATTTCCGGCAGGCGTCGCGGAGAAGGATTTCTCCACCATGCCGCCGAACAGCCACATATTGGCGAGCGCCATCTTCTGCATGAAGGGCATGTCGCCGGCAGACGCGAGCAGCAGGTCGGAGACCGGCGGCTTCGAGAAGTCCGCCGGCATCTGGTTTTCATCCAGCGCGACGATGGCCTTGCCGAGCTGCACGTTCGCAGAGTCGCGCGGTGGCATCGACGAGTGGCCGCCCGTGCCGACCGAGGTGACCTGCAGCGTGACATAGCCTTTTTCGGAGACGCCGATCATGCCCATCTTCGCGCCGGTCAGCGGCGAGGGGTCGAGAATGGCGAAGCCTTCGTCGACGGCCATCACCGGTTCGATGCCGCGGGATTTCAGCAGGGCGATACCTTTTTCGGCGCCAGAGCCGAGCACTTCCTCGTCATGGCCGAACTGGAGAATGACCGTGCGCTTTGGCTGGAAGCCCGAGGCAGCGAGGGCTTCGACCGCTTCCATGATACCGATCAGGTTGCTTTTATCGTCGAGGGCGCCGCGGCCATAGATATAGCCATCGATGATGTCGCCCTTGAACGGTGCGCCGGTCCAGTCACCCTCGGTGCCGATGTTTACCGGCACCACGTCCTGGTGGGCCATCAGCAACAGAGGCTGGAGCGAGGGGTCGGAGCCCTGCCAGGTGTAGAGCAGGGTGAGCGTGTCCGGCACGATTTCCTTGGTCATCGCAGCGGTGGCGGCCGGATAGGTGGCGTCCAGCCAGTCATGCAGTTCCAGCCACGGGCCTTCCTGTCCGGGGCGCGGATCGCCGCCGGTCAGCGTGATGGTCTTGAAACGAATGGCTTCGGACAGATGCTCTGCAGCTGTGTCTGCCGATATGGCCGGAACTTCTGGCAGCTCCACCCGGTCGCCGACAGGGGCGCCGCCATAAGTGAAGGTGCGGTAGAGCACGACGGCGATGACCAGCGCGATCAGGCCCGCCAGCCCCATCAATATTTTTCTGAACACTTCCATGCCCTCCCGTCCATTTTGGAGGGACGGTTGCGGCTCCCCCATGGTTCGTCAAGGCGCAGTGCAGCAAAAAAATGACTTGCCCGTCACGATTTTCACGGCAATCATGCGTGCATGACTGACGCTCCGGCCAAGCGCCTGTCCCTGCCAAGGGTCCTTGCTTTTTCATCACTGAGTATCCCGCTCGCCGGTGTCGGCTTGCCGGTCGGGGTCTATCTTGCGCCGCTCTATGCGCGGGAAGTCGGTCTTGGCCTGGAGCTGACCGGCCTCCTATTCATGCTGCTCCGCTTCTGGGACATCTTCACCGATCCGGTGATGGGGTATCTGGTCGACCGCTATCGCAGCCCGTGGGGCCGCGTGCGGCACTGGGTTGTGCTGTCGGTGCCGATCCTCGGGCTCGCGACCTATTTCGTCTACATGCCGCACAGGGGCGATGGGCCGGTTTATTTCGTCGGCTGGATGCTGCTCTTCTATATCGGCTTTACGCTATTGCAGACCGCGCGTTCGGCCTGGGTGCCGGCGATTGCGGTGGACTATGACGACCGGTCGCGCCTGTTCCAGTGGGCAGAGATCATCAGCACACTATCAATGCTATTTCTGCTCGCCATTCCGGCAGTGCTTGGCCTTGCGGGCACCGGGATCGACCGGTTCGGGCAAGTGGCGATTATGGGATGGGTCCTGTTGTTCTCCCTGCCGCTCGCGGCCTTCCTGTCCTGCACCTTCGTGCGTGACGATCCGGTGCGGGGCGACCGGGGGGAGGCGCAGCGCTTCCGGCTGAAGCCCTTCATTGCGGCGCTTCGCAACAAGTATCTTGGCAGAATTCTTCTGCTGGAACTGCTCACCGGCACCGCCATTGCCGTGACGGCGGCGAACTATTTGTTCGTCGCGGAATTCGTGTTCGGCCTGTCGGACGGCATGTCGAGCCTCATCCTCATGTTCTTCTTCCTGCTGGCCGTTCTGGCGCTTCCGTTCTGGCTGAAGCTTGCGGCGAAGACAGAGAAGAGCGTTGCTTTCCGGATCGCCGTTCTGACCTCCGTCACCAGCTATGTCATCTACTACATTGTCGGGCAGATCGGCGGCTTCTGGCCGCTGCTGTTCGGCGCCATTTTCAATGGGGCAGCTTTCAGTGCCCCCATCGTGCTGACCCGTTCCATGACGGCGGATGTCGTGGAGTGGCAGGCGGCGCAGACGGGTGAAAACCGGTCGGGCATTTATTACTCGCTGGTGACGAGCGCCTACAAGGTCGGCAACAGTATCGCCTTCGGGGTTGGTTATTTCATTCTCGGCCAGATCGCGGGCTTCCATCCGGGGAAGGAGAATTCGCCGGAAGCAATCCAGGGCCTGCTGCTGGTGTTCTGCGTCTTGCCGGCGGTTCTCTACATCCTGGCGGGCCTTGTGTCGTCCCGTTATCCGCTGACGCGGGCGATGCAGCAGGAGATCAGCAAGTCGCTCGATCCGCGCGGGCCGGAAGTGATGGACTAGAAGCCGCCACCTTCGGCCAGCCATTCCTTTTCCTCGTCCGTCGAGTCCCGGCCGAGCGCGTTGTTCCGGTGCGGGAAGCGGCCGAACTCGTCGATTACCTTCTTGTGGTCCTTGGCATATTGCAGCGTGCTTTCGATCAGGCTGCGAAAGCCTTCGCGGGACTCGACCAGAAGGTCGGTGAAGACAGCGACCGAACGGTCCTGATCTTCAGGCGCTTCGGAATGTTCGAGCGGCAGGTAGAAGAAGATCCGCTCGACTTCGGACATGGATTTGTCCTGACGCAGGACCAGCCCATCCTTGCAGAGGAGGAGGGCCAACTCGTCCTGCTCGAAGGCGCGGGCATCGTCGCGGTAAAGGTTCCGGCTGAACTGGTCGAGCACGATGATTGCGGCAAGACGCTCACGCGGGCCGCGCGAGGCCCAGTCCTGCGCGGAGGGCAGGTCCGACAGTGTCTCCAGCAGCTCGCCGAAGCGATCGCGGATCTCCGCGTCCGTCTCTTTTGATTTGCCGAACCAGAGTTTGTGCTTTTCCCCCGCCGCGTCCGGTGAGGCGGTTGCCTCTCCGATCCAGTAGTCGATGACGTCCTGCGGTGTGGGAAGTTCGCTCATTTGTCCGGGTCTGCCTTCAAGGTCTGGGGGCAACAATCATGTAATTGACCGAGGTGTCGGTGGTGATCTTCCAGGCCCCGGTCAGCGGCGCGTAGGAAACGCCCATGGGCGGCTCGGGTTCCAGACCCGCTTCAGCGAGGGCATCGTGCACGGTTTCCGGCGGCAGGAATTTCGACCAGTCATGCGTGCCGCGCGGCAACCAGCCGAGCACGTATTCAGCGCCGACCACGGCGGTCGCCAGTGCCTTGGCCGTCTTGTTGAGCGTCGCCACGATCATCAGCCCGCCGGGCTTCACGAGGCTGGCCGTGTCCTTCAGGAACTGGACCGGGTCTGCGACATGTTCGACCACTTCGAGGTTCAGAACGACATCAAAAAGCGGCTCGCCGGCATCGATCAGGCCTTCGGCGGTGCCGGCCCGGTAATCGATGGTTAGGCCTTCTTCCTGCGCATGCGTCAGCGCGGTCTTGATATTGGCTTCGGAGGCATCGACGCCGGTGACCGCCGCGCCAAGCCGCGCCATGGGCTCACAGGCGAGGCCGCCGCCGCAGCCAATGTCCAGTAATCTCAATCCTTCCAAGGGCTTAACCTTGCCCGGTTCGATCCCGAAATGCCGCTCGGCGGTCTCCCGGATGAAGCGCAAACGGACGGGGTTAAACCGGTGCAAAGGGCGAAATTTGCCCTTCGGGTCCCACCATTCCGCAGCGATGGAGGAAAATTTTTCCACCTCGGCCGGGTCGATGCTCGGGGTCGAGGGTGCCCCTAGGGAGCCTTCAATTGTTTTCACCATGGTCTATCAAACCTGTTTGATCCGGCTTCGAACAGCCCCTATGAGGGCGCTTATAGGGGCATACCCGTTTCTACAGGATATAGGGCGAAATGGCGCGCACGGTACTCAAGTTTGGCGGAACCTCAGTTGGAGACCTCGATCGCATTGCGAACGTGGCCGACATTGTTGCCGCCCGCGCAAAGCAGGGTGAGCATATGGCCGTGGTCGTTTCGGCCATGGCAGGCGAGACCAACAAGCTGGTTGCGCTGGCCGAAGGGGCGGCCGGCAGCGAGCTCAAACGCGAGCAGTATGACGACGAGTATGACGTCGTTGTCGCCTCGGGCGAACAGGTGACGGCAGGCCTTCTCGCATTGGCGCTGCGCAAGCGCGGCCTGAAGGCACGCTCCTGGCTTGGCTGGCAGCTGAAGCTGAAAACCAACAAGAGCCACGGCAAGGCCCGCATCATGGGCTTTGACGATTCCCGCCTGCCGGATTCCATCGATGCGGGCGAGATCGCCGTGATCGCCGGTTTCCAGGGCGTGACCGAAGATGAGCGGGTCGCCACGCTTGGCCGGGGCGGGTCCGATACCAGCGCCGTGGCGGTGGCCGCCGCGCTGAATGCCCAGGTCTGCGACATCTATACCGATGTCGACGGCGTTTATACGACCGACCCGCGCATCGTGCCGAAAGCGCGGCGGATCGAAAAAATCTCGTTCGAGGAAATGCTCGAAATGGCTTCGCTGGGCGCCAAGGTCCTCCAGACCCGCTCGGTCGAAATGGCCATGAACCATAACGTGCCGGTGCGCGTGCTCTCCAGCTTCCTGAAGCCCGGAGAGCCCAATCCCGGAACCCTAGTCTGCGCAGAGGAAGAAATCGTGGAAAAGCAGGTTGTCAGCGGCGTCGCCTATTCGCGTGATGAGGCGAAGATCACCCTTTTCGGAATGCCGGACAAACCGGGCGTATCGGCGAAACTCTTCGCCGCGCTCGCCAAGGCCGGTGTCAATGTCGACATGATCGTGCAGGCCAATGCCCGCGGTCCGGACCGGGCCAACATGGTGTTCACCTGCACCGACCGTGACAGCCCGTTCGCCAAAGAGACGCTGGAAAAGCTGAAAGACGACCTCGGTTTCGACTCGATGGAAGTCACGCGCGACGTCTCCAAGGTTTCGATCATCGGCGTCGGCATGAAGAGCCACACAGGCGTTGCCGAGACGATGTTCCGCGCGCTTTCGGAGAAGAACATCAACATCGATGTCATCGCGACATCCGAAATCAAGATTTCGGTTCTGATTGCAGCGCCTTATACGGAACTCGCGGTGAGGGCACTGCACACTGCCTTCGGCCTTGACGCCGAGTAACAGCGCCTGCGACAAGCAGGACTAGATGGCCTACAATCTACCTGCCACACGTCTGCTGATGAACCGCCTCCGCCAGATGATGGCAGAGGACGGGGAAACACGTTCACGTCTCGACAATGTGGTCCGGCTGATCGCCTCGACCATGGTGGCGGATGTGTGCTCGATCTACCTGCGGGATCGCAGCGGCCAGCTGATCCTGATCGCCACCGAAGGCCTGAAACCGGAAGCGGTCGGCAACACCCGGCTCGGCGCCACTGAAGGTCTTGTTGGCCTCGTGTCCCGTCGGGCAGAGCCGATGGCCATCCAGGATGCTCCGCGCCATCCTTCCTTCTCCTACCGCCCGGAAACGGGGGAGGACCCTTTCCACGCCTTCCTGGGTGTTCCGATCCTGCGCGGCGGCCGGGTGATCGGCGTGCTGACCGCCCAGAACCGGACCGAGCGCGTCTTTGGCGATGAAGAGATCGACACGCTGCAGACCATCGCCATGGTGCTGGCGGAGATTGTCGACCGGATCGACCCCGAACACCTCGAAAATGGCAATGGGCATGAGCGGACCCGTAATCCGGCCTCATTGCGCGGCCGGGTGTTCTGCGAAGGCCTCGGTTATGGCCGCGCCGTGCTGCATGACCCGGTCGTGCCGGCCGCGAAATTCTTTGCCAGCGATCAGGAGGTCGAGGCGGACCGCCTGACCAGAGCGCTGGGCGGCCTCAAGAAGTCGATCGACCGGATGATGGCCATCGACGGCGCCGTGCTGGGGGATGACCCGCGCGACGTGATGGAAACCTACCGCCTGCTGGCGCATGACCCATCCTGGGCCGAGAAGCTGCAGGAAGGTGTCCGCTCGGGTCTCTCGGCTGAAGCCTCGATCGACCGGGCTCGCCGCGAACACCGCGCCCGCCTGCAAAGTGCGCGCGATCCGTACCTGCGCGAACGGCTGCACGACCTGGAAGACCTCGACAACCGGCTGCTGCGGATCCTCGGCGGTGATGAAGGCCGCCCGGTGATCAGCGAGGAACGCAGCGTCCTGGTCGCCCGTCGCCTCGGTCCGGCGGAGTTGCTGGAATATGCGAATGCGGGCCTGCGCGGCATCCTGATGGAGGAGGCGGCGGCCTCTTCGCACGCCGCCATCGTTGCACGTGCACTCGGCATTCCGACGCTGGGCGGCATTGAAGGCCTGACAACGCGGATCGACCAGGGTGACTGGCTGATCGTCGACGCGGAGCAGGGGGTGCTGCATGTCCGCCCTGACGATGCGCTCTACGATGCCTACAAGGACCGCGTGGCCCTGCGCTCCGAACGCCAGGCTGCCTATGCGGCGCTGCGCGACAAGCCAGCCCGTACCAAGGACGGCAAGGATCTGCACCTGATGCTGAATGCGGGTCTGGAACTGGACCTCGACACGCTGGACCAGTCCGGCGCGGATGGCGTCGGTCTTTTCCGCACCGAGTTCCAGTTCCTCGTCTCCGAAACGCTGCCGCGGCTGGACGATCAGGTTCAGCTTTATCGACGCGTGCTGGACAAGGCGCCGGGCAAGCCGGTGATCTTCCGCACGCTGGACCTTGGTGGCGACAAGGTGTTGCCGGCGCTGAACCTGCAGCGGGAGGAGAACCCAGCGCTGGGCTGGCGGTCCATCCGTTTCGCGCTGGATCATCGCGGCCTGTTCCGCCGCCAGCTTCGGGCCCTGATCCGCGCGGCGGGGGAAGATCCACTGACAGTCATGTTCCCGATGGTGACCACGCCGGCGGAGTTCTTTGCTGCCAAAGACCTTCTGATGAAGGAGGTCGAATGGACCTATGAAGCGACCGGCAAACGGCCACGCCACATTGAAGTTGGCGTGATGCTGGAAACCCCGGCGCTTGCCTTCAGCCTGAAGGAACTGGCCGGGGAGGCGGAATTCCTGTCGGTCGGCACCAATGACCTGATGCAGTTCTTCTATGCCGCTGACCGGATGACCCCATCTGTCTCGGATCGGTACGATCTTGTGTCCCCAAGCGCCCTGCGCTTCCTGAAAATGGTCTCCGAAGAGTGCAGGACACACGGAATCCGGATGTCGGCGTGCGGGGAGGCGACCGGATCGACCCTTTCGGCGCTCTGTTTCGTTGCGCTCGGGTTTACCAATCTTTCCATGTCGGCTGGATCGATCGGTCCAGTCAAACGCATGATCAGAAGCCTTGATCTAGCGGCGTTTCGGGCCGATTTCCTCGATGCGCTCGATAAACCGAACGATGCGTTCCGTAACCAGTTGTTAGCTCTTGCGGCTGAACATGGCGTGGAATTGGCGGAAGGTTGATAGATTGGCTCTGTGAGTTAACCTCACTCATGGACCATATCTTGCGCGTTGGTGGGACGACAATCGACCATCACGGCTGTACTGGACGAACATGGCACACGACGACGACACCCTTCACGAGCAGATTGGCCCGGTAACCGGGACCGAAAACAAGCCATTGACCGACACCGAACGCTTCCTGCGCGCCAAGGAGATATTCGAATCCCGCTCCTATGAGGGAGAAGAGCTGCGCATGGGCCAGGTCCTGCGCCGGGTGCGCGAGGTCAAAGGCCTGGAATTGCAGGACATTTCCACCGCGACGCTTCTGCGCAAGGACTACCTCATGTGGATCGAGCGTATGGAAGTCGGTGAGTTGCCCAAGGGCGGCTACCTCACCGCCATCCTCGGCACGTATGCGAAATATCTCGGCCTGCCCGAGAAGGACGTCATTGCGATCTACACCAAGGAATGCGGCGCCGTTCAGGAAGTGAAGGAATCTGCGCCTGTCCCGAAAATGGGCCAGATTGCTGCCGAGCGGGCCCGCTGGCCGCTGGCACTGGCCTCCGCCGCCGCGCTTGTGGCGCTGGCAGCGGGCGCGATCGGCGTGTCACAATTCATGCGGCCTGCCCCGGAAGTCCCGGAATCGGCGGCCATCGTGGCGGTTAACGGTGCCCGTGATAGCCTGTTTGCCGAATCCGAGTCCCAGCGCCCCGTGCCGGACACGCTGCCGCTGGAACTGGCGGCTGTGCGCCAGGGCTGGCTGGAAGTGCGCGGCGCTGACGGCACCATCTTCCGCAGCCGCGTCATGGCGGCAGGCGAAACCTATTTCCCGCGCCTGAATGCCGGCTGGACCGTGTCTGCCCGTGACGGCGGCGCGTTCGAGTGGCGTGTCGGTGACATCGTGGTCAGCCCGCTGGGCCCGGACGGCGCGGAAGTGTTTTCCGTCAGCGTCGACGAACAGCTTGCCCGCGCCGCAGAAGTTTCCGCCCCGGCCATGGCGGCCAATGGCGGCAGCCGCGCGACCCGCTGAGGCAGTTGAAGTTACTGTAAACGCATTGCCGGATCGGCGCGAACGCGCCATCTAGGGGCCTTAAGGCACCAGAGGCACATGACATGAGCCACAATCCGATCCGTCCCTGGCGTGACATCACGCGGCGCACGTCCCGGCAGATCCGCGTCGGCGATGTCTTGGTCGGCGGGGATGCCCCCATCGCCGTGCAGACGATGACCAACACGCCGACCGAGGATGCGGCCGCCACCATCGCGCAGATCCAGCGCGCGGCCGAGGCCGGCGCCGACATCGTGCGTGTGTCCTGCCCGACGGAAGAGGCGACCGCCGCCATGCCGGAAATCTGCCGGGCTTCGCCTGTGCCGATCGTGGCTGACATCCATTTCCACTACAAGCGCGGCATCGAGGCGGCAGACGCCGGTGCGGCGTGCCTGCGGATCAATCCCGGTAATATCGGGTCAGAGGCCCGCGTGAAGGAAGTCGTCGCGGCGGCTCGCGCCAATGGCTGTTCCATCCGGATCGGCGTCAATGGCGGCAGCCTTGAGCGCCACCTGCTGGAGAAATACGGCGAGCCATGCCCGGACGCGATGGTGGAGAGCGCGCTCGACCATGCTCGCATTCTCGATGACCTTGGCTTCCACGAATACAAGATTTCGGTGAAGGCCTCCGACATGTTCCTGACGGTCGCGGCCTATCAGCAACTGGCCGAAGCGACAGATGCGCCGCTGCATCTTGGCATCACCGAGGCGGGCGGGCTTCGTACGGGTACGGTCAAATCCTCGATCGGCATGGGCGCGCTGCTCTGGGCCGGGATCGGCGACACGATCCGCGTCTCCCTTTCTGCCGATCCGGTGGAAGAGGTGAAGGTCGGCTTCGAGATGCTGAAGTCGCTTGGCCTGCGCACGCGAGGCGTGAACATCGTCGCATGCCCAAGCTGCGCGCGGCAGGGCTTCGACGTGATCAAGACGGTGGAGATCCTGGAACAGCGCCTGTCGCACATCCATGAACCGATTTCGCTGTCGATCATCGGCTGCGTCGTGAATGGCCCCGGCGAAGCGGCGCTGACCGATCTCGGCTTTACCGGCGGCGGCAAGGAAAGCGGCAAGATGTTCGTGGCCGGACGGCCGGATCACAATGTCTCCAATGCCGACATGATCGAGCACATCGTCGAACTGGTCGAGCAAAAGGCCGAACGCCTGCGTGCCGAACGCGAAGAGGCAGACGTCGCGGCTGAGTAGCCGCGACCTGACCCTTTCTGCCTATTGTGCCGGCACAGGCACAGCTGCCGCCTTCGCTGCAGGCTTCAGGCCGAATAGTGGCCGCAGGAAGCCGACGCGGCGGATCACCAGTTCGTGGAGCAGGGCGCAGCCGCCGAAGGTGGCAAGGATGACCAGCGGTGCCTCGACCCAGACGCTGAGGCCCTGACGGGTCAGCCAGTAACCGGCCATGACGGTGATCGTCTGGTGAAGGATGTACCAGGGGAAGATCGCCTCGGTCATGTAGGTGAGGGCGCGGCTCGGCCGGTTGAGGTAGCGCTGGGCGAGGCCGAGCAGGGCCGCGATGGCGAGCCAGGCATAAAAGAGCCGTGCCATGTGTGCCGGCCAGACGAGCCAGCCCCACTCAGCAGAGTCCGCAATCGCGCCCCAGTTCGACCAGATCGGGGTCAGCACGGCGCCGAGCACCAGCGCACCGGCGATGGCCACGGGCATGGCGCGGCGGATCGCGTTCCAGAAGTGACGGTCTTTCGCCAGCAGGAAGCCGATCATCAGCATGGTCACGCTGTGGGCATGATTGGCCCAGTCGTTCGTCAGGGCGTGGGTGGTCTCGAAATAGGGATCGAGGGAGATGCGGTAGAGCATTTGCGGCAGGGCAGGCATCAGCAGGGCGACGGCCGGTCCCCAGCGGCCCTCGAACAGGAAGGCCGTGATGCGGTCGCCCTTGCCGGTCATGAAGCGGGCCAGCGGCCGCGCGACCGGGGCCAGCATCAACGTGTAGACCAGCAGGTAAACGACATACCAGAGATGGTTCCAGGTCGGCGTCGTGATCGAGAAGTCCGAACCGAAGTCGAGGTAAAGCGGCCAGAACTTCCAGAAGCTGCCGGTGAACTCGCCATTCTCTACGAGTTGCAGCCAGCTCTGCGGGGCGACGATGACGATCATGCCGAACAGGATCGGCAGGCCGAGGCGGACAATCCGTTCGCGGGCGAGCGTCGATCCGCCCAGCTTGTCCGCCGCAAAGCGGAGCGCCACGCCGGAGATCAGGAAGAGCAAGGAGAGGCGCCACGGGTTCAGCAGCCGCATCGCCCATTCGGCCTCGGGGCCGGAATGGACGCTTTTCACGTGCCAGTCCCACGACACGTAGAACATGCCGGTGTGGTAGAGAATCAGCAGGCCGAAGGCGATGACTCTCAGCCAGTCGAGATCGTAGCGGCGGGGGAAGGCTTGTGTCTGGGGCATGGTAACTCCTGTTCGTTGGAGCGCAGACTGCGGATCCGCCCCGGTCACGTCATCCGGCATGGGGTGTGGGGCAGACCGGCGGGACAAACGGCCCGTCCCGGGGACGAATGGCGGCCCTTGGGGACGAAATTCGACACCCGCTCTTCCGGTTGGCGCGTGAGTTGTGGCACCACACTGCGATGACGACTGACATGAAACATCCCGAATTCGAGGCGGATCACCGGGCGGACCGGCGCACCTGGCTGGTCTTCGCGGCGTTCATGCTGGCTTCTTATTTCGAGAAAGCCCTGTCGGATCGCCACGAATTCTTGCGGGCAGGATCGGAACATCCGGATTTGCCCTGGCTCACCCAGGCGACGTCGCATGTGGTCATCGTGGCCATGGTGCCATTCATCACCACCATGCTGAGCCGGTTCCCGATGTCGGCTGACCGGTGGCGCCCGAATTTGGCGATCCATGCGCTGGGGACAGTCGCGTTCTCTGTGGTGCATATCCTGCTGATGGTGATGCTGCGGAAACTGCTGACGCCGATGGTGTTCGGTTTTCCCTACAATTTCGGTCTGACGGACCTGTCGTCATGGCTCTACGAATACCGGAAGGACGTGCTGACCTATGCGCTGATCGCGGCGATCTTCTGGATGAACCGGGTGGTCGAGCAGCGCACCCTGGAAACGGAAGCGACCCGCACCGAAGCAAAGGACCGTCACCGGCTGACCCTCAAATCCGGCGGGCGGACCTTCTTCGTGAATGCCGATGACGTGATCTGGGCAAAGGCTGCGTCCAATTATGTGGAAGTCGGCACCCCGGCGAAGACGCATCTGGCGCGTATGACGCTGACAGAGCTGGAACGTCTGCTGGAAGAGGCCGGCGATCATCATGCGCGCGTCCACAGGTCCTATATAGTCCATCTTGATCATGTCTCCGTCATCACGCCGACAGGGGAAGGGGACGCCGTGATCGAGCTGGACACGGGCGAAACCGTGCCGGGCTCGCGCCGCTACCGCGACCGCTATGCGCCAGCGGGATAAGCACTATTTCGTGAGTGGACTGGCCGCCGCGGGGAATATCGCTAGGTTCACCGCGCTGAGGCAGCTCACGAACAAAGGTCGCCGATGATCCGCCCCATACTCTGGTTCCTGGCCCGCCTGCCGCTGCTGGTCCTGATCTTTGTGGTCGCGCTGGTCATGTCGAGCTGCACCATGCTGGGCATGAACTATGCGAGCCTCGAAACCGCCAACAAGCCCGCCCCATCGCCCGCGCTGGATGTGCCTGCCATCACAATAGAGGGCAGCCCGGCGCGCGAGACGCTGAAGCGCAAGTTTGAAGACGTGCTCTACGGCCCATGGCCCGCCGGCATGCCGGTCAGCTTCGGTGACTGGCAGATGATCGATCCGGAATACCTGGACGGCCGGGGCACGCTGGAAGAAGTGGAAATCACGATCGGCAGCGGCGAGGGCGCGCGATCCTTCATGCTGGTCACCGCCTTTCCGAAGGTGTCCGGCCCGGTGCCTGTCGTGATCAGCCAGACCTTTGCCGACACGTGCTCCGTCTTTCCGGACGAGCCCGTCACCAATGCCGACGGCGAGATCTGCGACGGCAGCATGATGGAAGGCTTCCCCGGCTGGGCGGCGACGCAGATCTTCGGCACCTATATCGCGCTCGCCCCAGTCGAGCGGTATTTCGATGCAGGCCTCGCCTATGCGAGTTTCTATGCGTCCGATTTCATCCCCGACCGCAAGAAACAAGCGCCTGAAGCGATGGCTGCACTCGGCGGGCCGGTAAACCCGACCTCCGCCCTGATGGCCTGGGCCTACAGCTTCTCTGCCGCCGTCGACGTGCTCGATGCCGACCCGCGCATCGATCCGAAGGCGATTGGTGTGATGGGCCATTCCCGGCACGGCAAGTCGGCGCTGATCGCCGCGGTGTGGGACCGGCGCATCGCGGCGGTTGTTGCACACCAATCGGGCTTTGCCGGTGCTTCGTTGTCGCGGTCGCAAACCGGGGAGCGGCTCGACCGGATGGCAAAAGAGTACCCGCACTGGCTGGCGCCGGAAGTTCAGGACTGGGTGGACCGGCTGGACGAGATTCCGGTCGACCAGCACGAATTGCTGGCGCTCGTTGCGCCGACGCCGGTTCTGCTTGGCAATGGACGCCGGGATGTCTGGTCGGACCCCAATTCTTCCTTCCGGGCGGCGGAGGCGGCAAGCGCCGCCTATGAGGCAACCGGGCATGCGGGCCTGACCGCCACCGGCATGCGGGATTTCGATCCGGCAGCCGGGATTTCCTGGTGGCTGCGCCCCGGCGGGCACAGCGTCGTTTCGGAAGACATCGATGCGTTCACGGTGTTCCTGCACACGCACCTGGTGGGGGAAGGCCCCTCACAATACGCTGTTCACTAGCGGCGAAGCACCGTAAGCATAAGAAAAACAGTGCTTAGGGAGGGCACCCCATGCCAATCAACGTTGATTTTCTTTACCCCGTTCTCGCCCTTGTGGTCTGGACTTTGGTCATGTGGCTCTGGATGTACGCGACGCGTATTCCGGCGATGCAGAAGGCGCAGGTCAATCCAGACGATGCGCGCCATCCCGGCACCTATGGTGACAAGCTGCCGGCGAATGTCCGGTCGGTGGCCGACAACTACAACCACCTGCACGAGCAACCGACGATCTTCTACGCCCTGATGTTCTTTGCCGCGCTGACCGGTGGGGCGGACAATATGGCGACTTACCTCGCCTGGGCCTATGTCGGCCTGCGGGTGGTGCATTCCTTCGTGCAGATCCTGTCGCCGAAGGTGACGCAGCGTTTCATGATGTTCGCGTTGGCTTCGCTGGTCCTGTTCATTCTGGCCGGCAAGGAAGTCGTGCGCATCCTCACGCTGCCATAGACCGCCTGAAGGGGCTTACCAGTTGCCATAAACGGCTCTAGAGAAGCCGCCATGGCAAGCATTTCAAATTCCCGCCTCGAGCAGGTGATCGATCGTTTCGAGGAAGTCGAGGCGCGCATGGGCGCGACCTCCGATACGGCCGAGATTATCGCGCTGTCGAAGGAGCATGCAGAACTGAAGCCCGTCGTCGAGAAGGCGAAGGACCTGCTGAATTCCCGCAATGGCCTGAAAGAGGCCCAGGCGCTGGCCTCAGGCAGCGACAAGGAAATGGCCGAACTGGCCGAGATGGAAATCGAGGAGCTGAAGGAAAAGCTGCCTGAGCTTGAGCAGGAAATGCAGATCCTCCTCTTGCCGAAAGACGTCGATGATGCGGCTGACATCGTGCTGGAAATCCGCGCGGGAACGGGCGGGGACGAGGCGGCCATCTTTGCTGGTGACTTGTTCCGCATGTATTCACGCTATGCCCAGCTGATGGGGTGGAAGGTCGATGTGGTCGATGCTTCGGTGGGCGATGCAGGCGGCTACAAGGAAATTGTCTGCAACGTCTCCGGTGACGGCGTGTTCGGCCACATGAAGTGGGAAAGCGGCGTGCACCGGGTTCAGCGTGTCCCGGCGACCGAGACGCAGGGCCGGATCCACACGTCCGCCGCGACGGTCGCTGTGCTGCCCGCGCCGGAAAACATCGAGATCGACATCAAGCCGGAAGACATCCGTATCGATACAATGCGCTCCTCCGGGGCAGGTGGCCAGCACGTCAACACGACGGACTCTGCTGTGCGCATCACGCACCTTGCGACCGGCATCATGGTGACCAGTTCCGAGAAGTCGCAGCACGTGAACCGTGAAAAGGCGATGGAGCAGCTGAAGATCCGTCTCTACGAAAAGCAGCGGGCTGAAGCCGATGCCGAGCGCGCCGAAGCACGCGCCAGCCAGATCGGCTCCGGCGACCGTAGCCAGAAAGTGCGGACCTACAACTATCCGGAAAACCGCGTGACCGATCACCGGATTGGCCTGACGCTCTATTCGCTGGATCGGATCATTTCGGGCGACAAGTTGCAGGATGTGATCGAGGCGCTGATCACCGAAGACCAGTCGCGCAAACTGGCCGCCATGGAAGCGGCGGGCTGACGGCGGGCGCTGACGTGAGAACCTACAAGGCGCTTCTCCGTACAGGTACGCAGGACCTGCGGGAGGCTGGCATCGAAGACGCCGGCCATGAAGTGCGCCGGATCATGATGGCTGCGTCCGGTCTTTCCCGCACCGGGCTGATTTCTGTTGAGATGGATGAAGTGCCGAACCAGGTGGCCGATCGTTTTGCGGGCATGCTCCGTAAACGGCAGGCACGCCAGCCGCTGCAGCACATCCTCGGCACGACAGAATTCTATGGCCTGGAACTCCTCTGCGATGCACGTGCGCTGATCCCGCGGCCGGACAGCGAGGTCGTCGTCGAGGCCGCCTTGCACCTCATCCCGGAAGGGGAGGCGATGACAGTCGCAGACCTGGGCACCGGGAGTGGCTGCCTGCTGGCTGCGATCCTTGCGAACCGGCCGAAGGTGCGCGGTATCGGAGTTGAGGCAAGCCCGGAAGCGGCAAGCCTTGCCCGGGAAAACCTCTCCCGCCTCGGCCTTGAGGACCGCGCGTCGGTGTTCGAAGGCAGCTGGGCAGACTGGCAGGACTGGTCTTCCGCCGGCCTGGTCATTTCCAACCCGCCCTATATCGCCAGTGCGGAGATCGCTTCGCTTTCGCCTGAGGTGCGCACCCACGATCCGATGGCGGCGCTGGATGGCGGGGATGACGGGCTTTTCGCCTATCGCGAGATCATCAAGCTCGCCAGCGGAAACCTGAAACCTGGCGCCTGGCTGGTTTTCGAGATCGGATACGATCAGAAAGAAGCCGTCTCCGGATTGCTCGAAGCGGCAGAATTTTCCGAATTTGGGTCATCAAAGGACCTTGGCGGAAATGATCGTGCTGTCTGGGGCCGGAAACCCGAAAAGTGATACTTACATTTTCGCTTGGCGGCCAAGGCATTACAGGATAGAAGAATCGTGTGAAACGAGATGAGCGGGTTCCACAGGTTTCCCTCTTCGATCACAGGAATCGCGCAAAAACACGGGGCTGTGGCCAGCTAAACAAAGGGCCAGCGCGACGGGACTGCCTGCACAGAACTAGCAGGCGCATGAACATGGGACTGACTTCATGAAACGCTCACGCGGGCGCAACCGCCGGTCAGGCGGCAACAACCAGAACAATTTCAACAACCCGAACCGGCATTTTGAATCTGTTGGTCCGGATGTGAAAATCCGTGGGTCTGCCCAGCAGGTGCTTGAAAAGTACCAGCAGTATGCGCGCGACGCTCAGACCAGCGGTGACCGTATTCTCTCTGAAGCCTATTTTCAGTTCGCCGAACATTACCAGCGGATCGTTGCCAAGCAGCAGGAAGCGCGTGAGCGACAGCAGCAACAGCGCGGCGGCAACCGTGATGAGCGCGACCAGAACCGCCGCGACAATTCCCGCAATGACGGGGACGACAACTCGAATGAGTCCGGCAATGACGAGTCTGAGAAGATCGAGGCCAGCGTCGAGCGCCGCGACGCCCCGTCCAGGCAGGACGACGGCAGTGACGATGCCATGCGCGTCATCGATGAGGAAAATTCGTCCGAGGAGTCCAACGCGTCTTCGGAGGATGACGACAGCGAAGAAAAGCCCAAGGGCCGCCGTCGCACCACCCGCCGGAAGACCTATAAAAGCCAGGACAATGACGGCTTGGATGATGCAGATCCGTCCGACGGTGTCCTGAAGACCGTGTCCCGCGGCCGCCGCAAGGCGAAGGACGAAGAGGCGGAGACTTCCGCCGAGGCCACAGATTAAGGCCGAAAGTCCCATGAGACAGATCAGCCCGGTGTGCCACAGGCCGCCGGGCTTTTTTCTTGTGTGAACCTTCCCGCCGCAGGGGAGTTGCAAGACCGGAATCCGTTCCCACATTGACTGTGAAGGACAAAGGCGCTGCCGCTAAGCGGGGTGCCGGGATCCCGACCAAATCTGCCTTTGAAAGGGGATGATACATGAATATTGAACAATATACCGAACGCGCCCGGGCCATTATCCAGGGAGCCCAGACCGCCGCACTTGCCGCCGGTCATCAGGTTCTGACACCGGCGCATGTCCTGAAAGAAATGCTGGAGGATCGCGACCAGATGGCCGTGAACCTCATCCGTGCGAGCGGCGGCCGGCCGGAACTTGTTGTGCAGGGCATCGACACGGCCCTCGGCAAGATTCCGAAAGTCTCCGGTTCCAATACCGGCCTGCGACTGGAGCAGGCTGGGGCCAAACTGTTTCAGGATGCCGAAGCCGGCGCCAAGAAGGCGGGCGATGCCTTTGTGACGACCGAACGCCTTTTGCTGGCGATTGCCGGTCTTTCCGGTGATCCGGCCGCAGACGTTCTGAAGAATGCCGGCGTGACCCCGAAGGCGCTGGAAGGGGCGATTGCCCAGTTGCGCCAGGGTCGCACGGCCGACAGCGCCAATGCCGAGGAAGGCTACGAAGCGCTGAAGAAATATGCCCGCGATCTGACCCAGGATGCGCGCGACGGCAAGCTCGACCCGGTCATCGGCCGCGACGAGGAAATCCGCCGCACGATCCAGGTGCTGTCGCGCCGGACGAAGAACAATCCGGTGCTGATCGGTGAACCGGGTGTCGGTAAGACCGCCATCGCCGAAGGCCTTGCCTTGCGTATCGTCAATGGCGATGTGCCGGAAAGCCTGAAGGACAAGAAGCTGCTTGCCCTCGACATGGGCGCATTGATTGCCGGTGCGAAATTCCGCGGTGAATTCGAGGAGCGCCTGAAAGCTGTGCTGAATGAAGTGCAGCAGGCTGAAGGTGGCATCATCCTGTTCATCGACGAGATGCACACACTGGTCGGAGCCGGGAAGGGCGATGGCGCAATGGACGCCTCAAACCTCCTGAAGCCTGCGCTCGCCCGCGGCGAGCTCCACTGCGTGGGTGCCACCACGCTCGACGAATACCGCAAATATGTCGAAGGCGACCCGGCTCTTGCCCGCCGCTTCATGGCTGTGTTCGTGGATGAGCCGACCGTGGAAGACACGATCTCGATCCTCCGTGGCCTGAAGGGCCGCTACGAGGCGCACCACGGTGTGCGCGTGTCGGATGCGGCAATCGTTTCGGCGGCCACGCTGTCGAACCGCTACATCACGGACCGTTTCCTGCCGGACAAGGCGATCGACCTGATGGACGAGGCGGCTTCCCGCCTGCGTATGCAAGTCGACTCAAAGCCGGAAGAACTGGACGAGATCGACCGCCGCCTGCTGCAGCTGAAGATCGAAGCCGAAGCGCTGAAGAAAGAGAAGGATGCGGCCTCGAAAGAGCGTCTGAACACGCTTGAGGAAGAGATTGCAGAACTACAGGCGCATTCGGATGAACTGACGACGGCATGGAGTGCCGAGAAGAACAAGCTGAAAGGCGCTGCTTCTGCGAAGGAACAGCTCGACCGGGCTTATGCCGAAATGGCGGAAGCCCAGCGCCAGGGCGACCTCGCCAAGGCGTCCGAGCTGAAATTCTCGACCATTCCGCAGCTGGAAAAGCTGATCCAGGATACGGAAAGCAGCGAAGATGGCGGCGGCGGTGTCGTCTCCGAAGTCGTGAAGCCTGAAGACATCGCAGCGGTCGTCTCGAAGTGGACGGGCATTCCCGTCGACAAGATGATGGAAGGCGAGCGTGAAAAGCTGCTGCATATGGAAGACGCCCTGCGCAAGCGGGTCGTCGGCCAGGACCCGGCACTGGAAGCCGTGTCGAATGCCGTACGCCGCGCGCGTGCCGGCCTGCAGGATCCGAACCGCCCGATCGGCTCGTTCCTGTTCGTCGGTCCGACCGGTGTCGGTAAGACGGAGCTGACCAAGGCGCTCGCCGAATTCATGTTCGACGACGACACAGCCATCCTGCGGCTCGACATGTCGGAGTTCTCGGAGAAACATTCCGTGGCCCGACTGATCGGCGCGCCTCCCGGCTATGTCGGCTATGATGAAGGCGGCGTGCTGACCGAAGCTGTCCGCCGGCGCCCTTATCAGGTCGTGCTGTTCGACGAGGTCGAGAAGGCTCACCCGGACCTGTTCAACACGCTGCTCCAGGTGCTGGACGATGGCCGCCTGACGGATGGCCAGGGCCGGACCGTGGACTTCAAGAACACGATCATCATCATGACGTCGAACCTCGGCGCCGATGCCCTTGCCTCTGGTGAGGAAGGGGACATCTCCGAGGGCGCGAAGGACGCGGTGATGAGCGCCATCAGGGCGCACTTCCGGCCGGAATTCATCAACCGGATCGACGAGATTGTCTTCTTCAAGCGGCTGGGCCGCGGCGAGATCGACCACATCGTCGATATCCAGATGGAGCGCCTCGAAGGCCTGCTGAAGGACCGGAAGATGAAGCTGGAGCTCAGCCTCGATGCCCGCAACTGGCTGGCTGCCAGAGGGTATGACCCTGTCTACGGGGCCCGCCCGCTGAAGCGCGTGATCCAGAAGGAACTGCAGGACCCGCTGGCCCGGTTGCTGCTGGAGGGCCGGATCCATGATGGCGAAACCATCACGATCGGCGTGGAGGGCGACCAGCTGGCGATCAATGGCGTCCCGAACGACTTCGCCAAGGGCGCCGCTGCGCTGAACTAAGCGGCATCACATCAAACGAAAACGGCGCAGGGAAACCTGCGCCGTTTTTATTTTGCCTGTTTTGCTGCCGCGCCTCAGGGGGAGGGCGGGTTCATCGGCAGCGAGACGCTCAGCAGGGCGGCGCCCTGTTCGGCGCGGATCTCGTCGATGCCGTCGCGGGCTTTGAGGAATTCGTCCATCATCAGCGGTGTTTCGGCGAGCTTGCGGCCGGTCGGCAGCTTCAGCTTCATCGCATTCACCGGCTGGCCATTGATATACACCTCATAGTGCAGGTGTGGTCCGGTGGAGGCGCCTGTCGATCCGACATAGCCAATGATTTCACCCTGGCGCACACGGCGGCCTTTGCGCAGGCCGCGGGCATAGCGCGAGAGGTGCGCATAGGCGGTTTTGTAGCCATTGGCGTGGCGCACGATGATGTAGTTGCCATAGCCGCCGCGGCGGGCCGCCCATTCGACGGTGCCGTTACCGGCTGCATAAACAGGAGTGCCGGTCGGGGCGGCAAAGTCGGTGCCTTTATGCAGGCGGGTGTAGCCGGAAATCGGGTGGACCCGGTTGCCGAAAGAAGACGACAGGCGGGCGCCGTTGATCGGCGTCTTCATCAGGAATTTCGTGGCGCTCTCGCCGTTGAAATCGAAGTAGTCGGTCTCGCCATCGTCGGACGGGGTGAAGCGGTAGAAGCTGCGCGTCAGCGCCTGTCCGTTGAGGGCGGCGTAGATCAGGTTGCCCGTCTTAACAGGGTGCCCGGCCTCATCGGTGTACGTTTCGTACACCATCTCGAATGAGTCGCCGGGATGAATTTCCCTCTGGAAATCAACGTCATAGGCAAAGACTGAGGCGAAATCGACGACCTGCTGGTCGCCAGCGCCCAGACCCAGCGCCGTTTCGTAGATCGAGGTCTCTATCGGCGCGCCGACACGGTGATAATGCGGGATCAGGCGGGCGTTGAGGGTTGCGGCAGTCCATTCGCCATCTGCGCTGCGCTTGATGAACAGGTTCCGGCCGGCCTCAGCCTTCACATTGAGGGCGCTGAGGTGGCCGTCATCGAGGAAGACTTCGGCTTCGAGCCCCGGCAGCAGGCGCCGCGGATCGATCAGCTCATTGTCATAAAGGGTCTGCAACGCGCTGGCCGCCTCATTTGCTGGGGCGCCGAGGCGTTGGACAAGGCCGGTCAGCGTTTCGCGGCGGGCAAGCTTGCCGGCCGCAGTCTGCAGCGGGGCGGCAGGCGGCTGGAAGTCGGTGGCCGTCAGCAGGGTCGCGGCAAGCGGCGGCGGAGCGGGGGCGGCTTCAGCGGCGCCCGGCCCGTTCTGGCCGTTCGGCCCGGTGATCAGCAGGCCCGCAAGCGCCGATCCGGTGCCCAGGACAACAAGCGCCATAAGGCTCTTCATGCCGTGTGACAGCGTCCGGCGCACGGGCGCCTGGGATTCGGTCGTTTGTTGAGTGTCTTGCATGTGCAAGCCCCTGCATATTGTTCGCCACCCTGGCATCCTGCCTGCAAATCCCGTGCAGACGGACGTTTATTCGCCAAATTGTTATCGCCTATGCCTATTAAGGCTTTTGAAACACGGTCGGAAAGGAATTCCCCTTTCAGGCAAGATTCTAATTTCCACAGCGAGCCGGACGCAAGCCGGATGAGTCAGTGACGCAGGCAGATGACGGAGATTTTAGCAAAACGGCCCGCAAGGCGCCATCGGCGCGTGCGCGCAGGGCACGCCGCGTCCTGGCCGCGACCGTTCTGCTGGTTCTTGTCGGTTGCGTCCTGGGTTGGACCATGCGGAAACCGATTGCCCGGCAGCTGCTGGCCGATTGGTGCGTTGGGCGGGAATTGGCTTGTTCGGCCAAAATCGATGAACTGGGCTTCGGCGGTGTTGCAATCAGCAATCTGGTCGTAACAGGACAGGGTCAGACGGCATTCGAAGCGCCCGCGGCGCGGATCCAATTGGCCTGGCCGGGTTTGTTTTCCCCGCAGGTTACTGCAGTCGAACTGGACGCTCCTGTGGTTTACGGGGCTCTCGCGGATGGAAAGCTCGGCTTCCACGGGCTCGAGCGGCTGGCATCGACCCGTGGCGGCGGTGGTGGCGGCGTCTTTCCGGCGCTCGACATTCGCGATGGACGTGTCCTGATCGGCACGAGCGCCGGTGAGGTAGGCGCCAGTGTTTCCGCCAGCGGCGTGTTTCCCAAGAACGCCTCAGCCTCAATCACGCTCGACCCGGCGAGCCTTGATGAAGCGCAAGGATACCTGCGCTGGTCTGGCGGTGTGGCGGAGGTCACAGCCCGCAATGGACAGCTTGAAGGACGGCTGAACCTCAACATTGAAGAAATGCGAACTGACGAGGTGACCGTTTCGGATGCAGACCTGGAGGCCAGTCTCGAGTCAGGCCTCGGCAAGGATGCACCCGCCCGGCTCGTCTGGGAGGGACGGGTGACCGAAGCGTCCGGCGCGGAATTCGCGCTTGCTGCCCTTCAGACCAGCGGTCATGCGAAACTGGACCAGATGGCTGGCATGTCAGTCGACGAATTGCTTGCGGCATTGACTGAAGCAGACATGGAGCTGGAATTCGGCCCATCGCGCTGGCGCGGTTATTCTGCCGGTAATGCCAAAATCGAAGCGTCCCTGCTCAAGACTGATGACGCCATCGCCGGACCTTCAGCAATCTCATTGACCGATGTATCGATTCCTCAGGGCCAGGCCGGATCTTTCACGGCTGCCGGAGACGTCTCCTGGAAAGAAGAGGAGGGTGGGCGTTTCTCCGGGCTTGTGTCCACCTCCAGCGCGTCGCTGACGGAAGATTTCTCGGACAGCCTGCTCAGCCGCGTGAAGCTGCCGTCTCCTCTGTCAGCGCACGGAGATCGCCTGAGGGCCGTGTTTGCCCGGGCACTCTCCGAGTTTGGTGCCGAGGCGCGGGTGAGTGCAGCCGTCCGCGAAGGGGAAGTTGCCCTTGATGCGCAAGACGCCGGTACGCTGACCGCAGCAAGCGGGCTTGCCCTGTCGGTGTCTTCACAGCGGACGGGGGAGCCGTGGTTCAGCTTGCGTGGTGGGATGACATCCATTGGCGGTAAACTCTCCCTGGAGGGGGGTGGAGGACCGAAGCTGACGGCGGACCTCAATTCACTTGGCTTTGGAAGCAGTGGCCTGGTGATGGATGCGCGGGCTGTCTACCTGTCGTCCTGGTCCGTAAACGGAACACGTTTTGGCATGGATCTTTCGTCCCTGAAGGTCAGTTCCAAACCGGACGATCTCAGCGTGAATGCGGGAGGGGTTGTCTCACTGTCAGGGCCTGTCTTTGGCATAGAACTTTCAGACTCCCGGCTGAGCGGCGCCATCCAGGTGATCAGCGGGGAGGAGGGGCTTCGTGTCGAACCGATAAACGAGCCGTGTCTCCGGTTTGACACGCAAGGCGTCAAGCTGGGCGGTGTGATGTTCCAGCCGAACAAGCTGAACCTTTGCCCGCGCAGGGGCGCCTTCATGAAGCCTGGCAACGGGAGCCCGTCCGGGACGGCGTCTCTGGGCGACGTATCCTGGCCGTTCGAGTCGAAGTCGGTGACCGGCGAACTGAACCTGAAGAGCGCAGTGGTGGATTGGTCCGTACGCAAGGGATTCACCTTGTCGCTTTCCTCGCCTGATCTCGACTTGCCGATGGATATCGGAGACCGGGCATTGTCGATTGATTCCGAAAGCCCACGTGTCCGCCTTGTGACGGCCAGGGGCAAAGCGCCTGCACTTGCTGCCACACTTGGCGATACCGTGTTTGGCGGAACGCTGATCCCTGCAAAAGTGACCGCGAAGGAAATCAGCTTTGATGGCGAGATCGGATCTGGCGGCCTTTCGGGAGATCTTGCGGGTGAGTCGGTCCTGATCCGGGATTTCCGCGATGACCCGGTCTACCAGCCGCTGGTTTCTGACCTGACGGCGCGCATGCACGAGTGGCAGCTGGCGCTCAGCGGCCCATTGCGCCTGAAATCCAGTGGTGTGACGGTTGGCGAAATCACGTCGGACATCAATGTGCTGACACTTGATGGCACGGCGCGAGTGGCGACGCGCGCGCTGGAATTCAAGAAAGGCGGACTGCAGCCGGTGATGCTGTCGGAGCGTCTGCGGGGTGTGTACACGGATGCAGTTGGCCAGATGCAAGCGGCGTCCGACGTCGTGATCGATGGCGGACGGCTTGCGGGCACAGCCGATGTCTCGGTCTCCGACTTCGGGTTTCAGACCACGCGCCTCGGGCGGGTCGAGAACGTGAACGGACAAGTCCATTTTGCGGACCTTTTCACATTGTCGACCGACCCGACCCAGGTGTTGACGGTTGGTGGCATGAACCCCGGCATCCCGCTGCGTGACGGGCGGATCGTGTTTGCCTTCTCCGGGGGAAGTATATTCGCTGTGGAATCTGCTGCCTTTCCATTCGCTGGAGGCGCGCTGGCACTTGATCCGTTCGACTGGACGCTTGGGGCGGATGCACAGCATGTCGAAGTTACCGCGGACGCGATTGATCTTGCTGAACTCGTCAGTATCCTGAAGCTCGCGAAGATCGAAGCGGAAGGAACGGTGTCCGGCCGCTTTCCGATCGATGTCGAGCGAACCAAAGTCCTGATCCGCGATGCGCGCCTGTTCGCAGACGATGGTGGCGGACGGGTCGCCTATCTGGGCGACGCCGCAGATTCTGCAGCCCAGTCTGACGCGAATGTCCGCCTGGCATTCGAGGCGCTGAAGGATTTCGACTTCACTGTGCTGGAAGTCGGGCTGGACGGCGACGTCGCCGATCGTGTGAAAATCACGCTGAAGCTGGCAGGCAAGAGCCGGAATGACATCACATACGGGTCGAATGCCCATATCGTGAAGGGGCAGCCATTCGAGTTCAACATCGCTGTGGATTCAGCTCTGGCGGAACTCTTCCGGTCCAGCCAGTTCTACACCAACCAGCAGAAGCTGACCGATTTCGTGGTTGAGGAAGTGCTGACGGATCGCGGTCTCAAAATCCAGAAAGATGAATAGGGAACAACCATGTCCTTGATTGACGTTAAGCCGCGTCATGGCATGGTACCGCCAGATCCAAGGAGGCCAGTACGCCCATGACTTTTCGAAACATGCTCCTTGCCGGCGCCGGATTTTCGATCCTGGTCGCCTGTACGCACACGATAAAGATTGAACCGTCCGACAAGCCGATCAAGATTGATCTCAATATCACGCAGGAAGTGCGCATCATTCTCGACAAGGAAGTCGAGGACCTGATCGCGGACAACCCGGACCTGTTCTAGCGAAGAGAGGAGAAATAACATGACATCCCTTCGCACGATTGCTGCCGCATCCGTTTTCGCCATTGCGTCCTTCGCGTTGGCGCCTGTCGCTTTTGCGGGTGACCCCGTAATCGACGCTGCCATTGATGCGGGTCAGGTGGGTGAGACCATCGACGGCCTGCTTGGCGTTGTCGGCACGGCGGACCCGGCGCTGGTCCGCAAGGTCAACGAGATCAACAACCGCCGCGCGGCCAAATATGCCGAAGTGGCCGCCGAGACCGGCACGACTCCGGCTCAGGTCGCCCGCCTGACGGGCGAGAAGCAGATCGATAAGCTGGATCCCGGCGAATACTACATGGACCAGACAGGCGCCTGGAAACGCAAGTGAGATCGTGACTTGCCTGGCCCGGCTGCAGCTCTAGGGTGAGGCCATGTCCCGTAGAGCCATTGCCGTTATATTTGCCTGTATCGCTGTTCTGGCAGTTGTGCTTGCAGTCATGCCACGTTTCTGGATGGGGGGAAGCGACGGGATCAGCGGGCATGGCTGGGCCGCCGATATCATCGGTGCCGTGCTGACCGTTGGCCTGTCTGGCGGCTTGTTTTTCCTCACATTCTACTCAGCTCGACATGGGCATGACGATATCGATCGCCCGGACGATCCATCCGTGTGAACTGCACGGCTGTGACGGTATCTTCACGCAGCTTTGATTGACACAAACGGCGGAGCACCCAATCCTGCCGCCGTTGTCACACTATTTTCTACAGGGCTGACCATGTCATCGATCGATCCTGCACGCTTGTCTGCGTACATTGCGTCGCGCATCTGCCACGACCTTGTTTCGCCGATCTCCTCGGTCACAAATGCTCTCGACCTGATGGACGAGCCAGGCGACCATGAAATGAAGGCGCAGGCTGAAGCCCTGCTGCATGACGGTGCCGAAAAGGCCGCGGCGCGGATTCAGTTCCTGCGCTACGCCTTCGGCTCCATCGGCCTGAACGCCGGTGCCGCGGACATCCACGAGGCCCGTAAAATCACGGAAGCTTTCGTCAACAGTCACAAGCCCAGCATTGAGTGGGACCTGCAGGCGGATCATCTGAGTTTCTCTCATGTGCGTCTGATGATGAATTTCGTCATGATGGCAGTCGAATCCCTGCCGCGGGGCGGGGTGGTGAGTGTCCGCATCCGCAGTGAAGCGGGCGGCCTCACGATCACGCTGACGGCGAAGGGAGACCGGGCCCGCCTCAAGGAGGAAATCACAGCCGCAATCGAGGGAACCGATCCGGCCGAAGGATGGCGGGCCGAGAACATCCAGCCGCTGTTCGCCAAAATGATTTGCGATGGCCTTGAAGGTGAGTTTACCGCCAAGGCGAGTGACGGCCAGGTGATCTTGATGGCCACGGGTTTGCGCGCCGAAGGCTGAGCTTGCTCGCCCGGCGGGTGCCGAAAGATTTTATTAAGACACTTCGGCGAGCGTCCGGAGTTGATGTTCCAGTGGGGAAACGGTTCATGAAAACGTGCCTGATTGTCGACGATTCCCGCGTGGTGCGGAAGGTTGCGGCTCGCATTATCAAGGACCTGCGCTTCGAAGTGATCGAAGCAGGTGATGGCGCTGAAGCCCTGGAAATTTGCCGCAAGCAGATGCCGGACGCAGTCCTTTTGGACTGGAACATGCCGGTCATGAACGGCCTGGACTTCCTGCGCGCCCTGCGCAGGGAAGAGGACGGCAAAAAGCCGGTTGTCATGTTCTGCTCAATCGAGAATGATGCAGAACATGTCGGCGAGGCGCTCAGATCCGGTGCCGACGAGTTTATTATGAAGCCGTTCGACGCTGAAATTCTGGAAAGCAAGTTCGCCGAAGTCGGCCTGATCTAAGTATTTCTTAACAATCCTTGCTGTACCGGTAACTTTTGCAGGCGCATCAGTCCGGGACCGGAGCCAATTATGCAGGATGGGGTTTTCAACGAATTGGCAGACTTGGCCCTGAAAGGGTCTGGTCAGGCGATTCCGCGATCGAAATCCTATCTGATCGAAGCCCGTCTGGCCCCGATTGCGCGTCGCGAGGGCTTCGGCTCGCTCGACGATCTGGTCCACTGCCTGAAATCACGCGCCAATCCGGTCTTCGCGGCCGAATGTGCGGCAGCGCTTGTTTCGAAGGATACCTGGTTCTTCCGGGAGCGGGAAACGCTTCACCGGCTGGTCCACGACATACTGCCCATGCGGCTGAAGGCCGGCAATTCGGGGCGTCTGAAAATCTGGATCGCTGGTGGCTCGACCGGCCAGGAAGCCTATTCGCTGGCGATGCTGCTGGAAGATGACCTGCCGGCTTCGCTGAGCGGCGCCAAGATCGAGATCCTTTCCACTGATCTGTGCAAGTCAGCCACGGAACGGGCCCGTTCCGGCCGGTATGGGCATTACGAAGTCCAGAAGGGCCTGTCGATCCACCGCCTGATGGAACACTTTACCCGTACCGACAGCGGCCAGTGGGAAATTTCCGAAGACCTGCGCAGCAAGGTCAGCTTCCGCCAGCACAATCTGCTCGAAAGCGCGGGCGGCCTTGGCAAGTTCGACGTCATCCTGTGCCGGAATGTACTGTCCGGCATGGACCGATCGGCCCGCAGCCGTGTCGCGGATTCGCTTGCCGCTCAGCTGTTGCCGGGCGGGCTGGTCATACTGGGGCAGGGCGAGAGCCTGATCGGACTGACCAACCAGCTGGAACCGTCGCGCGACTACCGCGGCACCTGGGTCGCTGCCTCTGGCAGTGCAAAATCGGCCACCTCCGCGGCCTGAGCAGGTCCGGCCCTTCACCTTTCGTCATCTTGCCTCTATATGCGCGCCTCAACCTTGGCTGCTCCGGGCCTTGAACCCGGCGGGAGTGAGAGATGACCGATACACACACGGCTGCCTGGACAGGCGGCGTCAATTCCCTTGGATTCGCGAAAGCGCCGGCTGACACGCGCGTGGTCGCCGCCATGTCTGGCGGGGTCGACAGTTCTGTCGTGGCCGCCATGCTCAAAGCCGAAGGCTATGATGTGATCGGAATCACGCTGCAGCTGTACGATCATGGTGCCGCCATCGAGAAGAAGGGGGCCTGCTGTGCCGGGCAGGACATCCACGATGCGCGGAACGTCGCCGACATGATCGGCATTCCGCACTATGTGCTGGACTACGAGTCGAAGTTCCGCGAGCAGGTGATGGAGGATTTTGCCGACACCTACCTCGCCGGATCGACGCCGATCCCCTGCATTCGCTGCAACCAGACGGTCAAATTCTCTGACCTCCTGAAAACGGCGAAAGATCTCGGTGCCGATTGCCTCGCCACAGGACACTATATCCGCCGTACGGATGGAGCAGAGGGGCCGGAACTGCACCGCGCGGCCGATGCCTCGCGTGACCAGTCCTATTTCCTGTTCGCGACAACACGCGAGCAGCTGGACTTCCTGCGCTTTCCGCTGGGCGGCTTGCCGAAGACCGAAGTGCGCGAGCTGGCTGACCGGTTCAATCTGCCGGTGGCATCGAAGCCGGACAGCCAGGACATCTGCTTCGTGCCCGAGGGCTCCTACGCGAATGTCGTCGAGAAACTCCGCCCCGGTGCCGGGCGGGGTGGCGAAATCGTGCATCTCGACGGACGCGTGTTGGGCGAGCACAATGGCGTGATTCATTACACGATTGGTCAGCGCCGGGGCCTCGGAGTCGCGACCGGGGACCCCCTCTTTGTTGTGAAGATCGACGCGCCGAACCGCCGTGTTATCGTCGGCCCGCGTGAAGCTCTGATGACGTCCGGCCTGTTGCTGGAGGAGCTGAACTGGATCGGTACGGGAAGCCTTGAGGCGGCGGCTGACGCCGGCGCATCCGTGCTCGTCCGTGTGCGGTCCACGCGTCCACCCGTGCCCGCTCGATTGGGTTGGCATGACGGTACGCCCGTGATCTGGTTCGATCAGCCGGAAGAAGGTGTCGCGCGCGGACAGGCAGCGGTGCTGTATGATCCGAATGGCGGCACGCGGATTCTCGGCGGCGGGTTTATCCTGAAAGCCATCCCGGCGGATGACCGCGTTGCCGCAGCCTGACAGGCTGTCAGTCGACCATGCCGAGCGCAATGCCCCGGAGTGCGGCTGACACGCGGTCGTTTACATCGAGCTTCTCAAAGCAGCGCCGGATATAGGTCTCGACCGTATTGCGTGACAAATCTAGCACTTCGGCAATTTGCGAATTGGTACGGCCACGCGCGACCCAGCGCAGGATTTCGCGCTCACGGGCAGACAGGTTCGTGCCATTCGGAAGGTCCTTTAGCAGAAGGCGGCAATAGGCGAGATGGCCCATCTGCGCCGCCGCCTGCAGTTCCAGAACTTCATCCGCAGGCGGGCGTTCCGACTGGCCAAAGCCGAGCGCGGCATATCCGTTGCGTCCAGCCGGGCCGAAAAGCGGAATACCTATACCTTCGCCCATATTCTGCGCAGTGGCGCGCTGAAGGTAGTGACGCTCTTCGGGCGTCAGATTTGGAAGTTGCGAGGCTTCTGTCCAGAAATATGGGCGAGTGAAATTTACGGCTCTGCGGGCTAGCGGATCGCATAGATGCAGCTTTTCCGCGAGATAGGTTTCCCGCCATGCTTCCGGATAGCCGAATTCTCCAACCCGGATCTGCCCATCGAAATCATGAGCACCAACCGGCGGGTAATGGATGTAGCTGGCCATCACGACATGGGTTGCTTCGAAATAATTCGCTGATGCAACGCGGAGGTCCAGGAAGTTTGCCGCATCACGGCAACCCCGGAAAAACTGGCGCAGTGGCTCGATGTCGCGTGCCATCCCGTGTCCCCAAATTCAGGGACATATGGCCTCAGGCGGATTCAAAACGCAAGAAAAAGCGGACCGTGAGCAATCAGCTCAACCAATCGGGTGCTGCCACCATGTCCGCTTGTCCCATATCGGGCTGCGGATAGCGCTCCAGCAGTTTGTCGACAATGGCATCGGCGACCCGGTCTGCTTCGCGCAGGGGAGCATACGCCCACGTCTCCAGTGTGCCGTCAAACCAGCGTGCCGCACCGTGCGCAATCAGGCTTTCGTGCAGTTTGTCGAATTTTTCGGATCGCCCTTCCAGCTTTGCAATATGCAGGGGCAGGCCATGCCAGGTGGCGTCTGAAAGCATATTGGCGCTGTCTTCCGTGACGATGGCGACATCGGAGAAGGTGAGCCAGGCGATATATGGGTTCGGGCCATCTTCCGTACCCGACCAGAATTTTGCACCAATCTCGTCGGCCAACCGGCGGAACCGCGCCCGTATCGGATCGGGCGTGCGGCGCGACGCCGTCATTCTCAGCCGCCAGCCTTTTCCGGCAAGTTCGCGCAACTGGGCGTCGAGCCGGTCGGCTGCCGCTTCCGTAAATGTGTGGGCTTTGCTGTTGCCGCCCAGGATGACGATCGCGCTTTTGCCGCGTTCGTCAGCGAGATCGGCAAATGCCTGCGCCGCCTCTTCAATCGCATGCGGAGAGAAATAGGAGGGGGACCCTACTGTCTGGATCACGTTCGGACCCGTCACGCCATCATGCTTGGGTGTCACGAGCAGGTCGAAATTGTCTGGCGGAATACGTGGATCGAGAATCTGGACGGTCAGTGTACGCCCGCCGGACCATTCCCGCACGGCGCGTGTGAAGGCGGCCGAGCGTCGGCCAGCGGCGATCCAGACGGTGGGCCAAGGCGCCTGCAAAAGCGTGCGCTGATCTGCAGGCAGGGCAGACAGCGGGGAGGGCCAGTTGTCAGCCGGCAACCAGGTCCACGGTATACGGGGGGTCAGGATGATCGGATCGGACCGGTGGGCTTCCCCCGGAATATGGCCGATCTTCATCCAGCGGCGCGTCTCGCCCAATGCCTGGACGACAGCGCGCACTTGAGCGGCGTTGCCTGCGCGGCCGTCAGAGACCGCCCAGACTGAGGGTCCGAGCGATCCCGGCCCGGACACTTACCGGTACTCGACTTTGATGATTTCGTAGGCGCGGGCCCCTGCGGGGGCAGCGACCTCGGCTTCGTCGCCCTCTTCCTTGCCAATCAGGGCACGGGCAATCGGGGAAGAGATCGAAATCTTGCCCTCCTTCACGTTCGCCTCGTCGTCGCCGACGATCTTGTAGGAGGCCTCCTCTTCGGAATCGACGTCGATCAGGGAAACGGTGGCGCCGAAGCGGATCTTGCCGCCGGTCAGCTTGGAAACATCAATCACGTCCGCGCGGGCGAGCTTGTCGTCCAGTTCGCTGATACGGCCTTCGATGAAGCTCTGCTTCTCCTTGGCGGCATGGTACTCGGCGTTTTCCGACAGGTCGCCATGTGCGCGTGCTTCAGAAATCGCCGCGATGATGTTCGGGCGCTCAACCGATTTGAGGTTTTTAAGCTCAGCTTGAAGCGCAGCATGGCCTTCTGCGGTCATGGGGATGCGTTCCATAGGGGGTCACCTCTGTAATTGGGCGAAAATCGTTGTCGCAAATGTGAACGTCGTCAAGTGGGCGTTATCACGCTGATTGCAAGGCGCGCACGGAGATTTCCCGGGACTTCATGCTGGTTATCGCTTGAACTGAAGCGATGGATGCAGCCAGCGTGGTGTAATAGGGGATCTTGCGGGCCACTGCTGTGCGGCGGATCGAGGCGCTGTCTGCAATGGATGTTGCGCCTTCCGTCGTGTTGAAGACCAGCTGGATGTCCCCATTGATCATGGCATCGACAATGTGCGGCTGGCCCTCATTCACCTTGTTGATCGTCCGGACTGGCAAACCTTCTTCTTCGAGATGTGCTGCCGTGCCTGACGTAGCGACAAGGGTGAAACCGAGCTCAACCAGATCGCGTGCCGCTTCTGTGACGCCCTTCTTGTCCGAATCCTTCACCGAGATGAAGACTGCCCCTTCAGACGGCAGGATGACGCCACAGCCCATCTGGCTCTTCAGGAACGCGGTGCCGAAATCATCATCCCAGCCCATGACTTCGCCGGTTGAGCGCATCTCGGGGCCGAGTTGCGGATCGACACCGGGGAAACGGGCAAACGGGAAGACGGCTTCCTTCACGGCCACGCGGCGGGGGTGAGCATGCGTCAGGTCGAATTCGGTCAGCTTCTCGCCGGCCATGACTTTCGCCGCGATGCCGGCAATCGGTGCACCGACAGCCTTGGCGACGAACGGAACCGTCCGGCTGGCGCGCGGGTTGGCTTCCAGTACGTAGATCTCGTCATCTTTCACGGCAAACTGGATGTTGATCAGGCCACGTACCTTCAGTTCACGGGCAAGCGCAACTGCCTGCTCGGCGAGGCGGCCCTGCAGGGCAGGTGAGAGTGTGAAGGGTGGCAGGGCGCAGGCGGAGTCGCCGGAGTGCACGCCGGCTTCCTCGATATGTTCCATGATACCGGCGACATGGACGTTTTCGCCATCGCAGATCGCATCGACGTCTACCTCGGTCGCATCCGACAGGTAACGGTCGATAAACAATGAGGCATCGCCGGAAACCTGAAGCGCTTCGGCGGCGAACTTGCGCAGGTCGTCGTCATCGCGTGCAATTTCCATTGCGCGGCCGCCGAGCACGAAGCTTGGGCGCAGCATGACCGGATAGCCGATCTCGTTGGCTTTGACCTGCGCTTCGTCAACGCTGCGGGCAGTGCGTGAGGGCGCCTGCTGAATGCCGAGCTTGTCGAGCAGGGCCGCGAATTGCTCGCGGTCTTCGGCAAGGTCGATGGACGCAGGGCTGGTGCCAAGGATCGGGATGTTTTGCTGGTGCAGCGGATTGGCGAGCTTCAGCGGGGTCTGGCCGCCGAACTGGACAATCACGCCACGCAAGTGGCCGGCGCCGCTTTCCTTGCTGATGATTTCGAGCACGTGCTCGTCTGTCAGCGGCTCGAAATACAGGCGGTCAGACGTATCATAGTCCGTGGACACCGTTTCCGGGTTGCAATTGACCATGATCGACTCGACGCCGAGGTCTTCCATTGCAAACGCCGCATGGCAGCAGCAATAATCGAACTCGATGCCCTGGCCGATCCGGTTCGGGCCGCCGCCGAGGATCACGACTTTTTCCCGTGCGGTGGGCAGGGATTCACAGTCCGGCTTGTCCTGGCCGAACAGCGGATGCTCGTAAGTCGAGTAGAGGTAAGGCGTCTTGGCCGCGAACTCTGCAGCGCAGGTGTCGATGCGCTTGTAGACCGGGCGGACATCCAGGGCGTGGCGATGGTCGCGCACGGCCTGTTCTGTCGTGCCGGTCAGTTCGGCGAGGCGTTTGTCGGAAAAGCCCATCGCCTTGATGTCCGTCAGCGCGTAGGCGTCGTCCGGCAAGCCTTGCGAACGGATCTTGTTTTCCTCGGCCACGATTTCCTCGAACTGGCGCAGGAACCATTTGTCGATCGAGGTGATGGCGTAGATCTCGTCCACGCTGAGGCCGGAACGGAAGGCCTGGGCAACAACGCGCAGGCGATCAGGCGATTGGACCGCCAGGGCTGCGCGCAGTTTGGTCTCGTCTTCGAATTCCAGCTCGTTCAGACCCGTCAGGCCGGTCTCCAGCGAGTTCAGCGCCTTCTGGAAGCTTTCCTTGAAGTTCCGGCCGATGGCCATGGCTTCGCCCACCGACTTCATCGCAGTGGTCAGGACCGGTTCGGTGCCCTTGTACTTCTCGAACGCGAAGCGTGGGATCTTCGTGACGACATAGTCGATGGTCGGCTCGAAGGAGGCTGGCGTCACGCCGGTGATGTCGTTGTCCAACTCGTCCAGCGTGTAGCCGACGGCGAGCTTTGCCGCGATCTTGGCAATCGGGAAGCCGGTTGCCTTGGAGGCAAGGGCCGAGGAGCGCGACACGCGCGGGTTCATCTCGATAACGACCAGACGGCCGTCGGCCGGGTTCACGGCAAACTGCACGTTCGAGCCGCCCGTTTCCACGCCGATCTCACGCAGCACGGCGATCGAGGCGTTCCGCATCACCTGGTATTCCTTGTCGGTGAGCGTCAGGGCAGGGGCAACGGTGATGGAGTCGCCGGTGTGGACGCCCATCGGGTCGATGTTCTCGATGGAACAGATGATGATGGCATTGTCCGCCGTGTCGCGGACGACCTCCATTTCATACTCTTTCCAACCGAGCAGGCTCTCATCGATGAGGATCTGCGCATTTGGGGAGGCTGCGAGACCAGAGCGGCAGATCTCTTCATATTCCTCGACATTGTACGCTACGCCACCGCCGGTCCCGCCGAGCGTGAAGGCGGGGCGGATGATGGCTGGCAGGCCAACGGTCTCCAGCGCGTCCATGGCGCGCTTCAGGCCGGTGATGCGGTCATACTTGCCTTTTTCATCGCGCGGCGACGACACGATCGTTGCGCGCGGGTTTTCCAGGCCGATCCGGTCCATGGCTTCACGGAAGAGGGCGCGGTCTTCCGCCATTTCGATGGCTTCGGCTCGCGCGCCGATCAGCTCCACGCCATGCTTTTCAAGAATGCCTGCATAGTGCAGGTCCAGTGCGCAGTTCAGCGCCGTTTGGCCGCCCATCGTGGGCAGCAGGGCGTCCGGCTTCTCCGCTTCGATGATCTTCTCGACGACTTCCGGCGTGATCGGTTCGATATAGGTGGCGTCGGCCAGCTCCGGATCGGTCATGATCGTTGCCGGGTTCGAGTTTACGAGGATGACGCGGTAGCCTTCATCCTTGAGAGCTTTCACCGCCTGAACGCCGGAATAGTCGAATTCGCAAGCCTGGCCGATGATGATGGGACCGGCGCCGATAACGAGAATAGAGCTGATATCTGTGCGCTTTGGCATGGGCCCTAACTCCTCGCGGTCAAACGGCTGCGTCATAGCAGAGTCGGAGGCTTGGGCAAGGTGAATGCACGCAGAATGTCTGCGAGCGCTGCAGTAATTTGGTCGATGTCACTTCCGGACACGATCCGGAAGCGGCGCTCTCAGGCGGGATTGTGATCTGTTCCCACTCGGCATTGCAATGAATTCGGGGAGCGAGCCCGGCCGGGTCAGCTCCAGCGCTTGGAAAGCTTCTGGCTCATCTCGTCCGGCGCCTGCTTCTCGGTGCCTTGGTATCCCGTTACCTCGTCGGCCACGAATGGATTGTCCTGCCGCTCCTGTCCGAAGGTGGAAAGAGGGCCGTGACCGGGCACGAACCGCATCTGGGGTCCGAGCGGCCAGAGCTTGCCGGTGATCGAGTCGACCAGCTGTTGCTGGTTCCCACGCGGGAAGTCTGTCCGTCCGACAGAACCGCGGAACAGGACATCGCCAACGAATGCCAGCGCGCCCTCCTGCGAGTAGATCACGACATGGCCCGGTGTGTGGCCGGGCGTATGCACGACACCGAACTTGTTGCCGGCCAGCTCCAGAACGTCGCCATCATGCAGGTAGCGGTCAGGCGTCACATTCTTCCCGTCCTTGATGCCGTATTTTGCGCCCTGGGTCTCGATCTCGTCGAGCAGCCACTGGTCATCTTCGTGCGGGCCGATGACCGGACATCCGGTCCGCTCCGCAACGGCAGCCGCAGCCCCGGCATGGTCCATGTGGCCGTGCGTCAGCCAGACAGCCACGATCTTCACGCCGAACTGTTCGGCGGCGCCCATCAGCTTGTCCACTTCGCCGCCTGGATCGATGAACACGCCTTCCATGGTCTCGGTCGACCAGATCATGGACGTGTTCTGCTGGAGGGGCGTGACCGGGATGATCCGGATCTCGAGCTTCGGCTGGTTGGCGGGTGTCTCAGTCATGATCGCTACATAGTCTGTCCGGCGGTGAACGCAAAGCGTGTCGCAGGCGCTTTTCCTGCCGGGAGCTCTCCGCTAACACTCGTCAGGCACTCAGGACGGTGATGAGGAAGGCTATATTGCGCATGCCGACGCAGCCTGGCGGGATGTATCGCGGAGGAGGGGGAATTGCGCGTTTACTACGCAGCCGCTTCGGCCTCCTGCTGATCGCGGCCTTCGGCCTGTTCCTGTACTGGCAGATGAACCAGAAGCCTGTGCCGTTTTCCGGCCGCAAGCAGCTGAACACCGTCTCCATCGAGCAGGAAGTGAAGCTCGGACAGCAATCCTACCTGCAGATCCTGAACCAGGAACAGAGCCAAGGGAATGCGGTGCTGTGTGCCGATGGTGCCTGTGCAGGTGACGAGGCCGCGTTGACCGCGACCGTGCGTGAAATTGGGGCACGCCTTCAGGCAGCGGCGGTGGAGCTTGAGCAGGAATTACGGGATGATGGCTATGCTTTCACCCCGGTCGCCGACAAGTTCGACTGGACCTACTATGTCGTGCAGTCGGCCACGCCCAACGCATTCTGCCTGCCTGGCGGGTATGTGGCGGTCTATACCGGCATTCTGGACATCACCGGAAATTATGACGGACACCTCGGCATGGACGACCTTGCTGATCCGGACAAGCTGGCCGTCGTCATGGGGCACGAGATCGGCCACGCGCTGGCACATCATGGCGCTGAACGGATGAGCCAGCAGCAGGTGATGCAGATGGGGCAAATGGCGGTGGGCGTCTCCATGGGCGACATGGACCCTGCGCAGCAGCGCGCTGTCATGCAGGCCTTCGGTCTTGCTGCACAGGGTGGGATGCTGAAATTTTCGCGAGAGCATGAAACCGAGGCGGACAAAATCGGCCTCGATCTGCTGGTGCGGGCCTGTTACGACCCGCGCGAGGCGCCGGAACTCTGGCAGCGCATGGGCGCGATTGGCGCCGGGCAGAGACCGCCGGAATGGATGAGCACGCACCCCGCCAGCGAAACCCGGGCCGAGAATTTCCGTAAGTGGATGCCTGGCGCGATTGCCGAGTACGAAAGTCGTTGCGGCAAGTTACGGTAGAAGACACCGGGGGAAGGCTGCAGACCTCCAAACATAAAACTGCGCCCTTACCTTTGCAGGCGGGCGCAGTTCCTTGGCGTCCCGCGCTAGCCTGAGGCCAGTCCCACCCAGCTCGATACATACGCGGTTCCAAAAAAGGGCGCTGCGGGCAATGAAATACCTCGGAAGCGCTTTGAAATGTTACGTACCACTGGTATGATAGAGTAGCAACGAAAATAACGACCTATGCCTAGGCGAACTGCAGAACAGGCAGAAGCCACGCGAGCCGCCATTCTTGACGCGGCCCGGAAAAGATTTGCCGAAGACGGATTTAACGCCAGCATTGCAAACATCGTCGCCGATGCAGGCGTCACGAAGGGTGCGCTGTTTCACCACTTCCCCAGTAAACTGGATCTGTTCCGCGAAGTCTGGACGGACCTGCAGACCAGGATGGGGGAGGAGGCCCTTTCGGAAGCCCAAAAAATGAGTGGGGAGCACGATCCCTACATACAGTTCCTGACGGGAGCCCGGGTCTATCTCAATTGGGCCGCGCGCCCGGAATATTTCAAGATCGTCCTCTATGAAGGCCCCGTCGTGCTTGGACTCCAGGGGGGGTACGAATCCAATCGCGATCTTGGCCAGGGCAATGTGCACCGGGCGATGGAAGCACTGGCGGAACGGGGGCGCATCGACCCCAGCCGCGTGAATTCCTATGCGGTGCTGGTACAATCCGCCCTGAACGGTGCGGGGTTTGCCCTGGCAGAAGGCGTTGATGGGCTGACACCCGACGAGGTTTACGAGGCCTTCGAGATCATGATCCGGAGCTTGAGCTAGGCCAGAGGATCGATCTGTCCCTGAATGGAAGGGTTCACGCGCCACCAGGCGGCAATGCCGAAACGTGACGCCTGTGTCACTTCGACAGCATGCGGAACGGTTTCCGAGAGCATGAATACGACACCCGCACGTTCCGGCAGGATGCGTGCGGCGGGTTCTGCCGTCTCGTCCGCGCCTTCGGGCCAGACCACAAGCGCGCCACCGTTTTCCCCGGTCCAGTCCTCGTTGAGGTACACAACCAGCGACACGACCCGGTTGCGCGCGCCTTCAAAACTGTCGAGATGGCGGTCATAGAATTCCCCCGGCTGGTAGACAGCGAAGCAGGCCTCGAATTCAAAGAGACCGATCATCAGGCCCCGGTTGAGCGCCTGCCGCAGCTGCTCTGTCCACAGCAGGAAACCTGCCTGCGCCGGCGTTGACCCATCCATCCAGGCAATCCGGGATTTGCGGATTGTCCGGTCGAGCTGGAAGTCTGTTTCCCTGCCGATCCCCGCTGGCGCCAGATCGCCTTCCGCATTCGCAGCGAGGACTTCTGCACGCAGCGCGGCGTACAACTCGTCCGGCAACATCTGCGGTTGCCAGCTCCAGCCCTTGGAAGAGAGATCGCCCAATATCGCGCCCAGACGGTTGTCGCCGGGCAGGGGCACCTCAGAGGCAATGGCCGTCATGGCCGTAAACTTTCAAAAAGGGTCGGACTACTTTCCGGCCCGGTGTTGGTCCATCAGGTCCGCGAAGCGTTTGAACAGGTAGAAGCTGTCCTGCGGGCCGGGGCTGGCTTCAGGGTGATGCTGAACGGAGATGATCGGACGGTCCTTCACGGCGAGGCCGGAATTCGTGCCGTCGAACAGGGAGCGGTGGCTTTCTTCCACGCCGGCCGGCAGGCTCGCCGGGTCGACCGTGAAGCCGTGGTTCATGGAAACGATCTCGACCTTGCCGGTAGACAGATCCTTCACCGGGTGGTTCGCGCCATGGTGTCCCTGGGCCATTTTCATCGTCTTCGCACCAAGGGCCAGCGCAAGAAGCTGGTGGCCGAGGCAGATGCCAAGGATCGGAAGGCCGCTGTCGATAACCGCGCGGATCATGTCGCCGGACCGTTTGATGGTCGCTGCCGGGTCGCCCGGGCCGTTGGAGAACACGACGCCGTCCGGTTTGTGCGAGGCGATTTCGTCAAACGAGGCATCGCCATTCACGACCGTCGCGCGAATGCCGACATTGGCGAGGTTGCGCAGGATGTTCTTTTTCACGCCGAAATCGACCACGACAACGTGGAAAGCCGGGGTATCTAGGTGGCCGTATCCGGTTTCGGGGTTCCAGAGACTTTCAGAATTATCGAATTCGGCGCCGGTATCGACGTCTGCGGCCAGGTCAGCTGTTTCGAGGCCTTCCCAGGCGCGGGCGGCCTCGATCAGGGCGTCGAGATCGATATTTCCGTTCGGCTGGTGGCAGATCGCGGCCTTTTGCATGCCTTTTTCACGGATGAGGCGGGTGATGGCCCGCGTGTCGACGCCGGAAAGCCCCACGATGCCGCGTTTCTGCAGCCATGATTCGAAGGTTTCAGTAGATCGCCAGTTCGAAGGCGCCGTGATCGGCTCGCGGAAAATGGCGCCCCGGGCCGCGTGAGATCCTGCTTCCGAGGACTCTTCATGGTCCTCGTCATTGGTCCCGACATTACCGATATGGGGGAATGTGAACAGGATGATCTGGGAGGCGTAGGAGGGGTCTGTCAGGATCTCCTGATAGCCCGTAATCGCTGTATTAAAACACAATTCTCCGATTCGAGTGCCTTCCGCGCCGGTGCCGTGACCCAGAAACACTGTGCCATCAGCGAGGGCGATCGCTCCCGTGGCTGATGTAGCCGCTTGAGTTTTGGCCAAGTAGGACATATTTGTCACACCTCCCGGGCGCCGCGTAGGGTCTCGTTAACCCAGCCGCATGAAGTTCGACCGGTGTATTGGGGCGGAGTCTCTGCGGCGTCAAGCGAGTGATGCGGCAGGGCTTATGAGAGGCAAAACGCGGCATGGGCCGAGAAGATACGAGTGGATTGATGTCGCTTAAGGCGCGCATTGGGAATGCCCTCAAATCAGAGACTGAAAAGGGCCAGCCCGGCGTGCGCCTGGCGACGCTGCGCCTGATCGATTGCGCGGTACGTGACCGGGATGTGTGTGCCCGTGGCCGCGGTGCCGGTGAAGGCTGCCCGGAGGCGGATGTACGCCGCGTGCTGGAGACCATGGTTGCCCAGCGCGAAGTCGCTGCCCGCGAGCATGAAGATGCCGGCCGGCTCGAAGAAGCCATCCGCGAGCGCGAGGAAATCGAGATCATCCAGCAATTCCTGCCGGTTCCCCTGCAGGGCAAGGCGCTGGATTCGGCCGTGGAAGAGATTGTGACCGACCTTGGCGCCTCCAAACTCAAGGACCTTGGCCGCTGCATGAGCGCCCTCAAGGAACGCTATCCCGGCATGATCGAGTCCGGTGCCGCCGGCAAAGCCGTCCGCAAGGCGCTGTCGCGCGCCAGCTGACCAGAGCGATATAAATTCCATTGGGCCCTGCAGTGCCGGGCCCTCTTTTCATGGATGAACATGAAAAGGCGCGTTTCCCCGGAGGCGGGAACGCGGTAATCTAATTGTATGGCGCTACCTTCCATCCGCATTCCTGACGGCTTCGTAGAGGAGCTGAAGGCCCGTATCCGGCCTTCGGACGTGATCGGCCGCAAGGTGAAGCTGACCAAGAAGGGCAAGGAATGGGTCGGGCTGTCGCCCTTCACCAATGAGAAATCGCCCAGTTTCTACGTCAACGACCAGAAGCGCATCTTCAAGGATTTCTCCTCCGGCATTGGCGGCGACGTCATCAGCTTCGTCATGGAGACTGAGCGGCTGACCTTCATGGAAGCTGTTGAAAAGCTGGCGGAAGAGGCGGGCATGCAGCTGCCCAAGGCCAGCCCACAGGCTGCGGAGGAATATGATCACCGTAAACGCCTTCAGGCAGTCTGCGAAGCGGCGACGACTTATTTCGAAGACAGGCTCCAGTCGGGCGAAGGCGCAGCCGCAAGGACCTATCTGGAAGGGCGGGGGCTTCGGCCAGCCGCGTGGAAACGTCATCGGCTGGGCTATTCTCCGGATGACTGGCGCAAGACGATCGATCACCTGAAATCTGAAGGGTTCTCGACCAAGGAGATCCTTGAGGCAGGGCTTGCCAAGGAAAGCGACCGGGGCGGGGAGCCGTACGACGCGTTCCGTGGACGACTGATGTTCCCCATCGCCGATGTGCGCGGCGGGATCATTGCCTTCGGGGGCAGGGCGCTGCAGGCGGATGCAAAGCCGAAATACCTGAACTCCGGCGACACGCCGCTCTTCCACAAATCGCGGGTGCTTTACCGCTACAAGACGGCGCGCGAGGCATTGGGTGGCGGCGAAGGCGGCGGCCTGATCGTCTGTGAAGGCTATATGGACGCCATCGCGCTCGCTGAAGCGGGCTTCGGCACATCTGTTGCCCCGCTTGGTACAGCGCTGACCGAAGACCAGCTGAACCTGATCTGGAAGGCGGGGCCGGAGCCAGTCCTTTGCTTTGACGGTGACCGTGCCGGACTTGGCGCGGCCTATCGCGCGATCGACCGCGCACTCCCGCATGTCGAACCGGGGCGTTCGCTGTTCTTCGTCCTGCTGCCGGACGGCATGGATCCGGACGACCTGATCCGGGCCCGTGGGCCCGGTGCCATGTCAGATGCCCTGGATGGCCGGATTGCCATGTCCGAACTGCTTTGGCTGCGTGAACGGGATTCCGAGCCGCTGGATACGCCGGAACGTCAGGCCGGCCTTGAGGCGCGCCTCATGGCGGCGGCGGCGCAGATCCAGCACCCCGGCGTCCGCGCCGCCTATGAGCGCGATCTGAAATCCCGCATGCGGGACCATTTCTGGCAAATCCGCCAAGCCAGCCGCAGCAAGGGAAAAGGCAGTGGCGACTACAGGAAGCGGCCCGGAACGGGACAGTTTCCCGCGTCAGGAGAGCAGGGGCAGGTAGAGCTGAAAGGCGGTGCGCCGGCCAAACTGCGCGGCCTGGGGCAGGTCGTGCGCGCGGTCGATACGCCGGAACTGCTGGACCTGGGCGCCGAAACCCTTGCCGCAGCCGCCTTTGCCGATCCCGATGTCAGCCTCATGCGCGATGCGGTGCTGGATTTCGCACATGCAGGAAAACCTATTGACCGCGGGACATTGAGCGCCCATTTAGCGGAAGCAGGGAACATGCGCGCTGCCAGTCTGCTCAACGAATATCCCAACACGCCTCCGATAGCGGTCGACGGACCCGAGGCACGGGAATGGCTCATAGCCCTCGAGCAATACATGGTTGCAGGTCGTTCCGTCGAGCAGGACGCCGACGCTGGCACGGATGATGCTGGCGCGGATGCTACGTCGTCGCCATCAGCCTGGCGGCGCAAGCACCAGCTCGTCGCGGAACGAAGGGCTTTGAGAGCCCGCATGAACGAGGCAGCAGGAAAAGTCGGCGAGAGCTGAAAAGGCGCGAAAACTTTGAGACGTATGGCGGGATGAGCGCGCGGTACGTCACGGGAGAGAGATTGAATGGCATCTGCCAAACAGAAGAATACGCAGGGCGACGGCGATAACGACGAGAAGGACAATGATTCCGGTATTGTCGATTTCAACGCGACTGACGTCAAAAAGGTCCTGAAGCGCGCCCAGAAGCGCGGCTTCATCACCCACGACGAAATCAACGCCCTTCTTCCGAACGACGAAATGACCTCCGACCAGATCGAGGACGTGATGTCCCAGATCTCGGAAATGGGCATTGCCGTCGTCGAGACCGAAGAAGAGGCGGAAGAGCAGGGCAAGGCCCTGACCAAGATCGAGGACCGCAAGGTCGTCGCCAAGAAAGGCAACGCCCGCGGCTCTGACCGGACTGACGACCCTGTGCGCATGTACCTGCGCGAGATGGGCGCGGTGGAGCTGCTCTCCCGCGAGGGCGAGATCGCGATTGCCAAGCGGATCGAGGCTGGCCGGGATGCGATGATCCGCGGTCTGTGCGAAAGCCCGCTGACCTTCGAAGCCATGATGGTCTGGCGCGACGAGCTTATCAATGAGCGGATCCTCCTGCGTGACCTGATCGACCTTGAGGCGACCTATGGCGCGGAAAACCCGCCGCCGGAGCCGAAGCCGGTCGAAAAGGAAGAAGAGCCGGAAGCCAAGGCCAAGACCCGCCGCGGCGATGTCGACGAAGTCGAAGCCGAGCGCGAGCGTCAGCAGAAAGAGGCCGAAGAGGAAGAGGCCGAAGAGGAAGAGGACGAAGATGATGCCGCCGCCATGTCCATGTCGGCCATGGAAGCGGAACTTCGTGACGGTGTCCTCGCCAAGCTCGACGAGATTGCTGACGGTTTCGGCCGTTACCGCAAGCTGCAGGACAAGCTCGTGTCCCGCCGCATGGAAGGCAAGGAACTGACGCCGAAGGCGCAGACCGAATACGACGAACTGTCGAACAACATCGTCGAGAACCTGAAGACGATCCACATCAACAACGCCCGTATCGAGGCGCTGGTGGAACAGCTCTACGCGATCAACAAGAAGCTGATGGGCCTGGAAGGCAAACTGATGCGCCTTGCTGACGCGCATGGCGTGCCGCGCAAGGAATTCCTCAGCAATTATTTCGGCCGCGAGCTGGAGCCGGACTGGACCGAAAAGGTCAAGGACATTTCGGCCAAGTGGAAGCGCTTCATCGAATCCAAGGAAGGCGACATCGAGGATGTGCGTGCGGAAATTTCCGAGATCGCGCAGGAAATCGGTATTCCGATCGATGACTATCGCCGCATCGTCCAGACGGTGCAGAAAGGCGAGCGCGAAGCCCGTATCGCGAAGAAGGAGATGGTGGAAGCGAACCTCCGCCTCGTGATCTCCATCGCGAAGAAGTACACGAACCGCGGCCTTCAGTTCCTGGATCTGATCCAGGAAGGCAATATCGGCCTGATGAAGGCGGTGGACAAATTCGAGTATCGCCGCGGCTACAAATTCTCGACCTATGCCACCTGGTGGATCCGTCAGGCGATAACACGGTCGATTGCCGACCAGGCCCGCACGATCCGTATTCCGGTGCACATGATCGAGACGATCAACAAGATCATCCGTACCCAGCGCCAGATGCTGCACGAGATCGGCCGCGAGCCGACCCCGGAAGAACTGGCCGAGAAGCTGGGACTGCCGCTGGAGAAGATCCGCAAGGTTCTGAAGATCGCGAAAGAGCCGATCTCTCTGGAAACGCCGATTGGCGACGACGAGGATTCGAACCTCGGCGACTTCATCGAGGACAAGGCCGCGCTCCTGCCGGTCGATGCCGCGATCCAGTCGAACCTGCGCGAGACGACAACCCGCGTGCTCGCTTCGCTCACTCCGCGTGAGGAACGCGTGCTGCGCATGCGCTTCGGCATCGGCATGAACACCGATCACACGCTGGAGGAAGTCGGCCAGCAGTTCAGCGTGACGCGCGAACGTATCCGCCAGATCGAAGCCAAAGCGCTCCGCAAGCTGAAGCATCCGAGCCGAAGCCGCAAATTGCGCAGCTTCCTGGATACCTGATCCATATGAAGGGCGGCCCAAGGGCCGCCCTTTTCATTTGAGCGCGGTGCCGGCCCTTATCGAATATAAATAAATTCTCTTGTCAGGTGAGAACGGACATGGTTGTTTCGGCTTTCCGATAAACAATAAGCCGGGGCAGAACCAGAATGACAAACCTGACCACTCTTCTCAGAGGCGGCGCCTGCGCTGCAGCCATCATTGCAATGTCCGCCTGTGCGGGCCTTTCGACGTCCGCTGAACCTCTTGTCACAAGCGAGGTCGCGAGTGACACAGCCGCCGCGGAACGCGAAGCGATCGTCTGGGATCTGAGCGATCTCTACGCGTCTTCCGATGCCTGGGACGCTGCCTATGCCGAAGTCGAGGCGCGGATCGCAGAGCTTCCGGCCAATCGCGGCACCCTCGGCGAAAGTGCAGCGCAAATGGCGGCTGTCTTTCGCCAGACGTCCGATGTCGCGAAAGATGGCATGCGTCTCTACACATACGCATCGCTCAGCTATGACGAGAACCAGGGCGATCCCGTCGCCCAGGAGCGTTTCGGCAAAGCGCAAAACCTGTTTCAGGCGCTTGGTGAGGCAACAAGCTGGATGGATCCGGAGGCGCTGAGCCTCGGCGAAGAGAAGGTGGTGGCCTATCTCGATGCCGAACCGGCACTGGCTGATTTCCGGTTCGGGATTGAAGACACGCTGCGCCAAGCTCCGCATACGCTGGATGCCGACGGTGAGGCACTGCTCGCACAGGCAAGCCTTGCGCTGTCACAGCCGAACCAGATCTACAGCCTGTTCGCCAATGCCTCGATTCCGTGGCCGACAATAACCTTGTCGGACGGAACGGATGTGAAGTTGAACCAGGCGGGTTATTCCCGCTATCGCGGTGCCCCCAACCGCGCGGACCGTAAGGCTGTCTTCGACACATTCTGGGACGCCTGGGGCCAGTACGAGAACGGCATGGGCGCGACCCTGAACGCGCAGGTGCAATCTGCGATCTTCCGGTCAAAATCCCGCAATTATGAAAGCGTGCTACAGCGCAACATGTTCGATGACGCGCTGCCGCCCGAAATCTACACTGAGCTTGTCGATCAGGTGAACGAGGCGCTGCCGGTCTTCCATCGATACCTCAAGCTCCGTGGACGGATGCTGGGCGTGGACGACATGCGCTATTACGATATCTATCCACCGATGATCGAGGCCGATACCGGCGAATTCGACATCGAACGGTCCAAGGAAATCACCTTCGAAGCCCTCAAGCCATTTGGCGAAGAATATATCGGCTTGCTGAAGGAAGGTCTCAGCAAGCAGTGGATGCATGCCTATCCGCAGGAGGGCAAGGAAACCGGGGCCTATATGGCCGGTTCAGCCTATGATGAGCATCCGTACCTGCTGCTGAACCACAATGACGACTACGATTCCATGTCGACCTTTGCGCATGAGTGGGGCCATGCGGTCCACACGATGCTGTCGAAATCGGAACAGCCCTTCGAAACGGCCAGCTATTCCACCTTCATCGCGGAGATGGCGTCCACCATCAACGAGATCCTTCTGGAAGAGTACATGATCGAACATGCCGAGACGAAGGAAGAGAAACTGTTCTATCTCGGCCAGGCGCTGGAAAGCCTGCGCGGCACTTTCTATCGCCAGACAATGTTCGGTGAATTCGAACTCGCCATTCACCAGGCCGCCGAACGGGGCGAGCCGCTGACGGGCGCGAAGCTGACCGAGATGTATGGGGCTTTGCTGAAGAAGTATCACGGCCATGATGAAGGCGTTCTGACCATTGATGACGCGTACACGGTCGAATGGGCCTACATCCCGCACTTCTACTATGAGTTCTATGTCTACCAGTATGCGACGTCCGTTTCCGGTGCGGCGTGGTTCTCGGAACAGTTCCTTGCGGGGGATGACCAGGTGCGCGAGAACTTCATCAACGTTCTGAAGGCAGGCGGGTCGGACTATCCGCACAACATTCTGCTGAACGAGGCAGGCCTCGACATGACGAAGCCTGATGCCTACCAGGCGGTCGTGCGCCGTATGAACGACATCATGGACCGGATGGAAGACCTGCTCGACGACGCGTAGGGGTCATCTATCTCCCGAAACAGGAAACGCCCGCAGGAATTGTTCCTGCGGGCGTTTTCTATTGGCCAATCGGACGGGTTAGCTTGCCGCCTTCAGCGCCTGATCAAGATCCGCGATCAGGTCGTCGGCGTCTTCGATGCCGATGGAGAGGCGGACCGTGTCCGGTGAGGCGCCGGCGGCGATCTGCTGTTCTTCCGTCAGCTGACGGTGCGTGGTCGAGGCCGGGTGGATGACCAGCGAGCGGGCATCGCCAAGGTTCGCGACATGGCTGAACAGGTTCAGGCCCGCGACAAACTTGGTGCAAGCCTCATATCCGCCCTTCAGCTGAACCGTGAAGAGTGCGCCTGCGCCCTTCGGGCAGATCTTCGGAATGCGGTTCTTGTAAGGTGAGGAGTCCAACCCGGCATAAGTCACGCTTGCGACGGCCTCATGGCCTTCCAGCCACGCGGCGATCTTCTGGGCGTTGACGACGTGCTTCTCCATACGCAGCGAGAGGGTCTCGATGCCCATCAGCGTATAGTGCGCGCCCTGCGGGTTCATCGTCATGCCAAGGTCGCGGAGGCCAATGGCGATGCCGTGGAAGGTGAAGGCAGCCGGGCCGAACGTCTCGTGGAAGGTCAGGCCGTGATAGGCCGGTTCCGGCTGGGAGAGGGACGGGAACTTGTCGCTGGCCGACCAGTCGAATTTGCCGGAGTCGACCACCACGCCGCCGGTCACCGTGCCGTTGCCGGTCATGTATTTGGTCAGCGAGTGGACAACCAGCGTCGCGCCATGATCGATCGGGCGGCAGAGGTAGGGCGTCGCTGTCGTGTTGTCGACGATCAGCGGGATGCCGGCTCCGTCGGCAATCGCGGCAATGGCGTCGAGATCGGTGATGTAGCCACCCGGGTTGGCGATGGTCTCGCAGAAGATGGCGCGGGTGTCGTCATCGATGGCGGCTTTCACTGCGTCCAGATCGTCGAAGTCGACAAAGGTGCAGGACCAGCCGAAGCGTTTGAAGGTCTGGCTGAACTGGGTGATCGTGCCGCCATAGAGGCGCGTCGAGGCGACGATGTTGCGGCCCGGCGCCATCAGCGGGAAGAGGGCCATGATCTGCGCAGCATGGCCAGACGAGCAGCAGACAGCACCGGCGCCGCCTTCCAGCGCGGCGATGCGGTTCTGGAGCGCGCCGATAGTCGGGTTGGTCAGGCGGGAATAGATGTAGCCGACTTCCTGCAGGCCGAAGAGGGCGGCCGCATGATCGGCATCGCGGAAGACATAAGCGGTCGTCTGATAGATCGGCACCTGGCGCGCGCCGGTGGCCGGATCGGCCTCTGTGCCTGCGTGAATGGCCAGCGTGTCAAAGCCCTGCGGTGTGTCGGTCATGTCGTTTCCTCGCTTCGTGTTCCTGCGTTTTCCCCGCCGTCTTTAGGGGAGGGGCAGGGGCGCAGCAATGAGGAAAACTGACGAGTTCGCCGCAGGTTGGCTGAAGCGTGCCCTTATTGGCTAAACGTATCGCAGGCGGCCGGGTCGCCAGTGGAGAGACCCCGCCGCAGCCATTCGACGCGCTGTTCCGCGGTGCCGTGGGTGAAGGCTTCGGGCGTGACCTTGCCGGTCATGCGCTTCTGGATCATGTCGTCGCCGATGGCCTGGGCCGTGCGCAGCCCTTCCTCGACATCGCCGGGTTCCAGCGCGACCGCGCCGCCGGAGACTTCCGCCGCATGCGCCGCCCAGACGCCGGCATAGCAGTCGGCCTGCAGTTCCAGCGCGATCGACCAGGCATTGGCTTCTTCCTGGCTGCGGGCCGCCTTCTGGGCCTGGCGCACCTTGTCGCTGGCCCCGGTCAGCTTCTGGACATGGTGGCCGAACTCATGGGCGATGACATAGGCTCTGGCAAAGTCCGCCCCGGAGGCGCCGAGCTGGGTCTGCATGTCCTGCCAGAAGCCGAGATCCAGATACACAGTCTGGTCGGCCGGGCAGTAGAAGGGGCCCATCGCCGCCTGTCCGAAGCCGCAACCTGTACCGGTGCCTTGTTCGTAGAGCACGACCGTCGGTTCGCGATAGCCGCGTAGCGCCTGGCTCCACACATCATTGATATTGGCGCCGATGATGTCGACGAACTGGCCAGCCTCGTCTTCCGGCGTGCCGCGGACGCCTTCCTGCGTGCTGGCGGTGCCTGCAGGCTGTTCGCTGACGATCTGGGCAATCTCGTCCGGTTCCATGCCGAGTACGAAATAGCCGATCAGGGCGACGATGATCACGCCGATGCCGCCGCCGGCCACCTTGCCGGGGCCCATGCCGCGCCGGTCTTCGATATTGCCGCCCTTGCGTCCACCCTGCCAGCGCATCCGTCATCTCCTGAATCCCGCCAGACTCCACGCCCGGCCATTGCCGCCATCCTAACATCCATGCGAGGACGAGACAGTCCCCTTGGCCAGCTACTCCGGCGCGAATACATGCACGATACGATTTCAATCCGGACGACGGGGCAGGGCCTCTACGAGTTCACTCCGGCCGTCCAGCGTTTCCTGTCGGGCGCCGCAGATGGTGATGGGTTGCTCACCCTGTTCTGCCAGCACACATCCTGTTCGCTGCTGGTACAGGAGAATGCCGATCCGGATGTGCAGACGGATCTCAAGGCCTTCTTCCGCCGCCTCGTGCCCCCGGCAGACGACCCGTCCATGAACTATCTGGAACACCGCACAGAAGGGCCTGACGACATGCCGGCGCATATCAAGGCGGCGCTGACACAGACATCGCTGTCCATCCCGGTCATCGGCGGACGCATGGCGCTTGGCACCTGGCAGGGCCTATACCTGTTCGAGCACCGGGATGCCCCGCACAGCCGGCGTGTTGTGGCGCACTTACTGGAGGGCTGAGCGGATATCCTCAGCCGCCGCACGGCGTTTCGCCAGGTCGCGCGCGCCGTGCACATGCTTTCCGCCCTGGCGCTTGTGCGGTTTGCACAAGAGGCACCCGGCGCGGGTCGACTTCGGTCCCTTGCGTTTGTGATGTGCCATGGCGGGGCTCCTTCAGATACGGAGATATGGCGACCGGATCCCGCGGTGCAAGTTCGGCGATTAGAATCCCGCCGGAACCGGCAGGCCGCCGGACGACAGGCAGATCGCCTTGAAGCGTTCGCCCATGTCTTTCGGATCGATCAGGCGCTGGGCGGCGTTGAAGATGGCTTCGCCGTCATCCGGGTTTGCTTTCACCAGCTGGTTCAGCCGTGCCTGCGCGCCGAGGCCGAGCAGGAACATGCCCTGCGGTGCGGGCCCGGCGACGTCCAGCCCGGCCTTCGTGGACATCCGCGCGAGACGTCCGAAATCGACATCCACCGTCAGGTCTGACTCGCCGGGCAGGGCAAGCGGGCTCACCTGCTGGCCATCCTTGTACGAACGAAGGCTGTCACCCGGTGCAATATCTGACGGACCGTAATCGATGAACAGGGCGCGGAAGGGTGCGGTACGGGTCACGAGGTCTGCGACCAGCAGGTCGATGCCGGTTTGTACTTCCACCGCTGTGCTGGCGTCTCCGCTGCCTTCCGGGGCCGCCTGTTCATCGGCGGCGAGACCGAAGACAAGTTCCCGGCCCGCATCGAGGCCGATCACGCATTCGCGCCAGCTGTCACCATCCTTGCGGAACTGGCGCGCGGGCAGGCAGTCGAGATACTCGTTCGCAACCAGCAGCATCGGCCCGGCCGGCACTTCGGCGAGGGTTGAGACAAACTCCGGCTGGGCAGCCGCCAGCGTTTCGTTCTGGACCTCGCGCATCGCCGGTGCTGGTTCCACCAGGGTCATACGCATTGCATCGGCGAAATCTCCGCCGCCCGCCATCATGGCCAGACGTAGCGCGTCCTTCATCAGGACGCCGCGTCCGGGTCCGATCTCGACGATGCGGATTTCTTCGGGCGATCCCATCGCCTTCCATTCATGTACCAGCCACAGGCCGATCAGTTCCCCGAAGATCTGGCTGATCTCGGGCGAGGTGATGAAGTCTTTCCCGATGCCGGGACGGGTCGCGTAATAGCCTTGCGCCGTATCGTGCAGGCATAGCTGCATATAGGTCGATACCGGGATCGGGCCGCCCGTTTCGATCAGGCGGATGAGGCGTTCCTTCAGCGTCACGCCGGGCTCGCGGGTTTCGATTTCAACGCGTTCCAGACGAGCCATGCACCGCCCAGCCACATCGGGATGGACAACAGCTGGCCCATGGTCAGCCATTCCGGCATGCCGTGAACGAAACTGTCCGGCATGCGGAAGTTCTCTACGACGGTCCGTCCGAAGGCGTACATCAGCAGGAACAGGCCCGCGACGAGGCCCGGGCGCTTCAGCGCGCCGAAGCGCCAGATCAGGAGGGAGAGCACAACCAGCGGCAACCAGCCTTCGAGCGCAGATTCATAAAGCTGGCTCGGATAGCGCGCCGTCTCGAAGCCATTATAGACCCAGTTGCCGGTGTCCCAATTATAGGCGGGCGGGGTGGAGCCCGGCACGATGCCTTCCGGGAAGACCATGCCCCAGGACGAGTCCGTGTGGCGGCCGTAAAGCTCGGCATTGATGAAGTTCGCGATGCGGACGAGACCGATCCCGATCGGTGCCACGACACCGGCAATGTCGCCGATGGCGAACAAGCTGACTTTCCGGGACCAGGCGAAATAGGTCAGCGCAATGGCCACGCCGGAGATCCCGCCATGGAACGACATGCCGCCATCCCATATCCGCAGGATGGCGCCGGGGTCCGCCATCAGCGCATCGAACTGATAAGGCACCATGTAGAACAGGATGTAGCCGAACCGCCCGCCGAGGATGATGCCCAGGATGATCCAGAACATGATGTCGTCGAGCTGGTCCTTGGTCAGCGGGCTCGTCCCGCCGAACAGGGCCGGACGCTTCAGCAAGGCGCTGGCATACCACCAGGCAAGGCCGATCCCGGCCATGTAGCCGAGCGCATACCAGCGCAGATGGAACTTTCCGAGGCCGACAAAGCCAAAATCGATTGAGAACAAGGCGGGGCTCATCTCGGGGAAGGAGAGGGCACCAGCGGCCAGGTGCGCTCCCAGCAGCGTCATCGTGTCGAACATGCGGCCTCTTTTCCCTGTCTTGCCCCGGTCCTATCTGTTACGGAAAGTGGCAGACAAGGCCAGCCACCCGCGCGCGAAGGAGTAGCCTCATGGCGACGACAAATCCACTGCTCGATGACATTGCAGGTCTGATGACCGGCGCACTCGGGGCCGCCCGTACTGCGGGCGAAGAGGCCAAGACCGCCGCACAGGCCCGTGTACGTGCCATGATCGCCGATATGGACCTCGCCGGGCGCGATGAGGTGGAGGCGCTGAAGGCGCTCGCCGTCTCTGCGCTGGAAAAGGTCGAAGCGCTTGAAAAGCGCGTTGCAGAGCTGGAAGCCGCCGCAAAAGCGGGCGACAGCTGAGTTCTGCACTTCCCGCAACTGTTGAAGCAGATGGACCTCTCCGCTGAGGGGCGTATGCATGATCCATGCGTGGGGATAGCGCAGAGGGGCGAATCCTGTCCCGATAAGAAAGTCTGCGAGGGGAGCGAACATGTCAGTCGGCCTGACCCGCAATGAATACAATATGGTCGATCCGCTGGAGCGGGTCGAACAGGCGCTGGAAGAAGGCGGCTGGCAGGCAGAGCGCGACGAAGAAGGTACGCTGCAGGCCGTCGCCGAGACCCGCTGGGGCGACCTTGGTGCCCTGTTCGCCTTCCGTCCGGAACCCGCGGCCATCCATTTCTCCATGACGCTGGACGTGAAGCCGCAGACGGCACGCCGTTCCCAGATCGCCGAGCTGATCATGATGGCGAATGAACGCCTCTGGCTGGGCCATTTCGACTACTGGGCCGACGAAGGTGTGATCATCTTCCGCTACACCTTCCCGATGATGGACCGGGACGAACCGACGCTGGGCGAGGTCCGCAGTGCGATGGCCGCCGCCGTCAGCGCGACCGAGCGGTTCATCCCCGCCTTCAACTTCCTGATCTGGGCCGGAAAATCCCCGCGCGATGCCATCGATGCGGTGATGTTCGAAACCCACGGCGAAGCCTGAGGCCATGGCCGGGCCATCGATCGCCCTGATCGGGGCAGGCCGGATGGGCGCCGCACTCGCCAGCGGGTGGCTGGCAGGGAAGGGCAAGCCCGACATCCGCATCCAGGATCCAAAGCCATCCGAAACCGTCACCGAATGGGCCGAGGCGGGCAAGGTCACGCTAAACCCCGAACCGGAACCGGTGGATGTGCTGATCGTCGCGGTGAAGCCTCAGGTCTTCCCGAAGATGGCTGAAAGCCTGAAGCCCTGGATCGGGCCGCAGACGCTGGTCGTTTCGATCATGGCCGGCACCCGCATCAAGCAGCTGTCTGAACGCCTCGGCACGGGGCATGTCATTCGGGTCATGCCGAATACGCCCGGAGCCATCGGTAAGGGCGTCTCGGTCATGGCGAAGTCCGATATAGTCATGGCGAAGCAGCTTGAAGTCGCGGAAAACCTGCTCAAACCGCTCGGCGAAGTCATCGGTCCGGTGGACGAAAAACACATGTCTGTCGTCACCGGTCTTTCCGGCAGCGGCCCGGCCTATGTCTTCCTGATGGCCGAAGCCTTGGCAGACGCGGCAATGGCCGAAGGGTTGCCGGCCGAGCTGGCTGAACGGCTCGCGGCCCTCACCATCGAAGGCGCTGCGGCGTTGATGCTACAGTCTGACGAGGCGCCAGCGGCTCTCAGAAAAGCGGTGACTTCACCCGGCGGCACCACCCAGGCCGCTCTTGACATCCTCATGGATGAGGGTGGGATGCCTATCCTGATGCGAAAGGCTATCCGCGCCGCGGCGAACCGCGACCGGGAGCTGTCTCGCGACACGGACTAGGAGAGATGCGGCACGATGGAGGAGACAGGCGACATTGTCGAACTGGGCCTTCTCGCCGCGTTGCACCTCGCTGAGGACACGCCCTGGGGCGACATCACTCTGACCGCTATTGCTGAAGAAGCTGGCCTGCCGCTGAGCGAGTTCCATGGCGTGACGCGGGACGATCTCGCCAATGCCTTCGATGCCTGGTTTGACCGGGCTATGTCCGCGGAAGGACCGGCGGGCGGGGAGTCTCCGCGTGAGCGCCTGTTCGATGTGATCATGCTGCGCTTCGAGGCGATGGAAAATTACCGCTCTGGCGCCGTCGCCCTGATGCGGGACCGCGAACGGACGCCGCGCCTGCTGTTGCGCCTGCCGGCACACCGGGCAGCCAGCGCGCACTGGGCGCTCGCCTCCGCCGGGCTGGACGATGACAGCGGCGCGCCGCTGGGCCTCAAGATTGCCGCCATCGCCTTCGTGATCGCGCAGACAGAACGTGCCTGGCGCAAGGACAAGAATGGCGATTTCGCCCTTACCATGGCGGCGCTGGACAAGGCCCTGCGCGCCGCGGAAGGGCGGATGCTGCGCCTGAAGAATTACTTACCCATGAAATCAAAGAGCGGGCCGGATGAGCCCGACGATGCGGAGGAAACCCATGAGCCGACCCGGCCTCGACACCAATCCCCTTGAACTGACGCCGGACTGGTTCAACCAGCTTTTCGAAGAAATAGGCATCGACGCAGAGGTGAAGGGCCTCACGGCGAAGTCTATCGGCACCGGTCAGATCGGCGAGAACGTCCGCTTTGTCTTCGACTATGCCCGCAAGGGAGATGACGCGCCCGCCACGCTCGTTGGCAAGTTCCCGTCAGGCAACGAAGCCAGCCTGATGACGGCCAAGCTGCTTGGCCACTATGAGCGCGAGGTCAATTTCTACCGCACCTTCACGAAAGTCGCCGGCCGGATCACGCCAACGGCATTTTACACCGACTACGATCCCGAAACGAACCGCTTCGCGCTGATCATGGAAGACATGGCTCCGGCTGAGCAGGGCGATCAGCTGGCTGGCTGCTCGGCCGCCGAGGCGGAGCGCGCCCTCGACGCCGCAGCGATCCTGCATTCGGCCTACTGGATGGACGAAACGCTGGACACATATCCCTGGATTCAGGGTAGCAAACTGGCGCCGCCAACAGCCTTGAACCCCGAGGCCATCGCCGGGCTCTGGGTCGCGTTCAAGGACCGCTATGGTGAACACCTGACGCCGGACGTCGTCGAGGTCGGCGATGCCTATGCCGATGCGCTGCCACGTATGCCTGAAGTATACCCGGGCCCGTTTGCCCTGACGCACAACGACTTCCGTCTCGACAACATGCTGTTCGGCAAGCCGGGCTCTCCGAAACCGCTTGCGGTTGTGGATTGGCAGACGCCGGGCAAGGGCGCCCCGGCCAATGATGTGGCGTATTTCATCGGTGCCGGCCTGACACGTGAGGAACGCCCGAAGCACGAACTGGCGCTGTTGCGCTATTATCATGACCGACTGCAGGAAGAGGGCGTATCCGGCTACAGCTTCGACGAGCTCTACAAGGACTATTGTTATTTCAGCTTCTACGGCATGTCGGTGGCGTTTGGGGCTGCGATGCTGGTGAAACAGACCGAACGTGGTGACCAGATGTTCCTGACCATGCTGCGTCGGCACGCAGCGCAGGCGCGGGACAATAATGCTCTCGAATTGCTGCCCTGAAGCCGCAGATTTTTCTCAATCGTGTAATGATTTCTGCAGAGTCTCGCCCAGTGTCCCGGGGCGGTACAGGTTTCCAAACATCGTCCTAATGACCGGCGGCAAACTCTCGTAGCGCGTTACGCGTGGGCTTAAGGGGAAGTGCGTAGTGTCCATATTCCGGGTTCTCCAGAAGGAGCGCCCGCCCTCTATTGGAAAATGGTGTGGATATGGAACAGCAGAATGCAAAACCGATGAGCGTGAAGGGCCCGGACGGCCAGAAGCTCACAATGGCGGATCTCCCGTCGCCGAATATTTCCCGTTGGGTCACCCGCCGCAAGGCGGAAGTGGTTGCCGCTGTGTCCGGTGGTCTCCTGACCCGCAAGGCCGCTTGCGACCGTTACAATCTGACGGACGAGGAATATGAAGGCTGGGAACGCCTTTACCAGCGCCATGGCGCAAAGGGTCTGCGTACGACCCGTCTGCAACAGTATCGCCGCTAGGCCGCTGTTAAACCCAAATTTACGGGCGCCCCGTTAACTCTGGCGAAAGCATCCGGAATCCTCCGGGTGATTGGAGTCCAGTATGGCGCACGGAAGATCCGGTACCTCGCGCGGCGCGACGCCTTCCACACGGGCGCTCGCGTTCGCGGCATGCGCCGTGGCCCTTGGCCTGCTTGCCTGGCGCGGGACCGATATCATCAGCCGCGCGCCAGCCTCGCCGGGGCCACTCTCCCAGTCTGAAGCATCTCTCCTGTCGGTCGCCGAAGCGATGGCAGGGCAGGGACATGTGCGCATTTCCGTCATTCGCCAGCCAGGTGGCGTCCGTCAGGTCCTTCTGCTGCTGGATGACAAGGCGGGCGTAGACGACACGATGCTCAGCAACACGGTTTCCATGGCGGCCGGGCTCGACGCTGCCAAAGGTGAACGTGTGGACTTGCAGCGCGCGCCTTTTGCGCCGGGAATCAATGGTGCACCGCTGCCCCGGGACTGGGCTGAGCTGTCGCTGCTCGCCTTGCTGGCCGGCCTCGCAGGCTGGATCGGGTTCAAGGCGGAGCGCCTCGAAGACGCGCCGGTCGAACTGGTTCGGGAAACTCTGCCTGCTCGCATGCCGTCGCAAACTGTTGAACCTGCAGTCCGTGCTGCGCCGCTGGGTGATGAGGACGCCGCAGACCTTGCCCGCCGGGATCCCGGCAGGGCCGCAAATGTCGTTCGCGCCTGGATGAGCGGTAATGGAGGCAATGCATGAGCGCGCTGACGATTGCCCGCAATGAGACACCGGCTGATGGCCTGATGCGATCTGCCCGGCTGATGCGGGCATTAGGCCCCGATGCCGCGCCGATCTGGGCGGAACTCTCGAAGTCCGAAGTGCAGGCCCTGACGACTGCCATGGATACGCTCGGCCCCTCGGCGGAAGGGGAATCCGAAGCGGTATCCCAGTTCATGGTGGCGCATCGGCGGCTGCGCATCCCAGCGAACGCGGGTACCTCCGTCTGGCGGCGCCTGTCTGATGCCGGTACCGACACATTGGCCGGATTGTTTGCCGATGAGCATGCCCAGACCGTCGCGCTGATCCTGTCGCGGCTGGAAGGCGAGGCGTCCGCGCGCCTGTTGCGGGCATTGCCTCCGAAGCTGGCCATTGATGCTATGCAGCGCTTGTTGAACCTCGGCCCCGTTCATCCGGCGGCGCTTGCGGCTCTCGAAACAAAACTTGATGCCATTCTCGCGGCCAATGCGGGGGAAGGCCAGTCGAGTGGCCATGCGCGCGTTGCTCGCATCTTCGATCGGCTCGACAGCCGTTCCGAAAAGACCTTCCTCGCCGCGCTTGACCATGCCGAACCGGGGGCGGGCGAAAGGGTGCGCGCGCTGATGTTCACCTTCGACGATCTGGCAAGCCTGGATGCAGCGGGCCTGCAGACCCTGCTGTCGGCGGCAGATCGCGCTGTGCTCGTCGTGGCCCTGAAAGGTGCGCGGCCGGATACGGCTTCTGTGTTCTTCGCCAATATGACCCAGCGCGCAGGCGACCTGCTGCGTGAAGAAATTGCCTCGCTCGGACCGGTCCGCCGTAGCGAAATCGAAAGTGCGCGACAGGAACTGGTCGCACTGGCCCGCACACTGATGCAACGTGGAGATATCCGTGCTGACGGCCAAGTCGAAGACGATGAGCTGGTCGACTGATGCAGCGCGCCGTCAAATCCTTGAAGCCATTCGATTTTCGCAGCGATTTCACGTTGCAGCCGGAGCCGGAAATGCCGGCCCTGCCTGTTGAAGAAAAGATCACGCTGTCAGCGCCGGATCTGGCCATGCTGCTGACCGAGGCGCGTGCTGAGGCGCATGCCGCCGCCATGTCGATTAAGCATGATGAGCAGAACGCGCGCCTGCAGCAGGTGACGGAAAACCTGACGGACGCGCTCGCGAATCTGGTATCGCTGGCCGGGCATCTGGAATCGAGCGCTTATTCGGACGGTTTCCGGGAGTCTGCCTTGCGCCTCGTCACAATTGCGGCCCAGCGGATCGTCGACGGACAGGGTGACCTGTTTGCACAAAATCAGGAATTCAGCCAGAAAAGCCGCCCGACCGATAAGGATGGATCATGACCAAGCCTGCCAATCCCGCCTTGCAGAAGTCCCTGATGGATGTGCCCGTGCGTGTCGACGTGGTGCTCGGCGAAGTGCGCATGCCGATGGAAGAACTGGTCGCCATGTCCGCCGAAGATGTCGTCGCGCTGGAGCGGCGTACCGATGAGCCGGTCGAGATCTACGTGTCCGACCGGCTTATGGCCCGGGGCCGTCTGGTTGTTGCCGATGGGCAACTCGGCGTGACGCTGTCAGAGATCGTCGACTCCCGCGAAGCCGCGTAGCTGCAGGAAAATCCATGGTTAACAATGCGTTGCCGGCTGGTGCAGCCGGCACTGCAGGAATGGGCTGTCTGCCCGTTGCGAATTCGGCAATTCCTAACATCGAAGAGGAATTTGTTAACCTTTCGCCGACACTAATGGTTGCGGGAGTGTGTGGCCCGTTCGCGTCTGGGGCGCGGGGATGGCGGGTCTGTTCGAGAGTAAGGACGCCGCCGTATGCGTATGAAAATGTTCGCCGCCGAGACCTTCGAGGCTGCCAAGGCGATGATTTTTGCCGAGATGGGAGCCGACGCGGTCATCCTGTCCGAGCGCGAAATTGACGGTGGTGTGGAAGTCCGTGCGGCGGTCGACAAGATGGGCGGCGTCGGAATGGTGCCGAACGAACCGCTTTTCCTGCGCGACGCACGAGGGGGCGGCCACGGCCGTGGCACCGAAAACCCCTTGTTCAGCCGCGTCCGCGATGCCCTGCTCTGGCACGGCTCCCCACAACGTTTCGCTGATCGGGTGGCTGCCGAAGGCGCTGGCCGCATACAGCATCTGTCAGACCCGGAAGAGGCGATCGCCGAAGGCCTCGCCCGCATCGTGACCTGCGACCCGCTACCGGCTCGTCTCGACCGCGATATCCTTCTGGTTGGCCCTCCGGGGCATGGCCGGACCGCAACGGCCGCAAAACTCACCCGCCGTGCCGCAATGGCGCGTGCTGAAGTGGCGCCTGTCGCCGCTGATCTAGACGGCACGGCCGGCGGAGACCAGCTCGCGGCTTATCTCGAGCGCGAAAAAGGCCAGATCCGCACGTGCCATTCACCGGACGAGCTGTTCGCCACGATCAAGAAGCTGAAGACTGAAAATCGCCGCTGCGTCATCGACCTGCCGGCAATCAATCCGTTCGATGATGATGACATGGCCAGCCTGCAGGACCTGATCTCGGTCATCCGCGCAGAGCCCGTTCTTGTCATGTCGGCCGAAGGTCACCCGGACGACCAGCGCGAAGCCGCCCGAAGCTTTGCGAGAGCCGGTATCAAACGGGCCGTCCTTACAAAACTTGATGTTGTCCGAAGGAGGGGCGGGGCCATATCCGCATTGTCCTCGGCTGGCATTGCCTTCTCCCATCTCGCGGTCACCCCGTTCATCGGTGGCGGGCTGGTCCCGGCAGCGCCCTCTCGCCTTGCCGCCCTGTTGATGGAAGACGCCCCGGGCGATGTGATCGCCCTGAAAGGAGCCGCGTAATCCCATGAGTTTCATGATGCGCAAATCGCAGGAACGTCCGGCACCGCGGCCTACGCCGCGCCGGGTCGAACCTGCCTCGATCATCGCGGTTGCAAGCGGGAAGGGCGGCGTCGGCAAGACGTTCATGGCCATCACGCTGGCCTCAGCCTTCGCCCAGGCGGGCAAACGTACGCTTCTCGTTGATGGGGACCTTGGCCTCGCCAATGTTGACGTCCAGCTCGGCATCGCGCCGGAAACAGACCTTGCGGCTGTTATCGCCGGCTGGGTCGAACTCGACGATGCCGTGACGCCGGTTGATGGCGGTGCTGCAGATGGCGGCTTTGATGTGCTGCCGGGCCGGTCAGGCTCTGGGGCGCTTGCAGAACTGCCGCCGGAAGAAGTTGCCCGTCTCGCAGCCGGTCTCTCCGCGCTGGCCCTGCAATACGACCAGGTCGTCGTGGATCTTGGCGCCGGGATCGAAGCCAACTGCATGCGGCTCGCCCGTGCTGCCGACAAGGCGCTGATGGTGATCACCGACGAGCCGACGTCGATGACCGACGCCTATGCCTTCATCAAGGTGCTGCGCGGCTATGCGCCGAATGTGGAGCCCGTGGTGTGCATCAACCAGGCTGACAGCCGCGCCGCAGGGCAGCGGACCTATGAGGCGATTGCCCGGGCCTGCCAGACATTCCTCGGCTTCCGTCCGCATCTTGCCGGCGTGGTGATCCGCGACCCGAAGGTCCGCGATGCGATCCGCTGCCAGAAAACACTGATTTCCACAGATCCTCAGGCCCAGCCTATCCAGGATGCCATTGCAATCAGCCAGATGCTGATCGGTGACGCCCCGGCGGCGGAGCTTGGCAATTAATCTGTGTGAAGATTTGGGGGATTTCGAGGGGAATCGCAGGGCTCTGTTAACTAGTGTTAAAGAAACAGCCTCTAGGATTCTCAGAGTTAATAAAAACGACTAGCTTGTCGTTAGGCTGATTCGGGAGACGACACATGCGCGTCCTGCTAATTGAAGACGATAGCGCCGTCGCGCGTTCCATCGAGTTGATGCTGAAGTCTGCAGGCTTCAACATCTACACCACAGACCTCGGTGAAGAAGGCGTCGACCTGGGGAAAGTGTACGAATACGACATGATCATCCTCGATCTGTCGCTGCCCGACATCTCCGGCTACGAAGTTCTCAAGCAGCTGCGCATGGGCCGTGTGAACACACCGGTCATGATCCTCTCCGGGAACCCGGATATCGAAGCGAAGGTCCGCACGCTGGGTTACGGCGCTGACGACTATCTCACCAAGCCGTTCAACAAGGACGAGCTGATCGCCCGTATCACCGCCATCGTGCGCCGCTCCAAAGGCCACGCCGAGAGCGTGATCCGTACCGGCGAGATCCTGGTGAACCTAGATGCGAAGACGGTGGAAGTGGAAGGCGAACGCGTCCACCTCACCGGCAAGGAATACCAGATGTTCGAGCTGCTCTCCCTCCGGAAGGGCACGACGCTCACCAAGGAAATGTTCCTGAACCACCTCTATGGCGGCATGGACGAGCCGGAACTGAAGATCATCGACGTCTTCATCTGTAAGCTGCGCAAGAAGCTGCAGCAGGCCACCGGCGGTAACCACTACATCGAAACGGTCTGGGGCCGCGGCTATGTGCTGCGCGATCCGCGCCCGAGTTCGAAATCGAACGAGGTCGAAGAGGCCGCATAAGCCTCTCCCTCTCGACGGAACAAACACCCCGGCTTTCACGCCGGGGCGTTTTCGTTTGGGGGGTGGATTCCGTGTGCTCCGGACTTGCACCGAGGCGCAAATGCCTGACATTGGGGGTATGTCACAGCGTTCTGCCGGCCCCGAGATTCTCCGCCTCATCGAGCTGATGTCCCGGCTTCCGGGCTTCGGGCCGCGGTCTGCACGCCGCGCGGCTCTGTTCCTGCTGAAACAGCGCGACACGCTGCTCCTGCCACTGGCCGAAGCGATGTCCGATGCGGGGCACCGGATCGAGAAGTGCAGTGTGTGCGGGAATTATGACACGTTGCAGCCCTGCGCCGTCTGCCAGTCGGGCGGGCGGGACGAAGGCCTGATTTGCGTTGTGGAAGATGTGCCGGACCTCTGGGCACTGGAGCGGGGCGGGTCTTACAAGGGGCGTTACCATGTCCTAGGCGGGGTCATGTCCGCTGTGGATGGTGTCACGCCTGATGACCTGAATATTCCTTCGCTCGTTTCCCGCGTGGATGCCGGGGGTATCCGCGAGGTGATCCTGGCACTGAATGCGACTTTCGAGGGCCAGAACACGGCGCACTATGTTGCCGACCAGCTGGCAGGCAAGGGCGTACAGATAACCTATCTCGCTCACGGCGTGCCGGTAGGCGGAGAGCTGGATCACCTGGATGATGGCACGCTCGCCGCCGCGCTACGCGCCCGGCGGTCGAGCGAATAGCCGGGCCTATTCGGCGAGGTCGACGCGGAAGATTCCGTCGAGGTCCTTCGTTGCGACATAGAGATGGCCGTCGGGCGCCTGCACGACATCGCGGATCGCATACTCTCCCTTGAACAGGTTTTCGCGTTCGGTGACCTTGCCGTCTTCCAGGCGCAGGCGGACAAGTTCCAGCCCGGCCGGGCCGTTCATGCCGCCAACGAAGAAATCACCTTTCCAGCCGGGATAAACATCGCTGGTCAGGCGCGTCAGGCCGGAGGGGGCGATGGACGGCACCCAATAGGTGAGCGGCTGTTCCATGCCTTCCTTCTCGGTCTGTTCGGTGATGATCGTGCCGTCATAGTTGACGCCATAGGTGATGACCGGCCAGCCATAATTGGCCCCGGGCTTGATGATGTTGAACTCATCGCCGCCTTTGGGGCCGTGTTCGGTTTCGTAGAGCGTGCCTTCGGACTTGTCGTAATACAGGCCCTGAATATTGCGGTGTCCGTAAGAGTAAACCTCAGGCTTTCCATCAACACCGTCGGCAAACGGATTATCTGCCGGTATGGTGCCATCTGAATTGATACGAACCAGAGAACCATGCGTGATGTGCGGGTCCTGGGCATCCTTCATATATTTGAAGCCTTCGCCCAGCGAGACGAACAATGTCCCGTCATTGGCGAATTGCAGGCGGCCGCCGAAATGATAGGCCGTATCGCGGGAGTCGGCCCGGAAGATTTCCGTCACGTCTTCCAGAGTGGTGTGGTCGTCGCTGAGACGGGCCCGGACGACGGTCGTGCCATTGTCTGTCGGTGTGCCTTGCGCGTAGGCGGCATAGATCAGGCGGTTGTTCTCAAAGTCCGGATCCAGCACGAGACCGAAATAGCCGCCCTGTCCCTCGGTCATGGCGGGGGGCATGCCGGCGACGGGCGTGGCGGTGCCCTGGCCGTCGGTGACATATTTCAGGCCGTTTTCCTTCTCGCTGAACAGAAGGTCGCCATTCGGCAGGAAGGCGAGCCCCCAGGGGAATTCGGCGTCGACTACCGGCGTCAGAGTGACTTCGAAGTCGCTCGAGGCTTCAGGCGGGGCTGCAGGCGCGGTGGATTCAGCGCTGCAAGCGGCAAGGGCGAAGGCGGATACAATGCCGGCAAGGATCAGGCGCATGGGGCGTCTCCGGATCTGGTGGGTGTGAATATGGGGCGCAACATAGGGCAGGCCGGGCGGGAGACCAAACAAAAAGGGCGGCCCATGCCGGGCCGCCCCAATCTGTTGTGTTACCTGAAGCGCCTTACCAGGACTTCTTGAGCGTGACGCCATAGAGCGCCGGCTCGGTCAGGAAGACGTTGGTGTAGAGGCCGGAGGAGTCATCGGTCAGGTAGTTACCGGTGATGACTTCTTCGTCCGTCAGGTTCTTGGCGAAGATTTCCACGCCCCAGCCGGTCTCTTCATTGTCGAAGAGGATCGACAGGTTCACGTTGGACCAGGAGTCCAGCTGGTCGCGCTGGGTGTTCCAGATCCGGCTGAAGCTGTCGGCCTGCCAGTAGTAGTCGCCGCGGATGGTCATGCTCCAGTTGGAGTTCCCGAGGGACGGGAAGGTATATTCCGCTGCGAGGTTCAGCGTCGTGTCCGGCGCACCCGGCAGGGAGTTGCCATCGACGTTCTTCGCGTCGCCTTCGAACGCCTGCAGCAGGCTGGCTGTCTGCGTCTGTCCATTCGAGTCGGTGTACGTCACCGTCTGTCCGGTCAGGCCAAGCAGGGCTTCCAGGTTACCGAGACCGCCAACGCCAGCGGCGAGGGCACCATTACATAGGCCACGGGTGGAACCTGCTGGCAGGGCATTCGCTGCGATGGCGCCGAGAACCGTCGCATAGCCTTGAGCCGAAACCACACAGTTGGAATAGGACGAGGCATTCTTCAGCACCACAAGGTCGGACCGGCCATTGGCGCGGTCGAGCACGTCGATGCCATAGGTATCCACGACATTCGCATCCAGCAGACCGAGGTTCGCCGTCAGCAGCCAGTTCTCAGCCGGCGTCCAGAGAGCTTCGACTTCAAGGCCCTGGATTTCAGCATCCACGTTGATGTTCACCGACGAGCGGTTGATGATCTGCGTGATCTGATAGCCCTGATAGTCATACATGAAGCCCGTGACGTTCAGTTGGGCTGTGCCCCCCATAATGGTGTTCTTCGTACCGATCTCGTAGGAGTTCACGAATTCCGGGTCGAAGGTCTGCGGGAATGCATTTGCGTTGTCCGCCGGTTGCGGTGGGTTGATACCGCCGCCCTTATAGCCTTTCGAGTAGAAGGCGTAGATCAAAGTGTCTTCGGTGAAGCTGAGGTCAGGTTTCCAGTCGACACCGAAACGGCCGGTGACTTCCTTGTCTTGCGTGTTCAGCGTGCCGTCGCCACCATTATCCGGCGAAGCGCCGACAATCGGTTGCGGTTGCAGAGGGTCGAAACCCGGGGCGCGCGGAACGAAGAGGAACGACGGAATGACATCCTGTTCTTTCTTGTCTTCCGTATAACGAAGGCCAAGAGTGAACTTCAGGGAGTCCGATGCTTCGAAGTATCCCTCGCCGAACACGGCAGTGGAGTTCAGGCGGTACGGGGCGAGCGACCGGTATTGCTCGCCGCCGTCGCCATTCATCGAACCATTGAACAGGCCGAGGTTTCCGGCGCTGCCGGAATCCAGCGGGATGTTGCCGCCGAAGATAGATCCGCCAAGTGCGTTGTTGAGCTGGACCAGGGCCGTCAACGAGTTCGACATCACATAATAGCCGGCGCGGTTGTCGTAAGGATCAATCGCGTCGAAGTCGACCTTGATGGCACCGAGGTTGAAGTTGAACGGACCGTCGAAATCCGACTGCAGACGGATTTCATGCGTATCCTGCTCGCTCGCCCCGCCGGATTCATCGAAGGTCCGGAACAGGTTGGACACGCCAAGCTGCGGATCGCTCACCACGCCACCCGGGAACAGAAGATCGTAAACCGCTTCATAACCGGGGGCCAGGAAGAACGGACCGGCCGTTTCATTGAACGCGATGGTCGGCGCAACCTTGTTGTAGTCCTCAATCGAGGAAGAGGAGGTTTCCGAGTGGCTGCCCAGATAGGTGAGGAGCAGGCTGTCGGTGATGTTCCACTCGCCTTTCCAGGTGATCAGGTCCTGGTCGGCTTCATACATCGGGTCGAAGGCTGACTCGATGGTGCGCAGGTCCGGATTGACCGGATCGGTGAAGGCGTCGCCGTTCAGCAGGCCTGCGATGATGGCTAGGCCGCCACCGAGGGTGCCTTGCGAATTCACACGATCCTTCGACTGGCTGAGCGGTGCATCCTGACAGCCAAGCGACGTGGCGAGCTGGTCAAGCGGCGAGACGGCAATGCCGGCGTAGCTCGAGAAGCCCGGATCTTTCTTACACAGCTGCTTGCCGGAGCGCAGGCGGCTGTCATCTTCTTCGAAGTGCTCAAACGAGACCCAGCCGCGCAGATTGTCGAATGGCTCGATGGCGAACGTGGCACGGTAGCTCGACAGGTCACGATCATCGACATCGTTGCCGGTCACAGAGTTATTCACATAGCCATCACGCTGCAGGACCGAGCCGGCCAGACGCAGGGCTGCTTTTTCGCCGAGCGGCAGGTTGACCATGCCCTTGGCTTTGAAGGTGTTGTGGTTGCCATAGGTGAGTTCGGCATCAGCCTGGAATTCGCCCAGCACCGGCTTGGCGGTGATCAGGTTGAACACGCCGCCCGTGGCGTTCCGTCCGTACAGGGTCCCTTGGGGGCCCCGCAGCACCTCGACCCGTTCAACATCATAGAATTCAGCTTCGAAGAGACGGTTTGCCGTCAGCGGCACATCGTTCTGGTGGATGCCGACCCCCGCATCGCCCGACTGGGCGACCACGTCAGCACCGATGCCGCGGATCTTGAAGTTGAAGCCTGTGAAGTTGCCCTTGGTGAAGGACACGTTCGGGATGGATTTGACGAGGTCAGGACCACCGGTCAGCTGCAGGCGCTCAAGCGCACTCTCGTCAAAGGCGGAAACGGCGATTGGAACATCCTGGATGGATTCCTCGACCTTCTGGGTCGTCACCGTCACGGTCGAAAGTGTTCTGGTGCCCTCGTCTTCCTGAGCCACTGCGGCAGGTGCCAGCAGGCCCATTGCAAGCACTGACGCGCCAGCAAGCCAGATACATTTCGAGTCTCTGTTTTTGATCATTTAATTTTTCCTCCCCTCGGGCCAGCGGAATTGCAGGCGTCGAGCAATTGTCTGAGCTGTCTCTTTTCGGACATGCTTCAGAATCCATCGAATGGCAGCCGCGAGGGAAAGTCAATATTTTTAATTGGAACGTTTGGCCTGGTGGACGCTACGTAAAGGCAAAAAATGAGCGATGTCCGGGCCTCCCAAGCGGCCAATTGCAAATTTCTACCTTCTGATCGGCTCAAATCGTGTCTTCAGGGCCACACCTGAAATCGCAGGCAATGAAGACGATTCACCTGTAGGGAGAGAGACTTGCGCTGGAATCGGCGGAAATACTTGCCTGGCGCCCCCTTTCCGGCGGGCTTCCCCTTGTGAAACAGCGGCGGAGATCGCACGGTTTTCGCGGCTTGGCCGGGGTGGCCGGGACTGGTAGAGGCGCGCCATGAGCACGAAGATTTCCTCCTCCGCAAACCCGGCTGAAAGCCGGGCCCTGGTCCTGTTTTCGGGCGGGCAGGATTCCGCCACCTGCCTCGCTTGGGCGCTGGAGCGGTTTGAGACCGTCGAGACGATCGGCTTCGATTATGGCCAGCGCCATGCGGTGGAGCTGACCTGCCGTGAAAAGGTCCGGATCGGCATGGCGAGCCTGAAGGAGAGCTGGGCCGCCCGGCTGGGGGAGGACCATCAGATTGACGCCACCGTTCTGAAGAGCCTTGGCGAAACGGCGATGACTCATGATGTGGCCATCGAGACGACCGGGGCAGGCCTGCCTTCCACCTTCGTGCCCGGCCGCAACCTCCTGTTCCTGACGCTGGCAGGCGCGCTCGCCGTGCGCCGCGGCACGGGCGTTCTGGTCGGGGGCATGTGCGAGACGGATTATTCCGGCTATCCGGATTGCCGGAACGACACGATCCAGACGCAGGCGGAGACCCTGCGGCTTGGCCTCGACAAGCCGATGTCGATCGAAACCCCGCTCATGTATATCGACAAGGCGGGCACCTGGGCGCTGGCGGATGAGCTGGGCGGACAGGCGCTGGTCGACCTGATCGTGGAAGACACCCACACTTGTTATCTCGGCGATCGCAGCCAGCGGCATGACTGGGGCTATGGCTGCGGCACCTGTCCGGCCTGCGAGCTGCGCTCGGCCGGGTGGGAGCGCTGGCAGGCGTCGCGATGACCTATTCGGTCAAGGAAGCTTTCTACACCCTGCAGGGGGAGGGCGCGCAGACCGGGCGCGCCGCCGTCTTCCTGCGCTTTGCAGGCTGCAATCTGTGGAGCGGCCTCGAACGTGACCGGCCCAAGGCGGTCTGCCAGTTCTGCGACACGGATTTTGTCGGCACCGATGGCGAGAATGGCGGCAAGTACAGGACACCCGAAGAGGTCGCCGCGCTGGTCTCCGGAATCTGGAGCGCCCACGCCGAAACGGCGGGCCGGCCCTATGTCGTCTGCACCGGCGGGGAGCCGCTGCTTCAGCTCGACCCGCCGCTGATCGCGGCGCTTCATGCCGCCGGCTTCGAGATCGCGGTGGAGACCAATGGTACGGTCGAGCCCCCTGAGGGGCTGGACTGGATCTGCGTCAGCCCCAAGGCCAATGCGGCATTGGTGCTGAAAAAGGGCAATGAACTCAAGCTGGTCTACCCGCAGGACGAGGCCGAAGCGCAGCCCGAACGGTTCACGGAACTGGACTTTCAGCACTTTTTCCTGCAACCGAAGGACAATTCCGAGGCGGCCCGCAATGTGCAGGCTGCCGCTGCTTACTGTCTGAAGAATCCGCAATGGCGACTGAGCTTGCAAACGCACAAACTGACCGGGCTGCCCTGAGCCCTGAGGGCCGCGTGTTCGAGATCTCCAAGGCGGTGCATTTCGAGGCGGCGCACTATATGGGCGGCAAGCCGGAAGGGCATCCTTACCGGAACATGCACGGCCATTCCTTCCGCCTGGAAGCCACCGTCGCCGGTGTCGTGAAAGCCGGCGAGCAATGGGTCGAGGATTTCGCCCATCTGACCGCCTGCCTGAACGCGACGGCCGAAAAGCTGGACCACAAACTGCTCAACGAGATCGACGGCCTTGAAGTGCCGACGCTGGAGCGGGTCTGCCTCTGGGTCGCTGCCGACCTGGCAGAGGCGCTGCCGGGGCTGAAGCGCGTTGCCATCGCGCGCCCCAGCCTCAACGAGCGGTGCGAACTCGTCCTTTAATCAGGACGGGTCCTGGTTCGCCAGCTCACCTTCCTTCAGATCTTCCACGAAGTTCCGGGCGAACCGGTTCGATGCGCGGTTGGCATCGTACCAGGTGGTGAAGCCGGTCTGGCGCAGGTCGTGCTCATACCAGGAATACTCATATTCCTTGGTTTTCTCATCCCCGGCGTCATAGGCCACGGCGGACAGTTTCATGCCACCAAGGCTGCGCGAGGCGCCAAAGTCGAGGCCGGGCTTGTCGCCGAGCTGCTTGAAGGTCGGCTTGGACGGCTTCGCATCGAGAATGGTGACGTCGATCCGGGCGACATCCACGCCGGCCTTTTCCAGTTCGCGCGTCAGGTCTTCCTTCACTTCCTTGGACAGGTACTCACCTTCGCGGGTGCCATAATCATCCTGCAGCTTGGTCTGGAAATCCTCCGAGATGGAGACGTTGATTTCCGCTGCCATGGCGGCCGGGGCCAGCAGGAGGGCGAGGGCGGTGATGGGAACAAGTTTCATGGGTCAGAACCTCCATTCAGGTCTCCGATCAACTTACCATCACCTCCCTGCATCCCGAAGTCACGCTGATGTGAAGTGCCGTTAAATCGTGTCCACAAACACGATTTCGGCGTCTTCGATGCCTTTCAGCGTCAGGGCCTCCGCGCCGGTGATGGCGGCCCCGTCGCGGGCTTTCAGGACCTGGCCGTTCAGGCTGACCGAGCCTGTGGCCAGTACGAGATAGCCATGGCGGCCGGGGGCGACTTCATAGTCCAGCGTATCGCCAGCGCGCAGTGTGGCGCCCATGACCTTGGCGTCCTGCTTGATCGGCAGGGCATCGCCTTCGCCATCCTTCGCGGCGAAAACGGTCCACTTGCCGGAGCGGTCGCCTTTCGGGAACTGGCGCGTGCCCCAGCCGGGCTGGCCACCGCGTTCGCGCGGCAGGATCCAGATCTGGAACAGCTGGCAGGTCTCATCGTCGGCATTCCATTCGGAATGCTGCACGCCGGCCCCGGCGCTCATCACCTGGACATCGCCGGCCTCTGTGCGGCCAGTATTGCCCATCGAGTCCTTGTGCGTGATTGCGCCCTTGCGGACATAGGTGATGATTTCCATGGACTGGTGGCCATGCGGCGGGAAGCCGGTGTGCGGCTGGATCGTGTCGTCGTTCCACACGCGCAGGGCGCCTTCGCCCATGCGGCGCGGGTCGTGATAGCCCGAGAACGAGAAATGGTAATTGGCGTCCAGCCATTCATTGCGGAAACGGCCGAGACGGTCGAACGGACGAAGTTCAATCATGACAGGCTCCTTTGGTGCCGTGGTGTTTGCGTTGAGCCGAATATGACGCCGGGCCCGCCACACGAAAGGGCAGGGCAGGAGAGAAGACTTATGCCGGGGCAGCATAAGTGAGCCGCAAGGCCGCTTGTGCCAACACGTTTGCCCGGCGCGGCGTGTGCCGTCCGGTGGGGTTGGGTCTGGTTCCTGTAGTTCATCCTTCGACTTCGCTCAGGATGAGTCCGTTACTTTTGCGCGCCCCCTCAAGAGGCTCATGCTGAGCGAAGTCGAAGCATGGCGACACGCACCGGGCACGCAGCTAAGGCGGACCACGCACGTTCAGGGCATGACCAATCCGGACTATGGCATGACTAGCCATGACTATACCGGACTTCAGCGGATCATGGCGGACTAGCGCGGACATCACGCGCACGGCGTCAAGCACGTCGCTGCAGACCGCAGGACGTTCCCATCGCGGCACACGCGGGGCTTCATAAGTGTAGAGATTATCGGGCGGCGGCGGGTCTGACATCCGGACAAATCGGATGTTCCCGAATTTATCCACCGCCATCAGCGCATCGCGCCCCGTTTCCGTGTGCCAGCGGGCGACACGGAGCAGGTTCCAGACCAGCCATGGCCAGAACAGCGGCCAGACAAAGTCGAAATAGATGCGGAGCTGCGGATGCATGCCCCCGAGGATGGGAGCGGATGCTTCAGGGGAGGATAGAGGCCCACCCGCGCGTGTCATCCCGGAAAGCGCGAAGCGCTTATCCGGGACCCAGTGCTGCTGCGGCGACACCACACCCCGTCCCGGATATTTGCTCCGCAAATTCCGGGATGACACGCGGCGGATGGGGGACAGGGCCCAATTTCTCCTCACGCGTCATCCCCGACGGCGCAGCTGTCTGGGGATCCATCTCGGAACGCCTCAGCAGAGTACGTCATGCGCTGCGGCGCACGATGGACCGCAACCGCACATGACGCACCCGGTCGCCTCGTTCAGAGCTGGGCCCCCAGACCGCTACGCGGCCGGGGGTGACGCATGTGGGGAGTTTGGCTGCGGGAGGGTGAAACCCGTAAGGTGGGTTAGCCAAAGGCGTAACCCACCAAGCAGAACGTGCCGCAGATCCGAACGGTGGGTATCACTCCGCTCAACCCACCCGTCGCATCTGCCGGAAGGCGGGGGAGAAGACCTTCTCTCTCCCCATGCCGGAATGTTTACAGGGGAGGGGAATATGGGCATCTGGCAGGAGGCAGACCGTGACGGCGGGGGCGGACGGAGCGAACGGAAAATGCAGCTGATCATTCATGTGGGGCTTCCAAAGTGCGGGTCGACCACGCTGCAACAGTGCTTTGGCGGCATGCGGGAAAGCCTGTCTGCACAGGGAATATTCTATCCCCCTTCCTTCCGTCACAATCACGAGGCGGCAAACACGAAGATCAACAATGAGTGGATCGACGGGCGGATCGGCGTCGATGCCGTGGTGCAGGCGGCGCGGGCGGTGGGGGCCACGCAATGCCTGCTCAGCAGTGAGTTCATTGCCATCGGGATTGGCCGCTATTCTCCGAAGGTGCTGCGGCAGGCCGCAGGCTGGTTGGAGGGAGAAGGCGTTCAGCTCACCCTGATCCAGGTGTCGCGTGCGCTGGATCCCTTCCTGGCGTCGCTGTACCGGCAGACGATTTCAAACGCCAAGGGCATTTCCCAGCTTTATGCAGAGATCGACTGGACCCCGCACAGCAATGCCTATGCGCATGGGCTGGAAGGACTGGTCCAGCATCTGCGTCCGGCAGAAGTGCGCCGTTACCGGCTGGAGGAGGCCGGGTGGCTGGAGGCCGTGTTTGGCGATCTGGGGCTTGCGCCCCCAGTGGAGGTGCCGCGCGCGAACCGCTCTGCGCCGGATGTCACGATCGAGATGCTGCGCCAGTTCAGCGCCATGGGAGAGACAGCACCACACCGCGTTTATATCACGCGTCTTTTCAGTCTGGCGGTCGGACCTGCGAACAGTATCCTGTTCCGTCAGGCATCCCGGCGTCCGCCGGAAGAGGCTGTGCCGATGACCCGAGAAAGCATCGAAAGCCTGCGCTACATACCGAACCCGCCGCTTCGCTATGACGAGGACGCGTTCAATGCCTTCCGGCAGGAGCTATTGTCTGTGTACGATCTTCACGCCGAGGCGTTCGGCGTGGAACAACGCCCCTTCCTGCGGGCATTCCGCAGGCTGTATCGCGCAGGCTAAGCGGCGTCAGACATCCACCTCGGCATCAAGCGCGTTTTCCTCGATGAACTCGCGGCGTGGCTCGACCACGTCGCCCATCAGTTTGGAGAACATCTCGTCGGCTTCTTCCATATGGTCGACGCGGACCTGCAGCAGTGTGCGGGCGTTGGAGTCCAGCGTGGTTTCCCAAAGCTGGTCGGCGTTCATTTCGCCGAGACCCTTGTAGCGCTGGATCTTCAGGCCCTTGCGGCCGCTGTCGAGCACGGCCTTCAGCAGGCTGCTCGGTCCGTGTACGGTCACTTCGCCGCCTTTTTCCTGACGCAGGATGGCGGGGCGGTCATAGATTTCGGCAAGGCCGGCGGCGCGTTCTGCCAGGCGCTGGGCGTCCTGGCTGGCGATCAGGGCCGGGGGCAGGGTGATGGTCTCGTCCACACTACGCACCGAGCGTTGCAGGACAAGGGCGCCTTCGACGAAACGGCCGGCCCAGGTGTCTTCGCCTTCCTCGGCGAAGCGGTTCAGGCGCTCGGCCGTTTTCTCGGCTTCGGCGGCACCGGCGCCTGCGGCCAGCGCCCCGGAAAGGGCGGCATGTTCGATCAGGTCGCCCGAGGCGCGCAGGGCCAGGCGGCGCAGGTTCGCCTGGAAGTTCGATGCCTGGCGCACGCGGTCGCGCAGGTCTTCCCCGGCAATCGTGGTGCCGTCGGCCAGGATGAGGGATTCCCCGTCCGTGCCTTCGCCGATGAGATAGGATTCCAGTTCCGCATCGTCCTTCACATAGCGTTCGGAGCGTCCGCGCGTCACCTTGTAGAGCGGCGGCTGGGCAATGTAGAGATAGCCGCGCTCGATAATCTCCGGCATCTGACGATAGAAGAAGGTCAGCAGCAGCGTACGGATGTGCGCGCCGTCGACGTCAGCATCGGTCATGATGATGATCTTGTGATAGCGCAGCTTGTTGATGTCGAACTCGTCGCGGCCGATACCGGCGCCGAGCGCCATGATCAGCGTACCGACCTGATCGGACGACAGCATCTTGTCGAAGCGTGCGCGTTCCACGTTCAGGATCTTGCCGCGCAGGGGCAGGATGGCCTGGTTGTCGCGCGAACGGCCCTGCTTGGCCGAGCCGCCAGCGGAGTCACCCTCGACGATGAAGAGTTCGGATTTTGCCGGATCCTTCTCCTGGCAGTCAGCCAGCTTGCCGGGCAGGGAGGTGATGTCGAGCGCGGACTTGCGGCGCGTCAGTTCGCGAGCCTTGCGGGCGGCCTCGCGCGCAGCGGCGGCCTCCACGATTTTGCCCATGATTTCCTGGGCTTCCTTCGGATGCTCCTCGAACCATTCGGACAGTTTTTCGCCCATCATGCTCTCGACAACCGGGCGGACCTCGGAGGAGACGAGCTTGTCTTTCGTCTGGGAGCTGAATTTCGGGTCCGGCACCTTCACGGAGAGGACGCAGGTCAGGCCTTCACGGGCATCGTCGCCGGAGATCTCGACCTTCGATTTCTTCGCGATGCCGGTCTCGTTGGCATATTTGTTGATGATGCGCGTCAGGGCCCCGCGGAAGCCGGCCAGGTGGGTGCCGCCGTCACGCTGGGGGATGTTGTTGGTGAAGCACAGCACGTTCTCGTGATAGCTGTCGGTCCACTCCAGCGCGGCCTCGACCGTGATGCCGTCCTTCTCGCCGATGGCATAGATCGGTTCCGGGATCAGCTTGTTCTTGGCTTTGTCGAGGTGTTCGACGAATGCCTTCACGCCGCCTTCGTACATCAGGTCGACTTCGTAGGGGTCGGCCTCGCGCTCGTCGCGGAAGATGATGTGCACGCCGGAGTTCAGGAAGGCGAGTTCCCGAAGCCGGTGTTCCAGCGTCTTGCGGTCGTAATCGGTCATCGTGAAGGTGGAGGAGGCCGCCAGGAAGCGCACCGCCGTGCCGGTGAAGGGCTTGCCCTTGTTCGTGATCGGAGAGTCACCACGGGTGACCAGCGGCGCTTCGACATGGCCGCCATCAATGAAGCGGACGAAGTGTTCCTTGCCTTCGCGGTGGATGGTCAGCTCCAGCCAGTCCGACAGGGCGTTCACAACCGAGACGCCCACCCCGTGCAGGCCGCCGGACACCTTGTAGGAGTTCTGGTCGAACTTACCGCCCGCGTGCAGCTGGGTCATGATGACTTCTGCTGCGGAGACGCCCTCGGTCGGGTGCATGCCGACCGGGATGCCGCGGCCATTGTCGGTGATCTCGGCCGAGCCGTCAGGGTAGAGCGTGACGGTCACACGGTCTGCGTGGCCAGCCAGCGCCTCGTCGATGGCGTTGTCCACCACCTCGTAAATCATGTGGTGCAGGCCGGAGCCGTCATCGGTGTCGCCGATATACATGCCGGGGCGTTTACGCACCGCCTCAAGGCCCTTGAGGACCTTGATGGACCCGGCGCCGTATTCGGTATTTTCGCCCTGCGTTTCTTCGGCCATGAGGTTACCCCGTCGATTCTTCAGATTCGCCCGTAAATATAGGGGATTAACGGGCCTGAGGGAACCTGAACGGGGGTTATTTTACAGCTTATTGCGGGTGCGAATTATCTTTGTAAAAACAGGGAGTTGTGGCGCCCGGAAATGGCTTCCGGAGCGCCCCTCGCCGGATCAGCCCCTGGGGGCTGGTTTCCGGGCCTTTTTCGGGGGTTTTCCACCCTTCTGAAAGGCAAGTTTACCGCCTTTGGCCGGGCCTTTTGCGCCAGGTTTTCCGGCTGGCTTGCCCTTGCCGCGCATCGGGGGCTTCCAGCCGTCCTTGGCATGCACTTTCGAGAACTTCTTCTCCGGTCTGGCGGGCTTTTCCCGGTCGTCCTGGATATAGTCCGTCTGTGGGGAGGCCTTGCGCTCGGCCGGGGCCTCGTCGGGCGTGAATTTCTTCTTGTAGGGCTTCTTGCCTGACAGGTTGCGCGGGGCATCCGGATCGTAGGGTTTCTTGCGCAGGCGCGGGGCCGGGCGCTCGTCGCGGTCGCTCCGGTCGCTCCGGTCGAAACGGTCTTCCCGGTCGAACCGGGCAGGCGGAGGCGGTGCTCCGTCCAGCGGAGAGGCGCGCAGGCCTTTCTCGATCGTGCCGCCATCGCCAATCGTGTCGAAGAAGCGCTGAGCGGCTTCACGGGTCAACTCGACATGGGTGTCGGAGGGATTGATGCGGATGGCGCCGATATCGTCGCGGGAGAGGCCTCCGGCCTTGCACAGGACCGGCAGGATCCAGCGCGCCTCGGCGTTCTTCTTGCGGCCGACATTCAGCTGCACCCAGACGGCATCATCGAAGCCCTTGCGTTCGGATTTGCCACGCTTTTCGCGCGGTTCGCGGTCGGCCCAGTCGCCCCGGTCGCCGCGTTCTGTGCGTTCGCGGCGTTTCGGCGGGGTGAGGTCCACTTCGCGCAGGTCTTCCGGGGCGGAGCGGCCTTCACGCTGCTTGCGCAGGAAGGCGGCGGCGACCTGTTCGGCGCCGTGCTGCTCAAGCAGGGCGTCGATCATGGCGCGTTCGCTCTCATGGATCGGACGGGTGAGGGACGGGTCTGCCAGCAGGCGCGCATCGTCGAGGGCGTTGATCTCATCGGCCGACGGCGGCGTGCCCCAGGTTGCTTCGATCTTCGCATCGCCGAGCAGGCGCTCGACCCGGCGGCGGGCCTTCGGTGCCACGATCAGCGCGCTGACGCCCTTGCGGCCGGCCCGGCCCGTCCGGCCGGAGCGGTGCAGCAGCGTCGCTGGATCGCGCGGCAGGTCAGCATGGATGACGAGGCCCAGATTGTCGAGGTCAAGGCCGCGGGCGGCCACATCGGTGGCGATACAGACGCGGGCGCGGCCATCGCGCAGGGCCTGAAGCGCATTGGTGCGCTCCTTCTGGCTGAGCTCGCCGGAAAGGGCGACAACCGGGAAACCGCGATTGCCCATGCGGCTCATCAGCTTGTTCACGGCGGCGCGCGTGGTGCAGAAGACCAGCGCGCTCTCACTGTCGGAATGGCGCACGATATTGACGATGGCATTTTCTTCATCGCCCGGCGCAACCAGAAGGGCGCGGTATTCGATGTCGCCATGCTGACGCTGTTCGGATTCGGTGCGCACGCGCTCGGCGTCCTTCTGGTAGCGCGCGGCGAGGTTGGCGATGCCTTTCGGCACAGTCGCGGAGAACATCAGGGTGCGGCGCGTTTCCGGCGTGCCTTCCAGGATATGTTCCAGCTCTTCGCGGAAGCCCATGTCCAGCATCTCGTCGGCTTCATCCAGCACGACGACGCGGATGCCGGCGGTGTCGAGCGAACCGCGCTTGATATGGTCCGACAGGCGGCCGGGGGTGCCGACCACGATGTGGGCACCGCGGGCAAGGGCCTTGCGCTCGTCGCGCATGTCCATGCCGCCAACACAGGTGGCAAGGCGCGCGCCGGCCGGGCCGTACAGCCAGGTCAGCTCGCGGGCGACCTGCATGGCCAGTTCACGGGTCGGAGCAACGATGAGGGCAAGCGGCGTCTCGGCGCGGCTGAGGCGGTCTTCCTCGCCCAGCAGGTCGCCGGCCATGGCAAGACCAAAGGCGACGGTCTTGCCGGAGCCGGTCTGGGCGGAAACGAGCAGGTCGCGACCGGCGAGCGAAGGCTCGATCACGGCGGACTGGACCTGCGTAAGGGAGTCATATCCCTTATTGGAAAGGGCTTCGGCAAGAGCCGAGGGAACGGACGGATTAACGGACATGTAAAGGCTTTCGGGGGTTGGTCTGTCAGGGATCGTCATCGAGGCACGATCGACCTGTCAGAGGGGTTTGAGGCGCCTATGACACGTTTTTGCGCGCTGCACCATGGGCGCGCGCAGGCCGTTCGTTAACGGTGAAGCGGGATGGTTTGGGCGCGTTCAGGCTGGGTCCCGGATATTTGCTTCGCAAATTCCGGGATGACAAGAACTTGAAAGATCTCTCGACGTGTCATCCCGGAAAGCCCGAAGGGCTTATCCGGGACCCAGAACGTCACACCGCAACATCCAGTTTTTCGATGCCGCGGAAGAAGGGCAGGGCGCGCCAGGCGATGTCCTGTTCCGGCAGCTTCATGTCCGGATAGCGTTCGAAGAGTTTCTGGTAGACGCGCCTTGCCTCCATGCGGGCAAGGGGCGCGCCGATGCAGATATGAGGCCCGCCGCCAAAGGCGACATGGCTGGCGCGTTTCTTCGTGATGTCGAAGATGTCGGGCGTTTCGAACGTCTCTGTGTCACGATTGGCGGAGGCGAGGGAGCAGAAGACGACCTGATGTTCCTTCACCGGGCAGCCAGCGACCTGCTTGTCGGCCTCGGCGATCCGCGAGGTGGCGGAAACGGGCGCCTCATAGCGCAGCACTTCCTCCACCGCCTGGCTGGCGAGGCCGGGATCGGCCTTCAGCGCGGCGAGCTGGTCCGGATGGGTCAGGAACAGCCAGACGCCATTGCCGATCAGGTCTGTCGTTGTGAGGTTCCCGCCGACCAGAAGGGCCTGAAGGTTGATGCGCACTTCATCATCTGTCAGCGGAGCGTCTCCGCTGGCCTGCAGCTCTACCATGTCCGTGATGAGATCGTCCGCCGGGACCTTGCGGCGTGCGGCCATCAGTTCGGTGAAATAGGCGTCGAGCGCCTCGCCGCCAGCCATCATGCGCGCGGTTTCCTCCGGCGTGCGGACAGGGTTCAGGCTGAGGATCACGTCTTCCGACCATTGGCGAAATTCCGGCAGGCGGTGCTCGTCCACGCCGAGGATGCGGGCAATGACGGTGACGGGAATGGGTACGGCAATCTCTGCCATCAGGTCGAACACGCCGCTGGACGGGGCGGCGTCGATCGTCTCGTCGACGATGGCTTCGATCTCTGCCTTCATCTTGTTGATGCGGGCATAGAAGGCCTTGGCGAGCGGCGGGCGCACGCGCGAATGGTCGGGCTCGTCGAGGAATAGAATGGAGGTGCGACGCGGGTTTTCCTCGTCACTGACCAACTGGCGGGAGATCGAGCCTTCCTCGGCATTCAGCGGATGACGGACGAAACTGCGGTCGTTGACGGTTGTCCGCACATCACCATAGCGGGTGAGGAACCAGGTCTTCGCCATCTCGTCCCGCATGACGGGACAATGCTCGCGCAGGGCCTTCAGGGGCGGGTGCGGATCGCGGCGCGCATCCGGCATGAAGGCCGTCACTTCGATAACCGATTGCGGCACCTTCGGGCGGGCGCCCGGATCGTCAGCCATTGTTTCCTCCGGTATTTTTCTTTTCCCGGAAGGATAGCACACGTCAGGCAGGTTGGCGCGGGTGTCGCGGCGTCAGCCTATTTCCACTCGAGGACGCGGGGAATGCAGCTGGCCGTGGCCTGGGCGAGCAGCTTGCCGGTTTCGTCGCGCAGGAAGCCCTGCGTGAAGATGCCGGCCTTGCCGCGGCGCACCACTTCGCCCCGCCCGATCAGGCGCTGGCCAACGGGCACGGGGCGGATGAAGCTGACCGTCATCTGCAGTGTCGGCGCCATGGCCGGGCCATCCTGCACGATGGAGCCGGCAATGCTCATCACCTCGTCCAGCATGGCGGTGACGAAGCCGCCTTGCGCGTTGCCGCCGGGATTGGTGGCTTCCCTCGGCAGGCAGAAGGCGCCCTCGGTCCAGCCTTCGGCCTCGTCGAAGCCCAGCAGCTCGAACGACGTGAAATCCATCGAAGGGGTCCGCGTGTCCGGATTGGTCAGGATGTCCTGCCAGTAGGCGCGCTTGTCGAAACTCATTTGCCGAGGCGTTTGAACGGCATCGGGATGGCGGTTGCGGAGGCCTTGGCGACCGTTTTTCCGTCCGGGTCAAAACATTCCGCTTCCATGAAGGCGGCGGACTTGCCGAGCCGCAGGATGCGGGCATCGACATAGGCCTTGCCGGGCATCAGGCGGGAAAGATAGCTCGTCTTCATTTCCAGCGTCGGGGCCGTCATGGTGACGTTGGAGGCGATGATGACACAAGTGCTCATCGCTTCGTCCAGCATGGCGGAGATGAAGCCGCCCTGCACCGCGCCGGTCGGGTTGGCGAAGGAGGGGCTGACGTCGAATTCCATCCGTATGCGCATGGCATCCTGTTCGACTTCGATGAGCTTCATGCCCAGCGTGTCGGAACAGGGGGGACGCTTCTTCGAGCCCTGGAAGCGGGCCAGCATGTCAGCGTCGCTGATGCGGGGCTTTTCAGTCTCTGACAATCGTCCGGCCTATTTGCGGCGGAAGGCGTCGAGGTTCACCACCGTGCCGGCATCGCTGGCCGGGGCGGCGTCTTCGCCGGCTTCGTCATTCGTTTCAGCCAAGGCCGTGGCGGGCGCGATGACGGCCGCGTCCTTGTCCTGCGATTCGAAGGTCAGGCCGAAATTCACGGACGGATCGACGAAGCGCGTGATCGCGGCATAGGGCACGAACAGGTGCTGCGGCACGCCGGAGAATTTCAGGATGATTTCAAAATGGCCGTCATGGACTTCGAGGTCCCAGAACTGGTGCTGAACCACGATGGTCATGTCGACGGGGAAGCGTTCGACCAGGTAATCGGCCATCCGGACGCCGGGGGCCTTGGTGCGGAAGGTGATGTAGAAGTGATGGTCGCCGGGCAGGCCGCCATTCGTTTTCGCGCGCTTCAGCGCCTCGCGGACGACGCCGCGCATGGCTGCCTGTGTGAGCGCTTCGTAACCGATATAATCCGTCATGGCCCGGTGCTGATCCCCATCAAATTTCTTGCTTGTTGTAGGCGTCACAATATTCCCATGCCCGCCCCCCGGCAACGGCCTTCGCACAATGCGCGAGCAAAAAGCTGCACTTCGCGCAGGGGTGCGTGTGGTGCGGCGCAATGGCCTTATGTGCAGCCCTGACAGCAGCCTTGCGGCCTAGTTGTGGGGCTTGTCGTAATTGGCAGGCGGGTCGCTGGCCGGAAACGATTCGTCGCCTTCTTCGTCAACCTCGTCCCAGTCTTCCGGTGGATGTTCCATGTTTTCAGGGCCTGCCGGGCGAATGTTGCCGGTTGCAGGAGGGGGCTGGCCGTTGTCCTCGCCTTTTTTGCCTTCGTCAGCGCTGTTCGACATGATGTGTCCTCTCTGGCTAAGCTTCCATATGGGCGATACCCATGCGCCTTGTGAGAAGACCAATATAAGCAAGGGACGAGGGAGGATAAGCCATGCAGATGCCGGAAAAGGGCCGTGACTGGGCCGATGTGCGCCAGGAAATGATCAGCCGCGGCGGCGGAGATGCCCAATGGCGTGACGGGCGCACGGCAGTCTACGTCTTCAATGCGGGCCATGATGTGGAACAGGTCCAGCAGGAAGCCTACACCCTGTACATGGCCGAAAACGGTCTCGGCCCGCTCGCCTTTCCCAGCCTTGCGCAGATGGAGAAGGAAGTGATCGGCATGGGCCTCGGCCTGCTGCACGGGCCGGAAGGGTCAACCGGTGCGATGACCTCCGGCGGCACCGATTCGATCACCATGGCGATGAAGACCGCGCGGGATTATGCCCGTGCGCAGGGCAAGCCGCGCGAGGGGCAGAATGTCGTGCTGCCGCAATCAGCGCACCTGGCCTTCGACAAGGCGGCCCACCTGATGGACATCGAAGTCCGCCGCGTGCCGCTGAAGACAGACGGCAGCTATCAAGCCGACCCCGCCGCGATGGGCGAGGCAGTGGATGAGGCGACCGTGATGATGGTCGGCTCGGCGCCGAACTTCCCGCATGGCATCATCGACCCGATTGCAGAGCTGGGCGAGGTCGCTGCGAAGAAGGGCGTCTGGTTGCATGTCGATGCCTGCGTCGGCGGATACTTTGCGCCGTTCGCGCGGATGAACGGCGTGCCGGTGCCGGCCTTCGATTTCGAAGTGCCGGCCGTCCATTCGATGAGTGCGGACCTGCACAAGTATGGCTATTGCGCCAAGGGCGCCTCGACTGTGCTGTTCCGCTCTGAAGAACTCTATTCTTTCATGCCGTTCGATCTGGCGGGGTGGAGCGGCGCGCCGATGAAGACGCCGACGCTGGCCGGCACGCGGCCGGGCGGCGCGATCTCTGCGGCCTGGGGCGTGATGAACACGCTGGGCGTCGAAGGTTACAAGCGCCTGCAGGGGCAGGTGTGCGCGACGCGCGAGAAGATCGAGGAGGGCGTTAAGCGTCTCGGCTTCGGGATTGTCGGCAAGCCGATGCTGGGCCTCGTCGCCTTTTACCATCCGCAAGCCCATGCCTTCGCGGTTTATGGCGAGATCTACCGGCGCGGCTGGTTCACTTCCGTGACGAAAGAGCCGCCCAGCCTGCACCTGATGCTGAGCCCGAAGCATGCCGACGTGGCCGATGCCTATCTCGCCGACCTGGAAGCCAGCCTGAAGGCGGTGACCAGTGGCCAGGATGGCCCGAAGGTGGAAGCACGCTACAGCTGATCGCTATTACAGGATCGGGCTGGCGAGGCGCAGGATGTTCTCCAGGAACTGGTGCCATTCGGGGCGCTTCGCCCAGCTCTCCGGATCCAGCGGAACACTGTCCGGCAGGTAACTGCCCGAATGCTCCCAGAGCGCGGCGCTGGTGGCCGCATCATAGATCACCATGGTCAGTTCGAGGTTCAGGAAGAAGCTGCGCATGTCGATGTTCACCGTTCCGAAGAGGGAGACCTCATCGTCGACCAGGACGAGCTTGGTGTGCAGCAGGCCGCCGCGATAACGGATCAGGCGCACACCGGCGCGCAGCAACTCCCTGTAGGAGGACTGGCTGGCAAACTGGGCAAGCCGCGAATCCAGCCGTTCCGGCACGATAATCTCGACCTCCACCCCGCGCTTGGCCGCCGAGACGAGCGCGAGCTGCACGGCGGGGTCCGGAATGAAATAGGGCGAGACGATGCGCAGGCGTTTCTGGGCGCTGAAGATCGCCGAGACGAGCACTTCATAGATCGTGGAATTGCGCATTTCCGGGCCGGAGGGCAGCACCTGCATGCTGACCGGTATGCCTTCACCCGCTTCGGCACATCGTGCGATCGGCAGGGCATTAAGGTCCGCCCGGCTGATCTGGTAGCCGACATTGTCCAGCAAATAGTCCGACAGGCAGACCGAGGTGAGGGCGTCCACGACAGGGCCTTCCACGCGCATCATCATGTCGACCCACTGGCCGACGCCGCGATTGGCCTTGAACAGTTTCGGGTCCGCCAGATTGTAGCTGCCGACATAGCCGACGCGCTGGTCGCACACGAGAAGCTTCCGGTGATTGCGCAGGTCAGACCGGCGGAAGAAGGAGGAGAACAGGTTCACCCGCAGGGAACGGACGATCTGGACGCCAGCCTTCCTCAGCCGCTTTGGCCAGTGCGACCGGAAGAAGGGTTTCGAGCCGAAATCATCCGCCAGGATTTTGCAGTCCACCCCGCGCTGTGCTGCGCGCTCCACGGCGGCCAGCACGTTGGCGACCTGTCCTGCGGGATCTAGAATGTAGAATTCGAGGCAGATGCTTTCCTGTGCGGCGTCGATGTCGGCCTGCATCACGGCATACAGCTCGCCTGCATCGGTGAAGAATTGCGGGGACAGGCCTGCCAGCACGGGAAAGCCGCTATCCGCCAGGATCGACCGGGACAGGGCCTCATACCGGGGCGTGCCCGCCACATTCGGCGGCAGGCTGGCTTCCTGGACATTGAAGACCTGCATGAAGAAGCTGCGCAGCCGTTCGCCCATCTTCATGCGCCGCTGGCCAAGCCGGTGATCGCCGAACAGGACATAGAGCACAACACCCACAACAGGCAGGCCGAACAACAGGAACAGCCAGGCCAGGGTCGTGTTCACCTCCAGTTTGCGGTAAAGCAGGCGGACTGCTGCCAGGACCGAGAGGGAGAAGTGCACGATAAAGGGGATGGAACTGAGAAGAGGAATCATGTGCCCAGCCTGACAAGTCGTGACGTCTTGCCCTTACCCTGACCTGCCTGAACCACCAAAGGAAGCCCGTGCCTCTCAAACTGCTGACCTGGAACATACAGGCTGCCATCGGAACGGCCCGCTACACTGACTATGTGATGCGGGTACACCGGCAGGTTCTGCATACCGCCGCAAAGACCAGCACGCTGGAAACCATTGCCGAGACGATCCGTCCGGCTGATCTGGTCTGCCTGCAGGAAGTGGACCTGGGCGGGCGCCGGGCGGGGTTCCGCTGTCAGGCAAATGCGATTGCCGAACAGTCCGGCCATGCGCATCTGGTTATCCAGGAGAACCGGGTGATCCGGGGTATCTCACGCCATGGCAATGCGATCCTCAGCCGGTATCCGTTGTCGAATGTCCGCGACCTGAAACTGCCGGGCAGGGTGCCGGGGCGCGGCTGCCTCATTGCCACGGTAGAGGCGGAGACGCGCTTCGATGTGGCCTGTGTCCATCTCAGCCTGGGCAGGCGGGATCAGGCGCTGCAGCTGGACTTCCTGGCAAGCCACCTGCCACATCATGGGCGCTGGGTGGTGATGGGCGATTTCAATTGCGGCCTGCATGCCAGTGCCGTGGAGGATTTCCTTCAGCACATGCGGGCGGAGTTCGGCCATCAGGCCCCGCCGACCTATCCTTCCTGGCGCCCGCAGAAAGCCTATGACCATATCCTTGCCGGGCGTGGGCTGGCGCTCAACCAGTATTTGCCGGGCGAGGAAATCTGTTCCGACCATCTGAACGTGACGGCCGAACTGGACTTCGACTGAGTGTCCGGACAGCTTTCCGCGCGCCACATTCTTGTCGTGATCGGCGGCTTATGCTCCGCTCCGGAATCTTGAAAAAGGGGACAAGAATGAAACTGGGACTCATGACCGCCGCGGGCCTCGCCGCAACGCTGATGCTGGCAGGCTGCGGAAACAAGGACGGCATCGAAGGCAAGACCGGCGCGGACATCACGGCCAAATCCTCGGCCAATGACATCGGTGAAGCCTATATCAACGAGATGACGCGCATTGCCGACGCGCTCGAGACCGTCAATGACGAGGCGAGCGCCAAGGCCGCTGCGAAGAAGTTGAGCGTTGCAATCGAGGGCCTGAACAAGATGCAGGAGGAGCTGGACGGCGAAGTCTCCGGCATCAAGGGCATGCAGATCTTCGGCAACCGCTTTGCCGAACTGGCCGAGGTGCAGGGGCGCGTGGCAACGTCCATTGTTCGCATCCAGTCCGAACATCCGGAGCTGATGGATACCCTCGGCGAGGAGCTGGACAAGCTGGACAACTAGTCAGCTCGCCTGCGCTGCTGGCAAGGCCGCATCACCGCAAGGAAGGGGAAAGTGGAGGCTTCTGTTGCCAGGCGCCTCCGGGCCCCGCCTAGGGGTCTGAAACCCTAGGAGTTAAGTTCGGTAATCATCCGACTGCTTACGCAGCCATCAGTTCACCTTCAGCAAAGTTGTCGTTTGCAACTATGTTGATTTGGGCTTCTGAGGGGGCCCAATCCGGCGAAGGCCTCGTCTTTACACGTCCGTCGATCCTATTTCGGCCCCGTCAGGAGCAGGCCCATCAGAACCTGCTTTTGGTGGAGCCGCCGGGTACCGCCCCCGGGTCCGAGCCGCTTATTACACGCGCGTTTATCGCCATAGTCCGAAGACACCTCCAATATAGGGGCAGGGGCCGGGCGATGAAAGGGGCAATGGCCGTGGTGGACATTAACCACCGGCAAACCCTGTGGAAGGGCGTGCAGGCGGTTTTCCCGAGTGCAGCTCCCATCATTGTCTGAAGTGCGCGTGATCGCTCCAGATGCGGATGAGACAGTCCTGGCGGTCAGCTTCCTCGTCGTCCACCGAAACCGGCTGGACAGTTTCTATTTTTCCGGTGGCGGCGATTTGGCGTCGCTGATTGGCAGCTGAGGGATAACCAGTTCCGGCTGGTCGCCGGTCAGCGAGCCGAGGAAGGCCGTGATCTGGTCCACTTCTTCCGGCGTCAATGTCTGACCCAGCTGGACTTCGGCCATCACCGCGACGGCGCGTTTCAGGTCGGGCTCGGATCCGGAGTGAAAATAGGGCGCTGTCTCGACGATGTTGCGCAGGGTCGGCACCTTGAAGAAATAATCTTCCGCCGCGTTCCCGGTCACCCCGCCGCGTCCCTTGTCCTCTGGCGGGAGATAGACAGGGCCCGGATCAGAAAAGACTCCGAACTTCTGATACATTGTTCCCCCCAGATTCACGCCGGAGTGACAGGTAAGGCAGCCTGTATCGATGAATAGGGTGAGGCCTGCCTTCTGGTCCGCTGTCAGGGCGTTGGTATCGCCGCGCAGGAACTGGTCGAACGGTGCGTTCGGCGTGATCAGGGTCGCTTCAAAGCCGGCGATGGCCTTTTGCGCATTTTCGAGACTGACGGGATCCTTCTCCCCGGGAAATGCCTTTGCGAACATTGGGGAATATCCCGGCAAGGCGAGAATCTGCTCTGTCACGTGCGCCTGGGGCGATGCCATCTCCACGGGATTGACCAGAGGGCCGCCAGCCTGCTCGACCAGATCCTTTGCCCGACCGTCCCAGAACTGCACGAAGTTGAAAACGGCATTGTAAACGGTCGGGGCATTCCGGCCGCCACGTTCGCCATGGAAACCGGCGGAGAACGGCGAGTTGTCCGCACCGCCGAGACCCGGATAATGACACGACGCGCAGCTGATTGAATGGGTCGCGGAGAGCCTCGGATCGAAGAACAGCATTTGCCCCAGCTCGACCAGTTCGGGGGTCGATGTGACGCCTTCGATTGCCGGAGCGTCCATCGGGATGGGCTCCATGAAATCCCGCGCCTGAAGTATCAGCTCGTCGCTGGTTTCGGCCATTGTTGGCGTCGGTGCCTGTGTCTGCGCTTCCTCGCTTGGGCGCGCGCCGCCATCCGGGCTTGCGGTCTTGCCATCTGGCGAGCACGCCACAACCGCCATCATGGCGGATAGAGAAACCGCGCGCAAAAGGTTCTTCGTGTTGAGGTTAGCCATGGTCCAGACTCCGTGCCGCATTGCCGGAAATGCTACACCTTAGGTGCTATGGCCCCAACGAGCATGTTATAAGCAGGTGCTTACGGCGTGAAATACCGCATGATATAAGCCTTCAGACGGTGGCTCATACGCGTAATGACTTAGGCCCATGTTTTGTCTGCGCGGATGGTCAACACCGAAAGCCTCATGACCCGGACCTGCCAAATGCGGCGCAAGGGGGGGCGCTTGTCTTGCGGGGGACTGTGATGGACGCGAGGAAGGCGAGGACCATGTCGAGGCGAAGAAGGGGAGATTCCCGCTCCGGCACACACCTGCTGGCCGTGATAGCCTCGATCGTCGTCGTTCAGGCGGCTGCGACAGCATTCTTCCTTGGCGATGCAGTGTTGGACATCGCGCTTGGCGTTCAGGTGACGGGCGCCTTCTACCACGGATTTGAGTTGCTGGTGGCGATCGCACTGAGTGCGGGCGTGGTGATGGGAGTGCTGGTCTTGCGGCGCCTTATCACCGAGGCAAAGCAGAGGGACCGGACTGTCGCCCTGGCCCGCGGCGCCATGGCCGAAATCGTCGAGCAGCGCTTTGCCGAGTGGGGGCTGACTGAAGCAGAGAGTGAGGTGGCGCTCTTCGCCGTCAAAGGTTACGGCGTGGCAGAAATCGCGCGTTTGCGCGAATCCGCCATGGGGACCGTGCGCGCGCAACTCAGCAGAATCTACGTCAAGGCTGGCGTGACCAGCCAGGCCATGCTGATCGGCGGCTTCATCGACGAATTTCTCGATGTCATTCCGGTACGGGAAGCCGAGAGCGACCCCGCTCAGACGGCGGATGCAAGCGCCTCGGTCAGGTCGCAGGCCGATGGCGAATAGGTCGATTGCGCTACAGGCAGATCAAACTAGGCATTCTAATACAGCACGTCGCTTTCGCCGCGTTCGCCAAAGCCGTCTGCGATGAGGCTGGCGATGGCGGTGACGGCCTCAGCCGCGTCCGGGCCATTGGCGGCGAGTTCGACTTCGCAGCCCTGTGCGGCGACCAGCATCAGAAGGTCCATGATCGACCGAGCATCGGCTTCCTGGCCTTCATGGCTGACCACTACGGTCGACTGGTATTCGCTGGCCAGTTTCGACAGCTTTGCCGAAGCGCGCGCGTGCAGGCCCTTGCGGTTCACGATGGTTACGCTTTGGCGGGCTTCGGTCACGGCGTTCTGCACAGGCACTCTGGATCAGTTGGATTTTGCGAGGAGTTCGGAGGCGATGTTGATGTAACGCCGCCCTGCCTCTGCAGCGGTGCGGGCAGCTTCGCCGAGCGGGAGTTCGTCGCGGACTTCGGCCAGCTTGATCAGCATGGGCAGGTTCACGCCAGAGATTACCTCGATATTCCCCGAATTCATGATCGACATGGCGAGGTTCGACGGTGTGCCGCCAAACATGTCTGTCAGGATGATGACGCCAAGGCCGACATCGCAGGCCTTGGCTGTGTCGCGGATCTGTTCGCGCCGGGCTTCGATATCGTCTTCGGCCTCGATGGAAATCGACTTGAATCGTGCCTGTTCCCCGACGACGTGTTCCGTCGCGGAGACCAGTTCCTTCGAGAGCTTGCCGTGGCTAACGACGACGATGCCGATCATGCGGCCCCT